>OY762308.1:0-3403626 GCA_963665555.2 Thalassobaculaceae bacterium
GCCTATGTCGAACGCGCCGCCGCCGCCGGCTACGACGCCTTCTGCCTCACGGTGGACACCGCCTGGTACAGCCGGCGCGAGCGCGACATCGCCAACCGCTTCGCCAAGCCCTGGCGCACCGGCGCGGGCGCGGACTGGCAGGCGGCGCTGAACTGGAAGGACATCGAGCGGTACAAGCGCCGGCACGCGCTCCCCCTCGTCCTGAAGGGCATCGCGACGGCCGAGGACGCGCGGATCACGGTCGAGCACGGCGTGGACACGGTCTATGTCTCCAACCACGGCGGGCGGCAGCTGGACCACGGCCGGGGCGCGATCGAAATCCTGCCGGAGGTCGTGGAGGCCGTCGACGGGCGGGCGGCGGTGGCGGTGGACGGCGGCTTCTCGCGCGGCTCCGACATCGTGAAGGCGATGGCGATGGGCGCGCACTGGGTCGGCCTCGGCCGGATGCTCTGTTACGGCCTCGCGGCCGGCGGCGCGGCGGGGGTCGTCCGAATGCTGGAGTTGCTGGAGGAGGAGGCGCGGATGGCGCTCGCCCTGCTCGGCGCCAACGCCTACGCCGAGGTCGCGCCGTCGCAACTCCGCCCCGCCGCGCCCGCGGACCCGCCCGGCGCCTTCTCCCCGTTCCCCCTCCTCGCCCCGGCGGACGAGCGGTATTGAGGGGCGGGGGCGTGTTTTTTTGCCCGCACGCACAATTTTTCGGTTGCGCGCCACGCCGCGCCGGATGTAGGTTGGCCCTTGCAGCTGGGTTCGCCCGCCTTTATGCGGGCATAAGAGGACGGGTGCCCGAGAGGGCCGGTGCCTCGCCTGGCTGCCTTGCGTTGTTAGGCTTGCATGTCGCGCTCCGTCGCGTCCTGAACGCGCCGCCGCGCTCCCGGCCGCGCCCCTCTTCCTCTCGCGCGGAAATTTTGTGCGGCGCAACATAAGGGCTGGCGTCCGCGCCCGATTCGGGCTATGCGGAGCGCAGTCGCATCTCCAGGGAGAAGACCATGACCGATGTCGTTATCGCCGGCGCCGCGCGGACCCCGATCGGGGCCTTCGGCGGCGCGCTCGCCGCGTTGTCGGCCGCCGAACTGGGCGAGGCGGCGATCCGCGAGGCGCTGGCGCGGGCGGGCGTCCCGGCCGCCGACGCGGACGAGGCGATCCTCGGCCAGGTGCTGACGGCGGCGAACGGCATGAACCCGGCCCGCCAGGCCGCCATGGCCGCCGGAATCCCGAAGGAGCGCACGGCGCTGACGATCAACCAGGTCTGCGGCTCCGGCCTGCGCGCCGTCGCGCTGGGCGCCCAGGCGATCCGGGCCGGCGACTCGGAGGTCGTCGTCGCCGGCGGCCAGGAGAGCATGAGCAACGCGCCCCACGCCCAGATGCTGCGCAACGGCCAGAAGATGGGCGACCTCGCGCTCGTCGATACGATGATCAAGGACGGGCTGTGGGACCACTTCAACGGCTACCACATGGGCAACACGGCCGAGAATGTCGCCGAACGCTGGCAGATCGGGCGCGGGGAGCAGGACGGCTTCGCCCAGGCCTCCCAGGCCAAGGCGGAGGCGGCCCAGAAGGCCGGCCGCTTCGCCGACGAGATCGTTCCCGTGACCGTGAAAACCCGCAAGGGCGACATCGAGGTCGACACGGACGAGCATCCGCGCCACGGCACGACGCTGGAGGCGCTGGCCAAGCTGCGCCCGGCCTTCGCGCGCGACGGCACGGTGACGGCGGGCAACGCCTCCGGCATCAACGACGGCGCCGCCGCGCTGGTGCTCATGTCGGCCGGGGAGGCGGCGCGGCGCGGCGTCGAGCCGGTCGCGCGGATCGCCTCCTTCGCCACTTGCGGCGTCGATCCCGCCTTCATGGGGACCGGGCCGATCCCGGCCAGCCGGGCGGCGCTGGAAAAGGCCGGCTGGCGGGTGGACGACCTCGACCTGGTCGAGGCGAACGAGGCCTTCGCGGCCCAGGCCTGCGCGGTCAACCGCGATCTCGGCTGGGACACGGACAAGGTGAACGTGAACGGCGGCGCCATCGCGCTCGGCCACCCGATCGGCGCTTCGGGCGCGCGCGTGCTGGTCACGCTGCTGCACGAGATGCGCCGGCGCGACGCGCGCAAGGGGCTGGCGACGCTGTGCATCGGCGGCGGCATGGGCGTGGCCATGTGCGTCGCGCGCGACTGAGCCGGGCGGCGGCCGGGCGACGGAGAGACGGAGGCGGACATGGCGCGGGTGGCGCTGGTCACGGGCGGGACGCGGGGCATCGGCAAGGCGGTCTGCGTCGCGCTGGCGGACGCGGGATACGCCGTCGCGGCGAACTATGCCGGCAACGAGGCCCGCGCGGCGGCGTTCACGGCCGAAACGGGCCTGCCGGCCTGGCGGTGGGACGTCTCGGACTTCGCGGCCTGCGCCGCCGGCGTGGCGCGGGTCGAGGCGGCGCTCGGCCCCGTCGATGTGCTGGTCAACAACGCCGGCATCACCCGCGACGGCACGATGCACCGGATGGACCGCGACATGTGGCGCGAGGTGGTGGACACCAATCTCGGCTCCTGCTTCAACATGTGCCGCGCCGTCATCGACGGGATGCGGTCGCGCCGGTTCGGCCGGGTGGTCAATGTCGGCTCGATCAACGGCCAGGGCGGGCAGTACGGCCAGGTGAACTACGCCGCCGCCAAGTCCGGCATCCACGGCTTCACCAAGGCGCTGGCCCAGGAGGGCGCGCGCCACAACATCACGGTGAACGCGATCGCGCCGGGCTATATCGACACCGACATGGTGGCCGCCGTGCCGGCCAACGTGCTGGAGAAGATCGTCGAGCGCATCCCGGTCGGCCGGCTCGGCCGCGCCGAGGAGATCGCCCGCGGCGTCGTCTTCCTGGTGGCGGACGACGCGGGCTTCCTGACCGGCTCCACGCTCTCGATCAACGGCGGCCAGCACATGTACTGACGCGGCGGCGGCGGCGGCGTCCCGCGGAGGGACGGGCCGGCCGGCGGCCCTACCCGATCCCGGCCAGCAGGTCCCGGCCGACGATCTCCTTCATGATCTCGGAGGAGCCGCCGGCGATGCGCGACATGCGCGCGTCCACCCAGGCCCGGGCGATCGGCGTTTCCGCCATGTAGCCGTAGCCGCCGTGCAGCTGCAGGCAGTCGTCCACCACCCGGCCGAGCGTCTCGGTCGCGTGCAGCTTGGCGGCGGCGGCGTCCTCCGCCGACAGGCCGCCCTCCATGTGCGCGGCGACGCACTGGTCCACGAAGGCGCGGGTCGCCATCGCGGCGGTCCGCGCCTCGGCCAGCTTGAAGCGCGTGTTCTGGAAATCGACGAGGCGCCGGCCGAAGGCGGTCCGCTCGGCGGTGTAGCGCAGCGTCTCCGCGACCGCCGCCTCGATCGACGCGGCGCAGCGCGCGGCGACCACCAGGCGCTCCTGCGGCAGCTGGTCCATCAGCTGCGCGAAGCCGCGCCCCTCGCGGCCCAGCAGGTTGGTCGTCGGGACGCGCACATCGTCGAGGAACAGTTCCGAGGTGTCCTGCGCCTTGCAGCCGATCTTGTCGAGGTTGCGGCCGCGCCGGAACCCCTCGCGGTCCCCCTCGACCAGGACCAGCGACATCCCCTTGCCGCCGAGCGCCGGGTCGGTCTTGCAGGCGATAATGTAAAGGTCGGCGATCTGGCCGTTGGAGATGTAGAGCTTCTGCCCGTTCAGGACGAGATGGTTGCCGTCGCGCTCGGCGCGGGTCCGGATCGCCTGGAGGTCGGAGCCGGCCGACGGCTCCGTCATGCCGATCGCCGTGACGGTCTCGCCCGAAACGGCGCGGGGCAGCCATTCGCGCTTCTGGTCCTCGCTGCCGTAGGCCTGGATGTAGGGGACCACGATGTCGGAATGGAGCGAGAAGGCCGGCCCGCTCGCGCCGACGCGCGCGAGCTCCTCGATCACCACGACGCTGTGCAGGAAGTCGCCGCCCGGCCCGCCGTACTCTTCCGGCACGGAGCAGCAGAGCAGCCCTTGCGCGCCGGCCGCGCGCCAGACCTCCCGGTCCACGACGCCGTCGCGCTCCCACTCCTCGTGGCGCGGCGCGACCTCCGCCTCGACGAAGCGGCGGACCGACTGGCGGAACACCTCGTGCTCCTCGGAGAACAGCGTCCTCTGCGGCATGTGCGGCGCTCCCCTTTCCGTGTCCCTCGGCGCCGGCCTGCCTACCATGCGGCCGGCGGCGGAAACAGCCCTTGCGCGGCCCGGCGCGGCCTGTATGTTGGGCGCGCGCGGTCGAGCCGCTTTCACGGGGGGTTGCCATGCACCGTCTTCTCGCCACGATCGGAGCCTTGGTCCTCCTCATGTCCGCCGACGCCGCCGGGGCGAACGACCCCGAGAACCAGCTTTACCTCGACCTGAAGGACGGGCGCGTCGTCATCGACCTGCGCCCGGACGTGGCGCCCGGACATGTCGCGCGCATCAAGGAACTGGCGCGCGAGGGCTTCTACGACGGGATCGTCTTCCACCGCGTCATCGAAGGCTTCATGGCGCAGACCGGCGACCCGACCGGCACGGGCATGGGCGGTTCGGGCCGGAAGCTGGAGGCGGAGTTCTCCAGGGTCCCCTTCCTGCGCGGGACGGTCGGCATGGCGCGGGCGCGCGACCCGAACAGCGGCGACAGCCAGTTCTTCATCTGCTTCGCCGCCGCGCGGTTCCTCGACGGCCAGTACACCGTCTGGGGCCAGGTCGCCGAGGGCATGGAGTTCGTGGACAAGATCGCGCGGGGCGAGCCGCCGGCCAAGCCCGACAGCATCGTGCGGATGCAAGTCGCGGCCGACGCGGACTAGGTTCCGCCGCGCCGCCTCCGGCGCTCCGCCGGGGCGCGTCAGCCGCCGGAGGGGGAGGCCGCGCCCGCCTCGCGGAAATACCCCAGCGCGCGAAGGCGCAGCGCCGAGGCCATGCTGACGCGGCCGGCGGCGTCCCGGACGATCGAGTCGCACAACTCGTCCAGGCTCTTTTCCTCGATCCGGCAGATTTCGGTCAGCGTCTCCCAGACGGCGGCCTCCAGCGAGAGCGAGGTGCGCCGGCCGCCGATCGACAGGTTCTGGCGGATTTTCCGGGCTTGGGGTCGCGACGCCATGTTTCGATCTCCGTTTCGGCCCGGTTTCCGGTTCGCGCCGCGCGGGCGGGCGAGCAGGCGCAATGTCGCGCGCGCGCGCCCCGATGTCCAGCCCAACGGCAAACCGCGCCCGGCGGAGCGCCGCCCGCGCGCCACGCCACTTTTGCGAAGCTCAGGGAATTCGGCGATAGAGGCAAGTTGTCGGTCCGCCGCCCATGTTCCCACTGAGCGAACCCGTGGCCTTGGAACGCCATGCTCGCATCCCTTCGGCGGACGGATGGTCGGGAAACTCACGAATGAAGAGCTCGACCCAGGCCGCCGAACGGCTTCCCTGACTCCGGGGACGGAGAAGATTGGAATACCTTCCCTCGACGAGCCTGTCCCACAACCACGCGGCGCCCTCGACGACCGTTCCGCCGCTTGGGGCCATCGTGTAAACATCGTTAACACCCGCGCGATGGAGCGCATAGGCGGTTGTCAGGGCGGCGGCCGTTGTCATGTTCATGTAATAGATCCGCCTTTTGCCTTTGTGTTCCCAGATTCGATCCTTTCCACCTCGCCCGAAGGTCCGCATTGCGCGTTTGTAATAGTGTTCCGCCCGAGCGAGCGCATCCCGGTTGTTTGTGGCTCCGCCCCAGTGCGCCCATCCGGCCGCGATCAGGACACGCCGGTCGACCCCCTTCGCCCGCCCCACGAAATCGTCGCGAGCCTGGTGCGTTACCTGAAACAGGCGGTCGCCCCAACCCTCGACGGCCGAAAGAAGGTTTATGTCGCGAGGATACTCCTCCTTGAGGATCAAATACGCGTGCGCAAGCGAAACCATGAAGTTCGCGACCTGGAACACAGGCTCGTTCATGGTGTTGTAGTCGCGGTATTCCTTCGGAGAATAGGGAGCCAGCTCCGTAAATGCGCCGATACGCGCGCCTTCGGCGAGTGTGTCTCGAATCAGTGCGGTCGAACCGCCGGTTCCGGCGTAGTAGGCGGCGATGTTGCCGAAGAGAGCGTTGCTGGCGGCTTGTGCGTTCGATTTCTGATGCCTGATCGGGCCTCGAATCGTGGCCGTGCGGCCAAGCCGCGCTTTCCGCATCGAGCCTTTGCACCAGAATTTTCGTTCCGCGCGGGGGAGTTTCGAAAGCGCGGCCTTGCGCGCGGCGACATTCACAATGGGCGCGGCCGCCGCGAATCGAACAGGGTCCGACCCCTCCGCGAGAAGCGCCGCCTTTTCCTGCGGCACGCACGCCGTGGCCAACGCCGAGGCCAGCACCAAAACAGTCGTTCCGGGTATGTTTCGCATCGCGCCTGTTTCTCTCTCGCTATGGCGACCGGCTTTCATAACCGTCCAAGCCATTGTAGGTTGGCCGTAAATTCGTGCAACGCCTTGTCTTCCCGCCGCCCGCGCCCATCACGGTCGCGGTTTCCGGCGTTGCGGGGGCGCGGCCGTTTGACCGGCGGGGGCGAATTGGATTGAGTCGGGGGGCCGGGCGGCGGTCCGCCCGCGCGCAACCCCGGCGGCCCCCATGGCGCTTACCCCTCGAAAACGCGGCGCGGTGAAGTGGCTCTCGCTGCTCGCGACCGTCGCGGCCGCGGGGATCGGCGCCTACGAACTCCTGCACTGGATGACCCATGTGCACGGTTTCGACGCCCGCGTGCGCACCGATCCGGCGCGCATCTCCAGCCCGGTGAACGGCGTCATCGAGGCCATCCATGTCGCCGAGGGCGACCGGGTGCGGGCCGGCCAGCCGTTGGTCGCCATGAAGGCGGACGCGGTCCGGCGCGCCATCGCGGCGCTGGAGGCCGAACGCGCGAGCGCGCTGGCCCGGCGCGCCCGGCTGGCGGCGGAGAAGGCGGCGCTGGAGGCCGGCCTGGAGGCGCGCGCCGCCACCGGGCGCGAACGGACGCGCGCGCTGCGGGCCGAACGCGACGCGCTCTCGGCGCGGCGCGACCTCGCGCGCGGGACGCTGGAGCGGACCGAATACCTGGTTTCGCGCGACCTCGCCTCCCGCGCCGCGCTGGACGAGGCGCGGGACCGGGCGATGGAGCTGGCGGGCGAGGCGAGCGTCGCCGCCGCCCGCGTCCGGGTCGCCGAGCGCGAGGTCGCCGAGGTCGAGGCCGGGCGCGCCCGCCTCGCCGTGCTCGACGAGGAGGTCCGCATCGCCGAACTGGAGGCCCGGAGCCTGGAGGCGCGGATCGAGGAGCGGGAGGTCGGCCTCGCCGACCGTTTCGTCGAAAGCCCGATCGACGGCGTGATCGACCGCGTCTTCCGGCGCGAGGGCGAATACGTGGAGGACGCCGACGAAATCCTGGTCCTGCACGACCCCGCGCGCGTCTGGATCGAGGCCTATATCGAGGAGGACCGGGTGCGCCACCTGCGCGCGGGCCAGCCGGTGGCGGTCGAGTTCGACGCCCTGCCCTTCGAGACCTTCCGGGGCGAGGTGGCGCGCGTCGGCATGGCGACCGTCTCCGGCCTCGCGCCCGACCGCGCCGCCGGGCCGAAGCCGGGCCGGACCGCGCGGCGCGTGCCGGTGCGGATCGACCTCCCCGAACCGCCGCCGCTCGCCGCGCCGGGGATGGCGGCCGAGATCGACATCCAGATCCGCGACAAGTCGTTCCTGGCGGAGGCGTTCGCCCGGTGAACATGGAGCGTTTCGGCTGGCGGACCGTGCTGGCGCTGGCCACCTTCTCGATGCTGGTCCAGCAGGCGTTCTCCTATGTCTGCCAGATCGTCATGCCCTTCCTCGCCGACCGGCTGGCGGAGGAGTTCGGGATTTCGCGCGCCTGGCTCGGCTTCTACCTGTCGCTCCAGAGCATCGCGGCGATCTGCGCGGCGATGGGCTGCGGCGCGCTGATCGTGAAGCTGGGGGCGCTGCGCGTGAGCCAGTGGTGCCTGGTCTTCATGGGCGCGAGCCTGTTCGTGACCGCGACCGGCCTGCTCTGGCTCTACCCGCTCGGCGCGATATTGCTGGGCGCGGCCTCGGTCTCGACGCCGGCGAGTTCGCACATCCTGGCGCGGTTCTGCCCGCCCAGGCTGGCCCCGCTGGTCTTCTCGATCAAGCAGACCGGCGTGCCGGTGGGCAGCCTGATCGCCGGCCTGCTGATCCCGGCGCTGCTGGGGCTGGTGTTCTACAGCGCGACGCTCGGCGAGACGATCCGGCTCGGCGCGCTGGGCACGGCCCTCGTCCTCGGCCTGGTCGTGTACGCCATCGCCGCGACGCTGGAGCCGCTGCGGGCGCATTTCGACTCCGACCGCAAGCCGGAGACGCGCTTCACCTTCGCCGGCGTGGCGCAGACGATGCGGGCGGTCGTCTCGACCCCGGACCTGCGCGACCTCGTTTTCGTCGCCTTCTCGCTCGGCGGGCTGCAGGCGGTGTGGTCCGGCTTCTTCATCCTCTTCCTGATCGACGGGCTGGACTACGGCGAGTTCGAGGCCGGCACGGCCTTCGCCGTCGCCAGCTTCTCGGCGATCGGGGCGCGCGTCCTGTGGGGCTGGATGGGCAGCGCGCTGGTCTCGCCCCGGATCGTGCTGGGCGGCCTGTGCGCCTTCGCGACGCTGGCGGCGGCGCTGACCGCGCTCTACGACGACTCCTGGGGGCCGGGCGCGGTGCTGGCGGTCGCGGTCCTGTTCAACGTCACCTCGCTCAGCTGGCACGGCGTGCTGCTGGCGGAGATCGCGCGGCTGGCGCCGCCGGGGCATGTCGGCGGCCTGACGGGCGGCGTGCTGGCCTTCACCTCGGTGGCGATGACGATCTATCCGGCGATCTACGGCGCGCTGCTGGCGCTCACCGGCTCCTACGGGATCGGTTTCGCGCTGGCGGCGGCGCCGGCGCTGTTCGCGGCCTTCGTGTTCTCGGCCCCGCCGCTGGCGGGGTCGTGGCTGGGGGAGGTCCTGCGCGCGCTGGGCTGGGCGCTGGCCCCGCGCCGGCTGGGCCTCGTGGCGGCGCTCTGCCTGCTGGCCATGCTCGCCGCCGCCGCGCTGGCGTGGCGCTCGATGGTCTGACGCGGGCGGCGGAGGCGGCCGCGGCGCGCCCCGCCCGTCAGTCGTAGGAGCGGGCGTCCTCGATGACCTTGCCGTCGCTGGGCAGCGCGCCGGGTTCGACGAAGCGCACATCGCCGCGCAGCTTGGCGACGGCCTGGATCGACTGGCGCACCGCGTCCGCCAGCGCGTCGCCGCCGCCGCCCGCGACCTCGGCGTGCAGCGTCATCTCGTCCCGCCCGGTGCGCCCGGCGATCACCAGCCGCCCGCGGCCGATTTCGGGATGGCGGCCGACGATCGCCGCCACTTGCGCGGGATGGACGAACATGCCGCGCACCTTGGCCGTCTGGTCGGCCCGGCCCATCCAGCCCCGGATGCGCGCGTTGGTGCGCCCGCACGGGCTGGTCCCCTCCATGAACGCCGACAGGTCCCCGGTGGCGAAGCGCACCATCGGCCAGGAGGGGTTGAAGGTGGTCACCACCACCTCGCCGACCTCGCCGTCGGGCACCGGGTCGCCGCCGCCCGGCTCGACGATCTCGACGACGACGCCCTCGTCCACGATCATCCCCTCCCTGGCCGGCGACTCGTAGGCGACCAGGCCGAGATCGGCGGTGCCGTAGCATTGCAGGACGTCGCAGCCGAGATCGGCCAGTTCGGCCCGCAGGCTGGGCGGCAGCGCCTCGCCGCCGACCAGGCCGCTCGACAGGCTGGAGGCGTCCACGCCGATCTCGCGCGCCTTCTCCAGCAGGATTTTCAGGAAGCTCGGCGTGCCGGCGTAGCGGTTGGGGCGCAGGCGGCCGATCGCCTGGACCTGGATTTCGGTGTTGCCGACGCCGCCCGGGAACACCGCGCAGCCGATCGCCCGGCACCCCGTATCCACCATCATGCCGGCGGGCGTCAGGTGGTAGGAGAAGCTGTTGTGGACGACATCGCCCGGCCGCGCGCCGGCGGCCCAGGCGGCGCGGGCGAAGCGCCAGGGATCGTCCTCCGGCCCCTCGCCCTCGAAGATCGGCCCCGGCGACATGAAGATGCGCGCGAAGGCGCCGGGCGCGCGCGCGCCGAGGCCGCCGAAGGGCGGCGCGCCCTCCTGCATCCCCAGCAGGTCCGACTTGCGCAGCACCGGCAGCGCCGCGAGGTCGGCGCGCGAGCGGATCGCCGCCGGGTCGACGTCGCGCAGCGATTCGGCGAAGGCCGGCGAGGCGGATTTGGCGTGGGCGATCCGCCGGGGCAGCGCCTCGGCGAGGTCGCGGGCGCGCTCCTCGGCGCTTCGGGTCTCGAGGGCGTCGTGGAATTCGCCGGACATCGGGGCCTCCTCGCGGGCGGAACGGGAACGCGCGCGCACCTAACGACAAATCGCCGCGCCGGGCAAGCCGCCGGCGCGCGGCTTGCGGCGGGGCGGCGCGCGCTGGTAGCATCCGCCGCGCGCGGCGCCGGCCGCGCCCGCCCAGGCGGATGAGGAGGCAGCCATGTCCAGCGAAGCGACGAAAGCGCCGGCCCGGGCGGTCACGCCCGCCGGCCTCAACCACCTCGTGATCAATGTGCGCGACCTCGACGAGTCGCACCGTTTCTACACGGAAATCCTCGGCTTCGAGCAGGTCGGCGAGTTCCGCGACCCGGCGCGCCGCCGGGACCGCTCGCGGATGCGCTTCTACAGCGGCGTGCGCGACGGCCTGCGCAACCACCACGACCTCGCGCTGGTCGAGAAGCCCGGCCTGCCCGAACCGCCGGAGGACCCGCTGGCCGAGCCGCTGGCGGTGAACCACATCGCCATTACGCTGCCCGACCGCGAGTCCTGGCTGGCGCAACTCGCCTTCCTGCAATCGCGGGGCGTGAAGTTCGACCGGCGTGTCGAGCACGGCATGACCCACAGCTGCTACATCCGCGACCCCAACGGCTACGGCGTCGAACTGCTCTACGAACTGCCGCGCGAGGTGTGGGGCGGCGACATCGACGGGGCGCTGAACTACTACCGCAGCCTGCCGACCGAGGGGCCGGAGGCGCTGGAGGACCGGACCGACGGCCTGCCCGTCTTCGCGGCGGCCGCGTCCGACTGAACGGCCGCGCCGGGCGGGCGGAGACGGGACGCCGCGCGCGGCCTCAGCCGCTCCAGGATTTCGCGGGCCCGTCCGCATCCGCCCGGCCGATTTCCCGCCTGAGGCGCAGGGCGAGGAGGTAGCCGCGGAGGTCGCTTCTTTCGACGAGGCGGTCGGCCAGGACCTTCGCGCGGTCGCGCGGGCGGGGGAGCGCGGACAGGTCCGTCCCGTCCAGGGTCCGCGCCGGATCGTGCGCCAGCGCCGCCTCGTAGGAAGGGCAGGGATGTTCGGGCATCGCGCGCGCTCCGGCGTCGTTCCGCGCAGGATACCCCGGCGCGGCGGCGGCGTCGAGGTTTCCGGCCCCCCGGCGCGGCCACGGAAAAGCCGGGGCCGCGGGGCCCCGGCTTCCGCGCGAGACGCGCGGCCGTTCCGTCGCGGCGCCCCGCCGTGGGGCGCCGGCGGTCCTCGACGGTCGTCAGTCGATATAGGTGGCCTTCATCGCCTGCGCGTCGCCCCACAGCTTGAAGGCGTTGCGGAAGGCGAAGTAGCTGTCGGCGAACTCCTTGAAGATCGCGTCCTTGGCCGATTCCTCGGCCACCACTTCGCGCCAGGCCTGCTCGAAGACGGCCAGCTGGTCGTCCGTCCAGCGATGGATCGTCACGCCGTGCTTGTCCTGCATCTCCTTCATGGCGGTGAACTGCTGGGAGTCGGCGTGGGCGTGCGTGTAGAGGACCTGCGTCGTCGCGGCGGACTGGATCATCTCCTGGTAGGCTTCCGGCAGCTCCTCGAACTTGGTCTTGTTCATCAGGAACTCGGACACCGACGACTGCTGGTGCCAGCCCGGGAAGTAGTTGTTCTTGGCGATCTGGTAGAAGCCGTACTTGATGTCGTTGGTCGGCATCGAGTACTCGGTGGAGTCGATCACGCCGCGCTCCAGCGCCGGATAGATGTCCGCGCCGGCCAGCAGCTGGGTCGAGACGCCGATCTTGGTCATCACCTTGGCGCCGAGGCCGAAGAAGCGCATCTTGAGGCCCTTCAGCTGCTCGAGGTTCTCGATCGGCTCCTTGAACCAGCCGGAGGTCTCCGGGCCGTGCGAGAAGGCGTCGACCGCCTTCAGGTCGTGCTTGGCGTAGATGCGGTCGCGGATGTCGTTGCCGCCGCCGAACCACTTCCAGGACAGGAACTCGGTCAGGCTCGGCCCGAACGGCACCGTGGTCATGAAGGACAGGCCGGGATAGCGGCCGGCGTGGTAGCCGGGCGTCGTCCAGGCCGACTCGATCGACCCCTTCGAGGCCGCGTCGAAGGTCTCCAGCGCCGGGACCAGCGCGCCGGGATCGAAGAACTTGATCTTGAACTTGCCCTCCGACATCTTCTCGACGGAGTCGACGAAGCGCACGCCGGACTCGCCGGCGTTGGGCACCTCGGTGCTCCAGGCGCTCTGCATCTTCCATTTGACTTTCTTGGCCGCCGAGGCGTCGCCGGCCGCGCCGAGAACCAGCGCGCCGGCGGCCGCGCCGAGCGCCGCCGTCTTGAGAACTTTCATGTCTTCCCTCCCATTCCGCGCGAATCGAGACGGCGCCCATCGCCGCCCCCGGACGCGGAAAGCCGAACCTTACCCCCTCCCGCCCCGCCGCGCAACGCGCCGCGAGCGATGTTTTCCGGAGGCGGCGCTCAGTCGTCGAGGCCGTCGCCCGCCGGCCGCGCCGCCTCGGCGACGCGCGCGATCGCGTCGAGTTTTTCGCCGATCTCCGGGTCGATTTCGCTTTCGGGAACAAGGTCGGCCAGTTCGTAAAACGCCCTCTTGGCCATAAGGTTGGGGAGGCCGAGTTTGCCGAAATACGCCCGGAAAAGCGGCTTCAGGAAATCGTCGCTCACCTTCGCGTCGGCGTCCCAGGGCGACCCCTTGTCCAGGGTCGCCATCGCCGCGCTCACCTCCGCGACGGCTTCGCGCATGGCGGCCAGACGGCGATCCGCCTCGCCGGCCGCGAACAACGGTGGAAGCCCGGCGTTCGACGCGGTGGCGCTCGCGTACCGTTCGAGCGTGGCCGGCGTGCAGAAGTAGTTCTCGATCTCGCGCTTGGCCCATGTCGAAACCGGGAGCGACGGGTCGCTTTCGGACACGCCTCTGTCGAGGCGGTCGAAAAGCGCGGCGCCCCGCAGGCCGGGCAGCGCTTCCCTCAGGCCATGGAAATGGCGCCGGGCCGCGTTCGGTTGGTTCCCGACATATGCGACGAAGGGCCGTTCGAGCGCGCGCGCCGCCGGGTGGCCGAGCCGCCGCGCGAAGGCTTGCAATATGGCGAGATCGGTGGAGCCTTCCAGGTACAGCGCCCACCCGGTTTGCTCGGCTTGGTAGTAGTCGTCGAAACCGATTTCCTCCAGCGCCTTCAGGACCTCGCTTTCCTTTCCGCCGCCGAGGCGATGCGGCTTGCCGACGAAGGCCACCGCCGTGTCCCGGCCGGCGGCCTCTTTCAGCAAGACTTCCGAGTGGCTCGCGGCGACGATCTGGTTGCCGCCCTCCTTGGCCGCTTCCGCGACGAGATTGTAGATCTGCCGCTGGCGGAGGATTTCGAGATGGGCGTCCGGCTCGTCGAGCAGCAGGACCGCGCCCGGGTTGGCGTACATGTAGGCCAGGATGAGGAGTGTCTGCTGCAGCCCCCGCCCGCTCGACGACAGGTCCAGGACCGGCCCCCGCTCCCGCTCCCGATACACCATCTCGATCTCGCCCCGTTCGGCGATGTAGCGCGGCGCTTCCAGCGTCGCCCCGAACAGGTCGGATATTCGGTTCACCAGGACTTTCCAACGCTTCGGGTTTTTCCCGTGCACCAGGTAACAGAGGTTGCGCAGGACTTCCGCCGTCCGGCCTTCGCCGACGCGCACATTGACGGCCCCCATGTCGAGGCGCGTCTCCTGGGCCGCCAAACCCGACATCGGCGGAAGGAAAGCGATGTGGACCGCCTCGGCCTCGTCCGGGACCGGCATACGCCGGGGAGTCGCCTTGTCGTCTTCCAGCCGCAGGGGACGACAATAAAAAATTTCTTGATTCGCGTAATCGAATTCGAGACCGCATTTCCACGATTTACCTTCGGAAATTCCCTCGACAACCACGTCGATGCGTATGTTCTTGGTTTCCTGTTTGCCGTCGACTGTCTTCTGGATATTCCTTGTGCGAAGGCCGCTCCACAGCAGCGAGGCGTGCGGATGGGGAACCGCCAGCAGGTCGCGGCGGTTGACGGTGACGCCCGGCCGCTGCTCCGGCGCGCCGCTTCCACGCCTTTCGAGCCACCGCTTGACGCCGAGGTCCCAGAGCGCCAGCGCCTGCATCGCCGAGGTCTTGCCCGAATTGTTCGGTCCGACGAACACGACCGGGTTGCCCAGTTCGATCTCGACCTCCCCGAACCGCTTGAAATTCCGAACGGTCAGTTTCGTCAGCATCGCATCTTCCCCGGCGGCCCGGCCGCGCGACCGAGGCCGCACCTTACCGGACCCGCCCGCCGCCGACGAGGCGCCCGGCGGCGGACGGTGGTTTTCTCCCGGCGCCGCGCTATAATCGGGGGGAAGCGGGAAACGGGGGCGCGCGTGGCGGACCTGCCGGAAATCCTGGTCCTGAACGGGCCGAACCTCAACATGCTCGGCGTGCGCGAGCCGGAGGTCTATGGCTACGAGACGCTCGACGACATCGAGGCGATGTGCCGCGAACGGGCCGCCGAACTCGGGCTGGCCATCGATTTCCGGCAGTCGAACTTCGAGGGCGAGCTGGTCGGCGCGATCCAGGGCGCGCGCGGCTCCGCCGCCGGGATCGTCATCAACCCGGCCGCCTACACGCACACCTCCGTCGCCATCCTCGACGCGCTGAAGCTCGCCGAACTGCCGGTCGTCGAACTGCACCTCTCCAACCCCCACGCGCGCGAGGCGTTCCGCCACCGCTCCCATGTCTCGCCGGTCGCGCGGGGGATCGTCGCCGGGTTCGGGGCGCACGGCTATGTGCTGGCGCTCGACGCGATGGCCCGCATCGTCGACGCCGCGTGACGGCCGGGAGGGCGCCGTGAGCCGCGAGCTCGACAGCGAACTGGTCCGCGAACTCGCCCGGCTGCTGGAGGAGACCGGCCTCGGCGAGATCGAGTACGCGGCCGGGGACTGGCGCGTTCGCGTGGCGCGGCCGGCCGCTC
This sequence comes from Thalassobaculaceae bacterium, assembly GCA_963665555.2. Taxonomy (GTDB): domain Bacteria; phylum Pseudomonadota; class Alphaproteobacteria; order Thalassobaculales; family Thalassobaculaceae; genus CAXXXW01. The sequence goes on from OY762308.1 coordinate 15,232, forward strand.
CGGCCCCGGCGCCCGCCGCGCCGGCCGCCGCGCCCCCGCCCGCCGCCGCGCCCGGCCCGGCCGCGGCTCCCCCCGCCGCCCGGACGGCGGCGGACGGCCCGGAGGCGCTGAAATCGCCCATGGTGGGAACCGCCTACCTCGGGCCGGACCCGGACTCGCCGCCCTTCGTCGCGATCGGCGCGCGCGTGGCCGAGGGCGAGACGGTGATGATCGTCGAGGCGATGAAGGTGATGAACACGATCCCGGCCCACCGCTCCGGCACGGTGCGCGACATCGCGGTCGCCAGCGGCCAGCCGGTGGAGTTCGGCCAGGTCCTGATGGTGATCGAATGACCGCGCCCCGGCGGCCCCCGGACGCGCGGCCGGAGCGCGGCCGGCGATGTTCGAGAAAATCCTGATCGCCAACCGCGGCGACGTCGCGCTCAGGATCCACCGCGCCTGCCGCGAGATGGGGATCAAGACGGTGGCGGTGCACTCCACCGCCGATTCCGCCGCCATGCATGTGCGCCTCGCCGACGAGAGCGTCTGCATCGGCCCGCCGCCGGCCCGCGACAGCTACCTCAACATCCCGGCGATCCTGTCCGCCGCCATGGTGACGGGCGCGGACGCGGTCCATCCCGGCGTCGGCTTCCTGTCGGAGAACGCCGCCTTCGCCGAGATCGTGTCCGAGCACGGCTTCGCCTTCATCGGCCCGAAGCCCGAGCATATCCGCGCGATGGGCGACAAGATCGCCGCCCGGCGCGCGGCGCGGGAGCTCGGCCTGCCTTGCGTGCCGGGGTCGGACGGCCCGGTGCGGAGCGCCGGCGAGGCGGCGCGCGTCGCGGCGGAAATCGGCTTCCCGGTGCTGGTCAAGGCGGCGGCCGGCGGCGGCGGGCGCGGCATGAAGGTCGCCCGCGCGCCGGGAGAGCTGCCGCGCGCCGTCGCCATGGCGCAGACCGAGGCGATGGCGGCCTTCGGCTCCGGCGAGGTCTATATCGAGCGCTTCCTCGCCGCGCCGCGCCATATCGAGGTGCAGGTGGTCGGCGACAGCCGGGGAACCGTCCTCCATCTCGGCGAGCGCGACTGCTCGCTGCAGCGCCGCCACCAGAAGGTGCTGGAGGAGACGCCCTCGCCGGCGCTGAACGACGCCCAGCGCGCCCGCGTCGGCGAACTCTCGGCCGAGGCGATGCGCCGCTGCGGCTACGAGAGCCTGGGCACGATCGAATACCTCTACGAGGACGGGGAGTTCTTCTTCATCGAGATGAACACGCGCCTGCAGGTCGAGCACCCGATCACCGAGTCGGTGACCGGCGTCGACCTGGTGCGCGAGCAGATCCAGGTCGCGTCCGGCGCGCCGCTCGGCTTCGGGCCGGAGCGCGCGGCCGCTTCGGGCCACGCCATCGAATGCCGCATCAACGCCGAGGACCCCGAGCGTTTCCGCCCCTCGCCGGGGCTTGTGACCGACTACCACGCGCCGGGCGGCCTGGGCGTGCGGGTCGATTCGGCGCTCTACGCCGGATACGAGGTGCCGCCGCACTACGACAGCCTGGTGGCCAAGCTCATCGTCCACGGGAGCGGCCGGAACGAATGCCTGCTGCGCCTGCGCCGGGCGCTCGACGAATTCGTCATCGGCGGCATCGAGACCACGGTGCCGCTGCACCGGGCGCTGACGGAGGAGCCGGATTTCATCGATGGCCATTACGACATCCACTGGCTCGAACACGAGTTCCTCGCGTCCCGGTAGCCGAGCGCGCCGGCCGTCGGGGCGGCGGGCGTGATCCGGATCGCCCCGGACCTGCTGCTGCGCGCCTACGCCGCCGGCGTTTTCCCGATGGCGGAGGGGCGCGACGACCCCCGCCTGTTCTTCATCGACCCCGACAAGCGCGGCGTCGTCCCGCTCGACCGTTTCCGCGTTCCCCGCAAGCTGCGCCGCCAGGTGCGCCGCCGCCTCTACGAGGTGCGCCGCGACACCGCGCTCGAAGCGGTGCTGGACGGCTGCGCCGAGGCGGCCGAGGGCCGGCCCGACACCTGGATCAACGCCGAGATCCGCCGCCTCGCGCTGGAGCTCGGCGCGCTCGGCCACTGCCACAGCGTCGAGGCGTGGCGCGGCGGCGAACTGGTCGGCGGGCTGTACGGCGTGGCGCTGGGCGGCGCGTTCTTCGGCGAAAGCATGTTCAGCCGCGCCGACAACGCCAGCAAGGTCGCGCTGGTTCACCTCGCCGCGCGGCTGCGCGCCGGCGGGTTCACGCTGCTCGACTGCCAGTTCGTCACCGACCACCTGCGCCAGTTCGGCGCGGTGGAGATTCCGCGCGCGGCCTATCTCTCGCTGCTGGAGGACGCGCTGCGCCGCCCCGCCTCCTTCGACGGCCCGCCCGACGATTCGGCGGCGGTCGAGGCGCTTTTGCAGGCGAGCAGCCGGACATCGTAGACCGGATGCTCCATCGCGTGCAGGGCCGGGCTGGAGGCGAACATCCAGCCGGAGAACACGAGGACGGGCGGCTCGCCCGGCCTGCGTTCGGAGATTTCGAGGAAGGCGGCGCTCTCCGGCGTTTCGGTCGGCGGCCGGCGGCGGCAGGCGCGGACCCTGACGCGGAGCGCCCCGCGCGCCCCCTCGGCGCCGACGGGGACCTCGAAGGTCGAGACCCGCGCGGTGATCTTGTCGAGGCCCTGGAGCAGGGCGGCCGGCGCCTCGATCCAGCCGCGATCGCCCCGCGCCCGGCGCTCGGCCGCGGCCCCGTCGCCGGGGGCGCCGGCGACCGCGGCGGCGAGCGCGAGCGCCGCCCGCCCGGCGGCGCGGCTAGCGCGCCTCGCCCTCGCCGCCGGCATCCTGTACGGCGAAGATGAACTTGCCGAGCAGCTGGACGATGTCCACCGAGTCCTGCGTGTACTCGATGGCGCCGCCGGGTTCGATCGTGTCCGGCGAGCCGCCCGGCGCCAGTTCGATGTAGCTGCCGCCGAGCAGGCTTTCGCTGGCGATCGCGGCGGAGGTGTCGTCGGGCAGCGCGTAGGCCTCGTCGATCCGCATGGCGACGACGGACCGCCAGGTCTCGGCGTCGAGCGACAGGCCGGTCACGGTCCCGACCGAGACGCCGCCGACCCGCACATCCGTTCCCGCCTTCACCCCGCCGACGCGGTTGAAGCTCGCGCTTACCTCGTAGCCGGCGCCGGCGCGCAGGTCGGCGGAGTTGTAGGCGAAGGCGAGGAACAGCGCCGCCGCCGCCAGCACGACCGCCCCCATCAGCGTCTCGATGGTGTTCCGCCGCATCGCCGCCGCCTCCTCGAATCCGCCCGGCCGGGGCCGCCGCCGCGCCCGGCCTCAGGCCGGCGTCCAGGGTTCGTAGTCGCCGGTCGCGCGGTCGCGCCTGCCGCCGCGCAGCGCGTGCCCCGGCGGCCGGTAGGCGTAGGGCGTGCCGGTCAGGTTCGGCAAGTGGTCCTTCTGCCACTCGAAGCGCGGCTCGTCCCCGCCGCCCGGCTCGTCGTCGATATGGTGCAGCCAGCCGTGCCAGTCGGGCGGGACCTTGGACGCTTCGACCATGCCGCTGTACAGCACCCACCGCTTGCGCCGCCCGTCGGGGCGGATGCGGGACTTGTGCTCGTAGTAGCGGTTGCCGAAGGCGTCGGCCCCGACGAGGCGCCCGTTCAACCAGGTGTAAAGCAGCGTTCCGACATCCATGCGGCGCGATCCCCGCGGCGATTCGACCGGCGCCGGACTATGGCGCCCGCGCGCCCGCCCGTCCAGCCGTTCCCGCGCGCCGCCGGCCTCGGGCGGCGTCAGGCGGCGTCGCGGCGTTCGAGAAGCCGGATCACGACCCCCAGGGCGCCTTCGACATTGGCGATGCGCTCGCCGAGCGCCCGGTTCTGGTCGGTCGTCTCCTTGCGATGCGCCTCGATCCGCTCGGTCGTCTCCTTGTGGAGCGTCTCCATCCGCTCGGCCGTCTCCTTGCGATGCGCCTCGATCCGCTCGATCGTCTCCTTGCGGAGCGTCTCGATCCGCTTGCCCAGGTCGTCGATCCGCCTGGCTTGTTCGTCGATCCGCCCGTTCAGCCGGGCCTCCATGCGTTCGAGCCTTCGGCCGGTCGCCATCTGGCCGCCGACGATGAGGCCGGCGAGGGCGATTGCGACGGCGATCACGGTCCACGTGTCCGGGGTCATCGGGGGCGTCCTCCGCGAGCGGAAGGTTAGGGTTTCGGCGCGCGGCGCGCAAGCGGCCGTTCAGGCCCGGTCGACCAGGTGGAGGAAGGAGCCGAACACCGCGCCGCGCCGCAGCCCGGCCGGGGGCAGCGGCGCGCCGGCGGCGTCCTCGGCGTCGAACAGGGCCTCGCCGCCGGCCTCGCGCGCGGTCGCGGCGTAGTGGAACTCGTGCCCGCGGAACGCCGTCCCCGCCGGGCCGAGCGGCGTCGCGGCGCGCGCCCGCGCCAGCCGGTAGCCGAGCGCGAGCCGCGGCGCGGCGAAGCCGGTCTCCAGGTCGAGCAGGCCGGCCATGCGGTGCGCCTCGCCGCCCGCATCCGTCAGCGCGGCGCCGAGCGCCATGTAGCCGCCGCACTCCCCGTACACCGTTCCGCCGCGCCCGGCGTGGCGGCGCAGCCCGTCGAGGAAACGCGCGGCGGCGGCGATCCGCCCGGCATGAAGTTCGGGATAGCCGCCCGGCAGGAACACCGCGTCCGCGTCCGCCGCCGGCGCCTCGTCGGCCAGCGGCGAGAAGGGCAGGACCTCCGCCCCCGCCGCGCGCCAGACGTCGAGGACATGGCCGTAGGCGAAGCCGAAGGCCGCGTCCCTTGCGACCGCGACCCGCTGGCCCGGCGGCGCGATCCCGCGCGAGGGCGCGCCCGGCGCCGGCGGGCGGGGCGCCGGGCGGATCGAGGGGCGGGCGGCGCGGCGCAGCGCCTCCAGGTCGACGGCGGCGGCGACCGCGCGTGCCGCGCCGTCGAGGAACCGCTCCAGGTCCGCGTGCTCGCCGGCCTGCAGGAGGCCGAGATGGCGCGAGGGCAGGGCCAGCCGCGCGTCCCTCGGGATCGCGCCGAACACCGGCGCCCCGATCGCCTCCAGCGCCGCGCGCGCCAGCCCCTCGTGCCGCGCCCCGGCGACCCGGTTCAGGATAACGCCCGCGACCTCGACATCCGCCCGGTGGCCGCGGAACCCCCGGACCAGGGCGGCGGCGGACTGCGCCTGGCCGCGCGCGTCCACGACCAGCGCCACCGGCCAGCCGAAGCGCGCGGCCAGGTCGGCCGTCGCGCCGTCCGATGTCGCGCCCGCGCGCGGCGCGCCGTCGAACAGCCCCATCGCGCCCTCGACGACCAGCAGGTCCGCGCCCGCCCCGGCTTCGGCCGCCAGCCGGTCGAGCACGGCCGGGCGCATCGACCAGCCGTCGAGGTTCGGGCAGGGCCGCCCGCTCGCGGCGGCGTGGTAGCGCGGGTCGATATAGTCCGGCCCCGCCTTCGCCGAGCCGACCGCCACGCCGGCGTCGCCCAACGCGCGCAGCAGGCCGAGGGTCGTAACGGTCTTGCCGGAGCCGGAGGCGGGCGCGGCGACGACAAGGCCGGGCGGCGCGGCCGGCGGCGCGGCGGTCATCCCGCCTCGTCGCGCCGCGCGCGGCCGAGCGGGTCGGGGTCGAGCGCGCGGCCCGCCCCGGCGCCCAGCCAGTCCAGCCCGGCGCGCAGGCGCACGGCCTCGCCGACGGCGACGATGGCGGGCGGGCGCACATCGTGCAGGGCGGCGTCGCGCGCGCAGCGCCCGAGCGTCGTCTCCACCACGGCCTGGGCGGGCGTGGTGGCGGCGGAGACCAGCGCGACCGGCTCGTCGGCCGGCCTTCCGCCGCGCATCAACTCGCCCGCGATGCGGTCCAGGTGCTTCAGCGCCATGTAGATCGCCAGCGCCGGCGCCCCGCGCGCGAGCGCTTGCCAGTCCACGCCCGCGATCCCGCCCGCCGCGTCGTGGCCGGTCACCAGCGTCACGGCGTGGTTGGTCTCGCGATGGGTGAGCGGGATGCCGGCATAGGCGAGGCCGCCGATCCCGGCCGTCACGCCGGGAACGACGCGGAACGGGACCCCGGCCCGGACCAGCGCCAGCGCCTCCTCGCCGCCGCGGCCGAACACGAACGGATCGCCGCCCTTCAGTCGCAGCGTCCGCTTGCCCTGGCGCGCCAGCTGGACCAGCCGCAGCGAGATGTCGGCCTGGCTGGGCGAGGGCCGGCCGCCCCGCTTGCCCGCGTACTCCCGCGGCGTTCCGGCCGGCGCGAGGGCCAGCACCTCCTCGCTCACCAGCGCGTCGTAGACGATCGCGTCGGCCAGCCTGAGGCCGCGCAGCGCGTGCAGGGTCAGCAGGCCGGGATCGCCCGGCCCGGCGCCGGCGAGCCACACGCTGCCCGGCGCGAAGGCGGGGCCGCCCGCCGCGCCGCCGGTCCCGCCGCCGGTCCAGTCCTCGATGCCGTCGATCATGGCGCCAAGGTATCGCCGCCCGAGCGAGCTTTCTAGCCACGGCCCGGCGCCGCGCCCTATAAATTCGACATGGCGCGCGAACCCCGAGAACCGCTCCGGCGCGGCTGGACCACCGGCGCCTGCGCGACCGCGGCCGCGAAGGCGGCCTACGCCGCGCTGCTGACCGGCGCCTTCCCCGACCCGGTGCGGATAACGCTGCCCGGCGGCCGGACGCCCGCCTTCGCGCTGGCGCGCGAGGCGCTGGGCGAAGGATCGGCGACGGCGGGGGTGGTGAAGGACGCCGGCGACGATCCCGACGTGACGCACGGGGCGCTGGTGCTGGCGACGGCGCGCCCCGGCCCGCCCGGATCGGGCGTCGCCTTCTCGGCCGGGCCGGGCGTCGGCACGGTGACGAAGCCGGGCCTGCCCGTCCCGCCCGGCGAGCCGGCGATCAACCCCGCGCCCAGGAAGATGATGCGCGCCGCGATCCGCGAGGTCGCGGCCGCGCACGGCGGCGGCGGCGACGTTCGCCTCGAAGTGTCGATCCCCGGCGGGGAGAAGCTGGCCGCGCGCACCTGGAACCCGCGCCTCGGCATCGTCGGCGGCCTGTCGATCCTGGGCACGACCGGCGTCGTGGTGCCGTATTCCTGCGCCGCCTGGATCCACTCGATCCATCGCGGCGTGGATGTCGCCCGCGCGACCGGGACGACGCATATCGGCGCCTGCACCGGCTCCTCCTCGGAGGCCGCCGCGCGCCGCCTGCGCGGCCTGCCGGAGGCGGCGATGATCGACATGGGGGATTTCGCCGGCGGGCTGCTGAAATACCTCCGCCGCCATCCCGTGCCGCGGCTCACGCTCGGCGGCGGCTTCGCCAAGCTCGCCAAGCTGGCGCGCGGCCAGCTGGACCTGCATTCCGGCCGGGGCGAGGTGGATTTCGACTGGCTGGGCGGGCTGGCCGAGTCGCTCGGCGCCGGGGCCGGGGACGCCGCCGCGATCCGCGCCGCCAACACCGCGATGGAGGCGCTGGCGCTGGCGGAGGGAAGCGGGCTGCCGCTGGCGGACGCGGTGGCGGCGGGGGCGCGGCGGACCGCGCTCGAGGTGCTGGACGGGGCGCCGGTCGCCGTCGAGGTGCTGGTGTTCGACCGGACGGGGCGCCTGGCGGGCGCGGCCGATGGCGGCTAGGCGCGTCCTCGTCCTCGGCGGGACGGCGGAGGCGGCCGAGGCGGCGCGGCTGCTGGATGGCGACAGCGGGTTCGCGCCGGTCGTCTCGCTGGCCGGCGCGACGCGGAACCCCCGGCCGACGGCGGGCGCGGCGCGCGTCGGCGGGTTCGGCGGCGCGGCGGGCCTGGCGGCGTATCTCCGGCGCGCGCGCGTCGACCTGCTGCTCGACGCGACCCATCCCTACGCCGCCCGGATCGCCCGCCATGCCGCGGAGGCGGGGGCGGCGGCCGGCGTTCCGACGGTCCATCTCCACCGCCCGCCCTGGCGCCCGGCCCCCGGCGACGACTGGCGCGAGGCGGCGGACGCGGCCGGCGCGGCGCTCCTGTTGCGCGATTCGGACCTGCCGGACGGGGCCGCCGCGCTGCTCGCCATCGGGCGCAAGGGCCTCGCGCCCTTCGCGGCGGCCGCGCGCCTGCGCCTCGTCGCGCGCTCCATCGAGCCGCCGGAGGACGCGCCCTTCCTCGCCGAATCCGTGCTCGCGCGCGGCCCCTTCGCGCGGGACGGCGAGATCGCGTTCCTGCGGGCGCGCGCGATCCGCCTCGTCGTCGCCAAGAACAGCGGCGGGACGGGGAGCCGGGCGAAGATCGACGCGGCGCGAACGCTCGGCCTGCCGGTCGTCCTGCTCCGCCGCCCGCCGCCGCCGGAGGGGGAGGTCGTCGCCACCGCCGCGGAGGCGGTCGCCCGGCTGCGCGCGCTGGCGGGGCAGGGCGGGGCAGTGCGGGGCAGTGCGGGGTAAGGCGGGCTCAGCCGCGCCGGGGGCGCAGCAGGTGGACATGGGCGGGATCGTAGAGCGCGCTGTCGCGCCCGCCCGCGCCGGCCAGCGCCGGGCCGGCCAGCACCAGCGCCGTGCGCGTGATCTTCGCGGCCCTGACCTTCGCCCCGATGTCCGAGATCGTGCCCCGGACAATCCTCTGGTCCGGCCAGGAGGCGCGATGGACGACCGCGACCGGAAGGTCCGGCCCGTGGATCGGCTCCAGCGCGGCGCGGATGCGGCGCAGGTCGCGGATCGAGAGGTGGATGGCCAGGGTCGCTCCGGAGCGGGCCAGCGCCTCCAGCTCCTCGCCCGGCGGCATCGGGGAGGACTTCATCGCCGTGCGCGTCAGGATCACCGTCTGCGCCACGCCGGGGAGCGTCAATTCCAGCCCCAGCGCCGCCGCCGCCGCCGCGAAGGCCGGCACGCCCGGCACGATGTCCCAGGGCACGGAGAGCGCGTCGAGCCGCCGCGTCTGCTCCGCGACGGCGCCGTAGAGCGACGGGTCGCCCGAATGCACCCGCGCCACCTCCAGCCCCTCGGCGTGGGCGCGCGCCATCTCGTCCACGATCCGGTCGAGCGTCATCGGCGCGGTGTCGATCACGCGCGCGCCGGGCGGGGCGAGCGCCACCACCGCTTCGGGAACCAGCGAGCCGGCGTAGAGGCAGACCGGGCAGCGCGCGACCAGGTCGCGCCCGCGAACCGTGACCAGGTCCGGCGCGCCCGGCCCGGCCCCGATGAAATGCACCGTCACGCGCCCGGCCCTCCGGCCCGGGAGACGGCGTAGCCGCGCGGCGTATAGACGCGCCCGCCGTCCACCCTCGTTCGCGCGCTCCCCACGATCGGGAGGGAGAGCATGTCCACCGGCGCGGGGTCGAAATCGGCGAGGGTCGAGACCTCGATCCGCTCCTCCGGCCGGCCGACCGCGCGGCAATGGACCACCGGCGTCGCGGGCGGGCGCGCCGCCCGGAAAATCTCCAGCGCCCGGTCCAGCATCGCGCGGCGCCGGCCCGAGGCGGGGTTGTACAGCGCCGCGACGAAATCGCCCTCCGCCGCCGCGCGCAGCCGCCGCTCGATCTCCGCCGCCGGCGTCAGCAGGTCCGAGAGCGAGACGGCGCAGAAATCGTGCCCCAGCGGCGCGCCGATCCGGGCGGCGCAGGCCTGCAGCGCCGAAACGCCGGGCGCGACCGCCGTCTCGACGCGCCGCCAGTCCGCCCGGCCGCCGGTGTCCAGCAGTTCGCAGACCAGGCTCGCCATCGCGTACACGCCGGGATCGCCGGAGGAGACCAGCGCCACCGTCCGCCCGCCCGCCGCGAGGTCGAGCGCGGCCGCCGCCCGCTCGCGCTCCGCGCCCAGCGGGAAGGGGTGGAGCGCCTTGCCGGCGGCGAGCGGCCCCAGCAGGTCGAGATAGAGGCGGTAGCCCACCAGGTCGCTCGCCGCGCCCACCAGCCGCTCGGTCTCGGCGGTGCGCCAGTCCGCCCGGCCCGGCCCGGTCCCCACCACGAAGAGCCGGCCGCGCGGAACGCCGACGCCGGCCGGGTCGATCGGCGCGGGCGCGAGCGCGACGGCGCAGGTGGCGCGCCGCGAGCGGCGCTTGGGAACGGCGAGGCTCCCGTCCGCGCCGGCGGCCGCGAGCGCCGCCGCCTCCGCCACGCCATGGGCGCCGACGGCGCGGAACACGGTCTCCGAGGGCGAGGCGAGCCGGGGCGTCTCCCGCTCCAGTCGTTCGGCCGGGAGGAACCGCGCCGGCCGGCCGAGCGCCGCGGCGACGGCGTGCACGGCCGGCTCGTCCGCCTTCAGGTCGATGCTGGCGACCAGCGCGACGCTTTCGGCCGCCAGCCCGGCCTCCGCGAGGGTCCGGCGGGCGAGCGCGACCGCCTCTCCGGGATCGGTCCCGCGCTCGCACCCGACGCCGAGCGCCAGCGTCCGCGGCCGGTAGGTCAGGGCGAGGCGGCCGCCATCCGCGCCATCCAAGCCGTCGTCGCCGTCTTCGCCGCCGGGCGCGGGCGCGCGGTGGCTGGCGCGGAGGACGAGGCGGGCGTCGGCGCGGCGCTCGATCCGCGCGGCGTCGAGCCACGGGATGTCGCCCTCGACGCGGACGGCCTCCCCGGCCAGCAGGCGGCTCGCCACTTCCTTGTGCGGCGCGCCGGCCGCCAGGTCCCAGCCCGCCGGCGGTTCGTCCAGCGCGACGCCGAGCGCGAGGTCGCTCGCCGTCGTGACCGCCGGCGCGACGCCGAGCAGCGCGGCGGCCCGGCGCGCGAGGTCGTTGGCGCCGCGATGCCCGCCCAGGACGGGGATGACGGCGCTCCCGTCCTCCGCGACGGCGACGACCGGCGGCTCGGCGGCCTTGTCGGCGAGGAGCGGGGCCAGCATCCGCACCAGCGCCCCCAGCGCGCCGACGAAGACGATCGCCTCGCCGGCCGCGAACAGGGCGCGCAGCCGGGGCGCGTAGTCCGCCGCCGAAAGCGCCGCGTCCGCCGCCGCGCCGCGCCCGTGCAGCCGCGCGCCCAGCCCCTCGGCGAGGCGGCGCCCGGTCGCCATGCCCGAGGCCGACAGCGCGACCACCGCCGTCATTCCCAGGCCCTTCCGCGCCGGTGGACGAGGATCGTCGAGAAATACGGCGCCGAGGCCCCGTCCGCCTCGCGCAGCGGCATGGCGCGCTCGGCCGGCATGGTCGCGCGCTCGATATAGAGCGCCCCGCCGGCGAGGCCCATCCGCTCCAGCAGCGCCCGCACGCGCGGGAGCCGCCGGCCGACCTTGACGATCGCCGCCGCGTCCGCCTCGCGCAGGCGCGCCTCCAGCGCCGCGTCGGGCAGCGGCGCGGGGAGGACGGTCAGCACGTCGTTGCGCGCCGCCAGCGGCGAGGCCAGCGCCGCCGCGCAGGCCATCGGCGAGGAGACGCCGGGCACCACCTCGACCGGGTAGCGTCCCGCCAGCCGCGCGAACAGGTAGGCGAAGGAGCCGTAGAAGAACGGGTCGCCCTCGCACAGCACCGCGACGCGCCGGCCCCGGTCCATCGCCGCGCCGAGCCGGGCGGCGGCCGCGTCGTACACCTCGCGGGCGGGGAAGCGGTCCGCCGACATCGGCATCCGGATCGCGTATTCCTCGCGGCCCTCCGGGATGTGCGGCGCCGCGATGGCGCGGGCCAGGCTGGGGCCGGTTTCGGGGGCCGGGTAGGCGACCAGGTCCGCCTCGCGGAGGATGCGCAGCGCCTTCAGCGTGATCAGTTCCGGGTCGCCCGGACCGACGCCGACGCCGTGCAGCCGGCCGGTCAAGGCGCGGCGTCCCGGGGCTTCGCGACGCTCCACTGCGTCACCGGCATCAGGGGGCGCCAGCCCGTGAAGGGGCCGACCGGCGCGGCGCGCGCGACCGCGATGCGCGCGAGGTCGCCGCCGAGGCGGGCGCGGCGCTCCAGCACCGCCGCCTCGCCCTCCACGGTCACGACATTGGCGACCAGCCGCCCGCCCGGCCGCAGCGCGTCCCAGCAGGCGTCGAGGACGCCCGGCTCCGAGGCGCCGCCGCCGACGAACACCGCGTCCGGCGCCTCCAGACCCGCCAGCGCGGCGGGGGCGCGGCCCTCGCGGACCTCCAGGCGGGGCGCGCCGAGCGCGGCCGCGTTCGCGGCGATGGTCGCGCGCCGGTCCGCGCGCGGCTCCAGCGCGACGGCGCGGGCCGTGCGCTCGGCGCGCAGCCATTCGATCGCCACCGACCCGCTTCCGGCGCCGATGTCCCACAGCAGCGCGCGCGGCGCCGGGGCCAGCGCGGCCAGCGTCGCCGCCCGGACCTCCCGCTTGGTCAACTGCCCGTCGCTGGCGAAGGCCTCGTCGGGCAGGCCGGGAACCCGGGGCCGGAGCGCCGCGCCGGGACCGGCGGCGAGGTCGAGCGCGATCGTGTTGAGGTCCGCGCCCGGCGGATGCGGCCAGGCGCCGGCGCGGCCCTCCAGCACGCGCTCCGCCGGGCCGCCCATCCGCTCCAGCACCCACATCCGGCTTTGGCCGTAGCCGCGTTCGGCGAGGAGCCGCGCGACCGCGGCCGGGGTGTTCGCGTCCGCCGACAGCAGGACCGGCCGCCCGCCCGGCCGAAGCGCGCCCTCCAGCAGCGAGAGCGGGCGGCCGTGCAGGGTGAGGAGTTCGGCCTCGTGCTCCGGCCAGCCGAGCCGGGCGCACGCCAGCGCGAAGGCCGACGGCGCCGGCAGGATCGACATCTCCTCGCGCCGGAACCGCCGGACCAGCATGTTGCCGACGCCGAAACACATCGGGTCGCCGGTGGCCAGCACGCAGACCCGCCGCCCCCGGCGCTCGTCCAGCCGGTCGAGCAGCAGGCGCGGCGGCGACGGCCAGGCCAGCCGCTCGCGCCCGTCCGGCGGGACCATGGCCAGGTGCCGCGCGCCGCCGACCAGGACCTCCGCCGCCTCGAGGAGCGCGCGGGCGGCCGGCGACAGCCCGTCCATCCCGTCCTCGCCGATCCCGACGACGGAGAGCCAGCGCGCCGTCACCGCCCGCCCCCCGGCCCGTCCGCGTCCGCCGCGAGGCGCGCCAGCGCGTTCGCCGCCGCCGCCGCCATCGCGCTGCCGCCCCGCCGGCCGGGCAGGACGACATGCGGGACCGGCGGGTCGGCCTCGGCCACGGCCTGTTTCGATTCGGCCGCGCCGACGAAACCGACCGGGAAGCCGAGCACGACCGCCGGCATGGGCGCGCCGGCGGCGATCTCCTCGACCAGGCGGAACAGCGCCGTCGGCGCGTTGCCGATGGCGACGACCGCGCCGTCGAGGAACGGCCGCCACAGGGGGATTTGCGCGGCGGAACGGGTGGTTCCCTCCGCCCGCGCGCGGGCCGCGGCCTCCGGGTCGTCGATGCGGCAGAGCACCGGGTTGTCGAGGCCGGCCGCGCGGAGCGAAACGCCGGCGGCGGCCATCCGGCAGTCGCACAGCACCGGCGCGCCGGCCCGGAGCGCGGCGGCGCCCCGCCGGACCGCGCCCGGCGCGAAGCGCAGCGCCGCCGCGACCTCCGGCATCCCGCAGGCGTGGACCAGGCGCAGCGCGACCGCCGCCTCCTCCGGCGCGAGGCCGGAGAGGTCCGCTTCGCGCCGCGCCGTCTCGAACGAGCGGCGGTAGATCGCCTCCGGCTCCCTCAGGTAGTCGAGCCGCACGGTTCAGCCGTCCTTCCCCAGGGTCCGGGGCCCGAGCGGATGGTCCGCGTGGGGGTAGGGATGGTGGCGCCCGTGCGCGTGCGAGTGGGAATGGCTGTGTCCGTGGGAATGCTCGTGCCCGTGTCCATGCTCACGGTCGTGGGAATGGCCGTGTCCGTCCGCGTGGACATGCGCCGGGCCGGAGCCGATTCCCTCGACATGGTGGTGGTGGCTTTCCTGGGCCAGCCCCACCTCGTCCTCGAAGCCGAGCACCCGTTCGCGGTACTTGCACATCTGGCAGTTCATGTTGCCACCGCCGCGGAGGATTTCGTCCAGCCGGTCGACGAACGTGTCCACCACCAGCGGATGTTCGCCGAGCCACGGCGCCTTGACGAACTCGACATTCGGATGCCGCGCCGCCGCCATGTCCGTGTGCGCGTAGATGCGCCGCACCAGCACGCCCGTGAACAGGAAATAGGGGAACACCACGACGCGCCGGTAGCCGAGCCGGGCGACATGCTCCAGCGCCGGGCCGACCAGCGGGAAGGTGACGCCGGAATAGGCGGTCTCGCCCCAGCCGAACCCCATCCCCTCCCACAGCATCCGCATGACCTTGGCGACATTGGAGTTGGCGTCCGGGTCCGAGGCGCCGCGACCGACCGCGACCAGGCAGGTCTCCTCCCTCGGCGCGCCGGGGCCGGCGGCGGCCAGCGCCCCCTCGATCCGGGCGGCGGCGGCGCGCAGCATTCGCGCGTCGATGCCGAGTTCGCGGCCGTAGCGGACCGGAATGCCGCTGCGCGCCGACCAGGCGTTCAGGACCGAGGGGATGTCGTTCTTGGCGTGCCCGGCGGCGAACAGCATCCCCGGCACGGCGAGGATTTCCTCCGCGCCCCGGCGGGCGAGCGCGTCCAGCCCCTCGCGCAGGACCGGCCGGGCGAATTCGAGATAGCCGTAATCGACATCGTATCCGGGCAGCCGCGCGGCGAGCGTTTTCGCCAGCGCCGCGAATTCGCGGACCGCCGCCTCGTCGCGGCTTCCGTGGCCGCACACCATCGCGCCCGTCCTGGCCGCCATGCCGCCGCTCCCTTCGCCCGCCGGAGCGGCCGCGCGGACCGGCGGAGCCTCCGCCGACCGGGCGCGCCGCCGCGGATATCCGGGCTGGATCCATCCGGTCCGGTTTCCCGGAACGCCCGTCGCGCCGCGCGCGTCCCGGGCCGGTCGCCGAGATGTACCGCCGCCGCCCCGCGCGGGCAAGCGCAATGGCGCGGGGGACGCACGGCGCGGCGCGCCGGGCGGACGGTCGCGGATTTTCGCGCTCGACGGGAACGAAAGGTTTCCGTTACGGTTATCGGGCTAGTGTGGAATATGGACCCGAGCGCAAGGGGCGCGGGGAGGAACCGGGGTGGAAAAGTCGATCTGGCTGTCCTACGACTTGGGCATAAGCGGGGACTACGAGGGTCTTTATGCATGGCTCGACGACCGCGCGGCCAGGGAATGCGGCGACAACGTCGCTTTTTTTCGATTCGCCTACGAGCGCGTCCTGGTCGAAGAACTTAAGGAAGCGTTGTCGGCCGCCGTGACGCTGAACAACAGATCGCGAATTTACGCCGTATACCGGGACGACGAAAAAACGAGGGGGAAATTCCTGTTCGGCGGCCGGCGCCGGCCGCCCTGGGAGGGCTGCGGCGCGGCTCGGGACCAGGAAGACGACGAGGACTAACGCCATTCGACCTTCGGAACGAACCCGCCATGGCCCCCGATTCCCCCTCCGATCTCCCCCCGCCCGCGGTTCCGGCGGGGCGGTTGTTCTGTTTCGGCCTCGGCTACACGGCGGCGCGGCTGGCGGCGCGGCTGGTGGCGCGCGGCTGGACGGTCGCGGGGACGGCGCGGACGCCGGAGGGGCGCGACCGGCTGGCGCGGCGCGGGATCGAGGCGTGGGTCTTCGACGACGGCCGCCCGCTCGACGACGCGCCGGCCGCGCTCGCCGGCGCGACGCACCTGCTCGCCTCGATCCCGCCGGGGCCGGAGGGCGACCCGGCCCTGCTGGCGCACGGGGGCGACGCGCGCCGCGCGCCGGCGTTGCGCTGGGCCGGCTACCTCTCGACCCCGGCGGTGTACGGCGACCGGGGCGGCGCGCTCGTCTCGGAGGAGGACGCGCCGGCGCCGGGGTCCGGGCGCGGCCGCCGCCGCCTCGCGGCCGAGCGCGCCTGGGCCGCCGCCTTCGCGGGAACCGGGACCGCGTTGCAGGTCTTCCGGCTGGCGGGCATCTACGGCCCCGGCCGCAACGCCGTCGAACAGGCGCGGGCCGGCCGCGCGCGGATCGTCGAGAAGCCGGGGCAGGTCTTCAACCGCATCCATGTGGACGACATCGGCACGATCCTGATGGCCTCGATGGCCCGCCCGGCGCCGGGGCGGGTCTACAATGTCGCCGACGACCTGCCCTGTCCGAGCGGCGACGTGGTCCGCCACGCCTGCGCCCTGCTCGGCCTCGACCCGCCGGAGCCGGTCCCCTTCGAGGCGGCGGAGCTCTCGCCGATGGCGCGGTCGTTCTATTCCGAGTGCAAGCGGCTCGACACGCGCCGGCTGCGCGACGAACTCGGCGTCGCGCTCGCCTGCCCGACCTACCGGGAGGGGCTGGCGGCGATCCTCCGGGAGGAGCGGGCCGGCGCCGGCCGTTAGCCTCCCGCCCGCCCCGGGCCTCAGAACTCGATCCCCGGCTGCGCCTTGAAGCCGGAGCGGAAGGGGTGCTTCACCATCGTCATCTCGGTCGCGAGGTCGGCGGCCGCGAGCAGTTCCTCGCGCGCGTTGCGGCCGGTGACGATGACATGCAGGTCCGGGCGCCGGTCCGCCAGCGCCCCCACCACTTCCCCGAGCGGCAGGTAGCCGTAGCGCAGCACGATGTTGAGTTCGTCCAGCAGCACCATGGCGTAGGACGGGTCGTCCATCATCGCCCGCGCCTGCTCCCAGGCCGCGCGGGCGGCCGCGAGGTCGCGCTCCAGGCTCTGCGTGTCCCAGGTGAAGCCCTCGCCCATGGTGCGGACCGTCACGAGGTCGGGGAAGGCTTCGAGCACCTTGCGCTCGCCGGTCTCCCACTTGCCCTTGACGAACTGGACCACGCCCACGCGCATCCCGTGGCCGATGGCGCGGCAGACCATGCCGAAGGCGGCGGTGGACTTGCCCTTGCCCTTGCCGGTGTGGACGATCAGCAGGCCGCCGGTCTTGTCCTTGCCGGCCATGATCCTGTCCCGGGCGGCCTTCTTCTTCGCCATCTTCTCGGCGTGCCGCCGGGACCGGGCGGAATCGACGGCGGGCGCGGTTTCGGACATCGGCCGCTCTCCTGGGGAAACGCTCTCGGGCCGGGATCGTCGCACACCCCCGCCCGCCGGGAAAGGGCGCGCGCCGCCTTCACGGGCGCTTGCGGGGGCGGTATGTTCGGGGATGGCCGAGCTTCTCGAACCGCCGTCGCTCGACCGGATCGAGGCGCTGGCGCGCGAGGCCATGGCCTCGATCCCGGAGGTCCTGCGCGCGCGCACCGAGGGCGTCGCCTTCGCGGTCGAGGAGTTCCCGTCCGACGACATCCTCGACGAGATGGCGGCGGAAAGCCCGTTCGACATCCTCGGCTTCTATTCCGGCGTGCCCTTCGGCCAGAAGGAGCTGGCCGGCCCGCCGGCCGACATCGACCGCATCTTCCTCTACCGCCGCCCGATCCTCGACTACTGGTGCGAGACCGGGGAGGATTTGCGCCACATCGTGCGCCATGTCCTGGTGCACGAGATCGGCCACCATTTCGGCTTCTCGGACGAGGACATGGAGCGGATCGAGGCCGGCGCGGCGTGACCCGCGCGCCCGGCCCCGCCGGTCCTTCCGCCTATCCGATCGTCAGCAGGCACCGCCCCAGCGGGCCGAAATCGGCCACGGCCGCCCCGCCGGCGACGGGCAGGGGCTGCGTCGCCGAGCCGGTCGTCACCAGGTCGCCCGCCCTGAGCCCGCCGCCGCGCGCGGCGAGCGCGTTGGCCAGCCAGGCGAGCACGACCGCCGGGCCGCCGTCGACGTTCCGCCCCGCGCCCTCGCGCGCGACCTCGCCGTCCACCGACAGCGCCACCGCGAGGCCGGGCAGGTCGATCCCGGCGAAATCCTCGACGAAATCGCCGCGAACCCAGCAGCCGTTGGCCCCGTTGTCGCCGATAATGCAGCCGATCCCCGCCTCGTTCCAAACCGGGAAGGGGGAGGTGACGACCTCGATCGCCGGGGCCACGGCCCCCACCGCCGCGAAGGCCGATTCGGGCGTGTAGGGCGCGCCCGAAGCCGGCAGGTCCCGGCCCATGCGGACCGCGATCTCCGGCTCCAGCACGATGACATGGAAATCGGCGGCCCGGATCGCCGCCGGCGATTCGTGGCAGAAGTCGGAGATCAGCGCGCCGGAGAACGCCTCGGCCGCGCCGAGCATCTCGCGCGCGCCGGGGTTGGTCGCGCCGATCTTGTAGCCGACGCGCCGCCCGCCGCCATGCGCCAGCAGCTTGTCGACCACGCGGGCCTGGACCGCGTAGCCGTCCTCGGCCGTGGCCGGGCGGCGGTCGTCGGGCAGCGCCTCGATGCGCGCGAAGTCGCGCCGGGCGCGGAACAGTTCCTCGGCGGCCGCCTCGGCGGCGGCGGCGTCCAGCGGCATGGGTCGTCTCCTTTCCCGGTCGGTTCGGCCGTTCGTCGGGGCGGGAGCATACGCGAAAGCCGGGCCGCGCGCCCGCGATTTCGCCCCGGCCGCCGTTCGCCGGCGCCGGCATCGGCTGTTGTTCGACGGGACCGGCGCCGGTATAAGCCCGCGAACCTTCCCGAAACCGTGCCGCGGCGCGCCCGTCGCGGCGGGAGCGGCCATGACTGGAGCCTGCCGGACTTCTCGCGGAAACGCCGGCGGCCGCGACCGCGCGGCCGGGCGGGGGCGGGCGGCCCGGTGAGGATCGTCCGCGACATGGGGCCGCCGCGGCCCGAGGACCGGGGCGCGGTGGCGGCGGTCGGCAATTTCGACGGCGTGCATCTCGGCCACCGGGTCGTGGTCGCCGAGGCCGGGCGGATCGCGCGCGGGCTGGGCGCGCCGTTTGCCGCGCTCACCTTCGAGCCGCATCCGCGCATGTTGTTCCAGCCCTGCGCCGCGCCCTTCCGGCTGACCGACAGCGCCGGCCGGGCCGAGGCGCTGGCCGGACTCGGCGTCGAGACGCTGTTCGAACTCCCCTTCGACCACGCCTTCTCGCAACTCTCGGCCGAGACCTTCTTCGCGCGCGTCGTGCGCGACGGGCTGGGCCTGCGCCATGTCGTCTGCGGCCACGATTTCGCGTTCGGCCACCGCCGGCGGGGCACGCCGGAGATGCTGGAGGGCATGGGCCGGGACTCCGGCATCGGCGTCACCCGCATGGCGGCGGCGGCGGAGCCGGACGGCGCGGTGTATTCCTCCACCCGCGTGCGCCAGTGCCTGGCGGAGGGCGATCCGCGCGGCGCGGCGGAACTGCTGGGGCGGCCGTGGAGCTTCTCCGCGATCGTCGAGGAGGGGGACCGGCGGGGGCGCACGATCGGGTTTCCGACCTGCAACCTGCGCCTGCCCGGCCTGATCGAGCCGGCGCGCGGCGTGTACGCGATCCGGGCGCGGATCGGGGACGAGCCGGAGCGGCTGGCCGGCGTCGCCAATTTCGGCCGCCGCCCGACGGTGAACGACCGGGGCGCGCTGTTCGAGGCGCACCTGTTCGACATCGACCGCGACCTCTACGGCGCGCGCCTGTCGATCCAGGCGATTGACTTCATTCGCCCGGAAATGAGATTTAGCGGCCTCGACGAGCTGAAGGCCCGGATCGCCGCCGACGCCGAGGCCGCGCGCGCCCTTCTTTCCAGGTGAGGAGCCGCCCCGGCGAGGGGCGCGGACGCCATGACCGCCGACTACAAATCGACGATCTTCCTGCCCAGGACCGACTTCCCGATGCGCGCCGGCCTGCCCGCGCGGGAACCCGAAATCCTCGCCCAGTGGGAGCGGATCGGCCTCGAGAAGCGCCTGCGCGAAAGCGCGCGGGGCCGGGAGAAGTTCGTCCTGCACGACGGCCCGCCCTACGCCAACGGCCACCTCCACATGGGCCACGCGCTCAACAAGATCCTGAAGGACACGATCAACCGCTCGCAGCAGATGCTCGGCAAGGACGCGAACTACGTGCCGGGATGGGACTGCCACGGCCTGCCGATCGAGTGGAAGATCGAGGAGGACTACCGCGCCCGCGGCCGCGACAAGGACGCCGTGCCGATCAACGAGTTCCGCAAGCAGTGCCGCGACTTCGCGACGCACTGGATCGGCGTCCAGACGGAGGAGTTCAAGCGGCTCGGCGTCATGGGCGACTGGGAGAACCCCTACACCACCATGACCTTCGCGGCCGAGGCGCGGATCGCGCGCGAGATCGGCAAGTTCCTGACGAACGGCGGCCTCTACCGCGGCGCGCGGCCGGTGCTATGGTCGGTGGAGGAGAAGACCGCGCTGGCCGACGCCGAGGTCGAGTACCACGACCGTGTGTCGACGGCCGTCCATGTCCGCTTTCCCGTCGCCCGCGCCGCGCGGCCGGAACTGGAGGGCGCGTCGATCGTCATCTGGACCACCACGCCGTGGACGCTGCCCGGCAACCGCGCCATCGCCTACGGGGAGGGCTTCGACTACGAGGTCCGCGAGGTGCGCGCCGTCGCCGAGGGGAGCCTGGCCCGCGTCGGCGAGCGGCTCGTCGTCGCGCGCGAACTGGCGGAGCCGGTCCTGCGGGCGGCGAAAATCTCCGAGGCCCCGGTCCTGGCGGCCCTGAAGGGGGCCGACCTCGCCGGGACCGTCGCGGCGCACCCGTTCCGCGGCCGCGGCTACGATTTCGACTCGCCGCTGCTGCCGGCCGGTTTCGTGACGCTGGACCAGGGCAGCGGCTTCGTCCATGTCTCGCCCGGCGCCGGTTCGGACGACTTCGAACTCGGCCGCGCCCACGGCCTCGAAATCCTCCCCACCGTGGACGATTCCGGCAAGTTCCTCCCCCACATGCCGCTGGTCGCCGGCATGGACGTGCTGGAGGACAACTACAGGATCGCCATGCTGGTCCGGGACGCGGGCGGCCTGCTGGCCGTCGGGCGGCTGACGCACAGCTATCCGCATTCCTGGCGCTCGAAGGCGCCGCTGATCTTCCGCGCGACGCCGCAATGGTTCATCTCGATGGAGACGAACGAGTTGCGCGACAAGGCGCTGTCGGCGATCGACGAGACGCGCTTCGTGCCGGCGGGCGGGCGCAACCGGCTGCGCGCCATGATCGAGCGCCGGCCGGACTGGTGCGTCTCCCGCCAGCGCGCCTGGGGCGTGCCGCTGCCGATCTTCCTCGACAAGCGCACCGGCGAGCCGCTGCGCGACAAGGCGGTCATCGACCGGATCGCCGACATTTTCGAGCGCGAGGGGTCGGACGCCTGGTACGCGAGCGATCCCGCGCGCTTCCTCGGCGAGGGCCGCGACCCGGCGGATTTCGAGCAGGTGCGCGACATCGTGGAGGTCTGGTTCGACAGCGGTTCGACCCACGCCTTCGTGCTGGAGGAGCGCCCGGAGCTGAAATGGCCGGCCTCGCTCTACCTCGAAGGCTCGGACCAGCACCGCGGCTGGTTCCACACCTCGCTGCTGCAATCCTGCGGCACGCGCGGCCGCGCGCCCTTCGAGGCGGTGCTGACGCACGGTTTCGTGCTCGACGAGGACGGGCGGAAAATGTCGAAGTCGCTCGGCAACGTCACCGCGCCGCGGGACACGATCGCGCAATACGGGGCCGACATCCTGCGCCTCTGGGTGGTCGGTTCGGACTATTCGGAGGACTTGCGGATCGGCCCGGAAATCCTCAAGCGCCAGGTGGACCTCTACCGCCGGCTGCGCAACACGCTGCGCTACCTGCTCGGCAACCTCGACGGGTTCTCCCCGGCGGAGCGGATCGAGCCGGCGGAGATGCCGGAACTGGAGCGCTGGGTCCTGCACCGGATCGCCGAACTCGACGCCGCCGTGCGCGAGGGGATCGAGGCGTTCGATTTCCACGCCCTGTTCACGCAGGTGCACAATTTCTGCGCCTCGGACCTGTCGGCGTTCTATTTCGACATCCGCAAGGACGCGCTCTATTGCGACCCGCCCGGCGCGCTCCGGCGGCGCGCGGCGCGCACGGTGCTCGACCTGCTGTTCGACCGCCTGACCGCCTGGCTGGCGCCGATCCTGTGCTTCACGGCCGAGGAGGCCTGGCAGGCGCGGGTCCGCGACCCGGAGGACTCGGTGCACCTGCGGCTCCTGCCGGAGGTTCCGGCGGGCTGGCGCGACGACGCGCTGGCCGCGAAATGGGCCGCGATCCGCGAGACCCGCCGGGTCGTCACCGGCGCGCTGGAGATCGAGCGGGCGGAAAAGCGCATCGGCTCCTCGCTCCAGGCCGCGCCCGCCGTCCATCTCTCCGAGGCGGCGAAGGCCGCGTTCGACGGGCTGGACCCGGCCGAACTGTTCATCGTTTCGGGCGCGGAGCTTTCCGCCGGCCCGGCGCCGGAAGGGGCGTTCCGCCTGGACGACGTGCCGGACGTGGCCGTCGTCCCGCGCCTCGCCGGGGGCGACAAATGCGCGCGCTGCTGGAAGGTGCTGCCGGAAGTGGCCGCGTCGGCGGACGCGCTCTGCGGGCGCTGCGCCTCGGCGGTCGCGCCGGCGGCGCGCGCCGCCGGCTGAGCGATCCATGGCGCCCCGGAGGGCGCGCGCCCTCCGCCGGCCGGCGGCCGCCGGCCTGGCGCTCGCGGTCGCGGTCGCGGCCGCCGACCAGGCGACCAAGGCCTGGGCGCTCGACCTGCTGTTCTTCCCGCCGCGCGCCATCGAGGTCGCGCCCTTCCTCAACCTCGTCGCGGTGTGGAACCGGGGCGTGAGCTTCGGCCTGCTGGCGAGCGGGTCCGCCGCCGCGCCCTACCTGCTGGCGGGGTTTTCCGCCGCCGTGTGCGCCGGGCTGGCGGTCTGGCTGTCGCGGACGCGCCGGCGCGCGGCGGTCCTCGCCCTCGGCCTCGTCATCGGCGGCGCCGCCGGCAACATCGTGGACCGGCTGCGCTTCGGCGCGGTGGCGGACTTCGTCGACCTGCACGCGGGCGGCTACCACTGGCCGGCCTTCAATCTCGCCGACGCCTGCATTACACTGGGGATCGGCCTGCTGTTGCTCGACGGGTTCGCGCCCGGCCGCGACGGCGGGAAGCGGGATAGCTGACAGGAGACGCGCGCCATGCCCGTTCGCCCCACGGTCCGTTCGGCCGCCGCCGCGACGGCGATGCTCGCCTGCCTCGGCCCGGCCCTTTCGGGCTGCGGCGAGGTGAGGGAGGCGCTCGGCCAGGGCAAGCGGCCGCCGGACGAGTTCGCCGTGACCGCGCGGGCGCCGCTCAGCGTGCCGCCGGAATTCGGCGTCCGCCCGCCCCGCCCCGGCGCCGAGCGCCCGCAGGAGCCGCCGGTTCGCGCCGGCGCGCGCGGCCTAGTCGTCGGCGGCGCGGCCGCGGCTCCGGCCGCCGGAGCGGGCGCGCCGGAGGGCGCGGGAACCGGGGACGCCGCGATGCGCCGCCTGCTCGCCCTCGACGAGGCGCAACCGGGGATCCGCGAGACCGTGGACCGCGAGACGGCGCTGTTCTCCTACGAGAAGGAGTACCTGCTCGACGGCCTGCTGTTCTGGAAGGAGGAGCCGGCGCCCGGCGCGCTTCTCGACGCGGGCGCGGAGCGCCGGCGGCTGGAGGACAACGCCCGGTCCGGCAAGCCCGCGACCGAGGGCGAATCCCCGGTCATCCGCCGCAAGAGCGGGGGCCTGTTCGATGGGCTGTTCTAGCGCGCCGGCGGGTCCGTCGTGAACATGCGCCTTCCGAGGCTCCGGCTCCGCCGCGCCGCGCCGGTCCTCCCGCTCCTCCTCGCGCTTGCGCTCGCCTTGCCGGCGCCGGCCGGCGCGGGCGTGTTCGACCCCGCGCGGTTCACGCTCGACAACGGGCTGGAGGTCGTCGTCGTGACCGACCGCCGCGCGCCGGTGGTCTCGCACATGCTCTGGTACAAGGTCGGCGCGGCCGACGAGCCGCCCGGCAAGTCCGGGATCGCGCATTTCCTCGAACACCTGATGTTCAAGGGCACCGACACGCTCGGCCCCGGCGAGGCCTCGCGCCTGATCGCCCGGATCGGCGGGGAGGAGGGCGCCTTCACCAGCCACGACTACACCGCCTTCCACCAGACGGTCGCGCCGGACCGGCTCGACACCGTCATGGAGATCGAGGCGGACCGCATGGCCAACCTGCGGCTCTCGCCCGAGGAGGTGGCCGCCGAGCGCGACGTCATCCTGGAGGAGCGCCGCACCCGCACCGACAACAGCGACGCCGCGCGGCTCTACGAGCAGGTCGGCGCGGCGATGTTCCTCGCCTATCCCTACCGCGTCCCGGTCATCGGCTGGGCGAGCGAGATCGCGCGGCTCGGCCTGGAGGACGCGATGGCGTTCTACCGGCGCTGGTACGGGCCGGACAACGCGATCCTGGTGGTCGCCGGCGACATCGGGGCCGGGGAGGCGCTCGCGCTCGCGCGCAAGCATTACGGCCCGGTCCCCCGGCGCGGCGTCGCGCCCCGCGCGCGCGTCGAGGAGCCGCCGCAGATCGCGCCCCGGCGCCTGTCGATGGAGAGCGCCCAGGCCGGCCAGGCGCGCTGGAGCCGCCGCTACCTCGCGCCGAGCCACGCCTGGGGGCGGAGCGAACTCGCCTACCCGCTGGAGGCGCTGGCGGAAATCCTCGGCGGCGGGACCACGAGCCGGCTCTACCGCGCGCTGGTCGTCGAGGGCGGGATCGCCGTGTCCGCCGGCTGCTGGTACGGCCCCGGCCGGCTCGGCCCGACGACCTTCGGCTTCTACGGCAGCCCGGCGGAGGGGCGGACGGTCGCGGAGGTCGAGGCCGCGATCGACGCCGAGATCGCGCGCGTGCTGGCCGACGGCGTGGCGCCGGCCGAACTCGACGCCGCGAAAACCCGCCTCCGGCGCTCGGCGGTCTTCGCGCGCGACAGCGTGACCGCGCCGGCCCGCATCGTCGGCGCCGCGCTCGCCTCGGGGCGGAGCCTGGAGGAGTTGGAGGCGTGGCCCGAACGGATCGCCGCCGTGACGGCCGCCGACGTGGCCGAGGCGGCGCGGGAGGCGTTCCGCCTCGAACGCTCCGTCACCGTCGCCCTGCTGCCCGGTGCCGCGCCGTGACCGGGCGGGGGAGGGGCGGCGTGCGCGGCGCGCGGGCCGCGCGCGGCCTCGCCGCCGTTCTGGCGCTGCTCGCGCTTCTGGCGGCGCGGGCGCCGGCTTGCGCCTTCGAGATCGTCCCGGTCGTCAGCCCCGGCGGGATCGCGGCCTGGCTGGTCGAGGACCGCAAGAACCCGATCGTCACGATCGAGGCGAATTTCGCCGGCGGCGCGCGGACCGACCCGCCCGGCAAGGCGGGGCTGGCCTATCTCGCCTCCGGCCTGCTCGACGAGGGCGCGGGGGAGATGGACTCCGCCGCCTTCCGCCGCGCGCTGGAGGACGACTCGATCTCGCTCTCCTTCCGGGCGCGGCTCGACGGCTTCTCGGTCTCGCTGGCGACGCTGACCGAGACCTCCGAAAACGCCTTCCGCCTGCTGCGCCTCGCGCTGGCGGAGCCGCGCTTCGACGCCGAACCGCTGGCGCGGGTGCGCGGCCAGGTCCTCGCCGGGCTCCGGGCGCGGCGGGAGGACCCGGACCGGATCGCCGGCCGGGTCTGGTGGAAGGCCGCCTTCCCGGAGCACCCCTACGGGCGGCCGCGCCGGGGCCGGCCGGAGACGCTGGCCCGGATCGGGCCGGACGACCTGCGCGCCTTCGCCGCCCGCGCCTTCGCCCGCGACCGCATGTTCGTCGGCGTCGTCGGCGACATCGGGCCGGAGCGCCTCGGCCGCGTGCTCGACGAGACCTTCGGCGCCCTGCCGGAGAGCGCCGCGGCGCCGGAGATCGCCGACGCCGCGCCGGCGCTGGCGGGCGCGGTGCTGGCGGTCCGCCGCCCGGTGCCGCAATCGGTCGCCGTGTTCGGCCATCGCGGCATGAAGCGCGACGATCCCGACTGGTACGCCGGGCAGATCCTGTTCGAGATTCTTGCCGGCGGGTTCGGCTCGCGGCTGACGCGGGAGATCCGCGAGAAGCGCGGCCTCACCTACGGCGTCTACGCCTACCCGCTGCCGCTGGACCGCGCGGGCCTCGTCCTCGGCGGCGTCTCGACCGTGAACGCGCGCATGGCCGAGACCGTCCGCCTGGTGCGCGAGACCTGGCGCGACTTCGGCGAGAACGGCCCGACGGAACGGGAAGTCCGCGACGCCAAGGACTACATCGCCGGCTCCTACCCGCTGCGGTTCACCGATTCGGCCGCCATCGCCGGGACGCTCGCGGCCGTCCAGCGCGCCGGCCTCGGCATCGGTTACATCGACCGCCGCGCGGACCTGATCGAGGCGGTCGGGATGGACGACCTGCGCCGCGCCGCGCGCCGCCTGTTCCGCGCCGACGAACTGACCTTCGCCATCGTCGGCGAGCCGGAGGGCGTGGCGGCGACCCACCCGGCCCCCGACCCCGATTCCTGAGGCGCCGCGGGCGCGGGCGCGCTCAGAAGGCGATGCGCGCCCCGATCTCGAAATTGTGGGAGGCGAGGCCGGCCTCGACTTCGAGGTCGGCCGTGACCGGCCCGTCCGAGAGCCGGTATTCCCACATCGCCTCGGCGCGGGCGTAGCGGTAGCCGATCTGGAGCGTCGCCGCCGGCGAAAGCGCGTAGCCGACGCCGGCGCCGGCCTGCCACGCCAGGGCCGGGTTCGAGGTCTCGGAAAAGCCCGTCTCCTCGTCGATCGTCGCCCACGCGACGCCCAGGCCGCCGCCGACATAGGGCGCGAGGCCGGACCCGAGGTCGAAGTCGAACCAGACATTGGCCATGACGCCGAACACGGAGAGTTCGCCGTCGGCGTCGTCGAGTTCGGTGTCGCGGAAGTCCGAGGCCGAGCGCGAAACCGCCGCCTCGACGCGCGCCTCGCCGAAGTCGTAGCCGACGGCCGCGGCGAAGCCGGTCCCGGACTCGAACGCGAGGCCGGTCTCCTCGACCCTCCCGCCGTCGCCCGTCCCGACATGGACCCAGCGCCCGCTCGTGTCCGTGTCCACGTACCGCGCCATCCCGACATGGCCGGCGACGTACCAGCCCGTCCCGTCCGCCAGCGCGCCGGCCGGAAGGAGCGCGAAAACGGCGACGACCGCCGCCGCGCCAAGGGTCCTCGCCGACATGAACCTCTCCTTCCATCTTCCATCGCATCGCCCGCGCAAACGAGCCTCCCCGCCCGCCGCGCGCGCGTCAACGGAAAACGACGGGCTGGACTCCCCCCGCGCGCGCGTCTACGGTGCGGGTCGCGTCCGTTGCTCGCGCGAGAGGCGATCCGGCATGGCCCCCGACAGCGCGCTCCCGAACCCGTCGCCGAATCGGCCGGCCGCGCCGCGCATCCGCCGCCTGCCGGAGGCGCTGGTCAACCGCATCGCCGCCGGCGAGGTGGTCGAGCGGCCGGCCAGCGCGGTCAAGGAGCTGGTCGAGAACGCGCTCGACGCCGGCGCGGGGCGGATCGACGTCTCGATGCGCGAGGGCGGGCGCGCGTCGATCGCCGTCGCCGACGACGGGCGCGGCATGGCGGCGGACGAGTTGCGCCTCGCGGTCGAGCGCCACGCCACCTCCAAACTCCCCGACGGGGACCTGTTGCGCGTGCGCACGCTCGGCTTCCGGGGCGAGGCGCTGGCCTCGATCGGCTCGGTGAGCCGGATGGCGGTGACCTCGCGCGCGCGCGGCGCGGACCAGGCCTGGACCGTCTCGGTCGATGGCGGCCGGATCGACGGCCCGTCGCCGGGCGCGCTGTCGCGGGGCACGCGGGTCGAGGCGCGCGACCTGTTCTTCGCCACGCCGGCCCGGCTGAAGTTCCTGAAGACGCCGCGCGCCGAACTCGCCCACGCGGTCGAGGCGGTGGAGCGGCTGGCGATGGCGCGCCCGGACGTCGCCTTCGCGCTCTCCGACGGGACGCGGACGCCGCTGCGCCTGCCCGCCGCCGCGGGCGACCTGCTCGACGCCCGGCTGGCGCGGCTCGCCGCCGTCATGGGCCGGGAGTTCGCCGCCAACGCGCTGCCCGTCGCGGCCGAGCGCGAGGGGCTGCGGCTTTCCGGCTTCGCCGGCCTGCCGACCATGAACCGGCGCAACGCGGCCCGCCAGCACCTGTTCGTCAACGGCCGCCCGGTGCGCGACAGGCTGCTTTACGGCGCGGTGCGCGGGGCCTACGCCGATTTCGTCGCCCGCGACCGCCACCCGGTCGTCGCCCTGTTCCTCGACGCGCCGGACGAGGCGGTGGACGCCAATGTGCATCCGGCCAAGACCGAGGTGCGGTTCCGCGAGCCGGGGCTGGCGCGCGGGCTGATCGTCGGCGCGCTGCGGCGCGCGCTGGCCGAGGCGGGGCACCGCGCCTCCACCACGGTGTCGGCGGCCGCGCTCGGCGCGCTGGGCCGGCCGGGCGGCGACGCGGCGGCCCGGCCGCTCGCCCGGCCCTTCGCGCCGCCGCGCCCCGGCCCGCCGCGCGGTCTGGCGGAGGCGGCGCTGGAGTGGCAAGGGCCGGCGGAAGGGGCGCGGCTCGGCCTCGGCGGGGCGCCGCTGGCGCGGCCGGGCGGGGAGGACGGGGCCGCGGGCGATTCCGGCGCGGACGGCGCCGGCGGAGAGGACGCGGCCGCCTTCCCGCTCGGCGCGGCGCGGGCGCAGCTGCACGCGACCTATGTCGTGGCCCAGACCGCCGACGGGATCGTCGTCGTCGACCAGCACGCCGCCCATGAGCGCCTGGTCTACGAGCGCATGAAGGCGGCGCTGGCGGCCGGCGGGGTCGCGCGGCAGATCCTGCTGATCCCGGAGGTGGTGGAGCTGGAGGAGGCCGCCGTCGGGCGGCTGGCCGGGCGCGCGGCGGAACTCGCCCGCCTCGGCCTCGCGCTGGAGGCGTTCGGGCCGGGCGCGGTGGCGGTGCGCGAGGTCCCGGCCCTGCTCGGCGAGGCGGATGTCCAGGGCCTCGTCCGCGACCTCGCCGACGACCTCGCGGAGATGGGGACGGCCCAGGCGCTGGAGGACCGGCTGGCGGACATCTGCGGCACGATGGCGTGCCACGGCTCGGTGCGGGCCGGGCGCGTCCTCTCGCCGGCGGAGATGAACGCGCTGCTGCGCGAGATGGAGGCGACGCCCCATTCCGGCCAGTGCAACCACGGCCGCCCCACCTACGTGGAACTGAAGCTCGCCGACATCGAGCGCCTGTTCGGCCGGAGGTAGCGCGGAAGGCCCGCCGCCGGCCCCCGGCGCGGTCAGGCCTCGCGGCAGCGCGGGCAGAGGCCGCTGATCTCGACCGTGTGGAGTTGCGCGGCGAACCCCTCGGCCGCGGCCGCGCGCTCGATCGCGCGCTCGATTTCGGGGTTGTGGATTTCCACGGCGGTCTCGCACGCGGCGCACAACAGGAACTGCCCCGCGCCCCGATGGCCGGGATGGGGGCAGCCGATATAGGCGTTGAGGGACGACAGCCGGTGCGCAAGGCCGTGCGTGAGCAGGAACTCCAGCGCGCGGTAGACCGTCGGCGGCGAGGGGGAATGCCCCTCGGCGGCGAGCACTTCGAGGATGGCGTAGGCGCCGAGCGGCCGGTGGCCCTGCCAGACGATCTCCAGCACCCGCCGCCGCACGGGCGTGAGCCGCGCCCCGCGCGCCGCGCAGACCGCCGTCGCGGCTTCGAGCGCGTCGGCGACGCAGCGTTCGTGGTCATGGTCGTGGTCGTGCCGGTGGGGCGGGAAACCGTCGCCCCGCTCGCGCGGGTCGGTCATGTGACGGGCCTCGGTCGTTCGGGCGGCGCGCCTCGATAACGCCGAGACTACACCCTCGCGCGCCGCGAAGCGAGGCGCGGGCGACATCGCGGCGAAAATCGGAAAATCAGGGGTTGCCTCTCGAGATCGGCATGGTATAACATTGCAATACCGGGAACGGCCGCTTCGCGGCGGGCGTGTCCGGAGGGGCGGTCCCGGAGGGGGAGAGCGCAATGCGCGCAAGCATCGGAAGTCTCGCGGCCGTCGCGCTGGCGGCCCTGCTCGTTCCGGCCGATGCGCGGGCCGACTCCCATTCCCCGGCGGCCCCGACCGCGGAGGCGCTGTCGGCGGAAATCCAGGCCATCAAGCGGGAGTACGAGGCGCGCATCCAGGCGCTCGAGGACCGGCTCTCGGCGATGAAGGAGGAGCCGGAAGCCGCCGCGCCGGCGTCCGGGGGCCGCGCCGGGCCGGCGCCGGACAACACGTTCAATCCCGCCATCGGCGTCACGCTCGACGGGCGGTATACGCGGTTCTCGTCCGACCATTCGGAGATTCCGGGCTTCCCGCTCGGCCACGAGGCCGAACGGGGCGCCGAGGGCTTTTCCCTCGGCCACAGCGAGGTCGTCGTCTCCAGCAGCATCGACGACAAGTTTTACGGCGGCCTCACCCTCGGCCTCGACGCCCATCCGGGCGAGGCGGCGCAGGTCGAGCTGGAGGAGGCGTTCGTCCAGACCTCGCCGGGCGCCGGCCTGCCCGAGGGGATGCGGATCAAGGCCGGCCGCGCGCTGTGGACCTTCGGATACATGAACGAACTGCACGCGCACGCGGACGATTTCGCGGACCGGCCGCTTCCCTACCGGGCCTTCCTCGACAACGCCTACAACGACGACGGCGTCGAGGTCTCGATGGTCCTGCCCACCGATGTCTACAGCGAGGTCGGCGCCGGGCTCTTCCGGGGCGACGACCTGCCGTTCGGCGGCGCCGGCGGCGCGACCGCGCGGTCCCTCTACGGGCGGATCGGCGGCGACATCGGCCGCGACATCGCCTGGCGCCTCGGCGGCTACATGCTCCAGGGCAAGTCGAGCGACCGCGGCGGCGGGCATACCGCGCACGCCCACAACGGGCACAACGGCGACGGGCACGACGACCACGACGACCACGACGACCACGACGACGACGAGCATGGCGAGGACATGCACGACGAGGACCGCCACGACGACGACGAGCACGCCGAGGACGACCATTTCGACGACGACCACGCCGCGTTCTTCACCGGCGGCCTGTTCACCGGCAAGACGCGGCTCCACGGCATCGACTTCCGCGTGACCATGGCCCCGACGGGCAACGCGCGGGAAAGCGAACTGATCCTCCAGGGCGAGTATTTCTGGCGCAGGGAGAACGGAACCTACGTGCTGGCGGAGGAAACCGCCGAGGCCGACGGGGACGAGCACCACGAGGAGGACGAGGAACACCACGGCGAACTCGCGACCGATTCCGTCGCGCGCGGCTGGTACGTCCAGGCGGTGTACAAGTTCGCGCGGAACTGGCGCGTCGGCGCGCGCTACGCGCGGCTTTCCCCGCCGGGCGACGCGGAGATCGAGCAGGATCCCCACGCGGTCGGCGTCATGGCCGACTGGACCAACAGCGAATTCGGGCGCGTCCGGCTGCAGTACAACCGCGAGGCGTTCGCCGAGGGCGAGACCGACTCCCAGCTCATGCTGCAATACGTCATGAGCCTCGGCGCGCACGCCGCGCACAGCTTCTGAGGCGGCGCGGCAAAATGATTTCCCGGCTCCCGGTGGCGGCTCTCCTCGCCGCCGCCCTGGCGTCGGCGGCGCCGTTCGCGGCGTCCGCCGGCGCCAGGGTCTTCGCCTGCGAGCCGGAATGGGCCTCCCTGGCGGAGGAGATCGGCGGCGGGGATGTCGCCGTGTACTCGGCCACCCACGGGCGCCAGGACGCGCACCACATCCGCGCGCGGCCCAGCCTGATCGCGCAAGTGCGCCGCGCGGACATCCTGTTCTGCTCC
Organism: Thalassobaculaceae bacterium; assembly: GCA_963665555.2. Taxonomy (GTDB): domain Bacteria; phylum Pseudomonadota; class Alphaproteobacteria; order Thalassobaculales; family Thalassobaculaceae; genus CAXXXW01. The sequence continues at coordinate 46,611 of OY762308.1, forward strand.
GGCGCGGAACTCGAGGTCGGCTGGCTGCCGGTGCTGATGCGGCGCGGCGCCCGGCGCGTCGTGCAGCCCGGCCAGCCGGGGCACATCATGGCGGCCGAGCATGTCGAGGTGCTGGAGAAGCCGGAAAAGGTGGACCGGAGCCTGGGCGACATCCACCCGAGCGGCAATCCGCACGTGCATCTCGACCCGCGGAACATCGCGCGCCTCGCGGGCGTGCTGGCGGACCGGCTGGCGCTCGTCGATCCGGACAACGAGGCGGCCTACCGGGGCCGGCTCGCGTCGTTCCGGGAGCGATGGGCCGGCGCGATGGAGGGCTGGAGCGCCCGCGCCGAGGGCCTTCGCGGCATGAAGGTGGTCGTCCACCACAAGGCCTGGTCCTACCTGGTCCGCTGGGCCGGGCTGGAGCGGGTCGCGGTCCTGGAGCGGGTTCCGGGCGCGCCGCCGACGGCGCGCCACCTGCGGCGCGTGCTCCAGGGAACGCGCGCGGCCGAGGCGGCGGCGATCCTGCGCGCGCCCCACGAGCCGGCGGACGCGGCGGACTGGCTTTCCGGGAAGACGGGCGTCCCGGTCGTCGAACTTCCCTTCACGGTCGGCGGGCACGACGAGGCCGGCGACCTGTTCTCCCTGTTCGACGCCACGCTCGCGCTGCTGGAGAAGGCCCATAATCGATCCTGAACTGCTGCGGATCGTAGGTCCGGCCTTCGCCGTCGGGCTTCTTGTCACGGCGGTCCACGCCCCCCTCGGGATCGAGGTGCTGAAGCGCGGCATCGTGTTCATCGACCTGGCGACGGCGCAGATCGTCGGCCTCGCGCTCGTCCTGCTCGGCCTTGTCCTGCACGACCCGTCGTGGCTGGCGCGGCAGTCCGCCTCCTTCGGCGCGGGCGTCTGCGTCGCCTTGTTCTTCCGCTGGATCGAGCGGAAGACGCCCAGGGAGCAGGAAGCCGTCATCGGAAGCTCGTTCATCGTCGCCGCGTCGCTGGCCCTGCTGGCGCTGGCCGACGACCCGCACGGGGGCGAGGAGTTGCGCCGCCTGCTTTCGGGCCAGATCCTGTTCGTCGGCTGGGGCGACATCGCCACCTTCCTGCCGGTCTACGGCCTGTTCGCGCTCGTCTGGATCGCCGTTCCGCGCGCGCGGGGCGGCGCCGGGTTCTTCGTGCTGTTCGCGCTGGCCATCACGGCGTCGGTGCAGCTGGTGGGCGTCTATGTGGTGTTCGCCAGCCTCATCCTGCCGGCGCTGGCGGCGCGCGCCGGCGAGGGTTACGCGCTTCGCCGGGCGTTCGCGAGCGGCGCGGCCGCCGTGGTCGTGGCGGTGCTCGCCTCGACCGCGCTGGACCTGCCGGCGGGCCCCTTCCTCGTCGTCTGCTACGCCGCCGCCGCCATCGCCGCGCGCCTCCTGTTCCGCCGCCGCGCCCCCTGACCGCCGCCGCCCCGCAAGGCGCCGCCCCGAACGCCGTCGCCGGGATCGCCGCTTGCCGGATATGGGTCCCGCCGGCTAGGCTGGCCCGGACGATCGAGGGAAGGGAGCGCGCCGATGACCGCCACCGCCGCCGCCGGGGAGCCGCCGCTCAAGGTGTACTGGCAGCCCGGCTGCTCCAGTTGCCTGAAGGCCAAGGAGTTCCTGATCGCCAACGGCCGGGCGTTCGTGTCCGTCAACGTGCTGGAGGACGAGGCGGGGTTCGCCGAACTCGCGGCGCTCGGCGTCAGGCTGGTGCCGATCGTCGCGCGCGGGTCCGACTGGGCCAACGGCGCGGTGTTCCGCGACGTGGCGCGGGTCGCCGGCTTCCCCTACGGCGAGCCGGAGATGCTGGCCCCGGCGGAGATGGTCCGGCGGCTCGACGCCATCCTGCGGGCCGCGCGCCGCCACGCGGCGCAGATCCCGGAAAGCGTCCTCGACACCGCGCCGGCCGGCCGGCCCCGCACCTACCGCCAGCTTGCCTACCATGTGTTCAACATCCCCGAAGTCTTCCTCGACCTCGTGGAGCGCGGCGCGCCCTACACCTACGAGGCGCTGCGGGCGATCCTGCCGCCGGGGATGGAGACGCGCGACGACCTGCTGGAGTACGGCGAGGCGGTGCGCCGCCGCGTCCTCGCCTGGTGGGAGCGCGACGGCGCGGCGACGGATTTCGCGGGCCCCGGCCGGGTCTATTACGGCGACGTGACGCTGCACGAGGTGCTGGAGCGCACCTGCTGGCACTCCGGCCAGCACGCGCGGCAGCTGATGCTGCTCCTCGATTCGCTGGGGATCGAGCCGGACGGCCCGCTGACGGAGGCGGATTTCGCCGGCCTGCCGATGCCGCGCGAGGCCTGGGACAACGAAACCGCCTTCCAGGCCGCCGCCCCGGCGGGCGGGTAGCGCCTCCGCGCGTTACGCCCGTTCCCCGGCGCCCTGGCCTTCGAGCCTGACCACCCGGTCGACGTAGATCGACGGCGTGACGACGACCTCCGGGTCGAGCGCGCCGAGTTCGACGATTTCCCGCGCCTGGACGACGGTCAGGTCGGCCGCCGTCGCCATCGCCGGGCCGAAATTGCGCGCCGACTTGTTGTAGGTGAGGTTGCCCCAGCGGTCCGCGCGCTGCGCGAAAACGAAGGCGGCGTCGCCCTTCAGGGGATATTCCAGCACATGGACGCGCCCGTCGATCTCGCGGGTCTCCTTGCCCTCGGCCAGCCGCGTGCCGACGCCGGTGGGCGTGTAGAAGGCCCCGATCCCGGCCCCGGCGGCGCGGATGCGCTCCGACAGCGTGCCCTGGGGGAGCAGCTCCAGCTCCACCTTGCCGGCCGCCCACATCTCCTCGAACACCACCGAGCCGCCGGAGCGCGGATAGGAGCAGACGACCTTGCGCACGCGCCCGGCCGCCAGCAGGCCGCCGATGCCCTCCCGCCCGACGCCGGCGTTGTTGGAGACGATCGTGAGGTCCGTCGCGCCCTGCTCGCGCAGCGCGTTCAGCAGTTCGGTCGGCATCCCGGCGCCGCCGAAGCCGCCGACCAGCACGGTCGCGCCGTCGGCGATCCCCTCGACCGCGGCCGCGAAGCTCTCCACCGTCTTGTCGATCGCCATCGCCCGTCCTCCCCGCCGGCCGGGCGGCCCCCCGCGCCGCCCGCGCGGTTGTACGGCGCGGCGGCCGGAGCGTCCAGCGCGGCGCGGCGCGCCGCCCGCCATCGCCATGGGGATGCTTCGCGCGGCGGCGCGCCCGCCCCTTGCCCGGCCGGCGCCGGGCGCCTAGCTTGCGCGCCGAAGGCGACACGACGGCACGGGGGAGTCCGAAATGGCCAAGACCACCGGCGCGCAACTGATGGCGCGCGAACTGAAGCGGCAGGGTGTCGAGTACATGTTCGGCGTCGTGGGCTTTCCCGTCCAGCCGATCGCGGCGGCGGCGATCGAGCACGGCATAACCTATATCGGGATGCGGAACGAGCAGGCGGCCTCCTACGCCGCCCAGGCCGCCGGCTACCTGACGGGCCGGCCGGGGGCCTGCCTGGTGGTGTCGGGACCGGGCGTGGTGCACGGCCTCGCCGGGCTGGCCAACGCGCAGCAGAACTGCTGGCCGATGATCCTGATCGGCGGCGCCTCGCCGACCTACCAGAACGGCATGGGCGCCTTCCAGGAGGAGCGGCAGGTCCACATCGCGACGCCGTTCTGCAAATACGCCCACGCGGTGGAGCACGCCTGGCGCGTGCCGTTCTATGTCGAGCAGGCGGTGCGCCACTCGATCTTCGGGCGGCCGGGCGCGGTCTATCTCGACATGCCGGACGACATCATCCAGGCCGAGGTCGAGGAAGGGGACGCGGCGGCGGCCGCCCTCGTCCCGGAGCCGCCGCGCAGCGTCGCGCCGCAGGAGGATGTCGAGGCGGCGCTGGACGCGCTGGAAAGCGCCGAGCGGCCGCTGGTCGTGGTCGGCAAGGGCATGGCCTGGAGCCGGGCCGAGGACGAGGTGCGCGCCTTCGTCGAGCGCACGCAACTGCCCTTCCTCGCCTCGCCGATGGGCAAGGGCGTGATCGACGACAACCACCCGCTCTCCGTCGGCGCGGCGCGCAGCCACGCGCTGCGCGAGGCGGACGTGGTGTTCCTGATGGGCGCCCGGCTCAACTGGATCATGCATTTCGGCCGCAAGCCGCGCTTCGCCGGGAATGTGCGCATCGTCCAGCTCGACATCGCGCACGAGGCGATCGGCAACAACGCGCCGGCCGAGGTCGCGCTGGTCGGCGACGGGCGCGCCATCGCCGCGCAGATGAACAAGGCGCTGGAGGGGCGGCAGTGGTTCTACCCGGCCGACACCGCCTGGCGCTCGGCGCTCAAGGAGAAGGCGGACGCCAACGCGGAACAGATCCGCCCGATGGTCGAGGACGAGTCCGCGCCCACCAACTACTACCGCGCGCTCAAGGACATCCGCGCCTGGGCGCCGGAGGACGCGGTGATCGTCGGCGAGGGCGCCAACACGATGGACATCGGCCGCACGCAGCTTCCCAACGCCGCGCCGCGGCTCAGGCTCGACGCCGGCAGTTACGGCACGATGGGGATCGGCATGGGCTTCGCCATCGCCGCCGCCGTCGTCCACCGCGACCGGCCGATTATCTCGGTCTCCGGCGATTCGGCGCTCGGCTTCTCCGGCATGGAGATCGAGACGGCGTGCCGCTACAACCTGCCGATCAAGATCGTGGTGCTGAACAACGGCGGCATCGGCCGCGGCGTTCCGGAGTTCGCGGAGGGCGAGCAGATCCCGCCGTTCGCGCTCAGCATCGGCGCGCGCTACGACAAGATGATGGAGGCGTTCGGCGGCAAGGGCTTCTACTTGGAGGACCCGGCCGAACTGGCGGGCGCGCTGGAGGCGGCGCGGGCGCATGACGGCCCGGCGCTGGTGAACGTGCGCCTGCACCCGGCGGCCGGCCGCAAGCCGCAGCAGTTCGGCTGGCTCACCACCTGAGCCGGCCGGCGCGGGCCGCCGCCGCGTCCGGCCGATGCGATCGGGCGCGGCGTTCGCCTGGCGCGAATCGCATATGCGTTGCGCCGGCTCGTCGGCCGGCGCTAGAATCCCGCGCATGGACGGGAGAGGGCCGTGAACGAGCTTGCCCCCGATACGCTGGCGATCCTGGGAACGGTCGCGGGAAGCGCGATCGCGCTGTTCCTGGGCCTTCTGGGCCTCGCCACGATGGCGTGGCGCATGACCAGCCGGCTCGACGCGCGGATAGACTCCGAAAGGGCGGCGGCCGACGCCGACCGGCGCGCATTCCAGGCCGCGCAAGAGGATTTCCGCAAGGAGATGCAGCGCCTCGCGGAACGGCAATCCCGTGTCGAGGGGCGCATGAACCCGGCGGAATAGGGGGCGGCGGCCGGGGCGTCCGCGCTTTCTTGGCTTCCGCCCCTCCGGTCTGCTAGAATGGCGCTCCGTCCGGGCCAGAAACGCGTGGAAGGGGCCAGCCGCATGTCCGACGCCAGCACCGCCGGGGCCGCCGCCGGCGACCCGAACTACCGAATCACCAACAACAACGCCATCGACATGCATGTGGGGCGGCGGGTCCGAATGCGCCGGACCCTGCTCGGCATGAGCCAGGAGCAGCTGGGGGAGGCGCTGAACATCACCTTCCAGCAGGTGCAGAAATACGAGCGGGGCAGCAACCGGATCAGCGCGTCCCGGCTCTGGGACATCGGCCAGATCCTCGATGTGCCCGTCAGCTTCTTCTTCGAGGAGATGAGCGACGACACCAAGGAACTGTCGCCGCGCAAGATGAAGGCCGGCGAGGCGGCCGAGGCCGAGGCGGCGGAGACGCCGCTCGACCCGGTGGCGCGGCGCGAAACGCTGGAGCTGGTGCGCGCCTACTACCGCATCCCGAACCCGACCGTGCGCAAGCGGATCGTCGAACTGACGAAGGCGCTCGGCGGCGCGCTCGCGCCGTAGCGGGCGGACGGGCCGGGCGCGCCCCGGCCTCCCGCCGGTCCCGCCGAAAGGAAAGCGGGCCGCCCCGAGGGACGGCCCGCCGTTTCCGCGTCCGCTTCCCCGGACCGGGGCAGGGGTCAGCGGCGCACGACGTCGATCTGGGCGCGGCGGTTCTTCGGCTCGCGCACGCCGTCGCCCGTCGGAACCTCGTTCCGGGCCTCGCCGTGGGCCTTGATCTCGATCTTGCCGGCGAGGTCCGTCGAACTGTTCTCGTCCAGGATTTCGGCGACCGCGAGCGCCCGTCGCTCGGCCAGCTTCAGGTTGTAGGCGGCGGGGCCGGAACGGTCGGTGAAGCCGCTCACGATCACCCGCGACGCCGAATGCGTGTCGATCGACAGCACCGCCTTGTTGACCGTCTTCTCCTCGGCCTTCGAGACCGCGCTGGAGTCGTGCTCGAACAGCACGACGTATTTCTCGTAGCGGCGCGGTCCGGGCTTCGGCTTCGGCGCCTCGACCTTCTTGGGCGGCGGCGGCGGCGTCAGCGCGGCCTTGAGCGCGCCGAGCGCGAACTCGAAATCGGCCCGGCATCCGGCGATATGGCCGGGCTGCAGGTCCTCCTCCTGCTCCTGCATCCAGCAGTCGTAGGAGGCCTGGGCGATCGCCGCCAGTTTGGGGAACTTCGCGGAGCCGGCCTCGAGGGACTCGTTCAGCTCGCGATAGGCGGCCTTCAGCGCGCCCTGGTGCTCCGCCGCGATCTTCCGCGCCTCCACCGGCTCCGGCGCGGGCGGGGCGCCGCCGCCGGCCGCCATCGCGCGGTCCGCGAAGGCGTCGGAATCCCTGAAGTCGCCCTCGGCGTACTCGGCCGCCGACAGCGAGATGTAGTTCTTGTACAGCGCCTTCTCGAACGGGGCTTCGCCCGACGGGGCCTCCCGGGCCATTTCGAGCTGCTGTCCCGCGCAGCCGGCCAGCACGAACCCGGCCAGCCCCATTCCCGTCAGCGTCTTGAAAGTTCGCGCGAACATGTTCCCTCCGGGTGCATGGTCCGACAGTGTTCCTTACCCGGCGAACCATACGGCCCGGGCGCGGCCCCGCGCAACGGGTTTCCGCGCCGGAAACCGAAACCGCGACTCAAAAGCGGTCCGCCCGGTAGGGAGCGAGGTCGATGTCCGGCTCCCGCCCGGCGACGAGGTCGGCGATCAGCCGCCCCGTCCGGGCCGACAGGGTGAGGCCGATATGCCCGTGGCCGAAGCCGAAGAAGACATTGTCGAACCGCGGCGAGCGGCCGAGCACCGGCTTGCTGTCGGGCAGGGACGGGCGGAAGCCGAGCCATTCCCGCGTCGGCTCCGCCCCCAGCCCCGGCAGCGCCTCGCGGGCGCGCGGGAGCATGTTGCGGATGCGCCGGAAGTCCGGCGGCGCGTCGAGGCCGGCGAACTCGACGCCGGAGGTCAGCCGCATCCCGTCGCGCATCGGCGCCAGCACGAAATTGCCCTCCCCCACCAGCACCGGCCGGCGCAGGCCCGGCCCGGACTCCAGCGGCAGGTTCAGGTGGTAGCCGCGCTCGGTGTCGAGCGGGACGGGCGTTCCCAGCATCCGCGCCAGCGGGCCGGACCACGCGCCGGCGCAGACGACGAAGGCGTCCGCGTCGTGCATTCCAAGGTCGGTCACGGCGCGGACCGGCCCCCGGTCGCCGAACTCGAACCGGACGACGCGCTCCGGCAGGACGCGCCCGCCGAGCCGGACCAGCGCCTCGGCGTAGGCGTCGGTGAGCGCGGCCGGCTCGGTCGCGAAGCCGTTCTCCGGCAGGAAGGCGGCGCGGACGAAGGTGCGGGCGAGGCCCGGCTCCAGCTGGCGGATTTCGTCCGGGCCGAGGAACTCGACCTTGAGGCCCCGGCGAATCTGCGCGTCGCGCTCCTCCGCGCCGTCGCGGAACCCGGCCTCGGTCCGGTAGACCTTGAGCCAGCCGACGGGTTTCACGATCCCCTCGATCCGGTGCGCCCGCATCAGGTCGTTGTGCGCCGTCAGCGCGTCCTTCGTCAGGGCGTGGATTTCCTTCGACAGGCGCTCGGCCCGCGCCGGCGTCCCGGCGGCGAGGAACCGGGCGAGCCACGGCGCCATCCGGGGCAGGTACGGCCAGCGGATGCGCAGCGGCGCCGCCGGATCGGCCAGCATCCGGGGAACCTTGCGCCACGCGCCGGGCGTGCTCACCGGCCAGACGCTCCCGACCGAGATCACGCCGGCGTTGCCGAAGGAGGTGGCCCGCCCCGGCGTCCTCGGGTCGAGCACCGTGACCTCGTGGCCCTCCTGGCGCAGGGTCAGCCCGGCGCAGACGCCGACGATCCCCGCGCCGACGACCACGACCCGCCGGCTCCGCCGCTCCTTTTCCACGATCCGCGCCTCCGCTTGCGCGCCGCCCTCGCCGGCGGCGCTATCCGTCCCGCGAGGTTTCGCGGAGCATGTTCAGCAGCCGGATCAGCCGCGCGTCGCGCTCCGCCTCCAGGTCGTCGATGCTCCGCCCGCCGGCCTCCTCCGCGACGCCGGCGACCATCGCGTCGGCGAGGCCGCCGTCGAGTTCGGGGTTCTCCGCCATGGTGTCCCACCACGCCCGCATCCCCGGCCCGAAATGGTCGAGCATCCGGCGGTAGCCGCCCTTGCCGCCAGCGAGGTTCATCGTCATGTGCGGCCCCATCAGCGCCCAGCGCAGCCCCGGCCCGCGCGCGACGGCGGCGTCGACATCCTCGACCGAGGCGAGGCCGTTCTTCACGGCCAGCACCGCCTCGCGGTACAGCGCCGCCTGCAGGCGGTTGGCGAGGTGGCCCGGAACCTCCTTGCGCACCCGGATCGCGGTCTTGCCGATCCGGTTGTAGAAGCCCAGCGCCCAGTCCGCCGCCGCCGGGTCGGTCCCGCGCCCGGCCACCACCTCGACCAGCGGGACCAGGTGCGGCGGGTTGAACGGGTGGCCGGTGACGATCCGCCCGGCCGAGGCGAAGCCCGCCTGCAATTCGCTCGCGATCAGGCCGGAGGTGCTCGTGGACAGGATCGTCCGCTCCGGCAGCGCGGCGTCGATCCGGGCGTAGAGGCCGCGCTTGGCCTCGACCGTCTCCGGCGCGTTCTCCTGCACGAAATCCGCCGCCGCGACGGCGGCGGCCGGGTCGTCGTGGCAGGTCACGGCGGACCTGTCCGCGCCCGGCGCGAGGCCCAGCGCCTCCAGGTGCGGCCAGGCGTTGTCGACGAAGGCGGCGAGGCGCTCGCGCCAGCCCTCGGCCGGGTCCCAGGCGTCCACCGCGAAGCCGCGCGACAGGAAATACGCGGTCCAGCTGGCCCCGATGGTCCCGGCGCCGAGAATCCCGATCCGCCGGACCGAATCGAAGTCCGGGTAGCGCGCCATGGCCTCCTCCCTCCGCCGAACGCCCGTCCGGCCCTTCTACCGCGCGCCGGGGCCGGGGGCCAGCGCCCGGAAGGCCAGCAGCGCCATGCCGACCATGCCGAGCCAGGTCTCCTGCCAGGCGCCGAAGGAGACCATGGCCGTGAACGCCGTCGCCGCCGCCGCCGCGAGCGCCGCCGCCCGCCACGGCGGCGGGAGCCCGCGCGCCGGCCGGACCGCGAACCAGGCCAGCGCCGCCGCCAGCGCGAGGCCGACCGCGCCGAGGTCCAGCCAGAGCTGGATCGGCGCGTTGTGCGGATGGCTCGTCCATTCCTCGAGACGGGCATACCGCGCCAGCGTTTCGGGCGCCGGAACGAAGTCGCGGATCGCGCCGAAACCGTGGCCGAGGACCGGCGCCTCGAACACGGCGCCCGCGCTGAAATGCCAGATCTCGACCCGGTGCATGGCCGACCCCGGCAGCAGGTGCGCGACCGGCCGGATCCAGTCGGGAAGGGCGAGGAAAACCCACGGCGCCAGCGCGGAGAAACCGGCAGCGGCGGCGACGCCGGTCCACAGGACGGCGCCCGGCGCGACGGCCGCGGCCCCCGCCGCCGCGACCGCCAGGATCGAGGCGACCTGCGCCGACAGCGATTCGCCGGCGAACGCCACTCCCGCCGCCGCGAGGACGAGCGCCGCCGCCGCGCCGCGCCGCCCCTCGCCCCACAGCCAGGCGGCCGCCGGCCAGGACAGGATGACAAGCGCGCTGGCGGCCCGGTTGTAACGGGACGGGGAGACCGGGTCGTCCGGGCCGAGGCCCGTCGCCAGGCGGTGGACCGGGGCGTCCGCCGCCAGTTCGACCGCCATCAGCGCGATGGCGGCGGCGAGTCCGCCGACCAGGGCGCGCGCGGCCGAACGGCGCTCCGCCGCGCCGTCCAGCGCCGCCGCCCCGCTCGCCGCCGCCCAGGCGACGAGGCCGAGCGTCGCCAGCTTGCCCGGCGCGCGCTCCGCGCAGGCGGCGCAGTCGACGGCGAAGACGTGGGTAAACGCCGCCCAGCCCGCCAGCGCGAGGAAGGCGAGGAGCGGGCCGCGCGCCGGCCGAAGCGCCGCCGGCCGCGACAGCCCCGCCGCGAGCAGGATCGCCGCCGCCGGCAGCAGGAACGCCGGCGCCATGGCCTGGTGCGAGACCGCGCCGAGCGGCGCGAACAGGGCGAACCCGGCCGCGAGGCCCCAAAGCCGCAACCCGCCGGCGAAACCCGTCACGCGGCCGCCCCGGCGCCGCCGGGGTCAGTAGGCGGCATAGGATTTTTCCTCGACGATCTCGGAGTCGAGCAGCACGTCGACCTCCCGCTTGAGCGCGGCCCGCCGGTCGTTGCGGCGATAGACGCGCCGCGCCAGATCGACGAAGCCGTCGCCGAAATCGCCCGCGCGCTCGCAATCGCGGATCGCGTCCTCGATCTCCCACAACTCCCCGTTCACCGCCTGCAGGTCGCGCGCGAGCCGGCGCAGCGCGTCGGAATCCGGCAGGCGCGCCGCCGCCAGCGCCTCCAGCAGCGCGAGTTCGCGGGCGGCGTTGGCGCGCTGCTCCGCCCGGCCGAGGCGTTCGGTCTTGAGGCGCAAGATGGCGATCTTGTCGAGCAGTTCGCCCGGCGCGCCGGGAATCGGTATCGGCTCCATCGCGTCCTTCCGTTCGCCGTCGCGTGCCCGTCCGGGCGGCCGCCGGCGCGCCTCAGAGCGCCGGGATGTTGGTTCCCCGCACCCGCCAGCCGCCGGCGAAGCCGGGTTCGGGATGCAGGAAGTCGATCGCGGTGGTCGAGAGGTTGTCGGTCGAGAACCGCATGGCGTTCTCCGGGCCGATGCCGAGCGCCAGCGCCAGCGCGGCGCGGATCGAGCCGCCATGGGCGACGCACACGATGTCGCGCCCGGCGAAACGCGCGCTCAACTCCTCCAGCGCCGCGCGCACCCGCTCGGCGAGGTCGAGGAAGCTTTCGCCGCCCGGCGGTGTCTCGGCGGCGGGAGAGAGCCAGAAGCGGTTGTAGGCGTCGCCGTAGCGCGCCCGCACCTCCTCGTAGGTCATGCCGACCCAGTCGCCGAAATCCTGCTCGCCGAGGCGGGAATCGACGACCGTCGCGGGCAGGTCGAGGCCGGCGGCCCGGATCGCGTCAAGGGTCTGGCGCGCGCGGACCAGGTGGCTCGCGACCGCCGCCGCGCCGGCCGGCAGGCGCCGCGCCAGCGCCCGGAATGCGGCTTCGTTCGATGTGTCGGCCGGCTTGTCGGAGGCGCCGTAGATGCGCCCGCCGGGATTCAGCACGGGGGCGTGGCGGACGATGTGCCAGCGGGTTTCCCGCATCGGGGCCTCCGGTCGGTTTCAGGCTCGGGCGAGCGCGGCGGCGACGGCCAGCAGCGCCAGCACCTCCGCCGCCTGCTCGACCGCGCCCAGGACATCGCCGGTATAGCCGCCGAGCCGCCGGCGCGCCAGTTCCGCGACCGCCGCCGCCCCGGCGAGCGCGCCCGCCGCCGCCGCCAGCGCCGCCCCGAGGGGCAGGAGGACCGCCGCCAGCGCGCCGCCGAGCGCCAGCGCGCCGATCCAGGCCGCGCGGTCCGGCCGGCCGGCGGCCCGGCCCAGCCCGGCCTCGTCCGCCGGCTCCAGCGCCGCCGCCGCGCCGATAATCGTGGCCCGCCCGGCCGCGTGGACCGCGACGAGGGCGCAGACCGCGAGGCCGGCGTCGCGCTCCGCCAGCGCCGCCAGCGCGGCCGCCTTCAGCCCGGTCGCCAGGACCAGCGCCAGCGCGCCGTAGGTCCCGGTCCGGCTGTCGCGCATGATGGCGATCCGCGCCTCCGGCCCGCCGCCGCCCAGCCCGTCGGCGAAATCGGCCAGCCCGTCCTCGTGCAGCGCCCCGGTGAACGCGGCCCCGGCGGCGATGCCCGCGAGCGCCGCGGCGAGCGGCGGAAGACCGATCCAGGCGGCGAGCCAGAGAACGAGGCCGGCGGCCAGGCCGACCGCCGCGCCGACGGCGGGGAACCGCCAGCCGGCGCGCAGCAACGGCCGCTCCCCGGCGTCGAACGGGGCGTCGAATTCGGCGTCGTCGGCGGGCAGGGGCGCGCGGGTCAGGAAGCGCGCCGCCGACAGCAGGTCGCGCAGCCACCCCGGTCGCGGGTTGGACGGATCGGTCGCGCGCATTCGGGCGGTCCGGGCTTTCCTCTCCAGCCCGCGCGGCGTATAGCGTTTTCCCCCGACTGGCAATCCCCCGGCCCGGCGGCCCGCCGCCCGCCGGACCGCTTCGGAACGCGACCGGCATGGCCGAAACCCCGCCCCGCGCGCCCGTCGCCTCCCTCGACGAGGTCCGGGCGCTGCTTCCCGAACTGCCCGGCCCCGACGCGGAGGCCGGCGCGGCGGCGGCCGCGCGCGAGGCGCGGCTGACCAAGCCCGCCGGCGCGCTCGGCCGGCTGGAGGAGCTGGCGGGATGGCTGGCCCGCTGGCAGGGGCGCCATCCGCCGGGGATGGACCGTCCGCGCGTCGCGGTCTTCGCCGGCAACCACGGCGTGGCGGCGCGCGGCGTCTCCGCCTACCCGCCGGAGGTGACGGCGCAGATGGTCCGCAACTTCGTCGACGGCGGCGCGGCCGTGAACCAGCTGTGCCGCGTCTTCGACGCCGACCTGCGCGTCTACGAACTGGCGCTCGACCGCCCGACGGAGGATTTCGCGCGCGCCCCGGCGATGGGCGGGGAGGAGTGCGCCCGCGCCATGGCCTACGGCATGATGGCGGTGGAGCCGGGGCTGGACGCGCTGTGCCTGGGGGAGATGGGGATCGGCAACACCGCGTCGGCCGCCGCGCTGTGCCTCGCGCTGTTCGGCGGCGAGGCGGCGGAGTGGACGGGCGCCGGGACCGGCGTCTCCGGCGCGGCGCTGGACCGCAAGGTGGAGGTCGTGGCGGCGGGCGCGGCGCTGCACGCCGGCGCGGGCGACCCGCTGGACCTGCTGGCGGCGCTGGGCGGGCTGGAGATGGCGGCGATCGCCGGCGCGGTCCTGGCGGCGCGGATGGCGCGGCTGCCGGTCGTGCTGGACGGGTTCGCCTGCACGGCGGCGGCGGCGGCGCTGCACGCGCTGGCGCCGGGCGCGCTGGACCATTGCGCGGCCGCGCACCTTTCCGTCGAGCCGGGGCACCGCCGCCTGCTCGACCGGATCGGCAAGCGGCCGCTGCTCGACCTCGACATGCGTCTGGGCGAGGGGTCGGGCGCCGCCCTCGCCATCGCGCTGTTGAGGGCGGCGGCGGCCTGCCACGCCGGCATGGCGACCTTCGGGGAGGCCGGGGTTTCCGGCCCGGCCTGAAGCTCCGCCCCGGCCGGACCGCCCCCCGGCCGGCCGGTCAGCCGCCGCCGAGGCTCAGATTGTCGGCGGCCGAACGCCCGTCGCGCCCGGCCACGAGATCGTAGGTCACCGAGTCGCCCTCGTTCAGACCCTGGATCCCCGATCTGTGCAGGGCCGTGATATGGACGAAGACATCGCTACCGCCTTCATTCGGCTGAATGAAGCCGTATCCCTTGGCGTGGTTGAACCACTTCACCTTACCGGTCGGCATTGCGTATTCCATTCCCGTGGAGGGGCCGGCGTCCGTTCCGCGCGCCGCCCCGGACTTCGATTCCCCGCGCCGCGGGGTCCGGCGGGCGCGCGGCGGTTCCGCCCCGCGCCGTCGAGGCCAGCATTTCAGAGACTCGGCGGCTTGGCAACAGGACTCGGCGATTCGATTCGCGCGGGCGGCGGGACGCGGGCGGCGGAGCCGTCACTCCTCCTTCGCGCGCGCCGCCGCGATCGCCTCCTCCAGTTCGCGCAACTCCTCGCAGCCCTCCGGGCAGGCGCGCCGCAAGATCGCCGCCCGCTCCTCCGCCTTCCCGGCCCGGCCCGTCAGGAGGTAGAGCTCGCCGAGATACTCGTTCGCCCCGAGGTGCTCCGGCGCGATGGCGAGCGCGCGGCCGTAGGCCTCGAACGCCGCCTCGAACCGGCCGAGCTTGCGCAGCGCGAAGCCCGTCCCGCTCCAGGCGTCGGCGTTCATGGGATCGGCCGCCGTCGCGCGGCGGAAGGCGGCGAGCGCGTCGTCGTGGCGCTCTTGCTCCAGGGCCGCCAGCCCGGCCGCCACGTCAGCGTTGCCGTTCGCGTCGCCGGCGTCGCCGCTCGCGGCCGTGCCCCCTCCGGCCGCGCCGAGGGCCGGCCCGCCGGGCGCGACGGCGAAGGCCGCGAGCGCGAGCGCCAGCGCCAGCGCCGGCGTCCGGGCGCGGAGTCCGTGAAGGGTCATGGGCCTGCTCCCCCCGTGTCGCCAAGCGCGCATGGAAGCCGTTCCGCCGGCCGGCGTCAATCCGCCGCGCGCCGGGCCGCGGGCCGCGTATTGACCGGCGGCGGCTCCCGCCGCAGTCTCTCCCGCCGATCCCGCGTTCCGCCGGAGGCCGCACATGCGTTTCGGATGGCTCACCCTGGCCATGTCGCCCGCCCCGGAAGAGGACGCGGCGCGGATCGGCCAGATCCTCGAACAGGTCGTCGAGGCCGAGCGGCTCGGCTTCGCCGGCGCGTGGCTCACCGAGCACTATTTCACCGGCGAGAGCGTCTACAACGACGCGATCCTGTTCGCGGCGGCGGCCGCGATGCGGACCGAGCGCATCCGCCTCGGCTTCGCGGTGGTGCAGATGCCGTTCCACCACCCGGTCCGGCTGGCGACGCAACTCGCGCTGCTCGACAACCTGTCGGGCGGGCGGATCGATGTCGGGATCGGCCGGGGCACCATCTACAACGAGTACGAATTCGCCGGCCACGGCCTCAGCAGCGCCGACAGCCGGGCGCGCATGGAGGAGGGGACGGAAATCCTGCGGCGCGCCTGGACCGAGGCGCCGCTGCGCCACGAGGGCCGCTACTACAAGCTGGACGTGCCGGCGATCCGGCCCCGGCCGGTGCAGCGGCCCGGCCCGCCGCTGTGGCGCAGCGTCATTTCGCCCGGCTCCTTCGCCGAATGCGGCCGGCTGGGCCTGCCCATCCTGACCGCGCGGCTCCCCGTCGAGGCGATCCGGGACAGGTGGGCGCGCTACCGCGGCGGCCTGGAGGAGGGCGGGCACGGCGAAGCGGCGCGCGAGTCGCTGCTGGAGCGGGCCGCGCTCTGGCGCTATGTCCATGTCGCGGATTCGGACGCCCGCGCCGAGGACGAGATCGCCGCGCTGCTGACGGAGGCGCGCGAACACATGCTGCACATGCGCGCCGCCAACAACCCGGCGGACTTCGCGCCCGACCCCGCCACGATGAACCCGTGGGCCGACCCCGCCGTCGGGCACGCCGAGGGCGTGGCGATGGCGATGGAGACCGGCTCCATCTACGGCTCCCCCGCCACCGTGCGGGAGCGGGTGGCGGAACTGCGCGACGCCGGGGTGCGCCACCTGCTGTGCCAGACCGGCTTCGGCGACATGGACCACGAACGCAACCTCGCCTCGATGCGCCTGTTCGGCGCCGAGGTGATGCCGGCCTTCGCGTGACCGCGGCGCCCTCCCGCGCCGGCTTCGCGGCCCTGATCGGCGCGCCCAACGCCGGCAAGTCCACGCTGCTGAACCGGCTGGTCGGCCAGAAGCTCTCCATCGTCACGCACAAGGTGCAGACGACGCGGAGCCGCGTGCGCGGCGTGCGGATCGAGGGCGCGGCGCAGATCGTCTTCGTCGACACGCCCGGCATCTTCCGGCCCCGGCGCCGGCTCGACCGGGCGATGGTGGACGCCGCCTGGCGCGGGGCGGCCGACGCCGACGCGGTGGTCCTCCTGCACGACGCCGCGCGCGGCGGCATCGACGAGGACACGGCCCGCATCCTCGACGGGCTGCGGCGGAGCGGCCGGCGCGCCGCTCTGGCGCTGAACAAGATCGACCTGACGCGGCCCGAGGCGCTGCTGCCGACGGCGGCGGAGTTCGCGGCGGCGGGCGCGTTCGAGGAGACCTTCATGATCTCGGCCGAGACCGGCGACGGCTGCGCCGACCTCCTGGCGCGGCTGGCCGGCTGGATGCCGGAGGGGCCGTGGCTCTATCCCGAGGACGAAATCTCCGACCTGCCCGAACGCCTGCTCGCGGCCGAGATCACGCGCGAGCAGGTGCTGCTCCGGCTGCACCAGGAACTGCCCTACCAGGCCACCGTCGAGACCGACCGCTGGACCGACCGCGAGGACGGCGCGGCGGTGATCGACCAGACGATCTATGTGCGCCGCGCCGGCCACAAGAAGATCGCCATCGGCGCCGGCGGCCGCACGATCAAGGCGATCGGCCAGGCGGCGCGCGCCGAGTTGCGCCGCGCGCTGGGCCGCGAGGCGCACCTGTTCCTGTTCGTCAAGGTGCGCGCCAACTGGATGGACGATCCCGAACGCTACCGGCCCTGGGGGCTGAACCCCGATGCCTGACCCGCGCCCCGGTCCCGGCCGTGCAATGGACCGATGACGCCATCGTGCTGTCCGCGCGCCGCCACGGCGAGGGGTCGGCGGTCGCGACGCTGCTGACCCGCCGGCGCGGGCGGCACGCCGGGCTGGCGCGGGGCGCGTCGTCGGCCCGCGGGCGCGGCGCGCTCCAGCCGGGCAACCGGGTCGAGGCGACATGGACGGCGCGGCTGGCCGAGCATCTCGGCGCCTGGCGGATCGAGTTGCGCGCCAGCCACGCGCCGGAACTGTTCGACGACCGGCTCCGGCTCGCCGGCCTCTCGGCCGCGCTGGCGGTCGCCGAGGCCGCCCTGCCGGAGCGCGAGCCGCATCCGGGCGTGTACGAGGCGCTGCTGGCGCTGGTCGCGGCGATGGAGGCGCCGGAACTGGGCGACGCCTGGATCGCCGCCCATGTCCGCTGGGAGCTCGGCCTGCTGGCGGAGCTCGGGTTCGGCCTCGACCTCGCGCGCTGCGCCGTCACCGGCTCCGGTGGCGACCTCGCCTTCGTCAGCCCCCGGACGGGCCGGGCGGTCTCGCGCGCGGCGGCGGAGCCGTATGCGGGCCGGCTGCTGCGGCTGCCGGGTTTCCTCGCCGGGCGCGGGCCGGGCGGCCGCGAGGACCTGGCGGCGGGCCTCGCGCTCACCGGGCATTTCCTGGAGCGCCATGTCTTCGCCCCGGCGCACCGCCCGCCGCCCCCCGCCCGCCTCCGCTTCGCCGACCGCCTCGCGGCCGCCGAGGGCGGACGCGCGTGAGGGCGGGGTTGCTTTTGGGAACGAATCGGGATTCCATCGCCGGAAGGCCGGCGCGGAGACGACAGCGATGATTCTGACCGACTCGGACATCCAACAGGCGATCGGGAAATCCGAAATCCTGATCGAACCCTTCTCGGAAAAGCAAATCCAGCCGGCGTCCTACGACCTCCGGGTCGGCGCGGCGGGCATCTCCACCACGTCCGGGGGGAAGGTCGATGTGGAAGGCAAGGGCTTTTTCGAGCTGCGCCCGGGGGATGTCGGCATCCTGCTGACGCGCGAGTCCCTCGAATTCGACGCCAGCCACACCGCCCGTATCGGCCTGCGGAGCAAATACGCCCGAAAGGGGGTGATCGCCACCGTGGGGCCGCAGGTGGACCCCGGTTTCCGCGGGAGATTGAAGATCGGCGTCACCAACCTGACGCCGCACACGGTCGCCTTCCCGTTCGAAGACGATTTCGTCACGCTGGAAATCCACAAGCTCTCCCGCCCCTCTTCGTCGCCTTACGACGGCCCCTACCAGGGCGTGGAGGACTTGTCTCCCGACGACATCGAGGCCGTCACGGAAAAGGAGAACATGAGCTTCGCGAGGGTCCTGGAAACGCTCTCCACCCTGTCGCGCAACGTCAGCGAGCTCGCCGAATCGGTGAAGAACTTCGAGAAAATCTCCGAAAGCAACCGACGGGAAATCAGGACCGTGCTCTGGGTGGTCGGGGTCGGGATGGCCGCTCTCGCGGCCATGATGGGGTTCGTCGGTATTCTGGCCGCGTTGAAGTAACCCGCGCGCCCTACCCCTCCGCCGGGCCGGCGCCGTCCTCCGGCAGGACCGCGCCGCCGACGGCGCGCACGATGCCGCGGAACAGGGCGATCCGGGTTCCGTCCGCGCGGGACACGACCGCGTCGACCACGCCGGTGCGCCCGCGCCCGGCCGCCGTCTCCGCCGCCGCCGCCAGCCGGTCCCCCTCCCGCGCGGGTTCGAGATAGACGGCGTCGCCGGACTGCAGCACCATCGCCCGGTTCGCCGAATTGCTGGCGAAGGCGCAGGCCGAATCCGCGAGCGTGAAGATGTAGCCGCCGTGGCACACGCCGAAGCCGTTCAGCATGTCCGGGCGCACCGTCATCGACAGCACGGCCCGTCCGGGCCCGACCTCGTCCAGCGACATGTCGAGCAGCGCCGATCCCCGGTCGCGCGCCCGCATGTGCGCCGCCACCCGGCGGGCGAGCGCGGCGGGATCGTCGTCGTCGGGGGCGGAAACGTTCATCCGGGCCGCTCGCTCGTCGCGCCGAGGCGGGGGTCGCCGCGCGCGGGTCCGGTCCGCCGGCGCGGCGGCGGGACTATAGAGGGGCCGCGAAGGCCGCGCGACCCCGTTGACCCGGCGGCGCGAACCGTTCCATGTTCCGGAGCGAGGCAGGCGGAGGACGCTGCGATGGCCGTGCAGGCGCTGGACCGGCCCGGAACGGACGCCGAGGAGCGGGCGTTCCAGGCCAGGCTCGACGCGGAGATCAAGATCGAGCCGCGCGACTGGATGCCGGAGGGCTACCGCAAGACGCTGGTCCGGCAGATTTCCCAGCACGCGCATTCCGAGGTCGTCGGGATGCTGCCGGAGGGCAACTGGCTGACGCGGGCGCCGTCGCTGCGCCGCAAGGCGCAGCTGCTGGCCAAGATCCAGGACGAGGCCGGCCACGGCCTCTACCTCTACGCCGCCGCCGAGACGCTCGGCGTGTCGCGGGCGGAGATGCTGGACGCGCTTCACGAGGGCCGGGCCAAATACGCCCATATCTTCAACTACCCCTCGCTGACCTGGGCCGACATCGGCGTCATCGGCTGGCTGGTGGACGGCGCCGCGATCGTCAACCAGATCATGCTGTGCCGCTGCTCCTACGGACCCTACGCCCGCGCGATGGAGCGCATCTGCCGCGAGGAAAGCTTCCACCAGCGCCAGGGCTTCGAAATCCTCGCCGGCCTGTGCCGGGGCACGGCGGAGCAGAAGCGGATGGCGCAGGACGCGCTGGACCGCTGGTGGTGGCCGGTGCTGATGATGTTCGGCCCGCACGACGCCGACTCGCCCAACTCCGCGCAATCGACCGCCTGGAAGATCAAGCGCCGCTCGAACGACGACCTGCGCCGACAATTCGTGGACATGACCGTGCCGCAGGCGGACTGGCTGGGGCTGCGCGTCCCCGATCCCGAACTGCGCTGGAGCGAGGCGCGCGGCGGCTACGAGTTCGGGCCGATCGACTTCGACGAGATGCGCCGGGTGATCGCCGGCGGCGGGCCGTGCAACCGCGAGCGGCTCGGCGCCCGCGTCGCGGCGCACGAGGCGGGCGCCTGGGTGCGCGAGGCGGCGCTGGTCCACGCCGAAAAGAAGCGCCGCCGGGGCCGCGCCCGGGCGGCCTGAGGCGGGAAGGAACGCGACATGGACCGGGACTGGCCGCTCTGGGAGGTCTTCGTGCGCCCGCGCCAGGGCCTCTCGCACCGCCATGTCGGCTCGCTGCACGCGCCGGACGCCGAGATGGCGGTGCGCAACGCGCGCGACGTGTACACCCGCCGGCGCGAGGGGGAGAGCATCTGGGTCGCGCGGTCGGCCGACATCGTGGCCTCCGACCCGGCGGACCGGGAGTCGCTGTTCGATCCGGCGGACTCGAAAATCTACCGCCACCCGACCTTCTACACGGTCCCCGACGGGGTGGAGCACCTGTGAGCCATGGCGCCCGCGCCCGATCCCCTGTTCGAGTACCTGCTGCGCCTCGGCGACAACGCCCTGGTCCTCGGCCACCGCCTGTCCGAATGGTGCGGCCACGGCCCGGTCCTCGAGGAGGACATCGCGATGAGCAACATCGCGCTCGACCTGGTGGGCCAGGCGACGCTGTGGCTCGAACGCGCCGCCGAGGTCGAGGGCAAGGGCCGCTCCGCCGACGACCTGGCCTTCCGGCGCGACGCGCTCGACTGGCGCAACTGCCTGCTGGCGGAGCAGCCGAACGGCGATTTCGCGGTCACCATGGCGCGGCAGTTCCTGTTCGACTGCCACCATCTCGCCCTGCTCGAAGCGCTCCGCGGCTCGGCGGATGCCGGCGTCGCCGCCGTCGCGGCCAAGGCCGTCAAGGAAGCCGCCTACCATCGCGGGCACAGCGGCGGCTGGCTGGTCCGGCTCGGCGACGGGACGGAGGAAAGCCACGCCCGCGCCCAGGCCGCGCTGGACCTGCTCTGGCCCTACACGGCGGAACTGTTCGAGGCCGACGCGATCGACCGCGCGATGGCGGCGCGCGGGATCGGCCCGGACCCGGCCGGGCTGGGGCCGGCATGGGACGCGGCGGTCGCCGAAACGCTCGCCGAGGCGACGCTGGCGCGCCCGGAGCCGGGCCACGCGGTTTCCGGCGGGCGGCGCGGCGTCCATTCGGAGCATCTCGGCTTCCTGCTGGCGGAGATGCAGTTCCTGCCCCGCGCCTATCCCGACGCGCGCTGGTGAGGCCCGGAATGCGCCCCGCGCCCGCTCCCCCCGCGCCCGCGGCCGCCGCGCCCCGTCCCCCGGCCGCCGCGCCCGGCCCCGCCCCGCTCGACGCGGCGGCGGCCCGCGCCTTGCTGGACGGTGTCGTGGACCCGGAAATCCCGGCGCTGACCATCGCCGAGATCGGCATCCTGCGCGACGTGCGGGTCGAGGGCGGCGCGGTTACGGTCGCGATCACGCCCACCTACAGCGGCTGCCCCGCCATGGCGGCGATCGACATGGCGATACGCGACGCGCTGCTGGCGGCGGGCTTCGCGGAGGTGCGGGTGGAGACGGTCCTGTCCCCGGCCTGGACGACCGACTGGCTGGCGGAGACGGCGCGCGGGAAGCTGCGCGCGCTGGGCATCGCCCCGCCGGAGGGCCGCGCGGCCGGGCGCGGCGCGCTGCTCGGCCTCGACCCGGAGGTCGCCTGCCCGCGCTGCGGCGCGCGGGAGACGCGCGTGCTGAGCCGGTTCGGCTCGACCGCCTGCAAGGCGCTGTACGTTTGCGACGGCTGCGGCGAGCCGTTCGACTACTTCAAGTGCATCTGAGCCGTGCGGCGTTTCCGCGACCTGACGGTGACGGACCTCCGGCGCGAGACGCTGGACAGCGTGTCCTTCGCCCTCGCCGTCCCGGAGGACGCGCGCGACGCCTTCCGGTTCCTGCCCGGCCAGTACCTCGCGCTGCGCGCGACGATCGGCGGGCGCGAGGTCCGCCGCTCCTACTCCATTTGTTCCGGGGCGGGGGACGGCGAGATGCGGGTCGCCGTCAAGCGGGTCGAGGGCGGGGCGTTCTCGGTCTTCGCCAACGAGGCGCTGCGCGACGGCGACCGGCTGGGCGCGATGCCGCCGGACGGGCGGTTCGCGGTCCGGCCCGATCGGGGGCGCGCGCGCCGCATCGCCGCCTTCGCCGCCGGCAGCGGGATCACCCCGGTCCTGTCGATCCTGAAAAGCGTGCTGGAGGGCGAGCCGCAAAGCCGCTGCGCCCTGTTTTACGGCAACCGCGACCGCGACTCGATAATGTTCCGCCAGGCCCTCGACGACCTGAAGGACCGTTTCCCGGACCGTTTCGCGCTCGCCCACATCCTGAGCCGGGAGCCGCGCGAGACCGGGCTGCTCGCCGGGCGGATCGACGCGGAGAAATGCGCGCGGATTTTCCCGGCGCTGGTCGATCCCGCCGCGACGGACGATTTCTACCTCTGCGGCCCGGAGGGGATGACCGCCGCCGTCCGCGCGGCGCTGGCGGCGCGCGGCGTGGCGCCCGGCCGGATCCATGTCGAGTATTTCGAGCCGTCCTCCGAGGCCGCCGCGCAAGCGCTGGCCCGCCGGGCGGCGCGGGCGCGCGAGGCCGCCGGGCCGGCGGGCGCGGGGGCCAGCCGGGTGACGGCGACGCTGGACGGCGCGAGCGTGACCGTGCCGGTGGCGCGCGACGGCGAGTCGATCCTGGACGCGCTGCTCAGGGTCCGCGCCGACATGCCCCACGCCTGCAAGGGCGGCATGTGCTGCACCTGCCGCGCCCGCGTGGTCGAGGGGGAGGCGGAGATGGACGTCAACTACACGCTGGACCCGGAGGAGACGGCCCGCGGCTTCGTGCTGACCTGCCAGGCCCATCCGCTGACGGATCGCGTCGTGCTCGACTACGACGCGCGGTAGCGCGGCCGCGGCTCCGCCATCCGGGCCATCCGGTCCGCGATATGCGCCGCCGGCCGCGCCGGCCGGCTTGGGGGCGCCGGGGCCGCGTCGTATCGTGCCCGCGCGCCGGGCGGGCGCGCTTGCGGCGATCGGAGAGGGAGGGCGGGCGATGAACAGGCTGGACGGCAAGGTCGCGCTGGTTTCCGGCGGGGCGCGGGGGATCGGCGGGGCGGCGGCGCGCCTGATGGCGGAGGCCGGGGCCAGCGTCGTCGTGGGCGATGTGCTGGAGGCCCAGGGCCGCGAGACGGCGGCCGCGATCGGCGCGGCGGCGCGTTTCGTCCGCCTCGACGTAACCTCGGAGGCGGACTGGGCGGCGGCGGTCGCGGCGGCGGAGGAGGCGTTCGGCGGCCTCGACATCCTCGTGAACAACGCCGGCGTGTTCCTCGGCCGCGACTTCGAGGAAGCGACGATGGAGGAGTGGAGCCGCCTCGTGGCGGTGAACATGACCGGCGTCTGGCTCGGAACGAAGGCGGCGATGCCGGCGCTGGCGGCGCGCGGCGCGGACAGCCCGCAGGGCAGCGCCATCGTCAACCTCGCCTCGGTCGCCGGGCTGGTGGGGTCCGAACTCGACCCGCTCTACTCGATGACCAAAGGGGGCGTGACGCTGTTCACCAAGTCGGTCGCGCTGGCCTGCGCGCGCAAGGGCTACCGGGTGCGGGTGAACTCGATCCATCCCGGCGTGATCGAGACCGACATGGGCGCACAGACCTTCGTCTCGCGGGCGAGCCAGACCGGGAGCAACGATGTCGCCCGGGCGCGGCGGACCGCGCTGTCGGGCCACCCGATGGGCCGGCTCGGCGTCCCGGAGGACATCGCGCGCGGCATCGTGTTCCTCGCCTCGGACGATTCCGGCTTCATGACCGGCTCCGGCATGGTCGTCGACGGCGGCCTGACCGCCCGGTAGGGGTCAAGGCGGCCGCCGGACGACGAAATGCCGCGTCGTCGCCGGCCGGCCGGCGGGCCTCCTGACCTCCAGGCCCCAGTCCGCGGGCGGCGCGTTCGGCAGTTCGTCCAGGGCGCGGTTGAACAATTGCTCCTGCGTAACCCGGTCCATGACGCCGCTGTCCGCGACCAGGCAGACCAGGCCGAAATGCGTTTCCGTCCGTTCGAGGAGCCGCACGAAGTCCTCGCTGTCGTTCGTCGCGATCGCGTAGCCGTTCCGGATCGCGTAGGGGACGATCCTCCAGTCCGGTCGCGTAAGCAGGCCGAGGTCGCGCACATGCGCCGAAAGCGGGAACCCCCGGTTTCTGGCGATGTTGGCGAGTACGGGACTCAGGCATTCGTCGATGAGAAACTTCACGAAGCCCGGTCCATCCCGTACAGGGTGACCGTGTCGCCGAGGGGCGTCGTCGTCCTGTAAATCGTTTTCCAGCCGCGAATCGCCCGCCGGCGCAAGGCGCGGCGGTCGCGGGGCCAGGCGCGGGCGTAGAGGAAGGCGGCCTCCAGCTGGTCGCGCGAAATCCAGTCGTAGGTTTCGAGCAGCGCCTCCGCGCTATCGCCCGCCTCGTGCATCCCGGCGATGAAGTGGACGGGAATCCGCGTGCCGGCGATGCAGGGCGCCCCGCCCATCGTGTCCTTGCGGATCGAGACCATTCCCCGCGCCCATGCGAGCCTCTCCAGCCCCTCGCGCGCCTCGCGCCGCAGGCGCGCCGCGTCCACCGAGACGCCGCCCTCGCGCACCGTTTCGGCCTCCGGCTCCTCCAGCAGGCGGCGGACCAGAAGGCGGCGGCCTTCCGGCGTCAGGACGTCCCGCGCCTCGTGGGCGAGCTTCAGCCCCGCCAGGCTGTCGCGCGGGATCGCGCGCGCGCCCTTCCTGACCTCCAGCGGCCCCAGCACGCCGGACGCGGCGATGCGGCGCGCCCGGTCGAGCGGGACCCCGGCCGCGCAGGCCGCCTCGTGGATCGTCAGCGTGTCCGCCGCCGCCGGCGCGCCGTTCGCCGGGTCCTTCGCGCGCGCCTCGATCATGCGCCGTCCTCCGTCCCGCCGCCGCCGCTCACTCGGGTTCGAGCGGCGCGTTGAGCCGCGATCCGGGCACGACGATGCCGCCCCGGTCGCCGACGGTCGTGCGGCCGTAGCGCTCGGCGTACACATCGGGCAGCGGCCTCGCGCCGGGGACGGCGAGCCACAGGCGCAGCAGGTGGCGCTTGCGCTCCGGCTCCGGCCAGTCCTCGTAGGCGGTGCGGTCGTGCAGCATGGTGTGGTTGTGGACCAGCTGGATGTCGCCCGGCTCGAACGCCATCTTCATGTGGACCGCCGGGTCGTTGGCGATCTCGTCGAACAGGTCGAGCGCCTCGACCGCCTCCGCCGAGGGTTTCGGCGCCGCCGCGAACCGCGCCGCCGAATCGATGTAGCGCCGCGCGTAGATCGCCGACAGAAAGCCCTCGTGGCGGTGGAAGACCGGGATTTCGAACCACGGCTTCTTGCCCGCCGGCACCTCGCCGCGCCGGTCGGTGGCGAAGGGCCGGAAAAGGTGGCGCAGCAGGTCCGGCCGGCGCTTGCGCATCTCGTTGTAGATCGTCATCGAACTGACCAGCGCCGAGGCGCCGCCGGACTTCGCCGTCCGAAGGCAGAGCAGCGCCACGATGTCGCAGGAATCGGTGTGGAAGGTCTGGCGCTGGCGCGTCTGGTAGGTGCGCGCGGTGGGATCGGCGAGCGCGTCGCGCCCGAGGTCGCGGACATGGCCCAGCACATGGCCCCTGGCGTTCTGCGAGCGCGCGGCGCCGAGATGGGTCCCGATCCCGAAGAACGCCGTCGCCGCCTCGCGCATCGACCAGCGCCCGACCGGCAGGCCGCGCAGCAGCGCGAAGCCGCGCCCCTCCATCGCCTCCGCCCGGATCGCCGCCAGCCGGGGCGCGAAGCCGGGAAGCGGGAAGTCGGCCCGCGCGATCCGCGCGATGTCGGCCCCGGCGGCGGCCAGCGGGCGCGCGGCGGCCTCGATCTCGGCGATCTCCGCCTCGGAGAGGCGGTGGATCCAGTCTCCGCGCGCCGCCGTCTCCGGCCCGTACCACGCGCCCGGCCCCTCGACGGGCGGCGGCGGCGCGGCCTCGGCGGCGGTTTCGGCGCGCTCGACGGCGGCGGCGACGGTCATTTCGCGGTCCTCCCCTCTCCGGCGCGGGCGCGCCATTCAAGCCGAACCGGCGGGGCCGATCAATCGGGAACCCCGGCGGCGGCCAGCGCGTCGCGCCACCCGGCCCGGTCCGGCCGGCCGCGCCGCGCCCGCGCGGCCGACCATTCGGAGAAGCGGAACTCCGGGTAAAGCCGCAGCAGCGCCGCGACCCCGGCCTCGGCCGCCGCCCGGTCGCCGCGCGCGGCGTGCACCAGGATGCGCATCAGGCGCGGCTCCCTCGCCGCCGGCCGCCTTTCGATCGCGCGGTCGAGCGCGGCCAGCGCGGCGTCGTCCTCCCCGGCGAGGTGGCGCAGCTCCGCCAGCCGCAGGTCGAGCGCCGCCGGGCGGCGGGGATGCAGCCGGAGCGCCCGCGCCATCGCCGCCACCGCCTCGCCGGGCCGCCCGGCCCCGGCCAGCGCCTCGGCCAGCGCCCAGCGGGCGGCGAAGCCGTTGGGCCCGAGCCGGACCGCCTCGCGCCGGCGCTCAAGCGCCGCCGCCGCCGCGTCGCCGGAAAGCGCCAGCAGGTCGGCCGCCAGCGCCGCCGCCGCCGGGTTTCCGGGATCGAGCGCGCGCGCCGCCGCCGCCGCCGCGAGGCCGCGTTCGACCGGCCCGTCCGCCGTCTCGCCGCCGGGGCCGCCCGGCCCGGACCACGGCGCGCCGGTCCAGCCCCGGCGCGCGGCGTTGAGATGGACGCGCGCGATCTCCAGGGGGGGCGCCGCCCAGCCGGGATCGGCGGCGCGCGCCCGCTCCAGCCGGGCCAGCGCGGCGGCCATGCTTTCGCGGTCGTCGGGCACGCGCAGCGCCTCGGCCTCCACGAGGGCGAACCAGGCGGCCGGACCGGACGGCCCCGCGCCGGCGGCCTCGGCCAGGCGCGCGGGGTCGAAATCCACGTCCAGCGTCTCCAGCACCGCCGCCAGGATCGGGTCGCGCAGGCCGGGCAGGCCGTCGGCCGGGATGTCGTAACCCTCGGCCCAGTCGGGTTCGCCCGAAAAGGCGTCGATGACCTGGGCGAAGACGCGGTAGCCCTTGCCCTTGCGGTCCAGCGACGCCGCGACCAGGTAACGCACGCCCAGGCCCTCGGCCGTCGCCGCGATCCGGAACCGCCCGCCGCGCAGGCGCGTCGCCGTCTCCGGCGCGATCAGGAACAGGCCGGGCACGCGCGCCAGCGCATCGGTCAGGTCGGCCGCCATGCGGTCCGCCAGCAGGACGTCGCGCTCCCGCCCGCTCGCCGCCGCGAAGGGCAGCACGACGGCCGAGGGTTCGGCCGGCAGCGGCAGCGCGAGCGCGTCGGGATCGGCCCGGTCGGGCGGGAAGCGGCGCAGGTCCTCGTAATAGGTCCAGCCGATCGCGGCGGCGAGCAGGACGACGCCGACGGCGCTGAACAGGGTGAGCACCGGCCAGCGCCGCTTCCAGCCGGAGGCCGGCCGCGCGCCGCCGGTCACGGGCGGCGGCGGTTTCCAGGGTTCGATCACGCCGAACGGCGAAGGGCCGCGTCGCCGCGGCCCTTGTCTTTCCATTTGCGCGGAATGTCGCGCCGTCTGGATCGGACCGCCAGCGGCCGCAATCGCCGGACCGCCCTGGCGACCGGGTTGCGCCTGCCCTTCATGGCGGGACCTCCCTCGGGTCGTTCCAAGCGTGAGGGCGGAAGATAGCGGCGTCGAGCGCCGATTTCAACGGCGCGTCTCCCTCTCCCTCAATCCTCCAGCGCCTGGTAGGCGAGGACGCGGAGTTCGCGGCGGAGCGGGTAGCTGGAGGACGGGACCAGCTGCGTCATGAACACGACCGTCATCTCCTCCGCCCGGTCGATCCAGAAGCCGGTGCTCGCCATGCCGCCCCAGGAGAACTCGCCGGGCGAGCCGAGCATCTGCGCCCGCGCCGGGTCGAGCAGCACCGAGCCGCCGAGGCCGAAGCCGATCCCCGTCATCGGCATCTCGCTGAAGCTGGACTGGCCCATCGAGGCCATGTCGCCCGGCAGGTGGTTCATGAACATCAGCTCCACCGTCTTGCGCCCCAGCACCCGCGCGCCGGCGAGCGCGCCGCCCCGGCGCAGCATCTCGGCGAAGCGGATGTAGTCCGCCATCGAGGAGACCAGCCCGCCGCCGCCCGAATGCATCGCCACCGGCGCATTGAACCGGCTGTCGGCGGCGTTCTCGACGAGCTTCAGCGGCTCCTCCTCCGTTTTGGCGTAGAGCGCGCAGAACCGGCCGCGCTTGTCCGCCGGCACGCCGAAGAAAGTGTCGTCCATGCCGAGGGGGCCGAAAATCCGCTCCCGGAACACATCCTCCAGCGGCTTGCCCGCGACGACCTCGACGACGCGGCCGAGAACGTCGGTGGAGACGCCGTAGTTCCACCGCGTTCCGGGCTGGAAGCACAGCGGCACGCCGGCGAGGCGGCGCACGCCGTCGGCCAGCGTCTCGTCCGGGCGGCCGAAATCCGCCCTGGCGCGGCGCATCGCGCGGCCCACCGGCGTCGGGTCGAACAGCCCGTAGGTCAGGCCGGAAGTGTGGGTCATCAGGTGGCGCACGGTCACCGGCTCCGCCGCCGGGACGGTCTCCATCGCCTCGTAGGGGCCGGAGACATGGACGCGCCGGTCCGCCAGTTCGGGCAGGAACGCCTCGACCGGCGCGTCGAGCATCAGCCGCCCCTCCTCGAACAGCGACATCGCGGCGACGGTCGTCACCGGCTTGGTCATGGAGTAGACGCGGTAGAGGCCGTCGGCGATGGCGGGGGCGCCCGCCTCGATGTCGCGCCGCCCGTGCAGGTCGGCGTAAGCGGCGCGCCCGCGCCGCAGCACCGCGACGGCGGCGAAGGGCAGCCGGCCCTCGTCCACGTAGCGGCGCATCCAGCCGCCGATCCGGGCGAGCCGCGCGGCGGAGAAGCCGAGGGCGGCGGGATCGGCGGGCGGGGCGGGATCGTCGAACGGCATGGCGCGGCTCCGGGCGGCGGGAAGGGGCGCGCGAACCTACGGTTTTTCGGCGCGGAAGGGAACGGCCTGAGCGGGCCGTTCCGGTCCCCCCGCCGGCGGGGGCCTTTACCAGATAATGGCGCCGCGCAGCATCAGGCCGTGCTCCGCCGCGTCGCCGCCGGCGCCCTCGCGCCGGGCGCCTTCGAGGCTCAGGCTCGCCGACGGCGCCGCGCGCCAGCGCGCGCCCAGCCGCAGCGACCGCGCGCGCTCGCCCGCGAACCCAAGCTCCGCGTAGGGCGTCACCACCCCCAGGCCGCCCGGCGCGGCGAGGCCGTAGCCGATCCGCGCGTCCATCCGCCCGGCCGCGCGCTGGGCCAGCGACGGCGCCGCGCCGGCAAGGCCGCTCTCCCACAGCCGCCGCGCGCCGCTCGCCGTCCGCCCCCAGGACGGCCGCAGGCGAAGCGACAGGCCCCGCCCCTCCCGGCCGGGATCGAGCCGCACCGAACCGCTCACGCCCGTCTCCTCGGAGTCGCCGCCATGGCCGAGCAGGGTCCGCACCCGCCCCTCGACCGTCAGCCCGGACGAAGCGTCGGAATAGCGCAGCCCGCCCCCGGCCTCGACGCCGCCGCCGGTCTCGCCGTCGCCGCCGTCGCGCCGCATCCCGATCTCGACCGACGGCGCCAGCGTCGCCCCCGAGGCAAGCTTGCGGGAATGCGACCCCTCCAGCGCCAGCCGGTGGCGGCTCACGTTCATGGACCCGCTCCGAAGGGTTTCCGAACCGTCGATCTCGGCCCGCGCGAACGCCGTCTCGGCCTTGAGCGCGAGTTCCGTCGTCCCGCCCGGGATCGCCCGGTCGCTGGACAGCAGGGTCCCCCCCGCGCCCGCCGCGAACATGCGCTGCGTCAGGTCGCTCGCCTCGGCGCCGTTCGAATCCTCGATCTCGACCTCGCCCGTCCCCCAGCCGGCCGCGGCCCACAGCGTCATGCCGCCCGGCGCCCAGCCGACATAGGGGTTGACGCTGGTAAGCCCCGTCGAGAGCTTGCCCTCCAGGGCGTTGGCGTCGGTGTAGTCGACCCGCCCCTGGCCGTGCGCCACCGACAGCCCCGCCAGCAGGTCGGCGCCCAGCCCGGCGTCGATGCCGATGCTGCCGCCCGTCACATCGCCGTCGTAGGCGATGCTCCCGCCGCTTCCGCCGGACAGGCTCCGGTAGTCGCCGCTGCCCCACAGCGTCAGGTTTCCGAGCGGGCCGCTTCCTCCGCCGCCCGCCGCCTGGAAGGGCAGGACGAAGGACGAGTCCGCGAGGAGGCGGCCGGGATCGAACGCGCCGTCCCCCAGCGCCCCCCGGCCCGCCATCAGCAGTTCGGGCAGCGTGGAGGCGCCGGCGAGGCTGGCCTCCCGCTCCGCCGGCGCGCCGGAGGCCGCTTGCCGGACGCGGCCCGAAATGGCGTCCACCGCGCTCGCCATCGTCGCCCGCAGCACCTGCGGCAGCACGGTCTCGACGACCGCGTTCCGGCTCGCCGCGACGACATTGGGCGAGGACGGGTAGAACCCGGACTGCACGATGAAGCTGTAGGGGATTTCCCCTCCGTCCGGGCGCCGGATCCGGCCCTTGTACTCGCGGGCGTAGCCGATCTTGAGGACTTCGGCGTCGGTGTCGTCGTCGGGGTTGTCGAAGCGGTATTGCAGGAAACCGCCCTCCGGCCCGCTTTCCGCGGCGGCGACCACCATCGGGTAGATGAGTTTTCCGGTCGCGGGGTCCCGGGAAATCCCGGGCGAGCGAAACTCGAAACGGTCCGGAAATCCCGCATGGAGGGTGATAATGTTGGTCAGGCGGTCCGTAACGGTCAGGTACACCGAGCCGTGTCTCCACGGCCCGTTCGGGTCCTTCAACGCGAGCTGGGTTTTCGCGTAATCGGACGTCCCTCCGGTCTCGATGAACTCGACGTAGCGGTCGGCGATGAATTTGCCCGC
Organism: Thalassobaculaceae bacterium; assembly: GCA_963665555.2. Taxonomy (GTDB): domain Bacteria; phylum Pseudomonadota; class Alphaproteobacteria; order Thalassobaculales; family Thalassobaculaceae; genus CAXXXW01. Next base: position 77,169 of record OY762308.1, read on the forward strand.
TTCCGCGACGAAGGCCTTCAGGGTCGCCCGGTCCACCACGTCCGCGGCGGTTATGGCCGGCTCGACGTGGTCGATCCGTTCCTCGACCAGGTGGGACGAGTCGAGGTCGAACCCCGCGAGCAGCAACATCGGGAACGGCAAGGCGGCCGACGCGAGAACGGCGGCGTGGCCGGAGGCGCCCGGAACGCCCGCGTCGAAGGAAGCGTCCGGCTCCTGCGCGAGCGTGGCCATGACGGCGGCGCCGGCGGCGCCGGCGACGGCGGGATCGGGGGAAGCCAGGTCGGCGAGAACGGCCGGGGGAACGCCCAGGCGGGAAAGGATCGCCCCGTAGATCCGGGGGTCGAGAAGCCTGGCGGACAGCGACATGTCCTTCGCGTGGAAGAGCATCCTGCCGTCGAGAGTCAATTGCACGAGGTAGGTGGCGCCGGAACGCCAGGCGCTCCCCTCCTGCCTGACGAGGCATCCGAAGTACGACTGTCCCGCCAGATCCTCGCTGCTCCGGTAGTAGCTCTTGAGGCGGTCCCTGCTGGACAACGCGAACGCCCTCAGGTCGCCGCCCCGCTCCACCTGTTGCGCGGTCACGGCCGGGTCCGCCGGCGGGATCGCGCCGGGCGGGAGCGGGCAGGCCGCCCCCGCCTGCGCCGAGGCGCGGTCCGCGCCGAGGCAGGCCCCGGCCAGCGCGAACAGGCCCGCGGCGAAAAGCGGGAATGCCCTGAATGTCCGTGTTCCGTGCTTCATCGCCAGGTCCCCCGGGTCGATACGGGTCGGCGGGCCATACCCCCCGGCCCGCATTCATGCCGCGGCGAGGCTTGCACGGGAGCGAGCGGCAAAGCAAGCGGCGCGGAGAAGATATTCGCGCGCGCCGGATTTCCTTCGCAAACCCTCCGCGGAATCGGATAAGCGTTGTCCCGTCCGACCGTCCGAGGCCGCGATGACCGACGCCCCGCGCACCGCCGAAACCGCGTTCAACGGATATTTCGCCGAAGTGCTGCGCGGCAAGCACCCGGCGTGGCGGGACGGCCTCGGCGTCGAGCAGACCGGGGCCTTCCCGGACGCGCCCGGCCTCAGGCCCGACATCCTGGTCCGCCCGGCCGACGCGCAGCCGGTCGCCATCGAGACGGAGTACGCGCCGGCCGACACGGTGGAGGCGGACGCGCGCGCGCGGCTCGGCCTGACGCCGGCGGGCTGCGCGGAGCCGATCGAACAGGCGGTCGCGGTGCGCGTCCCGGACTCGCTGCGCCGCGGGCAGGAGGCGCTCGCGGCGCGCATCGCGGCGGCGCGGTTCGAGTATTGCGTGGTGTCGGGCGGCCCGGCGGCGGCCGGCCGCTGGCCCGCCTCCGGCTGGCTCGACGGCGGGATCGACGACATCGCCCGCTGCGTCGAGCACGCGATGGTCTCGGACCGGCTGGTCGAGGAGGCGACGACGATCCTGGAGACGGACGTGGCGATCGCCACCCGCGCCGTGCAAGACGCCCACGACCTCGGGTTCACGGACATCGTGCCCCATATCGGGCGCATCCTGAGGCAGACGCCCGGCGAACAGACGAACCGCATGGCGATGACCATCGTCGCCAACGCGCTCACCTTCCACGCCGCCATCGGCGGCGCGCGCGGGATTCCGCCCTTTTCGCTGGAAGACTCCTGGAGGCGCGAAGCGCTTCGCGACCGGTTCCTGAGGGCCTGGGCCTACATATTGCGCGAAATCAACTACTGGCCGATCTTCAAGGTGGCCGGCGACCTGCTCTCGGCCCTGCGGCCGGACACGGCGGATCGCGCGCTGCTGAGCCTGGGCCGGGCGGCGGACCGGCTCGCGAAACTCGGCGTGAACTCCCGGCACGACCTGTCGGGCCGGATGTTCCAGAAGCTGATCGCCGACCGGAAGTTCCTCGCGACCTTCTACACGCTGCCCAACAGCGCCGCGCTGCTGGCCGAACTCGCCGTCGCCCGGCTCGACGCCGACTGGAGCGACCTCGGGTCCTATCCCGGTTTGCGGATCGCCGACCTCTCCTGCGGCACGGGCACGCTGCTGTCGGCCGCCTACCGCGCCGTGCTGGGCCGCTACCGCCGCGCCGGCGGCGACGACCGCGAGATCCACCGCGCGATGATCGAGCGCTCCCTTGTCGCGGCCGACATCATGCCGGCGGCCGCGCATCTCTGCGCCTCGCAACTGTCCAGCGTCCATCCGTCGGAGGTTTTCTCCAACACCCGCGTGTACACCATGCCTTACGGGACCGGCGCCGCGGAGGAGCGCGAGCGGGGCGTGTCCATCGGCTCCCTCGACCTGATCGCCGCCGAACGGACGGGTTCGCTGTTCCCCACCGGCCAGCGCCGGATCGGCGGCGACGCGGACGACGCCGATGTCCAGGACATCGAGCTTCCCCACGGATCGGTGGACCTCGCGATCATGAATCCGCCCTTCACGCGCCCGACCAACCACGAGATCGCCGGCGCGCCGGTCCCGTCCTTCGCCGGGTTCCAGACGAGCGCGGACGAGCAGCGCGCGATGTCCGACAGCCTGGCGCGCATCCGGGGCGGCCTCGAACGCCCGGCCGGCCACGGCAACGCCGGCCTCGCCTCCAACTTCGTCGACCTCGCCCACGCGAAGGTCCGGCCGGGCGGCGTCGTGGCGCTGGTCCTGCCGATCGCCGCGATCGCCGGCGAGGCCTGGCGGCCCGCCCGCGACCTGCTGTCGAGGCGCTACGACGACATAACCGTCGTCACGATCGCCACATCGGGCGAACACGACCGCGCGTTTTCGGCCGACACCGGGATGGCGGAGGCGCTGGTCGTCGCCACGAAACGGCGCGAGGGGAACGGCGCGCCGGGGGACGCGCTGTTCCTGAACCTGCTCCGACGCCCGCGGAGCATCCAGGAAGCCGCCGAGGTCGCCCGGATCGCCGGCGGACTGCCGGAGGTCCGGGCCGGCCGTTTCGCCGCCGCCGGCCAGGTCCTCGGAACCTTCGTTCGCGCGCCGCTCGCCGAGGGCGGCTGCGTCGCGCTGCGCGAGTCCGCGCTCGCCTCCGCGATGATGGCGTTGCGCGGCGGGGAACTGCGGATGCCCCGCTACGCCAGCCCGCTCGCCGTTCCGGTCGCGCCGCTGGGCGAACTGGGCGAGCGCGGACTGGTGGACCGCGACATCGGAGGCCGGAGCGACGCGCTTTCCTCCTTCCGCGGGCCTTTCAGGATCGTGTCCATCCTCGGGGTTCCGAGCTACCCGGTCCTCTGGGCCCACGACGCGCGGCGCGAGCGCCGCCTCGTCGTCGAACCCGACAGCGAGGGCGAGGTCCGGCCCGGCCACGACGATCGCGCGGTCGCCGTCTGGCGGACCGCGACGCGGCTCCACTTCAACCGGGATTTTCAAATCAACTCGCAAAGCCTCGCCGCCTGCATGACGCCGGAGCCGGCGATCGGCGGCCGGGCCTGGCCGAACTTCCGGATGCGCGGGGAGGGCTGGGACAAGGCCGTGGCGCTGTGGGCGAACTCCACGCCCGGCCTGATGGCGTTCTGGTGGGAGGGGTCGCGCCAGCAGCAGGGGCGGGCCGTCCTCACCATCGCGACGCTGCCGGGCCTCACGGTCCTCGACCCGCGCGCGCTCCCGGCCGATGCGTTGCGGCGGGCGGGGGAACTGTTCGACGCCTTCGCCGGCCGGACCCTCCTGCCCGCCAACGAGGCCTGGCGCGACGAGACCCGCCAGGCGCTCGATCGCGCCGTCCTCGTCGATCTGCTCGGCCTGCCGGAAGACGCGCTCGAAGCCTTCGCGAACCTGCGCCTGCAATGGTGCGCCGAACCGTCCGTCCACGGCGGCAAACCCACCGCCCCGCCCGCCGGAGGAGGCCGCCCGTGAAAGCGCTTGCATGAAGGCGCCCGGCGACGGCCCGCGCGAGGCTTGCATTACGTTATTCGTATATTACATTGAAGGCGATTCCGGTTGCCGGAGAACGACGAAATGCCCCCGCAGCACCTGCCGCCGCCGGCCGCCCGGCGCGCCTTGCGGACGCTCGGCGCGGACATGAGGGCCGCGCGGCTCCGCCGCCGGCTGCCGATGGAGGTCGTGGCCGAGCGGGCGGGGACGTCGCGCCAGACGGTGGCGCGGATCGAGAGGGGCGATCCCTCCGTCGCCGCCGGCATCCTGGCGGCGGCGTTGCAGGCGCTGGGCCTGGTCGAGCGCCTGGGCGCCGTCGCGGACCCGGCGGCGGACGGCGTGGGGCTGGACATCGCGCGCGAGGATTTGCCCAGGCGCGCCTACCCGCCGCGTCGCCGCCGGGGGCGGGCCGATGGCTGACATCGAGGTCTGGATGGACGCGCCGGAAGCGCCGCCGCGCGTCGGGACGATGCGCCGCCATCCGGCGCGCGGGCGCGAAGCCGTGTCGTTCGAGTACGACCCGTCGTGGATCGCCTCGCCGGAGGGCTTCGCGCTCGATCCCTCCCTGCCGCTCGGCCGGGGCGCGTTCCGGCCCTCGCGGGACCGGCCGATGTTCGGGGCCTTCGGCGACTCCGCGCCGGACAGTTGGGGCCGCGCCCTGATGCGCCGGCGCGAGCGCCGCCGGGCGGAGCGCGAGGGAACGACGCCCCGGACGCTCCTGGAAACGGACTTCCTGCTCGGCGTCGTGGACGAGGCGCGGCTCGGCGCGCTGCGGTTCCGCGAGGCGGGCCGCGGCGCCTTCGCGGCTCCGCGCGCGGCCGGCGTGCCGAATTTCCTCGCGCTCGGACGGTTGCTCGGCGCGGCCGGCCGGATTTCGCGCGACGAGGAAACGGAGGAGGATTTGCGCCTGATCCTCGCGCCGGGCTCGTCCCTCGGCGGGGCGTGGCCAAAGGCCTCGATCCTGGACGCGCGCGGCCGCCTGTCGATCGCCAAGTTCCCGAAGGACTCCGACGCGGAGGGCTATTCGCTGGAGCGCTGGGAGGCGATCGCGCTCGACATGGCCGCCGCCGCCGGGCTGGACGCGGCCGAGCACGACCTGCCGGAAGCCGGCGGCCGGCCGGTCCTGCTGTCGCGGCGCTTCGACCGCGGCGCGCGCGGCCGGATCCCGTTCCTCTCCGCGCTGTCGATGACGGAACGGCGGGACCGCGAAGAGGGCAGCTATATCGAGTTGTTCGACTTCCTGGCCTCGAACGGCGCCGACCCCGCCGCCGGCCGGCTGGAGCTGTTCGGCCGGATCGCCTTCTCCATCCTCGTCTCGAACACCGACGACCACCTGCGCAACCATGGCTTCCTGCGGGCCGGGCCGCGGGGCTGGAGCCTGTCCCCGGCCTACGACATCAACCCCGTCCCGGCGGACATCGCGCCGCGCGTCCTCTCCACGGCGATCGACGACGAGGACGGAACGTGCTCGATCGACCTGCTGAGGTCCGTCGCCGAGGCCTATCCGGTGAAACTGTCCGAGGCGGACCGGATAATCCGCCGAATCGCGGCCGTGACCCGGAACTGGCGCGACTTCGCGCGCAAGCGGGGGGCGGGCCGTCGGGAGATCGACCGGATGGCGGGCGCCTTCGAGCACGGGGACCTCGACCGGGCGACGGCGTAAGGCGCGAGCGCGGGGGCGGGGCGCGCCGTGCTACGCTGCCGGCCGCGGCGCCGCGGCGCCAGGGAACCGGGAGAAGACATCATGGATCGCGCGGCCCTGATCGAGACGGCGAAGGCGATGGCGGCGGAGCGGGTCACCGGCGCCATGGACATGGACGAGAAGATGGATGTCCTCGAAATGGCCATGATGGAGCTGCTCGACATCCAGATCATGAAGCCGCCGCTCGGCCGCGTCGGCACCTACGGCTCCGGCGGGGCCGGGCCGGCGAAGGGCCGCTGGCTGATGGGCGACGACCCGCGCCTGCCGAAAATGCCGGACAGGCCGACGCTCGCCGACTTCTTCCGCCTGCGCCTGATGCTCGACGGGCGCGGCTCCAGCCACCTGCTGCAGAGCGCGCGGCTCGCCGTCGAGAACGGCGCGCCGGAGAAGATCGTGCTCGCCTGCCTGCTGCACGACATGTCGGTGATCGGCTTCGTGCGCAGCGACCACGGGCACTGGGCGGCGCAGATGGTCGCGCCCTATGTCGAGGAGGAGGTCGCCTGGGCGATCCGCCACCACCAGGCGCTGCGCTTCCGCCCGGCGCCGGAGTTCGGCTACGAGTATCCCGGCCTCTACACGGCGGCCTTCGGCGAGGATTACGAGCCGCCGGAATACATCCGCCGCGAATGGGACTATTGCCGGAGCCACAAATGGTACGGCTCGGCGATGCAGGTGGTGACGAACGACCTCTACGCCTTCGACCCGGACAAGCGGGTCGCGTTCGAGGAGTTCGAGGACATCGTGGGCCGCAACTTCCGCCAGCCGGAGGAGGGGCTGGGCTTCGACGGAAGCCCCGTCGCCCATATGTGGCGCACGCTGATCTGGCCGAACAACTTCCTTTAGGACGGCCCGGAAGGACGGCCCGGTCGCGCGGGCGGGCCGGGCGAAAGCCTTGGCGGGGGGCGGCGGCGGCTGTTACGATCCGGCCGCGGCGCGGACCCGCGCGCGGCGACGGGGGAGGGGACGATGGCTTTCGATCTGGCGATCAGGAACGGAATGGTGGTCGACGGCTCCGGCATGGCGCGCTACCGCGCCGATGTCGGCGTCAAGGACGGGCGGATCGCGCGGATCGGCCGGATCGCCGAGCCGGCGGACGAGACGATCGACGCCGAGGGCCATGTCGTCGCGCCCGGCTTCGTCGACGGCCACACGCACATGGACGCGCAGATTTTCTGGGACCGGCTCGGCAGCTGCTCCTGCTACCACGGCGTGACGACGGCGGTGATGGGCAATTGCGGCTTCACCATCGCGCCGTGCCGCGAGTCGGAGGTCGATTTCGTCTTCCGCAACCTCGAACGCGCCGAGGACATCAGCCGCGAGGCCATGCTCCAGGGCATCGAGTGGAAGTGGGAGACCTTCCCCGAATTCCTCGACGTCATCGACGCGCTGCCCAAGGGCATCAACTACGCCGGCTATATCGGCCATTCGGCGCTGCGCACCCATGTCATGGGCGAGCGCGCCTTCGAGGAGCAGGCGTCCGGGGACGACCTCGCCGCGATGGCCGGCCAGGTGCGCGAGGCGGTGCGCGCCGGCGCGCTCGGCTTCTCGACCTCGCGCAGCCCCAGCCACCTCACCTCCGACGACCGGCTGGTGGCGAGCCGCGTCGCCGATTTCGAGGAAGTGCGCGCCCTGGTCGCGGCGATGGGCGCGGAGGGCGCCGGCATCTTCCAGCTGGCGATGGAGCGCGGCGACATCGAGCACATGCGCGGCGTTTACAACCGCCTCGCCGACCTGTCGATCGAGACCGGCCGGCCGGTCACCTTCGGCAGCCTGTCGCGGCGCGCCTGGCCGGGCCAGTGGCGCGAACTCTACGACATCATCGACCGGCGCAACCTCGAGGGCGCGCGCATCTTCACCCAGGTCCACAGCCGGGAGATCAACTCCATCGTCTCCTTCGCGACCGCCATGCCGTTCGACGACTGGCCGGTGTGGCGCGATGTGCGCAAGCTCCCGCCGGAGGGCCAGATGGCGGCGATGCGCGACCCGGAGACGCGGCGCAAGCTGATCGAGATCGCCAGCCGGCCGCACGAGGGGCCGGCCGCGGTGGGGGCCGAGGCGCGCCCGCCGGAATGGGACATCTTCTACCACGTGGACAAGGTGGCGCTGCCGCATCCCGCCATGGCCGAGATCGCGGCGGCGCGCGGCGTCTCCCCGGCCGAGGCGATGATCGACCTCGCGCTGGAGAACGGGCTGAACGCGTTCTTCCGCCAGCCGCTGGCCAACGAGAACATGGAGGACGCGCTGGCCCTGATGCGCCATCCGCATTCCTGCGTCACCTTCTCGGATTCGGGCGCGCATGTGTCGCAGATCATGGACTCCTCGCTCCAGACGCACCTGCTGAGCCACTGGGTGCGCCAGGAGGAGGCGTTCACGCTGGAGGAGGCGGTGCGCCTGATCACCTACGACACCGCGACCCGCTGGGGCTTCCACGACCGCGGCCTGCTGCGCGAGGGCATGGCGGCCGACATCGTGGTGTTCGACCCCGACACGGTGGGCGCCGAGATGCCGGAAGTGGTGCGCGACCTGCCCGGCGGCGCGAAGCGGCTGAAGCAGTACGGAACCGGCATCGCGGCGACGGTGGTGGGCGGCCGGACGGTGCTCCGGAACAACGAGCACACCGGCGCCCTCCCCGGCCGCCTCCTCCGCGGCCCGCTGGCCCAGGCGGCGTAGGCGAGGACGCGGCGCGGCCGGCCGGCCGGGGCCGGTTAAAGGTTCAGCGCGCCTTGGCCTTGGGCCTTGCCGGGCGCCTCGCCGGCGGCGCCCGGGAGGGAGTCTTCGCGGGCGGTCCGGGAAGGCGCGTCGGCTCCCGTCAACGCCTCCAGGTCGGCGGGGCGCGCGACGGTCGCGAAACGGCCTTCCGGCGCGAGATAGACGACGGCCCGTTTGCCCCGCCTCGAAAGCTCGCGCATGTTCTCCAGCGATCCGGCGCTCTTGCCGTCCCACAGCACGAAGCCGTAATCCGCCGCGGCGGCCATCTCCCTGTCCTTGACCGTGTGGAACGCCCGGCCGCGCAGTTTCGGATCGGCCGCCACCTCCCGCACCTCCCAGCCGCCGACATTGTTCCGGCAGGTCCGGCCGGAACGGAAGACGCGCACGTTCCGATAACCCTGGCTCGCCAGATACCCCTGGAACGCCTTGTCCGCGCCGTTGGCGTCGCCGACGACGATGTGGAAGTCCTTGTCGATCATGTTCCGAAGCCGGGCGCGCACGGCGTCGTTCAACCGGCCGAGCTTTCGGGAGCCGGACAGGAAAACGGTTGTCATCTATTTGGACACGGTGTGCGGGCCGAACGCCATGCCCTTGTCCCGGTTGCCGACAAGTTCGTAGGGCATCGCGGTTCGCCCTTCCCGTTCCGGCCCGCCTTCGCGCGCCTTGGCCGTTCACGCCACCGCGAAGCCCTCGTAGCCGTTCGCGGCCACTTCCTCGCATTTGGCGACGTAGCGGGGGAAGCCGCCGATATAGGGCATGAAGACGCGCGGCTTGCCCGGCACGTTCGCGCCCACGTACCACGACGCGCAGGTCGAGCGCAGCGACGCCGCCGCGACCTCGTTCACATGCCGGCCCCAGGCCGCCTCGGCCTCCGGCTCGGCGTCGATGGTCGCGTGGCCGCCGTCGCGCATCCAGGCGAGGCAGTCGGCGATCCAGTCCACGTGCTGCTCGATCGAGGGCAGCATGTTGGTCAGCACCGACGGGCTGCCCGGCCCGGTGACCGTGAACAGGTTCGGGAAGCCAGCGGTGGCGAGGCCGAGATAGGTCGCCGGCCCGCCGTCCCATTTCTCGCGCAGCGCGACGCCGCCCCGGCCCCGGATGTCGATGTCGAACAGCGCGCCGGTCATGGCGTCGAAGCCGGTGGCGAAGACGATGGCGTCGAACGCGTGCTCCGCGCCGCCGTGCCGCAGCCCGGCCGGGGTCAGCCGCGCGATCGGGACCTTCGAGACGTCGACCAGCCGCACATGCGGCAGGTTGTAGGTGGCGTAGTAGTCCGTATCGACGCAGAGGCGCTTGCAGCCGATGATGTTCGTCGGGCAGAGCAGTTCGGCCGTCTCCGGGTCGGCGACGGTCTCGCGGATGCGGTCCTTCACGAAGTCGGCGGCGGTCTTGTTGGCGCGCGCGTCCACCAGCAGGTCGCCGTATGCGCCGAGGAACTCGACCCCGCCCTTCTCCCAGCGCCGGCCGTATTCGGCGCGGTAGGCCTCCTCCGCCTCCTCCAGCACCGAGCCGGAATTGTAGTCGATGGCGTAGCCCGTCGGCAGCGAGCGGGCGCGGGCGCGCAGTTCGCGGTAGCCCGCCTTCACGGCCGCCACGTACTCCTCCGAGAGCGGCGCGTTGCGCGCCGGGATGGTGTAGTTGGCGGTGCGCTGGAACACCGTGAGCGACGCGGCCCGGCGGGCGATTTCCGGGATCGACTGGATCGCCGAGGAGCCGGTGCCGATCACGCCGACGCGCAGCCCGGTGAAATCGACGCCTTCGGGCGGCCAGCGCCCGGTGTGGTAGGTCGCGCCCCGGTAGCTCTCGATCCCCTCGAAGGCCGGCGTGTTCGAGAGGGAGAGGCAGCCGGTCGCCATGACGACATGGCGCGCCGAAACGGCGCCGCCGTCGCCGGTCTCGACGGTCCAGCGGCCGCGCCGCTCGTCGAAGGCGGCGCGGGTCGCGCGCGTGTGGAAACGGATGTCGCGGCGCAGGTCGTAGCGGTCGGCGACATGGTTGGCGTAGGCGAGGATTTCCGGCTGCGGCGAGTATTTCTCGGACCAGGTCCAGTCGCGCTCCAGCTCCGGGTCGAACTGGTAGGAGTACTGCACGCTCTCCACGTCGCAGCGCGCGCCCGGGTAGCGGTTCCAGTACCAGGTGCCGCCGACCCCGCCGCCGGCCTCCAGCGCGACCGCCGCGAAGCCCAGCCCGCGCAGCCGGTGCAGCATGTACATCCCGGCGAACCCGGCCCCGACGACGACGACATCGAAATCGGTTTCGGTCCCGGCGGGCGCGGGGGCGCGTTCGGCGCGCGAGGCGGAATCGGGCATGGGCGGCTCTCCGTTCGGTTCGGCCCCGCGCGCCCGGCCGGCCGCGCGGTCGCGGGCGTTCTAGCCGAGGCGGGGGGAACGGGGCAAGCCGCGCGGGCGGCGTCCGTCACTCGGCGGCGCTGGGCCGCGTCCGGCCGAACGGCGCGTCGCGCCCGCCGTCGAGCAGGCCCTCGAGCCGCGCCTGGCCTTGCTCGACCTTGCCGACCCGATCGTCCAGGCGCCGGATTTCCCCGCGCAATTCACGGCCCATGTTCTGGATGTCGGCGCGCAGCCAGACGAACAGCGCGACCGTCAGCGTCGCCAGACCGGCGCCGACGGCGGCGATAGCGACCAGGAGGGCAAGAGGTTCGACGGTCATCGGCGCGCTTTCGGTGTCGGTGTCGGCGCGGGGTCCGCGTTTCCGCGCGAGGATAGCACGGCCCGCGCCGCTCTCCAACGCCGGCGCTAGCGGCCGGCGCCGGCGTCGAGGAAGGGGAGGAGCGCCGCCAGGACCCCGTCCGGGTCCTCCTCCGGGAGGAAATGGCCGCAGTCGAGCGGCCCGCCCGCGACCTCGCCCGCGCACCAGGCCCGCCAGACCTCCATGCTGTCGAACCCGCCGCGCCCCGGCCGCCCGCCGCCCCAGAGCGCCAGCGTCGGGCACGCGATCCGCCGGCCGGCGGCGCGGTCCGCGCGGTCGGTCTCCCAGTCCACGGTCGCGCCGGCGCGGTAGTCGGCGCAGCAGGCGGCGACGACCGACGGCCGGCGGAAGCAGCGCCGGTACTCCGCCATCGCCGCCTCCTCGAAACAGTCGCCCGCCAGCGCCCAGGAGCGCAGCGTGTGCTCCAGGTAGTCGTCCGGGCCGCGGCCGATCATGCGTTCGGGCAGGCCGCCGGGCTGCGCCAGGAACTGCCAGTGGTAGCCTGCGATAAAGGCGGCGGCGTCCATCCGCTCCCACATCTCGGCGGTCGGAACCATGTCGAGTACCGCGAGGCGGTCGATCCGGTCCGGGAAGTCGAGCGCGAAACGGTAGGCGACGCGCCCGCCCCGGTCGTGCCCGACGATCGCGGCCCGGCCGGCGCCGAGCGCGTCCAGCACGGCGGCGATGTCGCGGGCCATGGCCCGCTTGGCGTAGCGCCGGTTCTCCGGGTCCGGCTCCGGCCCCGCGCTGTCGCCGTAGCCGCGCAGGTCCGGCGCGACGACGAGGAACCGCTCCGCCAGGCCGGGCGCGACCTTGCGCCAGCAGACATGGCTCTGCGGGTAGCCGTGCAGCAGCACGACGACCGGGCCGCTCCCGCCGATTCGCGCGTGGATTTGCGCGTCGCCGGCGTCGAACCGGCGGGTCTCGAACCCCTCGAACATGGCTTGCCTCCCCTCGGGCCTCCCCCGGCCGGCCCGCGCCGCGCCGTCAGTCCGCGCGCTTGGCCTCGAACTCGATCAGGATCTCCACCTCGTCGCCGACCCAGCCGTTGGCGACGGCGTAGTCCATGCCGAAATCGCTGCGCTTCACCACGGTCCGGGCGGAAATCCCGATCGCCTCGTGGCGGGGGCCGAACGGGTAGTTCCCGGTCTTGTTCCAGACGACCTCCAGCGTCGCCGGCCGCGCCACGCCCCGGATCGCGAGGTCGCCGGTCACGATTCCGGTCCGCTCCCCGGTCGGCTTGGCCGAGGTCCCGGCGAAGGTTATCCGGGGGTGCTTTTTCGTCCACAGGAAGTCGGGTCCCATCAGGTGGTCGTCGCGCGCCTTGTGGTTGGTGAAGACGCTGGCGGCGTGGACGACCACGTCGATGTCGCGCACCGTCCGCGCCTCGGCGTCGAAGACGAAGCTGCCCTCGCCGGCGCGGAACATGCCGAGCACCTTGGCGAAGCCGATATGGTGGACCAGGAAGCCGATCGACAGGTGCTCCGGGTCGATCTCGTAACGCACCGGCTCCGCCCGGGCCGGGAGCGCCGCCGCGACCGTCGCCGCGATCGCGAGAAGGAACGAAAGCCGGGAAACGCCGCGCCCGATCGCCATGTCGAGTCTCCGTTGCAAGACCGCGCCGGCCCGGCCATTCTCGCGCCGGGCCGTGGGAGGATACGCGCGCCATGGGGGACACGCCAAGACCCGGCGCCGCGCGCGCCTTCTGGATCGCCCGGCCCGGCGCGGGGGAAATCCGGCCCATGCCGCGCCCGTCCGCCGGACCGGGCGAGGTTCTGGTCCGCGCGACCCGGGGGGCGATCAGCAAGGGCACGGAAACCCTGGTGTTCCGGGGCGAGGTCCCGCCCGGCGTGGCGGCGCGGATGCGCTGCCCCTTCCAGGAAGGCGCGTTCCCGGCCCCGGTGAAATACGGCTACGCCACGGTGGGGACGGCGGTCGAAGGGCCGGCGGAGCGGCTCGGACAGGCGGTGTTCTGCCTCCACCCGCACCAGGACCTGTTCGCGGTCCCGGCCGGGGCGGCGCGGCCGCTGCCCGCCGGGGTTCCGCCCGGGCGCGCGGTGCTGGCCGCCGCGATGGAGACCGCGCTCAACGCGCTGTGGGACGCGCGGCCGCGCCGGGGGAGCCGGGTCTGCGCGATCGGGGCGGGCGCGATCGGCCTGTCGGTCGCCTATCTCGCGCGGCGCCTCGCCGGGGCGCGGGTGGAGGTGTTCGACATCGACCCGGCCCGGGAGGCGCCGGCCCGCGCGCTCGGCCTCGGCTTCGCCCTCCGCCCGCCGGAGGGGGCCGAGTGGCCGCTCGTCCTCCACGCCAGCGGCGCGCCGGAAGGGCTGCGGACCGCGCTGCGGGCCGCGGCGTTCGAGGGGCGCGTCCTCGAACTCAGCTGGTACGGGACCCGACCGGTGACGCTGCCGCTGGGCGAGGATTTCCACGACCGGCGGCTGACGATCCAGTCCTCGCAGGTGGCGACGGTGGCGCCGTCGCGCCGCGCGCGGTGGAGCCACGCGCGCCGCCTCGACCGCGCGCTCGCCCTGCTGCGCGACCCCCGCCTCGACGCGCTCATCGACGGCGAGAGCCGGTTCGAGGACCTGCCGGAAACGATGGCGGCGCTGGCGGCCGGGCGGCTGCCGGCGCTGTGCCACCGCGTGGTCTACGACTGAGGCGCGGAGGAGCCGATGTACACGGTGACGGTCCGCGACCGGATCATGGTCGCCCACAGTTTCCGGGGCGAGGTGTTCGGCCCGGCGCGGGCGCTGCACGGGGCGACCTATGTGGTGGAGGTCTCCTTCGCGCGCCCGGAACTCGACGCCGACAACATCGTCGTGGACATCGGCCGCGCGCGCGCGGCGCTGCGGGCCGCGCTCGCCGTGTACGACTACCGCAACCTCGACGAGGCCGAGGAGTTCCGGGGGATCGAGACCACCACCGAGTTCCTCGCCCGCGACATCCACCGGCGCGTGTCCGCCGCCATCGCCGCCGGCGCGCTGGGGCCGGGGGCCGCCGGGGTGACCGGGCTGCGGGCGGCGCTGCGCGAATCCGACGTGGCCTGGGCCTCCTACGAGGGGCCGCCGGCGTGAGCGGCCCGGCCGCCGGCCCGGTCCGGCTGGTCGTCCCCGGCCCGATCGGGACCGCGACGGGCGGCTTCGTTTACGACCGCCGGATCGCGGACGGGCTGCGCCGCCTGGGCCGGCTGGGCGAGGCGGTGGAGCTTTCCGGCGCCTGGCCCCGGCCCGGACCGGGCGAGGCCGAGGCCGCGCTGGCGCGCCTCGCCGCTTCCGACCCCGGCTCCGGGACGACAGTGGTGGACGGCCTCGCCTTCGCCGCGCTGTCGGAGGCCGCGCGGCGGACCGGCGCCCGGCCGTGGCGCGCGCCGCCGCTGGCCCTGGTCCATCATCCGCTGTGCGACGAAACCGGGTTGGCGGCGGACGAGGCGGCGGCGCTGTTCCGGGCCGAGCGGCGCGCCCTGGGGGAGGCGGCGGGCTGCGTCGTCACAAGCCCGGCGACCGCGCGGCGGCTCGCCGGTTTCGGCGTCCCGGCCGGGCGCGTCCGCGTCGTCCTTCCGGGCCTCGACCGGCCGGAGGGCGGCGTTCCCGACCGGGCGGGGCGATCCGGCCCGGTCCGCCTGCTGTGCGTCGCCACGCTGGTTCCGCGCAAGGGGCAGGATGTGCTGCTCGACGCGCTCTCCCGGCTCGGCGATCTCGACTGGCGGCTCGACCTCGTGGGCGGCGCGCGCGACCCGCGCTTCGCCGAAGAGGTCCGCCGCCGCGCCGCCGCGCCCGGATTCGCCGGGCGGGTCCGGCTGTCGGGAGAGGCGACGGGCGGGGCGCTGGCGGCCCGTTACCGCGCGGCGGACATTTTCGTTCTCGCCTCCTGGCACGAGGGGTTCGGCATGGCGCTGGCGGAGGCGATGGCCCATGGCCTGCCCGTGGTCTCGACCCGCGCCGGCGCGATCCCGGAGACGGTGGGCGAGGGCGCCGGCCCGCTGGTTCCGCCCGGCGACCCGGCGGCGCTCGCGGCCGCGCTGCGGCGGATGCTGGCGGACCGCGGCGCGCGGCTCCGCCTCGGCGCGGCGGCGCGGGCTTCGGCGGCGCGGCGCTTTCCGGGCTGGGACGAGGCGGCGGCGCGGTTCGCGGCGGCGGCGGACGACCTCGCGCGCGCGGCGCGCGGCGCGGCGGCGGCGTGAGCGGGTTTTCCGCCGAATGGCTCGCCGCCCGCGAGCCGTGGGACCGCCGCGCCCGCGCGCCCGATCTCGCGGCGCTCCTCGCGGACTGGGCGCGCGGGCGCCGGGCGGCGAACGGCGGCCGGTTCCGCGCGCTCGACCTCGGCTGCGGGACCGGCGCCTCGGTCCGCGCGCTCGACGCCGCGCTCGGCGGGCCGGCGGAGTGGCGCCTGGCCGACGCCGACGCGGCCCTGCTCGCCGTCGCGGCGCGGGTCCGGCCGGCGCATCCGCGCTCCCGCGTCGAGACGACGCGGATCGACCTCGCGGCGGCGGACCTCGACGCGCTGGCGGCGGGCTCGGACCTGTTGGCCGCTTCCGCCCTGCTGGACCTCGTGTCGCGCGACTGGCTCGCCCGGCTGTGGGAGGCGGCGCGCGGCGGGCGGAGCGCGATCCTCGCCGGCCTCAACTACGACGGGCGGATCGCGCTCGCCCCGCCGCATCCGCTCGACGCGACGGTCCGCGACGGCGCGAATCGCCACCAGGCGCGCGACAAGGGGTTCGGCCCCGCCCTCGGCCCGCGCGCGGCGGCGGCGCTGGCGGGGATGGCGCGCGGCGGCGGCTGGCGCGTCCGGGTCCGGCGGAGCGACTGGCGCCTCGACGCGCGGCGCGATGGGCCGGGCCTCGCCATGCTGCTGGAAGGCTGGGCGGCGGCCGCGCGGGAGGCCGGCGCCGCCCCGCCGGGCGCCCTCGCCGGCTGGCTCGAGGACAGGCTGGCGGCGCCCGGCCTCAGGGTCCTCGTCGGGCACCGGGATGTGCTGGCGCTGCCGCCTGTTCCGCCGCCCCGAGGTCGCAGTCGAACAGGATGTCCGCGCCCAGCCGGTAGGTCCGCGCCGGCGGCCGCAACGCCTCGTCCACCCGCGCGACCGGGGGAAGCTCCAGCCCCGGCCGGCCGGAGCCGAGGACCAGCGGGGAGACCGTGACATGCAGCCGGTCCAGCGCGCCGGCCGCGAGGAAACGCGAGACCGTCGCCGCCCCGCCCTCCACCAGAACGAAGCCGTAGCCCCGCGCGCGCAGCGCCGCCAGGATGTCGCGCGGGCGGAACGCCCCGTCCGCCGCCGACCCCGGTTCGATCCGCCCGGCCCCCTCCGGCGCGCGCGCGCCCGGCGCGACGACGGCGAAGGCGGGCGCGCCGCCGCCCCGGAACATCCGACGCCCCGCCGGGACCCGCCCCCGGGGGTCGATAACGACCCGCGCCGGGTCCGGCCCCTCGACGCGGCGGACGGTAAGTTGGGGATCGTCGAGATCGGCCGTCGAAGCGCCGACGACCACGGCGTCGGCCAGCGCGCGCAGGCGGTGCAGGTGGTCGAGGCCCTCCGGCCCGTTGATGTAGCGGGAATGCCCCGACACGGCGGCGATCCGCCCGTCCAGGCTCTGCCCGATCTGGGCGATGGCGAGCGGCCCGCGGGCGGCGGCCGCGACCAGTCCGCCGTAGCACTCCCGGAACAGCGGGTCGGCGCTCCCGGCGCGCGCCGCCGCGACCTCCGCCCCCGATTCGCCCGCCCGCGCGCGCCGCGCCGCCAGCAGCCGCGCCCAGGCGGCGTCGCGGTCCCGTTGGGCCGCCGGGCCTTCCCATCGGATCATCGCTTTCGCCCCCCGCCCGGCCGCGCGGCGGCGCATACTGGCCCCGGCGGCGGCGCGGCGCCATGGGAATCCGCGCGTAGCCGCCGCACGAACCCCCGGCGGGCTCCGGAGGACGGGATGGACGCGACGAAGGCCGCCTGGGAGGCGTTGCGCCGGCTGGCGCCGGATACGGGGCGGCCGGGGGCGCTGCGCGGGCTGTTCGACGCCGACCCCGGGCGGTTCGGGCGGTTCTCGTTGCGATTCGACGACCTGCTGGTCGATTTCTCGAAGCAGTTCGTGACGGAAGAGACGATGGCGGCGCTTTGCCGCCTCGCCCGGCTGTCGGGGCTGGAGGCGCGGCGCGACGCCATGCTGTCCGGCGCCAGGGTCAACGCGACCGAGGGCCGGGCGGCGCTCCATACGGCGCTGCGCGCCCCGCCCGGCGCGGTCGTCGAGGTCGATGGCGCGAATGTCGTTCCCTGGGTCCACGGGGTCCTGGATCGGGTTTGCGCCTTCGCCGCCGCCGTCCGCGACGGGGCGGAGACGGGCGCGACCGGCCGCGCCTTTACCGATGTCGTGCATCTCGGGACCGGCGGCTCGGCGCTGGGGCCGGCGGCGGTCGTCCGCGCGCTCGCGCCCCGGGCCGGGGACGGGCCGCGCGTGCAATTCGTGGCCAACGCGGACGGGACGGAACTGGCCGACGCGCTCCGCGGCCTCGATCCGGCGCGCGTGCTGTTCCTCGTCGCGTCGAAGACCTTCGCGACGGCCGAAACGACGCTGAACGCCGAATCGGCGCGGCGCTGGATCGCCGATGCGCTGGGCGAGGGGGCGGCGGGCGCCCATTTCGCGGCGATAACGGCCGCGCCGGAGCGGGCGGCGGCCTTCGGCGTCGCGCCGGAGCGGATTTTCCCGACGCCGGACTGGGCCGGCGGGCGGTATTCGCTCTGGTCGGCGATCGGCCTGCCGATCGCCATCGCCGCCGGGCCGGAGCGGTTCCGCGAACTCCTCGCCGGCGCGCGGCGGATGGACGAGCACTTCGCCGAGGCCCCGCCGGAGGCCAACATCCCGGTCGCGCTCGGCCTGGTCGGGGTCTGGAACCGCTCGGTCCTGGGCTTCGCGTCCTCGGCCGTCTTCCCCTACGAGGCGCGGCTGTCGGGCTTGGCGGCGCATCTCCAGCAGGTCGAGATGGAGTCGAACGGCAAGTCGGCGGGGATCGACGGCGCGAAGCTGGACGGGCCGGCCGGCGGCGTGCTGTGGGGCGGAGTCGGGACGGACGCGCAGCACTCCGTCTTCCAGTTCCTGCACCAGGGGAGCGACATCGTTCCCTGCGAGTTCCTCGCCGCCGCCGAGGCGGAAGGCGACCTGCCCGGACATCGCGGGGCGCTGCTCGCCGCCTGCCTCGCGCAGTCCGAGGCGCTCATGTCCGGCCGGCCGGCGGATACGGGCGCGCCGCACCGCGCCTTTCCGGGCAACCGGCCGTCCACGACGCTGCTGTGCCGGCGGTTCGACGCGCGAACGCTCGGCGCCGTGCTGGCGCTGTACGAGCACAAGACCTTCGTCCAGTCGGTGTTGTGGGGCGTGAACGCCTTCGACCAGTGGGGCGTCGAACTCGGCAAGGAGCGCGCGTCGCGCCTGCTCCCGGCCGTCGAGGGCGGCGCGCCGCCGGAAGACACGGACGGCTCGACGCGGGGCCTGCTGGCGCATCTCGCGGCGCTGCGCGGCGGCCGGCCGCCATCGCCAGCGCGATAACGCGCGCGCCGCCGCCCGGCGGCGCGCCCGATCGTATATAAGGGGCGCCGCACGGGCGGGGGAGGAGCGCGCGATGGAAACGGTCGGGCTGGGATTCCACTACGAGGAACTGCCGCTTGGGCGTCGGTTCAGGACGATCGGGCGCACCGTCACCGACGCCGACATCACCAACTTCGTCAACGCCACCGGCATGACGGAGAACCTGTTCGTCGACCTGGAGTACCTCAGGACAAGGAGCGACATAAAGGGCCGGGTCGCGCCCGCCGCGCTGGTCTACAGCTTCGCGGAGGGGCTGCTGGTGCAGGCGACGATGCAGCACACGGGCCAGGCCTTCCTCAACATGCAGCTGGACGTGCACGGGCCGACGCTGGCGGGCGACACCGTCCATGTCGAATGCGAGGTGGTCGAGGCGCGGCTGACCCGCCGGCCGGGGCGCGGCCTGGTGCGCACGCGCAACCGCATCGTCAAGCAGGACGGCGCCGCCGTCATCACCTACACGCCGCTGCGCATGGTGAAATGCCTCGACGAGTCGCTGCGCCGGGAGGCGGCGGAGTAGCCCCTCGATGACCGCGCTCACCGGCTATACGAGCTACGCCGACGCGCATCGGCGGTTCTCCAGGCGCGCGCTGTGGGCGCTGTTCGACGGCGACCGCGAGCGGCTCAACATCGCCCACGAATGCCTCGACCGCCACCCGCGCGGCCGCCGCGCGGTGCGGATCGCGCGCGCCGACGGGCCGGCGGAGAGCTTCGACTTCGGAACGCTGTCGGACATGTCGGGCCGGGTGGCGAACTGGCTGGTCCGCCGCGGCGTCGCCAGGGGGGAGCGGGTGGCGATCGTGCTCGACCCGTCGCTCGCCTTCTACGCGACGCTGTTCGGGACCATGAAGGCGGGCGCGGTGGCGACGCCGCTGTTCACCGCCTTCGGCCCGGACGGGCTGGCCGCCCGCTTCGAGGATTGCGCGCCCGCGCTGGCGATCCTGGCGCCGGAGAAGGCCGGCCTGGCGGGCCTCGCCGGCGTCGATTGCGTCGTCGCCGACGACGCCTTCCTCGCCGAACTGATGCGCGAGGAGCCGGGGTTCGCGCCCGACACCTCCTCGGCCGACATGGCGATGTACCAGTACACTTCCGGCACCTCGCGGGAGTTGCCGGAGGCGGTCAGGCACCGCCACCGGGCCGTCGTGACCGTGGCGATCGCCGCGCTCTACGCCACCGGCGTGCGGCCGGGCGACCGTTTCATGTGCCCGTCCTCGCCGGCCTGGGGGCACGGGCTGTGGCACGGCACGCTGGCGCCGCTGGCGCTCGGCGTCGAGGTCGCCGCCTGGACGGGGAAGTTCGACCCGCTCCGCCTGTTCGACGCGCTGGAGGAATTCGGGATCGACAACCTCTCGGCCGCGGCGACGCATTACCGGATGATGCGGCTCGCCGGCGCGGGGGCCGGGCGGCGGCTTCCGCTGCGCAAGCTCTCCTTCACCGGCGAGCCGATCGACGGCGAGACGGCGGACTGGGCGCGGGCGACCTTCGGCGAGGACGTGCGCAGCATCTACGGCAGCACCGAGGTGGGCGTGATCGTCGCCGGCTATCCGGGCGCGGAAGACCTGCCGGCGCGGCCGGGGTCGCTCGGCAAGCCGCTGCCCGGCTGCGAGGTGGCGATCCTCGACCCCGAGGGCCGGCCCCGCGCGCCCGGCGAGATCGGCGAGATCGTGCTGCGCCGCGCCGGCGGCGACTGGTTCCGCGTCAAGGACCTCGGCCATGTGGACGAGGACGGGTACTTCTTCCACCACGGCCGGGCCGACGACGCGATTATCTCCGCCGGCTGGACGCTGAGCGCGGTGGAGATCGAGGACGCGCTGCTGAAGCACCCGGACGTGGGCGAGGCCGCCGCCATCGGCGTCCCGGACCCGGAGCGCGGGCAGGCGGTGAAGGCGTTCGTCGTTTCGGGCCGCGCCGGGAGCGACGGGTTCGCCGGCGAGCTGCGGGAGATCGCGCGGAGCCGGCTCGGCCGGCACGCCTGGCCGCGCCATGTCGCCTTCGTGGCGTCGCTGCCCAAGACGCCCGCCGGCAAGGTCAACCGCAAGGCGCTGCGCGACCGCGAACGCGCGCGGCGCGAGAAGGAGGAGGCCGCGTGAACGACGCCCGGACCGAGGGCGGGGGCTTCCCCCGCATCACCGACGCCGCGCTCGACGAGTTGCGACGGCGCGTCGGCGTCAGGATTTCGCGCGACCCGGAGCCGTGGTGCCACGAGGCCACCCGCGACAACATCCGCCACTACGCCCACGGGATCGGCGACGACAACCCGCTGTGGTGCGAGCCGGACTACGCGCGCGGAACCCGCCACGGCGACGTGGTCGCGCCGCCGTCCTTCCTGTTCGCGGCGAGCCGGATCGCGTCCGGCTATGTGGGCGGGCTGCCGGGAATCCACGCCATGTGGGCCGGCGCCGACTGGACCTGGCGCGGGCCCGTGCGGCGCAACGAGGAAATCCACACCGAATCCTACCTGAAGGACCTGATCGAGCGCGAGACGCGGTTCTCCGGCCGGGCGATCCAGCAGGTTTACCATGTCGACTTCTACAACCGCGACGGCGCGCCGATCGCCGAGTGCGACAGCTGGTGCTTCCGCACCGAGCGCGACACGGCGCGCGAGCGGGGCGTCAAGTACGACGACCTGAAGCGGCGCGGCGAGAAACGCTACACCGAGGCCGAACTGGCGGAAATCCACGAGGCCTACGCGCGCGAGGAGATCCGGGGCGCGCGGCCGCGCCTGTTCGAGGACACCGAGATCGGCGAGAAGCTGCCGCGCATGGCCAAGGGGCCGATGACCGTCACCGGCTTCATCGCCTTCGCCCAGGGCTGGGGCGGGCTGTACATCCGCGCCAACCGGCTCGCCTGGAAGCAGGCGCGCCGCCATCCCGGCCTCGGCATCCCCAACCGCTTCAACATCCCGGACTGCCCGGAACGGGTGCACTGGGAGCGGGAGTTCGCGACGGAAGTGGGCGCGCCGGGCGCCTACGACTACGGCCCCGAACGGTGCTCCTGGATGACGCACCACCTCACCGACTGGATGGGCGACGACGGGTTCCTCGTCTCCTCCTCCACCAAGATCCGCCGCCACAACCCCGAGGGCGACACGCTGTTCATCGAGGGCGAGGTGACCGGCAAGCGCGAGGAAGGCGGCGCGGGCCTGGTGGAGATCGCCCACGAGGGCCGCAACCAGGACGGCGAACTGTCGATCCTGGGAACCGCCGTCGTCCGGCTGCCGCGCCGCGCGGACCCCGGCCCCGGCGGGTGACGGGCCGGGCGCGACGGTCTAAAAGGACCGCCTGGAACACGGAGCGACCGAGGCAGGGATGGAACTCGACACCTCGAAATACACGCAACTGAAGCTCGACAGGCCCGCCGACCGGGTGCTGCGGATCACCTTCGACCGGCCGGAGACCTACAACTCCCTGGACGAGGCCGGGCACCGCGAACTCGCCTATATCTGGCGCGACATCGACATGGACCCGTCGATCAACGCCGCGATCCTGACCGGGGCCGGAAGGGCGTTCTCCTCCGGCGGCGATTTCGGGATGATCGCCGGGATGCTGGACGACTACGACAAGCGCGCCAACGCCTGGAAGGAGGCGCGGGACCTCGTCTACAACATCGTCAACTGCTCCAAGCCCGTCGTCTCGGCGATCAACGGGCCGGCGGTCGGGGCCGGGCTGGTGGCGGGGCTGCTGGCCGATGTGTCGATCGCCGGCAAGCGCGCCCGGATCGTGGACGGCCACACCCGCCTCGGCGTCGCCGCCGGCGATTCGGCGGTGATCAACTGGCCGCTGCTCTGCGGCATGGCCAAGGCGAAATACCTGCTGCTGCTGTGCGAGCCGGTGAGCGGCGAGGAGGCCGAGCGCATCGGCCTGGTCTCGCTCTGCGTCGAGGACGAGGAGCTGCAGGACAAGGCGCTGGAGGTCGCCACCCGGCTGGCGACCGGCGCGCAGAGCGCGATCCGCTGGACCAAATACGCGCTCAACAACTGGTATCGCATGGCCGGGCCGGCCTTCGACGCATCCACCGCGCTGGAGATGCTCGGCTTCACCGGGCCGGAGGCGCGCGAGGGGCTGGCGGCGCATCTCGAAAAGCGCAAGCCGGCCTTCCCGGAGGAAAGCCCGCTGTGACGGGCGCGGCGGCGGGGGCGCGCGCGGCGCCGGGGGCATGGGTGGAGCCGGTTCCGGCGGCCACCGTCATGGCGCTGCGCGACCGGCCGGGCGGGATCGAGGTGCTGATGGTCCAGCGGACCCGCAAGGCCGACTTCGCCGGCGGCGCCCTGCTGTTCCCCGGCGGCAAGGTGGACGAGGCGGACCGCGCGGCGGCGCGCTCCGGGCGCTGCGCGCTCCCCGACGGCCTCGCGGAGGAGGCGGCCGCGATCCGCGTCGCCGGCGTGCGCGAGGTCTTCGAGGAGGCGAACATCCTGTTCGCGCGCGAGGCCGGCGCGCCCGATCCGATCTCCACCGAACGCGCCCTGGCGCTGAGCGCGAAACACCGCCCGGCGCTGCTCGCCGGCGCGACGACGCTGCTGGAGATCGCGGAGGCGGAGGACCTGGAGATCGCGACCGACCGGCTGGTCCCCTTCGCGCGCTGGATCACGCCCGAGGGCGGGCGCCGGCGCTTCGACACGCATTTCCTGGTGGCCCGCGCGCCGCGCGGCCAGGTCGCGCTGCACGACGGCCGGGAGACGCTGGAGACGCTGTGGATCGAGCCGGAGGCCGCGATCGCCGACGCCGAGGCGGGGCGCCGGCGCGTGGTGTTCCCGACGCGCATGAACCTGCGCAAGGTCGCGCGCTCGGCCACGGCGGACGAGGCGGTGGCGCTGGCCGCGCGGACGCCGATCGTCACGGTCCAGCCCCAGGTCCGCGAGGCCGGCGGCAGGCGCCACCTGAAAATCCCGATCGAGGCCGGATACGGCCTGTCCGAAACCACGGTGGACTATTCGGCCTCCGACCGTCCGCCGCCCCCGACACCGGCCGGAGAGGCTTGAGACATGGATTTCGCGCTCGGCGAGGACCGCCAGACCATCCGCGACACGATCCTGAAGGTGGCCGCGGATTTCGACGACGACTACTGGCTGGAGAAGGACCGCGACGGCGGCTTCCCGGAAGAGTTCTACCGCGCCTTCGCCTCCGGCGGCTGGCTCGGCGTCGCCATGCCGGAGGCGTATGGCGGGGCCGGCCTCGGCATCGTCGAGGCGGCGCTGATGATGCAGGCGGTCGCGGAGTCGGGCGCCGGGATGAGCGGGGCCTCGGCGCTGCACATGAACATTTTCGGCCTGAAGCCGGTGGAGCTGTTCGGCGACGAGGAGCAGCGCCGCCGCTTCCTCCCGCCGCTGATCGAGGGCCGGGAGAAGGCGTGCTTCGCGGTGACGGAGCCGAATGTGGGCCTCGACACCACGCGGCTCAAGACCCGCGCCCGGCCCGACGGCAACGGCTATGTCGTCCACGGGGAAAAGGTCTGGATCTCGACCGCCCAGGTCGCCGACAAGATGCTGATCCTGACCCGCACCAGCGAACTGGAGGAGGTGGACAGGCCGACCGACGGGCTGACGCTGTTCTACACCGACCTCGACCGCGACCGGGTCGAGGTGCGCGAGATCGACAAGATGGGCCGCAAGGCGGTGGACAGCAACATGCTCTTCATCGACGGGCTGAAGGTCCCGGCGGAGGACCGGATCGGCGAGGAGGGCAAGGGCTTCCGCTACCTGCTGCACGGGCTGAACCCCGAACGCATCCTGATCGCCGCCGAGGCGGTCGGCATCGGCCGGGCGGCGCTGCGCCGCGCGACGGAGTACGCGAAGGAGCGCGTGGTGTTCGGCCGGCCGATCGGGATGAACCAGGGCGTGCAGCACCCGCTCGCCGAATGCTGGGCGCGGCTGGAGGCGGCGAACCTGATGGCGATGAAGGCCGCGACCCTGTTCGACGCCGGCGAACCCTGCGGGGCGGAGGCCAACGCCGCCAAGTACCTCGCCGCCGAGGCGGGGTTCGAGGCGTGCCAGACCGCCGTGATGACCCATGGCGGCTTCGGCTACGCCAAGGAGTACCAGGTCGAGCGCTACCTCCGCGAGGTCATGGTCGCCCGCATCGCCCCGGTCAGCCCCCAACTGGTCCTGAGCTACATCGCCGAACGCGTGCTGGGCCTGCCGAAGTCCTACTGAAGCGGCACGGCCCGTCAGGCGCGGATGCGCGCGCGGCGTTCGCGGTAGAGGACGTAGACGCCGGCGCCGGCGATGATCGCGGAGCCGATCCAGGTCTCGGCGCTCGGCGCGTCGCCGAAGACGATGTAGCCGAGCGCGACGACCCACACCAGCTTGGTGTAGTTGAACGGCGCGATCAGCGACGCCTCGGCCCGCTCGAAGGCGGCGATCACCAGCAGGTGCGCCATCGCCCCCATGCAGCCGGTGCCGAGGAAGACCAGCCAGTGGACCGGCTCCGGCGGCGTCCAGACGAACGGCACGAGCAGGCTGATCCAGGCCAGCCCGCCGAGGCCGGTGTGGAACAGCGTCGTCAGCGTCTTCTCCGTCGCGGCGAGCGAGCGCGTGACGATCTGGAACAGCGCGAAGAAGCACGCGCTCGCCAGCGGCATCGCCGAGGCCCAGTGCCACAACTCCCCGCCCGGCCGGACCACCACCAGCACGCCGGCCAGCCCGACCGCCACCGCGACCCAGCGGTGCGGCCCCACCCGCTCCTTCAGCAGCGGCGCCGACAGCGCGACGATGAACAGCGGCGCGGTGAAGCCGATCACCGTCACCTCCGCGATCGGCAGGTAGGTCAATCCCACGAAGAGCGTCGAGATCGAACCGACCAGAAGCGCCGGGCGGCAGATCTGCGCCAGCCGCCGCCGGGTCGCCAGCAAGGTCGACAGCCGCACGCCCCGGACCGCGAACAAGACCGCCTGCGTCGACACGATCCCGACGAAATAGCCCCAGACCAGCTGCACCGCGTGCAATTCGTCGGTGAACGCCTTGCAGGTGGTGTCCACGACGGCGATCAGCAGGATCGCGAGCGAAAACATGCAGACGGCCGCCATCGGTCGCTGCTCGGTCATCGGCGGGTCTCCAGGCGGCGGCCGGCCGGCGGGGCGCGGCCGGGCGGGGCCGGCGCGCCCCCGGACCCGGCTCCGCCGCGACGGGAACGGACAACGACGGGCGGGACGGCACGATCCCCAACAAGGTATCCTCGCGCCCGCCCGCCGTCCATCGGGGAGAACCGCCCGTGACCGAGTTGCAGCCCCACGCCCGCGCCGTCGTGATCGGCGGCGGCCTCGTCGGATGCTCGATCCTCTACCACCTCGCCAAGCTCGGCTGGACCGATTCGGTGCTGCTGGAGCGCGACGAGCTGACCTCCGGCTCGACCTGGCACGCCGCCGCCGGCATCCATGGCCTGCACGACAACAACAATATCTCGCGCCTGCAGTACTACACGATGCGGCTCTACGCCGAACTGGAGAAGGAGACCGGGCAGGGCTGCGGCATCTTCCAGCCCGGCGCCCTCTACCTCGCCCAGACCCGGGACCGCGAGCACCAGCTGCGCATCCAGGCGGCCAAGGCGCGCTACTTCCAGGTGGCGTTCCACGAACTCTCCCCGGCCGAGGCGCGCGAGGCGCACCCGCTGGTGGATTACGGCGGCGTGCGCTGCGTCATGTTCGAGCCGGACGGCGGCAATGTCGATCCCTCGGGCGTGACGCACGCCTACGCCGCCGGGGCGCGGGCGATGGGCGCGAAAATCCACCGCTTCACGCCCGCGACCGCCACCAGGCCGCTTCCCGACGGGCGCTGGGAGGTGGAGACGCCGGCGGGAACGATCCGCGCCGATGTCGTCGTCAACGCCGCCGGGCTGTGGGCGCGCGAGGTGGGGCGGCTCGCCGGCCTCGAACTGCCGCTGGTCCCGATGGAGCACCAGTATTTCGTCACCGAGACGATCCCGGAGATCGCCGCGCTCGGCCGGCGCCTGCCCTCGGTGGCGGACCGCGACGGCGAGTACTACCTGCGCCAGGAGGGGCTGGGCCTGCTGGTCGGCGCCTACGAGCGCGACGGCCGGTTCTGGGCCGAGGACGGCACGCCGGCCGATTTCGGCCACGAACTCTTCCCCGACGACCTCGACCGGATTTCCGAGAACGTCATGCGCGCCTGCGCCCGGGTGCCGGCGCTCGGCACGGCGGGGATCAAGCGGGTGATCAACGGGCCGATGATCTGGTCGCCGGATTCGGCGGCGCTGTTCGGCCCGGCGCCGGGGCTGCGCAACTATTTCTGCTGCAACGGGATTGTCCCCGGCTTCAGCCAGTCCGGCGGCCTCGGCCTGCTGCTCGCGCAGTGGATCGTCGAGGGCGAGCCGGAGATGGACCTGTTCCCCTGGGACATGGCGCGTTACGGCCCCTGGGCGACGAAGGGCTTCGCGAAGGCCCGCGCGCTCGACTGCTACGCCAACCGCTTCAAGATCCATTTCCCCCACGAGGAGCGCGAGGCCGGCCGCCCGGTCCGCCGCCGGCCCGCCTGGGAGCGCCAGCGCGAACTCGGTGCCGTGTTCGGCCTCGCCTCCGGGTGGGAGCATCCGCTCTGGTACGCCGGGCCGGGGGTCGAGGCGCGCGACACGGCCGGCTTCGAGCGCCAGCCGTGGTTCGGCCCGGTGGGCGAGGAATGCCGGGCGCTGCGCGAGGGCGTCGGCCTGGTCGACGTCTCGACCTTCGCCAAGTACGAGATCGCCGGCCCCGGCGCCGGGGCGTGGCTCGACCGGGTGGTCGCCAACCGGGTCCCGGCGGAGGCCGGGCGATCGTGCCTCGCGCCCCTGCTCGGCCTTCGCGGCGGCGTCGCCGGGGATTTCACCGTGACGAAGCTGGCGGAGGACCTTTTCCTGATGGTCGGCTCCGGCATGGCGGAGGACTACCACCGGCGCTTCCTCGATTCGGTGGAGCGGCCGGCCGGCGTGTCTCTGCGCTCGATGACCGCCGCGCTCGCCGGCTTCAACGTGGCGGGGCCGGCGTCGCGGGCGCTGCTGGCGCGGCTGACGAACGAGGACCTGTCGAACGCCGCCTTCCCCTTCTCCCGCGCGCGCCGGATGACGGTGGCGGGGATCGACGCGATCGGGCTGCGCCTGTCCTTTTCCGGCGACCTCGGTTGGGAGTTGTATGTCGAGGAGGCGGACCAGGCGGCGCTGTTCGACGCGCTGCTCGGGGCGGGGGACGACCTCGGCGTCCGCCCGGTGGGGTCGCGCGCGCTGCTCTCGCTCAGGATCGAGAAGGGCTACGGCAGCTGGGGGCGGGAGTACTCGCCGGAATACTGGCCCCAGGAAGTGGGTCTGGACCGGCTGGTGCGGACGGAAAAGCCGGAATTCGTCGGCCGCGAGGCGTATCTGCGGATCGCCGGGGAGCCGCCGCGCGAGAAGCTCGTCATGCTGCAAGTCGAGGCCGAGACCGCCGACGCCGCCGGCGGCGAGCCGATCTTCCTGCCCGGCGGGGGCGCGCCGGTGGGGCGGGTGGCGTCCGGCGCCTACGGCCACCATGTCGGCGCGTCGCTCGCGCTCGGCTTCGTCGCGGCGGCGGAAGCGGTTCCGGGGGCCGAATTCGACGTGGCGATCCTCGGCCGGCCGCACCGCGCCGTCCTGCTGGAGCGCCCGCTCTTCGACCCCGGCGGCGCGCGGGCGCGGGCGTGACGCCCGGCCGGGCCGCCCGCCTCAGCCGACCGTATGGTCGGCCAGGAACTCCGGCTTGAAGGCGAGGCCGTGGCCGGGCCGCTCCGGCGGCGTGTAGACGCCGCGCTCCGGCAGCACCGGCTCGATCCAGGCGTCGTCCATCCAGTTCACGTATTCCAGGAAGGACGGGTTCGGGATCGACGCCATCAGCTGCACCATCAGCTCCGGGAACAGGTGCGGCGCGATCGTCATGCCCCAGGTGTCGGCCGCGGTCGCGATCTTGCGCAACTCCGTGAGGCCGCCGCGCATCGGGTCCGGCTGCAGGATCGGCAGCCGGGGATGCTCGAAAAACGGGCGCATGTCGAACCGGGTCCAGTGGCTCTCGCCGCCGACGACCCGCAGGTCCAGCGCCTCGGCGATCCGCGCGTAGCCGGCGAAGTCCTCGCAGACGACCGGCTCCTCCAGCCAGTAGAGGTCGTAATCCTGGAACTTGCGGCCGACGACGATCGCCTCGTCGGCGGTCCAGCACATGTTGCCGTCGATCATGATCTCGATTTCGGGGCCGAGCGCGTCGCGCATCAGGGCGACGTTGCGCACATCCTGGTGGCGGTCGTAGAGGTGGCCGCACTGCATCTTGATCGCGCCGAACCCGTCCGCGACATAGCGCCGGGCGCGCTCCACCATCCCCTCCGGCCCGTAGCCGCGCCAGCAGCCGCTGCCGTAGGCGGGGATCGTGTCGTTGCAATGGCCCCACAGCCGGTGCAGCGGCAGGCCGGTCCGCCTGCCGAGCGCGTCCCACAGCGCGATGTCGATGACGGATTGCGCCATCACCGCCACGCCCATGCGGCCGAGCCAGTAGTTCCGCTTCCACAGGTCCCGCCAGATGCCCTCGATGTCCGTCGCGTCGCGGCCGACCGTATCGGGGATCACGAGTTCGTCGAGGCAGGCCCGCACGGTGGGGACGCCGCCGCGCAGCAGGATCAGGTAGCCCATGCCGACGACGCCGTCCGCCGTCTCGACCTCGGCGACCAGGATGTCGCGCGCCGGCGGCGGATCGGCCGAGAACATCGGCCGCTCGACCCACGGCGCGCGCAGGTGGCGGGTTCGGATATCGACGATCCTCACGCGGCTTCTCCCTTCTTGTCGCGGATTGCCGGAACCCGTCAGTCGCCGGCCTGCCCGGCGCTCCGGTTGTCGCGGATCAATGCCCTCAAGGCCTCGAGGCTGTGGGCGTGCGCGGCCATGTTTTCGGCGTGGGCGGCCATGGCCTCGGCGTGGCGGCGCTCCGACTCTTTCTCCACCGCGTCCATCGCCCGGTCGCGGCTGCGCGACGCGCGATGCATCATCCACAAACCGGCGGAGATCAGCGCGCACTGCGCGACGCCGACAGCCAGGCCGGACCAGGTGGCGATCGTTTGCAGGTGCAGGGACGCGGTTTCGTACTCGGTCATGGCGGAACCCGGATCGTCTCGGAACGCGGCGCAGTATAGCGGGAGTGCGCCGGCCGCGCACGGGCCGCGGCGCCGGCGCGAAAGCGGGCTGGAATCCGCCGCGCGGAGGGGTAGAGTCGCGCCGAACCGTCCCAGGGGAGCCACGGACATGAACTTCGCCGGAAC
Source organism: Thalassobaculaceae bacterium (assembly GCA_963665555.2). GTDB lineage: Bacteria > Pseudomonadota > Alphaproteobacteria > Thalassobaculales > Thalassobaculaceae > CAXXXW01. The sequence goes on from OY762308.1 coordinate 106,942, forward strand.
CCTCGCCCGGATCGCGCCCACCTACGCGGACCGCCCGGCCCTCTCCGGCGGCTTCCGGGTCCTGCGCTCCTACCGCGAGTTCGCCGCCCGCGTCGCGCGGCTCGCCGGCGCGCTGTCGGACGACCTCGGCCTCGCGCGCGGTGACCGGGTGGCGCTGGTCATGCGGAACTGTCCCGAATACCTGGAGGTCCTGTACGCCTGCTGGTGGGCCGGCCTGGCGGCGGTTCCGGTCAACGCGCGGCTGCACCCGCGCGAATTCGCCTACATCCTGGGCGACAGCGGCGCGCGGGCCTGTTTCGTCACGCCCGGCCTCGCCGGCGCGGTCGCCGAGGCGCGCGGCGGCGCGCCGGACCTCGCCCATGCCGTCGAGGCCGGGTCGCCGGAATACGAGGCGCTGTTCGCGGCCGCGCCGGCCCCGCTCGCCGAGGCCGCGCCGGAGGACCTCGCCTGGCTGTTCTACACCTCCGGCACCACCGGGCGGCCCAAGGGCGCGATGCTGACGCACCGCAACCTGCACGCCATGACGATGAACTACCTGGCCGACGTGGACGGGATCGAGCCGGAGGACTGCATTGTCCACGCGGCGCCGCTCAGCCACGGCTCCGGCCTTTACGCGCTGCCGCACGTGGCGCGCGCCGCCAACAACATCGTGCCCGAAAGCGGCGGCTTCGACGTGGCGGAAACGCTGTCGCTGGTCGCGCGCTGGCCCGGCTGCACCTTCTTCCTCGCGCCGACCATGGTGACGCGCCTGGTCAACGCGCCGGAGGCCGGGGCGGCGGAACTCTCGAACCTGAAGACGATCGTGTACGGCGGCGCGCCGATGTACCTCGCCGACACGATGCGGGCGCTCGACCTCGCGGGAGGGAAACTGGTGCAGATCTACGGCCAGGGCGAGTCGCCGATGACGATCACGGCGCTGCCCCGCCGCGTCATCCGCGAGCGCCGCCATCCGCGCTGGCGCGACCGGCTCGCGTCCGCCGGGATCGCGCGCACGGATGTCGAGGTCCGCGTCGTCGCCGAGGACGGAACGCCGCTTCCCCCCGGCGAAATCGGCGAGGTGACCTGCCGGGGCGACGTGGTGATGGCCGGCTACTGGAACAACGCGGAGGCGACGGCCGCCGCGCTGCGCGACGGCTGGCTGTGGACGGGCGACGTGGGCGCGATGGACGAGGACGGGTTCCTGACGCTGAAGGACCGCTCGAAGGACATGATCATCTCTGGCGGAACCAACATCTACCCGCGCGAGATCGAGGAGGTGCTACTGACCCATCCGGGCGTTTACGAATGCGCGGTGGTCGGCCGGCCGCACGCCGACTGGGGCGAGGAGGTTATCGCCTTCGTCGTGCCCAACCCCGGCGCGGAGGTCGCGGTGGGCGAGCTGGACCGGCTCTGCCTCGACAACATCGCCCGCTTCAAGCGGCCGCGCGACTACCGCTTCGTCCCGGCGCTGGCCAAGAACAACTACGGCAAGATCCTCAAGACAGAACTGCGCCGCCTGATGGCGGAGGAGGGGTAGGCGCCGGCGGGCGGGCGGCCGCGGCCGCGTCGAGCCAGGCCAGCAGCGCCGGCTCGAAGCGGCCGATCGCCTTGTAGGCGCGCGTCCCCTCCGGCAGGCTCCGCACGGCGGCGGCGAGCGCGGCGCAGGCCTCCGGCCGGCCGGCCAGCGTCGAGAGCGGATCGACATGCGTCTTCACCCCGAACACGGCCCAGCCGGTCTCCGGCAGCCGGCGCAGCGTCTGGCGCTCGCAGCGGAGGTGGAGCCGCGCCCCGGCCTCTTCCGGCGCGACGGGGGATTCGGCCGCGCCGCGCCGGCGGACCGGCTGGAACAGCGCCGGGTCGTCCAGCACCGACCAGTTGACCCGCCACACCGGCCGCCCGGCGTCGAGGCGGTCGAAGAAGCGGTCCACCGGCCGCTCCAGCCTGTCGGCGTATCCCGGCACCGGGCGGTGGATCGCCGCCAGCGGCCGGCCCATCTTCTCCGCCAGCCGCCAGCGCGACGGGAAGCACAGCGAGGCCGCCTCCAGCGTGTAACCGTCCGCGCCCGGCCGCATCAGCAGGAAATCCTCCTGGACCAGCCGCCCGGCGAGGTCGATCGGCGCGTCGCGCCAGTCCGCGACCCGGTAGGTCCGGCCCGTCGGGCGGAGCGCGAGCGTGCCGCCGTCGCGGGCGAGGATTTCGGGATGGCGGCGCGCCATGTGGCCGGCCAGGAGGTCGAGCAGTTCGGCCTGGGCCGCCCCGGAGCCGGGCCGGGCCTGGACGACCTCGCCGTGGCGTTCGGCGAACAGCCGGTCCTTCTCCGCCAGTTCCGCCGCGAGGTTCCCGTCCGGCTCGATCCATTCCTCGGGGTCGAGCGACATCAGCCCCATGGCGAGGCGGAACCGGCCCGACAGGAAGGGGAGGTAGCGGGGCCGGGGCTCCATCGCCGCTACTCCCACGCCTCGGCGCGGGCCTCCGCCTCGGCCGCCCGTTCGCCGGTCAGCCCCGCGCGCAGCGCCTTGCGGAACGCGCCCGCCGCCTCCAGCCCGCCGTGGTTCGCCAGGATCGCCCATTTCATCGCCTCGACCGGGTCGGGGTCCAGCCCCTCGCCCCCGTTGGCGTAAAGGGACGCCAGGTGCAGGAAGGCGACGGCGACGCCGCCGCGCGCCGCCTCCTCGAACCGGCGCGCGGCGCCTTGGGCGTCCGGCGGCCCGCCCTCGCCGTCGCGCAGCATGACCGCGAGGTTGTAGCGCGCCTCCGCCACCCCCTGTTCCGCCGCCAGCGCGTACAGCCGCCGCGCCTCGGCGGGATCGGCGCGGCCGTCGGCGCCGAACTGCCGGATCAGCGCGAGCTTGAACTGCGCCAGCGCGAAACCGGCCCCGGCGGCCTTCTCGAACCAGCCGATCGCGGCGTCGAGGTCCGGCCCGCGCCGGCCCTGCGCGCCCTTCTCCAGCGCCAGGCCGTGGTAGAACTGCGCCTTCGGGTCGCCGGCGGCGGCGCGTTCGCTGTACCACCGCATCGCCTCGCCGTAGGTCTGGCGGTCCTCGGCCGCGCCGGCCCCGGCGGGCCAGGCCGCCGCCAGCGAGGCGCCGATGGCGAGCGCGACGGAAAGCAAGCGGTTCAACGGAATCTTCCCGGGGAATCGAAACGGAAACGTCGCGGCCCACGGATGGCCCCCCCGCCCCGGCGTTCGGCCCCTTATGACGCTTCCGCGCCGCCGGCGCAAGCGCCGCCCGCGCCCGCTCCCGGCTCTATCGCGCCGCCGCCCCGCGCGCCGCGAGGCGCCGGAACGCCGCGAGGTAGCGCCCGATCGCGGCCGGCTCGGCGTATTCGGCCTCGAAGAGGCGGAGCGCGGCGGCGGCCCGGCCGGCGGCCTCCTCCGGCGCGTCGAGGGCGGCGCGCGCCGCGGCCGCCAGCGCCGCCGGATCGTCGGGCGGGACCAGCAGCGCGGTCGCGGGGCCGAGGATCTCCGCCGGGCCGCCGATCCGCGTCGCCACGATGGGGACGCCGCGCGCCATCGCCTCCAGCACCGCGAGGCCGAACGGCTCGTCGCGCGAGGGCAGCACGAACAGGTCGGCGTCGTCGAGGAAGGCCGGAACGTCGTCGATCCAGCCGGGGAAGGACACGCTTCCGGCGATCCCGATCTCGCCGGCCAGCGCGCGCAGCGCGTCGCGCTCCGGCCCGTCGCCGCCGATCTCCAGCCGGAACCGCGCCTCTTCGGCCAGCGCGAGGGCGGCGGCGCGCAACAGCACGTCGAACCCCTTCTTGCGCACGAACCGCCCCAGCGCCTTGACGACGGCCGCGTCGGTCCGGGGCGTCCGCGCGGCGGGCGCGGGATCGAGCGACCGGAAATGCGGGATGCGCTCCACCCGCTCGCCGGAAACCCCCTGTTCGCGCAGCCAGGCCTCCTGGGCGGCGGTGGTCGGGACGAGCAGATCGACCGCGCGGTAGTATTTCAGCTCGATCCGGTTGTGGAGCATGGCCAGGACCGGGCGGCCGAGCGCCCGCGCCGCCGGCGCGCCGAGGGCGCTGGCCCGGCCCATATGGGTCTGGACGGCGTCGGGGGCGAACCGCCGCAGCGCGCGGCCGATGGCGCGCCGGCAGAACGGGTCCCAGACGCCGAGGCAGCGCACGCGGGCGCGTTCGAGGCCCGGCCGGGGGGCGAGCAGGTCCAGGGCGGCGCTCCGCTCCGCGCCGATCGCCAGCACCGCGTGGCCGCGCGCCGCCAGCGCCCCGCACAGGTCGACGAAGACCCGCTCCCCGCCGCCGAGGCCGCGCCCGAGCATGACCTGCGCGATCCGCATCCGCCCGCCGCCGCCGTCGTCCGGCCCGGCCGGCGTCACGCGCCCGCTCCCGTCCGGGCGAGCAGGTTCGCCGCCGCGCGGGCGGCCGCCTCGACGGGGAGGTTCGCCATCGGCCGCGCGCGCCCGTCCGGCCCCGGCTTCGCGCGAACGGCGGCGCCGCGCGGCCCCCAGGGGGCGTAGTTCTCCGGGCGGGTCGGGCCGAACAGGCCGAGCGTGGGCGCGCCGGCCGCCGCCGCCAGGTGCATGAGGCCGCTGTCGTTGCCGGCGTAGAGCGCGCAGCGGGCCAGCAGCGCGGCGGTGTCGAGCAGCGGCGCGCCCATCGCGTCGATCCGCCGCGCGGGGGGGACCGCGGCCAGGGCGGCCGCGGCGGCGGCGCGCTCCCCGGCCCCGCCCACCGCCGCGACGCGGGCGCCGGGCAGCGGACCGTCCGGGCCGGTCAGCGCCGCCGCGAGTTCGGCGAAGCGCTCGGCGGGCCACACCTTGGCGGCCCGGTTCGCGCCCGGCCCGATGGCGAGGACCGGCCCCTCGCCGCCGGCGAGCAGGGCGCCGGCGGCGCGGCGGTGGCGTTCGGCGAGCCAGACCCGGGGGGCCGGCGGTTCGGCCAAGCCGAAGGCGCGGCGCATGTCCTCGACCCGGTGGATGTCGTCGCTCCGGCGCCGGTACACCAGCCGGCGGCGCGCGCGCAGCAACCGGGCCGTCGCCGAGCCGCGCATGTCCGCCACCGTGTCCCAGCGCGTTCCCGCCGTCGCCGCCAGCAGCGCCCGCCAGTGCGCCCAGAGCGGCCCCTTCTCCATGACGATCGTGCGCTCCAGCCCCGGCGCCGCCTCGAACAGCGGCGCCGCCGGCGCGCCGCAGGCGACCGTCAGCCGCGCGCCGGGACGGTCCTCGACCAGCCGCGCCAGCACGCCGCTCGACAGCACCGCGTCGCCGATGCGGGTGTTGGAGACGAAGAGGATCCTCATGGGGCCGTTCGGGCGGCGGCGGGGCGGACCGGCATCCGGGCGCTGAGCGACATCGCGCAGTCGAGGGGCGGGCAGTCCCGCCAGGCGGCGAACTCCTCCAGGGAAATGCGCCCCGGCCCCTCGCCGCCGAGCACGCACACGGCGTCGCCGACCGCGATCTCCACATCGTCCGGCACGTCGAAGGCCAGGTGCTCCAGCGAATGGCCGATCGCCGGCAGGCGGCGGCCGCGGAACAGCACCTCCGCCGTCCGGCCCGGCGCGGGCGGGCGGCAGCCGTCGTTGTAGCCGCAGGGGATCACGGCGGCGCGGCGCGAGCGCCGCCGCGCGTGGTAGCCGCCGGCGCCGGGCGGCGGCCCGCCGGAATGGTCCGCGAGGTGGACGATCCGGCTCCTGACCGCCGCCAGGACCGGGGCGAAGCCGCGCGCGGCGGCGTCCACGCCGTCGAGCGGCGAGACGCCGTAGAGGATGTGGCCGGGGCACACGGCGGTGCACTCGTCCCGCCAGCCGGCGAGCAGGGCGGAACTCGCCAGCGCCTGGGTCTCCGGAATTTCGATCCCGCGCGCGCGCAGGGCGCGGAGCAGCGCGTAGAACAGGTCCAGCCGCTCCGCCGCCCAGGCCTTGCCGGACTCGTCCTTGAAGGAGAGATGGGTGTAGAGGCCGTCGATCCGCAGCCCCGGCAGGGCGCCGGCGGCGGCGACGAACGCCTCGGCCCGGTCCAGCCCGACCCCGACGCGGCCGAGGCCGATGTCGACCTTCACGAACACGGGAACCGGGCGCGCCTCCGTCCCCGCGGCGGCCGCGGCGCGCGCGCCCGCCATGTCGTACACCGTCGGGACCGTGCCGGCGGCGGCGAGTGCGCCCATCGCCTCGGGCAGCGCGCCCGCCAGCATCAGGATCGGCGTCGAAACCCCGGCCGCGCGGATCGCCGACGCCTCGGCGAAGGAGCCGGTGGCCAGCATCTCGACGCCCGCCGCCTCGAGGATGCGGGCGACGGGAACCGCGCCGTGCCCGTAGGCGTTCGCCTTGATCGACGCGATGACCCGGACGCCCGGCCCGGCGAGGCGGCGGATGGCGGCGAGGTTGGCGCGCAGCGCGCCGCCGTCGATCTCCATCCAGGTCGGGTGCGCCGACAGGCCCGCGCCCGGCCGCGCCGCCCCGTCCGTCCCGTCCATCCCCGCCATCGGCCGTCCCCCGCGTCCCGGCCCTCACTCTTCGGGGCCGACGAATTCCAGCACCGCGTCGTATTCCGGCAGGCGGATCGCGACGCTTTCGGGGCCGATCGCGTGCGGCGGCGGCGCGTCCATGCCGGCGAGGATTTCCGCGATCGGCGCGAGCGAGGCGGCGCGGAACACCAGCGCCCCGAACATCTGCGACCGCGCGCCGAGGTCGGAGGCGAGGTCGCCGTACTGCTCCCGGTAACCGGACGGGCGGCGGAAGGTCAGGCGCGCGTCGGCGGTCTCGATGGTCCGCACGCCGTCGCGCACCGCCGTCACCTCGCCCTCGACCAGCCGGGCGAAGGCGGCCGAGACGCCCTTCACGTCCTCCGTCACCGTCACGACCTCGGCGACCGCGAGCGCGCCGTTGGGGTGGCTCCGCCACTCCGGCCGCCAGACCAGTTCCGGCGTGCCGTGCTCGCAGAAATAGACCCGGCCGGCGGGGAACACGTCGGCCCGCACGGTGACGGTGCGGAAGGTCGCGTCGCGGACCTTCCCGTCCAGCTCCACCGGGCGGCCGAAGGCGCGCGGCGGGTCGCCGTCCATGTCGAGCGCCACCAGGTGGGCGTAGGTGTCGTCGGCGTTCGCGGTCTTGAACACCAGCCCGTCGATGCCGAGCGGCGTCGCCAGCAGGTCCGGGCGCCGCGTCTCGCCGCCCTCGGGCAGGCCGATCAGTTCGAAATAGTCGGTGTCGAACACCATCAGGTGGTTGATCGAGCCGAGCGTGTGGTAGCCGCGCGGCGTGACCGCGAAGCCCAGCGCGCGGCAGCGCGCCTCGGCGGCGTCCATGTCGCGGCGGACATTGAGCACCACATGGTCGAGTCGGGTCGTGCAATCCATGTCAGCGCGCCTCCGCCATCCTTTGTATCGCGTCCATGTGGGCCTCGACGCCGGACAGGCCGGACTCGCCGGTCCGGAAGGTGAGTTCGGTGGCGCCGAGCGCCGTCCACCGCTCCATGACGGCGCGCCAGTCCTCGCCGCCCTTGCCCTGGTCGGCGAAGACGGTGGCGTTGATCCCGAGCGAATCCGGCTCGCGCCCGGCCTCGGCGGCGGCCTGGCGGAAGGCGGAGATCGCGGCCGCCGCCCGGTCGTCCGGGTCCTGGCGCGGGAACATGAACCAGCCGTCGCCGATCCGGCCGGCGCGGCGGATCGCGGGCGGCCGCATCGCGCCGATCCAGACCGGGATCGGCCGCTGGACGGGTTCGGGGTTGAGGCCGGCGGCCCCGAAACGGTGGAATTCGCCGTCGTATTCCGTCACGCGCTCGGTCCACAGCCGGCGCATCACGTCGATCTGCTCGGCGAAGCGGCGCGCCCGGCCGGCGAAGGGCACGCCGAGCGCGTCGTACTCGATCCGGTTCCAGCCGAGGCCGACGCCGAGCCTGAGCCGCCCGCCCGAAAGCACGTCCACCTGCGCCGCCTGCTTGGCGACCAGCGCCGCCTGGCGCTGCGGAAGGATCAGCACCGCCGTCGCCAGCCCGATCCGCGAGGTGACGGCGGCGGCGTAGCCCATCGTCGCCATGACCTCGTGGAACATGAAGTCGCGCGTGTAATTGGCGGCGAAGGCGGCCCCGCGCGGGTCGTCCTCGCCCAGCACATGGTCGACGAAGGTGACGAAATCGTAGCCGAGCTCCTCGGCGGCCCGCAGGTAGTCGCGGATCGCGCCCGGATCGGCCCCGATCGCGGTCTGCGGGAAGGAAAGTCCGAGTCTCATCGCGGCGTCCCGTGCGGCGTTCCGGCGTCCCGCGCGATCCTACAGCGATTCCGCGCGGGGTGGAAACGGCGTTGGGCGGGGGCGGGGAGGCTCCGAATCGACACGAAGCGGCGCCGGGGGCGGGTCGTAGGGCCTTGATTTTCAAGTAAATTGTTTGTTTTCAAGACGTTGCGGGCGGCGCCCAAAATTTGCGCAATGGGGTCGGAAGCGCCGGGGGGCGGGCGAAAGCGGGGCGGCGGCGGGGGGTTTTCCACGGGGTTTTCCACCGGGATCGTGGAATATCCCCGCAGCCGCGCGGGAGGCGCCCGAAGCCGCCCGCCGCCGCCGCCCCGGTTCCGCTCCGGTCCCGCCCGCGCCGCCGCCCCGGTCCGGCTCCGGCGCCGCCGCCCCGGCCAGGCTCCGGCCCCGCCCGCGGCCGCCCGCGCCGCCCCGCGCGGTTGACGCGGGCCGGGGGGCGGGGCGACAGTGGGGCGATGAGCGAGACCGCGACAGAAGGCGCGTCCGCGGCCGCCGGACCCGCTTCCCCCGTCCCCGCCCCGGCCGGCCCCGCCCCGGCCGGCCCCGCCCCGGCCGCCGCGCCCGCGCGCCCGGCCCGCGCGGCGCCCCGGCCGCCGCCCGACATCGAGGCCGGCGCGGCCGTTATCCGCGAGCAGGCGCGCCTGCTCCCCGGCTCTCCCGGCGTGTACCGGATGCTCGACGCCGCCGGCGAAGCGCTCTACGTGGGCAAGGCGCGCGACCTGCGCCGGCGCGTCGCCAGCTACGCCCAGCCGGCCCGGCTCTCGCACCGCCTGTTCCGCATGGTCGGCGAGACGGCGGCGATGGAGGTGGTCGTCACCCATACCGAGGTCGAGGCGCTGCTGCTCGAAAGCAACCTGATCAAGCGCCTGAAGCCGCGCTACAATGTGCTGATGCGCGACGACAAGTCGTTCCCGCACATCCTCATCACCGGCGACCACGCAAGCCCCCGCATCGCGAAGCACCGCGGCGCGCAGACCCGCCCCGGCGCCTATTTCGGCCCCTTCGCCTCGGCCGGCGCGGTGAACCGCACGGTCGCGGCGCTGCAGCGCGCCTTCCTGATCCGCAACTGCTCCGATTCGGTGTTCGCCAGCCGCGCAAGGCCCTGCCTGCAGTACCAGATCAAGCGCTGCGCCGCGCCCTGCGTCGATTACGTGGCGGCGGCGGAGTACGACACGCTGGTCCGCCAGGCCCGCGCCTTCCTCGCCGGCGAGAGCGCGGCGGTCCAGAAGGACATGGCCGCCCGCATGAAGGAGGCGAGCGACGCGCTCGATTTCGAGACCGCCGCGCTGTACCGCGACCGCATCCGCGCGCTGACCCAGGTCCAGGCGCGCCAGGACATCAACATCGACGGGCTGGGCGACGCCGACATCTTCGCCGTCGCGGCCGAGGGCGGGGCCAGCTGCGTCCAGGTGTTCTTCTTCCGGGGCGGCGCCAATTACGGCAACCGGGCCTATTTCCCCAGCCACGACAAGGCGCACGAGCCGGAGGAGATCCTCTCCGCCTTCATCGGCCAGTTCTACGACAACAAGCGCCCGCCGCGCCTCGTCCTGGTCAACCTGGAGCCGCCGGAGCGCGCGCTGCTGGCCGAGGCGCTGTCGGTCCGGGCGGGGCGCAAGGTCGCGCTGGTCCGCCCGGCCCGCGGGCCCAAGCGCAAGCTCGCCGCGCACGCCGAAACCAACGCCCGCGAGGCGCTGGCGCGGCGGCGGGCCGAAAGCGCGTCGCACCGCCGGATGCTCCAGGCGGTCGCCGAGGCGTTCGGCCTCGAGGCGGCGCCGCAACGGATCGAGGTGTACGACAACAGCCACATCCAGGGGACGGCCGCCGTCGGCGCGATGGTCGTCGCCGGGCCGGAGGGGTTCGAGAAGGCCGCCTACCGCAAGTTCAACATCCGCGACGTGGAGCCGCCCGGCGGCGGGGACGCGGACGCCGCCCCGGCCGAAGGCGGCGGCGCGACGGTGCGGCGCGGCGACGACTACGCGATGATGCGCCAGGTGCTGCGCCGCCGCTTCGCCCGCGCCCGCGAGGAGGACCCGGACCGGACCGGCGGCTCGTGGCCGGACCTCGCCCTGATCGACGGCGGGCGCGGCCAGTTGCGCGCCGCCGCCGAAACGCTGGCCGAACTCGGCGCCGGGGACGTGCCGCTGGCCGCCGTCTCCAAGGGGCCGGACCGCGACGCCGGGCGCGAGCGGTTCCACCTTCCCGGCCGGCCGGCCTTCTCGCTGCCGCCGCGCGCGCCGGTGCTGTTCTACCTGCAGCGGCTGCGCGACGAGGCGCACCGGTTCGCCATCGAGACCCACCGCGCGCGCCGGGCCCGGGCCGCCGGCCGGTCCGGCCTCGACGACATTCCCGGCGTCGGCGCGCGGCGCAAGCGCGCCCTGCTGCACCATTTCGGCTCCGCCCGCGCGGTCTCGCGCGCCGGGCTGGCGGACCTCGAAACGGTCGAGGGGCTGGGCAAGGCGGTGGCGCGGCGGGTGTACGATTTCTTCCACGAGGACGCGCGGGCGGGGTAAATTGCCGCCCCGTTTCCGCCTCCCGCCGGACCGCCGAGACGATGCGCCTGCCGAATCTCCTCACGATGTCGCGGATCGCCCTCGTCCCGATCGTGATCGCCCTGATCTGGATCGGCGAGGCGGAGGCGCGCTGGGCGGCGACGGCGCTCTATGTGCTCGCCTGCGCGACCGACTACCTCGACGGCTACCTCGCCCGCAGCTGGAACCAGCAATCGGCGCTGGGCCGGCTGTTCGACCCGATCGCCGACAAGCTGCTGGTCGGCGGCTGCCTGCTGGTGCTCACCGCCTTCGACCATATCGACGGGTGGAGCGTGCTGCCGGCGCTGGTGATCCTGCTCAGGGAAATCCTGGTGTCGGGCCTGCGGGAGTATCTCGCGGAAATCCGCGTCGGCCTGCCGGTGAGCCGGCTGGCGAAGTGGAAGACCGGGCTGCAGATGGTCGCGCTCGGCCTGCTGCTGCTGGGCGACGCCGGCCCGGCGGCGTGGCCGACGGTGGCGGCGGGGGAGGTCTGCCTGTGGGCGGCGGCGCTGCTCACGCTGTGGACGGGGTACGACTACCTGCGCTCCGGCCTGCTGCATGTCGCCGCCGCCGACGATCCGCCGGCCCAGGCCCGGAGCCGGTCCGCCGCGGCGGACCGCGCCCGGGGCGCGCGCGCCGGGGAGGGCGGCGCGTGAAGGTGCTGGGCGTCGTCGGCTGGAGCGGCGCCGGCAAGACGACGCTGCTGCGCCGCCTGATCCCGGCGCTGGTCCGGCGCGGCGTCTCCGTCTCGACCGTCAAGCACGCCCACCACCGTTTCGACGTGGACACGCCGGGCAAGGACTCCCACGAGCACCGGCTGGCCGGCGCGGCCGAGGTGCTGGTCTCCTCCTCCGCCCGGTGGGCGCTGATGCGCGAGAACCGCGGCGCGCCGGAGCCGGGGCTGGACGAGTTGCTGGCGCGGCTCTCCCCGGTGGACCTGGTGCTGGTGGAGGGGTTCAAGCGCCATCCGCACGACAAGCTCGAAGTCTGGCGCGCGGCCAACGACAAGCCGCTGCTGCACCCGGACGACCCGCGCGTCCGCGCCATCGCCTGCGACACGCCGCCGCCCGGCGCGTCGGTCCCGGCGCTGGCGCTGGACGACGTGGAGGCCATCGCCGAGTTCGCCATGAGGACGGCCGGCCTCGCGGCGGAGGCGGCAAGCGCCGGCGGGCGCGCGGGCGGGCGCCCGGGCGAGAGGATGTGATACGCTGGCGCCATGGCCCAGCTCAGCGACGACTGTTTCGCCTTCGGGGGCGGCCTCACGCCGGTGGACGAGGCGCTGGCCCGGCTGGAGCGGACGCTCGCCCCAGTGGTCGAGCCGGAGACGGCGGCGCTCGCCGCCGCGCGCGGGCGCGTGCTGGCGCGGGACATCCGGGCGGGCGAGGATGTGCCGCCGCACGACAATTCGGCGGTGGACGGCTACGCGGTCTATTTCGACGACCTGGCGCCGGACGCCGAGACCGTCCTCCCGGTCGCCGGGCGCGCCGCCGCCGGCCATCCCTTCCCGCGGCCGCAGCGCCGGGGCGAGGCGGTGCTGATCTTCACCGGCGCGCCGATGCCGCGCGGCCCCGGCGGCGGTCCCGGCCCGGACACGGTGGCGATGCTGGAGGACTGCCGGACGGACGGCGACCGTGTCGCGCTGCCCCCGGGCCTGCCGCGCGGCGCCAACCGGCGCGCCGCCGGCGAGGACGTGGCGGCCGGCGCGGTCGCGCTGCGCGCCGGGCGGCGGCTCAGGCCGCAGGACATCGGGCTGGCGGCCGCGCTCGGCCTGGCGGAGCTTCCGGTCTACGCGCCGCTGCGGGTCGCGGTGTTCTCGACCGGCGACGAGGTGCGCGATCCCGGCGCGCCGCGCGGGCCGGGCGCGATCTACGACTCCAACCGTTTCGCGCTCGCCGCCGCGCTGGCCGGGCTGGGCTGCGCGGTGGGCGACCTCGGCATCCTGCCGGACGACCGGCCGGCGATCGGCCGGGCGCTCGCGGCGGCGGCGGACGGGCACGACGCGATCGTCGCTTCCGGCGGCGTCTCGGCCGGCGGGGAGGACCATGTGCGCGGCGCGGTGGAGGACAACGGCTCGATCCATTTCTGGCGGCTCGCGATCAAGCCGGGCCGGCCGGTGGCGCTGGGCCAGGTCGGGCGGACGCCGTTCATCGGCCTGCCCGGCAACCCGGCGGCGGCGATGGTGACCTTCCTGCGCGTCGCGCGCCCGGTCCTGCTGCGCCTCGCCGGCGCGGCGGAGGCGGCGCCGAGGCTGTATCGGGTCCGGGCCGGATTCGGCTACAAGAAGAAGCGCGGCCGGCGCGAATACGTGCGCGTCCGGCTGGAGGCCGGCGGCGACGGCCGGTGGACGGCGCGCAAGTTCCCGCGCGACGGCGCCGGCATCCTGTCGTCCATGGTCTTCGCCGACGGGCTGGTCGAACTCCCGGAGGAGGTCCTCGGCGTCGCCGAGGGCGGGCCGGTGGACTATCTGCCGTTCAGCGAGGTGGGATTGTGAAACTGCTCTATTTCGCCTGGGTGCGGACCCGGATCGGAACGGGCGGCGAGACCGTCTCGCCGCCGGCGGAGGTGCGCGACGTGGCCGGCCTGGTCGAGTGGCTGAAGGGCCGGAGCGCCGGCGCGGCCGAGGCCTTCGCCGACGCCGGCGCGATCCGGGTGGCCGTGAACCAGGAATACGTCGAACTCGACCACCCGGTCGCGGAGGGCGACGAGGTGGCGTTCTTCCCGCCGGTCACGGGAGGCTGACGCCGTGATCCGGGTGCAGCGCGAGGATTTCGACATCGGCGCGGAACTCGACGCGCTGGCGGCGGGCGACAACCGGATCGGCGGGCTGGCCAGCTTCGTCGGCCTGGTGCGCGACATCGCGGGCGAGGAGGCGGTCTCGGCGATGACGCTGGAGCACTATCCCGGCATGACCGAGAAGCAACTCGCCGCGATCGAGGCCGAGGCCAACCGGCGCTGGCCGCTCGACGCCAGCCTGATCGTCCACCGCTACGGCCGGCTGGAGCCGGGGGACCGGATCGTGCTGGTCGCCTGCGCCTCGGCCCACCGCCAGGCGGCGCTGGAGGCGTGCCACTTCCTGATCGACTGGCTGAAGACGAAGGCTCCGTTCTGGAAGCTGGAGGACACGCCCGACGGCGGCAAGTGGGTCGCCGCCCGCGAGGGCGACGACGCGGCCGCCGCCGCCTGGGCGGGACGGGAGGCGTAACCGCCGCTAACCGCCGCCAACCGCCGGCCGGGCCGAGGACCGTTCCGGGCGGGACCGGGCGGCCGCGCAGGAAGGCGTCCGCGTCCATCGCCGCGCGGCCCTCCGCCTGGACGCGGGCGAGGCGCAGCGCGCCCCCGCCGCCGCAGGCGACCGCCAGCCCGCCGTCGAGCGCCGTTCCCGGCGGCGCGCCGGGCCGGCCGTCGCCGGCCGCCGCCGCCAGCACCTTGAGCCGGCTTCCGTCGAGCGCGGTCCACGCGCCCGGCGCCGGGGCCAGCGCGCGGACCAGGCGTTCGAGTTCGCCCGCCGGCCGGGTCCAGTCCAGCCGCCCGTCCGCGCGCGCGAGCTTGCGCGCCCAGGTCACGCCCCCAGCCGGCTGCGGCCGCGCCTCCAGCGTTCCCGCCGCGAGGCCGTCCAGCGCTTCGACGATGGCGCGCGCGCCCAGCGCGGCCAGCGCGTCGTGGAGCGCGCCGCCCGTCGTCTCCGGGCGGATCGGCGCGCGCGCGACCGACAGCACCGGGCCGGTGTCCAGCCCCTCCTCCATGAGCATGATCGACACGCCGGTCTCGCGGTCGCCGGCGGCGATCGCCCGCTGGATCGGCGCCGCGCCGCGCCAGCGCGGCAGCAGCGAGGCGTGGATGTTGACGCAGCCGAGCCGGGGCGCCGCCAGCACGGCCGGCGGCAGGATCAGGCCGTAGGCCGCGACGACCGCGGCGTCGAGGCGGAGCGCGGCGAAGGCCTCCCGCTCCGCCGGGTCGCGCAGGCCCGCCGGCGCCCGGACGGGAACGCCGCGCGCCTCGGCCAGGAGCTGGACCGGCGACGGGCGCGGCCGCCTGCCCCGCCCGGCCGGGCGCGGCGGTTGCGTGTAGGCGGCGGCGACCTCGTGCCCGGCGTCGAGCAGCGCCGCCAGCGCCGGGACGGCGAAGTCCGGCGTCCCCATGAAGGCGAGCCGGAGCCGCCGGCGCGCCGCCGGGCCGGCGCTCAACCCGCCGCCTCGCGCGCCCGTTCCTTCTTCGCCTTGACCATCTTGCGCAGGATCATGTTGCGCTTGAGCGGGGAGATGCGGTCGACGAACAGGACGCCGTTCAGGTGGTCGATCTCGTGCTGGGCGCAGACCGCCAGCAGCCCCTCGGCCTCGACGCGCCGCTCCGCCCCGGTCTCGTCGAGGTAGCGCACGACGGCCGCGGCCGGCCGCGTCACGTCGGCGTAGTGGCCGGGCAGCGACAGGCAGCCCTCCTCGTGCGTCGCCTCCTCCCCGGAGACCGCGACCAGTTCGGGATTGGCCATGCGCAGCGGGCGGCGCTCCTCCTCCGGACCGGCGCAGTCGAGCACGACGACGCGGCGGCGCACGCCCACCTGCGGCGCCGCCAGCCCGACGCCGGGGGCGGCGTACATCGTCTCCAGCATGTCGTCCATCAGGCGGCGCACCGTGTCGTCCACGCGCTCGACCGGCGCGCATTTCGCCTTCAGGACCGGGTCCGGCGCCCAGACGATCGGCAGCACCGCCATCGCTTCCCCGCCGCCTCGTTGCGATCGCGCGTTGCCTATGCCAAGCTCGGAACGCCGTCAACCTTCCGGGCGGCGGCCCCAGGGGGAGGACGGCCATGGGCGGGAAAGCGCGCCGGCTCGGCGTTTTCGCGGTCCTCGCCGGCCTCGCGGCGGCGGCGCCGGGGGCGGCGCGCGCGCATGTCCCCGACTGTCCCGCCGGCGCCGAACGCTTCGTCGAGCACAGGCTGTTCATGGGGCGGAGCCGGGGCGGGGTCGAGGTCGCGACGGAGGAGGCATGGCGCGGCTTCCTCGCCGGGGAGGTCACGCCGCGCTTCCCGGACGGCCTTACCGTCCTCGACGCCGCCGGACAGTGGCGCGGCCGGAGCGGCGCCGTCGAGCGGGAGCGCACGAAACTGCTGGTCGTCCTCGCCCCGCCGGGGGCCGGGGCGGAACGGCGGATCGGGGAGGTCGCGGAAGCCTACAAGCGCGCCTTCGGCCAGGAGAGCGTGTTGCGCGCCGCCGCGCCGGTCTGCGTCCGGTTCCAGTGAGCGGGACGCGGCGCGGGCGCGCCGGCCCGCGCGGGGGAGCGGAGACGATGGGCATGTTGGAAGGCCGGAGCGCGCTCGTCACCGGCGGCGGGCAGGGGATCGGCGCCGCCATCGCCATGGAGTTCGCCCGCGAGGGGGCGGAGGTGTCGATCGTCGCGCGCGGCGCGGCGGCGCTCGACGGGACGGCCGGGCGGATCCGCGCCGAAACCGGGCGCGCGGTCCACGCATTCGCCGCCGACCTGCGCGAACCCGGCGCGCCGGCGGCGGCGGTCGAGGCGGCGCTGGCGGCCTTCGGCAAGCTCGACATCCTGGTCAACAACGCCGGCGCGACCAAGCGGGGCGATTTCTTCTCCCTGACGGACGAGGATTTCGTCGACGGCTTCGCGCTGAAATTCCTCGCGACCGTGCGGGCGACCCGCGCCGCCTGGCCCCGGCTGGTGGAGACGCGCGGCAATATCCTGAACATCGTCGGCGTCGGCGCGCGGGTCGGCGCGCCGGACTTCACGATCGGCGGCCCGGTCAACTCCGCCTGCCTCAACTTCACGAAGGCGATGGCCGAGCGCGGCCGGACCGACGGCGTGCGGGTGAACGCGATCAATCCCGGCCCGGTCCTCACGCCCCGGCTGGAGGCCTGCTGCGCGCCGCGCGCGGCCTGTCGCGGGAGGCGGCGCTGGACGCGATCCGCGACGCTTTCCAGGCGACGCGGATCGGCGAGCCGGAAGACATCGCCGGCCTGGCCGCCTTCGTCGCCTCGGAGCGCGGGAGCCTGCTGAACGGCGCGGCGATCGACATGGACGGCGGATCGGTGAAGGGCCTCTGACCGGGCGGCCCCCGGCGCCGGCCGCGCGAATTGACGGGGCGGGCGGGCGGCCCTATCGTGCGCGCCGATCCGCGAACGACGAACGGGGACCCGCGATGTCCGAGACCGCCAGACTTGCCGAATTCGCCGCCGGCCTCGCCTACGACGACCTGCCGGCCGAGGTGGCCGAACGGGTCAAGCTGCTGGTGTTCGACACCGCGGGCATCGCCGTGCGCGCCATGCACGACGCGGACTCGACGCCCTCGCTGCTGGCCGCGCACCGGGCGCTGGGGGAGTTCGGCGGCGCGCGCGTCTTCGGCACGTCCGAGACCTTCTCGCCGCTCGCCGCCGCGACGATCAACGGCACGCTGGCGCACAGCCTCGATTTCGACGACACGCACGCGGCCGGCTCGATCCACCCCAGCGCGCCCATCGTGCCCGCCGCGCTGGCCGCCGCCGAGATGACGGGGGCGGACGGCAAGGCGACGATCGCCGCCATCGCGGCCGGCTACGAGGTCCAGATCCGGCTCAGCCTGGCGCTGGTTCCCAGCGCGCATTACGAGCGCGGCTACCATCCCTCGGCGACCTGCGGCGTGTTCGGCGCGGCGGCGGCGGCGGGGTCGATTTTCGGCCTCGACGCGGCCGCGATGGAGCGCGCCTTCGGCATCGCCGGCTGCCAGTCCTCCGGCTCGATGCGCTTCCTGTTCGACGGCGCCTGGACCAAGCGGTTCCAGGTCGGCTACGCCGCCCACGACGGGCTGCTGGCGGCGACGCTGGCGCGCGAGGGCTTCGTCGGCCCGGCGGGCGCGATCGAGGGCAGGGACGGCTTCCTGCGCTCCTACGCCCCGGACCCGGAGCCGGCGCGGGCCGCGGCCGGGCTGGGCGAGGTCTGGGAGACCCTGAACATCGCCGTCAAACCCTACCCCTCCTGCCGCTACAGCCACGCCGCGATGGGCGCGCTGGCGAAGGCGCGGGAGGCCAACGGCATCGCGGCGGCGGAGGTCGAGTCGGTCGAGATCGGCCTGCCCGCCACCGGCTGGCGGATCATCGGCGAGACCGACGAGACCAAGCGCGAGCCTTCCGGCGCGGTGGACGGCCAGTTCTCCATGCCGTTCTGCGGCGCGGTGGTGCTGCGCCAGGGCGCGATGGGCTGGGACGACTACGCCCGCCACCTGAACGACAACGACACGCGCGCGCTGGTCCGCAAGTTCTCCACCGTGGTCGATCCCTGGGCGGAGGCGGAGTATCCCGCCAACATGGCCGGGACCGCGCGGGTGCGCACCGCGCGCGGGACCTTCGAGGAGAAGGTCGCCGTGCCGAAGGGCGAGCCGGAGAACTTCATGACCGTCGCCGAGTTCCGCGCCAAGTTCGACGACCTGACCTCGCCCTGGCTCGACGACGGCCGGCGCGAGGCGCTGGCCCGCTCCCTGCTCGGCCTCGACGGGGCGGAGTCGGTCGCGGGCGCGCTCGAACTGTCCCGGCCGGAGGAGCCGGCGGCGCTCCGCCTGGCGGGCGAGGACTGAGGAGGGCGCCTTGAGCTACGCGAGCGCGCCCGTCGCGGGCCCGGCGGGCGAACGCCGCTTCCGCGAGGACATCGGCCGGCTGTTCGAGGATTTCGCCGTCGGCGACATCTACGAGCACCGGCCGGGCCGCACCATCGGCGAGGCGGACAACACCTGGTTCACCCTGCTGACCATGAACACGCACCCGCTGCATTTCGACGCCGCCTACGCGGCGGACACGCAGTTCGGGCGCCCGCTGGTCAACTCCTGCCTCACGCTCTCCATCGTCGCCGGCATGAGCGTGAGCGACGTGAGCCAGAAGGCGATCGCCAATCTCGGCTGGAGCGACATCCGGCTGCCGGCCCCGGTCTTCGTCGGCGACACGATCTACGCCGAATCGGAAGTGCTCGGCAAACGCGAGTCGAAGTCGCGGCCGGACCGGGGGATCGTGTCGGTGCGCACGATCGGCCGCAAGGCCGACGGGACCGTGTTCATGACCTTCGACCGCTCGATCCTGGTGCCGAAACGCGGCGCCGGCGCGCCGGCCTGACGCCGGGCGCGCCGGGGAACCAAGGGTGCCGGGGAACCAAGGGGACAAGGGGGACGACATGGCCGTCGCCGGGGATTTCGCCCTCGACGGGGAGCGCGCGGAGCAGGAGCGCCTGATCCTCGACGCCGTGGACCGCTTCCTGGAGCGCGACGTGGCGCCCTACGCGCACGACCTGGAGGCGGAGGACGCCTATCCGCGCGAGATCGTCGACAAGATGGTCGGGATGGGCCTGTTCGGCGCCACGATCGGCGTCGAGTACGGCGGCCTCGGCCTGTCCGCCTCGACCTACGCGCGGATCGTCGAGCGGGTGTCGGCGGTGTGGATGTCGGTCTCCGGCATTTTCAACTCGCACCTCATCATGGCCGCCTGCGTGGAGCGCGGCGGCACCGAGGAGCAGAAGCGCGAATGGCTGCCCCGCTTCGCGTCGGGAGAGCTCCGCGGCGGCGTCGCGCTGACCGAGCCGGACGCGGGCACCGACCTGCAGGGCATCCGGACGCGGGCGGAGAAGTCGGGCAACGGCTACGCGCTGACCGGGGCGAAGTCGTGGATCAGCAACGCGGTGGAGGGCGGCGTGCTCGCCGTCCTCGCCAAGACCGACCCCGCCGCCATGCCCCGCCACCGGGGGATGAGCCTGTTCCTGGTCGAGAAAAGCCCGGAGTTCCAGGTCGCGAAGCGGCTGAAAAAGCTCGGCTACAAGGGCATCGATTCCGGCGAGTTCACGATGGACGGGCTGTTCGTGCCCGGCGAAAACCTGGTCGGCGGCGTCGAGGGCCGGGGCCTGCAGCAGATCCTCGGCGGGCTGGAGCTGGGCCGGATCAACGTCGCCGCCCGCGGCGTCGGCATCGCGCGGGCCTGCCTGACGAAATCCGTCGAATACGCCCAGGTCCGCAAGACCTTCGGCAAGCCGATCTGCGAGCACCAGGCGATCCAGTTCAAGCTCGCCGACATGGCGACGCAGCTGGAGGCCGCCCGCCTGCTCACCGAACAGGCCGCGCGCGCCTACGACCGGGGCGAGCGCTGCGACATGGAGGCCGGCATGGCCAAGCTCGCCGCCAGCGAGGCGGCGCTGCACAACAGCCTGGAGGCGATGCGCCTGCACGGCGCCTACGGCTACTCCAAGGAGTTCGACATCGAGCGGTACTACCGCGACGCGCCGCTGCTCGCCATCGGCGAGGGGACCAACGAGTTGCAGCGGATCATCATCGCCCGCCAGCTGGTGGCGCGCCATCCGGCCTGACCGGCGGCGCGGCCGGCCGGCGCGCCGGCAAGGGGGAGCGGCATGGAATCGGGACGGGTCGCCTTCGGGAGCATGGACGCGGTGAGTTTCGGGCGCCCCTTCGCGCAAGCGGCGGCGGAGGAGGCCGAACGGCTCGGCGCCGAGCGGGTTTTCCTGATGGTCAGCGGCACGCTGAACCGCGAGACCGGGGAGGTCGCCGCGCTGCGCCGCGCGCTCGGCAACAAGGTCGCGGGCGAGTTCGACGCCATGCGCCCGCACACGCCGCGCGGCGACGTGATCGCGGCGGCCGCGGCGGCGCGCGCGGCCGGCGCCGACCTGATCGTCACCTTCGGCGGCGGCTCGCTCACCGACGGGGCGAAGGCGGTCCGCATGTGCCTCGCCAACGGCATAACGACGGCGGAGGGGATGGACCTGCTGCGCGCCTCGCCGGGGCCGGAGGTCGCGGCGGCGACGATCCCGCAGGTCTCGATCCCGACCACGCTGTCCGGCGGCGAGTTCAGCGCCATCGCCGGCGTGACGGACGAGCGCGCGCGGACGAAGGAACTGTTCCGCCATCCCGCCGCGATGGCGAGCGCGGTGGTGCTCGACCCCGCGCCGACGGTCCACACGCCGGAATGGCTGTTCCTCTCCACCGGCGTGCGGGCGGTGGACCACTGCGTCGAGGGCGTGTGTTCGGGCGAGGCGCACGCCTGGGGCGACGCGCAGGCGCTGCACGGGCTGGGCCTGCTGACCCGCGGCCTCGCGGCGGCGAAGTCGGACCCGGCGGACCTCGCGGCCCGGCTCGACTGCCAGATGGGGACATGGATGTCGATGGGGCCGCTCGCCGCCGGCGTGCCGATGGGGGCGAGCCACGGGATCGGCTATGTGCTGGGCGCGGCGTTCGACATCCCGCACGGCCACACCTCCTGCATCATGCTGCCCGCCGTGATGCGCTGGAACCGGCCGGCCAACGCCGAACGCCAGGCGCGCGCGGCGGCCGCGATGGGCCGCGCGGGCGCGGAGGCGGGCGACGCGCTCCACGAATTCATCGCCGGCCTCGGAATGCCGCGCAGCCTCGGCGCGGCCGGCGTCGGCCGGGAGGATTTCCCGCGAATCGCCGAGGGCGCGATGGGCACGCCGTGGATCCCGCGCAACCCGCGCCCGATCCCTGGCCCGGCCGAGGTGGTGGAAATCCTCGAACTGGCGGCGTGACGACGGAAAGGCGGCGCGCCGCGGGCCTTGAGTTCCGGGCGCGGAAGGCGTAAACCCTCCGGCGCGGCGCGCCCGGACCGGCGCGCGGCCGCGGCAAACCGGCGCCGGGGGGCGCGACCATGTGGGAAATCGGCCTCGCGCATTACCTCTCGGTGGCGGCGGTGCTGTTCACGGTCGGGATTTTCGGCATCTTCCTGAACCGCAAGAACGTGATCATCATCCTCATGTCCATCGAGTTGATGCTGCTGGCGGTGAACATCAACCTGGTGGCGTTCTCGGCCTTCCTCGGCGACCTGGTGGGGCAGGTCTTCGCGCTGTTCGTGCTGACCGTGGCGGCGGCGGAGGCGGCGATCGGCCTCGCCATCCTGGTGGTGTACTTCCGCAACCGCGGCTCCATCGCGGTGGAAGACATCAACCTGATGAAGGGCTGAGGCGCCGGCATGTACACGGCCATCGTCCTGCTGCCGCTGCTGGGCGCGCTCGTCGCCGGCTTCGGCGGGCGGTGGATCGGCGACCGGGGCGCGCATATCGCGACCTGCGGGGCGATGGCGCTGTCCACCGCCTTCGGCCTGGTCGCGTTTTACGACGTGGCGATCGGGCACAACCCGCAAACGGTGGAGCTCTTCACCTGGATCCGCTCCGGGACGATGGACGCCGCCTGGGCGCTCAAATACGACACGCTGACGGCGGTGATGGTGCTGGTGGTGACCGTGGTCTCGACCATGGTCCATGTCTACTCGATCGGCTACATGGGCCACGACCCGCACAACCCGCGCTTCTTCGCCTACCTGTCGCTGTTCACCTTCGCCATGCTGATGCTGGTGACGGCGGACAACCTGGTGCAGATGTTCTTCGGCTGGGAGGGGGTCGGGCTGGCCTCCTACCTGCTGATCGGGTTCTGGTATCGCAGGCCGTCGGCCAACGCGGCGGCGGTGAAGGCGTTCATCGTCAACCGGGTGGGCGATTTCGGCTTCGCGCTCGGCATTTTCGGGACCTACCTGCTGTTCGACACGGTGGTGCTCGACGAGATTTTCCGCGCCGTGCCCGACAAGGCCGGGACGGGGATGTCCTTCCTGTGGTTCGAGGCGGACGCGCTGACGGTGCTGACGATCCTGCTGTTCGTCGGCGCCATGGGCAAGTCGGCGCAGCTCGGCCTGCACACCTGGCTGCCCGACGCGATGGAGGGGCCGACGCCGGTCTCGGCGCTGATCCACGCCGCCACCATGGTGACGGCCGGCGTGTTCATGGTGGCGCGGCTCTCGCCGATGATGGAGTACGCGCCGGACACGCTGGCGCTGGTGACGGTGGTGGGCGCCGCCACCGCCTTCTTCGCCGCGACGGTCGGCCTGTGCCAGAACGACATCAAGCGTGTGATCGCGTATTCGACCTGTTCGCAGCTGGGCTACATGTTCTTCGCCTGCGGCGTTTCGGCCTATTCGGCGGGGATTTTCCACCTGCTGACGCACGGCTTCTTCAAGGCGCTGCTGTTCCTGGGCGCGGGTTCGGTGATCCACGCCATGTCGGACGAGCAGGACATGCGCCGCATGGGCGGCCTCAGGACGCGCATTCCGCTGACCTACTGGCTGATGGTCGTCGGCACGCTGTCGCTGACCGGCTTTCCGTTCCTCGCCGGGTTCTACTCCAAGGACCTGATCCTGGAGTCCGCCTTCGCGCGCGCGACCGGGGCGGGCGATTTCGCCTTCTGGATCGGCGTGCTGACGGCCGCGCTGACGGCGTTCTACAGCTGGCGGCTGGTTTTCATGACCTTCCACGGGACCTGCCGCGCCTCGCCGGAGGTCCAGGACCGTATCCACGAATCGCCGCTCTCGATGACGGGGCCGCTGGTCGTGCTCGCCATCGGCGCGGTGTTCGCGGGCGCGGCGGGCTACAGCGTCTTCGGCGGCGAGGCGATGGACGCCTTCTGGGGCGAGGCGCTGCTGGTGCTGGAGGGGAACCGGACGATCGAGGCGGCGCGCCATGTGCCGCTCTGGGTCGTGCTGGCGCCGACGGCGATGTTCGTGCTCGGCACGGGCGGGGCCTGGCTGTGCTATGTGCGCCGGCCCGAATGGCCGGCCCGGATCGCCGCGACTTACGGCGAGATCTACCGCTTCCTGCTCAACAAGTGGTATTTCGACGAACTCTACGACGCGGTGTTCGTGCGGCCGGCGATGCGGATCGGCCGCGCGTTCTGGAAGGGCGGCGACGGCGCCGTGATCGACGGGTTCGGCCCGGACGGGATTTCGCTCGCGACCCGCCTGCTGGCCGGGCGCGCCGGGCGGTTGCAGAGCGGCTATGTCTACCACTACGCCTTCGCGATGATGATCGGCGTGGTGGCCCTCGTCTCCTGGTATCTGCTGACGCGCGGGGGCTGAGGCGATGGCGAGCGACTGGCCCCTGCTTTCGCTGACGACCTTCCTGCCGCTGGTCGGGTGCCTGTTCATCCTGTTCGCCCGCGGCGACGAGGCGACGGTGGCGCGCAATTCGCGCTACATCGCGCTGTGGACCTCGACCGCGACCTTCCTGGTCTCGCTGGCGATCTGGGTGAATTTCGACCCGGCGACGGCCGAGTTCCAGATGGTGGAGCAGGCGGCGTGGATCCCGGGTTCGGACATCGGCTACCGCATGGGCGTGGACGGCATCTCGCTGTTCTTCGTGCTGCTCTCGACCTTCCTCACGCCGATCTGCGTGCTGGCCAGCTGGGAGGCCGTCCAGAGCCGCGTGCGCGAGTACATGCTCGCCTTCCTGGTGCTGGAAACCATGATGGTCGGCATGTTCTGCGCGCTCGACCTGCTGGTGTTCTACATTTTCTTCGAGGGCGTGCT
The DNA here is from genome assembly GCA_963665555.2 of Thalassobaculaceae bacterium. Lineage (GTDB taxonomy): Bacteria > Pseudomonadota > Alphaproteobacteria > Thalassobaculales > Thalassobaculaceae > CAXXXW01. The sequence goes on from OY762308.1 coordinate 130,991, forward strand.
GATCCCGATGTTCATTATCATCGGGGTGTGGGGCGGGCCGCGGCGGGTTTACGCCGCCTTCAAGTTCTTCCTCTACACGCTGCTCGGCTCGGTGCTGATGCTGGTCGCCATGCTGGCGATGTACTTCACGGCCGGGACGACGGACATCCCGGCCCTGATGGCGCACCGTTTCGCGGCGGAGATGCAGCCCTGGCTGTGGCTCGCCTTCTTCGCGTCCTTCGCCGTCAAGGTGCCGATGTGGCCGGTCCACACCTGGCTGCCCGACGCCCATGTCGAGGCGCCGACGGCCGGCTCGGTGATCCTGGCCGGCGTGCTGCTGAAGATGGGCGGCTACGGCTTCCTGCGGTTCTCGATCCCGATGTTCCCGGAGGCCACCGAACTGTTCACGCCGCTCGTCTACGCGCTGAGCGTGGTGGCGGTGATCTACACCTCGCTGGTGGCGCTGGCGCAGGAGGACCTGAAGAAGCTGATCGCCTATTCCTCGGTGGCCCATATGGGGTTCGTCACCATCGGCATGTTCACGCTGAACGAGCAGGGCGTGCAGGGGTCGATCTTCCAGATGCTGAGCCACGGGATCGTGTCGGCGGCGCTGTTCCTGTGCGTCGGCGTCGTGTACGACCGGATGCACACGCGCGAGATTTCGGCCTACGGCGGCCTGGTGAACCGGATGCCGCGCTACGCGCTGGTCTTCATGGTGTTCACGATGGCGTCGATCGGCCTGCCGGCGACCAGCGGCTTCGTCGGCGAGTTCCTGGTGCTGATGGGCGCCTTCGAGGAGAGCACCTGGCTGGCGGCGCTGGCCGCCACCGGCGTCGTGCTCGGCGCGGCCTACATGCTCTACCTCTACCGCCGCGTGATCTTCGGGACGCTGGACAAGGAGGGGCTGCGGCGGATCGCCGACCTGTCGCCGCGCGAGGTCCTGGTGTTCGCGCCGCTGGCGGTCCTGGTGTTCTGGATGGGGCTGTATCCCGCCTCCTTCCTCGACGCGATGGCGGTTTCGGTGGACAACCTGATCGCCAACCACCGGCTCGCGCTGGAGGGGGCGGGCGGCGCGGCGCTGGCGGCCGCCGACGCCCTCCCGGCGGCGCCTGGGGCGGAGGGCTCGCGATGAACCCCCCGATCGACCCGACGGCGGTTCCCGTCATGGCGCCGGCGGCGGCGGAGATTTTCCTCGCCTGCGCCGGCATGGCGCTGCTGATGGTGGGCGTGTTCGCCCGGCGCGACGCCTCGGCGCTCGTCTCCTGGCTCACGGTCGCGGCCTTCGCCGGCGCCGCGGTCCTCGTCGTCACGCACGGCGGCGGCGGGGGCGAGCCGGCCTTCTTCGGCATGTTCGTCGCCTCGCCCTTCGCGCAGTTCGCCAAGCTGCTGATCCTGCTCGGCGCCGCGCTCGCCATCCCGCTGTCGAACGACTACATGAAGCGGGAGCGCGCGCGCCGTTTCGAGTTCCCGGTGCTGGTGCTGTTCGCCGCGCTGGGCATGACGATGATGGTGTCGGCGGGCGACCTGATCGCGCTCTACGTGGGCCTCGAACTGCAGAGCCTCGCGCTCTACGTGATCGCGGCGATCCGGCGCGACACGACGCGCTCGACCGAGGCGGGCCTGAAATACTTCGTGCTCGGCGCGCTGTCCTCGGGGATGCTGCTCTACGGCTGTTCGCTGGTGTACGGCTTCGCCGGGACGACCGATTTCGAGGGGCTGGCGCGGGTGTTCGCCGCGCTCGACGGCGCGCCGCCGACGGGCCTGGTGTTCGGCCTGGTGTTCCTGGTCTCCGGCCTCGCCTTCAAGGTCTCGGCCGTGCCGTTCCACATGTGGACGCCGGACGTTTACGAGGGCGCGCCGACGCCGGTCACCGCGCTGTTCGCGGTGGCGCCCAAGATCGCGGCGATCTGCCTGTTTCTGCGGGTGATGGTGGGGCCGTTCGGCGAATTGATCGACCAGTGGCAGCAGGTCGTCTCGGCCATCGCCGTGCTGTCGATGGCGCTCGGCGCGGTGGCGGCGATCGCGCAGACCAACATCAAGCGCCTGATGGCCTACAGTTCGATCGGCCATATGGGCTACGCGCTGGTCGGCGTCGCCGCCGGGAACGAGGCCGGCGCCAGCGGCGTCCTGATCTACATGGCGGTGTACCTCTTCATGAACGCCGGGACCTTCGCCTGCATCCTGGCGATGCGCCGGCGCGGCCTCGCGGTCGAGGGCATTTCGGACCTCGCCGGCCTGTCGCGCACGCATCCGGCGATGGCGGCGGCGCTGCTGCTCTTCATGTTCTCGATGGCGGGGATCCCGCCGCTCGCCGGGTTCTTCGGCAAGTGGTTCGTCTTCCTGGCGGCGATCGACGCCGGCCTCTACACGCTGGCGGTGATCGGCGTGGTGGCGAGCGTGGTGAGCGCCTTCTACTACCTGCGCATCGTCAAGATCGTGTATTTCGACGCGCCGGAGGAGCCGCTGGACGAGGCGATGGCGCGGGGGCCGCGCCTGGTCATGTACGCCGGCGCCGCCGTCACGCTGCTGTTCTTCCTGGCGCCCAGCCCGGTCGTCGAGGCCGCCGGCGCGGCCGCCGCCTCGCTGATGGGCGGCTGACCGGCGCGGGCGCGGCGCATGGCCTCCGCGACCGGCCCCGCCGCGCGCCCGGCGGCGGACAGCGGCCTTCCGGCGCGCGTCTCGCTCATCGTCCGCGACACGGCGGGCAGCACCAACGCGCTCGCCCGCGACCTGGCGCTCGCCGGCGCGCCGGCCTGGACGGCGGTGCAGGCGCGCGCGCAGACCGCCGGGCGCGGCCGGCGCGGGAACGCCTGGGCCTCGCCGCCCGGCAACCTGTACATCTCGACGATCCTGCGCCCGTCCGCGCCGCCGGCCGAGGCGGCGCGCCTTTCGCTGGTCGCGGCGCTGGCGGTCGCCGACGCCGTCGCCGAGGCCGCGCCGCGCGCGCGGGCGACGCTCAAATGGCCCAACGACGCGCTGCTGGACGGGCGCAAGGTCGCGGGCGTCCTGCTGGAGACCGTCGCCGCGCCGGGCCGCGCGCCGGCGCTTGTCGTCGGCGTCGGCGTCAATGTCGCCAGCCACCCGCCGGACGCGCGCTACGGCGCGACCTGCCTCGACCTCGCGGCGGGCCGGCCGCTGTCGGTCGATCGGGCGCGGGACCTGTTCCTGTCGGCGCTCGCGCGGCGCCGCGACGAGTGGGAGGCCGGCGGTTTCGCGCCGGTCCGCGCGGCCTGGCTCGCCCGCGCGCACGGCCTGGGCCGGACGGTCGAGGTCGCGGGCGGGGCCGGCGCCGGTTTGCGCGGCCGGTTCCGGGGGCTCGACGGCGAGGGGCGGATGCTGGTCGAGCGGCCGGACGGGACGATGGCGGCCGTTTCCGCCGGGACCGTCTCCTTCCCCGGCGGGGACGCGCCGTGACGCTGCTCGCCATCGATTGCGGCAACACCAACACCGGCTTCGCGGTGTTCGAGGGCGCGGACTGCCTCGGCTCCTGGCGCGCCTCGACAAACCCCGCCCGCACGGCCGACGAATACGCGGCGTGGCTGACGCAGCTGCTGGCGCTGAACGGCCTCTCGCGCTCGGCCATCGACGCCGCGATCGTCGCCAATGTCGTGCCGGAGACCGCGTTCAACCTGCACACGCTGTGCCGGCGCCATTTCGGCGTCGAGCCGACGATCGTCGGCGGCCCCGGCGTCGATCCCGGCATCGACATCCGCATCGACCGGCCCGGCGAGGTCGGGGCCGACCGGATCGTCAACGCGGTCGGCGCGCGCGCGCGCCACGCGGGGCCGCTGATCGTGGTCGATTTCGGCACCGCCACCACCTTCGACGCGGTGGAGGCCGACGGCGGCTACGCCGGCGGCGTCATCGCGCCGGGGATCAACCTGTCGCTGGAGGCGCTCTACCGCTCGGCCGCGCAACTGCCGCGCATCGCCGTCGCGCCCCGGGCCGGCGGCGAAGGCGGCCGCCCGCCGGCCCGCGTCATCGGCAAGACGACCCGCGAGGCGATGCATTCCGGCGTTTTCTGGGGTTATGTCGGCCTGATCGACGGCATCGTCGCGCGGATCGAGGCGGAGTACGGCCAGCCGATGACGGCGGTCGCCACCGGCGGCCTCGCCCCGGTGTTCCTCGGCCACGCCCGGTCGATCCGGCATGTCGATCCCGACATGACCCTGCGCGGCCTCGTCCTGATCCACCGGCGGAACGCGGAACGATGACCGGAGGCTTCCAGCCCGATCCCGCCGAGTTGCTGTTCCTGCCGCTCGGCGGCTCGGACGAGATCGGCATGAACCTCAACCTCTACCACTACGCCGGCAAGTGGCTGATGGTCGATCTCGGCGTCGCCTTCGGCGACGACAGCACGCCGGGGGTGGAGGTCCTGATGCCGGACCCGTCCTTCATCGCCGAGCGCCGCCGCGACCTGGCCGGGCTGGTGCTCACCCACGGCCACGAGGACCATATCGGCGCGCTGCCCTGGCTGTGGGAGCGGTTGCGCTGCCCGGTCTACGCCACGCCGTTCACCGCCTCGCTGGCGCGGCGCAAGCTGGCCGAGGCCGGGCTGGCCGGAGAGGTCGAACTGGTCGAGACGCCCTTGCCGGGCCGCTTCGCCCTCGGCCCGTTCGAGGTCGAGACGATCGGCATGACCCACTCCATCCCGGAGCCGAGCGCCATCGCCATCCGCTGCGCCGCCGGGACGGTGCTGCACACCGGCGACTGGAAGTTCGACCCCGACCCCCGGATCGGCCCCGTCGCCGACCGCGAGGCGCTGGAGGCGCTGGCCGCCGGCGGCGTGCTGGCGATGGTCGGCGACTCGACCAACGCCGACATTCCGGGCGAGACCGGCTCCGAGGCCGAACTGCTCGACGCCTTCGCCGAACTGTTCGAGGAGCGGGACGGCCGCGTCGCGGTGGCCTGCTTCGCCTCCAACGTGGCCCGGCTGCACGGCGTCGCCCGCGCGGCCGCGCGCGCCGGCCGCGACACGGCGCTGGTCGGGCGCTCGCTGCGGCGGATGAACGACGCGGCGCGCGAGAACGGCTACCTGCTCGACATCCCGCGCTTCCTGACGGAGGACGACGCCGGCTACATCCCGCGCGACCGGCTGGCGATGATCTGCACCGGCAGCCAGGGGGAGCCGCGCGCGGCGCTGGCCCGGATCGCCGACGACACGCATCCCCGCGTCTCGCTGGAGGCCGGCGACACGGTGGTCTTCTCCTCGCGCGAGATCCCCGGCAACGAGAAGGCGATCGGCCGGATGCAGAGCAAATTCGCCGCCCGCGGCGTCGAGGTGGTGACGGAGCGGGAGGCCCATGTGCATGTCTCCGGCCATCCGGCGCGCGGCGACCTGGAGCGCATGTACCAGACGATCCGGCCCCGCATCGCCGTCCCGGTCCACGGCGACGCGCGCCGCCTCGCGGCCCACGCGGAGGTGGCGCGGGCCTGCCAGGTCCCGGAAATCGCGATCCCGGAGAACGGCGCGGTGCTGCGGCTGGCGCCGGGGCCGGCCGGGGTCGTCGCGCGGGTGCCGGCGGGCGCGCTGGCGGTGGACGGCTCGCGCCTGCGCCCGCTCGACGGCGGGCCGGTGCGCGAGCGGCGAAAGCTGTTGCACAACGGCTCCGTCGCGGTGACGGTGGTGATGGACGGGCGCGGCCGCGGCCTCGGCGACCCGATGGTGACGGCGACGGGCCTTTACGATCGGGACGAGGCCGAGGCGTTCGACGCGCTGCTTTCGGATTGCGTGCGCGAGGCGGTGGGCGGCCTGCCGCCGGGGCGGCGGCGCTCCGACGGGGCGGTGGCGGAGGCGGCGCGCCGGGCGGTCCGGGGCGCGGCGCGGGCCGAGTTCGGCAAGCGGCCGGAAGTGTCCGTCCACGTGGCGCGGGTTTAGGGCGCGCGCTCGGAAGGCGCGCCGTTTCGGGGAGCGGGGAGCGAGGGGATGATCGGCCGGCTCAACCACGTGGCCATCGTCGCGCCGGACCTGGCGGCGGCGGCGGCGGTCTACCGCGACACGCTGGGCGCGGAGGTCAGCGCGCCCCACGACCTGCCGGAGCACGGCGTGACGGTGGTGTTCGTCGCGCTGCCCAACACGAAGATCGAACTGCTGCACCCGCTCGGCGCCGGTTCGCCGATCCGGCGCTTCCTCGACCGCAACCCGTCGGGCGGGATGCACCATGTCTGCTACGAGGTCGAGGACATCCTGGCGGCGCGCGACGCGCTGGCGGCGGCGGGGGCGCGCGTGCTCGGCGACGGCGAGCCGCGGACCGGCGCGCACGGCAAGCCGGTGGTCTTCCTGCACCCGGCGGACTTCGCCGGGACGCTGGTCGAACTCGAACAGGCCTGAAGCCGGGCGGGCGGGAGCGCGGCCGTGGACATCGCCTCGGGCCTGGTGGTCTACGCGCTGCTGTGGTGGTGGATGTTCCTGATGACGCTGCCGATTGGCGTGCGGCGTTCGGAAAACGTCGAGGCCGGCCACGACGCCGGCGCGCCGGAGCGCCCCCACCTCTGGCGCAAGGCGCTGGCCGCCACCGTGCTCGCGGCGCTGGGCTGGGCGGTCGTGTACTGGATCGTCGAGTCCGACCTGGTCTCCTTCCGCGACATGGCCCGCGGCGGCGGGTGAGGGGGGCCGGGGGGCGACACGCGCCGCGGCGGCTCCGCGTCGCCCGCGCGACGGTTCTTGCCGGCCGGAGACCGGGAAATGCGAACCCGGGTTCATCTTCGGAGCGAATCGCCTTACCTTGCGCGGGTCACCGGACCCGGATGGGGAGGCTCGCCATGGCGAACCCCGACGATATTGTCGGCGCCTTGACGCTGGAGTTGACGCCCGACCGGGTTCCGGCCGCGATCTTCGGCAAGGTCGTGGCCGCGTTCGTGAAGTCTCTCGACGCCATCGCCGCCAAGGCGTGCGGGAACGCCGGAGCCGTTCAGTGGGAGATTTCCGTGGACAGGGGGAGCGCGCGGCTCGCCGCCGATCCCGGAGAAGCGTCCGCCCCCGGCGCGGCGCGGAGCGTTCGGCGCCTGATCGACAACGAGCCGGAAACCGTGCGCGGCAGCTTTGTCCCCCCGCCGGGAATGCCGGAGGCGTATATCCGGATCGGACGGGAACGCCGGCCGGTCGCGCGCGTGGAGGGCCGCGAACGCGACGGGCCCTGGCCGTTCGACTCATACGGGACCGTCGAAGGCGAACTCGAGGTGCTGGACTCCAAGCCCCCGCCGCGCTTCACGATCCGCGAACCGATCTGGAACAAGAGCGTGCAATGCAGGGTTCCGGACGATTTGGTGGCCAGGATGCCGAGCATGTGGGGGCGGCGCGTCGCGGCGCACGGCCTGATCCACTACAACGCCGAAGGCCACCCCGTGAGCATCGAGGCCGAGGACATCGAGCCGTTTCCCCACGACGAGACCCCCATCGAGGCGTTTCGCGGGATTCTCGCCGGACCATGACCGAGCGACGGTACTGGGATTCGGACTGTTTCCTCGGATGGTTGCAGAACGAGACGGGCAAGGCGGACAAATGCGCCGCCGTGCTGGCCCTTGCCGAGAAAGGCGAGGTCGAAATCGTGACAAGCACCTTGACGCTGGCGGAGGTTCTCATGCTTCGGGGGCGCGAGGCGTTGCCGCGGAACCGGGGTTCGACGGTAGCGGCGCTTTTCAACCGGAAAAACATCGAAACGGTGGATGTGACGCGACGGATCGCCGAGGCGGGCCGCGAACTGGTATGGGAGCACGGAATCCACCCCAAGGACGCGATCCATGTCGCCACGGCTCTCGCCGCCGGCGCGACGGTCTTGAACACCTTCGACAGGGGGCTGATCGCCAGGAGCGGAAAGACCGGCGAGCCGCCGCTCCCTATCGAGGAGCCCGAAGTGGCGGAGCCCGAACTGTCGCTCCCCTCCGGCGGATAGGCCTGTCGACCCGCTTTGGGCGCTTTCCCGTACAATCCCCTTCGATAACTTCTCGGGCGGAAAGGCGGCGGCATGGCGGGAACGGGGCGGACGGTCGAGGAGACATTCAACCTCGCGCTGGGCGAGGCGCTGCGCCGGACGGCCGCGCGCTGGCGCGAGACCCCGGCCTTCGTGCGCGTCGAGGAAACGGCCTCGCTGGCGAGCGGCGCCGCGAAGCGGCCCGACATACTGGTGCTGGACGATATTTCCCCGCCGGTCGCGGTCGAGTGCTCCTTCGACGGCGCCGACGCGGACCGCGACGCCGTCGCGCGGCTCGGCGAGAGCACGACGGCGGGCGGCCTCAGAATCTCGACGGCCGTGGCGGTGTTCGTCCCGGAGCGCTACCGGCGCATGGACTTCGCCGCGATCCAGGCCGCGCTTTCCGGCGGCGGCCCGATCGGCTACGCGCTTCACCAGCGGCTTCCGCCCGGCCACGGCCCGGAGGGAGCGGAGGGCCGGCGGCGCTGGCCCGGCGACGGGTTCCTCGATGGAACGGTCCGGGACCTCGCGGCCCTGCTGCCGGCCGCGGCGCTGCCGAAGGAGGAGATCGAGGAATTGTCGGAGGAGATCGCCCTTCTCGTGAAGGGCGCGGCTTCCGGCCTCCGGCTCGCCCTGCCAGCCGCCCTTCGGGAAGAGATCGCGGAACTCATGCACCAGCGAACGCCGCTGGGCAGCTTCCACACCGCCATGATCCTGTGGCTGAACGCGCTCCTGATCCAGACCCGCCTGGTCGCGCAGGGCGTGCCGGATATTCCACCGGTCCCGTTCATGGCCCGCGCTTCGCCCGCCCCGTCGCAACAGGCCGAGGCGTGGCGCGCGATACTGGACCGGAACTGGCGATCCGTTTTCGAGCCGGCCGTCGGCGTCCTCGAGCGGGCGGGGAGCCTTAATTCCGGCGCGACGAGCCAGGTCCTGCGCCAATTGATTGGCGCGGTCGAGAGGATCGAAGTCTCGCGCCTGGGGCCGCATATCGATGTCGGCGCCGAACTGTTCCCCAAGCTGAGCGAGGACCGCAAGGAAGCCGCCGCCTTCTACACGCAGCCGGCCGCCGCCGAACTGCTCGCCGGCCTCGCGATCCGGCGCGGCGACCTGGCGGAGGAGGAGTGGCGGGACGGCGCGCTGTTCCGCCGCCGCCGCCTCGCCGACCTCGCCTGCGGGACCGGGACCCTGCTGCGGGCCGGATACCGGCGCGTCGCCGCCTTCCACGAACAGGCCGGCGGCGGGCGCGACAGCGCAAGGGAGCTGCATCGCGGCGCGATGGAATCGGGCCTGGTCGGCACGGACATCAGCCCGATCGCCGCCCATCTGACCGCCGCCTCGCTCGCCGCCATCGGCCATGGGGAGCCGTATGGGGACACGCAGATCGGCTGGATCGACGTGGGCGGGGCGAACGACGCCGTCGGCTCCCTCGAATACCTGGAGAAGAGTTCGCTCGCCGACCTGTTCGCGGAGGTCGCCGGCCGGTCCGCCGGTAACGGCGACGGAAACGGCTCGGTCCATGTGCCCGACGCCAGCCTCGACTGGGCGCTGATGAACCCGCCCTATTCGCGCACGCGGGGCGGGCAGAGCGCGTTCGACGTCGCCGGCCTGTCGGAGGCCGAGCGCAAGGCCTGCCAGAGGCGCTGGGGCCGCCTCGCGCGCGGCGAACCCGTGAACAACAAGGCCGGCATGGCGGCCTCCTTCCTCGCGCTCGCGCGCAAGAAGGTCCGGCCCGGCGGGCGGATCGGCTTCGTGCTGCCGCTGACCGCCGCCTTCGCCGAAAGCTGGGCCGTGACGCGCCGCATGGTCGAGCGCGAGTTCGAGGACATCGTGGCGGTCGCGGTCGCGGGAGGGCGGGCGCTCGGCCGCGACGCGCTCTCCGCCGACACCGGCATGGAGGAGATGCTGCTGGCCGCGACCCGGCGGGCGGGCGGCAACGGCGGCGCGCCGGCCCCGGTCCGCTGCGTCATGCTTCGGGAGCCGCTGGCCCGGCCGGGCGAGGCGGGGGAGGTCGCGCGGGCCATCGACCGCGCGCTCGACGGGATCGGCGGGCCGGGCGCCGCGCGGCCGGTGCGCGCGGGACGCTCGGAGATCGGGACGGCCGTCGCGTTCGACGCCGGCGGCGAGGGCGGTCCGTGGGGGCCGCTCGGCGTGACGCACGCCGACCTCGCGCTGGCGGCGGACGCGCTGGCGCGCGGGCGGCTGGAGTTCGAGCATTTCTCGGCCCCGCTCGGCGTCCCGATGGCCGCGATCGGCGAGGTTTTCGAGGTCGGGCCGACGCACGACCGCATCGGGCATCCCGTCGGCGGCGACGGGCGCGGCGCGTTCGAGTTCCACCCCGTCGCCGGCCCGCTCGACGCCATCGGGAGCGACCGGGCGCTGTGGCGGGCGGACGCGGCGGCGCAGCGCCGCCTCGTCGTCCCGCCCACGCACAAGGGAAGCGCCCCCGTCCATGTCGGGAGCGACGCGGCGCGCGCGGCGATGCGGGCGCGGCGGGGCACGCTGTTCCACGCGCGCAACATGCGCTGGACCTCGCAGGCCCTGCTCGCCGCGACGACGGAAACGCCCGTCATGGGCGGCCGCGCCTGGACCGCGCTGGTCCATCCCGACGCGCGGGTCCTTCGCGCCTTCGCGCTCTGGGCGAACGCGACGCCGGGCATGGCGGTGCACTGGACGCGCGGCCAGCGCACCCATTCCGGCCGCTCGACGGCGCAGATCGACGCGCTGAAACGGACGCCCTGTCCGCGTCTGGACCGGCTGGACGACGCGGCGCTGGACCGGGCGGCGGCGGATTTCGAGGCGCTGGCGGCGCGCGACCTGCGCCCCGCCTGCCAGGCGCACGCCGACGAGGCGCGGATCGCCATCGACGAGGCCGTGCTCCGGATGCTCGGCCTCCCGGAGGGCGCCGGCGCGGCGCTGTCCCGCCTCCGCCTGCTCTGGTGCGCCGAACCGTCGGTCCACGGCGCCAACCGCGCGGCGCTCCGCCTCCTCCGCGAGGCCGGGATGGGCGCGGCCTCAGGCGAATAGGTCGGCCTGCATCCGTTTGCCCGTGTACGGGTCGGCCATGGGCGGGAGGAGCGGCATCCGCCGCCGCTCCGCGAACAAGTCGGCGATGGAGAAGAACTGCACCCTCGGATAGCTCTGCGCGCCGACGGTCAGGCTTCCCGCCTCCACGGCCCGCTGCCGCGCCTGCGCGCTGTTTACCGGGTCCATCGTGATGTAGACGCCGAACGCGGCCTTCTCCGCGTCCAGCACATGCAGGAAATCGCGGAACTGGCTGACGCCGAACCGCCCGCCCTTGACCTGCGCGAGAACCAGCCGGGATTCCCCCGGCGGCAGGATGTCCTTCAGCACGCTTCCCCGGCCGTCGATGCCCCGGTCGCCGGTCCGGCGGTCGTTCGGGGCGAGGCCGGGAATCCGGCTCACCGCCCACGCCTCGAAATCGAGCGGCGACGCGCGGTGGAGTTCGCGCGCGCTCGCCATGTCCGTCGGGATGCCCCGGGTCGGGATGGCCGCGTCCCGCAGGCGGCGGCGTTTCACGAGGTCGATGGCGAACGACGAAATATCGATGCCGATCCAGCGACGCTTCAGCTCCCGCGCGGCGGCGACGGTGGTGCCGCAGCCGCAGAAGGGGTCCAGCACGAGGTCGCCCTCGTTGCTGGCCATCTCCAGCACGCGCCGCAGCAGCGCGATCGGTTTCTGCGTCGGATAGCCCAGGTCTTCCTTGTTCGCGGTGGGGAACCATCCCCGCTGCCCGTAAAGCTGCATGATGTCGGACCAGACGTCCGAGAGCGGCATCCCCGGGCTTTCGTCGAGATACTGGCGGACGATGTTTCCGTTGCGCGTTCGCGTTCTGTAGAACCGGCCGTCCTCGTCCTCGTGCCGGAACCAGTCCTTGACGTATTTCTCGCTATAGGGCGTGTGGAGCCGGTTGTAGGTGTGCTTGCCGTACTCGCGGGCGTAGACCAGCAGCGTTTCGTGCGTCTTGACGGGTTTTCTCCCGCCGGCCCGGCCGCCCGAGGGCGTTCCGTAGTTCCAGACGATCTCGCTCGCGAAGTTCCGCGATCCCATGATCCCGTCGAGCAGCGCCTTGAGGTAGTGGCTCGCCGTCGGGCTGCAATGCAGCACGAGCGTTCCGCTCGGCTTCAGGAGCGCGCGCATGACGACGAGGCGCTCGGCCATGTAGGTCAGGTAGGCCAGCATCCCCGATGGCCCCAGAACGCCGCGCAGGCCGACGACCGCCTGGTGCGCCGGATGCGCGACCGCGCCCGCGATCCGGTCCAGCCGGTCTTGCGCGGCCTCGTTCCAGGACCATGTGTCGCCGAAGGCCCGCAACTGGGCCGGGATGCCGTCGCTCGTCCCGAACAGGATATTGTAGTCGGCGTTGGAGTTGAACGGCGGGTCGAGATAGATCAGGTCCACCCGTCCGGACGGCCAGCGCCGCATCCAGTCGAGACAGTCGCCGTAGTAGAGCGTGTTCTCTTCCATGGGCGCCCCGCGCGGTTCCGTTCCCGCTCCCGGCCGACGTGGGGCCGGGCGGTTTCAATTCGTTCAATCCACGGTAGCGCGAAAAGTTCCCGAAAGCAACTCTCGTTCTCCCCCCTCACGCCCCCGTGAACGCCTGGATGCCGGTTTGGGCGCGGCCGAGAATGAGGGCGTGGATGTCGTGCGTGCCCTCGTAGGTGTTCACCGTCTCCAGGTTCATCAGGTGGCGGATCACGCCGTACTCGTCGGAGATGCCGTTGCCGCCGTGCATGTCGCGCGCCATCCGCGCGATGTCGAGCGCCTTGCCGCAGGAGTTGCGCTTGGCGAGCGAGATCGCCTCCGGCGCGCCCTTGCCCTCGTCCAGCAGCCGGCCGAGGCGCAGGCAGGCCTGCAGCCCGATCGCGATCTCCGTCTGCATGTCGGCCAGCTTCTTCTGCACCAGCTGGTTCGCGGCCAGCGGCCGGCCGAACTGCTTGCGCTCCAGCGTGTACTCCCGCGCCGCCTTCCAGCAGAACTCCGCCGCGCCGAGCGCGCCCCAGGAAATGCCGTAGCGCGCCTTGTTGAGGCAGCCGAACGGCCCCGAAAGGCCGCGTGCGCCCGGCAGCAGGTTCTCCTCCGGGACGAAAACCCCGTCCATCGCGATCTCGCCCGTGGCCGAGGCGCGGAGCGAGAACTTGCCCTCGATCCGGGGCGCCGAAAGCCCCGCCATGCCCTTCTCCAGCACGAAGCCGCGGATCGCGCCGTCGTCCGTCTTGGCCCAGACCACGAAAATGTCGGCGACCGGCGCATTGGTGATCCACATCTTCGCGCCGCTCACCAGGTAGCCGCCATCGACCGCCCGCGCCCGCGTGCGCAGCCCGCCGGCGTCGGAGCCGTGGTCCGGCTCGGTCAGCCCGAAACAGCCGACCCACTCGCCCGTCGCCAGCCGGGGGAGGTATTTGCGGCGCTGCGCCTCGGTCCCGTAGGCGTGGATCGGGTGCATGACCAGGCTCGACTGCACGCTCATCGCGGAGCGGTAGCCGCTGTCCACCCGCTCCACCTCGCGGGCGACCAGGCCGTAGCAGACATGGTTGACGCCGGCGCAGCCGTAGCCCTCGATGGTCGCGCCGAGGAAGCCGAGCGCGCCCATCTCGCTCACGATCTCGCGGTCGAACCGCTCCTCGCGGAACGCGCCTTGCACGCGGGGCGCCAGCTTCTCCTGGCAGTACTCGCGCGCCGCGTCGCGGACCATCCGCTCCTCCTCGCTCAACTGCTCCTCCAGCAGGAGCGGGTCCTCCCACGGGAAGGCCGGGCGCGCGGATTTCGGGGCGGCGGGGGCGGCGGCCCGGGCGAGGGCGGCGTCGGACATGGCGGCGTTTCCTGTCTCTGTCGGTCGCGGGAACGGCGTTATAGGCCGGCCCGCCCCCGGCGGCCAAGCGCCCCGTTCGGCGCGCCGCGCCGGGCCGCCCGCGCGGCGGCGCGCGAAATCCCGCGAAAACCATGGCGCGGGGGCCGGCCGGCGGTCTATATAGCGGGTTCGCGCGGCAACCGGACGGGACCGGCCGGACGATGGATGGAAGAACGGTCGCGGTCGGCGTCGATCACGCCGGCTTTCCGCTGAAGCGGCCCCTGGTCGAACGACTGGAGCGGAACGGCCGCGCCGTCCTCGACCTCGGCGCCGACGGCACCGGCCCGGTGGACTATCCCGACTACGCCTTCGCGGTGGCGCGCGCGCTGCGCGACGGGGAGGCGGAATTCGGCGTGCTGGTCTGCGGCGCCGGCGTCGGCATGAGCATCGCCGCCAACCGCTACCCCTGGGTGCGGGCGGCGCTGTGCCACGACGCGGCGGCCGCCCGGCTCGCCCGGGAGCACAACGACGCCAACGTGCTGGCGCTCGGCGCGCGCGTCGTCCCCGTCGAGACGGCGCTGGAATGCCTCGCGGCCTTCCTGGAGGCCGGGTTCGAGGGCGGCCGGCACGCGAGGCGCGTCGGCAAGCTCGCCGCGCCGCCCCGCCTCCGCGGGCGCGACGCCGCCTGACGCGCCGGCCCGGGAACGGAGGTCCCCGACGATGACGCAAGCCCTGTCCGCCGTCCGACCCGGCGAACCCGGCCCGGACGCGGATTTCTTCGCCGCCGGGCTGGACACGGCCGACCCCGAACTCGCCGCCTCGGTCCGGCGCGAACTGGCGCGCCAGCAAGACGGCGTGGAGCTGATCGCGTCCGAGAACATCGTCTCGGCGGCGGTGCTGGAGGCGCAGGGATCGGTGCTCACCAACAAATACGCCGAGGGCTATCCGGGCCGGCGCTACTACGGGGGGTGCGAATTCGTGGACGAGGCGGAGGCGCTCGCCATCGAGCGGGCGCGCCGCCTGTTCGGCTGCGGCTTCGCCAATGTGCAGCCCCATTCCGGCGCGCAGGCGAACCAGACGGTCTTCATGGCGCTGTTGCGGCCGGGCGACACGATCCTCGGCATGTCGCTCGCGGCGGGCGGCCACCTGACGCACGGGGCGCCGCCGAACCAGTCCGGCAAATGGTTCGAGGCCGTGCAGTACGGCGTGCGGCGCGACGACGCCCTTGTCGATTTCGACGAGGTGGCGCGGCTGGCCGAGCGCCACCGCCCGAAGCTGATCGTCGCCGGCGGCTCCGCCTATCCGCGGACGCTGGACTTCGCGCGGTTCCGCGAGATCGCGGACGGCGTGGGCGCCCGGCTGCTGGTGGACATGGCGCATTTCGCGGGACTGGTCGCGGGCGGCGTCCATCCCAGCCCGCTGCCCTTCGCCGACGCCGTGACCACCACCACGCACAAGACGCTGCGCGGCCCGCGCGGCGGCATGGTCCTGGCGGCGGAGGCGGACCTCGCGCGCAAGATCGATTCGGCGCTGTTTCCGGGCCTGCAGGGCGGGCCGCTGATGCACGCGATCGCCGCCAAGGCGGTCGCCTTCGGCGAGGCGCTGCGCCCGTCGTTCCGGGACTACGCCGGCCGCGTGGTCGAGAACGCGCGGGCGCTGGCGGCGCGGCTGGCCGGGCGCGGGCTGGACATCGTCTCCGGCGGGACCGACACGCACCTGCTGCTGGTCGACCTCCGGCCGAAGGGGCTGACCGGGCGCGACGCCGAGGCGGCGCTGGGCCGCGCCGGCCTTACCTGCAACAAGAACGGCGTCCCGTTCGACCCGCGCCCGCCGGCGGTGACATCGGGCGTCCGCCTCGGAACCCCGGCCGGGACCACGCGCGGCTTCGGCGTCGCCGAGTTCGAGCGGATCGGCGACCTGATCGGCGACGTGCTCGACGCCATGGCGGCGCGCGGCGGGCCGGACCCGGAGGTCGAGCGGCGCGCCCGCGCCGTCGTCGCGGAGCTTTGCGCGCGGTTCCCGATCTACGGCGGGGCCGCCTGAACGGCCGCGCCCGGCGCGCGGGAAGGGGGAAGGAATGCGGTGCCCATTCTGCGGAAACGGCGACACGCAGGTGAAGGATTCGCGCCCGACGGAGGACGCCGCCGCGATCCGCCGCCGGCGCGCCTGCCCGGCCTGCGGCGCGCGCTTCACCACTTTCGAGCGCGTGCAGCTGCGCGAACTCACGGTGCTGAAGAAGAACGGCCGGCGCGCGCCCTTCGACCGCGACAAGCTGGAGCGCTCGATGCAGGTGTCGCTGCGCAAGCGGCCGGTCGATCCGGACCGGCTGGAGCGCCTGGTGACCGGCATCGTCCGCCGGCTCGAAAGCATGGGCGAGACGGAAATCCCCTCCCACATCATCGGCGAGATGGTGATGGACTCGCTGCGCAACCTCGATCCGGTCGCCTATGTGCGTTTCGCCTCGGTGTACAAGAACTTCCGCGAGGCCAAGGATTTCGAGGAATTCGTCGAGGACCTGGACTGAACCGGCGCCCGGCGCCCGGACGGCGGAAGGCGCGGCCGTGTCCGCGCCCGCACCCGCGCCCGGCGCGGCCGGGGAGGACCGGCGGCGGATGCGCGCCGCGCTGCGCCTCGCCCGGCGCGCGCTCGGAACGACCGCCCCCAACCCGCCGGTCGGCTGCGTGCTGGTCCGAGAGGGCGCGGTCGTCGGCCAGGGCTGGACCCAACCCGGCGGCCGGCCCCACGCCGAGGCCGTCGCGCTGGAGCGGGCCGGTCCGGCGGCGCGCGGCGCGACCGCCTATGTGACGCTGGAACCCTGCGTCCACGAGGGCCGCGGCCCGCCCTGCGCCGACGCGCTGGTCGAGGCCGGCGTGGCGCGCGTCGTCTTCGCGGCGGGCGATCCCGACCCGCGGGTGGACGGGCGCGGCCTCGCGCGGCTGCGCGCCGCCGGGATCGCGGTCGCGGACGGCGTGCGGCGCGCGGAGGCGGAGGCGCTCATGGCGGGGTTCCTGTCGCGCGTTCGCCTCGGCCGGCCGGCGGTGACGCTGAAGCTCGCCACCGGCCTCGATTCGCGCGTCGCCACCCGGACGGGGGAAAGCAAGTGGATCACCGGCGCCGATTCGCGCCGCGAGGTCCACCTGCTCCGCGCCCGCTCCGACGCGGTCCTGACCGGGGTCGGGACCGTGCTGGCCGACGACCCGGAACTGACCTGCCGCCTGCGGGGGCTGGAAGACCGCTCGCCGCTGCGCGTCGTCATGGATTCGCGGGCCTCGACTCCGCCCACGAGCCGGATCGTCGAGACGGCCGGAAATGCTTCCAGCCCCGGAAAGACTCCCACGCTGGCGATCGTCACCGAACGGGCGGGCGACGAGGCAACCATCCTGAGGTTGTGGGGGGACGCCGATGTCGAGAAGGTCGAGTCCGGGCCGGACGGGCGCGTCCCGCCGCTTGCGGCGCTGAAAGTGCTTGCGGCGCGCGGGATCAACGATGTGCTGCTGGAATGCGGCGGCGCGCTGGCCGCGTCCTTCCTGCGGGCGGACCTGGTGGACCGGATCGTCTGGTTCCGCGCGCCGGCGCTTGTCGGCGGCGACGGGGTGGCCGCGCCCGGCCCGCTCGGCGTCGACGCGCTCGCCGGCGCGCCGCGTTTCGCGCGCGTCTCGGCCCGGCCCGTCGGCGCGGACATAATGGAGGATTACCGCCGCCCGGACGCGCCTTGGGCGACCGGCGCCAAACCCGTTCCGTCCGCCGCCGAAAGGCTTTAGGTTTGCGCCATGTTTACCGGGATCGTGACGGATGTGGGCGAGGTGCGCCGGCTCGAACGGCGCGGCGACCTGCGCGCGGAGATCGGCACCGCGTGGGATACGGACGGGATCGCGCTCGGCGCGTCCATCGCGTGCTCCGGCGCCTGCCTGACCGTGGTGGACAAGGGCGCCGGGCGGTTCGCCGTCGATGTTTCGGGCGAGACGCTGGAGCGCACCACGCTCGGCGCCTGGGCGGCGGGGACCCGCGTCAACCTCGAACGCGCGTTGCGGCTGGGCGACGAGTTGGGCGGCCACATCGTCTCCGGCCATGTGGACGGCGTGGCGACGCTGGAGGCGATGCGGGAGGAGGGCGGCTCCCGCCGGCTCACGGTCCGGGTTCCGCGCGAACTGGCGCGCTTCCTCGCGCCCAAGGGGTCGGTGGCGCTGGACGGGATCTCGCTCACCGTGAACGAGGTCGAGGGGGAGGCGTTCGGCGTCAACATCGTCCCGCACACCTGGGAGAACACGACGCTCGGCGCGGCCCGGCCCGGCGCGCGGATGAATCTGGAAGTCGACACGATCGCGCGCTATGTCGCGCGGCTGACGCAAACTTCGGGGAACGCGAACGATGTCGGCGCCTGAGCGGTTGAGCGATGTGTACAGCGGCGCGCTGTCGTCCATCGAGGAGGTGGTCGAGGAGGCCCGGGCCGGCCGCATGTTCATCCTCGTGGACGACGAGGGGCGCGAGAACGAGGGCGACCTCTGCGTCCCCGCCCAGATGGCCACCGCCGAGGCGGTGAACTTCATGGCCATGCACGCCCGCGGCCTGATCTGCCTGGCGATGACGCGCGAGCGGGTGGAGCGGCTCGGCCTGCCGCTGATGTCGCCGCGCAACGAGACCCGGCACGAGACCGCGTTTACCGTCTCGATCGAGGCGCGCGAGGGCGTGACGACCGGCATCTCGGCGCACGACCGGGCGCGCACCGTCGCCGTCGCCATCGACCCGGCGCTCGGCCGCGAGGACATCGTGACGCCGGGCCATGTCTTCCCGCTGGTCGCGCGCGACGGCGGCACGCTGGTGCGCGCGGGCCACACCGAGGCGGTGGTGGACATCGCCCGGCTGGCGGGGCTGAACCCCGCCGGCGTGATCTGCGAGATCATGCGCGACGACGGGACGATGGCGCGCCTGCCCGACCTGATCCAGTTCGCGCAGTACCACAACCTCAAGGTGGCGACGATCGCCGACCTGATCGCCCACCGCCGCCGCACCGAGACCATCGTCGAGCGCGCGGTCGAGACCATGCTCGACAGCAAGCACGGCGGGCGCTGGCGGATGATCGTCTATCGCAACACCATCGCCGGGACCGAGCACATCGCCATCGTCCAGGGCGACATCTCCACGCCCGAACCCGTGCTGGTGCGGATGCACGCGCTGAACGTCATGGAGGACGTGCTGGGCGACCGCTCCGGCTCCCGCGGCGGCGGCGAGGTGCAGGAGGCGATGGCCATGATCGCGCGCGAGGGCAGGGGCGTGGTGGTGATGATCCGCGAGCCGACCCCGACCGCGATCTCCGAACGGCTGCGCCAGAGCCTGCGCGACCGGGCCGAGGGGCGGCGCACCGAGAACGAGTTGCGCGACTACGGCATCGGCGCGCAGATCCTGCTCGACCTCGGCATCGGCGACATGGTGCTGGTGTCGAACTCGCGGCGCGTCGTCGTCGGCCTCGAGGGCTACGGCCTCACCATCGTCGGCCGCCGCCCGCTGCAGCCCGAACACGACGAGGCGCGGCCGTGACGCGGGTGCTGATCGTCCAGGCCGATTTCTACCGCGACCTCGCGGCCGAACTGGCGCGCGGGGCGGCGGCGGAGCTGGAGGCGCGCGGCGTCGAATACGACGTCGCCAGCGTCCCGGGCGCGCTGGAAATCCCGGCCGCCATCGCCATCGCCGCGCGCCGGACCGACGGGCCGCCCTACGACGGCTACGTGGCGCTCGGCTGCGTCATCCGGGGCGAGACCTCGCATTACGACATCGTGTGCGGCGAAAGCGCCCGCGGCCTCACGGACCTGGCGCTGCAACGCGGCCTCGCCATCGGCAACGGCGTGCTGACGGTGGACACCGGCGACCAGGCCTGGGTGCGGGCGGGAACGAGCGACAACGGCCGCAACAAGGGGCGCGACGCCGCCATCGCCTGCCTCGCGCTGGTCGAGCTGAGGGCGCGGTTCGGCGCCGCCTGACGGCGGGCGGCGCGGCCGGGCGGCTCGGCCCTCCTCCCGGTTCTCCCGGATCGCGCGCTCAACCTCGCGCCCGGCGGCAAGACGGTTCCGTCCGGGGCGGAAACGCTCTAGGTTCGGGCCGGGCGGCGCCGGGACGCGGCGGGCCGGTTCGGGGAGGCGGGACATGACGGACATCGCGGCCGCGCCGCGGCCGCGCGGCGCGGCGCGGCGGAAGGCCCGGCGGCCGCGCACCTCGGCCCGCCTCGCCGCCGTGCAGGCGCTCTACCAGGTCGCGATGACCGGCGGGCCGGCGGCGCCGGTCGTCGCCGAGTTCCGCGCCCACCGGCTGTCCGACCCGGCGGGCGGAGGCGGATTCGGCCCCGCCGACGGGACGCTGTTCGAGGCGCTGGTGTCCGGCGCGGCGGCGGACCTGGAGGCGATCGACCGGACGATCTCCGAACACCTGGTCGAGGGCTGGACCCCCGACCGGCTCGACAGCACGCTGCGCGCCATATTGCGCCTCGGCGTCCACGAACTGCTCTCGCTGGCCGAGACGCCGCGCGCCGTGGCGGTGAGCGAATACGTCGACATCGCCCACGCCTTCCACGACGAGCGGGCGGCGGGGCTGGTCAACGGCCTGCTGGACCGGGTCTCCCGCCACGCGCGCCCCGGCGAGGCGGGCGCGGACGGAGGCGCGGCGGCGGACGGGCCGGCGGGGACGGGCGCCCTGGAGACGGGGCCGTGACGCTCGGCGAGTTCGGGCGGATCGAGCGTTTCTTCCGTCCGCTGGCCGCCGGCGTTCCGGGCGCGCTCGGCCTCGCGGACGACGCGGCGGTGCTGCCGGTCGCCGGCGTCGAGGGGCTGGCGGTCTCCACCGACGCGCTGGTCGAGGGCGTGCATTTCCGCGCCGCCGACCCGCCGGAGGCGGTCGCGCGCAAGGCGCTCCGGGTCAACCTCTCGGACATGGCGGCGATGGGGGCCGCGCCCTGGGTCTACACGCTGGCGCTGGCGCTGGCGCCGTGCCGCGGCGACGGCTGGGTGGAGCGGCTCGCCGCCGGGCTGGCGGAGGACGGGGCGGCCTGGGGCGTCGCCCTCGTCGGCGGCGATTCGGTGCGCGCGCCCGGCCCGGCGATGCTTTCGGTGACGATGTTCGGCCGCGCGCCGCCGGGCGGGGCGCTGACGCGGGCGGGCGCGCGGGCGGGCGACGACATCTGGGTCTCCGGCACGCTCGGCGACGCGGCGCTCGGCCTGCGGCTGCTGGAGGGCGGCCTGGGGCCGGTGGACGAGGCGGACGCCGCCTTCCTCGCGGACCGCTACCGGCTGCCGCGGCCCCGGGTGGCGCTCGGCGCGGCGCTGGCGGGGCGCGCGCGGGCGGCGATCGACGTCTCGGACGGGCTGGCGCAGGACCTCGGCCATCTCTGCCGCGCCTCGGGCGTGGCGGCGCGGGTGCGGTTCGAGGACCTGCCGCTGTCCGGCGCGGCGCGGCGGCTGCGCGCCGACGGCCGGGCCGGCGCCGCCGACATCGCCGCCGGCGGCGACGATTACGAACTGCTGTTCGCGGCCGCGCCGGAAGACCGCGCCGAGGTGCTCGGGCGCGCGCGCCGCGCCGGGACGCCGGTCGCCCGCATCGGCGCGGCGGCGGCGGGCGAGGGTGTCGTCCTGCTCGACCGCGCGGGGCGCGAAATCCCGCTCGAAAGCGGGGGCTGGCGCCATGCCTGACCGCGACCCCACCGTTCGCAACGTGGTGCTGCTGGCCGGCTGCCAGGCGCTGGCGATGTCGTCCATGGCCGTCAACATGACGGTGACGGCGCTGGCGGGGCAGATGCTGGCGGACGACGCGGCGCTGGCCACGCTGCCGCTGGCGCTGCAGTTCACCGCGACGATGTTCACGACGATGCCGGCCTCGCTGACGATGCAGCGGATCGGCCGGCGCGGCGGCTTCGCGCTCGGCGTCGCGCTCGGCGTGGCGGGCGCGCTGTTGGCCTGCTGGGCGATTTTCGCGCGCGATTTCACGGTTTTTTGCCTCGCCTCGCTCCTGATGGGGAGCTTCATGGGCTTCTCGGTGTTCTACCGCCACGCCGCCGCCGACACCGCGAGCGACTCGTTCCGGAGCAAGGCGATCTCGCTGGTCATGGCCGGCGGCGTGGTCTCGGCGCTGCTGGGGCCGGAACTCGCCAAGTGGTCGTGGGACCTGTTCGAGCCGACGGCGCTGGGCGCGGCGACCTTCGCCGGCTGCTTCCTGGTGGTCGCGGCGCTGCAGGCGGCGATCCTGGGCTTCCTCGTCTTCATCGACATCCCGCGCGAGCCGCCGCCCAGGCGTGGCGAGGAGGGCCGGCCGCTCGCGGAAATCGCGCGCCAGCCGCGCTTCCTGGTCGCGGCGGCGGGCGCGATGATCGGCTACGGCGCGATGAGCTTCGTGATGACGGCGACGCCGCTCGCCGTCGTCGCCTGCGGGTTCTCGTTCACCGACGCCGCCTTCGTGGTGCAGTGGCACGCCTTCGCCATGTACGCGCCCTCCTTCGTCACCGGCTCGTTGATCGGGCGGTTCGGCGTGTTGCGCGTGATGATGGCGGGGGCGGCGATCTTGCTGGCCTGCGTCGCGGTCAGCGTTTCGGGCCTCGAACTGGCGCATTTCTGGTGGGGGCTGGTGCTGCTGGGCGTGGGCTGGAACTTCCTGTTCGTCGGCGGCACCGCGCTGCTGGCCGAGTGCCACACCTCGGCGGAGAAGGCCAAGGTGCAGGGCCTGAACGACTTCCTTGTGTTCACCACGGTGGCCGCCGCCTCCTTCTCGGCCGGCGCGATCTTCCACGCCTTCGGCTGGATGGCGGTGAACCTCGCCGTGCTGCCCCTGGTGGCGGCGACGATGGCGATGCTGCTGTGGCTGATGCGCCGCTCGCGGGCCGAGGCGGAGGCGGCGGCGCGGGCCTGAACCGCCGCCGCCGCGCGGTTGCCATGGCGGTTTTTTTCGCTATGTTCCGCCGCGAACGCGCGGGGGCGGGCCGGGGCCGGCCGCCCTCCGGCGCACCGACGGGGGATTCCGACACATGACCGAACTCTACGCTTTCACGATCGCCTGCGGGCTGGTCGCGCTGGCCTATGGCGTTCTCGCCGCGCGCGGCGTCCTCGCGGCGGACGCCGGCTCGGAGCGGATGCGGGAAATCGCCGCCGCGATCCAGGAGGGCGCGCGCGCCTACCTGAACCGGCAGTACACGACCATCGCCATCGTCGGCGTCGTCGTCGCCGCGATCCTGGCCGTCACGCTCGGCCTCGCGGTGGCCGTCGGCTTCGCCATCGGGGCGGTGCTGTCCGGGGCGGCGGGCTATATCGGGATGCACATCTCGGTGCGCGCCAATGTGCGCACCGCGCAGGCGGCGACGGTCGGCATGGAGCCGGCGCTCGCCATCGCCTTCAAGTCCGGCGCGATCACCGGGATGCTGGTGGTCGGGCTGGGCCTGCTGGGGGTCGCGGGCTACTACATCGTCCTGCTCGAAATGTTCGACGCGACGACGCCGCGGGGGATGCGCCATGTGCTGGAGGCGCTGGTCGCGCTCAGCTTCGGGGCCTCGCTGATCTCGATCTTCGCCCGGCTCGGCGGCGGCATCTTCACCAAGGGCGCCGATGTCGGCGGCGACATGGTGGGCAAGGTCGAGGCCGGCATCCCCGAGGACGACCCGCGCAACGCCGCCGCCATCGCCGACAACGTGGGCGACAACGTGGGCGACTGCGCCGGCATGGCGGCCGACCTGTTCGAGACCTACGCGGTGACCGTGGTGGCGACGATGCTGCTGGCCGCGATCTTCTTTACCGGCGAGACGGCGGCGGCGCTGATGGCCTACCCGCTGGCGATCGGCGCGGTCTGCATCCTCGCCTCGGTGGCGGGGACGTTCTTCGTCAGGCTCGGCGCGAACCGCAAGATCATGTGGGCGCTCTACAAGGGGTTCATCTCCAGCGCCGTCATTTCCGCCGTCCTGATCGCGGTCGCGACCCACATGCTGCTCGGTTTCGACACCGCCTTCGTCCTCTCCAACGGCGTCGAGACCACCGGCGGCGCGCTGTTCGCCTGCGCGCTGATCGGCCTCGCGGTGACGGGGCTGCTGGTGTGGGTGACGGAGTACTACACCTCGACCGAGTACCGCCCGGTGCGCAGCGTCGCCAGGTCGTCGGAGACCGGCGACGGCACCAATGTGATCCAGGGGCTGGCGGTCTCGATGGAGGCCTGCGCGCTCCCGGCGCTGATCATCTCGGCGGGGATTGTCGCGGCCCACCTGCTGGGCGGCGTGTTCGGCATCGGCATCGCGGCGACGACGATGCTGGCGCTGGCCGGGATGGTGGTCGCGCTCGACGCCTACGGCCCGGTGACGGACAACGCCGGCGGCATCGCCGAGATGGCCGACCTGCCCGAAGGCGTGCGCAACACCACCGACGCGCTGGACGCGGTCGGCAACACCACCAAGGCGGTCACCAAGGGCTACGCCATCGGTTCGGCCGGCCTGGCGGCGCTGGTGCTGTTCGCGGCCTATACCGAGGACCTGTCGTACTACTTCCCCGAACTGGAGGTCGGCTTCGTCCTGCAGGACCCCTATGTGGTGGTCGGCCTGTTCGTCGGCGGGATGCTGCCCTACCTGTTCGGCTCGATGGGGATGCAGGCGGTGGGCCGCGCCGGCGGCGCCGTGGTCGAGGAGGTGCGCCGCCAGTTCCGCGAGAACCCCGGCATCATGGAGGGCACCGTGAAGCCGGAATACGGCCGCGCGGTGGACCTGCTGACGAAGGCGGCGATCAAGGAGATGATCGTCCCCTCGCTGCTGCCGGTGCTGGCCCCGGTGGTCGTCTATGTCGTTGTCGGCGCGATCGGCGGCAAGGCGGCGGCCTTCACGACGATCGGCGCGATGCTGCTGGGCACGATCGTCACCGGCATCTTCGTCGCCATCTCGATGACGGCGGGCGGCGGCGCGTGGGACAACGCCAAGAAGTACATCGAGGACGGCAACCACGGCGGCAAGGGGTCCGACGCGCACAAGGCCGCCGTCACCGGCGACACGGTGGGCGATCCCTACAAGGACACCGCCGGCCCGGCGATCAACCCGATGATCAAGATCATCAACATCGTCGCCATCCTGCTGCTGGCGGCGCTGGCGGCGTAGCGGCGGCCGTTCGTTCGGGGAGGGGCGCGGCGCGCGCGGCGTCCCGCCCCGCCCGGCGGCGCCTCGGCCCGTCACTCGGCGGGCGCGTTGAAGCGGCCGAGATTGCCGAACAGCTGTTGCAGGAGGGTGATCTTCTGCCCGGCCGTCGCGGTCTCGCGGTCGACGATGGGGACGCGCCGCCCGTCCGCCTCCGACAGCTTGCCGATGGCGGCGACCCGCCCGCGCTCGTCGAAGGCGATGTAGACCACCCGGCGCGCGACCAGCTCCTCCTCCAGGAACGCGACCGCGCGCGTGCGGGCGGCGACGTAGAACCAGGTCTCCCCGCCGAAATCGGATGTCGAGGACGGCGCGCCGAGCAGCGCCGCGACCTCCGCCCGGTCGCTCGATCCCGGCGCGACCAGGGCGAGCGCGTCGGGATCGACGTCGTTGCCGCGGTTCTCGATCCGGGGCGCGCAGGCGGCGAGAACGGCCGCGAGCGCCAGCGCCGCCGCCCGCCCGGCGCCCGCGCGCCGAAAGCCGCCCGCCCGTTCCGCCCGCCTCGCGCCTCGTTCCCGTCCAGGCATCCCCGCCGCGCTCCCGCCGCTCGATCTCCCCGCGCCCCCCGAACCTGCCCCGCTCCCGCGCCCCCGTCAATCCTCGCGCGCCGGCGGGGGGCGGGGGCCGCTCCCGCGGGAAAAGGTTGGCGGCCGGCGCGCGGGGGCGCTACCCTGCGGGCGAGGCGCGTCCGAAGGCATTGTTTCCCGCGTCGTCGAGGCGGAAGTCCGCATGTCCCTGTCCGCGACGGAACCCGTTGTCCCGGCCGACCCGCCGCCGGCCCCCGGCCGGTCGAGCGGTCCGGTCCTGTTCGTTGTCAAGCTGCTCGAAACCTGGCGGCTGGAGCGTGACGACGCGATCGTCCTGCTCGGCTTCGAGCCGTCGGAGGAGGCGGACCGCGCCTATGTCCGCGACCTGCTCGACGGCCGCGCCCCGTTGATCGGGCGGGACGCGCGGGACCGGATCGCCTGCCTGTTCCGTATTCGCCAGCTCCTGTCCGCCCTGTTCCGCGACGAGGATGCCGAGAACGAATGGCTCCGCGAAAACCACCGGCTGCTGGGCGACCGGGCGCCGATGGATTTGCTGCGCCAGGGATCGATGGACAACATGCTGCTGGTCCTGGAGTACGCCGAGAAGGCCGCGGGCTGGTGAATGGACTGGAGTCCCTGCCCGCCGAAAACCGCCGGGTTCGCGTGTTTCGGCTGGCCGCGCTCGAAGCCGCCCCGGACCTGCTCGACAGCCTCGGAATGGACGCCGCCGCCGCCGCCGGCCTGGTCGAATTGCTGCGGTCCCGCGGGATTCTGGAGCCGTTGGAAGCGATCTGGGACGCGCCGTTCCGATCGCGGCGGCGGCTTCGCGTCAGCCGTTTTTCGGACGGATCGTTCCCCGTGTTCTATGCCGCGCTGGACGAGGACACCGCCGCGGCGGAGGTGCTTTACTGGTTCGCCAAGCTGACGGGCAACCCGTCGAAACCCCATACGCGCCTCTACACCCGCTTCTCCGTAACCTTCGAGGGGACCGTCAAGGACCTGCGGGCGAAACGGGGCGAGTGGCCGGGGCTGACGCGCGACAGCGACTACGCCTTCTGCAACCGGCTGGGCGCGGAGGCCGTGGCGGCGGGCCTCGACGGGTTGCTGGCGCCCTCGGCGCGGCGCGACGGCGGGACGAACCTGCCGGCGTTCCGGCGGGCGGCGCTCCGCGATCCCGAGGAGCGCGGAACCGTCGCCGCGACCTGGGACCCCTCGACCGGGCGGGCGACGCTGGCCGCCGCGTAGGCCGGCCGCCCGCGGCGCTCCCTCCATCCCGGACTCGATAACCCGGCGCGCCCGCGCGTCGCGGGTTCCGGGGCGGGGGCGGGGGGCCTAGGATCGCCGGCCGTGTCCGCCGCCCTTCCCGCCATGCCACGCGAGCGCCGCCGCGCATGACGCCAGCCCCCACGCCAGCCCCCGCGCCGCCGCCGGCCGCCCGGATCGCGGCGATCGCCGTCGGCGTGCTGGCGTTCTGCGTCCTGATGTCGGCGATCGGCCGGGGCATGGGCGACACCTACGCGGTGTTCCTGCTGCCGCTGTCGGCCGAGATGGGCTGGGAGCGCGCCGGCGTCGCCTCGGTCTACGCGGTGTACGTGACGGCGATGGGCGTGTTCTCGCCCCTGACCGGGCACCTGTTCGACCGTTTCGGCGCGCGCTTCGTCTACACCGCCGGGATCGCCTGCCTCGGGGCGGGCTACTGGCTGGCCGGCGGGCTGGAGGCGCGCTGGCAGTTCCACCTCTGCCTCGGCGGGCTGGCCGGGCTGGGGGCGGCGCTGGTCTGGCAGGTGCCGGCGCAGAGCCTGCTGGCGCGCTGGTTCGACCGGCGGCTCGCCACCGCCATCTCGCTCGCCTACGCGGGCTACGGGTTCGGGCTGCTGGTCTTCGCGCCGCTGGCGCAGCTGCTGATCGAGGCCTGGGGCTGGCGCGCGACCTACCGGGAGTTCGGCTTTGCCTTCCTGTGCCTGCTCCCGCTGGTCCTCGCCATGCCGTGGCGGGCGATCGGGCGGGGCGCGCCCGGCAACCCGCGCCGCACCCGCACGGGCCGGGCCGAGGGCGGCTACAGCCTCGCCGAGGCGCTGCGCACGCGCGCCTTCTGGGCGATGTTCGTCATCTACTTCCTGACCTCGCTGTCGATCTTCGGGGTGAGCGTGCAGTCCGTCGCCTACCTGGTGGAGCGCGGCTTCGAGCCGACGGAGGCCGCCGGCGCCTTCGGGATCGCCGGGATGCTGTCCTTCGCCGGCATGTTCCTGACCGGGGTCGCGGCCGATCGCTGGGGCCGCAGCCCGGTGGCCAGCGTCAGCTACCTGCTGACCATCGCCGGCGTGCTGGCGCTGGCGCTGCTGCAGGCCGTGCCGGAGAAGGCGCTGGTCTTCGCCTGGATCGTCCCCTACGGCCTCAGCATGGGCGCGCGCGGCCCGATCGTAACGACGCTGATGGCGACCCTGCTGGCCGGGCGCGGGCTGGGCGCGATCTACGGCATGGCGATCATGGGCCAGGGCGTCGGCGCCGGGCTGAGCGCCTGGGGCGCCGGGCTGATCCACGACTGGACCGGCGGCTACAACCTGACCTTCGCGGTCTCCGTCGCCTCGGCCTCGGCCTGCATCGCGCTGTTCTGGCTGGTCCCGGAAATCCGCCACGGCCGCATGACCCGCGCCGCCCCGGCCCCGGCGGCGAAAGGGGCGGGCGGATAGCGCGTCCGGCGCCGTTGCCGCCGGCGCCGCGGGGGCGTATCCTGCGGCCGTGCTTTCGATGGAGGCTCCGATGGCCCTCGCCAACGAGGACGACAACGCGCCGGAAGCGCCGGGCGCCGACACCGACAACGCCTGGGGCGGCGACCCGGAGCGCCTGCGCGCCCTGCTGCTCGAAGGCCTCGCCTCCGGCCCCGGCGGGACATGGGACGCCGCGTATTTCGAGGAGCTGAAGGACCGCATCCGCCGAGGCGACCTAAGCTAGCGTTTCACGCCTTGCCGAAAACGATCACCACATCGGAGGTAGCCTAATGACGACGACATTCGCCAGTTCTGACTTCAAGCCCACCTCCGGCGGACCCAAAATCATTTTGCTCGATTTGCAGGGTACGCTGGCGTGTCCGCCAAGCAACAATCCAAGCATTGACAAAATCAAAGAAGTGGAAATTTACCACGATTGGCTGATCGCTGCTTTGCCGGACATTCAACAATCCGGTTGGGAAGTCCACATTTTTACAGTTCGCAAAGATGATCGTCGCGACGCAACCATGGAGTCGATTAAGCAAAAAACTGGCTGGCAGCCAGACAAAGCGTGGTTCAACGATCTGGGACTTACCGGAGCACCCCGCGTGAAATCTATGTTGCTTGATCGCCTTATCGAACACTGCCAGCCGAGTGCACTGTATGCTTTTGAATCCAACAGTGGTTCGCGGAAGATGTTTAAGGACCGCAAAGTGCACAGCCGCAAAATCAACTCCCGCAAAGCACTTGAAAGAGCGTTGTCTGAGATTGGTCAAATTTAGTGGCGAGGCTTTCGATGAAGATTGCTAGGGCTCCCGCCGACGAGGACGACGACGCGCCGGGCGGTGGTGCCGACACGGACAACGCTTGGGGCGGCGATCCGGAGCGCCTGCGCGCGGTTCTGCTCAAGAGCGCGAAATCGCCGCTCGGAAAACCCATGGACGAAGCCTATTTCGAAAACCTGCGAGGCGGCATCCGTCGGGACAGCCGGTAGCGGCCCCCGCGCGGCCTTTCGAATAGGCGGTTGATCGGGCGGGCGGGGCGATGCAGGCTGGCGGCGCTCCAACGCGCGCGGGAGGCGCCGGATGACCGACCTGCATTATCTCACCGCCGTCGAACTCGCGGCCCGCATCCGCCGGCGCGAGGTCGGCTGCCTGGAGGCGCTGGAGCATTTCCTCGCCCGGACCGCGCGGCACAACCCGGCGCTCAACGCCATTGTCGTGCTGCGCGAGGAGGAGGCGCGCGCCCGCGCCCGCGAGGCCGACGCGGCGCTGGCGCGGGGCGAGGCCTGGGGGCCGCTGCACGGCGTGCCGATGACGATCAAGGAGAGCTTCGACATCGCCGGAACGCCCTCCACCTGGGGCGTGCCGGAGCACGCGGACAACATCGCCGAGGCGGACGCGACCGCCGTGCGCCGCATGAAGAAGGCCGGCGCCGTCCTGTTCGGCAAGACGAATGTGCCCCTCATGCTCTCCGACTGGCAGAGCTTCAACGACATCTACGGCGCCACGAACAACCCGTGGGACCTCGCGCGCACGCCGGGCGGCTCCTCCGGCGGGTCGGCGGCGGCGCTGGCGGCGGGGATGACGGGGATCGAGGCGGGCAGCGACATCGGCGCCTCGATCCGCAACCCGGCGCATTACTGCGGCGTGTTCGGCCACAAGCCGACCTACGGACTCCTGCCGATGACCGGCCACGCCCTGCCCGGCTCCGCTGCGCCGGCCGACATCTCCGCCATCGGCCCGCTGGCGCGCGGCGCCGGGGACCTGGAGGCCGCGACGCTGGCCATGGCCGGCCCGGAGGGCGCGGCCGGGGCCGTCGTCCCGCCGCCGGCGGCGAAGGCCGAACTCCGGGACTTCCGGGTCGCCGTCATGCTGGACTCGCCGGTCTGCGCGCAGGACGGGGAGTTGACGGACTGCCTGCAGGCGGCCGTCGATCGGCTCGCTGCCGCGGGCCTCCGGGTGGACGACAGGGCGCGTCCCGTGAAGGACCCGGCGCGCGCGCACCTCGTCTACCTGATGCTGCTGCGCGCCGCGACCGGGGCGCGCTTGGCGCCGGACGCGCTCGCCGAGCACCGGGCGCGGGCCGAGGCCGGCGATCCGGACGACACCGCCTACAAGGCGGTGGTGGACCGCGCGGTGACGATGAGCCATCGCGACTGGCTCGCATGGAACGACGAGCGGGCGCTGCTGCGCCGCGAATGGGCGGCGTTCTTCGAGGAGTACGACCTGCTGCTGACCCCGGTGGCGGCGTCGGCCGCCTTCCCGCACGACCGCGAGGGCGACCGCGCGGACCGGACGATCCCGGTGAACGGCAAGCCGGAATCGACCCTCGACCAGCTGTTTTGGGCGGGGTTCCCGGGCGTCGTCTACCTGCCCGCGACGGCCGCGCCGGCCGGGTTCGCGCGTTCGGGCCTGCCGTGCGGGCTGCAGATTATCGGCCCGCGCCTCGCGGACCTCACGACGATCGGCTTCGCGCGGGCGATGGAGCGGGAGATCGGCGGCTTCGTTCCGCCGCCGGGCTACGACTGACGGGGCGGCCGGCGGGCGCGCCCCGCCCGGCGGAAACGGAGACGGAGGGCGAGGACGATGACGCGGATCGCGCGGGTCGAGGTGCACGAGTTCGGTTTCGACGCCCGCAACCTGGGACTTATCGCCGGCGCGAACAGCATCGGCGGCGTCGCGTTCGCGCGCGGCGCGTCGGCGCGGATCGGCAAATACGCGGTCGTCGTCGAGACCGAGGACGGCTGCCGGGGCGAATACGTCACCCACTGGGTCGGCTCGGCGGCCGCCTGCGCGCAGACGAAAATGCTCGCCCCGCGCCTGGTCGGCCGCCACGCCGAGGAGCGCGAGGGCCTTTACGACGACCTGAAGCGCGAGCTGCGCCAGTTCGACCACATGGGCCACGGGCCGATCGACATCGCGCTGTGGGACTGGGCCGGCAAGAAGCTCGGCTGCTCCGTCGGCGTGCTGCTGGGCGGCTACCGCAAGCGGCTCCCGGCCTACGCCAGCACCTATCACGGCGATCGCAACGGCGGGCTGGACTCCAAGGAGGCGTTCGCCGCCTTCGCCGAGGAGTGTTTCGGCCTCGGCTACCGCGCCTTCAAGATCCACGGCTGGAACGACGGGAACGCGCGCGAGGAGGCGGAGAACCTGCTGCATGTCGCCAAGGCCGTGGGCGACCGGATGACGCTGATGATCGACCCGGCCTGCGAGTTGCGCACCTTCGCGGACACGCTCTATGTGGGGCGCGCCTGCGACGACGCCGGCTATTTCTGGCTGGAGGACCCCTACCGGGATTCGGGCGTGTCGGCCTTCGGCCATCGCAAGCTGCGCGAGATGATCCGCACCCCGATCCTCCAGACCGAGCATGTGCGCGGCTTCGAGCCGAAGGCGGACTTCCTGATCGCCGGCGGGACCGACTTCCTGCGCTCCGACCCGGAATACGACATGGGCATCACCGGGGCGATGAAGATCGCCCATCTCGGCGAGGCGTTCGGGGTCGATGTCGAGGTGCACGCCTCCGGCCCGGCGCACCGGCATGTCATGGCGGCGATGCGGAACACGAACTTCTACGAGGTGGCGCTGGTCGGGCCGGACTGCCCGAACGCGATTCCGCCGGTCTACGCCTGCGGCTATTCGGACCAGCTGGATTGCGTGGAGGCGGACGGCTGCGTGACGGTCCCCGACGGGCCGGGGCTGGGCGTGGTCTACGACTGGGACTTCATCGCCGCCAACCGGACCGCGCTCTCGATTTTCGGCGCGGACTGAGCGGCGGCGAACGGCGAGGGAGCGCCGGGCGCCGCGCGGCCCGGCTCCGCCGCCCAGCCGGAGCCGCCGAGGGCGAAAACCCGCGGCTCCCGATCCGCGGTTCGGCGGTCGGGGCGGAAGCTCGCGGCCCGCGCGCCGGCGGGCTTCTCGCGCCAGACGAGGTCGCGAAGGCGGCGGTCGGCGCCCTCGGGGACCGGGCGGTTTCGCCCCGCCTTCGATTCCCACTCCTCCACCCGCCCCTCGCTTTCGCCGAGCGCCAGGTCGAGCTCCTCCTGCCCCATCCGCAGCCGGGAGCGCAGGAACCGGACCTCCTGCCCGCGAAGGCGGCGCGGATCGACAAGGATCTCCCGCGCGATGGCGTCGTGCAGTTCGTCGGGCTTGCGGAACGACACGCCGGGGCCGTGGGCCGTGTCGTGCATTCGGTATCCGTCGGCGAGCCACACCCAGTCCACGCCGCACACCGTGAACCGGAGGAACCCTTCCCTTATCTCCATGTGTCCCTCCACTCCACCGTTACGAGATCGAGGCGTCCGCCGCGGCCGACAATAACCGCGACGACCTCGGCTTCCCGCCGCCCCGGCCCCGGTTTCGTCACGACGACCTTCCAGTCCCCTTCCGCCGTTCGTTCCGGTTGCGCGCCGACATGGCCCGTTCTCAGGATGTCCAGCACATCCTCGTAGAGGATCGAGCGCTCTTCCATCCGGTCCCAGGCGTGGCCGGTGAGGACGACCCGCTCCCGGTCGCGCGCGATTTCCCGGACTACCCGTTCGGCCTCGTCCGTCCGCAGGGCGTTCCACCGGATCGGGCGGCGGGGCGGCGCGTTTTCGTCCTCCATGGCGTCGAAAGCTAGGCGAATCCGGGCCGCTCGGCAACCCGGGCCGGA
This sequence comes from Thalassobaculaceae bacterium, assembly GCA_963665555.2. Taxonomy (GTDB): domain Bacteria; phylum Pseudomonadota; class Alphaproteobacteria; order Thalassobaculales; family Thalassobaculaceae; genus CAXXXW01. The sequence continues at coordinate 163,711 of OY762308.1, forward strand.
AACGGCGAAAAATCGCTTCCCTTGGCGCGCCCGACGGCTATATTCCGGCCCCGATCGCCGGAACCGGCGCGGCGCGGGCCGCGCCGGCCGGGCCATTTCGGGGCGGGAGGCCGGGGCGCCAGCATGACGGACCTACAGCAAGCGTCGGCCGAGGCCGACACCTTCCCGAAACTCCTGGTCGAGAACGCCCGCAGGATCGGCGACCGGCCGGCCTACCGCCAGAAGAACCTGGGCATCTGGCAGACGCTGACCTGGCGCGAGGCGGCGGACGCGGCCCGCGAGATCGGCATGGGCCTGGTCGCGCTGGGGCTGGAGCGCGGCGACAAGGTCGCCCTGGTCGGGCAGAACACCTCGCTGCTGTACATCTCCTTCGACGCGATCCAGTCGGTCGGCGGCATTCCGGTGCCGCTCTACGCCGATGGCGTGGCCGAGGAAATGTCCTATGTGCTCGACCACGCCGAGGCGCGCTTCGCGATCTGCCAGAACCAGGAGCAGATCGACAAGATCGAGAGCACCAGGGACCGCATCCCCTCGATCGAGGCGCTGGTCTACGAGGAGCCGAAGGGGATGCGCCGCTACGACCAGCCGCACATCCGCTCCCTCGAGGACCTGCGCCGCCTCGGCCGCGAGCGCGAGGCCGAACAGCCCGGTTTCTTCCGCGAGCGCGTCGCCGAGGGCAAGGGCGACGACCTCGCCATCATCGTCTACACCTCCGGCACGACCGGCAACCCGAAGGGCGTGATGCTGTCGCACGACGCGCTGCGCAACTCGGCCCGGCTCGCCTGCGACATGGAGTCCCTGGGGCCGGGGGAGGACATCCTCGCCTACCTGCCGCTCGCCTGGGTGGGCGACCACTTCATCTCCCACTCCATGCAGTATGTCGCGGGCTTCACGGCGAACTGCCCGGAAAGCCCGGACACGCTGATCGCCGACCTGCGCGACATCGGGCCGACGCTGTTCATCGCCCCGCCGGCGATCTTCGAGAACTTCCTGACGCAGATCGGCATCCGCATCGGCGACGCGGCCAGGGTCAAGCGCTGGATGTACGACTACTTCATCGGCGTCGCCCGCCGGGTGGGGCCGCGCATCCTCGACGGCCGGGGCGTGGGCGTCGCGGACCGGCTGCTCTACGCGCTGGGCGAGCTTTGCGTGTACGGGCCGATCAAGAACAACCTCGGCTTCACCCGCACGCGGATCGCCTACACCGGCGGCGCGCCGCTGGGCGAGGAGGTGTTCTCCTACTACCGCTCGATCGGCGTGAACCTGAAGCAGCTCTACGGCCAGACCGAGAGTTCGGCCTATGTCTGCCTGCAGCGCGACGGCGACGCCCGGCTCGACACGGTGGGGCCGCCCGCGCCGGATGTCGAGGTCAGGATCGCCGGCGGCGGCGAACTGCTCTACCGCAGCCCGGGCAACTTCCTCGGCTACTACAAGAACGAGGAGGCGACGCGCGAGACCCTCGACGCCGAGGGCTGGGTGCACACCGGCGACGCGGCGATCGTCACCGACGACGGGCATGTGAAGATCGTCGACCGGGCCAAGGACGTGGGCGCGATGAGCGACGGCACCGTGTTCGCGCCGCAATACATCGAGAACAAGCTGAAGTTCTACCCGTTCATCCGCGAGGCGGTGGCGCACGGCGACGGCCGCGACTACGCCGCCGCCTTCATCAACATCGACCTCGAGGCGGTGGGCAACTTCGCCGAGCGCGAGGGGCTGGGCTATTCCGGCTACACCGACCTCGCGCAGCAGGACCAGGTGTACGACCTGATCCAGCGGAACATCGAGGAGGTCAACGCCGACCTCGCGCGGGACAGCGGCCTCGCCTCCACCCAGATCAAGCGCTTCCTGATCCTGCACAAGGAGCTCGACGCCGACGACGGGGAACTGACCCGGACCCGCAAGCTGCGCCGCCGCATCATCGCCGACCGCTACGGCGAACTGATCGACGCGCTCTACTCGGAACGGGACCATGTGCGGGTGAACGCCCGCGTCACCTTCGAGGACGGCCGCGTCGGCGAGTTCAACGCCGACGTGAAAATCCGCGACGTGGCCACGGCCGCGCCGGGCCGGGCCTGACCGGGGCCGGGGGGAAGCGACCATGACCGCAACGGACACCGCCGCCGCCGCCGCCGCCGAGGCCATCCTCTCGGTCGAGAACATCTCGCTGTCCTTCGGCGCGGTGCGCGCGATCCGCGATGTGAGCTTCGACATCCGCAAGGGCGAAATCCGCGCCATCATCGGCCCCAACGGCGCCGGCAAGACCTCGATGCTCAACGTCATCAACGGCTTCTACCACCCGCAGGAGGGCCGCATCCTGTTCCGCGGCGCGGTGCGCAAGCAGATGCGCCCCTACGAGGCCGCCGCCGGCGGCATCGCCCGGACCTTCCAGAACGTCGCGCTGTTCAAGGGCATGACGACGCTGGACAACATCATGACCGGGCGCAACCTCAAGATGGACCGCTGGCGGGTCAACCTGCTGCCGGCGATGTTCTACTACGGCCCGACCCAGCGCGAGGAGATCGCGCACCGCGCGTTCGTCGAGGAGATCATCGATTTCCTGGAGATCGAGGCGATCCGCAAGACCCCGGTCGGCCGGCTGCCCTACGGCCTGCAGAAGCGGGTCGAGCTCGGCCGGGCGCTCGCGGCCGAGCCGGACCTGCTGCTGCTCGACGAGCCGATGGCGGGCATGAACCTGGAGGAGAAGCAGGACATGTGCCGCTTCATCCTCGACGTGAACGACGAGTTCGGCACCACCATCGCGCTGATCGAGCACGACATGGGCGTGGTGATGGACCTGTCGGACCGGGTGGTGGTGCTGGACCACGGCGTCAAGATCGCCGACGGCACGCCGGACCAGGTGAAGAGCGACCAGAACGTGATCGACGCCTATCTCGGCGTGTCCCACTGAACCGAGGGGCGCGGGCCCGCCGGCCCGGCCCCGGACCGGACCCCGCCCCGGCGGGCCTTCCGGCAAGAGACGACCCGGAAAGAGACGGCCGCATGGAATTCGTGAACCTCGTCCTGATCGCCCCGATCGCCGACATGGCCGAGTACCCGTCCTTCTTCCTGGAGGTGGTGTTCGGCGGCCTGATGACGGGCGTCATGTACTCGCTGGTGGCGCTCGGCTTCGTGCTGATCTTCAAGGCGTCGGGCGTGTTCAACTTCGCCCAGGGCGTGTTCGCGCTGTTCGCGGCGCTGACGCTGGTCGGCCTGATGACCGGCACGATGCCGTTCACGCTCGACAAGATCCTGCCCCAGTTCCCGGCCTGGCTGGCGGTGATCGCGACCTTCGCGGTGATGATCGGCCTCGCCGTCGCGGTGGAGCGGTTCGTGCTGCGCCCGCTGGTCAACCAGGACCAGATCATCATGTTCATGTCCACCATCGGGCTGGCCTTCGTGCTGGAGGGGCTGGGCGACACGATCTGGGGCAGCGAGGTCAAGGCGCTGGATGTCGGCATCCCGACCGGCGCCCTCTACCTCGGCGAAATCCAGATCCAGGTGTTCGACCTCTGGGCCGCCGCCATCGCGGCCTTCCTGGTGGCGGTGCTGGCGGTGTTCTTCCAGTGGACGCGCACCGGCCGGGCGCTGCGCGCGGTGGCGGACGACCACCAGGCGGCGCTGTCCGTCGGCATCCCGCTCAAGAACATCTGGATCATCGTCTGGTCGGTGGCCGGGCTGGTGGCGCTGGTCGCCGGCATCATGTGGGGATCGAAATCCGGGGTGCAGTTCAGCCTGTCGCTGATCGCGCTGAAGGCGCTGCCGGTGCTGATCCTGGGCGGCTTCACCTCCGTGCCCGGCGCCATCGTGGGCGGCCTGATCATCGGCGTCGGCGAGAAGGTGGCGGAGGTCTACTGGGGGCCGCTGGTCAACGGCGCGATCGAGAACTGGTTCGCCTACGTCGTGGCGCTGGCGTTCCTGCTGTTCCGCCCGCAGGGCCTGTTCGGCGAAAAGATTATCGAGAGGGTCTGACCCGCCATGCTGTACCGCGAATCCGGCCAGTTCAAGGCCAGCTACGCCGCCGACCAGGCGATTTTCCCGATCCGCCAGGACCAGTGGGGGATCGCCGCCATCCTTGCCGTCGCGCTGGTGGGCATCCCGGTCCTGGGGACCGAGTACTTCTTCCAGGCGATCATGATCCCGGTGCTGATCTTCTCGCTGGCGGCGATCGGCCTCAACATCCTGACCGGCTATTGCGGCCAGCTGTCGCTCGGCACCGGGGGCTTCATGGCGGTCGGCGCGGTCGCCTGCTACAAGCTTTCGACCGGGTTCCCGGAGATGAACTTCGTCGTCATCCTGCTGCTGTCGGGGGTCATCACCGCCGGGGTGGGGCTGATCTTCGGCATTCCGTCGCTGCGCATCAAGGGGTTCTACCTGGCGGTGGCGACGCTGGCGGCGCAGTTCTTCCTGAGCTGGCTGTTCAACAAGGTGGCGTGGTTCCAGAACTACACGCCGTCCGGCACCATCACCATGCCGCCGCGCGACGTGCTCGGCGTCACGATCACGGGCGCGGGGGCGGACGCGATGCACCGCTACCTGTTCTGCCTGGTCTTCGTGATCGTGCTGGCGATGGCGGCGAAGAACCTGGTGCGCGGGCCGATCGGCCGGTCGTGGATGGCGATCCGCGACATGGACATCGCCGCCGAACTGATCGGCTTCCGGCCGTTCCAGACCAAGCTGCTGGCCTTTTCGGTCAGCTCCTTCTATGTCGGCGTGGCCGGCGCGATGGCGCTGTCGCTGTGGCTCGGCAGCGTGGAGACGGCGGAGGCGTTCGACATCAACGTGTCGTTCCAGGTGCTGTTCATGATCATCATCGGCGGGCTGGGCAGTATGCTGGGCTCGTTCCTCGGCGCCGCCTTCATCGTGGTGATGCCGATCGTGCTGACCAACGTCATGGTGGCCGGACTCGGGCTGCAGGCCGTGACGGCCAAGCATTTCGAGTTTATGTTCTTCGGGGGGCTGATCATCTTCTTCCTGATCGTGGAGCCGCACGGGATGGCGCGGCTCTGGCAGATCGTCAAGGAGAAGCTGAGAATGTGGCCCTTCCCGCACTGACGCGGGGGCGGCCGGAGCGTCCCGGAAGGGCGTTCGAGGGGTTCGCGGCGCCACGCCCGACGAAGGGCGCCGCGGCGCAACAAGGAGGAAGCGAATGAAACTCAAGAGACTTGGACTGGGGGCCGTCACGGTCCTCGGCCTGGCCCACATGGCGGCGGCCGACGCGGTCCTCGCGGCCGAGGAGCTGTTCCTGCCGGGCCTGGTGTACCGCACCGGCGCCTACGCGCCGAACGGCATCCCCTTCGCCAACGGCTTCAAGGACTACGTCACGCTGGTCAACGAGCGCGACGGCGGCGTCAACGGCGTGCCGCTGATCTACGAGGAGTGCGAGACCGGCTACAACACCAAGGTCGGCGTCGAGTGCTACGAGAAGATGAAGGGGCGCAACCCCGTCACCGTCGTGCCGAACTCGACCGGCATCACCTACCAGCTGATCCCGAAGATCACCGAGGCCGGCATCCCGCTGCTCACCATGGGCTACGGGCGCACCTCGGCGGCGGTCGGCTCGGTCTTCCCGTGGGTGTTCAACTTCCCGGCCACCTACTGGTCGCAGGCGACGGCGGTGATCCGCTTCATCGGCGAGAACGAGGGCGGCCTCGACAACCTCGCGGGCAAGAAGATCGTCCACATCTACCACAACTCCGCCTACGGCAAGGAAGCCAACCCGACGCTGGAGGCGCTGGCCGAGAAGTACGGCTTCCAGCTCACCCTGCTCGCCGTCGACCATCCGGGCCAGGAGCAGAAGTCGACCTGGCTGCAGATCCGCCGGCTGAAGCCCGACTGGATCTTCATGTCCGGCTGGGGCGTGATGAACCAGGTGGCGGTCAAGGAAGCGGCCGCGCAGGGCTACCCGATGGACCGCTTCATCGGCAACTGGTGGTCCGGCTCCGAGAACGACGTGCTGCCGTCGGCCGAGGGCGCCAACGGCTACATCGCCGCCACCTTCCACACGCCGGGCGGCGGCACCAGGCTGCACGACGAGCTGCGCGAGCATGTCTACGGCAAGGGCCTGGGCGCGGGCGAGGTCGATCGGATCGGCGAGGTGCTCTACATCCGCGGCCTGTTCAACCACGTGATCGTCGTCGAGGCGATCGGCCGGGCGCAGAAGCATTTCGACGTCAAGGTGCCGAACGGCGAGCAGATGCGCTGGGCCTACGAGAACATGCACATGACCGCCGCCGACTGGGAGCGCATCGGCCTCGACGGCTTCCCGGAGATGAAGGTCACCTGCGACGACCACGAGGGCGGCCATCCGGTGATGTTCCAGCAGTGGGACGCGGGCGCCGGCCAGTGGAAGGTCATCAGCGGCTGGATCCCGGTGATGACGGACCTCGTGCGCCCGATGATGGAGGCCGACGCGGCCAAGTTCGCGGCGGAGAACAACATCACGCCGCGCGACTGCGGCTGACAAGCGCGGCCGGGGAACGGTCCCCGGGCGGATTCGACGAGGCCGGGCGCGTCCCGGCGGACGGAACAAGGACGCTGGACGTGGACGGCAAGGCGAATCTGCTCACGGTCAACAACATCGAGGTGATCTACGACCACGTGATCCTCGTGTTGAAGGGCGTGTCGCTGGAAGTGGCCGAGGGGGGCGTGGTCGCCCTCCTCGGCGCCAACGGCGCCGGCAAGACGACGACCCTGAAGGCGGTCTCCAACCTGCTCGGCACCGAGCGGGGGGAGGTCACCAAGGGGTCGATCGTCTACCGGGACCGGGAGGTCCAGGCGCTCACGCCGAGCGACCTGGTGAAGAGCGGCGTCATCCAGGTGATGGAGGGGCGCCACTGTTTCGAGCACCTGACGGTCGAGGAGAACCTGCTCACCGGGGCCTACACCAGGGGCGGCGACCGCAAGGGCATCGCCGAGGACCTGGAGATGGTCTACGGCTACTTCCCCCGGCTGAAGGAGCGGCGCGGCGCGCTGGCCGGCTACATCTCCGGCGGCGAGCAGCAGATGACGGCGATCGGCCGCGCGCTGATGGCCCGGCCCCGGCTGATGCTGCTGGACGAGCCGTCGATGGGGCTGGCGCCGCAGCTGGTGGAGGAGATTTTCGGCATCGTCGCCCGCCTCAACAGCGAGCGCGGCGTCTCGATCCTGCTGGCGGAGCAGAACGCCGCCTTCGCCCTGCGCTACGCCGACAGCGGCTACATCCTGGAGAACGGCCGCGTGGTGATGGAGGGCGACGCCAAAACCCTCGCCGAGAACGAGGATGTGAAGGAGTTCTACCTCGGCATCAGCCAGGGCGACAAGAAGAGCTTCAAGGACGTGAAACACTACCGCCGGCGCAAGCGCTGGCTCGGCTGAGGGCGCCGCCCCGGCTCACGTCTCCGCGCCGCCGTTGCAGGCGATCATCTGGCCGTTCACGTAAGCGCCGCCTTCCGACGCCAGGAAGCCGGCCAGCGCCGCGATCTCCTCGACGCGCCCCAGCCGCCCCGCCGGCACGCGCGGGACCATCGAAAGCAGGTGCTCGCGCTGCGCCGCGTCGCCGGCCGTGTCGATCGGCCCCGGCGAGATCGCGTTGACCGTCACCCCGGCCGGGCCGAACTCCTTGGCCAGCGCCTTCGTCAGGCCCCACACGCCGTGCTTCGCCGCCGAGACCGGCGCGCGCCCGCTGTAGCCGTGGATCGCGTTCATCCCCGTCAGGTTGACGATCCGCCCCCAGCCCCGCGCGACCATCCCGCCGGCGAAGGCCCGGCAGGCGTGGAACGCGGCGTCGAGATCGACCGCCATCACGCGCCGCCACTCCTCGTCCGTCGTCTCCAGGAACGGCTTCGACGGCCGGATCGCGGCGTTGTTCACCAGGATGTCGATCGCGCCGAACCGGCCGAGCGCCTGGGCCGCCATCGCCGCCGTCTCCCGCGGCGATCCGACATCGCCCATCAGGACCAGCGCCTCGACGCCGCGCGCGCGGACCTCCGCCGCCGCGTCCTCGCAGGCGCCGCGGTCCGTCGCGCCGTTCAGCGCCACGTTCGCGCCCGAGGCGGCGAGGTCGAGCGCGATGGCGCGGCCGATGTTCTTGCCGGCGCCGGTGACGAAGGCGGTCTTGCCGGAGAGGCCCATGGCCGTCGCTCCCTTCCCTGTCGCGGGACGGCGATGATGACACGCCCGGCCGCGATGGGATAGGCTGCGCGCGACCGGGCGGGCGGGAAGGGGCGCCCGCCGGGGCCGGCCCGTCCGCCGGCGCATCTGTCCGCGAGGAGACCGTCCATGGAGATTACGCCCGAAAAGCAGCGCGAGATGCTGCGCACGATGCAGACCATCCGGCGCTTCGAGGAGCGCGCCTCGACGGACTATGTCGGCGGCGACATCTACGGCACCGTGCACTGCTATATCGGCGAGGAGGCGGTGGCGGTGGGCGTGTGCGCGGCCCTCGAACCGGGCGACCAGATCATCAGCACGCATCGCGGCCACGGCCACTGCATCGCCAAGGGGGCCGACCTCGACCGCATGATGGCGGAGCTCTACGGCCGCGAGACCGGGTACTGCAAGGGCAAGGGCGGCTCGATGCACATCGCCGACTTCTCGATCGGGATGCTCGGCGCCAACGGCATCGTCGCGGGCGGCATCCCGATCGTCACCGGCGCCGGGCTGGCGGCGCAGCTGGAGGGCGGGGGCCGGGTCGCCGTGTCCTTCTTCGGCGACGGCGCCTCGGGGGCCGGGCCGTTCCACGAATCGCTCAACATCGCGGCCGCCTGGAGGCTGCCGATGATCTATGTGTGCGAGAACAACCTCTGGGCCGTCAACACCTCGGCCGCGAGCGCGCTTTCGGTGCCCGACGTGGCGACCCGCGCCGAGGGCTACGGCATCCCCGGCGTCGCGGTGGACGGCAACGACATTTTCGCGGTGCACGCGGCGGCGTCGGAGGCGGCCGCGCGCGCCCGCGCCGGCGAGGGGCCGACCCTGATCGAGTGCAAGACCTACCGCCACCGCCGCCACACCGAACGCCCGACCCAGCCCGACATCCGCCCCAGGGCGGAGATCGAGGAGTGGCTCGAGAGGGACCCGATCGAAAGGCTGGCGACCCACCTGAAGGGCCAGCAGGGGCAGCTGACCGACGAGGAGTGGGAGGCGATGGACGCCGAAATCCTCGCGCGGGTCGAGGCGGCGGTCGAATTCGCCAAGGCCAGCCCCTTCCCCGACCCGCTCAAGGCCACCGAGGACGTGTTCGCGGCCTGAGCGCCCGGACGGGAGGAACGACGCGATGACGACGCGCGAGATCAGCTACGCCGACGCCGGCATGGAAGCCTTCATCGAGGAGATGGAGCGCGACCCCACGACCTTCCACCTCTCCACCGACGCGCCGCCGCCGCTGGTCGAGCGGTTCGGCGAGGCGCGGGTGCGCGGCACGCCGATCGCCGAGGGCGCGCTCACCGGCATGGCCATCGGCGCGGCCGGGTCGGGCTTCCGGCCGATCGTCGACTGGCGGATGGTGACCTTCTCCTTCGTCGCCATGGACCAGGTGGTGAACCAGGCCTCGAAAATCCACTACATGTTCGGCGGGCAGACGAAGTTCCCGATCCTCTACCGCTGCACCGTCGGCGGCGGCGTGCGGATGGCGGCGCAGCATTCGCAAAGCCCCTATTCGATGTTCATGAACCTCGCCGGGCTGAAGATGATCCTGCCCTCCACGCCCTACGACACCAAGGGGCTGCTGAAGACGGCGATCCGCGACGACAACCCGGTGATCTCCTTCGAGTCCACGCGGCTGCTCACGCTGATGGGCGAGGTGCCGGAGGAGGAGTACACGCTCCCCCTCGGCGTCGCGGACACCAAGCGCGAGGGATCGGACGTGACGATCGTGGCGCTGGCCTGGCTGGTGCACGAGGCGCTGGCGGCGGCGGAGGCGTTGGAGGCGGAGGGGATTTCGGCCGAGGTGATCGACCCGCGCACGCTGGTCCCGATGGACGTGGAGACGATCCGCGCCTCGGTCCGCAAGACCGGCCGGCTGGTGGTCGCCGACGAGGCGGGGCCGACCTGCGGGGCGGCGGGGGAAATCTCCGCGCTCGCGACCGAGGACCCGGCGACCTTCCGCGCGCTCAAGGCGTCGGTGCGCCGTGTCTGCGCGCTCCAGGTGCCGATCCCCTACAGCCCGACGCTGGAGGACCACGTCTTCCCGGACCGCAACAAGATCGCCGCCGCCGCCCGCGCCGCGATGGCGGAGGGATAGGCGGGCGGCCGGCCCGCCGCGCGGCGGCGGCCCCGGCGAACGCGGCGCCTTCCCACCGCCCCGGTTACCGGCTATAAACGGGTTCGCGGGGTTCGCCGCGCGCCGAAGCCCGGACAGGAACGACGGCCATGCCGGACGGAGCCATGGACTCCAGGGTCGCCCAGCTCTGCGTCGAGAAGGGTTTGAAGATGACCGAACCCCGCCGGGTCATCGCGCGGGTGCTTTCGGAATCGCACGACCACCCGGACGTCGAGGCGCTGCACGGCCGGGTGCGCGAACTCGACCCCTCGATCTCCATCGCCACGGTCTACCGGACGATGAAGCTGTTCGAGGAGACCAACATCGTCACCAAGCGCGATTTCGGCGACGGCCGCGCGCGCTACGAGGAGACGCAGGGGGAGAACCACCACCACCACCTGATCGACGTGACCAGCGGCGAGGTGGTGGAGTTCCGCAACGAGGAGCTGGAGCAGCTGAAAATCCGCATCGCGCGCGACCTCGGGTTCGAACTGGTCGATCACCACCTGGAGCTGTTCGGCGTGCCGCTCGGCTCCGGCAAGGGGCGGGCGGCCGGCGGCTCCGGCGGGGCGGAGGGCTGACCGGCGCGTCCGGCCCGGCCCGCGCGGCGCATCCTCATCGCCGCCAGGATCGCCATCAGGTTCACGACATTGAAGGCGACGCCGACCAGGAAGGCCGGGCTGTAATGGCCGGCGAGGTCGAACACCCAGCCGCCGAGGAACCCGCCCAGCGCCATCCCGACCGTTCCGAACAGGAACACCACGCCCATCCGCCATCCCGCCCCCTGGGCCGGGAACAACTCCCTGACGGCGAGCGCGTAGGCCGGCACGATCCCGCCGAACACCAGCCCGAAAAACCCCGACACCAGGTAGAGCGAGGCCTCGGTCCCCGCCACGGCGAACAGTCCGAGCGCGACCGCCTGCGCCGAGGAGCCGATCAGGATGGTCGGCAGCCCGCCGATCCGGTCCGACACCACGCCGAAGGCCAGCCGGCTGATCGCGCTGCACAGCAGCAGCAGCGAGAGCATCCGCGCGCCCGTCGCCGAGGAGAGGCCGAGGTCGGAACAGTAGGCGACGAGATGGACCATCGGCATCGCCATGGCGACGCAGCAGCCGAGGATCGCGACGGAGAGGATCGCCAGCGGCGCCGCGTCCGCCGCCATCCCGGCCGCGCGCCCGGCCCCGGCGCGCCGCGCGCGGGCGCCGGCGGGGGCGGGCGCGTAGCCCGGCGGGCGGCGGCGGAAGGCGAAGGAGACCGGCAGCATCGCCAGCACCGCGAAGACGCCGTATTCGCGCCAGGTCTCGCGCCAGCCGAACTCGGCGATCCTCGGCTCGAAGACCAGCGGCCAGCACGCGCCCGCCAGCGCCTGCCCGCTGGCCACGATGGCGATGGCGAGGCCGCGCCGCCGGTCGAACCAGCGCGTGACGTTGGCGAGCATCGGCGAAAACGCGGTGCTGGTGCCGCACAGCCCCACCAGCAGGCCGCAGGCGGCGATCAGCGTCCATTTGTCGTCGGCGAAACTGGCGACGAAGACGCCGCCGCCGGTCATCGCGGCGCCGAGGGTCGCCGGCCAGCGGATGCTCGCGCGGTCGGCCCAGTACCCCATGGCGATGCCGCCGACGCCGGCGCCGACCATCAGCGCCGAATAGGCCATCGACGGCGCCCAGCGCGGCCAGCCATGGGCGTCGGCGATCGGCTTCAGGCTTACGATGACGAGGTGCGAGGACCCGTAGGCGACCACCAGGTAGGCGAGCGAGGCCGCGACCACGAACCAGCCGTGGGGCGTCTCGACACTCCCGCCGCGCCCGTCGGACATGCGCGCTCCCCCCGTCGCGAAACGATCGAAAGCCGCCGCCGGGCGTCCCGCGCCGCCGACGCATACGCCGCCCGGCCGGCCGCGTCAATCGGCGCGCCGCGGTTGACGCCGGGCGCGGGCGCGGCTACATGCGTAGGCGGACCGCGACGGTCGGATGGCCGCTGGCGGCGTTCGCGCCGCTGGAGGAAAGTCCGGGCTCCACGGAAACACGGCGCCGGGTAACGCCCGGCGGGGGAGACCCCAGGGAAAGCGCCACAGAAAGCAAACCGCCCGTCCTTCCCAGAACGAACGACGGGCAAGGGTGAAAGGGTGCGGTAAGAGCGCACCGCGGTCCCGGCGACGGGGCCGGCACGGCAAACCCCGCCGGGAGCAAGACCGAATAGGGACGACCCGCCACGCCCCCGGGGGGCATGGCGAACGGGTTTCCGCGATGTCGTCCGGGTAGGTCGCGCGAGGCGGCCGGCAACGGCCGTCCCAGAGGAATGGCCATCCAGCCCGCCGCGCGCGGGTGGACAGAACCCGGCTTACAGACCGTCCGGTCCGCGTCTCCCGAGCAAATAGAACATAAATAGAACATAAGAAAATACCGCTCCGTTTCAACGGTTTGCGGGCGGATTCGCCATCCGCGTCGGAGCCGCGCGCCGCGAATTGAGGCGGAATGCGAACTTTTTTTTGAAAAAGCCTTGCCGGACCACGGATTCCCGGTACACTCCATGAATTCCCATACAGGACCATGCCCGATCCAGGCCGGTCCCGGATGGGAAGGGGAGCCGTTTCGGGGGAACGGGAACCGGAGGATCGGGACGTTCGCCGAAACGGGCAAACGAGGCCCGGCGCGCCCGCGCGGCCGCCGGGCGGCGCGGGGTCGAAATGGCGGTGTTCCTTTCGACATTCGAGAACAAGGTCGACCGGAAGGGCCGCGTGTCCGTTCCGGCGCCCTTCCGCGCCGCGCTGGGGTCATCCACCCTCGTGCTCTACCCCTCGCCGAGGCTTGCCTGCATCGAGGGATGCGGCGAGGCCCGGCTCGAACGGATCGTGGAGTCGATCGACGCGCTGGAAGCCTGGTCGGACGAGGCCGAGGCCCTGCAAACCCTGCTGGCGGACGCCCACTCCCTGGTCGTCGACAGGGACGGGCGCATCGTCCTTCCGCCGTCCCTGCGGGAATACGCCGGCATCGGCGAGTCCGCGGTGTTCGTCGGCGCCGGGCGCAGCTTTCGCGTGTGGAATCCGGGAACCCACGCGCCCCACCGGGAACGCGGCCTCTCCGAGCGGCGCGAGCGCGGGATCACGCTCGCGATGGCGAGGCCGGGCGGGGGCGTGTCGTGACCTCCGGCGCCGGGACCGGCGGCGCGCTCCACCTCCCCGTCCTCCCGGGGGAAGTGGTGGACGCGCTCCGGCCCCGGCCCGGAGGAAACTATGTGGACGGCACATTCGGCGCCGGCGGCCACGCCGCCGCGCTGCTCGAGGCCGCCGATTGCCGCGTGTTCGCCATCGACCGCGATCCCGCCGCCATCGAGCGGGCCCGCGCGCTGGCCCCGCGCCACGGCGGCCGGCTGGAGCCGATCGACGGCCGGTTCGGCGAGATGGACGCGCTGGTCCGCGCCCGCCACGACGGGCCGGTGGACGGCGTCCTGCTCGACCTCGGCGTCTCCTCGCCGCAGATCGACGACCCGGCGCGCGGCTTCTCCTTCCTCCGCGACGGCCCGCTGGACATGCGCATGGGCCGGGACGGCCCCAGCGCCGCCGATGTGGTCGCCGGCGAAAGCGAGGCCGGCCTCGCCGACATCGTTTATCGCTACGGCGAGGAGCGGCACGCGCGCCGCGTCGCAAGGGCGATCGTCCGGGCGCGGGCCGAGGCGCCGATCCGCCGCACCGGCCGCCTCGCCGAGATCGTGCGCCGCGCCGTTCCGGCCGCGCGGCGGCCCGGCGCGATAGACCCCGCGACGCGCACCTTCCAGGCGCTGCGCATCCATGTGAACGACGAACTGGGCGAACTCGACCGCGGCCTCGCGGCGGCGGAGCGGCTGCTCTCGCCCGGCGGGCGGCTGGCGGCGATCGCCTTCCACTCGCTGGAGGACCGCCGCGTGAAGGCGTTCCTGCGGGCGCGCCAGGGCCGGGGCGAGGGGCGCTCGCGCCACGCGCCGCCCGCGCCGGAGCCGCGCCGGGAGCCGTCCTTCCGCGCCGTCGCGCGCAAGCCCGCGCGTCCGGGCCGGGCCGAGGTCGCGGCCAATCCGAGGGCGCGCTCCGCCCGGCTGCGGGTGGCGGAGCGCACGGCCGCGCCGGCCTGGAGCGCGCCGCCGGAACGGGCGGAGGACGGGCGATGATCGGGCGCTCCGTCGTTCCCTGGGCGGTGCTGGCCGCCGCCACCGGCGTGGCGATGTTCCTGGTCAAGCACGAGGTGCAGCTCCGCGAGGCCCGGCTGGAGGGGCTGCGCGGGGAGATAACGGAAAACCGGGAGGCGATCCGGGTCCTGCGGGCGGAGTGGAGCCTGTTGAGCCGGCCGGCCCGCATCGAGGAGTTGATCCGCCGCCACATGGATTTGCGCCCGGCCGAGACCGCGCAGATCGGCGGCTTCGACAGGCTTCCCGCCCGCGTCCGCGACGGGGAGGCCGGGGAGGGGCGACGATGACGGACTGGACACGCGGCGGCCCGTTCCCGCCGGAAGGCGCTTCCGGCCGGTGGCTGGAGGCCGGGCGCGGCCGCCTCGCCCTCGCCGGCCTGCTGTTCGCGGCCGCCTTCGCGCTGGTCGCGGCGCGGCTGGTCGATGTCGCGGCGCTGCGCGGGCCGGGCGACCCGCCGGCGGCGGCGGCGCGGACCGACGCCTTCCCCGGCCGGGCCGACATCGTGGACCGCAACGGCGTCCTGCTGGCGACCGGGCTGATGGTCCCGTCGCTCTACGCCGACCCGTCGGAGATCGTGGACCCGGAAGGCGCGGCCCGTCGCCTGGCCGCCGAGTTGCCCCGCCTCGACCCGGCGGCGGTCGCGGCCAGGCTGCGCGCGGGCAACCGCTTCGTGTGGATAAAGCGGGGCCTGACGCCGCGCCAGCAGGCGCGCGTCAACGCGCTCGGCATCCCGGGCCTGCATTTCCGCCGGGAGGAGCGCCGGGTCTATCCCCAGGGCGCCCTGACGGCCCATGTCGTCGGCTTCTCCGACTCGGATTCGGCCGGCCTCGGCGGGATCGAGCGGCGCTTCGACGGCGTGCTGCGCGCCGGCGGCGGCCCGCTCCGGCTGTCCATCGACATCCGCGTCCAGCACATCCTGCGCGAGGAGATCGCGCGCCAGATACGGGAGTTCGACGGCGTCGGCGGCGCCGGCGTGGTGCTCGACGCGAACACCGGCGAGACGGTGGCGATGGTCTCCCTGCCGGACTTCGATCCCAACCTGGCGGGCGTCGCGCCGGCCGACACGCGGTTCAACCGCGCGACGCTGGGCGTCTACGAGATGGGGTCCACCTTCAAGATTTTCAACACCGCGATGGCGCTGGAGGCCGGGACGACGACGATGCGCGGCGGCTACGACGCCACGAAGCCGATCCGGATCGCCCGCTTCAGGATCGACGACTACCACGCCAAGCGCCGCTGGCTCTCGGTGCCGGAGATTTTCAAGTACTCCTCGAACATCGGCTCGGCGAAGATGGCGGTGGACGCCGGCGTCGAGACGCAGCGCGCCTTCATGGACAGGTTCGGCTTCCTCGACGCCTCGCCGGTCGAACTGCCGGAGCGCGGCGCGCCGCTGTCGCCCTCGCCGTGGCGGCGGATCAACGCCATGACCATCGCCTTCGGCCACGGGATCGCCATCAGCCCGCTGCACCTGGCGAGCGGCGTCGCGGCGGCGGTGAACGGCGGCGTGCTCCGCCCGGCCACGCTGCTCGGGCGCGAACCGGGCGCGGCGCCGGCGGGCGAACGGGTCGTCTCCCCGCGCGTCTCGGCGGAAATGCGCAAGCTGCTGCGCCTGGTGGTGGAGGAGGGGACCGGCCGCAAGGGGTCCGCCGAGGGCTACATGGTCGGCGGCAAGACCGGCACGGCGGAGAAGCCGGGCGGCGGCGGCTACGCCCGCAAGTCGCTGCTGTCCTCCTTCGTCGCCGCCTTCCCGATCCACGACCCGCGCTACGTGGTCCTCGTCATGGTGGACGAGCCGAAGGGCAACCGGAAGTCCCACGGCTACGCGACCGGCGGCTGGGTCGCGGCGCCGGCGGTGAAGCGGATCGTCGCGCGCGCGGCGCCGCTGCTCGGCATCCGCCCGATCGACGAGGAATCGCCGGAAATCCGCCGGCTTTTGCGCATTCCGTCGATGGAAACGAAGGGCCGGAAACGTCTTGCGTCTTTCTGAACTCATCGGCGACGGCCGCCTTCCTCGCGACCCGGGCCCGGCGGGGCCGGCGGCGGACGGCGCGCTCGACCCCGAGGTCCGGGGCATCGCCTCGGACAGCCGGGCGGTGCGGCCGGGTTACCTGTTCGCCGCCCTGCCGGGGAGCCGGACCGACGGGCGCCGCTTCATCCCCGACGCCGTGGCGCGCGGCGCCGTCGCCGTGCTGGCCCCTCGCGGGACGCGGGCGGACTGGGCGCGCCCGCCGGCGGCCGGCCCGGTCCGCCTGATCGCCGACGCCAACCCGCGGCGGCGCCTCGCCATCGTCGCGGCGCGCTTCCACGGCGCGCAGCCGGAGCGGATCGCCGCCGTCACCGGCACCAACGGCAAGACCTCGGTCGCGGAGTTCGCCCGCCAGATCTGGACCGCGCGCGGCCGGCCCGCCGCCAGCCTCGGCACGCTGGGCCTGACGACGGCCGACGGGCGCTCCGGCCCCGGCCTGACCACGCCGGACCCGGTTTGCCTGCACGCGGCGCTGCGGGGCCTGGCGGGGCGCGGGATCGACCGGCTCGCCATCGAGGCGTCCAGCCACGGCCTCGACCAGCACCGGCTGGACGGCGTGCGCGTCCGCGCGGCGGCCTTCACCAACCTGTCGCGCGACCATCTGGACTACCACCGCTCGATGCCGGCCTACCTGGCGGCGAAGACGCGGCTGTTCGCCGAACTGCTGGACCCGGACGGGACCGCCGTCCTCAATGTCGACGCGCCGGAGCACGCGCCGCTGGCCGAGGCGTGCCGGCGCCGCGGCGTCCGGGTCGTCGGCTACGGCCGCGGCGCGGGGGCCGACCTCGCGCTCCTCGAAAGCGCGCCGGCGCCGGGCGGGAGCGACATCGCGATCCGCGCCGGCGGGGCGGAGCGGCGGCTTTTCCTGCCGCTGCCCGGCGGGTTCCAGGCGACGAACGCGCTGGCCGCGCTCGGCCTCGTTATGGCGCTGGAGGAGGGCGGCCCCGGCCCGGACCCGGACTGGCCCGGCGCGCTGGCCGAACTGTCCGGCGTGCCCGGCCGGCTGGGGCTGGCCGGAACGCATCCCTCCGGCGCGCCGGTCTATGTGGACTACGCCCACACGCCGGACGCGCTGCGGACGATGCTCGCGGCGCTGCGCCCGCATGTCGCCGGCCGGCTGGTCTGCGTTTTCGGCGCCGGGGGCGACCGCGATCCGGGCAAGCGCGCGGCGATGGGCCGGGCGGCGGCGCAAGGCGCGGACGCGGCGATCGTCGCCGACGACAACCCGCGCTCCGAGGACCCGGCGGCGATCCGCCGGGCGGTGCTGGCCGGCTGCCCCGGCGCGCGCGAGATCGGCGACCGGGCCGAGGCGATCGCGGCCGGGATCGCGCTGCTGCGCGCCGGCGACGCGCTGGTCGTCGCGGGCAAGGGACACGAGCGGGGCAGGTCGTCGGCGATCGCGTGCTGCCCTTCGACGATACCGAGGCGGCGCGCGACGCGCTGGCCGCGATCGGCGGACGGCCGGCATGACGGCGCTGTGGACGCGCGCGGAGGCGGCCGCGGCGACCGGAGGCCGGCCCGCCGGCCCGGACTGGCGCGCCTCGGGCGTCGCCATCGACAGCCGGAAGGTTCGGCCCGGCGACCTGTTCGTCGCCCTGCCGGGCGCGCGCACGGACGGGCACGACCACGCGGGCGCGGCGCTCGCGGGCGGCGCGGCCGCGGCCATGGTCGAGCGCATCCCGCCCGGCGCGGCCGCGGCCGCGCCGCTGCTCCTCGTCGAGGACTGCCTTGCCGCGCTGGCCCGCCTCGGCGCGGCGGCGCGGGCGCGCTCGCGGGCCGGGGTCGTCGCGGTCACGGGCAGCGTCGGCAAGACCGGGACCAAGGAGTCGCTCGCCCGCGCGCTCGCGCCCTTCGGCGCCGTCCACGCCAGCGAGGGCAACCTGAACAACCATATCGGCGCGCCGCTCAGCCTCGCCCGCCTGCCCGCCGGCGCCGGCTTCGCCGTGCTGGAGATGGGCATGAACCACGCGGGCGAGATCGCGCCGCTGTCCCGGATGGCGCGCCCGGATGTCGCCATCGTCACGAATGTCGAGGCCGTGCACATCGCCCATTTCGCGGACGAGCGCGGGATCGCCGAGGCCAAGGCGGAGGTCTTCGCGGGCCTCGCGCCCGGCGGCGCGGCCGTGCTCAACCGCGACAACCCGTGGTTCGACCTGCTGGCGGCGCGCGCGGCCGGGGCCGGGGCCGGGCGGATCGTCGGCTTCGGGCGCGGCGCGGCGGCGGAGGTCCGCCTCCTCGACGCGGCGCCGGACGACGGCGGCGTGTCGGTCCGCGCGAGCGTCGGCGGGCGGGAGGTCCGCTACCGCCTGGACGCGATCGGCGAGCACTGGGCCTTCAACTCCGCCGGCGTGCTGGCCTGCGTCCACGCCCTGGGCCTCGACCCCGAACCGGCCGCCGCCGCGATCCGCCAGGTCGTGGCCGGCCGCGGCCGGGGCGGACAGGCGCGGATCGCGCTCGCCGGCGGCGGCGCGGTCACGCTGATCGACGAAAGCTACAACGCCAGCCCGGCGGCGATGCGGGCCGCGTTCCGCGTGCTCGCCGCCGCCGCGCCCGGACCGGGCGGAAGGCGGATCGCGGTGCTCGGCGACATGCTGGAACTGGGCGCGGCCGGGCCGGAACTGCACGCGGCGCTGGCCGGCGACCTGCTCGCGGCGCGGCCGGACGCCGTGTTCACGGTCGGGCCGGAGATGCGGGCGCTGCGCGCGCGCCTGCCGGCGGCGCTCCGGGCCGGCCACGCCGATTCGAGCGCCGGGATCGCCGGCCGGGCGGCCGCCGGACTCCGCGACGGCGACGTCGTGCTGGTCAAGGGTTCGCTCGGAACCCGCATGGCCCCGGTCGTCGCCGCCATCGAGGCGCTGGCGGAGCCGCCCCGCCTCGCGGCCAACGGGCGGTAGGAGGCGGCGATGCTCCCGAACCTCCTCGTTCCCCTGGCCGGCGACCTGCAGGCGCTGAACCTGTTCCGCTACCTCACCTTCCGCACCGGCGGCGCGACGATGACGGCGCTGGTCGTCTGCTTCCTGCTCGGCCCGGCGCTGATCGCGCGGCTGCGCGCCTTCCAGGCCGAGGGCCAGCCGATCCGCGACGACGGCCCGGCCGGCCATTTCGCCAAGAAGGGCACGCCCACCATGGGCGGGCTGCTGATCCTGGTCGCGCTGTCGGTCTCGACCCTGCTCTGGGCCGATGTCGGGAACGGCTACGTGTGGTCCGTGCTGCTGGTGGTGTTCGGGTTCGGGGCGGTCGGTTTCGCCGACGACTTCCTGAAGCTGCGCCGGCGCGATTCGCGGGGCCTGCCGGGCCGGGCGAAGCTGGCGGCGCAGGTGGCGATCGCGCTGGCGGCGGCCGCCGCCATTTCCTCCCTCGGCCGGCCGCCGCTCGACCACGGCCTCGCGATCCCGTTCCTGAAGCACCTGCTGGTCGATCTCGGCTGGTTCTTCCTTCCCTTCGCCGTGCTGGTGATGGTGGGCGCGTCGAACGCGGTGAACCTGACCGACGGGCTGGACGGCCTGGCGATCGTGCCGGCGATGATCGCGGCCGGGTGTTTCGCGCTGATCGCCTATCTCGCCGGCAACGCGGTGTTCGCGCAGTACCTGCAGATCCACCATGTGCCGGGCGCGGGCGAACTCGCCGTGTTCTGCGGCGCGCTGATCGGGGCGGGGCTGGGGTTCCTGTGGTTCAACGCGCCGCCGGCGATGGTGTTCATGGGCGACACCGGCTCGCTCGCGCTGGGCGGCGCGCTGGGGGCGGTGAGCGTGGTGACCAAGCACGAACTGGTGCTCGCCATCGTCGGCGGGCTGTTCGTGCTGGAGACGGTCTCGGTCATCGCCCAGGTCGCGTCCTTCAAGCTGACCGGCAGGCGCGTGTTCCGCATGGCGCCGCTGCACCACCATTTCGAGCAGAAGGGCTGGGCCGAGCCGACCATCGTCATCCGCTTCTGGATCGTCGCCGTCATCCTGGCCCTGATCGGCCTCTCGACGCTGAAGCTGAGGTGAGGCGGTGATCGCGGCGCGCGGATACGAGAACGGGACGGCGGCGGTGATGGGCCTCGCCCGCTCCGGCCTCGCCTCGACGCGCGCGCTGATCGCCGGCGGCGCGCGGGTGCTGGCCTGGGACGAGAACCCCGAGCGCCGCCGCGCCGCCCGCGACCTCGGCGCCGAGATCGTCGACCTCGCGCGCGCCGATTTCTCCGGCGTGGCCGCGCTGGTGCTGAGTCCGGGCATCCCGCACACTTGGCCGGCCCCGCATCCGGCGGCGGCGCGGGCGCGGGCGGCGCGGGTCCCGATCGTCGGCGACATCGAACTGCTGGCGCGCGCCGCGCCCTCGGCCGTCACCGTCGGCGTGACCGGGACCAACGGGAAGTCCACGACCACCGCCCTCATCGGCCACATCCTGGCGGCGGCCGGCCGGCCTTGCGAGGTGGGCGGCAATATCGGCCGGCCGGTCCTCGCCTTCGACGCCGGGGAGGACGAGGACGACGCCGGCGGGCCGGGCCGGGTCCACGCGCTCGAACTCAGCTCCTACCAGCTGGAGCTGGCGCCGTCGCTGTCCTGCGCGGTCGCGGTGCTGCTGAACATCGCGCCGGACCATCTCGACCGGCATGGCGGCATGGAGGGCTACATCGCCGCCAAGCGCCATGTGTTCGACAATATGGGGCCGGGCGCGACGGCCGCGGTCGGCGCCGAGGACGAGGTCTGCCTCGGCATCGCGCGGGAATTGCGCCGGCGGCCGGGCCTGGCGGTGGTTCCGGTCTCCGGCCGGGCCGTTCCCGAAGGCGGGGTCGGCGCCGACGGGCGCCGCCTCGTCGCCGATTTCGCCGGGCCGCGCCGGATTCTGGCGGACCTCGACGGCGCCCGCGCGCTTCCCGGCGCGCACAACGCGCAGAACGCCGCCGCCGCCGCCGCCGCCGCGCTCGCCCTCGGCGTGGACGACGCGGCGATCGGCCGCGCGATCGCGGACTTCCCCGGCCTGCCGCACCGCCAGGAGCGCGTGGGCGAGGCCGGCGGCGTGCTCTACGTCAACGACTCCAAGGCGACCAATGCCGAGGCGGCGGCCCGCGCGCTTTCCTGCTACGGCGCGATCTACTGGATCGCCGGCGGCCGGGCCAAGGAGGGCGGGATCGCCGGCCTCGAACCGTGGCTGCCGCGCGTGCGCCGCGCCTTCCTGATCGGCGAGGCGGCGCCGGAGTTCGCGGCCGCGCTGGAGGGCCGGGCGGGATGCGAGGTCTCCGGCGCGCTCGACCGGGCGCTGGCGGCGGCCGACGCGCTGGCGCGGCGCGAGGGGCGGCCCGGCGCGACGGTCCTGCTGTCGCCGGCCGCCGCCTCCTTCGACCAGTTCGAGAGCTACGAGGCGCGCGGCGACCGTTTCCGCGAACTGGTCCGCGCCCGCCTCGCGGCCGCCGGCGCGCCGGCGGGGCGGGCGCCGTGAGCGCGATCGCCCGCACCGACACCAGCGCCATCGGCGACTGGTGGTGGACGGTGGACCGCTGGTCGCTCGGCGCGCTGGCGCTGCTGGCGGGGTTCGGGGCGCTGATGATCCTGGCCGCGACGCCGCCGGTCGCCGAGCGGCTCGACCTTCCGGCCTACCATTTCGTCAAGCGCCAGTTCCTGCTCCTGCCGGCGGCGGCGCTGCTGTTGCTGGCGGTCTCGCTGTTGCGGCCGCGCGGCGTGCGCCGCCTCGCGCTCGTCGGGTTCGCCGTCTGCCTCGTCCTGCTGGTCGCGACGCCCCTCGTCGGCGCGGAGATCAAGGGGGCGCGGCGGTGGCTTTCCATCGCCGGGTTCTCGCTGCAGGCCTCGGAGTTCACGAAGCCCTGCCTCGCGGTGCTGTCGGCCTGGATGTTCGCCGAATGGCGCCGGACGCCGGGGTTTCCGGGACAGTGGATCGCCATCGCCCTGCTCCTGGCGGTGGCGGGGCTGCTGATGCTCCAGCCGGACCTGGGACAGACGGCGGTCGTCGCGGCGGTGTGGTTCGGCCAGTTCTTCCTCGCCGGGCTGCCGGCGGTCTTCGTCGCCTCGCTGGTCGTGCTGGGGGCGGCGGGCCTGACCGGCGCCTATTTCACGCTCCCGCACGTGACCTCGCGGATCGACCGCTACATCGACAGCAAGGCGGGCGACACATTCCAGGTGGACCGCTCGCTGGAGGCCTTCGCCAACGGGGGCCTGTTCGGGACCGGGCCGGGCGAGGGCAAGGTCAAGGAGGTCCTGCCCGACGCCCACGCCGATTTCGTCTTCGCGGTGGCGGGGGAGGAGTTCGGCGCGCTGGCCTGCCTGCTGGTGGTCGGGCTGTTCGGCTTCGTGGTGTTGCGCGGGTTCCTGCGCCTGTCGGCGGAGAAGGACCTTTTCGTGGTGCTGGCGGCGGCCGGGCTGCTCGCGCAGTTCGGCCTGCAGGCGCTGATCCACATGTCCTCCTCGCTGCGGCTGATCCCGGCCAAGGGGATGACGCTGCCCTTCGTGAGCTACGGCGGCTCGTCGCTGCTGGCGCTGGCGCTGGGGATGGGGATGATGCTGGCGCTGACCCGCAAGCGGCCGGGCCTGGAGGCCGGGCCGTGACCGCCCGGCGGATCGCGCTCGCCGCCGGCGGCACCGGCGGGCATGTCTTCCCGGCCGTCGCGCTGGGCGAGGCGCTGGCGCGGCGCGGCCACCGTGTGCTGGTCCTGACCGACGCGCGCGGCGGCGCCTTCGAGACGGCGGACGCGCCCTGGACGGTCCGCCGCGTGCGCGCCGCCAGCCCGAACCGGCCTGGCCTCGGCGCGAAACTGTCGGCCGTCGCGCGGCTCGGCCTCGGCCTGCTGGACGCGCGCCGGGCGCTGCGCGAATGGGGCGCCGACGCCGCCGTCGGCTTCGGCGGCTACGCCTCGGTTCCGGCGGCGCTCGCGGCCGCGAGCCTGGGGCTGCCCGTCGTGCTGCACGAGCAGAACGCCGTGCTCGGCCGCGCCAACCGCTGGCTCGCCGGCCGCGCGAAGGCGGTCGCCCTCTCGCTGGAGCCGACGGCGGGCCTGGAGGGCCGCGCCGCCGCGATCTCGTACACCGGCAACCCGGTGCGCGCCGCGATCCTCGAACGCCGGGGCGCGCCGTGGCGCGAACCCGCGCCCGGCGAACCCGTCGAACTGCTGGTGTTCGGCGGCAGCCTCGGCGCCCGCGCGCTTTCCGACACCGTTCCGGCGGCGGTCGCGGCGCTGGCCCCGGATTTGCGGGACCGGCTGCGCGCGGTCCAGCAATGCCGGCCGGAGGATGTGGAGCGCGTGCGGGCCGCCTGGCGCGGCCTCGCGCGGCCGGCCGAGGTGCGTTCCTTCCTCGACGACATGCCGGACCGGCTGGCGGCGGCGCACCTGGCGATCGCGCGGGCCGGCGCCTCGACGGTGGCGGAACTGGCGACGGTCGGCCGGCCGGCCATCCTGGTCCCGTACCCCCACGCCATGGACGACCACCAGAGCCGCAACGCCGCCGTGCTGGAGGCGGCGGGCGCGGCCTGGGTCCTGCCCGAAGCGTCGCTTTCGCCGGAGGTCCTGGCCCGCCTTCTCGACGCGCTGCTGCGCGATCCCGCCCGGCTGGCGGCGGCGGCGGCGGCGGCGCGCGCGCTCGGCCGGCCCGACGCGGCCGAGCGGCTGGCCGACCTGGTGCTGCGCGCGGCGGCCGAACGGGAAGGGGCGCGGCGGCCCGGCGGCGCGCGGCGCGGCGGGGATTCGCGCCCGGTCGAGCGGAGGAGGCTGGCGTGAGACAGGTTCCCCTCGACATCGGCGTGCTGCACTTCATCGGCGTCGGCGGCATCGGCATGAGCGGCGTCGCCGAGGTGCTGCGCAACCTCGGCTACCGCGTGCGGGGCAGCGACATCGCCGACGGCGCCGCGACGCGCCGCCTGCGCGCGGCGGGCGTCCCGGTCGCCATCGGCCACGCGCCGGAGAATATCGACGGGGCCGCCATCGTCGTCGTCTCCACCGCCATCGAGGCGGACAACCCGGAACTGGCGGCGGCGCGCGCGCGCGGCGTTCCCGTCGTGCACCGGGCCGAGATGCTCGGCGAACTGATGCGGCTCAAATGGTCGGTGGCCTGCGCCGGGACGCACGGCAAGACCACCACCACCTCGCTGGTCGCCGCCGTGCTGGACGCCGCCGGCCTCGACCCGACGGTCATCAACGGCGGCGTCATCAACGCCTACGGGGCCAACGCGCGCATCGGCGGCGGCGACTGGATGGTGGTCGAGGCCGACGAGTCCGACGGCAGCTTCAACCGCCTGCCGGCGACCGTGGCGGTGGTCACCAACATCGACCCCGAGCACCTCGACCACCACGGCAGCTTCGAGAACCTGGTCGAGGCGTTCCGCGCCTTCGTCGCCAACATCCCCTTCTACGGTTTCGCGGTCGTGTGCGCCGACCACCCGACGGTGCGGGCGCTGATCCCCAGTGTGTCGGACCGGCGGATCGTGACCTACGGCATGTCGGAGGGCGCGGATGTGCGCGGCTCCGCCTTCCGGGCGACGCCGGACGGGGCGCGGTTCGACGCGGAGGTCGGCGGCCGCGGCCGGCGTCGGCGCGGCGGCGATGCGCGGCCTCGAACTGCCGATGCACGGCGCGCACAACGCGCTGAACGCGCTGGCGGCGATCGCCGTCGCCCACGAGATGGGCATCGGGGAGGCGACGATCCGCGCCGCGCTGGCCGGTTTCGCCGGCGTGAAGCGGCGCTTCACCAAGACCGGCGAATCGCATGGCGTCACCGTGATCGACGATTACGGCCACCACCCGGTGGAGATCGCCGCCGTGCTGAAGGCGGCGCGGGCGGCGTGTCCGGACGGCCGGATCGTCGCGGCCGTCCAGCCGCACCGCTACACCCGCCTGTCCAGCCTGTTCGCGGAGTTCGAGGGCTGTTTCGACGAGGCCGACGCGGTGCTGGTGGCCGATGTCTACGCCGCCGGCGAGGCGCCGATCGCCGGCGCGAACCGCGACCGGCTGGTCGAGGGCTTGCGCGCGCGCGGCCACAAGGCGGCGTTCCCGCTTTCCGGCCCGGAGGAGCTGGCGCCGCGCGTCGCCGCCGTCGCCGGGCCGGGCGATCTCGTCGTCTGCCTCGGCGCGGGCGACATCACGGCCTGGGCGCAGGCGCTGCCGGGCGAGCTCGACCGCGTGTTCGCCGCCGCCGCGCGCCCGGCCGCCGCGGCGCGGGAGGACGCGCGATGACGGCGGCGGCGGCGCGGCTCGAATGTCCCGGCGGGCGGACGGACGGCGGGCCTGCTCCGCCGGCTGCCCGCCGTTCGCGGGCGCTATACGGAGAACGCGCCGCTGGCCCCGTTCACGCGGTTCCGGGTCGGCGGCCCGGCGGAGGTCCTGTTCCGCCCGGCCGACGCGGAGGACCTGGCGGACTTCCTCGCCGCGAAACCGGCCGACATCCCGGTCGCCGTTATCGGCGCGGCCTCCAACCTGCTGGTCCGCGACGGCGGCGTTCCCGGCGTGACGGTGCGCCTCGGCAAGGCGTTCGGCGGGATCGCGTTCGGCGACGGCGTCGCGCGGGTCGGCGCGGCCGTCCCGGACCTCCAGGCGGCGCAAGCCGCGCGGCGCGCCGGCCGGACCGGGCTGGAGTTCCTGTGCGGCATTCCCGGAACCGTCGGCGGCGGCCTGCGGATGAACGCCGGCGCCTACGGCCGCGAGTTCCGCGACGCGCTCATCGAGGCCGAGGCGCTCGACCCGCGCGGCCGCCGCCGCCGCCTGCCGGTCGCGGCGATGGACATGGGCTACCGGCGCTGCGGCGTCGGCGAGGACTGGATTTTCCTCTCCGCGCTGTTCGCCGCCCCGCCGGGCGATCCCGCGGCGATCGGGCGCCGGATGGCGGAAATCCGCGACGCGCGCGCGCGCAGCCAGCCGGTCTCCGAGCGCACGGGGGGCAGCACCTTCGCCAACCCGCCCGGCGCGAAGGCCTGGCAGGCGATCGAGGCCGCCGGCTGCCGGGGGCTGCGGGTGGGCGGCGCCGCGGTCTCGCCGATGCACTGCAACTTCCTGGTCGCGACGGACGGCGCCACCGCCGCCGACATCGAGACCCTCGGCGAGGAGGTGCGCCGGCGCGTGCGGGAAAACTCCGGGATCGACCTCCGGTGGGAAATCCGCCGCATCGGCGTCCCGGCGGGAGAGGCGGCATGAACGGGCATGTCCACGTCGCCGTCCTGATGGGCGGCTGGTCGGCCGAGCGCGAGGTCTCGCTCGCCAGCGGCGCGGCCTGCGCCCGGGCGCTGCGCGCCGCCGGCTACCGGGTGAGCGAGGTCGACGTGGACCGCCGGGTGGCGCTGGCGCTGGCGGAGTTGCGCCCGGACGTGTGCTTCAACGCCCTGCACGGCCCGATCGGCGAGGACGGCAACATCCAGGGCCTGCTCAACGTCATGGGCATCCCCTACACGCATTCCGGCCTCCAGGCCTCGGCGATCGCCATGGACAAGCCGCGCGCCAAGGACGCCTTCGTCCGCGCCGGCCTGCGCTGCCCGGCGGGCGCGGTGTACTCCCGCGCCGACATCGCCGCCGGCCGCGCCGGCCTCGAACCGCCCTACGTCGCCAAGCCGGTGAACCAGGGGTCGAGCGTCGGCGTCCATATCGCGCGGCCGGGCGACAACGCGCTTCCCGCCAACGGCGACTGGCGCTGGGGCGACCGGGTGCTGGTCGAAACCTACATCCCCGGCCGCGAACTGACGGTCGGCGTGTTCGACGGCGAGCCGTTCTGCGTCACCGAAATTACCTCGAAGCGCGGCTTCTACGACTACGGCGCCAAATACGAGCCGGGCGGCTCGGTCCACCTGCTGCCCGCGCCGCTGCCGGCGGAGGCGACGGCGGAGGCGCTGTCGATGGCGGCGCGCGCGCACGAACTGCTCGGCTGCCGCGGCGTCACCCGCTCGGACTTCCGCTACGACGACACGCGCGGCGGGCCGGGCGAGCTTTACCTGCTGGAGATCAACACGCAGCCGGGCATGACGGCGACCTCGCTGGTTCCCGAACAGGCGGCCTTCCGGGGCGTCGGCTTTCCCGAACTGGTCTCGCGGATGGTGGAGGGCGCGCGATGCGATCCGTGACGGCGGTCGCGCGCGCGGCGCGCCTTTTCCTCCGGCGCCGGGCCGGGCGGCGGGCCGTTCTCGCCGGCGCGGCGGCGTGCGGGCTGGCGGCGGCGTCGGGCCTCGGCTGGATCGTCGCCGAGACGGGCCTCGCGGCCCGGGCGGCCGCCGGGATCGAGCGGGCCGCCGGCGGGGCCGGGCTGTCGGTGCGCGAGGTCCTGGTCCAGGGCCGGAGGATGACCGGCAAGGACGCGCTGCTGTCCGCGCTCGACCTCCGCGCCGGGGACCCGATCCTCTCCCTCGACCTCGCCGACGCCCGGAGGCGCGTGGCCGAACTCCCCTGGGTCCGGCGGGTCCGCGTCGAGCGGCTGCTGCCCGGCACGGTCTTCGTGCGGATCGAGGAGCGCCGGGCGATGGCGCTGTGGCAGCGCGACGGCGTGCTGCGCCCGATCGACCCCGAGGGCTTCGCGCTCCCGCCCGGCGACGCCTGGCGGTTCCGCGCGCTCCCCATCGTGATCGGCGAGGGCGCGCCGGCGCGGGCCGGCCGCTTCCTGGCGATGCTGGCGAGCGAGCCGGAACTGGTCGCGCGGGTGCGGGCCGTCACCTGGGTCGGCCGGCGGCGCTGGGACGTGTGGATCGACGGCCGGACCGTCGTCCGCCTGCCCGAACGCGAGCCGCTCGCCGCCTGGGCGCGGCTGGCCCGGCTCGAACGCGCGCACGACATCCTCGACCGGGGCGCGATCTCCATCGACATGCGCGTCGGCGGCGCGCTGGCGGTGCGCCTCGCGCCCGGCGCGGCGGCGCGCCAGCGCGCCCGGCGCGGCGGAAGGGAAGCCTGAGCGATGGCGCGGAGAAAGGGAAACGGAATGGCGCGCGGAGACACGGCGAAGCCGAAGGGGGAGCTGGTGGCCGCGCTCGACATCGGCTCGGCCAAGGTCTGCTGCTTCATCGCGCGCGTGACGGAGCCGGGCGGCGGCGCGGGCGCCCGGCCGCTTTCCGGCGCGCGCATCCTCGGCATCGGCCACCAGGTCGCGCGCGGCGTGCGGCGCGGCGCGGTGGTCGACATGGACGCCGCCGAAATGTCGATCCGCCGCGCCGTGCAGGCGGCCGAGACCATGGCCGGGGAGCGCATCGACCGGGTGTTCGTCAACCAGACCGGCGGCGAGCCGGCCTCGCGCTTCTTCGGCGTCGAGGCGGCGATCGACGGCCCGGCGGTGGGCGAGGACGACCTGCGGCGCGTCCTGCGCGCCGGGCGCGCGGCCGAGATCGACGAGGGCCACGCCCTGGTCCACGCCATCCCGGCCCGGTTCTCGATCGACGGCGCGCGCGGCATCCGCGACCCGCGCGGCATGGCGGGGCGGCGGCTGGGCGCGGACATCCACCTGGTGACCGCCAGGTCCGGGCCGCTGCGCAACCTGTCGATGGCGGTGCGGCGCTGCCACCTGGAGGTCGAGGGTTTCGTCGCCTCGCCCTACGCCTCCGGCCTCGCCGCGCTGGTCGAGGACGAAATGGACCTCGGCGCCACCGTGATCGACATGGGCGGCGGCGCGACGACGGTGGCGGTGTTCCTCGACGGCGGCGCGATCTTCGCCGACACGATCCCGGTCGGCGGCGACCGTGTGACGAACGACGTGGCGCGCGGCCTGTCGACGCCGGTCGCCGAGGCCGAACGGCTGAAGACGCTGCACGGCTGCGCCATGCTCTCCCCCCTCGACGACGGCGAGACGCTCGAAGTCCCGCTGGTGGGGGAGGACGCCGACGCGCCGCCCGGCCAGGTCCGCAAGTCGATGCTGGTCCGCATCGTCCAGTCGCGCCTGGAGGAGATCCTCGAAATGGTCAAGGCGCGGCTGGAGGAGGCGGGGATGGACCGCCTCGCCGGGCGGCGCGCCGTGCTCACCGGCGGGGCCAGCCAGATGCCCGGCGTCCGCGACCTCGCCCGGAAAATCCTCGACAAGCAGTGCCGCGTCGGCCGGCCGCCCCGGATCGAGGGGCTGGCGGACGCCGCCGCCGGCCCGGCGTTCTCGACCTGCGCCGGGGTGCTGGCCCACGCCCTCGATCCCGGATTCGACGTCCCCGCCGTCCGCCGGCCCGACCGGGGCGCGCCCGCCGGCGCGTTCGGCCGGATCGGCGCGTGGCTCCGGGAGAACTTCTGATGCGCGCGGTCCGGCCCCCGCCCGCGCCCGGCGCGCCCGGCGGCCGTCCGCCGGCGCCGGACCCGCCGCCCGACCTTTTCGCGGACCCGAACACGACCCAACCCCGAAGAACCGGAGGACCCGACATGATCGACTTCTATCCCCCGAACGACCAGACCGCCGCGCCGGCCCACGAGGTCGAACTGCGGCCCCGGATCACGGTCATCGGCGTCGGCGGCGCCGGCGGCAACGCCGTCAACAACATGATCCGCTCGAACCTCGAAGGCGTCGAGTTCGTCGTCGCCAACACCGACAACCAGGCGCTGGCCCAGTCGCTGGCGGAGCGGCGCCTGCAGCTCGGGGTCGACGTGACGCGCGGCCTCGGCGCCGGCTCGCGCCCGGAAGTGGGCCGCGCCGCCGCCGAGGAGGCGCTGGAGGCGCTGGTCGCCGAACTGGGCGAAAGCAACATGGCCTTCATCACCGCCGGCATGGGCGGCGGCACCGGCACCGGGGCCGCCCCGGTGATCGCCCAGGGCGCGCGCGAGCGCGGCATCCTGACGGTCGGCGTCGTCACCAAGCCCTTCCACTTCGAGGGCGCGCACCGCATGAGGATCGCCGAGGAGGGGATCGAGGAGCTGACGGAGTACGTCGACACGCTGATCGTCATCCCGAACCAGAACCTGTTCCGCGTCGCCAACGAGAAGACCACCTTCGCCGACGCCTTCCAGATGGCCGACAACGTGCTCCACCAGGGCGTGCGCGGCGTCACCGACCTGATGGTGATGCCCGGCCTGATCAACCTCGACTTCGCCGACATCCGCACGGTGATGAGCGAGATGGGCAAGGCGATGATGGGAACCGGCGAGGCCGCCGGCGACAAGCGGGCGGTCGAGGCGGCCGAGGCGGCGATCAGCAACCCGCTGCTCGACGACACCTCGATGCGCGGCGCGCGCGGCGTCCTGATCAACCTCACCGGCGGGCCGGACATGGGCCTGTTCGAGGTGGACGAGGCCACCAACCGCATCCGCGAGGAGGTCGATCCCGAAGCCAACATCATCTTCGGCTCGACCTTCGACGAGAAGCTGCAGGGGGCGATGCGGGTGTCCGTGGTCGCCACCGGGATCGCCGCCGAGGGCGTGGCGGCCAAGCCCAAGCCGCAGATGACCCTGGTCTCCAGCCAGGCGAGGCCGGCGGCCGAGAACCGGCCCGCCGCCGCTTCGGCCGCGATCGCCGCTCCGGCCGCGCCGCCGCCGATGGCGGGGACGGTCCCGCGCGCGCCGGCGCCGCCGCCCGCCGCCTACGCGGCCCCGATGCCGAGGACGGTCGCCTCCGTCGGCGCGCCGGCCGTCGCCATGGCGGCCGCGGCGGCCGCGGCTCCCGCGCCCGCGCCGGCCCGGATGGAGGCCCAGCCGGACAGGCTGTCCGCCGTCGAGGCCACGGTCCGCGAGATCGCCGCCGCCGCGCCCGCCGCGACGGCCGCCGCCCCGGCCCGCGCCGCCGCTCCGGCGCCCTTCGTCGCCCCGCCGCCGGCGGCGCCCGCGCGGCGCCCGGCGGCTCCGCCCCAGCCCCGGACGGCCGACCCGTTCAACGCCGCCGCCGTCGCCAACGCGACGCAGGAGGGGCCGCGGTCGCTGTTCCAGCGCGTGACCGGCATGGGCCGCAGGCCGCCGGAAGCGCCGGCCCAGGCCGCCGCCCCGAACCCGGCCGCCGCCCCGGCCCCGGCCGCGCCCCGGACCGAGGCGCGCCCGCTCGACCGGCCCGAACGCGGCGCGGTCGCCCGGCCGGAGGACGACCTGCTCGACATCCCGGCCTTCCTGCGCCGCCAGGCGAACTGAGGGCCGGTCCGGCCGGCCGCCTCCCCCTTTCCGGGCGGCGGCCGGCGGTTTCCGGGGGCGTAACACTCGGCAACAAAAGGTGATTTGCCAGGCCCCGCCGGCATTGCTAGATCGACGGGGCTTCCTTTTCGGGCGGGCCGGCGCCTTTTTTGCCGGCCCGCCCATCCCGAAACCGGGCGGAGCGGCGGCGCATGGCGGCCAGCGCGGCGAACACCGACGGGATGGGAGCGGCCGCGCCGCCGGGCGCGGCCCGCCAGCGCACATTGCGGAAGGCCGTCGCGTTCCGGGGCGTGGCGCTCCACTCGGGGAGCCGGCGCGCGGCGCGGATCCTGCCCGCGCCGCCGGGCCATGGCGTCGTTTTCCGCCGAACGGACGTGTCGGACGCCGACCCGTCGATCCCGGCCCGCTGGGACCGGGTGGCCGAAACCCGCCTTTGCACGACCCTGAGGAACGAGGCCGGCGTCGGCGTTTCGACGGTCGAGCACCTGATGGCGGCGCTGGCCGGCTGCGGCGTGGACAACGCGCTGGTCGAGATCGACGGGCCGGAGGCGCCGGCCCTGGACGGAAGCGCGGCCCCCTTCGTCGCCATGGTCGAGGAGGCCGGCGTCGCGGTCCAGCCGGCGCCCCGCCACGCCATCGAGGTGTTGCGCCCGGTCCGCGTGGACGACGGTTCGGCCTCCCTCTCGGTGGAGCCGGCGGCGCATTTCTCGATCGATTTCGGGATCGACTTCGACTCGCCGGCGATCGGGCGCAGCCGGCTCGACATCCGGCTGGCGAACGGCGCGTTCAACGAATGGATCGCGCCGGCGCGCACCTTCGGCCGCCTCGAGGAGCTCAAGGGAATGCGGCGGGCCGGCTTCGGCCTCGGCGCGTCGCTGGAGAACGCCATCGTCATCGCCGACGACCGCGTCCTGAACGCGGAGGGGTTGCGCTTCGACGACGAGTTCGTTCGCCACAAAATCCTCGATTGCGTCGGCGACCTCTACCTCGCCGGCGGCCCGCTGCTCGGCCGGGTGACGGCCCGCAAGTCCGGCCACGCGCTGAACAACGGGCTGCTGCGCGCATTGTTCGCGGACGGCGGCGCCTGGCGCCGGGTCCCGGTCGCGGAAGGTTCGCTCCTCGCCGCCTGACGCGGCTTCGTCGGCGGGGGAGCCGGCCACGGTCCGGCGGGAGGCGCTTGGTGGAGCCGAGGAGGATCGAACTCCCGACCTTCGCATTGCGAACGCGACGCTCTCCCAGCTGAGCTACGGCCCCACGCGCGGGGCGGAACATAACGGCGCGCCCGGCCGGGTTCAAGAGGATTCGTCGCGCGCCCGCGCTTGCCGCCGCGCGGCGCCGGCGGTAGGTTCGCAAGGCCCGCGCCCGCCGCGCGCCCATGGGAACGCCGCCGATGTACGCCATCGCCAACCTGCTCCACACCGTCATCGGCATCTATATCTGGTGCCTGTTCATCTATGTGATCATGGGCTGGCTGATCAATTTCGGCGTGCTCGACACCCGGAGCCGGATCGTCTACATGGCGATGGATTTCCTGTACCGGATCACCGAGCCGGCGTTGCGGCCGATCCGCAACTTCATCCCGAACCTGGGCGGCATCGACATCTCGCCGATCGTGCTGGCGCTGGTCCTGATCTTCGTCCGCGACTTCCTCGTGGTCGATCTGGCGCGCATGGGCCTCGGCTGAGCCGTCGCGAGGAACCGGGGGCGGGGGAAGGCATGGGCGCGGAGCTTATCGACGGCAAGGCGGCGGCGGCCGAGGTCCAGGCCCGCGTCGCGCGCGCGGTCGCCGAACTGGCCGGGGCGCGCGGCGCCGCGCCCGGCCTCGCCGTCGTCCTGGTGGGCGAGGACCCGGCGAGCGAAATCTACGTGCGCAACAAGGGCCGGCGCACGGCCGAATGCGGGATGCGCTCGATCGAGCGCAAGCTGCCGGCGGAAACGAGCCAGGCGGAGCTCCTGGCGCTGGTCCGCGACCTCAACGCCGACGACGGCGTGGACGGCATCCTGGTCCAGCTTCCGCTGCCGCCGCATATCGACCCGCAGGCGGTGCTCGACGCGATCGACCCGGCCAAGGACGTGGACGGGTTCCATGTCGTCAACGCCGGCCGGCTGGCCACCGGGGGCGCGGCGCTGGTCCCCTGCACGCCGCTCGGCTGCCTGCTGCTGCTGAAGGCGCGGCTGGGCGACCTGTCGGGCCTGGAGGCGGTCGTGGTGGGCCGCTCGAACATCGTCGGCAAGCCGATGGCGGCGCTGCTGACGCGCGAGCACTGCACCGTCACCGTCGCCCATTCCCGCACGCGCGACCTGCCCCAGGTGTGCCGGCGCGCCGACATCCTGGTCGCGGCGGTGGGGCGGCCGGAGATGATCGAGGGCGGCTGGATCGCCCCCGGCGCGACGGTGGTCGATGTCGGCATCAACCGGCTCCCGGCGCCGGAGCGGGGCGCGGGGCGCACGCGGCTGGCGGGCGATGTGCATTTCGCCTCGGCGGCGGAGGTCGCGGGCGCGATCACGCCGGTGCCGGGCGGCGTCGGCCCGATGACGATCGCCTGCCTGCTGCGCAACACGGTCGAGGCGGCGTGCCGGCGCCGCGGCTGGCCGGCGCCGGACCTCTGACGCGCGCGGCGCGCCGGCGCAAACGCCCCGTCCCCCGGCCCGACGAAGGAGGCTCCCATGGCGGAAAGCAACCCGGCCCCCGGTTTCGCGCGCGATCCCGGCCGGCGGATGGACTACGCCCCGGCGGGCGCGCGGGTGCGCGTGGTCTTCGCCGGCGAGACGGTCGCCGACACCGGGAACGCGGTCGCGTTGCGCGAGGCGGACTACCCGGTCGTGTACTACGTCCCGCGCGCGGACGCGCGGATGGACCTGATGGAGCGGTCGGCGCGCGCCACCCACTGCCCGTTCAAGGGCGACGCCTCCTACTGGACGCTCGCGGCCGCGGGAAGGCGGGCGGAGGACGCCGTCTGGTCCTACGAGGCGCCGTTCGACGAGGCCCGCGCCATCGACGGCCTTCTCGCCTTCTACCCGGACAAGGTGGACCGGATCGAGGTCGGGTGACGCGCGGCGCGGGCCGCGAAACCGCCCCGGCCCTACCGCTGCCGCGTCTCCCATTCCGGGTGGATCCAGACCGGCGCGTCGATGGGGGGGCGCGGGGGGCGGCCGCGGATCGCGTCGGCGAGTTTTTCGGCCAGCATCAGCGTCGGCGCGTTCAGGTTGCCGCTGGGGATGTCCGGCATTATCGAGGCGTCCACGACCCGCAGCCCTTCCAGCCCGTGGACCCGGCCCGCGCCGTCGGTCACGGCCATGCGCCCGGAACCCATGGCGCAGGTCCCGCAGGGGTGGTAGGCGCTTTCGGCGCGGGCGCGCGCGAAGGCGTCGATTTCGGCGTCGGTTTGCGTGTCCGGGCCGGGGGAAAGCTCCGGGCCGCGCAGGCCGTCGAAGGCCGGCTGGCGGAAAATCTCGCGCGTGAGCCGCAGCGCGGCGCGCATCTCGGCCCGGTCGCGCTCCGCCGCCATGTAGTCGAACCGGATCGACGGCGCGGCCGCCGGGTCGGGCGAGGCGAGGCGCACGCGGCCCCGGCTTTCCGGGCGCATCGGGCCGACATGGGCCTGGAAGCCGTGGCCCTCGTGCGGGTGCGTGCCGTCGTAGTTCATCGCGACGGGCAGGAAATGGTATTGCAGGTCCGGGTGCTCGACGCCGGCGGCGGAGCGGATAAAGCCGCCGGACTCGAAATGGCTGGTGGCGCCGATGCCGCGCCGCGCCAGCAGCCAGGCGGCGCCGATGGCGAGCTTGCGCCACGGCTTGCGCGCGCCGTAGAGCGAGACCGGCCGCTGGCAGGCGTGCTGGACGTAGATTTCCAGATGGTCCTGGAGGCCGGCGCCGACGCCCGGAAGGTCGTGGACCGGCGCGACGCCGCCGGCGCGCAATTCGTCCGCCGGCCCGATCCCGGAGAGCTGCAGCAGGTGCGGCGAGCCGATGGCGCCGGCGCAGAGCAGGACCTCGCGGCCCGCCCGGACGGTCTCGACCCGGCGGCCGCGCGCGATCTCGACGCCGGCGGCGCGGCCCCCCTCGACCGCGATCCGCAGCGCCCGCGCCCCCGTCGCCACGCGCAGGTTGGGGCGCCGGCGCGCCGGGTGGAGCCAGGCGCGGGCCGCGCTGCAGCGCCGGCCCCGGTCCACCGTCATGTCCATCCGGCCGAAGCCTTCCTGCTGGGCGCCGTTCATGTCCGGCGTCGCCGGGTAGCCGGCCTGGACCCCGGCCGCGACCCAGGCCCGGTGCAGCGGGTTCTCCATGCGCCCGGCCGTCACGCGCAGCGGCCCCGAATCGCCCCGGTAGAGGTCGCCGCCGATGTCGAGCCGCTCGGCCGCGCGGAAATAGGGCAGGCAGTCGGCGTAGCGCCAGTTCTCCAGCCCCGTCTCGCGCGCCCAGCGGTCGTAGTCGCGGGCGTGGCCGCGCACATAGGCCATGCCGTTGATCGAACTCGACCCGCCGAGCACGCGGCCGCGCGGGCAGTCCATCCGGCGGCCGTCCATGTGCGGCTCCGGCTCGGTGCGGAAGGCCCAGTTCGCGCGGTCGTCGGCGAGCGGGTAGGCGAGCGCGGCCGGCATGTGGATGCGCCAGTCCCACCGGCGGTCCGGCCCGCCGGCCTCGACCAGCAGGACCGAGACGTCCGGGTCCTCCGTCAGCCGGGCGGCCAGCACGCAGCCGGCGGACCCGGCGCCGACGACGATGTAGTCGGGATCGCGCGCGGCCATGCGCCGGGCCTATCCTTCGCGGTCCGGCGTCTCCCCGCCCGGCTTCGGCTCCCGCGCCCTGGCCTCGCGGCCTTTCCTGTCGATCCGGCCGAGTTCGGTGCGGTAGATCGACTTGCCGTGGGGGCTGTTGCGGATTTCCTCGATATGGCCGGTGTCCCAGGGGCGGTACACCTCGAAGATCATCCGCTCGTGCGCCCAGCGCTCGTCCACCGTCTGGGCGCGGAAGATCATGAAATGGACGCCGAAGACCGCGCTCCAGGACAGCATGGCCCAGAAGGTGCCCCAGCCTTCGAGGAAGGCGATGTCGACGACGATCAGCGCCGCCAGGCCGGCGAGGAAGGCGATCTGGTGCCAGCGATAGGCCGCCAGCACGGCCCGGTTCAGCCGGGCGAGCATCGCGCGGCCGCCCTAGAACAGGCGCCGGCGCGAGCGGTTGCGCGCCGGGCGGCTCGGCAGGCTCCGGTAGGCGCGGCAGATCAGGATCACCCGCCACATGTAGCGCAGCAGCGCCAGCGTCACCGCGAGCAGCAGGAGCTCGTCGATCAGCGCCATCTTGCCGGGGAAGCCGTACAGGAACAGCGCCCCGAGCACGATGACGGGCGTGCCGGCGCACCACAGCGCGGCGTAGACGGTCTTCGCCGTGCCGACCAGCACGGCGGCCGACACGACGGTGAAACAGTAGATCGCGGCGAGCTTGGAGACGCCGTAGGGCGCCTGCCCGGTGACGGAGGCGAAGGTCGCCACGCCGAACAGCACCGACGCCATGATGGCGAAGAAGAACAGTTCGCTGTCGGCCTGCTCGCGGCTCAGTTCGGGGACGGCCGTGAAGTACGGCGTCGTGTCCTCGTCCCAGATATACCGCTTCAGGAACTCCTGCCATTTGAACACCGGCTCGCGCTCCCGCTGTCGCGCCGGCCCGGAACGAAGCGGGCGCCCGGCCGGAAGCCGGCGG
This sequence comes from Thalassobaculaceae bacterium, assembly GCA_963665555.2. Classification (GTDB taxonomy): domain Bacteria; phylum Pseudomonadota; class Alphaproteobacteria; order Thalassobaculales; family Thalassobaculaceae; genus CAXXXW01. The sequence continues at coordinate 200,809 of OY762308.1, forward strand.
GCGCCCGTTCCCGGCGGGCGGCTCGCGCCCGCCCCGGCCGGCTACCTCTTCTCCGCTTCCGCCTTCGCGTCCCCGCCGAGAATCTGGGCGGTCTGCCTCTGCAGGTCCTCCTCGACCGACAGGCTCAGGTCCACGTCCATGCGTTCCTTGCCCTCGATCGTGTCGCCGGCCATCTCCGGCCATTCGAGCGTCATCAGCTCGTAGCGCATCGCCCTCGGCGCGGCCAGCGCGAGGAAGGCCTGGAGCCAGACCGCGAGGCCGGCCACGAAGGCGACGCAGAGGCCGAGCGTCAGGATCGTCTTGATGATCCAGCGGTGCGGCAGCCCCACCTGCGAGGCCGAAATCTCGCTGATCGCCCAGGAATCGTAGGCGAAGGACGCCGCGAAATAGATCACCACGAAGGTGTAGGGGAGCATGAAGAAGGTGGACCCCAGCAGCTCCAGCCACGCCTTGCGGCGGAACGCCAGGTGCTCGCGCACCAGGTCCACCCGCACCTGGGTGTTCCAGACGCAGCCGAAGCCGAGCACCATGGCGAACAGCGCGGTGTGCAGGTGCCACTCCGTCTCCTGCAGCAGCGTCGACTCGAACAGCGGGCCGAGGCCGAAATCCTCCGCCGCGTATTTCAGGTCGATCTGGAACTTGCCGGTCTTGCGCAGGCAGACGTCGTACACCGTCACCACCACAAGCGGCACGAAGAGCAGCGAGGCCCAGCGCCCGCACCAGTCCACGAAGTTCCGCAGCCAGAGGGAAAGCGCGACCAGCCCGTGGGCGGCCGTCTGTCCCAGGAGGCGCCCGCCCGTGATGTCGCCGGGGGCGACCCGAACCGTGTCTTCGGCGGCCATGATGTTTCTCCCCTCTTGCCCGTTCAGCCGTGCACGACGTGCATCAGCCACAGCGCCACGCCCGGATAGGCCAGGATGGTGACGACGCCGAGCGCCTGCAGCAGCACGAACGGAATGATGCCCTTGTAGATCGACTCGATCTTGATCTCCCTCGGCGCGATGCCCTTCATGTAGAACAGCGCGAACCCGAAGGGCGGCGTCAGGAACGAGGTTTGCAGGTTCACCGCCAGCAGGATGATGAACCAGAACCTGATGTCCTCCTGCGGCAGGTGCCCGCCGAAGTCCAGCCCCGCCACCAGCGGCGTGAACACCGGCAGCACGATCAGCGTGATCTCCAGCCAGTCGAGGAAGAAGCCGAGGAAGAACACGATGCCCATGATCAGGAACAGCATCCCCCAGGCGTCCAGCCCGGCCTTCTCCACGATCAGGTGCTCCACCACGTCGTCGCCGCCGAGCGAGCGGTAGACATAGGCGAAGCAGGTCGCGCTGATCACGATGAAGAAGATCATCGACACCGTCTTGGCCGAGGTGTGGCACACGCCGACCAGCGTCTCCTTGTTGAGGCGCCGGTTGAACGCCGCCAGCAGCGTCGCGCCGAAGGCGCCGACCGCGCCCGCCTCGGACGGCGTGGCCCAGCCGAGCAGGATCGACCCCTTGATCAGCGTGATCAGGAACACCGGCGGCAGGAAGCTGCGCGCGATCAGCGGCCCCATCTCGTTGCGCGGCACGTTCAGCAGGTGCGCCGGCAGGGGCGGCGCCAGGCTCGGTCTGGCGGCCGAAATCCCGGCGACGAAGATCAGGTAGAACGCCGCCAGCGTCAGCCCCGGCACCACCGCCGCCATGAACACGTTGCCGACCGAGATCGCCATCAGGTCGGCCATGATGATCAGCATGATGCTGGGCGGGATCAGGATGCCCAGCGTGCCCGACGCCGCGATCACGCCGCAGGACAGCGCGTGGCTGTAGCCCTGGCGCATCATGGTGGGCAGCGCCAGCGCCGTCATCATCGTCACCGAGGCGCCGATGATCCCGGTCATCGCGGCGAGGATCGTGCCCATCACCGTCACGGCCAGCGCCAGCGCGCCCGGCACCCGCTTCAGCAGCACCTGCACGCAGTAGAGCAGGTCGTTGGCGATGCCGCTGCGCTCCATCATCACGCCCATGAAGACGAAGGCGGGCACCGCGACGAGCACGAGGTTCTCGGCCGCCTGGCCCCAGATGCGCGGGATGAAGTTGAAGAACTCGATCAGCGAGAAGGTGTCCAGGAAGAAGCCGAGCACGCCGAACAGCATGGCCAGCCCGCCCAGGATGAAGGCGACCGGGTAGCCGGAAAACAGCAGCAGCGCGAGGGTCACGAACATGACCATCGAGATGTATTCCTGGGCGACCCACTGCAGCGCCTCGCCCCGGGAGATTTCCTCCTCGACCATCAGCGAGCCGGAGTAGGTGTAGCTCCCATACGCGGCCAGGAGCACAACCAGCGTCAGCAGCCCCCCCAGCAAGATGGCGATCTTGCTCTCGACCGAGCGCCCGCCGCCCACGCTTGATTCATCCATCGCCCGTCCCCAAACCCTTGTCGCGCGACGCGTTCGCCGCATAAGCCGCAACCGCGCGGCGCCCCGTCCCCCGCGCGGGGGGCGGGACCGCCGCCGCCGGTCCCCGATCGCGCCGCCCGGGGCCGGCCCGATCCCTGTCGGCGCGCAACCTACGACAGACGCGCGCCCGCCGCAATGGCCTAAAACGGCCCCGCCGGGACGGGGCCGGGGCGGCCCGGAACCGCCCCGCCCGGTCAGCCGTAGGTCGAGCGCATCAGCCAGAGCGCCACGTCCGGGAACACCATCACCGTCACCACGCCGAGCGCCTGCAGGATCACGAAGGGCACGATGCCCTTGTAGATCGACTGGATCCTGATCTCCCGCGGCGCGATGCCCTTCATGTAGAACAGCGCGAACCCGAAGGGCGGCGTCAGGAACGATGTCTGCAGGTTCACCGCCAGCAGGATGATGAACCAGTACTTGATTTCGTCCGCCGGCACGTGCGTGCCGAAATCCATGTTGACGATCAGCGGCGTGAACACCGGCAGCACGATCAGCGTGATCTCGAGGAAATCGAGGAAGAAGCCCAGGAAGAACACGATCACCATCACCAGGATCAGCATCCCCCAGGCGTCCAGCCCGGCCTTCTCGATGATCAGGTGCTCCACCACGTCGTCGCCGCCGAGCGAGCGGTAGACATAGGCGAAGCAGGTCGCGCTGATCACGATGAAGAAGATCATCGACACCGTGCGCGCCGAGGTCTGGCACACGCCGACCAGCGTCCTGAAGTCGAGCCGCCGGTTCACCGCCGCCAGGATCGCCGCGCCGAAGGCGCCGACCGCGCCCGCCTCGGACGGCGTGGCCCAGCCGAACAGGATCGACCCCTTGATCAGCCCGATCAGGAACACCGGCGGCAGGAAGCTGCGCGCCACCAGCGGCGCCATCTCGTTTTTCGGTATGTTCAGCAGGTTGCGCGGCAGCGGCGGCGCCAGTTCCGGCTTGGCGGCGGCGATCGCGGCCACGAAGATCAGGTAGAAGGCCGAGAGCGTCAGCCCCGGCAGGATCGCCGCCATGAACACGTTGCCGACCGAGATCGCCATCAGGTCGGCCATGATGATCAGCATGATGCTGGGCGGGATCAGGATGCCCAGTGTGCCCGATGCGGCGATCACCCCGGTCGAGAGCGCGTGGCTGTAGCCCTGGCGCATCATGGTGGGCAGCGCCAGCGCCGTCATCATCGTCACCGAGGCGCCGATGATCCCGGTCATCGCGGCGAGGATCGTGCCCATCACCGTCACGGCCAGCGCCAGCGCGCCCGGCACCCGCTTCAGCAGCACCTGCACGCAGTAGAGCAGGTCGTTGGCGATGCCGCTGCGCTCCAGCATCACGCCCATGAACACGAAGGCCGGCACCGCCACCAGCACCAGGTTCTCCGCCGCCATGCCCCAGATGCGGGGAACGAAATTGAAAAACTCGATCAGCTTGAAGGTGTCGAAATAGTAGCCCAGCAGGCCGAACAGCAGGGCCAGCCCGCCCAGGATGAAGGCGACCGGGTAGCCGGAGAACAGCAGGATCGCCAGGCTCATGAACATGGCGATGGAGAGGTACTCGGCCATCACGGCGAGCACGGCCTCGCGGCGGCCGATCTCGTACTCGGCCATCACATTGCCCGATTCCAGCGCGACCGAGACCGCGCCCACCGCCACGACGAAGGCGATGAAGGCGAGCAGGATGCCGGCGACCTTGCGCTCCGAGGAGGGGGCGGCGGCGCTCGAATCGTCCATGGGCGGTTTCCTCCGGCGGGACCGCGCGTTCCATACACGCCCCGGCCGGCCCGCGACAGGGCGGAGTCGCCCGCCGCCGCCGAAGGGGGCCGGGCATCACGCCTCTGCTTTCGCGCCCCCGGGGCGGCGGCGCGCGCCCACGGAAAACCGGGGGCCCCGAACGGGGCCCCCGGCGGATTCGCGCTCCGGGCCGGGGCCCGGGCGTGTTCGCGTCGGATCAGTCCAGGTAGGTCGCCTTCATCGCCTGGGCGTCGCCCCAGATCTTGTATTCCTTGCGGAAGGCGAAGTAGCTGTCGGCGAACTCCTTGAAGGTGGCGTCCTTCGCGGACTCCTCGGCCACGACCTCCTGCCAGGCCGCCTCGAAGACGGCGAGCTGGGCGTCGGTCCAGCGCCGGTTGGTGACGCCGTATTCCTTCTTCATCTTCTGCATGGCGCCGGAGTTCAGCGCCTCGGTCTCGGCGTACTCGGTCAGCATGTTCGACCGGCAGCCCACCTCCAGCATCGTCTGGTAGGCGTCGTGCAGGCCGTCGTGCATCTCCTTGTTGACCAGCAGTTCGCCGATCGACACCTGCTGGTGCCAGCCCGGATAGTAGTTGTTCTTGGCGATCTGGTAGAAGCCGAGCGCGATGTCCATGTTCGGCATCGAGAACTCGGTCGCGTCGATCACGCCGCGCTCCAGCGCCGGGTAGATGTCCGCGCCGGCCAGCAGCTGGGTCGAGACGCCGATCTTCTGCATCACCTTCGCGCCCAGGCCGAAGAAGCGCATCTTCATGCCCTTCAGGTCGTCGAGCGACTTGACTTCCTCCTTGAACCAGCCGGAGGTCTCGGGGCCGATCGCGCCGCAGGGGATCGACTTCAGGTTGTGCTGGGCGTAAACCCTGTCGGCGATCTCCTGGCCGCCGCCGTGCCACTGCCAGCCGAGCATCTCGCCGAGGCCGGGGCCGAACGGCACCGCCGTCATGAAGGCGAGGCCGGGATACTTGCCGGTGTGGTAGCCCGGCGTGGTGTAGCAGGACTCGACCGAACCCTTGGACACCGCGTCGAAGCACTCGAACGGCGGGATCAGCGCGCCCGGCTCGAAGAACTTCAGCGAGAAACGCCCGTTCGACATGTTGGTGACATAGTCGGCGATCCGCTGGCCGGCCGGGCCGAGATGGGTCAGCGAGCTGGCGAACGCCGACTGCATCTTCCACTTCACCTTGCCCTGGGCGTCGGCCCCGGTCGCCCCGCCGAGCGCCACCGCGCCGGCGACGGCGGCGAAGGCCGCGGCCTTCAGAAACGTCTTGCTCATTCCGGTAGTCCTCCCTGTTCTCCCGTGCTCCATGGCCGCCCCGTTTTTTCCGGGGCGAACCGCGCGAGGCCGGGCCGAAACCCCTTGTCCCCCGCCGCCGCAACCCTACGCGACGGAATCGCCCGTGGCAATCCGCGAATCTTCGCCCGCGCGCTCCCGCCGCGCCTCGGGCAAGCGGTCCTCCGGCGCCGGCGGCGCCCCGCCCGGCCGGTCCAACAGCCGCCGCGCCTCCTCGATTTCGGCCCCGGCGGCGCGCCCGTCGAAGAAGGCCTTCGTCGCCGCCGCCGACCGGCCCGTCGCCCGCGCGACCGCCCGCGTCACGTAATGCTCGACGCTCACGCCGTCCTCCCGCGCCGCCGCGGCGACCGCCCCCTCCAGGCTCCCGGGCAGCTTCACGGACCAGGTTTCGTTCGAGCTCTTCATCGCGGTGTCCTCCGCTGGGCTTCGACCGTCTTCCGCGCGCGTCTCAGAGTCTTCGGACGCCGCGCAACGCGGCCATCCGGCGGTCGAGCGTCAGGACCTCCATGCCCGCTCGGGCGTAATCGTCCGCGATGAGGCGGTCGAACAGTCCCGCCCCTCCGGAAGCCTCGACGGCTTCCATGACCGCCCGCCCGTTCAGAGGTCCGACCAGACCGCTGCGGAACACATCGAGCAGCGCCGCCCGGGTGTCGCCTTTGGAAACCCCGTAATGGTGCTGGACCGCGATGTACGCCTCGCCGATGACCTGGTTCGACGCGAATATCTCGACCCCCTCGTCCTCGACAAGGGTATGCAGCAGTCCCACGCAGCGTGTGAACTCCGCTTCCGGTTCCCCCGTCAGCAGCCGGACCAGGACGGACGTGTCAATCCCGTAGCGCCGGGTCATGGGGCTGTTCTCGGAAGGCGTGGAGATCGAAATCTTCCCGGCCCGGCGGCAGCTTGCCGCGCAACGGGGCCAGCCGGGCAAGGTCGATCCGTTGCGGGCGCAACAGGAAACCGTCGGCGTGCTCCTCCAGCCGCAGCCGGTCCCCCGGGCGCGCGCCCAAGGCGTCCAGCACCCGCGCCGGGAAGGTGACCTGGCGTTTGGACGTGATTTTCACCAGCATGGCTCTTCTCCCGCGCCGCCTTACGCTTTCCATAGTACGGTAAGGCGTCGCCGTCAAGCGCCTCGCGCGGGCGCGGCGAATTCGGCGCGGATGGCGTCCGTGTGCTCGCCGAGCGCGGGGACGGGGCCGAACGCCTCGGCCTCGCCGGCGAAGCGGGCCGGCGGGGCCGTCACCTCGATCCGGCCGGCCGGCGTCTCGACCGGGATCGTGCGGAACGCCGGGTGGACGCCCACCTCGGCGATCGAATTGACCGCGCCGAAGGCGATCCCCGCCGCCGCCAGCCGCGCCCGCGCCGCCTCGCGCGGCAGCGCGGAGAAGACGGCGGAAATCTCGGCGTCGAGGAAGGCCCGGTTGGCGAGCCGGGCCGGGTTGTCGCGCACCCGCGCGTCGTCCGCCAGTTCCGGCTTGCCGAGCACGCCGTCGCAGAGCCGGCGCCATTCGCGCTGGTTCTGGACCGCGATCAGGATCGTCTGGCCGCCCGCGCATTCGTAGGCGCCGTAGGGCGCGATGGCCGGGTGGCGCAGGCCGATGCGCTGCTCGCCCAGCACGCCGTAGGCGTCGTGCAGCAGCCACGGCGTCAGCCATTCCGCCATGCCGCCGAACATCGAGGTTTCGATCGCCGCGCCCTCGCCGGTGCGCCCGCGCCGGATCAGCGCCTCCAGCACCGCGATCTTGGAGTACATGCCGGCCGCGATGTCGCAGACCGACGCGCCGACGCGCCCCATCGCCTCCGGCGTCCCGGTGACGGAGACCAGCCCGCTTTCGCCCTGCACCAGGAAGTCGTAGGCCTTCATGCCCGCATACGCCCCGGCGTCGCCGTAGCCGGTGATGTCCACCGTAATCAGGCGGGGATGGCGCTTCCGCAGCGCCCCGGAGCCGAAGCCGGCCCGCGCCGCCGCGCCGGGGGCGAGGTTCTGCACGAATACGTCCGCGCGGGCGAGGATGCGCGCCAGCAGCGCCGCGTCCTCCTCCGCCTTGATGTCGAGGACCAGGCTCTCCTTGCCGCGGTTGAGCCAGACGAAATAGGCCGACTGCCCCCTGGCCTGGCGGTCGTAGCCGCGGGCGAAATCGCCCTCCGCGCGCTCGACCTTGACGACGCGCGCGCCGGCGTCGGCGAGGCGGCTGGTGCAGTACGGCGCGGCGACCGCCTGCTCCAGCGCGACGACGAGCAGGCCCTCCAGCGGCTTTCCCATCGTCCGGCCTCAGTACGACCGCGGCAGGCCGAGCACATGCTCGGCGATATAGGCCAGAACCAGGTTGGTGGAGATCGGCGCGACGCGGTAGAGCCGCGCCTCGCGGTATTTGCGCTCCACGTCGTACTCCTCGGCGAAGGCGAAGCCGCCGAAGGTCTGCACGCAGGTGTCGCCGGCCTCCCAGGCGGCGTCGGCGGCGAGCATCTTGGCCATGTTGGACTCGGCGCCGCAGGGTTCGCCCGCCTCGAACAGCCGCGCCGCCCGCGCCGCCATCAGCGCCGCCGCCTCGGTGTTGGCGTAGGCCTTGGCGATCGGGAACTGGACGCCCTGGTTCTGGCCGATCGGGCGGCCGAACACCTTGCGCTCGCCGGCGTAATCGACCGCCTTGCGCAGGAACCACCGCGCGTCGCCCAGAGATTCGTGCGCGATCAGGATGCGCTCGGCGTTCATGCCGTCGAGGATGTAGCGGAAGCCCTTGCCCTCCTCGCCGACCAGGCTGTCGGCGGGGATTTCCAGGTCGTCGAAGAAGATTTCCGTGGTCGAGTGGTTGATCATGGTGCGGATCGGCCGGATGTCCATCCCCTTGCCGAGCGACTCGCGCATATCGACCAGGAAGACGGACAGCCCCTCGGTCCGCCGCTTGACCTCCTCGCGCGGCGTCGTGCGCGCCAGCAGCAGCATCAGGTCCGAATGCTCGGCCCGCGAGGTCCAGATTTTCTGGCCGTTCACGACGTAGGCGTCGTTGCCCTTGCGCCTGGCCACGGTGCGCAGCGAGAGCGTGTCCGTCCCGCTGGTCGGCTCCGACACGCCGAAGGCCTGCAGGCGCAGCGCGCCCGACGCGATTCCGGGCAGGTATTTCGCCTTCTGCGCCGCCGTGCCATGGCGCAGCACGGTGCCCATGATGTACATCTGGGCGTGGCAGGCGGCGCCGTTGCAGCCCGCCTTGTGGATTTCCTCCAGCACCGCGGCCGCGGCCGAGATCGGCAGGCCGCTCCCCCCGTACTCCTCCGGCACCAGCACCGCGAGGAACCCCGCCTCGGTGAGCGCCTGGACGAACTCGGTCGGGTATTCGCGGTCGCGGTCCTTCTCGCGCCAGTACTCGCCGGGGAAGCCGGCGCAGAGCGCGGCGACGGCGCGGCGGATTTCGCGGATCGTCTCGTCCGCGTCGCCTCGGGCGTGGGTCGGGGCGTCGGGCATGGCTCGGTCCTTTCGTCGGCGCGAGGGTATAGCGAAACCGCCGCGCCCGCGCCACACGGGCGGGGACCATATCCGTGCTAAAGCCCGGCCCGGCTCCCGTCCCGCGCCCGCCTCAGCCCCACAGCGCGGGCGGCGGCGGGTGGACCAGGGCGCCGTCGTAGGCGAGGCCGGGGTCGCGGTCGCGGGCCAGCAGCAGCGGCCCGTCGAGGTCCACCAGGTCCGCCCCCTGGGCGACGAGCACGGCCGGCGCCATCGCCAGCGAGGTGCCGACCATGCACCCCACCATGACGCGCAGGCCCGCCGCCCGCGCCGCGTCGCGCAGGCGCAGCGCCTCGGTCAGGCCGCCCGTCTTGTCGAGCTTGATGTTCGCCATGTCGTACTTGCCGGCCAGCGCCGGGGCGCTCGCCGCGTCGTGGCAGCTTTCGTCGGCGCAGACCGGGACCGGGCGGGGCAGGTCCGCCAGCGCGCCGTCGTCCGCCGCCGGCAGCGGCTGCTCGATCGCGGCGACGCCGAGCGCGGCCAGCCGGGGCGCGTGGTCGCGGTACTGCCCGGCCGTCCAGCCCTCGTTGGCGTCCACGACGAGGCGGGCGGCGGGCGCGGCGGCGCGGATCGCCGCGACCCGTTCGAGGTCCAGCCCGTCGCCGACCAGCTTCAGCTTCAGGCTCGGCCGGTCGCGACAGGCCGCCGCCCGCGCCGCCATCGCCTCGGGCGCGTCGGCGCCGAGCGTGTAGACCGTCTCCACCGGCCCCGGCGCCGGCAGGCCGGCGACCTCCCACGCGCGGCGGCCGGACAGCTTCGCCTCCAGGTCCCAGAGGGCGCAGTCGAGCGCGTTGCGCGCCGCGCCCGGCGGCAGGAGCGACGCCAGTTCCGCGCGCCCGGCCCCGGCGGCGACCGCCGCGCCGGCCGCGCGGATCGCCGCCTCCGTCGCGTCCATGGTTTCGCCGTAGCGCGCGTAGGGCAGGCACTCGCCGCGCCCGGCCGCCGCGCCCTCCCGAACCTCCGCGACGACGATTTCGGAGCGCGTCCGCGTCCCGCGCGAGATGCGGAACGCGCCGGCGAGCGGCCAGGACTCGCGCGCGACCGAAACCGTCCGGGCCATTGCGCCGCCCCGCCGCGCGCCCGCCGCCGCTCCGCCGCGCCTCAGGCGAGGCCGGGGATGTTGTCGACGATGGCCGCCACGCCGTCGCGGATCGGGTCCACCGCCGGCAGGCCGGTCTCGCGCGCGACGCCGGCGAGGAAGTCCCGGCCCCCGGCCTCCGAAAGGCCCGAGGTGTTGATCGACGCGCCGACGCAGCGCGCATCCGGGTTGACCAGCCGGGCCGCCCGCAGGTTCTCCTCGATGCAGGCCGGCAGGTCGATCACCGGGAAATGCGGCATCCCGCGCATGTGCGGCCGCCCGGCCTCGTGGCAGACCACCAGCGCGTCCGGCTGCGCGCCGTGGATCAGGCCGAGCGTGACGCCGGCGTAGGAGACGTTGAACAGCGACCCCTGGCCCTCCACCAGGTCCCAGTGGTCCGGCTCGTTCTCCGGCGCCAGCCATTCGACCGAGCCGGAGATGAAGTCGGCGACCACCGCGTCGATCGACACGCCGGAGCCGGCGATGAAGATGCCCGTCTGGCCGGTGGCGCGGAAGGTCGCCTTCAGGCCGCGCCGCTTCATCTCCGCCTCGATGGCGAGCGCGGTGAACATCTTGCCGGAGGAGACGTCCGTGCCCACCGTCAGCAGCCGCTTGCCGGCGCGCCGCTTGCCGTTGGCGACGGAGAACTCGCGCGTCGGGTGGCGCACATCGTGCAACGCGCGGCCGTGGGCGCGCGCGGCGGCGGCGAGTTCGGGGATTTCGGCAATGCGCGTGTGCAGGCCGCTGGCGATGTCCATGCCGAGTTCGACGGCGCGCACGAGCTCCGCCGTCCAGCTTTCCGGGACGAAGCCGCCCCGGTTGGCGACGCCGAGGATGACGGTCTTCGCGCCGGCCGCCGCCGCCGCCTCGACCGTTGTGTCGGGCAGGCCGCAATCGGCGTTGCAGCCGGGCAGGCGGCGCTGTCCGAGGCATTTTTCGGGCCGCCACACGCGCACCCCGTTCGCGGTCTTCGCCGCCAGCTGGTCCGGCGCGTCGCCGAGGAAGAGGAGGTAGGGGTCGCGGATGTCCACGGCGGCGCTCCCGAAGGCCGAAACGACGCCCGGACCTTAGGCCCCCCCGCCCCCGAACGCCAGCGCCTTCGCGGGGGAGGGGGCGCGAACCCGGACGGGCGTCGGGTATGGCGAGGGCCGGCGCGATCGGGTAAACTCCGCGCTCGCGCCGATGGGCGCCGAACCTGGGAGACCGCGCGGAATGGCCGTTCCCGCCTCGCGACCGGAACCGTCGCTCGCCGACGGCTTGCTCGACGAACTGGCGGCGCTCGAACGCACGCCCGAGGACGACCGCTGGCCCGGCGCCGTCTGGCCCAGCCCCCGCGCCTTCGAGGACGCGAGGGCGTTCGTCCGCCGCCTGCCCGACGCCGCGATCCCCGCGCCCGACATCGGCCTCGCCGACGACGGGGAGGTCAACTTCCTGTGGAAGGCGGACGGGGTCCATATCGATCTCGGCTTCTACGGGACGGGAGACTATTCGTTCTTCGCGCGCGGCAGGGACGGCCGGGAGCTCGATGGCGAGAATGTCCCGGCGGCGGCCGGGCTGCGCTCCGAAGTCGTGGCGTTGTTCGCCGATTGATTCGTCCGTGCCCGGCTCTCCCCGCTGTCCCGGCGAGACCGCCGGTCCTGGGCCGAACGCGCCGCTTGGCGCGGTCGCGGACGACGAGTTTCTCCTGCGGGAAGTGTTCAATCCCTACCATGTTACAAATGGCGTGTTGATCGAAAGGGCGATTTCCCTCGACGACCTTCTGGGCGACGGGTTTTCCGTCCACCGGATGCGATATGTTTCGGCGGAATGGCTGAAGGCGTCGATTGAGCGGCGGCTTTCCCGCCCCCGCTCGGACGAACCCTGGAAAAGCGAGGGCGTGGCCAAGTTGAAGGCCGGCGAAGTGCGTGAAATTCGGCTGGATGATGACCGAGGGGCTTTCGCGGTGGAAAGCACGCCAACGGAGGATAATCCGGGACATGCGAGCATTTACGCGGCCGATCCGGGAAAGGGCAAACGCCATGCTCGGAAGCTGAGAAAGTTGCTTCTCCCGCTGCTGGAGAACCGGATGACGGTGGACGAGGCCTACGACGGCGCGGCCGCGCCGGAGAGCGGGTAGGATCGGGGGCGGGTTGTCCTTGGGGGAAGGGGAGGCGCGGCATGGCATCCGAATTGCGGGTCGGGATCGGGGGGCTGGGGGCGATCGGGTTGCGGGTCGCCCGGGCGCTCGGCGGCGGGGAGGTTCCGGGGCTGCGCCTCGCGGCCGTCGCGGCGCGCGACCGGGAGAAGGCGCGGCGCAACCTCGCCGGACTCGCGGCCGCGCCGGAGCCGACGACGCTGGCCGGCCTCGCCGAACGGGCGGACGTGGTCGTCGAATGCGTCCCGGCCGCCGCCTTCGCCGAGGTCGCGGAGCCGGCCGTCGCGGCCGGGCGCGTCTTCCTGCCCGTCAGCGTCGGCGCCCTGCTCTCGCGCATGGACCTCGTGGACCGCGCGGCCGCGACCGGGGCGCGCATCGTCGTCCCGACGGGCGCGCTGATCGGCCTCGACGCCGTGCGCGCCGCCGCCGAGGGCCGGATCGAGAGCGTGACGCTGGAGACCCGCAAGCCGCCGGCGAGCCTGGAGGGCGCGCCCCACCTGGTCCGCGAGGGGATTTCGCTGGCCGGCCTCGCCGAACCCCGGCTGGTGTTCGAGGGGACGGCGCGCGAGGGCGCGGCCGGCTTCCCGGCCAATGTCAACGTCGCCGCCGCCCTCGGCCTGGCGGGGATCGGGCCGGACCGCACGCGGCTGCGCGTCTGGGCCGATCCCGGCGTGGACCGCAACACGCACACGATCCGCGTCGAGGCCGACAGCGCGCGCTTCGAGATGACGATCGAAAACGTGCCGACGGCGGAGAACCCGCGCACCGGCCGGATCACCGCGCTCAGCGTCCTCGCCGCGCTGCGCCGCCTGACCGCGCCGCTCACGGCCGGAACCTGACGGCGCGCGCGGCGAGGCGCGGCGGTTGCCGGGGCCGGGGGGCGGGGGTAGCATCGCGTGGCGGCGCGGCGGGCGGCCGTCGGCGCGATCCCGGAACGGAGGGCGACGCCATGGCGATCAGGGTGATTCTCGAAGCGACGGCCAGGCCCGGCACGGGCGCGGACCTCTTGGCGACATTCGCGTCGATCATGCCCGACACGCGCGCCACGACGGCTACGACGGCTGCGGCGGCGTGGAAGTGCTGCGCAACCAGGACGACCCGGACAACCTGGTGCTGGTCGAGACCTGGGAAAGCCGGGCGCATTACGAGAAATACCTCGCCTGGCGGCGGGAGGCCGGGACGAGCGACCGGCTGTACCGGGCGGTGATGGGGCGGCCCACCATCCGCTTTTTCGACGCCACGGACGCCTGAACGGCCGTCCTCCGGCGTCCCGGGCCCCGGCGGTTGCGGGCGGCGGCGGCGGGGGTAGCATCGCGCGGCGGCGCGGGAAGCGGCCGGCGGCGCGACCCCCCAACGGAGGACAACGGAATGACGGTCAAGGTGCTTCTCGAAGCGACGGCCAAGCCCGGCACGGGCGCGGACCTGGTGGCGACCTTCGCGTCGATCCTGCCCGACACGCGCGCCTACGACGGCTGCGCCGGCGTGGAAGTGCTGCGCAACCAGGACGATCCCGACAACCTGGTGCTGGTCGAGACCTGGGAAAGCCGGGCGCATTACGAGAAATACTTCGCCTGGCGGCAGGAGACCGGGCTGGTCGGCCAGCTCGTCGAGGCGATCGCGGGGCCGCCCAGCATCCGCTACTTCGACACGACCGACGCCTGAACGGCGCGCGGCGGCGGGCCGGCCGGCGCGGCCGCCCGCCCCCCCTTTTGCGAACGGACCGATGTTCACCACCCGCCCGGAACTGCTCGGAACCTTCGGCATGGTCGCCAGCACCCACTGGCTGGGGACGGCGACCGGCATGGCCGTGCTGGAGAAGGGCGGCAACGCCTTCGACGCGGCGGTCGCGACCGGCTTCGCGCTCCAGGCGGTCGAGCCGCACCTGAACGGCCCCGGCGGCGACATGCCGGCGATCCTCCACGCGGCGGGGGAGGACGCGCCGCGCGTGCTGTGCGGCCAGGGGCCGGCCCCGGCCGGCGCGACGATCGCGGCGTTCGAGCGGCTCGGCCTCGACACGGTTCCGGGCAGCGGCCTGCTCTGCGCCGTCGTGCCGGGCGCGTTCGACGCCTGGATGCTCATGCTGCGCGACTTGGGCACGATGGGGCTGGCGGAGGTTCTCGCCCCCGCCATCGCCTTCGCCCGCGACGGCTACGCGGTCGTTCCGCGCATGACGGCGACGATCGCGACGGTGCGCGAACTGTTCGAGACGGAGTGGCCGGGTTCGGCCGCGGTCTACCTTCCCGGCGGCGCGCCGCCGGCGCCGGGGAGCCTGTTCGCCAACCCGGCGATGGCCCGGACCTACGAGCGGATCGTCCGCGAGGCCGAGGCCGGCGGCGGAAGCCGCGAGGCCCGGATCGACCGCGCCCGCGACATCTGGAGCCGCGGCTGGGTGGCCGAGGCCGTCGGCCGGTTCTTCGCGTCGCAAGAGGTCATGGACACCTCCGGCCGGCGCCACCGGGGCCTGCTGGCGGCCGGCGACATGGCCGGGTGGAGCGCCTCCTGGGAGGCGCCGGCGACGCTGGACTACGGCGGCTACACGGTCTGCAAGTGCGGGCCGTGGAGCCAGGGTCCGGTCATGCTGCAGCAACTGGCGATCCTCGACGGCATGGGCGTCGGCGACATGGACCCGGCCGGGCCGGACTTCGTGCACGCGGTCGTCGAGGCCGCCAAGCTCGCCTTCGCCGACCGCGAGGCCTGGTACGGCGACCCGGATTTCGTCGATGTCCCGATGGGGGAACTGCTGTCGCCCGCCTACAACGCGCGCCGCCGCGCGCTCGTCTCCGGCGAGGCGTCGGCGGAGTTGCGCCCCGGCGCGGCCGGCGGCCGCCGTCCCGGCCTCGAATGGACGCTGGCGGGCGGGCGCGCCGGCGCGGCCGCGTCGGCCGCCCTGGGCGCGGGCGAGCCGACGGTGGCGCGGACCGGCGCCGCGGCCGGCGACACCGTGCATCTCGACATCGTCGACCGGCGCGGCAACATGGTCTCCTGCACGCCGAGCGGCGGCTGGCTGCAAAGCTCGCCCGTTATCCCCGAACTCGGCTTCTGCCTCGGCAACCGGGGGCAGATGTTCTGGCTCGACCCGGCCGCGCCGTCGGCGCTCGCGCCCGGCAAGCGGCCGCGCACCACGCTTTCGCCCTCGCTGGCGCTGCGCGACGGCGAGCCGCGCATGGCCTTCGGCACGCCCGGCGGCGACCAGCAGGACCAGTGGTCCACGCTGATGTTCCTGCGCCGCGCCGGGCACGGGATGAACCTGCAGGAGGCGATCGACTTCCCCGCCTTCCACAACGAGCATTTCCCCTCCTCCTTCTGGCCGCGCGGGCGCGAGCCGAAAAAGGTCGTGCTGGAGGGGCGGTTCCCGGCCGCGACCGTCGCCGAACTGCGCCGGCGCGGGCATCGCGTCGAGGTGGGCGACGACTGGTCGGAGGGCCGGCTGACGGCCGTGGCCCGGGACGGGCGGATGCTCAAGGCCGGCGCCAACCCGCGCGGGATGCAGGGCTACGCGGCGGGACGATGAGTCCCGCCCGTCCGCCGCGCCGCCGGCCGTTCGAGCAGTTCGCGCGAGGCCGTTTCGATCGCGTCCTCCAGCCGGGCCATGAACGCGCGCCGGTCGAGGCCGGGCGGGATCGGGGGGAGGATCCGCACGGTGATCGTGCCGGGCCGCTTGGCGAAGGACAGGCGCGGCCAGAACCGCCCGGAATCGAGCGCCACCGGAACCGCCGGAACGCCGAGCGCGCGGTAGAGCGCGTACACGCCCGGCCGGTAGGGCGCGTCCGCCCCGGGCGCCACCCGCGTGCCCTGCGGATAGATCGCGATCGGCCGCCCGGCGGCCGACAGGCGGCGCGCCTCCGCCGTCATGCGCCGCAGCGCGGCGGCGCCCGCCGACCTGTCGATCGGGACCATGCCCACCTTGCGGAAATACCAGCCGAGCAGGGGCAGGCGCAGCAACTCCCGCTTCAGCACGATCGCCGGGTCGGGGAAGAGCGTGTGCAGCGCCAGCGTCTCCCACGCCGACTGGTGCTTGGACGCGACCAGGCAGCGCCCGTCCGCCGGCAGGTGCTCGACTCCCTCGACGCGGTGTTCGAGGCCGGCCGTCGCGCGCAGCAGCGCCAGCTCCAGCCGGATCCAGGCGTCGCGCAGCCGGCAGACATGGCGCCGGTCCAGCGCCAGCAGCGGCAGGCCGAGGACGCCGAGGATCGCGGTGGTCGAAACCAGCAGCAGGTTGAAGAGCGCGGAGCGGAGGAGGATCATCGCGGCGGTCCCGCGCGGCGGCCGGGCGGACGGAAGGCCGCGCCCCGGCGGTGCATAGCACGGGCGGGCGCGACTGTCGCCGGGCCGCCGCCCCGCGCGGCGCGCGGCGCGAGGGGGCGCGGGGCGTGAGCGGGCCGGGGGAAGGGATCGAGGGGATCGGCGCGATCCTGGACGGCGCGGCCCGGTCCGGCGCGACCCTCACCTATCTCCAGGTCGCGGAGCGCGCGGGCCTCGCCGGGCCGGGGCGGATCGCGCGGGTCGCGGCGGCGCTGGAGCGCACGATCCTGGAGGACCACGCGGCCGGCCGGCCGCTGCGCGCCGCCGTCGCCGTCTCGCGCGTCCGCGACGGGCTGCCGGCCCCCGGCTTCTTCCAGCTGTGCCGCGAGATCGGCCGCTATTCCGGCCCGGACCGCGGGCCCGAGGCGGCGGCGTTCCACGCCGGCGAACTGCGCGCCGCCCGCGCCGCCGCGCGCGGCCCGGAGTCGCCGTAGCGGCGCGCTTGCGCTAAACAGGGCCGGCCGCGCGACCCGGCGCCGCCGGCCGCCTTCCGGGAGCGGAGAGACCCGCCCATGACCGACAGACTCGCCATCGCGCTCGCCCAGTCCAACCCGACCGTGGGGCGGCTCGACCTCAACATCGAGAAACTGCGCGCGGCGCGCGCCGAGGCGGCGGCGGGCGGGGCCGACCTGTTGCTCACCTCCGAACTCTATGTCTGCGGCTACCCGCCGGAGGACCTGGTGCGCAAGCCGCTCTTCGTCGCCGAGGCGCGCGAGGCGGTGGAGGCCTTCGCGCGGGAGACGGCGGACGGCGGTCCGGCGGTGCTGCTCGGCGCGCCCTGGGTCGAGGCGGACCGCCTGCACAATTCGCAGGTGCTGCTCGACGGGGGCGCGGTCGCGGCGGCGCGGCACAAGCACGACCTGCCGAACTACGGCGTGTTCGACGAGAAGCGCGTGTTCGACGCCGGGCCGATGCCGGGGCCGCTGAACTTCCGCGACACGCGGATCGGCGTGCCGATCTGCGAGGACATCTGGACGCCGGATGTGGTCGAGTGCCTGGCGGAGACCGGCGGCGAACTGCTGCTGGTCCCGAACGGCTCGCCCTTCGAGGCGGGCAAGGCGGATGTGCGCGTCCACCACGCGGTCGCGCGGGTGGTCGAGACGGGCCTGCCGCTGGTCTACCTGAACCAGGTCGGCGGGCAGGACGAACTGGTGTTCGACGGCGCGTCCTTCGCGATGAACGCCGACCGCTCGCTGGCCTGGCAACTGCCGGCCTGGCGCGAGAAGGTGGCGGTGACGCGCTGGCGGCGCGCGGCCGGCGGCTGGGTCTGCGAGCAGGGCGCGACCGCCCCGGTCGAGACCGGCGATCCCGCCGTCTACGCCGCGATGACGACCGGCCTGCGCGACTATGTGGACAAGAACGGCTTCCCCGGCGTGATCCTCGGCCTGTCGGGCGGGATCGACTCGGCGCTCAGCGCCGCCGTCGCGGTGGACGCGCTCGGCCCGGAACGGGTGCGGTGCGTGATGATGCCCTCGCCCTACACCGGCCGGGAGAGCCTGGAGGACGCGGCGGCGGCGGCGCGGATGCTGGGGGCGCGGCTCGACGAGGTGTCGATCGCGCCGGCGATGGAGGCGTTCGGCGGGATGCTGGCCGGGCATTTCGCCGGCACGGACAGCGGCGTCGCGGAGGAGAACATCCAGTCGCGCGCCCGCGGCCTCGCGCTGATGGCGCTGTCCAACAAGTTCGGCGCGATGGTGCTTTCGACCGGCAACAAGTCGGAAATGTCGGTGGGCTACGCCACGCTCTACGGCGACATGTGCGGCGGCTACTCGGTGCTGAAGGATGTGTACAAGACGGCCGTGTTCGCGCTGGCGCGCTGGCGCAACGCGAACCGGCCGCGCGGCGCGCTCGGCCCGGACGGCCCGGTCATGCCGGAGCGGATCGTGACCAAGCCGCCCTCGGCCGAGCTGAAGCCGGACCAGACGGACCAGGACACGCTGCCGCCCTACGAGACGCTCGACGCGATCCTGGAGGGGCTGGTCGAGACCGAGGCGACGGTGGACGAGATCGTCGCGCGCGGGCACGACCGCGACACCGTGATGCGGGTCTGGCGGATGCTGGACCGGGCCGAGTACAAACGCCGCCAGGCGCCGCCCGGCGTCAAGATCGGCCACCGCGCCTTCGGCCGCGACCGCCGCTACCCGATCACCAACGCCTTCGAAACCACCTACCGCCCCAAGGCGGGGTAGGGGGCGGGGCGGGCGCTACATGGCGACGAAGCCGGGCAGCCCGGCGACGCGCCCGAGCCAGGCGCGCGTCGCCGGGTACGGCGCGAGCGAAAACGGCCCGTCCTCGGCGACATGCGTGTAGGCGAACAGCGCCAGGTCCGCGACGCCGGGGCGGTCGCCGACGAACCAGTCCCGCCGCGAAAGGCGACCCTCCATGACGCCGAGCGCCGCCTCGCCGCGCGCGACCAGCGCCGGCTCCCGCGCCGCCGCGTCCGCCGGGGCGCTCGCCGGATGGCGGCGCCAGTGGCGGAGCACGGCGATCGCCGGCTCGTGGCTGTACTGCTCGAAGAACATCCACTGCAGCGCCAGCGCGCGCTCGAACGGGTCGTCCGGCCACCAGGCGGACCCGTCGGCGAGCCAGGCGAGGATCGCGTTCGATTCGGCGAGCGCGCGGCCGTCGTCCAGCACGAGCAGGGGGACCCGGCCGTTCGGGTTGAGCGCGAGGAACGCCGCCGTTCGCGTCCCGCCCGCCTCGGTGTCCACCTCGACCCGCTCGCAGGCCCGGCCGAGCAGGGCGAGCATCAGCCGGACCTTGTAGCAGTTCCCGGAATCCCGGCTGTCGTACAGCGTCGGCATCGGGCGGCCCTACCGGCGCTCGCGGAACAGCACATGCGCGGCGAAGGCGCGGCGGTCCGGCTCCGGGGCGCGCTCGATGAGGGCCACGGCCCTTTGGGCTTGCCTTATGTCGTTGAGAACGGCCGCCTTGTCGAAACGGGCGTTGAGCGCGTAGTCGGCAAGATGCCGATGTTCCTGCAGTTCCACGAAAATCCTCGCGAAAGCCCGGATGTCCGCCGGGAAGTTATTCAAGGCGTTCCGTTTTCCGCCGTCCCTCCCGCATTGGCCGGCGGCGAAACCGTGATCGACCGCGCGATTCACCCGGAACCAGGCCGCGTCCCCCCGCGAATAGCCGGCGCGGCCGGAGAGCATGTCGGCCGCGTTGCGCGCCAGCGCATGGAACACCGCGTAGTACGCCGTGCTGACGGCCCGCCGCAGCCGGGCCTGGGCGGGCCGCCCCGGCCCCTCCGGGACCAGGACGCGCGCGACCTCGATAAGGTCATCGGGCGTCACGGGACCTTGCCTCCGTGTAGGCGATCTCCTCCTCGAGTTCCTCCGCCCGGTAGCGTTCCCGGTTCTCGAAATCCTCCCGTGTCACGTAGATCGGGACAACATAGCCAGGGCAGCGATCCTCGTCCTCGTCCAGCATGTCCTGAAGCTCCAGGGACAGGTCGGTCGGGCCGGACTCGCTCGCGTCCCGGAACCTCTCGTAAGGTGCGTCGTAAACGAACTCGATATCGACGACGGGCGCGTCGTCGTGGTCGAGTCCGGTCTTCACCGTGACGCCCCAGAGGCCGATCCCGCCGAAGTGCTTGCGAAAGAGCTTCTTCGCGATCGGTTCGATCTCCCCGGGCCGCATCCTTCCCCGCTCGCGTTCCTCCATGGCTTTCGTCCCCTTCCTCGCCGCGCCCCGCGCCGCCCCTACTCCGCCGCGTCGGCCAGCGCGTCGAGGCCGGCGAGGGCGGCGCGGATGGCCGCCTTTCGCGCCGCGTTCGGCTCCGACATCGGCGCGCGGGGCAGTCCGGCCGGACAGCCCTGGACGGTCTGGGCGTATTTCGTGCAGGCCGGCAGGTTGTCCGTCC
Source organism: Thalassobaculaceae bacterium (assembly GCA_963665555.2). Lineage (GTDB taxonomy): Bacteria > Pseudomonadota > Alphaproteobacteria > Thalassobaculales > Thalassobaculaceae > CAXXXW01. The sequence continues at coordinate 221,154 of OY762308.1, forward strand.
CCTCGGCCGTCATCGCGTTCCACAGCCGCAGCAGCCGCAAGTGCAGGTCGAGGGCCGCGGCGTGGTCGCCCGCCGCGACGGCGTCCCACAGCGCGACGCTGGCGTGCGGCGCCGCCGTCAGGATGGCGGCGATCGACCCCCGGCAGCCGAGCGCGTAGGACGGGTACATCAGCGCGTCCACCGCGCTGAAGATGTGGTCCTCCGGCCGCGCGTCCATCGCCAGGTCGGCCATCAGCTTGAGGTCGCCCGCGCTCTGCTTGACGCCGATCACGCCCGGGATTTCCCGCATGATGCGCAGCAGCAGGGCCGGCGAGAGGTAGGTCCACGGCACCACGTTGTAGATGACGACCGGCATCCCGGTCTCCTCCGCGAGCGCGCGGAAATGCCCGGCCATCGCTTCGTCGGTCGGGCGGAACAGGTAGTGCGGCGGCGTGACCTGCAGCGCGACCGCGCCGGTCCCGGCCAGCGCCTTGCCGCGCGCGATCGCCTCGCGCGTGCTGTCGGAGATGACGCCGGCGATAATCGGGAAGCGGCCGGCCGCCGCCTCCACCGCCGCCTCGACCAGCCGCACATGCTCGTCCATGTCGAGCGCGTGGCCCTCGCCGGTGCTGCCCCCGACGGCGGCCCCGCCGGTCACGCCGGCGGCCGCGAACCAGTCCATCTGGCGGCGGACCAGCCCGTATTCGATCTCCCCGTTCGCGTCGAACGGCGTGGTGGCCGGCGGAATCACGCCCCTCAGTTCGGCCATGTCGCGCTCCCTTCCCGTAGCGGATATGTCGGTTTCGTCGCCCACTTTACCCGCCCCGGCCGCGCGAGGCCATCGGCGCGAACGCGCCGCGCGCGGTTGCGGCGCATGGCGCGCGCCGGCCTACTCCGCCGCGTGGACCGCGCCGCCTTCCGCCGCCGGCCGCGGGCGCGGGGGCGTCCGGGCGGCGCGCGGCGCGCCACGGCTCGCTCTTGATCCAGGCGACGAGGTAGGCGAAGCCGACGATGCAGGCGAGGCCGGCGAGGTTGACCAGCGCCGCCGTCGCCGCGCTCCGCCCCATCTGGTCCAGCGCCATGCCGGCCAGTTGCGCCAGCCACAGGTTCAGCAGGAACACCGGCAGCGCCTGCTGCCCCACCTTCAGGACCGGCCGCGCCCACCGCATCTCCAGCAGGTGCTCGCGATGCCTGACGAACACGATGGCGAGGTAGGCCAGGCACAGGAAATGCACATAGCGCGACAGGCCGTAATCCGTCTTGTTCCGCCACGGCGCGAGAACGGCGTGGATCTCCTCGTAGGCCGGGATGCGCGTCCATGTCGGCCAGTGGGCGAACGGGATGCTGGCGACAACGAACACGGCCGCCGCGACGACCAGCCAGGCTCGGGGCGGCGGCGCCTTCACCCAGCCCGCGCCAGCGCGAAGCCGGTCAGGAACAGCAGCTGCCAGCCCAAGGGGTTGAAGAACCACTCGATATGGGGGTGCTTCGGGTGCGCCGGGAGCCCGCCGTCCAGCGCCCAGTTCGCGGCGTAGAGCGCGGCCGACGCCGCCACCGGCAGCCAGGGATGGACCCGCGCCAGCAGCATCGCCGCCGGGATCAGCAGCAGCGCGCCCATGTACATCGGCAGGATGTCGAAATAGTTCGGCACGTAGGTCAGCGTGAACAGGCCGATCAGGGCCGGCCCGGTCTCGTTCACGGCGTAGTGGAGGTTGAGGCGGCGCAGGTAGTCCGTCTCGCCGCCGATCCAGGCGTTGCCCGCCAGGCACAGTCCGAGGACGAAGAAGAAGATCAGCACATGCGAGGAGTAGAGCTGCCACACCCGGTAGGCGACGCGGGCCGTCCCGTGCCAGAACCCGGCGCGCAGGAAGGCGCCGCCGAAGGCGATCGCGGCGGCGTAGCCGGAGCAGAAGACGAACATCTCCGCCGCGTCCGACCAGCCGAACCGGGCCGGGATGTACTGCCCCCAGAGGTTGGCGGGCACGTGGGCGACGAAGATGATCAGCATCGCCACGCCGCGGAAGAAGTCGAGCCGCGGGTCGCGCCTTCGCGCCGTCGGTCGCGCCGTCGCTTGCATGGCTCTCCCGCGCCCCCGGCCGCCGCGCCGCCCGCGGCCGCGCGATCGTATCGCCCCGCCCGCCGCGATGGCCAATGGAATCTCGGCGCCGCCGCGCGTGACGGCGCCGGCGGGCGGCGCCATACTGCGCGCGCGGGCGGAGGGGCGGACCGGGCCGGCGGCGGGGGGCATCCATCGGTGAACGCGAAACGGTCCCGGCCCCGCGACCCGGCCGGCGGCGCGGCGCGGCCGCGCATGGCGGCGCGGCGCGCGGTCTTCGCCGCGCTGGTCCTGGCGACGATGGCCGGGCTTGCCGGCGCGCTCGCGCTCGTGCTGTCCGAGGGCGGGCTGGCGGCGCTGGAGATCGTCCTGGTCGCGCTGTTCGCGCTCAACACGCCGTGGCTGTGCATCGGGTTCTGGAACGCGGTAATCGGCGTCGCGCTGCCGCGCTTGCGGCGCGACTGGCTCGCCGCCGCGCTGCCGCTGCGGGGGCTGGGCGAGGACGAATCCCCGGTCGCGTCGCGCGTCGCAATCGTCATGCCGGTGCGCAACGAGGACGCCGGGCGCGCGGTGGGGCGCCTGCGCGCGGCGGCGGATTCGCTCGACGCGGCCGGCCATGGCGGCGCCTTCGCCTTCTTCCTGCTGAGCGACACCGACCGGCCCGCCGTCGCGGCCGCGGAGGAGCGGCTGTTCGCCCGCTGGCGCGCCGCCGATCCGCGCCCGGACCGCCTCCATTACCGCCGCCGCGCCCGCAACACGGGCCTCAAGGCCGGCAACATCGCCGATTTCTGCGACCGCTGGGGCGGCCGCTTCGACCACATGGTCGTGCTCGACGCCGACAGCGCGATGACCGGGGCCGCGATCCTTCGGATCGTGCGCCTCATGGAGGCCAACCCGCGGCTCGGCATCCTCCAGACGCTGGTCACGGGCCTGCCATCGGCCGCCGCCTTCGCGCGGGTGTTCCAGTTCGGGATGCGGCACGGGATGCGCGCCTACACGCTGGGAAGCGCCTGGTGGCAGGGCGACCACGGCCCCTATTGGGGGCACAACGCGATCGTCCGGCTGGCGCCGTTCCGCGCCCATTGCCGCCTGCCGCGCCTGCCCGGCGCGCCGCCGCTCGGCGGCGATGTCCTGAGCCACGACCAGGTGGAGGCCGCCCTGATGCGCGGCGCCGGCTGGGAGGTGCGCGTGCTGCCCGTCGAGGGCGGCAGTTTCGAGGACAACCCGCCGACGCTGCAGGACTACCTGAAGCGCGACCTGCGCTGGTGCCAGGGCAACATGCAGTACCTCCGGCTGCTGGCGATGCCCGGCGTGCTGGCGATGGGGCGGCTGCAGCTGCTGCTGGCGATCCTGATGTATGCCTCGGCGCCCGTCTGGTACGCCTTCATGGCGACGGGCCTGGCGTATTTCGCGTTCGCCGTGGACGACGCGCGGGGGTTCGCGCCCACCGGCCCCGGCGTGGCGCTGTTCGCCATCGTGCTGGCGCTGGGCTTCGCGCCGAAAATCCTCGGCGTGCTGGACCTGCTGTCGCGGCCGGCGGAGCGGCGGCGCTACGGCGGCGGGCGCGCGGCGGCGGCCGGCGCGCTGGTCGAGGCGGCGTTCTCCATGCTGCTCGCCCCGGTCGCGGCGCTGGCGCAGACGGTGCTGATCGCCGGCCTGTTCCTGGGGCGGCGGATCGCCTGGGACGGGCAGCGGCGCGACCCGCGCCGCGTCTCCTGGCGCGAGGCGGCGGGGGCGCTGTGGCCGCAGACGCTGGCGGGGATCGGCCTCGCCGGCGCGCTGGCGGCGCTGGCGCCCGGTTTCCTGCCCTGGGCCGCGCCGGTCGTGCTCGGGCTTTCGCTGGCGATCCCCTTCGCGGTGGCGACCGCGCGGCCCGGCGCGGGGCGGGCGCTGGCGCGGTCCGGCTGTTGCGCGATCCCGGAGGAGATCGACCCGCCGGCCGAACTCCGCCGCCTCGGCCTCGGCGCGGCGGCGACCCCGCCGGCGCCGGAGGAGGGGCGGCCGGAGGCGCCGGGGAGCCGGAGGGGCGCGGCCCGCGCGTAGCCCGGCGCGCGCGATTCGCCCGACTTCGGCGTTGCGCGCGGGCGCGGGCCGGCGCATCCTGCGCGCCGCCCGCCCGTCCCGCGCCGCCACGGGAGAACGCCGCCATGCCGCTCGATCCCCGGACCGTCGAGGAGTTCCGCGCCGACGGCGCCGCCGTCCTGCGCGGCGCGATCCCGCCCGACTGGATCGAGGCGCTGCGCCGCGGCGTCGCCCGCAACATGGACGCGCCCGGCCCTTACGCGCGCCACTACACCGCCGCCGGCGCGCCGGGGCGGTTCTTCGGCGACTACTGCAACTGGCGGCGCATCGCGGATTACCGGGACTTCCTGTTCGATTCCCCGGCGCCGCTCCTGGCCGGCGAACTGATGGGGTCGTCCAAGGTCAACCTGTTCCACGAGCATGTGCTGGTGAAGGAGCCGGGCACGCTGGACCGGACGCCGTGGCACCACGACCAGCCGTATTACTGCGTGGACGGGCGCGACACCTGCTCGTTCTGGATTCCGCTCGACCCGGTGGCGCGGGCGGCCTGCGTCGAGTTCGTCGCCGGCTCGCACCGCTGGGGCCGCTGGTTCGCGCCGGCCAAGTTCCGCCCTGGCGAGACCTTCGCGCGCGACGACGAGGGCTTCGAGCCGGTTCCCGACATCGACGCCGAACGCGACGGGCTGCGCCTGCTGTCCTGGGACCTGGAGCCGGGGGATTGCGTCGCCTTCCACTTCCTGACGGTGCACGGCGCGCCGGGCAACCTGTCGGAAACGACGCGCCGCCGCGCCTTCGCGGCCCGCTACACCGGCGACGACGCGCGCTTTGTCCGGCGCGCCGGCGAGATGTCGCCGCCCTTCCCGGAGGTGACGCTGGAGCCGGGCGCGCCGATGGATTGCGAGACCTTTCCGGTGGTCGCGCGGCTGTAGCCGGCGCCGCCGCGCTACCCGCCGGCCCGGGCGCGCGCCACCAGGGCGGCCAGCCGCTCCCCGCCGACGGCGCCGGGCACCACCTCTCCGTCGATCACGAAGGCCGGCGTGCCGTTTATCGACAGGGCCTGGGCCAGTTCGCGCGCCCGCGCGATATGCGCATCGACCTCCGGCGCCTCCATGTCCCGGATCAGGCGGGCCACGTCGAGGCCGGCCTCGCTCGCGGTCTGGAACACCGCCTCCTCGGTGAGGCGGCCGCGGACGCGCATCAGGCCGAGATGCATCGCCTCGTACCCGCCCTGGGCGCGCGCCGCCAGCGCCGCCCGCGCCGCCGTCGTCGAGACCGGGCCGAGGATCGGGAACTCCTTCATCACCAGCCTAAGCCCGCCGTCCAGGCGCGCCACGTCCAGCATCGGCTCCAGCATCCGCTTGCAGTAGCCGCACTGGTAGTCGAAGAACTCGACCAGCGTCACGTCGCCGTCGGGATTGCCGAGCACCGGGTCGCGGGGATCGCGCTCCAGTTCGGCGGCCAGTTCGGCGGCGCGGGCGGCCTGGGCCAGGCGTTCGGCCGCCTCCTCCCGCGCCCGCATCGCCTCGATCGATTCGAGAACCGCTTCGGGGTTGCGCGCGATCCAGTCGCGGACCAGCGCCTCGATCTCCGCCTTGTCGGCCTCGGAGAGCGGGCCGTCGTGCGCGGCCGCCGGGACCGGAAGGCAGAGCGGGGCCGCGAGGCAGAGGGCGGCGAATCCGGCGCGGAGGGCGTTCATTTCTCGTCTCCCGTGAAGGCGCGGCGCGGCGCGGACAGTGCGCCGGAACCGGCCCGCCTGTCCAGCCGTATCGGCCGGCCCGGGCGGCGCGCGTCAGCGGCGCCGGGCGAGGCGGCGGCGCGCGAGGCCGTCGATGTCGGCGGCCCGGCGCGCGGCGGGGGAGCCGGGCGGCAGGGCGCGGCGCGCGCGGTCCGCCTGGCGGGCCGCGTCCGCCGGGCGGCCGGCCAGCAGCGCCTCCTCGGCGAGCGACAGCGCCGCCATCGCCGTGTCGCCGGTCCGCCCCTGGGCGATCGCGAGGTTGCGCCAGACCCGCCCCGAAGGCGGTCCCGCGCGGACGACCCGCTCCAGGCGGCCGCGCGCGGCGGCGTTCGACTCCTCCGTGTTCAGCGCCAGTTCGACCCGCGCCAGCTCCCCCTCGACCGTCGGCTCCGGCCCCAGCAGGTCGAGCGCGCGGAGATAGGCCGCGCGCGCCTCCGCCGGCCGTCCCGATTCGAACAGGATCTGCCCGCGCAACTCCCGGAAATACCCGTCCCCGGGGCGTTCGCCGATCAGCGCGTCGAGCAGGTCCAGCGCGCGGTCCGGCGCCGGCTCGCGGAAGGCGGCGATGGCGCGGGCGTAGCGCGCGGCGACGCTTGCGTCCTCCGGCGGATAGCGGCGCAGCACGCGCGCCGGCGGCTCCAGGAAGCCGGCGAGCTTGGCCGCCATGCGGGCGTGCCGCTCCACGCGGTCCGGCGGCGGCGTCGCGTCGCGGAACGGCGAGACAGCGAGGTGGCTTTCGACGAAGGCGATGCGCTCGCGCGTCAGCGGATGGGTGATCGCGTAGGCCGACCGCCGCGACACGGACAGCAGTTCCTGCCCTTCCAGCACGCGCAGGAACGCCGCCAGCCCGCGCGCGGACTGCCCGGTCGCGTCGAGCAGCCGGACCGCGGCCTGGTCCGCCGCCGCCTCCTGCGTCCGCGTGTAGCCCAGCATGGCGGCGCGCGCGGCGCCGGCCGCGCCGTGCAGGATCGCCGCGCCGGCGTCGGCCCGCCCGGCCGCCGCGGCCGCCGCCCCGGCCAGCACCGTGCCGACGATCGTCGCGGTCGAGGCGTCGCGCATCGCCGCCGAGGTCCGCGCGAGGTGGCCGCCCGCGATATGCCCGATCTCGTGCGCCAGCACGCCCGCGAGCTGCCCCGGCGTTTCGGTGCGCGCCAGCAGGCCGGTGTGGAGGAACAGGTTCTGCCCGCCGGCGACGAAGGCGTTCAGGCTGTCGTCGTGGACGATGTGGATGCCCACCGCCCCGGGCGCCAGGCCGGCGGCGGCCAGCAGTGGCGCGGCCAGGTCCCGGATGGTAGTTTCGATCTCGGCGTCGCGGATGAGCGCGCGGCCCTTCGCGGCGGCGCCGCCGGGCGCGAGGGCGAGCGCGAGGGCCAGCGCCAGCACGGGCGCGGCCGCGAGGCGGCGGCCTGGAAGGCGCATCGGCGAGGCTCCCGGTCGTTGCGCGCGCGTATCCATATCGGCGAGGCGGCGCCCCGGCGCAAGGGCGGACCGCCCGCCGAACCCGGAAAGGAAGGGAAATGGCGTTGAAAGTGTCCCGGCGCGGCCAGGTTCCGCCCTTTATCGTCATGGACGTCATGCGGGCGGCGGCCGCGCGCGAGGCCGCCGGCGGCGACGTCCTGCACCTGGAGGTCGGGCAGCCCGCGACCGGCGCGCCGCGCGGCGTCATCGCGGCGGCCAGGCGCGCGCTCGACGACGACCGGCTCGGCTACACGCTCGCCTTCGGCCTGCCGGAGTTGCGCGAGCGCATCTCGGCCCATTACCGGGCGTGGCACGGCGTCGCGGTCCCGCCGGAGCGGATCGCGGTGACCAAGGGGTCGTCGGCCGCCTTCCTGCTCGCCTTCCTCGCCGCCTTCGAGGCGGGGGACCGGGTGGCGATGGTCTCGCCCGGCTATCCGGCCTACCGCAACGTGCTCGCGGCGCTGGACGTGGAGCCGGTGCTCGTTCCCGCCGGGCCGGAGCACCGCCACCAGCCGACGCCGGCGCTGCTGGACGCCGTTCCGGGGCGCATCGACGGCCTGGTGATGGCCAGCCCGTCCAATCCCACGGGCACGATGGTGGACCGCGCCGGGATGCGCGCGCTGGCCGAGTGGTGCCGGGCGCGCGGCGCGCGGCTGGTCTCGGACGAGATCTACCACGGCATCGCCTACGGCGCCGAGGCGGCGACGGCGCTGGAGGCGGACCCCGAAGCGCTGGTCGTCAACAGTTTCTCGAAATACTTCTCGATGACCGGCTGGCGGCTCGGCTGGGCGGTGGTGCCGCCGGACATGGTTCGCGCGGTCGAGTGCCTGGCGCAGAACCTGTTCATCTCGGCCCCGACGCTCTCGCAACTGGCGGCGATGGCGGCGTTCGACTGCCACGAGGAGCTGGAGGGCAATGTGCGCCGCTACGCGCGCAACCGCGAGGCGCTGCTGGAGGGGCTGCCGGCGGCCGGGCTGGGCGACATGGCGCCGGCGGACGGCGCGTTCTACATCTACGCCGATGTGTCGCGGCACACGAACGACAGCGCGGAGTTCTGCCGCCGGATGCTGGCGGAGACCGGCGTCGCGGCGACGCCCGGCCTCGATTTCGACCCCGCGCGCGGCCACGCCGCCGTCCGCTTCTCCTTCGCCGGCGCGACCGAGGACATGCGCGAGGCCTGCCGCCGCCTGAAGGCGTGGCTGGGGTGAGGGGGGCCTCGGCCGTGCTATAGGGGACGGGAAGGGAGACGGCGATGGGTTTCCGCGCGCGGCCGCGTGAGATCGGGATACCGACGGAGGGCGATCCGTTCGCGAACGACCTGCTGGGGCGCAAGGCGCCGGCGGAGAGTCTCGCGAACCTGATCCGCTCGGTCGAAGGCCCGTGCGCCGTGTCGGTGGACGCCGCCTGGGGCAACGGCAAGACCACCTTCCTGAAACTGCTGGCGCAACACCTCCGCAACGAGGGCTTCCCGGTCGTCGCGTTCAACGCCTGGGAAACGGATTTCTCCGGCGACCCGTTCCTCGCCCTGTCGGAGAGCATTGCGAGCGGCCTGGAGGAACGCGCCGACGGATCGACGGGCGACACAATCGGAAAGTTCAGGAAGCAGGCGAACAAAATCCTCCCTCGTGTTCCGATGGCCTTGATTCGGGCCGGCGCCGCGATGACCGGAGTCGGCGCGGTCGTGGAGCAAGCGGAAAACCTGGTTGCCACGGAGACCGGCGACAGGCTCAAGGCGTTCAAGGACGCGCGGGAGACGGTGGCGGGTTTCACGAAAGCCCTGAAGGAGATGGCGGCGGAGATCTACGAGGACGGCAGGCCCCTTGTCGTGACGATCGACGAACTGGACAGGTGCCGGCCGTCCTACGCGGTCGAGCTTCTCGAAGTGGCGAAGCACCTGTTCTCGGTGGATCGCGTCGTGTTCGTGCTGGCGGTGAACCGCGCGGAACTGGAGCACTCCGTCAAGGCCCTCTACGGCGCCGGCTTCGACGCCCGCGGCTACCTCGGCCGCTTCTTCGACGTCGCCTTCCGGCTGCCGGAGCCGGATCGTGGACATTTCATACGGGCTCTTGGCGCCTCGATGCAATTTCCTCACCAAAATTACACGGCATATGCAATGACGACGGCTTTCTTTGAAAATAGCAACCTCACGCTTCGACAGATACAACAAGCGATGTACTACATCGGTTTGGTGCGAGCGATAACTCAAAACGACGATGTTTTCAACCATATCGATTATCATGCCGCGATAATCGCGCGCGCTCTGGCGCCGACACTTTATTATTCGTTTTGCGAGGGGCGTGCATCCGATCGAGAGCTTGTCGAGCACATTTGTGAAAACGTCAATCGGAAATCTTCTGTTATGGATGTCCGAAATAGAAGTTCTTTGCATATTTTGAAGGTATCGATTATTTGTGCATATCGACAATTTCACTCCGGCGACTATCCTGCGACCTCATCTTCTTCACCGTTGCTTGATCATTACGCGGATATTCTGAAAAATGAGAAAGATAACGTTCCTGAACTCGTGCAACATGCCCGAGATGTGAAAAGTGATGTGGAAATGCATTCTAAAAGTCGGACTAGTAACTTCCACTATTTCGCAAAACAGATAGAGCTATACGAAAAACGAAACTGATCGCCACGGCAACCGCTCGCGTCCGCCGCTCGTCGCATCGCTCCCGCGCGGCCCGCTTCTTCGGCGTCACCCCGGCCTTGCGCCGGGGTCCAGCCGGCGCCGGCCCCGAGGGGAGGGGCGCGGCGCCGCCCTTGTCGGCGCGGCGCCGCGCCCGCGCGTTGTAGCTCTGGCTTCGGAGCGCGGGGTTGCGGCGAGGCGACTTCGGAAGCGCCGAAGGGGCGACTCTGGACCCCGGCGCAAGGCCGGGGCGACGCTTGAGGGGGCGCGGGCGGAGCCTTCCCGGATCGGGCGCCGTCATTCGCGCGGGTAGCGCCGCCTCGCCTCCTCCAGGACGCCGGCGTCCATCTCGGCGAGCGATTTCGGCTTACCGTCCCACCGGATGCGGCCGCACGCATCCTCGTGCCGGGTTTCGGGGAAGGCGGGTTCGGCTTTCGCCGGCGCCTTTCCGGTTTTGTCCTCGCTCATGGCCCCCCCCCCTTCACGGCACCCGCTCGATCCTGAGCACGTTGGTGGACCCCGGCGTGCCCATCGGGACGCCGGCGGTGATGACGATCTTGTCGCCCGATTCGGCGAAGCCGTCGGCGCGGGCGCTTTCCACCGCGCGGCTCACCACGGCCGAGAACCGCTCCTCGCGCGGGATGCGCACGCCGTGCACGCCCCAGGCGATCGCCAGGCGCCGCGCCGTCCCGGGGTTCGAGGTGATGCACAGGATCGGCGCCGGCGGGCGCTCGCGCGCCGCGCGCAGCGTCGTCGATCCCGACGTCGTGTAGGTGACGATGCACTTCGCCCCCGTCGTCTCCGCGATCTGGCGCGCCGCCAGCGTGATCGCGTCCGAGACCGTCGGCTCCGGCGGCTCGTGGCTGGCGGCGGAGATGGCGTGGTAGATGGCGTCGCCCTCCACCTCGCGGACGATCCGGTCCATCATCCGCACCGCCTCGACCGGGTAGCTGCCCGTCGCCGTCTCGCCCGACAGCATCACCGCGTCGGCGGAATCGTACACCGCCGTCGCCACGTCGGACGCCTCGGCCCGCGTCGGGGCCGGCGAATGCGCCATCGAATCGAGCATCTGCGTCGCCACCACCACCGGCTTGCCGAGCCGGCGGGAGAGCTTGACGATGCGCTTCTGCAGGCCCGGCACCTTTTCCGGCGGCAACTCGACGCCGAGGTCGCCGCGCGCCACCATCACCGCGTCCGTCATCTCGACCAGCTCTTCCAGGTGTTCGATCGCCGCCGGCTTCTCCAGCTTGACCAGCACGCTGGCGCGCCCGGAGATCAGGCGGCGCGCCTCGGCCACGTCCTCCGGGCGCTGCACGAAGGAGAGCGCGACCCACTCGACGCCGAGGTCCAGCGCGAAGGCGAGGTCGGTCCGGTCCTTGTCGCTCAGCGCCGAAAGGGCGAGCCGGGCGCCGGGCAGGCTGACGCCCTTGCGGTCCGACAGCCGGCCGCCCGCCGTCACCGTCGTGTCCAGCGCCGCCTTGCCCGCCTTCTCGATCCGCAGGCGGATCTTGCCGTCGTCCAGCAGCAGTTCGGCGCCGGGGGCGGCGGCGTCGAAAATCTCGCGGTGCGGCAGGCGGACGCGCCGCGCCGTGCCCTCGGCCTCGCGCAGGTCGAGGCGGAAGCGCGCCCCCGCCTCCAGCTCGACCGCGCCGCGCCGGAAGGTCCCGACGCGCAGCTTCGGCCCCTGCAGGTCCGCCATGATCGCGAAGGGCCGGCCGGTCTCGACCTCCAGGTCGCGGATCGCGCGGTGCAGCGCGCGGTGGTCCTCGTGCGCGCCGTGGCTGAAGTTGAGCCGGAACACGTCCACCCCGGCCAGCGCCAGTTCGCGGATGCGCGCCGGCTCCCGGGTCGCGGGGCCGAGCGTGGCCACGATCTTGGTGTTCCGATACCGACGCATGGCCTCCATCGAACCCGAAAACCGCGATGGCGCGAAGACGGCGGGCCGGCCGGCGCGCGCCGGCCCGCGCCTCCGGTCCTAGGCGAGCAGTTTCGCCCGTTCGTCGAGCAGGGGCAGCACCTCGTCGCGGTCGCCCGAGGGCAGCCGCAGGATGGCGCGGTCGATCCCGGCCTGGGCGTAGCTCTCCAGCGTCTGCGGGTCCGCCGGCGCGCCGAACACGCTGACCTGGAGGGTGGACATGTCGCGCCCCGCCTCGCCGGCCATGCGCCGCAGCCGGTCCATGTTCGCCGCCGCGTCGAAGCCGCCGCGCCCGCGCGGGAACCAGCCGTCGCAATACTCGACCACCCGGCGCAGCGTGTAGTCGGTCTCGCCGCCGAGCAGCAGCGGCGGGTGCGGCGACTGGACGGGCTTGGGCCAGGACCAGGCCTTCTCGAAATCGACGTGCTCGCCGTGGAACTCGGCGTCGTCCTCCGTCCACAGCGCCTTCATGGCGAGCACGTATTCGCGCAGGATGGCGAAGCGGGTCTTGTAGGTGGCGCCGTGGTCCTCCATCTCCTCGACATTCCAGCCGCCGCCCATGCCGAAAACGAAGCGCCCGTTCGACAGCGCGTCCAGGCTGGCGATCGTCTTGGCGGCGACGATGGGGTCGTGCTGCGGGACCAGGCAGATGCCGGTGCCGACCTTCAGCTTCTCGGTCACGGCCGCCGCCCAGGACAGCGAAACGAAGGGGTCGTGCGTGTGGGAGTACTCCTTGGGCAGCGGCCCGCCGCCGGGGAAGGGGGATTTGCGGCTTGTCGGGATGTGCGTGTGCTCCGGCACGAACAGCGACTCGAAGCCGCGCGCCTCGAGTTCGCGGGCCAGTTCGTCCACCCGGATGCTGTAGTCGGTGTCGAAGATGTAAACGCCGATGTCCATGGCCGCTCCTCCCGTTTCGCCCCCGCCGCCCGCGCCCCGCCGACGGCGGCCCGCATTAGACGGGACCGAACGCCCCCTGTCCATCGCCGATCCCGGCGGCGGGGGCGAGCGCGAAGCGCCTTTCCTCCGGCCCGCGCGAACGACCCCTTTCCGCGAAGGCCCAACCCCGCGCATAATGCGACGGATTTCGCGGCTGGCGCGTTCGCGCGGCGGGCGGCAAGGGGGGGCGGGGCATGGGCGGACGGCTCGAAACCACGGACATCGGCGGCGTCGCCGTCGTCGACCTCGCCCCGCTGGCCGACGGCGAGGCCGGGCGGCGGAAGGTCGCGGACGGGCTGCGCGGCGCGCTGGAAAGCGTCGGCTTCCTCGTCGTCGTCAACCACGGCGTGCCGCGCGAGCTTGTCGCGCGGACCTTCGCCGAGGCGCGGCGCTTCCACGGCCAGCCGATGGCGGCCAAGCGCGCCGTGATGATGAACGCGCACAACAACGGCTACATGGCGATGGGCCGCTACAATGTGCGCACCTCGCGCGCCAGCGAGGCCGACGCCCTGCCGGACATGAACGAGTCCTTTTTCGTCAAGCGCGAGCGCGCGCCGGACGATCCGCTGGCCGCGGCCGGGCGGCGCTTCGCCGGGCCGAACGTCTGGCCGGAGGACCTGCCCGGCTTCCGCGAGACCGTGCTGGAGTACACCGGCGCGGTGGACGCGATGGCGCGCCGCCTGCTGCCGGCGCTGGCGGTCTCGCTCGACCTGCCGCCGGAGGCCTTCGACGCCGCCTTCGCGGAGAGCCAGTTCTCCTTCCGCATGTCGCGCTACCCGCCGGTGGCGCGGCCGGAGGAGGGGCAGTACGGCATCGCGCCGCACACCGACTCCAACTTCATGACCTTCCTCGCGCAATCCGGCGTTCCGGGCCTGCAGATCCGCCTCGGCGAGGACCGCTGGATCGACGTGCCGCATGTGCCCGACTCCTTCGTCGTCAACGCCGGCGACATGATGCACCGCTGGACCAACGAGCGTTACAAATCGACGCCGCACCGCGCCGTGACGCCGGTCGGCCGGACGCGCTACGCGATCCCGTACTTCCTCGGCCCCCATCTCGACACGGTGATCGAATGCCTGCCGACCTGCCGGGGGCCGGGCAACCCGCCGAAATACCCGCCGATTACCTATTCGGACTATGTGTCCTGGTGGTACGACGAGAACTACAACGTAAAGGACCAGGCCGACCTCGCCGCCGCCACGCCGGTAGCCGCCGAGTAGGGCTAAGGCCCCACTGTTGCCGGGCCACGACGCCGTCGCGCGGACCGGCCGAGGCTTGAGCTTAGTTGGGCAGCATGTTTCCACGGATAGTCCATGAACCATATTTCCATGGACTGAGATAGGTTGTTTGGTGGCCGATGAATCGGCTCTGTAAACTAATGATATAAATGGAGTTTTTCCGTTATTGGCCCTGGACACGGATGCGAATGTGTCTAGACATATGGCGCGATCTGCCGCAAAAAAGGCCCGTTTCGACAACCTCTTAGGAGGAAATCATGGAATCGCTAACTGCGGCGCTACTTTCGCTGCTGGCCGCGTCGCCGCCGGTGCTCGCACTGATCGTCGGTCTGGCGGCGATTGGGTTGGCGGCCTTCGCAATCTTCGTTGTTCATGCGGCCAGCCGTGGTCGGGGCGGTGACCGATGATGCTCAAACCCTGGGTCAAGCTTCCGACCGCGTGGATCGAGCGGCGTGGTCTGACAGCTTTTCGCTGGAAACAGGCCGAAGGCTCCGCCGGAATCGCGGGCCTCATGGTGCTGATGGCGCTGGCCCATCGCGCTGAAGACCCCACAGGTCGAACGCGGCTTACTTACGATGATCTCGCGACAGCGACAGGCCTCAGCCGCACAAAAATCTCGCACGGCCTCGGTGTTTTGGTTAAATTCGGAGTCGTGGCGCGTATTCCGGAAGAGCGTAGTACCTATCAGTTGGTGGACTACAATCCCGGTAGATCGTGGGGTATGCTGCCGGCTCGGTTTCTGTACGGAAATGAAACCATAACGGCATTTCAGGATTTTCATCTGCGCCGGATCACGGAACTCGATGCGCTGAAAGCCTATTTCGCTTTCGTGGCGCGCAGGGATAACGAAACGAATATGGCTCGCATGACCTACGTCACTATCGAAAATTACACCGGCATACACCGTAATCGTATCAGAAGTGCGATCAGTTTTCTCGCGGCTCTTGGTCTTGTTCATGTTGAACATTTGCCGAGCCAAGCACATGAATATGGTTTTGCAAACGCCTACCGGCTCGCTCACTTGTACCCCCGCCGTCACATGGGCACATCCGGCCGCGCGTTGTTGCAATAAAACGATGTTTTTGGTAGCTTGTCGTAACAACGTGGCGGCGATCGAGGCGTCGAGGAGGAAGGCCATCGGCGCGCGTGGCCCTCGTGGCGCCAAGCCAGGAGTTCGTCCGTCGCCACGGCCCGCTGTCTGGCCCGCTCGCGGCGGAGGGTCGCGCCCAGTTCGGCATGGCGCCGGTCGTCCTCGGGCCGCGTGAGGCGGGCGACGGAGGTCTCTCCCCGGCAGATCGTGAAGTCCTCGCCGGCCTCCACCTCCGCCAGCAGGGCGGACAGCCGCGTTTTCGCCTCGCCGATTTCGACCCGCCGCGCCATGCGTCTTCCCTCCGGCTTCGCCGCCGGCCCGAACCGCTCCCCCACGATCCCGGACTACGCCGTTGCGGGCCGGGGCGCAATGGCGCATTGTCGCGCGCGCCGCGCCCCGCGCGCCGGTCCCTTCCATACCGCCCGGAAGCCGCCGCCATGACACGGACCGTCGCCCGCCTGCTCGCGGACAGCCTGGAAGCCCATGGCGTGGACCGCGTGTTCTGCGTGCCGGGCGAGAGCTATGTCGGCCTTTCCAGCATCCTGGCCGCGCGCAACGGCGTGCAGGTCGTCGTATGCCGGCACGAGGCCGGCGCGGGCTTCATGGCCGCCGCCGACGGCCGGCTCCGCGACCGGGCCGGCGTCGCGCTGGTGAGCCGCGGGCCGGGCCTCGCCAACGGGCTGGTCGCGCTGCATTCGGCCTGGCACGACGCGACGCCGCTGGTCTTCCTGGTCGGCCAGGTCGAGCGGCGCGATTTCGGCCGGCGCGCCCTGCAAGAGCAGAACTATTCGCTCCTGCTCGCCGACATCGCGAAGGCGGTCATCGAGGTCAACGAGCCGGAGATGGCGTCGGAGGCGCTGGCCCGCGCCTTCCACATCGCCGAGAGCGGGACGCCCGGCCCGGTGGCGGCGGTCCTGCCGGAGGATATTTTCGACGAGGAGACCGCCGCCCCGGTCGATCCGCCGCGCCCGCGCGTCGCCGCCGCGCCGCGCGCGGACGACGTGGAGAGACTCGCCGGGATGCTCGCCGCCGCCGAGCGGCCGCTTGTGCTCGCCGGCGGGGCGGCGATGGCGGACGCGGTGCGCGCGCCCGAAACCTTCGCCGAGCTGCGCCGCTTCGCCGAGGAGTGGGTCGTTCCGGTCTGCCCGACGCACCGCCGCCCGCAACTGTTCGACGCGCGCCACCCCAACCACGGGGGCTACATGGGCATCCGGGTTCCGCCGGCCCTGATCTCGGAGATGCGCAAGGCGGACCTGCTGGTGGCGCTGGGCGAGCGGCTGACGGACACGGTGAGCCAGTCCTACACCTTCCCGGAGGCGCCGGCGCCGCAGCTGCCGCTGGTCCATGTCTGGCCGGACCCGGACGAGGTGGGGCGGGTGTGGCGGCCCGATCTCGGCATCCCGGCCAGTCCGCGCGAGACGCTGCGCGCGCTGCTGGCGCGGGGCGCGCCGGCGGGCGCGGAACGCCGCCGGGGCTGGGTCGAGGGGCTGCACGCGATCCATCGCGGCCTGCTGCGCCCGGTCTGGGACCCGGCGCCCGACGGCCTGAACTTCGCGGCCGTCGTCTGCGCCGTCGCGAACCGTCTCGACGACGACGCGACGGTGACGACCGACGCCGGCAATTTCGGCAGTTTCGTGCACCGCTACATCGGCTTCCGCCAGAGCCAGGTCTTCCTCGCCTCGGTCGTCGGGGCCATGGGGTCCGGGATGCCGATGGCGGTGGCGGCGGGCCTGCGGCGGCCGGGGACGCAAATCGTCTGCTTCCTCGGCGACGGCGGCGCGCTGATGATGGGGAACGAGATCGCCACCGCGCGGCAATACGGGGTAAACCCGGTCGTCGTTATCTCCGACAACGGGATGTACGGGACCATCGCCATGCATTCCTGGACGCGCTATCCCGAACGGGCGGCGATGGAGGCCACGCGGCTCACCAACCCGGATTTCGCCGCCTGGGGCCGCAGCTTCGGGGCCGAGGGCTTCACGATCCGCCGCGAGGAGGAGGTCGAGGAGACGATCGCCGCCGCCTTCGCCGTGCGCGGGCGCCCGGTCGTCGTGCACTGCCTGGCGTCGGCGGTGCAGATGAGCGCGTGGCGGCGCTACGACCGGGGCGAGGCGCTGCCGTGAGCGCGCCCGCCCCCTTCGACGCGCCGCGCGTCCCGGCCGAAACGCTGCGGGCGCAGATCCTGTCGGTGCTGGCCGCCTGGGGGATGCCGGCGGACAACGTCGCGACCGCCGCCCATGTCATGGTCGAGACCGACCTGCGCGGCGTCGATTCCCACGGGATCAACACGCTGCGCCAGTACGACGAGACCTTCCGGCGCGGCGCGCTCAATGTCCGGGCCGAAACGCGCGTGCTGCGCGACCGCCCGGCGACGGCGCTGCTGGACGCGGATCGCGGCCTCGGCCACCCGGTCTCGGTCCGGGCGATGGACATGGCGATCGGCAAGGCCCGCGACCATGGCGTCGCCATCGTCTGCGTCGTGAACTCGCACCATTTCGGCGCGGCCGGGCACTACGCCGAGATGGCGGCCGAGGCCGGGCTGGTCGGGATCGTCACCACCTCGACGCGCGGGATTTCGATGACGCCGACACGGGGGACGCAACCCGTGCTCGGCACCAACCCCTTCGCGCTGTCGGCCCCGGCGGGGAAATACCCGCCGCTGACGCTCGACTTCGCCACCACCGTGGCGGCGGTCAACAAGGTGCGGGTGCGCCAGCTGCGCGGCCTCGACCTGCCGGAGGGCTGGGTGAGCGACGGCGACGGCCGCCCGGTCACGGACCCCGGCGAGGCTTTGGAAATCTTCGCGCGCCGCGAGGGGGGCGGCCTCAACCCCATCGGCGGGGCCGGGGAGACGCTGGGCGGGCACAAGGGCTACGGCCTGGCGCTGTTCTCGCACCTCCTCGGCGGGACGATGCCGGGCGCCTCCTTCTCGCCGGAGCGCGTGCGGACGCAAGGGCCGGCGGACCCGGACCGGATCGGCCACTACTTCCAGGCGATCGACCCGGAGGCCTTCCGCCCGGCGGCGGACTACGCGCGCGACGCGGAAACGGTGGTGGAGACGCTGAAGGCGGTCGTCCCGGCCGATCCGGCGCTGCCGGTGCTGGTCCCCGGCGAGCCGGAGCGCGCCGCCCGGGCCGACCGGCTGGCCAACGGGGTTCCGGTGAACGAAAATCTCCGCCGGATCGTGCGCGGGATCGCCGGGGCGGCGGGGGTCCCCTACCTGCTGGACGGTTGACGCGAACGGCCGGCGCGGCCCGCCGGGCGAGGGAGGAAACGGATGAAACTGGCCTTTTTCGACGATTTCCGGCTCGGCGTCGTCGTCGGCGACGGCGTCGTGGATGTCTCCGCCGTCGTCGCGGACATCCCCCATACCGGCCCCGGCGACCTGATGAGCGGCCTGGTCGCGCGGTTCGACGACTATCGCGCGCGGCTGGAGGCGGCGGCCGGGGCCGGGACCGCCGTCCCGCTCGCCGATGTCCGCCCGCGCCCGCCGCTGCCCAGGCCGGGCGGGATCGACTGCATGGCCGTCAACTACATGGAGAACGGCACGCTGGCCGAGAAGCCGCCGCGCAACGCCTTCCACAAGGCCGCCACCGCCATTATCGGCCATGGCGACACGATGGTGCTGCCCGACGTGCCGGCCACCATCTTCGAGGGCGAGGCGGAGCTTGCGCTCGTCATCGGCAAGCGGGCCGACAATGTGTCCGAGGCCGACGCGATGGACCATGTGTTCGGCTACCTCAACTTCATCGACGGCTCGGCGCGCGGCCTGCCGCCGGACCGCAACGTGTTCTTCCAGGTCAAGTCGCGCGCCACCTTCGCGCCGATCGGCCCGTTCCTCGTCACCGCCGACGAGATCGCCGATCCGCAGAACCTGTCCGTCCGGCTCTGGGTCAACGGCGACCTGAAGCAGGATTTCGACACTTCCGACATGGCCCACAAGCTTCCCGAGGTCGTGTCCTGGCTGAGTTCGATCCACCCGCTGGAGCCGGGGGACCTGGTGGCGACCGGCACCAACCACCGGGGCCTCGGTGCCTTCCAGGACGGCGACCTGGTGGAGCTGGAGATCGAGGGGCTGGGCCGGCTGGCGATCTCCGTGCGCGACGACCTGAAGCGGACATGGGCGCGCGAGACCCGCCTCGACCGCCAGGAGCAGGGGCATAACACGCCGACGCCGCAACTGGCGGGCAAATACGCGCCCGGCGGCGGCTGAGGGGGGCGCGGCGATGGCGCGGATCGAACAATTCGGCCTCGATGTCGGCGTTTACGGCCCGCTGGCCGAGGCCGAAACGGTGCTGTCGCTGGCGCGGTTCGCGGAAGACGCCGGCTTCGCCTCCGTCTGGCTCGCCGACCATGTGGCCTTCCCGGCGCGGTTCGCGTCGCGCTACCCGTTCAGCGCGACGGGCGATTTCCCCGCCCCGGTCTCCGACCCGCTGCTGGAGCCGGTGGCGACGATGGGCGTGCTGGCGGGCGCGACGCGGCGGGTCCGCATCGGGACGGCGGTGCTGATCGCGCCCTACCGCAACCCGCTGCTGCTGGCCCGGATGCTGGTCGCGATCGACCGTTTCTCGGCCGGGCGCGTCGTCCTCGGCGTGGGCGTCGGCTGGCTGCGCGAGGAGTTCGAGGCGCTCGGCGCCGATTTCGCCCGCCGCGGCAAGGCGACGGACGAGTGCATCGAGGTCTTCAAGGCGCTCTGCGCCGGCGGCGAGGTGGGCTACGAGGGCGAGACCTGCCGGTTCGACCCGGTCCATTCGGTTCCCGGATCGGTCCAGCGCCCGCACCCGCCGGTGCTGGTCGGCGGCGTGTCGGACGCCGCGCTGCGCCGGGCGGCGCGCAACGACGGCTGGCTCGCCGTCTCCCTCGGCCCGGAGCGGCTGCGCGAGCGCCTGGCCGCGCTGGACGGCGCGTGCCGGGCGCGGGGCCGGCGCCTGGACGAACTCGACCTCGTGTACAAGATCTTCCTCGACCCCGGCGATCCCAAGCCCGGCCCGCGCGGGGAGCGGGAGATGGGCAGCGGCTCGGAGGCGCAAATCGCCGACGACCTGAGGGCGATCCTCGACGCCGGGTTCGAATCCGTCGTCGTCCGCTACCGCGGCGCCGACGCGGCGGCGCAAACCCGCGCGCTGGAGCGGTTCGCGGAGAAGGTCGTTCCCGCCCTGTAGGGCGCGGCGCGGTTGTCGGCCGGGAGCGCCGCCCCCATACTGCGGAGGCGCCGGCGGTCCGGAACCGGCCCCGGCGCGGTTCGTCGAACAGGGGAGACACGGAAATGAAATCGACGGTCTCGATGGCCGGTCTGGCCTGTCTGGCGCTGGCCATGGCCGCGCCGCAAGCGGCGAGCGCGGAAATGCGGGCGCGCGCGGCGATGATGGACGCGAACGGGAACGCCGTCGGCGAGGTCGCGCTGCGCGAAACCTTCCAGGGCGTGCTGCTGCACGCCAGGCTGGACGGCCTGCCGCCGGGCGCCCACGCCTTCCATGTCCACACGATCGGCGCGTGCGAGCCGCCCTTCAAGTCGGCGGGCGGCCACTACAACCCGACGGGCGCCCAGCACGGCATGGACAACCCCGAGGGGATGCACGCCGGCGACATGCCGAACATCCATGTCGGCGCCTCCGGCGCGCTGGAGATCGAGGTCCTCAACACGATGCTGAGGCTCGACGACGCGCTGTTCGACGCGGACGGCGCGGCCATCGTGATCCACGCCGGCCCCGACGACTACAAGACGGACCCGGCCGGGGCCGCCGGCCCGCGCATCGCCTGCGGCGTCATCGAGCGGTAGTTCGCGCCGCCCGCCCGCGAATCGTCGGAGCGGCGCGTTTTCGTTCTTGATAAGTTCCTTTCGCGGCGCTACCCTCGCCGCATGGCCACGGACCGGCACGGGCTGGAGACGCGGGCGGCGCGGGCGCGCAAGGGGCGCGGCGCGGTCTCCAACGCGACCGGCCGGTTCGAGACGGAGGAGCGGATCGAGACGCTCGACGGCTGGCCCGGCGGCGACGGCGCGGGCGAGGACCGGCCGCCGCTCCGCACCACGGTGACGGCGGATTCGAGCCGCACCGTCATCGCGCGCAACGAGTCGCCGGACCTGTCCTTCGACCGCTCGATCAACCCCTACCGGGGCTGCGAGCACGGCTGCGTCTATTGCTTCGCGCGGCCGACCCACGCCTTCCTCGGCCTCTCGCCGGGGCTGGATTTCGAGACGCGGCTGTTCGCCAAGCCGGACGCGGCGGCGCTGCTGGAGAAGGAGCTGCGCGCGCCCGGCTACCGGCCCGCGCCGATCGCGCTCGGAACCAACACGGACCCCTACCAGCCGGTGGAGCGCCGGCTGCGGGTCACGCGCTCGGTGCTGGAGGTGCTGGACCGTTTCGAGCATCCGGTGGGGATCGTCACCAAATCGGCGCTGGTGGCGCGCGACCTCGACATCCTGGTCCCGATGGCGCGGCGCGGGCTGGCCGCCGTCGCGGTCAGCGTGACCACGCTCGACCCGGAGCTTTCGCGGCGGCTGGAGCCGCGCGCGCCGGCGCCGGCGCGGCGGCTGGAGACGGTCCGCGCGCTCGCCGAGGCCGGGGTTCCGGCGCGGGTGCTGGTCGCGCCGATTATCCCGGCGATCAACGACAGCGAGATCGAGGCGATCCTGGAGGCGGTCGCGGAGGCGGGCGCGCGCGGCGCCGGCTATGTCATGCTGCGCCTGCCGCTGGAGATCGCCGGCCTGTTCCGGGAATGGCTGGACGAGCACTACCCCGACCGGGCCGAGCGCGTGATCTCCCTGGTGCGCCAGACCCGCGGCGGCCGGCTCTACCGCGCCCGGTGGGGGGAGCGGATGCGCGGGACCGGCCCCTGGGCCGAACTGGTCGCCCGGCGTTTCGCGCTGGCCAGGCGCCGCCTGGGCCTGGACCGGGAGGAGAGGGGCGCCGGCCTCGACCGCTCCCGCTTCCGCCCGCCGCCGGCGAGGGGGGACCAGCTGTCGCTGCTGTGACCGCGCCCGCCGCGCCGGATTGCCGGGCCGGGCCGGCGAGTGGTAGTGTCGAATCGCTTCGAGGGAACGCCGCGATGACAGTCGTAATCGCCGAATTTTACGAGGCCCTGATTTCGGCCGGCGCCGACGAGGGCAAGGCCCGGGCCGCCGCGTCGGCGGTGGCCGACCGCGCCGCCACGGCGGCGGTGGCCGACCGAGGGCGCGACATCGCCGACATGAAGGCGGATATCGAGGTTCTCAAATGGGCCGTTGGCGTGAATTCGGCGCTTGCGGTCGTGATCCTCGCATTGGCGATGCGCCTTTCCTTCGCCGTCGGCTAGCCAGAGCCGGCGCCCCGCCGCCACATGCCCGATTTCGCCATCGAGGACGGTCTCGGCCTGCCGGCGGGCGCGCGGATCGCGGGGGTGGACGAGGCCGGGCGTGGGCCGCTGGCCGGGCCGGTGGCGGCCGCCGCCGTCGTGCTGGACCGGGCGCGGGCGGGGCCGGAGTTTCTCGCGCGGATCGACGACTCCAAGCGCCTCCCGGCGGCGCGGCGGCGCGAACTGGCCGCCGGGTTGCGCGGCGCGGCGGCGTTCGGGCTGGGCTGGGCGTCGCCGGAGGAGATCGACCGGCTCGACATCCTGAGGGCGACCCTGCTGGCGATGCGCCGCGCCGTCGCCGCGCTGTCGGAACGGCTCGGCGGCCCGCCGGATTTCGCGCTGGTGGACGGGAACCGCTTGCCGGAGCTTCCCTGCCCGGCGGCCGCGGTCGTGCGGGGCGACGCGCGCTCGCTCTCCATCGCCGCCGCGTCCATCCTCGCCAAGACGGCGCGCGACGCGCATATGGCCGAACGCGCGCGCCTTCGGCCCGGCTACGGCTGGGAGCGCAACGCCGGCTACGGGACGGCCGAACACCTGGCGGCGCTGCGCCGCCTCGGGCCGGCGCCCGAACACCGCCGCTCCTTCGCGCCGGTCCGCCGCCTGCTCGGCGCCGAGGGCGGCGGGCGGTGACACAACATCGGGAGCATCCGGCGGGATGTGTCCACCGCATGTTGTGTATAACACGGTAACCCTTTGACTCCATTATCGAAATCCCTCCACAGGGGTTGACCGGAACCGCCGCCTCGCGGCAGTATCCAGCCCCGCCGGGGCGACCGGGCGGCGAAACCGGGGAGGCGGGGCATGGGAGAAGGCGCGCGCGGCGACGGCCGCGTTATCGTCGGGGACTGCGTGGAGGCGATGGCGGCGCTGCCGGAGGCGTCCGTCGACCTGGTCTTCGCCGACCCGCCCTACAACCTGCAGCTCGGCGGCGACCTGCTGCGCCCGAACAACACGCGCGTCGCCGGCGTGGACGACGAGTGGGACCGTTTCGAGAGCTTCGCGGCCTACGACGCCTTCACCCGCGACTGGCTCTCGGCCTGCCGGCGCGTGCTGAAGCCGCGCGGAACGCTGTGGGCGATCGGCTCCTACCACAACATCTTCCGGGTCGGCGCGATCCTGCAGGACCTCGGCTTCTGGATCCTGAACGACGTGGTCTGGCGCAAGACCAACCCGATGCCGAACTTCCGCGGCCGCCGCTTCGCCAACGCGCACGAAACGCTGATCTGGTGCGCCCGCGACCGCGGCGCCGGAAGCCACACCTTCAACCACGCCGCCATGAAATCGCTCAACGAGGGGCTGCAGATGCGCAGCGACTGGCTGCTGCCGGTCTGCGGCGGGGCGGAGCGGCTGAGGGCGGACGGGCGCAAGGCGCACCCAACGCAAAAGCCGGAGGCCTTGCTGGCCCGCGTCGTGCTCGCCGCCTCGCGGCCTGGGGACCTGGTGCTCGACCCGTTCCTCGGCTCCGGCACCACGGCGGCGGTGGCGAAACGGTACGGCCGGCGCTGGATCGGGATCGAGCGCGACCCCGGCTACGCCGCGCTGGCGCGCGCCCGCGTCGCCGGTGTCGAGCCGGTCGCCGATCCCGAACTGCTGGAGGTGGAGGACCGCCGCGCCGCGCCGCGCGTCCCCTTCGGCAGCCTGCTCGAACGCGGCCTGCTGAAGCCGGGCGATGTGCTGCGCGACGCGCGCGGGCGCTGGCGCGCGCGGGTGCGGGCGGACGGCAGCCTGATCTCGGCCGAGGCGCGGGGATCGATCCACGCCGTCGGCGCGGCGGTGCAGGGCGCGCCGGCCTGCAACGGCTGGACCTTCTGGCATGTCGAGCGCGACGGCGCCGCCGTGCCGATCGACGTCTTCCGCCAGCGGGTCCGCGCGGAGATCGCGGCGGCCTGAGCCGCGCGCCGCCCGCCCGCCGTCAGCCCTCGCCGGAGCGGGCGGGTTCGCGCACCATGCGCAGCAGGACCAGGCCGACCAGCCAGAAGATCAGGATCGTCGCCATGCCGGCGCGCTGGCTGTCGAACCACAGCGTGACCCAGCCGAACAGCAGCGGGCCGACGAAGCTGGTGGACTTGCCGGAGAAGGCGTAGAGGCCGAACATCTCCGCGCGCATGTGCGCCGGCGCCAGCCGCGCCATCAGCGTGCGGCTGGCCGACTGCACCGGGCCGACGAACACGCACAGCGCCAGCCCGAACACCCAGAACCACAGCACGCTGTCCACCATGAGCACGGCGGCGGCGAACACCGAGAGGCCCACCAGCGAGACCTCGATGGTCCGCCGCGAGCCGACCCGGTCGTCCAGCCAGCCGAGCGCGAAGGCGCCGATCCCCGCCGTCACGTTCATGGCGATGCCGAACTGGATGATCTCGGCGAAGCCCATGCCCAGCGTCCCGGCGGCGTAGAGGCCGCCGATCTGGAACAGCGTCGCCAGGCCGTCGGCGTAGATCATCCGCGCCAGCAGGAAGATCGCGATGTTCTTGTAGTCGCGCAGGCTCCGCAGCGTCTTCCACAGCGCGAGCAGGCCGGAGCGGACCGCCTCCCCCGCCGCGACTCCCGAACGCGCGCCGTCGGGCACCCAGGCGAGGTAGGGCCAGCCGAAGACGATCCACCACAGCGCCACCACGATCGCCGTCGCGCGCACATGCTCGGCCTGCGACTTGTCGAGGCCGAAGGGCGGCGTCTCGGCCTGGACCAGGCCGAACAGGCAGAGCACGAGGCACGCGATCGCGCCCACGTATCCCGCGCCCCAGCCCCAGCCGCCGGTCCGGCCCATCCGCTCCGGCGCCGCCACGTTGGGCAGGCTGGCGTTGTAGAAGACCGTCGCGATCTCGAAACACAGGACCGCCACCGCCACCAGGACGAGCGCCAGCGGAATCGCCGAGCGGTCCGGCTCCGCGAACCACAACAGCGCCGTCGCCGCGACGCAGCCCACCGAAAGCAGGGCGATCCAGGGCTTGCGCCGGCCGCCGCGGTCCGCGATCGCGCCGAGGATCGGGCTCAGGATCGCCACCGCGAAGCCCGCGGCCGCCATCGTCTGGCTCCACAGGAACGCGCCCTCGATCTCGTCGCCGACGATCCCCTGGGCGAAATAGGCGGAGAACACGAAGGTGACGATTATCGTGGAGAACGGCGAGTTGGCCCAGTCGAACAGGCACCAGGAAAAAACGGCGCGGCGGTCCGTTCCCGCCGCGCCCGGTTCGCGTCCGTTCATGCCGCCCCTTCCCCCAGCAACGCGCGGAACCGGCCGTT
This sequence comes from Thalassobaculaceae bacterium, assembly GCA_963665555.2. Classification (GTDB taxonomy): domain Bacteria; phylum Pseudomonadota; class Alphaproteobacteria; order Thalassobaculales; family Thalassobaculaceae; genus CAXXXW01. Next base: position 246,790 of record OY762308.1, read on the forward strand.
CGCCACGGCCAGCATCGCGAGGTCGATCCCGTCGGCCGCCCGCAGGTCCTCCACCAGCCGGTCCGCCCGTCCCGCCTCGTCGCCCCGGCCGTCGAGCCAGGCCGCGATGGAAACTTCGGGATCGGACGCGCACCCGCCGGCGGTCTCCAGCACGTTCCGCGCCAGCGTCGTCTGGTGAGTGTACAGGTCCTCGATGACGGCGGAAACCGCCATCTTGCGCCAGTGCGTCTCGGCCGGAAGCGCGGCGGCCCGCTCGCGCAGCCAGTCGAGGGCGAAGCGGGAGCCGGCGGCGAACCAGGTCTCCGCGACGCGCCGGGCCGGCTCGCCGGTACGGGTCGAGAGGCGGGCGACCTCGCAGCCCGGGGCGAGCAGGGCCGCCCCGGCGACGGCGCGCGCCAGGTCCTCCGGCACGCCGTCGGCCACGTGGCGCGCCGCCTCGCGGTCCACCTTGCGCCGCTCGAACGCGCTCATCGTCTCGTCGAGGCAGTCGCGCAGCGCCGCGATCCCGCCCGCGTAGGCGTCCCCGACCCGCGCGAGGTCGAGCGGGCGGCGCTCGTGGCGCAGCATCCAGACCGCGCCCCGCTCGGCGAGCCGGCGGAGTTCGTGCAGCATCGCGGTCTGCGCGCGGGCCGGCACGGCGTTGTCGAGCGCCTCGACCCGGCCCCACAGGGCGCGGATGCCGAACACGTCGCGGGCCGCGATATAGGCGCGGGCGATGTCCGGCGCGCTGTCGCCGGTCTGCTCCTTCACCGCGTTGACGAAGACGGCGCCGACGCGGTTGATCATGCTGTTGGCGATGTAGGTGGCGACGATCTCGCGGCGCAGCCGGTGGCCGGCGACGCGCCCGGCGAACCGCTCTCCGAGCACGGCCGGGAAATAGCGTTCGAGGTCGTCCGTCATCGCCGGGTCGTCCGGCAGGTCGGAGGCGAGCAACTCGTCGTACAGCTCCATCTTGGCGTAGGAGAGCAGCACCGCGATCTCCGGCCGGGTGAGCGCGCCGCCCGCCTCGCGCCGCGCCTCGATCTCCTCGTCGTCGGGCAGGAACTCGATCGCCCGGTCGAGGGCGAGGTGGCCGCGCTCCAGCTGGCGCATCAGCCGGCCCTGGGCGTCGAGCACGCCCGCGCCGCGCGCCTGCGCCATGGTGAGCGCCTGGGACTGGTCGTAATTGTCCTTGAGCACCAGTTCGGCGACCGCGTCCGTCATCTCCGCCAGCAGGCCGTCGCGCTCGCTGGCCGGCAGGTCGCCGCCGGCCACCGCGTCGCCCAGCAGGATCTTGATGTTGACCTCGCGGTCGGAGGAGGCGACGCCGGCGGAGTTGTCGATCGCGTCGGTGTTGATCCGCCCGCCGGCGCGCGCGTACTCGATCCGCCCGCGCTGCGTGACGCCGAGATTGGCGCCCTCGCCGATCACCCGGGCCCGCAGGTCGCGGCCGTCCACGCGCAGCGCGTCGGTCGCCCGGTCGCCCACGTCGGCGTGGGATTCCGTCGAGCTTTTCACATAGGCGCCGATGCCGCCGAACCACAGCAGGTCGGTCTCGGCGAGCAGCATCGCGCGGATCAGCTCCGTCGGCGTGGCGGTCTCGGCCTCGATGGCGAAGGCGGCCCGGATTTCCGGCGTGAGCGCGATCGACTTGGCGCTCCGCTCGAACACGCCGCCGCCCTTCGAGATCAGGCCCGGGTCGTAGTCGGCCCAGGAGGAGCGCGGCAGTTCGAACAGCCGCTTGCGCTCGGCCCAGCCGGCGGTGGGGTCCGGGTCGGGGTCGACGAAGACATGCAGGTGGTTGAACGCGCCGCGCAGCCGGATGTGGCGCGACAGCAGCATCCCGTTGCCGAACACGTCGCCGCTCATGTCGCCGCAGCCGACGACGGTGAAGTCCTCGTTCTGGATGTCCTTGCCGATCTCGCGGAAATGGCGCTTGACGGATTCCCAGGCCCCGCGCGCCGTGATCCCCATCTTCTTGTGGTCGTAGCCGGCCGAGCCGCCCGACGCGAAGGCGTCGTCGAGCCAGAAGCCATAGTCGCGCGCCACGCCGTTGGCGATGTCGGAGAAGGTCGCGGTGCCCTTGTCGGCGGCGACGACCAGGTAGGGGTCGTCGGCGTCGTGGCGGACCACCCGTTCGGGCGGGACCGTGCCGTCCCCGACGATGTTGTCGGTGATGTCGAGCAGGCCGCGCATCATCGCCATGTAGCATTCGACGCCCTCGGCCTGGAACGCCTCGCGCCCGCCCTCGGCCGGGGGCCGCTTGGCGACGAACCCGCCCTTGGAGCCGACGGGGACGATGACCGAGTTCTTGGTCATCTGCGCCTTCATCAGGCCGAGGATCTCGGTGCGGAAATCCTCGCGCCGGTCGGACCAGCGGATGCCGCCCCGCGCCACCCTTCCGCCGCGCAGGTGGACCGCCTCGACACGCGGCGAGCAGACCCAGACCTCGACCAGCGGCCGGGGCGCCGGCAGGTCCTCCACCGCCTGGCTGTCGAGCTTGAAGGAGATGGAGGGTTTCGGCCCGCCGTCCGCCGCGCGCTGGAAGAAGTTGGTGCGGAGCGTGCTCTGGACCAGGTTGAGGAAGCGGCGCAGGATGCGGTCCTCGTCCAGGTTCGCCACCTCGTCCAGCCCCTCCTCGATCCGCGCCGCCAGCGCGGCGCAATCCGCCTCGCGGCCTGCGTCGAGGTCGGGGTCGAAGCGGCGCAGGAACAGGTCGGCCAGCAGCCGGGCGAGGCCGGGATTGCCGGCCAGCGTCTCCTCCATGTAGCTCTGGGAGAAGGTGAAGCCCGCCTGGCGCAGGAACCTGGCGTAGGCGCGCACGACCGACACCTCGCGCCAGTCGAGGCCCGCCGCCAGCACCAGCCGGTTGAAGCCGTCGTTCTCCATCCGGCCGTCCCACACGGCGGCCAGCGTCTCCCGGAAGGGCCGGTCGATCCGGTCGAGGTCGAGCGACGCGCCGTCGACATCGCGCGGCTCGATCCTGAAGTCGTGCAGCCAGATCGAGCCGGCGCTCTCGCGGTTGCTCACCTCGTGCGGCGTTTCGGTCAGCACGCGGGCGCCCATGTTCTCCAGCATCGGCATGATGTCGGAAAGCGGGGCGGGCGCGCCCGGCCGGAAGAACTTGAGCCTGAGCGCGCCGCCCTCCGCGCCGGACGGCCGCGACAGCCGCGTCGCCGGACCGCCGGACCCGTCCGCCTCCTCCACCGCGCCGAGGTCGCCGAGGGCCGCGCGCGCGTCGTGCGCCTCGCGGTAGGCGAGGGGGAAGCCGTCGCCGTAGCGCCGGAACGACCGTTCGCCCGCCTCCTCGCCGAGCGCGTCCCGCGCCGCCTCGCGCAGCCGTTCGGTCCAGGACCGGCAGAGTTCGACCAGCTCCCGCTCCAGCGCGTCGCGGTCCGCCTTCGGGACCCGGCCGCGCGCCGTCTCGACCGTGACCTGCAGGCGCACCAGCGGCGACTCGGACATCTGGACGTAGAAGGCGGAGACCTTGCCGTCGAAGGTCCGGCCCAGCAGCGCGGCGATCCGCGAGCGCAGCGCCGAATCGTAACGGTCGCGGGGAACGAAGACGAAGCAGGAGGCGAACCGCTCGAACGGGTCGAGCCGGTGGAACGCCGCCGGCTCCTGGCGCTCGTGCACATGCATGACGCCGACCGCGGTTTCCAGCAGTTCGTCCTCGGCCGCCTGCAGCAGTTCGTCGCGCGGCCATGTCTCCACGATGTGCGCCAGCGCCTTGCCGTCGTGGCTGGCGGGGCGGAAGCCGGCGCGGCGCGTCACGTTGTCCACCTTGCGGCGGAGCAGCGGGATTTCCCGCGGACTCCGGTTGTAGGCGACCGAGGTGAACAGGCCGACGAAATGGCGCTCGCCGGTGGCGCGGCCGTTGTCGTCGAATTTCCGCGCGATCGCCGCGTCGAGCGCGACCGGGCGGTGCACGCGCGAGACCAGGTCCGCCTTGGTGATCAGCAGCGGGCGCGCGCAATCCGCCGAATCGCCGGCCGCCGCCGCGACCGGACCGGGGCCGGCGGCGTCGGAAAACGCGCGCGCCGCCGGGTCGCGCAGCAGGCCGAGGCCGCGGCCCGCGCCGCCGGCGTCGTCGTCGTCGTAGTCGTACTCGCGGTAGCCGAGGAAGGTGAAATGCCCGTCCTCCATCCAGAGCAGGAAGGCGCGCGCCTCCTCGGCGTCCTCGTGGCTGGACGCGCCGATCGTGGCCGCCGCCTCCATCGCCCTCGCCCGCATCGGCCGCCAGTCCTCCACGGCGGCGCGGACCTCGCCGAGGATGTCGCCCAGTTCGGCCTCGATCCCGGACCGCTCGTCGTCGGAAAGCCGCCGGGGGAGCCGCAGGCGCATCCAGGACTCGGCCGACCCGTCGCCGTCCCCGGCCGGCAGCCGCGCCGCCGCGCCGTCCGGCCCGCGCGCCACGCGCAGGATCGGGTGGAGCGCCAGGCTCGCGCCCAGCCCGCGCCGGACCAGCGCCGCCGTCACCGAGTCGTAGAGGAAGGGCATGTCGTCGTTGACGATCTCGACCTCGGCCCCGCCGGCGGCCCCGTTGTCCGGGTTGCGGACGCGGATTTTCGGCCCGCCCGGCGCGCGGACCTGTCCGAACGCGCGGATCGCCAGAGCCGCGTCGAAGAGCGCCGCCGGGTCCTCCGCCAGCAGGTCGCGCGGCGGCGCGTGGGCGTGGAAGGCTTCGAGGAAACGCTCGGCCTCGCCGGCCTCGGCGGCGGAAAGGCGGGCGCGCGCCAGTTCGCGGAACGACCCGAAGGGTTCGGTCTCGGACGGGGCGGGATGGTCCGGCATGGCGTGTCTCCGATCCGGCTCGGGGAGCGGCGTTCCGGCTCCCGGATCGAAGGGTAGCGCATCGCCCGGGCGCGGCAAAGCGTCGCGGCGGGCGCCTTTCCGCGCCGCCGGCCCGCGCCGCCTCAGCCGCGCGACCAGCCGTCCAGCACCGCGCGAAGGGCGGCGGCGAAGGCGACCGGCTGGTCGAGGAACAGGTGGTGGCGCGCCTCGGGAATGCCGACGACCGGCGATCCCGGCGCCATCAGCGCGCGCATGTAGGCGACGGTCTCCGGCGTCACCAGCGCGCTCTCGTCGCCGTAAACCAGGGCCGTCGGGCAGGACGCCTCCGCGAGGTGGCGGTGGTAGGGTTCGGAGAAGCGGCGCTGGTGCATCGCGCCGGGGTCGAACTTCCAGGTCCAGCCCTCCCCGTCGCGCGCGAGCGAATGGCGCGCGATATGCGCGACCAGGAAGGCGTTCTCGCATTCCTGCTCCGGCAGCAGGCGGAAACGCGCCAGCCCGGCCGCGAAATCGGGGTAGTGGCGCTTTGTGCCCGAACGCCGGGGCGGGCCGCGCCGCTCCCGCTCCTCCGGCGAGCGGATCGGGGAATCGGCGATAACCAGCCCGCCGATCCCGTCCGGCCCGCCGCCGCGCTCCCGGGCGAAGCGCGTCGCCACCAGGCCGCCGAAACTGTGGCCGACGACGAAGGGCCGGGGGCCGAGGCCGGCGTCCTCGACCACGGCGCCCAGTTCGGCGGCGCGGATCGCGGCCCCGTACTCCGCGCGCCGCCCGCTGTCGCCCATGCCGGAAAGGTCCGGCGCGGCGACGCGGTAGCGCCCGGCGAACCAGGGCGCGAGGAAGCTCCACCAGTGGGCGTGGCCGCCGCCGCCATGGACCAGCAGCAGCCCCGCCTCCGGCTCCGGCGGCCCGTCCCACAGCAGGTAGTGGATCGAACAGCCGTCCGAGACGACCCGGCGCGACCGGCGCGGCGCCGCCATGTTGCGGCGGAACCACTCCGGGGCGTCGGCCGGGGCGGCCTCTGACCCGTCTCCTTGCGGCGGGGCGGCGTGCATCCTGTCGTCCTCGGGCGCTGGGATCGGCGGCGGGCGGCGGGGAGCCGCTTCATACAGGTCTTTGGCGCGCGCGGCAATTTCGGGCAAACTGGCGCGAACGGGCGCGGGCCCGGCGGCGGGGAGGCGACGGCGATGGGCAAACTCAGGATCGGCGTGATGGAGATGGTGGAGGCGGCGCGGGCCGAGATCGAGGAGGTCGCGCCGGCCGATGCGATCCGCGAGGCGGGCGACCCGGACACGCTGGTGATCGACATCCGCGATGTGCGCGAGCGCCGCCGCGACGGCTACATCCCCGACAGCTTCCACTGCCCGCGCGGCATGATCGAGTTCTGGATCGATCCCGACAGCCCCTACTACAAGCCGGTGTTCGGGGAGCGGAAACGCTTCCTGTTCCACTGCGCCGCCGACTGGCGCTCGGCGCTCACCGTGCAGACCGTGAACCGCATGGGCCTGGAGGGCGCGGCCCATATCAGGGGCGGGCTGCGCGGCTGGCGCGAGGCCGGCGGCGCCGTCGTCGAGGCCGAGAAGAAACCGGCGTGACCGCCGCCGCGCCCGAAGGCCTCGCGCCCGCCGCGCCGCGCCCGCCCGCCGGCGCCGGAGGGGCGGGCGCCGGCCTCGCCGCCTCCTGCGTCGAGCGGGCGCGCTCGGTCCTGCCGGCGGTCGCGGCGGCGGCGGACCGGATCGAGGCGGCGCGCGAGCTTCCGCCCGACGTACTGGCGGCGATGCATGGGGCCGGGCTGTGGCGCATGGCGCTGCCGCGCTTCCTCGGCGGGGGCGAGACGCCGCCGCCCGCGCTGGCGCGCATGACCGAGACCGTCGCCCGGGCCGACGCCAGCGCCGCCTGGTGCCTGGGGCAGGGGACCGGCTGCGCCATGGCGGCGGCCTTCCTCGACGAGGAGCCGGCGCGCCGCGTGTTCGGGCCGCCGCGGTCCGTGCTCGCCTGGGGGGCCGGGCAGATGGGCCGCGCGACGGCGTGCGACGGCGGCTACCGGATCGACGGGACCTGGCGGTTCGCCAGCGGCGGCAGGCACGCGACCTGGCTCGGCGGCCACTGCAAGGTGTTCGAGGCCGACGGCGCGCCCCGGCTCGCGCCCGACGGGCGGCACGCCGACCGCACCGCCCTGTTCCCGCGCGCGGCGGCGGAAATCCACGACGACTGGCATGTCATGGGCCTGCGCGGCACGCGGAGCGAGGGCTACACCGTCCGCGGCCTGTTCGTCGAGGACGCGCTGACCCTCGACCGGGAGGCGCGGGCGGAATGCCGCTCCGGCGCGCCGCTCTACGTCTTCCCGACGACGCTGGTCTACGCCGGCTGCTTCTCCGGCGTGGCGCTGGGGATCGCGCGCGGCGCGGCGGACGACCTGGTCGAACTGGCGGGCGCCAAGACGCAGCGCTCGGCCCGCACATCGATGCGCGAAAGCCCGGTCTTCCACACCCGGATCGCCGAGGTCGAGGCCCGGCTCGGCGCCGCGCGCGCCTACCAGCAAGGGACGCTGGAGGAGGTCTGGGCGACCGTCGTCGAAACCGGGGCGCTGACGGCGGCGGACCGCGCGCGGGTCCGCCTCGCGACGACCTGGGCGATCAACGAGGCGGCGGAGATCGTGCACGGAATCTACCGCCTGGCCGGCTCCACGGCGATCTTCGAGGACCGGCCCTTCGAGCGGCGGTTCCGCGACATGCACGCCGTCTCGCAGCAGATGCAGGCGCGGCACAGCCATTACGAGACGGTCGGCCGCCTGATCATGGGCCTCGACGCGACGAGTCCGCACATGTGAGGCGCGACATGCGAGGCGCGCCGCCGCCGCGGCCATCGGATGGGCGATCGGGCGGCGGGGGATCGAGGCTCGTCAGCGCGCCGCCCGGCGCCGTACAGTCGCGCCCGCGCCGGGCCGGCGCGGATCGTGGGAGGAGATCGGGAATGTCGAGGGTTCACGTCATCGCGGTGATCACCGCCAAGCCGGGCAAGCGCGACGAGGTGCTGGCCAACTTCAACGCCAATGTGCCCGCCGTGCACGCCGAGGAGGGCTGCATCGAATACGGCGCGGCGACGGATTGCGCCGAGGCCGGCTTCGCCGCCCCCTACGGGCCGGACTCCTTCGTCGTGATCGAGAAATGGGCGAGCCTGGACCACCTGAAGGCCCACGCCGCCGCGCCGCACATGAAGGCCTACGCCGAGAAGAACAAGGACCTGCTGGCCGACCGCAAGATCCACGTGCTGTCCGACGCCTGAACGGGCGCGCTACTCCGCCGCCAGCGCGCCCGGCTCGCGGCGCGCGGCGGCCCGCGCCCGGCAGGCGGCGCCGAACGCCGCGAAAATCCGCCGGTTGTGTTCGGGCAGCGGGCGCGGCCATTCCGCGTGCCACTGCACGCCGAGCGCGAAGGCGGGCGCGCCGGCGATCGAGATCGCCTCCACCACGCCGTCGGGCGCGACCGCCTCGACCCGCACCCGCTCGCCGGGCCGGTCGATCGCCTGGCCGTGCAGCGAGTTCACCAGCGCCCGGTCGGCGCCGAGGATGCGATGCAGCGCTCCGCCCGGCGTTACGCGGATGTCGTGGGCCGGGCGGTAGCGCCGCTCGTGCGCCTCCTCGCCGCGCCGCATCCGGTGGTCGAAGACGCCCTCCATTCCGGCGAGGTCCTGGTGCAGCGTGCCGCCGAAGGCGACGTTCATCTCCTGGATGCCGAGGCAGACGCCGAGCACGGGAACGCCGCGTTCGACGCAGGCGCGGATCAGGGGCAGCGTCGTCGCGTCGCGGTGCGGGTCGTGCGCCGTGCCCTCCGCGCTCGGCGGGCCGCCGTAGCGGCGCGGCTCCACATTGGCGGCGCCGCCGGTGAGCAGCAGCCCGTCGATCCGCTCGACCCAGGCCTCCGCCAGGCCCGGCTCCCCCAGCGCCGGCAGGACGACCGGCGCGCAGCCCGCCGGATCGACAACCGCGCGCAGGTACTTCTCGCCGCAGCGGTGGACGGGGTGGACATGCTGGACGTTGCGGGAGGCGGAGACGCCGACCAGCGGCGCGAGCGGGGCCTGGGACATGCGGGACGGCTTCCTCGACGGGTTCGCGCCGGCGCGGGCCGGAGCGGGGAGGCGAGTATGGCACGGCCGCGCCGCGCGCGACAAACCGCCGGCGCCGCGCCGGACGCGCCGAATGCGCCGAATGCGCCGAATGCGTTGAACGGCGCGGCCGGGTTCGCCATATCTCCGGCATGGACGGCGCGGCGCAAATCCTGGTCGAGCACAAGGCGGTCGCGGCCGGCGCCTGGCTGGCGCTGCTGCTGGCGGGGGAGCGGCTGCTGCCGGCCGTCGAGCGGCTGGGCGGCTGGCGGCGCGTCTTCCGCAACGCCGGGCTGTGGGCGCTCAATGTCGGCCTGTCGCTGGCGGTCGTCGTGCCGCTGTCGCGCTGGGCCTCGGAGACGGCGCTGGACTGGCGGCCGGAGGGGTTCGGCGGCTGGGCCGGCCTGGCCGCCGACATCGTGCTGCTCGATTTCCTGATCTACTGGTGGCACCGGGCGAACCATGTCGTCCCCGCGCTGTGGCGGTTCCACGAGGTCCACCATCTCGACGAGTTCCTCGACGCGACCACCGCCGTGCGGTTCCATTTCGGCGAGGTCCTGCTCTCTGCGCTGTTCCGCGCCGCCGTCGTGCTGGCGCTGGACATCCCGATTTCCTCGGTGCTGGCCTTCGAGGCGCTGGTGCTGGCGGCGGCCGCCTTCCACCACTCGAACCTGCGCCTGCCGCCGGGGCTGGAGCGCGCGCTGTCGGCGGTCGTGGTCACGCCGTCGATCCACTGGGTGCACCACCATGCCGTCCAGGCCGACACGGACTCCAACTACGGGACGATTTTCAGCGTCTGGGACAGGCCGTTCCGGTCCCGCTCGGCGACGCGGCGCGCGCCGGACATGCCGATCGGCGTGCAATCGCGCCGCGACGAGCCCTTCCTCCGCCTGGTGGCGCGCCCGTTCCGGCGGGGGTAGCCCCGTTCCGGCGGGGACAGCGCGGCCTACCGCCCCTGCTCCTCGTGCCGGTAGAGCGAGGCGGGGACCCGGAACAGTTCCGGGTCGAGCGCCATGCCGCGCTCGACATCGAGCAGCGTGACCCGGACCTCGATCCCCTGGGCGTCGCGGATCGCCCACCGGCGCAGTGCCAGCGGCCGGTCGGAGAACAGCAGCCGGGCGGACCCCGCTTGGGGGTCGTCCTTCATGGCGAGCACGACGGTCAGCGTGCCCTCGCCGCGCTCGACCGCCAGCACGTCGTGGTCGCCGGCCAGGTCCGCCTCGCCCCCCACCAGCGCGGCCAGCGGCGTGGAGCCGATCGGGATGTGGGTGACCTGCTCCAGCTCGTTGTCCACGAAGACCAGGAAGCCCCCTTTCGCCACCAGCAGGATCGGCGAGGGCGGGTCGTACTCGAACCGCATCCGCCCCGGCCGCGCGAGGTGCAGCCGGCCCGAAGCCGTCTCGCCCGTGCTGGCGTGCTGCGCGAAGCGGGCGCGCAGCGTGCCGATCCCGTCGAGATACGCCTCGACCCGGGCGAGGTCGGCGCGTTCGCGCGCGTCGAGGGCGGCGGCGCGGCCCGGCCCCGCCGCGGGCGCGGCCGCGAGCGCGGCGGCGAGGACGGAAAGGAGGAGCCGCCGGAGCGCCATCGCGCCGCCCCTCAGTCCGCCGAACGGTCGCCGACCAGCACCTCGCGCTTGCCGACATGGTTGGCGGCGCTCACCACGCCCTCGCCCTCCATCCGGTCGATGATGGCGGCGGCGCGGTTGTAGCCGATCTTCAGGTGGCGCTGGATGAAGCTGGTCGAGGCCTTGCGCTCGCGCGCGACGATCGCCACGGCGCGGTCGTAGAGGTCGTCGCCGTCGCCCTCCGGCTCGCCGGCGCCGAGGCCGTAGGGCGCCAGCGGGTCGCCCACCTCGTCCTCCTCGGTGATCGAGTCGTCGTATTCCGGCTCGCCCTGGGCGCGCAGGTGCAGCACCACGTCCTCGACCTCCTCGTCGGAGACGAAGGGGCCGTGCACGCGGGTGATCCGGCCGCCGCCGGCCATGTGCAGCATGTCGCCCTGGCCCAGCAGCTGCTCCGCGCCCTGTTCGCCGAGGATGGTGCGGCTGTCGATCTTGGAGGTGACCTGGAAGCTGATCCGCGTCGGGAAATTGGCCTTGATGGTGCCGGTGATCACATCGACCGACGGGCGCTGCGTCGCCATGACGACATGGATGCCGGCGGCCCGCGCCATCTGCGCCAGCCGCTGCACGGCGCCCTCGATGTCCTTGCCGGCGACCAGCATCAGGTCCGCCACCTCGTCGATCACCACAACCACGTAGGGCAGCGGCGAGAGGTCGAGCGGCTCGTCCTCGAACACCGGCTTGCCGGTCTCGGCGTCGAAGCCGGTCTGCGCCCGGCGCTTCAGGACCTCGCCCTTCTCGCGCGCCTCGGCGAGGCGGGCGTTGTAGCCGTCGATGTTGCGCACGCCGAGCTTCGACATCGCGCGGTAGCGGCTCTCCATCTCGCGCACCGTCCATTTGAGCGCGACCACCGCCTTCTTCGGGTCGGTGACCACGGGACTCAGCAGGTGCGGGATGCCGTCGTAGATCGAAAGCTCCAGCATCTTGGGATCGACCATGATCAGGCGGCAGCGGTCCGGCGGCAGCCGGTAGAGCAGCGACAGGATCATGGTGTTGACCGCCACCGACTTGCCGGAGCCGGTGGTGCCGGCGATCAGCAGGTGCGGCATCCGGGCGAGGTCCACCGTGACCGGCGCGCCGCCGATGTCGTGGCCGAGCGCGATCGGCAGCTTCGCCCCCGACCTCGCCCAGGCGTCGGACTCCAGCACCTCGCGCAGGTACACCGTCTCGCGCGCCCCGTTCGGCAGTTCGATGCCGATGGCGTTGCGTCCCGGCACCACCGCGACCCGCGCCGAGACCGCGCTCATCGAACGCGCGATGTCGTCGGCCAGCCCGATCACGCGGGCGGATTTGGTGCCGGGCGCCGGTTCGAGCTCGTAGAGCGTCACCACCGGGCCGGTGCGGATATTGACGATCTCGCCCTTGACGCCGAAGTCCTGGAGCACCGATTCGAGCATCCGCGCGTTGGCCTGGAGCGCGTCGCCGGAGGGGCGGCCGCGCCGCACGGCGGGCGGGCGCGCCAGCAGGTCGAGCGCGGGCCGGCGGTACTCCCCGGCCGGGGCGAGGTCGAGCGACTCCTGGCGCGCCGCGCGGCCGCGCCGCCCGGACCGCGCCGGCGCCGCCCGCCGCGCGCGGGAGGGAGCCTCGTCCGCGTCCGGGCCGTCCGGGCCGGCCTCGCGCCCGTCGGCCGCCCCGGTCCCGGCGTCCGCGCCCGTTCCGGCGTCGCCCTCGTAGGCCCCGTCCTCGTCGGCCCCGTCCTCGTCGGCCTCGTCGTCCTCCTCGAAATCCGCCGCGCCGCGGAAGGCGTCGGGCGGGGCCAGGACCGGCTCCCGGCGTTCCCCGGAGGCGCGCCGCGCCCGGCGCGCCCGCGCCGCCGCCGCCCCGATCCCGGCTCCGGCGGCGCGCCCGCCGGCCGCCGCGCCCCGGCCGCCGATGGCGAACGCGGCCCGCCCGACGAAGGCGAACGCGGTCCACAGCCGCCGGAAAAGCGCGCGCCAGTGCCGCGCCGTCGCGCCGTGGCACCAGGCCGCCGCGACCAGCGCGAACGGGGCGAGCAGCGCCGCGATGACGACGGTCCGGCCTTGCAGCGGCGTCTCCAGCCCGGCCAGCCAGTCGAGCGCCAGCCGGCCCAACGCGCCGCCCGGCTCGATATGTCCGGGCCACGGCGCGGGGAGGGGGAGCGCCGTCGCCGCCGCCGCGACCGCCATCACGGCAAAGGGAATGGCGAGGAGGCGCGCGACGAACCGCCGCCCGGCGCGACGCAGCAGCAGCCGTGTCCCCCAGGCAAGGGCGAGCGTGACGGGCAGCGCGGCGGCGAGGCCGAGCCATTGGAGCAGCAGGTCGGCCGCGGCCGCGCCCGGATAGCCGAGCAGGTTCGCCGCCTCCCCGCCGCCGGCGGCGTTGAACGAGGGGTCCGCCGCGCGATAGGTGGCCAGCGCCGCCGCGAGCGCCGCCGCCGCGGCGACCAGCAGCGCGCCGCCCAGCTCCGCCGCGCGCCGCCGCGGGAAGGCGCGCAGCGCCTCGCCCGCCGGGACCGCGCCCTCGGCCCTTTCCGTCGTCGCCATGGTCACCGCCTCCCGCCGGGCGCGGGCGCGCCGCCCGGCCCCGGTCCCTGGAACAGGATGTCCGCGAGGCGCGCCAGCCCCCGCTCCGTGGTCTCCTCGTCGTACACCAGCGCGACGCGCAGGTAGGGATCGCCCGGATTGCGCCCGTCGGCGTCCTCGCGGCCCATCAGCGATCCCGGCATGGTCTTGATCCCGGCCTCGCGCCACAGCGTCCGCGCCGCCGCCACGCCGTCGCCCACGTCGAGCCACAGGAAGAAGCCGGCCGGCGGGACGAACAGGTCGGTCCGCGGCCCCAGCACCGCCTCGGCGATGGCGAAGTTGCGCTCGTAGCGCGCGCGGGCGCCGGACACATGCGCGTCGTCGCTCCACAGCGCGGTCGAGGCGTGGAGGATCGGCAGCGGCAGCGGCGCGCCGCCGAAGGTCACGAACTGGCGGTAGCGGGCGACGATCCGCTCGTCGCCGGCGAGGAAGCCGGACCGCAGGCCCGGCGCGCTGGACCGCTTCGAGAGCGAATGGAAGGAGACGAGGTTGCGCATCCCGTCGTCGAGCGCGCCGGGCGCCTCCAGGCCGCCGGCGGGCGGGTCGCCCCGGTAGATTTCGCAGTAGCACTCGTCCAGCGCGAGCACGAAATCGTGCTCCCGCGCCAGCGCGATCGCGCGGGCGAGGTAGTCCGGCGGGGCCACGGTCCCCTGCGGGTTGGCCGGCGTGCAGAGGAAGAACAGCGCCGTGCGCGCCAGCAATTCCTCGGGCAGCGCGTCGAGGTCGGGGAAGAAGCTGTTCTCGGCCCGCGCCGGGAGGTAGACCGGCTCGCCCCCGCCGGCCAGGGCCGAGCCCTGGTAGACATGGTAGAACGGGTTGGGCATCAGCACGGCGGGCCGGCGGCCGTCCTTCTCCGGCGGCGTGCAGAGGAAGCCGATCTGGTACAGCGGCTCTCGCGTGCCGGCGGTGGGGATGACGTGGCGCTCGGGGTCCACCGCGCCGCCGGGCAGGGCGAAGCGCCGGCCGAGCCAGTCCGCCGCCGCCCGGCGGAAGGCCGCGTCGCCGTTCGGCGGCGGGTACTTGTTCCAGAGCCGGGCGTTGGCGGCGAGCGTCTCGGCCAGCACGGGCGGCGAGGGGGTCTGGGGCTCGCCGAGCGAGAAGAGGATCGGCGCGTCGTTCGTCCGCGGCGCGATGTCGGCGAGGATCTCGTTCAGCCGCGCGAAGGTGTACCGGTCGAACGGCGCCAGGTTGGGATTGAGCATCGCGGCCGCCCCCGCCCGGCCCCGGTCGCGGGCCGGCTTTCGGTGAGGAACGAATCTATCGTACTTCATGCGGACTTAACGGGCAACCTTGAACCGGGAGTCGAAGCCGCGCCCGCCGGCGGCGCCTCGGAGGGCCTTGACGCGCGCCGGCGGATATGTCCCGATCGGCTGGCCGGCCGGTCGGCGGGCGGCGCGCGAGGGAACGGGCCATGCAGGTTTTCGCGGCGTTCAAGGTTGCCGACCCGCAACGGGTGAAGGCCGGTCTCGACAAGTATTACCGGGACAGCCATTACGACGCGGGCGGCGATGTCTTCTTCATCGCCACGGACGGCGAAACGACGCGCGAACTCGCCACCAAGATCGGCCTCGGCGACGAGAACGAGGACGGCGTGACATCGGGGATCGTCGTCCCGGTCACCAACTTCTGGGGACGGCAAAGCATCGGCCTCTGGGAATGGATCGGCGTCAAGCAGAGTTTCAATGGCCGATAGAGACAGCGCGACCCCGGACGAGGCCGCCGGCGCCCGCCGCCCCACCACGCCCGACCGGGCCGCCGCCGCGCACGGCGCGGACGGGAATGTCTGGATCGCGCAAGCCCTGAACCGGGCGAACGACAGGCTCGACGGCATCGAAAAACGGTTGCGGCGCGTCGAAAACCGGATCGCCTGGGCCCTGGGCCTGGCCATCGGCGTCGGATTCGTCGTCGGCGTCCTCTTCCAGGCGGCGGACCTCTCCTTCCGGATCGCGATCGTCCCGGCGCCCTGAACGCGCGGGCGAAAAAAAGAGGGCCCGGGGACGGCGCCCCGGGCCCAAGGGGGGAGGAAAGTCTTGCCGGCCGGCTCAGATGGTCTGCGAGCCGTGGCCGAATTCGGGATAGGCCTCCATGCCGCATTCGGCGCGGTCGAGGCCGATCGATTCCTCCTCGTCCGTCGGCCGGACGCCGATGGTCGCCTTCAGGACCAGCCAGACCAGCGCGCTGGCGACGAACACGAAGGCGCCGATGGCGACGATGCCGACGAGCTGCGTCCCGATGGAGGCGGCGGGGTTGCTGAACACCACGGCGATCGTGCCCCACACGCCGCAGACCAGGTGCACCGGCACCGCGCCCACCACGTCGTCCACCTTCAGCTTGTCGAGCAGCGGGATCGCGACCACCACCAGCACGCCGCCGATGGCGCCGACCACCACCGCCAGGCCCGGCGCCGGGGCGAGCGGCTCGGCCGTGATCGCCACCAGCCCGCCCAGCGCGCCGTTGAGCGCCATGGTGAGGTCGAGCTTCTTGTACAGCGTCTGCGTCAGCAGGATCGCCGCGACCACGCCGGCGGCCGCCGCCAGGTTGGTGTTGATGTAGATGGTCGAGATCGCCACCGCGTCGGCGCCGCTGCCGAGCGCCAGCTGCGAGCCGCCGTTGAAGCCGAACCAGCCCATCCACAGGACGAAGGTTCCCAGCGTCGCCAGCGGCAGGTTGGCGCCCGGCATCGGGTTGACCCGCCCGCCGGCCCCGTATTTGCCCCGGCGCGCGCCGATCACGATCGCGCCCGCGAGCGCGGCCCAGCCGCCCACCGAATGGACGATGGTGGAGCCGGCGAAGTCCGAGAAGCCCATCTCCGAAAGCCAGCCGCCGCCCCAGGTCCAGGCGCCCTGGATCGGGTAGATGATCCCGGTCAGCACGACGACGAAGATCAGGAAGGAGAACACCTTCACGCGCTCGGCCACCGTGCCGGAAACGATGGAGCCGGCGGCCGCGACGAAGACCATCTGGAAGAACCAGTCCGATCCCGAAGCGTAGGCGTTGCCCTCGTCGGCGACGAAGCCGTCGGCGGTCACCGAGGGGTCGGAGGCGCTCCACGGGCCGGGCATCCCCCAGAACCCGCCATCGACGCCGCTGTACATCAGGTTGTAGCCGATCAGCCAGTACATGAGGCCGGCGACGGAATACAGCCCGATGTTCTTGGAACACTGCATCGTCGTGTTCTTGGAGCGCACCAGGCCGGCCTCGAGCATACAGAAGCCGGCGGCCATCCACATCACGAGGAAGCCGTGCATCAGGAAGGAGAGCGTGTCCAGGATGAACGCCGTTTCGGCCGAAACCTCGGCCGACGCGACGCCGCCGAACGCCACCGTGGACAGGCCCACGGTCAGGCAGAACAGCGAGTAGAGCCAGAATTTCCTCATGGTTGCGTATCCCCTAGAGCGCGTCGCCGCCGGACTCGCCGGTGCGGATGCGCACGGCGGCCGACAGTTCGAGAACGAAAATCTTGCCGTCGCCGATGCGGCCGGTGCTCGCCGCGCGCTGCACGGTTTCGACGACCCGGTCGGCCGTCTCGTCCGCGACGGCGACCTCGATCTTCACCTTCGGAAGGAAATTCACCGCGTATTCGGCGCCGCGGTAGATTTCCGTTTGCCCCTTCTGCCGCCCGAAGCCCTTGACCTCGCTCACCGTCAGGCCCTGGATGCCCAGCGCCGTCAGCGCCTCGCGAACCTCGTCCAGCTTGAAGGGTTTGACGATCGCCATAACAAGCTTCATGTCGCCTCCACTCCTCTCGGGATCGGGCGCGCCGCGCCCCTGGCCTGGGTCTAACAAGAACCGTGCCGTTTTTGCCGCGGCGCACAAAAACGCGACGGAGCGGGGCGTCGCGCGGCCCCGGCCGGCGGCGGGCGCGGCGCGGGACGGCGGCCGGGCGCCCACGATTCGATCGCTTGCCGCGCGGCGCCCATAAAACAGGCAAACGCGCCGGCGCGCCCGGCCGGCCCGGCGAAAGGGTTTGACGCGGCGCCCGGCCGCCCGTACTCCCGTTCCCGTTCCGGCGGGCGGTCCGCGGGAGCGCGGGAGGCGGGCGAAGACGGCCGATGGGCGCGGAGGAACGGGGCGCGGCGGCGCGCGGAACGCGGGACGCGGCGGTCGTCGGCGGCGGGCTTTCGGGGCTGGCGGCGGCGCTCGCGCTGGCGCGGTGCGGCCGGTCCGTCGTCCTGGTCGACCGGGAGCCGGCGGAGCCGCGAGGCGGGCCGGCGCGCGACGGCCGCACCACCGCCATCGCCGCCGCCGGCCGGGCGATGCTCTCCGCGCTCGGCGTCTGGGACGGCCTCGCCGCCGGGGCCTCGCCGATCCTCGACATCCGCGTGTCGGACGGCGCGTCGCGCCGCTTCGTGCATTACGGCCGCCGCGAGGCCGGCGGCGGGCCGATGGGCCATATCGTCGAGAACGCCGCGCTCCGGCGCGCGCTGCGCGACGCCGTCGCCGCCGATCCGGCGGTCGAGTTTCGCGCCGGGGCGGCGCTGGCGCGGTTCGAGGCCGGGCCGGGCGCGGTCGAAATCGGCACGGCGGACGGCGGCGAGGTCCGCGCCCGGCTGCTGGTCGGCGCGGACGGCCGCGACAGCGCCGCGCGCCGCCTCTCCGGCATTCCCGCGACCCGGCTGTCCTACGGCCAGACGAGCATGGTCTGCGTCGTCGCGCACGGGCGGCCCCATCGCGGCGTGGCGCACGAGCGCTTCCTGCCCGGCGGGCCGCTCGCCTTCCTGCCGATGGCGGGGGACCGCTCCTCCGTCGTGTGGACCGAGCGGCGCGCGGCGGCGGCGGCCCTGATGGCGCTCGACGACGACGCCTTCGCCGACGCGCTGGCGGCCCGGTTCGACGACTGTCTCGGCGCGTTGCGGGTCGAGGGCCGGCGCTCGGCCTATCCGCTCTCGCTGGTCAATGTCGAGCGCCAGACCGCCCCGCGCCTGGCCCTGGTGGGCGACGCGGCGCACGGCATCCACCCCATCGCCGGGCAGGGTTTCAACCTCGGCCTGCGCGACGTCGCCTGGCTCGCCGAGGAGACGGCCGAGGCGGCCCGGCTCGGCCTCGACATCGGGGACGCCGAGGTCCTGCGGCGGTTCCAGACGCGCCGGCGCTTCGACGCGGCCGCCATCGTCTTCGCGACGGACGGGCTGAACCGGCTGTTCTCGAACGATTTCGCGCCCGCGCGGGCGGCGCGGCGCGCCGGGCTGGGGCTGGTGAACGGGCTGCCGGCGCTCAAGCGCGCCTTCACGCGCCACGCCATGGGCCTGTCGGGCGAATTGCCGAGCCTGCTGCGCGGCCGCCTGCCCTGATTCCGGCCCGGCGGCCCTACGGGTCGCGGCTCAGCCCGTCGGCCTCCAGCCGGCGCAGGTAGTCGCGCCAGAGGCGCTCGCGGTCCGATCCCAGCCGGTGGAGGTAGCGCCAGGAGTACAGGCCGGTGTCGTGGCCGTCGTCGAAGCGGACGCGGATGGCGTAGTTGCCCACCGGCTCGACCGCGACGATGCCGACATGGCGGCGGCCCGGCACGGTCTTCTTCTGGCTCGGCCCGTGCCCCTGGACCTCCGCCGACGGGCTTTCCACCCGCAGCAGCTCCGCCGGGATCGAGAAGGTCTCGCCGCTGTCGAAGTCGATCTCCAGGCGCCTTTCCGCCGACACGACGCGGATTTCGACGGGCCAATTCGTCGTCGCGAAATCCTCGCTCACGCCCGGCCTCCGCCGCCGCGCGCCGGCGGCCCCCCGTCCAGCGGCCGCGCCTCCTCCGCCAGCATGACCGGCACGCCGTCGCGGATCGGGAAGGCCAAGCCGGCCCGGTCGCTGACCAGTTCGCGGGCCGCGCGGTCGTAGCGCAGCGGCGCCTTGGTCAGCGGGCAGACGAGAAGCTCCAGCAGCCGGGGATCGACCTCCCGCCCGCCGGACGGCTCCGCGCCGCCGCCGGCCTCCGCCGTTTCGGGTTCAGTGTCTGGCATCGTCGGCGCCGCCCGTCGGGTGAAGGGCCATTTCCAGCAGCGCGAGCACGGTCCGCGCCCGCTCCCGCGCCGCGCCGGCCACCAGTATGGCCTGTTTTTCCGTCGGCTCGAAGGGGCAGCCGGTCGCCAGCGAGGCGACCAGGTCGGCGTCGCCGGCGCGGCCGATGGCGTCCCAGTCCGCCTCGATCCCCCTGGCGGCGAAATAGGCCCGGAGCGCGCGGGTCAGCCGCTCGCGGTCGATCCCGGGATCGGGGTCGTCCTCCGGCTCCAGGTCGGCGCGCCACGGCCGCCAGTCCGGGACGACGCGGCGGTAGCCGCGCGCGCCGTCGATCTCGCGGTCGATGTCGAACCGCGCGACGCCGGCGAGCGTGATCAGGTAGCGCCCGTCGCCGGTCTCGGAAAACCGCACGATCCGGCCGGCGCAGCCGGTGCGGTAGAGTTCCGGGACCTCCGCCCCCTCCGCGCCGGGGGCGGGCTGGATCATGCCGACCAGCCGGTCGCCCGCCAGCGCGTCGTCGGTCATGGCGAGGTAGCGCGGCTCGAAAATGTTGAGCGGCAGCGCCCCGCCCGGCAGCAGCAGCGCGCCGGACAGCGGGAACACCGGCAGCGCGGCCGGGAGGTCGGCGAAACGCGGGAAGCGCGGCGTTCGCATCGGCCCGGCCCCCGGCGCGCCGCCCGCCCGTCAGGAGAACAGGATGGAGGAGAGCCGCCGGCGCGCCGACACGGTGAGCGGGTCCTTGTGGCCGAACGCGCCGAACAGCTTGAGCAGCTGCTTGCGCGCCGCCTCGTCGCCGTGCGTCCGGTCGATGCGGATGCTCTCCAGCAGCTGCTCGACCGCCCCCTCGCGGTCGTTGGCGCCGTAAAGCGCCATGGCAAGGTCGAACCGCGCGTCGAGGTCGGCGGGGTCGGCGGCGATCCGGGCGCGGAGTTCGCCGGCGTCCCCGGCGGCGTCGCCGGCGTCGGCGAGTTCGATCCGCGCCAGCGCGGCCTGGATTTCCGGCGCCTTGCGCGTCTCCTCGTCCAGCCCCTCGATCGTCTCGCGCGCGCGCGCCGTCTCGCCGAGGCCGACGAGGCAGGAGACCAGGCCCGCCAGCGCCGCGACCTCGGACGGGTCGTGCTGCAGGATCTGGCTGTACAGGCCGCCCGCGCCCTGGAAATCCCCGGCGGCGAGCATCTCCCCGGCCGTCGCCAGCGCGTCGGCCAGCGGCGAATCGCCGGCCGCGCCGCCGGTCAGCCGCCGCACGAAATCCCGCACCTGGCTTTCGGGGAGCGCGCCCGCGAAGCCGTCCACCGGGCGGCCGTCGCGGAACGCGAAGACCGCCGGGATCGACTGCACGCGCATCTGCTGGGCGATTTCCGGGTTGCGGTCGATATCGACCTTGACCAGCCGCACCGCCCCCCTGGCCTCGCGCGTCACCTTCTCCAGCACCGGGCCGAGCTGCTTGCAGGGGCCGCACCACTCCGCCCAGAAATCGACGATCACCGGAACGGAGGTCGAGGCCTCCACAACGTCGGCCATGAAGCTTTCGGTCGTGGCGTCCCTGACGAGGTCCGCGCCGCCCCCGTCGATCAGCGTTTCCATGCCGCTTCCCCCGCTTGTCCGGCCGCGCCGGCCCGGTCCGGGGTTGTCGTCCGTAAGGCCGGCCCGCGTCAATCCCCCGTTTCGAGGTCGAGGATGCGCGGCTCGTGGCCGCAGGCCCGGACGAAGGCGACCAGGCCGTCCGGTTCGACCGCCGTCGTCATCTCGTTGGAGATCGGGTGGTAGTTGAGCGGCGAGAGCGCCAGCATCCCCTCGTCCAGCACGACCTCGACCGCGCCGTCGGCGTCGTTGATCAGCGCGAAGGGCGAGACCGCGCCGGGAACCACGCCCAGCACGCGCATCAGCCGGTCGGCGCTGCCGAAGGAGAGCCGGTCGGCGCCGATCCGCCGGCCCAGCGCCTTCAGGTCGATCCGCAGGTCCTCGCGGCACACGACCAGCCACATCCGGCCCTTGCGGTCGCGCAGGAACAGGTTCTTGCAGTGCCCGCCCGGCAGGTCGCCGCGCAGCGCCTTCGACTGCTCGACCGTGAACAGCGGCGGGTGGCGGTGCGTCTCGGCCGCGATGCCAAGCTCGTCGAGGCGGCGGAGCACGTCCTCGGGCGTCGCCGGGGCGCGGGGATCGGCGGCGCTCATCGGCCGGGCGCTCCGGCCGGGGCGGGGCGGGGGACGAGGGCGGGAGCCGCTCCCGCCCGGCGCGCGGCCAGCGCCTCGTCCAGCGCGCGGCCGATCGCGCCGAACACGCCGGCCCAGTCGCCGGGGCTTCGCTGGCGGAACAGGCGGGCCGTCGGATACCACGGGCTGTCGTCGCGCCCGCGCATCCAGCGCCAGTCCGGGTTGTGGCTCAGCGCGAGCCAGAGCGGAACGCCGAGCGCGCCGGCGAGGTGCGGGATCGAGGTGTCGGAGGAGACCACCAGGTCGAGCCGCTTCATAATCGCCGCCGTGTCGTGGAAATCGGCGCCGAGCCGGACCAGTTCCGGCGGCGCGTCGCGCAGCTGCGCCTCGCCGTCGCCCTTCTGCAGGCTGTAGAGCCGCAGGCCGGGCTTGTCCAGGAAGGGCAGGAACCAGCGCAGGCCGGGCGAACGCTGGCGGTCGTCGGAGAAGCCCGGATTGCCGGCCCAGACGATGCCGACCGCGAGCTCGCCCGGCCCGGCGCCGGGCAGGTCGACCTCGATGTCCGGGGCCTCGATCCACGGCGCGACGGGCACGTCCTCGAACCCGCGCGCGCCGAGGGCCAGCGGCGCGCTCAGCAGCGGCAGGTGCACGTCGAAATCGTCCGGCTGCTTCAGCCGTTCGACGACCTCCACCCGGTCCTCGAACTGGCGGAACAGCTTCAGCAGCGGCTCGTGGCATTCGAGGATCACGCGCCCGTCCTGGCGCGCGAGTCCGGGCACGAACCGGGCGAACTGGATATGGTCGCCCAGCCCCTGCTCGGCATGGACCAGCAGGGTGCGGCCGGCCAGCGGCGAGCCGTCCCATTGCGGCTGGGGGAAGTTGCGCCGGCGCGACGGGAAGCCGTCGTAGCGCCAGCGCCATTCGTACTCCGCGAAACCCTCCTCGAGCCGCCCCGCCGCCAGCAGGGAGAGCGCGAGGTTCCAGTGGGTCTCGGCCCGCTCCGGCTCGATCCGCAGCGCGCGGCGGTAGGCGAGCGTGGCGTCGTCGAGCCGGCCGGTCTCCTTCTCCAGGTTGCCGAGGTTGTACCAGGCGCCCCGGCCGCCGGGATCGAGCGCCAGCGAGCGCCGGTAGGCCGCCCGCGAGCCGTCGAAATCCTTCGTCTTGCGCAGCAGCGCGCCGAAATTGGAGAACAGGTAGGCGGGCCGGCGGATCTCCATCGCGCGCTCGTAGCACCGCCGCGCCTCGTCGAACTCCTCGCGCCGCTGGAGCAGGTTGGCGAGGTCGGAGAGGATGTCGAACAGGACCGCGCCGCGCGCCGGCCCGGCCGCCTGGCGCAGCACGCGCGCGGCCCGCTCCGTATCGCCCGCCCGCTCCAGCGCGCCCGCGAGCGCGCGCCGCGCCGGGATGCTGCCGGGGTCGAGGTTGACCGCCGTCTCGAACAGCGGCAGCGCCCGGGCGTGCCGCCCGGCGGCGGCGTGGACGCGCCCGGCCTGCAGGCGCAGTTCGGGCTGGAGGGGGAACCGTTTCAGCCCCTCCCGCGCCATGGCCTCGGCGAATTTCGCGTCGCGGGAGTCGCGCCCGATCCGGGCGCCGGCGGCGAAGAAGGCGCCGTCGAGCGCGTCGCGCCGGGAGCGGAAGACATGCCTGAGGCGCTTCTTCGCCGCGTCCGCGTCGCCGTCGCGGAACTCGATCTCGGCCATGCGCCAGGAGAGCGACGGATCGGCGGGCCACGCCTTCAGCCCGTCCGCGGCCGCCTCCCGCCCGCCGGCGCGGTCGCCGTCGCGCAGCCGCTTGTCGGTCCGCTCGATATAATGCCGGACCGGCCGTCTTTGCTTCGGCGGGGCCTTGTTTTCCGGCGCGGGCGCGGGCGTGTTCATCGAAGCTCCACCAGGTCGAATTTCGCCAGCCACAACAGCGTGCGCGCCAGCCGGCGCCCCTCGCCCCGGTGGGCGGCGGCGAGGTCGGACACGCGGGCCGGCCCGGCGGCGAGCCGGCCGAGCAGGGCGTCGGTCGCGGCGTCCGGCAGGAAGGCGTGGGCGGCGAAAGTGTGCATCCCGCCCTCGCGCAGCCGGGCGAGGTCGCCCGCCGGGTCGCGGCTCCGCGAGGCGACGGTCGTCTCCGGGCCGAGGCGGGCGGTGGGATAGCCCCGGAAGACCGCGAAGGGGTCGGGGAAGTCGGCGTGGGCGGTCTCGCGCGCCCGGTCGCGCAAGGCGACGCCGGCGGCGGCCGCGCGCGCCCGCGCCAGTTCGGCCCACAACTCCTCGTAGGCCGCGACGACGACGCGCCAGTCGTAGAGTTGCAGCGCCCGCTCCCGCGCCGCCGCGCCCATCCGCGCGCGCAGCTCCGCGCTTTCGGCCAGCCCGGCGATCGCCCCGGCGCAGGCCTCCACGTCCACCGCCGTGGCGAGGCTGGCGGCGCCGATATAGCGGTCGTAGGTGTCGATTCCGGCGGCGTGCCGGTCCGCGAGGTCGATCCCGGCGCCGGGGCCGGGCGCGGCGGTGGGAACGCGGAAGCCGGTCTTTCCGTGGACCGTGGTGTCGCGGTAGCCGTTCCAGTCGCTCGCGACGCAGGGCAGGCCGGCCGCCATCGCCTCGATCGGCGTCAGCCCGAAGCTCTCCTGCACATTGTCCGACAGCGAGACGAAGATGTCGGCGGCCCGCCACGCCGCCCGCGCCACCGCGTCGTCCGCGCCGTCGAGGAAATGGACGCGGACCTCGCGGCAGAACCGCGCGGCGGCGTCGCGGAACTCCCGCTCGATCCATTCGTTGGGGAACTGCCCGGCCAGCAGCAGGTGGAGCCGGCCGCGCCGCAGCCGCCGGGCCGCGCGCTCCGCCGCCAGGTACATCGGCGTCGGATGCGCCTTGGCGTGGAAGGACAGCCGCCCGACGAACAGGGCGGCGCACTCGCCCTCCAGCACGCCGAGGCGCGCGCGCAGCCCGGCCCGCGCGCCCTCGTCCGGCGCGTAGGCGGCGCAATCGACGCCGAGCGGGATCGTCGCCAGCCGCACCGGGCTGCGGAAGCGGCCGCCGCCCCGGCGCTCCAGCCACTCGGCGCGCCGCTCCACGATCCGCTCGACGGCCGCGCGCGCCGGCGCGGAGGTGCAGACCAGCGCGTCCCAGGGCTGCGTCGGCGCGACGAGGTATTCGCCGATCGAGCGGACCACCCGGTCCGACGCGACGGTGTGGGTGACGCCGCACAGGCTGTAGTCGCGCTCGTCGCCGAGCCGGCGGGTCCACGCCGCCTCGTCCAGCCCCGGTCCGGGCACGAAGAGCGCGCCGGCGGCGCGCAGCGGCCGGCGGTCGAGCGGGCGCGCCCAGACGACCTCGCGCCCGCGGCCGTCGTGGGCGCGGACGAAGCGGCGGAACTCCTCGAAATGCGCCCGCGAGGCGGTCAGCGCCGTCAGCGGCTCCGCGCGGCCGTGCTCGACGAAGCCCTTCAGGAAGCCCGCGCCGGCCGAGTGCCGCCCCTTCACCCGCGGCCGGTCGGCCCGGAAGGCGTCGGGATGGTAGGAGATGGCGCAGTTCGGCCCGGCGGTCGTCGTCATCGTCGTCGTGTCGGTCATCGGGCTTCGGGCCGCCGGCGGAAGGGGGTCGCGCGCATTGGGGGGCGCGGGCGCTTTACCCGAGTCCGGCCGCGTTGTCGAGCGCCGGCGCGGCCGCGGGCGGCGCGTCCCGGCCCGGCGGCGGCTCCTCCGTCGGCGGCGGGGTCCGGCCCTCGGCGAGCGCGCGCACCAGTTCGACCTGGGCCGGCAGGCAGACGCCGCGCAGGTCGTATTGGCGCAGGACCGCCCGCCGCGCCGCCTTGCCCATCGCGGCGGCGGCCTCCCGGTCCTCCAGCGTCGCGACGACGGCGGCGGCGATCTCGCGCGGGTCGTGGAAATCGACCAGCCGGCCCTCTTGCCCGTCGCGGATCGCCTCCGCCACCGGCTCGGTGCGCGACGCGACCATCGCGCATTCGTGCGACATCGCCTCGATCGCCGACCAGGACAGCACGAAGGGGTAGGTCAGGTAGACATGCGCGCTGGAGATCGAGAAGACCCGGCGCAGGTCCTCGTGCGGCACGCGGGGCAGGAAATGGACCCGCGCGGGGTCGAGGCGGGCCTGGTCGAGCATCGCCTCGCGCCAGTTCCCGCCCCGGGGCGGCCCGGAGCCGTAGCTCACGCCGTCGCCGCCGACCAGCACGATCCGCGCCTTCGGGCGGCGTTCCAGGATCGGGCCGGCGGCGCGCATGAACACGTCGAAGCCGCGATAGGGTTCGAGGTTGCGGGCGATGTAGGTCACCACCTCGTCCCCGCGGGTCAGCCGCTCGCCGTTGGGCAGTTCGAGCGCGGCGTCGGGATCGCGCCGGCAGAGGTCGGTGTCCACGCCGTCGTGGATCACCGAGATGCGCCGGCGCATCGGTTCGGGATGCTGGCTCCACTGCCACCAGGTGGGGCTGATCCCCCAGTCGGCCGCCTCCATGCTGAGCGCCATGTGGGCGTTGCGCATCCGGGTGCGGCAGTCGCGGTCGAGGTCCGGCTTGTAGTCGGGCGCGAAGTCCACGTCCGACCCGGTCGCCGAGTAGTAGAACTCGCAGAACGCGAGGATGCGCGAATCGGGGAACACGTCGCGCAGGAACAGCGCCTCTCCCCAGCCGGTGTGGGCCATGATCGCGTCCGGCCGGAAGCCGGATTTCGAGAGGTCGAGCGCGGCGCGCGCCGCCCCCTGGCCCTGCAGGACCTGCTCCTCCAGCTGGCCGAGATAGTGGTGGATGTTCCCCGACCGCCCGCGCGTGACCTTGTAGGTCGCCTTGCGCACGCCGGGCAGGTCCGGCTTGCCCTCGGTGGTGACGAAGGCGACCTCGTTGGCCGGGTCGCGCGCCAGTTCGGGCGCGAGGTGCTTGTACTGGCCCGGCATGTTCTGGTGCACGAAGAGGAATTTCACGATCCGCGCCGCGTTCCGGTTTCGTCGGGGGCGGCGCCGAATTCGTTTGCGGCGCCGCGACGGAGCGCCTACATAGGGCCGACCGCGACGGATCGTCAAACGCGCCGGCGCCCGGCGCGCCGGACATCGCTCCCGGCGCCCCCGTCGGCGCGGGGCCGGGCGGCGGAAGGGCGGTCGATGGGAAGGGGCATGTCGGTTCAAGCCGCGCGGCCGGACGGTTCGGGCCGGGATCCGATGAGGGAGATGCTGTGGGCCTGCCGGGGCGGCTTCGCCACCGCGGCGGTGTTCAGCTTCTTCGTCAACCTGCTGATCCTGACGATGCCGATCTACATCTTCTCGCTGTTCGACCGTGTGCTGAGCGGCGGCAACCCGTTCACGCTCGCCTTCCTGGCGCTGTTCGCCTTCGGCGCGCTGTTCGTCCAGGCGCTGATCGACATCGCCCGCACCTACCTTTTCGTGCGAATCAGCGCCTGGATCGACAGCCAGATCGGCGAGAAGGTCCTCGCGGTGTCGCTGCGATTCGCCTCGGCGCGCGGCGCGCGGCGCGACATCGACATGCTGACCCGGATGGATTCGCTGCGCCGCTACCTGTCGGGCGAGAACATTTTCGTCCTGATGGACCTGCCGTGGGTGCCGTTCTTCCTCGCCTTCCTGTTCCTGCTGAACTTCTGGGTCGGCGCGACGGCGACCGGGATCGCGCTGGTCATCTTCGTGCTGGCGCTCGCCAACAAGTGGCTGACCGATCCGCTGCACGAGGCGGGGACGGCGGCGGTGCGCGAATCGATGCGCAAGACCGACATCACGCTGCGCAACGCCGACACGATCGACGCCATGGGCATGGCGCCGCAGCTGGCCCGGCGGTGGAGCCGCGACAACGACATGGCGCTGGACCGCTTCGCCCGTTACGCGCGGCGCTCCGGCGCGATGGGCGCGGTCGGCCGGACGATGCAGCTCGGCTCGATCCTGGCGGTGATGACCGTGTGCGCCGTCCTGATCGTCGATCCCAACAGCGGGTTGTCGCAGGGCGCGATGATGGCGGCGGTGATCCTGGTCGGCCGCGTGCTGATGCCGGTGCAGGCGATGGTCTCCGGCTGGACGGCCATGACCACCGCGCGCAAGGACTACGCGCTGATCGCCGAGGCGCTGCGCCGGGGGGCCGCGATGCCGTCGCCCGCCGTCCGGTCCGGGGCGGCCGAGCCGCCGCGCGGCGCGCTGGAGGTCGCGGAGGCGGGCTTCCACCCGCCGACCGCCGAGGCGCCGGTCCTCCAGGACATCTCCTTCGCGCTCCGGCCCGGCGAATCGCTCGGCATCGTCGGGCCGACCGGCTCCGGCAAGTCGAGCCTCGCGCGGCTGCTGGCCGGCATCGACCGGCCGACGGAGGGCGGCGTGAGCCTCGACGGGCGGGAGCTGCACGAATGGCCGGGCGACGAGATCGGCCCCCATCTCGGCTACCTCGCGCAGGAGGCGACGCTGTTCAACGCCTCGATCCGCGACAACATCACCCGGTTCGCCGACGACTGGACGCGGGAAAGCGTGCTGGACGCCGCCCGGCTGGCCAATATCGACGCCATGGTCAAGCACATGCCGCGCGGCTACCAGACCCTGGTGGGTCCCGGCGGCGTGCTGCTGTCGGGCGGCCAGACGCAGCGGGTGGGCCTCGCCCGCGCCCTTTACGGCGATGTGCGGCTGGTCGTGCTGGACGAGCCCAACTCCAACCTCGACGCGCACGGGGAGCAGGCGCTGGCGGGGACGGTCGCGGAGCTGAAGCGGCGCGGCGCGACCCTCGTCGTCATCCTGCACCGGCCGAACATCTTGCGCACGCTGGACTACATCATGGTGATGGAGGGGGGCCGGATACGGCGGTTCGGCCGCCGCGAGGAGATGCTCTCCAGGCCCGCCGCCGTGCCGCCGCCCCGGCCGGCGGCCGAGCGGCTTCCGCCCGCCGCGAACGAACCCAACCAGGCCACCGCGTAGGTCGAACCATGTCGCTGCAAACCGTCGATCGAGACACGCTTCCCGGCCGGCCGCTCCCCGTCGGGGTGGACGAGCGGCCCTCCCGGCCGACCTGGCGCGGCGCCAGCCGCTTCGGTTACGCCGTCATCGCGCTGTTCTTCGTCGTGATCGGCGGCTGGGCGGCGACGGCCCCGCTGGCCAGCGGCGTCAACGCCGTCGGCGAAATCCAGGCCGACACCGGCGTCAAAACGATCCAGCACCTCGAGGGCGGGCTGGTGAAGGAAATCCTGGTCCGCGAGGGCGACCGGGTCGCGGAGGGCGATCCGCTGCTGCGGCTCGACCCGCTCCACAGCGAGACGCTGTCCGCCACGCACCGCTTCGCGCTCGCGGCGCGGCTCGCCGAGCGGGCGCGGCTCAGGGCGGAGATTTCCGGGGCCGGCGCGATGGCGCTGGACGACGACCTGCTGGCGGCGGCGGCCGACCCCGAACTGGCCGGGCGGGTCGAGGCCGAGACCGAACTCTTCGAAAGCCGGCTCGACGCCTTCCGCCAGCGCGTCGGCATCCGGGAGGAGCGCATCGCCCAGATCGAGACGGAGATCGGCGCGCTGCGCAACCAGGCCGCCACGGTGGGCGAGCAGCTGGGCCTGATCGAGGAGGAGCTGGCGGACGTCCAGCAGCTTTACGACAAGGAACTGACCACCAAGTCGCGCCTGCTCGCGATCCGCCGCGCGCGGACCGGGCTGGCCGGGCGGAAGGCGGATGTCGAGGCCTCGGTCGCCCAGGCCCGCCAGCGCATCGACGAGGAGCGGCTGATCATCTCCAACATGGCGCAGGAGCGCCGCTCCGACGCGGCCGAGCGGCTGGAGCGGCTGGAGATCGAGATCGAGCGCTCGCGCGGCGCGCTCGACGTGGCGGCCGACCAGCGCGCGCGCGTGGTGTTGCGCGCGCCGGCCAACGGGCGCGTCGTCAACCTCGCGGTCAAGACCGTCGGCGCGGTGGCGGAGTCGGCGCGGCCGCTGATGCAGATCGTGCCGGACGACGAGGCGATGGTCCTGGAGGCGGAGGTCGCGGCCAACGACATCGAGCAGGTCAAGCTCGGCGCGACCGCGCGCGTGCGGCTCACGGCCTTCAACCCGCGCCTCACGCCCCCGGTCGAGGGCGTCGTCGAGTCGGTGTCCGCCGACACGATCCCCCTGGGCCCGGGCCGCCCGGCCTGGCTGCCCCCGGCCTACCGGGTCGTCATTTCCCTCGATCCCGAATCGCTGCGCCAGAGCGTGGGCGACACGCCGCTGACCACCGGGATGCCGGCTTCGGGCATCATCGCCGTCGGCGAGCGGACCCTGCTCGAATACCTGATGGACCCGCTCACCTCCAGCTTCGAGTCGGCGCTGCGCGAACCCTGACGCGGCGCGGCGGCGGGGCGCCGCCGGCGGGCCTACAGGATTTCGAGCGGCCGCTTGCGCCGGGGCGGCGGGAAGGCGCGGTCGAGCTCGGCGAGGTCGCGCGGCGACAGTTCGATGTCGAGCGCGGCGCGGTTCGCCTCGACATGCGCCGTCGAGGCCGCCTTGGGGATCGAGATCGCGCCGTCCCGCAGCGTCCAGGCGAGCGCGACCTGGAGCGGCTCCGCGCCGTGGCGCCGCGCCACCTCGGCCAGCCCCCGCTTGCCGGAGAGCCGCCCCTGCTCCAGCGGCGAATAGGCCATGATCGGCATCGACCGCTCCGCGCACAGGGGCAGCACGTCCCACTCCACGCCCCGGCGCGAGAGGTTGTAGAGGACCTGGTTCGTCTGGCAGCGCCCGCCGTCGGGAACGCGCCGCAGCTCCTCCATCTCGCCGGCGTCGAAATTGCTGACGCCCCAGTGGCGGATCTTGCCGTCGCGGCGCAACCGCTCGAACGCCGCCACGGTGTCGGCCAGCGGGTGCGGACCCGGCCAGTGCAGCAGGTAGAGGTCGATCGTCTCGACGCCCAGCCGGCCGAGGCTCGCCTCGCAGGCGGCGACGGTCCCCGCCAGGCTGGCGTTCTGGGGCAGGACCTTGGAGACGACGAAGACCTCCGCGCGCCGGCCCCGGATCGCCTCGGCGACGACCCGTTCGGCCCCGCCGCTCCCGTACATCTCGGCGGTGTCGACCAGCGTCATGCCGAGGTCGAGGCCGCGCGACAGCGCCCTTGCCTCGCGCGCCGGGTCGCCGCCCCGCTCCCCCATCCGCCAGGTGCCGAGGCCGAGCGCGGGAACCGCCTCGCCGCACGGGAGTTCGACCGTCCGCATCGCGCCCGCTCCTAAGCCGCCTTGCTCCACCGGCCGCGGTCGTCCTGTTTCCAGTAGGACAGCGCGTGGCCGTCTTCCTTGTAGCGCCGCCAGCGCTCCCGGGCCGCGCCCACCGCCGCCTCGTCGCGGCCGTCGAACAGTTCGAAGACGCGCTCGTACTCGGCGACCCGCCCGGACGCCGCGCCGTCGGTCAGGAACAGGAAGCCGGCGCCGTTCGGGTTCTCGTCCTCCGTCGCGAGCCAGACCGGCTGCTCGGCCGCGTCGCCGCCGGCGCGGGAGCCGTGCGGCAGCCAGGAGCCGGGATCGTAGGTCCACAGCAGGGCGTCGAGCGCCTCCACCCGCTCCGCGCTCGACGCCAGCACCACCGACCGGGCGCCCGCTTCCAGCGCGCGCTCCAGCAGCTTGGGCAGCGCCCATTCGAGCGGCCGGGCGGTCAGGTGGTAGAAGGCGATCTCGCTCATCCCGCCGCGCCCCCGGACCGCCGCGCCCTCACGCCTCGCAATGCGCCTTCACCATGTGGTTCAGCAGGCGCACGCCCCATCCGGCGCCGCCCTTGGGCACGGTGGGCGCGTCCTTGTCCGTCCACGCCATGCCGGCGATGTCCATGTGGATCCACGGGCATTTGTCGACGAAGCGTTCGAGGAAGCAGGCGGCGGTGACGCTGCCCGCCTCCCGGGGACCGGCGTTCTTCATGTCGGCGACGTCGGAGTCCATCATCCGGTTGTAGTCGTCGCCGAGCGGCATCCGCCACACGCCCTCGCCGACCGCCTTGCCGGCCTCGGCGAGGCGGTCCGACAGTTCGTCGTCGTTGGCGAAGTAGCCGCAATTGACCTTGCCGAGCGCCACCATCATCGCGCCGGTGAGCGTGGCGAGATCGACCATGAACCGGGGGTTGCAGGTCTTTTTGGCGTACCAGAGCGCGTCGGCCAGCACGAGCCGGCCCTCGGCGTCGGTGTTGACGATCTCGATGGTCTGGCCGCTCGCCGAGGTCACGATGTCGCCGGGGCGCTGGGCCGCGCCGTCGGGCATGTTCTCGACTAGGCCGACGATGCCCACCACGTTCGCCCTGGCCTTGCGCCCGGCCACCGCCTTCATCAGCCCGGCGACGGCGGCGGAGCCGGCCATGTCCCACTTCATCGCCTCCATGCCGGAGGCGGGCTTGAGCGAGATGCCGCCGGTGTCGAAGCACACGCCCTTGCCGACGAAGACGGCCGGCGCGTCGCCCGGCTCGCCGCCGTTCCAGCGCATCGCGACGAGCCGGCTCTCCCGCGCCGACCCCCGGCCGACGCCGAGCAGGGCGCCCATGCCGAGTTCGGCCATCTCCGCCTCGCCCAGCACCTCGACCTCCAGCCCGTCGGCGGAGAGTTCCGCGAGCCGCTCGGCGTAGCTTTCGGGATAGAGCACGTTGGGCGGCTCCGAGACCAGGTCGCGGGCGAGGAAGACGCCGGCCGCCACCGCCTCCAGTTCGGCGAAACGCGCGCGCGCCGCCGCCGGGTCCGACGCCAGCACCTCGACCGCGGCGAGGGAGGGTTTGTCCTCCGGCTTCCGCCTGGTGCGGTACTTGTCGAAGCGGTAGGAGCGCAGCAGCGCGCCGTAGGCGATATGGGCGGCGCGGACGGCGGCGTCGGCCGCCGCGCCCTCGCGGTCCTCCACGAGCACGGAGACGGACTCGGCGCCGGACTTGGACAGCGCCGCGTAGAGCGAGCCGCCGGCCCGCTCGCACCACAGCGCGTCCACATCCTCGCCCGAGCCGAGGCCGTACAGCAGCACGCGGCCCCTGGGCGCGAACACGTGCAGGACCTGGTGCGCCTTGCCCTCGAACCGGCTGCCCTCCATCGCGGCCGCCAGCAATCCGCCCGTCGCCGCGTCGAGCGCCGCCGTCATGGGCGTCGGCTCGCGCCCCTCCAGCACGCCGACCGCGAGGGCGCCCTTCTCCGGCAAGGCGAGTTCGCCGAACGCAATCCGCATGGACCGTCTCCCGTTTCGCGAGGATGGCGCCAGCCGTAGCGCCGCGCCGCGCCGGAGTCAATCCGCGGCTCCGCCGCGCGCGCGGGCGGCGCTGGACTGGCCGGGCCCGGGCGCTAGGATGGGCGGGGGCCGGCGGACGCCGCCGGCCGGGCGGCGGCGAGGGACGGGCGCGTGAAACTCGACGGTTACATCGCCAGGCAGCTCGCCGTCGCCGCGCTGGTTGTCGTCGTCTCGCTCACCTGCGTCATCTGGCTCAGCCAGTCGCTGCGGTTCGTGGACATGATCGTCAACCGCGGGCTGCCGCTGGGGACCTTCCTCCACCTGACCGCGCTGCTGCTGCCGACCTGGCTGTCGATCGTCCTGCCGATCGCCGTTTTCGCCGCCGTGCTGTTCGTGTACGGCCGGATGACGGGCGACCGCGAGATCGTGGTCCTGGAGGCCGCCGGCCTCGGCCCGCTCCGGCTGGCGCGCCCGGCGCTGCTGGCCGGCGTCGCGGTCTCGCTGCTGTGCTACGCGATGACGCTGTGGCTGGTTCCGCTGTCCTACCGGGCGTTCAAGGAGCTGCAGTTCCGCATCCGCCACGACAACACCGGCGTGCTGCTGCGCGAGGGCGTGTTCAACGCCCTCCCCGGCGGCGTCACCGTCTATATCCGGGAGCGGGGGGAGTCGGGCGAACTCGCCGGCATCGTCGTCCACGACGAGCGCGACCCGGAGGAAACGGTGACGATGCTCGCCGAGCGCGGCGCGCTCTCCTTCGCCGCGAACGGCCCCAGCGTCTTCATGCGCCACGGCAGCCGCCAGACCCGCGATGTCGCGACCGGCCGGGTCGGCCTGCTCTATTTCGACAGCTACGCCGTCGATCTCGGCGGCGGGAAGGCGGCGGAGCCGCGGATCCTGCGCGACCGGAACGAACTCCACATCCGGGACCTGCTCCAGCCCACCGAGCGCGTGGCCATGCGGCGCGATTTCGACGCCTATGTCGCGGAGGGGCACGCCCGGCTGACCGCGCCGCTGCTCGCCGTCGCGCTGCCGGCGGTCGGCCTCGCGGTGCTGCTGGGCGGCCCCCTGACGCGCCGCGAGCAGACCTGGCGCGTGCTCGCCGCGGTCGCGCTGGCCGCGGGCGTGGAGGCGCTCGGCCTCGGCGGCAAGCTGCTGGCGGCCCGGCAGCCCTGGTGGATCCCGTTCATGTATGTTTCGATCCTCGGGCCGGCCGGACTCGCGCTGGCGGCGCTGGCGCGCCGCAGGCTGCGCCGGCCCGGGCCGCGCGCGGCCGCGCTGGCGGCGCGGGCCGGGATTTGAGCGCGGGAGGCGCGCGGTGAGGCACTCCGTCACGCTGTCCTGGTATTTCGGGCGCCAGTTCGTGTTCTGGTTCCTCGCGGCGCTGCTCGGCGTCATGGCGGTGGCGCTGCTGCTCGACACGCTGGAGCTGCTGCGCCGGGCGTCGGGCAGGGAGGCCGCGACCGTCGGCGCGGTGCTGCGCATGGCGCTGCTGAAGGCGCCCGGCATGGTCGAGACGATGTTCCCCTTCGCGGCGCTGTTCGGCGGCATGATCGCCTTCGCGCGGCTCACGAGGAGCCACGAATTGACGGTCGCGCGCGCCGCCGGCGTGTCGGTCTGGCAGTTCCTGCTGCCGGCGGTGCTGGCGGCGGCGGCGCTGGGCGGGATCGCGGTCGCGGCGCTGAACCCGGTCGCCTCGGCGACGACGGCGGAGTTCGAGACGCTGGAGAACCGCGTGCTGCGCAACCCCGGCCGGGCGCTGTCGTTCTCCCCCGGCGGCCTGTGGATACGCGAGCGGATCGCGGACGGGCATTCGGTGCTGCACGCCCGCGGCGTTTCCGGCGACGGCGAGTCCCTGTCGGGCGTCTCCGTCTTCCTGTTCCGGGGCGAGGACGATTTCCGCTCCCGCGTGGACGCGCCGGCCGCGCGGCTGGACGCCGGGCACTGGACCCTGAGCGACGCGACGGCGACCGCCGGCGACGGGACGCAGGAGGCGCGCGCGGTCTACCGCCTCGCCACCGACCTGACCGTGGACAACATCCAGGACAGTTTCGGCTCGCCGTCGACCGTGTCCTTCTGGGAGCTGCCCCGGTTCATCGAGGTCCTGGAGAACGCCGGCTTCTCCTCGACGCGGCACCGGCTGCACTGGCACGCCCTGCTCGCCTCGCCGCTGATGCTGTGCGCCATGGTGCTGGTCGCGGCGGCGGTGACGCTGGGGCCGGCGCGGCGCGGCGGCGCCCTCGCGCGGATCTGCGCCGGCCTGTTCCTCGGCTTCCTGGTGTATTTCGTCTCGGACGTGGCGTTCGCGCTCGGCCTGTCGTCGCGCGTCCCGCCGGCGCTGGCGGCGTGGACGCCGGCGGTCGCGGCCGCGCTGCTCGGCGCGACCGGCCTGCTTCACCTGGAGGACGGCTGACGATGCCCGCCTTCCGCCCGCCCCCGCGGAGCCGCGCCCTCGCGGCGGCGCTCCTCGCGCTCGCGACGGCCTGCGGCGCCGCCGGCCTCCGGGCCGAGCCGGCGCGCGAGGAGCCGGTGCTGCTGAAGGCGGACGAGGTGTCGCACGACGGCAACGCCGGGATCGTGACGGCGCGCGGCGGCGTCGAACTGTCCCAGGGCGGCCGCGTCCTGCTGGCCGACACGGTGTCCTACAACCGCCGGACCGACGCCGCGATCGCCAGCGGGAACATCGTGCTGATGGAGCCGGACGGGGAGGTCGTGTTCGCCAGCTACGCGGAACTCGACACCGGGCTGAAGAACGGCTTTATCGAGCATCCGCGCCTGCGCCTGGCCGACGGCTCGCGCCTCGCCGCGCGCCGCGCCCGCCGCGAGGCCGGCCGGCGCAAGACGATGGAGCGGGCCGTCTTCACCCCCTGCCTGCCGTGCAAGGACAACCCGGAGCGCCCGCCGCTCTGGCGGATCAGGGCCGCCCAGGTCGTCCACGACGAACAGGCGCGCGACATCGCCTACCGCGACGCCACGCTCGACATGTTCGGAATTCCGGTGGCCTGGGCGCCCTACCTGGTCCATCCCGACCCGACGGTGGAGCGCCGGTCCGGGCTGCTGGCGCCCACCGTCGGGCATTCGGACCAGCTCGGCTTTATCCTCGGCCAGCCCTGGTTCCAGGTCATCGACGACGCGCGCGACATCGAGCTGGAGCCGATCGTCTACAGCCGCGAGGGGGCGATCCTGCGCGCCCGCTACCGCCAGGCCTTCGACAACGGGTCGCTGGACCTCGCCGGAACGGCCGGCCTCCTGGAGGACCGCGGCGCGGCGGACGGCGGCTCCGGCCTCAAGGGCAGCGCCGACCTCGAAGGGCGCTTCGCGCTCGACGGAACCTGGCGTTCGGGCTTCGACTGGCGCCAGGCCAGCGGCCGGACCTACCTGCGCCGCTACCGGCTCGGCGACGACGAGATGCTGACCAGCCGGCTTTTCGTCGAGGGGTTCCGGGCGCGCAACCACGCCTCGGTCGAGGCCTACAGGTTCCAGGACCTGCGCGCCGGCGCCAACCGGCGCCGCCAGCCGCGGGTCCTCCCGCTCGCGCGCTACAGCCTCGACGGCGAGCCGGACCGCCTCGGCGGGCGCGCGCGCCTCGACGCCGCCGCCGCGTCCCTGTTCCGCGGCGACGGCCCGGACAGCCGCAAGGTCTCCCTCCTCGCCGGATGGAAACGGCCCTTCCGCGCCCCGGCGGGCGATGTCTACACCTTCGCCGCGACGCTCCAGTCCGACCTTTACGACATCCGGGCGCCGGCCGGTCCGGGCGGCGGCGGCGCGAGGGTCGGCCGTCTGTTTCCCCAGGCCGCGCTGGAATGGCGCTTTCCGCTGGCGCGGCAGACCGCGTCCGGCTCCCAGATCGTCGAGCCGACGGTGAACCTCGTCGCCGGGCCGAACGGCGGCAACCCGCCGGAAATCCCCAACGAGGACAGCCAGTCCTTCGAATACGACGACACCAACATCTTCGAGCCGAACCGCTTTTACGGCGGCGACCGGGTGACCAGCGGCGCCCGGATCGACTACGGCGCGCGCGCGGCCATGTTCGACGACGACCTCGGCACGGCGCGCTTCTTCCTCGGCCAGAGCTACCGTTTTTTCGGCGACGACTTCTTCGGTTACGGGTCGGGCCTGGAGGACCGTTTCTCGGACCTCGTGGGCCATGTCGGCCTGTCGCCGGCGGAGGGGCTGGACCTGGAGGTCCGCTACCGCCTCGACAACGAGACGCTGAAGCCGCGCCGGGGCGAGGTGGGGGCGCGCCTGTACGGCGCCGGCTACCGCGTCGAGGCCGACTATGTCGCGCTCAACGAGCAGTTCTCGACCGTCGGCCTCGGCGACCGCGAACAGCTCGACCTCAAGCTCGGCGTCCGGCTGACGGACCACTGGTCGGCGTCCACGCGGCTGCTGCAGAACCTGTCCGGGGCGTCCCGCCGGCCGCTCGCCGCCGAGGTGGGCTTCGCCTATATCGACGAGTGTTTCGCCATCTCGCTCGACTACGGCCGGCGCAACCTGCGCGACGAGGGGATCGAGCCGGAGGAGCGGATCTTCCTGCGCATCGACTTCAAGCACCTGGGATCGATCCGCAACTTCTGACGCGGCGCCGGCGGGCTTGCGATCCCCGGCCGGACGCTCCATCTTGCCGGAGCCATGACCGTTTTCGCGCAACGCCCGACCCGCCGTCCCGGCGCGCTCGCCGTACTGGCGGCGGCGGCGCTCGCGGCCTGCCTGTGGGCCGGCCCGGTCCTGGGCCAGGGGGAGCAGCGCATCGCCGCGGTCGTCAACGACGAGATCGTCACGCTCCGCGACCTGGAAGGCCGCGCCCGCCTCGCGGCGGTCGCCTCGCGGCTGCCCGCCCGGCCCGAAACCCTGCGCCGCCTCGCGCCCAGGGTGCTGCAAGGCCTGATCGACGAGCGGCTGCAACTCCAGGAGGCCGAGCGGCTCGGCGTCGGGGTGGACGAGCGGGAGATTGTCGCCGCTAAGCGCGCGGCCGAACGGCGCCTCGGCGTCGAGGAGGGCGGCTTCGACCGCTACCTGGCCGCCAACGGCGTCGCCGCCGCCACGGCCGTCGCGCAGCTGCGCGCGTCGATCGCCTGGGGCAAGCTGGTCCGCCGGCGTTTCGCGGGGGTCGCGCAGGTGGCGGAGGAGGAGATCGACGAGGCGCTCGAAGCCTACCGGCGCGGCCTCGGCCGGCCCCAGTACCGCTTCTCCGAGATTTTCCTGCCCGTGGACGGGATCGAAAGGGAAGGGGAGGTCCGCGACCTCGCGGCCAGGCTGCGCGCGGAGATCCGGGCCGGCGGCGACTTCGCGGCGATCGCGCGGCAATTCTCCGCCTCGCCGAGCGCGCTCCGGGGCGGCGCGGCCGGCTGGGCGCCGGCCGGCCGGCTGGCCCCCGAAATCGACAGGGCGCTCGAAGCCATGGCGCCGGGGGAGGTCGCGCCGCCGATCCGCACGGTCTCCGGCTACCGTGTCGTCAGGCTGGAGGATCGCCGCGTGCTCCTCGCCGTCGATCCGCTGAAGGCCAGGGTCGCGCTCAAGCATGTCTTCCTGCCGCTTCCGGCGGACGCCGGCGAGGCGGAGGACCGGCGCCGCCGCGCCGAACTGGCGGCCGCGACGGCCGGGCTGGGGGGCTGCGCCGGCATGGCGGCGGCCGCGCGGCGGGCCGGCTCTCCCGCCGGGGTCGACCTCGGCGAGTTCGAGGTCGGCGACCTCGTCCCGGCGATGCGCGACGCGGTGGCGAACCTCGCCGTCGGCGCGCCGAGCGCGCCGGTGCGGCTGCCCGGCGGGCTTTCCGTCGTCATGGTCTGCGCCCGGACCGACGCGCCGCGCGCCGAGCCGTCGCGCGAGGAGATCGCGATCGGCCTGCGGAACGAGAGGCTGTCCACGCTGGCCCGGCGCTACCTGCGCGACCTGCGCCGCGACGCCTTCGTCGAGACCCGGATCTGACGGCGCCGCGCCGCGCCGCCGCCCGCGCCATGGCCTACCGACCGCGCCCGCCCCTCGCGCTGACCCCCGGCGAGCCCGCCGGAATCGGCGCGGAGATCGCCGCGATGGCGTGGCGCGACGGGACCGTCCCGCCCTTCTACACGATCGACGATCCGGACCGGCTCCGCCGCCGGACGCGGGCGGCCGGCCTCGACATTCCCGTCGCCCCGATCGGCCGGCCCGCCGAGGCCCCGGCCGCCTTCGCCGCCGGCCTGCCGGTGCTGGCGCGGGCGTTTCCCGTCGATTGTCCGCCCGGCGCGCCGGACCCGGCCAACGCCGCCGCCGTCGCCGCCGCCATCGAGGAGGCCGTCGCCGCCGCGCTCGCGGGCGAGGCCTCGGCGGTCGTCACCGCCCCGATCCACAAGCACACGCTGCGCCGCGCCGGCTTCCCCCATCCGGGCCATACCGAATTCCTGGCCGAACTGGCCGGCGGCGGGGCGCGCCCGGTCATGATGCTGGCCTCGGACGCGCTCCGGGTCGTGCCGGTCACGATCCACGAGGCGCTGCGCGATGTGCCGGACCTGCTGACGGCCGACCTGGTCGTCGAAACCGCGCGCACGGCGGCGGCGGCGCTGCGGCGGGATTTCGGGATCGCGCGGCCCCGGCTGGCGGCGGCCGGCCTGAACCCGCACGCCGGGGAGTCCGGCTCCATCGGGCGGGAGGACGCCGCGGTCGTGGCCCCGGCGCTGGCGGCGCTGCGCGCGGAGGGGATCGACATCGCCGGCCCGCTGGCGGCCGACAGCATGTTCCACCCGGCCGCCCGCGCCCGCTACGACGCGGCGCTGTGCATGTACCACGACCAGGCGTTGATCCCGGTCAAGACGCTGGATTTCCACGGCGCGGTCAACGTCACGCTCGGCCTGCCGGTGGTCCGGACCTCGCCCGACCACGGGACCGCGCTCGACATCGCGGGGACCGGCCGGGCCGATCCGCGCAGCCTGGTCGCGGCGCTGCGGCTGGCGGACGCGATCGCCCGCCGGCGCGCCGCGTGACGGACCGCGCGGCGGCGGACCGGGAGGTCGCGGCGCGGATCGCCGCGCTCCCGCCCCTGCGCGAGGCGATCGGGCGCGCCCGGCTCTCCGCCCGCAAATCGCTCGGCCAGCATTTCCTGCTCGACCTCAACCTGACGCGGCGCATCGCCCGGGCGGCGGGGCCGTTCGGGGAGGGGACCGTCGTCGAGATCGGCCCGGGTCCGGGCGGGCTGACCCGGGCGCTGCTGTCGGAGGGGGCGGGGAAGGTGGTCGCGGTCGAGCGCGACGCCCGCGCGCTCGCCGCGCTGGCGGACCTGGAGGCGGCCGCCGCCGGCCGGCTCGAACTGGTCGAGGGCGACGCGCTGTCGCTGGCGCCGGAGGCGCTGGGGCCGCCGCCGCGCCGGGTCGTCGCCAACCTGCCCTACAACATCGCGACCCGCCTGGTGCTCGACTGGCTGCGCGCGCCCGGCGGCTTCGAGAGCATCGTCGTCATGGTGCAGAAGGAGGTGGCGCTGCGGCTGTGCGCCGCGCCGGGCGAGGCCGATTACGGGCGCCTCTCGGTGGTCGCGCGCTGGCTCGCCGAGCCGGAACTGCTGTTCGAGGTCCCGGCCGCCGCGTTCACGCCGCCGCCGCGCGTGGTTTCCGCGCTGGTCCGGCTGGACCCGCGGCCCGAGCCGCTGTTCCCGGCCCCGCGCGCGGCGATGGAGACGGTCGCCGCCGCCGCCTTCGGCCAGCGGCGCAAGATGCTGCGGGCCAGCCTGCGCCGGTTCGGCGGCGCGCCGCTGCTGGAGGCGGCCGGGCTGGACCCCCGGGCGCGGCCGGAGACGCTGACGGTCGAGGAATTCTGCCGGCTCGCCCGGCTCGTCGCGGCGCGCGGCGGGATCAGCCGCCCTGGCGCAGCCGCTTGACGAAATCGGCGAGGCCGAGGCGCCGGGCGAGGCGCAGCCGCTCCGCCGCCAGGATGGCGCGCACGCTCGCCACGCTCTCTTCGAGGTCCTCGTTGACGACGATGTAGTCGTATTCCGGGTAGTGGCCGATCTCGTCCATCGCGCGGTCCATGCGCCCCGCCACCACATGGTCCGGGTCGCGCGCGCGGGCCTTGAGGCGGCGTTCGAGTTCGCGCGTCGAGGGCGGCAGCACGAACACCCGCACCAGGTCGCCCGGCGCGTGCTCCGTCAGCTGCCGCGCGCCCTGCCAGTCGATGTCGAACAGGATGTCGCGCCCTTCCGCCAGCGCCCGCTCGACCGGCGCGCGCGGCGAGCCGTAGTAGTAGTCGAACACCTTGGCGTATTCGAGCAGTTCGCCCGCGCCCACCATGCGCTCGAAACCCGACGTGTCGACGAAGAAGTAGTCCTGTCCGTGCACCTCGCCCGCCCGCCGGGGCCGCGTCGTCGCGGAGACCGACATCGCCAGTCCGCCGTCGCGCTCCAACAGGCGGCGCGAGATGCTGGTCTTGCCGGCCCCCGAGGGCGAGGACAGCACCAGCATCAGGCCGCGGCGGCGGATGTTCGTCCCCTCCAAGGCCGCCCCCTACTCCACGTTCTGGACCTGCTCGCGGAACCGCTCGATCTCCGCCTTGATGTCCAGGCCGAGGGCGGTCAGCGGCAGGCCGGCGGATTTGGAGCAGACCGTGTTGGCCTCGCGGTTCAGCTCCTGGCAGAGGAAGTCGAGCCGGCGCCCGACCGCGCCGCCGCCCGCCAGCAGGCCGCGGCAGGCGGCGAGATGGGCGGCGAGGCGCTCCGTCTCCTCCCGCGTGTCCGCCTTGGCGGCGAGCAACGCCAGTTCCTGGGCCAGCCGCTCCTCCGAGGGCGGCGGCGCGGCGTCGAGAAGCTCGGCGATCTGGGCGCGCAGCCGGGCGCGCAGCGTTTCGGCCTGCCCGTCGGCCGCCTCGACGGCGCGGCGCAGCAGCGTGTCGAGCGCGTCGAGATGGCCGTCGAGGGCGCGGCGCAGGCGCGCGCCCTCCTCCTCCCGCGTCGCCGTCAGCCCGTCCAGCGCCCGCTCCAGCCCCGCCAGCGCGGCGGCGTCCAGCGCGCGGCCCTCCTCCGCGTCCGGCGGCGCCGGCGCGCCCGGCTCGACCGCGCCCCGGACGGTCAGCAGCGCGTCGAGGCGGAGCGGGGGGAAGGCGATCCCCTCGGCCGCGAGTTCGTCGCGCAGCGCGAGCGCCTCGCGGAGGAAGGCGCGGTCGATCCGCGGCGCCTGGGCGCCGCCGCCGCCCGCCAGCGCCAGCCGCGCCGAAACCGCGCCGCGCGCGATCCGGGCCGCGATCGCCTTGCGCGCCGCGACCTCCAGCCGCTCCGCCCCGTCGGGGACGCGGCAGCGGACATCGAGGCCGCGGGCGTTCACGCTCCGCAACTCCCAGCTCCAGGTCCAGCGCCGGGAGGGGCCGCCGGGGTCGAAGGCCCCCTCGGCGCGGGCGTATCCGGTCATGCTGCGAAGGGCCACGGGAATCCTGTATACCGGACGGGTCGGCCGGGAACGGCGGACGGCCCGTTGTATCCGCCGGGCGTCCGCGCAACAAGCCGGAGCGCCGCCCGGCGGCCGCGGTCCGGGGGAGGGAAGGGGATGCGCGCGCCGAAATCGATCCTGGTCACCGGCGCGTCCAGCGGCATCGGCCGCGCGCTGGCCCGGGCCTACGCCGCGCCGGGGACGACGCTGTTCCTCGGCGGGCGCGACGAGGCGCGGCTGGCGGCCGCGGCGGCGGAGTGCGAGGCCGCCGGCGCCGAGGCCCATCTCCGCGCCATCGACGCCGCGGACGCCGCCGCCATGGCCGAATGGATCGCCGAAGCGGACCGCCGCGCCCCGCTCGACCTCGTTATCGCCAACGCCGGCGTCTCCAGCCACAACGACACGGACGAGGCGGTGCGGCGGCTGTTCGCCGTCAACGTGGACGGGGCGGTCAACACCGTCCTGCCGGCGCTGGGGCCGATGCGCGCGCGCGGCCGGGGACAGGTCGCGCTGATGAGCTCCATCGCCGCCTTCCGGGGGATGCCCGACGCGCCGGCCTATTGCGCGAGCAAGGCGGCGACGCGGGTGTGGGCCGAGGGGCTGCGGGTCCTGCTCGCCCCGGAAGGGGTGGAGGTGTGCGCAATCTGCCCCGGCTTCGTCGAGACGCCGATGACCGAGGCCTTCGACAACCCCAAGCCCTTCCTGATGGACGCGGACCGCGCGGCGCGGATTATCCGCCGGGGGCTGGAGGCGAATCGCGGGCGGATCGCCTTTCCCTGGCCGATGCACGCCGCCGTCTGGCTGCTGCAGGCGCTGCCGCCGTCGCTCGCCGACGCGCTCGCGGGCCGCCGCCGGGGCGGGCGCGCCGCGCGGTAGGCGGCGGCGCGCGTCAGCCGCCGCCCCGCTCCCGCCGGACGCGCCGCCAGCGCGCGACGTTGCGGTTGTGCTCCGCCAGCGTGCGGGCGAAGGCGTGGCCGCCGGTCCCGTCGGCGACGAAGTAGAGGAAATCGGTGCGGGCGGGGTTGAGCGCGGCGCGGATCGACGCCTTGCCGGGGTTGCAGATCGGCGTCGGCGGCAGGCCGTTGTGGACATAGGTGTTCCACGGCGTCGGCCGCACCAGGTCGGCGCGGGAGAGCGGCCGTCCGAGGCCCTCCGGCGCGATCCCGTAGGCCACCGTCGGGTCGGACTGCAGCCGCATCCCGCGCCGCAGCCGGTTGACGAAGACGCCGGCGACGAGCGCGCGCTCGTCCTCCCGGGAGGTCTCGCGCTCGACGATGGAGGCAAGGACCAGCGCCGCCTCCGGCGTGTCGAAGGGCAGGCCGGGCGCGCGCGCCGCCCAAGCCCCGGCCAGGAAGGCGCGCATCGCCTCGCGCATCCGCCGCAGCAGGGCGTCGCGCCGGTCGCCGTGGGAGAAGTGGTAGGTTTCGGGCAGCAGCGACCCCTCGGCCGGGATCTCCGCCGCCTCGCCGGCCATGCCCTCGGCGGCGGCCAGCCGGTCGAGCACCGCCGCGACCGTCAGGCCCTCGGCGATGGTGAGGCGGCGCGCGACCGTCTTGCCGGAGACCAGCAGCTCCATCGCGCCGCGCGGGCTGATCCGGGCCGGGAAGCGGTATTCGCCGGCCTTGAGTTCGCCGCCCCGGCCCGACAGCCGCGCCCCGGCCGCGAACACCGCCGCGCGCTCCACCACGCCGGCGGCCTCCAGCGCGCGGGCGATCTCCTCCAGCCCGCCGCCCCTGGGGATCACGGTTACGGTCGCGGCGGTCGAGGGGCCGGGCCGGGTGAAGGCGGCGTAGCCCCACACGGCCGCGCCGGCGGCCAGCGCGGCGGCCGCCAGGACCAGGTAGCCCAGCGCCGTCAGGAAACGCCGCACCGGACCCTCAGTCCGGGCGGGCGAACACCAGCGAGGCGTTGGTTCCGCCGAAGCCGAAGGAGTTGGAGAGCACGGCGTCGATCCGGCGCTCGCGCGCGGCGTGGGGAACGAGGTCCGCGTCCTCGCAGCCCTCCGACGGATCGTCGAGGTTCAGCGTCGGCGGGGCCACGCCGTCGCGCATCGCCAGGATCGAGAAGATCGCCTCGACGCTGCCGGCCGCGCCCAGCAGGTGGCCGATCGCCGATTTGGTGGACGACATCGACACCGACCCGATGTCCCCGCCGAACAGCCGGCGCACCGCGTTGAGTTCGATCGTGTCGCCGAGCGGCGTCGAGGTGCCGTGGGCGTTGATGTAGTCGATCCGCTCCGCCGGCGTTCCGGCGCGGCGCAGCGCGTTGCGCATGGCGCGGAAGGCGCCGTCCCCGTCCTCGGCCGGCGCGGTGATGTGGTAGGCGTCGCCGGACATGCCGTAGCCCGCCACCTCGGCGTGGATCGTGGCGCCGCGGCGCCTGGCGTGCTCGTACTCCTCGACCACCACGACGCCGGCGCCCTCGCCCATCACGAAGCCGTCGCGCCCCCTGTCCCACGGGCGCGACGCCCGCTCCGGCGTGTCGTTGTAGCCGGTGGACAGCGCCCGCGCCGCCGCGAAGCCGGCGAAGCCGAGGCGGTTGACGGCGGCCTCCGCGCCGCCGGCGACCATCACGTCGGCGTCCCCGTGCGCGACCATGCGGGCCGCGTCGCCGATGGCGTGCGCGCCGGTCGAGCACGCCGTGACCACCGAATGGTTCGGCCCCTTGAAGCCGAAGCGGATCGAAACCTGCCCCGCGACCAGGTTGATCAGCGCCGAGGGGATGAAGAAGGGGGAGATGCGCCTCGGCCCGGCGTCCT
Organism: Thalassobaculaceae bacterium; assembly: GCA_963665555.2. GTDB lineage: Bacteria > Pseudomonadota > Alphaproteobacteria > Thalassobaculales > Thalassobaculaceae > CAXXXW01. Next base: position 291,168 of record OY762308.1, read on the forward strand.
CCAGCCGGATGCTGGCGTCGAAAATCTGCCCGAGGCCGCCGATGCCGGAGCCGATGATGACGCCGGTGCGGTCCTGGCGCTCCTCGGTGTCGGCGACCCAGCCGGAGGCCTCCACCGCCTCGATGGCGGCGACCGTGCCGAGCAGGATGAAGCGGTCGATCTTGCGCCGCTCCTTGGCCGGCATCCATTCGTCGGGGTCGAACAGGCCGTCCGCCGCGGCGCCTTCGGGGACCGTGCCGGCGATCCTGGCCGGCAGGTCGGACACGTCGAAATCCGCGATCGCGCGGATTCCGGAACGGCCCTCGACCAGGCGGCTCCAGTTCGCCTCGACCCCCACGCCGAGCGGGGTTACGAGGCCCATGCCCGTGACGACGGCTCGTCTCATCGAGGTCCACCGTATCGGCGCGCGGGGGCGGGGCGGCGCGCGGGCGCCGGCGCGGCGGTCAGGCCGTCGCCTCCTCGATGAACGCGATCGCGTCCTTGACCGTCACGATCTTCTCGGCGGCGTCGTCCGGGATTTCGACGTTGAACTCCTCCTCGAACGCCATGACGAGTTCCACGGTGTCGAGGCTGTCGGCCCCGAGATCGTCGATGAAGCTCGCGGTGTCCGTCACCTTGGCGGCGTCGACCCCCAGATGGTCGACGACGATGGACCTGACCTTTTCGGCGACCTCGCTCATTTTCGGCATCCCCCGGATTTCCCAGACGCCGGCCCCGCCGGCCGGGCGGCGCGAAAGGCGTTTCCGCGACTCCTCTACACCGCGGGCGCGGCGAATAACACAACTTTATCCGCCTTGGCCAGAACCGCGTTCCCGGGCGCGTTCGCCGCCGCGCCGCGGCCCCGGACCGCCGCCGCGCCGGCGTCAGACCATCGCCATGCCGCCGTTCGCGTGCAGCGTCGCGCCGGTGACGAACCCCGCTTCCGGCGAGGCGAGGTAGACGACCGCCGCCGCGATGTCCTCCGGCGCGCCGAGGCGGCCGGCCGGAATCGCCCGCAGCAGCGCCTCCCGCCGCTCCCCGGACAGCGCGTCCGTCATCGCCGTCTCGATAAAGCCCGGCGCGACGACATTGACCGTGATCCCGCGCGCCGCGACCTCCGCCGCGAGCGCCTTGGAGAAGCCGACCATCCCCGCTTTGGCGGCGGCGTAGTTCGCCTGGCCCGGGTTGCCGGTCGCGCCGACGATGGAGGAAACGCCGACGATCCGTCCCCAGCGCCGCCGCGTCATGCCGCGCAGCAGCGCCCGCGACAGCCGGAACCCGGCGGTGAGGTTCACCTCCAGCACGCGGTCCCAGTCCTCGTCCTTCATCCGCAGCAGCAGCCCGTCGCGCGTCACGCCGGCGTTGTTGACCAGGATGTCGATCCCCCCGTCGGCCGCCGCCTCGGCCGAGCGGGCGAGCGCCGCGACGGACTCCGCGTCGCCGAGGTCGGCCGGGAGGACATGGACACGTTCGCCCAGCTCGCCCGCCAGCGCGGCGAGCGCGTCCTCGCGCGTGCCGGAGAGCGCGACCTCGGCCCCCCGGGCGTGGAGCGCGCGGGCGATGGCCCCGCCGATCCCGCCGCTCGCCCCGGTGACGAGCGCCGATTTCCCCGTCAGGTCGAACATCCGCCGCTCCCCCCGTCCGCGATCCGCGCCGCCGCCGCCGGGATGTCCCCCGGCTCGCCCGCCGTCCAGGCGTCGAGCGACCTGTCGATCCGCCTGTGCAGGCCGGTCAGCACCTTGCCGGCGCCCAGTTCGGCGATCTCGGACACGCCGTTCGCCGCCATCCAGAGCACCGATTCCCGCCACCGCACCATGGCCGTGACCTGCTCGACGAGCCGCGCCCGGATCGCCGCCGGGTCGGGATCGACCGGCGCGGCCAGCACGTTCGCCACCAGCGGCGCGGACGGCGCCCGTATGTCCGCCGCCGCCAGCGCCTCGGCCATCCGCTCCGCCGCCGGGGCCATCAGCGCGCAGTGGAAGGGCGCGCTCACCGGAAGGCGCATGGCGCGGCGCACGCCGCGCTCGCCGGCCAGCCGGATCGCCTCCTCGACCGCCGGCGCGGCGCCGCTCACCACGATCTGGCCCGGCGCGTTGTCGTTGGCGAGGCCGCACACGCCGAGCGCGGAGGCGTCGGCCGCGATGCCGCGCGCGGCGTCCAAGTCCGCGCCGAGCAGCGCCGCCATCGCGCCCTCGCCCACCGGGACCGCCGCCTGCATCGCCTCGCCGCGCAACCTCAGCAGCCGGGCGGCGTCGGCGAGGCCGAGCGCGCCGGCCGCCGCCAGCGCCGAATACTCGCCCAGCGAATGCCCGGCCACGCAGTCCGCGAACTCCGGGAGCCGCGCGCCGGACTCGGCCTCCAGCGCGCGCAGCGCCGCGATCCCCGCCGCCATCAGCGCCGGCTGGGCGTTGCGGGTGAGCGTCAGCTCCTCCTCCGGCCCCTCGAACATCAGCCGCGAGAGGTTTTCGCCCAGCGCCTCGTCCACTTCCGCGAAGACATCGCGCGCGGCCGGGAAGGCCGCCGCGAGCGCCTTGCCCATGCCCGCCGCCTGGGACCCCTGTCCCGGAAAAACGACCGCGCGCCCGGTTCCGCCGTCCGCCATTCGCCCTCCGCCGATCCCCGTCCGCCCCGATCGCGCGCCACATTCCGCCGCCGCGCCGCGCCGAGTCAAGCCGCCCCGCCCGGCCGGGCGTTCCGTCCTTGCGCCGGGGGCCGATTTCCGTATAGTCCGCCGGTCCCGCCCCCCGGGCCCGGCGCGCCCGGACCGGGGGAGGCAAGGGCGACACCGCATCTCCTTGCCGGCAACGCCGGCTCGGGACCGCCGGAAGCGGCTCCCGATAAGCCGTAAGGAGCCAGAATGCCGTATTACGAATGCGTGTTCATCGCGCGCCAGGAACTGTCCGCCGCCCAGGCGGAGCAGTTCGCCGACCGCATGGCCGGGATCGTCTCCGAGAACGGCGGCGAGGTGAAGACCCGCGAGTACTGGGGCCTCAAGAACCTCGCCTACCGGATCAGGCGCAACCGCAAGGGCCACTACACGCTCTTCCACCTCGACGCGCCGTCGGACGCGGTGCGCGAGATGGAGCGCAACATGGGCCTCAGCGACGATGTGCTGCGCCACCTGACGATCCGCCTCGACGAACTGCCGGAAGGACCGTCGGCGATGATGCTGGCCAAGGCCGAGCGCGGCGACCGGAGCCGCCGCGGCGACCGCGGGCCGCGCCGGGGCGACCGTCCCGACCGCCCGCCGCGCCCGGCCGAGGCTAGGCCCGCGCCCGCTTCCGCGCAACCGGCCGCCGCGGCCGCCGCCCAGCCCGCCGCCGCCCAGCCCGCCGCGGCCGAGCCGGCCGCGCCGGCGCCGGCCCCGGCGCCCGACGAACAGCCCTCCGAATCCGCGCTCAGGGGAGAAGCGTCGTGAGCACGCTCTCGATTTCCCGTCCCGCCGTGCGCCGCCCGTTCCTGCGGCGGCGCAAGTCCTGCCCGTTCTCCGGCAAGAACGCGCCGAAGATCGACTACAAGGACGTCAAGCTGCTGCAACGCTTCGTCTCCGAACGCGGCAAGATCGTGCCGAGCCGGATCACGGCGGTCTCGGCCAAGCGCCAGCGCGAACTGTCGAGGGCGATCAAGCGCGCCCGGTTCCTCGCGCTGCTGCCCTATGTGGTGGGCTAGCCGGCCCGGCCCGGCGGGCGGCGCCCTGGGGCGGGGCGCGATGGGCGCGGGGCTGCTCCCGATCGGGTGCGCGGCGCTGGCCAGCGCGGTGCTGTACCTCGCGGCCGCCGTCGGCTCGATCGCGGCCTTCCCGCTGCTCTACCTGGCGCCCCTGCCGCTGTTCCTGGTCGGGCTGGCGCTGGGAGGGCCGGCGGCGGGCCTCGCCGGGGCGGCGGCGGCGCTGGCGGCGGCGCTGGCGGGCAGCGCGCTCGGCGGCATCGCCTATCTCGTCTGCTGCGCGCTCCCGGTCGCGGTCCTGTGCGACAAGGCGGCGCAGTCGCGGCCGGCGGCGGCCGGCGGCGCGCCGGCCTGGTATCCGCCGGGGCCGCTCTGCGTCTGGCTGACGGCGCCGCCGATCTCGGCGCTGCTGCTGGCGAACCTCTATTTCGTCGGTTCGGGCGGCCTGGAGGCGGCGGTGGCGGACGAGGTCGCCGGCGTCATGGAGCTTTACCGCTCGCTCCTGGGCGCGGCGCCCGAAGGCGCGGCCCCCGGCGGCGCGGTTCCCGATGGCGCGATCCCCGAAGGCGCGGTCCCCGGCGGCGCGCCGGCCGGGGACGCGCCGGCCGGTCTGGACTCCGCCGGGACGCTGCTGGCGATGGGCGCGCCGGCGATGCTCGCCGGGCTGTGGATGACGCTGATCGCGGTGAACGGCGCGCTGGCGCAGGGGCTGCTGTCGCGCTTCGGGCGCAACCTGCGCCCCGCGCCCCGGCTGGCGGAGATCGACCTGCCGCGCCCGATGGTCGCCGCCTTCGTCGCCTGCCTCGTGGCCGGGACGACGCTGGACGGGGCGGTGGGCTATCTCGGCTTCAACCTGGCCGGCGTGCTGGCCTTTCCGCTGTTCCTGTCCGGCCTCGGCGTCGCCCACGCCGCCGCCGCGCGGACCCGGTTCCGCGCCGGCGTCCTGGTCGCGGTGTACGGGGCGCTGTTGCTGAGCCGCTGGGGCGCGCTCGCCCTGGTCGGGCTGGGGCTGATCGACCATTTCGCGCGCCTGAAGGCGCGCCTGCGCGGGCGCTCGAACACGGTCTGACCGCCGCCCGCGCCGACGCACGCAATCCTCGCGAGGGAGCGAACGCCATGGAAGTCATCCTTCTCGAACGGGTCGAAAAGCTCGGCCTGATGGGGGACACGGTCTCCGTCAAGCCGGGCTACGCCCGCAACTACCTGCTCCCGCGCAAGAAGGCCCTGCGCAAGACGCGGGACAACCTCGCCTATTTCGAGGCCCAGAAGGCCCGCTTCGAGGCCGAGAACATCGAGCGGCGGGACGAGGCGGAACGGATCGCCGGGCGGATGGACGGGCTGTCGGTCTCCGTGATCCGCGCCGCCGGCGAGGGCGGGCAGCTTTACGGCTCCGTCTCCGCGCGCGACATCGCCGCCGCCGTCACCGAGGCCGGCGTGTCGATCGGGCGCGGCCAGGTCGCGCTCGACCGGGCGCTGAAGGCGCTGGGCCTCGAACGGGTCCGCGTCCAGCTGCACGCCGAGGTGGCGGCGCATGTCACGGTCAACATCGCCCGCTCCGAGGAGGAGGCCGCGCGCCAGCTGGCGCTGGGCCGCGCGGTCGGCGCCGGCGACGATTTCGAGGACGACGACGAGGACGAGGACGGGTTCGACGCCGCGCCCGCGCCCGCCCCGTTCCCCGGCCCCGCGCCGGGAGAGGGGCCGCAGCCCTCCGTCGAACTCGACGGGGAGACCGCTCCCTGACGCCCGGCCGCCGCGGTTTTCCGCGGGGTTTCCACAGGCTCCGTACAGCCGCTCCGCATGTTTCTCCGGGGGGCGGCTACCAGCATTTCAACTTGGAATTTACTGAACTACAGACAAACCGCCAGAGGGAATTTTTCGTTTTTACTTGCATCGGCGCGGTCGAGCGCCCAGGATGCGGCGCATGTCCATGCAAGACCAAATGGGCGCCGCCGCCCCCAATGTCTCGCCCCTGGAGCCGCGCGCGGTCGCGCCCGCGCCGGCCCGCGAGGCGCCGCGCAACCTGGAGGCCGAGCAGGGCCTGCTGGGCGCGATCCTGGTCAACAATCGCGCGCTGGAGCGGGTCGGCGATTTCCTGGCCGCCGAACATTTCGCGGACCCGCTGCACGGCCGCGTCTACGACGCCTGCGCCCGCCTGGTCGAGCGCGGCCAGATCGCCAACCCGGTCACGCTGAAGGGCCTGTTCGACCGCGACGAGGCGCTGGAGGGGGCCGGCGGCGCGCAATACCTGGTCCGCCTCGCCGCCTCGACCGTCACCGTCGTCAACGCCGAGGATTACGGCCGCGCGATCCGCGACGCCTGGCTGCGCCGCCAGCTGATCGCCATCGGCGAGGACGTGGTGAACGACGCCTACGCCGACGACCTCGACCGCGCCGCCGACGAGCGGATCGAGGAGGCCGAGGCGCGGCTGTTCGCGCTCGCCGAGACCGGCGCCGTCGAGGGCGGCTTCAAGAGCTTCGGCGACGCGCTGGTCGAATCCGTCCGCATGGCCGAGGCCGCGCACCGGCGCGACGGCGCCATGGCCGGCGTCGCCACCGGCTTCCGCGACCTCGACGCCATGCTCGGCGGGATGCATCCCTCGGACCTGCTGGTGCTGGCGGGCCGGCCGGCCATGGGCAAGACCGCGCTCGCCACCAACATCGCCTTCCACGCGGCGACGGCCGGCCGGCGCGAGGGCGACGAGGGCGATCCGGTGGTCGCCTTCTTCTCGCTCGAAATGTCGGCCGAGCAGCTGGCGACCCGCGTGCTGGGCGAGCGCACCGGCATCCCGTCGGAGAAAATCCGCCGGGGCGAACTGTCGGGCGACGATTTCCAGAAGCTCGTCGCGGCCAGCCAGGAACTGGAGGACGCGCCGCTCTACATCGACGACACGCCGGCCGTCGCCGTCTCGGCCCTGCGCACCCGCGCGCGCCGCCTCAAGCGCCAGCGGGGCCTCGCGCTGGTCGTGGTCGATTACCTGCAGCTGATGCGCCCGCCCGCCGGGACCCGCCCGGAGAACCGGGTGCTGGAAATCTCCGCGATCACGGCGGCGCTCAAGGCCGTCGCCAAGGAGTTGAACGTGCCGGTGCTGGCGCTCTCGCAGCTCTCCCGCGCGGTCGAGCAGCGCGAGGACAAGCGCCCGGTCCTGGCCGACCTGCGCGATTCCGGCGCCATCGAGCAGGACGCCGACGTGGCGATGTTCGTCTATCGCGAGCAGTACTACCTGGAGCGGATGGAGCCGGTCCGCCGCCCCGAGGAGGCCGACGACAAGTACAACGACCGCTACGAGAAATGGCAGGAGCGGTGCGACCGGGCGCACGGCCGCGCCGAGGTGATTATCGGCAAGCAGCGCCACGGGCCGACCGGGACCGTCAAGCTGCACTTCCACGGCCCCACCACCAAATTCTCCGACCGCGTCGACGACGACCGCCTGCCGGAACGGTTCGAATGACCGGCGCGGGCGCGGATCCGGGCGCGGCCGGCGCCGCCTCGGTGCTGCGGATCGACCTCGACGCGGTCGCGGCGAACTATCGCGCCCTCGCCGAACGCCTGGGGCCGGGGACGGCCTGCGCCGCCGCCGTGAAGGCGGACGCCTACGGCCTCGGCGCGGTCCCGGTCGCGCGGCGGCTGGCGCGGGAGGGCTGCGCCGCCTTCTTCGTCGCCACGATCGGGGAGGGCGCGGCGTTGCGCCGCCATCTCCCGTCGCCGGACATCGACATCGCCGTGCTGAACGGCGTGCTGGCGGGGACCGAGGCGGCGTTCGTCGAACACCGGCTGATCCCGGTGGCGAACGACCTCGGCCAGGTGGCGCGCTGGCGCAAGGCGGTCGAGCGGGCCGGCGCGCCGCTCGACGCGATGCTGCACGTGGACACCGGCATGAACCGGCTCGGCCTGCCGCCGCGCGAACTCGACTGGCTGGCGGAGACGCCGGAACTGCTGGAGGGGCCGAACTGGCGCTGCCTGCTTTCGCACCTCGCCTGCGCCGACGAGCCGGAGCATCCGATGAACGCGGCGCAACTGGCGCGGTTCCGCGCCGCCCGCGCCCGCCTGCCGCGAATGCCGGCGAGCCTCGCCAATTCCGGCGGGATTTTCCTCGGCGCGGACTACGCCTTCGACCTCGCGCGGCCGGGCATCGCGCTCTACGGGGGCAATCCGCGCGGCGGCGGCCCGAACCCGATGCGCCAGGCCGTTACGCTGCTCGGCCGGGTGTTGCAGGTCCGCGACGTGGCGCCGGGAGAGAGCGTCGGCTACGGCGCGGCGCACCGGGTCGAGGCGCCGGGCCGGGTGGCCATCGTCGCGGCGGGCTACGCCGACGGCTACCTGCGCTCCTCCGGCGGCCGGGGCCATGCGTGGCTTGGCGGGGTCCGGGCGCCCGTGATAGGACGGGTCTCCATGGACCTGGTCGCGGTGGACGCGACGCGCGTCCCGCCGGAGGCGGCGCGCCCGGGCGCGCTGGCGGAGCTCCTGGGCGGCCGGGTGACGCCGGACGACGCGGCGCGGGCCGCCGGGACGATCTCCTACGAGATGCTGGCGGGCCTCGGGCGGCGCTACCGGCGGGTCTACGAGGGAGACGACGGCGCGGAGCCGGCCGCATGAACCCCATCGCCGCGATCGGCGCCGCCTTCCTGGGCTTCCTCGCCGCCGCCGGGCGGCTGGCCCTGTTCGCCGGCTCGGCCGTCTCGCATTGCTTCCGCCCGCCCTGGTATCCGCGCCTGTTCCTCGGCCAGCTGGTGGAGATCGCGTATTTCTCCCTGCCGGTGGTGGGGCTGACGACGCTGTTCTCCGGCATGGTGCTGGCGCTGCAGAGCTATACCGGCTTCGCGCGGTTCTCGGCGGAGGGCGCGGTGGCGACGGTCGTCGTCCTCTCGGTGACGCGGGAGCTGGGGCCGGTGCTGGCCGGGCTGATGGTGGCGGGGCGGATCGGCGCGTCGATGGCGGCCGAGATCGGCACCATGCGGGTGACCGAGCAGATCGACGCGCTGACGACGCTCTCGACGCACCCGATGAAGTACCTGGTCGTCCCCCGCCTGCTGGCCGGGACCGTCGGCCTGCCCTTCCTGGTGCTGGTGGGCGACACGATCGGCGTGTTCGGCGGCTATATCGTGGGCGTGTACAAGCTCGGGTTCGATCCCGGCTCCTACCTCCAGCGGACCCTGGAGTTCCTGGAGCCGCTGGATGTGATCTCCGGGCTGGTCAAGGCGGCGGTGTTCGGTTTCCTGGTGGCGCTGATGGGGTGCTACCACGGCTACTACTCCGGCCGGGGCGCGCGGGGCGTGGGCGCGGCGACGACCAACGCGGTGGTCTCGGCCTCGATCCTGATCCTGACCGCCAACTACATCGTCACCGAACTGTTCTTCGCGCGGTGAGGGGCGGGGCGGCGATGGGCGCGACCGCTCCCGCCGAGGCGCCGCCGCGCGTGCGGATCGCCGGCCTGCGCAAGGCGTTCGGCGGCAACCTGGTGCTGCGCGGCGTCGACCTCGACATCGCGGCGGGGGAGTCCGTGGTGGCGATCGGCGCGTCGGGCGCCGGCAAGTCCGTCCTCGTCAAATGCCTGATCGGCCTGGTGGAGCCGGACGAGGGCGTCATCGAACTCGACGGGCAGCCGGTTTCCGGCCCGCCGGGGCGCCGGCGCGCCGCCGCCGCCGCGCGGTTCGGGATGCTGTTCCAGCACGGCGCGCTGTTCGATTCGCTGACGGCGCTCGGCAATGTGCTCTTCGCGCTCGACGCGCGCCGCCGCCGCCCGGCCGCCGGGGCGCGGGAGGCGGCGATGGAGAAGCTGGCGCTGGTCGGCCTCGGCGCGGAGGAGGCGGCGCTGTATCCGGCCGAACTCGCCGCCGGGACGCGCAAGCGCGTCGCGCTCGCCCGCGCCATCGCCGCCGAGCCGGACATCCTGCTGTTCGACGAGCCGACCACCGGCCTCGACCCGATCGCCGGCGCGGCGATCGACCGGCTGATCTCCCGCCTCGTCCGGGAACTGGGCGCGACGGCGCTGACCATCACGCACGACATGGCGAGCGCGCGCCGCGTCGGCGACCGGATCGCGATGCTGTACGATGGCCGCGTCCGCTGGACCGGGCCGCCGTCGGAGATCGACCGCTCCGGCGACGAGCGGGTGGACCGTTTCGTGCGCGGCGTTCCCCCGCCGGCCGGTCCCGGCGGCGGGACCGTCCAGGGACGCCGGTAGGAGGGGGCCGGGCATGGCGCGAGCGGCGCGCAGGTTCGTCTGCCGGGATTGCGGCGGCGTCCACCCCAGGTGGACCGGCCGGTGCGAGGCCTGCGGGGCCTGGAACACGGTGGAGGAGGAGGCCGCGGCCGCGCCGGCGCCCGGCGGGCTGGGCGCGCGCGGCGGCGCTTTCGGCCCGGCGGTCGCCTTCGAGCCGCTCTCCGGCGGGAGCGCGCCGCCGCCGCGCGCGGCCACCGGCATTTCCGAGTTCGACCGGGTGCTCGGCGGCGGGCTGGCGCCGGGGTCGGCGGTGCTGGTCGGCGGCGATCCGGGGATCGGCAAGTCCACGCTGCTGCTCCAGGCGGTGGCCCGGCTGGCGGGGACGCTGGACTGCGCCTATGTGTCGGGCGAGGAGTCGCTGGACCAGGTGCGCGCGCGCGCCGTCCGGCTGGGCGCGGCCGGCGCGCCGGCGGGCCTGGCGGCGGCGACCGGGGTGCGCGGCGTCCTCGCGGCGGTGGACGTTCCGAACGGGCCGAAGGTGCTGGTGATCGATTCGATCCAGACCATGCACGTGGACACGCTCGACTCCGCGCCGGGCACGGTCTCGCAGGTCCGCGCGGCGGCGCAGGAGCTGATCGCGGCGGCCAAGCGGCGCGGCATGGCGGTGCTGCTCGTCGGCCATGTGACGAAGGAGGGCGCCATCGCCGGGCCGCGCGTGCTGGAGCACATGGTGGACACGGTGCTCTATTTCGAGGGCGAGCGCGGCCACCGCTTCCGCATCCTGCGCGCGACGAAGAACCGCTTCGGCCCCACGGACGAGATCGGCGTGTTCGAGATGACCGAGCGCGGCCTCGCCGAGGTCGCCAACCCCTCGGCGCTGTTCCTCGGCGAGCGGCGCGACGAGATGTCCGGCGCCTGCGTCTTCGCCGGCATGGAGGGCACGCGCCCGGTGCTGGCGGAAATCCAGGCGCTGGTCGCGCCGTCGCCCTTCGGCGTGCCCCGGCGCGCGGTGATCGGCTGGGATTCCGGCCGCCTCGCCATGGTGACGGCGGTGCTGGAGGCGCGCTGCGGCGTTTCGCTGGCCGGCAGCGACGTCTACCTCAATGTCGCCGGCGGGTTCCGGATTTCCGAGCCGGCGGCCGACCTCGCGGTGGCGGCGGCGCTGCTGTCCTCGATTTCCGGGACGCCGGCGCCGGCTTCGGGCGTCGTGTTCGGCGAGATCGGCCTGTCGGCCGAAATCCGCGCGGTCGGCCATGTCGAGGCGCGCCTGAAGGAGGCGGCAAAGCTCGGCTTCGAGCGGGCGCTGCTGCCGCCGGCCGGCGCCGCCGGCAAGGCCGCCGCGCCCCCGGCGCCCGGAATGCGGATCGACGAGATCGCCAACCTGCGCGACCTCGTCGCCCTGTTCCAGGACGAAACCGTCATCGGCCGGCGGGCCGTCTAGGCGCCCCGGGGCGAGGTCGCGGGGCGGGGACGGCGATGGAGGGGCTTCCGATCAACCCGGTCGATCTGGCGGCGCTGGCGGTGCTGGTGCTGTCGGGACTGCTGGCCTTTTTCCGGGGCTTCATCCGCGAGGCGCTGTCGATCGCCGCCTGGGCGGGCGCCTTCCTCGCCGGCGCGCACGGCCATTTCCTGCTGGAGCCGACGCTGGCCGAACTCCTCCCGGACCCCGCCCTGGCGCCGTGGCTGTCCGGGATCGCGGTCGGCGTCGCCGCCGTGATCGTCCTGTCGCTCGCCGCGCATTTCCTCGCCGGGGCGCTGCGGGTCGAGGGGCTGGGCGCCATCGACCGTTCGCTGGGCTTCCTGTTCGGGCTGGTCCGGGGGGCGGTCATCCTCTCGCTCTGTTTCCTGGTCGCGCAATGGGCGCTGGGGGGCGAGCGCGGCTATCCCGGCTGGCTCGCGAACGCGCGGTCGCTGCCGCTGGCGCGGGCCGGGGCCGGCCTGCTGGTCGGCCTGCTGCCGGAGCGGCTGCGCCCGGAAATCGAGGGGATGGACGAAGACGCGCGGCGCGCCGCCGAGGCCCTGGAGAAGGCGCGGCGGCTGGAGCGGCTGGTCAACCCGCCGGTGAAATCCGATGCGCCCGACGGCGAATCGGGCTACAGTGGCGAGGAGCGCGACGCCATGGACCGCGCGTTGGAGCGGCTCAGGTGACGCGGCGCGCGCGATCGGGGGGGATGCGCGATGCCTGTGCCGCCGGCCGAGGGCCGGCCCGGCCGCCGGATACCGGCGTGACCGGGCGCGCCCCGCCTTGGGACGATGGGGACCGCCCGCGCGAGGAGTGCGCGGTCTTCGGTATTTTCGGCTCTGCCGACGCCGGCGCGCACGCCGCGCTCGGCCTGCACGCGCTCCAGCACCGCGGGCAGGAGGCGACCGGGATCGTCAGCTGGGACGGCGAGCAGTTCCACGCCCATCGCGGCCTCGGCCAGGTGGCGGAGAACTTCGCGGCCGGCGCTTCCGGCGCGGTCCGGGGGCTGGCCGGGCGCGCGGCGATCGGCCACAACCGCTACTCCACCGCCGGCGGCGCCCATCTGCGCAACGTGCAGCCGCTGTTCGCCGAGACCGAACTCGGCGGGCTGGCGCTGTGCCACAACGGCAACCTGACCAACGCGCTGGCGCTGCGCCGCGACCTGGTGCGCCGGGGCAGCCTGTTCCAGTCCACCTCCGACACCGAGACCATCATCCACCTGGTCGCGCGCGGCGGCGCGCGGACGCTGCCGGACCGGCTGGCCGACGCGGTGCGCGAGATCGAGGGGGCGTGGTCGCTGGTCTGCCTCACCCGCGACGCGGTGATCGGCATCCGCGACCCGCTGGGCGTGCGGCCGATGGCGCTGGGCCGGCTGGGCGAGGCGTGGCTGCTCGCCTCGGAGACCTGCGCCTTCGACATCATCGGCGCCGAGTTCGTGCGCGACATCGAGCCGGGCGAGATGGCGATCCTCTCGGAGCGGGGCGTCGAGTCGTTCCGGCCGTTCCCGCCCGCGGCGCCGCGTTTCTGCGTGTTCGAGTACATCTACTTCTCCCGGCCCGACAGCATCGTCGAGGGGCGCGGCGTCTACGCCGCCCGCAAGGCGATCGGCGCGGAACTCGCGCGCGAGAGCCCGGTGGACGCCGACATCGTCGTGCCCGTGCCGGATTCCGGCGTGCCGGCGGCGATGGGCTACGCCGAGGCGTCGGGCCTGCGCTTCGAGCTGGGCATCGTGCGCAACCACTATGTCGGCCGCACCTTCATCGAGCCGTCGGACCGCGTGCGCCATCTCGGCGTCAGGCTGAAGCACAACGCCAACCGCGCCCTGCTGGCCGGCAAGCGCGTCGTGCTGGTGGACGATTCGATCGTGCGCGGCACCACCTCGACCAAGATCGTCGAGATGGTCCGCGCCGCCGGCGCGCGGGAGGTGCACATGCGGATCGCCAGCCCGCCGACGACGCATTCCTGCTTCTACGGCGTCGATACGCCGGAGCGCGGCGAGTTGCTGGCGGCGCGGCTGTCGGTGGCGGAGATCGGGGCGGAGATCGGCGTCGACAGCCTCGCCTTCGTCACCATCGACGGCCTCTACCGCGCCATGGGCGAGGCCGCCGGGCGCGACCGCGCCCGCCCGCGCTTCTGCGACGCCTGCTTCACCGGCGACTACCCGATCCCCCTGTCGGACCGCGACGGCGGGGCGGACGCGGCGCGGCTCCCCCTGCTCGCCGAGGCGTCGTGACGGCGCCCGGGCGGCGCCTGGAGGGCCGGGTCGCGCTCGTCACCGGCGCGTCGCGGGGGATCGGCGCGGCGGTCGCGCGGGGCTACGCGGCCGAGGGCGCGGATGTCGTGCTCGCCGGGCGGGCGACCGGCGCGCTGGAGGAGGTGGACGACGACATCCGCGCGGCCGGCGGGGCGGCGACGCTCGTCGTCATGGACCTGCGCGACGGCCCCGCCATCGACCGCCTCGGCGCGGGCCTGCACGAGCGCTGGGGCCGGCTCGACATCCTGGTCGCCAACGCCGGGACGCTGGGGCGGCTGACGCCGGTCCACCACTACGACCCGGAGCTGTGGGAGGAGGTCGTCGCCGTCAACCTCAACGCCAACCAGCGGCTCATCCGGAGCATGGACCCGCTGCTGCGCCTGTCCGGGACGGGGCGCGCGATCTTCGTCACCTCCGGCGCGGCGCGCAACGGGCGGCCCTACTGGGGGGCCTACGCGGCGTCCAAGGCCGGGCTGGAGGCGATGGTCCGCGCCTGGGCGGCCGAGACCGCCCGGACCGGGCTGCGGGTCAACATCCTCAATCCCGGCGCGACGCGCACCGCGATGCGCGCCGCCGCCTTCCCCGGCGAGGACCCGGCGCGCCTGAAGCCGCCGGAGGCGCTGGTCCCGCTGTTCGTCGAACTGGCCTCGCCGGACTGCGCCCGCCACGGCGAGACGATCGACGCCTGAACCGGCGGCCCCGTCCCGGCTATCCCGGCGCGTAGGGGTTGCGGCCGCGCCGGGCGGCGAAGCGGATCGGGACGGCGGGCAGGGAAAACTCCTCGCGCAGGCCGTTCACCAGGTAGCGGATGTAGGAGTCCGGCAGCGCCTCGGGCCGGCTGCAGAAACACGCGAAGGTCGGCGGCCGGGTCCGCGCCTGCACGGCGTAGCGCAGCCGCACCCGCCGGCCCTGCGCCACCGGCGGCGGATGCCGCTCCACCGCCGCCGCCAGCCAGCGGTTCAGCCGCGCGGTCGAGACCCGCCGGTTCCAGATGTCGTAAACCTCCAGCGCCCGGTCCAGCAGCCCGTCGAGGTTGCGGCCCAGCAGGGCGGAGATCGTCGCGTGGGGCACGTCGCGCACCTGGGGCAGGGAGGTCTCGATCCGGTCGCGCAGGCGGCGCAGCGCGGCGGCGCGGTCCGGCGCGGCGTCCCACTTGTTGACGGCCAGCACCAGCGCGCGGCCCTCCTCGACCGCGTGGCGGGCGATGGCGAGGTCCTGGCGCTCCAGCGGGGCGGCGGCGTCCAGCACCAGGGCGACGACATGGGCGAACCGGATGGCGCGCAGCGTGTCGGCGCCGGACGCGCGCTCCAGCCGCCCGTCGACCCGGGCGCGCCGCCGCAGGCCGGCCGTGTCCACCAGCCGGATCGGCTGCCCCTTCCAGGACCACTCGACCTCGATGGCGTCGCGGGTGATGCCGGCCTCCGGCCCGGTCAGGACCCGGTTCTCGCCCAGCAGGGCGTTCACCAGCGTCGATTTGCCGACGTTCGGCCGCCCGACGATGGCGAGCCGGACGACGCGGGGCGCGTCCCCGGCGCGCCAGGTGGCGGCGCCGTCCGGCGCCTCGTCCACGATGTCGTCGGCCTCGCCGCCCGCCTCCGCCTCCCCGGCGCCGTCCGCCCGGTCCGGCGCGAAGGCGGCGAGGGCCTCGTACAGGTCCGCCATGCCCTCGCCGTGCTCGGCCGAGATCGGCACCGGATCGCCGAGGCCGAGGCCGAACGCCTCCGCCAGCCCGCCGCCGCCGGCCCGGCCCTCGCACTTGTTGGCGACCAGCACGACCTTGCCGCGCTCGCGCCGGAGCCAGCGGGCGAAATGCGCGTCCAGCGGCGTGACGCCGGCGCGGGCGTCGATCAGCATCAGCACCGCGTCCGCCTCGGCGACCGCGCGTTCGGTCTGCAGGCGCATCCGGCCCTCGAGCGCCGCCTCGGCGGCGTCCTCCAGGCCGGCGGTGTCGAACACGCGGAACTCCAGGTCGGCGATCCGCCCGCGCCCCTCGCGCCGGTCGCGGGTGACGCCCGGAATGTCGTCCACGATGGCCTCGCGCCGCCCGACCAGCCGGTTGAACAGCGTCGATTTGCCGACATTCGGCCGGCCGATAATGGCGACGGTCAGGTCCATCGGCGCCGCTCCCGCGCGGAAGGTCACCGCCACGCGGTCAGCCGGCCGTCGTCGGTCAGGAAATACATGGTCCCGTCGGCGACGATGGGCGGGAGGAAGGCCGGGCCGTCGATCTCCGCCCCGGCCAGCGTCGCGCCGGTCTCGGGCGACAGGACATGGACCTCGCCGAGCGAACTCGCGACGAAAAGCCGCCCGCCCGCCAGCACCGGGCCGGCGTATTCGATCGCCCCCTCCCGGTCCTCCTCGTCCTCGAACTTCGGCAGCCGGGCGATCCAGCGGATCCGCCCCCGCTCCCGGTCGAGGCAGACGATTTCGGCCTCGTTGGTGGCGACATAGATGAAATCCCCGGCGATCCAGGGCGTGTGCGCGCCGCCGACCGGGCGGTCCCACAGCCGCGTCCCGGTGCGGAAATCGAGCAGGCCGATCCGGCCGGAATGGCTGACGGCGACCACCGTGTCGCCGTCGATAACCGGATGGCCGCGGATGTCCGCGAGGCTGGCGACGGCGGCCGACCGGCGCGTCCGGCGCAGGCTGTCCACCCAGAACACCCGCCCGGTCTCCGCCTTCAGCGCGAAAATCTCGCCCGAGGAATAGGGCACGACCACCGTGTTGTCCCGGGCCGCCGGGCTGGCGGCGCCGAGCAGGGCCGTCACCTCGGAAATGCCGGAATGCAGCCAGAGCCGCTCCCCGGTCGCGGCCGAGAGCGCGAAGGCCTGGTTGTCGAGCGTGGTCAGGAACAGCCGGCCGTCGTGGTGGGTCGGCGCGCCGCGCAGCGGTCCCGGCGCCCGCGCCCGCCAGAGTCCGGCCCCGTCGGCGGCGGCCAGCGCCAGCACCCGCCCGGCGCCGGTCGCGACGAACACGCGCCCCCCGCCGGTCGTGACGGCGCCGCCGAACACGGCGTCCTCCTCCTCCGGCGCGCGCGTGTCCCGCGTCCACAATTCGCGCCCGGTGGCGGCGTCGAGGGCCGAGAGCCGGCCTTCGGCGTCGATGGCGAAGACCCGCCCGTCCGCCACGACCGGCGAGGCCAGCAGCGTGGCGTCGGAACCCGATCCGGCGCCGATGTCCACGCTCCACGCCTCCGACGCGCCGGCGGCGAGCGCGGGATGGGGGACCGCGCCCGCGGCCCCGCCGCCGGGCTGCGGCCAGTCGGCGTTGCGGACCGGCGGCGGCAGGACGACCGGCAGGCCGGCGATTTCGGGGTCGGGCGCAAGCGCGCCCTCCGGCGCCAGGACGGCGATCCGCTCGCCGGGCAGCGGCGGCGTGTCGTCGGTCTCGCCGAGGAAGCCCGAGCCGCACCCCGCGAGCGCCAGCGCCAGCGCCGCCGCCGCGAACCGGGCGGCCCGCGCCCGCCGGGGGCCGGGCGCCGCGCCCGACGGGCCGGGCGTCGCGCTCACGGCCCGGAAAGCGCCCGCAGGACCTCCGCCGCCCGGGCCCGCATCCGGGCCGGCGTCGCGGAATCGTCCGACAGGGCAGAGAAGATTTCGCGCGCGCCCGCGATGTCGCCGGTCTGGATGGCGAGCGCGCCCTTCAATTCCAGAGCCGCCGGCCGCCACGGGCCGCCGGCGCCGGCGATCCGGTCGAGTTCCGGCAGCAGGTCGCCGGGCGGGTCGGTCCCGATGCGCGCGGCCGCCGAGGCGAGGCGGGCGAGGTCGCGCAGCTCCGCAGGCGCGCCGTCGTCCGCCGCGACGGCCTCGTAGGCCAGCGCCGCCCCCCCGCGGTCGCCCTCGCCGGCGGCGAGCGCCGCCTGGCGCAGCCGGGCCAGCGCGGCGTAGCCGGCCCCCGCGTCCTCGGCCAGCGCGCCGAGGCCCTCGATCGCGCCCGCCGTGTCCCCGCCGGCGGCCTGGGAGAGCGCCGCCTCGTAGGCGGCGGACTCGTCCTCGCGCGCGGTCCGGTCCCGGTACTCCCAGAAGCGGTAGCCGCCCACCCCGAGGACGATGGCGACGGCGAGCGCGATGACATAGGCGCCGTACTGTTTCCAGAGCCTCGCCGCGCGATCCTGGCGAAGTTCCTCGTCGATTTCCTGGAAAATGTCGGCCACGCCGCTCTCCGCCGTTCCCCGCCCCGGCGCCGCCGCCCGGAGGCGGCGCACACTACGCCCGCCGGCGCCCGAAATCAAACGCCGCGCGCGGCGCCGGAAATCGAACCGCGCGGGCGCCGGAAATCGAACGCCGCGCGGGCGCCGGCGCCCTTTACCGGCCCGGATTTTTCGGGGAGACTGGAGGTCGCGGAATGGCGACACGAGGACAGGTCCCGCATCCATGGCGACTCCGATCCGGCTCGACCGGGCGCGCGGCCCGGGACCCGACATCTTCTTCAGCAAGCGCGAACTGGCGCAGATCCTCTCGGCATACAGCACCGGCGTGATCGAGGGGGCGTGGCGCGACTACGCGATCGACCGCGACCGCGACGCCGCCGCCTTCTCGATCTTCCGCAGCAGCCGGGAGCATCCGGTCTACGCCTTCGTCAAGACGCGCGCGCCGGGCGGCGGGCCGAGCTTCGCGCTGTTCACCGGGCCGCGGCGCCTCGCGTCCTCCGACTCGCTGGCCGGCGTGATGGACCGCTTCCGCGCGCTTCCCCGCCTGATCAAGGGATAGCCGCCGGCCCGCTTTTCGCGGGCGGCGAAACTCCGCGTTGCCGCGCGCGCGGCGCGATGGCATGGTCGCGGCCGGCGCGAACCGGCGGGGGGACGGAGGAATGAAATTCAAGCGCGTGGAGCATGTCGCCATCGCGGTCCGGGACATGGACCGGATGCGCGATGTTTTCGAGAACAAGCTCGGCATCGCCATGGAGTACGAGGAGCACCTGCCGCGCTACGCCACCACGCTGGCGATGTACCCGGTGGGCGAAACCTATCTCGAAGTGCTGCAGTCCGACGACCCCGGCAGCGAGACCTCGCGCTGGATCGACGAAAAGGGCGAGGGCCTGTTCCACATCTGCCTCGAAGTCGAGGACATCGACGCCGCGCTCGCGGAGTTGCGGGAGAAGGACGTGAAGCTGATCGACGAAACGCCGCGCATCGGCCATGGCGGCGCGCGCATCGCCTTCCTCGATCCCGAAGCGACCGGGAACCTGCTGATCGAACTGGCGGAACTCCCCGCCGGCGGGCACGGGGAGGCGGCCCATGCCGGATAGCCGCCCGATCCGCGTCCTGGTCACCGACCGCCACACGCGCGGCGACGAATACATCGAACGGGACGCCGCCGGCCCGGACGTGGAGCTGGAGTTCTTCGACCACCACGACGACGTGACCGACGAGGCCTGGGCGCGCGCCGACGGGATCGTCACCTATCGCGGCGCCCACGCGGTGACGGCGGCGGCGGCGAAGCTGCAACGCGCGCGGATCGTGGTGCGCGGCGGCGTCGGCTTCGACGGCCTCGACCTGAAGGCGCTGGGCGAGCGCGACATCGCCGTCTGCACGGTCCCCGACTACGGCACGACGGAGGTGGCGGACCACGCCATCGCCCTGATGCTGGCGCTGCGGCGCGGCCTCGACCGCTACGACGAGCGGATGCGCCGCGATCCGGCGGGGCTGTGGCGCTATGTCGAAAGCCCCTGCGTGGACCGGCTGCGCGGCCGGACCTTCGGCGTGCTCGGCCTGGGGCGGATCGGCTTCGCGGCGGCGCGGCGCGCGGCGGCGTTCGACATGGATGTCGTGTTTTACGACCCCTACCTGCCGGACGGGAGCGACCTCTCCACCGGCTACGCGCGGCTTTCCAGCCCCGAGGCGCTGTTCGAGGCCGCCGACACGGTGAGCCTGCACGCGCCGCTGACGGAAGAGACGCACGGCATCGTAAACGCCGACCGGCTCGCGCGGATGAAGCCGGGGGCGGTGCTGGTCAACACCTCGCGCGGCGCCGTCGTCGATCTCGACGCGCTGTACGGGGCGCTGCGCGCGGGGCGGCCGGCGGGCGCGGCGCTCGACGTGCTGCCGGACGAGCCGGCGGACGATTCCCACCCGCTGGTCCGGGCCTACATGGCGCGGGAGGAATGGCTGGAGGGGCGGCTGATGGTGACGCCGCACGCCGCCTTCTACAGCCCGCCGGGCCTGGTCGACCTGCGCTCCAAGGCGGTGGCGACGGCGGCGGCGCGGGTGCGCGACGGAACCCTGCGCAACTGCCAGAACACGGAATACCTGCCGTAGCGCGTTCGCCGCGCCTCACGGCCGCCGGAGCGCCAGCGCGGCGCCGACGGCGGCCGCCGGGAGGGCGATGGCGGCGTAGGCCGCGCCGGGGCCGCCGAGGCTCCAGGCGGCGGCGAACAGCGCCGGGTAGAGCAGCTGCCCCGCCGCGCCGAAGGCCAGCACGCCGCCGGTCATGCGCGCGACCTCGCCCTCCGGCGCCAGCCGCGCGGCCTCCGACAGCAGCACGCCGTGCCACGACAGCACCGACAGGCCGATGGCGAAGTTCACGGCCAGGATCGCGGCGTGGCTCCATCCGGGATCGAACGCCCCCATGAGCGCGGTCGAGGCCGCCATCAGGCCCGCCAGCGCGGCGAGCAGCGTCCGGGGCCGCATCGCCGCGCTCCCCACCCAGCCCCAGAACACGCGCGCCGGGATCGCCAGCAGCGTCGCCGCGCCGAGCACGCCGCCCGCCGCCTCCAGCCCGAAACCCAGCTCCTCGTAGAGGTAGACCACCGTGAAGTTGGTGTAGATCGACTGCATTCCGACGAAGACGAAGGCGCAGACCGCCATCGCCCGGCGCTCCGGCCGGTCCAGCGCGCCCCGCACGCTCGCCGCGAAATCGCCCAGCCGCGGCCGGGCGGACGGGTCGCGGCCCCGGTCGAAGCCGGCCCGCAGCGGCTGCAGCAGGACCGCGATGGCGAGGCACAGCAGGGCGAGGCCGAGGACGGCCGCGCGCCAGCCGAACGCCGCCGCCAGCGGGGCCAGCACAAGCCCGGAAATCGCCACCCCGGCCGGCACGCCGGTCTGCTTGATCGAGAAGACCAGCGGCGCCCATTTCGGCGGCGCGTGGGCGGCGAGGATCTGCGAACTGGCCGGCGTCGCCACGGTCGAGCCGGCGCTGATCGCCGCGGCCGCCAGCGCCAGCACGGGAACGGCCGCCCAGGGGTTCGACAGCAGCGCCGCGCCCGCCAGCCCGGCCGCCATCGACACGCAGCCGACCTGGCTGGTCCGCAGGCCGCCGTAGCGCCGGATCGCGCCGCCGCACCCCGCCATCGCCGCGAGCGAGCAGGCGGCGTAGACCCAAGTGTAGGCGAGCACGTATTCGGCCTCGAAGGCCAGGTCCGACGCCACCGCCGGGAACACCGCCGGCAGCCCGACCTTCGCCGCGGTGGCGACGGTCTGCTGGACCAGCATGGCGGCGATCGCGAGGAGCAAGACTGGCATGGCCGCCGGTTTTCCCGCGGGCGCGCGGGCTTGTCATGCCCCTTCGCCGCGCCGGGCCGGAATATCCCGTGGCGGGTCGCGCTACTCCGCCGCGCGGAGCAGGATGTCGCCGTACCAGGCGCGCGCGGTCCCGCCGGTGTTGTCGGCGTCGGTCATGATGGCGACGCCTTCGAGGCGGTCCGGCGCGCGCCCGAAGAAGCGAAGGAAATCCGCGCGCAGGTCGCGGCGGTGCGTCCGCCACTCCCCGGCGCGCGCGTCGCCGGACTCGACCGCGACCATCCGCACCTTTTCGGTGAAGGGGTTGGGCCAGTCCTCGCCGATCCGCGCGCGGCCGGCCCAGACATAGGAAATGGCGATCGGCAGCGCGAACAGCCCCTTGCCGGGCGCGACGACATAGACGCGGGCGGCGAAGTCGTCGCCCGCCCTGGCCCGCTCGTCCGCCGCCGGGACCGTCCGCTCGATCCGCCAGCTCCATTCCAGCACCGGCCGCGCGGCTATGTCGATCTCGCGTTCGAGATAGAGGCTGGCGGCGGCGGCGGCGCTGTCGGCCCGCATCGCCTGGCGGCCGTCGATCTCGACGATCCGGTAGCGCGTTTCGCCCTCGAAGCGGCGGACCTTCCAGCCCTTGGCGTCGCCCTCGGAGAACCGGGCGAGCGCGAGCGGCGCGACCTCCGCGGCGGCCGCGGCCGCGGGCGCGGCGAGGGCGCAGGCGAGCGTCGCGAGGAGGACGGACGCGGCAAGGGACGGACGGCGCTCCATGCGCCCGGTTATGGACCGGCGCGGCGGCCCCGGCAACTACCGCCGTCCCATCAGCCGGTCGATGGCGCGGCGGTCGTCCTTGGTGGGGCGGCCCTCGCCGGCGCCGCGCCGGGCGGCGGGGGCGTCGGGGACCGCCGTTTCGACGCGCGCGCGCCGCTGGCCCTCGACCGGCTCCAGGTCCTCGTAGAGCGCGCGCGCCTCCGTCGCCGGCCCGCGCCGGCCGGGCAGCGCCAGCACGCGCACGACCCGGATGAACGGCCCCTGCGGGAAGGTCAGGACATCGCCCGGCCGCACCAGCCGGTGCGCCTTCGCCACCGTCTCGCCCGACAGGCGCAGCTTGCCGGCGCCGGCAAGCCCCGCCGCCAGGCTCCGGCTCTTGAAGAAACGCGCGCGCCACAGCCAGATGTCGAGGCGCTGGCCGGTTTCGGGGGCGCCGGTCAATCCGCCACGTCCATGTCGCGCGGCGCCGCCAGTTCGCGCAGCGCCGCGAAGGGCGAATCGGGCCGCGCGGCGGTCCTCCGGGGCGCGGGGCCGGCCGGCCGGCCGGCCCGCGCCGGCGCGCGGCGGGGGCGCCGCCTCGCGTAGAGCCGCTCCCCGTCGCGCTCGCCGGCCGGGAGGTAGCCGAGGCCGTCGAGGATCGCGGCCATCTCCTCGCGCCCGACGCCGGCGAGCGACAGCATGTCCGGCGCGATGGCGAAGGGGCCGCCGCGCGCCGCCTTGCGGACCAGGGCGGCCAGCCGCTCGACCATGTCGGCCCGGATCGCGCGGCCGCCGAGGCGCACATAGCCGATGGCGTTCCAGAACCCGTCCGGCGTCTCCGGCCCGGCCTCGACGGTCACCCGGCCGGGCGGCGGCGGCGCGATCCCGTCCGCCGCGCCGTCGCCGCCGCGATGGACGCGCCAGAGCCGCGCCAGCAGTTCGGCCGCGCGCGGCTTCAGCAGGCTCGGCATGAAGACCGTCTCGGTCCCGAAACGCACGCCCGCGGCCGCGAGCGCCTTTCGCCCGGCGGCGTCGAGGCCCGCGATCAGCCCGTCCAGCTCGCGCCTCGGCCCGGTTCCGAAGCGCTCCGAAAGCTGGAACAGCACGCCGCGCGCCGCGCCCCGCGCCTCGGTCCGGCGCAGCGCGGCGAGCGCCGGGACGCGCGCCTCGCACAGCGCCTCCAGCCAGGCGCGCAGCCGCGCCTCCACGCGGTCGCGCTCGGCCGGCCCCAGCAGGTCGGACAGGACCGCCTCGACGCGCGGCGCCAGCGGGTCGCGCCCCGGCGCGAGCCGGGCGATCCGCGCGCCTTCCCACAGCACCTCGTTCCCGGCCCCGAAGGCGAAGGCGCCGTCCCCGGCCGCCGCGACGCGCGCGACCCGGCGCGCCAGTTCCGCCGGCAGGACGCGCCGCGCGGCCGCGAGCACCGGCTTGGCGTTGGAGCCGCCGGAGACGTCCGGCGCGAAGACCAGGCCGTCGAGCCGCCCGACCCGGTGCCCCTCCACCGTCACCGTCCCGTCCTCGCCGATCGCCGCCAGCAGGTCGCCCCCGTCGCGCAGGCGGCGCGTGAGCACGGCGGCCCGGCGGTCCACGAAGCGCTGCGTCAGCCGCTCGTGCAGCGCGTCCGACAGCCGGTCCTCGATGGCGCGCGCCGTTTCGCGCCAGTGCGCCGGGTCGTCGATCCAGTCGCCGCGATGGCCGATATAGGTCCAGGTCCGCACATGGGCGATCCGCCCGGCCAGCGTGTCGATGTCGCCGTCGGTCCGGTCGAAGCGCCGCATCTGCGCGCCCACCCAGTCCGAGGGCAGCCGCTCCGCCGGGCCGGCGAGGTGGAGGTAGATCTGCGTCAGCAGCCGCGTGTGCGGCTCCGAGAGCGTCTTGCGGAAATCCGGGATCCGGCAGACCTCCCACAGCAGCCGCACCCGCGCCGGGGCGCTGGCGCGCGCCAGCACCTCCGGGTCGCGCGTCAGCGCCTCCAGCGCGCCATGGTCCACGGCGTCGCGCTTGCGGAACAGGAAGGGATGGGGCGGCCGCTCCTCCAGCGAGCGCTTGAGGTCCCGCGCGGTGCGGAAGGACAGGTCGGCGTTGCGCCAGAAAAAGCCGCGCAGGTCGTCGAAGCGGTGCGCCTCGATCGCGGCCACGACCTCCTCCTCCGGCTCCGGGCAGCCGGCGGTGACGCCGAAGGTGCCGTCGCGCATGTGCCGGCCGGCGCGCCCCGCGATCTGCGCCAGTTCCTGGGGCGACAGGCGCCGGGGCCGCCTTCCGTCGTATTTCGTGTCGCCGGCGAAGGCGACATGGTCGATGTCCATGTTGAGGCCCATGCCGATCGCGTCGGTCGCGATCAGGTAGTCGACCTCGCCGGCCTGGTACATCGCCACCTGGGCGTTGCGGGTGCGGGGCGAGAGCGCGCCGAGCACCACCGCCGCCCCGCCGCGCTGGCGGCGCGCCTGTTCGGCCAGCGCGTAGACCTCGCGCGCCGAGAACGCCACCACCGCCGAGCGCCGGGGCAGGCGGACCAGCTTGCGCGCGCCGGCCCAGGACAGCCGCGACAGCCGGGGGCGGCTCGCGAACCGGGCTTCGGGGACCAGCCTGCGCAGCAGCGGCCGCGCGGTCTCGGCCCCGAGCAGCATGGTCTCCCGGATGCCGCGCGCGCCGAGCAGGCGTTCGGTGAAGACATGCCCGCGCTCGCGGTCGCCCGCCATCTGCGCCTCGTCGATCGCCAGGAAGTCCACCGGGCGGTCCATCGGCATCGCCTCGACGGTGCACAGGAAATAGCGCGCGCGGGGCGGGAGGATTTTCTCCTCGCCGGTGACCAGCGCCGTCTGGGCGCGGCCGACGCGCGCCGCCACGCGGTCGTAGTTCTCGCGGGCGAGCAGGCGCAGCGGAAAGCCGATCGCGCCCGAGGCGTGGCCGAGCATCCGCTCGATCGCCAGATGGGTCTTGCCGGTGTTGGTCGGCCCGAGGACGGCTTCGATCCGGGCGGCCTCTCGCTGGGTCATGGCGGGAGTGTGGCCGATTCCCGGCCCGGGGGAAAGTCCGGCCGGGGCCTTGCGCGCCGCCGCGATCTCGGACATATGGGCGCCGTCCGGGACGACGGAGAGTCCGACGCGATGACGACGCAAACCGAAGCCGCCGCCGGGGGCGCGGCCGAGACGCGCGCCTTCGGCGCCGAGGTCGGCAAGCTGCTGCACATCGTCGCCAACGCGCTCTACAGCGAGCGCGAGGTGTTCCTGCGGGAGCTGGTCTCCAACGCCGCCGACGCCTGCGACAAGCTGCGCTACCTGGCGCTGACGCGGCCCGAACTGGCCGAAGGCGACGCGGCGTACCGCATCCGGCTCTCCGTGGACCGCGACGCGCGCACGCTGGCCGTCGCCGACAACGGCGTCGGCATGGACGCGGCCGCCCTGCACGAGAACCTCGGCACCATCGCGCGGTCCGGCACCGGCGCCTTCCTCGACAACCTGTCGGGCGACGAGCGCCGGGACGTGGGCCTGATCGGGCGCTTCGGCGTCGGCTTCTACTCCGCCTTCATGGCGGCGTCCGAGGTCGAGGTGACGACGCGCCCGGCGGGCGGGGAAGAGGCCTGGACCTGGCGTTCGGACGGCCTCGGCTCCTACACGGTCGGGCGCGGGGAAAGGGCCGGGCGCGGCACGACGGTCCTGCTGCGGCTGCGCGACGACGCGACGGAGTTCCTGGAGGAGGCGCGGCTGCGCCAGATCGTGCGGACCTATTCCGACCACATCCCCTTCCCCATCCTGCTGGACTCCGCCGCCGGGGGCGCCGGGGAGGGGGAGCCGCTCAACGAGGCCTCCGCGCTCTGGACGCGCGACAAGGCCGACATCGCGCCGGAGCAGTACACGGAGTTCTACCGCCACGCCGCGCGCGGCTTCGACGAGCCGTGGGCGACGCTCCACTGGCGGGCCGAGGGGCGGTACGAGTACCACGCGCTGCTGTTCGTGCCCTCCGAACGCCCCTTCGACCTGTTCCACCCGGACCGCAAGGACCGGGTGCGGCTCTATGTGCGGCGCGTCTTCGTCACCGACGATTGCGAGGGCCTGGTCCCGGAATACCTCCGCTTCCTGAAGGGCGCGATCGACTGCGAGGACCTGCCGCTCAACGTCAGCCGCGAGATGCTGCAGAAGAACCCGATGCTGGCGGCGATCGGCGGCGCGGTGACGCGGCGCGCGCTCGCGGAACTGGCGGCCAGGGCGGACAGGGAGCCGGAGGAGTACGCCCGGTTCTGGGAGAATTTCGGCGCCGTGCTGAAGGAGGGGCTGTACGGCCCGCCGCACGAGCACCGCGACGCCCTGCTCGGCCTCGCGCGCTTCCGGTCCACCGCCCGCGAGGGCCTGGCCAGCCTGAAACAGTATGTCGCCGACATGAAGGAGGGGCAGGAGCGGATTTTCTACATCTCCGGCGAGTCGGAGGAGGCGGTCCGCGCCTCGCCGCACCTGGAGGGTTTCGCGGCAAGGGGCGTGGAGGTGCTGCTGCTCACCGACCCGGTGGACGATTTCTGGATCGCCTCGATGTTCGAGGGCTACGAGGGCAAGCGGTTCTCCTCCGTCACCCAGGGCGCGGCCGAACTCGACGGCATCGCGCCG
Organism: Thalassobaculaceae bacterium; assembly: GCA_963665555.2. Lineage (GTDB taxonomy): Bacteria > Pseudomonadota > Alphaproteobacteria > Thalassobaculales > Thalassobaculaceae > CAXXXW01. The sequence continues at coordinate 317,484 of OY762308.1, forward strand.
GCGGACGGCGCCGGGGACGGGGGCGAGGACGGCGACAAGGAGGCCGCCGGCGGCGCCGGCGCGGCGGCGGACGCGGCGCCGCTGATCGCCTCGATCAAGCTGGCGCTCGGCGGCGCGGTGAAGGATGTGCGCGAATCCGCCCGGCTCACCGATTCGGCCTGCTGCCTGGTGGCCGGCGAGGGCGACATCGACATGAACCTGGAGCGCGTGCTGCGCCAGCACCGCCAGGTCGAGGCGGCGGCGGCGCGGGTGCTGGAGATCAACCCCCGCCACCCGCTGATCGCCGGCCTCGCCCGGCGCGTGCGCGACGGCCGGACCGGGCCGGAGATCGAGGACGCGGCCTTCCTCCTGCTCGACCAGGCCCGCATCGTGGACGGCGAGCCGGTGGCGGACCCCAGGGCCTTCGCCCGGCGCATGTCCCGGACGATGGAAATCGCGCTGGCGGTGTGACGGCGCCCCTCCTACCGCCCGCGGAAGACCGGCTTGCGCTTTTCGTGGAAGGCGGCGGCGCCCTCGGCGAAGTCCTCGGACGCGCGCAGGCGGGCGTAGGCATTGCCCTCGATCTCGATCCCGGCCTCGACCGTCGTGTTCTGGGCCGCGTTCAGCACGTGCTTGATCGTGCGCTGGGCGAGCGGCGAGAAGCCGCGCAACTCCTCGACCAGCCGGTCCGTCGCGGCCTCCAGCTCCCCGTCCGGCACGCAGTCCAACACCATGCCCCACGCCTTCGCCTCCGCCCCGGACACGCGGCGGGAGCGGAAGGCCATGTCCTTGGCCCGCTGCATCCCGATCATGTGCAGCAGCCGGATCGAGCCGCCGGACCCCGGGATCTGCCCGATCCGCTGCTCCGGGAGCGCGTAGAGCGCCGTCTCCGACGCGATGCGGAAGTCGCAGGCGAGCGACAGTTCGAACCCGACGCCGAAGGCGTAGCCCCGGTTGGCCGCGACCGTCGGCTTGCGGCAGCGCGCCGGCGCCGCGATGTTGTCGGCGAGCCGCGACACATGCTCCGGCGAGGCGGCGAGGAAGCCCGCGATATTGCCGCCGGAGGAGAAATGCCGCCCCTCGGCGCGCAGCACGACAACGCGCACCCGCTCGTCCGCGTCCAGCGCCTCGAACGCCGCGCGCAGCCGGTCGCGCTGCGCCATCTCGACGATGTTGAGCGGCGGGCGGTCGAGCACGATGTCGCCGCGCTCGGCCCGGGCGTCGATCTCGACGCGGAAGCCGTCCTCCTCGCGCGCGATCCCGGGCGCGGTGGCGTCGGTCATTCTTGTGTCCTCCGTTCGGGCCGGTACTCGCCGGCGATCAGCAGGCGGCGCAGGATTTTGCCGACGGGCGATTTCGGGATTTCCGCGACGAACACGTACTCCCTGGGCCGCTTGAACGGCGCGAGGCCGCTTTCCAGGCACCAGGCGTCGAGCGCGGCGGCGTCCGCCGGGCCGGTCCGCGCGAGGAAGGCGGTCACGCGCTGGCCCCAGCGCTCGTCCGCGCGCCCGGCCACCGCCACCTCGCCGACGGCCGGATGCAGCGACAGCACGCTCTCGATCTCCGCCGGCAGGATGTTCTCGCCGCCGGAGACAATCATGTCGTCCACCCGGCCGGTGACGAACAGGTCGCCCTCGGCGTCGAAATAGCCGATGTCGCCGGTGAAGTACCAGCCGCCGCGCAGCGCCCGCTCGTCGGCGTCCGGCCGGTTCCAGTAGCCGGCGAAGGCCTCGTCGCCGTCCAGCGCCGCGACGATCTGGCCCTCGACGCCGGGCGCGACCGCGTCCTCCGGCCCGCCGTCCAGCGCGACGACGCGGATTTCCTGGTTGAGGCCGGCCTTGCCGGCCGAGCCGGGCTTGGCGGCGGCGTTCGGCTCGACCGTGAAGGTGTAGATTTCCGACGAGCCGTAGTGGTTCACGAACAGGTCCGGGCGGAACGCCGCCTCCAGCCGCTTCAGCAGCCCGTCCGTCATCGCCTGCCCGGCGAAGCCGAGCTTGCGCACCGAGGAGACGTCCGCCGCCGCGAAGCCGGGCGCCGCCAGCAGGTCGTGGTAGAGGGTCGGGACCAGGTAGAGGTTGTCGATCCGCTCCGCCTCGACCAGGCGCAGCGCCTCGGCCGGGTCGAAGCGGCGCTGGCAGACGAAATGCCCGCTCGCCAGCACCGAGGCGAGCAGCGCGCGCACCCCCATCGTGTGGTAGAGCGGCATGACGCCGAGCGTCGCCTCGCCGCGCCGGTGCAGGTTCTGCGCCACATGCGCGAGCGCGGCGGCGCGTTCGGCCCGGTGGGTCCTCGGCACGCCCTTGCCGCGCCCGGTGGTCCCGGAGGTGTAGAGCATCACCGAAATCGCGTCCGGCCCGGCGCGCGGGGCCGGCTCGGCCGGCGCGGCGGCGGCGATCTCCTCCCAGGCGGTTTCGGCCGCGGCCGCGCCGTCGATCCCGACCGTCCGAATCCGCCCCGCCCGTTCGCTCGCCGCGACGGCCGCCTCGGTGAGCGGTTCGCAAACCAGCGCCCGCGCGCCGGAATCCGCCAGCACATAGTCCAGTTCGCCCGCGTTCGCGCGCCAGTTGAGCGGCGTAATCGCCAGCCCGGCGATCTGGCAGGCCATATGCAGCGTCGCCGCCTCGTAACGGTTGGCGAGCAGCGTCGCCACGCGGTCGCCCGGCTCCAGCCCCAGCCCGGCCAGCCCGCCCGCGACGCGCAGCGCCTCGTCGCGCCATTCGCGGTAGGTCCGCCGGACCGGGCCGTCGGAGATCGCCGGCGCGTCCGGCGTCCGCGCGGCGCTGGCCAGGAAACCGCGTCCGAGGTCGAACATCGCTCAACTCCCGCCGCCGCGCCGCGCCGCCAGCACCTCCAGCGCGGCCTGGACGATGCCATGGTAGCCGGTGCAGCGGCAGATGTGCCCGGCCAACACCTCGCGCACCCGCGCCTCGCCGGCCTCCGGCTCCTCCTCGACGAGTTGCGAGAGCGACATCAGGATGCCCGGCGTGCAGAAGCCGCATTGCAGGGCGTGATGGCGGCGGAAGGCGCGCTGGAGATCGTTCAATTCCCCGCCGCCGGCCAGCCCCTCCACCGTCTCGACCGACCGCCCCTCGGCCTGGACGGCGTAGAGCAGGCAGGACCGGACCGCCCTTCCGTCCAGCCGCACCGTGCAGGCGCCGCAGACCCCGTGCTCGCAGCCCACATGCGTGCCGGTCAGCCCGATCCGATGGCGCAGGAAGTCGCTCAGCAGCAGGCGCGGCGCGGCCTCGGCCTCGGCCGGGCGGCCGTTGACCGTGAGCCGCACGCGGCGGCGCGCGTCAGCCTCGATCCAGCGCATCCCGCGCCTCCCGGATAACGGCCGCGCCGAGCCGGCGGGCCAGCGCGCGGCGGTATTCCGCCGTCGCGTGCATGTCCGTTCCGCCGCCCAGTTCCCAGGCGAATTCGTTGAGCGCGTCGGCCAGCGCGTCCCCGTCCAGCCGGGGCAGGCGGCGGACCGCCGGCGTGTCCGCCACGCCGCCGATGGCGAGCGTCGCGCCGCCGGAATCGACAATCGCCGCCGCCGCGACGATGGCGAAATCGCCGTGGCGCGGGCCGACCTCGCGGAAGGCGGCGGCCGTTCCGGGCGCCGCGACGGGGAAGCGCGCGGCGACCGACCGCCTCGTCGTCGCGGATGTCCGTGCGCAGCGCGCCGGCCTGGAAGGCGGCGGCCCCGACGACGCGGCGGCCCCGCCGGCTCGCCAGCACGACCTCCCCGCCCAGCGCCGCCAGCGCCAGCGGGAGTTCGGAACTCGGGTCCCCATGCGCCAGCGAGCCGCAGACCGTGCCCCGCTGGCGCGTCTGCCAGTGCCCGACCCAGGGCAGCGCGAGGCCCAGCAGCGGCTGGTCCGCGAGGCCGGGCCAGCGCGCCAGCCGGTCCTGCGTCGCCGCCGCGCCGACCTCGATCGCGCCGTCGCGAAGCGCCACCGTGTCCAGCGCCGCCAGCCCCGATATGTCCACCAGCACGCGCGGGCGGACCAGCCGCATGTTGAGCATCGCGGCGAGCGACTGTCCGCCGGCGAGCACGCGCGCGTCCGGGCCGTGTTCGGCCAGCACGTCCAGCGCCTCCTCCACCGTGTCGGGGCGGGCGTAGGCGAAGGGGGCCGGCTTCACCGCCGCCCTCCGAACCATCGGCGCAACCGGGCGAGCCAGCCGTCCGCGCCGGGCCGCGCGCCGGCCGTCGCTCCGTCGCCGCCGCGCGCCGCCAGCCGGGCCAGCCCCTCGGCGACCAGCGCGCGCGCCGCGCCGTCGAGCAGCCGCCCGCCGACGGCCGCGGCCTTGCCGGAGACGCGGATGGCGTAGGCGTAGTCGAGCCGCGTTCCGCCCCCCTCCGGCGCCAGCGCGATCGCCGCCCGGCCGGCGGCGGTCCCGAGCGGCCCCTCGGCGGTCCCGGAGAGTTCGAGCGCGCGCGGCGGGTCGAGGCCCGACAGTTCGATCCGCGCCGCGAACCGGCCGCGCACCGGCCCCGCGCCGAGGCTGGCGACGGCGCGCCAGGCGTTCGGGCCGTCGGCCTCCAGTTCGCGGCAACCCGGAACCAGCGCCGCCAGCCGGGCCGGGTCGAGCATCGTGTCCCACACCTCCTCCGGCGCCAGCGCGACCGTCGCCGATCCCGCGCCCGACAGCGCGCGGCCCGCGCCCGGCGGCGGCGCGACTTCGGGAAGCCCGGCGCGGCGCCGGCCGGCGAGCGGATCGGGCGGCTCCGCCTCGCCGATCAGGGCGAGCACGCGCGGGCGCGTCAGCGGCAGCGTCTCGACCGGCTTGCCGATCGCGTCCGCCACCGCGTTGGCGATGCAGACCGGCGTGGACATGCAGTTCCCCTCGCCCAGCCCCTTCGCCCCGGTCGGCGTCACGGGGGAGGGGTGTTCGTCGTGCAGGATCGCGAGGTCCGGCGCCTCGGTCGCGTAGGGCGGGCAGTAGTCGGCGAAGGTCCCGGCCAGGAAGGCGCCGTCGGGGGCGTAGGCCAGTTCCTCGTACAGGGCCGCGCCCAGCCCGTGCAGGAAGCCGCCCCGGATCTGGCCGTCCGCCAGCGCGGGGTTGAGCAGCCGCCCGGCGTCGTGCGCGGTTACGTAGCGGTCCACGCGGACCGAGCCGTCCGTCCGGTCCACCTCGACGCCGCAGAAGTCGAAGAGGAAACCGTGCGCGGCCGACGAGTTCACGCGGTCGGCGCCGTCCGGCTCGCGCAGTTCCGGCGGCGTCCAGAACACGGTCTCGCGCAGGCCCGCCCCGGCCGCCTCCGGGACCGAGAGCGGCGACCAGTGCGCCTTCGCCGCGATCCGGCCGATCGCGACGGCGTTGTCCGGGTTGCCGGCGGCGCGCGCCATGCCGTCCGCCAGCTCCACCTCCTCCGGCGGGACGTTCAGCTCCGGCGCGGCGATCGCCCGGAGGCGGCCGGCGACGCGCGCGGCGGCCAGTTTCGCGGCCCCGGCGACGGCGCCGGCGAACCGGCTCGAATAGTTGCCCGAGGCGATGGACCACGGGTCCTTGCCCGTGTCGTGGTCCGTCGCCACCGCGACCTCGGCCGGGTCGATCCCCAGTTCGCCGGCCACCGTCTGGGCGAGCGCGGTGCGGTGCCCCTGGCCCTGCGGGACCGAGGCGGCGGTCGCGGTTACGGCGCCCGAAGGGTCGAAGCCGACGCTGGCCCAGGCGAGCGCGCCGTTCTTCGGCCCCGCCCGCGCCCGCTCCTCCGGCGTCAGCAGCGCCGCGATGTAGCCCATGTTGGAGATCGACGGCTCGACGACCGCCGCGCAGCCGATCCCGTAGAGCCGCCCCCCGGCCCGCGCCGCGTCGCGCCGCCGGCGGAGTTCGTCGAGGCCGCCCTCGCGCGCCGCGCGGTCCAGCGTGGCGGGGTAGTCGCCGCTGTCGAGCACCGCGCCGGGCGCGGTCGCGTGGGGCATCGCGGCGCCGGGCACCAGGTTGCGCCGCCTGATCTCCACCGGGTCGAGGCCGAGCCGGGCGGCCGCCAGGTCCATCGCGCGCTCCAGCGCGAAATAGACCTGCGGCCCGCCGAAGCCGCGCATCAGGCCGGTCGGCGTCTTGTTCGTCGCGGCGACCCGGTTGCGGATCGCCACGTGCCGGATCGCGTAGGCCCCGGTCATGTTGCCCTGCATCCGGTAGAGCGTCGCCGGCTCCGGCGCGCGCAGCCAGGCGCCGCAATCCTCGACCTGGTCGTAGTCGAGCGCGAGGACCCGCCCCTCGGCGTCGAGGGCCATGCGCAGCGTCGTCGCCCGGCCGGTCGCGGAGGTGGCGGCGGCGAGGTGCTCCAGCCGGTCCTCGACCCATTTGACCGGCCGCCCCGCCAGCCGCGCCGCGATCCCCAGCGCGACGATCGCGGGGAAGACCGCCTGCTTGGTCCCGAAGGAGCCGCCGGAATCGGGCGGCGTGCGCAGCCGCAGCCGGTTGCCCGGAACCCGCAGCGCGCGCGCCATCACGGTGTGCAGCGTGTACGGCCCCTGGAAGTTGGCCGTAACCTCGTAGGCGTCCTCGCCCGGCCGGCGCCCGGCCAGCACGACGAAGGTTTCGACCGGCGTGCAGGAGTTGCGCGGGTAGCGCACGCGCGCCTCCACGACATGCGCGGCGCCGGCGAAGGCGGCCTCCGGGTCGCCGTAACGGAACCGGCGCTCGTGCAGCAGGTTGGAGCCGACGCCCTCGTGCAGGACCGGCGCGCCGGGGGCCAGCGCGGCTTCGGCATCGACGACGGCGGGAAGCGGCGCGTAGGCGACGTCGATGGCGTCCAGCGCGTCCTCCGCCAGGTAGCGGTCGGCGGCCGCGACGACCGCCACCGGCTCGCCCACATAGCGCGCCCGGTCCACCGCCAGCGGGTAGTGCGGCGCGTCCAGCTTGACCCCGGAGATGAGCGGGCGCGTCAGCCGGGCGATGTCCGCCCCGGTCGCGACCGCCGCCACGCCGGGCATCGCGGCCGCGCGCGCGACATCGATTCGCTCGATTCGCGCATGGGCCAGCGGCGAACGCAGGAAGGCGGCGTGCAGGCAGCCCGGCGGCTCGCCCAGGTCGTCCGCGAACCGGCCGTCGCCCCGCAGCAGGGCGAGGTCCTCGAACCGCTCCAGCGATGTTCCGGCGCGCGCCATGGCGGCATTGGTCGCAACTTCGGCCCGCCGGCGCAAGGGCGCGGCCGCGGGCGCGATTCGGCCTATCCCGGCTTGCGCCGCAGCGCGATCCCCCGGCCCGCGCGGACCGGGCGTTCGAGCGCGCGGTGCGCCTCGGCCAGCGCCGCGATCCCGGCCCGGGCCGATTCGGGGAACGGCGCGGCGCGGCGGCGCGACAGGTCCACATGCAGGCACAGGAGTTCATTGGTCGCCGCGACCGCGTTCCCGTCCTCCCGGCGCATCTCGTGGAACAGGCGCATCCGCTTGTCGTCCGCGTCGAGCACTTGCGTCTCGAACCGCAGCGCCTCCCCCTCCGCGACCTCCCGCTCGAACACCATGTGCGATTCGACGACGAAGATGGAGGCGTCGGCGGCGCGCCGGTAGGCGATTCCGAGGCCGACCCGGTCGAGCAGCGCGTCGGTCGCCTTGTCGAAGGCGACGCCGTAGAAGCCGACATTCATGTGGCCGTTGTAGTCGATCCACTCCGGCGCGACCCGGAGCCGGCAGTTCGAGAAGGGCGCGGCGGCGGACATGCGCCGAACCTAGCCGCGCCCGCCGGCCGAGTCGAGAACGCGGAATTTGTGATATTTTCGCAACACGGCCCGGCGCCCCGCCGGTCCGCGCGCGGGCGGCGTTGGATTCGGCCCGAGCGTATGCTAACGCCTCGGGGCGCGGGAACGCGGCGGGCGCCGGACGAGGCGCCGCGCGGCGGCCGCGCGGGGCGGTCTTGGAGGCGGGAGACATGCGCGCGATTGCGACCGGATCGTCCGGCGGGCGTTTCGCGGCGGGCCGCGCCGGCGGCTTCCTCCGGGGCGCGGCCCTGGCCTGTTTCGTTTCGCTGGGCGGCTGCGCGACGGCGCCGGACCGGGCGGCCCATGGCGGCGCCGATCCGCTCGAAGGGATGAACAGGGCGGTCTTCGCGTTCAACGACGGCTTCGACCGGGCGGTGCTCCGCCCCGTCGCCTATGTCTACAAGGAGGCCGTCCCCGGCGCGATTCGCAACGCCGCCCGGAACTTCCTGCGCTGGCTGCGGTCGCCGGTCATCCTGGCCAACGACCTGCTCCAGGGCGACCTGGAGCGGGCCGGCGCGACGGCGTCGCGTTTCGCGATCAACGGCCTGACCGCCGGCCTGGCGGACATGGCCGAGGGTTTCGGCCTGCCGCATCGCGACGAGGATTTCGGGCAGACCATGGGCGTCCACGGGGCGGGCGAGGGGGCCTACCTCGTGCTGCCGCTGCTCGGCCCGTCCAGTCTGCGGGACGCGGCGGGGCTGGCGGTGGACGCCTTTATCGACCCGGTGAACCTCCTCGCGCCGGGCGAGTCGCGCCTGGCGCTCGCGGCCGGGCGCCGGGGGGCCGAGGGCCTGGATTTCCGCGCCGTGTACTACGACGAGGTGGACGAGCTGCGAGCGAGCTCGCTGGACTATTACGCCCGCGTGCGGTCGATCTACCGCCAGCAGCGCGAGGCCGCGATCCACAATGGCGCGCCGCCGCTCGACGATGCGCTGCCCGACCTCTCGGAGGAGTTCGACCTGCCGGCGCCCGAGGGCGAGGAGGCCTGGGACGAAGCCGCGCCGCCGGACGAGGGGACGCCGCGGGAGGAAGGAACCGTGGCCGCGACCGCGGAGCCGGAGCCGGAAGCGGCGGAAACCGCCGCCGCGCCGCCCGCCGCCGAGGCGCGGGAGCGGGCTCCGGCCGCGGCGGAAGGGAAGGCCGTCGAAGAGGCGGCCGTCCGGGCCGAGGCCGAGGCCGCGGCGCCCGCGCCGGCGGTGGACGCGCGAATCGCCGCTGCCGCGACGGAGGAAGCGGAGGAAGCGGAGGAAGCGGAGGAAGAGGCCCGGCCCATGGCCGCGACCGGGAAGGAAACGGCCGCGAACGCGGCCGGGGCCGGGACCGTCGCGGCGGCGGCCGTCCGGGCCGGGGAGGGCGCGCCGCCCGCCGCCGGGCCGGCCCCTGCGCGCGGCGTGCATCTCGCCTCCTACCGTTCGCGCGCGGCCGCGATGAGGGGCTGGCGCGTGCTTTCCGGGAAGTACCCCGAGGACCTCGGCCCCTACCGGCCGGAGGCGATCCGGACCGAGACCGGGGTCGGGCTGTTCACCCGCCTGTACACGGCCGTCGGCGCGTCCGAACCGGCGCTGTCGCGGCTGCGCGACCGGATCCGGGCCGGCGGCGACTACGCGGCGATCCTGGCGGTCCCGGCCGACGAGACGGGCGGGGTGTGGCGATGACGGGCTTGTTTCGGGCGTTCCTGCTGGCCGTCGTCGTCGCGGCGCCGCTTTGCGGGGCTGTCCAGGCGTCGGAACGGGGCGCGCGCGCGGAAACCTTTGTCGCGGCGCTGACCGGAGAGGCGCTGGCGGTGATCGCCGACAAGACGATGAAGCGGGACGTGCGCCGCCAGCGCTTCGCCGAACTCCTGTACCGCGATTTCGACCTGCACTGGATCGGCCGGTTCGTGCTCGGGCGGAACTGGCGCCTGGTCGAGGACGGCCCGCGCGCGGAGTACCTCGCGCTGTTCGCCGAAACGATCGTCTTCACCTATTCCCGGCGGTTCGAGGCCTACAACGGGCAGATGGTCCGGGTGACCGGCCACCGCGAGGGCAAGCGGAAGAAGTACGTCTTCGTGTTCTCCGAGATCTACAACCCGGAAGGCGCCGGCCCGGCGATCTCGCTGACCTGGCGGCTGTTCCCCGAAGGCGACGGCTTCAAGATCGTCGACGTGGCGATCGAGGGGGTGAGCATGGGCATCGCCCAGCGCAACGAGTACGCCTCGGTGATCCAGCGCAATGGCGGCCGGGTCGACGCGCTGCTCGCCGCCATGCGAACCAACCTGGAGCGGCTGCGCGCCGACGGTTGAGGCGCGCCCGGCCGGCGGGGCGCCCCGCCGGCGACGCTCCCCCCGCCTAGTTCCGCGCGATCGGCTTGTAGGCGATGCGCGTCGGCCGGTCCGCCGCCGCGCCGAGCCTGCGCCGCCGGTCCGCCTCGTAGGCGGCGTAATTGCCCTCGAACCATTCGACATGGCTGTCGCCCTCGAAGGCGAGGATGTGGGTCGCCACCCGGTCGAGGAACCAGCGGTCGTGGCTGATCGCCACCACGCAGCCGGCGAAGTCCAGCATCGCCTCCTCCAGCGCGCGCAGCGTGTCCACGTCGAGGTCGTTGGTCGGCTCGTCGAGCAGGATCAGGTTGGCGCCGGATTTCAGCATCTTCGCGAGGTGCACGCGGTTGCGCTCGCCGCCCGAAAGCTGCCCGACCTTCTTCTGCTGGTCGGGGCCGCGGAAGTTGAACAGGCCGCACCAGGCCCGGCTCGGCATCCGGTCCCGGCCGAGTTCGACCTCGTCGAGGCCGCCGGAAATCTCCTCCCACACCGTCGCGCCGGCGTTCAGCGAGTCGCGCGACTGGTCCACATAGCCGAGCTTCACCGTCTCGCCGACGCGGATCGCCCCGGCGTCGGGCGCGTCCTCGCCGGAGATCATGCGGAACAGCGTCGTCTTGCCGGCGCCGTTGGGGCCGATCACGCCGACGATGCCGCCCGGCGGCAGCCTGAACGACAGCCCGTCGATCAGCAGCCGGCCGGCGAAACCCTTGGCCAGCCCGTCCGCCTCGATCACCAGGTCGCCGAGGCGCGGGCCGGCGGGGATGACGATGCGCGCCGTCCGGCGCGTTTCCTCCCGGTCGCGGTTCAGCAGCTCCTCGTAGGCCGACAGGCGGGCCTTGCTCTTGGCCTGGCGGGCGCGGGGGGAGGCGCGCACCCATTCGAGCTCCCGGGCGAGCGCGCGCTGGCGGGCGGCGTCCTGCCTGCCCTCCTGCTCCAGGCGCTTCTGTTTCTGCTCCAGCCAGCCGGAATAGTTGCCCCGGTAGGGGATGCCCCGGCCGCGGTCGAGTTCGAGGATCCAGCCCGCCACCTCGTCGAGGAAGTAGCGGTCGTGGGTCACCGTCACGACCGTGCCCGGAAAGTCGTGCAGGAAGCGCTGCAGCCACGCGACCGATTCGGCGTCGAGGTGGTTGGTCGGCTCGTCCAGCAGCAGCATGTCCGGGGCCGAGACCAGCAGGCGGCACAGCGCCACCCGGCGCTTCTCGCCGCCCGAAAGCGGGCCGACCTCGGCGTCGCCCGGCGGCAGGCGCAGCGCGTCCATGGCGATATCGACCCGGCGGTCGAGGTCCCAGGCGTCGGCGGCGTCGATCTTCTCCTGCAGTTCGGCCTGTTCGGCGAGCAGGTCGTTCGTTTCGTCGTCGGAAAGCTCCTCGGCGAAGCGCGCGCTCACCTCGTTGAAGCGGTCGAGCAGCGCCGTGGCCTCGCCCAGCCCCTCCATCGCGGCGTCGCGCACGGTCCCGGCGGCGTCGAGTTCCGGCTCCTGCGGCAGGTATCCGACCCGGACGCCCTCGGCCGGCCAGGCCTCGCCGGCGAACTCCGTCTCCATCCCGGCCATGATTTTCAGCAGCGTGGACTTGCCGGCCCCGTTGCCGCCGAGCACGCCGATCTTCGCGCCGGGCAGGAAGGAGAGGTTGATGTTCCGCAGCACCTCGCGCCCGCCGGGGAAGGTCTTCGACAGGCCGATCATGGTGTAGATGTACTGGTGGGCGGCCATGGCGACGCTCCGGCGCGAGGGGGAGGGGCGGCCGGCCCCGGCGGGCGGGCGGCGGACCGGCGCGCGGGTTGTAGCGGCCCGGCGGGCGGCGCGCAATCGCGGGCGCGCGGCCGGCGCGCGGCGCGTTCAGGGATGCATTTTCGCGCCCTTGACGATCCTGTCCACCAGCTTGCGCTCCTCGCGCAGCGCGAGGCCGGCGATGAGCATGTCCTCCGGCCGCCGCGCCGCGACGGTCGCGCGGTTGGCCTCGTCGTGGCCGGTGGCGAACATGTCCTCGATGTAGAGCGCGACGGGGACGCCGCGATCGAGGGCGCGCCGGTGGATGGTCCCGAGCCGGTCGCCGCTGGCCGCGAGCACGATCACCGGCTGGATCGGCAGCGCCGAATAGGCGTTGCCCGCCGCGTCCCCGTAGGGCGCGCCGATCGGGGCGGAGCCGGTCCCGAACAGGCCGCCGGCGAGGAAGGCGGTCACGTTCAACCCCTGCCAGGGCGCGAGGTCGTCCCGCAGCACGATGGCGATCTTGGTGTCGAACCGCACGGCGCGCCTCAGAGACCGAAGATGGAGGACAGGCCCGCGCGCTCGGCCAGCGCCGCCATCGCGGCCTCGCCGGGCGGCGCGATCGGCTCCGAGGCGGCGCGGAGCACGGCGGGCAGCAGGCCGAGGTCGCCGGGGGAGTTCAGGAACACGTCCGGCCGCGCCAGCACGTAATGCACGGCCTCGCGGATGTCGCGCTCCTCCTCCAGCGGCTCGTACCAGGTCTCGCGCGTCCGGGGCGCGCCGGCGGCCCAGGGGCCGCGCGCCACGCCCTTGATCGTCTGCACCGCCACGCCGCGCTCCCGGCACAGCGCCAGCGTCGCCTCGAAGTCGCGCGCGTAGGTCGGATGGCGGGCCGCGAAACGGTTCCACGGCATCAGCACCGAGTCGAAGTCGAACCGGGCCAGCGCGCGCCGGTGCGTGGCGGCGACGGTCCAGCCATGGCCGGTGATCCCGATGAAGCGGACCAGCCCCTCCTCGCGCGCCTCCACGGCCGCGCGCAGCGCGCCGTCCTCGCCCAGCGCCAGGTCCCATTCGTCGGGATGGAACAGCGCGTGCAGCTGCAGCAGGTCGATCCGGTCCGTTCGCAGCCGGTCGAGCGAGCGGCGGATGCCCTCGCGCGCGGCGGCGTAGCCGCGCTCCCGCGTCTTGGTGGCGAGGAAGAAATCGCCGCGATGGCGCGCCATCCACTCGCCCACCCGCAACTCGGAATCGCCGTAGGCGGCGGCGGTGTCGATATGGTCGATCCCGTATTCGAGCAGCAGGTCCAGCGCCCGGCCGGCGGCGCGCTCGTCCGCCGCCTTCAGCGCCGCCGCGCCGAAGATCACCGCCGAACTGTCGCGCCCCGCGCGCCCGAAGGGCCGTTTCCCGATCGCCATGCCGAACCTCCCCGCCCGTCGAGGCGCGGAGCATAGAACGGCCGGCCCACGATGCGAAGCCCGCGCGTCCGGGCCGCTTCGCCGCTTTGCGGCGGGGGGAAAGGGCGGTAGGGTTCGGGCGGCTCCCGGCCCGCGCCGCGACACGAAGGAGGCCCCCATGGCCGCGAAACGCCTGCGCTTCGGCATCTTCCTGGCGCCCTTCCACCCGGTGGAGGAGAACCCGACCAACGCCCTCGACCGCGACATGGAGCTGGTCGAGCATCTCGACCGGCTCGGCTACGACGAGGCCTGGATCGGGGAGCACCATTCCGGCGGGTTCGAAATCATCGCCTCGCCGGAGGTGTTCATCGCCGCCGCCGTCGAGCGCACGCGCCATATCCGGCTCGGCACCGGCGTGGTCTCGCTGCCCTACCACCACCCCTTCATGACGGTGGACCGGATGGTGCAGCTCGACCACCAGTCGCGCGGCCGGGCGATGTTCGGCGTCGGCCCCGGCGCGCTGGTGGGCGACGCCTTCCGCATGGGCATCGACCCGGCGCACCAGCGCCGGCGCATGAACGAGGCGCTGGACGCCATCATGCCGCTGCTCGCCGGCGAATCGGTGACGGCCAAGACGGACTGGTTCGAGATGCGCGAGTGCCGGATGCAGCTTCCCTGCTACAGCCAGCCGCGTATCGAGATGGCGGTGGCCTGCGCGCGCTCGCCCTCCGGCGCGCTGGCGGCGGGCAAGCACGGCCTCGGCATGTTGTCGATCGGCGGCACCTCGGACGAGGCGCTGGCCCACCACGCCGACAACTGGCGCATCTGCGAACGCACGGCGGCCGAGCACGGCAAGACCGTGAGCCGGGAGAACTGGCGCGTCGTCACGCTGGCGCATATCGCCGACACGCGCGAACAGGCGTTCGAAAATGTCAAGTTCGGCCTGGAGCAGTGGGCGCGATACTTCCGCGAGATCGCCACCTTCCCCATCGTGCCGCCGGAGATCGACGACGCGGTGGCCTACCTGACCGAGAACAGCATGGCGGTGATCGGCACGCCCGACGACGCGGCCCGCCATATCGAGAAGCTGCTGGCCGGCACCGGCGGCTTCGGCGCCTATCTCGAACTGGCGCACAACTGGGCCGATTTCGAGGCGACCAAGCGGCATTACGAACTGATGTCGCGCCATGTCGCGCCGCGCTTCCAGGAGCTGAACGACCTGCGCCGGGAGAGCTACGACTACAGCCACGCCAACCGCGAGGTCTTCGTCGGCCGCGCCGCCGAGGCCGTGCAGGCCGAGATCGACAAGGAAAAAGCCCGCGGGGACGCGCGGGCGCGGGCGGCGGAATAGGGCCGGGGCGCGCCGGCCGCCGCCCGAACTTGCAAACGGCCGATACCCAAACTTGCAAACGGCCGATACCCAAACTTGCAAACGGCCGATATCCAAACTTGCAAACGGCCGATACCCAAACTTGCAAACGGCCGGTATCCGAACTTGCAAACGGCCGATGTCCGGACCGGGCTGGGGCGCGCCGGCCGCCGCCCGAACTTGCAAACGGCCGATGCCCAAACTTACAAACGGCCGATGCCCAAACTTGTAAACGGCCGATATCCGAACTTGCAAACGGCCGATACCCGAGCTTACAATCGGCCGATGGCGGAGCAGGACCTATATCCCCGATTCATCGAGCGGCTCCTCGTGGAGGCGCTGGAGGATTCGCCTGTCGTGCTGATTCACGGCCCGCGCCAGTGCGGCAAGACGACGCTCGCCCGGATCGCCTTCGCGCCGGCCTGTCCGGGGCCGAACGGCGAGCGGCCGCCCCGGGGATATTCCCCGCGCGACCGGGGTTACCGCTATGTCAGCTTCGACGATCCGGCGGCGCGGGAGGGCGCGCGGGCCGACCCGATGGGCTTCGTCGCGGATCTGCCCGATCGCGTGGTGCTGGACGAGGTGCAACGCGTCCCGGAGCTGTTCGAGGCCATCAAGATAAGCGTGGACCGCCAGCGGGTTCCGGGCCGCTTCCTGCTGACTGGCTCCACGAATGTCCTGAGCCATCCCCAATTGTCGGAGTCCCTGGCGGGGCGCCTGCAGATCGTCCGGTTGCACCCGTTGGCGCAACGCGAGTTGGACCGCCGGCCGCTTTCGGACTGCCCGGACACGGGTTTCCTCGGCGCGCTGTTCGGGGACGGTTTTCCCGTGTTTCGAGCCGGCCGGCTCGGGCCGCGGCTCGTCGAGACGATCGTCGCCGGCGGTTATCCTCCCGCGCTGGCGCGCCCGACCGCGGTCCGGCGCGGCGCCTGGTATCGCGATTATATCGAGACATTGATCCAGCGCGACGCGCGCGACATAAGCCGGGCGCGTTCGCTCGACATCCTGCCCAGGCTCTTGCGCGCGGCGGCTTCCAGGACGGCCCAACTCTACAATCTGAACGACCTGGCGGCGCCGTTCGAGCTTACCCGGCAGTCGATCGGGGAGTATGTCAGGTTGCTGGAGCAGCTCTTCCTGCTGGAGCGGCTCCCGGCTTGGCACGGCAACCGCCTGAAGCGGGTCGTCAAGCGCCCGAAGCTGCATTCGACTGACACCGGCCTCGCCGCGGCCGCGATCGGCGCCGGCGCCGGAGCGCTGGCGAAGGACCGCGTCCTGCTGGGGCAGCTCCTGGAGACATTCGTGCTTCAGGAACTGCGAAGACAGGCGGGCTGGCGCGACGCGCCGATCGATTTCTTCCATTTCCGCGACAAGGACGGCGTGGAGGTGGATATCGTCCTGGAGCAATCCTCGGGCGTCGTCGCCGGCGTGGAGATCAAGGCGGCGGCGACGGTGACCGGCCGCGACTTCGCCGGGCTGCGCAAACTCCAGAGGGTGCTGGGCGACCGCTTCGCGCGCGGCGTGGTGCTCTACGACGGGGAAATCGGCACGCCCTTCGGCCCGCGCCTGCACGCCGTGCCGATTTCCCGTTTGTGGAGCGCGCCGTGACCCGCCCCGCCGATCCCGCGGGGGCGGGGTCGGCGGCGGGTTACCGGGCGCCCTCGCGCCGGGGCGCGGCGGCGGCGTGTTCGCGGCGCGCGCGGCGGCGGGCGCGGGCGGCGCGGCGGCGGCCCTCGACGAAGCGCAGGCTCCAGCGGTAGCCGATCCAGCCTCCGGCGACGGCCCAGGGAACCGAGCCGAGGAACATCGGCGCGCCCCACAACTCCACCATCGCCACCGCGATGTCCCAGGCCGCGAGCCAGCCGCCCTCGCCCGCCGCCAGCGCCGCGTCCAGTTCGTCCCGGAAGGCGCCGAAGCCCAGCATCCCTTCCCAGCGGCCGAGCATCGCCCGCCCGGTCACCAGGAACACGTAATAGACCACCGGCAGGGTGAAGACGTTGGTGATCCAGGTCCAGGCCAGCGCGGCGACGACATTGAAGCGCCAGCGCGGCGCGAGCAGCCGCTGGACCGCCCAGATCGCGGCCACGATCGTCATCTGCGCGCCGACGAAGGGGTTCATCGCGCACACCACGCCCACCATCACGCCGCGCGCGGAAACCTCCGGCGGCTGGCGGTTCCGCAGGATGGGGATAACGAGGCGGTAGCGGACCAGCCGCGAGAGGCCGCGCGTCATGGCGCGCCGCTCCCCGTCCGGGCCGCGCCCAGCGCCCTGAGCGCCACGCACGCGGCGCCGTAGCCGTTGTCGATGTTGACGACCGCCAGGCCGGGCGCGCAGCTCGCCAGCGCCGCGTCCAGCGCCGCCCGGCCCCCCGCCGCGACGCCGTAGCCGTTCGAGACCGGAACCGCGACCGCGAGGCCGCGCGCGAGGCCGGCGACGACGCTGAACAGCGCCCCCTCCATGCCGGCGCAGACGATGACCGCCGGCGCGGCCGACAGCAGGTCCCGGTGCTCCAGCACGCGCCACAGGCCGGCGACGCCCACGTCGAGGACCTCGACGCTGGCCCGGCCGTGGAAGGCGAGCGTGCGCGCCGCCTCCCGCGCCACCGGCAGGTCGCCGGTTCCGCCGGTGAGGATGGCGACGGCAGGCTCCGCCAGCGCTCCGGCCGGGGGCGCGAGCGCGGTGCGGGAGACCGGATCGTAGTCCAGCGCGGCGCGCTGGCGCCGGGGCAGCGCGGCGAAGGCCTCCGGCGAGAGCCGGGTGACCAGCGCGCGCCCGCCCGCGGCCAGCGCCCGGTCCACCGCCTCGGCAAGCGGGCCCGGCGGTTTCGTGTCCGCCAGCACGGCCTCGGCGAGGCCGATCCGGCCCTCCCGATCCGCGTCGAACCGGACGGTTCGCGCGCCCGCGCTCACGCCCGCTCCCGCCCGGCGCGCAGGAAGGCGCTGCCCATGCGGTAGGGTTCGACGGCGACCGGGCCGGAATGCCCGCGCGCCGCCAGCAGCGCCTCGATCCGCGCGCGCGTCCCGGCGCCGGCCCGCTCCAGCAGCGCCGGCTCCAGTTCGACCGCGATCCCGGCCTTGCGCAGCCGGCAGCGCAGCGTGCCCGGCCCCAGTTCGGCGCGCAGCAGCGCCTCCGCCGCCTCGACCAGCGCCAGCCGTTCCGCCGTCACCGCGATCCCGGTCTCGAGCCGGCTGGAGAGGCAGGGCGCGGCCGGAAGCTCCGCCAGATCGTCGAGGCCGAGATCGCGGGCGATGGCGCGGACCTCCGCCTTGCCGATGCCCGCCTCGACATAGGGGTGGCGGACCCGCCGCTCCCGCGCCGCCGCGAGGCCGGGCCGGTAGTCGCCCAGGTCGTCGGTATTGGCGCCGGAGGCGATCGTCCGGCGGGTCAGCCCGGCGATCCTTGCGTACAGGTTGCTCTTGCAGAAGAAGCAGCGGTTGGCCGGGTTTTCGAGATAGCGCGGGTCCTCCATCTCGCCGGCGTTCACCGTTTCCAGCGCCCAGCCCCAGGCCTCGGCGTGGCGGCGCACCCGCGCCGTCGCCTCGGCCGGCACGGCGGGGGAGAGCGCGTGGAACACGAGCGCGTCGCCGCCGGGCCGGCGATGCGCGACATGGGCCAGCGTCATGCTGTCCACGCCGCCGCTCACCGCGAGCGCGAGCGGGCCGATCCCGGCCAGCGCCGCTTCGAGCCTCTCAATCGGGCCGGATGCCGCCATTGTCCCCGCGCCCCTCGATCCGGCGGCGCAGCCTTTCGCGCTCCGGGCGGTCGGCCGCGTCGCGCGCCAGATCGTCCATGTCCGCCTTGACCGTCAGCCTACCACCGGGACGCCGCGCCGTCTTGGCTCCGCGCCCGCCGGCCGCGTCCGCCGCCCTGGCGAGTTCGACGCGCCGCTCGGTCCGCCAGCGCAGGCCGATCGTCGCCGTCTGCAGGAAGCAGGCCCCGATCGCCGCGTCGAGGGCGTCGGGCCGGCACAGCAGGCGGATCGACAGCGCGACCCGCCCCTTCTTGCCCGTCGCCGGCGTCTGGAGCACGTCGAGCACGCCCTCGGCCGCGCGCAGCCGGTCGATCCCGGCGGCGAGGTCCTCCGGCGACTGGTCGTCCACCTCGAACTCGACGACGCCGACCTCGCCGTCGCGCCGCCAGCCGCCGCCGTCGGCGCCTTCGCCCGCCGCCTCGGCCGGCGCGGTTTCGAGGGACAGCAGGCGGAGCATGTTGGCGAGGCCGGGCAGGTCCCGCGTTCCCAGCCCGTGGCCGATTCGCTCCAGCCGGCCCGGCGGGCGCCGCGCGTCCTGAGCCGCGCCGAGATGCGCCAGGATCGCCGCGCCGGTCGGCGTGACCCGTTCGCCGGGAACGCCGTCGTCGACCGCCCGGTAGCCGCGCAGCAGCAGGGCCGTCGCCGGCGCCGGGACCGGCAGGCGCCCGTGGGCGGCCGTCACGCTCCCGGAGCCGAGCGGCAGGTCGCCGACCGACCAGGTGGCGGGTCCGAGCGCCTCGATCGCGGCGGCGGCGCCGGCGATGTCGGCGACCGAGTCCCAGTCGGCGATCTCGTGGAAATGCACATCCTCGGCCGGCACGCCGTGGATCTCCCCCTCGACCTCGGCGAGGCGGCGGAAAATGTCGATCGCGCGGTCCCGCGCGCCCGGCGCGAGCGGGGCGGCCTCCAGGCGCGCGCGGATGGCGCGGAAGCTCCCCGTCGGCGGATGGGCGCGCCCTTCGGGGGGCGAAATCCGCGCCCGAATCCCGGCGATCCCGGCGGACGCGCCCGGCGCGGCCTCGAAACGCCAGTCCGCCGGCAGCCCGGCGGCGCGCATGGCGGAGGCGAGCGTGTCGCGCAACTCCGGCCAGGCGTGCAGGACCGCCGCGAGGAACATGTCGCCGGCCAGCCCGCCGACGGGATCGAGATGGATGTGGCGGCGCGCGCTCACGCCCGGACCGTCCCGGCGGGCGCGGGCGCGGGCGCGGGGATCACATAGGGGCCTTCGGGGATCACCGCGAGCCGGCCGCCCGAACGCGCGACGCTGGCGGCGAGGCGGGCCGGCAGGTCGTCCACCCGCCCGACCCCGGTGAGCGGCCAGTCGGCCTCGCCCAGCCCGCCGGAATAGAGGTGGATCGCGCCGATCCGCATCGGCTTCAGCTGCATCTCGGTCTGCCACTCGTCGATGTCGGCGAACCGCTTGGCGCCGAGCGTCTCCAGGAAGCGGTCCGGGCCGAGTTCGACCAGCCGGCGCTGTGCGGCGACGAACTCCGGCGACCCCATCCCCTCGGCGCATTCCGAGACGACGATCAGGTCGCCGCCCGGCTCCAGGATGTCCATCGGCCCGACCATGCCCTTCACGGCCTGGTAGTAAGTCTGGTCGAGGGGGTAGCCGGCGCAGCTGGCGAGCACGGTCCCGAACCGGCCCGGCGTCTCGACCCGGGCGTAGCGGCGGATGAAGTCCACCGCCGCCAGGTGGCTCTCCACCGCCTCGCCGAAATTGAGGAAGGAGGGGCGGCGCGCCTCGTCGATGACGGCGTTCACCGCCAGCGCGCCGCCGATCGCGCGGACGATTTCGAGCTGGTCCCCGTGCAGCGGATTGCCGTCCAGCACGCAGTTCGCCGCCGCCGGATGCTCCATGTAGCGGGCCGAATGGAAGGTCCGGATGGTGTCGGCGTGGGCGATCCCCGGCGCGATCACCTTGCGCCCGCCGGACCAGCCGGCCATGAAATGCGGCTCCACCAGGCCGGTGGCGATCCTGAGGTCGGCCTCGACGAAGCGCCGGTCGAGCCGGACCTCGTTGCCCCGGCTCGTCGTCCCGACATGGACATGGGCCGCGTCGTCCCGCGCGAAGTGGTTGACGACGCGAACGGTTTCGAGGACCCAGGGGTCGCCGACCAGCTCCGCCAGTTCCGCGCCCTCGTTCGGGCGGTGCAGGCCGGTGGCGACCAGCACCGTGATCGCGTCGGCGGCGATCCCGGCGCGCAGCAGGCGGCGGACCAGCGGGCCGAGGATGAGGCCGTTCGGGACCGGCCGGGTGATGTCGCAGATCAGGACGCAGGCGCTCCGCGCCGCGCGCGCCAGTTCGTCCAGCGGGGCGGCCCCGGCCGGCGCGTCGAACGCCGCCTCGAGCGCGGCCGCCGGGTCGGCGAGCGCCGGCATGTCGGGCTTGCGGACCACGGTGACGTCCCAGGCGGGATCGAGATCGACCGCCAGCCGGCCGCGGCCGTAGTTCAGTTCGACGCGCATCGCCCGTCCTCCCCGCGCCTATCGGTCGGCGAGGATCGCCTGGACCGCGTCCAGCGGGACCGCCCAGAACAGCATCGCCGATTCCTCGCCCGGATTGCGCTCGCTCAACCCGGCGTTGGAAATGTGGTGCAGCGTCACGCCGAGGCGGGAGGCGTCGTCGAACCGCCAGGCGAGGTCGAGGCCGGTGCGGAACTCCACCGCGTGCCCCAGGTCCTTGCCCCCGCCGGCGGCGTGGAGGCCGAACGCGAAATGCGGCGTCGCGACCAGGCGGCGGCCGATCCGGATGTCCGCCCGGTTGCCGGCGTAGAGATAGGCCCCGCCTTCCGCCGTCGCGGCCAGGCCGAGGACGGGCTTGAACACCCACCACACCCGGTCGCGGTCCGAAAAGGCGTACTCGACCCGGAACTCGGCCGTTCTGCCTTCGGGGTCGACCATGTCGAAGACGCCGGCGCCCAGCACAAGCAGGGCCGGCTC
This sequence comes from Thalassobaculaceae bacterium, assembly GCA_963665555.2. Lineage (GTDB taxonomy): Bacteria > Pseudomonadota > Alphaproteobacteria > Thalassobaculales > Thalassobaculaceae > CAXXXW01. Next base: position 338,615 of record OY762308.1, read on the forward strand.
GCCGGCGCCCGCCGGCCCGTCCGCGGCGGCGGCGGGCGGCGCGGACAGCCACGCCAGCGCGGCGACAGACGCGGCCGCGAGGAACTTCGCCGCTTTCAAGCCCGTCTCCCCCCGATCCGCGCCGCGCGCAACGGCCCGCATCATAGCGGCGCGCCGCCCGGCTTCAAGGCCCGGTCCGGCGCGGCGGCGCGAGTTCCCGCTTGAAGCGTTCGGTCGCGCGGACCAGGGCGGCTCGCAGCCCCGGCTCCATGGCGGAGTGGCCGGCGTCCGGCGCCACGGTGTACTCCGCCCCCGGCCAGGCCCGCGCCAGTTCGTCGGCGGTGCGAATCGGGCAGATCGCGTCGTAGCGGCCCTGCGCGATGACGGCCGGCTTGTCGGCGATTCGCGGCATTCCGTCCAGCAGCGCGTTCGGCGCGAGGAACATCCCGTGCGCGAAGTAATGCGCCTCCAGCCGGGCCAGGGCCAGCGCCGCCGCCGGCGCGGGAAGCCGCGCCTCCCCCGGCTCCTCCGGGCGCAGCGTCGAGCACGCGGCCTCGTAGGCGCTCCAGGCGCGGGCCGCCGGGCCGTGGACCGCCGGGTCCGGGTCGTTCAGGCGGCGCAGGTATCCGGCCAGCGGATCGCCGCGCTCCGCCGCCGGCAGGTGTTCGCGGAAGGCGCGCGCGGCTTCGGGGAAGAACGCGCCCATGCCGTCGAGGAACCAGGCGATCTCCTCCGGCCGGCCGAGGAAGACGCCGCGCAGCACGAAGGCGAGGCAGCGGCCGGGATGCGCCTGGCCGTAGGCGAGCGCCAGCGTGCTGCCCCAGGAGCCGCCGAACAGCAGCCAGCGCTCGATCCCCAGATGGCGGCGCAGCGCCTCGATGTCCGCGACCAGGTGCGCCGTCGTGTTCTCCCGCGTCTCGGCCGGCGGGGTCGAGCGGCCGGCGCCGCGCTGGTCGAACAGCACCAGCCGCCAGGCCTGGGGGTCGAAGAAGCGCCGATGCGCCCGCGCCAGCCCGGACCCCGGCCCCCCGTGCAGGAACAGCGCCGGCACGCCGTCCGGGTTGCCCACCTCCTCCCAGTAGAGGCGGTGCAGGTCCGAGACGGCGAGGCGGCCGCTGCGCCGCGGCTCGATGTCGGGATAGAGGGTCGCGCGGGTCACGGGCGCGGCCCCGGCCGGGCGGCGGGGGCGGCGGGCGCGGCGCGGCCGCGCGGGGAAATGCGGTAGAGTGCCATCGGCGCAACCCGTCGCGAGGAACATCCAGCGTATGGGATATACCGTTGCCGCGAGGCGCGTTCCATGGCGAATCGCGCCCGGCCGCGCCCGGCGGCGGCGCTTGCGCGCGGCGGCGGCGGCCGCGGCGCTGGCGGCCGGGCTTGCGTCGGCGCCGGCCGGGGCGGCCGGCTGCGACTGGGCGCGCGGGCTGGAGCCGGCGGGGCGCGCGACCGTGGCGGAGGTCGGGCCGCGCGGCGGGCTGCTCGCCGAGGGCGGCGCGGAGGTCCGGCTCGCCGGCGTCGACCTGCCCCGGCCGGAGGAGCCGCTGGCGGGGGAGGCGCGCGCCGCGCTGGCGGCCGCCGTGCTGGGCCGCGAGGTCGCGCTGTTCCGCGCCGGCGAGACCGCGCGCGATCGCTACGGGCGGGCGCTGGCGCATGTGTGCCCGCCGGACGGCGGCTGGGCGCAGGGGCGGCTGCTGGAGCTCGGCTACGCGCGGGTCGCGACCTGGCCGGGCGCGGCGGCGCTGGCGGCGCGGATGCTGGCGCTGGAGCGGGGCGCGCGGGCGGCCGGGCGCGGCGTGTGGGCGCGCCGCCGCTTCCGGGTCCGCAACCCGCACGAGACGCGGCGCGACATCGACAGTTTCCAGATCGTCGAGGGGCGCGTCGTCGCGGCGGCGCGCGTGCGCGGGCGCGTTTACCTCAATTTCGGGCCGGACTGGCGCACCGACTTCACCTTCGCGGCCGGACCGCCGGCGCGGCGGGCCTTCGCGCGGGCCGGGATCGACCTCGCCGGCCTGGCCGGGCGGCGGGTGCGCGGGCGCGGCTGGGTGACGCTCAGGAACGGGCCGGCGATCGAACTGACGCATCCCGAACAACTGGAGGTGCTCGGCGAGTAGCGCCGCCCGCCCGGCCGCCGCCGCCGCCTCCTCCGCGCGCCCGGCCTCCGCCGCCTCCGCCGCGCCGGGCCGAATCACCCGAACAGCGTCTCCAGCACCTCGCCCGCCGGCGACAGGCAGGCGGCGGCGAGCGGCCCGCCCTCGCCGCAGCCGGCGTCGAGATGCAGGCAGTGCGGGTCGCGCAGCGGGCCGCGACGCGCCGGGTCGGCCCCGCGCACCACCAGCGCGGCTTCGGGATGGGGGCCGCGCATCCGGTCCGGCCCGCCGGAATCCCACCAGAAGCGGTCGCCCTGCTCGGCCAGCGGGCGGTCCGGGTCGAGGCCGGCGTTGACGAACAGCAGCGCCCCGTCCGCCTGCAGCGCCGCGCGCTTCAGCATGGCGGCGAAATCGGCGTGGCCGGGCGCGGCGCGCACGTTCTCGCGCAGCCGCGAGGTCCACTGGCCGAGCGCGGCCGGCCCCTCCCGCGCGGCGACGCGGGCTTCGGCGAGGCCGCCCCCATAGGCCGCCACCGTCGCCTCGACGCCGCGCGCCTCCATCCAGTCGAGCACGGCGGCGGGATCGACGGCGTATTGCAGTTGCAGGAGCAGGCGCCACATCTCCTCCTGGCCGCCGCGCAGCGCGACGACGTCGTCGGCGTGCGTGTGCGGCGGCATGGCGAGCGCCCAGCGGCGGAAGCGCAGCGCCTCGTCCACCGCGCCGGCCGAATCGCCGCCGGGGCCGACCAGGTCGCCGAGATAGACCAGCCGGTCGCCGGGGCGGAAGCGTTCGGCCATGGCGGCGTGGACCGCGCGCAGCCGCTCGGCCTCGCCCCGCACGGCGGCGACGGCCCAGACCCGCCCGACGGGCCGCAGCACGGCGAAGCGCGCGGGGTCGTCCAGCCCGGCCGCCGCCGCGAAGCCCCCGCCGGCCGGCCCCGGCCGGTCCGCGCCGCCGTCACGCGACATTCATGATCTTTTCCAGGCGCGTCGTCGCGGTCTGCTCGTCGATCTTCTCGATCGCCGCGAACTCCCGGGCCAGCCGGTCGAGCGCCGCCTGGTAGATTTGCCGCTCGCTGTAGGATTGTTCGGACTGCGCGTGGTTGCGCCGGAGGTCGCGCACCACCTCGGCGATCGACACCGGATCGCCGGAATTGATCTTGGCCTCGTATTCCTGCGCCCGGCGCGACCACATGGCGCGGCGCACGCGCGCGCGGCCCTTCAGCTTGGTGAGCGCGGCGTCCATGTGCTTGCGCGAGGACAGCCGGCGCAGGCCGGAGGTGGGCGCCTTGGCGACGGGGATGCGCAGCGTCATCCTGTCGTGCCGGAAGTCGATCACCAGGAGGTCGAGTTCGGCGCCGCCGATCTCCTCGGTTTCGGTGCCCATGACCTTGCCGACGCCGTGCGTCGGGTAGACCACGAAATCGCCGCTCTTGAACTCCTGCTTCCTGGCCATCCGGTTGTCCCTCGCCGTTGCGCGCGGGCCGGCGCGCGGCCGGCCCCTCCAACCGGCCGAGTATAGCGCATCCGCCCCCCAACCGGGACGCCGATACGATCGCGCCCGCGATCGCGCGGGCGGCGGCGGAGGGGAGCGCGCACGGCCGGCGCCGCCTCTTCGGCGTCGCCCCGGCCCCGTCGGGGAGCGCGCGCGGGCGGCGCCAAGGAGTGCGCGCGGGCGGCGCCCCTCCCCCCGTCGCCCCGGCCTTGCGCCGGGGTCCAGCTGCTTCGGCGCGGAGAGACGGGACACGGCCGCCAACCTGGTAGCCTCGGCGCCCTGCCGGGGAGCGCGCGCGGGACTCGCCGCTTCTTCGGCGTCGCCCCGGCCTTGCGCCGGGGTCCAGCTGCTTCGGCGCCGGGGGACGGGACACAAGCACCCACCTGTTAGCCCCAGCCCCCCGGCCCGAAGGGCCGCCGAGGCTAACAGGTTGGCGGCCTTGTCCCTTCCCTGTGCGCCGAAGCAGCTGGACCCCGGCGCAAGGCCGGGGCGACGGGGGAGGGGTGGCCTCGGCGTCCCTTTCGTCTCGCCCGGCGCTTGGGCGTTGACGCGCGGGGCGGGGCGCGGTACGGTTCGCGGCAAACGGGAGGGCGGGCGGTGGCGTGCTACGTTTACATTCTCGCCAGCCGGCGCAACGGGACGCTGTATGTGGGCGTGACGCGGGATGTCGCGCGGCGGATGGCGGAGCACCGGGCGGGCGCCCCCGGCTCGTTCACGGCGCGGTACGGGATCGAGCGCCTGGTCCATGTCGAGGCGCACGAGACGCCGGGCGACGCGATCCGCCGGGAAAAGAGCCTGAAGCGCTGGCGCCGCCGGCGCAAGCTCGCCCTGATCGAGGCCGGCAACCCGCGCTGGGAGGATTTGTACGAGCGGTTGAACTGGTGACGCGCGACGGGAGCGCGCGCGGGCGCCGCCGTCAGGCGTCGCCCCGGCCCTGGCGGGGAGCGCGCGCCTGTCGGGGAGCGCGCGCGGGACTCGCCGCCTCTTCGGCGTCGCCCCGGCCTTGCGCCGGGGTCCAGCTGCTTCGGCGCCGGGGGACGGGGCACGGCCGCCGGCCTGGTAGCCTCGGCGGCCCTTTCGGGGCGGGGGGCTGGGGCTAACAGGTTGGCGGCCTTGTCCTTTCCCTTTGCGCCGAAGCAGCTGGACCCCGGCGCAAGGCCGGGGCGACGGGGGAGGGGTGGCCTTGGCGGCCCTTTCGTCTCGCCCGCGCGCTCCCCGACAGGGCCGCCGCCGCGGCCGCCGTCAGTCGCCTTTGCCGGGGGTGGGGGTGAAGTATTTTTCGTATTTGCCGGCCATGCCCTCGAAGGTTTCGGCGCCGGGTTCGCGGGGGATGGCGCGGGTGAGGTTGGGCCATTCCTCGGCGAAGCGGCGGTTGTGCTCGATCCATTCGTCGGCGCCGGGGTCGGTGTCGGGATGGATGGCTTCGGGGGGGCATTCCGGCTCGCAGACGCCGCAGTCGATGCACTCGTCGGGATGGATGACGAGCATGACGGCGCCCTCGTAGAAGCAGTCGACGGGGCAGACCTCGACGCAATCGGTGTATTTGCAGCGGATGCAGGCGTCGTCGACGATATACGTCATGGCCCGGCGGTCCCTTCGCGGTTTTGCGGGAGCGGGGCTTTTCCTAGGCGTTTCGCGCGCGCGGCGCAAGGGGCTTGGCGCGGCGGCGGCGCGCCCTCCGCGGCGCCCCGGCCTTGCGCCGGGGTCCAGCTGCTTCGGCGCCGGGGGACGGGGCACGGCCGCCGGCCTGGTAGCCTCGGCGGCCCTTTCGGGGCGGGGGGCTGGGGCTAACAGGTGGGGGCTTGTGTTCTGTCTCTTTGCGCCGAAGCAGCTGGGCCCCGGCGCAAGGCCGGGGCGACGGGGGAGGGGCGGGCACAAAAGAGAAGGGCGGGTTCCGTTTGGAACCCGCCCCCCACGGCTGGCAAAGCGAAAGGAAAGCAGACCCAACCCGACTCGCCAGCCGATTCCTTGACGCCCCCGGTCAGACGAAGCTGGCCATGGTGAGGTTCGCGTCCACCACCGCCTCGCTGACGCCGATCAGCTGGATGCTCTTCAGCACGGTCGTCTGGTCGCCCGTCTTGGTGTAGAAGTTCAGGATCACATTGTCGCTGCTTTCGTCGATCTTCACCCACTGGTCCTGACCCGAAGTGGGAGTGTAATTCGTCTGGCCCGACGTGCGAACCCCGTCGTTGCTGGGATCGAAGCCCGAGATTTCGAACTTCAGCGTGTCGCCCCCCTGGAGCGCCCCGGTGCTCAGCAACGAGGAGAAATCGATCTGCTCGTTGCTGAACTGTTCGCTCACCGTGGGCGTGCCACCGACGGTGTCGGAGCCGGTGGCGTTGATGTTCGCGACATCGAACCTGACGATGATCGTGTCGTTTCCGTCGGCCACGGCGGTGTCGCCGGAGGTGGAGTCGCCGAGGCCGAGGATGTAGGTGTCGTCGCCCTCGCCGCCGAAGAGCGTGTCCTTCGCGTTGGTGCCGCTGTAAGCATCGTTGCTGGTGCCAGGGGTGCCGCCGGCGCCCCACAGCTTCTCGTCGCCGCTGCCGTCGAGCACATCCATGCCGGAGCCGCCGCTGAGCTGATCCTCGCCGGCGCCGCCGATCAGCGTGTCGTAGCCGTCGGAGGGGCCGGTGCCCTGGTTGTGGTCGCCGAGGCCGCCCTGGATGGTGTCGTTGCCGGCTCCGCCCATGATGTGGTCGTCGCCGCCGCCGCCGAAGATGCTTTCGTTGCCGTCTCCGCCAACAATCGTGTCGTTGCCGCCGACGGTTGCGTCGCCCGGCTCGTCGCCGTGGATGGTCTGCGCGCCCTTGCCGCCCGCGTCGATGCTGTCGGCGCCGAGGCCGCCGACAAGGCTGTCGGCGCCGTCGCCGCCCATCAGGACATCGTCGCCGGCGCCGCCCTTGAGCGTGTCGTTGCCGACGCCGCCGTCGAGCGTGTCGTTGCCGGCCTCGCCATGGAGTTCGTCGTTGCCGTGGCCGCCGACCAGCTTGTCGTCGCCGTCGCCGCCCTCGATGTCGTCGTCGTCGTTGCCGCCCATGAGCGTGTCGTCGCCGCCGTTGCCGTCCATCTGGTCGTCGCCGCGGCCGCCGTCGAGGCTGTCGGCCATGTCGTCGCGGCCATGGATGGTGTCGTTGCCGTTCGACGGCGCGCCCGCGGAGGAGCCGGAGGCCGGCGTCATGTTCACCAGCGGAACATCGAAGGTGGCGTTGGCGAGCAGCGCCGCGGCGGCGCCCGGATGGTCGTTCGTCACGATGTTCTCGAAGGTGACCGTGACGGTCCCGCCGTCGTCGCCGTGGAGGGTGATCATCAGCTGGCCGGCGTCGGTCACGCCGGAGACAGCCTTGTTCGCCATCGACCCGTCGGTCGGGTTGACCGGGATCGCGGTGTCGGCGGTCGGCAGGCTGATGCTCTGGATGTCGATCGAGTCCGTGCCGGACGCGAAGTCCTTGACGGTGACCATGGAGGCGCCCGCGGCCGCGGTGAGGACGAGCATGTCCGTGCCCGAGCCGAGCGAGACGGTGTCGCCATTGCCGGCGGTCACCTTGTCGTTGCCCTTGCCGGCGTTGACCACGTCGCCGCCGTCGCCGCCGTCGATCGTGTCGTCGCCCTTGTTGCCGTTCAGCACATCGGCGCCGGCGCCGCCCATGAGCACATCGTCCTGCTGGCCGCCGAACAGCGTGTCGTCGCCGCCGTCGCCATACAGCATGTCCATGTCGTGGTTGCCGTACAGCAGGTCGTCGCTGCTGCCGCCATGGATCATGTCGTCGCCGCGGTTGCCGTGGATTTGGTCGCCGCCGGCGTTGCCGTGGAGCACGTCGTGCTGGTTGCCGCCGAAGATCATGTCGTGGCCGTCGCCACCGTAGATCGTATCGTTGTCGCGGTTGCCGTAAAGGAGGTCGTCGCCCCCCATCCCCATGATCAGATCGTCGCCTTCGAGGCCTCTGATCTCGTCCGCGCCGGCCGAGCCGTTGAGGGTGTTCGGACCGTCGGTGGCCATGTTGTCCGCCATTGCTGCTTCCTTTCGTCGGGTCGGTTGGCCGTTACGCCAACGGGGGAACACTAATCGTTGCGGGGGGGCTGTCAATTCGGGAACGGGGGGCGGATTGGGCCGTTCCGGGGCATATCGCATATGCGATTTTGTGGATCGCATATGTGGAGTTGTGGCGGGGCAAGGGGTTGGGGCGGTGAGCGCGGCAGGATTCGAACCTGCGACCCGCTGATTAAAAGTCAGCTGCTCTGCCGGCTGAGCTACGCGCCCGTTCCCCGCGCGGGGGAGGGTAGCGCGGACGGGGGGCGCGGGGGAAGGGGCGACGGGGGGCGTGGGCGTGGGCCGACCCCCCGTCGCCCCGGCCTTGCGCCGGGGCCCGGCTGCTTCGGCGCCGGGGGAAGGGACAAGGCAGCCAGCCTGGTAGCCCCGGCGGCCCTTTCGGCGTCGCCCGCGCTCCGCGCGTTGGGGTCTCGGGGCCGAGGCTAACAGGCCGCCGCCGGCGCCCTTTCCCTTCGCGCCGAAGCAGCTGGGCCCCGGCGCAAGGCCGGGGCGACGGGGTTGGGGTTGGCCCCGGCGGCCCTTTCGGCGTCGCCCGCGCTCCGCGCCTTCGGGCCGGGGGGGCTGGGGCTAACAGGCCGCCGCCGGCGCCCTTTCCCTTCGCGCCGAAGCAGCTGGGCCCCGGCGCAAGGCCGGGGCGACGGGGAGGGGGTTGGCCTCGGCGGCCCTTTCGGCGTCGCCGGCGTTTCGCGCGTTGGGGTCTCGGGGCCGAGGCTAACAGGCGGGTGCTTGTGTCCCGTCCCTTTGCGCCGAAGCAGCTAGGCCCCGGCGCAAGGCCGGGGCGACGGGGTTGGGGGGTTGGCGCTTGCGCGCTTTTCGGCGGCGCTTACCCCTCCGCGGCCTCGCGGGCGATGGCGGCGCGCATCCGGGTCTCGACGCGGGGGGGGACGAATTCGTGGATGGCGCCGCCGAGGCGGGCGATTTCCTTGACGAGGCGGGAGGAGATGAACTGGCAGTTTTCGGAGGACATGAGGAAGAGCGTCTCGACCTCCTGGTTCATGCGGCGGTTCATGCCGACCATCTGGAACTCGTACTCGAAGTCGGAGACGGCGCGCAGGCCGCGGACGATGAAGCGGGCGCCCTGCTCCTCGACGAAGCGCATCAGCAGCGTGTCGAAGGGGACGACGACGATCTCGCAGTCGGGCGCTCCGGGGGCGGCGGCGATGGCGGCGGCCTCGGCGCGGACCATGGCGGCGCGCTCGTCGACGGAGAACATCGGGCTTTTGCCGATGTTGCGGGCGGGCGAGACGACGAGGCGGTCCACCAGCTTGGCGCCGCGGCGGATGATGTCGAGATGGCCGTTGGTGACCGGGTCGAAGGTTCCGGGATAGACGCCGACGCGCGAGGGGGCGGGCATGGGGCGGCGTTCCTTTCGTTGCCGCGCCCCGGCCTCGAGCCGGGGCCCAGGGGGGGAAGGGGCGCGGGCGTTCAATCGGTTGGCGGGGGCGTTCCGTCCCTGCTGGGCCCCGGCTCGGGGGCCGGGGCCGTCTCCGAACCCGGCTCCTGGTCGGCGCCGGGTTCGGAGACGGGTCCCGCGGACACGACGCGCTCGCCCTCGCCGAGGCGGAAGACGCGCACGCCCATGGAGCGCCGGCCGGTCTCGCGGACCTCGCCGGCGGCGCAGCGGATGGTCTGGCCGGCGTCGGTGACGAGCATGACGTGGTCGCCCTCCTCGACCGGGAAGGCGGCGACGACGCGCCCGGCGCGGCCGGCGGCGTCGATGTTGAGGACGCCCTGGGCGCCGCGGCCGGTGCGGCGGTACTCGGCCGCCGGCGCGCGCTTGCCCATGCCGGTCTCGGTGACGGTGAGGATGGAGGGGCCGGGCGGGGCGTCGGCGGCGTTGTCTTCGGCGGGGCCGCGCAGGATCGACATCGAGACCACCTCGTCGCCGGGGGCGAGGCGGACGCCGCGCACGCCGGTCGAGCCGCGGCCGCGGAAGACGCGCACGTCGGAGGCGGCGAAGCGGGCGGCGCGGCCGCCGCGGGTCGCCAGCAGCACATCGTCGCCCCCGGCGCAGGGGCGCACGTCGATCAGCCGGTCGCCCTCCTCCAGGCGCATGGCGATCTTGCCGGTGCGCGCGATGCGCTCGAAATCGGAGAGCGCGTTGCGGCGCACGGTGCCGGCGGCGGTGGCGAACATCAGGTGCGGGGCCTCGGGGCCGCCGTCGCCGTCGCCATTGCCGGCCGGGGTGGGCATGACGGCCTGGATCCACTCGCCCGGCTCCAGCGGGAGGAGGTTGACGATGGCCTTGCCGCGGGCCTGCGGCGCGGCGAGCGGCAGGCGGTAGGCCTTCATCCGGTAGACGACGCCGCGCGAGGTGAAGAAGAGGATCGGCGCGTGGGTGTTGGCGACGAAGAGGCGGCTCACCGCGTCCTCGGCGCGGGTGGACATGCCGGAGCGGCCGCGGCCGCCGCGGCGCTGCGCGCGGTAGGCGGCGAGCGGGACGCGCTTGGCGTAGCCGCCGAGGCTGACGGTGACGACCATGTCCTCGCGGGGGATCAGGTCCTCGATGTCGTGCTCGAACTCGTTCTCCTCCAGCAGAGTGCGGCGCGGGTCGGCGTGGGCGTCGCGGGCGGCTTCGAGCTCGGCGCGCACCGCGGCGAGCAGGCGCGGGCGGGAGCCGAGGATTTCGAGGTGGCCGGCGATGCGGGCGGCGAGTTCGCGCGTCTCCTCGACCAGTTTCGCGCGCTCCATGCCGGTCAGGCGCTGCAGGCGCAGCTCCAGGATGGCGCGGGCCTGGGCGTCGGACAGGCGGTAGCGGCCGTCCTCCACCTTGTGCCCGGGATCGTCCACTATGGCGATGAAGTCGGCGACCTCGCCGGCCGGCCAGGCGCGCGCGCGTAGCGCCCGGCGCGCGGCGGGCGCGTCGGCGGCGGCGCGGATCTCGGCGATCACGGCGTCGAGGTTGGCCAGCGCCGCCAGCAGCCCGGCCAGCACATGGGCGCGCTCGCGGGCGCGGCGCAGCAGGAAGCGGGTGCGCCGCGTCACCACCTCCTCGCGGAAGGCGACGAAGGCGGCGACGACCGCGCGCAGGTCCATCTGCTCCGGCCGGCCGGCGTTGAGCGCGAGCATGTTGACGCCGAAGGTCGTCTGCATCGGCGTGAAGCGGTAGAGCTGGGCGAGCGCGACCTCGCGGGCGGCCTCGTCCTGGCCGGCGTCGCGCTTCAGTTCGACGACGACGCGCACGCCGTCGCGGTCGCTCTCGTCGCGCAGGTCGGCGATGCCCTCGACCGTCTTGTCGCGCGCGGCCTCGGCGATGCGCTCCATCAGCCGGGCCTTGTTGACCTGGTAGGGGATTTCGGAGACGACGATGGCCCAGCGGTCCTTGCGCACCTCCTCGAAGCGCGCCCGCGCGCGCACGACGATGGAGCCGCGCCCGGTGCGGTAGGCGGCGTGGATGCCGGCGCGGCCCAGCACGACGCCGCCGGTCGGGAAGTCCGGGCCGGGGAGGTGCTCCATCAGCTCCTCGACCGTAATCCCGGGGTTGTCGATATAGGCGAGGCAGGCGTCGATCGTCTCGCCGAGGTTGTGCGGCGGGATGTTGGTCGCCATGCCGACGGCGATGCCGCCGGCGCCGTTGACCAGCAGGTTGGGGAACTCCGCCGGCAGGACCGACGGCTCCTCGGCCGTCTCGTCGTAATTGGGGACGAAATCGACCGTTTCCTTGTCGATGTCGCGCAGCAGCGCCTCGGCCGGGCGGGCCAGCCGCGCCTCGGTGTAGCGGTGGGCGGCCGGCGGGTCGCCGTCCATCGAGCCGAAATTGCCCTGGCCGTCGACCAGCGGCAGGCGCATGGAGAAGTCCTGCGCCATGCGGACCATGGCGTCGTAGATCGCGCTGTCGCCGTGGGGGTGGTACTGGCCCATCACGTCGCCGACGATGCGGGCCGACTTGCGGTAGGGGCGGCTCCAGTCGTAGCCGCCCTCCTTCATGGCGTGCAGGATGCGCCGGTGGACCGGCTTCAGCCCGTCGCGCACGTCGGGGAGCGCGCGCGCCACGATCACGCTCATGGCGTAATCGAGGTAGGAGCGCCTCATCTCCTCCTCGATCGCGACGGGCGCGATGTCGGGCGGTTGTCGTTCCGGTTCGGTCACGGGAAGGCCGGGCGGGTGGAGCGGAGCGTCGGAGCCGCGGCCCGGACGGACCGCGCCGGCCCTTTACCACACACGCCGCCCGGCGACAATCGCGGCGCTCGACTTCCAAGGTTATCCCGGCCTGTCGGTCACGACGGCGTGTCCCCGCCGAACATGTCCGGGTTGCGGTCCCGCACGCAGTGGACCAGCCGGTCGAAGAAGGCCGGCATGTCGGGGGCGGCGGCGATCCGCGGCCCCCTGGCGAAGTCCACTTCCACGATGGCGGACGCTTCCACCATCCCCGCCGCCCAGGCCGGCGCATCGCGTCCGGACAGGCGGTTTACGGCGTCCCGGAAGAAATCGACCCAGCGGGTTCCGTCCTTCCGCAAGCCGCCGGCGATGTCGAAGATCATGATATAGCCCGTGACGATCTCCGGGGATCGGAGCTGGACGTTCGCCATTTCGCCCATGAGATCGTCGGCCCGGTTGGGCACGGTCCCGGCGACATTGGACAGGAGCGACTTGAGACTGATGCTGAGCCGGACCTTGCCGTTATCCGGCCACACCACGTCCCAGTTCTTCGACCGCCCGAAACCGGGGACCGGGCGTTCCTTCGCGGCCCCGGCGATGTCGCGCCGCGCGAGCTCCTGGACGCACATGTCCGCCAGCATGGCGAGCCGGTTGGGAGATTGCCGTTTCTTTTCCGCCACCGCGATCCGGTAGAGGTCGTCAACCGCGTCTTGCAAGCAGATCATCGTACAGCCGTGCCTCGGCGATGGCATGATAGGCGGGTTCGATCTCGATCCCGATGCTGTTCCGTCCGAATCGGCGCGCGGCCACCTGGGTCGTGGCGGTTCCGGTGAACGGGTCGTAGATCGTATCCCCGACGAAGCTGAACATGCGGACCAAACGAGTCGCCAGCTCGAGCGGATAGGGCGCGGGATGATTACGTGTGGAAGCGCCGCGCACATCCTGCCAGATCTGGCGAAACCATCGGTCGTGTTCTTCCGCCGGGATCAGGCTCAACAGCCGGGCCGCCCGGCTCGGGCTACGGTAGCCCCCCGGCTTGCGCAGCATCAGGATGAACTCGATATCGTTTTTGATGACGCCGTTCGGCTCGAACGGCTTGCCGAGATAAGAACCGCCGCGGCTGGCCTCGGTCCGCATGTTGGCGATCTTGTGCCAGATGATCGGGGCGAGGTTGTCGAAGCCGACGGCGACGCATTGCGTCTGGATGGCGGCGTGCAACGGGATCACGCTATGCCGTCCGCCGTTCCGGCGGCGCGACAGGCAAATGTCGCCGACCACGCAGACCAGCCTTCCGCCCGGAACCAGCGCGTCGTAGCACCCTTCCCACACCTTGCCGAGATCGCGCAGGAACGTTTCGTAGTCTTGCGTCCGGCCCATCTGCCCGGCGGTATCGGGATAGTCCTTGAGCGTCCAATAGGGCGGCGACGTTACCGCCAGATGCACCGAAGACGGGGGCAGCCGGATTTCCCGCGCGTCGCCGAGAATGACCTCATGGGACGTTTCGATGTTCCCCAGCAAGCCGAGTATCCGCGCGGCCGATTCGGGGTCCTTGGCGAGGGACGGTATCGAGCCTTGCTGCCGATTCGGCTGGATTGCCCGCAAAGCCGGAGGCAAGTGCGCCTCCAGCGCGCAGGGTTCGAGGGCGGCCACGACAATGCCCTCTAGAACGGGATTTCGTCGTCGAGGTCGTCGGGGCCGCCGGAGGGGCCGGGCGGGGGGGCGCCGCGGCCGCCGCCGCCGTATCCGCCGCCGCCGCCGTAACCGCCGCCGTCGCGGTCGTCGTAGCCGCCCCGGCCGCCGCCGCCGGCCTCCGCGTCGGCCCGGCTTCCGAGCATCGTCAGCTCGCCGCGGAAGCGCTGCAGCACCACCTCGGTCGTGTAGCGCTCGGCCCCGTCGCGGTCCGTCCATTTGCGGGTCTGCAACTGGCCCTCGACATAGACCGAGGACCCCTTGCGCAGGTACTGCTCGGCGACGCGGCCGAGGTTCTCGTTGAAGATCACCACCCGGTGCCATTCGGTGCGCTCCCGGCGGTCGCCGGATTCGCGGTCGCGCCAGCGCTCCGAGGTGGCGAGGTTCAGCTGCACCACCTTGCCGCCGTTGTTCATCGTGCGGACCTCCGGGTCGCGGCCCAGGTTCCCGACGAGAATGACCTTGTTGACGCTGCCAGACATGACGGTTCCGCTCCCCCCTGCCGAATCGGCCGCACTTTCCCATATCGCCGCGCCCGAAACCAGCCGCCCGGCGCGAACGCAAGCGGAACCTACACGCGCCGCCGGCGCCGCGCCAGGGCTTTTTCGCGCCTTTCGCGCCGGCCGGCGGTTCTCCACAGGTTATCCCCGGAAGAATCGCCGCCGCGCCGGCGCCGGCGGTGGCGGTCCCGCGCCGATCCCCCGTATAGTCCGGGAGCGTTCCGCCCCGCCCCGAGCACGGACCCCCGAACGAGCGCCATGGAAGACCGGACCGAATCGAAATCCATCCTGGTGCGCGGCGCCAGGGAGCATAACCTGCGCGACGTCGACGTGGACCTGCCGCGCGGCCGGCTGATCGTGCTCACCGGCCTGTCCGGTTCGGGCAAGTCGTCGCTCGCCTTCGACACGATCTACGCCGAGGGCCAGCGCCGCTATGTCGAGAGCCTGTCGGCCTACGCGCGCCAGTTCCTGGAGCTGATGCAGAAGCCGGACGTGGACCTGATCGAGGGCCTGTCGCCGGCGATCTCCATCGAGCAGAAGACCACCTCGCGCAACCCGCGCTCCACGGTCGGCACGGTGACGGAGGTGTACGACTACCTCCGCCTGCTCTACGCCCGGATCGGGATTCCCTATTCGCCGGCCACCGGCCTGCCCATCGAGAGCCAGACCGTGAGCCAGATGGTGGACCGCATCTCCGCCCTGCCGGAGGGGACGCGCCTCTACCTGCTGGCGCCGGTCGCGCGCGGCCGCAAGGGCGAGTTCCGCCGCGAACTGGCCGAGTTGCGCAAGAAGGGCTTCCAGCGGGTGCGGATCGACGGCGAGACGATGGACATCGCCGACGCGCCGGCGCTGGACAAGAAATACAAGCACGACATCGAGGCGGTGGTGGACCGCCTGGTGGCGCGCCGCGGGCTGGAGACCCGGCTCGCCGACTCGATCGAGACCGCGCTCGCGCTCTCCGACGGGCTGCTGTTCGCCGACGACGCCGACACGGGCGAGCGCCACGTCTTCTCCGCCCGGTTCGCCTGCCCCGTCTCCGGCTTCTCGATCGACGAGATCGAACCCCGGCTGTTCTCCTTCAACAACCCCTTCGGCGCCTGCCCGTCCTGCGACGGGCTGGGCACGCGGATGTATTTCGACGAGGAGCTTATCGTCCCGGACCGGGGCCTGAGCCTCGCCCGGGGGGCGGTCGCGCCGTGGGCCAACTCCTCCTCGAAATACCACGCGCAGACGCTGGAGAGCCTGGCGCGGCATTTCGGCGTCTCCATGGCGACGCCGTTCGGCCGCCTGCCGGCGAAGGCGCGCGAGGCGCTGCTGCGCGGCACCGGGGCCGAACCCGTCGCCATGACCTACGACGACGGGCTGCGGCGCTACACGACGACGAAGCCCTTCGAGGGGCTGATCCCCAACATGGAGCGCCGCTTCCGCGAGACCGAGTCCTCCTGGGCGCGCGAGGAGTTGTCGAAATACCAGGCCGTCGCCCCGTGCGAGGCCTGCGGCGGCCAGCGCCTGAAGCCGGCGGCGCTCGCGGTCAAGGTGGGCGGGCTGACGATCTCCGAGGTCGCCGAGAAGTCGATCGGCGAGGCGGTCGCCTGGTTCGCCGCGCTCGACGCCCGGCTGACGGCCAAGCAGCGCGAGATCGCCCACCGCATCCTGAAGGAGATCAACGAGCGCCTCGGCTTCCTGAACAATGTCGGCCTCGACTACCTCACGCTGTCGCGCTCCTCCGGCACGCTGTCGGGCGGCGAGAGCCAGCGCATCCGGCTGGCCTCGCAGATCGGGTCGGGCCTGACCGGCGTGCTCTATGTGCTGGACGAGCCGTCGATCGGCCTGCACCAGCGCGACAACGACCGGCTGCTGGCCACGCTGAAGCGGCTGCGCGACCTCGGCAACACGGTGATCGTCGTCGAGCACGACGAGGACGCGATCCGCAACGCCGACCACGTCGTGGACATGGGGCCGGGGGCCGGCGTCCATGGCGGGCAAGTGGTGGCGAGCGGGCCGCCCCGGGACATCGCGCGCGCGCCGGACAGCCTGACCGGGCAGTACCTCGCCGGCCTGCGCCGGATTCCCGTCCCGCCGCGCCGGCGCAAGGCGCGGCGCGGCGCGCGGCTGGTCGTGCGGGGCGCGCGCGCCAACAACCTGCGCGCCATCGACGCGGCCCTGCCGCTCGGCGTCTTCGCCTGCGTCACCGGGGTTTCCGGCGGCGGCAAGTCGTCGCTGATCGTCGAGACCCTGTGGAAGGCCGCCGCCCGCCGCCTGCACGGCGCGCGCGCGGCGCCGGGGCCGCACGACGCGATCGAGGGGCTGGAGCATCTCGACAAGGTCGTCGATATCGACCAGTCGCCGATCGGGCGGACGCCGCGCTCCAACCCAGCGACCTACACCGGCGCCTTCACGCCGATCCGCGACTGGTTCGCCGGCCTGCCCGAGGCGCGGGCGCGCGGCTACGCGCCCGGCCGCTTCTCCTTCAACGTCAAGGGCGGCCGCTGCGAGGCCTGCCAGGGCGACGGCACCATCAAGATCGAGATGCACTTCCTGCCCGACGTGCATGTGCGCTGCGACGTCTGCCGGGGCGCGCGCTACAACCGCGAGACGCTGGAGATCGAGTACCGCGGCAAGTCCATCGCCCAGGTGCTGGACATGACCGTGGACGAGGGGGCCGTGTTCTTCAAGGCGGTGCCGTCGATCCGCGACAGGCTCGCCACGCTGGCCGAGGTCGGGCTGGGCTACATCCGCATCGGCCAGCCGGCGACCACGCTGTCGGGCGGCGAGGCGCAGCGGGTCAAGCTGGCCAAGGAGCTGGCCCGCCGCGCCACCGGCCGCACGCTCTACATCCTGGACGAGCCGACCACCGGCCTGCATTTCGACGATGTGCGCAAGCTGCTCGAAGTGCTGCACCGGCTGGTGGACAACGGCAACACCGTCGTCGTGATCGAGCACAACCTCGAAGTGATCAAGACCGCCGACTGGATCCTCGACCTCGGGCCGCTCGGCGGGGCCGGCGGCGGGCGCGTGGTCGCCGAGGGGACGCCGGAGGAGGTCGCCCGCTGCCCGGACAGCTTCACCGGCCGCTATCTCGGCCCGTACCTGGCGCGGACCCAGGAACGGCGGTCGGCGTGACGGCGCCCGGCCAGGTCCCCCGCCCGGTCCATGTCGTCGGCGGCGGCCTCGCCGGCTCGGAGGCGGCCTGGCAACTGGCCCGCGCCGGCGTCCCGGCGGTGCTGCACGAGATGCGGCCGGGCCGGACGACCGAGGCGCACCGCACCGGCGGGCTGGCCGAACTGGTCTGCTCCAACTCCTTCCGCTCCGACGACAGCGAGGCCAACGCGGTCGGCGTGCTGCACGAGGAGATGCGGCGCTGCGGCGCGCTGACGATGCGCGCGGCCGACGGCGCGCGGGTGCCCGCCGGAACCGCGCTCGCGGTGGACCGGGACGATTTCTCCGCCGCCGTCCAGCGCGCCGTCGAGGCGCATCCCCTGATCGAACTCCGCCGCGGCGAGGTCGAGGGGCCGCCGCCGGAGTGGGACAGCGCCATCCTCGCCACCGGCCCGCTCACCGCGCCGGGCCTGGCGGGCGCGATCCGCGCGCTGACCGGCGAGGACTCGCTGGCCTTCTTCGACGCGATCGCGCCCATCGTGCATTGGCACAGCATCGACTTCGCGGTCGCCTGGCGGCAGTCGCGCTACGACAAGGGCGGGCCGGGCGGCGACGGCGCGGACTACATCAACTGCCCGCTCGACGAGGCGGGCTACAACGCCTTCGTCGACGCCCTGCTCGCCGCCGAGACGGCGGAGTTCCGCGAATGGGAGCGCGACACGCCTTATTTCGAGGGCTGTATGCCGATCGAGGCGATGGCGGCGCGCGGCCGCGAGACCTTGCGCTTCGGGCCGATGAAGCCGGTCGGCCTGACCGACCCGCGGACCGGGCGGCGGCCCCACGCCGTGGTCCAGCTGCGCCAGGACAACGCGCTCGGCACGCTCTACAACATGGTCGGCTTCCAGACCAAGATGCGCCACGGCGCGCAGACCCGCGTGCTCCGGACGATCCCCGGCCTGGAGGGGGCGGAGTTCGCCCGGCTCGGCGGCCTGCACCGCAACACCTTCCTCAACGCCCCGCGCCTGCTCGACGGGCTGTTGCGGCTGCGGGCCGCGCCGCGCCTGCGTTTCGCCGGGCAGATCGTCGGCGTCGAGGGCTATCTCGAAAGCGCGGCCGTCGGCCTGCTGGCCGGGCGGTTCGCGGCGGCGGAGCGGCTGGGGCGCGATCCCGTCCCGCCGCCCCGGACGACCGCGCTCGGCGCCCTGCTCGCCCACGCGACCGGCGGCGCCGACGCGCGGACCTACCAGCCGATGAACGTCAATTTCGGCCTGTTCCCGCCGCTCGGGCCGGAGGAGGGCGGGGAGGGGCGCCGCCGCGCGCCCCGGGGGCGTGAGCGCAAGCGCGCGCTCGCCGCCCGGGCGCTGCGCGACATCGCGGGCTGGACCGGCTGGGAGGCCCCGGCGGCCGGCCGCGCGGCGGAGTAGCGCCGGATCGGATCCGCCGGCGTCAAATCCGCCGCGACAGCGCCGCCAGCCAAAGCCGCCAGGGATTGCCCGGCGCCGGCGCGCCGATCGCCGGGTCGAACAGGCTCCAGCCCGCCGCCGCCATGCGCGCGAGGTGGAACGCGGCGAGGCGTCCCGGCAGCAGCGCCGGCGCGGCGCGGCGGAAGCCGGCCCGCCCGTCCGCGCGCAGCCGCGCCCGCGCCGCCTCCAGGCGCTCGGCCGCGCGCCGGCCCGCTTCCCGCGCGGCGGCGCGCAGTTCCGGCGTGTCGCGGAGTTCGCGCCAGTCGGCGGTTCGCGCGCCGGCCCGCGCCATCGCGTCGAGCGGCAGCCCGATCCGCCCCTCGCGCGCGAGCCCGGGCGCGGCGCGCAGCGTCCGGGCGACGCCCCAGGGGCCGCCGCGTCCCCGGCCGCCCCGGCCGCCGGCGCGTCCTCCGCGTCGAGCAGGGCCAGGGCGAGGCGGGACAGGCTGCCGGCCGTGTCGCGCGCATGGGCGAGCAGGTCCGCCTCCGTCGCGAAGGGCGCCTCCTCCAGTTCCGCCTCGCGCCCGTCCAGCAGCCGGTCGAACGCCTCCCGGTCGAACCGCCGCCCCTCGAAGGCGCGGGCCAGCGCCTCGGCCGCGCCGCGCGGCGGCTTGCCGGCGGCGATCGCGTCCAGCGCCTCGCGCCACCATTGCAGGCGGATGCGCGCCAGCATCGGCTCGCGCGCCGCGCCCGGCCCGGCGGCGGCCTCGAGGTCGAAGGCGTGGAGCGCGAACAGCCGCTCCCGGCCCGGCGGATCGGCGAACAGGGCGCAGAGGTAGCGGTCCGGGTCGCGGGCGCGGACGGTCTCGCCTTCGGGCGACAGGGCGGGGCGGGCCAAGGCCGTTGGCCGGGCGCGGGTCAGGCGACCGGCGCCAGCGCGGCGGCGGCGCGCCGCCCCTCCGCCATCAGGACATTCCAGGTGCGGCACGCGGCGCCGGTGTTCATCGCGTCCACCACCGTCCCCTCGGCGCGGATCGCGGCGCGCAGCGCGGCGGGAACGAGGACGGCCGACGCGCCGAGGCCGAGCAGCAGGATTTCCGGCGCTTCGTCGGTCTCGAAAACCGGCGCGAGCGCCTCCATCGACAGGCCCCCGGCGCCGCCGCCCGGCCAGGCGAGGCAGCGGTCGGGGAAGAGGATCACCGGCCCGCGCCAGGCGACGCCGGCGATCCGGAAGCCGCCGTTCCCGTAGGCCTCCACCATCTGGCGGCCCGGCGGGACCAGCGGGGTGACGTCCACCGCCTAGCCGTCCCCGCCGGTCCGCTCGTCCTGCGGGACCGGGACGTTGGCCGGCGTCTCCTCGCCGCGCTTCAGGCCGGTGTAGAGCAGCGTCGGCACCGCGATGAAGATCGAGGAGTAGGTGCCGACGCAGACCCCCCAGATCATCGCCAGCGCGAAGTCGGCCAGCACCTCGCCGCCGAAGAAGAAGATGGCGAAGAGGGCGAGCAGCGTCGTCGCCGAGGTCATGATGGTGCGCGACAGCGTTTCGTTGATCGACTGGTTGAACAGTTCGGCCAGGTCCATGCGCTTGAACTTGCGCAGGTTCTCGCGCACCCGGTCGTACACGACCACCGTGTCGTTGATCGAATAGCCCGCGATGGTGAGCACCGCCGCCACGGTGGCGAGGTTGAACTCGTACTGCAGCAGCGCGAACAGGCCGACGGTGGTCAGGATGTCGTGCGCCAGCGCCAGGATCGCGCCGGCCCCGAACTGCCACTCGAAGCGCAGCCAGATGTAGAGCAGGATCGACAGCAGCGCGAGGCCGACGGCGAGCGCGCCGGCCTCCTTCAACTCCTCGCCGACGGTGGGGCCGACGAACTCGGTGCGCCGATACTCCATCTCCGGGCCGAGCGCGGCCTTCACCGCCTCGATCGCCGCCATCTGCTCGCGCTCCGCGCCGTCCTGGCGCTGGACGCGGACCAGCACGTCCGTCTCGGTCCCGAACTCCTGGATGCTGACCTCGCCGAGGCCGAGGCCGGAGAGCGAGTCGCGCATCGCCGGGATGTCCGCCCCGCCGGGCGCGCGCACCTCCATCAGGATGCCGCCCCGGAAGTCGATCCCGAAATTGAGGCCGAGCGAGAACAGCGCCGCCAGCGAGGCCAGAACCATCGCCAGCGACAGGCCGAAGGCGTAACGGCGCTGGGCGACGAAGGGGACGCGGGTCCCCGGCGGCACGAAGCGGACCGGCTTCAACATCGCGTCCTCCGCGCGCTCAGATCGGCACCGCGGCCGGCCGGCGCCGGCGCAGCCACAGCACCACCATCAGCCGCGTGACCATGATCGCGGTGAACATCGAGGTCAGGATGCCGATCGACAGCGTGACCGCGAAGCCCTTGATCGGCCCGGAGCCGAAGGAATAGAGGATCACCGCCGCCAGCAGCGTCGTCAGGTTGGAGTCGATGATCGTGGTGAGCGCGCGCTTGTAGCCGGCGTCGATCGCCGACATCGGCGTGCGGCCGAGCCGCAACTCCTCGCGCACCCGCTCGAAGATCAGCACGTTCGCGTCCACCGCCATGCCGATGGTGAGCACGATCCCGGCGATGCCCGGCAGGGTGAGCGTCGCCTGCAGCGCCGACAGCGCGCCGAGGATCAGCACGATGTTGAAGGCCAGCGCGATGTTGGCGAACACGCCGAACAGCCCGTAGGCCACCACCATGAACACGACGACCGCCAGCAGCCCGATGACGCTGGCGAGCTTGCCGGCGGCGATCGAATCGGCGCCGAGGCCCGGCCCCACCGTGCGCTCCTCCAGCACCGTCAGCGGCGCCGGCAGCGCGCCGGCGCGCAGCAGCAGCGCGAGGTCGTTCGCCGTGGCGACGGTGAAGTTGCCGGAGATGATCCCCGTCCCGCCGGGGATCGGCTCCCGGATCACCGGGGCGCTGATCACCTTGCCGTCGAGCACGATGGCGAAGGGTTCGCCGACATGCTCGGCCGTGGTGCGCCCGAACCGCTTGGCGCCGAGCGTGTCGAAGCGGAAGCTCACCACCGGCTGGCCGTCCTGGAAGGTCGGCTGGGCGTCCACCAGGTTCTCGCCGCTGACCTCGACCCGGCGGCGCACGACATAGTGCGACTGCTCGCCGGGGCCGGGATTGGCGGCCGCCAGCAGTTCCGAACCCGGCGGCGCGCGGCCGGCCAGCGCGGCCTGGAGCGAGGCCGCGACATCGACCATGCGGAAGACCATCTTCGCCGTCTGGCCGAGCAGCGCCTTGATGCGGTCCGGGTCGTCCACGCCGGGAAGCTGGACCAGGATGCGGTCCTCGCCCTGGCGCTGGATCGTCGGCTCGCGCACGCCGGTCTCGTCGATGCGGCGGCGCACGATCTCGATCGACTGCTGGAGCGCCGCGATCCGCGCGTCGGCGGCCGCCTGCTCCGTCAGCGCCAGCCGGGCGGCGCCGTCGGCGTCGATCTCGACCGGGGCCTGGGGGTCGAGCGATTCGAGGACGCCGCGCGCCCGCTCGATGTCGGCCGGGTCGCGGATTTCGAGCCGGACCTCGCCGCCGGCCGCGCCGAGGCCGCGATAGCCAATCCGCGCCTTGCGCAGGCCCTGGCGCGCCGCGTCCACGATGCTCTCCAGCCGCTCGGCGACCACCACGTCCAGTTCGGCCTGGAGCAGCAGGTAGGAGCCGCCCTGCAGGTCGAGGCCGAGGCTCACCTTCTTGCCGGGCGCGAAGTCCGGCACGGAGTCCGAATAGTCCGTCGTCAGCGTGTTCGGCGCGGCGTAGACCAGGCCGAGCAGGCAGACCGCGAGGACGACGGCGATTTTCCAGGGCTGGAATTGCAGCATCGGGCCGGGACCGTCCGTTCGGCGGCGTCGGAGGGGGCGGCGCGGGCGCGGGCCGGCCGGCGGTTCAGGCGTCGCCCTTCGAGATAACCTCGGAGACCATCGCGCGGCGCACGATCACCCGCACGTTCTCGGCGATGTCGACCTCGAGCTCGTCCCGCTCCTCGTGCACCCGCGCGACCTTGCCGATCAGCCCCCCGTTGGTGACGATCCGGTCGTTGCGGTGGATCTTGGCGAGCATGGCCTTGTGCTCCTTCATCCGCTTCTGCTGCGGCCGGATCAGCAGGAAGTAGAAGACGACGAAGATCAGCACCAGCGGCGCCAGGGCCACCAGGTCGAAGCCTCCGCCGCCGGCGGACTGGGCGTAGGCCGGCGAGATGAACATGGTCGTCTCCCTTTCGGTCCCGGCCGGGGCGGCCGCGGGCGGAATCGCCGGACCTTATATAGCCGCGCGCCGCCCGAATGCAACGGCCGGGCGCGCGCGAGCCCGCGGCTATTCCAGCACCGTCAGCGGATCGACCGGGCGGCCGTCGCGCCGCGTCTCGAAATGCAGTTGCGGGCGCGCCGCGCCGCCGCTGTCGCCCACCGTGGCGACGGCCTGGCCGCGGCTCACGACATCGCCGCGCCGCGCCAGCAGCCGGTCGAGATGGGCGTAGACCGTGGTCCAGCCGCCGGCGTGCCGGATCGCCAGCACGCGCCCGAAACCGGGCGGCCCCGCGCCGGCATGGACGACGACGCCGTTCCCGGCCGCCAGCACCGCCGTCCCCTGGGGCGCGGCGATGTTCAGCCCGTCGTTGCGCGACCCGCCGGGACCCGGCCCGAAGGCCGAGACCGTCCGCCCCCGCGCCGGCCACAGGAACCGCCCGGCCGCGCGCGGCGGCGGCTCCGCGGCTTGCTCCGCCGAGATCGGCGGCCCCGCGACCTCCTCCACCGGGGGCGGCGGTTCGGCGGCCTCTTCGGGAGGCCGGCCGGCGGGCGGGAGGGCGGCGCGCCGGGCGGGCGGAGCGGCGGTCGTTCCGGGCGGGGCCGGGCGCGCGCGCGGTCGCGGCGGCGGCGGGGCGGCCGCCGGCGAGGCCGGGGAGGGGGCGGGCGCCGCGCGCCGCGCGCCGGCGGCCGCGGCGCGGTCCGGGCCGGGCAGGCGCAGCGTCCGGCCCGCGCGCAGGAGGTAGGGCGGGGACAGGCCGTTCAGCGCCGCGAGCGCCCGCATGTCCACGCGGAACCGCCGCGCGATGCCCGACAGCGTGTCGCCCGGCCGGACGGCGTGGACGCGCGCGTCCGGCGGCGCGGCCCCGCTCCCGGCCCGCCCCGCCGGCTCCCCGTAAATCCCCGCGCAGGCCGCGAGCAAGGGAGCGAGCAGCGCGGCCGGAAGCGGACTCCGTCGCCTCATGCCCCGAATATAGAAGACGGCGCGGCGCCGCGGAACGCGCCGCGCGCGGCCTACAGCAGCTTGACCAGCGCGACGGTGAGCGCCGTCTGAGTGGCCACGATGCCGATCGCGACGCCGTAGAAGCGGACGGTCAACCGCGTTTCGAGCGCGGCCAAATCCGCCTTCGTGGCGAGCTGGCCGCTCCCCACCGCCGAGGCGATCGCCTCCGCGGTCGCTTCGGCCTGTTCCGGACCCACTCCGGCGGCCTTGAGCTTGCGCGCGGCCGCCAGCGTGTCGAAAGCGCCTTCCATCGCCATGCCGTTCTCTCCTCTTTGCTCGAAGCACAATGCGGGCGCCGCGCGGGCGCGTCAAGCGGAGGGGTCGCGCGGGAGGCCGTCCACCAGGGGGACGAAGCGGACCGGAAGCAGGTCCTCCGCCTCCAGCCGCCCGCCCGCGCGGGCGACGCGCACGATCCGCTGGACGCCGCCCTCCGGGCCGACCGGGACCACCATCAGGCCGCCCTCGCCCAACTGCCCGGCCAGCCCCTCCGGCAGGCGGGGGGCGGCGGCGGTCACGACGATGCGGTCGAAGGGCGCCTGTTCGGGCCAGCCCCCGGCCCCGTCGCCGTGGCGCGTCACGATCCGGTGCAGGTCGAGCGCGGCGAACCGGCGCTCGGCCTCGGCCAGCAGGGCGCGGTGGCGCTCGACCGTGTAGACGCGCCGGCACAGCAGCGCGAGCACCGCCGCCTGGTAGCCGGACCCGGTGCCGACCTCCAGCACCTTGTGCCGGTCCGTCAGCCGCAGCGCCGCCGTCATGTAGGCGACGACGAAGGGCTGGCTGATGGTCTGGCCGGAGGGGATGGGCAGCGCGCGGTTGTCGTAGGCGTGGTCGCGGAAGGTGTCCGGCACGAACAGTTCGCGCGGCGTGCGTTCGATGGCGTTCAGCACCGCGAGGTCGGAGATCCCCTCGCGGCGCAACTCCATGATCAGGCGGATCCTGCGGGCTTCGAGGTCGTTCACGCCAGCGCCCGCGCGAGGCCGGGCAGCGCGTCCCGGTCGGTGAAGTCCAGGCGGATCGGCGTGACCGAGATCGCGCCCCGCTCGACCGCCGCCGTGTCGTCGTCCTCCGCGTCCCGCGCCGCTTCGGCCATCCGCGCCTCGCCGATCCAGTAGTAGGGCCGGCCGCGCGGGTCGCGCGCCATGGCGATGTTGTCGCCGACCTTGCGCCGTCCCTGGCGGGTCGCCGCCGCGCCGGCGCCGGCGGGCGCGGGCGGGAAGTTGACGTTGATCAGCGTGTTGTCCGGCCAGCCGCGCGCCGCCAGCCTGCGGGCGAGGCCGGCCAGCCCGGCCTCGGCGGCGGCCCAGTCGGTCTCGCCGTTGGCGTCGAGGTGCTGGCTGAAGGCGATCGCCGGCGCGCCGAGGATCACGCTCTCGAAGGCCGCCGCCACGGTGCCCGAATAGGTCACGTCCTCGCCGAGGTTGGCGCCGAAATTGACGCCCGAGAACACGATGTCGGGCGGGCGGTCCGCCATGATCCGGTTGATCGCGAGCAGCACGCAGTCGGTCGGCGTCCCGTCCACGGAGAACGCCCGGGCCCCGCGCTCGCGGATGCGCAGCGGCCGGCGCAGGGTCAGCGAATGGCCGGCGGCGGACTGCTCCGTCTCCGGCGCGACGACCCAGACGTCGTCCGACAGCGTTCCCGCGATCCGCCGCAGCAGGGCGAGGCCCGGCGCGTCGAACCCGTCGTCGTTCGACAGCAGGATTCGCGCCCGCGACAGGTCGAGCGGCCAGCGCCCGGCGCGGCGCCCCGCCCGGCTCACCCGGCCGTCCCCGGCCCCGGAATCGCCGCCAGCCCGTCCATCCAGGGCCGCAGCGCCTCGGGGATGTCGACGCCGCCGTCTTCGCGCTGGAAGTTCTCCAGCACCGCGATCAGCGTCCGCCCGACGGCGAGGCCGGAGCCGTTCAGCGTGTGGACGAAGGCCGTGCCCCGCCCGCCATCGGGGCGGAACCGCGCCCGCATCCGCCGCGCCTGGAAGTCGCCGCAGTTCGAGCAGCTGGAAATCTCGCGGTAGCGCCCGCCGTCGTGGCCCGGCAGCCAGACCTCGATGTCCCAGGTCTTGCGGGCGGAGAACCCGGTGTCGCCCGCGCAGAGCAGCACGGTGCGGAAGGGCAGGCCGAGGCGCGCGAGGATGCTCTCGGCGCATTCCGTCATCCGCTCGTGCTCCGCGTCCGAGTTGTCCGGATGGCAGATCGAGACCATCTCGACCTTCTCGAATTGGTGCATCCGGATCATGCCGCGCGTGTCCTTGCCCGCCGCGCCGGCCTCGGAGCGGAAGCAGGGCGTCCACGCGGTGAAGCGCAGCGGGAGCTCGGCCTCCTCCAGGATTTCGCCGGCGGCGAGGTTGGTCAGCGGCACCTCGGAGGTCGGGATCAGCCAGCGGTCCTCGCCGGCGCGGAACTGCTGGTCGTGGAACTTCGGCAACTGGCCGGTGCCGAACAGGGCGTCGTCGCGCACCGCCAGCGGCGGCGAGACCTCCGTGTAGCCGTATTCGCGCACATTGTGGTCCAGCATGAAGTTGGCGAGCGCGCGTTCGAGCCGCGCGAGCGGCCCCTTGAGCGCGACGAAGCGCGCGCCGGACATGCGCGCGGCGGCGGCGAAATCCATCCCGCCGAGCGCCTCGCCGATCGCCACATGGTCGCGCGGCGGGGCGTCGAACGCGCGCGGCGCGCCCCGGCGGCGGATTTCGAGATTGTCCGCCTCGTCGGCGCCTTCGGGAACCTCCGGGTCGAGGCGGTTCGGCAGCGCGGCGAGCGCCGCGCGCAGGTCCGCCTCCAGCGCGCGCCCGCGCTCCTCCAGTTCGGGAAGCCGCTTCTTGATCTCGCCCACCTCGGCGATCGGGCCGGCGGCGTCCGCGCCCCGGCGCTTCAGTTCGCCGATCTCGCGCGAGGCCTCGTTGCGGCGCTGGCGCAGCCGCTGCGCCTCGCTCTCGCATTCGCGCCAGCGCGCGTCGAGGGCGAGCAGGCCGGCCGCGGGCGCGCCCTGCCCGCGCCGGGCCATCTCCCGGTCGAAGCCTTCGGCGTCCTCGCGGATGCTGGCGATGTCGTGCATGGTCCGGTCCCGCTCCGGCGCGCCGCGCCGTTACGCCTCCTCGGCCTCGCCGTCTTCCGGTTCGGGATCGCCGCGCCGGCGCTCGATCGCGCGGGCGCAGAGGATCGAGACCTCGTAGAGCAGGATCACCGGCACCGCCAGCAGCACCTGGCTGATCACGTCCGGCGGCGTGATGATGGCCGCGACCACGAAGGCGATCAGGATGGCGTATTTGCGCTTCGCCCGCAGCCCGGCCGTGCCGACGATCCCGGCCTTGGTCAGCAGGATGATCAGGATCGGCAACTCGAAGCAGACGCCGAAGGCGAAGATCAGCCGCATGACCAGCGAGAGGTACTGGTCCACCTTCGGCTCCAGCTCCATCGGCAGCACGCCGTCGCCGCCCGGATGCTCGAAGCTCAGGAAGAACCGCCAGGCCAGCGGGATCACCAGGTAATAGACCACCGCCGCGCCGAGCGCGAACAGCAGCGGCGTCGCCACCAGGAAGGGCACGAAGGCGCGGCGCTCCCGCCGGTACAGGCCGGGCGCGACGAAGCGCCACATCTGCGTCGCCACGATCGGGAAGGAGACGCACAGCGCCGCGAAGAACGCGACCTTGATCTGGGTGAAGAACGCCTCGTGCAGGGCGGTGAAGATCATCCTGCGGCCCTGCTCGCCCTCCGTGATGTCGGCCAGCGGCTGGACCAGGAAGTTGTAGATGTGCCCGGCCACGGCGTAGCAGGCGAAGAAGGCGACGATCAGGCCGACGAAGGACCAGAGCAGGCGCTGGCGCAGCTCGACCAGGTGGTCGAGCAGCGGCATCCGGCCGTCCTCGAGTTCCTTGTCTTCGGCGGACATCCGCTATCCCTCCCGCGCCGCCGCCGCGCCCGGTTCCGCCGGGGCCTGGGCGGCCGCCATCGGCGTCGGCCCGGAGACGGGTTCGGGCGTCGCCGCCGCCGCCGCCGGATCGGGAACGGGCGCCGGCGCGGCGGGCGCGGCCGCGCGGTCCTCGCCGTTCCCGGGCGCCGTTTCCGTCTCCGCCGCCGCCGTCTCCGCCGCCGCCGTCTCTGCCGCCGCCGCTGTCTCCGTCTCCGCCGTCTCCGTCGCCTCGGCGGGCGCCGGGGACGTCGGCGCCGGGGACGCGGCCGGCTCGATACGGCTCTCGCGCTCGATCGAGCGGCGGGTGTCCTCGATCGTCCTGGTCATGTCGCCGTCGGGATCGACCGTGTCGCGGATCGAGGCGGCGAGGCCGCCCCGGGAGATTTTCTGGGCTTCCTTGCGGATGTCGTCGAGTTCGGCCTCGCGCGCCGCCTCCTCGATGGAGTTCTGGAAGTCGCGCGCCACCGTCCGCGCCTTGCGGATCCAGCGCGCCGCCGCGCGGATCACGCCCGGCAGGTCCTTCGGCCCGACCACCAGGACCGCGACGATCGCGATCAGGAAGAACTCCTGCCAGCCGAGGTCGAACATGGACGCGCCTCGCGGGCCGGGCGCGCGGGCGGACGGGCCGCGCGCCGGGCCACGGTTGCCGGGACGGCGGGCCGGAAGGCCCTAGGTCTTCGCCGCCTGGTCGCTCTTCGCCGCCTCCGCCGCCGGCGCGCCCTCGGATTTGAGCGCCTTGGCCTCGTCGGCGGCCTCCGCCTCCTCGCCCTCCTTCAGCCCGGACTTGAAGTTCTTCAGCCCCTTGCCGAAGTCTCCCATCAAGGCCGAAATCTTGCCGCGGCCGCCGAACAGCAAAAGCACGACGGCGAGCACGATCAGCCAGTGCCAGATGCTGGTGAACCCCATGTGACCCGCTCCATATGCCCGGTCCGGCGCGCCGTCGCGCGCGCCGTTCGCACCGGTTTATGCACGAAACCCCGGCGCGCCGCAACGGCGAACCGGCCGCCGCCGCGCGCTCACACCGACGGGCCGCCGGCGGGGAAGACGAAGGTCCGCGACAGGTCGAGATCGACCGAAACCACGTCGCCCGGCTCCGGCCCCCGGACGTCGGGCGTCCGGGCGTGGAGATGCAGGCGCCGGCCCCGCCAGGGATAGGAAAGGTGGACCAGCGTGGTCCGGCCGAGCAGGCGGGATTCGACGACGATCGCCAGGGGCCGCCCGCCGCCGCCGGCGTCCGACAGCCGCACCGCCTCGGGCCGGATCGCCACCTCGGCGTCCGCCCCGTCGCCCAGCCCGTTCGCCGGCACGGGACCGAAGGCGGTCTCCACCGCGCCGTCGCGGGCGACGCCGCCGACGCGGTTGATGTCGCCGAGGAAGCCGGCCACGAAGGCGTCGGCCGGCGCGCAGTACAGTTCCGCCGGCGAACCGAACTGCACGACGCGGCCCTCGCGCATCAGCGCGATGCGGTCGGCCATGAACATCGCCTCCTCGGCGTCGTGCGTCACCATCAGCGTGGCGCGCCCGGAGGTTTTCAGCAGGTGCAGCACCTCGTCGCGCATCCGGTCGCGCAGGCGGGGGTCGAGGCTGGAGTACGGCTCGTCCAGCAGCATCAGCCGCGGCCCCGGCGCCAGCGCCCGGGCCAGCGCCACGCGCTGGCGCTGGCCGCCCGACAGCGCGTGGGGAAAGGCGTCGGCGTACTCCTCCAGGTGGACCCGCCGCAGCATCCGCAGGGCGCGCTCCCGCCGCTCCGCGCGCGGCAGGCGGCGCAGCCCGAACATCGTGTTGTCGAGGACCGACAGGTGGGGGAACAGGGCGTGGTCCTGGAACACCAGGCCGATGTCGCGGTCCTCGGGCGGGACCTGGCGGCCCGGCTCGGCCACCGGCGCGCCGTCGATCCAGAGCCGGCCCTCCTGGAGCGTCTCCAGTCCGGCCGCGAGGCGCAGCGCCGTCGTCTTGCCGCAGCCGGACGGGCCGAGCAGGCACGCGACCTCGCCGGACCCGACCTCCAGGTCGAGGCCGCGCAGCGCGGCCAGCCGTCCGTAACGATGGGTCAGCCCCTCGATCCGCAGCGCCGCCGCCATGCCGCCCCCGTTTCCGCGAATGCGTCTCGCTCGCGGCCGTTCTACCCGCCCCCGGCCGGGCGGGACAAGGGCCAGGGCCCGGCGGCGTCACGGCGGCGGCGCGCCGTCCCCGTTTTCCTCCTCCGCCGCGCCCGCCTCGCCCGGCGGATCGACGGTCGTCGGCCCCGGGCCGCGATCCAGCAGGCCGGACGCCTTCAACTCCTCGACGCCCGGCAGTTCGGCGAGCGATCCGAGGCCGAAATGGTCGAGGAACGCCTCCGTCGTGCCCCATTGCAGGGGCCGGCCGGGCGTCCGGCGCCGGCCGCGCGTCCGGATCCAGCCCGCCTCCAGCAGGATGTCGAGCGTGCCGCGGCCGGTCGCGACGCCCCTGATCTCCTCGATCTCGGCGCGCGTCGCCGGCTGGCGGTAGGCGACGATCGCCAGCGTCTCGACGGCCGCCCGCGACAGCCGCCGGGGCGCCGCCACCTCCATCCGCAACAGGCCCGCCAGGTCCGGCGCGGTGCGGAAGGCCCAGCCCCGGCCGGCCCGGACGAGCGCCACGCCGCGCCCCTCGTAGTCCCGCGCCAGCCGGGCGAGCACATCCGCGACCGCGACATCCGGCGGCAGCCGGTTCGCCAGCATCGCCTCGTCCAGCGGCCCGGCGCTGGCGAACAGCAGCGCCTCGACGACGCGGACATGCGCCGACAGGTCCGCCGCCGCGCCTTCCCCGCCCGCGTCCGCGCCGGGGGCGGGCGCCTCGTCCGCCGGTCCGGTCATCCGTCCGGCTCCGCCGCGCCGGGGCCGCGCGGGCGCAGCCAGATCGGGCCGAAGGCGCCGTCCTGGCGCAGTTCCGCGCGCCCCTCCTTGGCGAGGTGCAGCCCGGCCACGAAGGTGGACGCCACCGCCGACCGCGCGGCCAGCGGGCCGCCCGCGCCGGCGGGCAGGAAGGCGGAGAGCGTCCGCCAGCCCGGCGCGCCGCCGAGCATCCGGCGAAGGCGCTCGACCGCCGCCTCGACCGAGAGGAGCCGCGTCGGCGCGATCCTGAGCGTCGCGTGGTCGCGCCGGAGCCGGATGTCGGCATAGGCGCGCAACAGGTCGTACAGCGTCGCCTCGTGGACCGGGCGCGGCAGGTCCGCCAGCGATTCCGGCGCGCCGCGCGCGAACAGGTCCACGCCGAGCCGGGGCCGGGCCATCAGCCGGTCGCCGGCTTCGCGCATCGCCTCCAGCCGCCGCAGGCGCAGGCGCAGCGCCTCCGCCAGCTCGGCCGGCGACGGCTCCTCCTCCTCGCCGGGGGCGTCGGGCAGCAGCAGGCGGGACTTCAGCCAGGCGAGCCAGGCCGCCATCACCAGGTAGTCCGCCGCGAGGCCGAGGTCGAGCGCGCGGGCGCGCGCGACGAAGCCGAGATACTGGTCCGCCAGCTCCAGGATGGAAATCCGCGCCAGGTCCACCTTCTGCTCGCGCGCCAGCGCCAGCAGCATGTCGATCGGCCCCTCGAACCCGTCCAGCGTCAGCAGCAGCGGCGTCCGCGACGGGTCGCGGTCCGGCGCCGGCGCATCGAACGGGTCCGTCGCGCCTTCCATCGCCTCACCGGACCCCGGTCGCGGCGAGCATGGCGTCGATCAGCCCGAAAACCGGCGCGGCCAGCATGTTTTGCATGGGTCCCGGATCGTAGCCCAGTCCGTCCGCCAGGGCCGGAAGCAGGAAGACCAGCCCGATCACGATCAGGATACCCCAGCGCTCCAGCCGGGCATAGCGCCGCGCCAGCGGCCAGGGCAGCAGGCATGTGACGATCCGCCCGCCGTCCAGCGGCGGCACCGGCAGCATGTTGAACACCGCCAGCACCGCGTTCAGCAGGATCGAGCGCTGGAGGTTCGCCGCCAGCCACGGGCCGAGCCACTCCGGCGCCAGGACGAGCGCGTGCAGCAGCAGCGCCGAGACCGCCAGCAGGGCGACATTGGCCAGCGGCCCCGCCGCCGCCACCAGGATCGTGTCGCGCCGGGGATTGCCCAGCCGGGCCAGGTTGACCGGAACCGGCTTGGCGTAGCCGAAAACCAGCCCGATCGGCGCGATCAGGCACAGGATCGGCAGCACGACCGTGCCGAACCTGTCGATATGGGGCAGCGGGTTGAGCGTCACCCGCCCCGCCTGCCGCGCCGTCGGGTCGCCGAGCAGCCAGGCCACGTAGCCGTGCGCCGCCTCGTGGAAGGTGATGGCGAGCAGCGCCGGCAAGGCCCAGACCGAGACCTCGTACAGGATGTTCTGGAGGAAGCCCTGGTCCATCGCCGCCCCCCTCAGGCCGCCCCGGCGAGCAGCCGGTCGAACGCGGCCGCCGTCTCGTCCGGGCCGGGGTCGCGGCGCGCGGCCCGCAGCCCCTCGATGTCGGCGAGGGCGGCCCCGGCGCGCGCCGCCGCCGCGCCTTCCAGGGCCGGGACGGCGGCGGCGACCTCCTCCATCTCCGCCATGTCGCCGTTGCAGTGCAGCGCGATGTCGCATCCGGCGTCGAGCGCGGCTTTCGCCCGCGCCCCGACGGGGCCGGACAGCGCCGCCATCGACAGGTCGTCGGTGAACAGCAGCCCGTCGAAGCCGATCCGGCCGCGCACGACCTCCCCGACAACGGCGGGCGAGAGCGTCGCCGGGCGGTGCGGGTCGATGGCGCAAAACACCACATGGCCGGTCATGCCGGCCGCCCCGGCCCCCGCCGGCCCGCCGGCCAGCGCGCGGAAGGGCGCGAAGTCGCGCCGCTCCAGCGCCTCCAGCGGCGCATCGACCGTCGGGAGGTCGAGATGGCTGTCCACCCGGGCGCGGCCGTGGCCCGGCAGGTGCTTCGCGACCGGCAGCGCGCCGCCGGCCCGCGACCCCTCGATCCAGGCCCGCCCCAGCGCGGCGACGGCGGCGGGGTCGTCCGAGAAGGCGCGGTCGCCGATCGCCTTGTGGCCGTCCGGCTCGCGCAGGTCGAGCAGGGGGGCGCAGTTCACGTCGATGCCGAGGTCGAACAATTCGTCGGCGACCAGCCGCGCGTTCAGCCGCGCGAGGCGCCGCGCCGCGCCGGGATCGCGGGCGTAAACCGCGCCGAACGCCGCCGGGGCGGGGGCGTCGCGCCAGGCCGGCGGGCGCAGGCGGCGCACCCGCCCGCCCTCCTGGTCGATCAGGACCGGCGCGCGCCGTCCCGCCGCCTCGCGCAGTTCCGCGACCAGGCGGCGGACCTGTCCGGGCGCGCGGCAGTTGCGGGCGAACAGGATGAATCCGAAGGGATCGGCCTCGCGCAGGAAGCGGCGCTCCGCGTTGTCGAGCGCCTCCCCGGCGCAGCCGAACACGCAGGCCCGCACGCCGCCCGTCCCCCGCTCAGGGCCGGATCGCGAGGCAGGACTGGCCCCGCCGCTTGAGCTTCTGGCAGATCGCCCGCGCCCGCGTCCAGGTCACCGGGCCGCCCCGGGCGCGGTAGAACACGCCCCGGCCCGCGATCTCCGCCCGGTCCACGGTGAGCGCGAGCGCGCCGAGCTCGGCCGGATGCGCCGCCTGGACGCGCGCCCATTCCGCGCGCGCGTCGCGGGAGTTCCGGACCGAGGCGATCTGGACCATGGCCACCCAGTCCGGCGCGGCGCGCGCGGCCGTCCGGCCCGTCGCGGCGGGGGCGCGGGCGGCGGCCGGAGCGCGGGAGCGGGCGGCGGCGGCAAGCCCGGCCGGGCGGCGCCGGGGCAGCGGCGGCGCGGCTTCGGCGGTCGTTTCGGCGGCCGTTTCGGGCGAGGGCGGGGTCTCGGCCGTTTCCGTCGCCGGCGGCGGGGCGGGGACGGGCGCCGCGCCGGCGGCGGGCGGGGCCTCGGCGGCGGGCGCGGCGCCGGACGGGGTTTCGGGCGCGGTCCCGCCGCCGGCGGTCTCGACCGGCGGCGGAGAGGGCGCGGCGCCGGGGGCCGGCGCGCCGCCCGGCGCGGCCGCCGGCGGTTCGGCCGGGGGCGGGGCTTCGGCGGCCGGCGGCTCCGGCGCGGGCGGCGGCGCGACGGGCTGTTCCGGCGGCGCCAGCAGGCTTTCCACCTCGTCGGCCCGGCCGTAAACCTCCGGCCGCACGCCGCCGAACATGTCGGGGATTTCCATCCCGCCGGGGTCCTCCGGCTCGACGCGCACGGGGCCGGGGTCGGCGCGCACGAGCGGAACCTCCCCGCCGCCCGGCGCGGCGCCGTCCCAGGAGAACCAGGCGATCGCCGCGAAGGCGGCCAGCGCGCCCGCCCCCGCCAGCGCCGCGAGCGCCCATCCGCCCCGGCGCGGCCCGCCCCCTTCCGGCGGCGGGCCGTCCTCGCCGTCGTCGAACGCCGCCGCGCGGCGGAGGTCGTCGCCCGGCCCGCTCACGACCTCAGTTCCTCCAGCGGCGCGACGCCCATGGTCTCCAGCCCCGAGGCGATAACGGTCGCGACGCCGCGCACCAGCGCCAGGCGCGCCAGCGTCAGGTCCGCGTCCCCGGCGTCGATGAAGCGCAGCGCCGCGTCGTCCCGGCCGCGGTTCCAGAGCGCGTGGAAGGCGGCGGCGAGGTCCGCGAGGTAGAAGGCGACGCGGTGCGGCTCGTGCGCCTCCGCCGCGCCCTCGACCGTGCGCGGCCAGTTCGCCAGTTTCTTCACCAGGTCGAGTTCGCCGGGATCGGCGAGGCGGTCCATGTCCGCGTCCGCCAGCGCCGCTTCCGCCAGCGACCGGCCGGGGAAGGCCTCGGCCGCGTGGCGCAGCACGGAATGGCAGCGGGCGTGGGCGTATTGCACATAGAACACCGGGTTCTCCCGGCTCTGCTCGACCGCCTTGTCGAAGTCGAACTCCAGCGGCTGGTCGTTGCGGCGGGTCAGCATGGTGAAGCGCACGACATCCCGTCCCACCGCGTCGATCACGTCGGAGAGCGTAACGAAGGTTCCGGCGCGCTTCGACATCGCCACCGGCCTTCCGTCGCGGGTCATCTTGACCATCTGGCAGATTTTCACGTCCAGCGCGCCCTCGCCGCCGGTGGCGGCCCGCACGGCCGCTTGCATCCGCTTCACATAGCCGCCGTGGTCCGCGCCCCAGACATCGATCGCGTCGGCGAAGCCGCGGTCGAACTTGTCGAGATGGTAGGCCACGTCGGCGGCGAAATAGGTCCAGCTCCCGTCCGACTTGCGGATCGGCCGGTCCACGTCGTCGCCGAACTCCGTCGCCCGGAACAGGGTCTGCGGCCTCGGCTCCCAGTCCTCCGGCGCCTTGCCCTTCGGCGGCTCCAGCACGCCGACATAGAGCAGGCCCTTGTCCTCCAGCGCCGCCATCGCCTTGTCCACGCCGCCGGACTCGACCAGCGCGCGCTCCGACGACCAGACCTCGATTTCGACGCCGAGGCGGGCGAGGTCCCGCCGGATGCCCGCCATCGTGGCGTCGATGGCGAAGCCGCGGACCTCCGGCAGCCATTCGGCCTCCGCCCGGCCGAGCCAGCGCCCGCCGTCGCGCGCCGCCAGCGCCGCGCCGACCTCCTTCAGGTAATCGCCGGGATAGTGGCCTTCCGGGATCGGCCCGATCTCCTCCCCCAGCGCCTCGCGGTAGCGCAGGTGGGCCGAGCGGGCGAGCGTGTCCACCTGCGCGCCGGCGTCGTTGATGTAGTACTCGCGCGTCGCCCGGTAGCCCGCCTTGTCCAGCAGCCGGGCCAGCGCGTCCCCCACGACCGCGCCGCGGGCGTGCGCCGCGTGCAGCGGCCCGGTCGGGTTGGCGGAGACGTATTCGACATTGACCTTGCGGCCCCGGCCGATGTCCGAATCGCCCCAGCGGCGGCCGGCCCGCAGCACGTCGCGCAGCCGCTCGCGCCAGAAATCGTCGGCGATCCGCAGGTTGACGAAGCCCGGCCCGGCGACCTCGGCCGACGCCACGTCGGGATGCGCCGCGAGGCGTTCGGCCAACCGCCCGGCCAGGTCGCGCGGCCGGACGCCGGCGCGTTTGGCCAGCGCCATCGCCGCGTTGGTCGAGATGTCCCCGTGGGCGGGGTCGCGCGGCGGCTCGGCCGCGACGCGCTCGCGCGCCAGGTCGATGGCGCCGGCCCCGGCGA
The DNA here is from genome assembly GCA_963665555.2 of Thalassobaculaceae bacterium. GTDB lineage: Bacteria > Pseudomonadota > Alphaproteobacteria > Thalassobaculales > Thalassobaculaceae > CAXXXW01. The sequence goes on from OY762308.1 coordinate 374,275, forward strand.
TTTCGGGCAAATCCCCGAGCGCGCCGCGGATAACGTGCTCGAATTCCCTGAAGACATTCATTTCAACCGACCTCGTCCAGCTGGAACAGGCGCTTGTGTTCGAGCATGGCGTAGCGGTCGGTCATGCCGGAGATGTAGTCGGCGACGGTCCGGGCGCGCGCCGCCTCGTCGTCGCGGATTTCCGGCGCCTGCCAGTCCGCCGGCAGGCATTCCGGCTCCGCCGTCAGCAGCCGGAACAGGTCGGCGACGAGGCGGCGCGCCTTGCTGGCCATGCGGTTGACCTTGTAGTGGCGGTACATGCGCGCGCGCAGGAACGCCTTGAGTTCGGCGTCCTTCTCCCGCGTCTCCTCGGAGAAGGCGGCGACGGGTTCGGGCGCGTCGCGGATGTCGTCCGCCGATCCGGGGTCGAGCGCGGCCAGCCGGCGCCGCGTCTCGGCCAGCATGTCGGTGACCAGCGCGTCGATCAGGCGGCGCGCCGTCTCGTGGAACAGCCGCCCGTCCTCCAGGCTCCCGTGCGCCGCGCGGACCGAGGCGACGATGGGCGCGACCAGCGGAACCTCCGCCAGTTCGCCGATCCCGAACAGGCCGGCCCTGAGGCCGTCGTCGAGGTCGTGGGCGTCGTAGGCGATGTCGTCGGCGATGGCGGCGACCTGCGCCTCCGGCCCGGCCTGCGCGCCGAGGCGCAGGTCCAGCGCGCCGTCGAGGTCGGCGAGCGTGGGGGAGGGCGGCAGGCGCGGCGGGCCGTTGTGCTTGGCGAGGCCCTCCAGCGTCTCCCAGGTCGGGTTGAGGCCGTCGAAGGCGGCGTAGCGCCGCTCCAGGCGTGTGAGCACGCGCAGCGTCTGGTCGTTGTGGTCGAAGCCGCCCCAGGGGCGCATCGCGGCGTCCAGCGCCTCCTCCCCGGCGTGGCCGAAGGGCGTGTGGCCGAAATCGTGGGCCAGCGCCAGCGCCTCCGCCAGGTCCTCGTTCAGCGCCAGCGACCGGCAGGCGGACCGGGCCAGCTGCGCGACCTCCAGGCTGTGGGTCAGCCGCGTGCGGTAGTAGTCGCCCTCGTGGTAGACGAAGACCTGCGTCTTGTACTTCAGCTTGCGGAACGCGCCGGAATGCAGCACGCGGTCGCGGTCGCGCTGGTGCGGCGAACGCTCCGCCGCCTCCGGCTCGGGATGCCGGCGCCCCCGGCTTCGCTCCGGCGGGGAGGCGTGGGGGGCGAGCGCCGGTCCTCGGCGGCGCGGCGGGGCGGGCGGCATGGGCGCCAATCCTCGGGTTCGGGACGCGAAGGACCGTAGCCCCGGCGGGCCGGCCGCGCAATGGGGAAGCCGGCGGGAAAGCCGGCGCGCCGGCACGCGGCGCTTGAAATCCGCCGCGCCCGGGGCTAATTGGAAGGGACCGACGCGAAACAACGCTTCCCGGAGCGGCGCGATGCCCGACGGCGTTCCCGATTCCCCGGCCGGTCCCGCCTTCGCCCTTACCGAGGGCGCGGCGCGGCGCATCGCGGCCCTGCTGCGCCAGGAGGAGGGCGGGGAGGGCAAGTTCATGCGCGTCTCCGTCGAGGGCGGCGGCTGTTCCGGCTTCCAGTACATCTTCGCCTTCGATTCGACCCGCGGCGCGGACGACCACGCCTTCGAGACGGGCGGGGTCGAGGTGGTGGTGGACGACATGTCCCTCGAACTGGTGCGGGGCGGCGCGCTCGACTATGTGGAGGAGCTGATCGGCTCCTATTTCCAGGTGGTCAACCCCAACGCCGCCTCGTCCTGCGGCTGCGGCACGTCGTTCTCCGTCTGAGGCGGGCGGACGGCCCCCGGTCCCGCGAGGGCGCGCATGAAAGCCGCGACCTGGAACGTCAACTCGATCAAGGCGCGCCTGCCCGGCGTGCTGGAATGGCTGCGCGAGGCCGCGCCGGACGTCGTCCTGCTCCAGGAGACGAAATGCGTGGACGAGGCCTTCCCGCGCATGGAGATCGAGGACCTCGGCTACAACATCGCCGTCCACGGCCAGAAGACCTACAACGGCGTCGCCATCCTCTCCAGGCTCCCGATCGAGGATGTCGCGGCCGGGCTGCCGGGCGACGACGGCGACGAGCAGGCCCGCTATATCGAGGCGACGGCGGGCGGCGTGCGCTTCGCCTCGATCTACCTCCCGAACGGCAACCCGGCGCCCGGCGGCAAGTACGACTACAAGCTCGCCTGGATGGAGCGGCTGCGGGCGCGCGCCGCCGCCCTGCTGGAGTGGGAGGCGCCGGCGGTGCTGGCCGGCGACTACAATGTCGCGCCCCGGGACGAGGATGTGCACGATCCCGCCGGCTGGGCCGACGACGCGCTGTGCCGGCCCGAATCGCGCGCCCGGTTCCGGGAAATCCTGCATCTCGGCTACACGGACGCCTTCCGCGTCTTCAACGCCGCGCCGCACAAATACAGTTTCTGGGACTACCAGGGCGGGGCCTGGCAGAAGGACCACGGGGTGCGGATCGACCACCTGCTGCTCTCGCCCCAGGCCGCCGACCGGCTCGCCGGCTCCGGCATCGACGCCGGGCCGCGCGGCAAGGCCCGGGCCTCCGACCACACGCCGGTCTGGATCGAGTTGCGCTAGCCCGCGCGCGGCGGCTTCGGACAAGTTCCATGCCGCTCCCGGAACAGCGCCCGGCGCCGGGCGCCGCCATCCTCGCGGGGACCGCATCCGGCTCCGGGAGGCCCGGCCATGGCCGTTCTCGACACCGCCGCCGCGCTCGCCGCCGTGTCCGCGCCGCTGGGCGCGGCGCGCGGCCTGCCCAACGCCTGCTACACCGACGCCGACTGCCACCGGCTGGAGGCGCGCGCCCTGTTCGCGCGGAACTGGACCTGCGTCGGCGCCGGCGCGGACATCCCCGAACCGGGCGACGCCCTCCCGGTCGAGGCGGCGGGCGCGCCGATCCTGCTGGTGCGCGGCCGCGACGGCGCGGTCCGCGCCTTCCACAATGTCTGCCGGCATCGCGGCGCGCGCCTCGTGACGGGGCCGGAGAAGCGCCGCCCCGCGCTGCGCTGCCCCTACCATTCCTGGACCTACGGGCTGGACGGCGAACTGCTGCGGACGCCGCTGGTGGGCGGCCCCGGCCGGGACGACTGCCCGGCGGTGGACAAGTCCGGCCTCGGCCTGCGGCCGGTCCGCGCGGCGGTCTGGAACGACCTGGTGTTCGTCGACCTGTCCGGCGCCGCGCGGCCGCTGGCCGAAACGATGGCCCCGCTGGACGCGCGCTGGGCCGATTACGACTTCTCGGACATGCGCCATGTCGCGAGCTGGGAGCTGGAGCTGCGGGCGAACTGGAAGCTCGCGGTCGAGAACTTCCTCGAATCCTACCACCTGCCCTGGGTGCACCCGGCGCTGACCGCCCGCTCGCCGCTGGAGGAGCACCGGCAGGTGGCGGTCTCGGAGCGCGTCTACGGCCAGACCACCGACAGTTTCGCGCCCGACAAGATCGACGAAAGCCCGTTCGCGCCCTTCCCCGGCCTCTCCCCGGCGCGGGAACTCCTGGGCGAATACCCGATCGTGTTCCCGAACGTCCTGCTCGGCCTGCAGCGCGACCATTTCTACGCCATTATCGTCGATCCCCTCGCCCCGGACCTGACGCGCGAGCGGGTGCGGCTTTACATGGTCGGCGAACCGCCCGACCGCCCCGGCTACGACGAGGCGCTGGCCGCGCTGGTGGCGAACTGGAAGGAGGTGTTCGCCGAGGACGTGTGGGCGGTCGAGCGCCTGCAGATGGGCCGCGCGTCGGACGCCTTCGACGGCGGCGTCCTCACCCCGCGCCACGACGCGCTGACGCAGCGCTTCATGCGCTCGGTGGCCGAATGCCTCGCCGAGGGGGCGGCGGACGGGGCGGCCCGGTAGCCGCCCGCGCGTTGGACGCCTCGGCGCCGGCGGGATAGAGTGCGGTCGAGAGCGGCGGGAAATCGGCGAGGCGCGGGAAATGGCTCCTTCGAGGCGCGCGTTTCTGGGCGGCGCGGCGGCGCTCGCGCTCGCCGGCCCGGCGGCCGGGGCGGCGGCGGCGGCGCGCGCCGGGGGCCGCGGAATCGTTTCGCTTCACGCCAGGCCCGCCGTCGCGCGGATCGCTCCGCCGGGCTTTCCGGAGACCCCGGTCTGGGGGTACGACGGCCGGACGCCGGGGCCGACGATCCGCGCGCGGCAGGGGCAACGGGTGGCGCGCCGGTTCGTGAACGGTCTTCCGCAACCCTCGACCGTGCACTGGCACGGAATCCGCATCGAGAACGCAATGGACGGCGTGCCCGGCACGACGCAGGCGGAGGTCGCGCCCGGCGACGAGTTTCTCTACGACTTCGAGCCGCCCGACGCGGGAACCTACTGGTATCATCCGCACGTGCGGACCTTCGAGCAGACGGGACGCGGGCTTTACGGCGCCCTTGTCGTCGAAGAGCGCGACCCGCCGGAGGTCGATCGCGAGGAGACGCTTCTCATCGACGACTGGCTCATCGCGCCCGATGGCGGCCTGCGCGACGGTTTCGGGTCCCTGCGCGACCGGTCCCACGCGGGGCGGCTGGGAAACTGGCTCACGGCGAACGGCGACAGCCCGTGGACCGGCGGCGCGGCGCGTTTCGAAAGGTTGCGCCTCCGCCTGGTCAACGCCGCGAACGCCCGGATTTTCTCGTTCGTCCCGAAGGGCCTGGAAGGCTGGACCGTGGCGCTGGACGGCCAGCCCCTCGCGGCGCCCCGGCCGGCGGGGCCGTTCGCGCTCGCGCCCGGCCAGCGGGCCGACCTGGTCGTGGACGCGGTGGCGGAAGAGGGGGAGGAGGCCGTCCTCGCGGCGAAAACGCGGCAGGGCGATTTCCCGCTCGCCGCGTTCCGCGTCTCCGGGTCGGCGCGAAAACGCCGCTTGCCCGCTCCGGCGCGGCTTCCGCCCAACCCGACGCCGGCGCTGGGCGACCTGGCGCGGGCGCGGCGCGCGACCCTTCGCATGGAGGGCGGCGCGATGGGAGGAATGCCGCGCGCCCGGCTCGACGGCCGGATGCTGGAGGCGCGGGACCTCGCGGCCCTGGGAAAGGTCTGGGCCTTCAACGGATTGGCCGAAACGCCCGAACGGCCGCTCTTCGCGGCGAACGCCGGCGAGACGGTTCTCCTCGAAATGGTCAACGATACGGCGTGGCCGCACGGGATGCACCTGCACGGCCACCATTTCCGCGCGATCGCGCCCGGCGGCGCCCAGGGGCCCCTGCTGGACACGTTCCTGGTGGATCGCCGAGAGACGGTCCGGATCGCGTTCGTCGCCGACAACCCGGGCGACTGGCTCCTGCATTGCCACATGCTGGAGCACGCGGACGCGGGCATGACGACCTGGTTCCGGGTGGCCTAGCCGCCCGGATTCGCCGGTCGGGGCGGGACCGAGGGAGGGGCTTGCGTGAACGGAACCCTTTCGCGCCGGGGGAAGGCGCGCCTCGCGGCGGCCGGGGGCGCGGCGGCGATCCTCGCGGCGGCGGCCGTACTCTCGCTCGGCGGCGGAGACGGCGGCGTCGCCGGCGCGGACGCCTCGGACCCCGAACTGGTGGCGCTCGGGGCCGGCGTGTACGGCCGGCATTGCGCCGCCTGCCACGGCGCGAACCTCGAAGGCCAGCCCGACTGGCGCCGCCGCAAGCCCGACGGACTGCTCCCCGCGCCGCCCCACGACGCGACCGGCCACACCTGGCACCATTCGGACGAGGTGTTGTTCCGCCTGACCCGGGACGGGCCGGCGGCGCTGGCCGGGGACGGTTACCGGACCGACATGCCGGCCTATGCCGGCGTCCTGGCGGACCGGGAGATCTGGGCGGCGCTGGCCTACATCAAAAGCCGCTGGCCCGCCGACATCCGCCGCGCCCAGGCCGGGCGGTAACGGCCCGCCCGGGCGGCGTCGTCCCGGCCCGGAGGCCGGGGCGGCGGCTTGCGCGGGCGGGCGCGGCGCGCGATAAGGCGCGCTCTGTCCGCGACCCGCCCCGAGGGGAGTCCGCCATGCCAAGCGACGAGACGCGCGCCGGGGGCCGGCGATGAGCGCGGCCGCCGACCCGCTCGCGGTCACGCTCGGCGTCGAGGAGGAGTTCTTCCTCGTCGATCCCGAAACCCGCGACCTCGTGGTCCGGCCCGATCCCGGCTTCCTGGAGGAGTGCGAGCGCCGGCGCGGGCCGCACAAGATCGTGCCGGAACTGCTGAACGCCCAGGTCGAAACCAACACGCGCGTCTGCGGCTCCGTCGCCGAGGCGCGCGACGCGCTGCGGGAGACCCGCGCGATCGTGATCGAGGCCGCCGCGAAATACGGCATGGCCCCGATGGCCGCCTCGACCCATCCCTTCGCCGCCTGGCGCGACCAGGAGATCACGCCGAGGGAGCGGTACAAGCGCTTCGCGGTCCGCTTCCAGGACGTGGTGCGGCGTTTCCTGGTCGGCGGGATGCATGTCCACGCCGGGTTCGGCGACCCGGATTCGCGCGTCCGCGCGATGACGGCGATGCGCCGCCACCTGCCGCTGCTGAACGCGCTGTCCGGCTCCTCGCCCTTCGGCGGCGGGCGCGACACCGGCTTCAAGTCCTGGCGGCTCGGCGTGGTGGGCGCGCTGCCGCGCTCCGGCATCCCGCGCCCCTTCGCCTCGATGGCGGAGTACGAGCGGCTGCTCGACGCCTACAAGCGCCGGGAGTTTATCGACGACGGCAGCGAACTCTGGTGGGACATCCGCCCGTCGCACGCCTACCCGACCGTGGAGATGCGCATCTGCGACATCTGCCCGCGCATCGACGACGCGGTTGCGATCGTCGCGCTTTACGCCGCCCTGGTGCGCCGGTCGCTGCGGCTGGACCGCGCGGGCGCGCTCCCGGAGGAGCCGGAGACGGAGATCGTCGAGGAGAACCGCTGGCTGGCGCGGCGCTACGGCGTCTTCGCTTTCCTCGGCGCCGAGGACGGCGGGCGCGAGGACATCCAGGACGCGCTCGCCCGGCTGGTGGAGGAGGTCGCGGAGGACGCGGCCGCGCTCGGCTGCGAGGCGGAGGTCCGGGGCGCGCTCTCCATCGTGCGCGACGGCGCCGCCGCCGACCGGCAGATCGACCTCTACCGCCTGCGCCGCCTGGAGGGCGATTCCGGAGAGGAGGCGCTGCGCGCCGTCGTCGACCTCGCGCTGGCCGAAACCCGCGAGGGCGTCGCGTAGACGCGCGGGCGGCGCGCGGGCCGCGCGCGGCGGCGGCGAGTCCCGTTGACGGTCCCGGCCGCGCCGGGCAATCTCGCCTCGTCCTTCGCCCCATACAGGGAAACCGCCGCCATGCGCCGTCTCGCCGTTCCGCTCGCCATCCTCGCCCTCGGCCTCGCCGGCGGGGCGCGGGCCCAGGAGTTCTCCGATGTCGTCGTCTTCGGCGACAGCCTGAGCGACGCCGGCAACATCTCGGCCGCCACGGGCGGCGCGCCGGGCGCGGGCTTCGTCACCAACCCGGATCCGGTCTGGGCCTCGACCGTCGCCGGGGCGTTCGGCGCGGCGGGCCGGAACTCGCTGGCGGGCGGCTCGAACCACGCCTGGGGCGGCGCTTGCGCGAACGCCACCGCGACCTGCCTCGCGGAATACCCCGTGCCGGACATCGGCGCGCAGATCGGACAGCACCTCGCGCCGCGCGGCGGCGCGGCGGACCCGGACGCGCTCTACGCCGTCTGGGCCGGCGGCAACGACATCGAGCTCGCGCTCCGCGACCCGGCGACGGCGGCGGGCGCCATCGCGGCGGCGGCGGGCGCCGCGATCGCGCATGTCGGGCGGCTCCAGCAGGCCGGCGCGCGGACGATCCTGGTCTTCAATATCCCGGACATCGGCGCCACGCCGCTCGGCCGTTCCCTCCCGGACGCCGCGCGTTACGGCCTGACCGCGGCGGCGGAGGGCTACAACGAGGGGCTTTTCGCCGGCGTGGCGGCGCTCGGCGACGGGATCGTCGCGCTCGACGTCGCCGGCCTGTCCGCCGAGGTCGCGGCGAACCCGGCCGCCTACGGGTTTTACCCCGATGTCTCGGCCATGGCCTGCCTCGCGCCGCAAGGCTCGGCGGTGACCGCGTGCGGCCCGGCGGGCGACGCGCGCTACCCCTTCCACTACGCCGAGGGCGACAACGAGCGGTTCATGTTCACGGACGCGCGCCATCCGAGCGGCGCGGTCCACGGCGCGATGGCGAACCTCGCGCTGGCCGCGCTGGCGGCGCCGGGGCAGGTCTCGCTGGCGGGCGAGGGCGGGCTGGCGGCGGCGGCGGCCCATCGCGCCGCGATGGCGTCGGCGGCCCGGAGCCGCCCGGCCGGCGCGTGGAGCGGCTACGCCCGCGCCGGGACGGGCCGGAGCGAAAGCGCCGCCCCGCCGCGGCTCGGCGAGACCGCCGGCGATCTCCGGTCGCTGACCTTCGGCCTCGACCGCGACGACGGGAACGGCATGGTCGTCGGCGCGGCGGTGAGCCTCGCGCTCCACGGCGCCGAGGTCGAGGGGGCGGAACTCGACACCACGGCGGCGCTGGGATCGCTGCGCGCCGAGTGGCGGTCGGGCGGGCTGCGCCTGGCCGGCGCGCTGACCTTCGGCCGGGCGGCGGTGGAGATCGAGCGGACCGTGCAACTCGCCGCGGCGTCGCGGACCGAGAGCGGCTCGACCGAGGCCGGCCTGTTCGGGGCCGGCGTGGACATGGGCTGGACCTTCGCGGCCGGGCCGGACATGGAGCACGGCCCCTTCGCCGGCGTGTCCTGGACGAGCCAGGAGATCGACGGCTACCGCGAGGTCTCGGACCGCTCCACCTCGATGCGTTTCGAGGCGTTCGAGCGCGATTCGCTGGTCGCGCGCGTCGGCTACGCGGTCTCCGGGAGCTTCGGGGCGGAGAGCGGTTTGCGGCCCTGGGCCAGCGTCGCCTGGGAGCGCGAGATGGAGGACGACCCGCTGGTCGTGACGGCCGGCTCGAACAGGCTGCCCGGCCGTTTCGCCCTGCCCGGCCACGCGCCGCCGGGGCAGTGGGCGCGCGTCGGCGTCGGCGTGTCGGCGGAGCTGGGCGGCGGCGCGCGCGCCTTCGCCGAATACGCCGGCCGCTTCGGCGAGGACTCGCTCGCCGACCACGGGGCGAACCTCGGCCTGCGCCTGGCGTTCTGACGGCGGGAGGGGCGGGGGCGGCATCCGGCCAAAGATGCGACATTTTGTCGCGCATTGGAGGTCGTCCGAGCCAAGGCCTTGCCGCGCAATGGCGAATCGACCTACTTTCGCGGCGAACTTCGACGGCGCGTTCGCTCGCCATGGTTCGAGAAGGGCCGCTTTTCGGGCGGGCTGCGGAGTTCGGCGGAACCGGAGAAGGGGCCGGTCCATGCCCCCGAACGCCATGGAAAGTCGCGGACCATGAACCCGATAAGGAAGCTGGGCGTGCTTTTCGTAGAAGGGGCCGGTCCATGCCCCCGAACGCCATGGAAAGTCGCGGACCATGAACCCGATAAGGAAGCTGAGCGTGCTTTTCGTCCCGCCGCGGCCGGCGCCGCGGGCGACGGAAGCGCGCGCGCGCGCGCTGGATCGCGAAGTCGTGAAAGCTCACGCAAGCGGCAACATTCGCCTGCAAAACGGCTGGTATGCCACCAAGCGCGATCTGGACGAGGAATATGAAAAAATCCGACGACACAAATTCGTCTGAGATCGAAAGCGCGCAAGAACCGAACCTCATGGCGAGGCTTCGCCGGGAATACGGGGAAGCCGACGCCTTCGCGCGCAAGGTCTCCGACTATCGCGGGGATGCGGTCATTCCGGCCCATAACGAGCTGCGCTATGCGGGTTTCCACCTGCTCGGCGCGCTGGCGGACGATCGCTCGCTGCAAAGCGAAGAGCAAATGAGGGAAGCCATATCGCATTGCCGGCGCGCCAAATACGAGGCGGCGGAAGCGGGAATAATGTGGGCGCTTAATTCGATAAAAATTTTTCAGGACGACTATAGAACAACGCCTATTTCGGATGTTTTGCCCGATTATATCGATTCATGCGAGAAGGTGGAAAATGCCCGGAAGAAGCTCGGCGCCGCCAGGGATTCGGGCGGGGGCAAGCCGGAGGAGTTGATGAAAACATTCGATGAAGTATCTGAAATTCAGAAGCGTTTCGAGATCGCTCGTTCCGAATTGAACAAGAAAAACGAGCAATTGCGAAAAACATATTTCCATCGAATTATCGCGGTGGCGGTAATGATATTGGCGGCGGCAATCGGGTTTCTGGCGGACATATTTTAGGAAATACGGCAAACGCCGCGAACGAGCTTTCCAGCTTGCGTCTCCTATCCATTGTCGCGCCCGGAATACGGTATGTCGATCCGGGAGGGCGGACATATCCGGCGGGGCCGAACGAATGGTCGCCCCGCCTCCGCCTCGCCCCCCCCTCTCCCCGCTGGCGCCGGGGCGCGGTTGCGGGTAGCTTGCGGCGATCCGCGCGCGGCATTCCGGGACTCCGATGGCCTCCTCCCCCCGCCCGACCGATCTCAAGCCCTATCCCGTCGAGATCGCGCCGCCCGACATTTCCGCCTACCGGCGCGGCAATACCGGCGTGGACTGGTTCGCCGCCTTCGACGGGCCGGCGCCGGGGCCGCATGTCATGGTCACCGCGCTGATGCACGGCAACGAGTTGTGCGGCGCCGTCGTGCTCGACGAGTTGCTGCGCGCCGGCGCGCGGCCGGAGCGCGGGCGCCTCACGCTCGGCTTCTGCAATGTCGAGGCGTACCGGAACTTCGACCCGGACTACCCGGCCCTCTCGCGCTTCGTGGACGAGGACATGAACCGCCTGTGGGACGAGGCCGCGCTGGACGGGCGGCGCGACAGCCTGGAGGCGCGGCGCTGCCGGGAAATCCGCCCGCTGCTCGACACGGCCGACTTCCTGCTCGACCTCCACTCCATGCAGCACCCGACCGCGCCGCTGATGCTCGCCGGGCCGCTGGCCAAGGGCCGGGCGCTGGCCGAGAAGGTGGGCGCGCCCGGCCATGTCGTGATGGACCGGGGCCACGCGGCCGGGCGGCGGATGCGCGACTACGGCCCGTTCTCCGATCCCGCCTCGCCCAGGGCGGCGCTGCTGGCGGAGTGCGGCCAGCACTGGGCGCGGAGCAGCGTCGACATGGCGCGGCGGATAACGGCGCGGTTCCTCGCGGCCGCCGGCGCCGCCTCGCCGGAGACGGTCGGGGAGTGGCTCGGCCCGTCGGTTCCGGAGGCGCAAACCGTCATCGAGGTGACGGAGGCGGTGGCGGTCGAGACCGGCTCCTTCGCCTTCGTCGCGCCCTATGTCGGCATGGAGACGATCCCCAGGGCCGGGACGCTGCTGGCCCGGGACGGCGCCAGGCCCATCCGGACCCCCTACGACGACTGCGTGCTGATCATGCCGTCCCGCCGGCTCGGCAAGGGGCAGACCGCCGTGCGCCTGGGCCGGGTCGTTGCCGGGCCCGGGAGCTGACCCGCGCGGCGGGCGGCCGGGCGGGGAGCGGCTGACCGCCGGACGGGCCGGCGGCTCCATGCTGCTGGCGCTCGCCATCGGGACGGCGGGCGCGGTCCTGTTCGCGGTTCTCCGGATGCCCCTGCCGTGGATGCTGGGGGCGATGACGTTCGTCACCGTCGCCTCGATCGCCGGCGCGCCGGTCCGCCTGCCGCACATGCTGCGCCAGTGCATGGTGGTTTTCATCGGGACGATGCTGGGCAGCCAGTTCACGCCGGAACTGGCCGAGCGGATCGGCGACTGGGCGGTCTCGATCGGCGGGCTGCTGCTGCACGGCGCCGTCGCGATGGCCCTTGTGCTCGCCTATCTCCGGCGCGTCGGCCGCCACAACCCGGTGACGGCGTACTTCTCGGCCGCGCCCGGCGGCCTCAACGACATGGTCATCGTCGGCCGCGAGATGGGCGGCGACGAGCGGACGATCGCGCTGACCCAGGCGTCGCGCATCCTGCTGGTGGCGCTCACCGTCCCGTTCCTGTTCCGGGCGTTCGGCGGTTACGAGCCGCCGGAGGGGATGCTGCCGAGCGGCTCCGGCTTCGACATGCCGTTGCGCGAGTGGCTGGCGTTGCTCGCCTGCGCGGCGCTGGGGCCGTTCGCCGCGCGCGCGCTCCGCCTGCCGGCCGCTTTCCTGCTCGGCCCGCTGGCGTTGAGCGCCGCCGTCCACATGGCCGGCTGGAGCGAGGCGGCCCCGCCCTCGGCGCTGGTCGCGGCGGCGCAGGTGGCGCTGGGGACGGGGGTCGGCTGCCGGTTCGCGGGCGCGCGCTACGCCGAGGTGTTGCGGACCTTGCGGGTCTCCGTCGGCTCCGCCGCGATCCTGATGTCGAGCGCGGCCGGTTTCGGCCTGCTGGTCGCGGAACTGACCGGGCTGCCGTGGTACGCGGTGACGCTCGCCTACGCGCCGGGCGGGCTGGCGGAGATGAGCCTGATCGCGCTCGGCATCGGCCAGGATGTCGCTTTCGTCGCGACGCACCACCTGAGCCGCATCTTCATGGTGGTGCTGCTGGCCCCGCTCGGCTTCCGGCTGCTCCGGCGCTGGTTCCGCGAGGGGTGAGCGCGGCGCCGCGCGGCCCGGCCCGGCCCGGCGCGCGCGTTACGCCGCCGGCTCGCGTTGGGTTATGCAGTGGGGGCCGCCGCCGCCCCGGAATATCTCCAGAGCGGGGAGGGGGACGATCTCGCGCTCCGGCATCGCGTCGGCGAGGACGGCGAGCGCCGCCTCGTCCTCCGGCGCGTCGAAGACCGGGACGACGGCGCCGCGCGCGCCGGCGAGCACATGGTTGACGTAGGAAAGCGGGAGCCAGCGCCCGTCCGCCTCGGTCCGCCGGGGCTGGACGATTTCGACGATCTCCAGCGCCCGGCCGGCGGCGTCGCGCGCGGCGCGCAGGATTTCGAGGTTGCGCGCGAGGCCGTCGCGGTTCGGGTCGGCGCGGTCGCCCGCGACCTGGGCCAGAACGCGGCCCGGCGCGAGGAAGCAGGCGACCGTGTCGACATGGCCGTCCGTGTCCTCGTCCTGGACAAGACCGCCGGCGAGCCAGACCGTCCTCCGGGCGCCGAGCGCGCGGCCCAGCTCCGCCTCGACCTCGGCGCGGGTCCATCCGGGGTTGCGGTTGGGGTTGAGCAGGACGGATTCGGTCGTCAGGACCGTGCCCTCGCCGTCGGAATGCACGGCCCCGCCCTCGCAAGCCAGCCGCGACCGGAAGAGCCGGGCGCCGGCGCGGCGCGCGACCCCGGCGGCGATCCCGGCGTCGCGCTCCCAGCCGGGATACTTGCCGCCATAGCCGTTGAACCGCCAGGCGACCGCCCCCGCCGCGCCCTCCGGCCCGAGGAGGAAGGTGGGGCCGCTGTCGCGCATCCAGCAATCCTCGCTCGCGCCCTCGACGACCTCGATCCGGCCGGCCCCGGCCCCGGCGGCGCACAGCGCCTCCGCGCCTTCGCGGTCGGCCGGGTTCGTCCACGGCGCGACCGGCTCGAACCGGGCGATGGCGCGCGCCGTCGCGGCGAAGGCGCGGCGCGCCTCGGCCAAGCGGCCCCGGCGGGCGAAGATCGACCGTTCGCCCGGCCAGGCGATCCAGCAGCGGCGGTGCGCCGCCCATTCCGCCGGCATCCGGAAGCCCGCCGCGCGCGGGCCGCCGCCGCTCACGCCCCGGTCTCCAGGAAGCGGTCGATCTCGGCCCAGGCGGCGGCGCGGATCGCGTCGGTCTCGCTCAGGATTTCGTGGCGCGCGCCCGGCAGTTCGACCGGCCGCGCGCTCGGCAGGCGGTCCGCGATCCAGCTCTGCGCCGCCCTGGAGACGACGACCTCCCGCTCCGCCAGGAGCATCAGGATCGGCGTGTCGATCCGCGCCAGCCGCTCCGGGCGGTTCAGCGCGTCGATGGAGCGCAGCGCGGCCGCCAGCCAGCCGAAGGTCGGCCCGCCCAGCGCGAGGCGCGGGTCGCGGTCGACCAGTTCGAGGTTCCGGGCGTAGCGGCGCGCGTCGCCGGTCAGCCGGTTGCCCTCGAAGCCGAGGGGCTGGTCGCGATAGGGGCCGACGCCGGGGCAGTACCGCCCGCCCAGGCCCAGCGCGACGACGGCGTTCGAGGCCAGGCGCGCGAACCAGCGCGGGAAGGCGCCGAGCGGGATGTCGATCATCGGCGCCAGCACGACCGCCCGGTCCACCGCCAGCGACGATTCGAGGAGCGCGCGCAACGCCAGGTGCCCGCCCATCGAATGGGCGACGGCGCAGGCCGGGCCGGGGCCGTCGAGGAACCCGCTCTCGCGCAGGATGCCGGCGAGGTCGGAGAGGAACAGGTCCATGGAGCGGACATGGGCGCGCTCCCGGTCGGCGAGCGGCCGGTCCGACAGGCCCTGGCCGCGCCAGTCGAGGCAGAGCACGGCGTGGCGCCGCGCCAGCAGGTCCCCGACGGTTTCGAGGTATTTCTCGATGAACTCCGCGAGGCCGGGCAGCAGCACGGTGCGCGCCGCCGGCGGCGCGCCGTCCGCGCCTTCGGGCGCGAAGACGGCGTAGCGCACGGCCGTGCCGTCCGGCGCGACGAAGCGGCGCTCCTCGCCGCCGGCCTCGGCGACGGTCCGGGGGGCGGGCGCGGTCACGATTCGAGCACCGCGCCGGCCTCGGCCGGCCAATGCAGCGTCACCCGGTCGCCGCGCGCGAAGGGGCGGGACGGCGCGCGCTCGGCGTTGGCCCGCGCCGCCCGGACCAGCCCTTCCGCGCCCTCGGCCACCCGCACGCCGTAAACCGACACGCCGCCGAGATAGGAGACCTCCTCCACCGCGCCCGACAGCCGGTTGCGCCGCCCCGGCGCGCGCTCCGGCGGCGCGTCGCCGGGCCGGGCGATGGCGATCTTCTCCGGCCGTACCGCGATCCAGACCGGCCGGCCCAGCAGCGGCCCCCGCGCGCCCGCCGCCTCGATCCGGGCGCCGATCGCCGGGGCGTCCACCGCGACCCCGCCGTCGCCCACCGCGCGCACGATGCCGGAGAACAGGTTCACCGAGCCGATGAAGCCGGCGACGAAACGGTCCGCCGGATGCTCGTAGAGTTCGGCCGGCGGCGCGGTCTGCCGAATCCGGCCCTCGTTCATCACCGCCGCGCGGTCCGCCATCGAAAGCGCCTCCTCCTGGTCGTGCGTCACGATAACGAAGGTGATGCCGACGGTCTCGCGCAACCGCACCAGTTCGAGGCGCATCCGCTCGCGCAGCCGCGCGTCCAGCGCCGAGAGCGGCTCGTCGAGCAGCAGCACGCGGGGCCGCCTGGCCAGCGCCCGGGCCAGCGCGACGCGCTGGCGCTCGCCGCCGGAGAGGCGGTCCGGCGACCGGCTCCCGTAGCCGGCGAGGTTCACCAGCTCCAGCGCCTCCTCGGCCCGCGCCCGCGCCTCGGCCCGGCCGGCCCCGCCGACGCGCGGCCCGTAGGCCGCGTTGTCCAGCACCGACATGTGCGGGAAGACGGCGTAGGACTGGAACACCATGTTGACGGGCCGGCGGTTCGCCGGCACGCCCGCCATGTCGCGGCCGTCGATGGCGATGGAGCCGGAATCGGGATGCTCCAGCCCGGCCAGCAGGCGCAGCAGCGTGCTCTTGCCGCAGCCCGACGGGCCGAGCAGCGCGAAGAACTCGCCGGCCCGGATCTCCAGGCTCACATCGTCCACGGCGGCGGTCCCGCCGAACCGCTTGCGCAGCCGCTCGACCCGGACGATCGGCGCGCCGCCCGCCTCCGCCCCGGTCACGGCCGCGCCTCCCGGCGGCCGGGCGCCGGCGCCTGGCGGTTCTGGACCCACAGCGCCGCCGCCGTCACCGCCACGGTGATGGCGATCAGCACCGTCGAGGCGGCGTTCACCTCCGGCGTCACCGAGAACCTCACCATCGAATACACCTTGACCGGGAAGGTGACGGTCTCCGGGCCGGAGGTGAAGAAGGTGATGACGAAATCGTCCAGCGACAGCGTGAAGGCGAGCAGCGCGCCGGCGACCAGTCCCGGCCGCATGTGCGGGATGACGACATCGCGCAGCACCGCCCAGTCGCCGGCGCCGAGGTCGCGGGCCGCCTCCTCCATCTCCGGGTTGAAGCTGGAGAGGCGGGCGCGCGCGACCACGGCGACGAAGGGGAAGCAGAAGGAGACATGCGCGATCGTAATCCGCCCGAGGCCGAGCGGCCACGGCAGGTCGTTCGGCCAGCCGATCCGGGCGAAGAAGGCGAGCATGGCCACGCCCATGCAGATTTCCGGGATGACGATGGGCAGGGCGACCGTCCCCTCGTACAGCGGCTTCAACGGGAACCGGAAGCGCCAGAGCGTGTAGGCCGCGATCGCGCCCAGCACGGTGGCGACGACGGTGCTCGCCAGCGCGATGGCGAGCGAGTTGGCGAACGCCTCGATCAGGCCCTCGTTCGCCATCGCCTTCTCGTAGTATTTCGTCGTGAAGCCGCGCCAGACGATGTTGCGCCGGCTGTCGTTGAACGAAAAGGCCACGAGC
This sequence comes from Thalassobaculaceae bacterium, assembly GCA_963665555.2. Classification (GTDB taxonomy): domain Bacteria; phylum Pseudomonadota; class Alphaproteobacteria; order Thalassobaculales; family Thalassobaculaceae; genus CAXXXW01. The sequence continues at coordinate 390,674 of OY762308.1, forward strand.
GTGGCGATCGGCGCGTAGAGGAAGACGAAGACCGACAGCAGCGCCAGCCGCATCCAGGCCCGGCGCGTGTACTCCAGCGGCCCCGGCGCGGCGCGCGTCACCTCGCCTCCAGCCCGCCGCCCGACAGCGCCGAGCGGATCGCCAGCGCGCCGAAGGCGGCGTACATCAACAGGAAGGACAGCGCCGCGCCGAAGGGCCAGTCGTTCGCGCGCTTGAACTGGCGCTCGATGACATTGGCGATCATCTGGCTGTCTGTCCCGCCGAGCAGGTCCGGCGTCAGGAAGGAGCCGAGGGCGGGGATGAACACCAGGATCGCGCCGGACACGATGCCGGGGACCGCCAGCGGCACGACGACGGTGCGGAAGGCGCGGAACTGGCTCGCGCCGAGGTCGAGCGCCGCCTCCACCAGCGAACGGTCCATCCGCTCCAGCGCGGCGTAGAGCGGCAGCACCGCGAAGGGCAGGTGCACATAGACCAGCCCGATGGTCACGGCGGTGTCGTTGTAGAGCAGCGCCAGCGGCTCGAAGGGCAGGCCGAACAGGTCGGCCCCCCATTCCAGCGCGAAGTTCACATGGCCCCGGGTGCGCAGCACCGCGATCAGCGCGTAGGTGCGGATCAGCAGGTTGGTCCAGAACGGCAGGATGACCAGCAGCAGCAGGACCGGCTTCCAGCGCGGCGGCGCGAAGACGATCCCCAGCGCGACCGGCAGGCCGGCGGCGAGGCAGATAACCGTGGTCAGCCCGGCGATCCCGGCGCTCTTGGCGAGGATTTCGAGGTAGAGCGGGTCGAGCGCGCGGGCGTAGTTGGCGAGCGTCCAGACGACCTCGATTTCGACCAGGCCGCGCTTCTCGCCGAAGCTCAGGACCCAGACGATGGCGAGCGGCGCCAGGAAGAACGCCGCGAGCCACAGCCCCGGCGCCAGCGCGGCGGCCCGGAGGAGGACGGAGGTCCGTCCGCCCCCCGGCCGGGCCGGCCCCATCCGCCCGGCCGCCGCGCCGCGCCGGCGTCAGGCCGCGCGGATGCGCGTCCACGCCTCCTCGTAGAGCCGCGCCACCTCCGGCCCCTGGTAGACCGTCGTCTCGCAGGCGGCCAGCGTTTCGTCCGAGGGGAAGACGCCGGGATTGCCGGTGTAGCTCTCCGGCAGCAGCGCCTTGGCGGCCGCGTTCGGCGTCGCGTACTGGATGAAGTCGGCGATCGCCGCGCCCGCCTCGGCGTCGAGGATGTAGTCGATGAAGGCGTGCGCGTTCGCCGGGTGCGGCGCGCCCTTCGGGATCGCCAGCGTGTCCTGCCAGACGATCGACCCCTCGCGCGGCACGACGTAGGAGATGTCCGGGTCCTCCGCCATGACCTGGAGGATGTCGCCGTTCCACTCCATGGTGATGTCGACCTCGCCGGACAGCAGCAGGTCCTGCCCGTTGTCGGGCGCGAAGACCTTGATGTTCGGCTTCTGGGCGATCAGCAGCTTCTCCGCCTCGGCGACGACCGCCGGGTCGCTGGAGTTCAGGGGATGGCCCATGTACTTGAAGGCCGCGCCGAGCACCGCGCCGGCCTCGCTCAGCAGCGCGCAGCGGCCCTTGTAGCGGTCGGAATCGTAGAGCCATTTCCAGCTGTCGGGAACGCCGTCGCTTTTCGACTTGCGGTAGCCGATTCCCATCGTGCCCCACATGTAGGGCATGGAATAGCGGCGGCCGGGATCGAAGGCGGCGTCGAGGAAGGCGTCCTGGATGTTGGCCATGTTCGGGATCGCCGCGTGGTCCAGCGGCATCAGCATTTCGGCCGAGATCATCCGCTCGACGAAATCGTTCGACGGCACGATCACGTCGTAGCCGGGGTTGCCCTCCCGCAGCTTGGCGAACAGTTCGTCGTTGTCGGCGAACAGGTCCATCCGCACCGCGATGCCGGTGGCGGACCGGAAGTCGTCCAGCGTGGTCTCGCCGATATAGGTGTCCCAGTTGTAGAAGTTGAGCTTCGGCTCCTCCGCCGCCCGGCCGGCGCGGGGGAGAATCGACAGGCCGGCCGCGGCCGCGCCGGTTCCGGCGAGAAAGCGGCGGCGCGACAGGCGCCGGCGGGCGAAAAGGGTCATGCGCGGTCTCCCCCTGGCCAAGCGCCGCCGGCCGCGCGCGGCGCGGGCCGGGGGCGGTCCCGTGTCCGGGTTTCCTCTTACGGCGGCGCCGCGGCCGGGTCAACAATCCGGCGGATCGGGAAACAGCCCCGGCAGCCAGCGCCCGGCGAGTTTGGCCGGGAAGTCGAGGCGCAGCGGCGCGCGCGGCCCGTCGGAAGCGAGCGCGCCGCTCTTCGACAGCGCTTCGGCGACGCGGCGCGCCTGGCGTTCGCCGACGCCGAGGACGCCCGCCACCTCGCCCCGGGGCAATTGCCCGCGATAGAAGATCGCCTCCAGAACCGCGCCGGCGCGCGGCGGCAGCCGCCCCTCCCGCGCCTCTTCCGCCGCCCAAGCCAGCGCGCGGCCGCGCAGCCGGTCCGGCTGGAGCAGGCTCTCCATGAACCGCGTCTGGTCGATGCAGGTTTCGAGGAAGAAGGCGGCGAAGGCCGCCAGCGCCTCCTCGCTCAAATGGCCGCGCCCGTCGAGGTCGTTGCGGCGCGGCAGGTCGCATTCCGCGAGCCGGCGCTTGTATTCGGCGTCGCGCCGGGCGAGGCCGCGCGCCGCGGACCACAAGCCGCCGCCGTCGAGCGCCTCGCGCAGCATGGCGTGCGACATCAGCCGGGCCACGCGCCCGTTGCCGTCGAGGAAGGGGTGTATCCACAACAGCCGGTGATGGGCCGTCGCGGCGGCGAGGATGGCGTCGGTCCGGCCGAGGCGCGCGTGGGCTTGCTCGAACCGGGCGAGGAAACGCGGGACCGCGCCGGGGCTGACGGGGACATGGCGGCCGACCCGCACATCGCGCCAGCGCAACGCGCCGGGGACGAGGCGGACCGGCCCTCCGGTCCCGGAATGGGCGAGCCGGAGCAGGCGTTCGGGCAGCCCTTCGCAAAAGCGCCGGTGGAGTTCGCGCACGCCCGCGACCGTCGCGGCGCGGCCGTCCAGCCCGCCGCCGTCGATCCAGGCCTGGACCGCGATATGCGCCCGCGCCTCGACCTGGAGGTCGCGCTTCTCCGGGTCGGCGCTGTAGTCGCCGTCGAGCGCGCGCTGGATATCGACAGGATGGGTGTCGTGGCCCTCGATGAGGTTGCTGTAGTAGCAGTTCATCGCCCGGACGAGATCGGCCAGCGCGTCCGCGGCGGCGGGAGGGAGCGCGCGCCGGAACCCGGCCGCCGCCGCGGCGAGTTCGACGGCGAGGTCGGCGAGGCGCCCGCGATGGCGGGAGCTTTCGCCGATCGCGACCGGCTCCATGCGGCCGATGTCCTCGCCCCGGTCCTCGATGTCCGCTTCCATGTCCGTTTCCATGTCCGCCGTTGCGAGCGGGATATGGGAACTCTATTAGACGGTTACCGGAACATCCACCCCTTCGCGGCCGTTCGGAAGTCCGCATGGGGGTCCCTTCGCGCGGCGGCCGGGATCGCCGACCGGGCGCTCGCTTCCCGGCGGCGATAGCGAAACCGCTTGCCGCGCGCGGCGCGGCTTGGTAGCATCGGCGGCTGGAATGGCATTTCGGTTACGATTTTTCGGGAGGCGGCGCGATGGCGACCATGCGAGCGCCCGGCGGCGCGACGGTCGATATTCCGTCCATGGAAATGCTCTGCCGCCCGCTGCGCGACCACGAAAAGCGCGCGTTGTGGGGCGACGGCGGGAGGGCGGACGCTCTTTCCGCTCTGGCCTCCATGCTGGAGAGCGACGACGCGCGGGTTCGGGCGCTGGCGGAGGCGGTCGTCCGCCGCCTGATGCATGAAAGGATGGCGGCGGAACTGTTCGGAAAAGGAAGACCGGGGTCGCGGCTTGTCGAAGGTTTTCGCAGGATGGAAGCCTCTTTCGACAGGATGTTCCGGTGACCGGCAAACCCGACGGCGCCGAGGGGCGGGACGGAGTCTTTCCGGTCCGCCGGAAGGGGGTGTGCTTGCGCAGACATCGGAGACTGGCGGGGAAGGGGACATACTGGCGCGCCTGGTACACGGCGTCTCGGTACAATCGACCTTCTCGCATCATCCCATAGTCGATAAATTCAACGATGAGCACACAAAGGTTTTTCTCGATAATACGTATAAATTGCAAGCGCAAACTCAACAAAACGATCAAAACAACGTAATTTGGAATAGATGGTTTTGTTTGGCTTACGTTCTGATCTTCGTGGCGGTTTTCGGGTTTTTGACATGGTATCTGTTGCCGGACAATCGTGATATTTATTTCGAGATCTTGAAATTCACGGGTATCTTCGCGGCCGGCGGGTCCGGAGTATATGGCTTGAGGGCGTATTTGGACCGACATCAGGACTGACTTGCGGCCCCGGGAATGCTCCGGCCCCCGATGGCTCCTCCGGCCCCCGGCCGCCCCCCCGTCCCCTCACGCCGCCTTCAGCATTCCGCGCAGGACGTAGTGCAGGATGCCGCCGTGGCGGTAGTAGTCGGCCTCGTCGGCGGTGTCCACGCGGCAGAGCAGGGCGATCTCCCGGCTCGTCCCGTCGGGGTAGTTCACCCGGCAGGCCACGTCCATGCGCGGCGTCACGCCCCCGGCGACGCCGGTAATGTCGAAGGTCTCCTCCCCGGTCAGGCCCAGCGTCCCGCGCGTCTCGCCGTCCTTGAACTGGAGCGGCAGCACGCCCATCCCCACCAGGTTGGAGCGGTGGATGCGCTCGAAGCTTTCGACGATCACCGCCTTCACGCCGAGCAGCCGCGTGCCCTTGGCGGCCCAGTCGCGCGAGGAGCCGGTGCCGTACTCCTTGCCGCCGACCACCACCAGCGGCACGCCCTCCTCGCGGTAGCGCGCGGCGGCGGCGTGGATGTCCATCCGCTCGCCCGAGGGCCGGTGGACGGTGAGGCCGCCCGCCGCGCCCGGGACCATCTCGTTGCGCAGCCGGATGTTGGCGAAGGTGCCGCGCATCATCACCTCGTGGTTGCCGCGGCGCGCGCCGTAGGAGTTGAAGTCGAACGGGCGCACCTGGCGCTCCGTCAGGTAGTCGCCCGCCGGCCCGCCGCGCGCGATCGACCCGGCCGGCGAGATGTGGTCCGTCGTGATCGAATCGCCGAGCAGCGCCAGCGGCCGCGCGCCCACGATGTCGGCGGACTCGCCCGGCTCCGGCGCCATGTCCTCGAAATAGGGCGGGTTCTGGACATAGGTCGATCCCGCGTTCCAGCCGTAGGTGAGCGAGCCGGCCGCGCGCACCGCGCGCCATTCCTCCGGCCCCCGGAACACATCGGCGTAGCGCGTCCGGTACATCTCGCGCGAGAGCGTGTCGCGCATCGTCGCCTCGATCTCCCGGCTGGACGGCCAGATGTCGCGGAGATAGACGGGTTCGCCGTCGGCGTCCTCGCCCAGCGGTTCGGCGTAGAGGTCCTTGCGCATCGTGCCGGCGATGGCGTAGGCGACCACCAGCGGCGGCGAGGCGAGGTAGTTGGCCTTGGCGTGCGGGCTGACCCGTCCCTCGAAGTTGCGGTTGCCGGAGAGCACGGAGACGACCGCCAGGTCGCCCTCCTCCACCGCCTCGGCCAGCTCCTCCGGCAGCGGGCCGGAATTGCCGATGCAGGTGGTGCAGCCGTAGCCGACCAGGTTGAAGCCGAGCCTGTCGAGTTCGGCCTGCAGCCCGGCCTTCTCCAGGTAGTCGGTCACCACCTGCGACCCCGGCGCGAGCGAGGTCTTGACCCAGGGCTTGACCGTAAGGCCGCGCGCGTTGGCGTTGCGCGCCAGCAGGCCGGCCGCGATCAGCACCGCCGGGTTGGAGGTGTTCGTGCACGACGTGATCGCGGCGATCGCGATGTCGCCGTCGAAGAGTTCGTAACCGGCCCCGCGCACCGGCGCGCTTCCGGCCGATCCGCCGGCGATGTCGCCCAGCGCCGCCTCGAACGAGCGCGCCGCCTCCGTCAGCGGCACGCGGTCCTGCGGCCGCTTCGGCCCGGCCAGCGACGGGACGACCGCGCCGAGGTCGAGCGACAGCGTGTCGGTGAACGCCGGGTCCGGCGTGTCGGCGCTCCGCCACAGGCCCTGCGCCTTCGCGTAGGCCTCGACCAGCGCGATCCGCTCCTCCTCGCGGCCGGTGAAGCGGAGGTAGTCGATGGTCTCGGCGTCGATCGGGAAGAAGCCGCAGGTGGCGCCGTATTCCGGGGCCATGTTGGCGATGGTGGCGCGGTCGGCCAGCGTCAGCCGGCCCAGCCCCGGCCCGTGGAACTCGACGAACTTGCCGACCACGCCCCGGGCGCGCAGCATCTGCGTCACGGTCAGCACCAGGTCCGTCGCCGTCGCGCCCTCGGGCAGCGCGCCGGACAGGCGGAAGCCCACCACCTCCGGCACCAGCATCGAGATCGGCTGGCCCAGCATCGCCGCCTCCGCCTCGATCCCGCCGACGCCCCAGCCGAGCACCGCCATGCCGTTCACCATCGTGGTGTGGCTGTCGGTGCCGACCAGCGTGTCGGGATAGGCGAGCGCGCGCCCGTCCTCCTCGCGCGTCCACACGGTCTGCGACAGGTACTCCAGGTTCACCTGGTGGCAGATGCCGGTCCCCGGCGGGACGACGCGGAAGTTGCGGAACGCCTCCTGGCCCCAGCGCAGGAACTCGTAGCGCTCGGCGTTGCGCTCGAACTCCAGCCGCACGTTGCGCCGGAAACTGTCGGGGCGGCCGAACGCGTCCACCATCACCGAGTGGTCGATCACCAGGTCCACCGGGGAGAGGGGGTTGATCTTCTCCGGGTCGCCGCCCATCGCCGCCATGGCGTCGCGCATCGCGGCCAGGTCGACCACGGCCGGGACGCCGGTGAAATCCTGCATCAGCACGCGGGCCGGACGGTAGGCGATCTCCCGGCTCGACTTGCGCTCCCGGGGCCAGAGCGCGACCGCCCTGGCGTCGTCCGCCGTCACGCCGCGCATCCCCTCGTGGCGCAGCAGGTTCTCCAGCAGCACCTTGAGCGAGAAGGGCAGCGAGCGGATTTCCGGATACCCGGCCCCGGCCATCGCCTCCAGGCTGAAATAGTCGTAGGACTTGTCGCCGACGGTCAGGGTCCGGCGCGTGTTCAGGCTATCCCGGTGGGCGGTCATCGCGGTCTCTCCGTTCCGGCGGCGGGCGCGGCCGGACCATAGCGGCAAGCCGCCCGGAACGCCAGCTTCGCGGCGCCCGGACCGGGCGGGCGGCGGCTATTTCTGGAGGATGTCCACGATCTCGCGCAGCTGCGTGCGGGCGCGCAGCAGGTAGAAGCCGAGAGAGGCCAGGTGGCTCGGCGACACATTGCCGTCCGGCGCGCCGTTCCTGACCACGAGCGGGTCGAGTTCGGCCGCCTGGCGGATCGAGGCGAGCATCGCCTCCCACGCCGCCGCCAGGTCGCGGTTCCGGATCACCTCGTCGAAATCGCGGCCGATCTCGCGCAGCAGCAGCTGGTAGCCGTAGAGCCGGCCCTTGGCGGCGTAGAACACGTCGTCGGCCCCGGTGTCGATCCCCAGGCCGCCGGCCTGTTCGAGCCGCCGGTCCACGATCGCCGAACTGGAGCCGAGATCGGCGGTGAACCGCGTCAGCGCCGCCTGGAGGTTGTCGGCCCGGCGCTCGTAGGTCGCCTCGCCGGCCGCGAGGCGCTCGTTGTAGGCCAGCAGCGAACGGCGCGCCGCGCGGTATTGCGCCTCGGACGACGCGGTCGGCGCGAGCGAGGTGGAGAAGTCGAAAATCCAGATGTCGCCGGGGTATTTCAGCAAGCCGGCCGCCTTGTCGAGGTCCTTGTCCACCTCGCTCGACCCCCGGGTCCGGCCCAGCTGGTCCGACATTTCGAGCGCGAAGCGGGAGAGCGCGTACATCGCCCCCTGCTGGAAGTTCGGCATGTTGTCGAGCAGGTGGCCGGGCATGAAGAACGGGTCGTTCGCCACCCAGCGGTTCCCGTCCACCTCCCGCTCGATCAGCGCGGCGGCCAGCGCGACGGCGCGGCTCGCGCCCGCCGGCGGCTCCGCCGGCTCGAAGGCGGGATCGTCGTCGATCCGGTGGACGACCGCCATGCCGGCGACGTAGTACAGGACGGTCAGGACCAGCAGCCCGGCGAGGCCCAGCCCGCCGGCCCGCGCCAGCCGGGGCGGCAATCGGCGCCGGGGGGCGCTGTATTCGTCGTTCCAGTCGAGCTTGCCGCGCGCCATCGGGCCGGTCCCTCCCCGCCGATGCCCTTCTACATAGGCGCGGCGCGCGGAATTGCAAAGGCCGCGCGGCGGCCCCCGGCTACGCGCCTTCGCCGCGCGGGCGGCGCAGCCGCTTCCAGGCGATGGGCAGCAGCGCCAGCACGCCGAGGCCGGCGAGGCCGAGCGCGATTTCGAGGCTCAGCACCGAGGCGATCGAAAACGCCCCGCCGGCGTCGAAAATCTCGCCCAGCCCGGCCCCGACCAGCGCGTACACGAAGGAGCCGGGGATAATCCCGACGAAGGTGCCGAGCGCGAACACGCCCAGCCGCACGCCGAGGAACGCCGGCGCGAGGTTGACCAGGAAGAACGGGAAGGCCGGAATCAGGCGCAGGAACAGCATGTAGCTCAGCGCGTTCTCCTGGAAACCCTGCCGCATCCGCTCGACCGCCGATCCGGCCCGCGCCCGCAGCAGGCCGGCGAAGGCCGTCCGCGCCGCCAGGAAGACCAGCACCGCCCCCGTCGTCGCCCCCGCGACCGAGAACGCCGCGCCGGCGACCGCGCCGAACAGGAAACCGCCGGTCAGCGTCAGGAAGGCCCCGCCCGGCACGGAGAAGGCGGTCGCCGCGGCGTAAACGGCGCAGAAACCCAGCGCCGTCGCCAGGTAGCTCTCCTCCACCAGCCGCGTCAGCGCCGCGCGATGCTCGCGCAGCGCGTCGAGCGACAGGTACTCGTCGAGGCCCAGCGCCAGCGCCGCCGCCAGCCCGGCGACAAGGACGAGCGCCGGGAGCCATCTTTTGTATCCGCGCATGGAGTCCGCCTTTCCGGCCGCCGCCGCCGCGCCGGCATGGACAGCCGCCCGGGAACCTGCTGTCATGCGGCCCTCGACGCAACCCCCGGCGAGGCGCGGCATGGCGGCGGATTACGGCTCGGCGACGCAATGGCAAGAGGAGGTCTACGCGCTCCTGCGCCGGAACGGGGTCTCGCTGTTCTGCTATGTGCCCGACGGTGGGCACAAGACCCTGATCGAACGGTCGCTCGCGGACCCGGACGCGATCTCCGTCCCGCTCACCACCGAGGAGGAGGGGGTGGCGATGTGCGCCGGCGCCCATCTCGGCGGCGCGCGGGCGGTGCTGCTGATGCAGTCGAGCGGCGTGGGCAATTGCGTCAACATGTTCTCGCTGGTGGCGAACGGGCGGTTCCCCTTCGTGACGCTGGTCACGATGCGGGGCGAGTTCGGCGAGATGAACCCGTGGCAGGTCCCGATGGGCCGGGCGGTCGCGCCGGTGGCCGAGGCGATGGGCCTGCACTGCCTGCGCGCCGAGGCGCCGGGGGAGGCGGCCCCGGCGGTCCAGGCGGCGCTCGACATGGCCTACAGGTCCAGCCAGGGCGTCGCGGTGCTGCTGACCCAGAAGCTGATCGGCGCGAAGCCGTTCTGAGGCGCGGAGGGCGCGACATGGACGAAGGCGGCGCGCCCGGCCCGGCGCTCGACCGCAAGGACGCCGTTCCGGCGCTGGTCGGCGACCTTTCGGACACGCTGGTCGTGTGCGGCCTCGCCGGCGCGGCCAAGGACATCGCGCACCTGACGCGGGACGGCGACAACGTGTTCGCCATGGCCGGCGCGATGGGCGGCGCGGTCGCCATGGCCCTCGGCCTCGCGCTGGCGCGCCCCGACAGGCGGGTGCTGGCGGTCGCCGGCGACGGCGAGTTGCTGATGAATGTCGGGACGCTGGCGACGGTGGGCGTCATGCGGCCGCCCAACCTCGCGATCCTCTGCGTGGACAACGGGCATTACGGCGAGACCGGCTACCAGGAATCGCACACCCGGCGCGGCGTCGACCTGGAGGCGATCGCGCGCGGCTCCGCCATCCCGGCGACCCGGACGGTGTCGCGGGAGGGGGAGATCGCCGGCGCGGTCCGCCTGCTGCGCGCGTCGAACGGGCCGTGCTTCGTGCTGCTCCGCGTCGGCGTCGCGCCGCCGCCGGCCTTCAAGCGCTCCATGGACGCCGCCGAACGCAAAACCGCCTTCCGCAAGGCCCTCCTCGGCGAGGCGTGAGGAAAAACCGCACCGCGTTTTCGGTCGTGTTTTTCGACGATTTCATGTTCCGGCGGCTTCGGGATGCGGTCCGCGCGGACATGCCAGCCGACCGCGCCTATCGCGGCGGTGGTCCGCGGCTCCGCGAACATGGGGGATTCAATTCCACCGACCCAACCGGCCACAATGAGAACGAGCCAAGGGCGGTCAGATCATGTTGAAATGGCGGAAGGCCGCGAAGATAGCGTCTTGCTTGTTCTCGGGGCAGGGCACGACGCGCGAACCTCCCTGCCGGTTATGGGCGCGTCGCACAGGCAGTCCGGCGAGTTCCTTGCAGTGCGCGATCCAGCAGGTTTTGGGCGTCCAGCCGTAGCTGCCTCGAACCCAATTCTCAATCTCGATGTATTTGGCCATAACCGGTTCTTTCGGGCGGCATAACTCGATCGCTTTCCCGGTCCGCGAAAGCCCGAGGGCGCTCGCGGCCTCGCGGAGGTCGCGGCCGAGGCCGGACCAGTCCGCCCATAGGCCGGCCCGTTCCGACAGGTGGTTTTCCTGGACCGTCGGAAATGGATCGAAGGCGGCGGCGTAGCCTGTCAGAAAAGCGTTGTCGCGCCTCTCGCGCCGCCGCTCGTGGCGTATCGCTTCGAGAATGGCGTCGATCTCGGCCTCGTTCCCGCGGCGGGAGGCGGTTTTGTTCGTTGTCATGGCGAGGCCATCCTGCTCCCAAAACGCGTTTGTTGTCCTTTGTCCCAGGCAGGGATGGAGCCATGGCGGCGCGGTGTTTGTCAACGCGGCTTTTCCCGCGCGCCATCTACGCTTGCCTCCGGCGGCGGGGTTTGGGAGGATGCGCGCCTTCCCGCCGCGCGCGAAACGCCGGAGCATGGACGCGATGTCCTTCGACCTTACGCCCGCCCAGCGCGACCTCCAGGCGCGCGCCCGCGAACTCGCCTCGACCCTGGTCGCGGACAACGCCGCCGCGATCGACCGGGAGGAGCGCTATCCCTGGGAGAATGTGCGCGCGCTGACCGAGGCCGGGTTCATGGGCATGACGATCCCGCGCGAACTCGGCGGCGCCGGCCTCGGCTTCCTCGACGCCGCCCTGGTGGTGGAGGAGATGGCGTCGCGCTGCGGGCCGACCGGCCGGATCGCGGTCGAGGCCAACATGGGCGCGGTCTCGGCCGTCATGCGCTACGGAACGCCGGAGCAGCGGCGCCTCGCCGCCGGTCTCGTGCTGTCGGGCGACAAGCCGGCCATCTGCATCACCGAACCCGGCGCCGGCAGCGCCGCGACGGAGATGGCGACGCGGGCGGACCGGCGCGGCGGCGCCTGGATCGTCAACGGCCGCAAGCACTGGATCACCGGCGGCGGCGTCTCGCGCCTGCACCTGATCTTCGCCCGCGCCTTCGACGAGGCGGGGGAGGAGCTCGGCATCGGCGGCTTCCTCGCGGTGCGCGGCGAGGCGCCGGGGCTGCGGACCGGCGCGCGCGAGCCGACCATGGGCCTGCGCGGAATCCCCGAGACCGAGGTGTTTTTCGAGGACCTGGAGGTCCCGGCCGCCATGGTCCTCGCGCCGCCCTCGGGGTTCCGGCGCGGCTTCGCGGAACTGATGGACGCCTACAACGCGCAGCGCGTCGGCGCGGGGACGGTGGCGCTCGGCCTCGCGGCCGGGGCGTACCGCAACGCGCTGGAGTTCGCGGGCGAGCGCGAGCAGTTCGGCCGCCCGATCGCCGAGTTCCAGGGCCTGCAATGGATGCTCGCCGACATGTCGGTGAAGATCGAGGCGGCGCGCGCCCTGCTGCGCCGCGCGGCGGCGAGCGCGGCCGCCCCCGGCGCCGTCTTCCCGGACCCGGCGCTGGCGGCGCAGGCGAAGATTTTCGCCTCCGAAATGGCGATCGAGGTGACGAACGACGCGCTGCAGGTGTTCGGCGCGCGCGGCTATTCGCGCAACTTCCCGATGGAGCGGCTGGCCCGCGACGCGCGCATGTTCACCATCGGCGGCGGCACGGCGCAGATCCTGCGCACGGTGGTCGCCTCGCGCATCCTCGGCCGCAAGCTGCCGCAGACCCGCGACGGCTACCTCCGCCTGGCCGAGGCCGAGATGGAGTCCGCCCGCCGCCACGCGGCGGACTGAACGCCGCGCCGGGCGCCGGCGCGCGTCAATGCGTCCGGCGGTCGGTTTCGGCGATGAACCGCTCGATCCCGGCCTCGTCCATGCCGGCCTGGCGCAGGACGGTTCGGGCGTATTGCGGGTCGTGGTTCGCGTTCCGGCGGATCGCCACGCGATCGGTCGTTCCGCGCTTCTTGTACAAATGCACCCGGTCGGCCTGGCGCTTGTGGGTGTAGCCGAGGGAGCGGATCGCCCTAACCAGCGCGTCGTTCGGAACCATCGCCGGCCTTTGGGAAGGTGAAGTTCCACGGGAAATCGAAACCGATTTCGTCGTCTTCGAGCCGGTTCGGCATGTCGAGCGCGCGCCATCCGCGGGCTTCGAGGAATTCCTCGAGTTCCCCGTCCCTGTAGAGGTCGTCGAGGAGGAGCTGCATCGCCTCGTTGCTCAGGCCGTGGAGCTCGTCCAGCGAGTCGGCCTCCATCGCCAGGTTCAGGGATTCGCATTCGGCGATCCAGCGCCCGGACTCCGCCGACTCCCGCGCCGTCCAGCGAACCTCCCCGCCCAGTTCGAGTTTCACGATCATCGCGGCTTTCCTCCGATCCGACGGGACCGCTCCGGGAACACTGGACCGTCGCCGCCACGAAGTCAAACGCGGCGGCCCTTCGCGGCCGCCGCGCGCCGCTATCGCGGGCCGAGCGGCAGCGGGGCGCCGCGCAGGGCGGCCTCGACATCGGGCGCGAAGGCGCCGCCGGCGCCGTGCAGGACGGTTCCCGCCGCGAGGCGGGTCGGCGCGGCCGAACCTTTGCGGGCGAACAGCAGGACCCGTTTGGCGTCCGCCCCCGCGCGGGGCCGCAGCGGATGGACGACGATCCCGCCGAAACGCCCGCGAACCGCCGCCAGCAGGGCGTCCAGCCGGTCCGCGCGGTGGACCGTCGCCAGCGTCCCGCCCGGCCGCAGCGCCCGCGCCGCCGCCGCGATCCAGTCCTCGACGCCGGCCGCCCCCTCGACCGCCGCGCGCCGCCGCGCCGGCGAGGGGGAGGGCGCGGCGCGGCCGGCCTCCAGCCAGGGCGGGTTGCAGACCGCGAGGTCGAACCCGCCGTCCGGGACCGCCGGATGGGGAGCGCCGGCCGCGCCCTCGACCGGCCGGAACCTGTCGGCGGCGCCGTTCTCGGCGGCGTTGCGCGCGGCCAGCGCGACGAGGCCGGGGTCGATCTCCAGCCCGACGACGGAAAGCCCCGGCAGGCGGGCCAGCAGGCAGAGCGCCACCGCGCCGGCGCCGCAACCGAGGTCGAGCGCGCGGCTCCCCGGCGCCGCCTCGACCGCGGCCGCGAGCAGCACCGGGTCGATCGCCGCGCGGTAGCCGCGCCGGGGCTGCCACAGGACGACCCGGCCGCCGAGCAGCGTGTCCCGCGTCGCCTCGCCTTCCGGCGCGGTCATCCCGGCCCGAGCGGCTCGCCGGCCTCCTCCAGCACGCGGCGGGCGGCGGCGTGGTCGTCCGCGGCCACCATCAGGCGGCGGGGGATGGCGTTCGCGCTGCCCTCCAGCACGCTCATATGCCCGTCGAGCACGAAGGCCTCGATCCCGGCGTCGCGCAGCAGCGCGGTCAGGAAGGAGAGGCGGACGGGATCGTTGGCGCGCAGCAGTTCCTTCACGGGTCCGCCCGGGTCCGGGGCGGCGCCGCCGCGCCGCGATGGCCCGCCGGGCTTGACCGGCGGGGAGGCGGTCCTATGCTCCGCGCCGGGAACGGATCGGGCGAACGGAGCGGACCTTGGCCGCCATTATCGACCTCGCGGCGCGCGGCGTCGAGCCGAAAGCGTCGCTGGAGCCGCTGTCGCGCCTGGTCGGCGGCGACATGGACCGGGTGAACGCCGTCATCCTCGAACAGATGCAGAGTCCGGTGCGGCTGATCCCGGAACTGGCCGGGCACCTGATCGCCGCCGGCGGCAAGCGGCTGCGCCCGATGCTGACGCTGGGGGCGGCGGCGCTGTGCGGCTATTCCGGCGACCGGCATGTCCGATTGGCCGCCTGCGTCGAGTTCATCCACACCGCGACGCTGCTGCACGACGACGTGGTGGACGGGAGCGACCTGCGCCGCGGCCGGGATTCCGCCAACGCGGTCTGGGGCAACCAGGCGAGCGTGCTGGTCGGCGATTTCCTGTTCAGCCGCGCCTTCCAGGCGATGGTGGCCGACGGCTCGCTCCGGGTGCTGAAGGTGCTCTCCGACGCCTCCGCCGTCATCGCCGAGGGGGAGGTGCGCCAGCTGCTGACCAGCAACGACACGACGACCGGGGAGACCGAATACCTCAAGGTCATCGAGGCCAAGACGGCGGCGCTGTTCGCGGCGGCCGCGCGGATCGGCGCGGTGGTGGCCGACCGGCCGGCGGCGGAGGAGGAGGCGCTGACGGCCTTCGGCGCCAATCTCGGCCTCGCCTTCCAGCTGGTGGACGACGCGCTGGACTACTCCGCCCGCCAGGCCGAACTCGGCAAGACGGTCGGCGACGACATGCGCGAGGGCAAGATCACGCTGCCCGTGATCCTCGCCTTCCGGCGCGGCGGGCCGGAGGAGCGCGCCTTCTGGCGGCGCGCGCTGGAGAGCCTGGAGCGCGAGGAGGGCGACCTGGAGCGCGCGCGGGCGCTGATGCGCCGGCACGGCGCGCTGGAGGACACGGTCGCCCGCGCCCGCCACTACGCCGCCATCGCGCGCGACGCGCTCGGCCTGTTCCCGGACGGGGAGGCGCGGCGCGCGCTCACCCAAGCGGTCGATTTCGCGGTCGAGCGCGCCTATTGAGCCGGTCCGGGCCGCCGGATTCAGGCCGCCAGGTCCTCGTGCGGCATGACGAAGTGGCCCGGCGCCACCTCGACCAGCGCGCGCTCCGGCGGCTCGTAGCCGATCGGCTTCAGCGGGCTGGGGATTTCGTCGGTCATCAGGTTGAGTTCGGTCTTGCGCAGCCTGGGGTCGGCCACCGGCACGGCGGACATCAGCTTCTTCGTGTAGGGATGGCGCGGGTCCTCGAAAACCTGGCCGCGGGCGCCGAGTTCGACGATTTCGCCGAGATACATCACCGCCACCCGGTGGCTCACCCGCTCCACCACCGCCATGTCGTGGCTGATGAACAGGTAGGACAGGCCGAACTCCTCCTGCAGGTCCATCATCAGGTTGATGACCTGCGCCTGGATCGAGACGTCCAGCGCCGAGACCGCCTCGTCGGCGATGATCAGCTTCGGCTCCAGGCCGAGGGCGCGGGCGATGCACAGGCGCTGGCGCTGGCCGCCGGAGAATTCGTGCGGATAGCGCGCCGCGTGCTCCGGCTCCAGCCCGACGCGGCGCAGCAGGTCGGCCACCCGGCCGCGCGCCTCCGCCCCCTTGGCGATCCCGTGCACCTCCATCGGCTCGGCGATGGCGGCGCCGGCGGTCATGCGCGGGTTGAGCGAGGCGAAGGGGTCCTGGAAGATCATCTGCATTTCGCGCCGGTAGGGGCGCATCTCCCGCGCGCCGAGGCCGGTCAGCTCCCGGCCCTCGAAGACGACGCTGCCGCGCGTCGGCTGCGTCAGGCGGACGATGCTGCGCCCGGTGGTCGATTTGCCGCAGCCGCTTTCGCCCACAAGCGCCAGCGTCTCGCCGGGCAGGAGCGAGAAATCCACCCCCTCGACCGCGTGGATGCGCCCGGTGGCGCGGCCGAAAATGCCCTTGCGGATGTCGAAGCGCGTGGTCAGCCCCGCGACCTCCAGCAGCGGCGCCGATTCGCGGCGCACCGTGTCGCCGATTTCGAGCAGTTGCTGCTCCGCGCTGGCCTCGGCGACCTCGTCGCCCTCGGCGCGGCGCAGTTCGACATTGGCGAACTTGGCGGGCAGGGTCCGGCCGTTCATGCTGCCGAGCCGGGGCACGGCGGAGAGCAGCGCCTTGGTGTAGGGGTGGACCGGGTTGTGGAAGACCTCCTCCGCCGGGCCTTCCTCCACCTTCTCGCCGCGCAGCATCACCACCACCCGGTCGGCGACCTCCGCGACGACGCCCATGTCGTGGGTGATGAACATCACCGACATGCCGATGTCGCGCTGCAGCAGCTTGATCAGGTCGAGGATCTGCGCCTGGATGGTGACGTCCAGCGCCGTCGTCGGCTCGTCGGCGATCAGCAGCGAGGGCCGGCAGCTGAGCGCCATGGCGATCATCACGCGCTGGCGCATCCCGCCCGAAAGCTGGTGCGGGTATTGCGAAAGCTGCTTCTCCGGCTCCGGGATGCGCACCAGGCGGAGCATCTCCAGCGCCATGCCGAGGGCCTCCTCCTCGGTCTTGCCCTGGTGCAGGACGATGGCCTCGGCGATCTGCGTGCCGACGGTGAACACCGGGTTCAGCGAGGTCATCGGCTCCTGGAAGATCATCGAGATGTCGTTGCCGCGGATGCCGCGCATCGTCGATTGCGGCTGGCGGGCGAGGTCGACGACATCGCCGCTCTTGCGCCGGAAGCCGATCGAGCCGGAGACGATCCGGCCGCCGGCGTAGTCGGTCAGCCGCATCAGGCCCATCGCGGTGACGGACTTGCCGGAGCCGGACTCCCCCACCACCGCCAGCGTCTCGCCCCGGTCGATGTGCCAGGACACGCCGTCCACGGCCTTCACCGTCTCGTCCTCGAGCGGGAAATAGACCCGGAGGTCGTCCACCTCGATCAGCCGGTTCCCGTCCATCGACCTCCGCCTTCCCGCGTCCCGCCGGCGGCCCCGCGCCGGTCCCGCGCCTTCTCTGCCAGAAACCGCGCCCGGTTCCAAGCCGTCCGCGCGCCGGCGCGGCCGCGCCTCAGCCCGAGGCGAGCAGGCTGTCCATCGCCGCCCGCGCGCCGCCGGGCGAATGCGGGACGCCGGCCGCCGCCAGCCCCATCTCGACGCAGGCGAGCGTCCCCATCAGCATCGGCTCGTTGAAGTCGCCCATATGGCCGATCCGGAACGCGCGCCCCGCGATCCGGCCGAGGCCGGCGCCGAGCGAAACGTCGTAGCGGCGCAGGATCTCGGCGCGTGCCGCGTCGGCGTCGTGGCCTTCGGGCATGACGACGCCGGTGAGGCCCGGGAAACGCTCCGCCGGGTCGGCGCACTGGATGTCGAGGCCCCAGGCCTCGACGGCCGCGACGGCCGCCGCGCCGAGGCGGCGGTGGCGGGCGAAGACGCGCTCCAGCCCCTCCTCCGCCAGCATGTCGCAGGCTTCCGAAAGGCCGTACAGCAGGTTGGTCGCGGGCGTGTAGGGGAAGCCGCCGGTTTCGTTCGCCGCGACCTGCGGACCCCAGTCCCAGTAGGAGCGCGCCGTCCGCGCCGTCCGCGCCGCCTCCAGCGCCCTCGGCCCGATGGCGTTGAAACCCAGGCCGGGCGGCAGCATCAGCCCCTTCTGCGACCCCGCGACCGTCACGTCCACGCCCCAGTCGTCGTGCCGGTATTCCGCGCAGCCGAGGCTGGAGACCGTGTCCACGAGCAGCAGCGCCGGATGGCCCGCCCGGTCGATCGCGGCGCGCACGGCCGGGATGTCGGTCAGCGCGCCGGTCGAGGTCTCGCTATGGACGACGCAGACGGCCGCGATTGCGTGCCCCCGGTCGGCCGCCAGCCGCTCCTCGATCCGGTCGGCCCGCGCGCCGCCGCGCCAGTCGCCGGGCAGGAGTTCGGGTTCGAGGCCGATCCTGGCGGCGAGGTCGCGCCACAGGGTCGCGAACTGGCCGGTCTCGTACATCAGCACCCGGTCGCCGGGCGAAAGCGCGTTGACCAGCGCCGCCTCCCACGCCCCCGTGCCGGAGGAGGGGTAGACGGCCACCGGCCCCCCGGTCCCGAAGACCGGCTTCGCCTTCGCCAGCGTCCGCCGCGCCAGGTCCTGGAACTCCGGGCCGCGATGGTCGAGGACCGGGCGGTCGATGGCCCGCAGGATGCGGTCCGGGACATTGGTCGGGCCGGGAATCTGCAGGAAGTGGCGGCCGGGGCGTCGGGGCATGGCGGAAGGTCTCGCGGGTTCGGGAAGGGGGATCGGCGGGGGCCGGGGGTTACGGCCGGGCGCCGGCGCGGCCCGCGCGGCTCGGCGCCAGCGCGCGGTCGAGCAGGCGGGCGGGGTGCACCGCCTCGCGCCCGGCGCCGTCGCGGATCTGGTGGCGGCAGCTGAAGCCGTCCGCGACCGCGACCGTCTCCGGCCCGGCCGCGCGCATGGCGGGCAGCAGGGCGAGTTCCGCCATCGCCATGGACACGTCGTAATGCCGCGCCTCGTAGCCGAAGGAGCCGGCCATGCCGCAGCAGCTCGACTCGACGACCGAAACCTCCAGGCCGGGCACCATGCGCAGCGTCTCCTCCATGGCGCCCATCGCCGCGAAGGCCTTGCGGTGGCAGTGGCCGTGGACCAGCGCCCGCGCGCCGGCCGGCCGCGTGTCGAGGTCGAGCCGCCCGGCCGCGCGCTCGCGGACCAGGAACTCCTCGAAGGTCAGCGCCGCCCCGGCCAGCCGCCGCGACGCGCGGCCCGGCAGCAGGGCCGGCGCCTCGTCGCGGAGCGTGAACAGGCAGGACGGCTCCAGCCCGACCACCGCGCGCCCGGCCTCGACATGCGGCGCGCAGGCCTCGACCAGGCGTTTCGCCTCGCGCCGCGCCTCCTCGACCATGCCGGCGGCGAGATAGGTGCGCCCGCAGCAGGCGCGCCGCCCCTCGTGCTCGCCCCGAGGGCCGGCGACATGGACGCGATAGCCCGCCGCCTCCAGCACGCGGACCGCCGCGCGCAGGTTCTCCGGCTCGAAATACGTGTTGAAAGTGTCGGCCAGCAGGGCCACGTCCTTGCCCCGTTCGCGCTCGGAAACCTCGGAGGCGCGGAACGGGTCGGCGCGCCAGGCCGGCAGCCGGCGGCGCGCCGACAGGCCCAGCGCCTTCTCGCCGATCCAGGCCGCGCCGGGCAGCGCGTCGCGCAGGTTGGCGAGGAAATGGAAGCGCGAGGCCGCCTCGGCCCAGCGCGGCAGATGGCCGATCGCCCACTCCCGGGCCGGAACCCCGTGCCGGCGCGCCCGCGCCCGCCGCGCCTCGATCTTCATCCGCGCCATGTCCACGCCGGTGGGGCATTCGCGCCGGCAGGCCTTGCAGGACACGCACAGGTCCAGCGTTTCCGCCATCGCGTCGGAGGCCAGCGCGTCCGGCCCCAGCTGCCCGGTGAGCGCGAGGCGCAGCGTGTTGGCGCGCCCGCGCGTCGTGTGTTTCTCGTCGCGGGTGACGCGGTAGCTGGGGCACATCGCGCCGCCGGCCAGCTTGCGGCACGCGCCGTTGTTGTTGCACATCTCGACCGCCGCCGGCAGGCCGCGCCACTCCGACCAGTCGAGCGCGGTGCCGCGGGGCTCCGCCCGGTAGCCGGGCCGGTAGCGGAACAGGCTCCGGTCGTCCATGCGCGGCGGATCGACGATGCGGCCGGGGTTCATGATTCCGTCCGGGTCGAAGGCGCGCTTGAGTTCCCCGAACGCCGCCGTCAGCCGCTTGCCGAACATCGCCTCGTGGAACTCGGAGCGCACGATGCCGTCGCCGTGCTCGCCCGAATGGGACCCCTTGTAGCGGCGCACCAGCTCGAACGCCTCCTCGGCGATGGCGCGCATCTTCGCGACATCCGCGCCCTTCTTCATGTTCAGCACCGGGCGCACATGCAGGCAGCCGACGGAGGCGTGGGCGTACCAGGTCCCCCGCGTGCCGTGGCGGCGGAACACCGCCTCCAGCCGCTCCGTGTAGTCGGCGAGGTCCTCCAGCGGCACCGCGCAATCCTCGACGAAGGAGACCGGCTTTCCCTCGGTCCGCATCGACATCACGATGTTGAGGCCCTGGCGGCGCACCTCGGCGATGCCGGCCTGGAGCGCCGGATCGACCGCCTCCACCACCGCATCCGGATGGCCGAGATCGCCCATCGCCTCGCGCAGCGCCCTGAGCCGGGCCAGCAGCGGCCCCTCCTCCTCGCCCGAGAATTCGACGACCAGCAGCGCGGCCGGGTCGCCCTCGACGAAGCTTTCGATGGTCGCGCGGAACATCGGGATGCGCCGCGCGAGTTCGATCATCGCGCGGTCCACCAGTTCGACCGCCGCGGGGTCGAGCGCGACCAGCCGCGGCGCCGCCTCCATCGCCGCGCGGAAGGTCGGGAAATGGCAGACGCCGACGACGCGCCGGGCCGGGACCGGATGCAGCTTCAGCTCGATCGCCTCGAACGCCGCCAGCGTGCCCTCGGAGCCGACCAGCAGGCTCGCCATGTTGTGGCCGGCCGGGTCCACCGTGTCGAGGTTGTAGCCGCCGACGCGCCGCGCCACCTTCGGGAAGCGCGCCGCGATCTCCCCCCGCTCCCGCGCGGCGATGTCGCGCGCCGTCCGCGCCAGCGCGGCGAGGCGCGGCGGCGCGCCGGCGGCGCCGATGTTCCCCGGCGTCCAGCCGAACCGCGCCCGCGTCCCGTCGGCGAGGATGGCGTCGATGGCGGTCACGTTGTCCACCATGATCCCGTAGCGGATCGAGCGCGCGCCGCAGGAATTGTTGGCCGCCATGCCCCCGATCGTGGCGCGCGAGGCGGTCGAAATATCGACCGGGAAGAACAGCCCGTGCGGCTGGAGGAAAGCGTTCAGCCGGTCCAGCACCATCCCCGGCTCGACCGTGACCGACCGCGCCTCGGGGTCGAAGGCCAGCACGCGGTCGAGATGTTTCGAGCAGTCGATAACGACGGCCCGGTTCACCGTCTGCCCGCACTGGCTGGTGCCGGCGCCGCGCGGCAGCACGGGCGCGCCGGCGTCGGCCGCGATTTCGACCGCGCGGGCGAGGTCGTCGCGCGTCCGGGGCGCGGCGGCGCCGATCGGCTCCACCTGGTAGATCGAGGCGTCGGTGGCGTAGCGCCCGCGGGAGAAGGGGTCGAACAGGACCTCCCCCTCCATCCCGGCCGCCAGCCGCGCGGCCAGCGCCGGGTCGCCGATCGCCGGCGCGGCCCGCCGGGAGGGGCCAATGGCGGGCGCGGGCGCGACGGCGGGCGCTTGCGGCGGCGCGGCGCGCGGCGGGCGCGCGGGATCGGCCTGGGCGGCGGTCGGCATGGGCGTCTCCGGCGGCGGGGCGGCAAATCTACAAGGCGCGCCGGCCCGCTTCAAACCCGTTTCGCGCCCGCCGCCGCCGCGCGCCTCCGCCCCGCGCGGCGCGAAGGCCCTACCCGATCCGCCGGGCCGGGGGCGCGGCCGCGCAGACGGCGGCAAGCGAGGGGAGCGCGGGGACGATCGCCAGTTCCTCCAGGCCGCGCCGCTCCGTCTCCGCCAGCACGAGGTCGGCGCCGGCGACCGCGCCGCCGAGCGCGGCCGCGAGGTCGCCCGTGTCCAGCAGCCGGCCCGCGAGGAGGGCGGCGAACAGGTCGCCCGCGCCGTTGAACCGCCGGGCGCGCCGGGGCGCCGCCGCCCGCCACGCCCCGGCGGCGCCGATCGCGTAGGCCGCCGTCTCGCCGCCCTCGGCCCGGCCGGTGACCGCGACGCTCCGGGGCCCGAGCCGGCGCAGCGCCCGCGCGGCCTCCAGCATCTCGGCGGCGCCCGTAACCGCCCGGCCCGTCAGCCAGCCGAGCTCGTCGAGGTTGGGGACGGCGATGTCGGCCAGCGGCGCCAGTTCGTCGCGGATCGCCTCCATCACGCCCTCGCGCACATAGACGCGGCCGTTGTCGCCGATCACCGGGTCGAGCACGTAGATCGCGGCGGGGTTGGCGTCCCGGGCGCGCCGGACCGCGCGGGCGACCCGCGCCGCCGCCGCCGGCTCGCCGAGATAGCCGGACAAGACCGCCGCGCAGCGCGGCATCGCGCCGAGCGCCGCGATCCCGTCGACCAGGCCGCCGATCTCCGCCGCCGGCCGCGCGCCGCCGGTAAAGCGCCCGTGGCCGGGATGGTTCGAGAACGCCACCGTGTCGATCCGCCAGACCTCGCGCCCCAGCGCCTGGAGCGCCGGGACGGCGACGGCGTTGCCCACATGGCCGAGGGCGACGCCGGACTGGATGCTGAGAACGGCCATTCCCCGGCCTCCGCGCGGCGGCCCGGCCGGCCGGCGCCGGCCCCGCCTCCCGGCCCGCGCCCGCGCCCGGCTACGCCAGGTAGGCGCCGAGATGGGCCGTGGCCCGCGCGCGCATCTCGGCGTCGAAAACCTCCACCACGCGCTCCACCAGGCCGTACCAGAGGTTGGAGCGCCCGTTCGGCGACAGGTCCTCCGGCGCGGTCTGGCTCGCAGACGCGAAGGCGCGGGCCGTCGCCAGCCGCCGCGACCCGTCGAGAATGTCGAGCCTTGCGTCCAGTTCGGCGGTGTAGCGCCGCGTGTGGTCGATGGTGAGCAGGCCGGCCAACCCGGTTTTCGCCGGAAGCTCCTCCTCGACCATGGCGCCGCGCGCGACGACGAACACGGCCGTCCGCGCCGCGCCGGCGGGCTTCAGCACATCCGCCGCCCAGCGCTCCGCCGCGCCGCCCGGCGCGACCGGGGACAGGTGCTCGATATTGGGCGCGAGGAAGGGCATCCGGTACTCGTCGAAAACATCCACCCGCGCAACGTCGAGGCGGATCGGCTCCCAGTCGGAGAAGTCGAGGTCGGGGAGCGCCAGGCCGGGGTCCGGCGTCTCGCAGGCGGCGAGCAGGCCGGCCGCCGCCGCGAGCGACAGCACGGCGCGGCGGGACACCGGCGCGGCTCCGGGGCCGGGGAGGCGCCGGGGCGCGGCGCGGTGGTTCGGCGTGGCGGGCATCCTCATCCTCCCGGTCCGGGGGCGCCGTCCGCCGCCGCGTCGTCCCCGCCGGCGCGGCGCAGCGCGGCCAGCGCGGGACCGTCGTAGCGGCGTTCGGTCTTGCAGAACTCGCACATCACGACGATTTCGCCATCGACCATCATGTCGCGAAGCTCCGCCGCGCTCAAGGACCGCAGGACGCGCGCGACCCGTTCGGGGGAGCAGCGGCACCGCGCCTCGAGGGGCCGCGCCGGCCAGGCGCGCACGCCGGTCTCGTGGAACAGCCGGTAGAGCAGCGCTTCGGGGGCGGCCGAGGCCGCGAGAAGCTCCTCCGGCCCGCAGCCGCTCATCAGGACGATGGCGCCGCGCCAGCCCTCGTCGTACTCCTCCTCGCCGACGCCCGCCGGCGCGCCGGCCCCGCCGTCGAAGGGCAGGCGCTGGACCATCATCGCCGCGGCCCGCCAGCCGTCCACGGGCGCGCGCGCGGCGGCGAGCGCGATCCCGGTCTCCAGCTGCTCGGAGTCGCGGAAATAGGCGTGGACGCATTCGGCGAGCGTCGGCCCCGACAATTCGACGATGCCCTGGTAGCGGTCCTCGCGGTCGCGGCGGTCCACGGTGAAGGCGATATGGCCGCCGCCGGCGAGCCGGGGCAGCGGGATGTCCGGCCCGTGCTCCGCCGCCATCCGCTCCACCCCGGCGGCGTCGCAGGCGGCGTAGCCGCGCAGCGCGCCGTCGCTGGTCACGTCGGCCATCAGCGTCCTGAGCGGGCCGGAGCCGGAAACCTGCAGCGTGAACACGCCGTCGTATTTCAGCGCGCCCGCGAGGCAGGGCGCCAGCGCCAGCGTCTGGGCCAGCAGCCGGGCCACGGGTTCGGGATGGGCGTGGACGGAGACGATGGCGTCGGCCGCCGCGCCGAGGGCGACGAAGCGGCCGCGCGGACCGAAGGGTTCGACCTGGAAGGGGAGCACGAAACCGCCGGGCGCCGCGTCCGGCCCGAATACGCCGCCGGGCGCGCGCGCCGCGGTCACGCCAGGCACCAGGCGAGGATGGCCTTCTGCGTGTGCAGGCGGTTCTCGGCCTCGTCCCAGACGATGGAGCGCGGGCCGTCGATCACCGCGTCCGTCACCTCCTCGCCGCGATGGGCCGGCAGGCAGTGGAGGAACACGGCGTCCGGCCCGGCCTTCCCCATCAGCCGCTCGTCCACCCGGTAGGGGGCGAGCATGTTGTGGCGGCTCGCGTCGTCGTCGCCCATCGAGTTCCAGGTGTCGGTGACGACGCAGTCCGCGCCCGCGACCGCGGCTTCCGGGTCGGCCGTAAGTTCGACCGCGCCGCCGTTCGCGCGCGCCCATTCCAGCAGTTCCCGGGCCGGCGGCCGCTCCGGCGGGCAGGCGATGCGCAGCCGGAAGCCGAACTTGACGGAGGCGTGGATCCAGGAGGCCGCCATGTTGTTGCCGTCGCCGCTCCACGCCACCGTGCGGCCCCGGATCGGCCCGCGATGCTCCTCGAAGGCCATGACGTCGGCCATCAACTGGCAGGGATGCGAGTGGTCGGTCAGCCCGTTGATCACCGGAACGCTGGCGTGGCGCGCCATCTCCTCGATCTTCTCGCGCCCGAAGGTCCGCATCATGATGCAATCGACATAGCGCGACAGCGCCCGCGCGGTGTCGGCGACGGTCTCGCCCCGGCCGAGCTGCAGGTCGGCCGCGTTCAGCACCACGACCTCGCCGCCCAGCTGCTTCATGCCGACCTCGAAGGACACGCGGGTGCGGGTCGAGGGTTTCTCGAAGATCATCGCCAGCGTCTTGCCGGCGAGCGGCCGGCCGGCGCCGGGGCCGGCCCGCTTCATCCCGACGGCCGCGTCCAGCATTCCGCGCAAGGTCGCGGCGTCGATTTCGTCGAGGTCGAGGAAATGTTTCGCGGTCGCCATCGCGACACGGCTCCGGGTTCCGGCGCGGGAGGGAGGGTTCAGGCGGCCAGTCCGGCGCAAACCCGGTCGAGGATGCCGATCCCCTCGTCGATCTCGTCGTCGGAGACCGTCAGCGGCGGCAGCAGGCGGACGATGTTGCCGCCGGCGACCACGCTCAGCAGCCCGGCCTCGCGCAGCGCCGCCATCGCGTCGAGGTTGCCGCCGACGCATTCGATCCCCAGCATCAGGCCGACGCCGCGGACGGACGCCACGGCCCTGGGATGGCGCGCCGCCACGCCCTCCAGCCCCTCGCGCAGGCGCGCGCCCCTGTCGCGCACGGAATCGAGGAAGCCCGGCTCCAGCATCGCGTCGAGCACCGCGTTCGCGGCCGCCATGGCCAGCGGGTTGCCGCCGAAGGTGGAGCCGTGCGTGCCCGGAACCATGCCGGAGGCCGCCGCCTCCGTCGCCAGCACCGCGCCGACCGGAAAGCCGCCGCCGAGGCCCTTGGCCAGGCCCATGATGTCCGGCGCGACGCCGTACATCTGGTACGCGAACAGGTGCCCCGTCCGGCCCATGCCGCACTGCACCTCGTCGAACACCAGCAGCGCGCCGAACTCGTCCGCCACCTCGCGCAGCCCGGCGAGGTAGTCGGCGCTCGCCGGGTTGACCCCGCCCTCGCCCTGGATCGGCTCGACCAGGATGGCGGCGGTCCTGTCGGTCATGGCGGCGCGCGCCTCGTTCAGGTTGCCGAAGGCGACGTGCGAAAACCCGCCGGGGCGCGGGCCGAAGCCCTCCCGGTACTTCTCGCTGTCGCCGGCCGAAAGCGTGGCGAGCGTGCGGCCGTGGAAGGCGCCGGTGGCGCACACCACCTCCTCGCGCTCCGGGGCGCCGGCGGCGAAATGGCGCTTGCGCGCGACCTTGAGCGCGCCCTCCATCGCCTCCGCCCCGGAATTGCAGAAGAAGCAGGTGTCGGCGAAGGAGTTCTCGACCAGCCGCGCGGCGAAACGCTGCTGTTCGGGGATGTTGTAGAGGTTGGAGACGTGCCACAGCCGCCCGGCCTGCTCCCGCAGCGCGGCGACCAGCCGGGGATGCGCGTGGCCCAGCGAGTTCGTCGCGATCCCCGTCGCGAAGTCGAGGAAACGGCGCCCGTCGGTGCTGTAGAGGTAGGACCCCTCGCCGCGCTCGAAGGCGATGTCGATCCGTCCGTAGGTGGGCATCACCGGGTCTGCCACGGCCCGTCTCCCTCGCGGTTGGGCCGCGCGCGCCGGAGGAGCCGGCGGCGCGGGGAAGGGCGGGATAGAACCGGCCGGGCCGGCGGATGTCAAGCCGGACTTGCCGCCGCGCCGCGCCCGCGGACGGCCTCCGGCGCGCGGAAATGCTTGGACAGCTTCAGCCCCTGCCCCTGGTAGTTGGAGCCGAGGCCGGCGCCGTAGAGCTTGTCGGGGATGTCCATCATCCGCTCGTAGACCAGCTGGCACACGGTCTGCCCGTGCTCGATCAGGAAGGGCACGTCGTGGGAGCGCACCTCCAGCACCGCCCGCGCCCCGGCGCCGCCGGTCGCCTCCATCCCGAAGCCCGGATCGAAAAACCCGGCGTAGTGGACGCGGAACTCGCCCACCCGCGTGTCGTAGGGCCGCATCTCGGCCGCGTGGTCGCGGTCCACCCGGACCGGCTCCTTCGACATCAGGATGTAGAACTCGCCGGGGTTCAGGACCAGTTCGGCCGGCCGGCCGGCGCGGCGGCGCACCGGCTCCCAGTAGTCCAGCGCGTCGCAGGCCCCGGCCCGGTCGATGTCGATCAGCGCGGCGTGCGGCTTGGCGCGGTATCCGACCAGGCCGGTTTCGGGATCGCCCTCCAGGTCGACGCCGATCGGCTCCCATTTGCGCATGTCGCTCCCGGTCCCGCCGGCGTCGATCGGGGCCTCGGCGTCGCGCGGGACGCGGCGCACCCTGTCGAAGGGCAGCGGCTGGCCCCGGCGCAGGCGCAGCTGGTTCAGGCGCGACCCCCGGCGGACCAGCACGCTGAAGGTGCGGGGCGAAATCTCCGCGTAGAGCGGGCCGCGGTAGCGCTCCCCCACCGTCTCGAACTCGGTCGTATGGTCGGCGATCAGCCGGGTGAACACGTCGAGCCGGCCGGTCGAACTCTTCGGGTTGGCGGCGCCGGAGACGCCGGGGGGCAGGTCGAGGCTTTCGAGCAGGCGGACGATATAGACGCAGCCCCGCTCCAGCACCGCGCCCTCGGTGAGGTCGATCCGGTGCATCTCGAACTGTTCGAGCTTGTCCGCGACGCGGTGGCCGCGGCCGGGCAGGAAGCTGGCGCGCACCCGCCACGCCACCGGCCCGAGGCGCAGGTCGATGCTGGCGGGCTGTATCTGGTCGTCGCCGATGGGCGGATCGGCGGCGATCCGCCCGGCCGCCGCCAGTTCCCGCAACTGCCGGTCGGCGAGGATGCCGGTCGGGCGCGGCGGCGGGGGCGGC
The DNA here is from genome assembly GCA_963665555.2 of Thalassobaculaceae bacterium. Lineage (GTDB taxonomy): Bacteria > Pseudomonadota > Alphaproteobacteria > Thalassobaculales > Thalassobaculaceae > CAXXXW01. The sequence goes on from OY762308.1 coordinate 418,066, forward strand.
AGGTCCGGGAACAGGCCGTCCGCCATCGCGGTCGCGCCCGCCGGCGCCCCGCCGGGGTCAGAGCCTGGAGAGCACGTTTTCCGCGCTGGACACCTCGAACGCCCCGCCTTCCTCCAGCATCATCTCGCTCACCACGCCGTCGTCCACGATCATGGCGTAGCGCGCCGAGCGCACGCCGAGGCCGCGGCTCGTGAGGTCGAGCTCCGCGCCGATCGCCTTGGCCAGGTCGCCGCTGCCGTCGGCCAGCATCGACACCTTGCCGGCGACGTTCTGGTCCGCGCCCCAGGCGTCCATCACGAAGACGTCGTTGACGGCGACGCAGGCGATCTCGTCCACGCCCTTGCCCCTGATCTCGTCCGCCTTGTTCACGAAGCCCGGCAGGTGCTTGGCCGAGCAGGTGGGCGTGAAGGCGCCGGGCACGGCGAACATCACCACCTTCCTGCCGCCGAACAGATCGTCCGTGCTCACGCTGTCGATCCCGTCGGCGGTCTTGCGGTGCAGCGTGACCGACGGAACCCTGTCGCCTGCCTTGATGCTCATCCCGACTTCCCCTTTCTCGCCGCGCGGCGGCCGGCGGCGCGCCCGCGCTCCATCGTTTCCGGCGGCCGGCGGCCGCGCGGGCCGAACATAGAGGGTTCGCGCCGGGAGTCCACCCGAAACGCGGCCTCAACGCGCCGGCCCGGCCCCGGCCCGCTCCAGCGCCGCCAGCGCCGCGCCCTGCGTCAGCAGTTCGGGCAGCGCGATCCCCACCGGCGCGCCGGGGCCGTACACCGCGTCGAACGGGATGCCGTAGCGCCCGAAGGAGGCGAGATAGGCGGCGATCGTCCCGTCCGGCCGGGTCCAGTCGGCGCGCATGGCGACGACATCGCCTCGGGCGAGGCGCGCCGCCGTCTCGCCGGCCTCCAGCACCGCCGCCTTGTTGACTTGGCAGGTGAGGCACCAGTCGGCGGTCACGTCGACGAACACCACGCGGCCTTGCGCCACCAGGCCGGGGATCGCGCCGGGGTCGAAGGCGCGCCAGGCCGCGCCGGGGCGGCTCCCGTCCGGCTCCGGCGCGCCGCCGGGACCGGCGGCGACCGGGCCGCCCGCGCCGGCGGCGGCGATCGCGGCCGCGCACAGCGCCGCCGCGCCGAGGGCGAACGGCCGCGCCGCGCGGCCGCGCCGGACCGCCAGCAACAGCCCCGCCGCCGCCAGCGCGCCCGCCGAGGTCAGGAACCATTCCCGCTCCAGTTGCGCCGCGAGCACGGTCGCGAGCCAGAGCGCCGTTCCCAGCAGGGCGAGGCCGAGCACGCGGCGCAGCGTCTCCATCCACCGGCCCGGCCGGGGCAGCGCCCGCACCGTTCCGGGCCACGCCGCCACCAGCAGGAACGGCGCCGCGAGGCCGACTCCCATGGCGGTGAAAATCGCCAGGATCTCGACCGTCCCGGCCGAGAGCGCGAACCCGATGGCCGTGCCGACGAAGGGCGCGGAGCACGGCGTCGCCAGCAGCGTCGCGAAGGCGCCGGCGAGGAAATGCCCGGCGAGGCCATCGTCCCCGGCCGCGTTCGGTCCCGCCGCGCCGAGCCGCCCCAGGGCGGCGGGGAGCGGAATCTCCAGCCGCCCGAACAGGTTGGCCGCGAAGCCGCCGAGCACGACGATCATGGCGGCGAGGAACAGCGGCTGCTGGAACTGGATGCCCCAACCCGCCGCCATCCCCGCCTGTTTCAGCGCGATCGCCCCGGCGGCGAGAACCAGGAAGGACGCCAGTATCCCGGCCGCCGAGGCGAGGAAGCCGCGCCGGATCGCCCCGCGCGCCGCGCCGGCGTGGCGCAGCGCGCCGAGCAGCTTCAGCGACAGCACCGGCAGCACGCAGGGCATCAGGTTCAGCACCAGCCCGCCGAGCAGGGCGAGGCCGAGCATCGCCGCCCAGACCTCCAGCCGCGTCCCGGCGGCCCCGCCCGGCCCGTCCGCGGCCGCGCCGACGGTCGCCCCGGCCTCGACGAAGCGGGCGCCGTCCACCGCCGTCACCGTCACCGCCAGCCCGTCGAGCGCGCCGCCCGGAGGAAGCGCGGCCGGCAGGGTCACGGTCGCCGTCCGCCCGCCCGGCCCCGGCGCGACCTCCGGCTTGCCGAAGGCGTGGCCCGGCCCCGCCTCGACGAACACGTCGGGCGCGACCAGCGGCCGGTCGGAGGCGATCTCGACGGCCAGCGCCGGCGCGTCCGGCCCGCCGGCGGCGCGGACGGCGGCGACGGACAGGCCGGCATCGACGCCGGGCCGGGGCGCCAGCGCGCGGAAGCGGCCCACCAATTGCGTGTACGCGGTCGGCCCGGCCGGCCCGGCGGGGAGCGCGAGGCTCAGCGGCGCCTCCAGCGGCACGCAGATTTCCTTGCAGGCGAGCGCGCGCACCGTCGCCTCGATCGCCAGCGGCCGCCCCGGTTCGATAAGCGCGGCCGCGATCGGGAAGACGATCCCGTCCGCGTAGCCGTAGCTTTGCAGGCCGAAGGTCTCGAACCGCCGGGGGACCGGCCAGGACCACTCCAGCCCCGCGAGGTTCTCCGACGACACGATGTCGAGCGACGGCGGATACCCGGCCTCGCCGGGCGTGCGCCAGTAGATTTTCCAGCCCTCGGCCAGCGCGAACTGCAGGCCCAGCGGGACCGACCGCGCCTCGCCGACGGCGGCGGCGGCGCTCACCAGCCGCGCGTCGCCCATGTCGGTCCGCGCCCAGCCGGACGCGGCCGCGCGCGCCGCTCCCGCCTCGGCGGCGGCGAGGCAAAGCGCCGCGAGGGCGAAAAGGGTTCGCGCGATCGTCACTGTCCCTCCGGCGCGGCGCGCGCCGCGAAAACCCATCCTCCGGACCGTCTCCGGAAGAATACCGTCTCCGGGATAATATAGTGGAGACGGTCCCGGAATCCGGCCACAATCGCGCGGTCGCCCGGGCGCGAAACCGCGCGGGCGCAAAACCGCCCCGGCGGCCGGGGCCTTTCCCGCGAGAGGGAGCGCCGACGCGCCATGACCGAAGACGGGCCGAGCGAGGACGACGCCTACCTGGCCGGCCAGCTGCTCCTCGCCATGCCGACCATGCGCGACCCGCGCTTCGCCCGGACCGTGATCTACATGTGCGCGCACAGCGCCGAGGGCGCCATCGGCCTCGTGATCAACCGCCTGGTCGACTCGCTCTCCTTCGCCGAACTGGCGGCGAGCCTCGACATCGAGGCCGGTCCGGCCGGGGCCGGCGACATGCCGAAGGTGCATTTCGGCGGGCCGGTCGAAACCGAGCGCGGCTTCGTCCTGCACAGCCGCGACTACATGCGCCCGGGTTCGATGCCGATCGACGAGCGGGTCGCGCTGACCGCGACGCTGGACATCCTGCGCGACATCGCGGACGGGCGCGGCCCGCGCGACCGCATCCTCGCGCTGGGCTACGCCGGCTGGGGGCCGGGGCAGCTCGACGGCGAAATCCGCGAGAACGCCTGGCTCAGCGCGCCCTCGGACGGCGGGCTGGTGTTCGACGCGGACATCGACGGCAAGTGGAGCCGGGCGATGGCCCTGATCGGCGTCGACGCCGCGCTGCTCTCCAGCGACGCCGGCCGGGCCTGACGCGGGCCGGTCCCCCTCCCCCGGGGAGGCAGGGGGCCGGTCCGGGCCGCGCGCTACCGGCCGGCGGCTTCGCGGGCCAGCAGGGCGCGCTTGCGCTCCACGCCCCAGCGGTAGCCGGTAAGGCGGCCGTCCGCCCCGACCGCGCGGTGGCAGGGGACCACGAGGGAGACCGGGTTGCTCCCGCAGGCCCGCCCGACGGCCCGCGCCGCGCCGGGCCGGCCGATGGCGTCGGCGATCGCGGCGTAGGAGCGGGTCTCGCCCGGCGGGATTTCCGTCAGCGCCCGCCAGACGAGCTCCTGGAAGGCGGTCGCCCGCACATCGAGCGGCAGGGCCGGGTCGGGCGCGCGCCCGTCCAGCAGGCCGAGCACGGCTTCGAGCGCGCCGCCCAGCCCGGCCTCGTCGCGGACGAGTTCGGCCCTGGGGAAATCCTCCGCCAGTTCCCGCGCCAGTTCCGCCTCGCCGTCGCCGAGGGCGACGAAGCACACGCCCCGCCCGGTCGCGCCGACCAGCAGGCGGCCGAGCGGGCAGTCGCGGACCGCCCAGGCGATCCGCGCCCCGGCGCCGCCCTTGCCGTAACTGGCCGGCGTCATGCCGAGCCGCGCGCCGGAGGCCTCGTAAAGCCGGCTCGGCGCGCCGTATCCCGCCCCGTAGAGCGCCGGCGCGACCGGCTCGCCGGCCTTCAGGCTCGCCCTGAGCCGCGACAGGCGCAGCGCGTCCCAGTACCGGCGCGGCGTGACGCCGGTCCGCGCCCGGAAGACCCGGTGCAGGCCGCGCGGGGCGTAGCCGGAGCCGCGCGCCAGTTCGTCGAGCGTCGGCGCGCGGTCCGCCGCCGCCTCGATGGCGCGGATCGCGCGGCGGACGGCCGTCCGGGCGCGCGCCTCGGCGCCGCCGGGCGCGCCGCCGCATTTCCGGCAGGCGCGGTAGCCGGCCCGCTCGGCCGCGGCCGGCGTATCGTGGAAGGAGACGTTGCGCCGCGCCGGGAGCCGGCTCGGACAGCCCGGCCGGCAATAGATCCCGGTGGTCAGCACGGCGTAGACGAACCGCCCGGCGGCGCGCGCGTCCCGCCGGACCACCGCCCGCCAGCGCGCCTCCTCGCGCGCGTCCCCGCCGCCCCCGGCCGGCGCCGTTTCCGGGCGGCCCGTCGTTGTCGTTTCCAGCATCTCCGCGCTCCCTCGATCGCCAGACATGCTCCATTCTGGCGACGGCGGAGGCAAGTCCGCTATCCGCCCCTTGCCCCGCAATCCGAATTTTCGGCGGGGAGGTATCAGAGAGAAGCAAGAAGCCGAAAGTAGCGGTCGCGCGACATGCCCGCGGTTCTCATGTTGGCCCTGACGATGTCGAGGCCCACCGCATCGTAGCGAGGTATCACGATTGGCCGGACGACGCCCGGTTTCGTCATCACGATGTGCGAACCCGTTTCTCGATTCACCGCAAATCCGTCCGCCTCGAATAGACGAACCAGGGTTCGCCAGTCGGGCGGGACGAGTCTAGGCATGGACCGCCATTGGGATGGGGATCGGCACGCGCATTTCGCGAGCCGCCGGAACCCGCGCGTCCCCGGGTCCCGACGCAAGCGCTCGCGACTCCGTGGCCGGCTTGGCCACGAGCTCGAAACCGAGTTCAGTCAGAAGTTGGGGAAGGACGCCCCGCTCGGCGCAGGATTCGACGAAGAGGCGAGCCGCCTCCCGGGCGTTGTCGAGGGCTTCGCTCTCGGTGGGGCCCTGGGTGTAAAGATCGAGGCCGCGAACATGGGCCACGAAGCCGGCGTCGGCGTCTTCCCCGATGTCCACCTGGAGTTCGAATGCGACGGTCGCGGCGTCGGCCCCGGCGGCCGGGCGCGATTGCGGGATCGGTCGTTTCGACATGGCGTCGTCCTTCCGCCGCCGAGGCGCGTCGGTTTCGGGAACGCCCCGCGTCCCGTCGAGGCCACTGTATCGGCCGGGCGCGGGCGCGCGCAACCTCGACGCGCGCCCCCTACGCGCCGCCGGGCGCGTCGAGGGCGTAGCCGGCGGAGCGGACGGTGCGGATCAGGTCGGGTTCGCCGCCGGCGTTGAGGGCCTTGCGCAGGCGGCGGATGTGGACGTCCACCGTGCGCGGCTCGACGTAAACGTCCGTGCCCCACACCCGGTCGAGCAGCCGTTCGCGCGAGAACACCCGGCCCGGGTTTTCGAGGAAGTGCCGGAGCAGGCGGAACTCCGTCGGGCCGAGATGGACGCCGCGGCCGCCCCGGCGCACCCGGTGGGCGGCGAGGTCCATTTCGAGACCGGCGAATTCGAGCGTCTCGGCCCCCGCGCCGGGCCGGGAGCGGCGCAGCACGGCGCGGATGCGCGCGACCAGCTCGACCGGGCTGAACGGCTTGGTCACGTAGTCGTCGGCCCCGGCGTCGAGGCCGCGCACCCGGTCGCCCTCCTCGCCGCGCGCGGTGAGCACGACGATCGGCAGCGTCCGCGTCTCCGGCGCCCGGCGCAGCCGCCGGCACAGCTCGACGCCGGAGAGCAGCGGCAGCATCCAGTCGAGGATCGCGATGTCGGGCGGGTCCTCCCGGCACATCAGCAGCGCCTCCTCCCCGTCCGTCGCGACGGCGGTCTCGAAGCCCGCGCGTTCGAGGTTGTAGCGCAGCAGCGTAACGATATCGGCCTCGTCCTCGACGATGAGGATTCGGGGGCGCGGATCGGCCGCCCGGCCCCGGCCGCGCCCGGCCGCGGGACGCGCGTTCATCGGCCCGTCCCGTTCCCGCCCTCGGGATCGACCACGACGATGCTGGCGTCGTCGCTGGTCGGGCGGACCGCGGCCAGCCGGTGGCCGGTCTCGATGAAGTGCACCGTCTCGGCGATGTTGGTCGCGTGGTCGCCGATCCGCTCGATGTTCTTGGCGACGAAGAGCAGGTGGGTGGAGGCGGAAATGTTGCGCGGGTCCTCCATCATGTAGGTGAGGTGCTCGCGGAACAGGCTGGTGTGCATCTCGTCGATTTCCTCGTCGCGCCGCCACGCCGCGAGCGCGGCGCGCACATCGCCGTCGATATAGGCGTCGAGCACGCCCCTGATCTGCGCGCGCGCCAGCCCGGCCATGCGCACGATGCCGCCCAGCCCGTGCGCCTCCGGGATGTCGGCCAGGACGGCGGCGCGCTTGGCGATGTTCTTGGCGTGGTCGCCCATGCGTTCGAGGTCGTTGGCGATGCCGAGCGCGCCCAGGATGCCGCGCAGGTCCGAGGCCACCGGGGAGCGGAGCGCGAGTATCCTCTGGGCCGCCTCCTGGATTTCCGTCTCCAACTCGTCGATGCGGAGGTCGGCGGCCTGGGTCCGGTTGGCGAGGCCGGCGTCGCGGCGCGCCACGGCGCGCACGGAGTCGGCCACCTGGCTCTCCACCAGGCCGCCCATGCCGGAGATCGCCGACTTGAGCCCCTCCAGGTCCTGGTCGAAGGATTTGACGGTGTGGTCGCTCGCGATCATGGGTCGGGTCCGTTCGGCGGGGCGGTTCGGTCGCGCGTCCGGCGGGTCAGCCGAAACGCCCGGTGATGTAGTCCTGGGTTCGGCGGTCGCCGGGATTGGTGAAAATCCGGTCGGTGTCGCCGACCTCGACCAGGTCGCCCAGGTGGAAGAAGCCGGTGCGCTGCGACACGCGGGCGGCCTGCTGCATCGAATGGGTGACGATGACGATGGTGAAGTTGGCCCGCAGCTCGTCGATCAGCTCCTCGATCCGGGCGGTGGCGATCGGGTCGAGGGCGGAGCACGGCTCGTCCATCAGGATGACCTCCGGGTTCACCGCGATCGCGCGGGCGATGCACAGCCGCTGCTGCTGGCCGCCGGAAAGCCCGGTGCCCGGCTCCGCGAGCCGGTCCTTGACCTCGTTCCACAGGCCGGCCCGCTCCAGGCTGGTCCGGACCGTCTGGTCGAGGTCGGCCTTGCTCTCGGCCATGCCGTGGATGCGCGGCCCGTAGGCGATGTTGTCGTAGATCGACTTGGGGAAGGGGTTCGGCTTCTGGAACACCATGCCGACCCGCGCCCGGAGATGCACGGCGTCGAGGGACGGGGCGTGGATGTCCTCCCCGTCGAGGGTGATCCGGCCCTCCACCCGGCAGATGTCGATCGTGTCGTTCATGCGGTTGAGGCAGCGCAGGAAGGTGGACTTGCCGCAGCCCGACGGGCCGATCAGGGCGGTGACGCGGTTCTCCAGGATATCCAGGTCGACGCCGCGCAGCGCCTCGGCGTCGCCGTAGAAGACCCGCACCCCCTCGGTCCGCATCTTCGCGGCGGCGGGCGGGTCGCGCGTTTCGCCGGCGCCCTCGGCGGCCCCCCTGGCGGTCCCGGTGTCGGCCCCCGTGGTGGCATCGTCGCGCGCGGTCTTCGAGGCGTCCATCGCGTCGTCCTCCCTACCAGCGTCGTTCGAACTTCCCGCGCAGCCAGACGGCGGCCGCGTTCATGCAGACCAGGAAGGCCAGCAGCACCATGATCGCCGCCGAGGTCTTCTCGACGAAGGCGCGCTCCGGGCTGTCGGCCCAGATGAAGATCTGCACCGGCAGCACGGTCGCCGGATCGGTGAAGCCGGCCGGCGTGTCCACGATGAAGGCCACCATGCCGATCATCAACAGCGGCGCCGTTTCGCCGAGCGCCTGGGCAAGGCCGAGGATCGTGCCGGTCAGGATGCCCGGCATCGCCAGCGGCAGCACATGGTGCGCCGTCACCTGCAGCGGCGAGGCGCCGAGGCCGGTCGCGGCCTCGCGGATCGAGGGCGGCACCGCCTTCAGCGCGGCCCGGGAGGCGATGACGATGGTCGGCAGCGTCATCAGCGCCAGCACCATGCCGCCGGCCAGCGGCGCCGAGCGCGGCACGCCGGCGAAGTTCACGATCACCGCCAGCCCCAGCAGCCCGAACACGATGGAGGGAACCGCCGCCAGGTTGGCGATGTTGGCCTCGATAATGTCCGTCCAGCGGTTCTTCGGCGCGAACTCCTCCAGGTACACCGCCGCCATGACGCCCACCGGGAAGGAAAGCGCGAGCGTCACCAGCAGCGTCAGCAGCGACCCCATCAGCGCGCCCCGGATGCCGGCCTCCTCCGGCTCGCGGCTGTCGGCGTTCGCGAAGAAACCGACATTGAAGCGGCTCTCCGCCCGCCCGTCGCGGGCGAGCGCGTCGTACCAGCCGACCTCCATGTCCGACACCCGCCGGTCGGACTCCGGCAGGCCGCGGTCGATATGGCCCTTGGCGAGCATGTCGATGTCGTCCGACGCCTTCAGCCAGACGCCGGCGGTCCGCCCGAGGAGCGTGGGATCGGCCTCCGCCATGTCGCGCAGCGCGTAGCCCGAATTCGGCGAGACGAAGCCGTAGAGCTTGCGCTTGTCGCGCCGCCCCTTCACTTCGGGGAAGGCGGCGCGCAGGGACGCCTTGACGAGGCCGCCCCAGTCCGAGCCGCGCAAGTCGTCCGGGTCCACCCGGTCGTCGGAAAAGTCGATGTCGACCTTCACCCAGGTCTGCCAGAAGGCGGAATAGCCGCTGGAGACGATGCTCCCGATCAGCAGCGCCAGCACGAGGCCGGCGGCGGCGATGCTGAGCTGGCCGTACAGCCGGAACCGCCGCTCGGCGCGGTGGCGGCGCCGCAGCCGCGGCCCGGCCGGCGCCGGGCGGCGGATCGAGGGTTCCGGGCCGCGCGCGATCGCCATGTCAGTCGTACTTCTCTCTGTAGCCGCGGACCGCCGACAGGGCGATCGCGTTCAGTCCCAGCGTCACGAGGAACAGCGCCAGCCCCAGCGCGAAGGCGGCCAGCGTTTTCGCCGAATCGAACTCCTGGTCGCCCACCAGCAGCGTGACGATCTGCACCGTCACCGTGGTGACCGCCTCCAGCGGGTTGGCGGTGAGGTTGGCGGCCAGGCCCGCCGCCATGACGACGATCATGGTCTCGCCGATGGCGCGCGAGATCGCCAGCATGAAGGCCCCGACGATCCCCGGCAGCGCCGCCGGAAGCACGACCTGGACGATCGTCTCCGAGCGCGTGGCGCCGAGGCCGTAGGAGGCGTCGCGCAGCGACTGGGGCACCGCGGCGATCACGTCGTCCGAGAGCGAGGAGACGAAGGGGATGATCATGATCCCCATCACCGCGCCCGCCGCCAGCGCGCTTTCCGAGGCGACGTCGAGGCCCACGGCCCCGCCGGTCTCGCGCACGAAGGGGGCGACGGTCAGCGCGGCGAAGAAGCCGTACACCACCGTCGGGACGCCGGCCAGGACCTCCAGGACCGGCTTGGCCGTCGCGCGCAGGCGCGGGCCGGCGTATTCGGCCATGTAGATCGCGCTCATCAGCCCGATCGGCCCCGCCACCAGCATGGCGACGACGGTGATCAACAGCGTGCCGGCGAACAGCGGGATCGCCCCGAAGGCGCCGGACGCGCCCACCTGGCCGGCGCGGATCGCGGTCTGCGGACTCCAGTGCGCGCCGAACAGGAACTCGTGCAACGGAACCTTCTCGAAGAAGCGCAGCGTCTCGAAGACCAGCGACAGCACGATGCCGATCGTCGTCAGGATGGCGATCGCGGAACACGCGATCAGCAGCCAGCGAATCGCGCGCTCGACCTCGTTGCGGGCGCGCAGCCCCGGAAGCACGCGCCGCCGCGCGCGGGCGAGGCCGGCCGCCGCCAGCGCCAGCACGACGACCGCCATCGCCGCGAATCCGGTGGCGCGCAGCGATCCGTAATGCTCCGCCGCCGCCAGCAGGTCCGGCCCCGGCTCGCGGCCGACGATGCCGCCGGAGGCAAGGTTGCGGATGTCCGTCATCGTCAGCGACAGGCGGGCCGGGTCGTCGCTCGCCAGCGAATCGGGCAGCGCCCGCAGGACCAGCAGTTCGACGACGGCGCCCTCGCCCGCCAGCCAGGCCGCCATCGCCAGCAGCGCCGGCAATCCGCACCACAGCGCCACGTAGGAGCCGTAATAGCCCGGCAGGGAGTGCGGGCGCGCGCCGCCCGCCCGCGCCTGGGCGCGCGAACGCGAACGCCCCGCCGCGAAGCCGGCGAGGGCGAGGAGGAGAACCGCGGCGACGAGGATGAGGCTCTGCATGGACGCCGGTCCGTCGATCTCTCGGTTCGACTATACACGACCGGCCCGCGGGGCCGGCCGGGCGGGGAAGGCGGCCGCCCGCGCGGGGCGGCCGTCCGTCCCGCGGGCAGCCCCGGCTCAGAGGCCCGCGAGCGGGGTCAGGTTCGCGCCGTCGTCGCGATACTTCGCCAGCTCGGCGGCGGAAAGCGGGATCAGGCCCTTGTCGGCGAGGTAGCCCTCCTCGCCGGCCGCCCTTTCGCCGGTGAACTCGGCGATGTACCCGGCGATACCGGGGATCGTGCCGACATGCGCCTTCTTCGCATAGAAGTAGAGCGAGCGGGAGATGCCGTAGTCGCCGGCGGCGATGTTCTCGAAGGTCGGCGCGACGCCGCCCACGGTCGAACCCCGGACCTTGTCGGCGTTCTGGTCGAGGAAGCCGAAGCCGAAAATGCCGAAGGCGGCGGGGTTCGCCTCGAGCTTCTGGACGATCAGGTTGTCGTTCTCGCCGGCCTCGACGAACCGGCCGTCCTCGCGCATCGAATCTGAGACGGCGCGGAACGCCGCCTTGCCCTCGTCCTCGCGCAGCCGCCGCAGCACCGGGAAGGACCTGGCGCCGTCGCGCATCGCCAGTTCGACGAAGGCGTCGCGGGTGCCGGAGGTCGGCGGCGGGCCGAGCACCTCGATCTCCACGTCCGGCAGGCTCGGGTCGATCTCGGACCATTTGTTGTACGGGTTGGCGACGATCTCGCCGTCCACCGGCACCCGGGCCGCCAGCGCCTGGAAGATCTGCCGCTCGGTCACCGACATGGCGGCGCCGCGCTTGGAGTTGGCCAGCACGATGCCGTCGTAGCCCACCTTGATCTCGACGATCTCGGAGACGCCGTTGCCGGCGCAATAGTCGATCTCCGACCGCTCGATGCGGCGCGAGGCGTTGGCGATGTCGGGATGCTCGGCGCCGACGCCGGCGCAGAACAGCTTGAGGCCGCCGCCGGAGCCGGTGCTCTCGACCACCGGCGTCTTCATGCCGGACGACTTGCCGAAATTCTCGGCCACGACGGTGGAAAACGGGAACACCGTCGAGGAGCCGACGATGCGGATCCGGTCGCGGGCCTCGGCCGCGCCGATCGTGGCGGCGGCGAGGGCCGCCGCGCCGGCGACCGCGAGGAAGGAGCGGGGAGCGAACTTCATCTTTTCCGATCTCCGAAGGGCGGTGGGGAAAGGACCGGGAGGGCCGCGCCGCCCGGAGCCGCGACGCCGCGGCCCCGCGGGCGCGCCGCCTGCCTACCGCCCCTAGGTGACAGTCCGGTTACGGTTGCGAAAAATTTTCGCTCGCGCCGCCGTCCCCGCCATTCCCGTGGCCCCCGCCGTCCTCGCCCCCCGGCGCCGGCGGGGCCGGGGGGAGGTACACGGTGAAGACGCTGCCCCGCCCGGCCTCGCTGGCGATGTGCAGCGCTCCCCGGTGCCGGGCGACGATGTGCTTGACGATGGCGAGGCCGAGGCCGGTGCCGCCGAGCGCGCGCGAACGCGCGGTGTCCACCCGGTAGAACCGCTCGGTGAGGCGGGGGATGTGCTCGCGCTCGATCCCCTCGCCCCGGTCGGCGACGGCGATGGCGACGGCCGGCCCGGGCGGGCCGGGCCAGGAGGCGGGCGGCGCCCCGTCCAGCCGCGCCTCGACCCGCGCCTCCGTGCCGTCGCGGCCGTATTTCACCGCGTTGTCGATCAGGTTCTGCGCCACCTGGGCGAGGTCGTCGGCGTCGCCCGCCACGGGCGGGAGGCCGTCGGCGAGGTCGAGCGCGATCCGCATCCCCTTGCGCCGCGCCTCGACCCCGGCGGCGGCGGCGGCGCGGGAGAGGACGCCGGCGATGTCCACCCGGTCGGTCGGCGGATGGTGCTCGCGCGCCTCGATTCGCGAGAGCGAGAGCAGGTCGCTCACCAGCCGCGTCATCCGCTCCGTCTGCCCGGCCATGACTTCGAGGAAGCGGCCGCGCGCCTCGGCGTCGTCGCGGGCCGGCCCCCGAAGGGTTTCGACGAAGCCGTGCAGCGTGGTCAGCGGCGTGCGCAACTCGTGGCTGACATTGGCGACGAATTCGGAGCGCATGTTCTCCGCCCGGCGCGCCTCGGTGATGTCGGAGAAGGCCACCAGGCAGGCGGTCCCGTCCGGCCCCGCGACCGGCGCGACCCGCGCGACGTAGACGCGCCCCGGCGGTTCGGGGCCGACGATCTCGACCTCCCGGCCGCCCTCGCCGGCGAGCGCGGCGCGCGCCGCCGCGTTCAGGCCGGGATCGCGGATGGCGGTCTGCAGGCCGCCGCCGGACACGCGCGCGCCGAAGGCCTCCCGCGCGGCGGCGTTGGCCAGCGTTATGCGCTCCGCCCGGTCCACGAGCAGCAGCGGGCCGGGCAGGCTCTCGACGAGGCGCGCGGCGCCTTCGGCCGCCGCCCCGCTTTCGTCCAGCCGGCGCTCCCACCGCCTGTCGCCCTGGATCGCCGCGCCGGCGAGCGCGCCGACCTCCCCGCCGCCGTCCGACAGTTCGGCGAGCCGCCGCGCGTCCGGCGCCGGCGGGGGAGGCGCGTCCGGCCCGGCGCGCGCCGCGAGGAACCGGCCGACCGCCGCCAGCGCCGCGTAGTGCCGGCGCGCCAGCAGCGCCGCCCCGGCGGCCGAGGCCAGCCAGACGGCCGCCGCGACGCCCGGCGCGACGGCGCCCGCCGCCCACGCCGCCGCGAGCGCCAGCGCCGCCGGGATCGAAAGCGCGAGGCCGGCGCGCGCCGCCGCCCATCGCTGCGGCGGGGCGCCCTCGGGATCGCGGCCCGCCGCCATCGGGGCGCGCCCCCGGCGGCCGAGGCGGGCCGCGCCCGCCCCGGGGGCTAGCCGTCCGCCCGGGCCGCGTCGTGGGCGGCGATGGCGGCGGCCTGCACCAGGTCGCTCACCGTCGCGTTCATCTGGACGATCTGCACCGGCTTCTCCAGCCCGATCAGCATCGGGCCGACGACGGTCCCGCCGCCGACGGCCCGCAGCAGCTTGTAGCTGATGTTGGCGGAATGCAGCGCCGGCATGATCAGCACATTGGCCGGCCCCGACAGGCGGCAGAACGGGTAGTTGGGCCGAAGCGACATGTCGAGCGCCACATCCACGTTCATCTCGCCGTCGTACTCGAAATCGACCTCGCGCTCGTCCAGCGCCCGCACGCCGGCGCGGATGCGGCGCATGTGCTCGCGGTCCGGATAGCCGAAATTGGAGAAGGAGAGCAGCGCCACCCGCGGCACATGGCCGAAGGCGCGCGCGCGCTCGGCCGTCTGGACCGCGATGTCGGCGAGCGCCTCGGGGTCGGGCAGTTCGTTGATATTGGTGTCGGCGATGAAAAGCGTGCGCGCCCGGTCGATCACCACGCTGCAGGTCATCGGCCGCTGGCCCGGTTTCGGGCCGAGCACGCGGGTGATGTATTCGTGGTTGACGCCGAAGCTGCGCGTCAGCCCGGTCACCATCGCGTCGGCGTGGCCGTGCAGCACCATGCAGGCGGCGAAGACATTGCGGTCCTGGTTCACCATGCGCTGCACATCGCGGGCGAGGTGGCCGGAGCGCTGCAGGCGGCGGTAGAGGCGCTCGGTATAGGCGGCGTTGTGCTCCGACAGGCGCGCGTTGTGGATTTCCAGCGTCTCGGTCCCGGGGACGCCGAGCCGCGCCATGGTCTCGCGCACCCGCTCCTCGCGGCCGATCACCACCGGCTCGCCGTAGCCGCCGGCGCGGAAGGCGAGCGCGGCGCGGATCGCCCGCTCCTCCTCCCCCTCGGCGAAGACGACGCGCTTGGGCGACCGGCGCACCTGCGCGTAGATGCCGGCGAGCGCGTTGGCGGTGGGGTTGAGGCGGGCCGAAAGCTCGGCCTCGTAGGCCTCGAAATCCTCGATGGGGCGCTTGGCCACGCCGGACTCCATGGCCGCGCGCGCGACGGCGGCGGAGATTTTCGCGATCAGCCTGGGGTCGAAGGGCGCGGGGATGATGTAGTCCTTGCCGAACTGCAGCGGCCGCCCGTAGGCCGCGTTCACCTCGTCCGGCACATCGAGCCGCGCCAGTTCGGCCAGCGCGCGGGCGGCGGCGATCTTCATCGCGTCGTTGATCTCGACCGCCCGCACATCCAGCGCGCCCCGGAAGATGTAGGGGAAGCCGAGCACATTGTTGACCTGGTTCGGATAGTCCGACCGCCCCGTCGCCATGATCGCGTCCGGGCGGATTCGCGCCACCTCCTCCGGCGTGATCTCCGGGTCCGGGTTGGCCATGGCGAAGACGATCGGGTCCCTGGCCATGGAGCGGATCATGTCGGCCGAAAAGGCGTCCTTGACCGACAGGCCGAACAGCACGTCCGCCCCGGCGACCGCCTCCTCCAGCTTGCGCGCCGTCGTTTCGGCCGCGTGGGCCGATTTCCACTGGTTCATGCCGGCTTCCCGGCCGCGATAGACGACGCCGCGCGAATCGCAGATGACGATGTTCGCGCCCGGCATCCCCATGGCCTTCAGCAGGTCGACGCCGGCGATCGACGCCGCGCCGGCGCCGTTGACCACGAGCTTCGTCGTCGCGAGGTCGCGCCCGGTCAGGTGCAGCGCGTTGACCAGGCCGGCGGCCGAGATGATCGCCGTGCCGTGCTGGTCGTCGTGGAACACCGGGATGTCGAGCAGCTCCTTCAGGCGCTCCTCGATGACGAAACATTCCGGCGCCTTGATGTCCTCCAGGTTGATGCCGCCGAAGCTCTTGCCGAGGTAGCGGACGCAGTTCACGAACTCGTCCACGTCCGGCGTGTCGATTTCGAGGTCGATCCCGTCCACGTCGGCGAACTTCTTGAACAGGACGGCCTTGCCCTCCATGACCGGCTTGGCGGCCAGCGCGCCGATGTCGCCGAGGCCGAGGACGGCCGTGCCGTTCGAGATCACCGCGACGGTGTTGCCCTTGGCCGTGTAGTCGTAGGCGACGGCGGGATCCTTCTCGATCTCCAGGCAGGGGACGGCGACGCCGGGGGAATAGGCCAGCGTCAGGTCCCGCTGCGTCGTCAGCGGCTTGGTGGGCGCGACTTCGAGCTTTCCGGGCCGGCCGCGGGCGTGGAACTCCAGCGCCTCCCGGTCGGTGATCCGCCTGGCGTCGTCCATGAGAGCCGGCCTCCCCCTGTCGCCGGCCCCGGCGCCCGCCGGCCGGGGCCGTTTCCCCCATGCTAGCCGCTCGCGCCGGGCGGGGGAAGCGGCGGCGCCGGAACGCCGTCGGGGCGCGCCGGGGCGATGGCGCCGGCGCGCCCGCGCGTGCTACGGTCCCGGCGCTTTCGCGCGAACCGAGGACGAAGACGGCGGCCAGTTGACCGAGAACCCCGCTCCCCCGCCGCCCGGCGCCGGCGCCCTCACGCCGATGCTGGCGCAGTATTTCGAGGTCAAGCGCGCGCATCCCGGCTCGCTGCTGTTCTACCGCATGGGCGACTTCTACGAGTTGTTCTTCGACGACGCGGTCCGGGCCGCCGCCGCGCTCGACATCGCGCTGACGAGGAGGGGCCGCCACGCGGGCGACGACATCCCGATGTGCGGCGTTCCCTTCCACGCCGCCGACGCCTATCTCGCGCGGCTGATTCGCAAGGGGTTCCGGGTCGCCATCTGCGACCAGGTGGAGGACCCGGCCGAGGCGCGCAGGCGCGGCGGCAAGTCGGTGGTCCGGCGCGCCGTCACGCGCGTCGTCACGCCGGGCACGCTGGTCGAGGAGGCGCTGCTCGACCCCGCCGGCCACAACTACCTCGCCGCGCTGGCCGAGGCCCGGGGCGAATTCGGCCTCGCCTGGGCGGATGTGTCCACCGGCGCGCTGCACGCCCAGCCCTGCGATTCCGGCGGCCTCGGCGCGGCGCTGGCCCGGGTCGCGCCCAGCGAACTGCTGCTTCCCGAACGGCTGCTCGACGCCGGCCGCCCGGCCGGCGCGCGGGCGGCCGGCGCGCTGGAAGACTGGCGGCCGGTCCTGGCGCCGCTGCCGCCCGGCCGGTTCGACAGCGCCAACGGCGCGCGGCGCCTGCGCGCGCTGTTCGGCGTCGCCGCGCTGGAGGGGTTCGGCGGCTTCTCGCGCGCCGAACTGGCCGCCGCCGGGGCGCTGGTCGACTACCTGGAGCTGACGCAGAAGGGCCGGCTGCCCCGCCTCTCGCCGCCCCGGCGCTGGACGGCCGGCGGCGCGGTCGAGATCGACGCCGCGACCCGCGCCAACCTGGAGCTGACCCGGACGCTGTCGGGCGAGCGCCGCGGCAGCCTGCTGGACACGATCGACCGGACGGTCACGGGCGCCGGGGCGCGGCTGCTGGCGAGCCGCCTCGCCGCGCCGCTGACCGATCCGGCGGCGATCGCGGGCAGGCTCGACGAGGCGGCGCATTTCGTCGGGGACGAGCCGCTGCGCGCCGACATCCGCGCTGCCCTGCGCCGCGCGCCGGACCTCGAACGCGCGCTCTCCCGCCTGTCGCTGGAGCGCGGCGGCCCGCGCGACCTGGCGGCGGTCCGCGACGGGCTGGGCCTGACCGGGGGGCTGCGCGACCGGCTGGCCCTCGACGGCGCCGCCATCGCCGGCCCGCCCGAAGGCGTGCGCGAAATCCGGGACGACCTCGGCTACCACGGGCCGCTGGTCGACCTGCTCGCCCGCGCGCTGGTCGACGCGCCGGGGCCGCTGGCCCGCGACGGCGGTTTCGCGCGCGCCGGCCATTCGCCGGAACTGGACCGCCAGCGCGCCCTGCGCGACGAAAGCCGGCGGCTGATCGCCGCCCTGCAGCGCCGCTACGCCGAGCGGACGGGCATCCCGTCGCTCAAGATCAGGCACAACAACGTGCTGGGGTATTTCGTCGAGACCACTTCGGTCCACGCCGACAAGGCGATGGCGGCCGAGGGCTTCATCCACCGCCAGACCATGGCCAGCGCGGTGCGCTTCACGACGGTGGAGCTGGGCGAACTGGAGCGCGACCTTTCCCAGGCCGCCGACAAGGCGCTGGCGCTCGAACTGGCGCTGTTCGCGGAACTGGCGGCGGCCGTGCTGGAGGAGGCGGGCGCGATCGGCCGCGCGGCCAGCGCCATGGCCCGGCTCGACGTCGCGGCGGCGCTGGCGGAACTGGCGGTCGAGCGGCGCTACGCGCGCCCCGTCGTGGACGACAGCCTGGCGTTCGAGATCGAGGGCGGCCGCCACCCGGTGGTGGAGGCGCTGGCGGAGGACGGGGCCGCCTTCGTCGCCAACGACTGCGACCTCGCGCCGGAGCGCCGGCTGTGGCTCGTCACCGGGCCGAACATGGCGGGCAAGTCCACCTTCCTGCGCCAGAACGCGCTGATCGCGCTGCTGGCGCAGATCGGGTCCTACGTCCCGGCCGAGGCGGCGCGGATCGGCGCGGTGGACCGGCTGTTCAGCCGGGTCGGCGCCGCCGACGACCTGGCGCGCGGGCGCTCCACCTTCATGGTCGAGATGGTGGAGACGGCGGCGATCCTGAACCAGGCGACCGGGCGCTCGCTGGTGATCCTGGACGAGATCGGCCGCGGCACCGCGACCTTCGACGGGTTGTCCATCGCCTGGGCGACGCTGGAGCACCTGCACGAGGCGAACCGCTGCCGGACGCTGTTCGCGACGCACTACCACGAACTGACGGCGCTGTCGGACACGCTGCCGGCGCTCGCCTGCCGCGCCGCGCGGGTGCGCGAATGGAAGGACGGGATCGTCTTCCTGCACGAGATCGCGCCGGGCGCGGCGGACCGCTCCTACGGCGTCCACGTGGCCCGGCTGGCCGGCCTGCCGCCGGCGGTGGTGGCGCGGGCCGGGGAGGTGCTGGCGCGGCTGGAGGCGGGCGGGAAGACCGGCGCCGCCGGCCGGCTCGCCGACGACCTGCCGCTGTTCGGCGCCGCGCCGCCGTCCCGGCCGCCCCGGGCCGCGCCCGCCCCGGATCCGGGGCCGGCCCGGGCGGCCGCCCGTCTGGCGGAACTGGAGCCGGACGCCATGGCCCCCCGCGAGGCGCTGGAGGCGCTGTACGAACTGCGCGACCTGCTGGCCGGCGAGGGCGAGGGGTAGCCCCCGCGCCCGCCCCTTCCCGCGCCCCCCGCTTCGCGCGTAGAGTCCGGCGCGACACCGGCGGGGGAGCGGGCGATGGATTTTGCGTTTACGGAAGAGCAGGAGGCGGTGCGCGACACCGCGCGGCGGTTCGCGGCCGACAGGCTGGCGCCGGCCTACATGGCGGGGGACGCCACGGGCGAACTCGACCGCGCCCTGGTGCGCGAGATGGGCGCGCTCGGCCTGATCGCGCCGGAACTGCCGGAGGCGTTCGGCGGCGACGGCGTGGACGGCGTGACCGCCGGCCTGGCGATCGAGGCGGTGAGCCACGCCGACATGAACATCGCCTATGTGCCGCTGCTCGCCGGCCTCGTCGGGGCCATCCTGGCCGAGCACGCCGCGCCGGAACTGGCCCGCGAGGTGCTGCCCCGCGCCCGGTCCGGCGAGACGCTGCTGGCGCTCGCGCTGACCGAGCCGGGCGGCGGGTCGGACGCCGCCAGCCTGGGCCTGCGCGCGCGCCGCACCAACGACGGCTACGTGCTGAACGGGGAGAAGACCTCGATCTCGCTGGCCGACCGGGCGGACGAGGTTCTGGTCTTCGCCCGCACCGGGACGGCGGAGGAGCGCGCCCGCGGCATCACCGCCTTCCTGGTCCCGTGCGAGGCGCCGGGCCTCTCGCGGAACGCCTTCGACGACCTCGGCTCCCGCGCCGTCGGCCGCGGCTCGCTGTTCTTCGACGATGTGCGGGTCGAGGACGCGCGCCGGGTGGGCGAGGAGGGGGCCGGGTTCCGCCAGGTGATGGGCGGGTTCGACTACTCCCGGGCCCTGATCGGCCTGCAATGCCTCGCGCCGGCGGCCGCCTCGCTGGAGGAGGCGTGGGCGCACACGGGCGAGCGCCGGGCCTTCGGCAAGCCGATCGCGGCCTACCAGGGCGTCACCTTCCCGCTGGCCGAGTCGGAGACGCTGGTCGAGGCGGCGCGCCTGCTCTGCTACAAGACGCTGTGGCTGCGCGACCGCGGCCTGCCCCACACCGCCGAGGCGGCGATGGTGAAGTGGTGGGCGCCGAAGGTGGCCTTCGACGCGGTGCACCGCTGCCTGCTGACGCAGGGCCACGCCGGCTATTCCCGCGACCTCGCCCACCAGCAGCGCCTGCGCGACATCCTCGGCCTGCAGATCGGCGACGGCACGGCGCAGGTCCAGAAGCTGGTGATCGCGCGCGAGCGCGCCGGCCGGGCCGCGCTCGACCGGGGATAGCGCCGCGCCGGGAATCGCCGGCGCCGCCGCGAATGCGGTTGCCGGGCGCCGGCGCCCGGATGTAGCCTGAATTCGCGGCCCGGCGCGGCGCCCCCGCGCGCGCCGGCCCGCCGGAACGCCGCCTCCTCCGGCGATCCCGGCGACTTGCGCGATCCCGTCCCGGACGGGGCCGCGCCAGCCGGGCGGGCGCGCCCGGACCGGAACGAAGGGAGATGGAAACCATGATCAAGTCGCTCTTGCTCGGAGCCGGCCTCGCCGTCGCGGCCGCCGGCGCCGCCGTCGCGGACGGGAAGACGCCGTTCGCGCTCGACTGGAAGTTCGAGGGGCCGAGCGCCCCCTATTTCCTCGCCATCGACAACGGCCATTTCGCGGCCGAGGGCCTGGAGGTGGAGATTTCCGCCGGCAAGGGGTCGCTCGACGCCATCCCCAAGGTCGCCACCGGCGCCTTCCCCTTCGGCTTCGCCGACATCAACAGCCTGGTGCGCTTCAAGGACAAGAACCCGGACGCGCCGGTGATCGCCGTGATGATGGTGTACGACAAGCCGCCCTTCGCGGTGGTCGGCCGCGCCTCGCAAGGCGTTTCCGCGCCGAAGGACCTGGAGGGGCGCATCCTCGGCGCGCCGCCGCCCGACGGCGCCTGGGCGCAGTTCCCCGCCTTCGCCGAGGCCAACGGGATCGACACGTCCATGGTGACGGTGGAGCCGGTCGGCTTCCCGACCCGCGAGCCGATGCTGGCCGAGGGCAAGGTGGACGCGATCACCGGCTACTCCTTCTCCAGCTTCCTCAACCTGGTGCGGCTCGGCGTGCCGGAGGACGACATCCAGGTCATCCTGATGGCGGACCACGGCCTCGCGCTCTACGGCAACGCGATCATCGTCAACACCGACTTCGCGGCCGCGCATGGCGGCGAGGTGACCGGCTTCGTCCGCGCGATCGCGCGGGGCTGGCGCGACGCGATCGCCGATCCCGAAGGCGGCGTGAAGGCGATGGCCATGCGCAACCCGGCCGCCGACATCGCGCTGGAGACGCGGCGCCTCCAGCTCTCCATCGACGGCAACGTGCTGACCGACTACGTGGCCGAGAACGGGATCGGCAATGTCGACGCGGCCCGGTTCGCCAGCGCGCTGGCGCAGCTGGAGACCAATTTCGGCCTCGCCGGCCCGCTGGACCCGGCGGCCTATTTCACCGCCGAGTTCCTGCCCGGCGACGGCAGCCTGATGCTGAAATAGCCGGGCCGGGAGCGGCGCCGGCGCGGCGGGCGCGGGCCGATGGCGGGCGCGGCCGCGCCGGAGCCGAGGATCGAGTTGCGGGCGGTCTCCTTCGCCTATCCGGGCGAGGCGGGGCCGCTCGCGGTGCTGGACAGGTTCGACCTCGCCTGCGCGGAGGAGAGCTTCACCGCCGTCGTCGGCCCGTCCGGCTGCGGCAAGTCCACGCTCACCCGGCTGATCGCCGGCCTGATCCTGCCCGATTCGGGCGAGGTGATGCTGGGCGGCGAGCCGGTGCGCTCGCCGCGCCCGACCGTCGGCATGGCGTTCCAGAACCCGGTGCTGCTGGAATGGCGCACCATCCTGGCCAATGTGCTGCTGCCGCTGGAGATCGTGCCGAACGACCTCTCGCGCGCCGAGCGGCGGGACCGCGCCCGCGCGCTGCTCTCGCTGGTCGGGCTGGCCGATTTCGAGGACCGGCGGCCGTCGGAGCTTTCCGGCGGGATGCGCCAGCGCGCCTCGCTGTGCCGCGCCCTGGTGACGCGGCCGGAGGTGCTGATCCTGGACGAGCCGTTCGGCGCGCTGGACGCCTTTACCCGCGAGGACCTCTGGCGGACCATGCGCGAACTGCGCCGCGAGGAGCGGTTCACCTGCCTGCTGATCACGCACGACCTGCGCGAGTCGGTGTTCCTGGCGGACCGGGTGGCGGTGCTGTCCAACCGGCCGGCGCGGACGCTGGCGACGATGGAGGTGCCGCTCGGCCCGGACCGCGCGCTCGACGACCTGTACGGCCCGGCGGCGAGCGAGTTGCAGGCGGAGTTGCGGCGGCATATCGGCTTCGCCGGCGCGCCGGGCGCGGGGGCCGGCGCGGGGCCGCGGGCCGGGGAGGGCGCGGCGTGAGGGCGCTGCGCCGCGCCGCCGCGCCCGCCGCCGCGCTGGCGATCTTCGCGGCGCTGTGGGAGCTGCTGGTCTGGGTCAACGACTGGCCGGACTACAAGATGGCCTCGCCCTCGGACCTGGGGCCGGCCTTCTGGAAGTTCCGCTTCCTGTTCCTCGAATACGGCTGGGACACGCTGTGGCGCACGGTGGCCGGCCTGCTGCTGTCCGTCGCGGCGGGCGTGGCGATCGGCATGGCGATGGGCTTCTCGCGCACGGTCCGCGAGGGGCTGTACCCGCTGCTGGTCGGCTTCAACGCCATCCCCAAGGCGACCGTGGTCCCCGTGATCGCGCTGATCTTCGTCGGCGCGCACGACATGAACACGGTGCTGATCGCGTTCATGATCTCCTTCTTCCCGATCGCGGTGTCGATCTCGATCGGCCTGTCCACGCTGGAGCCGGAATACCGCGACATCCTGCGCTCGCTGGGCGCGAGCCGGTTCACCATTTTCTGGAAGATCGCCCTGCCGAAGACGCTGCCGGAGTTCTTCGGCGCGCTGAAGGTGGCGGTGACGCTGGCCTTCATCGGGACCAACCTGATGGAGATCGTCGAGCCGCACGGCAAGGGGCTGGGCCACCTGTTCGACAGCGGCAAGATCAGCGCCGACTACCCGCTGATGTTCGCGGTGCTGATCGCGCTGGCGCTGCTCGGCATCCTGCTGTTCTACGTCGTCGTGGTGCTGGAGCGGATTTTCGCCGGCTGGGCCGAGCGCGACGAAAGCTGACGGCGGGGCGGGGCGCCGTCAGGCCGCCCGGCGGTCGAGCCACAGCGCCGGAACCAGCGCGGCCGCGGCGATCGCGGCCATGACCCAGAAGGCGTCCGCCCCCAGCGCGCCGAACAGCCGCCCGGCCAGCGGCATCGCGCAGCCCGACAGCACGCCGCCCACCAGCGCGTAGAACACGCCCTGGCCGGTCGCCGAAAGCTCCGGCGGGACCGCGCGCGACAGCACCGCCATCGCGCCCAGATGCGCCGCCCCGAAGCTGAGGCCGTGCAGCAGCTGCGCCGCCAGCACCAGCGGAACGCTCTCGGCGACCGCCAGCAGCGGCCAGCGGATCGTGGCCGCGACCGCCGCCAGCGCCAGCAGCCGCCCGGCGCCGAGCCGGGCGCGGCCGGCCACCGCGAACAGCGCGATCTCCGCCGCCACGCCGACGGCCCAGAACGCGCCGATCGCCGTCTCGCCGATCCCGATGGCGCGCCAGTGCAGCGAGCCGAACCCGTACAGCACCGAATGGCTGGCGTGGATCGCCCCGGCGGCGGCCAGCAGCGCGACGAAGGCCGGCGTGAACACGCGCGCGATGGCGGGGCGTCCCCTCGCTCCGCCCGTCGCCGCGCCGGCGCCGCGCCGCGCGCCCGGCGGCTCCGCCCCGCGCGGCCGTTCCGGCGCGAGCGCGCAGGAAAGCGCGACCAGCGCCATCGCGCCGGCCACGATCCAGACCAGGCCGCCGGCGTCCCGCCCGTCCAGCCAGCGCCCGGCGCCGGCGGTGGCGGCGATGAACGCGACCGACCCCCAGAGCCGGACGCGCCCGTAATCCAGCCCGTCCGCCGCCGCCCGGCGCAGCGCCACGCTCTCCATCACCGGCAGGACCGGCTGGTGGCAGGCCGCCGCGACGGCGGCGAGGACCGCGACGGCCCAGAACCCCTCCGCCCCCGACAGCACGGCGAAGGCGCAGGCCGAGGCCGCCGCCAGCGCCGCCGTCAGCCGCCGCGTGCGCCCGCCCCGGTCGGCGATGCGCGCGACGGCGGGCTGGGCCGCGACCTTGATCCAGAACGCGCCGGCCAGCACCCAGCCGATCTCCTCCGGCGACAGGCCGCGCGAATCGAGCCACAGCGGCCAGTACGGCATGTACACGCCGACGGCGAGGAAATAGGCGGCGTAGAACCCGGCCAGCCGCGGGAACGCCGAGGGTTCGCGCCCGGCCATCGGCGCCGGTCAGAAGTCGAGGTCGGCGTAATGCGCCGGCGGCCGCATCCCCGGGACATGGTCCGACAGCAGGGGCCGGAAGCTCGGCCGGGACTTGACGCGGGCGTACCAGTGCTTGGCCTCCTGGTAGTCCTCCCACGGCACGTCGCCGAGGTAGTCGAGGCTGGACAGTTGCGCCGCCGCCGCGATGTCGGCCAGCGAGAACTCGTCGCCCGCCAGCCAGGTCCGCCGGTCGGCGAGATGGCCGATATAGGAGAGGTGCGTGTCCATGTTGGCGTAGCCGGCCCGGATCGCGTCGCTGCTCGGCTCGCCGAGGCCGAGGAAATGCTTCATCAGCTTCTCGCCGAACAGGTTGTCGGTCACCTCGCGGTGGAGCTTCTGGTCGAACCAGGCGCACAGCCGCCGGACCTCGGCCCGCGCGGCGGCGCCGCCGGGCAGCAGCGCCGGGTCCGGCTCGACCTCCTCCAGGTATTCGGCGATGGCCTGCGAGGGGGCGACGACCGCGCCGTCCGGCTCCAGCAGGACCGGCACCGTGCCGGCGGGGTTGAGGGCGAGGAACTCCGGCCGGCGCTCCCATGTCGGCTCGACCTTGAGTTCGGCCGGAAGCCGCTTCTCCGCCAGCAGGACGCGGACTTTCCGCGAGAACGGGTCGATCGGCAGGTGGAGCAGCGTGCGCATGGGCGGCCGGCGCGGCGGAAGGGGCGGACGGCGCGCACTATAGAGCGATTCCCCCGCCCGCGGTATCGCGCCCGCCCCGCTCGCCGCTTGCCGCCGGCCGGCGCGGCGTGCATCGTCCGGGCGCGCCGGAGGTGCCGGCGCCTCGCGCGGGAGCGGCCGGGATGAACGGAGACCCGACCGGGCGGGCGCGGCCGAAACGCCTTGTCAGCCTCGGCGCCTGCACCGTCGATATCGTCCTCAAGGTGGACGGGGTCCCGTCCTTCGACGCCAAGGTCATGGCCGAGAAGGGGGTCGCGCTCGGCGCCGGCATGGCGGTGTCGGCGGCCTGCGCCGCCGCCGCGATGGGGGCCGAGGTGCAGGTCTGGGGGCGGATGGGCGCGGACCGGATCGGCGACTTTTTCGTCGCCGACCTCGCGGACGCCGGCGTCGACACGCGCTTCGTCCGCCGCCCGCCCGGCTCGCGCTCCAGCATCGCGGCCGTCATCGTGGACGGCGCCGGCCGGCGGCTGGTCGCGCCCTGGTTCGATCCCGCCCTCGACGCCGATCCCGGCTGGCTGCCGCTCGGCGAACTGGACCGGATGGACGGCGTGCTCGCCGATTCGCGCTGGGCCGAGGGGTCGCGGCGCGTGCTGGAGGCGGCCCGCGCGCGCGGCCTGGTCCGCGTGTTCGACGGCGATGTCGCGTCCCGCGAGACGCTGGCCGAACTGGCGCCGCTGGCGACGCACGCGATCTTCTCCGAGCCGGGCTTCGGCATCCTGACCGGCGGCGCGGAGCCCGGGCGCGCGCTCCCGGAACTGGCGCGGCGCCACGGCGGCGTCTGGGGCGTGACGCTCGGCGAGCGCGGCTTCGCCTGGTCCGGGGGCGGCCCGGCGCGGCTCCTGGCCCCGCCGCCGGTCGAGGCGGTGGACACGCTGGCGGCCGGCGACGTGTTCCACGGCGCCTTCGCGGTCGCCATCGTCGAGGGGCGGAGCGTCGCCGCCGCCGCCCGCCTCGCCTGCGCCGCCGCCGCGCTCAAATGCGCCCGTTTCGGCGGCCGCGCCGGCGCGCCGACCCGCGCCGAGGCGGAGGCGCTCGCCAGGGAAACATACGGGCCGGGGGACGCCCCGGATTCGGCGCTATAGCGGGATCACGAGCAGCACATCGACCCGGCGCGACTCCAGCACGACCAGGCGGGAACGCAGCAGGAGACGCTCGCCGCCCGTTTCGATCTCGTCGAGGTACTTGCCGGCCGCGAACAGCGCCATCCCGCCGTCCTGCATGGTGCGCACGACCGCGAAATTGGTCCGCGCCGAGGCCAGCCCCGGCCCGGCGCGCGCGAGCCGGGGCGCGCCCAGCAGGTGGCAATAGGTGTGCGGCTCGAACACATTGGCGACGCGCAGCGCGCGCACCCGGTCCGCCAACATGCCGCGCCCCTCGCAATGCATGATCCCGATGGGCAGGCCCGCCGCCTCGCTCTCCCGCGTCGTGATCCGGTAGAGCGCGTCCGGCGCGAAGAAGCCCGGCCACTCCTCCAGCCGGTCGTCGTCGATGGCGTGCGCGCAGTCGGCGAGGAAGTCCTCGATCCGCGCGCGCAGCTCCGGGTCGCGCAGGGGCGCGCCGGGAGCCGCGCCCGTTTCCGGGGCGCCCGCGGCCGGGACGGCGGCCGGGACCGGGGTCTCAGGCAAGGCCCATGATCTCCCGGTAGCCGCGCCAGAAGCCGCGGATCGCGACCTCGGTGGCGCGCGAGCCCTCGCTCGACTCGACGGTCTTGCCGCCCATCTCCATGAACGCCGCCGCGTCCGCGCCGCCGCGCGTGCCGCGCTGGACGAACTCGTTGATGCAGCCGTCCTCCAGGCTGACCAGCCCGGCGGCGCCGGTCAGGTTGGCCTGCATGACGCGCATCCGCCGCTCCGCCTCGGCGTCGTCCTCGTAGCCGAGATACATCCAGAACAGCTCCGTCCGGTCGAGGCCGCGCGGCGTGAACCAGCGCACCGCCAGCGAGTTCAGCGTGAACTGGACCGCCAGCGTCGGGAACAGCGCCTGGATGCAGTGGGTGATCCCGTCGTCGAACTCCTCCCAGGCGTCCAGCAGTTCGGGGCCTTCGAGGCGCGTGTCGTAGCTGGCGGAATGCACCTCCGCCGCCTTGTACTCGGCCGCCGCGTCCAGCGTCGCCCGCTTGGCGAAGGAGATGTGGTGCCACGGCTTCTCCGCGTCGGTAATGCGGATGCCGCCGTCCATGTCGAGCCGGTTGATCTTGAAGGTCGTGTAGAAGGTGTGCAGCAGCGTGGCGTGGTAGGAGTCGCGCACGTTCTCGGCGTAGAGCTTCCAGTTGTTGCGGATCGTCTGGCTGTGGAAGCCGAGCAGCCGGACCGGGCGGGAGAAGTTGCGCCGCAGGATCGCGCACATCGACGGGCCGAAGAAGGTCTCCACGTCCGGCGTCTCGTCCGAGAAGGTGCCGAACACCATGCCGGCGAAGGTCTCGACGCGCAGCGGCTGCAGGCGGTGGTCGGCGGCGCGGAAATCCGCCGGCATCCCGCCCTTGCCGCGCAGCCCGTCGCGGAAGGCGAGGCCCATCAGCCGGCCCTCCAGGTCGTAGGTCCATGAGTGGTAGACGCAGGACAGCGCCTTCGCGTTGCCGCGCTCCTTGTGGCAGACCAGCGCGCCCTTGTGGGCGCAGCGGTTGACCATGGCGTTGACCCGCCCGTCGCGCCCGCGCGTGACGATTATCGGCGTGTCGCCGACGAAGCCGGTGCGGTAGTCGCCCGGCTCGCGGACCTCCAGTTCGAGGCAGAGGAAGTGCCAGACCGGCCCCCGGAAGATGCGCGCCTGCTCCAGCGCGTAGATTTCCGGGTCCGAGAACAGCCGGTAGGGCACGCGCGTCACCCCCTCCTCCGGCCAGGCGAAGGGGGTGGAAAGCGCGCCCGCATGGGCGAGCGAGGCTTCGGGCATCCGCCGGCTCCGTCCGCTGCGTCGAAAACGCGCCGATCGTAACGCGCCGGGAGCGCCGGCGCCAGTGGCGCGGGGAGGGGGATTACGGCGACCCGGTCAGCGGCGCGACGCCTTCTTGTGCGCCGCGCGGATTTCGCGGGTCAGATGGCCGACGGTGGTGGAGGGATTGCCGCAGGGGTCCCCTTCGTCCTCGCGTCGGCGGAGTCCGGTTTCCGCGCGCGCTTCGGCCTCTTCGACCCGTTCCACGAGATCGTCGAAGTCGAGCGTCTTGGCGCGGCTTCTGTCGTAATCGGGCCGGAGGCGCGCCAATTCCGCCTGCGCGGCGCGCGAGTCCCCAGGCGCGTCGTACTCTTGAATGTGCAAGATCGGCCAGACCTCGAAACACGGATTGGAGCGGGCCACCCGCACCCCGCCTTCGCGGCAGAGGTCCAGCGCTTCCTCGAATCTCTCATGCGTATCGCGGTCGAACACCGCCCATACCCGGTCGCGCGGCTCCGCCTCGCGCGAGCGCCTCGCGCATTTCCCGGCGATGGCGAACGGGTCTCCGGCGCCCGGTTCGATTTCGATGCGAACCCTCGGGAAAAGGGGCTTGAGGGCCTTGAAATAACCCGGTTCCGTGTTCCTTCCCTCGCACACAAGGAAGAACCGCGGCGGGGTTTCCCGCCTGGGCCCGCGCCGCCGCAATTCGCGGTTCCTCGCCATGGCGGAGGGTTCCGGCGGGCTTCAGGGTTCGATCGGGAAGGAGGGCGCGGGAAACGCGCCGTAACGGCCCTCGCTATACCCCTTCTCGATGTCGTCGCCCCTGCGGGTGCGAAAGTCGGTGAGGGGGTAGAGTTCGCTGGCCCCGGTCTCGTCCTTCTCGACGAACCAGATCTGGTCGCGGCGCAGCGCGGAGGATTTCATGATGTTCGTGTCGTGCACGGTCGCGATCAGCTGCGCGCCCTTCCGGTTGATCTCGCGCGCGGCGAATCGCTTCAACACGGCCTCGCAAGCGGCGGTGTGCAAGCTGGCGTCCAATTCGTCGATCGCCACCAACGTTCCATCGAGCCGGAGCGGCCCGTATATCGCCCCCGCGATTTCCAGGAGGCGACGGGTCCCCGCGCTCTCGGAATCGAGATCGAGACCCCCCCCTTCGCCGGGAGCGCCTCGATGGACAAGTCGGGGGCTCGCGAGCAGGTATCCCCGATCGGCGTCGTCGTTGCGGGCTTCGGGCGGAAACGGCTCGCTCAAGCGCCGAGGCGCCGGATAGAAGCCTTCTCTTTGTTCGTTTCCCGGGTCGTGTATCGAACGATCCACCCAACCGCGGACGCCGGTCGCGGCGTCCTTCAGGAGATCGAGCGCGAGAAATCTGCGATGGTCGTCTCCAAGGTTCCACACGATCGTATCGTTGGATGGCGGCTTGTATTCGATTACGGTCATTTTTTTGAAGTAATCGCACAGCTTTCCCAACGCTTCGTGACCCCTCGATGCCGCGCGAGGCATGAGCAAAACGTTCGATTTTGTCGAACCCAACATAGATCGATTTATCCCCTTCAAGCCCCTGCCGACTTTGAATTCGTTGCCGGTCCGATCGAACAATTTGCGGCGGCGCGAACGGGGAAAATCGTGCAGCCATTCCCTGTCGAACTTGCCGTACCGGGTTTGGAATCCGTAATGGAGCCGAACCCCATCGAGAGACAGATCGACCTCGAATGTCGAGGGTTCCGTCATGGCCGAGGAGTCCAGCCCGAATGGCGCCTCCAGCACTCGGCCGCCCGCCGCGTCGTCGCCGGCGGAAGCGACGACCATGTCCCGCATCGCTTTCAGCGCGCGGACGAGATTGGTCTTGCCCGAAGCGTTGGCCCCGTAGATCGCGGCCGCCGGCAACAATTTGCCGCTCGGCGAGGCCGGGCAGTCGATCGGGCCTTCCCCGGAATCCTTGAGCGACGACGCCACGAAGGAAAGTTCCTGGCGGCGGCGGAACGACAGGTGGTTGGCGACGGCGAAGCGCAGCAACATGGTCTTCCGGCCTTCCTCCGCGTCGAAGTCCTCGCGATACAACCTTTCGCGCGGGACTTCCCGGGATCGTTCCCTTTCCCGGCGAACGCTATGCCGCCCGCGCGGACGGAGCAAGCGGTTTCGCCTCGCGCTCCCGCCCCCGTCCGCCCACAACCCCACCCCCGAATCACGGTTCCGATCGTTTCCCCAACCCCTGTCCCCGGCGGGCGGGCCGCGGGAATATGCGGCCGGGCCGGCCGGGGGAGGGGAGCCGTTGGGCATGGAGACGCGGCGCGTCGCGGTCGCGGGCGCGGAGATCGAGTTGCGCGAGGGCGGCGACGGGCCGCCGGTCGTGTTCCTGCACGGCGGCTTCGGCCTGGCCGGGCACGAGCGGTTCCTGGACCTGCTGGCCGCGCGCCGCCGCGTGGTCGCGCCCGCCCTGCCGGGCTTCGAGACCTCCGAACTGCCGCGCGCCTGGAACGGGATCGGCGACCTCGCCTATTGGGGCCTCGACCTGCTGCGCGCGCTCGACCTGCGCGGCGCGGTGCTGGCGGGCGCCTGCCTCGGCGGCTGGGTGGCGGCGGAGATGGCGGCGCGCGCGACCGACCGCCTCGCCGGCCTGGTGCTGGTGGGCGCGCTCGGCGCCAAGTTCGGCGGCCATCTCGACCGCGACATCGCCGACATCCACGCCATGGCGGAGGCCGACGCCGCGGCGGCGCTGTACGCCGACCCGGCCCGCGCGCGCCGCGACCCGGCGGCGCTTTCCGACGACGAACTCACCGCCATCGCGCGCAACCGGGAGAGCTTCGCGCTGTTCGGCTGGAAGCCCTACATGCACAGCCCGGAACTGGGCCGCTGGCTCCACCGGATCGACGTTCCCGCCGCGCTGGTCTGGGGCGCGGAGGACGGCATGACGACGCCGGATTACGGGCGGCGCTACGCCGCCGCCATTCCCGGCGCGAGCTTCGAGACGATACCCGGCGCCGGGCACTATCCCGGCCTGGAGCGGCCCGAGGCGCTGGCCTCGCTGGTCGCCGCGCGCGCGGCCGAAATGCAGGGGGAGACGGGGAAATGAGGGTCTGGCACTTCTCCGAGATGGCCTATCCGCAGGCCTGGGACACCGGCTACGAGATGGGCACTTTCCGGGTCACCGTGCCCAACGCGCGCTACGACCCCGCGATCGGGGCCGAGATCTACCACCGCCATTTCGACGAGTTCCAGCTGTGCGACGAGCTCGGCATCGACATCATGCTGAACGAGCACCACAGCACGCTGACCTGCACCAACGCCGCCGTGCCGCTCACCGGCGCGGTGCTGGCGCGGATCACGAAGCGGGCGCGCCTGCTGCTGCTCGGCACGCCGATCGCCAACCGGCCGGACCCGGTGCGCGTCGCCGAGGAGATGGCGATGATCGACGTGATCTCGCGCGGCCGGCTCGACATGGGGCTGGTCAAGGGCGCGCCCTACGAGGTCGCGCCGGCCAACACGAACCCGGCCCGCCTGATGGACCGCTTCTGGGAGGCGCACGACCTGATCCTGAAGGCGATGGGAACCCACGATGGGCCGTTCAACTGGGAGAGCGAGAACTACCACTACCGCCAGGTCAACATCTGGCCGCGCCCGTGGCAGGCGCCGCACCCGCCGGTCTGGATCACCGCGCTCAGCGCGCGCAGCGGCCGCGCCATCGCCGAGCGCGGGCACGTGGCGGCGGCGCTGCTGTCGGGCGGGATCGCGCGGAGCATGTTCGACGGCTACCGCGAGCGCGCGGCCGAACTCGGCTGGGCCGCGCCGCCGGACCGCCTGGCCTATTGCGTGCTGATGGGCGTCGGCCGCACCGAGGAGGAGGGGCGCCGCCGGGCCGACCAGGTGGCGGGCTATGTCCGCACCTCGCCCATCGTCGCCGAGCCGTTCAAGAACCCGCCGGGCTACAACCCCGTCGCGGCCAACGCGATGGCGATGAAGGCGGGGCCGACGCAGTTCGTCGCGGCCGTCAAGACCGTGGACGGAAGGACCATCGACCCGACCCGCGCCACGGTCCAGGAGTTCCTGGACGCCCGCACCGTCGTCGCCGGCACGCCGGACCAGGTGTTCGAGCAGATAAAGACCCTCGTCCGCGAACTCGGCGGCTTCGGCCACCTCATCATCATGGGCCAGGGCGGCGTGCTGTCCTACGAGGAGACCCGCGCCAACCTGGAACTGTTCGCCGCGGAGGTGATGCCCAGGCTCGGCGAGATCGAAATCCCGGAAAACCCCTACGGCGAACGGGCGGAGCGCAACGCCGCCGCCGCCGAATAGCCCGGCCCGGCCGGCCGGCCGGGACCGGAGGGAGGAGCCGACATGCGCGCATTGGTGACGGGCGCCAGTCCGGGCATCGGCGGCGCGACCTGCCGCCGCATCGCCGAAATGGCGGCCGCGCGGGGCGAGACCGCGCGTATCGCCGCCTGCGAAATCCGCGAGACCGGGGAGGTCCGCGCCCTTGTCGCGGAGTTGCGCGAGGCGGGGGCGGAGGCGGTCGCGCTTGCCGGCGACCTGGCCGATCCGGAGGTTCCCGGCCGGCTGGTCGCCGAGGCGGTCGCGGCCTTCGGCGGCCTCGACGCGGTGGTGAGCAACGCCGGCATCACCCTTCCCGCGCCGCTGAACGACCTCGAACTCTGGCAGTGGGACAAAATCCTCGCGGTGAACACGCGGGCCACGCTGCTGCTCGCCCAGGCGGCCTATCCGGCGCTCAGGGAGTCGAAGGGCGCGCTGGTGGCGGTCGCGTCGATGTCGGGGATGGGCGCGCATCCCGGCATGGGCGCCTACAGTCCGAGCAAGGCGGCCCTGATCTCGCTGTGCCAGACGCTGGCGCAGGAATGGGCGCCGGACCGGATCAACGTGAACACGGTCTCGCCGGGCATGATCCGCACGCCGCTGACGCGCGCGGTCTACGAGAACAACCGCATCGCCGGGCAGCGCGCGGCCCTGGTCCCCTGGGGCCGGGTGGGCGAGCCGGAGGACATCGCCAACGCCATCGGCTTCCTGGTCTCGCCGGAGGCGGAATACGTGACCGGCCAGAACCTGCTGGTGGACGGCGGTTTCGTCGATTCCCTCTACGCCCACATCCCCGGCCGGCCGACCCGCGAGGTCTGATCGACGCGGCCCGGCGGGGCGGGGGAGGGCGCGATGCCGGCGGAAATCCGGACCGTCGAGAACCTCGCGATCCCGCTCGCCGGCGGGCGGCGGCTGGCGGCGCGGCTCTGGCTCCCGGCGGACGGCCGCCCGGCGCCGGCGATCCTGGAGTACCTGCCCTACCGCAAGCGCGACGGCACCGCCGCCCGCGACGCGACGACCCATCCCGTCTTCGCCGCCGCCGGCTACGCCTGCGTCCGGGTGGACATCGCGGGGACGGGCGAGTCGGACGGCGATTTCGACGACGAGTACTCGGAACGGGAACTCGCGGACGGCGAGGCGGCGATCGCCTGGATCGCGCGGCAGCCCTGGTGCGACGGCGCGGTCGGCGCGATCGGCATTTCCTGGGGCGGCTTCAACGGCCTGCAACTCGCCTTCCGTCGGCCGCCGGCGCTGAAGGCGGTCGTCACCGCCTGTTCGAGCGTGGACCGCTACCGCGACGACATCCACTTCATGGACGGCTGCCTGCTGACCGACAATTTCGCCTGGGGCGCGCAGATGTCGGCCTGGCTGGCCCAGCCGCCGGACCCGGCGCTGCGCGACGACTGGCGCGCCGAATGGCTCCGGCGGATCGAGAACCTGCCGTTCCTCGCCGCCATGTGGCAGCGCCATCCGCTGCGCGACGGCTACTGGGCGCGCGGTTCGGTGGGCGAGGACTGGAGCGCGATCCGGGCGGCCGTGCTGGCGATCGGCGGCTGGGCGGACCCTTACGTCAACGCGCCGCCGGCGCTGGCGGCCAATCTCGACGCGCCGTGCAAGGCGCTGATCGGCCCGTGGGAGCACAAATACCCGCATATCGCGCGGATCGGCCCGGCGGACTTCCATGGCGAGGTCCTGCGCTGGTTCGACCGCTGGCTGAAGGGCGCGCCGAACGGCGCCGAGGACCTCCCCGCGCTTCGCGCCTTCGTCCAGGAGCACGACCCGCCGGCGCCCGAATACGCGCCCCGGAGCGGCCGCTGGATCGGCGAGGCGGAGTGGCCGTCGGCGAATGTCTCGGACCTGGTCCTGTATCCGTCCGGCGCGGAGCTCGGGCGGGCGCCGGGCGCGGGCGAACGCCGGGTCTCGACGCCGCTGGAGGTCGGCGGCGCGGCCGGCTGCTGGTGCCCCGGAATGCGCGTCGGCGGCGAGATCGCGGGCGACCAGGCCGGGGACGACGAATTGTCCGTCCGGTTCGACACGCCGCCGCTGGAGGCGCCGCTCGAACTGCTGGGGCGCGCCGCGCTGGAGATCGCGTTCACCGCCGACCGGCCGGCGGCGCAGCTCTGCGTCCGGCTTTGCGACGTGGCGCCGGACGGCGTGTCGCGGCGGATCGCCTGGCGGGTCGCCAACCTCGCGCTCGGGGACGACGGGCGGACGGCGGCGCCGTTGCGGCCGGGCCGGGTCCGCCGGGCGCGGATCGCGCTCGCCCAGTGCGCCCATCGCCTGCGGGCGGGCCATCGCCTGCGCCTCGCCCTCTCGACGAGCTACTGGCCGACGGTCTGGCCGGCGCCGGAAACGGCGGCGGCGACGCTCCGCCTCGCGGAATGCCGGCTGGTCCTGCCCGAACGCGGGGCGGCGGGCGAAATCGATCCGGCCGCGCCGGCGCCGCCGAGGCCGTTCCCCGCCCCCGGCGCCGAGGCGTTGCGGGAGCCGTTCCACCGCGCGGCCGAATGGATCGACGCCGGCGGCGCCCATGTCCGCGAGACGGAGGACGATTTCGGCCTGTTCCGCGATCCCGGGCACGGGCTGGAGACCGGGAGCCGCGTCGTCCAGCGCCATGCCGTCCGCCCCGGCGACCCGCTCTCGGCGCGCCACGAGGTCGAGTGGCGGCGCGAACTGCGCCGGGACGGCCGGTCGCTCCAGGTCGATTGCGAAAGCGAAATGACGTGCGACGCCCGTGTCTTCACGCTGCGCCGCCGGCTCGCGGCCCGCGAGGACGGCGCCGTCGTCCTCGACCGGCGCTGGCGCGAGGACATCCCGCGCGGGCTTCTCTGACCCGCCCGCCCCGGTCCGCGCGCCCGGGCCGGCCGGGCCGCCCGCGTCAGTACTTGCGGATCAGCCCCACCAGCCGGCCCTGCACCTTCACCTGGTCGGGGCGGAAGATGCGGGTCTCGTAGGCCGGGTTCGCCGGCTCCAGCGCGACGGCGCGGGCGCGGCGGCGCAGGCGTTTCAGCGTCGCCTCGTTGTTCTCGATCAGCGCCACCACGATGGCCCCGTTCTCGGCCGTGTCGCAGCGCCGGACGATCGCCGTGTCGCCGTCGAGGATGCCGGCGTCCACCATCGAATCGCCCTCGACCTCCAGCGCGTAGTGGTCCCCCGATCCGAGCAGGCCCGCCGGCGCCTCCACCGTGGTGTCGTAGTCGCGCAGCGCCTCGATCGGCGTGCCGGCGGCGATCCGCCCGTAGAGCGGCAGCGAGACCGCCTCTCCCGCGCCCGCGCCGGTCCGCGCGGCGGCCCGGGGGAAGTTGCCGGCGATGACGTTGGGCGAGAACCCCTCGCCGGTCGGCCGGCCGCGCCGGCCCGCCGGGGCGGCCGCGCTTTCGGGCAGTTTCAGCACTTCGAGCGCGCGCGCGCGGTGCGGCAGGCGGCGGATGAACCCGCGCTCCTCCAGCGCCGTGACGAGGCGGTGGACGCCGGATTTGGACTTCAGTCCCAGCGCGTCCTTCATTTCGTCGAAGGAGGGCGACACGCCGGTCTCCCTCAGGCGCCGGTCGATGAAGACGATCAGTTCGTGCTGTTTCCTGGTGAGCATGGCGGCCTCCGGCGGCGATGAACGAACGGGCAACCGATTCGCCCCGTTCTATGTTGGTTCCGAGGCCCCGTCAACCGCGTTTTTTCGCCCTCCGCGCCGCCGGCTCCCGCGCCGCCGGTTTCCGCCGCCGGCCGGTCCGCCGCCGCCCTACAGGTCGAGCTTGTAGAACCGGGCGGCGGTGTCGTGGAACATCGCCCGCTTCTCGTCCGCCGACGCCCCGGCGGCGATGCGCTTGAAGGCGTTCCAGTAGACCGCGTAGCTCGACGTGACCTTGTCCACCGGGAAGTTGCTCTCGAACATGCAGCGCTCCGGCCCGAACGCCTCGATGCAGGTCTCGAACCACGGCCGCCAGGTCTCGGCGAGTTCGGCCGAGCCGGGCGGGGCCGCGCGCTCCTCGAACTTGTAGCCGTTGACGATCATGCCGAGGCCGCCGAGCTTGGCGTGCATGTTGCCGCGCCTGGCCAGTTCGCGCATGTCGGCTTGCCAGCGCGGGAAAATCTCGTCCCGCCTGCCGGCGTAGGGGCCGATCCCCATCGGCCCGGCGAAGTGGTTCATCACGATCCGCTGGTCCGGGAAGGCGTCGGCCAGACCCGCGACATCCGCGATCTGCGTGTGGTACAGCCACGCCTCGAAGGACAGGTCGAAATCGGCCAGTTTCGCGAACCCCTCGCGGAACGCCGGGTCGGCGTAAATGTGCGGCGGCGGATCGGTGTGGGAGTTGTTGATGTCCGGGCTGGGGTCGTGCCCCGCGCCGTAGCGCGTGCCGCGGAAGCGCCCGTTCCCGGCCGCGACCAGCGCCGCCAGCACCTCCTCCGCCGCGCCGCCGAGCGTGAGGTCGGCGAAGCCGACGATGCCGGCGCACACCTTCGTCGAACCGTATTTGCCCGACGCGCTCATCGCCGCGACGCCGTTGACGAACTCGACCTCGCCCACCGGGCGCAGGCGCTCCGGCCCGCCGGCGCGGAACATGGACGCGCATTCGAGGAACACGGTGGCGACGACGTTGTGGCCGCTGTCCAGGTCCTCCAGCAACTCGTCCAGCAGGTAGCGCCGCCCCGGCATGTCCCAGAGGTGGTGGTGCGGATCGACGATGGGCAGGTCCGGTTCGAGGATCTCCTCCTCGACCAGCGCCAGCCAGTCCGGCCGGGGCGCCGGGATGCGGGATTCGAGCCGGGACGCGCCGTCGCTTGCCATGTGAGCCTCCGTCTTCGCCGGAAATCCTGTCGCGGCCGCGACGATAGCACGGCGCGGCGGGCCGGTTGGAAATCTTGACAAGCGCCGCCGACGGCGAAAAATGGCGCTCCCGGGCGCGGGCGGCTTGCGGTTTCCGGGGCGGTAGGGCGAACACGGAGGCGTTCATGGTCGATGGCGAACGGCGAACGGTTTCCGATAGCCGCGCACCGGCCTACGACAGTCGGCGGGTCGCCAACGAATTTATCCGCGCCGCCGCCCAGGAGGGGCGCGGCCTGTCGATCATGACCCTCCTGAAGTTCGTCTATATCGCGCACGGATGGACATTGGCGCTGCTGGATCGCCCGCTTATCACCGATCTGGCCGAGGCATGGCGGTACGGTCCCGTCGTGCCGAGCGTTTACTTCGGTTTCAGACCGCAGGGCGTTTACAACCTGAGACCCGCGAACCTGATAGAGAGCGACCTCGATGAGGATGCCGAAAGCATGACGATCCAGACATATAAAAGATATGGAAATTTGACGCCTTTCCAATTGTCCGGCATAACCCATGTCAAGGGCGGGCCGTGGGATCGGATAATCAAGACCAAGGGACATGGAGCGGAAATTCCCAATGATGTCATACGCGATCATTATGTCGGTAAATTGGAAAGATGGAAAAATCTCAATGGAAAATAAAAACTCCATGGACTCGATACCACCGGATGTCGATACGCCGGAGCAACGCGACGAAGCGGCAAGATTGGACGACAGCAGCCGTGATCGTTTGTTTGCGGGCCGGATACAAAGTCAAACTTTTTGGCTTAGATGGGTTGGTGTCGGATTGGCTGTTCTGGTGATCCTGGGTTTGGCGTTTCTCGTCTTCGAATCGCTGTTTCATTGGGTTTGGCCGGACCGCGCAAGCGCCGACGCGAACCTGCAAATCGCCGCGGTCGTCGCGCCGATTGTCGCGATTGCGACAATCGTCGTATTCGTCCTGATCGGCGCGTTTCGCGGCTTCCGCGATCGGGACGCGGACAACCTGCCGGTGGTGGCCCTGCTTGGAGACCTGACAAACCGGATGAGCCAATAGGCGCTGGCGCTCGATGTCGCCGAAAGGGTCGCGCGGGCCTAGATTCCGCCCGGTCCGGTCGGGAAGGCGAGGGTTTCCATCCACTCCCCGGCCGCGCGCGGGGGGTCGCGCGGCGGGCGCGGGACGAGGCAGTCGGCCCGGGCGAGGCGGGCCAGCATGGAACTGTCCTGCCGGTCGAAGGGATCGACGACGCGCTCGCCCGCCGCGTCGGTCGAAAGCGTCGCGCGCAGGTAGTCCTGGCGGCGGTCGTTCGCCGCCAGCGGGCGGGCCAGCCGGGCGCGCGGGTTCGGCGCGGCCGGCCGCTCCAGGCCGAGCATCGCCTCGATGGCCGGGCGGACGAACACCAGGCCGCACACCAGCGTCGAGACCGGGTTGCCCGGCAGGCCGACCATCGGCGTCCCCCCGATCCGCCCGAAGATCAGCGGCTTGCCCGGCCGCATGGCGATGCGCCAGAAATCGACCTCCAGCCCGTCCGGCCCGAGCGCCTCCGGCCCCAGCGCCGCCTGGATCAGGTCGTGCTCGCCCACCGAGGCGCCGCCGGTGGTCAGCAGCAGGTCGGCCCCCCGCGCGCCGCGCGCCATCCGCTGGATGCCCTCCACCGTGTCCGGCGCGATGCCGAGCGCGACCGGCTCGCCGCCGCAGGCGCGCACAAGCGCGGCGAGCGCGTAGCCGTTCGAGCTGACGATCCGGCCGGGACCCAGCTCCTCGCCCGGACGCGCGATCTCGTCGCCCGTCGCGAGGATGGCGACCCGCGGGCGCCGCCGCACCGCGAGCCAGGGCAGGTTCATCGCGGCGGCCAGCCCCACGTCGCGGGCGGTCAGCGCGCGGCCGGCCGGAACGCCGGTCTCGCCCGCCCGGAAGTCGAGGCCGGCGGGGCGGATGTAGCGGCCCGCCGGCGCGCCCTCGCGCACCTCGATCCGCGCGCCGTCGCGCTCCGCCTCGGCGTCCGCGTCCTCCTGGACGACGATGGCGTCGGCCCCGTCGGGCACCTGGCCGCCGGTGAAGATTCGCACCGCCTCGCCGGGGCCGACCGTCCCCGCGAAGGCGCGGCCGGCCGGCGCGCTCCCGATCCGCGTGAGCGCGGCGGGGACCGCGGCGACATCGGCCGCCCGCACGGCGTAGCCGTCCATCGCCGAGACCGCCCAGGGCGGCTGGTCGCGCCGCGCCCGGGCCGGCTCCGCCAGCACGCGGCCCAGCGCGGCGTCCACCGAAACCTCCTCGCCCGGCATGAGCGGCATCGCCGCCAGGATGCGCGCCAGCGCCTCCTCGACCGGCAGCAGCGGTTCAGGCGCCACGCCACTCTCCCGACTTGCCGCCGGCCTTGTGGACCAGGCGGATGTTCTCGATCCGCATTCCCCGGTCCGCCGCCTTGCACATGTCGTAAACCGTGAGCGCGGCCACCGCGACGGCGGTGAGCGCCTCCATCTCCACCCCGGTGCGCCCGTCGAGCTTGCAGGTGGCGGTAATGTCCACCGCGTCGCGCTCCGGCGCGAGCGAAAGCTCCACCTTGACCGACGACAGCGACAGCGGGTGGCAGAGCGGGATCAGGTCCGGCGTCCGCTTCGCGCCCATGATCCCGGCGAGCCGGGCGACCGAGAGCACGTCGCCCTTCGCCACGCCGCCGCCGGCGATCAGGGCCAGCGTCTCCGGCGCCATCGACACGCCGCCGGCGGCGGTCGCCGTGCGGGCGGTGACGGGCTTGGCCGAGACATCGACCATCGCCGCGTCGCCCTTCTCGTCGAAATGGGTAAACGCGCTCATTCCGCCGCCCTCGCCCCGGCCTCGCGCGCCGGGCCCTCCCCGGCCGGAAGGGGATCGGCCAGCAGCGCCCGCGTCGCCGCCGCGACATCCGCCTCGCGCATCAGCGACTCGCCGACCAGGAAGCGCCGCGCCCCGGCCCGCGCCGCGCGGGCGAGGTCGGCCGGGACGCGCAGGCCGCTTTCGCAGACCGCGGCCCGGTCCGGCGGCACGCGCGGGGCCAGCCGCTCCGTCGTCGAAAGGTCGGTCTCCATGGTGCGGAGGTCGCGGTTGTTGATCCCCACCAGCCGCGCGTCGAGGCGCAGCGCGCGCTCCAGCTCCGCCTCGTCGTGGATTTCGGCGAGCGTGTCCATGCCCCGCTCCGCCGCCGCCGCCTCCAGTTCGGCGGCCTGCCCGTCCTCCAGCGCGGCCAGGATGAGCAGCACGCAGTCCGCGCCCAGCGCGCGGGCCTCCGCGACCTGGTAGGGGTCGAGCATGAAGTCCTTGCGCAGGACGGGCAGGGGGGCGGCCGCCCGCGCGGCGGGGAGGTATTCGTCGCGGCCCTGGAAATACGGCTCGTCCGTCAGCACCGAAAGGCAGGCCGCGCCGCCGCCGGCATAGGCGGCGGCCAGCGCCGGCGGATCGAAATCGGCCCGGATCAGCCCCTTGCTGGGCGAGGCCTTCTTGATCTCGGCGATCAGGCCGTAACCGCCTTCCGCCGCCGCGTCCAGCGCGCGGGCGAAGCCGCGCGGGGCCGGGGCCGCGCGCGCCGCCGCCTCGACCTCCGAAAGCGGGCGCTCGCGCTTGCGCCGGGCGATGTGGTCGCGCTTGTCCGCGCAGATGCGCGCCAGCACGCCGCTCATCGCCCGGCTCCGCCGCCGGCGTTGGTGACGGCGACCAGCGCGTCGAGCCTGGCCCGCGCGCGCCCGGCGTCGATCGACTCCGCCGCCATTTCGGCGCCCTCGGCGAGCGCGCCGGCCCTGCCGGCGACGACCAGCGCCGCCGCCGCGTTCAGCAGCACGATGTCGCGGTAGG
Source organism: Thalassobaculaceae bacterium (assembly GCA_963665555.2). Lineage (GTDB taxonomy): Bacteria > Pseudomonadota > Alphaproteobacteria > Thalassobaculales > Thalassobaculaceae > CAXXXW01. The sequence goes on from OY762308.1 coordinate 458,514, forward strand.
GCCCCGGCGCGCCGTCCAGCAGCGCGGCCAGCGCGGCGGCGTTTTCCTCCGGCGCGCCGCCGCGCAGGTCCTCCGGCCGGGCGACGGGCAGGCCGGCGTCCTCGGGATGGACCTCGAAGGTCTCGATCCCGCCGTCCTTGAGCGCCGCGACGCGCGTCGGGCCGGTGGTGGTGATCTCGTCCAGGCCGTCGCTCCCGTGCGCGACCCAGGCGGAGACGGAGCCGAGGCCCTTCAGCACGCGCGCCGCCGGCTCGACCCAGCGCTCCGCGAACACGCCCACCAGCTGGCGCGAGACCAGCGCCGGATTGGCCAGCGGCCCCAGCAGGTTGAAGATCGTCCGCGTGCCGAGTTCGACCCGCGTCCCGCCCACATGGCGCATCGCCCCGTGGTGGCGCGGCGCCATCAGGAAACAGACCCCGGCCTCGTCGATCGCCCGCTGGACCAGCGCCATGTCGCAGTCCAGGTTCACGCCGAGGCGCGCGAGCACATCGGCCGCCCCGGTGCGCGAGGACAGCGCCCGGTTGCCGTGCTTGGCGACGGGAACGCCGCACCCCGCGACGACGAAGGCGGCGGCGCTGCTGATGTTGTAGGTGCCGGAGCCGTCGCCGCCCGTGCCCACCGTGTCGATCGCGTCGGCCGGCGCGTGGATGCGCGCGACCTTGGCCCGCATCGACCGGGCCGCGCCGACGATCTCCGCGACGGTCTCGCCCCGCACCCTGAGCGCCATCAGGAAGGCGCCCATCTGCGAGGGCGTCGCCTCGCCCGACATGATGATGTCGAAGGCGCGCTCCGCCTGGGCCTCGTCCAGGCTCGCGCCGTCGGCGACCAGGGCGAGCAGCGCCTTCATGTCCATCGCCTCGCCCATCGTCACGCGGCCCTGCCCAGCTTCGCCTGCAGGCCGTCCACCGCCGCCGCCGGCGCGGCCTCCAGCCCGGCGAGCGCGAGGAAGTTGGCCAGCACGCGGTAGCCGTGCTCCGAGGCGATGCTCTCGGGGTGGAACTGCACGCCGTGGACCGGGCGCGCGACATGTTCGAGGCCCATGACCAGGCCGTCCGCCGTTTCGGCCGTCACCGACAGTTCCGCCGGGAGCGTCTCCCGCTCGACCGCGAGCGAGTGGTAGCGCGTGGCGGAGAAGCCGTCCGGCGCGCCCGCGAACACGCCCGCGCCGTTGTGGAACACCTGGCTCAGCTTGCCGTGCATCGGCTCCTCGGCGCGGACCACCCGGCCGCCGAAGGCCTGGCCGATGCACTGGTGGCCGAGGCACACGCCGAGGATCGGCATGTCGTCCGGCGCGCGCCGGATCAGGTCGAGGCAGATGCCGGCGCGGTCCGGGTCGCACGGGCCGGGGGAGACGACAATGCCGCGCGGCCGCAAGGCCAGCGCCTCCTCGACGGAGACCTTGTCGTTGCGGCGCACCTCCGCCTCCGCACCCAACTCGCCCAGGAAGTGCCAGAGATTGAAGGTGAAGCTGTCGTAATTGTCGATTAGGAGAAACATCCCGCCATCGCCCGTGTCGGGGTCCCGGCCCCGGAGGGAGGACGCGCCCGTGCCTTGCGCCCCTTATATCGGCTTTCCGAAGGCCGCGGAAGCGGCCGGGCGGACGGGCAGGGCGAGGGGCCGGCGGCGGGCCGCCGCGCGCGCGCGAACGGCGTTCGCGGCGCTCCTCCCCCTCCTCGCGCTCGCCGCCGGGACATGGAGCGCCGCCCCCGCCGCCGCCGGGGAGCCGTCGCGCCCGGCCTGGCTGGAGAACGCCGTCCCCTGGTCCGCGCCGCCGGGGACGCCGCTGGTCGCGGTCGTGATCGACGACCTGGGGCCGGACCGCCGCCGCTCCGCCCGCGCGGCGGCGCTTGCGGGGCCGCTCACGCTCTCCTGGCTGAGCTACGCCGACGGGCTTCCCGCGCGAACCGCCGCCGCCCGGGCGAACGGCCACGAACTGCTGCTGCACCTCCCGATGGAGCCGCTGGGGGAGGAGGACCCCGGCCCCGGCGCGCTGCTCGTGCGCCACGGCGCGGGCGAAATCCGCCGGCGGGTCGCGGCCGCGCTGTCACGGTTCACGGGCTTCGTCGGCGCCAACAACCACATGGGCAGCCGGTTCACCGCCGAGGAGGCCGGGATGCGGGTCGTGCTCTCCGCGCTGGGACGGCGCGGCCTGCTGTTCCTCGACTCGCGGACCGGGCCGGGATCGCGCGCCTTGCGGCTCGGCCGCGCGATGGGCGTCGCGACGGTGGCGCGCGACGTGTTCCTCGACAGCCGCCCCGGCCGCGGGGAGCCGCGGGCGCGGCTGCGCGAGGCGGAGCGGATCGCGCGGCGGACCGGCTCGGCCATCGCCATCGGCCATCCGCGCGACGACACGCTTGCGGCGCTGGAGGAATGGATCGCCGGCCTCGGCGACGGCCCGGTCCGCCTCGCCCCGCTGAGCGCCGTGGCCCGCGCGCGGCTCGGCGGATAGGCCGGGCGTTCGCGCGGCCGCCGCCGTCGGCCCGCCGGCCGCGTCAGCCGAACATGCGCCCGAAGCGGCCGCGGCGCTTGGCGATGTATTGCTGGTGGTATTCCTCGGCGCGCCAGAAGGGGCCGGCCGGCGTAATCTCGGTCGCGATGGGGCCGCGATGGCGCCCGCTCTCCCGTTCCGCCTTTTTCGAGGCCGCGGCGGCGGCGGCCTGCGCGTCGTCGTACACGAAGATGGCGGTGCGGTACTGGGTTCCGAAATCCGGCCCCTGCCGGTCGACCTGCGTCGGGTCGTGGCAGTCCCAGAAGGTCCGCAGCAGCGCCTCGTAGGAGACGCGCGCCTCGTCGTACTCGACCTCCACGACCTCGGCGTGGCCGGTCATGCCGGTGCAGACCTCCTCGTAGGTCGGGTTCTCCCGCGCGCCGCCGCTGTAGCCGACGGCGACGTCGACCACGCCCGGCAACGCGCGGAAATCCTCCTCCACGCCCCAGAAACACCCCGCCCCGAACATCGCCCTGGCCATCGCCGTTCTCCCGTCGAACATCGTCGTTCCGCGCAGGATGGAGCCGCCGGCGCGTTTTGTCGAGGGCCGGCGGCGCCGGCGCGGCGGGGCGACTCTCCGGGTAGGCGCGGCGGCGCGGGCGGGTTACGCTCGGCGCGGGAGCGGGCTTGGGAGGATCGCGCGATGGCGGACTGGGCGGAGATGGCGGCGTCGGTGGGCGCGCTGCTGAAGGCGCGGGGGGAGACCGTGGCGGTGTCGGAATCCTCGACCGGCGGGCTGGTGTCGGCGGCGCTGCTGGCGGTGCCGGGGGCGTCGGCCTATTTCATGGGCGGCGGCGTGGTTTACACGCACCGCGCGCGCGAGACGCTGCTGGAGATCGACTTCGCCGACCATCCGGGCGTGCGCTCGTCCAGCGAGCCTTACGCGGCGCTGGCGGCGGCGGCGATCCGGGGGCGGCTGGGCACGGTCTGGGGCCTCGCGGAGACCGGGGCCGCCGGCCCGACCGGCAACCGCTACGGCGACGCGGCGGGCCACACCTGCATCGCGGTCGCCGGCCCGGTCGAGCGGGTCCTGACGCTGGAGACCGGCCTGTCGGACCGCGCGCGCAACATGGGGCTGTTCGCGGAAAAGACCCTCGCCACGCTCGAGGAGGCGATCCGCGCGGCCGGGGAAACGGGGGAGGGCGCGAAATGAGCCGGATATTCGGGCCGCTGCGGCAACTCGGCTATGTCGTCCGCGACATCGAGGCGGCGATGGAGCACTGGATCGGGACGAACGGCGTCGGCCCGTTCTTCCTTATCGAGCGCGTGCCGCTCGCGTCGTTCTCCTACATGGGCCGGCCCTCGGAGCCGGACATGGCGATCGCGCTGACCTTCTCCGGCTCGGCCCAGGTCGAACTGATCCAGCAGCGCAACGACGCGCCGTCGATGTACATGGACTACCTCGCCGCCGGGCAGGAGGGGCTGCAGCACGTGGCCTACTGGCCGGAGGATTACGCGGCGGCGCGGGCGGCGGCGCTCGGCCGCGGCATGGAGATCGGCCAGGAGGGCGAGATTCCCGGACGCGGCCCCTTCGTCTATTTCCGGACGGAAGGCCACCACGGGACCTGCGTCGAGTTCGCGGAGTTCAACGCCTTCCGCCGCTACCAGTCGACCGAGATGGCGCGGATCTGCGCCGAATGGGACGGGAGCGACCCGATCCGCACGGTCCTTCCCGCGCCGCCGGGCTGAGGCGGCCGGCCGGCCGGCGCGAGCGGCCCCGTGCTTTCGCCCCTCGCCCATCCGGCGTTCCGGCGGCTGTTCGCCGCGCAGGTTGTCGCCCTGGCCGGGTCCGGCCTGACCACCGTCGCGCTGGCGCTGCTCGCCTACGACCTCGGCGGCGGGCGGGCCGGCGTCGTGCTGGGAACGGCGCTGGCGCTCAAGATGGTCGTCTACGTCTCGATCGCGCCGGTGCTCGCCGCCTTCGCGCACCGGCTGCCGCGCCGCCGCCTGCTCGTCGCGCTCGACCTCGGACGGGCCGGCTGCGTCGCCTGCCTGCCCTTCGTGACCGAGGTCTGGCAGGTCTATGTGCTGGTCGTGCTGCTGCACACCTGCTCGGCCGGGTTCACGCCGGCCTTCCAGGCGACGATCCCCGACATCCTGACCGACGAGGCCGAGTACACGCGCGCGCTGTCGCTGGCGCGGCTAGCCTACGACCTGGAGGCGCTGCTGAGCCCGGTCGCGGCGGCGGCCGCGCTGGTCTTCGTCGCCTACGACACGCTGTTCGCCGCCAACGCCGCCGCCTTCGTCGTGTCGGCGGCGCTGGTCCTTTCGACGCGCCTGCCGTCGCCGACGTCGCCGGAGCGCGAGGCCGGGTTCTGGCGCAACGTTGGCTTCGGCCTCGGCGTGTATCTCAAGACGCCCCGGCTGCGCGGGCTGCTCGCGCTGTCGCTGGCGGTCTCCAGCGCCGGGTCGATGGTCATCGTCAACACCGTCGTCCTGGTCCGCGACCGCCTCGGCGGCGGCGAGACCGACACGGCGCTGGCGCTGGCCGCGAGCGGGGCCGGGGCGATGATCGTGGCGCTGCTGCTGCCGCGCCTGCTCGACCGGGCGCCCGACCGGCCGGTCATGCTGGCCGGCGGCGCGCTCGCCGGCGCGGCGCTGTTGGCCGGTTGCGCCGGTCCGGGTTTCGCCGGCGCGCTGGCGGTCTGGTTCCTGATCGGGGCCGGCCTGTCGGCGATCCAGACGCCGACCGGGCGGCTGCTGCGGCGCTCGGCCCATCCGGGCGACCGGACGGCGATCTACGCCGCGCATTTCGCGCTGTCGCACGGCTGCTGGCTGGTCTGCTATCCGCTGGCGGGCTGGGCCGGGGCGGCGCTGGGCCTCGAAACGACCTTCGCCATCCTCGCGGCCATGGCGCTGGCGGCGACGGCGCTCGCCGCCCGGCTGTGGCCGCGCGACGATCCGCTCGTCCTCGCCCACCGCCACGAGGCGGTCGAGCACACGCATGTCCACACGCACGACGACGGGCACCACCGGCACGAGCACGAGGGCTGGGAAGGGCCGGAGCCGCACAGCCACGCGCACCGGCACGCCGCGACGACGCACAGCCACGCCTTCGTCATCGACCGCCACCACGAGCGCTGGCCGCCGCCGGCGGCGCGGTAGTTCCCCCCGGCGCTACCCGGCCCCCGGCCGCCAGCCGGGCGGCGCCAGTTCGAAGCCGGCGAAGGCGAAGGCCGGCGCCACCGCGCAGCCGACCAGCGTCCACGCCCCTTCCGAGCGCGCGGTCTGCCAGGCGCCGGCGGGGACGACCGCCTGCGGCTCCGCGCCGCCGCCCACGCCCAGGCGCCGGGTCTCGACCGCGGCGCCGTCCGCCGAGATTTCCAGAAGCAGCGGCGCGCCGGCGTGGTAATGCCAGATCTCCACCGCGTCGATCCGGTGCCAGGCCGAGACCTCGCCCGCCTCCAGGAGGTAGTAGATCGCGGTGACCGCGCCCCGCCCGCCCGGCGGGGCCGGCGCCCGGAAGACCTCCCGGTAGCGCCCGCCCTCCGGATGCGGCGCCAGCCGGTAGCGCCGCGCGACCTCTTCGGCGTCCATCGCCCGCCCGGCCTCCCCGCGCCGCGCCGGTCACGCCCCGGCGTGGTCCTCCTTCAGCAGGTCCGACGCCTTCTCGCCGATCATGATGCAGGCGGCGTTGGTGTTTCCCGACACCATGGTCGGCATGATCGAGCCGTCGGCGACGCGCAGCCCGGCGAGGCCGCGGACGCGCAGGCGCTCGTCCACCACCGCGCCCGGCCCCTGGCCCATGCGGCAGGTCCCGACCGGGTGGTAGGCGGTTTCGGAATTGGCCCGGATGTAGTCGAGGATCGCGTCGTCGCTCTCGACCTCCGCGCCGGGCGAGTACTCCTCGCCCCGCACCGCGCGCATCGCGCCGGTGTCCATGAACTTGCGGATCAGGCGGAAGCCGCCGGTCATCGCGGCGCGGTCGATGGCATCGGAGAGGAAGTTGAAGCGGATCGCCGGATGCTCGCGCGGGTCGGCGGACCTGACATGGATCGAGCCGAGGCTTTCCGGCCGCAGCTGGTAAACCGCCACGGTCATCGCCGGGAAATCGTGCAGCTGGCGCTTCTTCGGGTTCTTCACCGCGTAGGGCACGATGTGCATCTGCACATCCGGCGTCTCCAGTTCCGGCCTTGTCCTGAGGAAGGCCAGCATCGGGGCCGAGGGCAGGCTGAGGAAGCCGCGCTTCTCGACCAGGTAGCGCGCGACCTGCCAGGTCCGCCCGGCCAGGGTCCGCATCTTCGGGTTGTAGGACAGTTCGGCCCGCTCCATGCGGTACTGGATGCGGGCGTTGATGTGGTCGCGCAGATGCTCGCCGACGCCGGGCAGTTCGTGGACCGGCTCGATGCCCAGGCCGCGCAGCAGGTCCGGCCGGCCGATCCCCGACAGTTCCAGCAACTGCGGCGAGGCGACGCCGCCGGCGCAGACGACGACCTCCCGCCCCGCCCTGGCCTCGACCGTGCGGCCGCCCCGCTCGTATTCCACGCCGACGCATTTCGCGCCGTCGAACAGCAGCTTGCGGGTAAGCGCCCGCGTTTCGATCCGCAGGTTGGGGCGGCGCTCCGCCGGCTTCAGGTAGCAGCGCGCGGTGCTCTGGCGCACGCCGTTGCTGATCGTCGTCTGGGTGCGCACGACGCCTTCCTGGCTCGCGCCGTTGTAGTCCGGGTTGTGGGGCAGGCCGAGTTCGCGCGCCCCGGCCCGGATCGCGTCGTAGAGCGGCCCCTCGTCGGTCGCCTCGCTGACGCGCAGCGGCCCGCCCTCGGCGCGAAGCTCGTCGGCCCCGTGCTCGTAGTGCTCCATGCGGCGGAACACCGGCAGCACATCCTGGAAGCTCCAGCCCCGGTTGCCGAGCTGCCCCCATGTGTCGTAGTCGAGCGGCTGGCCGCGCACGAAAACCAGGCCGTTGATCGAACTCGACCCGCCGAGCAGCTTGCCGCGCGGCACCGGGATGCGGCGGTTGGCGGTGTTCTCCTCCGGCTCCGAACTGTAGCGCCAATTGGCCGCCGGGTTGTCGATCAGCAGGCCGAAGCTGACCGGGATGCGCGACCAGGGATGGCCCTTGGCCCCGGCCTCCAGCAGCAGCACGCGCCAGCGCGGGTTCTCGGTCAGCCGGTTGGCGAGCGCCGCGCCCGCCGAGCCGGCCCCGACGATAACGAAATCGTAGCCCTCTTCCGCCATGGAGGCCCTCTCCCCGCCCGTTCCGCGACTCCTCGCGCCGTCGCCTAGTCGGCCGCGTCCCGGTCGGCGCGGGCGGCGCGGCCCGACACGCTCTCGCGCAGGCCCTCGATCAGGCCCCGGAGGTAGATCAGGTCGTGCTCCACGGCGGTAAGCCGAACATCCAGTTTGCGCATCTCCTCGCGCATCTCTTCGCGCAGCGCTTTCATCTCGCCGCGCATCTCTTCGCGCAGCGCGTTCATCTCGCCGCGCAACTCCGCCCGGATCTTCCACATGTCGGCGCGCAGCCACGCGAAGAGGCCGACGATCAGGACGGCGAGTCCGCCGAAGGCGGCGAGAAAAGTGGCGAGGTCGACGGTCATGCCCGGAGTATGGACCGCCCCGCCGGCGCGCGTCAACGCGCGTTCCGGTTCGCGCCCCGGGGCCGAATCGGCTTAGTCTCGCGCCGCCCGCCGGCGCGCGGGCGCGTTCGCGACGGCGACCGGGATGGCGACGGCGGAGGGGAAGGCATGGCGCTCGCGCCCGCCCTGGAGGACCGCAAGCGGCGGATCCTGCGCGATGTGTACGGTTTCGAGGCGTTCCGCCCCGGCCAGGAGGCGGTGGTGGACCTGCTGCTGGCCGGGCGGAGCGCGCTCGCCGTCATGCCGACGGGATCGGGCAAGTCGCTCTGCTTCCAGGTTCCGGCGCTGGCGCTCGGCGGGCTGACGGTGGCGGTCTCGCCGCTGGTGGCGCTGATGCGGGACCAGGTGGCCGCCCTGCGCCTCGCGGGAGTTCCGGCCGAGGCGATCAACTCCTCGCGCGAGCGCGCGGACAACGTGGCCTCGTGGCGCCGGGTCGCGGCGGGGGAGGCCCCGATCCTGTACCTCGCGCCGGAGCGGCTGATGACGGAGCGGATGCTGGCGGCGCTGGCCCGCCTGCCGGTGCGGCTGTTCGCGATCGACGAGGCGCACTGCATCTCGCAATGGGGGCCGTCCTTCCGCCCGGAATACGAGGCGCTGGCGCGGCTGCGCGACCTGTTCCCCGGCGTCCCGATCGCGGCGCTGACGGCGACGGCGGACGAGGCGACGCGCCGGGACATCGCCGGCAAGCTGTTCGGCGGCGACGGCGAGGTCTTCGTCGCCGGCTTCGACCGCCCGAACATCTCGCTGGCGGTCGCGCCGAGGCGGGACTGGCGCCGCCAGACGGCGGACTTCCTGGAGGCCCGCCGGGGCGCCAGCGGCGTCGTCTACTGCCTCTCGCGCCGCAAGGCGGAGGAGACGGCCGCCTGGCTGGCCGGGCGCGGCTTCGACGCGCTGCCCTACCACGCCGGCATGGACAAGGAGGCGCGCGAGCGCAACCAGGACGCCTTCATGCGCCGCGACGGCGTCGTGATGGCCGCGACCGTCGCCTTCGGCATGGGGATCGACAAGCCCGACATCCGCTTCGTCCTGCACGCCGACCTGCCGGCGAGCCTGGAGGCCTACTACCAGGAGGTCGGCCGCGCCGGGCGCGACGGCCGGCCGGCGGACGCGCTGATGCTCTACGGGCTGGAGGACATCCGGGCGCGCCGGGGCTTTATCGAGCGGGAGGAGGGCGGCGAGGACCGCCGCCGGCGCGAGCACCGGCGCCTCGACGCGCTGATCGGCTATTGCGAGGCGCCGGGCTGCCGGCGCCGGGCGCTGCTGGCGTGGTTCGGGGAGCGGTCGGGCGATTGCGGCAATTGCGACATGTGCCTCGACCCGCCCGAAGCCGCCGACGGGACCGAGGCGGCGCGGCTCGCCATCGCGGCGGCGCGGGCGACCGGGCAGCGCTACGGCGCGGCCCATATCGTCGATGTGCTGCGCGGGGCGGCGACGGCGAAGGCGGCCCGCGCCGGCCACGACCGGCTGGAGGTCCACGGCGCCGGCGCGGGGCTAAAGACGGCGGAGTGGCGCTCGATCCTGCGCCAGATGGTGGCGGCGGGGTTCCTGCGGACGGACGCGGAAGCCTACGGGGCGCTGAAGGTCACGGCGCGCGGCGAGGCGCTCGGCGCCGGGGCGGAGGGGTTCCGCTACCGCCGGGACGCGCTCCCCGCCGCCGCGCGGGCGGAAAGGCCGGCCCGGCCGCCGGAAGAGGAGCTCGGCCCGGCCGAGGCGGCGCTGTTCGACGCGCTCAGGGCGCTGCGCTCCGAACTCGCCCGCGCCCGGGGCGTGCCGGCCTATCTCGTCTTCGCCGACCGGACGCTGCGCGAGATGGCGCGCGAGGCGCCGCGCACGCGCGAGGCCTTCGCCCGGCTGCACGGCGTCGGCGCGGCCAAGCTGGAGGCCTTCGCCGAACCCTTCCTCGCCGCCATCGCGGCGCGCGCGGCCTCCGCCGCCGATTGAGGCCCCGCGCCGGTCAGGCGGGGAGTTCGCGGGCGGCCTCCTCGAAGGCGGCGAGCGTGTGTTCGATGTCGGCGTCGTCGTGGGCCAGGCCGATATAGAACTTGCTGTCGCCCTTCAGCACGCCGCGCTCGCGCAGCAGGGCGTTGAAGGCGGCCGCCTTGGCCGCGTCCGCGCCGAGCACGCCCCGGTAGTCCTCGACCGGCGCGTCGGTGAAGAACACGTCGAACAGCGGCGGCTCGCCGACGATCCGGTGGGCGTGGCCGTTGTCCGTCATCGCCTTGGCCAGCCCCTCCATCAGCCGCCGGCCGGTCTCGTACACCCGCTCGTAGGCGCCGGGGCGGCGCAGCACCTCCAGCGTCGCGAGGCCGGCGACGGCGGCGACCGGGTTGCCGGAAAGCGTGCCGATCTGCGGCAGGAACCCGTCCTCGTCCACGGCGGACTTGTCGAAATGCGCCATGATGTCCGCGCGCCCGCAGATCGCCGCCAGCGGGAAGCCGCCGCCGACGATCTTGCCGAGGGTGCACATGTCGGGGACCACGCCGTAACGCTCCTGCGCGCCGCCGTAGGCGAAGCGGAAGCCGGTGACGATCTCGTCGAAGATCAGCGGCACATCGTGCTTCGCCGTCGCCTCGCGCAGCGCCTCCAGGAAGCCGGGCCGGGGCGGCATCAGGCGCTGGAACGCCTCGACGATCACGCCGCCGAGCTGTTCGTGGTGCTCCTCGATCAGGCCGACCGCGCTGTCCGCGTCGTTGAAGGGCGCGACCAGCACATCCTCGCCGACGCGGGCGGGGATGCCGGCCGAGTCGGGAATCCCCTGGGGGTAGTTGGACAGGCGCTTCGGCGCGAGGCTCTGGAGCGAATAGTCGCTCATGCCGTGGAAGCCGCCCTCGAACTTCAGGATCTTGTCGCGCTTGCGATGGGCGCGGGCGGCGCGCATGGCGTAAAGCGTGGCCTCGGAGCCGGAACTGACGAAGCGCGCCATCTCGGCGCAGGCCATGGCGGAGACGATCTCCTCGGCCAGCGCGATGCCGTGCTCGTTGTTGGCGAAGAAGGTGGTTCCCTTGGGGACCTGCGCCTGCACGGCGGCGGTCACCTCCGGATGGGCGTGGCCGATGAACATCGGCCCGGAGCCGAGCAGGTAGTCGATGTATTCGTTGCCGCTCACGTCCCGCACGCGGCCGGCCTTGCCGCTGGCGATGACGATCTGGCTCGCCAGGTTGCCGAAATGCCCGGCCGGCAGCACCCTGGCCGCCCGTTCCGCCAGGTCCCGCTCCGCCGCGCTCCGCTCCATTCCCGCCATGGTCCCGCTCCCCCGCCGATGGTGTGCCGGCACCATAGAGCGTTTCCGCGCCGAAGGAAATCGGCGCGGCGGCCCGGCGCGGCCTCACGCGCGGGGGCGGCGCAGGTAGCGGACCGGCGCTCCGTAGAGCGGTCCGCTCACATCGTCCGGCGTGTCGTGTTCGATGAGTTCCCGCTTGCCCAGTTTGCTGGACCAGCGTCCGTCCGGCAGTTGCCGCGCGGCGTGGGTAGGAACGAGGGCGCCGCCGGCGCCGGCCGTGGCGTAGAGCGCGACCTTCTCGAAACCTGGCTCCGGCGCGCCGTCTGGGCACGTGCCGTAACCCAGCCCGCGGAAGACAGCGACGAAAGCGGGCACAGTCGTCTCGAGGGGCGCGTCCGAGGGCCAGTGGTCGCGCCCGGACGGCCACCACCATTGGCCGTCGTCGCCGGCGGCCCAGGCGATGCAGTTGTAAAGAAACGATGGGGGACCCAAGACGCGGTGGTTGTCGTCCGTCAGGTTCGGGAACGCGCGCCGAGACGGTCTATCCGGCGCCATTTTTGTCCGCCCAGCGCAGCCACGCCTCGGCCTTCTCGGCGTTCCTGCCCCAGGCGCTCCGGGGAACCGGGTCTTCCCCGGTAATGGCCGCGAGCGCCTCGAACCAGTGGTCCGGGTCGTCGCGTTCGCGCCTCAGCCGGTCGAGGATGAGGGGAAGCGCGGGTTCTCCCATCGCGATAATGGCGCGGTAGTGCGGATTGGAGACGATCTCCGTCGTCGAGGAAAGGTAAGCCGTCTCCTCCCACCACGCCGCCGCCAGCCTCTCGAACTCGGCGGCGAGGCCGCGGTCGGGCGCCGCTTCCCCTTCCGCCCTCCGCGCGGTCAGAGCCATCGTTCCGCTCCCTCCGTTCCCGGGTTCGCGCGCACTTTAGCGCATCGTCGCGGATTGCGGGGAGCTTTCGCGCGCGTCATGCTGTCTGCTCCAACTTCGCCGGAGGCCCGCCATGAACGAGATGTCCACCCGCGCGCGAACGGATCTGCCGACCGGGCTGTGGCCCGACGGGGCGGCCTTTGTCGAGGGCGCCTACGTCCCCATCGCGGAGGCGAAAATCTCCGTGCTCGACTGGGGCTTCACCCGGTCCGACGCCTGCTACGACGTCGTCCACGTCAAGGACGGCGCGTTCTTCCGGCTGGACGACCACATTCGCCGCTTCCAGGCGTCGATGGCGGGGCTGCGGATGTCGATCCCGCACGACGCCGGCGCGCTGGCGGCGGTGCTGTCGGAATGCGTGCGGCTGACCGGCCTGCGCGACTCCTATGTCGCCATGGTCTGCACGCGCGGCAAGCCGCCGGCGGCGCGGCCGCGCGGCGGCTCGCTGCGGGACCACGAGAACGCGCTGATCGCCTACGCGCTGCCCTGGATCGATGTGCTCTCGCCGGAAATCCAGGAGCGCGGCGGCCACGCCATTATCGCGAAAACGCCGCGCACGCCGGCCGACTCGATCGACCCGACGATCAAGAACTACAACCGCGCCGACATGACGCGCGCGATGTTCGAGGCCGAGGACGCCGGCGCCCACACGCCGATCCTGCTGGACCATGACGGTTACGTGTCGGAGGGGCCGGGCTTCAACGTCTTCGCCGTGCGCGACGGGCGCGCGACGACGCCGGACCGGGGCGCGCTGGAGGGCGTCACCCGGCTCGCCGCGCTCGAACTGTGCGCCGACGCGGGCCTGGAGGCGGCGGCGGGCCGGCTCCGGGCCGAGGACCTGCACGAGGCCGACGAGGTGTTCCTCACCACCACGGCGGGCGGCGTGATCCCGATCGTCAGGATCGACAACCGTGTCCTCTCCAACGGCAGCCCCGGCCCGGCGACGCGGCGGGTCGCGGACCTGTACTGGAAGCGCCACGGCGAGGGCCGGTTCCTCACCCCGGTGGACTACCGCGACGGCGCCGACCGGACGGAGGCGTAGGCGATGGCCGGCGCCTTGGTCCTGTACGAGTCCCGCGAGCGCGTCGCGCTCATAACGATAAACCGGCCGGAGAAGCTGAACGCGCTCTCCAACGCGCTGGTGGGCGAGTTGCGCGACGCCTTGCTGCGCTACCGCGATTCGGACGACCGCTGCGCCGTGCTGGCGGGGGCGGGCGGGCGCGCGTTCTCGGTCGGCGCGGACATAACCGACCCGCCGGTCGATCCCGACCTCTGGGAGTGTATGCCCGGCGTCGGCGTGATGCTCGACAAGCCGGTGGTGGCCGCCGTCGCGGGCTATTGCGTCGGCGGGGCCTATTGCCTCGTGCAGTTCTGCGACCTCGCGGTGGCGGCGGACAACGCGGACTTTTTCTACCCCGAGGCGCAGCTCGGCTTCTGCGGCGGCCTGGTCGCCGGCGCGGCGGCCCGCCTGCCGCACAAGCTCGCCATGGAGTTCATGCTGACCGGGACGCATTTCGACGCAAGGCGCGCCCACGAGGCCGGGATGGTCAACAAGGTCGTCCCGGCGGGCGGGGAGGTCGAGGCGGCGATGGCCTACGCCCGCATCCTCGCCGACAGTTCGCCGATGATCGTCGCCATGCTGAAGCGCTTCACGCGCGACACGGTGACGCCGCGCGGCCCGTCGGAAACGCGCGCCCTGTTCGAGGCCGAACTCCGCGCGATCCGGCGCAGCGCGGACCAGAAGGAAGGCGGCGCCGCCTTCCGCGAAAAGCGCAAGCCGGTGTTCAGGGGCCGGTAGGGCGGCCGCGGATCGGCTCCGCGCGCCGCCATTCGCGAAGCGCCGCCGCTCCCGTATGGAGCTACATCGCGGGCGCGCCGAAGAGCGTGTCGTGGAAACGCGCCAGAAGCCCCGCGACAACCAGGCCGACGACCACGGCGGCGATGTCCCTGGAGATGCGGGGCGCCGGCTCCGCCGGCGGGCCCTTGCCTCGCGCCACGGCGCAGACGATCTCGACCGCCGCGAACAGCGCGAAGCCGCCGAACAGGACCAGGGAGCGAACCTCTCCATTGGCGAGAAGGTGGGCGAAGGCCCAGAGCAGCAGCCCAATCAGCATCGGATGCCGGACCAGGGCGCGGATGCGGGTGGGCATGTTGGCCGCGGCGAACAACACCAGCGCGATCGGAACCAGGACCATCGAGACCCCGTGCCCCCAGGCGGGCGGCGCGTAGACCTCTTCGAAGGGGGCGCGCGAGAAACCCCACACGACGGCCGCCAGGGAAAGCAGCGCGATCGCGCCGAACGCGCCGCGATAGGGTTTCGCGCCCAGCCGCTCCACCAGGGCGGCGCGCAATCGCGGCGCTTTCGGTATCAGGTGGATTGCCGCGAACAACGCCAGGCCGGTCACCAACAGCGACATGCGCGTACTCCGGATTCGGTTTTCCGCCGGGCGGCGTTCCCTTGCCGCGCCGGGCAAGCCGCAGATTGACCCGCGCGCCGCGCGCGCGCAAGCCGGTGTTCGGGGGCCGGCAGGGCGGCGTGCGCGGGATCGGGGCTTGCAAGGGCGGGGACCTCCCGCGTCCTCTCCCGGTTCTTCTTTCGCCTCGCGCCTCCGTCCGCGCCGACGCCTCTCGCTACGCGCGGGAACGCCAGAATCGGCCGACCTTCTCCGCATACAGAGGCCAGCAATGGTTCCGCTGCGGATTGAAATATCCGAAATTGTTCGGATGGTAAGTCCGAAGCCAGAGAGCCGTTTTCCCATCCGGTTCGAGTTCGATGAGGCCGGTCTCGTAATGAGCGTCTCGTTTGTACCTAGGGGCGGTTTCGATTCTCTGGCAGTCGTGCTGTTGGACAGAAAAATTCATGCGAATCGCTTTCTCCGCCCATTTACCCTGCGTCACGATGACGTCCGGTTTCAGGACACGCAGCTCTCCCGGAATGAAGCGGCGGCAGTTCTCGAACAAGATCGAAGCAGCTTGCTTTCTGCCAGGTTTGTTCTGGCAGCACTTCGCGCTGTTGACGTGGGCGAAGTAGAGCCGGGCGTCGGTACACTTGAGCCCCGACTTGAACTGGCTGAGCAGCGTCCAGGCCATTTCATGGGTGCGATACCAATGCCGGTTCTTCGGGAGCGCCTCTACGTTACGATCGAGTTCCTGCTCGCGGACGGCTTCGGCCGTGCGTTCCAGCGACTTCGGATCGCCGTCACCGGAATCCAGAGAAAGAAAAAGCAAGCGCGGCAGTTTTCCATCCCCGTAGCGCGGCCCCACGAAGCTCGCCTTGGCTTCCGTGAAATCCGGGGAATTCGCCGCGCACGCCGCGCGCGAGGGACAACGAAAATCGACCGGCGATATTCCTTGCGATTCGTAGAACCCGGTGAGTCGTTCGAGCATGGCTTGGCTCCAATGTGCGCGGGCGCGTCTTCGGCCATGGCCCGTCGCGATCCGGACGGTCTCGACGGCGCGTCCGGCGGCGCCGGCCTGTCGTGTTTCTCCGTTCGGCCTCCTGGGCACGGCGCCTCCTACACGCCGCGGATCGGGGGTTGCAAGGGCGGGCGCGGGCGGGGACACTCCGGCGCGCCGCCGCGACGAGGGACGCCCCGCCATGACGATACCCGCCGGACCCGCGACCGGGCCTCGCGCCCGCGCGCGCCTGGGCTAGGCCCGGCCCGGCGTTCCGCGCGTGGCCGAGGCCTTCCCCCGGCTGCCGGCGCTCGCCGGCGGCGTCGACAGCCCCCGCGCCTGGCTGCGGCTGGCGGTCTCGCTCGTCGTCGGCGCGACCGGTGGGGTGGGGCTGTGGTCGTCGGTGGTGATCCTGCCGGAGATCGAGGCGCGGTTCGACGTCGAGCGCGGCTCCGCCTCCCTGTCCTACACGGCGGCCATGATCGGCATCATGGTCGGCAATGTCGTCATGGGGCGGATGGTGGACCGTTTCGGCGTCGCCGTCCCGGTGCTGGTGTCGGCCGCCAGCCTCGGCCTCGGCTACGCCGGCGCGGCCTTCGCGCCCAGCCTCTGGGTCTACCTGCTGTGCCAGGGCGTGCTGGTCGGCGCGCTGGGGACCGCGGCGAGCTTCGGGCCGATGATCGCCGGCATCTCGCTCTGGTTCGCGCGCCATCGCGGCATCGCGGTGGCCCTGGTGGCGAGCGGGAGCTACGTCGCCGGCACGGTCTGGCCGCCCGTGGTTCACTACCTGATGGAGGCGGCGGGCTGGCGCGACACGCACCTGATCGTCGGCGCGGCCTGCGTGCTGATCATGGCGCCGCTGTCGCTGCTGCTGCGCGGCCGGCCGCCGGTGCTCGCCCCGGCGCCGGGCGCGGGCGTCCCGCACGGTCCCAAGACGCCGCCGGTTCCGCCGAAGGCGCTGCAGGGATTGCTGGTCCTCGCCGGGCTGGCCTGCTGCATGGCGATGGCGATGCCGCAGGTGCATATCGTCGCCTGGTGCGTCGATCTCGACCTCGGCGCGGAGCGGGGCGCGACGGCGCTTTCCCTGATGCTCGGCCTCGGCGTCGTGAGCCGGATCGGCTTCGGCCTGGTGATGGACCGGATCGGCGCGCCGGCGACGCTGGCAATCGGCTCCTCGCTGCAGGCGCTCTGCCTGCTGCTCTACCTGCCGGCCGACGCGGCGTGGAGCCTCTATGCCGTCTCGGCGATGTTCGGGCTGTTCCAGGGCGGGATCGTGCCGGCCTACGCGGTGATCGTGCGCGACTATTTCCCGGCCTCGGAGGCGGGCGTGCGCGTCGGGCTGGTGCTGTCGGCGACCATCGGGGGGATGGCGCTGGGCGGCTGGCTGTCGGGGGCGATCTACGACTGGACGCTGTCCTACGAGGCGGCGTTCCTGAACGGCTTCGGCTGGAACCTGGTCAACCTGGCGGTGGTGGCGCTTTTGCTGTGGCGCGGGCGGGTGCCGCGTGTTTCCATGCCGCGCCCGGTCATGGCCGCGATCCCGGCGGTCGGCCGCTGGCCCGGCCCGCTGTGACCGCGCGGGCGAACGCCGGGAGGGAGTCCGCGATGATCGACCTGCGCAGCGACACCGTCACCCGGCCGTCGCCGGAAATGTACGCGGCGATGGCGGCGGCCGAACTCGGCGACGACGTGTACGGCGACGACCCGACGGTCGCCGAGCTGGAGGAGTACGCGGCCGACCTGCTCGGTTTCGAGGCCGGGCTTTTCGTGACCTCCGGCACGCAGTCGAACCTGGCCGCCGTGCTGACCCATTGCCGGCGGGGCGAGCAGTTCGTCGTCGGCGAGGACTACCATGTCCACCGGGCCGAGGCGGGCGGGGCGGCGGCGTTCGGCGGCGCGGTCCCGCGCACGGTGCCGGTGCTGGCGGACGGTTCGGTGGACCTGGCCGAGGTCGAGGCGCGGATCGAGCCGGAGGATTTCCACTTCCCGCGCTCGCGGCTGCTCTGCTTCGAGAACACGCACAACGGCAAGGCGCTGTCGCCGGAATACATGGCGGCGGCGGCGGCGCTGGCGGCGCGGCGCGGTCTCGCCTGCCATCTCGACGGCGCGCGGCTGGTGAACGCGGCCGTCGCCAACCGCTGCGCGCCCAGGGACCTGGCGCGCGGGTTCGACTCGGTCTCGCTCTGCCTGTCGAAGGGGCTGGGCGCGCCGGCCGGCTCGGTGCTGGCGGGGAGCGCCGATTTCGTCCGCGAGGCGCGGCGCGCGCGCAAGATGCTCGGCGGCGGGATGCGCCAGTCCGGGCTGCTGGCGGCCTGCGGGCTGGTCGCGCTGCGCCGCCAGGCGGACCGGCTGGCCGACGACCACCGCCTCGCCGCCCGGCTGGCCGGCGAACTGGCGCAGATCCCGGAGGTCGAGACCGAACCCCAGGGCGCCAACACCAACATGGTCTTCGTCCGCGTGGACGCCGCCCACCGCGACCCCCTGCGCGCCCATATGGAGGAGAACGGCGTGCTGATCGGCGGCCGCCCGCCGGGCTTCCGGCTGGTGGTGCACCGCGACGTGGCCGAGGACGACATCGCGACCGTCGCCCGCGCCGTCGCCGGCTATTTCCGCGCCGCGGCCTGACGGGGCGCCCGCCCGGTCACGGGCCGCGCCGGCGGAAGGCGACCGCCAGCAGCGCGCAGCCGCCCAGCGCCCAGGCGGCGCAGACGGCGGCGATCGCCTCGATCGACGCGCCGCCGTCGATCAGCCAGCCGAACGCCGCCGGGGCGAGCGCGCTGG
Organism: Thalassobaculaceae bacterium; assembly: GCA_963665555.2. Classification (GTDB taxonomy): domain Bacteria; phylum Pseudomonadota; class Alphaproteobacteria; order Thalassobaculales; family Thalassobaculaceae; genus CAXXXW01. Next base: position 476,900 of record OY762308.1, read on the forward strand.
CGATCACCGACAGGCCCGCCACCAGCGCCCGGATCGCGCCGAGATGCAGCACGCCGTAAAGCTCGACCCAGACGGTCGAGATGATTGTCGCGCCGGCGCCGCCGGAAATCCCCGCCATCGCCATGAAGCCGGCGATGGCGAGCGGCGAATCGAACCCGGCGATCGCCAGCGCCGCCCCGGCCAGCGGGAACAGGTAGAACGGCGTCAGCCGCAAGGCCCCGTAACGGTCCGCCAGCATCCCCGTCGCCACCGAGGACGCCACCTGGCAGGCCGCGTACACCGCGAAGCCCGAAGCGTAGAGCGACAGCGGCCAGCCCTTGGCCTCGGCCAGGTGCACCTGGTGGAAGTTCAGCCCGGTGATGACGAAGGAGGGGGCCAGCATCGCCGGCATCGCCAGCAGGAAGCGCGGGTCGCGCAGCACCTCGGCGCGGGTCCACTGTCCCCACCGCCCGCCGGCGGGGCGGCGCGCGCGCTCCAGCAGCGCGGCGTGCCGCGCCCCGTGGCCGCGCAGCAGCCAGAGCGCCAGCGGCGGCGCCAGCAGCAGGACCGCGGCCGCGCCGATCGTCCAGGCCTCCCGCCAGCCGGCCAGCGACAGCGCCAGCACCGCCGCCGGCGGGAACAGCGCCTGCCCGGTCGGGAAGCCCAGCGCCGCGGCGCTCACCGCCCGGCCGCGCTGCGTGTCGGGGAAGTAGCGCGCCATCGTCACCGTCGCCGCCTGGCTCATCAGGCCCTGGCCGCAAATCCTGAGCAGGAAGATCGCGACCGCGAGCGACGCCGCGCTCCAGGCCAGCGACATGGCGAGGCAGGCCGCCGCCATCGCCGCGCACAGCGCCGGCGCGTAGAGGCGCAGGTCCACGCGGTCGAGGAACTTGCCGGCCCACACCAGCGACAGGCCGCTGGCGAGCGTGCCGGCGGCGTAGACCGCGCCGAAACCGCCGTGGCTCAAGCCGAAGGCGGCCCGCAACTCGCCGCCGTACATGGCGATGTAGAAGGTCTGCCCGAAGGTCGAGGCGAAGGCGAGCAGGAACCCGAAGCCGAGGAACCGCGCGTTGCCGGCGATGAAACGGAGATACCCCACCCCCGAACCCTGCCACCGCCGCGCCCCGCGCGCAAGCCGCCGCGCCGTTCGGGAGGCGCGCGCGGACGGCCGGTCGATTCGGCGTTGCCGGGCGCGCGCCGGTTCGGGCGGAGCTTTAGATAGAGTGATCGAAAATCGAAAAAAAAGCGCTTGAAAATGCCGTGCAGGCTGTCGAACATGCGAAGTCCGGGCCGGTCATGCCGTCGCGCATTCGGGAACCGGCGGTCCGGCCCGCGTCCCGTCGTCCGCCCGGCGCGCGCGGACCCGCACGGAGCCGATCGACCCATGCCGCGCGTGACCGAAGAGATTGTCCTGCCGATCCTGGACGCCGCCGACGGCGCCATCCCGCCTTCGCTCCCGGAGCATCGGCGGGACGCGGCGGCCGCCGGCGCCGCGCTGATGGACTTGGCGCTCGAAAACCGCGTCGACACGGATCGGGAGCGGCTTTTCCTCGTCGATTCCAAGCCGGTGGGCGACGACCTGCTCGATCCCGTCCTTCTCGATATCGCCGGCGAGGCCGAAACGCGCGACGCCGCCTTCTGGCTCCCGCGCGCGACGGAACGGGGCGCCGCCATCCGCGAGAAGGCGATTCGCCGACTGGTCGAACGCGGCGTCCCGGAGGCCGAGGCCAACGGCCTCGTGTTCCCGTCCCGATCGGTCGCGCGGGCGCGGCGCGAGGCCGACGCCGCCTCCGCCGGCGGACCTCTCACCGGGGACTCCATCGCCGGGATGGTCGACACGCGCCACGCCGTCATGGAGACGCCGCGGATGCGCCCGGTCGCGTCCGCGTCTCGCGACCCGGGAAACGATCGTCGAGGACAGGCGTGATGCTTCTCGTCGTCGAGGAACTGCTTGTCCTGCTCGCTCACGAGGACGACGGAGCCGGCATCCATGTCCCTTATCGGACGCTGCGCTACGGCCTGTCCGGCGCCGTTCTGCTGGATTTGGGGCTGGCGGGCCGGATCGACACCGACTCCCAGGCGCTGTACCTGGTCGACCGCGCCCCGCTGGGAGACGATCTCCTCGACCCCATCCTGGCGGACATAGCCGCGGAAGCGGACAGTTTGCCATGCGAAGTCTGGTTGCGACGCATCGCCCGGCGGGCCGACGAGTTGCATTCCCGGTTTTCGGCCCGGCTGGTCCGGCGAGGCGTTCTGGAGACCGACGACGGCGCCGGATTTGTCGCCCTGTCGCGCCGGGTCGCCCGGTCCCGGCGCTACCCGGGCGCCGCCGGCGAGGCGACATCGGAAATCCGGTCGCGCTTGATGGAAATTCTTTTCGGCGACGATATTCCGACGCCCCGGGACGCCATGGTCTTCAGCCTGGCTCGGACCTGCGATGTGTTCCGGCAGATCATGACGCGGGAAGAGTACGACGAAGTCGCGGAACGAATCGACCTCCTGGCCACGCTGGAGCCGCTGGGCCAATTCGTGGCCCGGACGATTCGGGAAACGACCGTCGCCGAATCCCAGGAAGCGAGCCGGCGGATTCGCGAGCGAGGCGGCCGATGGCCGCGCGCCTCGGAGCGCCTGCCGTTCGTCGGCCACGCTCACAGGCTGCTCGGCGACCTGCGGGCCTTTCTCCACCGGAGCTATCTCGAACACGGCCCGGTGTTCGAAGTGACGGCGCCCGGCAGGCGTTTCGTGGCGATCGCCGGGGCGGAAGCGAACCTGTTCGTGAACAGGGAGGGCAAACACTACCTGCGCTCGCGGGAATTGTGGGACAATTTCTTCCGCGCGATGGGCTCGTCGAAAATCCTGACCGGCCTCGAAGGCTCCGACCACCGTTTGCTGCGCAGAACGAAACATTACGGCTATTCCGGGGAATTCATTTCGAAAAGGATACCGGAGGCCGTGGCCGTCGTGGACCGCGAACTGGCCCGCCTGCCGGCCGACCGCCCCGTCCCGGTTTTCGAAACCGTCCAACGCATCATGTTCGAACAGATCGCCTTGTTGTCGGCCGGGATTTCGGCTCGCGACGACTTCGACAGCATACTGTTGTTCAATTCCGAGATGCATCGCGTGCATCTGAACGGACAGATCCCCAGGTTCGCGACCCGATTGCCGCGGAGCAGGCGGGCCCGCCGCGACCTGGAGCGGCTGATCGGCAGGACGATGGACGCGCACGATTGGGAGCGGAGAGCCGAGGGCGACCGGGACCTGATCGACGATTTGCTGCGGCTGCACCGGACTTCCCCCGATTTTCTGCCGGACACGGACCTTTTCATCAATGCGATGGGGCCGTTCCTGGTCGGCCTGGACACGGTGCCTTCCACGACCTCTTTCGCTCTCCACGCCCTGTTGCAACGCGCCGATCTGCTGGACCGGGCGCGGGCGGAAGCGGACGCCCTGTTCGCCGGCGGCGGGCCGACGGCGGAGGGCGTTCGGGAGATGACGGTCATCCCGAACACGCTGCTGGAAACCATGCGGATGTTTCCCGTCGCGGAGGCGCTGCACCGCACCGTGGCCAATTCCTTCGAATTCGGCGGCTACCGCATTCCCCACGGAGCCGAGCTCCTGATCGCCCTCGCCGTCCCCAATTACCTGCCCGAATTCTTTCCCGATCCCGAACGCTTCGACATCGAGCGCTATTCGCCCGAGCGGCGCGAGGACGCCCGGCCGGGCGCGTTCGCGCCCTTCGGGCTGGGACACCACAGCTGCATGGGCCAGGCCTACGCGAGGACGCAAATGGCGGTCACCCTGGCGACGCTGCTGCATCGGACGCATATCGCGATGGAGCCGAAGAACTACCGTTTGAAAATCGAGCGCGCGCCGACGCCGCGCCCGAGCCGCGGTTTCAGGATCGGGCTGCGGCCCCGGCGCGGATGACCGGAGCGGAACCATGGCGAACGGAAACACGGCGGCGGAACGGCTCCACGATCTCGACGCGCTGCGGTCGGTGGCGTTGTTTCTGGGCATTGTGCTGCATTCCGCCGTTTTCGTGCTGCCCGAACCGGTGTTGTTGTGGCCGATACACGATGCCTCCGCTCGCGGCGATCCGTTTTACAAATTCCTTATCGAAACCATTCACGGGTTTCGAATGCCGGTGTTTTTCCTGCTCAGCGGTTTCTTCAGCGCCTTGCTCTGGCGGCGGCGCGGCCTGCGCGCGCTGGCCGCGCACCGGCTGAAGCGCGTCGGCCTTCCTTTCGCGGTCGGCTGTTTCACCGTCGTCCCGCTGAGCATTTGGCTGCTTTCGATCGCCGGGGGCGGCGCCGGGTCCTGGAACATTCCGCTTTGGGCGCTGCCGCTGGTTTGGCTGTTCGGCTCCCTGGCGCATTTGTGGTTCCTCTGGTACTTGCTGTTGATCGTCGGCGTTTTCGTCGTCGCGGCGCGTCTGGGCGCGCGGTTCCGGCATCCCGTCCTCTGGTGGCTCGCCGTTCCGCTTTCGATGGCGTTCTCCCTGCTCATGGTCGAGCCGATATACGGGGCGGACAACGCGGACACGATCGTTCCCCAGCCGTCGCTCCTCGCGTACTACGCCTGCTTTTTCGCGTTCGGCGCGTTCTTCCATTGCCGCGGCTTCGCCATCCGGCGGCGGTGGACGGTCGCCCTGGCGCCCGCGGCGGTCGCGTTCTACGCCGGTTTCCATCTGCTCGAACTTCACCGCGCGGCGTTCGGCGGCAAGGCGCCGGAAGCCTTCATGTTCGCCAGCCCGCTGACGGCGGCGAGCGCGGCGATCGAAACCCTTTGCGCCTGGGCGATGTGTTTCGGGCTGATGGGCTTCTTCCGGTGGGTCGCGGCCCGCGAAAGCGCCGGGGTGCGCTGGCTGTCGGACTCGACCTACTGGGCGTACCTGGCCCATCTGCCCCTCGTCGTCGCCGGACAGATGCTGACGGTCGACTGGCCGATCCACTACCACCTGAAGTTTCTTCTGGTGTGCGGCGGGGTCACCGCCGTCCTGCTGGTCGTTTACCGGTTCGGCGTCCGTTACACCTTCGTCGGAACGGCGCTCAACGGCCCGCGCGCGCGGCCGGCCGCGTCCCCGGCCTGAACCCTCCCCCCGGCGACGCGGCCGGCGACGATGGGGAACGCGGGGGTGGCGCGGGCCTCTCGGGGGAACCGGACTCCTTGCCGGCCGCGCCCGGCCGATATACACGGCGGCGGGCCGGCGCTCCTCCAGGCTTCGGAAGCGGCGGAAAAAGAGTGCGGGCCGTCTCTCCGCCCGCCGTCCGCTTCTAGCGCCCCTACACCGCGTCCTTCCCGGCGCCGTAGGGGGCGATGTCGCGGGGGTCGCAGAGGAGGCGGAGGAGGGCCGGGCCGTCGTGGGCGAGCATGGCGCGCAGCGCCGGGCGCCATTCGGCCTCCGTCCGCGCGGTCCACGCCCGCGCGCCGTAGCCCTCGGCGAGGCGGGCGAAATCGGGGCTTTCCAGTATCGTCGCGAAGGCGTGCCCCTCGCCGTACTTGTCCAGCTGGCCCTTCAGGATGGAGCCGTGCGCGCCGTTGTCGCACACCACGATCTTCGCCGCGACGCCCTCGCGCGCGGCGGTGGAAAGCTCCTGCCCCGTCATCGCGAAGCCGCCATCGCCGCAGAACGCCACGACCGGGCGGCCGTCGTTCGCCGCCAGCGCCGCGCCGAGCGCGCCGGGAACGCCGGCCCCCATCGCCCCGCTCGCCGTGCCGCCCTGCGTGCGCGGCCCGCGGAAGGGGAAGAAGCGGTGGATCCAGCGCGCGTAGCTGCCGCCGTCGGTCAGCACGACCGCCTCGTCCGGCAACGACTCCCGCGCCGCCGCCGCCACGGCCGACAGGTCCACCGCGCCCCGGACCGGGTAGCTCCCCGGCGCGGCGAAGGCGAGGTAGTTCGCGCGCGCCGCGTCGCGCCAGGCGAGCCGGTCCGCCGCCGGCGGGGCGAGCGCGGCCGCGGCCGCCTCGAGCGCCGGCGCGGCGTCGGAGCGCAGGCGGCGCGGCGCGGCGAACCGCTCCAGGACCTCCTCGTCGGGATGGATATGCGCCCAGTCCTTGCCGGGCGGGAGCAGCGTCTCCTCCCGGCCGGTGATGCCGTCGAGCCGGGCGCCGGCGACGACGACCAGGTCCGCCTCCTCGACCAGGCGCTGCTGGTAGGCGACCGGGTTGATCTCCAGGTGGCCGGCCCAGGCGGGATGCCGGTTGTCCAGCGCGTCCTGGCAGCGGTAGGCGCACAGCACCGGCGCGCCGGACGCCTCGGCGAACCGTTCGAGCGCCGCCCGCCCCTCCGGCCCGCGCGCCAGTTCGCCCGCCAGCAGCAGCGGCCGGCGCGCCGAGTCGACCGCGCGGGCGAGGTCGGCGACCGCCGCCGGCGCGGCCTCCACCGGCTCGCGGACGACCGGCCCCAGGGCGGCCGGCGCCGCGACCTCCGCCTCGCCGAAGTCGCGCGGGATCGCGACGACGACGGGGCCGGGGCGGCCGGCGATCGAAACCTCCACCGCGCGGCGCGCCAGCGCCGGCAGGTCCTCCGGCGCCTGGGGCTGGAGGACCGCCTTGGCCATCGAGGCGAAGGCGCTCGCGGGGTCGATCTCCTGGAACGCCTCGCGCCCGGCCATGCGCGAGCGCACCTGCCCCATGAACAGCACCAGCGGGACCGAGTCCTGCCGGGCGGCGTGCAGGCCGATCGAGGCGTTGGTCGCGCCCGGGCCGCGGCTCACGAAGACGGCGGCCGGGAAGCCCCGGAACTGGCCGTACCCGTGCGCCGCCAGCGCGCCGCCGCCCTCGTGGCGGACCGAGACCAGGCGGACCCGGTTGCGGCCGACGCGCAGCGCCTCCAGCGCCGAGAGGAAACTCTCGCCCGGCACGGTGAAGGCGGTGTCCACCCCGGCGTCGACCAGGGCCGCGACAAGGGCCGTTCCAGCTTCCATCGACGCTTCTCCTCCGGCGGCGGGCCGGGCAAGCGATAGCCCGCGCCCCGCGCGCGCGCCATCGCATACCGGATAAGCGCCGGCGCGCCGTCCGCGCCGGGGAATTGCGCGCGGGCCGGCAAGGGTTAGACTACGGGCCTCGCGGGGGGAGCGGCCTCGCGGAAGGCCGCGCCGGAGCGCGGCGGGGGCGCGAAGAAGCAGAGGGGGAGCGCGGCGTGGCCGAGGCTTTCGACTATGTGATCGTCGGCGCGGGATCGGCCGGCTGCGTGCTGGCCAACCGCCTGTCGGCCGACGGGAGCCGCTCGGTCTGCCTGCTGGAGGCCGGGCCGCCGGACCGCGACCCCTTCATCCACATCCCGGCCGGCTTCATGAAGACGCTGGTGAACCCGAAAATCAACTGGCTCTACAGCGTCGAGCCGAGCCATTGGACCGGCGGGCGCGTCATCGCCGCGCCGCGCGGCAAGACGCTCGGCGGGTCGAGTTCGATCAACGGCCATGTCTACAACCGCGGCCAGCGGATGGATTTCGACGGCTGGTCGCAGCGCGGCAACCGGGGCTGGGGCTACGCCGATGTGCTGCCCTATTTCCAGCGCTGCGAGCGGCGGATCGGCGGGGGCGACGACACGTTCCGTGGCCGCGACGGCGCCGTCGCGGTGACCGACCTCGACTGGCGCGACCCGCTGTGCGACGCCTTCATCGCGGGCGCCGAGTCGCTCGGCATCCCGCGCAACGACGACTACAACGGCGCGCGCCAGGAGGGCGTCTCCTATGTGCAGCGCACGACGCTGAACCGCCGCCGGGTCAGCACGGCGCGGGCCTACCTGCGCCCGGCCGCCGGGCGCCCCAACCTGGAGGTCCGCACCGGCGCCCACGCGACCCGCATCCTGTTCGAGGGCAAGCGCGCGGTCGGCGTCGCCTGGGCGCGGGGCGGGCGCGGCGGCGCGCCGATGGAGGTCCGGGCCGGCCGGGAGGTCGTCCTGTGCGGCGGGGCGATCGCCTCCCCGCAGCTGCTGCAACTCTCCGGCGTCGGCCCGCCGGACCTGCTGCGGGCGCTGGGGATCGAGGTCGTCCACGCGCTGCCCGGCGTCGGCGAGAACCTGCGCGACCACTACGCGCCCCGCTTCACGGCGCGGGCGCGGAACGTCCGCACGATCAACGAGCGCTCGCGCGGCTGGCGGCTGGCGGCGGAGGTGTTCAAGTACTTCTCCGGCGCGCAAAGCATCCTGAACCTCAGCCCGACGCTGGTGTACTGCTTCTGGCACTCCGACGAGACGATACGGAACCGCGACCTGCAACTCACCTTCACGCCGGCGAGCTACAAGGAGGGGGTGCAGTCGCAACTCGACGACGAGCCGGGCTTCACGATCGCCGCCTGGCAGCAGCGCCCGGAAAGCAAGGGGTATGTGCGGGCGCGCTCGGCCGACCCGTTCGACAAGCCGGCGATCCAGCCGAACTATCTGGCCGAGCCGGAGGACCGCCGCGTCCTGCTCGCCGGCATGAAGCTGGCGCGCCGCCTGATGCGGAGCGAACCGCTCGCGCCCTATTTCGAGCGCGAGGTCTATCCCGGCGACGCGGTCCGGTCCGACGACGAGTTGCTGGAGGTCGCGCGCCAGCGCGGCACCACCACCTTCCACGTCATGGGCGCCTGCCGCATGGGGCCGGACGGCGACCCGACGGCGGTGGTGGACGACCGGCTGCGGGTCAAGGGGCTGGAGGGGCTGCGCGTGGTCGACGCCTCGATCATGCCGGCGATGCTGTCGGCCAACCTCAACGCGGCCACGATGATGATCGGCGAGAAGGGCGCGGACCTGGTGCTGGGGCGGGAGCCGCCCGAGCCGGTCGTCGCGCCCGAGTGACGGCGCGCGGCGCGACCGGGAGCCGGGGGAGGGGAGACGGTGGAGACTTTCGACTATGTGATCGTCGGGGCCGGGTCGGCCGGCTGCGTCCTCGCCGACCGGCTGACGGAGGACGGCGGGCGCACCGTCTGCCTGCTGGAGGCCGGCCCGCCGGACTGGAACCCCTGGATCCACGTCCCGTCGGGCTTCATGAAAGTCGTCGCGGACCCCGGCGTGAACTGGCTCTACGAGACGGAGCCGAGCCACTGGACCGGCGGGCGCGCCATCCCGGCCCCGCGCGGCAAGACGCTCGGCGGGTCGAGTTCGATCAACGGGCTGATCTACAACCGGGGCCAGCGGATGGATTTCGACGGCTGGTCGCAGCGCGGCAACAGGAACTGGGGCTACGCCGATTTGCTGCCCTATTTCAAGCGGTCCGAGCGGCGGGCCGGCGAGGGCGACGACCTCTACCGGGGCCGCGAGGGCGGGCTGACCGTGACCGATCTCGGCTACGCCCACCCGCTCTGCGAGGCCTTCATGGCCGGCGCCGAGTCCCTCGGCATTCCGCGCAACCCGGACTACAACGGCGCCCGGCAGGAAGGGATAAGCTACGTCCAGCGCACCGGCACGCGCCGCCGGCGCGTCAGCACGGCCCGCGCCTTCCTGAAACCCGCCCGGCGGCGGCCCAACCTGGAGGTGCGCACCCGCGCCCACGCGACCCGGATCCTGTTCGAGGAGGGGCGCGCGGCCGGCGTCGCCTACACGCGGGGCGGGCGCGGCGGCGCGCCGATGGAGGTCCGCGCCGCGCGGGAGGTTATCCTGAGCGGCGGGACGGTGAACTCGCCGCAGCTGCTGCAACTCTCCGGCGTCGGCCCGCCGGACCTGCTGCGGGAGCTGGGGATCGAGGCCGTCCACGCGCTGCCGGGCGTCGGCGAGAACCTGCGCGACCACTACGCGCCGCGCTTCGCCGGGCGGATCAGGAACGCCCGGACGCTGAACGAACTGGCGCGCGGCCCCAGGCTGGCCTGGGAGGTCGCGAAATACCTCGCGGGCGCGCGCAGCATCGTCGCGCTCAACCCGTCCATGGTGTACTGCTTCTGGCACTCCGACGAGACGGCGCGGAGCAACGACCTCCAGCTGATCTTCACCCCCGCGAGCTACAAGGAGGGGCGCCACGGCGTGCTGGACGACTATCCCGGCTTCACGGTCGCCGCCTGGCAGCACCGCCCGGACAGCAAGGGTTACGTGCGCGCGCGCTCGGCCGACCCGTTCGACAAGCCGGCGATCCAGCCGAACTACCTCGCCGAGGAGAGCGACCGGCGCGCCTGCGTCGCCGCGATGCGCTTCGCGCGCCGCCTGATCGGCACCGACGCGATGAAGCCCTATGTCGAGCGCGAGGACGCGCCCGGCGAGGACTACCGCACCGACGACGAACTGCTGGAGGCGGCGCGCCGCTGGGGCAGCACGACCTACCACCTGATGGGGACCTGCCGCATGGGGCCGGACAGCGACCCGACGGCGGTGGTGGACGACCGGCTGCGGGTCAAGGGGCTGGAGGGGCTGCGCGTGATCGACGCCTCGATCATGCCGGCGATGCTGTCGGCCAACCTCAACGCGGCGACGATCATGATCGGCGAGAAGGGCGCGGACATGGTGCTGGGCAAACCGCCGCTCGAACCGGTCCTCGCGCCGGAATGACCGCGGCCGCGCCGCCGCCCGCCGGGATCGCCGGCGCGGCGCTGGAATGGCTGCGCGGCGTTTCCGACGCGGCGACGGCGGCCGTCGGACTCCCGCCGACGACGCCCTGGTGGCTGCTCGCGCTGGCCGGCGCGGCGCTCGCCTTCGCCGTCGCGTTCGCCGCGGCGCGCGCCCTGGACCGGGCGTGGCGCCGGCTGCGCGCCGCCGGCCCGGAACTGGACGCCCGTTTTCCCGGCCTGCGCGGCCGGATCGGGCTTTACCGGCGGGCGAGCAAGGCCGTCCTGTACGCGCTCGCCGCGATCGTCGCGCTGGAGGCCTGGGGCGCCGGCCCGCCCGCGCCGGTGCTGGAGAGCGCGGCGACCGTCGCGCTCACGCTCGCGCTGGCGGCGGCGGGGTGGGAGTTCGCCTCGGCGGCGATCGCGCGCGCGCTGTCGGCGGCGGAGACGGCCAGGGACCCGGCGCGCGGGCCGGGGAGCCGGGCGCGGACCCTGCTGCCGCTGGCCCGCCGCGCCGTCTTCGTCGCTCTGGCGGCGGTGGCCGGGCTGACGGTCCTCTCGGAGGTCGGCGTGGACATTACGCCGCTGCTGGCCGGCGCCGGCATCGTCGGCGTCGCCGTCGGCTTCGGCTCGCAGGCGCTGGTGCGCGACATCGTGACCGGCGCGTTCATCCTCGCCGAGGACACGATCTCCGTCGGCGACTGGGTGACGGTGGCCGGGCACACCGGGGAGGTGGAGGACCTGTCGATCCGCGCCATCCGCCTGCGCGACCTCGCCGGGACCGTGCACACCGTCCCCTTCGGCGCCGTCACGACGGTCGAGAACCTGACGCGCGACCGCGCCCATGCCATTATCGACATCGGCGTCGCCTACCGCGAGGACATCGACCGCGTGTGCGAGGTCCTGGAGGCGCTCGGCGGCGAGTTGCGCGCGGACCCGGAATGGGCCGGGTATATCCGGGGGCCGATGGAGGTCCTCGGCGTCGAGCAGCTGGCCGACAGCGCCGTCGTCATCCGCTGCCGGGTCGAGACCGAGCCGCTCTGGCAATGGGCCGTCCGCCGCGCCTTCCTGAAGCTGGCCAAGAAGCGGTTCGACGAACTCGGCATCGAGATTCCGTTCCCGCACGCGACCGTCTATTTCGGGGCCGACCGCGAGGGGAACGCCCCGGCCGCGCGGCTCCGCCTCGAAAACGGCCCTCCGGCCGCGCCGCCGGGGCCGGCGGACGGCGGCGCCCCGCCGTCCCGCGATCCGGGAGTCCGCCCATGAAACGCCTGCTGCTGGCCGCCGCGATGCAAGGGACCGCCCGGCTTCCGCTGCGGGCGGCGTTGTCGATCGCGGAGCGGTTCGACTCGAAAATCCAGGTGCGGCTCCACCGCATGAGCATCGACGACCGCGCGGTCGATCCGATGAGCTGGGGGCTGACCGAATACGCGAGCCAGGAGGGCGCGGAGGCCGGCGACGTGGCGCGGGCGCGCGCCGCGCTGGAGGGCGCGCTCGACGGTCTCGGCCGCGCCGGCGCGGCGGCCCGGTTCGAGGTCGCGCCCCGGCCGATGCGCGACTGGCGCGAACTCGGCCGCGCCGCCCGCCTCGCCGACCTTTCCATCGTCTCCCGCGAGGCGCTGGCCGACGGCGCGTCGGCGGCGATCGAGCAATTGCTGTTCGAGAGCGGGCGGCCGATGCTGCTCGCGCCGCCCGGCTGGGACCGGCCGGTGGGCGAATGCGTCGCCATCGCCTGGAACCGCAGCGCGGAGACGGCGCGGCTGGTCGGCCTCGCGCTCGACCTGCTGCGCCGCGCCCGCGAGGTGCATGTGATCGCCATGGAGGACTGGTTCGTCGAGGGGCCGGACGGGGCCGAGGCGGCGGCCTACCTCGCCGGGGCCGGCGTCGCGGCGCGGCTGCGCGCGGTCGGCAAGTCGCCCGCCGAGTTCGGCGACCGCATCCTGCACGAGACCGCCGCGCTCGGCGCCGACCTGCTGCTCAAGGGCGCCTACACGCAGCCGCGCCTCGCCCAGATCGTGTTCGGCGGCGCCACCCGCGACATCCTGCGCGACGCCCGCCTGCCGGTGGTGTTCGCCCATTGAGGGGGAAGACGGCGCGCCGCGCGCGGTGCTAGGCTCGGGGCGCGCGACGGGCGCGGGCCGGGCGGGGAGGCGGCGATGCACAGGCTGGGCGATCTCGAAATCGGGCGGGTGGTCGAGAGCGAGGTTCCGATCTTCCGGACGCAGAGCTTCTTCCCGGAATCGGACCCCGAAGTGGTGGCGGCGCACCGCGACTGGCTGATGCCGCGCTTCATCGACCCGGAAACGACGAAGGTCGTGCTGTGCATCCAGTCCTACGTTATCCGCACGGCGCACCACACGATCCTGGTCGACACCTGCGTCGGCAACCACAAGCCGCGCCCGGCCCGGCCGGCCTGGCACATGCAGGAACTGCCCTATCTGGCCGACCTCGCGGCGGCCGGCGTCGCGCCGGAGGAGATCGATTTCGTCCTCTGCACGCATCTGCATGTGGACCATGTGGGCTGGAACACGCGGCTGCTCGACGGCCGCTGGGTCCCGACCTTCCCGAACGCGAAATACGTCTTCTCGCGCAAGGAGTACGAGACCTGGCGCAAGCGCCACGATTCCGGCGCGGAGGTCCCGGTGCCGGAAGTGTTCCAGGACAGCGTGCTGCCGGTGGTCGAGGCCGGGCAGGCCGTCATCGTCGAGGACGACCACCGGATCGACGACGGCATGTGGATCGAGCCGTCGCCGGGCCACACGCCGGGCCATGTCATGCTGAACCTCGAATCGCGCGGCGAGCGGGCGCTGATGACCGGCGACGTCATCCACCACCCGCTGCAGCTGGTCCGGCCGGAATGGTCGTGCCGCGCCTGCGAGGACCCGGCCCAGTCGGCCCGGACGCGGACCGCGATGCTGGAGCGCGTCGCCGACTCCGACACGCTGCTCTGCCCGGCGCATTTCGCCTCCCCGACCATGGGGCATGTGCTCTCCGCCCCCGGCGGCGACGGCTACCGCTACCGCTTCCTCGGCGAGTAGGGGCCGGGCGGGACCAGCGCCGCCGCGAGGACCAGCGCCGCCGCCGCCAGCGCCGAGGGCGGGCCGTAGCCGCCCGCCAGATCGCCGAGCAGGCCGGCGAGGAACGGGCCGCCCGCCTGTCCCAGGCCGAACGACGCGGTCATGAGCGCGAGCGCGCGTCGCGGGTCGCCGCCGGAAAGGTCGCGCGCCGCGACCAGGCCGAGCGCGGTCAGCCCCATGAAGGTCCCGCCCAGCAGCGCCGCCGCGAGCAGCACGGCGGCCAGGCCGGTCCCCCAGGCGGCGAGCAGCACGCCCACGGCCTCCGCGAGGCAGGCGGCGGCGAAGGCGCGCGGCAGGCCGATCCGCCGCCCGGCCCACAGCCAAAGCGCCACCGACGGCGCCGCCGCCAGCCCGACGCAAAGCCACACCGCGTGCTCCGCCGGGCGCAGGGCCGGGTCCGCCCGCATCATGTCGCAGACGAAGGTGGCGGTGACCACGTAGCCGAAGCCGAACAGGCCGTAGGCGAGCACCCAGCGCCGCGCCCGTCCCGCCTCGCCGCCGCGCCCGGCCCCGGACCGGCCGGCGGGCGCGGAGGGGGGCGCGGCCGCCCCGTTTCCTCCCCCGGTCAGCAGCCAGACCGGGACGAGCGCGGCCGCCGCGACGGCGCCGCTCGCAAGCCACATCCACCGCCAGCCGGCGCCGTCGGCCGCCCCGGCCGCCGCGACCAGGGCCGAAACGGCGATGCCGCCGCCGACGCCGGCGTAGAGCAGCGCCGCCAGGCCGGGCCGGCCGAGGGCCGCCAGCCGGTCCAGCACCAGCGCCGAGGCGAAGACCATCGCATAGGCGCTCGCCGCGCCGCCCGCGAACCGCAGGGCGAGGAAGGCGGGCATCGCGCCGGGCAGCGCCATGGCGGCGGTGGCGGCCGCGCCCAGCGCCAGCGCGCCCGCCAGCCAGGCGCGCCGCCCGCCCGGCGCCGGCGTCCGCGCGGCGGCCAGCGCGCCGGCCAGGTAACCCAGGAAATTCGCCGAGGCGACCAGCCCCGCCCCGGACCTGTCGAGGCCGAGGTCGGCCGCCATGTAGGGCAGGATCGGCGTATAGACGAAACGCCCGACGCCGAGCGCGGCGGCAAGCGCGAGGAAGCCGCCGAGGGCGACCGCGATCCCGGCCGCGCGGCCCGCGGCCGGCCCCGTCCCGGCCATCGCCGCGCGCGGCCGGCGCGCGGCGCGCCTACTTCACCGAGGAGAAGCTCGTCGGGAGCAGGATTTCGTTGGAGACCGAGGCGACGATGGCGCCGTCCTTCTCTGTCTCGGCGCGTTTCTCCAGCCATTCCGGGTCGGCCGCGAAGGCGTCCCATTTGCGCTCGCGCTCGGCCAGCGACTCCCAGGCCAGCAGGTAGTACAGGGTCTGGTTCGACTCGCCGATGCCGACGGTCCAGAACCCGGCCTGGCGGATGCCGTGCCTTTCCCAGATTTTCAGCGTGATCTTGTCGAAGCGGTCGAGCAGCGCCGGCAGGCGGCCCGGAACGCAGCGGTAAACGCGAAGCTCGTGGATCATGCCGTCTTTCCTCCCCCGGTCGCGGCGCGGGACCGCCGGCCCCGCGCGCCCATGATAGCCGCCCGCCCCGGCGATGCAACGCGGCCGCGGTTCGACGCCCCCGTTTGACGCGCCGCCCCGCGTCCGCGATAACGGCGCCCGGACCGGGCCGGACGGGGAGGGGAACATGGCGACGGCGCGCGAGACGGGGCGGAAAATCCTGGGCGAGGTCCTGGGGGCGGAGTACCTGGAGCGGCGGGACGCCTCCACCACCGCGTTCAACGCGCCGCTGCGCGCGTTCTCGGAGACGGCCGCCTTCGGCATGGTGTGGAGCCGGCCCGGCCTGGAGCGGAAGTTCCGCAGCCTGCTCTGCCTCGCCATGCTGACGGCGCTGAACCGGCCCCACGAACTCGAAATGCACCTGGCCAGCGCGCTCAACAACGGCGCGACGGTGGAGGAAATCCGCGAGACCCTGCTGCACACCGTGCCCTATTGCGGCATCCCGGCGACGCTGGACGCGATCAGGGTGGCGGAGCGGGTGCTGACGGAGCGGGGCCTGCTGCCGATGGAGGACGCCGGCCCGGCCGCTTGACCGGGCGGGCGGGCGGCGGCGAATATGGCCGCGCCCCGGACGGGGGCGGGCTTCGGGGGAACGGGCGATGGCGTGGCGCATCGGCGTGGATATCGGCGGCACCTTCACCGACGTCGCCCTGGTGGACGAATCCGACGGCTCGATCGGCGTCGCCAAGGTCTCCTCCACGCCGGAGGATTTTGGCCGCGGCGTGGTCGAGGCGCTGGAGCGGGCGATCGCGCGCCACGGCGTCGAACCCGAGGGGGTGACGCTGCTGGCGCACGCCACCACGGTCGTCACCAACGCGATCCTGGAGCAAAAGGGCGCGCGGATCGGGATGGTGGCGACGCGCGGCTTCCGCGACCTCCTCGAACTGCGGCGCTCCGCCCGGGCCGACCTTTACGACCTGTTCCAGGACCCGCCCACGGTCCTCGCGCCCCGGCGCTGGCGCATGGAGGTGACGGAGCGGATCGGCGCCGACGGCAAGGTGGCGACGCCGCTGGCCGAGGAGGAGATCGACGGGCTGATCGCGCGCCTGCGCGAGGCCGGGGTCGAGGCGGTGGCGGTGACGCTGCTGTTCTCCTTCCTCAACGACGCGCACGAGAAGCGGCTGGGCGAGCGGCTGCGCGCCGGCCTGCCCGGCGTCCCGGTGTTCCTGTCCTCCGAGGTGCTCCCCGAAATCCGCGAATACGAGCGGGCCAGCACGACGGCGGTGTGCGCCTATGTCGCGCCGATCCTGGCCTCCTATCTCGACCGCCTGCGCGAGGCGGTGGAGGGGATGGGCCTGCCGGCGCCCTGGGTGATGGGGTCCGGCGGCGGCGTGTTCGAGATCGACGAGGCGCTGGCGATGCCGGCGATGTCGGCGGAGTCCGGCCCGGCGGCCGGCGTGATCGCGGCGGCGCTGGCCGGCCGGCGGATCGGGCGGCCCAACCTGATCACCTTCGACATGGGCGGCACCACGGCCAAGGCGAGCCTGATCGAGAACGGCGCCGTCGAGACCACGCCGGAATACGAGGTGGGCGGCGAGGGCAGCGCGAAGCGCTGGCTGAACGGCGCCGGCCACCCGATCCGCGTGCCGGTGATCGACCTCGCGGAGGTCAGCGCCGGCGGCGGCAGCATCGCCTGGGTCGATCCGGCGGGCGCGCTCCGCGTCGGGCCGCGCAGCGCCGGCGCCGAACCGGGGCCGGTCTGCTACGGCAGGGGCGGGACGGAGCCGACGGTGACGGACGCCAACCTGATCCTCGGCCGGCTCGACTCGTCCTCGCTGCTGGGCGGCGACCTGCCGATCGACTACGCCCGCGCCGAGGCGGCGATCCGCGAGCGGATCGCGCTCCCGCTCGGC
Organism: Thalassobaculaceae bacterium; assembly: GCA_963665555.2. Lineage (GTDB taxonomy): Bacteria > Pseudomonadota > Alphaproteobacteria > Thalassobaculales > Thalassobaculaceae > CAXXXW01. The sequence goes on from OY762308.1 coordinate 493,797, forward strand.
CTGACGGTCGAGGCGGCGGCGGCGGCGGTCGTGCGCGTGGTCGACAACGCGATGGCCGAGGCGCTGCGCATCGTCTCGGTCGAGCGCGGCAAGGACGCGCGGGAGTTCTCGCTGATCTGCTTCGGCGGGGCCGGGCCGCTGCACGCGGCGGCGCTGGCGGACGAGCTCGGCGTCGCGGAGGCGATCGCGCCGCCGGTCCCCGGCGCCTTCTCGGCGCTCGGCCTGGTCGGCTCCGACATCCGCCGCGACTATGGGCGCGCCTTCTTCTCGGTGCTGGAGGAGACGGATCCGGCGGCGCTGGAGGCGGCGTGGCGGGGCATGGAGGACGGGGCGCGGCGGATGCTGGCGCGCACCGGGGTCCCGGAGGCGGACTGGCGGCTCGAACGCTCCGCCGACCTGCGCTACACCCGCCAGGCCTACGAGTTGAACGTGCCGGCCCCGCCCGCGATGGACCGGGCCGGGATGGCGGGTCTGGCGGCCGGCTTCCACGACAAGCACGAGACGACCTACGGCCACGCCAACCGGACGGAGCGGGTGCAGATCGTCGCGCTCCGGCTCTCGGCGATCGCCCTTCTGCCGGAACTGGCCATGGCGCCGGCGGCCGCGGCGGCCGGCGGCGGGAGCGCCAAGGGGCGCCGCCGCGTCTGGTTCCCCGGCGCCGGGCGGGTCGAAACGCCGGTGCACGCGCGCGAGCGCATGGCGGCGGGCGCCGAACTCGACGGGCCGGCCATTATCGAGTCCCTCGACTCCACCATCGTCGTCCCGCCCGGCTGGACGGCGCGGATGGACGAGCGCGGTTTCGTCCCGATGACCCGGAACGGAGGAACGCCATGAACGATCCCGGCGCGGCGGCGCGCACTTTCGACCCCGCGACCTTCGCGGTGATCCGCAACAGCCTCTACGCGGCGGCGGAGGAGATGAAGATCGTGCTGGCCAAGACGGCCTATTCGCCGATCCTCAAGGTCGCCGGCGACTATTCCTGCGGCATTTTCGACGCCGCCGGGCAGATGGTGGCGCAGGGGCCGGACCTGCCGATCCATCTCGGCTCGATGCCCGACGCGGTGCGCGCGGTCGCCTCCGCCTTCGATGTGTTCGAGGACGGCGATGTGTTCGTCCACAACGACCCGTATTTCGGCGGCAGCCACCTGCCCGACGTGAACGTCGTCACGCCGGCCTTCCACGACGGCGTGCTGGTGGGCTTCGCCTGCGTGCGGGCGCACTGGCCGGACGTGGGCGGCGCGACGCCCGGCAGCTACGGCGCGGTGACGGAAATCTACGGCGAGGGGCTGCGCCTGCCGCCGGTCAAGCTCTACTCCCGGGGCGTGCCGAACCGCGACGTGGACGCGATCCTGTTCGCCAATGTGCGCGCGCCGGAGGAGCGGCGCGGCGACCTCGGCGCCCAGGTCGCGGCCAACCGCCGCGCGGCGCGGCGGCTCGGCGAACTGGCGGACAAGTACGGCGGGGCGACGCTGCGCGCCGCCATGGCCGAGACGATGGACTATTCCGAGCGGATGATGCGCGCGCTGCTCGCCCGCCTGCCCGACGGGGAGGGGAGCTTCGAGGATTTCTGCGACGGCGACGGCGTGATCGAGGACGGCGACACCGAGGACCGGCCGTTCACGATCCGCGTCCGGGCCCGCAAGACGGGCGACACGATGACCGTCGATTTCACCGGCACCGACCCCAGGGTCGCGGGGCCGATGAACGCGCCGCTCTCCGTCACCGCCTCGGGCGTGTTCTGCGCGCTCAAGACCATCCTCGATCCCGAAGGGCTGGCGCCGCCGAACTCCGGCTGCTGGCGGCCCTTCCGGGTGATCGCGCCGGAGGGCTGCGTGCTCAACGCCGCCTTCCCCTCGCCGGTGGTCTACGCCAACCACGAGGTCTCGCACCGGGTGTGCGACATGACCTTCGGCGCGGTGGCGGCGTTCTGGCCGGACAACACCATGGCCTGCTCCCAGGGCACCTCGGCGATCGTGACCTTCGGCGGCGAGGACCCGCGCGACGGGCGGCGCTATGTGAGCTACGAGACGATCAAGGGCGGCCTCGGCGCGCGGCCCAACAAGGACGGCATCAACACGGTGGCGAGCGGCATCTCCAACACCATGAACACGCCGATCGAGGTTCTGGAGATGAGCTTCCCGGTGCGGGTCGAGGAATACGCGCTGACGCCGGACAGCGGCGGGCCGGGCAGGCACCGGGGCGGGCTGGCGGCGCACCGGAGCTGGGTCGTGCTGGGCCACGCCTCGCGCTCCTCCTCCTGCCTCGAGCGCACGCTTTCGCCGCCCTTCGGCCTGAACGGCGGGCTGCCCGGCATGGCGGCCCGCATCCGGGCGGAGGACGCGGAGGGCCGCGCGCGGACGGTCCCCGGCAAGGGCGGGTTCGACGTTCCGGCGGGCGGTCGCGTCCACCTGCAGGTCCCCGGCTCCGGCGGCTACGGCCCGCCGGAGGAGCGCGACCGCGCCGCCCTGCGCGAGGACCTGCTGGACGGCTACGTCACGCCCGAGGCGGCGCGCGAATTCTACGGCGTGGAGGATCCCGAAGCGCTGATGGCCGGGTAACGCCGCGCCGGCGCGGTCACGGGCCGGCGAGGGTCGCGAGTCCGATGGCGAGGCCGGCGAGCGCGGTGAGCGTGGCGACAATCGCGGCGGCCTGCATCCACAGGGCGCGGAACAGCCGGGCTTCGAGGCCGGCGAGGTCGGCCCTGGTCGCGAGGTCGCCGCGGCCCGCGCCGGCGGCGTCGCGCATCTGGGCGGCGCAAGCCTTGGCCTGGCGCGGGTCCATCCCGGCGGCTTCCAGCGCCTCGGCGGCGGCGAGCGTGTCGAAGGCGGCTGTGACGGCGTGTCTCCCTGTCGAGGGTAACGGCTCTGGCGGCGGCCCGCGTTCCCGGAGCCGCGGGGAGTTTAGGGCGCGCGGCGCGGCGTTGCAACCGTGGCGGTCCGCCGGACCGCGCTCATTCCCGCGAGAGGTAGAGCCGCCAGTAGATCATCCCGACCGCCGCGACGCCGCCGAACAGGTTGCCGGCCGTCACGTACAACAGGTTGGCGGCGAAGCCGGCCGCCGTCACCTGTTCCGCCCCGGCCAGCCAGCCGGCCGAGATCAGGTACATGTTGGCCACGCAATGCTCGAACCCCAAGGCGACGAAGGCGCAGATCGGGAAGACGATGCCGAGGACCTTGCCCGAAACCGTCGGCGCCGACATCGCCAGCCAGACGGCGAGGCAGACCAGGATGTTGCACAGGAACCCCCGCAACAGCGCCTCGTGGGGGGCCAGCGCCACCTTGCCCGACGCGATCGACCGGGCGGTCTCCCCCAGCGCGCCGCCGCCGAGGTCGAACAGGCCGGCGCCCCAGGCGAGCAGCGCCGCCGCCAGCGATCCGGCCAGGTTGCCGGCGTACACGATCGCCCAGTTCCGCAGCATCGCCCCCGCGCCCACGCGGCGGCTGGCCCAGGCGATCGCGATCAGGTTGTTGCCGGTGAACAACTCGCCGCCCGCGATCGCCACCAGGATCAGGCCGAGCGAGAAGGCGACGCCGCCCAGCACCCGCTCCGGGCCGAGGCCGAGGCCGGACTCCGTGATCGCCAGCGTGAAGAACATCGCCCCGAAGGCGATGAACACGCCGGCCAGGACGCTCAGCAGCAGTGTGTCCCGCGCAGGCATTTCGGCCTTGGCGACGCCGGCGTTCAGCACGCGGACGGCGACCATGCCGGGCGGCTCGGACGCGAACTCCCTGGGGAACATGGACGGGCGGACAGCCATGCGCATTCCTCCGTCACCATTCGGGCGCACGGAATCGCGGCCCGGGCGCGCAGTATAGTGTACCTTGCCAGCTCGCGCCCCAAAACCCGCGGCCGGGGATGGCGCGAAACGAAAGTTCGATAATTCTAGAAATATGGGTTGACATGCCGGCGGCCGGCCCCTACCTTCCAGGCCATGGAAGCGCCTCCGCGAGGGAGGCGCGCGATGGAAAGGACAAGACAATGAACACGGACACCGCGTCGGCCTGCCTCGCCGAACTCGGCAACCCGCGCCGCCTGGAGGCGTTCCGCCTGGCGGTGCGCGCCGGGCCGGACGGCCTGACGGTCGGGGAAATCCAGCGGCATCTGGACATCCCGAAGTCCACGCTGTCGCACCACTGCCTGCATCTCTGCTCGGCCGGGCTGTTGACGCAGCGCCGCGTTGGGCGGACGATCCGCTGCGTGGCCAATTTCGACCTCGCCCGGGAACTGGCCGGGTTCCTGGTCGAGGAATGCTGCCGGGGCGTCGAGATGGTGGAGCGGTCGGCGGCGGACGAGGGCGAGGAGGCGGGCGACGACTGCTGCGCCGCCGCGCTCGCCGCGTGTTGCGAACCGGCCGCCGAGGCGTGCTGCCCGGACGGCGCCGCCGCCGACTGCTGTCCGGAACCCGCGGCCGCCGGGGCCTGAACGGAGGGATCGAGGCATGGCCTTGCTTTCGGAGCCGGCGGCGGTCGCGCGCCGCGCCTGGAGGATCGACCGGGTCTTGCTGGCCTGCGTCGCCATCCTCGCGGCGCTCGCGGCGCTGGCTCCGGGGCAGGCCGTCGAGAGCGCGCGTTTCACGGGCGACGCGCTCCTCTACATCGCGCCCTTCGTCGCGGTCTCGGTGCTGGTCGCGGCCTACGCGAAGGCGAGCGGCCTCGACGGCCGGATCGCCGTCGCCTTCGCGGCCAGCCCGTGGCGCGCGGTGGTCCTGGCGGCGGCGTTCGGCGCGCTGTCGCCGTTCTGCTCCTGTGGCGTGGTGCCGCTGATCGCGGGGCTGCTGGCCGCCGGCGTCCCGCTGGCGCCGGTCGTGGCGTTCTGGCTCGCCTCGCCCCTGATGGACCCGGAGATTTTCATCCTGATGCTGCCGGTCTTCGGGCTGGAGTTCACCGTCGCCAAGCTGCTGGCGGCGTTCGGGATCGGGCTGGCCGCCGGCGCGGCGACGCAGCTCATGGCCGGCCGGCTCGTGTTCGCCGATCCGCTGCGCCCGGGCGTCGGCGGCGGCGGGGGATGCGGCGCGGGGGCCGCGCTCGCCGCCGCGCCGGCCGTCCTCGCCTTCTGGCGCGAGCCGGAGCGCCGCGCGACCTTCGGGCGCGAATCGCGCGCGACCGGGCTGTTCCTGCTGAAATGGCTGACGCTCGCCTTCCTGCTGGAGAGCCTGATGCTGGCGTGGATCCCGGCCGAAAGCGTCGGCTCCCTGCTGGGCGGCGCGGCGTGGTGGGCGGTCCCGGCCTCGGTCCTGCTCGGCGTGCCGGCCTACCTGAACGGCTACGCCGCCATCCCGACGGTGGACGCGCTGATCGGCATGGGCATGGCGCCGGGGGCGGGCCTCGGCTTCATGCTGGGCGGGGGCGTCACCTGCATTCCGGCGGCGGTGGCGGTGTACGCGCTGGTGAAGCGGCCGGTGTTCCTGTGGTATATCGCCTGGGGGCTGGCGGGGGCGCTCGCCGCCGCCTACGCCTACCAGGGCTGGACGGCGCTGCCGGCCTGAGCCGCGGAGCCGGCGCCGGGAGCGCCGGGAGGAGGAAGCGATGGCCGACGCCGGAACCAGGCCCGAACCCGTCGTCGATCCGGTCTGGGCGTCGATGCGCAAGGACGCCGAGGCCTGGGCGCGCGAGGAATCGGCGCTGGCGAGCTGGCTGCACGCCGCCGTGCTCGACCAGGACGCCTTCGAGGACGCGCTCGCCTTCCTGCTGTCGGAGAAGCTCGGCGGCCCGGAGATGAGCGCGCTCTCCCTCCACAGGGTCCTGCGCGACGCGGCCCGCGCCGACCCCGCCATCGGCGGCGCCGCGCGGGCCGACCTCTCCGCGACCTACGAGCGCGACCCCGCCTGCACGAGCCATCTCGAACCCTTCATTTTCTTCAAGGGCTACCAGTCGCTGCAGGCCCATCGCGCGGCGCACTGGCTGTGGAACGGGGGCCGGCGCGCGCTGGCGCAGTACCTGCAGAGCCGGGTGTCGGAGGCGTTCCAGGTGGACATCCACCCCGCCGCGCGGATCGGCAGGGGCATCATGATCGACCACGCCACCGGCGTGGTGGTGGGCGAGACGGCGGAGGTCGGCGACGGCGTGTCGCTGCTGCACGGCGTCACGCTCGGCGGCACCGGCAAGGAGCGCGGCGACCGCCACCCCAAGGTCGGCGCGGGCACGATGATCGGGGCCGGCGCCGCCATCCTCGGCAACATCCGCGTCGGCGCCTGCTGCCGGATCGGCGCCGGCAGCGTGGTGCTGCGCGACGTGCCCGACAACACCACGGTCGCCGGCGTGCCCGCCCGCGAGGTCGGGGAGGCCGGCTGCGACCGCCCCGCCATGGCGATGGACCAGAAATTCTCCTGAACGGGCGGGCGCCGGACCGGGCCCGGCGGGGCCGGGCGGGGCCGGTTGGTGGGATCAGTCCGCCGCGCCCTCCGCGACGGCAAGCGCGAAGTCGAGCAGGCCGTCGGCGAGCGCGTCGAAGCCGCCCGCCCTCGGATCGCCCGCCCCGCTGTCGCGGTGGCGGCGGTAGATCTGGCGGAACACCACGGCGAGCCGGAACTGCGCCGCCGCGCGCCACGGCCGCAGGCCGGAAATGTCGCGCCCGGTCCGCGCCGCGTAGCGACGGGCGGCCTCGGCGCGCGGGGGGAAGCCGGGTTCGGCGGTCGGCATCTGCCCCAGTTCCCGCATCGCCGGGGGGTCGCCCGGCTCGCTCCAGTAGCTCAGCAGCACCGCGAGGTCCCACAGCGGGTCGCCGCGCGTGCCGAGGTCCCAGTCGATCAGCGCCGCCGGCGCCAGCGTTCCGGGGTCGAGGATCAGGTTGTCGAGCTTGTAGTCGTTGTGCAGCAGGACCGGCGCGCCGGCCTCCGCGCCCTCCTCGGCCCAGGCCTCCAGCCGGGCGGCGATCCGCCGGGCCGCCTCGGGCGCGGTCCCGTCCCAGGCGAGGTCGGCCCGGCGCGCCCAGCCGCGCGCGACGCGGGCGAGGAACCCCTCCGGGCGGCCGAGGCCGCCGAGGCCGGCGGCTTCGGGATCGACCCGGTGCAGCGCCGCCAGCGTGCCGATCGCCGTGTCCGCCAGCGCCTCTCCGGCGCCGGCGCGGCCGCGAAGCGCTTCGGGCAGCGCGCCGCCGACAACGATCCCCGCCCGGTGCTCCAGGACCAGGAACGGCGCGCCCAGCACCGCCTCGTCCTCGCAGGAATGCAGGCATCGCGGGGCCAGCGGGAACAGCGGCGCCAGCCCGCGCAGGATGCGCCCCTCGCGCGCCATGTCGTTCGCGCCCGGCGGGCGGGGTCCGGGCGGCGGGCGGCGCAGCACCGCCGGCGCGCCGTCGATCTCGATCCGGTAGTTCAGGTTGCCGAACCCGCCGGCGAACTGTTCGGGCGCGGAGGCGGGGTCGAACGCCATCCCCAGGCGCGCCAGGTAACGGGCCAGGGCCGGCCAGTCCTGCTCGATCCGCCGGCCGGCCGGAACGAGGGCGGGTTCGGGAATCCCCATCGCGCGCCCATCCTGCCACGCCCCCGCGCGCCGCGCGAGCGCGCCCCGGACGGGCGGCCCGGGAGCGGTTTCCCGGCGCGCGCGTTCCGTGCCATAGTCCGGCCCGGTTTCCGGGCGGGCGGGGGGAGCGCGCGATGATCGAGATCCGCAACACGATGATGGACCGGCTGCGGGCCGGGGAACTCGCCATCGGCGTCGGCCTGCGCCAGGCGCGCACCGTCGATGTCGGCAAGGCGATGAAGACGGCCGGGTTCGACTGGCTGTTCATCGACATGGAGCACAACTCCATGGACGTGGACACCGCCGTGCAGATAAGCGTCGCCGCGCAGTCGGCCGGGATCGCGCCCATCGTGCGCGTGCCCGGCTTCCAGCATTTCCACGCGACGCGGGTGCTGGACGGCGGCGCGCAGGGCGTCGTGGTCCCGCATGTGGACGACGCGGAAACCGCCGCCCGGCTCGCCGACAACTGCAAGTACCCGCCGCTCGGCCACCGCTCCGTCGCCGGCGCGCAGCCGGTGCTCGACTTCGAGACCCATCCGATGGGCGAGGCGACGGCGGCGGTGAACGCCGCGACGGCGCTGGTCGTCATGCTGGAGACGCCCAGGGCCATCGAAAACGCCGACGCGATCGCCGCCGTTCCCGGCGTCGACTCGCTGCTGATCGGGACCAACGACCTGTGCATGGAGATGGGCATCCCCGGCCAGGTGGGGGACGGGCGCGTGGTCGAGGCCTACGAAAAGGTCGTCGCCGCCTGCCGCGCCCACGGCAAGCACGCCGGCATGGGCGGCGTGTACGATCCGCCGCTGATGAAGAAATACATCGCCATGGGCGCGCGGCTGATCCTCGGCGGGAGCGACCTCAACTTCATGATGGCGGCCGGGCGGGAGCGGGTCGAAACGCTGCGCGCGGCGCTTTAGGCCGGCCGCGGCCGGGAGAGGGGAGGCGGGCATGGCGGAGGAGCTCTGGCGGCTCGGCGCGGGCGAGACGGCGGCGCGGATCGCCGCGCGGGAGGTTTCCGCCGCCGAGGCCGTCGAATCGCATCTCGAACGGATGGACGAGGTCGGCCCCGGCCTGAACGCCGTCACCCGGCGGCTCCACGGCCCGGCCCGCGCGGCGGCGCGGGAGGCCGACGCGGCGCTGGCGCGCGGCGAGGCCGTCGGGCCGCTCCACGGCGTGCCGGTCACGATCAAGGACAACGTGGACATCGCCGGCCAGGCCAGCCCGAACGGCGTGCCGGCGCTGCGCGGCCTGATGGCGGAGGCCAACTCCCCGGTGGTGGACAACCTGCTGCGCGCGGGCGCCGTCGTTATCGGCCGCACCAACACGCCGGAGTTCAGCCTGCGCTGGCACACCGACAACCCGCTGTTCGGCGCGACGGTCAATCCCTGGGACCCCGGGATCACGCCCGGCGGCTCCTCCGGCGGGGCGTCGGCCTCGCTCGCCGCCGGGATCGGCTGCGTCGCCCACGGGAACGACCTCGGCGGTTCGCTGCGCTATCCGGCCTACTGCACGGGCCTGGCGACGATCCGGCCGACGCAGGGGCGGATTCCGGCCTTCAACCCGGCGTCGGCCGGCGAACGGCCGCCCGCGATGCTGCGGATGTCCACGCAGGGGCCGATCTGCCGTTCGGTCGCGGACACGCGGCTGGCGCTCGCCGCGATGTCGGCCGGCGACCGGCGCGACCCGTGGTGGGTTCCGGCCCCGCTGGAGGGGCCGGCCCCGGCCGCGCCGATCCGCGTCGCGCTGGTCCGGAACCCGCCCGGAACCCCGCTGGACCCGTCCGTCGCCTGGGCGCTGGACCGCGCCGGCGCGGCGCTGGAGGCCGCCGGATACGCGGTCGAGGAGGCCGATCCCCCCGAACTCGCCCGCTGCGTCGAGGTCTGGACCGGGGCGATCGCGTCCGAGACCCGCGCCATGATGGGCGAGACCGTGCGCGCGCAAGGCTCGGCCGACATCGCGCGCACGCTCGACTATTTCGAGTCCCGCCACCCGGCGGTCGATCTCGCGGGCTACATGGGCCTGCTGGCGGAGCGCACGCGGCTGGCGCGGGCCTGGGGGCTGTTTCTGGAGGAGCGCCCGCTGGTCGTCGGGCCGGTCTCCAACATCGCGCCCTTCCGCCCGAACGAGGATGTCGGCCCGCGCGCGGAGTGGGAGCGGATTTTCGACGCCCAGGGGCTGCTGGTGGCGGTCAACCTGCTCGGCCTGCCGGCGGCGGCGGTGTGCGCCGGCCTGTACGACGGCCTGCCGACCGGCGTGCAGGTCGTCGGGCCGCGCTTCCGGGAGGACCTCTGCCTCGACGCGGCGGAGGCGATCGAGGCGGCGGCCGGCCGGGTTACGCCCATCGACCCGCGCGGCGCCGCGGCGCCCTAGGAGAGGACGGATGCAATACGTCCAGCCCGCGATCGGCCTCGCCGCGCTGCTGGCGGTCGCCTGGGCGCTGAGCGAGGACCGGCGGCGCTTCTCCTGGCGCTTCGCGGCGGCGGGCGTCGCGGTCCAGCTGGCGCTGGCGGCGCTGGCCCTGCATGTGCCGATCCTGCGCGACGCGATCCAGTCGGTGAACGGCGTGGTGCTCGCGCTCGCGGACGCGACGAAGGCCGGGACCTCCTTCGTGTTCGGCTATCTCGGCGGCGGCGCGCTGCCCTTCGAGGAGCCGTATCCGGGGGCGGCCTTCCTGTTCGCCTTCCAGGCGCTGCCGCTGATCCTGGTGGTCTCGGCGCTGTCGGCGATGCTGTGGCACTGGGGCGTGCTGCCGCGGGTCATCCAGGGCCTGGCCTGGGGGCTGCGCCGCTCGCTCGGCGTCGGCGGGCCGGTCGGGCTGGGGGCGGCGGCGAACATCCTGATCGGCATGGTCGAGGCGGCGCTGCTGATCCGGCCGCACATGGCGACGATGAGCCGGTCCGACCTGTTCGCGATCATGACCTGCGGGCTGACCACCATCGCCGGCACGGTGCTGGTGCTCTACGCCGCGATCCTGGGCGACGCCATTCCCGGCGTGGCGGGGCACCTGGTCGTCGCCTCGCTGATCAGCGCGCCGGCCGCGCTGGTCGTGGCGCGGATCATGGTCCCGGCGGCGGAGGGGGAATCGGCCGAGGCCGGGGCGTTTCCCGAAAGCCGGTACGCCGGAACGATGGACGCCATCGTCGAGGGCACCTCGCAAGGGCTGCGCCTGCTGCTCAACATTATCGCCACGCTGGTGGTGTTCATCGCGCTGGTGGCGCTGGCGAACCAGGTGCTGGGGCTGCTGCCGGACGTCGCCGGCGCGCCCCTGACGCTGGAGCGGCTGCTCGGCTGGGCGCTGGCGCCGCTGGCCTGGGCGATCGGCGTGCCCTGGGCCGAGGCGGCCGTGGCCGGCGGGCTGATCGGCGTGAAGATCGTGCTGAACGAGTTCGTCGCCTACCTGCAACTGGCGGGGACGCCGGCCGACGCGCTGTCGGAGCGCAGCCGCACGATCCTGCTCTACGCGCTGTGCAGCTTCGCCAATTTCGGCAGCGTCGGCATCACCGTCGCCGGCTTCGCCGCCATGGCGCCGGAGCGCCGGGGGGAGGTCGTCGCGCTGGGCATGAAGTCCCTGGTGGCCGGGACGATCGCCACCTCGATGACGGGCGCCGCGGTGGCGCTGTTGATCTGACCGCAAGGGAGGAGCCGCATGGCCGGACTCTGGTTCGAGGAGTTCGAGGCCGGGATGGAGTTCCGGCACGAACTGACGCGCACGGTGACGGAGATGGACAATGTCCTGTTCTGCGCGCTGACCCACAACCCGCAGCCGCTGCATCTCGACGAGGAGTTCGCCGCCGGGACCGAGTTCGGCGCGCGGATCGTCAACAGCCTGTTCACGCTCGGCCTGGTGGTCGGCGTTTCGGTGGGCGACACCACGCTCGGCACCACCATCGCCAATCTCGGCATGACGGATGTGCGCTTCCGCCGCCCGGTGCTGCACGGCGACACGATCCGCTCGGTCACGAAGGTGCGCGAGAAGCGGGAGTCGAAATCGCGGCCCGACGCCGGCCTCGTGACCTTCGAGCATTACGGCTACAACCAGCGCGACGAGGAGGTGGCGTTCTGCGTGCGCGCCGCCTTCATGCGCAAGCGGCCGGCTGCGGCGTGATCCGCTCCTGGCTGTTCGTCCCCGGCGACTCCGAGCGCAAGCTGGACAAGGCCCGGGACAACGAGGCGGACGCCCTGATCCTCGACCTCGAGGACTCGGTCTCGAACGACCGCCAGGAGGTCGCGCGCGGCCTGGTCCGCGAATACCTCCGCGACCGGGCCGACCGTTCGCGCCAGCAACTGTGGGTGCGCGTGAACCCGCTCGACACCGACCTGGCGCTGCCCGACCTCGCCGCGGTCGTGGCGGGCGCGCCGGACGGGATCGTGCTGCCCAAGGTCTATTCCGCGCGGGACGCGAATGTGTGCGCCCACTACCTCTCGGCGCTGGAGGCGCGCGAGGGGCTGGAGATCGGATCGACGAAAATCCTGGTGGTGGCGACCGAGACGGCGGCCTCGCTGCTCAGCTTCCACACCTATCTCGACGGCGTGACGGACCGCCTGTCGGCCCTCACATGGGGGGCGGAGGACCTGTCGGCGGCGCTGGGCGCGAGCGACAACGCGAACCCCGCGACCGGCGGCTACGACGATCCCTACCTGATGGCCAAGTCCCTCTGCCTCGCCGCCGCCCGCGCGACCGGGGCGCGGCCGGTGGGCGTGGTCTACACGAGCTACCGCGACCTCGACGGGCTGGCGGCCGAGTGCCTGCGCGACCGCCGCGCCGGCTTCGTCGGCAAGATCGCCATCCATCCGGCGCAGTCGGGGCCGATCAACGACGCCTTCACGCCGTCCGGGGACGAGATCGCCCACGCCCGCCGCGTGGTGGCGGCGTTCGAGGGCGCGCCCGGCGTCGGCGTGGTGGGGCTGGACGGCAAGATGCTCGACATGCCGCACCTGAAACAGGCGCGGAATGTGCTCGCGATGGCGGCCGCGATCGCGGCGCGGGCATAAACGCCGCCGTCCCGCATGTCCCGAACGCGAACAGGGGGTTGACGCCGCCCCCCGCGGCCATGGCATGATTCGCGCACGAAGACCCGACCCGGCCTCCCAGGAGGCCACCGCTCGCGCCGGGGCGCGCGGCCGAGAAGGGGAAAACCCCCGCCAACACGGCCCGCGCGCCCCGGACGGCGCGCCGCGAGGCGTCGCGAGGGGTCTTCGGTCCCCAATCCGGCGTCGGCGGGCCGGCGGAGCGTTCCGGCCCCGGCCGGGACCGCCTTCGGCCGCCCCCGCTCGCCCCGCCCCCGCTTCGATTCGCGCGCGGGCGTCCCGAATCTCCGTGGCGGCGCGGCGGCGGCAATGTTATCGTGCGGTTTAGCCGGCCAAGCGGCCGTATGCGCCGAGGCGATTGTCTCTCCGACGGAGGGCATCATGAAGCTTTACGATATGGGAACGGCCATGATGGCTGGGGTCGGCGTGGCCGCGGTCGCGGCGGTGTTTCTTGCGTGGCTATTCTGATCGGTCTCGTCCGGACGAGGCCGCGTTTGCCAAGAGGCCGACCAGCAAGCCGAGGAACACGTACCCATAGAGCGCTTCCAACGCCGCCGCGATCCTGTAGGGCGCCTCCGGGCGAATGTCGCCGTAGCCCAGCGTGGTGAAGGTTAGGACGCTGAAATACATCGCGTCCCGGACGGTCGGCGTTTCCCGCGTTCCGTTGTCGGACATCGGCATGACAAGGGCGCTTTCGCAACGGGCGCCGTTTTCCTCGCAGAGGCCGTTCTTGTAATAGAGGGCGGCATGGGCGGAGATGGCGGTGAACGCCCCGACGCCCAGGATAAAGGCCAGCCTGCCGAAACCCAAATTGCCGCCCGCCGCGAACCCGATGGAGGTGAGGCCGTAAGCCGCCGGCAAGAGCAGCACGATGTGGATGAACAGAATGTGAAGATCGCCGGCAAAAAAACCCTCCCGAAGATCGCCCGCGAAAAAACCCCCTCCAATGGCCGCCATGGCCATGGCGAAAGTCGATCCGATACGGATGGCCGCTTTCCACCCGTCTGGCATGGCGTTCCAGCGACGCCAAAGATCTAGGAGCGCCTTCCTCACGCCGCCGCTTTCCTCCGCCCCCGCGGTCCCCCGCGCGCCTATTCGGCGGCGCGGAGCTCCTCGTCCTCCTCCTGCTGGGCGGCGAAGATGGAGGTGTAGCCGCCGGACCAGTCGGGCGGCAGTTCGCAGCGTTCGGCGTCGAACTCGGCCCAGCGGCCCTTCTCGCCCCGCACCGCCGTCAGCGCCTGCGCGCAGGGCGAGGGATGCGCCGTGACGGTCAGCGCGTCGGCGGCCGAATAGGCGTTGATCAGCAGCGGGCGCATCCGGGCCGAATCGTTCGGCATCGAGGCGTGGACGGTGCGGCAGTGGTGGACCGTGATCGTCCCCGCCCCGCCCTTCATCCACCCCGCCGTCTCGACCGGCAGCCCGGCCGCGTCGGCGTCGCGCAGCGCGCCGGCCCATTCGCCGCGCTCGTTGTAATGCGTGTAGATCGGGCCGCGATGGCTTCCCGGAATCGCGCCCATCGGCCCCATCTCGTCGTCGACGTCGTTCATGTAGAGGCCGATCGCCAGCACCGAGTAGTTGGTGTGGGGGTAGAAGGGGATGTCCTGGTGCCACTTCACCTCCTCCCCGCCGCCGGACCATTTGAAGTTCAGCTTCGAGTGGTGGAACACCACGTCCGGCCCCAGCAGGTCCTCGGCCACGTCGACGATGGGGCCCCGGCTGGCGAACTCCCAATAGGTCTCGTGGTGCGCGACCGGCGCGGTGAGGCGGCGCAGGCGCGGGTTGTCGGCCGAGTGGCTGGCCTCCAGGTCGAATTTCGAGTCGGACTTCGCGTAGCCCCGGCTCTCGTCGATGAAGCCGTTCGTGGCGTCCCAGAGCCGGTCGAGCCAGTCGCGGCCGACGAAGCCCTCGAGCACGATGTAGCCGTCGCGGAAATACGCCTCGCGCTGCGCGCGCGAGAGGACTTTCGCGGGTCGGGACAGGATTTTCTCGGTTTGCATCGGGGCCTCCCGCCGGATGTCTTCCGCGTCGCGCGGTTCGGTCCGCCACCATAGCGCAAACCCGGCCGGGCGCGAAGGGCCGCGGGCGCGAATCGGCCCGCCAAAGCGTCGCGCGGCGCGGGCAAGGCGTCCCGCGCGGCGGCGGCCCGGCGGTTCCCGGAGGCGTCGCCGCGCGACCGTCCGCGCCGCCGGCGGGCGCGTCGTTTCCGGGCGCCAGCGTATGTGCGTGCTTGTCGCCGGGCGCCTTTCCGCGCCGCGACTTCGCGCATAATTTCGACTTATATTTCGACAATAGGACGGTCGGAGATTCGATCCGGTTTCCATTTTCCACTATAACTTGCGAACCGGAGACAAGCACGGTCGCGGCGGAATCTCTTCGGGAAAAATACTTGACGGCCTTGGGCGCCCGTCCGCTATGCCCGCTTGCGCGGCCGCCGGCTCCCGGTCCGGCGGCCGGCGACGGCAATGGAGCGGAGCGGAGCGCGACGATGGCGGATCGAACCTGGACCGGCGGCGACGGCGACGACCGGCTCGCCGCCAACGCCGACGCCTATGGGGGCGACGACACGCTGTTCGGCCTGGGCGGCGACGATGTGCTGTTCGGCGGCCGGGGCGACGACGCCATCCACGGCGGGGACGGCGACGATTCCCTGTTCGGCGGGCAGTCCGACGCGGGCGGCGCCGCCAGGTCCGGGAGCGAGCGCGGCGACGACACGCTTTCCGGCGGCGACGGCGCGGACGCCCTCGACGGAATGCCCGGCGACGACATCCTCTACGGCAACCGCGACGAGGACACGCTGCGGGGCGGCGACGGGGACGACACGCTCTACGGCGGCAAGGACAACGACGCGCTATCGGGCGGCGGCGGCGACGACATCCTTTACGGCAACCGCCGCGACGACCTGCTGGCCGGCGGCGCGGGCGCGGACGCGCTCTACGGCGGCAAGGGCGACGACACGCTTTCGGGCGGCGGCGGGCGCGACCGCCTCCTCGGCAACAAGGGCGCGGACGCGCTGTCCGGCGAGGGCGAGGCGGACACGCTTTACGGCGGCGACGGCGACGACACGCTCGCCGGCGGAACCGGGCACGACGACCTTTACGGCGGCGACGGCGTGGACAGCCTGCTCGGCGGCGACGGCGACGACATCCTCTACGGCAACGCGGGCGCCGACCTGCTCGATGGCGGCGACGGCATGGACACGCTTTACGGCGGGCAGGGCGACGACATGGCGCTCGACCCGGCGCGGCGGCTGCCCCATCCGACCGGCTCCGGCCTGAAGGGCGGGGCGGGCAACGACCTCATCGTCGGCAACGCCGGGAACGACTGGCTCGAAGGCGGCGCGGGCGACGACGCGCTCCACGGCGACGAGGACGACGACATCCTCGACGGCGGCGCGGGAAACGACGCGCTCCATGGCGGCGACGGCGCGGACACGCTCTCCGGCGGCGGGGGCGACGACACGCTTTACGGCGGGTACGGCGCCGACGCGCTTTCCGGCGGCGCGGGCAACGACGTTCTCGACGGCGGGTACGGCAAGGACAGCCTCCTCGGCGGCGACGGCGAGGACACGCTGCGCGGCGGCGGCGACGGCGACACGCTGGACGGCGGCACGGGCGACGACCTGCTGTCGGGCGGGGCCGGGGACGACCTCCTTTCCGGCGGCGACGGGGCCGACACGCTCGAAGGCGGCGACGGCGCCGACACCATCGATCCCGGCGCGGAAAGCGCGACGGTGGCGGGCGGCGACGGAGACGATGTTTTCGTCTTCGATTTCAGGACGGATGGACACAAACTCGCCAACGACGACGCGATCCTCGTGGAGGATTTCGAGTCGGGCAAGGACAAAGTCGATATCCACCTCCCCACCGACGGTAGCTACACCCTGTCGGAAGACACCGCGAACCAGGGCGCCGATGTCGTTGTGTCGCTAACCGTTGGGAGCGACACGGTGGAGATCACCCTCGTCGGCGTGAAAGCCTCGCAGATCGACTCCGACGATGCCGGCGGCACGCTCGAACAGAGCGAAATCGAGGCCTTCCTCGGCGTCTCGTAGCGCGCGCGTCCCTTCGCCGCGCCCCTTGCCCGCCGCGCGCGAAGCCGGTATAAGCCCCGCGACGGTCGGGGAGTAGCTCAGCCTGGTAGAGCACTGTCTTCGGGAGGCAGGGGCCGGAGGTTCGAATCCTCTCTCCCCGACCAGCCGCCGCCCGCGCGCCGCGCAACGGCGGAGGCGGCGCCGGCCTCAGCCCTCGCCGGCGTCCATCGGGCGGTTCGCGGTCCAGTCCCAGGTCCCGGCGTCGCGCTCGGCGACCGCGCGTTTCCAGCCCACCGCCTCGGCGCGCGCCTTGAAGGCCATGCCCTCCGGCGAGTGGCGCGCGATCCCGTCGAACAGCGTGGCGAGGCGCTGCGTCCCGGCCAGCCCGGCCGCCTCCACGGCCTGGTTGACCGTCGTCTTGTGCATCGCCAGCTGGTTGACCGGCACGCCCGCGATCCGGGCCGCCAGCGCGTCGGCCTCGGCGTCGAGCCGGCCGGCCGGGACCGCCTTCAGCACCAGACCCATCTCCGCCGCCTCGCGCCCCGAAACCGTGTCCCCGGTCAGCAGCATCCGCTTCGCCTTCTCCGGCCCCAGTCGGTACACCCACATCGCCGTCGTCGGGCAGCCCCAGACCCGCGCCGGCATGTAGCCGATGCGCGCGTCCTCCGCCATCAGCACCAGGTCGGCGCACAGCGCGATGTCGGAGCCGCCGGCGACCGCCGCGCCGTGGACCTTGCAGACCACCGGCTTCATCGCGCGCCACAGCGACATGAACCGCTCCGTGATCCGCCGCATCAGGGCGAAGTCGCGCATCGGGTCCCAGGGCATGTCCTGGATGACGGGTTCGCCGCCGCCCGCGCCCTCGGCGTAGCGCGAGAGGTCGTAGCCGGCGCAGAACGCGCGCCCGGCCCCGGACAGCACCATCGCGTGGACGGCCGGATCCGCGTCCGCCCGCTCGACCGCCGCCTCCAGTTCGCCGGGCATGTCGTCGTCGATGGCGTTCAGGACCTCCGGCCGGTTCAGGGTGATCCGGGCGATCCGCCCGTCGCGCTCGTACAGGACCTTCGCCGTCATGGCGCTCCTCCCTCTCCCGCGCCCGCGCCGCCGCCGCCGCCGGGCGCGCCGTAACCGCCGCCGCCGGGCGTGGCGAGCAGGATGCGCGCGCCGGGCCGCAGCGCGTGCTGCGCCTTCGGATCGACCGGCGCGCCGTCGATCTCCAGCCGTCCCGGCGCGCCCGGCCCGCCGCCGGCGAGGCCCCGCGCCGGCGCGGCGGTGCGCTCGGCCAGGAACGCGACGACGCCCGGCCCGGCGCCGGTGTATTCGAGTTCGACCTCCTGCCCCCGCCCTCCGGAATGGCGCCCGGCCCCGCCGGAGCCGTCGCGCAGCCCCCGGCGCAGCACCCGGAAGGGCAGCGCGCGCTCGATCTCCTCCGCCGGCGTGCAGGAGATGTTCGACGGCCAGCTGACGCAGGACAGCCCGTCGCCCCGCGCCGAGGCGCCCATGCCGCCGTTGAAGAAGAACAGGCCGGCCACGCGCCGCCCGTCCGCGCCGGCGCCGCTGACGTTGACGCACCAGATCGGCGATCCCGCCCCGGCCAGCACCCGGTCCGGCGCGATACCGGCCAGCGCCTCCATGACCAGCGCCGGGACGAAGTGGCCGGTCAGCACCCGGCTGCCCACCGGCGCGGGGCGGAGCGGGGCGACGATGCTCGCCTCCGGGGCCGCGACGGCGATGGCGCGCAGCGCGCCGTCGTTGTTCGGAAGCTCCGGCGCCAGCGCCGACTTGACCGCGTAGGCCGCCATCGCGCGGGTGTAGCAGAGCGGGCAGTTGACCGCGCGGGCCACCTGCGGCGACGACCCGGCGAAGTCGATGCGCAGCCCGTCCCCCGCCACCTCGACCTCGGCCCGGATCGTAAGCGGCGCGCCGGCCAGCCCGTCGGTCTCGACGGCGGCGGCGTAGCGCCCGTCGGGCAGCGCGGCGACCGCCCGGCGCACCGCCGCGTCGGCGCGCCCCCGCACCGCCCGCGACAGGTCCGACAGGTCCGCCAGCCCGTAATCCGACACGATTTCGCCGATCCGCCGCTCCATGATCGCGAGCGCGCCGAGTTGCGCGTCCAGGTCGCCCTCCACCAGGTCGGGAACCCGCACATTGCGGCGCAGGATGGCGAGCAGGACCTCGTTCGGCCGGCCCGCCTCGCGCAGCTTCATCGGCGGGATCTGCAACCCTTCCTCGAACAGTTCGCGCGGCTCCGGCGAGCGGATCTTGCCGCCGATGTCGGGCGCGTGGGCGGTGCTGGCCGCGAAGCCGACCGGCGCGCCGCCGGGGCCGAAGATCGGCCGGCAGACGGAAATGTCCGGCAGGTGCCCGGTCCCGATCCAGGGATCGTTGGTCACCAGCACGTCGCCGGGCGACAGCGTTTCCGGCGGGAAGGCGGCGGCCAGGTGCTTCACCGTGTCGGGCAGCGTGCCGATGAAGGAGGGGATGCCGTCGCTCGACTGGGCGAGCGCGTTGCCCTCGACATCCGTCACGACGCAGGAGAAGTCGTAAGACTCGCGCACCACGGTCGAGAAAGCCGCGCGCAGCAGCGCCGCCGCCGCCTCGTCCACCGCCGCGATCAGGCGGTTCCACACCACTTCGAGATGGACCGGATCGTCGAACGACGCCGCGCGCCGGGCCGCGCCTTCCGCCCGCTCCGCGCCGGCGAGCGCGATCGCGAGGTTCCCCGCCGCGTCCACGGACAGGCGCGCGCCTTCGGGCAGCAGCGCGGTGGACTGCCCGTCCTCGACCAGCGCCGGCCCCGCGACCTCGGCCCCCGGCGCCAGCGCGGCCCGCGCGTACACCGGCGCGGGGCGCGGCGCGTTCCATCCCGGCAGGCGGAGGCGGCGGGTCCGCGCGGCGGCCGCGCGCGGCCCGGCGGCGCTCCCGGCCCCGGCTCCCGCGAGGCGGGGGACGAGGCCGGCGGGCGTCGTCGCCGCCTCGACCGTGACGCGGGCCGTCGCAAACTCCACCGCAACCGTGTCGAGCCGGCGGCCGTGCGCGCGCTCATGGGCGTCGTGGAAGGCGGCGGCCACGCCCCGGGCCGGGTCCGCGCCCGCCAGCGCCGCGCCGATGTCCACGGTCAGGACCGTTCCCTGGCCGCCGTAGCGCAGGTCGGCGAGGCGGCGCGCCGTCCGCTCCGCCTCCGGGCCGGCCGACGCGGCGACGACCTCCGCCGCCTCGGCCTCCAGCGCGGCGTAGGTCCGGGCCAGCCGCGCGAAGTCGAGCGCGTCCACCGGGGAGCCGACGGCCTGGGCCGTGTCGGCCCGCGCCGGCGCGGCGGCGAGGCCGAGCGCCGAGGCGACCCCCGCCGCCGGCGGCACGACGACGCGCGGAATCCCCAGCCGCGCCGCCACCGCGCAGGCGTGGAGCGGGGCCGCGCCGCCGGTGGCGTGCAGCGTGTAGTCGCGCGGGTCGCGCCCCTTGCGCGCCAGGTGCACGCCCGCCGCCCGCGCCATGGTCTCGCGCACCACCTCGTGGACGCCGAGCGCGGTTCCGGCGGCGTCGAGGCCCAGCTCCGCGCCCAGCCGCGCCATCGCCCGCTCCGCCCCGGCCGCGTCGATGGCGATCGCGTTGGCAGCGAAACCGGCGCCGTCCAGGCATCCGAGCAGCAGGTCGGCGTCCGTCACGGTGGGCGCGGTCCCGCCGCGCCCGTAGCAGGCCGGGCCGGGAACGGCGCCGGCGCTGTCCGGGCCGACCTTCGGCAGGCCGAGCGCGTCGCGCCGCGCGATGCTGCCGCCGCCGGCCCCGATCTCCACCAGTTCGACCGCCGCGATGTCCACCGGCAGGCCGCTGCCGGGCGCGAAGCGCCGCTCCCGCGCCGCCTCGAAACCGTGCGCGACTTCGGGCGCGCCGTCGTCCACGATGGCGATCTTGGCCGTGGTGCCGCCCATGTCGAAGGCGAGCAGCCGGCGCTCGCCCGACGCCCGGCCCGACAGCGCGGCGGCGAGCGCGCCCGCCGCCGGCCCGGACTCCAGCAGCCGCGAGGGCGTGCGCAGCGCGGCCCGCGCATGGG
Source organism: Thalassobaculaceae bacterium (assembly GCA_963665555.2). Lineage (GTDB taxonomy): Bacteria > Pseudomonadota > Alphaproteobacteria > Thalassobaculales > Thalassobaculaceae > CAXXXW01. The sequence continues at coordinate 514,366 of OY762308.1, forward strand.
CCAGCCCGCCGCTCGACAGCATCAGCATCAGCGGCGCGGCGATCCCCGCCCGCGCCAGTTCGCGGGCCAGCCCGTCGATGTAGCGTTCGGCGAGCGGCTTCACATAGGCGTCGATGACGGCGGTCGACGTCCGCTCGAACTCGCCGGGCCGCCGCCCGGCCTCCGAGGAAAGCGCGACCGCGAGGCCGGGATGGCGCGCGCGGACCAGTTCGGCCGCGCGGCGCTCGTGCGCCGGTTCGAGATGAGCGTTGAGGAAGGCGATGGCGACCGCCTCGACCCCCGCCCCGGCCAGCCGGTCGGCCGCGCGGAGGATTCCGGCCTCGTCCAGCGGCGCGGCCTCCCGGCCGTCCGCGCCGATCCGCCCCTCCGCCTCCAGCCTCAGTTCGCGCGGGACCAGCGGGGCGGGGAAGGACGGGAACAGGTCGTAGATGTCGTATTTCCGCTCGCGCCCCAGTTCGAGGATGTCGCGGAATCCGGCGGTGGCGATCAGCCCGGTCCGTGCGCCCTTGCGCTCGATCAGCGCGTTGCTGAACAGCGTGGTTGCGTGGACGACCCGCGCCACCGCCGCGCCGCCGCCGATTTCGGGCAACAGCTCGTCCAGGCCGCGCGCGACGCCCCGGCGCGGGTCCTCCGGCACGGTCGGCGTCTTGGCGACGCGGCAGGCCCCGCTTTCGAGGTCGAGCGCCGCCAGATCCGTGAAGGTCCCGCCGATGTCGATGCCGAGGGCGTGGCGCGCGCGCGGCGCGGCGGCGGTCATGGCGCGTTCCGGACCGGCCGCCGGTCCCTCCTGTTCGCCATCGACGGTCCGTCGCGGCCGCCGGGGGAGCGGCCGCGCCGCCGTCTTGGCGGCCGCGCCGCCCCTTGCCGGAGGATAGGGGCGCCGGGGCGGGCGATCAAGGTTCGGATGACTTGCCGCGCCGCCCAAGTTCGGGTGGACGGGCCGGGGCGGCGTTCCTAGGCTCCCCCGGCGGCGGACGCGCGGCGGGCCGCCGCCATCGACATTCGGGAGCGCGCCCATGACCGTGACCGTAAAGCCCCTCGGCCCGTGTTTCGCGGCGGAAATCGGCGGCGTCGACATCGCCGCCGGCGTGCCGGACGCAGATTTCGACGCCATCCGCGCCGCCTTCGACGAACACTCGGTGCTGGTCTTCCCCGGCCAGGAGATTTCCGACGCGCGACAGGTGGCCTTCTCCGAACGTTTCGGGCCGCTGGAGACCACCGTCAGCTCCAACCCCGGCGGGGCCGGCACGGTGGTGACGATCCTCTCGAACGTGGACGAGGACGGCGCCGTCATCCCGGCGGAGGACCGGCGCATGGTGTTCAACACCGGCAACCGGCTGTGGCACACCGACAGTTCCTTCAAGGAGGTTCCGGCGACCGCCTCGCTGCTGTCGGGCCGGCGGGTCCCGCCGGAGGGCGGCGAGACCGAGTTCGCCTCGATGCGCGCGGCCTGGGACGGCCTCGACGACGACCGCAAGGCGGCGCTCGACGGGCTGGTCTGCGTGCACGATTTCGCCTGGTCGCGCGGGTCGATCGACCCCAACCTGCTGCGCGACCGGGACAAGCGCGAACTGCCGCCGGTGCGCCAGGCGCTGGTGCGCGAGAACCCGGCGAACGGCCGCAAGAACCTGTTCGCGGGCGCGCACGCCTCCTATGTCGAGGGGATGCCGCTGGCCGAGGGGCGCGCCCTGATCGCGGAGCTCAACGCCCATATCGCCCGGCCGGAGCATGTCTACCGCCATGCCTGGCGCAAGCACGACCTGGTGATGTGGGACAACCGCTGCGCCCTGCATCGCGGCCGTCCCTGGGACAGTTCCCACGCGCGGGTCATGCACCGCACGACCGTCGCGGGCGCCGGCCCGACGGCGTGAGCGCGGGGCGCCAGGGGGCCGGCGACATGGACTTCCAGGACCTCCTCGCGGCGGATCTGGCGGAACTCTGCCCGCGCGCGCCCGACAGCCTGAAGGAGATCGCCTACCACCGCCTGGAGGAAAAGATCGTCCGGCTCGAATTCGCGCCGGGATCGGTCGTGACGGAGAAGGAACTGGCGGAGTCGATCGGGATCGGCCGCACGCCGGTCCGCGAGGCGATCCAGCGCCTGGCGCTGGCCGGGCTGCTGGAGGTGCTGCCCCGGCGCGGCGTCCTGGTGGGCGACGTGGACGGGAACGGGGTGCTGCGGCTGCTGGAGGTGAGCCGCGGGCTGAACGAGGCGGTGGCGCGGGGCGCCGCGGTCCGGGCCGGCGCGGCGCGCCGGCGGGACTTCCTGCGGCTGGCCGCCGGCTTCGAGGCCGCCGCCGCGCGGCGCGACACGGTCGCCCTGCTGCGCGCGGACAGCGAGTTCAACGACCTCTGCCTCGCGGCGATGAACAACGAGTACGCGACCACGCTGTGCCGGATGACGCACCCGCACACGCGGCGCTTCTGGTTCCGCCACCGGGACCGCGGCGGCGACATGCTGCTCGGCCCGCGCCTGCACGCCCGCGCGGCCCGCGCGGTCGCGGCCGGCGACCCCGACAGCTCGGCCGACGCCTTCGGCCGCATCGACGACTGGCTCGAAAGCTTCGTGCGCGCCACGATGTAGCCGGCGGCGGCCCTTGACGGCTTGGCGCGCCGGGCCGATGGTCCCGGGCGGGAAACGGCGGCGGGAGGCGGGCCATGCACGCGGTGATTTTCGAGGCGGAGCCGACGGCCGAAGGCAAGGCCGAATATCTCGACATCGCCGCCCGGCTGCGCGCCGAACTCGACACGATCGACGGCTTCGTCTCCATCGAGCGGTTCGAGAGCCTGGCGACGCCGGGCAAGGTGCTCTCCCTGTCCTTCTGGCGCGACGAGGAGGCGATCCGCCGCTGGCGCGAGCGCGAAAGCCACCGCGCCGCCCAGGACCGGGGCCGGGCCGCGCTGTTCGCCGAATACCGCATCCGCGTCGCCGAGGTGGTGCGCGACTACCGCCGCGAAACCTCCCCCTGGCGCGCGGCGTAGCGGCAACCGGACGCGCGGCGACCGGGGGCGCGTTCCCATTGCCGCCGCGCCGGTCTATCCTGCCCGCCATGGACGGGCGCGAGGACAGCAGGCTGGGCGGGCGGGTCCGGCGTTACGCGCGGGTGACGGGCGCGGTCGGGGGGCTGGCCGCGCGGGTCGCCGGGCAGCGCTATCTCGGCCTCGACCTCGGCCGCGCGGAAATGCCGGCGGACGTGAAGGCGGCGCTGGGCGGCCTGAAGGGGCCGCTGATGAAGGCGGCGCAGATCCTCGCCACCGTCCCCGACGCGCTGCCCAGGGAGTATGTCGAGGAGTTGCGCCAGCTCCAGGCCAACGCGCCGAGCATGGGGCGGCTGTTCGTGCGCCGCCGCATGGCCGCCGAACTCGGCCCGGACTGGCGCGGCGCCTTCGCCGAGTTCGACGACCGGGCCGCCCACGCCGCCTCGCTGGGGCAGGTGCACCGGGCGCGCGCCCCCGACGGACGCGCGCTCGCCTGCAAGCTGCAGTATCCCGACATGGCCTCCGTCGTGGACGCCGACCTCCGGCAGCTTCGCCTCGCGCTGTCGATCTACCGGCGCTACGACAGGGCGATAGACCCCACCGAGGCGCTGAAGGAGTTGCGCGCCCGGATGCGCGAGGAGCTCGACTACCGCCGCGAGGCGGCGCATGTCGCGCTCTACGGGCTGATGCTGGCCGACGAGCCGGGCGTGCGCGTCCCCGAACCCGTCGCGGAACTCTCGACCGGCCGGCTGCTGACCATGACCTGGCTCGACGGCGCGCCGCTGATGGAGTTCATCGCCGGGCGCGGCGACATCGAGACGCGCAACCGCGTGGCGCTCAACATGTTCCGGGCCTGGTACGCGCCGTTCTACTTTTACGGCGCGATCCACGGCGACCCGCATCTCGGCAACTACTCGGTGCGCCCGGACGGGTCGGTGAACCTGCTGGATTTCGGCTGCGTGCGGGTGTTCCGGCCGGATTTCGTGTCGGGCGTGATCGACCTCTACCGCGCCCTGCGGGACGAGGACGAGGAACTGGCGGTGCACGCCTACCGGGTGTGGGGCTTCGAGGACCTCGACCGGGAGACCATCGAGGTGCTGAACCACTGGGCGCGCTACCTCTACGGCCCGCTGATGGAGGACCGCGAGCGGCCGATCCGGGACCCGGACGTGGACGGGCGCGAGGTGGTGGGCAAGGTCCACGCCGAGTTGCGCCGCCGCAAGGGCGTGCGGCCGCCGCGCGAGTTCCTGCTGATGGACCGCGCCGCCATCGGCCTCGGATCGGTCTTCATGCACCTGCGCGCCGAGGTGAACTGGTTCCGGCTGTTCCACGGCCTGATCGAGGATTTCGACCCCGCCGCGCTGGCGGCGCGCCAGGCCGGGGCGCTCGCCGCCGCCGCCGTGCCGGAGGCGGAGTAGCGTCTGGGCCTACCCGGCCAGCGCCCGCGCGCCCGCCAGAAGGTACTTGTGGTACTCGGTCCACAGCAGCCGCAGCGAGCCGGGCCACAGCCACCACGAGTCCAGCTTCACCGCGTCGGCGAAGACGGGGTGGGGGTGGATCGCGATGTCCGGCATGGCGTGCGTCGCCTCCAGCAGGCTGCGCGGCATGTGGTAGTTGCTGGTGACCAGCAGGATCGACCGCGCCCCGCGCCGCCGCGCCCAGGCGGCCGTCTCGGCGGCGTTGCCGAGCGTGTCCTCCGCCCGGTAGCCGACCTCCAGGCAGCAGGCGAAAAGGGCGTCGGGAATCGTCGCGCCCTCGCGGGCGGCGAGCGCGCGGAGTTCGCGGCGCTCCACCTCCGGGTTGACGCCGGAGACGAACAGGACATCGGCGCGCCCGGCGGCGAGCAGCCGCGTCCCCGCCGCCAGCCGCCCGCTCCCCCCCGTCAGCGCGACGATCGCGTCGGCCCGCGCCGCCGGGACCGGGCCGGCGCGCGGCATCGAGTCGACGAAACGCAGGAACCCCAGCGACCATACGGCCGCGGCCAGGATCGCGAGCGCGACGGCGGCGCGCCGGGCCGTCATGCCATGCGCCGCAGCGCGACCAGCGCGGCCAGCCGCGCCGCCGCCACGGCGAGGATCGCGAAGCCGGCGGGCAGGGCGCAGACGACCGCCCAGTCCAGCGGGTCGAGCGCCGCCGCCGCCGCGAGGAAGGGGGCCGGCGCGTCCCCGCCCGGCGCCGCCGCGCCGGCCAGGCCGGCGACGGCGAGCACGCTCACCACCGCCAGGCCGCCGCCGATGGCGCAGGCGGGGATCGCGCCGGAGAGGATGTGCCGCTGGAACCGCCCGGCCACGAAGCCGTCGCGCGCGCCCATCAGGCGCAGCAACTCCACCGTGTCGCGGTTGGCCGCCAGCCCCGACAGCGCCGCGAACGCGACCGAGACCGCCGCGACCAGGCCGATCAGGCCGACCGCCAGCCAGCCGCCGCGCGCGGCCGCCGCGGCGAGCGTCGCGACGCGCGAAAGCCAGAGTCCGTGCCCGTCCACCGCCGTTCCCGGCGCCGCCGCCGCGAGCCGCTCCGCCAGCGCCGCCGGATCGACCGCCGCGCCGGGCGCGAGGCGCACATCGACGAGCGCCGGCAGCGGCAGGTCGGCGGCGAGTCCCTCGCCGAGCCAGGGGACGAGGAGGCTCCGCACCCGGTCCTCCGCCAGCACCGCCGTCCCGGCGACGCCGGGCGTGGCGCGCAGGATGTCGCGCACGGCGGCGAGGCGGGCCGCGCGCGCCTCCGGGCCGTCGCCGTCGGCCGGCGGGAGCTGGACGGTGACGGCGCCCGAAAGCGAGAGCGACCAGCGCTCGAACGCCGCCTCGGCGAACAGCGCGCCGGCGCAGGCGAGCGTGGCGAGATAGACCATCGCGCCGACGATCCAGCCGAGGAAGACGGCCGCCCCGCCCCGCCCCGGCGGGCCGCCGCCCGTTCCGCCCGCCGCGCCCGTCCCGTCCCGCGCCATGGCCGCGCTCAGCCCCCGGCCCGCACGTTCGACAGGCCGACCCGCCCGCGCTCGATCCTGAGGCGCGGGTAGGGGAAGCGCGCCACCAGCCTGTCGTTGTGGGTGGCGACCAGCACCGTCGTCCCGGCGCGGTGCATCTCCTCGAACAGGTAGACCAGCCGGCGGGCCAGCCGGTCGTCCACGTTCCCGGTCGGCTCGTCGGCGAGCAGCAGCGCCGGGCGCGCCACGACGGCCCGCGCGATGGCGACGAGTTGCTGCTGGCCGCCGGACAGGGCGGCGGGGAAGGCGTCCATGCGGCCGGACAGGCCGACCCACTCCAGCAACTCGCCGACATGGCGGCGGATGTCGCCCTCCCGCGCCCCGGCGATCCTGAGCGGCAGGGCGACATTCTCGCGCGCGCTCAGGTGCGGGACCAGCCGGAAGTCCTGGAACACGACGCCGATGCGCCGCCGCAACCCGGCGACCTCGCGGGGGCCGCGCCCGTCCGCGGGCCGGCCGAACAGCGAAATCCGGCCGCGCGCCGGCGGCAGTGCGAGATACATCGCCCGCAACAGCGAAGACTTGCCCGCGCCGCTCCGCCCGGTCAGGAAATGGAAGCTGCCGGGCGCGAGTTCGAAATCCACGCCGCTCAGGATCGGCGGCGCGCCGGGGTAGCCCATCTCGACATCCTCGAAGCGCACGACCACGGCCGGTCCTCCCGGCGCCATCCCGTCCCCGTTCGGCCTGTCCCGGTCCGGGCGGCGGGCGAACCGGAGGGCGCCCCGCCTCAGAACCGGCGCAGCAGCCGGTCGATGTATTCCAGTTCGCGTTCCGGCCGGCCGGAATCGCCCGAACGGCGGCGCAGTTCGTCGCGGATGCGCCGCGCCTTCTGGAAGCCCGCCTCGTCGGGGATGCCGACCGTGGCGGCGTTGTCGTAGCCCCGGCCGGGCCGGCGGCGGCCGAACGGGTCGAGGGTGTCGCGCGGGTCGCCCTGGGCGCCGCGCGCCTGTTCGCGCATCGAGCCGGACCCTTCGGCCAGCCGGTCGCGCAGCGCCTCCGACAGCGCGCGGCCGGCCTCGCGCAGCCCTTCGAGCGCCTCGGCCTGTTGCCCCACGGCGTCGTTCGGCCGCGCCTGCTCCAGCGCGCCGACCGCGCGCTTCATCGACCGTTCGGCCCGGCCGAAGCCTTGCGGCATCTCGTCGAAACCCTCGCTCAGCTTGCGCATGAACTCGCCGAGCGCGCGGCGCAGCCGCTCCTGCATCCGGGCGAGCTCCTCCGCCGACATGTCCGGCCGCGACCCGTCCGGGTTCCGGGAGCCGTCGCCCTCGCCCTCGCGTCCCTGGCGCTGGCGCCAGGTCTCGTCCATCAGGCCGCGCTGGCGGCGCTGCAACTCGCCGAGCTGGCGCATCGTCTCCTGGGCGGCGAGCCGTTCCGGCGACAGCCGCGGCCGGGCGGCGCGGAGGTTCTCCATCGTCTCCCGCAGGTTGGAGAGCAGTTCGCGCGCCCGTTCGCGCGCGCCGCTCTGGGCCATGTCGCGCACCTCGTCCAGCATCCGCTGGATGTCGTCGCGGCGCAGCGCGTTCTCCATGTCCCCCGGCCGGGGTTCGGCCTCGCCTTCCGGTTGCGCCGCCCGGTCCCGCATCCGCTCCGCCATGGCGTCGAGGTATTCGTCGATCGCCTCGCGCAGCATGTCCGTCAGGCGCTCGATCTCCTCGTCCGGGGCGTCGCCCGAAAGCGCCTCCTGGAGCTGGCGTTCGAGGTCGCGCAGCCGCCGCGCGGCGAGCGACAGGTCGCCCTCCTCGAGCCGGAGCGCGGTCTCCCACATCAGGTCGGCGACCGCCGCGTCCTTCGCGCCGTCCTTGTGGAGCGACAGGCGCGCGGCCGCCGATTTCAGCGCCAGAAAGACCACCGTGTCGTGCGCGTAGGTCCAGGGGCGCCCGGCCAGCGCCAGCGTTCCCATGACGATTTCGCCCCTGTCGCCGGCCCCCGCCAGCAGGCGGCGGCGCAGTTCGACGACGGCGCGGGCGACGGGATGGCGGAAAATCCGTTCGGGCAACACCGTCTCGACCGGCTCCGACTCGCCGGTCTGGCCGATCGCGTCGGTCGCGCGCAGCACGATGCGCACCGGCCGGCCGGCCCAGGGATGGGGCGTGAGGTCGTGGAAGCCCTGTCCGGCCGTCTCCGCGCCGCCGCCGCCCGCCGGCATCCGCAGGACCAGCGGCGGGACGTCCTCGACCGCGCCGTCGCCGTCCAGCGGGCGGATAACGGCGGCGATGTCCTCGACCCCGTAATCGTCCGACGCCTCGTAGCGGATGGCGAGGCTGTCGCGCTGGGTCGCCTCGGGCGGGCGCGCGAAGGCGGCCGACGGCGGCAGGTCGGGGATCGCGGCGAGCGTCCAGGCCGCGAGTTCGGCGCCGCCGGCCAGGATCGCCAGCCGCCCGCTCTCCTCCAGCCGGCTTTCCAGCCGGTAGCTGTCGGAGCCGATCCGCTCGAAGGGGACGGGCGCGGCGTTGCGCTCGCGGCCGCCGAGCGCGAGTTGCGGCGCGCCGCCGGCGCCGCTCACCGCCGCCAGGACGCGGCTGCCGACGGGCGCGGCGACCGGGCCGGCGGGCGCCTCGCCGCCGCGCGCGGCCGAGGCCAGCAGGATCGGCGGCTTGCCGGTGTAGGCCGGCGGGTCGATCCACACATCGAGGGCGGCGGCCCGGCCGGCGGCCTGCGCGAAATCCGGCCGCAGCGCGGCCAGCAGCCGGGCGCCGGCGTCGTCCCGCGCCGCCACGACGCCCAGGACCAGCGCGATCCCGATCGCCGCCCGCAGCCCGCGCGGATCGAGCGCGGTCAGCACGGGGCGCGGCGGCCGGACCCGGATGTCCTCGACCGACGCCGCCATGCGCCGCCGCCACGCGATCCACAGCCGCTCCGCGCGCGGATCGGAGTCGTTGGCGAGCCGGTCCGACAGCGTGGCGAGCGGGCGGTGCGCGAGGCCGCTGTCGTTCTCCAGCCGCCGGCGCGCCGCCGCCTCGTCCGGCGCCCGGAACAGAAGCGCGGCGCGGCGCAGCGTCCACAGGAACAGGGCCAGCGCCGCCGCGAGAAGCGCCGCCTGGACCCAGGGGCCGAGGATCGCCCCCAGCGCCTGCGGGACCTCCAGCAGCCCCGCCGCCAGCGCGGCGGCGAAAACGCCGACGGCCGGCGCGCCCGCCGTCCAGAACGCCTCCCAGACCAGGACCAGCCACGCCGCGCGCCGCGCGATCCGGTAGCGCCGCGTCGCCAGGGGGTTCATCGGCCTCGCCATGGCGGCTCCGCCCGCGTGTCCGCCGCCGCCTCGGCCCGGTCCCGGCGCGCGCCCGTCATTCGACGAACTTCAACAGCGTCATCAGGCCGCCGAGGACGGCGATCGTGCCGATCTGCAGGCCGAACATCGTCGCCAGCATCGACGATTTCGTCCGCTCCAGGTCGGCCCTGGTGGCGAGGCTTTCGCAAAGCGTCTCCAGCCGCGTGAGCCGCCGGTCGTGTTCGAGCCAATCGGCCGCCGCGCGCGTTCCCGCCGTATCCGCCATGACGCCCCGCCGTTCCCGGTTTCGCAAGCGTTCGATCCTGACGCCCGACCCCGCCCCGGTCAAGCCGCGCCGCCGCCGGGTTCGGCGGCGAGCCAGGGCGGCATCCGTTCGAGCGCCATCGCCTCCTCGACCGTCCAGCGCCGCCGCACCACCGCGAACGCCGCGCCGCTCACCAGCACTTCCGGGACCAGCGGGCGGCTGTTGTAGGTCGAGGACATGACGGCCCCGTAGGCCCCGGCGCAGCGCGCGGCCAGCAGGTCGCCCTCCGCGAAATCGGGCAGGAGCCGGTCGCGGGCGATGAAGTCGCCGCTTTCGCAGATCGGCCCCACGATGTCGCAGAGGCCGCGCGGCGCGTCCGGCGCCGGCTCGACCGCGGGCGCGATGTCGTGATGGGCGTCGTAGAGCGTGGGGCGCACCAGGTCGTTCATGGCGGCGTCCACGACGACGAACCGCTTGCCCGCGCCCGGCTTGGCGCGGACGACGCGCGCGACCAGCAGCCCGGACTCGCCGGTCAGGAAGCGGCCCGGCTCGAAGCCGAGGCGGCAGCCGAGGTCGCCGACGGTCTCGCCGACGATCGCCGCGTAGGCGGCGAGGTCCGCCGCCGTCCGCCCGTCGTAGGCGATGCCGAGGCCGCCGCCGAGGTCGAGATGGTCCACCGCGTGGCCGGCCGCGCGCAGCTCCAGCGTCGCCGCGCGCAGGCGCGCATAGGCCCCGCGATAGGCTTCGAGGTCGGTCAGTTGCGAGCCGATATGGACCGACAGGCTCGCCATCGACACGCCGGGCAGGGCGGCGGCCAGCGCGAACATCGCCGGCGCCTCGGCGATGTCGACGCCGAACTTGCTGTCCTTGCGCCCGGTGGAGATTTTCGCGTGCGTGCGCGGGTCCACGTCCGGGTTGACGCGCAGCCCGGCCGGCGCCGTCGCGCCGAGGGCGGCGGCGACCTCGCCCAGCGCGCGCAACTCCGCCTCCGACTCGATGTTGACCTGGCAGATGCCGGCGCGGACCGCCTCGGCCAGTTCCTCGCGGGTCTTGCCGACGCCGGCGAAGACGATCCGGCCGGCCGGCACGCCGGCCGCGAGCGCGCGCCGCAACTCCCCGGCCGAAACCACGTCCGCCCCGGCTCCCGCGCGGGCGAAGGCGCGGATCACGGCGAGGTTGGCGTTCGCCTTCACCGCGTAATAGATCGTCGCGTCGCGGTCCGCGAAGGCGCGCGCATAGGCCTCGTAGCGCGCCAGCATGTGCGCGCTGGAATAGCAGTAGAACGGCGTGCCGACCGCCTCCGCGATCCGCGCGACGGGCATGTCCTCGACATGCAGGACGCCGTTCCTGTAGGCGATTTCGGACACGGGGCCGGTCCTTTCCGGGCGGGGAGGGGGCGCCGCTACCCGGTGGGGTAGCTTCGCGGCCAGGTTTGCGGCGCGTCGCCCGGCGGCGTCGGATCGCCGCGCTTGCCGCACGCCGCGAGCGGGCCGGCGAGCGCGGCGGCGAGCGCGCAGAGCGCCAGCCAGCGGAGCGCGCGCGACGGAAGCCGCATCTCAGGCCCCGCCGAGGAAGCGCCGGCGCGCGGCGGCGGCGGCGGCGCGCACATTGGCCGGCGCCGTGCCGCCGAAGCTGGTCCGGCTCGCCACCGAGCGCGCGGGGTCGAGGACATCGTACACCGCCCCGGTAATCCGGGGTTCGACGGCTTGCAGCTCCGCCAGCGGCAGTTCGTCCAGCCGGACGCCCTTCTCCTCCGCCAGTTTCACGATCGCGCCGGTCGCGCGGTGCGCCCGGCGGAACGGCATGTCGAGAACGCGCACGAGCCAGTCGGCCAGGTCCGTCGCGGTGGCGAAGCCGAGATCGGCGGCGCGGCGCATCGCGTCGGCGTTCGCCGTCATGTCGCGCACCATGCCGACCGTCGCCGCGACGCAGAGGTCGAGCGTGTCGGCGGCGTCGAACAGCGGCTCCTTGTCCTCCTGCATGTCCTTGAAGAAGGCGAGCGGCAGGCCCTTCATCGTCACCAGCAGGGCGTTGAGCGCGCCGACGATCCGCCCCGCCTTGCCGCGCACCAGTTCGGCGGCGTCCGGGTTGCGCTTCTGCGGCATGATCGAACTGCCGGTCGTGAAGGCGTCCGACAGCGCGACGAAGCCGAACTGCGCGCTGGTCCAGTTGACGACCTCCTCGGCGAAGCGGGAGAGGTGGATGGCGCAGATCGAGGCCGCCGCGAGGAACTCCAGCGCGAAGTCGCGGTCCGACACGGCGTCGAGCGAATTGGCGGCCGGCCGGTCGAAGCCGAGCGCGGCGGCGGTCGCGTCGCGGTCGATCGGGAAGGAGGTCCCCGCCAGCGCCGCCGCGCCGAGCGGGCATTCGTTGAGCCGCGCCCGGCAGTCGGCGAAGCGGCCGCGGTCGCGCCCCGCCATCTCGACATAGGCCATCAGGTGGTGGCCGAAGGTCACCGGCTGCGCCGCCTGGAGATGGGTGAAGCCGGGCATCACGGTGTCCGCCTCGGCCTCGGCGCGGTCGATCAGCGCCGCCTGCAGCGCCGCCAGCCCCTCGTCCAGCCGGTCGATGGCGTCGCGGACCCACATCCTGAAATCGGTCGCCACCTGGTCGTTGCGCGAGCGCGCGGTGTGCATCCGCCCGGCGGCGTCGCCGACCAGTTCGGCCAGCCGCGATTCGACATTCGTGTGGATGTCCTCCAGCGCGCGGGAGAAGGCGAAGCGGCCCTCGGCGATCTCGCGCTCCACCGTGTCGAGGCCGCGGGCGATGGCGGCGGCGTCCCCGGCCGAGATCACGCCCCGGTCGGCCAGCATGGCGGCGTGCGCCCTCGACCCGGCGATGTCCTGGGCGTAGAATCGGCGGTCGAAGTCGATGGAGGGGTTGATCCGCTCCATGACCTCGGAGGGGCCGTCGCGGAACCGCCCGCCCCACATCCGGGCCGGGCCCGGGGCGGCGGGCGCGGGGTCCGGGCCGTCCGGCCTGTCGGGCGCGCCGCTCATCGTCGGGGAGCCTTCGCGTGGAATCGAGCCAATCGAGCCATCCTTCCGTCCTCGGCCGCGCGGTCCCGCGGCGCGCGGTCCTCGCGGCGGCGCCGGGCCTCGCGCTCGCCGCCGCCCTCGCTCCGGCGGCGCGCCGCGCGCGGGCGGACGGGGGGTTCCCGTTCGTCGCCGCCGATCCGCCCGCCCCCGCGCCGGAGACCCCGTTCATGGGCGCGGACGGCGCGCCCGTCAAGCTCGCCGATTTCCGCGGCCGGCTGGTGCTGGCGAATTTCTGGGCGACCTGGTGCGCGCCCTGCGTGCGCGAACTCCCGTCGATCGCGCGCCTGCGCCGGGCCGTGCCCGATCCGGGGTTCGAGGCGCTGCTGGTCTCGATCGACCGCAAGGGCGCGGCGGCCTACCTGCCGTTCCTGGAGAAGCACGGGATCGAGGGCCTCGCGCTCGCGGGCGACCCGCGCGGCGCGCTGCTGCGCGCGTTCCGCCTGCCCGGCGTCCCGGCGACGGTGCTGGTCCGGCCCGACGGCAAGGTCGCCGGCCGCCTGCTCGGCCCCGCGGAATGGGACACCCCCGAAGCCCTCGCCCTCGTCCGCCGCCTCCTCCCGCGCGACGGATAGGGGCGGGGCGGCGGAAACCCGAACGGAGGATCGAGAGACATGCCGGACGAGTATCGAACCCGCGAAGCGCATGTCCCGCAAGCCAACGCGACCGGGACGGGGCGGCGCGTCGCGCCGAGGAGTTCGTTCCGCCGCTCCCGGCGCGCCATCGCCTTCGGCTGGTACGGCGGCAAGTTCAGCCATCTCGATTTCATCCTGCCGCATATCCCGGCCGACGCCCGGCATTTCTGCGACGTGTACGGCGGCTCGGCGGCGGTGCTGATCAACCTGCCGCCCTGTCCGGTGGAGACCTACAACGACATCGACACGGAACTGGTGAACTTCTTCCGCGTGCTGCGGAACCGGGAGAAGCAACTCGTCAGGGCGATCGGCCTCACGCCGTTCTCGCGCGAGGAACTGGCGCGGGCCTGCGAGCCGGCGCGCGACCTCTCCAGCCTCGAACGGGCGCGGCGGTTCTACATCCGCGCCCGCCAGACCCGCACCGGGCTGGCGCAGCGCAGCAGCGAGGGGCGCTGGGCCCATTGCGTGCTGACCTCGCGCGCCGGGATGGCGGGGGCGGTGTCGCGCTGGCTGGGATCGGTGGAGGGCCTGCCGGAGATCGCCCAGCGCCTGCTGCGCGTCCAGATCGAGAACGCGCCGGCGCTCGACGTCATCCGGCGCTACGACACGCCGGACACGGTGTTCTACCTCGACCCGCCCTATGTGCATTCGGAGCGCGGCGACACGGCGGCCTACGGGCGCGAGATGAGCGACGGGGAGCACCGGGAACTCGCCTCCGTGCTCCGGGGCGTCCGGGGCCGGGCGGTGCTGTCCGGCTACCGCTGCGCGCTCTACGACGAACTCTACGCCGGCTGGCGCCGCGCCGACGCCCCGGAACGCCTCTGCCACTCCGTGCGCAAGCCGAGGCGGGAGTCGGTGTGGACGAACTTTTAGGAGCCGGACTGGAGGCGGCGCTTCTTCGTCGTTGCGGCGGCCGTTCGCTCGGGGCGCTTCGCGCCCCCTACCTTGTCGGGACCGGGGCGTCGCCGGAGTAGTCGTAGAAGCCGCGGCCGGTCTTGCGGCCGAGCCAGCCGGCCTCGACGTATTTCACCAGCAGCGGGCAGGGGCGGTACTTGGAGTCGGCGAGGCCGTCGTAAAGCACGTGCATCACCGCGAGGCAGGTGTCCAGGCCGATGAAGTCGGCCAGTTCCAGCGGCCCCATCGGGTGGTTGGCGCCGAGCTTCAGCGCGGTGTCGATCGACGCCACCGAGCCGACGCCCTCGTAGAGCGTGTACACCGCCTCGTTGATCATCGGCAGCAGGATGCGGTTCACGATGAAGGCGGGGAAGTCCTCCGCCTCCGCCACCGTCTTGCCGAGCCGCTCGGCGAGGCCGCGCGCCGCCTCGAAGGTCTCGCGCTCGGTGGCGATGCCGCGGATCAGCTCGACCAGCCGCATGACGGGCACCGGGTTCATGAAATGCATCCCGATGAACCGGCCCGGCCGGTCCGTCGCGGCGGCGAGGCGGGTGATCGAGATCGACGAGGTGTTGGTCGCCAGGAGGGCGTCGGCCCGCAGGTTCGGGACCAGCGCCGCGAAGACCGCGCGCTTCGTCTCCTCGTTCTCGGTCGCCGCCTCGATGGCGATGTCGCGGTCGGCGAAGGCGGCGTAGCCGTCGACGCAGGCGATGCGCGCCAGCGCGGCGTCGGCCTCGGCGTCCGCGATCCGGCCGCGCGCGGCCTGGCGCGCGAGGTTGCGCCCGATCGAGGCCCGCGCGCGCTCCAGCGCGGCGGCGTCCACGTCGTAGAGCAGCACATCGAGGCCGGCCAGCGCGCAGACATGCGCGATGCCGGACCCCATCTGGCCCGCGCCGACGATCCCGACGCGCTCGAACACCGCCCGCTCCCGCGCGGCCGCCCGCCGTCCCGCGCTCAGCCGCCGTAGCCCTGCTTCTCCAGTTCCTCGTCGAGTTCGGGAACGGCCTTGAACAGGTCCGCCACCAGGCCGAAATCGGCGACCTGGAAGATCGGCGCCTCCTCGTCCTTGTTGATGGCGACGATCACCTTGCTGTCCTTCATGCCGGCGAGGTGCTGGATCGCGCCGGAAATGCCGACCGCGATGTAGAGTTCCGGCGCCACCACCTTGCCGGTCTGGCCGACCTGGTAGTCGTTCGGCACATAGCCCGCGTCCACCGCCGCGCGCGAGGCCCCGACGGCGGCGCCCAGCCGGTCCGCCACCTTCTCGATCATCGGGAAGTTGTCGCCGGACTGCATCCCGCGGCCGCCGGAAACCACCACCCGCGCGGAGGTCAGTTCCGGGCGTTCGGAGGAGCTGAGTTCGGAGCCGACATAGCTCGACAGGCCGGCGTCGCCCGCCGCCTCCACCGCCTCGACCGCCGCGTCGCCGCCCTCGGCCTCGACCGGGTCGAAGGCGGTGGCGCGCACGGTGACGACCTTGACCGCGTCGGAGGAGCGCACCGTCGCCATGGCGTTGCCGGCGTAGATCGGGCGCACGAAGGTGTCGGCGTCCACCACGCCGGAAATGTCGGAGACCTGCTGCGTGTCCAGCAGCGCGGCGGCGCGCGGCATGACGTTCTTGCCGGAGGTCGTCGCCGGGGCCACCAGGTGGCTGTAGCCGCCGGCGAGGCGGACCAGCAACAGCGACACGTTCTCGGCCAGCGCGTTGGCGTATTCGGGCGAATCCGCGACCAGCACCTTCGCGACGCCGGCGATCCGCGCCGCCGCCGCGCCGGCGGCCGCGCAGCCGCTCCCGGCGACCAGCACCGTCGTCTCGCCGCCCATCTCCCGCGCCGCCGCGACCGCGTTCAGCGTCGCCGGCTTCAGTTCGGAATTGTCGTGTTCCGCGAGGACCAGGACCGCCATTGTCAGATCACCTTCGCATCGTTGCGGAGCTTGTCCACCAGTTCGGCGACGCTCTCGACCTTCACGCCGGCCGCGCGCCCCGCCGGCTCGGCGACGCCGAGGACCTCCAGCCGCGGCGCCGGATCGACGCCCAGATCCTCCGGCGAGAACTGCCCGATCGGCTTGCGCTTCGCCTTCATGATGTTGGGCAGCGAGGCGTAGCGCGGCTCGTTCAGCCGCAGGTCGGTGGTGACCACCGCCGGCAGGGCGAGCGCCACGGTCTCCAGCCCGCCGTCCACCTCGCGCGTCGCCTTGAGCCGGCCGTCCGCGACCTCCAGCCGGGAGACGAAGGTCGCCTGGCCCCAGCCGAGCAGGGCGGCCAGCATCTGGCCGGTCTGGTTGCAGTCGTCGTCGATCGCCTGCTTGCCGACGATGACCAGCGCCGGCTCCTCCTTCTCCGCGATCGCCTTCAGCATCTTCGCCACCGCCAGCGGCTCGGTCTCGCCGTCGTGCAGCACATGGACGCCCCGGTCCGCGCCCATGGCGAGCGCGGTGCGGATCGTCTCCTGGCAGCGCTGCGGGCCGATCGACACGGCGACGATCTCCTCCGCCGTCCCGGCCTCCCGCAGGCGGAGCGCCTCCTCGACGGAGATCTCGTCGAACGGGTTCATCGACATCTTGACGTTGGCGAGTTCGACCCCCGTCCCGTCGGCCTTCACGCGGGCCTTGACGTTGTAGTCGATCACCCGCTTCACGGGCACGAGGACCTTCATGGCGGCTCCGGCTCGGCTGCGGCGGAAGAGGCCCCGGCGGGGGCTGGCGGGGATGTAGGCGGGCGCCGCCCCCCTGTCAAGCGCGGTCGCGGTTGGCGCCGGGGACCCAGAGCACGTCGCGCGCGCCGTTGCCGTTGGCCCGCCGCGCCATGACGAACAGGTGGTCCGACAGGCGGTTGGCGTAGCGGATCGCGGCCGGGCTCACCGGCTCCTCCGCCGCGAGGCGCGCGATCTCGCGCTCGGCCCGGCGGACGGTCGCGCGCGCGAGGTGCAGGTGCGCCGCCAGCGCCGAGCCGCCCGGCAGCACGAAGGACGACAGCGGCGCCAGTTCGGCGTTCATCGCGTCGATCTCCGCCTCCAGCCGGTCCACCTGGGCCTGGACGACGCGCAGCGGCGGATATTTCGGGTTCTCCTTCTCCGGCGTGCACAGGTCCGCGCCGAGGTCGAACAGGTCGTTCTGGATGCGGGCGAGCATGGCGCCGGCCTCGCCTTCCGCGCCGCCGGCGTGGAGGCGGGCGAGGCCGATGGCGGCGTTCGCCTCGTCCACCGCGCCGTAGGCGGCCGGGCGGGGGTCGTGCTTGGCCACCCGCGTCCCGTCGCCGAGCGAGGTCAGCCCGGCGTCGCCGCCGCGCGTGTAGATGCGGGTCAGCCTCACCATCGCGCTAGCTCCCGGCGATGGCGAGCAGGATGACGACCAGCAGCACGGCGATCCCCTGGAACAGCACCCGGTAGCGCATGAACAGGTTGGAGCGCCTCGGCCCGGCGTCGCCGCCGCGCGCCATCGTTATCAGCCCGCCCGCCAGCGTGCCCAGCACCAGCAGCAGGGCCACGACGAGAAGAACGGCGACCATTGCGTCCATCCCGGCGATGTACCCAAGCCGCGCCCGCCGGGCAACCGGATTCATCCGGCTTCCGCGGGCGGGCGGTCCGGGGGTATCCTGTCGCGGCGACGGACGATGGAGCGGTCATGGACAAACGATCCCGGACGGCCGGCGAGGACCCGGCCCGCGGGCGCGCCGGGACGGCGGAGCGGCCAGCGCCCGGTCCCTCGGCCGCCGGCGCGCCGCCCGCCGGCCGGGCGAAACCCGGAGCCGGGCTGGTCGCCTTCCTGCGCGCGTCGCCCTTGCGCGCCGATCCCCCCGTTTTCGAACGCGACCGCTCGCCGGGCCGGCCCGTCGATTTCGAATGACGGGTTTCCTGCTCGACACGAATGTCGTTAGCGAAACCGTCAGGCCCCGGCCCGAACCGCGCGTGCTCGCATGGCTCGAGGGCCGCGCGCCGGAGGAACTTTACCTGAGCGCGGTCGTGTTCGGGGAACTCGCGCGCGGCGCGAGAGGAAGTCGGGACGCCGGCCGGCGGCAGGCTTACGAACACTGGATCCGGCGCGACCTCGCGCGCCGGTTCGAGGGGCGCATCCTCCCGTTCGACAAGGACGCCGCCGAAATATGGGGCGAAATCATGGGCGAGGGCGACCGGGCCGGGCGGCCGCGCCCGGCCATGGACGCGCAGATCGCGGCGATCGCCCGACGCCACGACCTGACGCTCGCCACGCGCAACATTCGGGATTTCGAAGGGATGGGAGCGCGTCTTTTCGATCCCTGGTCGCGGTGACGCCGCGGCGCGCCGCCGCGCCCGCCGGACAGCAGGCGTTCCGCGACGCTTCGGTCGCACCCGTGGTATCCGAGCACGAAGGCGGAGGCGAGCCGGTGCAACGCCTACCTGAACCGCTCGGTCAGGGTTCCGTCGGGATTGTGCGTCCCCAGCTCGACCAGGTATTCGAGCGCGGCCTCCCTGGAGACCGTGACTCGCCTGGTGTGGGCTTCCGCCACTTTGGAAAACCACTCCGCGTCCCGGTGGGAGAGGACGCCGGCCCTCTCGATCCGCGGCCGTTCCTTCCGTTCGGAGTCCTTGCCGTCCATCCCGGTCCTCCGTCCCCGTCCCGATTCCGTTCCGGACCCTGCCATGGCGCCGCGCCGTCCGCCAGCCGGTTGACGGCGGGGGGCGGGGGCGCCACGGTCCGGCGCGTTTCCGTCCCGCCGGAGCGCCCCGCATGGGTTTCCTCGACCATATCCGCCGCTGCAACGCGCACGACCTTTCGGCGTTCGTCCCGTGGACGATCGGCGGGCGGCGCGCGGGATACCTGCGCCCGGCGCTGGCGCGGCGCCTCGCGGGTTTCCCCGGCGTCTTCGAGGGCGGCGCGGACGGGATCGCGCTGTCGGACCGGCTGGCCGACCCGCCGGCCCGCACCGCCGCCGTCGCGGAGGTTCTCGCCCGGCTGCGCGAGGAGGGGCTGGGCGGGCCGCGGCGCGACGAACCCTACGCCGTGGCGGAGCGCGTCGGCGGGCCGGCGCTGATGGAGATCGACCGGGGCGCGGCCGGCCCCTTCGGGATCGTCGCCACCGGCTTCCACCTGAACGGCGTCGTCGGCGCGGGGCCGGACGCGGCGATGTGGATCGCGCGCCGCGCCCGCGACAAGGCGACCTTTCCGGGGCTGCTCGACAACATGGTGGCGGGCGGGCAGCCGGCGAACCTGGGCCTCGCGGAGAACCTCCTGAAGGAATGCCGCGAGGAGGCCGACATCCCGGAGGACCTGGCCGCCCGCGCCCGGCCCGCCGGCCTGGTGAGCTACGCCATGGAGGCGCCGGAGGGGCTGCGCCGCCACGCGATGTATGTGTACGACCTCGACGTGCCGGCGGATTTCCGGCCCCGGCCGCGCGACGGCGAGGTGGAGGATTTCCGGCTCGCGCCGATCGCCGAGGTGGCCGGGATCGTGCGCGACTCGCTCGACGCCTTCAAGTTCAACTGCGCGCTGGTGGCGATCGACTTCCTGGTCCGCCGCGGTTACCTCGCGCCGGACAGCCCCGGCTATTTCGAGATCGCCGCCGGCCTGCGCCGGCCGCTTCCCTGAGGCGGGGGCGCGCCCTAACGCTTCGGCGGGGCCGGGGGCGCGTCCTGGCGGGCGTCGACGACGCCGCGGCGAATGGCGCGGGTGCGCGTGAACAGGTCCTGCAGCGTCTCGCCCTCGCCCCAGCGGATGGCGCGCTGCAGCGCCGTCAGGTCCTCCGAGAAGCGCTGCAGCATCTCCAGCACCGCCTCGCGGTTGTTGAGGAAAATGTCGCGCCACATCACCGGGTTCGAGCCGGCGATGCGCGTGAAGTCCCGGAACCCGCTGGCGGAGAACCGGATCACGTCGTTGCGGGTCTGGGTCTCCAGGTCCACCGCCGTGCCGACGATGGTGTAGGCGATCAGGTGCGGCACATGCGAGGTGATCGCCAGCACCTTGTCGTGGTAGTCGGCGTCCATGGTCTCGACGATGGCGCCGATCCGCGCGTACAGCGATCCCAGCCGCTCCACCGCCGCCGGATCGGTCCCCGCCGGCGGCGTCAGCAGCCAGTAGCGGCCCTCGAACAGTTCGGCGAAGCCGGAATCCGGCCCCGAATGCTCCGTCCCCGCGACCGGGTGGCCGGGCACGAAATGGATGCAATCCGGCAGGTTCGGCCCCATGTCGCGGATCGGCGCCCGCTTGACGGAGCCGACGTCGCTCACCACGCAGCCGGGCTCGAGCCAGGGCGCCATGGCGCGCGAGATGGCGCGGTAGGCGCCGACCGGCGTGCAGACGACGACGCAATCGGCCCCCGCCACCGCGTCGGCCGGCTCGGCGTGGACCGAGTCCGCGAGGCCGAGCTCCTCCGCCCGCGCCCGCGCGCCGCCGTCGAGGTCGGTGATCGCGAGATGGCCCACCATCCCCGGCTCGCGCCGGATCGCGCGGGCGAGGGAGGAGCCGATATGGCCGATCCCGATCAGCGCCATCCGCTCGAAGATCGGGCCGTCCCCGGAGTCGCGCGCCGTCATGGCCGCCCGCCCCCGGCCGCCAGGAAGGCCGCGACCGTATCGACGACGATTTGCATCTCCTCCCCCGTCCCGATCGACATCCGCAGGAAGTCCGGCGCGCCGTAGCCGGCCATGCCGCGGGTCAGGACGCCGTGCCCGGCGAGGAAGGCGCCCGCCTCCCGCGCCGTCCGCCCCGGCGCGTCGGGGAAGCGGACCATCAGGAAGTTGGCGACGCTGGGCAGCACCTCCAGGCCCAGCGCCTCCAGCCGCGCGGCCGTCCAGGGCCGCCATTCGGCGTTGTGCGCCACCGACCGCTCGACGAAACCCGTGTCGCCGACGGCCGCGACGGCCGCCGCGACGGCGCCGCGGTTGGCCCCGAAGGGCTGTTTCACCTTGTGCAGCGCCTCCGCCACGTCGGGCGGCGCGTAGGCCCATCCCAGCCGCAGCCCGGCCAGCGCGTAGAGCTTCGAGAAGGTGCGGAGCATGACGACATTCTCCGACGCCTCCACCAGTTCGGCCCCGCTCGAATAATCGTTGCGCGACACATACTCGGCATAGGCCGAGTCCACGACCAGCAGCGCGCGCTCCGGCAGGCCGCGGTGCAGCCGCGCCACCTCCGCCCGGCCGAGATAGGAGCCGGTCGGGTTGTTCGGGTTGGCCAGGAAGACGATGCGCGTGCGGTCCGTAACCCGCTCCAGGATGGCGTCCACGTCCGCGCGATAGCCGCGGTCCGGCGCCGAAACCGGCGTTCCGCCCGCCACCAGCGTCGATTGCGGGTACATGATAAAGCCGTACTGCGTGTGGATCGCCTCGTCGCCCGGTTCGAGATAGGCGAGGCAGAGGGCGAGGATCAGCTCGTCCGACCCGCAGCCGAAAACCATCCTTTCGGGGTCGAGGCCGTAGCGCGCCCCCAGCGCCTCGGCCAGCGCCGCCGGGTCCTCCTCGGGGTAGTGGTGCAGCCGGCCGGCGGCGCCGGCGAGCGCCCGGATCGCCAGCGGGCTCGGGCCGAGCGCGCCCTCGTTGGCCGACAGCCGGACGAGCCGGCCCGTGGGGGCCGCGCTCAGGTTCGGCCGGTAGCGCGCCATCGCCGCGACGGCGGGGCGGGGAGCGGGTGCGGGCATGGTCCGGTCTCCGGTGCGGTCTGGTCTCGGCCGGGCGGGTCAGACCCGGATCGGGACGGCGCAGGCGCCGAGCCGTCGCCAGGTTCCGGCCGCGGCTTCGGCGGGGGGGCGGTCCAGGAAGCCGTCCACCTCCACCGAATGCCGGACCGGCCCGTCCTCCCATGTGTCGAGCAGGCGCGCGCCCGCCGGCGGGGCCGGCGCGTCCACGGCGAAAATCGTGCGGTCGCGGCCCGACGGCTCCGGCTCCTGGCGGGCGACGACAAGGGCTTCCGCCGCGTCCGGCCCGGTCTCCACGAAGGGCAGGCGCGCGACGACATTGAGGTTTTCCCGCTCCAGCAGCAGGGGCCACCAGCGGTCCGCCGCGCCGGCCGCGATTCCCGGCAGGATGGCGATCGCCGCCTCTCCCCCGGAGACGGCGTCCAGCGCGGCGGCGGCGCCGCCGGCGAAGGCGAGCGCGGCGGCGCCGCCGCAATAGTCGCGGGCGAGATCGCGGACCGCCGGACGGGGCGCCCAGACGGCGGCGCCGAACCCGAACTGCTGGCTGACGTTCGCGCTCATGATCTCGCACCAGATGCGGGCGATCGTCGCCGCGCCGAGGGACGGCCGGTTGCGGGCGAGCAGGCGGCGCAACACCTCCACCTGGCGGCCGGGCCGCAGCGCCGGCGCGCCCGCCTTGGCCGTCGCGACCTCGCGCCCGATCTCGATCCGGCGGATCAGCAGGTCGTGCAGCCGCGCGTCGATCCCGTCGATTTCGGCTCTCAACTCGTCCAGACTCGCCACGGCGACCCCCGAAGCCGGCCCGGCCCCGGTCGCGCGTCGGCTCCGGCGGGCAAGGCGCACAGGATTAGTCCCGCGCCCCCGCGAATGCAAGCGGACCGCGCGCCGCGCCGCTGGCCTCGCGGGCGGCGGCGGAGCCGGCGCGGACCGGGCGCAGGACGGCCGGCGCGCGCGCGGCCATCGGGCCGGGCGTGGCGTAGATCTGCTTTCGCGCCTCGACGAGGACGACGCCGCCCAGATGGTCGAACCAGCGGTCGCCGATGTCCTCGATCCCCTGGGCGGACCGCAGCACCACGCGCCAGGAAAAAGGCGGGGCGTGCAGCGCGCGCGCCGTCCGCTCCGGGACGAACATGTTGGCGTCGAGCAGGCGCGCCAGCTGTCCCGGCGTGTAGGGATGGCCGTGGCCGAAGGGCGTGCGCTCGAACCGCGCCCACGGGCCGCGCCGGTTCGGCGCCACCGCCAGCAGCCGGCCCTCGCCGGACAGCACCCGCCAGGTCTCGCGCAGCATCCGGCGCACATGCTCGCTGCATTCGAGGCCGTGGACGATCAGCGCGCGGTCGATCGACATGTCCGGGAAGGGAAGCTCCCCGTCGTGGACCAGCGCGACCAGGCAGCGCCCGTCCTCCGGCCAGCGCGTCGCGCCCTGCTGGGCCGGCATCGGCGCCAGCACGCGCGCGGCCTCGCCCAGGAAGGGGCGCAGGTAGGGCGTGGCGTAGCCGAGGCCCATCACCGTCATGCCCGAAACGTCGGGCCAGAAGGCGCGCAGCTTGCGCCGGATCGCCCGCCGCGCCATCCGGCCGAGGTCGGACCCGTAGAACGCCCGGAGGTCGCCCGCGTCGTTGTACATCGCGCCGCGCCCGCCGGTCCGCCGCCGCCGCCCGGCCCGCGCCGCCCGTCAGCCCGCCCGGTAGCGCGCCACGACCTCCGGGTCCGGGTCCACGCCGAGGCCCGGCCCCGAAGGCGCGCCGAACGCGCCGTCCTCCGGATCGCACGCGCCGGGATGGAGTTCGGCCTCGGGCTGGATGAAGATGCGCTCCACCATGCCGGGGTCGGGCAGGGCCTGCGCCAGGTGCAGCGTCGCCAGGAAGCCGGGGCCGAAATAGGGCGAGTGCGGCATGATCTGGACCCCGGCGGCCCGGCACAGCGCGGCGATGTCGCGGAACTCCGTGATCCCGCCGACCTTGGCGACGCTCGGCTGCGCGTAATCGACCGCGCCCGCCGCCAGCATCTGGCGGAACTCGAAGGCGGTGCAGGCGTTCTCCCCCGCCGCGATGGGCACGCCGGTCTCGGCCCGCAGCCGGGCCAGCGCCGGGAAGTCCTCCGGCGGGTTTATCGGCTCCTCCAGCCAGTGGAGGTTGTGGGGTGCGAAGGCGCGGGCCATCTCGCGCGCCTTCTCCGGCGTCCACGGGCAGTTGACGTCGACCATCAGCGGCGTGTCCGGCCCGGCCGCCGCGCGCGCGGCCGCGACCTCGGCGACGCCGATCTCGTGCAGCTTGATCCGCTCGTAGCCGAGTTCGAGCGACTTCTCGACCCGGTCGGCGACCAGTTTCGGGTTCTCGTAGCGGAACAGGCTGGAATAGGCCGGCACGCGCGCGCCGCCGGCGGCGCCGAACAGCCGGTAAAGCGGCAGGCCCGCCGCCTTGCCCGCGATGTCCCACAGCGCGATGTCGAGGCCCGAAATGGCGAACATCGTCACGCCGTAGCGGCCGAACAGGTGCAGCGCCTGCTGCAGGTCGCGGTTGATGCGGGCGATGTCGCGCGCGTCGCGGCCGACGACGCGGGGCGCGACCATGCGGTTCACCGCCTCCGCCACCGGCCGGCGGCACTGGAACGCGAAGGCGTCGCCCCAGCCGACGATGCCCGCGTCCGTCTCGACCCGGACCAGGCAGAAATCCAGCTTGCCCCAGTTCAGGAACCCGACATCGCCCTCCAGGGAGACGCCCCGGTCGAACGGCATTTCGAGTTCGATCGCCTCGACGGCGGTGATTTCCATGGCTTTCCCTCCTCGCGGCCGCCGCGCGATCGTAGACCGGCCTTGGCCCGGGGGAAAGGTCGATGCTAGGTTCGGTCGCGCCCGCGCCGCCGGCGGGCCGCGCAACCCCAGGGAGACGCCCGATGGCCCCGTTCGAGATCGTCCTGGTCCCGGCCCTGTCCGACAACTACGTCTACCTCGCCCACGACGCCGACAGCGGCGCGACCGCCGTGGTCGATCCGGCCGAGGCCCCGCCGGTGATCGCGGCGCTGGAGGCGCGGGGCTGGAACCTCACGCACATCCTCAACACCCACCACCACGGCGACCATATCGGCGGCAACAAGGAGCTGGTCGCGCGCTACGGCCCGGTCCTGGTCGGCCCCAGGGCCGAGACGGCGCGCATCCCCGGCATGGACATAACGGTGGGCGAGGGCGACCGGGTGGACGTGGCCGGCCACGAGGGCGTCGTGTACGAGACGCCCGGCCACACGAGCGGCCACATCGCCTTCTGGTTCGCCGATTCCGACGCGCTGTTCTGCGGCGACACGCTGTTCGCGCTCGGCTGCGGGCGGGTGTTCGAGGGCACGATGGCGCAGATGTGGGACTCGATGGCGAAGCTGCGGGGCCTGCCCGGAACCGCGCGGATCTATTGCGGCCACGAATACACGCTTTCGAACGCGCGTTTCGCGCTCAGCGTCGATCCCGACAACGCCCGGCTCCAGGCCCGCGCCCGCGCCTTCGAGGAAACGCGCGCGCGGGGCGAGCCGACGATCCCGGCGGTGCTGGCCGACGAGCGCGACACCAACCCCTTCCTGCGGGCCGACGACCCGGGCTTCGCCGCCGTCCTCGGAATGCCCGGCGCCGATCCCGTCGCCGTGTTCGCGGAGACCCGCGGGCGCAAGGACAGGTTCTGAGGGAACGATTTCCGAGAACCGCGCGCGGGCGCCGGCCCGCGCCGCCCCGAACGCCGGAGACCGGACCATGAAACTCTTCCACGCCGCCGCCTCGCCCTTCGTGCGCAAGGTCATGGTGCTGGCCCACGAGACCGGGCTGGCCGGGCGGATCGAACTGCTGGACGGGGCCACCTCGCCCGTCGCCGCCAATCCCGAACTGGCCGGCGCCAACCCGGTCGGCAAAATCCCGGCGCTCGTGCTCGACGACGGGACGGTGCTCGCCAACTCGCCGCTGATCTGCGAATACCTCGATGGCCGGCACGACGGCCCGCGCGCGATCCCGGAGTCCGGCCCCGAACGCTGGGCGGCGCTGCGCCTGCAGGCGCTTTGCGACGGGCTGATGGACGCCGCCGTGCTCAACCGCTACGAGACGATGATGCGCCCGGAGGCCCTGCGCTGGCCGGACTGGAGCGCCGGGCAGATGGCCAAGGTGGACCGCGCGCTGGACGCGCTGGAGGCCGAGGCCGGGGCGGGGAGGTTCGAGGGCCGGGTGGACATCGCGACGATCGCCGCCGGCTGCGCCTGCGCCTATCTCGACTTCCGCTACGCCGGCCGCGACTGGCGCGCGGCGCGCCCGGCCCTCGCCGCCTGGTTCGCCGGGTTCGAGAAACGCCCGTCGATGCAGGCCACGCGGCCGCCGGCGGGCTGAGCGGGACGGGGCCGTTCCGCCCCGCGCCCTACAGCCCGTTCGCGCGCTCGACCAGCGCGGCCAGCGCGTCGTCGCCCTGCGCCCGGAAGCCGGCGGCGACGCCGGCCGCGTCGTCGGCCGGGCGGTTCTGGCTCATCTTCCATTTGCCCTCGACGCGCGTCACCGCGATCTCGATCCCGACGATGGCGCGGACCATCCCGTCGACGAAATCCGCCGGCGCGTCGTCGATCCCCCACGGTTCCGGGCGGCCGCTCTCGAACCCGTCGGTCAGCGCCGCCAGGTGCGCCTTCAGGAGGGCGGGGTCGTCGAAGGTCCGCGCCGTGCCGTAGGCGTGGATCGCGACATAGTTCCAGGTCGGCACGACCTCCCCGGACGCGCGCTTCGAGGGATACCAGTTCGGCGTCACATAGCCTTGCGGCCCCTGGAAGACCAGCAGCAGCTCCCCGCCCGAGGCGATGGAGCCGGCGTGCGGGTTGGCGCGGGCGAAATGGCAGCGGATCGTCCCCAGCGGCTCCGGCTCCGCGACGATCTCGACCGGCGCGTGGGTCGCCACGAGGCCGTCCGGGCCGCGCCCGACGATCGCCGCCGCGCCGATCCGCCGCATGGCGGCGCGCAGCGCGCCGATGTCGTCCTCGCGGAAGGCCCTGGGCGTGTACACGGCTCCGCCCTCCCTACAGCGCGCGCCGCGCCTTGAGCGCCTGGGCCAGCGTGCCGTCGTCGAGATAGTCGAGTTCGCCGCCGACGGGAACGCCCCGGGCGAGGCGCGAGACCTCGACCCCCAGGCCCGCCAGCCGGTCCGCGATGTAGTGGGCGGTGGTCTGCCCGTCCACCGTCGCGTCCATCGCCAGGATCACCTCCGTCACCTCCGGCGCGGCGGCGCGGGCGGCGAGGCGGTCGATGTCGAGGTCCTCCGGCCCCACCCCGTCCAGCGCCGACAGCAGCCCGCCGGTGACGTGGTAGCGGCCGCGGAACGCGCCGGCGCGCTCCAGCGCCCACAGGTCCGCCACCTCCTTGACGACGCAGATGCGCGTCGCGTCGCGCGCCGGGTCGCGGCACACGCCGCAGGGATCGGCGGCGTCGAGGTTGCCGCAGGTCGAACACGCCGCCACCCGGTCCGCCGCCGAGGCCAGCGCCTGGGCCAGCGGGCGCATCAGCGCGTCGCGGCGCTTGAGCAGGTGCAGCGCGGCGCGCCGGGCCGAGCGCGGCCCCAGCCCCGGCAGGCGCGCCAGCAGGTGGACGATCCGGTCGATCTCCTCCGGTCCGCGGGGGCCGGCCATCGCCGCCGCCCCTAGAACGGCAGCTTGAGGCCGGGGGGGAGCGGAAGCCCGCCGGTCAGCTTGCGCATCTCCTCCTCCGCGCGCCGGTCCGCCTTGGCGCGCGCGTCGTTGACCGCCGCGACGATCAGGTCCTCCAGCACGTCCTTTTCCGCCGGATCGACGATGGCCGGGTCGAGGTCGATCCGGCGCATCTCGCCCTTGCCGTTCAGGACCACGCCGACCATGCCGCCGCCGCTCGCGCCCGCGACCTCCAGGGCTTCGAGCTCCTCGCGCATGGCCTGCATCCGGTCCTGCAGCTCCTGGGCCTGTTTCATCATCTGGCCGAGATTCTTCATCGCCTAGCTCCCGTCGATCGGCGCTTCCCGTTCCGCGGCGGCGGCGTTCGCCTCCGGCCCGTCGCGGCCCGCCCCGGCGCCGGGCAGGGGGCGGACGGCCTCGATCGAGGCGCCGGGGAAATGCTCCAGGACCGCCGCCACCGCCGGATCGGCGGACGCCGCCCGGCGGGTCGCCGTCTCGGCCGCCCGCTCGCGCTCGACCAGCGTGGCCTCGCCCGGCCCGGCGCCCAGCGCGACGGTCCACGGCCGCCCGGTCCAGTCGCCGAGGCGGCGCGCGACATCGCCGGCGAGGCGCTCGTCCACGCCGTCGCCCGCCGCGATCTCCAGCGCGCCGGGCGCGAGGCGGATCGGCCGGGCGTAGCGCGCCAGCCGGGCCGCCAGCACCGGCTCGCGCCGCGCCTCGAACAGCGCGACGACCTCCTCGAAGGTTCCGGGCGCCGCGACGGTTTCCGGCGCGGCTAGCTCGGCGGCGGCGGGTTCGGCGGCGGCGGCTTCGGCCGCCGCGGGTTCGGGGGCGGCCGGGGGCGGCGGACCGTCTTCCGGCGGCGGACCGTCTTGCGGCCGCGTCGCCGCGGGGGCGGCCGGAGGGGCGGGAGCCGGCGCCGCCGGCGGCGGGGACGCGACGGTCTCCGCGGCCCCGGCCGGCCGGGCGGACCCGGCCGGCGCCGGCGCGTCCACCAGATGGGCGAGGCGGATCGCCGCCATCTCCAGCGCCGCCAGCGGCGACGGCGCCCGCTGCACCTCGTCCACGGCCTTCAGCAGCATCTGCCAGGCGCGCCCCAGATGCGGCGTCCCCAGCGTCCCGGCCAGCGCCGCGCAGCGGGCGCGCTCGACCTCCGAGACGTCGCGCATGGCGCCGGGGGCGGCCTTGAAGCGCGTGACCAGGTGCGTCGCCTCCAGCAGGTCCTGGGCGACGGTCAGCGGATCGGCGCCGAGTTCGTTCATTTCCCGGATCCGCGCCAGCGTCTCCGGCAGCCTGCCGCGCATCAGGTCCTCGAACAGGTCGAGGATTTCGCCCCGGTCGGCGAGGCCCAGCATGTCGCGCACCGGGCCGGGCGCGAGCGGGCCGTCGGCGAGCGCGATCGCCTGGTCGAGCAGCGACAGCGCGTCCCGCGCCGAGCCGTCGGCGGCCAGCGCGATCGTGCGCAGCGCCTCCTCCCCGGCCTCCACCGCCTCCTCCCCGCAGACGCGGGCGAGCAGCCCGGCCAGGTCGTCCACGCCGATCCGGCGCAGGTCGAAGCGCTGGCACCGGGAGAGCACGGTGATCGGCACCTTGCGGATTTCGGTGGTGGCGAAGACGAACTTCGCGTGTTCGGGCGGTTCCTCCAGAGTCTTCAGCAATGCATTGAAAGCATTGCGGGAAAGCATGTGGACTTCGTCCACGATGTAAACCTTGTAGCGGGCCGAGACGGGCCGGTAGCGCGCGCCGTCGATCAGTTCGCGGATGTCGTCCACGCCGGTGCGGCTGGCGGCGTCCATCTCCAGCACATCGACATGCCGGTCCTCGGCGATCGCCCGGCAGCTGTCGCAGGCGCCGCAGGGATCGACCGTCGGGCCGCCGGCGCCGTCCGGGCCGACGCAGTTCAGCCCCTTGGCGATAATCCGGGCGGTGGTGGTCTTGCCGACGCCGCGCACGCCGGCGAGCACGAAGGCGTGCGCCAGCCGCCCCCGGTCGAGCGCGTTCCTGAGCGTGCGGACCAGCGCCTCCTGGCCGATCAGGTCGTCGAAGGTGCGCGGGCGGTATTTCCGGGCCAGCACCCGGTAGTCCGCGCCGCTTCCCCCGCCGCCGTCCATGGCCGGCCCGGTTCGGTCGAATCCGGCGTCAGTTGCCGCCGGTCACGCCGCAAGGCGGCGTCCGCGGCCGCTGGGTCGTGTCCCGCGGGCCGCGAATCGCCTTCAGCGAGCCGTTTTTGTTCAACAGCATCTCCGACACGTCGAGCGTGCTCTCGATGTCGTCGCAATCGTGGCCGTAGTAGTAGAAGCCGGGCTCGCCGTAGCGGTTGTCGCAGGTGGCCGACAGTTCGAGCGTGCTCGTGTCGAAACTCACATCCTCGCAATAGTCCAGGAAATCGGAGCCGGGCCAGAACAGCCAAGCGTCGATGTCGATCGTCACCCAAAAGTTCAGATCGATCGATGTGCTGTTGGTGGCGGAGTCCGAGTCGCTCGGATCGACATGGCAGTCGGCCGAAAGCGTGCCGCCGCTGGCGTAACTCCAGTTCGAGCAGGAATCCTCGGCGTAGTTCCTGGTTTGCGCGTCGCCATGCGCGGTTATGGCGAGGCAGAGGATCGCGATCGCGGCGGCGGTCGCGCGTCCTGCGAGGCGGGTCATGGCGGGCTCCTCGGGGTTCGGCGCCGCCGGAGGACGGCAAGCGCCGGGACAAACAGGCGGAAGGCCGGAAGCGACCCGGACCGGAACTCGTTACGGCTGCTTCCTTCCGGACCTGACCGGGTTGGCGAGGGGTCCGTCCGCCCCGGC
Organism: Thalassobaculaceae bacterium; assembly: GCA_963665555.2. Classification (GTDB taxonomy): domain Bacteria; phylum Pseudomonadota; class Alphaproteobacteria; order Thalassobaculales; family Thalassobaculaceae; genus CAXXXW01. Next base: position 544,410 of record OY762308.1, read on the forward strand.
CTTCCGCGCCTAACATAGCGGCCGCCCGGCGCGGGCGCAAACGCGAACCGGCCGGCGCGCGGGCGATTCCGCCATCGACGGCGGCCGGCCCGGGGGATAGGTTCGCCGCGCCACGGCCGGGGGAGGAGCCGATCCATGAAATCGCCGCGCGTCCCGACGCTCGCCGCCGCGGTCCTGGCGGCGGGGCTTCTCGGCCCGCCCGGCCTTCCGGCGCTCGCCGGCGACGGGATCGAGGTCTCCGGGGCCTTCGCCCGCGCGACGATCGGCCGCGCGCGCAACGGGGCCGCCTATCTCGTGCTGCGCAACACGGGGACGGAGGACGACCGGCTGGTCGGCGCCCGGTCCGCCGCGGCCGCGCGGGTTTCGCTGCACACGCATCTCCACGAGGGCGGCGTCGCGCGGATGCGGCCCGTCGAAGCGATCGGGGTTCCGGCGGGCGGGACGGCGGCGCTCCGGCCGGGCGGGGACCACCTGATGGCGATGGGGCTGAAGGCGCCGCTGGAGGAGGGCGGGACGCTGGCGCTCGTGCTGGTGTTCGAGCGGGCGGGCGAGATCGCCCTCGAAATCCCGATCGGCCCGCCCGGCGCGCGCGCCGCCCCCGGCGCAAACTGAACCGGCCGGCCGCCGCGGCCGCGCCGCCCTATTGCGCGCTCCAGCCCCCGTCCAGCGTCAGCGTCGCGCCGGTCATGTTGGCCGCCGCCTCGCCGCAGAGGAAGGCGACGGCCGCGCCGACCTCGCCGACGGCGGTGAACCGGCCCGAAGGCTGCTTCTCGCGCAGCAGTTCGGCCGCCGCCGCCTCGACCGCGACGCCCTCGCGCGCGGCCCGCGCCTCGATCTGCGCCTCGACCAGCGGCGTGCGCACCCATCCGGGGCAGACGGCGTTGCAGGTGACGCCGGTTCCAGCCGCCTCCAGCGCGACCGTCTTGGTCAGGCCGACCAGGCCGTGCTTGGCGGCGATGTAGGCGGCCTTGTGGACCGACGCCACCAGGCCGTGGACCGAGGCGATGTTGACGATCCGGCCCCAGCCGCGCGCCTTCATCGGCCCGATCGCCGCCTTCGTCGCGTGGAAGGGCGCGGAGAGGTTGACGGCGATCACGGCGTCCCAGCGGTCCTCCGGGAAATCCTCGACCGGGTCGGTGTGCTGGATGCCGGCGTTGTTGACCAGGATATCGACCGCGCCGAACCGCGCGGCGGCGGTTTCGAGCAGGTCGCGGATGTCGGCCGGCCGCGCCATGTCGGCGCCGTGCCAGGCCGCCCCGATCCCGAACCGGGCCTCCAGCCCGGCGCGCTGTTCCTCGATCTCCGCCGCGTCGCCGAAGCCGTTCAGCACGATGTTCGCCCCGGCCCCGGCCAGCGCCTCCGCGACCGCCCGGCCGATCCCGCCCGTCGAACCCGTCACCGCCGCCGTCCGCCCGCGCATCCCGCTCCTCCCGCCCCCTCTCGCGCCGCCGCTGGCGAGTTTCGCCGAAAATCAGAGCAACCGGAGCGCGGCGGAGATGGCGATGAAGCCGCCGACAATGGCGACGATCCCCGCGCCCTGGAGCCACAGAGCGCGGTAAATACGACCTTCGAGCGCGTGCATGTCGCTTCGCAGCAGGGCGATATCGGACTTCGTGGCGAATTCGTCGCGGTCCGCCGTGGCGGCCCGGCGCAACGCTTCCGCGTGGGCCTCGGCTTGGCGGCGTTCGACGCCGGCGGCTTCGAGGTCGCGCGCGGCGGCAAGCGGGTCGAAGGTGGTGGCGTGCATGGCGAGGCTCCATACGGCGGCGGGAGGCAAAACCGCCCCGGTTTCGTCCATTCTTGTCGAATAGCGCCGCGCCGGCGCGCTGGCAAGGGCCGGGCGCGTCGCCTAACGGATCGCGGCGGCGATGGCGTCGCCGAGGTCGGCGGTGTTGGCCTGGCCGCCGAGGTCCGGCGTTTTCGGCCCGCCGCCGGAGACGACCTCCTCGCAGGCGCGCACGATCGCGTCGGCCGCCTCCTTGTGGCCGTGGTGCTCCAGCAGCATGGCGCCGGACCAGATCTGGCCGATCGGGTTGGCGATCCCCTTGCCGGCGATGTCGGGCGCGGAGCCGTGCACCGGCTCGAACATCGAGGGCAGGTCCTTGTCCGGGTTGATGTTGGCCGACGGCGCGATGGCGATCGACCCCGCCACCGCCGGGCCGAGGTCCGAAAGGATGTCGCCGAACAGGTTGGACCCCACCACCACGTCGAACCAGTCGGGATGCAGCACGAAATGCGCCGTCAGGATGTCGATATGGTACTGGTCGGTTTCGATTCCCGGATACTCGGCCGCCACCGCCCGGAACCGCTCGTCCCAGTAGGGCATGGTGTGGATGATGCCGTTCGACTTGGTGGCCGAAGTGACCTTCCCGCGCCCCAGCCCCCGGCAAAGCTCGAAGGCGTAGCGCAGGATGCGGTCGGTGCCGTGGCGGGTGAAGACGCTCTCCTGCACCGCCATCTCGTGTTCGGTGTCCTTGTGGAGGCGGCCGCCGATCTCGGAGTACTCGCCCTCGTTGTTCTCGCGCACCACCCAGAAGTCGATGTCCTCCGGGCCGCGCCCGGCCAGCGGGCAGGGCATCCCCTTCAGCATCCGCACCGGGCGCAGGTTGACGTACTGGCGCATCTCGCGGCGGATCGGGATCAGCAGGCCCCACAGCGACACATGGTCCGGCACGCCCGGATAGCCGCAGGCGCCGAGGAAGATCGAGTCGAACCCCTTCAGCGTTTCGATCCCGTCGTCGGGCATCAGCTTGCCGGTCTTGTGGAAGCGTTCGCAGCCCCAGTCGAACTCGGCGAACTCGTACTCGACGCCGTAGCGGGCGCCGGCGGCCTCCAGCGCCTTGATCCCCTCCGGCACGACCTCCCAGCCGATCCCGTCCCCGGGAATCACGGCGATCCTGAGCTTCGACATCGACGGCTGCCCTCCCCCCGCGCAAGCGACGCGCCCTTATAGGCCGCCCCGCCCGCCCGCGCCAGCGCCGCTCAGGCGAAGCCGCCGGCGAGAACCCGCTCGATGTGGTCGTGCACATGGTCCGCGCGATCCTCGCGGACCAGTTGCTCCGCCGTCTTGCCGTCGAAGCTCGGCAGCGGGATCGATCGGAACCACGCATAGGCCATCATCGACGAACCGATCGTCGGCTCCACCCGTTCCAGGATTCCGATCAACTCGCGCAGGCGGGCCTGGGTCGTCGGCGCGGCGATCCGGTCGCGCCGCGACAGGGCGTCTCGGCCGAGGCCGAGCGTGGCGGCGAGTTCGCGCTTCGTCGTGCGCAGCTGCTTCGCGAGCCGGTCCGCCTGGACGATGCCGTCTCGCGGTCCGGCCGCGTATCCGGTTTCCCCGGCGCCTCTGGCTTCGATCCGTTCCATGCCGACTTTCCCCGACGGGCGCTCCTGGCGGCAGCTTACGGACGCGGCTTGCCGCGCGTCAACGAAACTCTTCGTCGCCGCGCCCCTACCGCGCCGTCCAGCCGCCGTCGACCAGCAGGGCGGTTCCCGTCACGGCGCCGCTGGCGGGGGAGGCGAGGTAGAGCACCGCGTCGGCCACCTCCTCGGCCAGCGCGAGCCGGCCCAGCGCGATGCGGTCCAGCACGTCGCGGGAGAACGCCGGGTCCTTCAGGAAGCGGCGCGCGAGCGGCGTGTCCACGAAGGTGGGGCCGACCGAGTTCACCCTGATCCCGTGGGGGGCCAGCTCCACGCCCATCGCCTTGGTCAGCCCCTCGATGGCGTGCTTGCTGGCGCAATAGACCGCGCGGTTCGGCGCGCCGACATGGCCCATCTGCGACGACATGTGCACGATCGAGCCGCCATGCCCGCGCTCCAGCATCCCGCGCGCCACCGCCTGCGCCATCAGGAAGGCGCCACGCACGTTGAGGTCCAGGATCGCGTCGAGGTGTTCGAGGCTGACCTCGGCGAAGGGTTCGGGGATGTTGACGCCGGCGTTGTTGACCAGGATGTCGATCCGCCCCAGCGGCGGCACGGCCGCCGCGATCGCCGCCGGGTCGGAGATGTCGCAAACCGCGACGCGGGCGCGCCCGCCATCGGCCTCGATCCGCGCGGCGAGCGCGTCGAGCTCCGCGCGCGTGCGGCTCATCAGGACGACCTCGGCGCCGGCGTCGGCCAGCGCGACGGCGCAGGCCTCGCCCAGGCCGCGCCCGGCGCCGGTCACCAGCGCGACCAGGCCGTCGAGGCGGAAACGGTCGAGGGCGCGGCGGCGCGGCGCGTTCGCGGCGCCGGCGTCGGATCGCTTTTCCGTCATGGCTTGCGGCTCCTCCCGGTCCGGGGCCGGCGCGGCCTCGGTATCGAGGCTTACCCGTCCGCGCCCGCGCCGGCAACCGGCGCGCGGGCGAAAAACCCCGGGCGCGCCGGCGCGGACGGCGTATAGTGCGGCGCTCGCGCCGGGGAGGGCGGATCGTGGAACACGGGATTATCTGGCTGCATGTCGCCGTCGCCCTGCTCGCGGCGGCGCTCGGGGTCGCCAACCTCGCCGCCCGCAAGGGGACGCCGAGGCACCGCGCCGTCGGCCGCGTCTGGATCGGCCTGATGGCGGCGACGGCGATTTCGTCCTTCTGGATCCAGGAGCTGAACCCCGGCCGCTACAGCTGGATCCACGGGCTTTCGATCTGGACCCTGGCGCTGCTGCCGCTGGCGGTGCTGGCGATCCGCCACGGGCGCGTGCGCACGCACCGGAACATCGTCATCGGGCTGATGGCCGGCGTTCTTGTCGCCGGGGCCTTCGCCATGGCGCCCGGCCGCTTCATGGGCCGGATGCTGGGCTACGGCTGAGGCTCCGGCCGGCTTCCGGCCGCGCCCGCGCCCGCGACGTTGCTGCCGCCGTAGCGGCGCACGCGCAGGTCCGCCTGCTCCTTGTGGCCGGCGAAGCCCTCCAGCGCGCAGAGCCGCGAGCACACCTCGCCGATCCGGGCGCTCGCCTCCGCCGTCTCGATCCGCTGGTAGGTGCAGGTCTTGAGGAATTTGCCGACCCACAGCCCGCCAGTGTAGCGCGCGGCGCCGCGCGTCGGCAGCGTGTGGTTGGTGCCGATCACCTTGTCGCCGTAGGACACATTGGTCTCCGGGCCGAGGAACAGCGCGCCGTAATTCGTCATGTTGGCGTGGAACCAGCCGGGGTCGCGCGTCATCACCTGCACATGCTCGGAGGCGATCGCGTCCGCCACGGCGAGCATCTCCGCCTCGTCGGCGCACAGGATCACCTGGCCGTAATCGCGCCACGCCGCGCCGGCGATGTCGGCCGTCGGCAGCACGGCGAGCTGGCGCTCGACCTCCGCCATCGTGTCGCGCGCCAGCTTCTCGGAGTTCGTGACCAGGATGGCGGGAGAGGTCGGGCCGTGCTCGGCCTGGCCCAGCAGGTCGGCGGCGCACATCTCGCCGTCCACCGTGTCGTCGGCGACGAGCAGCGTCTCGGTCGGCCCGGCGAACAGGTCGATGCCGACGCGGCCGAACAACTGGCGCTTGGCCTCGGCGACGAAGGCGTTGCCCGGCCCGACCAGCATGTCCACGCCGGCGATGCTCGCGGTGCCGAGCGCCATCGCGCCCACCGCCTGGATGCCGCCGAGGCAGTAGATCTCGTCCGCCCCGCCGAGGCGCATGGCGCTCACCACCGCCGGGTTCGGCTCGCCGCCGAAGGGCGGGGAGGCGGCGGCGATCCGCTTCACGCCCGCGACGCGCGCGGTCACGACGCTCATATGCGCCGAGGCGACCATCGGGTATTTGCCGCCGGGCACGTAGCAGCCGATGCTGTTCACCGGGATGTTGCGGTGGCCGAGCACGACGCCGGGCAGGGTCTCGACCTCGATGTCGCGCAGCGCGTCCTTCTGGGCCCGGGCGAAGTTGCGCACCTGCGCCTGGGCGAAGCGGATGTCGTCGAGGTCGCGCGGGTCCATGCGGGCGAGGCAGGCCTCGATCTCGGCCTCCGAGAGGCGGAAGTCGTCGCGCTCCCAGCCGTCGAACTTGCGCGACAGTTCGGCGACGGCGGCGTCGCCCCGGCGCTCGATCTCGGCCAGCGTCTCCTCGACGATGGCGCGGACCCGGGCGTTCTCCTCCGCCTTTTCCGGCTCCGTCAGCCCGGTCTTGAGATACACCGCCATCGCCGTCCCTCCCCCGCCGCGCGTTTCGAGGGACGGGTTGTAGCGCGTTTCCCGCCGCGACGGAATCGCCCCCGGCGGCCGGGGCGCGGGCGTCAGCCGAGGCGCGAGACCGGGAAGGCGGGCAGGAGCGCGTTCCACGCCGCGAGATTGAAAACCGCGCAATCCTCGGCGATGTGGCGTCGCCAGCGCCGGGGCGCTTGCCCGCGCACGGGGAGCTTGCGCCTCAAGGTCGCCGTCCGGGCATCGAGGATGCGGCGGTCCAGACCGTCGAACGCGAACAGGAGGAAAAAATAAAGCGGTTTTTTCTGCTTGCCGCCGAGCCATTCGTCGATATTCCCGCCGGCCCATTCGCGGATGAACGAATTTCGGAATTTATGGATTATGTCCTCGTCGAGTTTTTCGCCGACGAAATTTTCGATATATTCCTCCGTGTTCCGTTCGGGCGCGCGCGGGTTTTGCGGGTCCTTGATCTCGAGGAACAGGACGCGATTCCCGAGCTCGACCACGAAGTCGACGGCCTTCATCGGATGGGAGGGCCCTCCCGGCTCCTCGTCGAATTTCCTGACCGTCGCGCCGACGGGAAAGACGATGCGGAGATTGCCTTCCGTCGCAACGGTCACGCGGCCATGCCTCGGAGGACCCGCGCGATGTCCCGGTCGTAGAGATCGTTGAACGCCTCGGCGATGGCGTTCGGGTGGACGCGCAGGTAACCGTCCGCCGAATGGCAGGCGATTTCGCCGCTGTCCTCGTCGCGGTACAGGGAGTGGAACGCGATCTTGTCTTCCGGTTCGGCCTGGAGGTCGAGTTCCTTGAGGACGGCGTACTCGTGCGTCGCAATAAAGATTTGCACGCCCATGCGCTGCAGTTCGAGAAGGATTTCGATCGTCGGCCGCATGAGTTTCGGGTTCAGGTTGGTCTCCGGCTCGTCCCAGAACAGCACGGAACCGTCGAGCAGCGTCCCGTTCTGGATCAGCAGCCACAACAGGCCGAGCTTGCGCATCCCCTCGGCCAGCAGGGAAAATTCCAGCTCTCCCTGCTTGTTTCGCAGAAAAAATTCCTCGTCCCTCGTGGTTACCCTGCCATCCATGGCGTCCCGCAAAATCTCGAGCAGTTTGCCCCGCCGATTGTCCGGCTTTCCGCGCAACGAGGGACGGTAGGCGCGCACCAGAATATCGTCGTAAATTTCCTCGAAATGAACCTCGCGTTGATTGTAAAGCGACCGGAAACCGGGGGCGTTGGCGAGTATCTCCTTGGCCGGGACGAAAACGCTTTCGAGGGGAGCGGCGATCCAGTCCCTGACGCCCGTGTCGGCGACGCTGGGGCTTCTCGGGTCTTTCACGAGAGTGGAGAACGAGGTTTCGAGCGCGAGGTCGCCGCGGCGAATCTCGACACGGCATTTCGACCTCCCCACTCGTCTCTTGACCAGCCGCCCGAGGTTCCCGTTCGACGGCATGAACACGCCCGCCAGCTTCTCCGCGAAACCGATCCCGCTCTTGCTGATGTCGCAAGCGGCGTAGGCGGCCTTCATCAGGTGGGTCTTGCCGGTCCCGTTGGCGCCGACGAGCACATTGACGCCGGGCGAGGCCTCGAGATCGAGGTCCTCGAACGCCGTGAACCGCCTCAGCCCGATCCGCGTGATCGCCATGCCGCCGGCCCTCCGCCCCGCGCCGCCGGAGCCTAGCACATCCGCCGCGCCGGCGGACTCCCGTTTCGCGCCGCCGCCCGCTATGCTCGCGCCGCGACCCACGCAGCGGAGGAGCGGGATGATCGACCTCTACTACTGGCCCACGCCGAACGGCCACAAAATCTCCATCGCCATGGAGGAGATGGGCCTGCCCTACAACCTGGTCCCGATCGACATCGGGCGGGGCGACCAGTTCGCTGAGGAGTTCCTCGCGATCAATCCCAACCACCGCATCCCCGCCATCGTCGATCCGGACGGGCCGGGCGGGGAGCCGTTTTCGTTGTTCGAGTCGGGCGCCATCCTGGTCTACCTCGCGGAGAAGACCGGCCGGTTCATGCCGACGGAGCCGGCCGCGCGGCTGCGCTGCCTCGAATGGCTGATGTTCCAGATGGGCGGGATCGGGCCGATGTTCGGCCAGGCCAACCACTTCATCGTCTACGCGCCGGAGAAAATCCCCTACGCGGTGGACCGCTACGCCAACGAGGTCAAGCGCCTGTTCGACGTGATCGACCGGCGGCTGGCGCGGGCGGAGTTCCTCGGCGGCGACTACTCCATCGCCGACATGGCGGCCTTCCCGTGGTGCCGCCATTACGAGCGCTACGGCGTGGCGCTGGACGACTTCCCCAACGCCGGGCGCTGGCTCGAAGCCTGCGCCGCGCGGCCGGGCGTGCAACGCGGCCTCGACGTGCTGGCCGAAAAGCGCCGCTCCACGCCGATCACCGACGCCGAGCGCGAGGTGATGTTCGGCGCGACCCAGTACCGGCGGCGCTGAGCGATGGCGGGCGCGATCTGGCCCGGCGGGGCGCGGCTGGCGCTGTCCCTCGTCGTCAATGTCGAGGAGGGGTCGGAACTCTCGGTGGCCGAGGGCGACCGGGGGCCGGAGCCGGTGGACGAACTCGGCGTCGCGCCGCGCCGGCCGATCCGCAATTACGGCAACGAGAGCAACTACCGCTACGGCCTGAACCGCGGCGCGCCGCGCATCCTCGACCTGCTGGAGCGGCGCGGCCTGGCCGCGACCTTCGCCGCCGCCGCGCTCAGCCTCGAACGCGCGCCGGACCTCGCGCGGCGGATCGCCGCCGGCCGGCACGAGGTCTGCGCCCACGGCTGGCGCTGGACGCACCAGTTCCGCATGGACGAGGCGGAGGAGCGCGAATTCATCGCCAGGGCCGCCGAGTCGATCGGCCGCACGACGGGCAAGCGGCCCGCCGGCTGGCTCTCGCGCTACCTGCTGACGGAGAACACGCGCCGCCTGCTGGCCGAGGCCGGTTTCGCCTACCACATGGACGACTATTCCGACGACATGCCGTTCTGGGACGCCGCCGGCGGCCGGCCGATCCTGATCCTGCCCTACGCGGTGGACAGCAACGACATGAAGATGTGGGCCGCGCCGGCCTACACGCCGGAGCAGTGGTTCCGCTACGCCGCGGACACCTTCGACAGGCTGTGGCTGGAGGGCGCGGAGGAGCCGCGCATGATGTCCTTGGGATTGCATCTCAGGATTATCGGCCGGCCCGGCCGGTTCGTCTGGCTGGAGCGGTTCGTGGACCACGCGCTCTCCAGGGGCGGCGTCTGGGTCGCGACCCGGGCCGACATCGCCGCGCGCTGGGCGGAACTGTATCCGTATAACGGGGAGGGGGGAGCGTGAGGGACGCGATCGAGGCTTTCGCCGACCACGTGGCCGGGACCGGCGACGGGCGGATTCCCGAAACGGCCGTCGCGGCGGCCAAGACCTGCATCCTGGACACGATCGGCGTCGGCCTCGCCGGCTCCGTCGGGCCGTTCGTCGCGGAACTGCTGGCCGCCGGCGCGGCGGGCGGGTCCGGCGCGGGGCGCGCGCGGGTCCTCGGACAGGCGGCCGCGCTGGCGCCGGGCGACGCGGCGCTGCTGAACGGCTGCCAGATCCACAATTCCGAGTTCGACTGCGTGCACGAGGAGGCGGTGATCCACACGATGACCGTGCCCATGGCGGCGCTGCTGGCGGACGCGGACCGGCGCGGCGGCATCGACGGGCGGACGCTGCTGCGCGCCGCGATCCTCGGCGTCGACGTGACCTGCAACCTCGGCGTGGCGTGCGAAAGCGGGCTGCGCTTCTTCCGCCCGGCCACCGCCGGCGCCTTCGGGGCCGTCGCCGCCGTCGGCGCGGCGCGCGGCTACGACCGCGACACGCTGCTGCGCGCCTTCGCGCTCGCCTATTGCCAGTTGTGCGGGACCATGCAGGCCCACAGCGAGGGCTCGCCGCTGCTGGCCCTGCAGATCGGCTTCAACGCGCGCAACGCGCTCGCCGCCTGCGACATGGCGGAGCGCGGCCTGCCCGGCCTCGAAGGCGTGCTGGAGGGGCCGTTCGGCTATTTCGGCCTGATCGAGGCGAAGGGCGACATCCGCGCCGTCCTGCCCACGCTGGGCGAGACCTGGCGGATAACGGAGGTCGCGCTGAAACCGTACCCGTCGGGCCGCGCCACGCACGGGATCGTGGACGCGATCCGGGAGTTGCGGAGCGAACGCGGGATCGACCCGGCGGAGGTCGAGCGGGTGGAGGCGCGGATTCCGCCGCTGACCCACCACCTGGTGGGCCGCCCGGTCCACGGCGCGATGGAGACCAACTACGCGCGGCTGAACGGGCAGTACGCCGCCGCCGTCATGCTGCGGCGCGGCTTCATCGGCCTCCCCGACTATGCGCCCGGCGCGATCCGCGACGCGGAGACGCTGGCGCTGGCGGAAAGGGTGCATATCTCCACCGACGGCAACCCGGACCCGAACGCGCTCTCCCCGGTGGAGGTGGACATTCGGCTGGCCGGCGGCGAGGTCCTCTCGCGGCGGATCGAAACGGTGTACGGCAACCCGGCCAAGCCGATGGACCGGGAGGCGGTGCTCGCCAAGTTCCGCGCCAACCGGGCCGCCGCCGCCCGGCCGCCATCGCCGGAGGACGGGGAGAGGCTGGTCGCCCGCGTCGCGGCGCTGGAGGAGGTCTCGGACATCCGCGAGCTGATCGACCTCGCGGCCGGGGCCGGGCCGTGAGCCGCTACTTCCGGGAGGCCGGCCCGGAGGAAATCCTCCGCGACTACCCGCTCGGGGAGGCGTTCGCGGCCGGCGTCGCGCGCATGGACCGCGGCCGGCTGCGGGCGCTGCAAGAGCGGCGCTTCCGCCGCGCGGTCGCGCGCGCCTGGGAGGTCCCGTTCTACGCCCGGCGCTGGCGCGCCGCCGGGCTGGAGCCGGGAGACATCGCCGGCCTCGACGACATCGGGCGCATCCCGCCCTACTCCAAGGCCGACCTGATGGCGAGCGTCGAGGCCCATCCGCCGCTCGGCGACTTCATCGGTCCCGCCGGGCCGGACGGGCGCGCGGCGGCGGACGCCCGCGTCGTCATGCACACCACCAGCGGCACCACCGGCGCGCCGCAGCCGCTGTTCTACGGGCCGCGCGACCGGGAGATACAGAACGCGCTGCTGGCGCGGGCCTACCTGCTCCAGGGGCTGCGGCCGGACGATGTCGTGCATTCCGTCTACGGGTTCGGGATGGTCAATGGCGGCCACTACATCCGCGAGGCGGTCCTGCACTACACCGACGCGCTGCTGCTCCCGGCCGGCACCGGGCTGGAGACGCGCTCGGAGCAGCAGGTGGACCTGATGCGCCGGTTCGGCGCGACCGTCGTCGTCGGCTTCGCGGACTACATCCTGAAGCTGGCCGAGGTGGCGCGCGCGGCCGGGCTGGAGCCGGGGCGCGACCTTCCCGTCCGCCTGGTCTCCGGCCATCTCGGCGACGACGGGGGCGAGGCGCTGTCGGCCGCCTGGGGCGGGGCCGGGGTCTTCGACTGGTACGGCGTCGGCGACACCGGGATCGTCGCCGCCCAGGGGCCGGACCGCGACGGCCTGCATATCTGGGAGGACGCGCATATCGTCGAAATCCTCGACCCCGACACCGGCCGCCCGGTCCCCGACGGCCAGCCGGGGAACGTCTGCGTCACCGTGCTGTTCAAGGACGGCGTGTATCCCATCCTGCGCTTCGACACGAAGGACGTCTCCGCGATCCTGCCCGGCGCCGGCGCCGCCGGCTTCTCGCTGCGGCGGATGGCGGGGTTCCGGGGGCGCAGCGACAACATGGTCAAGCTGCGCGGGATCAATGTCTACCCGACCGGGATCGGCGCGATCCTGCGCGAGGTCGGCGGGCTGGGCGGGGAGTATGTCTGCCGGGTCCGGCGCGAGGGCGGGCGGGACGCGATGATTGTGGTGTGCGAGACCGCGCCGGGCGCGGGGCCGGGCGACGAGGGCCCGGCCGGGGCCGCGGCCCGCCTGCTGCGCGAGCGCCTCGGCGTCGCGGTCGAGGTCGAACTGGTCCCGCCGGGCGCCACGGCCGAGGCGACGCAACTCCACCGCCGCCAGAAACCCGTCCGCCTGATCGACGAGCGGTAGGCGCCCGGCGCGGCCGCCCCGCGCCCCATCGGAAAGGAGCGTCGACATGGCCCAGGAGAAGGCGCGCTACGGGTTCGGCGACGAGGAGCTGGCGGCCCAGCCGACCGTCTTCCGCGACGGGCTGTTCGAGGGGCGGACGGTGCTGGTCTCCGGCGGGGGGAGCGGGCTGGGCAAGGCCATCGCCGCCCTGTTCGCCCGGCTCGGCGCGCGGGTCGCCATCTGCGGGCGCGACGCCGGGAAGCTGGAGGCGGCCGCCGCCTTCCTCGAACGCTTCGGCGGCGAGACGATGGCGCGGGCCATGACCATCCGCGATCCCGAAGCCGCCGCCGCCACGATCGACGCGACCCGCGAGCGGTTCGGCGGGCTGGACGTGCTGGTGAACAACGCCGGCGGCCAGTTCGCCCAGGCCGCGCTCGACTTCACGCCCAAGGGCTGGAACGCCGTCATCGACACCAACCTCAACGGCTCCTGGCACATGATGCAGGCCGCCGCGCGGCGCTGGCGCGACGCCGGGACCGGCGGCGCCATCGTCAACGTGGTCGCCGATTTCTGGCGCGGGATGCCCGGCCTCGCCCACACGGCGGCGGCGCGGGCCGGCGTCGTGTACCTCTCGAAGACCGTCGCCGTCGAATGGGCGCCGCTCGGCATCCGCGTCAACTGCGTCGCGCCCGGCTGCTGCGAGACGCACGCCTTCGCCCAGTACCCGCCGGAGGGAACCGCGACCTACTGGGAGGCCAACCCGATGCTGCGGCCCGGCGACGCGACCGACATCGCCGAGGCCTGCGTCTGGCTCGCCGCCCCGTCGGCCAAGTTCGTCACCGGGGAGGTGGTGACGGTGGACGGCGGCCAGCAATTGTGGGGCGACCCCTGGGCCATCGGCCGGCCGGACTGGGCCAGGCTCGCGCCGTAGGGCGGCCGGCGCGGCCGGCGTCGCGCGGGGAACGGGTTCGGGCGGTTTCGCGCTGGCGCGCCGGGCCGCCCCGCGGCAAGCTTGTCGAAGGGCGCGGTCGCGGGCGGGAGGAGCGCATGGCCGAGGCGGAAGACAGGCCGGGGCGCGGCGGACGGCGCCGCCGCCGGCCGGAAGCCGCGCCGAAGCCCGAGCGCGAGGTCGATTACCGCCGCCTCGCCAACCCCTTCCCGCCGATGCGCGTGTTCTCCGACGACGAGGTCGCGCACATCCACGAGACGGCGCTCAGGGTGCTGGAGGAGTTGGGGATGCGCGTCCTGCTCCCCCGGGCGCGCGACATCTACCGCCGCGCCGGGGCCGCGGTGGACGGGGAAACGCTGGTCGCGCGGATCGACCGCGGCCTGGTCGCCGAGGCGCTGGCCAGCGCGCCCGGCGAGGTCGTGGCGCGGGGCGGCGCGCCCGGCCGGGAGATCGTCTTCGGCGGCGCGCGCGTGGCCTTCGGCGGCGTCGGCGGCGCGCCGCACGCGATGGACCTCGACAACGGCAAGCGCCCCGGAACCCTCGAGGACTTCCGGACCGCGACCCGGCTCACCCAGAGCTTCGACGTGCTCCATTTCCTCGGCGGCTCGCCCGAGGCGCAGGACATCGAGACCCGGTTCCGCCACCTGGAGACGACGCGCGTGCAGCTGCTGGAGAGCGACAAGCTCCCCGGCGTCTATTCCCGCGGCCCGCCGCAGGTGCGCGACTGTTTCGAGATGGTGAAGCTGGCGCGCGGCCTCCCCGACGACGACGCGCTGCGCCGGGCGGTCCATTGCAAGACCGTCGTCAACACCAACTCGCCGCTCGCCCTCGACATCCCGATGGCCAACGGCATTATCGACTTCGCGGAGATGGGGCAGCTTGTCGTGGTCACGCCGTTCTGCCTCGCCGGCGCGATGGCGCCGGTGACGATCGCCGGCGCGCTCACGCTGCAGCACGCCGAGGCGCTGGCGGGGATCGCGCTGGGGCAGCTGGTCCGGCCCGGCGCGCCCGTGCTTTACGGCAGCTTCTCCTCCAACGTGGACATGAAGTCCGGCGCGCCCGCCTTCGGCACGCCGGAGCATGTGAAGTCGCTCCTCGGCGCGGGGCAACTGGCCCGCCATATCGGCCTGCCCTGGCGGTCCGGCGCCGGCACCGCCTCGAACGCGGTGGACGCCCAGGCGACCTGGGAGACCCAGGCGAGCCTGTGGGGCGCGGTCATGGGCGGCTCCCACATGGTGCTGCACGCCGCCGGATGGATGGAGGGCGGGCTGTCGGCCTCCTTCGAGAAGTTCGTGGTCGATGTCGAACTGCTGCAGGGCTTCGCCGAACTGTTCCGGCCGGTGGCGGCGGACGACGACGAGCTCGGCTTCGACGCGATGGCGGAGGTCGGCCCCGGCGGCCATTTCTTCGCCGCCGCGCACACGATGGAGCGCTACCGCACCGAGTTCTACGCGCCGCTGCTCTCCGACTGGCGCAATTTCGGCCAGTGGACCGAGGCCGGCGCGCCCGACGCCACCGAGCGCGCCAACGCGATCTGGAAACGGACGATCGCCGAATTCGAGCCGCCGCCGCTCGACATCGCCCGGCGCGAGGCGATCGACGCCTTCGTCGAACGCCGGACCCGCGAGGGCGGCGCGCCGCCGGAGTCGTGAGCGGGACAAAGCTTTTTCCGAACATGTCGCTCGCATGACAGCGCGCGGGGCCGGGCGGCGCCCAGAATCGGGGAGCGGAACGGACGAGCGGCGGAGGCGCGCGCCATGAACCTCGACGACAGCCATGCCCGGCGGCGCAAGATCGGCCCGGCCGGCCCGGCGGCGGCCGCCGCCGGCCGCGCGCCGTTCCCCGGCTCCGCGCCGTCCGCCGCGCCCGCGCTCCGCCCCGACGGCACGCCGGACGACGACGACCGGGTGGAGACCGGCCCGACGCCGCTCGCCTACGCCGAATGGGCGGCGGCGGGGCTGGAGGTCCCGCACCTGCCCTCGCTGCGCCGCTTCCGGCTCGACCGGGTGGTCCGCGCGCTGGCGGAGCGCGACTACGGCGCGGTCCTGCTGTTCGACCCGATCAACATCCGCTACGCCTCCGACACCACCAACATGCAGATCTGGGCGATGCACGACCCGTTCCGGGCCTGCCTGGTGGCGGCGGACGGCCACATGGTGGTGTGGGACTTCAAGCGCCTGGGCAACCTGCTCACCGCCCACAACCCGCTGGTGCGCGAGACCCGGCGCGGCGCCTCGTTCTTCTACTTCCTGAGCGGCGACGCGACGGCGGCGGACGCCGCCCGCTTCGCCGGCGAGGTCGACGCCCTGGTGCGGGAGCGGTGCGGCGCCAACCGCCGCCTCGCGGTGGACAAGATCATGGTCCACGGGCTGCGCGCCCTCGAACGGCTCGGCCTCGAGGTCATGGAGGGCGAGGAGGCATGGAAAAGGCCCGATCCGTGAAGGGGCCGGAGGAGGTCAGGGCGATGCGCTGCGCGCTGCACTCCTGCGAGACGGCGCTGGCGGAGATGGAGCGGGCCTGCGTTCCGGGCGCGACCGAGGCCGATGTCTGGGCCGTGCTGCACGCCGAAAACATCCGCCGCGGCGGCGAATGGATCGAGACGCGGCTGCTCTCCTCCGGCCCGCGCACCAATCCGTGGTTCCAGGAATGCGGCCCGCGCGCGCTGCGCGAGGGCGACATGCTCGGCGTCGACACCGACCTGGTCGGCCCCTACGGCATGTGCGCCGACATCTCCCGCACCTGGCTGGTCGGCGACGCGCGCCCGACGGACGAGCAGAAGCGCCTGTTCGGGATCGCCCGCGAGCACATCGCCGCCAATATCGAGCAGTTCGCGCCGGGCGTGACGTTCCGGGAGCTGACCTTCGGCGGCCACCGCCCGCCCGAACGCTACATGGCGCAGCGCTACGGCTGCAAGATGCACGGGGTGGGCCTGTGCGACGAATGGCCCAGCATCTCCTACCCCGAGGACTGGCGCCCCGGCGCCTTCGACTACGCGCTGGAGCCGGGCATGACGATGACGGCCGAGGTCTATATCGGCGAGGTCGGCGGCCGCGAGGGCGTGAAGCTGGAGGACCAGGTGCTGATCACCGAGGACGGTTGCGAGAACCTGACCCGCGCCCCCTTCGACCCGCGCCTGCTGGGGTAGCGCCGCCCGCGCCGCGCCGCGACTCAGGTCCTGGAGCCGCTCGGCGGCATTCAGCGCCAGCGGAAATCCAGACCGCGAGGGGATGGACCGGGGGCGCGGGCGGGCGTACCGTCGGCGCGTTTCGGGGAGCGCGGGAGCGGGGCCATGCCCAGGGACGACGGCGAACTTCGGCTGACCGCCGGCGGCGCGATCCTCGCGCGCCTGAAGGCGCTCGGCGTCGAGTACGTGTTCTGCAACTCCGGCACCGACTTCCCGCCGATCATCGAGGGGCTGGCCGAGGCCGAGGCGGCCGGGATCGACCTGCCCCAGGCGATCGCCGTGCCGCACGAGCACGCCGCGCTCGGCATGGCGCACGGCTACTACACCGCCACGGGCCGGCCGCAGGCGGCGATCCTGCACACCAATGTCGGGCTGGCCAACGGCGTTATCGGCATGATCAACGCGGCGACGGACCGGGCGCCGGTGATCCTGATGTCCGGGCGCACGCCGACGACGGAGCGCGGGCGCTTCGGCGCGCGCACCGTGCCGATCGGCTGGGGCCAGGAGATGCGCGACCAGCACGCCCTGGTGCGCGAGACCGCGAAATGGGACTACGAGTTGCGCTTTCCCGAACAGGCGCCGGAACTGCTGGACCGCGCCTTGGCGATCGCCATGTCGGAGCCGCGCGGCCCGGTCTACCTCTCGCTTCCGCGCGAGACGCTGTGCGCGCCCTGCCCGGCGGCGGCGGTCGAGGCGCCCGTCGCCATGCGCCCGTCGCGCGCGGCCGCGCCGGCCGGGGACCTGGAGCGGCTGGCCGAATGGCTGGCCGGGGCGGAGCGGCCGCTGATCGTCGCCCAGCGCGGCGCCGGCGGCCCCGGGGGTTTCGAGGCGCTGGCCCGGCTCGCGCGGGACTGGGCGATCCCGGTCTGCCAGTACTGGGCGACCGCGCTCGCCATTTCCTACGACCATCCCAGTTGCGTCGGCTCCGAGGTGGGGCCGTGGCTGGCGGAGGCGGACACGGTGCTGGTGCTGGACGGTCTGGCCCCCTGGGCGCCGGCGGTCCACGCCGAGAACCCGGCGGCGCGATTCGCCAATCTCGGCCCGGACCCGCTGCACGCGCGCTTCCCGGTGCGGAACTTCCGCTCCGACCTCTCGGTCGCGGGGGAACTGGGCGACGCGCTGGAGCGGCTGGAGGCGCGGATGCGCCCGATGCTGCGGGGCCGCCGGCGCGCGCTCTCGGCCCGGCGCGCGGCGCTGGCCGGGCGGACGGCGGAAATCCGCGCCCGCTGGCGGGCGGCGGAGGCGCGGGGGGCGGCCGGCCCGGCGACCAAGGCCTATCTCGGCAAATGCGTCGGCGAGGCGGTCCGGGGCCGCGACGCGACGGTGCTGTGCGAACTCGGTTGCCCGATGGACCATGTGCGCCCGACCGAACCCGGCTCCTGGGGCGACCAGCCCTATTCCGGCGGCCTCGGCTGGAGCCTGCCGACGGCGCTGGGGATGAAGCTGGCCCGGCCGGAGCGGCTGCTGGCGGCGACGATGGGGGACGGCTCCTACATGTTCGCCAACCCGGTCGCCTGCCACCAGGTCGCGGAGGCGCACGGCCTGCCCGTCCTCACGGTGATCGCCAACAACCGGGAATGGAACGCGGTGCGGCGCGCGACGGTGGGCCTGTATCCCGACGGGCGCGCCGCCCGCGCCAACCGGATGCCGCTCACCTCGCTCTCGCCCAGCCCGGACTTCGCCCGGATCGTCGAGGCGAGCCGGGGCTACGGCGAAACGGTGGAGGACCCCGGCGACCTCCCGGCCGCGCTCGAACGCGCCATCGCGGTCGTCGTGGAGGAGAAGCGCCAGGCCGTGCTGGACGTCGCGGTCGCGGACCCGGTGACGGCGCTGGCCTGAGCGCGGACGCGGGCGCGGGGCGGGCATCGCGCCGTGGCGGGCCGCCGCCTTCCGGCCCACGCCCCGGTCGTCGTGATCGGCGGCGGCGTCATGGGCTGTTCGACGCTGTACCACCTGGCCAGGCTGGGCGCCGGCGACGCGATCCTGCTGGAGCGGAACAAGCTGACCTCGGGCACGACCTGGCACTCGGCGGCGCAGGTGCGCGCGTTGCGCTCCAGCCGCAACCTGACGGAGTTGATAAAGCGCTCCATCGCGCTCTATTCCGAACTGGAGGCGGAGACCGGGCAGTCCACCGGCTGGGCGCGCACCGGATCGCTCTCCATCGCCACGAACCCGGACCGGCTCGCGCATATCCGCCGGCAGGAGGCGCTGGCCCAGGCCTTCGGCCTTCGCGCGCGCTCGGTCTCGCCGGGGGAGGCGCGCGAACTCTGGCCGCTCATGGACGCAAGCGACATTATCGGCGCCGTGTGGTCGCCCGACGACGGCCGGGTCGGCCCGTCGGACCTGTGCGCGGCGCTGGCGAAGGGGGCGCGGGCGCGGGGCGCGCGCGTCTTCGAGGACGCGCCGGTGGCCGCGATCCTGACGGCGGGCGGCCGGGTCCGCGGCGTCGAGGCCGGCGGGGAGCTCGTGCGCTGCGACGCGGCGGTCGTCTGCGCCGGGCTGTGGAGCCGGCGGGTCGCCGCGCTCGGCGGGGCGGCGGCGCCGGTCTGGCCGTGCGAGCATTTCTACCTGCTGACCCGGCCCGTCGAGGGGATCGGGGGCCGCCTGCCCACGCTGTCGGACCACGACGGGCATCTCTACATCCGCGACGAGGCGGGCGGCCTGCTGGTCGGCTGTTTCGAGCCGGGCGCGCGGCCGATCGACCCGGACCGGCTGGGCGAGGACTTCGCCTTCCGCCTGCTGGCCGAGGACTGGGACCATTTCGAGCCGATGGCGCGCAACGCGCTGCGCCGCGTGCCGGCGCTGGAGAGGGCCGAGGCGCGGATGCTGCTGAACGGCCCGGAGAGCTTCACGCCGGACGGCATGTTCCTGCTCGGCGAGTCGGCGGCCACCCGGGGCCTGTTCCTCGGCTGCGGGATGAACTCCTTCGGCGTGGCGTCCGGCGGCGGGGCCGGGATGGCGCTGGCCCGGCGCGTCGTCGAGGGAAGCTTGCCCTTCGACCTGCGCGAGGCCGATCCCAACCGTTTCGCGCCGGAATTCTCCTCCGCCGCGGCGCTGGCGGCGCGCGCGCCCGAAGTGCTCGGCAAGCATTACGAGATCGGCTATCCGGACCGCGAATACGCCTCCGCGCGCAATCTCAAGCGCCTTCCCGCCCATGGGCGCTGGGCCGCCGCCGGGGCCGTGTTCGGGCAGGCCCATGGCTGGGAGCGGCCGTTGTATTTCGGCGGGCCGCCGGCGCGGCCCGCCTTCGGCCGCCCCGGCTGGTTCGAGCGGGCGGGGGCGGAGGTTCGCGCGGCGCACGGGGCGGCGGCCGTTTTCGAACAATCCGCGCTCGGCAAGGTCCGGGTCGAGGGGCCGGACGCCGAGGCGCTGCTCGACCGGGTGTGCGCCAACGACATGGCGCGCCCGCCCGGCCGGGCCGTCTACACCGCGCTGCTGAACCGGAACGGCGGTTTCGTGGAGGACGCGGTGGCGCTGCGCCTGTCGGAGACGCGCTACCGGCTGTTCGTCGGCTCCGGCGCCGTCGCGACCGTCGCCGCCCGGCTGCGCCGCCATCGCCGCGAGGGCGAGCGGGCCGAGGTTTCCGACGAGACGGCGGACTGGGCCGTCTTCGCGCTCGCCGGGCCGGAGGCGGCGCGGATCGCCGCCGCGCTCGGCGCCGGGGCGTTCGCGGCGTTGCGCCCGTTCCGCCATTGCGAGGGCGAAATCGCCGGCGTTCCGGCCCGCGCGCTGCGCTTTACCTATGTGGGCGCGCCGGGATGGGAAATCGCCTGCGCCGCCCGCGACGCGGACCGGCTGTGCCGCGCGCTGCTCGCCGCCGGCGCGGTTCCGGCCGGCGCCCATGCCCAGGCGTCCATGCGGATCGAGAAGCGGTTCCTCGCCATGGGCCGGGAGCTGGACGCGGACACGACGCCGGTCGAGGCCGGGCTGGAGGCGACCGTCGCGTGGGCGGGCGATTTCGTCGGCCGCGAGGCGCTGCTTCGGCGGCGCGACGCCGGCCCGCGCGGGCGGATCGCCACGCTCGTGCTGGAGGACGGGGAAGCCGCGCCCTTCGGCGGGGAGCCGGTCCGCCTCGACGGCGCGATCGTCGGCCGGACGACCTCGGCCGCTTACGGCTGGCGCGTCGGCGCGCCCGCGGCGCTCGCCTGGATCGAGGGGCCGGCGGCGAAGGCGCTGGCGGCGGGCGAAGGCGTCCGCGTCGAAGTGGACATCGCCCGCGAGCTCCACGCCGCCCGCGCGTCCCTCGGCCCGGCGTGGCCGTAGCGGAGGCGGGACGCCTACCCCCTGTTCCCGCGCACCAGGGCGTTGTAGTCGGCGTCGAGGTCGCGGGTGATCTTGCCGGGCGTGAACTCGTACGCGCCGATCCGGCCGACCGGCGTCACCTCGGCGGCGGTGCCGGTGAGGAAGCACTCGCTCGCCTCGGCCATCTCCTCCGGGCGGATGGCGCGCTCGACGATCTCGTGGCCGCGCTTGCGCGCGAGGTCGATCACGGTGCGCCGCGTGATCCCGTCGAGGAAGCAGTCCGGCGTCGGCGTGTGCAGGCGGCCGTCGCCCATGACGAAGAAGATGTTGGCGCCCGTCGCCTCCGCCACCAGGCCGCGGTAGTCGAGCATCAGCGCGTCGTGCAGCCCCTCGGCCTCGGCCTCGTGCTTGGCCATGGTGCAGATCATGTAGAGGCCCGCCGCCTTGCTGTCGGTCGGCGCGCAGTCCGGCGCCGGCCGGCGCCAGCGCGACATCGACAGGCCGATGCCCTTCGTCTTGGCCTCGGCGTCGAAATAGGACGGCCAGTCCCAGATCGCGATGGCGAGGTGGATTTTCGTCTCCTGCGCGGAGACGCCCATCATCTCGCTGCCCCGCCAGGCGACCGGGCGCACATAGCCCTCGGAGACGCCGGCCTTGCGCACCATGTCGTGCTTCACCGCCTCGATCTCGTCCGCGGACCACGGGATTTCGAAGCCGAGCACGCCGGCGGATTTACGCAGCCGCTCGGTGTGGTCGCGGGACTTGAAGATCCGGCCGCCGTAGACCCGTTCCCCCTCGAACACGGAACTGGCATAATGCAGCCCGTGGCTCAGCACATGGAGCTTGGCGTCGCGCCAGTCGACGTAGTCGCCGTCGAACCAGATGGAGCCGTCTCGGTCGTCGAAGGGGATCGTGGCCATGGCGAAGGGTCCCGCGCGGTGTCTCGGTCCAGCGGCGCGAAACCGGCCGGGCGCGGAACGCGGCGGCGCGCGGCCGGAAACCGTCCGTCCCATTCTACGCGACGGACGCGGCCATGGCTAACGGTCCGGGAAAAATATGTCAACATGGCTGACATAAAGAACGCGCCCGGATCGACGCCCGCGGCCGGCGCGGAGCCGGGCGAGGAGGCGTTGCGCCAGGCCATAGAGATGCTGTTCTTCGCCTATCGCGACTTCACCGGCGAGCCGGACGCGATGCTGGCCCGGATCGGCCTCGGCCGGGCGCACCACCGGGCGATCTATTTCGTCGGGCGCAACCCCGGCATCGCCGTCACCGAACTGCTCGCGATCCTCCGGATCACCAAGCAGAGCCTGGCGCGGGTGCTGAGCCAGCTGGTGCGCGAGGGCTACATCGTCCAGCGCCGCTCGGACCTCGACCGGCGCAAGCGCCTGCTCCACCTCACCGACAAGGGCGTGGACCTGGAGCGCCGCCTCACCGCCAACCAGCGCGAGCGGATCGCGCGCGCCTGCCGCGCCGCCGGGCCGGACGCGGCGGAGGGGTTCCGCGCCGTCATGCGCGGCATTATGGACACCGGCGACCGCTGGCGGTTCGACGGGCCGGGACCGGCGCCCCCCGGAGGGCGGCGCGGATGACCGAGCCGCCGCACCTGCTGGTCGTGGACGACGACGCCCGGCTCCGGGGCCTGCTGCGGCGCTTCCTGGCGGGGAACGGCTTCCGGGTCACCGTCGCGGCCGACGCCGCCGAGGCGCGCGCGCGGCTGTCGGCGCTGGAGTTCGACCTGATCGTGCTCGATGTGATGATGCCCGGCGAGACCGGCCTGGAGCTGACCCGCGACCCCGAAGTCGCGCGGCGCGCGCCGGTGCTGCTGCTCACCGCGATGGGGGAGGCCGGCGACCGGATCGCGGGCCTGGAGGCGGGCGCCGACGACTACCTCCCCAAGCCCTTCGAGCCGCGCGAACTCCTGCTGCGCGTCCGCGCCATCCTGCGGCGGGCGGCGGCGGAGCCGGCGCCGGCCGGGGCGGGCGACGGGCAGGTCCGGTTCGGGCCGTTCCGCTTCGACCTCCGCCGCGGCGACCTGTTCCGCGGCCCCGCCCGCGTGCACCTGACCGAGGCCGAGACCGCGCTCCTGCGCGCCTTCGCCGAGCGGCCGGGGACGACGCTCAGCCGCGAGGAGCTGCTGGCGCGCGGCGCGGCGCGCGGCGCCGAGCGCGCGGTCGATGTGCAAATCGCCCGGCTGCGGCGCAAGCTCGAACCCGACAGCCGGTTCCCGAGCCATCTGCGCACCGTGCGCGGCCGGGGCTACGCGCTGGAGGCGGAGCCGTGACCGGGGCGGCCGGCGGGCCGGCGCCCGGCGCGCGCGGGATCCGGCGGTGGCTGCCGAAGACCCTGTTCGGCCGGGCCATGGCGATCGTCCTGGTCCCGCTGGTGCTGATGCACGCGATCTCCACCTTCGTGTTCTTCGACCGGCACTGGGACACGATGACGCGCCGGCTGGCGCAGGGACTCGCCGGCGACATCGCGCTGGTCGCCGACGCGCTGACGCCGCCGCCGCCGGCCGGGGAGATCGAGGGGATCGTCCGCCGGTCGCGGGACCTGCTGGAGATGGTCGTCGCCTGGGAGGCGGGGGCCGTCCTCTCCGCCCCGGCCCGGCCGCCGCGCGACCGCATCGAGGCCGGGCTGGCCCGGCAACTCGACAAGCGCGTGGGCCGGCCGTTCCGCCTCGACACCGAGAGCGCGCCGAGGCGCGTCGTCGTCCGCCTGCTCCTGCCCGGCGGGGTGCTGACCGTCGATGTGAACCGCAAGCGGCTCGACAGTTCGACGCCCTATGTCTTCCTGATGTGGATGCTCGGCGGCTCGCTGGTGCTGTTCGCCATCGCGATCGTGTTCCTGCGCAACCAGATCCGCCCGGTGCGCCGCCTCGCCGTCGCCGCGCGCGCGCTGGGGATGGGCCGCGAGGTCGGCCACTTCCGCATGGAGGGGGCGACGGAGGTGCGCCAGGCCGCCGAGGCCTTCCTGCAGATGCGCGAGCGCATCCGCCGCCAGATGGCCCAGCGGACCGAGATGCTCGCCGGCGTCTCGCACGACCTGCGCACGCCGCTCACGCGCATGAAGCTGCAACTCGCCATGCTCGGCGACGATCCCGAAATCGCGGAGTTGCGCGCCGATGTGCGCGACATGGAGCGCATGGTCGAGGGCTACCTCGCCTTCGCCCGCGGCGAGGGCGAGGAGGCGCCGCGGCGCACCGACCTCGCCGCGCTCGTCGCCGAGACGGTCGAGGCGGAGCGGCGCGACGGCTCGGCCGTCGCCCTGGAGGGGGCGGCGGAGGCGGCCGGGATCGTGCTGGAGGTGCGGCCCCAGGCGATCAAGCGGGCGCTGGCCAACCTGGTCGGCAACGCCAAGCGGCACGCCGGCGCCGTTTCGGTCTCGCTCCTTGCCTCGCGGGGGGCGGTGGCGATCGTGGTGGACGACAACGGCCCCGGCGTTCCCGAGGCGCACCGGGAGGATGTGTTCAAGCCCTTCTTCCGGCTCGACGCCTCGCGCAGCCCCGGCGCCGGCGGGGCCGGCCTCGGCCTCGCCATCGCCCGCGACATCGCCCGCGGCCATGGCGGCGACCTCACCCTCGACGACGCCCCCGCCGGCGGCCTCCGCGCCGTCCTCCGCCTGCCGGTTTAGGGGAGGGGAGGCTTCCATGGAAACGCTGCCCGACGGGGTGTCGCGCTACGCGGAATCGCCGGTGTTTTCGGAGGCCTCGATACCGGCGAACCTGCGGAGGGCGCACCGGACCCGCGCGGGGACCTGGGCGAAAATCGTCGTCCTGGAGGGCAGGCTGCTGTGCCGCGTCCTGGAGCCGGAAATCCGGGAGGCGGAACTGTCCCCCGGAACGCCCGGCGTCGTGGGGCCGGGCGTTCCGCACGAGGTCGCGCCGGCGGGCGAGGTCCGCTTCCTGCTGGAGTTCTACCGCTGAAGCCGCGCGGCGCCGCCGGTCCGGGCCGCGAGGGCGGCGTATCCGCGCGCGAGGTCGGCGATCCCGGGCGCGGCGGCCGCGGCGATGTCGTCCGCCGTCGCGCCCCACGGGCCGTCGAGCGCGCCGGCGGGGATCGCGTTCGCCTGGTCCACCCGCCCGATCTCCGCGCCCGACGGGTCGCGCAGCACCCAGGCGATCGCGACGCGCTCCACCCCCGCGCCGGCCGGCGCGACGGCGACGGAGGGGACCAGCGCCAGGCCGCCGCGCCCCGGCGGCCCGGCCGCGATCCCCTCGGCCGCGAGCGCGCGCCGGATCGCGGCGGCCAGCGCCTCGGCCCCGTCGCCGGGCGCGCCGGCGACCGGTTCGAGCGCCACCGCCGGCCCGGCGGCGGGGGGCGGAAGGGGGGGCGGCGCGCGGTGCCGGCGGGCGCGGACGCCCTCGATCCAGGCGACCGTCGCGCCGGCGTGCCGGTCCGCGACATCGCGGAACATTTCCGGCGTCGGCGCGGTCCAGAAGGCGGCCGGCGGCGCGTGCCGGGTCTCGCGCCGGGCGATCTCGGCGCCGTCGCGGCCGCGCAGCGTCCAGATCATCGCCAGTTCCGCCGGCCCGCCCGCGCGTTCCGCCCGGTAGCCGCCGGCGTCGAGCAGCAGGGGCCGCGCCTCGGCCCCGCGCGCGCCGGCGACGAGGCCGCGGTCGCGCAGCGACCGGGCGATCGCGCGGGCCAGCGCGTCGCCGACCCAGCCGGCCGGCCCCTCGATCCGCCGCACGCCGACGCCGGACGCGGCCGGAACCAGCGCGGCGGCGCGGCGGCGCTTCTCCTCCTCCGGCGGCTCGAAGACGGCGGGGACCGGCGCGCAGGCCGCCAGCGCCCCGCACAGCGCGCCGGCCGCCGCGAGCCTCAGAGCAGGACGCATGTGGCGAGGCCGCCGAGCAGCAGGGCGAGGGCGAAAATCCACAGATGCGGCATCGCGGCGGCCTCGGCCCTCGCCCGCGCTCACGCCTCGACGAGGTCGAGGGAGGCCGTCGAGAGCCGCTCGTTGCCCGTTTCGGTGACGACGACGCTCTCTCCCGGGCACATCGCCAGCCCCGACTCGCTGTCCATCGTGATCATGTGGAGGAAGAACACCATCCCCGGCGCCGCGAGGACGGGGTTGCCGGTGTAGAGCATCGGCGTGTCCATCCAGGTCGGCGCGAACATCGCGCTCAGCGAATAGCCGCAGGCGTTCATCCGGGCGTGGCGGTAGCCCCGCCGGTCCATCGCGCGGGCGTGGGCGTCGAAGGCCTCGCCCACCGGCCGGCCGGGGCGCAGCGCCTCGCGGCAGGCGGCGAGCGCCTCCAGCGCGGCGGCGTGCATGTCGCGCTGGACCGGCGAGGCGGGGCCGATGACGATCGTCCGCATCAGGCAGGCGTGGTAGTGGCGGTAGGCCCCGGCGAATTCGAGGGTCAGCTGGTCGCGCGCGTCGAGGCGCCGCCGGCCGGTGAAGTAGCGCGACAGCAGCGCGTCCGGGCCGGAGCCGATAATGTTCTCGTTGGCGGGGTAGTCGCCGCCGCCCCGGAAGATCGCGCCCTGCATGGCGGCGAGGATTTCGCCCTCGTCCGCCCCCGGCGCGGCCAGCCGGTGCGCCTCGTCCAGCGCGGCGTCGGCCAGTTCGGCGGCGCGGCGCACATAAGCCAGTTCCGCCTCGCTCTTCACGACGCGCAGTTTCGTCACCAGGTCCGAGGCGTCCTCCAGCGCGCAGAACCCCTCCATCGTCTCGTCGAGCAGGCGGCCCAGCCGGGCGTTCAGGCCGTAGGACTCGTACTCGACGCCGAGCCGCTTGCCGGCCTGGCCCAGCTCGCGCAGCGTCTCGCGCAGCTGCGCCGCCGGCGTCGCGCCGTGGCCGTCGACCCAGACGCGGATGTCCCGGATCGTGCTGGTGTTCTCCGCCTGGCGCAGGTCGGGCGCGCGCGTCAGCAGCATCGTCCGCCCGTCCGCGCCGAGGAACAGGCACTGGAAGAAGCAGAAGCCGAAACTGTCGTAGCCGGTCAGGTAGTACATGCTCTCCTGCCGGAACATCAGCAGCCCGTCGAGGCCGCGCGCCTCCAGCGCGGCGACGGTTTTCGAAACGCGGTCCGCGAACTCCTCGCGGGCGAAATGAAGCGCCATGTCTCAACCCTCCAGGGCGATGACCGACAGGAGCCGGCCGTAATCCGGCTCGTCCCTGTGGCGGGAGCGCCGGTAGCTGAACCAGTGCGCCTCGTCGGCGCAGGTGTCGGCGTCGAGCGACAGCACGCCGGCGAGGCCGAGCCGCCCCAGCCGCGCCGCGATGTAGCCCGGCAGGTCGAACATGTAGCGCCCCTCGTCCGGGCCGGCGCGGAAGAAGGCGGCGTTGGCGCGGTCGCGCTCCAGGAACGGGCCGGGGAATTCCGGCCCGACCTCGTAGGAATCGGGGCCGATGGCCGGGCCGACGGCGGCGACGATGTTGTCGGCCCGCGCGCCCTGTTCGATCATCGCCTCGACCGTCGCCTCCAGCACGCCCGCCAGCGCGCCGCGCCAGCCGGCGTGCGCCGCGCCCACCACGCGGTCCCCCGGATCGGCGAACAGCACCGGCCCGCAATCGGCCGTCAGGATGCCCAGCGCCAGGTTCGGGGCGGCGGTGACCAGCGCGTCGGCCGCCGGCGGCTCCTCCGGCGGCTCCGGCCCCTCCAGCACCGCGACTTCCGCCGAGTGGCGCTGATGGCAGGTGGCGAGCGCGCCCGCCGGCAGGTCGAGCGCGGCCATGGCGCGCGCCCGGTTGGCGGCGACGGCGGCGGGATCGTCCCCCGATCCGAGTCCGCAATTGAGGGAGCGGTACAGGCCCGCGCTGACGCCGCCGCGCCGGGTGAAGAAGGCGTGGCGGATTCCGCCGCCGCCGAAGCCGTCGATCTGGATCACGCCGCGCTTTCTCCCCCGCCGGGCCGGGCGCCGGGCTCCGCGAACCCGTCCGGCTCCGGGCCGTCCGCCGGAACGACGGCCATCGCCTTGAACAGCTTGCCCATCGCGTCCGCGCCGATCAAGCGGTCCAGCGCGGCGGCGATTCCGGCCCGGCCTTCGGGGCCGGCGCGCCGCGCCAGCGCGGCGGCCCGGCGCTCGACGCCGAGGGCGCGCAGGAACCGCCCCTGTTCGACCGGCCCCAGGCACGCGCATCCCGCCTCCAGCGCGACCCCGCGCAGGCGGGCGAAATCGACATGGCTCGACAGGTCGGCGAGTCCGGGACTGTCCAGCGGATCGACCGGCCGGTGCGCGCGGACCGCTTGCAGCGTCGCGCCGCGCGCCCCGCGCTCGCTCCCGTAATCGACGACCAGCGCCGCGCCGCCCCGCGCCGCGATGCGCCCGGCGGCGGCGGCCAGCACGGCGTCGGCGGCCGGGCAGAGTTCGGCCGTCTCCCCGTCGGCCGCGCCGCGCCGCAACTCGTCCGGCAGCGTCGCGGCGAGCGGGGAGGGGGCGCGGTCGACCGCCCAGGCGAGGCCGGTCCCCGCCGCGTCCGCCGCGACCAGGACCTCCCGCCACGCGCCGTCGCGCCGGACCAGCCGGCGGATCGGCAGCGCGTCGAAGAACTCGTTGGCGATCAGGAAACAGGGCCGGTCGGGCAGGCCGGAGAGGTCCTCGCTCCAGGCCGGCCGCGCGGCCGCCAGAGTCCGGGCCTGGATCGCGCGCAGGCGCGGGCTTGTCTCGACGAGGCGAACCTCGAAAGGGACCGCGCCGCCCGACGCGCCGGCGATGGCGCGCAGCGCGTCCGCCATCAGGGTCCCCCGGCCGGGGCCGAGTTCCACGAGGCAGGCCCCCGGCGGCGACCCCTGGGCGCGCCAGGCCGCGAGCGTCCACAGGCCCAGCAACTCGCCGAACATCTGCGAAACCTCCGGCGCGGTGGTGAAGTCGCCGGCCGCGCCGAGCGGGTCGCGCCGCGCGTAATAGCCGGCCTCGCGGTCGTGCAGCGCCTCGGCCATGTACTCCGCGACGGTCAGCGGCCCGGCGCGCGCGATCCGGCGCAACAGGCGGCCCGACAGGCTACCGGCCATCGCCGGGCGCCGGGCCGCGCATCGCGCGCGCCAGCAGGACCGCGCCCGCGACGACCATCGGCAGCGAGAGCAGCTGGCCCATCGTGAACGGCCCCAGCACGAAGCCCAGATGGGCGTCCGGCTCGCGGAACAGTTCCGCGAAGCCGCGCGCGGCGCCGTAGCCGGCCAGGAACAGGCCGCAGACCAGCCCCGGCCGGCGGCGCGCGCCGGTCCACCAGGCGGCCGCCGCGACCAGCGCGAACAGCGCCGCCCCCTCCAGCGCCGCCTCGTAAAGCTGGCTCGGATGGCGGGGCAGCGGGCCGCCGCCGGGAAAGACCATGGCCCAGGGCGCGTCCGAAACCCGCCCGTACAACTCCCCGTTCGCGAAATTGGCGAGCCGTCCGAAGAACAGCCCGATCGGCGCGGCGGCGGCCACCGCGTCCGCCAGCGCCAGGACGGGGATTCCCTCCCGCCGCGCGTACAGCCAGGCGGCCGCGACGACGCCGAGGAAGCCGCCGTGGAACGACATGCCGCCGTGCCAGACCATAACGATTTCCAGGGGATGGGCGAGGAACCAGGCCGGCTTGTAGAACAGCGCGTAGCCGAGCCTGCCGCCCAGGATCACGCCGAGCGTGGCGTAAAACAGCAGGTCGTCCATCCGGGCGGCGGCGGGCAGCGCCGGCGCGCGCCGGGCCAGCGCCGCGCAGAACCGCCAGCCGAGCAGCAGCCCCGCCACATAGGCGAGCGCGTACCAGCGGATCGCGATCGGCCCGATCTGGACCGCGACCGGATCGATGACGGGAAAGGCCAGCGCGCCGAGCATCGCGCCTCGATACCGCCTCCGGGGGCGCGAGGCAACGGAGCGCCGCGAGGCGCTACTTCTCGGCGAAGACGCCGTCGTCGTTCTCGATCTCGTCGCCGACCGTCAGCGTGCTGGCCTGGGCGGTGGACCCGATCGGCGCGTCGCATGTCGCCTCGAGCAGGTATTTCGTCCCGTCCGAGTTGAACACGATATCGGCGCCGGTGCTGTCGTCGCTGAAATCCTCTTCGTCCCATGAGAGGTTGCCGTCGGAATCGCAGCCCGCGTAGTCGTCGAGGTCGATGGTCGTGTCCTTGAAGCCCGTCTCGATCGCCTGGTTGTCGTAGGTGCAGGTCCCGCTCATCGTGCCCGTGGACGACAGGTCGAGCTTCTTGCAGGAGATGTTTATGTCCGAGCTGATCTGGCTGCCGTCGTAGGTGCGGGTGGTGATCTTCGCGGGCGCGGTCTGCGACTGGTCCGAAAGGGCCGGAAAGGCGACGGCGAGGACACACAACGCGGTCGCGGCGGCGAGGGGGCGAAAGACGGGCATGTTTCAGGCTCCTTTGTGGATCGGATGGCCGACCGTCCGGCACAATATGGCCGAGTGAAACGGAAAAGAACGCCTCGCGCAACGATTATCGGGGCCTCCGCGGCCCTACCCCGGGAGAACCGCGGCCCGATGGCGGTTTTCCGGGACAGCGGCGCGGTCGCCGGTGTAATGAGGATCGAGCGAATCGGCCCGGAGGAGCGCGACCGTGCGGAGCGACAACCGCTTTCTCGACGATCTGGCGAAGGTCGCCAACGGGGCGCTGGCCGCCGCCGCCGGGGCGCGCCAGGAGGTCGAGCACATCGTCCAGCGGCGCTTCGAGCGCTTCCTGAACGAGCGCGGCTGGGTGACCCGCGAGGAGTTCGAGGCGGTGCGCGACATGGCCGCCACGGCGCGGGAGGAGCAGGAGGCGCTCGCCGCGCGGGTCGAGGAGCTCGAGAAGAAGGCGGCCGCGCGCCGGTCGCCGGCGCGGCGCGCCGCCGGCGCGGCCCGGGGCCGCGGGACGGGCGCCGAGACGCGCAAGCCGCCGGCCGAACCGGGCGGCTGACGCCGGGCGCCGCGCCCGTCCCGCCCCGTCCGGGGGCCGCCCCGGGGCCGCCCGAAGGAAATCGCCCGGCGTTTCCTTTTTCGGTTGACAGGCTTCGCGCGACCGGGATTGTTGCCATATCTGGTGTACGGAAATCGCGCGAACACAAGCTGTAACGGAAAATCCACATATAGCATGGCGTTCGGGCGTTTCGGGCCGCGCTACGGGAGGTGACCTTATGTCTCTCGACTCCGTCGATTCGGCGAGTCCGCCGCGCAACCCGCTCGACCTCCTGGAGGAGATCGTCGGCGCCAACGAGTGGCCGCACGAACGGGCCAGCGGCGAGGAGCTCGCGGTCGAGATCGACGGGCGGTGGTGCGACTACCGCCTGTTCTTCCTCTGGCAGGAGGACATGAGCGCGCTGCACTTCTCCTGCCGCTTCGAGGCGCGGGTCGCCGCCGACCGGCGCCGCGAGGTCGCCGACCTGCTCGCCCTGGTCAACGAGAAGCTGTGGCTCGGCCATTTCGACCTGTCGTCGGACGACGGGACGCCGGCCTTCCGCCACACGCTGCCGCTGCGCGGGACGGGGACGGCCAGCGTCGAGCAGCTGGAGGACCTGGTGGAGGTCGCGGTCAGCGAGTCCGACCGCTACTACCCGGCGTTCCAGTTCGTGATCTGGGGCGGCAAGTCGGCCGGCGACGCGATCGACGCGGCGCTGATCGACGTCGCCGGGACGGCCTGACGATGGCCGGCCCCATCCTCCTTGCCGGCTGCGGCAAGATGGGCGGCGCGATGCTCGACGGCTGGATCGAGAGCGGCGCCGCCGCCGACGGCGTGCGAATCGTCGAGCCGGACGCGGCCGCGGCCGCGCGGTTCGCCGCCGCGCCGGGCGTTTCCGTGCACGCGGCGGCCGACGGGGTTCCCGCCGGCGTGTCCCCCTCCGTGGTCGTGCTGGCCGTCAAGCCGCAGTCGATGGACGAGGCGATCCGGCCGCTGCGCCGCTTCGCCGGGCCGGAGACGGCGTTCCTCTCGATCGCGGCGGGCAAGACGCTCGGCTATTTCGCCGCCGCGCTCGGGGACGAGGCCGCCGTCGTGCGCGCGATGCCGAACACGCCGGCGGCGGTGGGCCGCGGCATCACGGTCTATGCGCCCAACGCCCGCGTCGCGCCGGAACAGGCCGCGTTCTGCGGCCGCCTGCTTTCGGCCGTCGGCGAGGCGGTGGCGGTTTCGGACGAGGCGCTGCTCGACCCGGTGACGGCGGTTTCGGGGAGCGGGCCGGCCTATGTCTTCCTGCTGATCGAGGCGCTGGCGGCGGCGGGCGTCGCGGCCGGGCTTCCGGCGGACCTCTCGGCCCGGCTGGCGCGGGCGACGGTGGCGGGGTCGGGCGAACTGGCCCGGCTCTCGCCCGAGGAGGCGGCGCAGCTGCGCCGCAACGTCACCAGCCCCGGCGGCACCACCGCCGCCGCGCTGGAGGTGCTGATGGCGGAGGACGGCCTCCAGCCGCTGCTCGACCGCGCCGTCGCGGCCGCGACCCGCCGGTCGCGCGAACTCGCGGGGTGAGGAACGCGGCCGGGCGGGATTCCCCGCGCGGCGAAAACGCGCTACGCTCGCGGGGCGCGGCGGGCGCGGGAGGCGGGCCGTGACGATCGGCGAGGAAGAGCGCGAGGCGGTGTTCCGGGCGGCGATGGCGCTGGCGGCCGAGGGGCGCTGGCGCGACTGCCGGCTGTCCGACATCGCGGCGGCGGCGGGAACGGACGATCTCGGCGGCGCGTTCCGCGGCAAGGCCGGCGTGCTCGAAGCCCTCGCCGAGGCGGTGGACGCGCGCGTCGCCGAACGCGCGGACGACGCCTTCCGCGACCCCGACATCCCCGCCCGCGAGCGCCTGCTGGAGCTCCTGCTGCTGCGGTTCGAGGCGATGGCCCCCTACAGGGCCGGCGTGGCGGCGCTGCTGCGCGGCCTGCCGCGCGACCCGGCGCTGGCCGCGCGCGGCCTGCCGGCGCTGCGCCGGGCGATGCGCGCGACGCTGGAGGCGGCGGGCCTCGGCGGCCGGGGGCCGTGCGCGGCGATGCGCGCCGCCGGCCTCGCCGCCGTCTTCCTCGACGCCGCGCGCGTCTGGTCCGGCGACGACAGCCCGGACCTCGCCGCCACCGCGCGCCGGCTCGACGACCGGCTGCGCCGCGTCGAGCGCGCCGTCCTCGCGCTCCGGCGCGGGCCGCGATCCGCCGCCGCGCCGGCCGGGGAGCCGGCCGGGGAATAGCCGTCCGCCTTCCGCCCCGCCGCGGCGCCGCGGTTGACGCCGCCCCGCGCCCGGCCGATAAGGGCGCCGGGCCGCGCCCCGCGCCCGACGGAAGGAGACGCGCCATGGCCGACCGGGGAGACCCGTCGTCCGTTTTCGACGCTTGCGATCCGTTCGCCTGGATCCGCCCGGCCGAGGCCGAGGCGGCGCTGGCCTGGCACAAGAAGAATTTCGAGGCGCTGGCCGGCGCCGGCCAGGCGGCGTTCGAGGGCTGGCAGGCGATCGCCCGGCGCCAGGCGGAGGCGGCCTGGGCCTCGATCGGCGACGCGCCCCTTCTCCTCGCCGGCTCCCCGGACGCCGCGCCGGCGGCGGCCGCGCGGGCGGCGGCGGAGATGGCCGAAGTCGCCGGCGTCGCGCGGCGGACGCGGGCGGCGGCCTTCGGCGTCCTGCGCCGCCGGATGGCGGAGGGCGTGGACGAAATCCGCGACCTCTCCGGGGCCTGAACGATGCGCGGCGCGGCGGAAGCGATGGCGATCTCCTTCGACGACTTCCTCAAGGTCGATATCCGGGTCGGGACGGTGGTCGAGGCGCGCCCGTTTCCCGAGGCGCGGCGGCCGGCGATCCGGCTCTGGGTCGATTTCGGCCCGGAACTGGGGGTGCGCAAGACCTCCGCCCAGATCGCGCGCCACTACGACCTCGACAGCCTGCCCGGCCGCCAGGTCGCGGCGGTGGTCAACTTCCCGCCAAACAGATCGGCAAGTTCATGAGCGAGGTGCTGGTCCTCGGCTTTCCCGACGAGGACGGGGAGGTGGTGATGATCGGCCCGGACCTCCCGGTCCCGAACGGCGGGCGGATGTATTGAGGGCGGCTCCGCCGCGCGGGCCGGCGCGGCGCGGCGAATTCCCGCTTGCGCCGGGCGGCGCGAAACCCTAGACAGGCGCGGTTCGAGCGGGCGCGCCGCGGTAGCTCAGCCGGTAGAGCAACGCATTCGTAATGCGTGGGTCGGGGGTTCGAATCCCTTCCGCGGCACCGCCTCCCCGCGCGGGGAACCTGGCGCGGGGAACGAAGAAAGCTCTCTATACCGTTCTTTTCGCGCCGTTTCCGGGCGAAGCCGGAGCGCCGCGCGCGGCTACACGTTGGAGTCCGGGAAGCTCGCCTTGCGCCGCGCGATGTAGTCGCGCAGGGCCTCGTCGATGCCGGGGTCGAGCGGCGGCGGCTCGTATTCGCGCAGCATCCGCTCGACGAGTTCGCCCGCCCGCGTCGCCGCGTCGCGCTCGCCCTCGGCCCGCCACTGCTCGAAAGTGCCGTTGTCGGCGATCGCGGAGCGGAAGAAGGCGGTCTCGAAATTCGCCTGCGTGTGGGCGCAGCCGAGGAAATGCGCGCCCGGCCCGACTTCGCGGATCGCGTCGAGCGCCTGGCCGTTCTCCGACAGGTCCACGCCGCCCAGCAGCGGCCGCATCATCGCCAGCTGGTCCGCGTCCATGACGAACTTCTCGTAGGAGGACACCAGCCCGCCCTCCATCCAGCCCGCCGCGTGGAGGACGAAATTCGTCCCCGCCAGCACGGTGGGCAGCAGCGTGTTCGCCGACTCGTAGGCCGCCTGCGCGTCCGGCAGCTTGGAGCCGCAGAGCGATCCGCCGGACCGGAACGGCACGCCGAGCCGCCGCGCCAGCTGCGCGCAGCCGAACAGCACCAGCGCCGGCTCCGGCGTCCCGAAGGTCGGCGCGCCGGACTGCATCGAGATCGAACTGGCGAAGCTGCCGAACACCACCGGCGCGCCGGGCCGGCACAGCTGCGCGAACGCGATCCCCGCCAGCGCCTCGGCCAGGATCTGCGCCAGCGTGCCCGCCACGGTCACCGGCGACATCGCGCCGGCCAGGATGAAGGGCGAGACGATCGTCGCCTGGTTCGCCCGCGCGTAGGTCTTGAGCGCGCCGAGCATGGTCGCGTCCCAGGTCATCGGCGAGTTGGCGTTGATCAGGCTGATCGTCACCGCGCGGGAGTCGACGAATTCGGCCCCGAACAGCAGCCGCGCCATCTCCACCGTGTCCGCCGCCCGTTCCGGCGCCGTCACCGATCCCATGTAGGGCTTGGCGGAAAGCCGCATATGGGCGTACAGCATGTCGAAATGGCGCTTGTTGACCGGCAGGTCCACCGGCTCGCACACCGTGCCGCCGGAATGGTGCAGCCCCGGCGACATCCAGGCCAGCCGGACGAAATTCTCGAAATCCGCCAGCGTGGCGTAGCGCCGCCCGTTCTTCAGGTCGTGCACGAAGGGCGGCCCGTAAACCGGCGCGAACACTGTGTTCGGCCCGCCGATCTCGACCGAGCGCGCCGGGTCGCGCGCGTGCTGCGTGAAGCGGGAAGGCGCGGTTTTCGCGAGTTCGCGGGCCAGCCCGCGCGGGATGCGCACGCGCTCGCCATCGACATCGGCGCCCGCCTCGCGCCACATCGCCAGCGCCTCGGCGTCGTCGCGGAACTCGATCCCGATCTCCTGGAGGATGGTCTCGGCGTTGCGCTCGATCGTTTCCAGCCCTTCCTCGCCGAGCACCTCGAAGACGGGCGTCCGCCGCGAGACATAGGGCGCGTGGACGGCGGCCGGCCTTTCCCGGGCGGCGCGCCGCGCGTCCCGGCCGCCCCGGGCCCGCCGCCCGGCCCGGCCGCCCGTTTCGGATTCCTGAGTCATCGGCCCGCTCCTCCTCCGCGCGCGTCCAGCCTAGCAGCGAGCCTGCGCCGGATCGAGGCGGCGGATTCGCGCGCCCGCGACCGGCGGCGTCGCGGCGAGGCCGATCCCGCCCGCTCAGTCCGCCGCGGCGCCCCAGGCCTCGACCGGGGGGCAGGAGCAGACCAGGTTGCGGTCGCCGTGGGCGTTGTCGATCCGCCCCACCGGCGGCCAGTATTTCCGCGCCCGCGACCCCGGCAGCGGGAAGACCGCCTGCTCGCGCGTGTAGGGCCGGTCCCATTCCGCCGCCGCCAGCGCCGCCGCCGTGTGGGGCGCGTGGGCGAGCGGGCTGTCGTCGCGCGTCGTCTCGCCGCGCTCGATGGCGCGGATTTCCTCGCGGATCGCGGCCATCGCCTCGACGAAACGGTCGAGTTCGCGCTTCGATTCGCTCTCCGTCGGCTCGATCATCAGCGTGCCGGCGACCGGGAAGGACATGGTGGGCGCGTGGAAGCCGTAATCGACCAGGCGCTTGGCCACGTCCTCCACCGTCACGCCGGTCTCGCGCGCGATTCCGCGGAGATCGACGATGCATTCGTGCGCCACCGTCCCGGCGGCGCCGGCGTACAGCACCGGGTAGTGCGGGCGCAGCCGGGCGGCGAGGTAGTTGGCGTTCAGGATCGCGCGCTCCGTCGCCGCGCGCATCCCGCTCGCCCCCATCATCGTAATGTAGCACCAGGAGATCGGCAGGATGCCGGCGCTGCCCCAGGGCGCGGCGCTCACCGGGCCGACCGGGCGCTCGCCGGGCGGGCCGAAGCGGTGCCCCGGCAGGAAGGGCGCCAGATGCGCCGCGACGGCCACCGGCCCCACCCCCGGCCCGCCGCCGCCATGGGGGATGCAGAAGGTCTTGTGCAGGTTCAGGTGGCTCACATCGGCGCCGAACCGGCCGGGCCGGCACAGGCCGACCATGGCGTTGAGGTTCGCGCCGTCGAGGTAGACCTGCCCGCCATGGGCGTGGACGATTTCGCAGATTTCGCCGATCGCCTCCTCGAACACGCCGTGGGTCGAGGGGTAGGTGACCATGATCGCCGCCAGCGCGGCGGCGTGTTCGGCGGCCTTGGCGCGCAGGTCCGCGACATCGACATTGCCGGCCTCGTCGCACCGCACCGGCACGACGCGCATCCCCGCCATCGCGGCGGAGGCCGGGTTGGTCCCGTGCGCGGAGACGGGGATCAGGCAGACGTCGCGCCCGGCCTCGCCCCGGGACCTGTGCCAGGCCCGGATCGCCAGCAGGCCGGCGTACTCGCCCTGCGAGCCGGCGTTGGGCTGCAGCGAGACCGCCGCGTAGCCGGTGCAGGCGCACAGCATCCGCTCCAGCTCCGCGATCGTCTCCAGGTAGCCCTCCACCCGGTCCCTCGGCGCGAAGGGGTGGATGTCGGCGAATTCCGGCCAGGTGACGGGGACCATCTCCGTCGTCGCGTTCAGCTTCATGGTGCAGGAGCCGAGCGGGATCATCGAGCGGTCGAGCGCGATGTCCTTGTCCGAAAGCGCCCGCATGTAGCGCAGCATCTCGGTCTCGGAACGGTAGGCGCGGAACACCGGGTGTTCGAGGAAGGCGGAGCGCCGCCGCAGGCCCTCGGGCAGCGCGTCGGGCGCGCGGGCGTCGATCTCGTCGAAGGACAGCTGCTTCATCGAGTCGAAGGCCATCAGCGACCACAGCCGCTCCACCAGCCGGCGCCCGCAGGTCTCGTCGAGCGAAATGCCGACCGCGGCCTCGAACGGGCGCAGGTCGATCTCCTCGACCCGCGCCGCCTCCAGCACCGATCCCGTCCAGTCGTCGGTGCGGACCACGATCGTGTCGAAGAAGGCCCCGGTCTCGACCGTGTAGCCGAGTTCGCGCAGCCCCTGGGCCAGCACCGCCGCCAGGCGGTGGACCCGCCGGGCGATCGCCGACAGCCCGTCCGGCCCGTGCCAGACGGCGTACATCGACGCCATCACCGCCAGCAGGACCTGGGCGGTGCAGATGTTGCTGGTCGCCTTCTCGCGGCGGATGTGCTGCTCGCGGGTCTGCAGGGCGAGGCGGTAGGCCGGGTCGCCGGCCGAATCCACCGACACGCCCACCAGCCGGCCGGGCATCGAGCGCTTGTGGCGGTCGCGCGTGGCGAAGAACGCGGCGTGCGGCCCGCCGAAGCCGAGCGGCACGCCGAAGCGCTGGCTCGATCCGACGGCCACGTCCGCGCCCCAGGCGCCCGGCGGCTCCAGCAGCGTCAGCGCCAGCAGGTCCGTCGCGACGACGACCATCGCGCCCCTGGCGTGGGCCTCGCGGACCAGGGCGGCGTAGTCCCGGACCTCGCCGCCGGTGTCGGGGTACTGGAGCACGACCGCGAACGCCCGGTCGCCCGTCCCCTCCGCCTCGTCGCCGACCACCACCTGGACGCCCAGCGGCTCGGCCCTGGTGCGGATCGTGTCGATGGTCTGCGGATGGCAGCGGCGGGAGACGAACACCGCGTCGCCGCCGGATTTCGCCAGCTTGCGGCAGAACGCCACCGCCTCCGCCGCCGCCGTCGCCTCGTCCAGCAGCGAGGCGTTGGCGATCTCCATTCCCGTCAGGTCGGAAACCATGGTCTGGAAGTTCAGCAGCGCCTCGAGCCGGCCCTGCGAGATTTCCGGCTGGTAGGGCGTGTAGGCGGTGTACCAGGCCGGGTTCTCCAGGATGTTGCGCTGGATGACGGCGGGAACGCGGGTCCCGTAATAGCCCGTGCCGATGAGCGGGCGCGCGACCTTGATCCGGTCGGCGTAGCCCCGCAGTTTCGCCAGCGCGGCGGCCTCGTCCATCGGCGGCGCGAGGTCGAGCGGCTCGTCGTCGCGGATGGCGCGCGGCACGGTCGCGTCGATCAGCGCCTCCAGGCTTTCCGCCCCGATGGCGGCGAGCATTTCCGCCTCGTCCTCCGGGCGGGGGCCGATATGGCGGGCGACGAAGGCGTCGCCCGGCGGGTCCCCGGCGCGCGACCGGCTTTCGATGG
Organism: Thalassobaculaceae bacterium; assembly: GCA_963665555.2. GTDB lineage: Bacteria > Pseudomonadota > Alphaproteobacteria > Thalassobaculales > Thalassobaculaceae > CAXXXW01. The sequence goes on from OY762308.1 coordinate 582,687, forward strand.
ACATGGCTTCCTCCCTTTCGCCGCGCCGGGCGGCCGTCGGGTTACAGCGTCGCGATGTAGGCGGCGTAGGCGTCCGCGTCCATCAGGCCGGCGAGTTCGCCGGGATCGGCGAGGGCCATGCGGAAAATCCAGCCCGCGCCCATCGGGTCGGCGTTGACGGTTTCGGGCGCCTCCTCCAGCGCCTCGTTCCATTCGACGATCTCGCCGGAGACGGGCGCGTAGATGTCGCTCGCCGCCTTGACCGATTCGACGACCGCCGCCTCCTCGTCGCGCGCGACCGTGCCGCCCAGCCGCGTCACCTCGACGAACACGATGTCGCCGAGCTGCTCCTGGGCGTAGGCGGTGATGCCCACCGTCCCGGTCCCGCCCGCGACGGCGATCCATTCGTGCTCCCTGGAATAGTAGGTCCCGTCCATGGCTTATCTCCCTCGGGGCCCGGGTCGGCCGCGCTTGTGGTTGTGCGGGTGGAACGGCAGGCGCGCCGCCAGCGCGGGCAGCGGCTTGCCGCGGACGACGACGTTGAGCGGGGCGTTCTCCCGCGCCGCCCGGCTCTCCACGTAGCCCATCGCCACCGGGGCCTTCAGGCTCGGCCCGAAGCCGCCGCTGGTGAGCGCGCCGAGGCGCGCGCCGTCGTCGTCGACGATTTCCGCGCCCTCGCGGGCCGGCGCGCGGCCCAGCGGCTGGACGCCGATGCGCCGCCTGGGCGCCCCCTCGGCCAGCTGGCGCAGGATCGTCTCGGCGCCCGGAAAGCCGCCCTCGGCCCGGCGGCGCCTGGCGATCGTCCATTCCAGCGCCGCCTCGACCGGCGTGGTGCCGGGCGAGAGGTCGTGGCCGTACAGGCACAGCCCGGCCTCCAGGCGCAGCGTGTCGCGCGCGCCGAGGCCGGCCGGCGCCACGGCGGGATGCGCCAGCAGGGCTTCGGCGATCTCCGTCGCGCGGTCCGCCGGGGCCGAAACCTCGAACCCGTCCTCGCCCGTGTAGCCGCAGCGCGAGACCCGGCACGGCGCGCCCGCGACCTCGAAGAGGCCGGACCCCATGAAGGGGAGGGCCGAGGCGCCGGGCGCCAGCGGCTCCAGCGCCGCCGCCGCCGCCGGCCCCTGCAGCGCCAGCAGCGCGAGGTCCTCCAGAAGCTCCGCGTCGCATGTCGGCAGCCCGTCGCGCAGCAGCGCCGCGTCGTGGTCCTTGCGGGCGGCGTTGGCGACGACGACCAGGCCGTCCTCGCCCGCGTTCGTCGCGATGATGTCGTCGAGGACGCCGCCCGCGCCGTCGGTCAGCAGGGCGTAGCGCATCCGTCCCGGCGCCAGCCCCTGGATGTCGGCCGGCGTCAGCGCCTCCAGCTCCCGCGCCGCGCCGGCCCCCGAAATCGCGATCTGGCCCATGTGGGAGACGTCGAACAGCCCCGCCCGTTCGCGCACATGCAGGTGCTCGGCCCGCGTCCCGGCCGGGTACTGCACCGGCAGGGCGTAGCCGGCGAAGTCCGTCATCCGGGCGCCGAGCGCGAGGTGCAGCGCGTGGAGCGGGGTGCGTTTCGGTTCGGCGTCGGTCATCGGCCGCGAGCCTCCGGCGCGGGGAGCCGCCCGCCGCCGGCGGTCGCCGGGACGGACGCCCCCTCTGTCGAAAACCTGAGAGATTCACCGGGCGGCGGCCCGGCTTTCCCCTTCGGTGGAGCGCCGGCCGGGGCCGGCGCCCGCTTTCCAGAGGCTCCTCGCCCCGGGGTCCGTTCGCCTGAGAGTTTCCGGGGCGGTTGCTCCTTCGGCGCCGGCCGCGGCCCTGGGGCCCGCCGGTCTCTCCCCGCGGGGGTCGTCGGTGTGTCGGGCGCGAGCCTAGCGCGTCGGGCGGGGGTTGGGAAGCCCCGCCCGGTTCGCGGCGCGGCGACCCGCGGCGCTTGCCGGCGCGTTCGCGAATCCCTAGCACTCGATGGGCGTCGTCCGCTCCGCGAAATCGCCGTTGCTGTTCTCCAGGTAATCGCAGAGCCAGATGCCCTGGTCCGCGTCCGCCCCCGCGCAGGTCGCCCCCAGCCCGACGCCGTTGGTGCTGAGGTAAAGGTTGTCGCAGGTCGACGCGAAACCGCCCGCGCCGTCCCAATTCAGTTCGCCGCCGTCGTTGGCGATATAGCTGTCGAGGTCGATGCTCGCCGACGCCGTGCCGCCGGAGACGTTGCAGGTGGCGGTGTAAACGCCCGCCTGCGTGACCGCGAAATCCTTGCATGACTCGTGGATTTTCGCCGACAGGCTGCCGGAATTGTAAGCCAGCGCCGGGCCCGCGGCCAAACCCAGGGCGAGCGCGGCCGCGGTAAGGGAAAGCAAAGGCGTGTGGGCGTGCTTCATCTTGCATGTCCTCGTTTCGCGGAAAACGGTTTCGTTGTCTTTGTATGACCGGCGGCCCGGTTCCGCCAGCGGAAACGCGCCGGATTTCGCGCGCGCCGGCGGATTGACCCGTTTCCGGCGGCGGTGCTAGACGATTCGCCATGGAAACCGCGCCCGCCCTCGACGAACGGCCGCCGCGCGTCGCCCTCGGCGGCAAGCCCGTGCAGGGGGCCAGCGTCGGCATCCTGATGCTGGAGGCGCGCTTTCCGCGCGTGCCCGGCGACATCGGCAACGCCGGCACCTGGCCCTTTCCCGTGCATTACCGCGTCGTGCCCGGCGCCAGCCCGGACCGCGCCGTGCGCCGCCGCGCCGAGGGGCTGGCCGGCGCCTTCGTCGAGGCCGGCCGCGCGCTGGTCGCCACGGGCTGCGACGGGATCGTCACCAATTGCGGCTTCCTGTCGCTGCTGCAGGCCGAACTCGCGGCCGCGCTCGATGTTCCGGTGGCGGCGTCCTCGCTGATGCAGTACGGCGCGGTCCAGGCCCTGCTGCCGCCCGGCAAGCGGCCCGGCATCCTCACGATTTCGGCCGAATCGCTCACGCCCGAACACCTCGCCGCCGCCGGCGTCCCGCCCGGCGCGCCGGTCGCGGGGACGGACGAGGCCGGCGGCGAGTTCACTCGCGTCATCCTTGGCGACGAGGCGCGCATGGACCTCGACGCCGCCGAGCGCGACCTGCTGCGCGCCGCCGACGCCCTGCTGGCGCGGAGCGGCGATGTGGGCGCCATCCTGCTGGAATGCACCAACATGTCGCCCTTCGCCGCCGCGATCGCGGCCCGGACCGGGCTGCCGGTGTTCGACATGTACGGCTTCGTGTGCTGGCTGCAGGCGGCGCTGCGGCCCCGGAGGTTCGCGTGAGCCGGCGGCGCGGCGCGGCGCGCGCGCTCGCCCTTGCCGTCGCCCTGGCCCCGCCGCTTGTCCCCGGCGCGGCGGGCGCGGCCGCGGCGGCGGAGGGGAAGCCGGGCGCGCACGCCATCGCCATGCACGGGGAGCCGAAATATCCCGACGGCTTCGCCCATTTCGACTACGCCGACCCCGACGCGCCGAAGGGCGGGACGCTGGCGCTCGCCCCCGTCGGCTCCTTCGACACGCTGAACCCGTACAGCCTGGTCGGCACGGCGGCGGCCGGGCTTTCGAGCCATGTGTTCGAGCGGCTGCTGGCGCGCTCGCGCGACGAGCCGTTCGCGCTCTACGGCCTGCTGGCCGAACGGGTGGAGGTCCCGGAGGACCGCTCCTCCGTCACCTTCCACCTGAACCCCGCCGCCCGGTTCCACAACGGCGAGCCGGTGACGGCGGAGGATGTGCTCTTCTCCTGGCGGCTGCTGAGGGACCACGGGCTGGCCAACCAGCGGAGCTTCTACCGCCGGGTCGCGCGGGCGGAGCGGGTCGGCCCGCGCGCCGTGCGCATGGTCTTCGCCCCGCCGGCGGACCGGGAAATGCCGCTGATCCTGGGGCTGATGTCGGTGCTGCCGAAATCGGTCTACGCCGGCCTCGACTTCGAGCGGCTCGGCATGACGCCGCCGGTGGGGAGCGGGCCGTACCGGCTGGAGTCGGCCGATCCCGGCCGGTCGGTCGTTTTCCGCCGCGACCCGGACTACTGGGGCCGCGACCTGCCCGCGAACCGCGGCCGGCACAACTTCGACACGATCCGCTACGACTACTACCGCGACGCGGCGGCGGCCTTCGAGGCGTTCAAGACCGGCGAGGCCTCGCTGCGCGTGGAGCCGGACCCGATCCGCTGGGACTCCGGCTACGACTTCCCGGCCGCGCGGGCGGGCGAGGTCGAGCGGGCGGAAATCCCGCACGGCCGCCCGTCGGGCATGTACGCGATCGCGCTGAACGCGCGCCGCCCGCCGCTCGACCGCCGCGCCGTCCGCGAGGCGGCGATCCTCGCCTTCGATTTCGAATGGGCCAACCGCACGCTCTACCGCGGCGCCTATGCGCGCACGCGGAGCCATTTCGACAACAGCGACCTCGCGGCCGCCGGCCCGCCGGACGCGCGCGAGATGGCGCTGCTGCGGCCGTGGCTGGCGGAACTGCCGGAGGAGGACCTCGCGCAAGGCTACCGCCCGCCGGAGACGGACGGGTCCGGGCGCAACCGCCGCAACCTGCGCGCGGCGCTGAAGCTTTTGCGCGACGACGGGTTCCGCGTCGAGGACGGCGGACTGGTCCCGCCCGGCGGCGGGCCGCCGGTCTCGCTCGAACTGCTGCTGATCGACCCGCGCGCCGAACGGCTCGCCGCCGCCTACGCCGACTCGCTGGCGCGGCTGGGGATCGAGCTCCGGGTCCGCACGGTGGACACCGCGCAATACCAGCGCCGGCTGCTCGACTTCGATTTCGACCTGGTCGTCCACCGCTGGTTCAACTCGCTCTCCCCCGGCAACGAGCAGGAGCACTACTGGAGCGCCGCCGCCGCCGACAGGCCGGGCAGCCGCAACTATCCGGGCGTGCGGTCGCCCGGCGTGGACGCGACGATCCGGGCGCTGACGGCGGCGCGCGGGCGCGAGGACTTCGCCGCCGCCGCGCGCGCGCTCGACCGGCTGCTGATGGCGGGCCGGCATGTCGTGCCGCTGTTCCACGCGACGGCGGACCGGGTGGCGTGGCGCAAGGGGCTGCGCCGGCCGGCGACGACGCCGCTCTACGGCTTCGCGCCGGATACGTGGTGGCGGGACCCGGCGGCGGCGCGGTAGGGGCGGGCCGGGCGTTACTGGGCGGCCCCGGCCGGCGCCTCGGCCGGCCGCCCGGCGCCGCGCCCCTCGATCGCCGCGAGGAAGAGCGAGAGCAGCGGCGGGACGATCAGCAGGGTGAGCACCGCCGACAGCGACAGCCCGCCGATCACCACCGACCCCAGCCCGCGATAGAGCTCCGAGCCGGCCCCGGGGAAGACCACCAGCGGCGCCATCCCCAGCACGCTGGTCAGCGTGGACATGAAGATCGGCCGGATGCGGTTGCGGGTCGCCGCCATGATCGCGGCGTCCGGCCCCATCCCCTCGGCCCGCAGGTGGTGCAGCGTCTGGTGGACCAGCAGGATCGCGTTGTTGACGACGATCCCGATCAGGATGACGAAGCCGAGCAGGGTCAGCATGTCCAGGTTCTGGCGCTGGAACGCGGCCAGCACGGTGAGGCCGATCGCGCCGCCCGCCATCGCCAGCGGCACCGACATGACGATGATGAGCGGGTAGAGGAAGCTCTCGAACAGCACCGCCATGACCAGGTAGACGATGACCAGCGCCATCGCCAGGTCCAGCACCATCTCGTCCCAGGTCTCGGTCAGCTTGCCGGCCGTGCCCGACAGCGACAGCCCGACGCCGGGGGGCAGCCCTTCCGCCGCCAGCGCGTCGATGACGCCGGCGCGCACCGCCTCCATCGCCGTCTCCAGCGCCATCGCGGGCGGCGGGCTGATCTGGAGCGTGACGGTGCGCGCGTGCTCGCGGTGGCGGATCTCGGTCGGCCCGGCGGTCACCGCGATGTCGGCCAGCGTGCTCGCGGGCACGATCGTCCCGTCGCTCGTGACGACCGGCAGGTCCTCGATCCCCTGGGTGGCGGCGATGTGGTCCCGGGGGCCGCTCAGCGTCAGGTCGAGGCGCTTGCCGTCCACCGTGATCTCGTCGACGCGCAGCCCGTCGTTGAAGGCGTCGAGCGTGAGGCCGAGGTCCCGGGCGCTGACGCCGTTGTCGGCCAGCCGGGTCGGGTCCGGCGTCACCCGCACCTCCGGCGCGCCGAGGCTGAGCGAGGGCAGGGGCCTGACCTGCGTGCCCTCGGCGCGGGGCAGGACCGCGTTCACCTTGCCGAAGGCCCGCTGCGCGACGCCGACGATCTGCTCCAGCGAGCCGCCGGAAATGTCGAGGTCGATGGACCGGGCGCCGCCGATGCCGCGGCCGAACAGCGACAACTGGCGGAAGAAGCCGAAGGTCGCCGGCTCCGCGAACAGCGAGCGGCGCATCACCGGGATCAGTTCGCCGACGCGGCCCGGGTCGGCGGCGATGGCGGCGGCGATGGCGTTGGCGCGGAAGGCGGCGAAGAAGAAGCGCTGGATCGTCGGCGTGCCGTCCTCGGCCTCCAGCCGCTCGCGGCGGGGATCCCAGAGCGCCCGCGTCTCGTCCTCCAGCTTGCCGGCGATCGCCGTCATGGTCTCCAGGTTGTAGCCGGGCGGCGGCAGCACGAAGCCGAACACGATGTTGCGGTTGCCCTCGGGCAGGTAGTCGAGCTTGGGCAGCAGCAGCCAGGTCGTCGCCCCGGACGCCAGCGTGACCGCCAGCACGGTCGAGACGGCGAGCTTGCGGCTGTTCGCGACGGCGCGCGTGAAGCCCATGACCGTCCTCACGAAGGCCTGGGCGAAATTGTCCACGAGCGGGACGCGGCGCCGCGCCACCGTGGCCCGCAGGTCGCCCGCCAGCAGCCGGTTCGACAGCGCCGGGATCACGGTCGTCGCCACGACCAGCGAAAGCAGCACCGCGACCGAGATGGCCACCGCGATGTCGCGGAACAGCTGCCCCACCTCCAGGTCCATCGTCAGGATCGGGATGAACACCATCACCGTGGTGAGCGCCGAGACCAGCACCGCGCCCCAGACCTGGCGCGCGCCCTCGAAGGCGGCCTCGCGGATCGGCCGGCCCTCCTGCCTCATGCGGAAAATGTTCTCCAGCACGAGGATCGCCGCGTCCACCACCATGCCGACGGCGAAGGCGAAGCCGGCCAGCGAGATCACGTTGATCGAACGGCCGAGCGCCGCCATGGCGACGAAGGAGCCGATGACCGAAACCGGGATCGCCACCGAAACCACCAGCGTCGCGCCGCCGCTGCGCAGGAACAGCAGCAGCACCAGCGCCGCCAGCGTGCCGCCGATGTAGATGTTCTGCGTCACCAGGTCGATGGCGGACTCGATGTAGTCGGTCTCGTCGTAGACCTGTTTCAGGACCAGCGGCCGGTTGGCGAAGACGTTTTCGTTGATGTCGGCGACGGCGGCGCGCACGCCCTTCATCGTCTCGATCACATTGGCCCCGGTCTCGCGGTAGACCGGCATGGCGAGCGCGGGTTCGCCCATCATGCGGATGCGCGCCACCGGCTCCTTGTAGCCGAAGCCGACCTCGGCCACGTCCGCCACCGTGACCCGCGCGACCCGGCCCGACTCCCCGTCGCCGATGGAGCGCAGCACCACGTTCCGCACCGCCTCCAGCGACTCGAAATCGCCCTCGGTGCGGACCACGTAGCGGCGCTTGCCCTCGTCCACCGCGCCGGCGGAGACCGAGGCGTTGGCCAGCCGCAGGGCGCCGACGACCTCCGGCACGGTCAGCCGGTAGCGCGCCAGGCGTTCGGGATCGACCGTCACCCGCATCTCGCGCTCGGCCCCGCCGTAGATGCGCGACTCCGCGACGCCGCTCACCCGTTCGAGCCGGTCCTGGATCTCGTCCTCGGCGAGGTCGCGGTAGGTGTGGATCGGGCGGTCGTTGCCCTCCGTCCGGCGCAGCACCAGCCAGGCGATGGCGTTGTCCTCCGAGCCGGCGGTCTTCAGCGTCGGCTCGTTGGTCTCGGAGGGATAGCCGTTCACCCGGTCGAGCCGGTTGGCGACCAGCAGCAGCGCCTTGTCCATGTCCTGGCCGGCGTCGAACTCCAGTTCGATCCGCGCCCGCCCGGTCTCGGACCGGCTGACGATGGAGCGCAGGCCCTCGAGGCCGCGCAGCTGCTCCTCCTGGCGGTTGACGACCTCGCGCTCGATCTCCGCCGGCGCGGCGCCGCGCCAGTCGGTGGTGACCGTGATCACCGGCTTGTTCACATCCGGCGCGAGCTGGATCGGGATGCCCTGGAGCGCCACCGCGCCGAACATCACCACCATCAGCACCGCCGAAACCACGGCGATGGGCCGGAAGATCGAGATCGAGATCAGGCGCTCCACGGCCGGTTACTCCCCGTCCAGCGGCCGGACCGGCTGGCCGGGGCGCAGCCGCTCGTTGCCGCGCGTCACCGCGATGTCGCCGGGCCGCAGCCCCTCCACCGCCTCGAAACGGTCGCCCACCGCGCGGCCGGTGCGCACCGGGCGGATCGCCGCCGCGCCGTCCTCGACCACGAAGACCATCGGCCGGCCCTGCATCGTCACGACGGCGTCCTTGTGGACGGTGACGACGTCGCGCGTCTCCCCGACGGGGATGTGCAGCGTCACCGACTGGTTGCCGGCGATGGCGCGCGCGTCCCCGGCGATGAGCGGGCGGAAGCGGACGGCGCGGGTGCGCGTGCGCGGGTTCTCCTCCGGCACGACGGCGCGCGCCTCCGCCTCGAAGGCGGCGCCGCCGGACAGCGCCGCGCGCACGCGCGCGCCGGGCGCGAGGCCGGAGACGCGGTCGGCGGGAATATCCGCCTCGATCTCCATCGCGCGGTCGTTCAGGAGCGTGACGACCGGGTCGCCCGCCTTGGCGTAGCCGCCCGGCGCGGCGTGGCGGCGCACCACCACGCCGGGATAGGGCGCGCGGATTTCGGCGTCGCCGAGCGCCGTGTCGGCGAGCGCGAGGTTGGCCCGGGCCCGGATCGCCTCGCCCTCGGCCCGGGCCAGCGCGGCGCGCGCGATGTCGAGGTCGCGCCCGGCGTCGTCCTCGCGGTCCTGGCGGTGGGCGGTGGAGCCGCGCAGCGCCGCGACGCGCCGGAGCGCCCCCTCCGCCTTGGCGAGTTCGGCCCGCGCCCGCGCGATCCCGGCCTCGGCCTGGCGCAGTTCGGCCTCGCGCAGCAGGCGCAGGCTTTCCAGCCGGTCCGCCGCGAGGCGGGCGAGCACCGCGCCCTTCTCTACCCGGTCGCCGACCCGGACGACCGTCTCGACCACGCGCTCGGCGATCCTGGTGGCGACGACGCCCGATTCCGGGGCGACGAAGCGGCCGATCGCCGGCGCCGTCTCGGCCAGCGGCTCCAGCCGCACCGCGTCCACGCCCACCGGCATGGCGGGCGGCTGTTGCGCCGGCGCGGCGGCCGGCGCGGCGGCGAGCGCGGCGCAAAAGGCGGCGAGCGCGGCCAGGGCGGGCGCGGCGCGGCGGGATCGGTCTCGAAGCGGCATCGCGGCGCGGCCCTATCCCACCGGCTGGTTGATCTCGACGAAGTTCAGCGCGGGGTCGTAGGTGTAGACTTGGCGCACCCCGGCCATGGCGTAGGCGCCGGCGTCGGAATAGAGGTGGCCGGCCGCGTCCATCCGCCGCATCACCGCCCCGGCGTCCGGCACCGAAATCGCCACGTGCCCGCCGTAGGTGGGGTTGTGCAGCAGGCCGTTGTCGATGTGGAAGGTCGGCTGGCCGCGCACCAGGTGCAGGCCGCGATTGTCCGGCCCGAAGACCGCCAGCGCGCTTTCGTCGCGCTCGAATTCGCCCACCGTGTCGGCCCCCGGCGTGCGGAAGACGCCCGGCTCCATCCCCAGCAGGTCGCGGTAGAAGGCGGCCGTCGCCGGCACGTCGTGCGCCTGGCGGTTGACGTGGTGGATGTGCCAGCCGCCCGGCTCGACCCGGACCGGGTGGTCCTCCCCGTCGTCGGCCGGCCCCGCGCCGCCGGAGGGATCGACCACCGCGTTGACCTCGACGATGTTGGAGGAGGGGTCGCGGCAGTAGAGCTGGCGGACGCCGGCCATGGCGTACACGCCGGCGTCGGAGACGACGACGCCCGCCGCCTCCAGCCGCGCCTTCACGGCGTCCAGGTCCTCCGCCACGGTAACGGCGAAATGCCCGCCGAAAGTGGGGTTGTGGACCAGGCCGTTGTCGGCCGCGAAGGAGGTGATCGGCCGGACGATGTGCAGGCCCCGGTTTTCGGTTCCGAAATAGGCGATGGAGTCCCGGTCGTGCCCGATCCGGCCGACGGTTTCGGGATAGGTCCAGTCGCCCTCCTCCAGGCCCACGATGTCGCGGAAGAAGGCGGCCGACGCCCGCACGTCGTGGGACGGGAGGTTGACGTGGTGGATGTGCCAGCCCATGGCGAACCTCCGTCGTTCGCGCGCGCGGCCGCGCCCGCCGGGGAGGGAGGTATCACGCCCGCGCCCCCGGCGCCAGCGCCCGGTTCGCGCGGCGCGCGGGCGCGCGGTCAGACCTCGACGACCACGTAGTCGGACTCGACCGTCACCTCGAAGGTCTCGGCCACATAGGGACCCTCGGCCAGCGCGGCGCCGTCCTCGACGCCGACATCGTAGCGCGTGGCGCGCAGCCGGTCCGGCTCGCAGCGGGACTTGCCGGTGCGCAGGTCGAACTCCCAGCCGTGCCAGGGGCAGCGCAGGATTTCGCCCGGCCGGGAATAGCGGTACTCGCCCGGCTCGCTCCCCGCCTCGACCAGGCCGACCAGCCGGCCGGCGCACAGGCTCCCGCCCTGGTGCGGGCAGCGGTCGAGGACGCCGAAGAACTCCCCGCCGAGGTTGAAGACGGCGATCGGCCGGCCCCGCGCCTCCACCAGCTTGCGGCCGCCGGGCGGGATTTCGGAGGCCCGGGCGACGACGTATTTCGCTTTCGCCATGCCCCGCGCCGCCGCCTCAGCGAAGGCCGTAAAGGTCGAGCGCGTTGCCGAGGAAGAACCGCTCCTTCTCTTCGGCGTCGAGCCGGATGGGGAGCGCGCGGGCCGGGTCGTCGTAGTCCCAGTGCGGGTAGTCGGTGGCGAACAGCAGCCGGTCCGGGCCGATCCACTCCATCGTGTCGCGCAGGTGCTCGCGCGTCCCCGGCTCCTCCATCGGCTGGGTGGTGAGCCAGACATGCTCGCGCACGAGTTCCGAGGGCGGGCGCGTCGTGTGCGGCACCTCGTCCCGCATCCGCGCCCACACCTTGTCGAGCCGCCAGCACAGCGCCGGCAGCCAGGCGAACCCCGCCTCCACCAGCACGACGCGCAGCCCCGGGAACCGCTCGAACACGCCCTCGAAGACCATCGAGGCGACCAGGGACTGCGTGTTCTCGGCGTGGCCCACCATCTCCTCGATGTAGAAGGACGGCCAGCCGCCGCCGGTCACCGGCGACCCGCCGTAGCCGAAGGCGTGGATGGCGACCGGCAGGCCGGCCCGGACGGCGGCCTCGTAGATCGGCCAGTAGCGCCGGTTGCCCAGCGGCTCCGCCGTGCGGCTCAGCAGCAGGACCTGCGCGAAGTTCGGGTCGCCGGCGCGGCGGTCGATCTCGGCGGCGGCGGACGGGCCGTCCTCGTAGGCGACGACGACGGACGCCTTCAGCCGCGGCTCCCGCGAGGTCCACTCCGCGACCTGCCAGTCGTTCACCGCCGCGCAATAGGCCGCCGCGAAGTCGCTGTTCTGCAGGCCCTGGCCGCTCCTGAGCGGGTTCAGCACGCCGAGGCGAACGTTGTTCGGGTCCAGGTGCTGTTCGCGCATGAAGTCGAGGTCGCTGCCCGGCCGGCCGCCGGCGGGCGGGTAGGCGTCGCGCCGGGCCGCGTCCGGCTGGCCCTTCGGGAAGGCCGGGCCGGTCGGGAAGCCCTGGCGGTAGATGAAGCCGTAGGTCTCCAGGTGCCGTTGCCAGCGCTTCGAGAGGTAGGGGTAGATCTCGACGGGCAGGGATTTCGGGCTGGGATGGATGTCGCAATCGGCGATCGCCAGCCGGCTCGCCGCCCGCGCCGCGCCGCGCGGCCGCTCCATGACCTGGATGTTCATGCTCCACCTCCCGTCGGCGGCGCCGGCGGCGCCTCGGCCAGTCGAGGATAGGCGTTTTTCGGGTTGTCCACCATGATTTTGCGCGCCAGCGCCGGCCCGATCCCGTCGGGCAGCGCGTCGGTCCCGTCGAACTGCCAGTGCGGGTAGTCGGTCGAGAACAGCAGCATCTCGTCCGAGCCGAAATGCTCCATCAGCCGCTCGACCGCGGCGGGATCGGCCGGCCCGTCGAAGGGCTGCAGCGTGAGGCGGATATGCTCGCGGACGATCTCGGAGGGCGGGCGGTCCACCCAGGGGGTTTCCGCCCGCAGCCCGCGCCAGAACTTGTCGAGCCGCCAGAGATGGGCCGGCAGCCAAGCCGCGCCGGACTCGGCCAGCACCACCTTGAGGTCCGGGAACCTGGCGAACACGCCCTCGCACACCAGCGAGGAGACCGTGTTGTGGAAGGCCGCCGCCTGGGCCGTGTAATCCTCCGCGTAGTAGGACGGCCAGCCGACGGAGGTCACCGGGTGCTTGTAGGCGCTGCCCGCGTGGACGCAGACCGCGAGTCGGTGGCGCGCGGCCGCCGCGTAGATCGGCCAGTAGAGGCGCCGGCCCAGCGGGTTCTCGTCCATCGTCAGCATCAGCACGGCGACGAAACGGCTGTCGCCGGCCCAGCGCTCGATCTCCGCCGCCGCCAGTTCGGGGCTTTGCGTCGGCACGACGATGGAGGCGCGCAGGCGCGGGTCGCGGTCCAGCATCTCCGCCGCCATCCAGGCGTTCACGGCGCGGGCGAAGGCGGCGGCGAGGTCCTCGCTCATCAGCAGCTGCACGCCGTAGAGGCAGTTGCACACGGCGAGGCTCGTCGCGAAGGGGTCGAGCGCCTGGGCCGCGACGGTCGCCGCGTCCGCCGCCGGGCGGCCCCGGTCCGGGCGCCAGTCCGGCCGCGCCGTCAGCGGCGCGTTGGCGGGATAGGCGATGGTCTCCAGTTCGTGGACGCCGCGCTGGACGATCGAATCGCGCCAGTGGTCGGCCATGTGCGGCAGCAGCGCCGCGATGTTCGGGACCGAGGGGTGGATGTCGCAGTCGATCGCGCCGGCGGTGGCGGGCGTCGGCGTCATCGGCGCGCCGCCCCCGCGCCCGGCCCGTCGAGCGCGGGACCGGGCGCCGGATAACCGTCCGCGTCGCTCTCGCCGTCCAGGTAGTTCACGACGCGCCTCGGGCTGTGGTGGATGCCGAGCAGGCGCATCGGCCGGTCGCCCGCGGCGCGGAAGGCGTGCGGAACGTTCGCCGGCAGCGCGATACAGTCCCCGGCCTTGAGCGAAATCGGCGCGTCCTCCCCGCCTTGCAGCCACGCCTCCGCCTCGCCCTCGACGATGAAGAGCAGTTCGACATAGGGGTGGGAGTGCATCGGCGCCTCGTAGCCCGGCGCGGAGGTCTGCACGCCGGCGCGGATCGGCGTCTCGCCGTCGCCGATCAGGAGCCGGTAATCCGCCAGCGGCCCGAAGGAGACCGGCTCGGCCTCCGCCAGCCGCCCCACCTTCGCCGTCGCCGCCTCCGGCGCGGCCATTCCGTTTTCCATCTCTCCCTCCCCTCCGTTGCGCCGCGCCGCCGCGCGCCGCCCGCGCGTCAGAACGGCCGGTCGCCGCGGACCACGACGCGGTGGACCGCGCGTTTCTCGACCGCCGCGTCGTAGGGTTCGACGCAGTGCATGGTGCAGCGGTTGTCCCACATCAGCACGTCGTCCACTTGCCATTCGTGGCGGTGGATGTATTCCGGCCGCGTCGCGTGCGCCTCCAGTTCGGCCAGCAGCGCCGCGCCCTCGCCGGCCGGCCAGCCGGCGATGTGGCTCGCGTGGTTGCCGATATAGAGCGCCTTGCGCCCGGTTTCGGGATGGGTGCGCACCACCGGGTGCTCGACCGGCGGCGCGGCGGCCGTCTCCTCCGCCGTCGCCGGGCGCTCGCCCGACTTGAGGCGGGACGCGCCCCAGTCGTGGACCGCGCGCAGCCCGGCGATCCGGGCTTTCGTCTCCTCCGGCAGGTCGTCCCAGGCGCGCGCCATGTCTGCGAACAGCGTGTCGCCGCCGCGCCGCGCGATGGCGGGCGAGCGCAGCACGGTCGTGAGCGAGGGCGTCGCGATGTAGGACTTGTCGGTGTGCCAGACCAGCGTCCCCTTCTCCGGATGGACGCCGGTGGCGCGGCCGTCCTCCGCCACGTTGGAGAACACCTGCACTTTCGGGCGGGTCTTGTGGCGGGTTTGCCGGTTGATGTGGCCTTCGAGTTCGCCGAACCGGGCGGCGAAGGCCTGGTGCGACTCGTCGTCGAGCGCGTGGCCGCGGAACACCAGCACCTTGTGGGCGAGGAAGGCGCGGTGGACGGCGGAGAACTGCGCGTCGTCGAGGCCGCGCGCCAGATCGACGCCGGAGATTTCGGCGGCGAACCCGCCGGGATACGGCGCGACCTCCACGCCGCCGGGAGCCTCGACCGTGGCGGCGTCGGGCATGGCGTTCCTCCGTTTTCCATGGCGGTCCGGTCGCGCGATCCTACCAGAGGCGCGCGGCGGCGGCGCGGGCGGCGCGGGGCCGGGGGCGAGGAATCGCCCTCGTGATGCCCCGCCGGCCCGCCGCCCGCGCCGGCCCGCGCCGCCGCTCAGCCCATCACGGAAAAGCTGCTGCGCGCCTCGACCTCCCGCTTGCGCGAGAAGCACGATGTGTCGATCTCGCGCCCGGTCAGCTCCAGGAGGTGGCGGTAGGGGCGCGCGTCGTGGTCGTTCCCGGCCTCGCACCAGTCGATCAGCCCGGCCATCAGCCGCGCCGCGCTGACGGCGTTCTTGAACTGGTTGCCGCTGGTTCCGACGGCCATGTAGAAGCCCCCCGGCGCGCCCCGGTCGTAGATCGGCAGCCAGTCGTCGGAAACATCGTAGAGGTCCACCACGCCGCGCGGCCGGGGCGAGACGCGCAGCGCCGGCGCGCGCTGGGCGTAGCGCCAGGCCTGCGCCATCGCCTGGTCGGTGAGGTCGCGGTTGTAGTCGTCGGGATCGACCGTCTCGCGCGGGTCGCAGTCCGGCAGTTCGCTGGCCACCAGGATGGCGTTGCCCGTGTCGGGGCGGACGGCGCAGCCGATGTCGGCGTCGAACACCACCAGCCCATCGCGCTCGAAATCGACGCCGGGCGGCGCCGGGAGGTGCGCGACTTCCTGGCGGACCGGCCGGGTCGAGATGTTCATGTCGGCGTCCGCGCCCGCCATCCGGTTGACGGCGGCGGAATGCGGGCCGGCGACGTTGACGACGACCGGCGCGGCGATCCGCGTTCCGTCGTCCAGCGCGACGCCGGCGACCCGGCCGCCCTCGACGGCGATTTCGACGACCTCGCGGTTGAACAGGAATTCGCCGCCCGCCGCCTCCGCCGCGAGGCGCAGGTTGTGGGCGGCGAGTTGCGGGTCGCCCACATAGCCCGCCGTCGGGAAATACACCGCGCCCTCCAGCGTCCCGCCGGCGGGCCGGCCGAAATCCGGGTCGTCGAAGGACCGGGGCGGCGCGAAACGGTCCATCCGGCACATCGGCAGCCGCGCCGCCACCCGCGCCGCGTCCCAGTGCTCGTGCGGCACGCCGAGGGTTTCGAGATGCGCCAGCGCGGCCTCCAGATGGCCGTCGTCGCCGGTCTTCATCACCAGGCAGCCGCAGTCGCGGAACACGGCGAGGCCGCGCTCGTCCGCCGCGCCGCCGATATGCCCGGCCCAGCGCTTCCAGTGCAGATACCCCTCGTGGGCCAGCGCCACGCCCTCGACGGTGGAGTAGTGGACGCGCACGATGCCGCAGGAACTGGCGGTCGGCCCGTAGCCCGCCGCCGGCAGCCGGTCGATGTTGAGCGCGCGCCGCCCGCCGCGCGCCAGCTCCAGCCCGATCGACGCGCCGATCGCGCCCGCCCCGATCACGATCGCGTCGTAACTCCGCTCCATCCCCCGCCTCCCGTTCCCGCGCCGGCGAAACCCGCTTGCAAAATATCGCGGCGGCCCTAGAAAAGCGCCATTCCTTTCGCGCGGGGCCCGGGATCGAGGACATGACGAAGAGGATCGCGGCCGGCGGCCTGCAAGTCGCCGAGGAGCTTTACCGTTTCGTGAACGAGGACGCCCTGCCGGGGACCGGCCTCGACGCCGAACGGGTGTGGACGGCGTTCGGCGCCATCGTGCGCGACCTCGCGCCGGAGAACCGGGCGCTGCTGGCGCGGCGCGAGGAGTTGCAAGCGCGGATCGACGCCTGGCACCGCGCGAACCGGGCCAATGGCGGCGGCGCGCCCGATCCCGCCGCCCACCGGGCGTTCCTCGCCGAAATCGGCTACCTGTCGGAGGAGGGGCCGGATTTCGAGGTCGCGACCGCCGGCGTGGACGACGAGATCGCGCATGTCGCCGGCCCGCAGCTGGTGGTCCCGTCGATGAACGCGCGCTACGCGCTCAACGCCGCCAACGCGCGGTGGGGCAGCCTGTACGACGCGCTCTACGGCACCGACGCGATCGACGAGGCCGAGGGGCGGACGCGCGGCCCCGGCTACAACCCGGTCCGGGGCGCCGCCGCGATCGCCTGGGGCCGGTCCTTCCTCGACACCGCCGCGCCGCTCGCCGAGGGGAGCCACGCCGACGCCGCCGGCTACCGGGTCGAGGACGGCCGGCTGGCCGTGGACCGGGCCGGCGCGGGGCCGGCCGGGCTGGCCGATCCGGGCAAGCTCGCCGGCTGGCGCGGCGATCCGGGCGCGCCCTCGGCCGTCCTGCTGCGCAACAACGGCCTGCACATCGAGATTTCCATCGACCGCGCGCATCCGGTCGGCCGGGACGACGCGGCCGGCGTCGCCGACATCCTGGTCGAGGCGGCGGTGACCACGATTATCGACTGCGAGGATTCGGTCGCCGCCGTGGACGCCGAAGACAAGGTGCTGGCCTACGCCAACTGGCTCGGCCTGATGCGGGGCGACCTCGCTTGCGTCTTCGAGAAGGACGGCCGCGAGGTCCGCCGCGCGCTGAACCCGGACCGGGCGTACACGGCGCCGGACGGCTCGGCGCTGGTCCTGCACGGCCGCTCGCTGATGCTGGTGCGCAATGTCGGCCACCTGATGACCACGCCGGCGATCCTCGACGCCGAGGGGAACGAGGTCCCGGAAGGGCTGATGGACGCGATGTTCACCGCGCTCGTCGCCATGCACGACCTGCGCCGGACCGGGCCGGCGGTCAACAGCCGCGCCGGCTCGGTCTATATCGTGAAGCCGAAGATGCACGGCCCCGAGGAGGTCGCGTTCACGGACCGGACGCTGGCGCGGGTGGAGGAGGCGCTCGGCCTCGCGCCGAACACGCTCAAGGTCGGCATCATGGACGAGGAGCGGCGCACCACCGTCAACCTGAAGGAGTGCATCCGGGCGGCGCGGGCGCGGGTCGCCTTCATCAACACCGGCTTCCTCGACCGCACCGGCGACGAGATCCACACCGCGATGGAGGCCGGCCCGATGATCCGCAAGGCGGACATGCGCCAGGCCGCCTGGATCCGCGCCTACGAAGACTGGAACGTCGATATCGGCCTCTCCTGCGGCCTCAGGGGCCGGGCGCAGATCGGCAAGGGCATGTGGGCGATGCCGGACCTGATGGCCGCCATGCTGGAGCAGAAGATCGGCCATCCGATGGCCGGCGCGAACACCGCCTGGGTGCCGTCGCCCACCGCCGCGACGCTGCACGCCACGCACTACCACCGGGTCGACGTGGCGGCGCGCCAGGAGGCGCTCGGCTCCCGGCCGCGCGCCAGCCTCGACGACATCCTCGCCATCCCGGTCGCGGAGCGGCCGAACTGGACGCCGGAGGAAATCCAGCGCGAACTCGACAACAACGCCCAGGGCATCCTCGGCTATGTCGTGCGCTGGGTGGACCAGGGGATCGGCTGCTCCAAGGTCCCGGACATCGACGAGGTGGGCCTGATGGAGGACCGCGCGACCTGCCGCATCTCCAGCCAGCACATCGCCAACTGGCTGCGCCACGGCGTCTGCGGCGAGGACCAGGCGATGGAGACGCTCGAGCGCATGGCCGCCGTGGTGGACCGCCAGAACGCCGGCGACCCGGCCTACCGGCCGATGGCGCCCGGCTTCGACGGCCCGGCCTTCGCCGCCGCCCGCGACCTGGTCTTCGACGGCCGCGAACTGCCGAGCGGCTACACCGAGCCGCCGCTGCACCGCCGCCGGCTGGAGCGCAAGGCGGCCGACGCCCCGCCGTCCCGGGCGGGCCGGCCCTAAACCCCGAACCCCTAAGGAGCCGTCGAATGCCCAAGGGCTACTGGATCGCGCGGGTGGACGTGCACGACCCCGACGCCTACAGGAAGTATATCGAGGCCAACGCCGAACCCTTCGCCCTCTACGGCGCGCGCTTCCTGGTGCGCGGCGGCGGGCGCGAGGTGAAGGAGGGGACGCCGCGCTCGCGCGACGTGGTGCTGGAGTTCGAGAGCCTCCAGCGCGCGCTCGAATGCTACGACTCGCCCGAGTACCGGCGCGCCAAGGCGCTGCGCGACCCGGTCTCCGAGGGCGACATGATCATCGTCGAGGGCTACGACGGGCCGCAGCCGGGGGCGTGAGCCGGCCGCCCCGCCGCCGGGAGGCCGCGCCATGCATCTCGAACCGCGCCTGTGGAGCTTCACGCGGGGCGTTCGCGGCCGCATCTTCTTCTCGATGTCGGTCGGCCTCGTCGCGGCCGGGCTGGGCGTGGCCCGGCTGGCGCTGCTCGGCTGGCTGATCGGGCGGGTGTTCGCGGGCGACTCGCTGGCCGAACTCGCGGCGCCGGCGGCGGCCATCGCCGCCGTCATGGTGCTGCGCGGCGCCTTCGAGCACTGGCGCACGATGACGGCGCACCGGACGGCGGCCATCGTCCAGAAACGGCTGCGCCGCCACCTGTTCGACCGCATCGCCGCGCTCGGCCCGTCCCACGCCGCGCGGCGGCGCTCCGGCGCGTTGACGCTTTCGCTGGTCGACGGGGTGGAGCAGCTCGAAACCTATTTCGGCCAGTACCTGCCGCAGCTGATGGTCTCGGCGCTGACGCCGGTGCTGATCTTCGCCTTCGTCGCCTGGATCGACCTGCCGGTCGCCGCCGTGCTGTTCGGCTTCGCGATGGCGGCGCTGCTGCTGCCGGCGTTGTGGCACAAGTTCGACGTCGCCAATTCGCGCGTGCGGCAGACCGCCTATGCCGGGTTCGCGGCCGAGTTCCTCGATTCGGTCCAGGGCCTGGCGACGCTGAAGGCCTTCGGGCAGAGCGGGCCGCGCGCCGACATGCTGGAGACCCGGGCGCGGGACCTGTTCCGCCGCACCATGTGGGTGCTCGGAACGAACGTGCTCGCCCGCGGGATCACCGACTGCTCGATCGCGATCGGCGCCGCCGCCGCGCTGGTCCTCGGCGCGAGCCGTGTGCAGTCGGGCGAGATGGAGCTGACCGGCCTGCTCGTCGTGCTGATGATGGGGGTGGAGATTTTCCGCCCGATGCGCGACCTGCGCTCGGTGCTGCACCAGGGCATGGTCGGCATGTCGGCGGCCCAGGGCATCTACGAAATCCTCGACGCCGAGGCGGATGTGAAGGACGCGCCGCCGGCGCCGGCGGGCGCGGCGCCGGAACCCTCCATCGCCTTCGAGCGCGTCGTGTTCCGCTATCCGGGCGCGCGGCGGCTGGTCCATCGCGGGCTGGACTTCGCCGTCCGGCCGGGGGAGCGGGTCGGCGTCGTCGGCCCCAGCGGCTGCGGCAAGTCCTCGATCGTGCGCCTGCTGCTGCGCTTCTTCGACCCGGAGGAGGGGCGCGTCCTGCTGGGCGGCCTCGACCTCCGGGAGACGAGCTTCGCGCGGATCCGCCAGCGCGTCGCGGTCGTCAACCAGGACACGTTCCTGTTCCACGGCACGGTGGGCGAGAACATCCGCATGGGCCGGCCGGACGCCAGCGACGCCGAGGTGGCCGAGGCCGCGCGGGCGGCCAACATCCACGGCTTCGTCGAGACCCTGCCCCAGGGCTACGACACCATCGTCGGCGAGAAGGGGATCAAGCTCTCCGGCGGCCAGCGCCAGCGCGTCGCCATCGCGCGGGCGCTGCTGCGCGACGCGCCGATCCTGGTGCTGGACGAGGCGCTCTCGGCCGTGGACGCCGAGAACGAGGCGGTCATCCAGGAGGCGCTGGACCGGCTGATGCGCGGGCGCACGACGCTGGTCCTCGCCCACCGCCTGTCCAGCGTGATCGGCTGCGACCGCATCCTCGCCCTCGACGGCGGGCTGGTGGCCGAGGCCGGGACGCACGCCGAGCTTCTGGCGGCGGGCGGCGTGTACGCGAGGCTGATGCGCGAGCAGGCGCGCGAGGCGGAGGCGCCCGACGGCCCGCTCGGCCCGGCGCCCGCCCGCCCCGGCCGCGCCGGGGAGGGGGCCGGCGCGCCGTCCCTCGCCGCCGCCGACGCCGCCGGCGAAGGCCTGCCGCAGCCGCCGACCGAGGGCGTGATCGCGGCCGAGGGGCTGAACTGGGCGCAGGTCGTCGCCGTGCTGATGCGCGTCGTCCTGCCCTGGAAGGGCCGGCTGGCGATGACCTTCCTCTTCGGCGTCGCGCGCGTGCTCGCCTTCATCGGCGTCGGCGCGGCGAGCGCGCTGATCGTGCTGGCCTTGAAGAACGGACAGCCCTACGACCACCTGCTGGTCTGGCTGTGGACGCTGGCCCCGCTGGCCGGCATCCTGCACTGGCTCGAATCCTGGGTGGCGCACGACATGGCGTTCCGCCTGCTGGCGGAGATGCGGGTGGACGCCTTCCGCAAGCTCGACGCGCTCGCGCCCGCCTATCTCGCGCGCCGGCGCACCGGCGACCTGATGAACCTCGCCACGCACGACATCGAACTGATCGAGTACTTCTTCGCCCACACGGTCGCGCCGGCCTTCGTGGCGGCGCTGGTGCCGGCGCTGGTGCTGGCGGTGCTGGGGATGGAGAGCGTCTGGATCGCCGCCGCGCTCGCGCCCTTCCTCGTCGCGGCCGGCCTCGGCCCGTTCCTGATGCGCGGGCGGGTGGACCGGCTCGGCTCGCGGTCGCGCGAGGCGGCGGGCGAACTCGGCGCCTACGCGGTCGATTCGGTGCAGGGCCTGGCCGAGATCGTCTCCTTCCAGGACGAGCGCCGCCGCGCCGACGGGTTCGACCGGCTGGCCGACCGCCATATCGCGCTGCGCCTGCCGTTCTTCGGCGAACTGACGCTGCAGCAGAGCGCGCTGGAGGCGATCACCGGCCTCGGCGGCCTCGCGGTGGTGGTTTCGGGGGCGGCGCTGGCCGAGGCCGGCGCGGTCGATCCGGGCGTGCTGCCGCTGCTCGCCCTGCTGGCGATGGCGGCCTTCCTGCCGGTCTCCGAGATCGCGCAGATCGGCCGGCAGCTTGCCGACACGCTCGGCGCCGCGCGGCGCTACTACGCCTTGGAGAACGAGCCGGTGCCGGTGCGCGACGGTCCGGGCGCGCCGGCGGTCCATGCCGGGAGCGGCGCGGGGCTGGCGCTGGAGGGCGCGAGCTTCGCCTATCCGGGCCACTCGCGGCGCGCGCTCGACCGGGCGAGCTTCGAGATCGCGGCCGGCGCGACGACGGCGCTGGTCGGCCCGTCCGGCGCCGGCAAGACGACGACGGCGCACCTGCTGATGCGGTTCTGGGACCCGACGGCCGGGCGGATCACGCTGAACGGCGTGGACCTGCGCGAATACCGGCTCGACGACCTGCGCGGGCGGATCGCGCTGGTGGCGCAGGACACCTTCCTGTTCAACGACACGCTGCGCGCCAACGTGGCCATCGCCCGGCCGGGGGCGAGCGCGGCCGACCTGGAGAAGGCGCTGGAGCGCGCCTCGCTGGGGCCGCTGGTCGCGGCGCTGCCCGAAGGGCTGGAGACGGTGGTCGGCGAGCGCGGCGCCAGCCTCTCCGGCGGCCAGCGCCAGCGCGTCGCCATCGCGCGCGCCTTCCTGAAGGACGCGCCGATCCTGGTCCTCGACGAGGCGACCAGCCATCTCGACGCCGCCAACGAGGCGGCCGTGCGCCGCGCGCTCGACCTGTTGCGGGCGGAGCGCACCACCGTCGTCATCGCCCACCGGCTTTCGACGGTGCGCGACGCCGACCGCATCGTCGTGCTGGACGAGGGCCGCGCGGTCGAGGCCGGGACGCACGAGGCGCTGCTGGCGCGCGGCGGCCTCTACGCCGCGCTGGCCTCGCGCCAGATCGCGTCGGCGCGGCGCCTGGCGGCGGAGTAGGGGCGGGGCGGGGGCGGCCCGGCCGGCCGCGCGCCGGCGCGCCTCAGGTGAAGCCGGCGCGCCGCGGCAGGCCGTCGGCGAGGACCAGCCAGGGCAGTTGCTCGGCCGTGTGCACATGGTGCGTCGGCGCGTAGTCCGCCGGGTCGTCGAGCGTCGCGGCGTAGAAATGGGTTTCGCCGGGGAACATGTCGGCGGCGTAGGCCATCGGCGTGCCGCAGCGGGCGCAGAAATTGCGCCGGACGCCGGGCGAGGACTCGTAGAGCGCCGGCGCCGCGCCGGTCCAGGCGAAGGCGCCGTCGGGCACGCCGAAAAAACTCGCCATCGCCGATGCGGTCTGGCGCCGGCAGCTCTCGCAATGGCAATGCCCGGCCCATTTCGGCGGCCCGTCGAAGGCGTAGGCAACCGCCCCGCACAGGCACCGCCCGGTGGTCCGCTCCGCCATAACCCCCTCCCGCTCCCGCCGCCGCGCCGGCCTTGCGCGGGAAGCATAGCGGAGGGGGCGCGGCCGGGTCTACGCGCCGGCGGCGCGCGGGTCCGCGACGCGGACGGCGCGGAGCAGTTCCGCGCGGATCGCCCCCGACTCCGCGGCGAGATCGACGGTGCGGAAGCCGATGCGGTGGCCTTGCGTCACGAACCACTCGTCGACGGACGCGCCGACCGCCGGATGCAGCAACAGCCCCTCGGCGCAATTCGCCAATTCGTCTTCTCGGCCGGCCTGCGAGCCAAGGTATGCGTAAATCTGGTAAATATACGCGCTGGTCAGAGTGTTATCCCGATACCATCCGGTCCTTACCATCTGTGTAAATTTGGTATCGATCACGATTCGGCGCCGCGACCCGATACGATCCAGCACGATGTCCGTCTGCATTTTCGGAAGTATGCGCTCGATTTCGTCCGACTCGTCGTCTCTCCGCCAGTCCAATCGAGGCCTTCGTACCCGCCATCCTTTCGGCGACAAGGCCACATCGTAGAACCCTCTGACCGCCTTCTCGAAAAGTTGGCGGACCAGCTTCTCTTCCCGGCACGGCGGGGGCAGCGCGCGATCGCCTTCCGTCTCCAGCGGCAGCGCAAGTTCGAGGGCGAGCCTCGCGGCGGCAAGCGCGACCCGCTCCTCCGCGTCGCGGCGGGCCGAGGCGTCGGCGGCGGCCGCGCGCCAGGACGGGCGGCGCGCCGAAACCCCCATCGCCTCCATGCGCCGCGCCAGCGCCTGGCAGCGGGCGGCGAGCGCGGCCTCCGCCCGGCCGGAAATCGCCTCCAGCGCCGCGCGGACATAGCGGTTGCGGGGCGTATCGACGGCCAGTTCCTCGAACCGGCAGGCGACCAGGCCGCGTTCGAGCAACCGGCGGCGCTCGGTGCGCAACATGTCGATCCGGCCGCGCACCCGGTTCAGGTCCGCCGCCCGCGGGCGATAGCCGAGGCCGAGCCGCCGGCGCAGCCGCCGCTCCACCGCGTGGGCGAGGATTTCGGCCGCCAGGTTCGGCAGGTCGCGAGGGTTCTCCTCCGCGTCGCTACGCTTTGTCTCGTCGAGCACACGGAACAGGTCCGAGGCGTAGAGCATCAGCAGCCAGAGGTTTTGAACCGGGATTTTCCCGACGAAACCGGGACCCGGCGCTTCGTCCGCCGCCGTTGCGGGCGCCGTCACCATCTGTCGAGCAGCCGGTCGAGCGCGGCCTTCGCCTTTTCGGGCGCGTCCACCCAGTACTCCTCCAGCAGCGGCCCGATTTCGGTTTCCGCGACCCGGCGGAACCAGTCGCGCGTCTCGCCGTCGCCCAGCGGCTCCGGCGGCGTCGCGTAGCTGTGGCCGACACGGAACGCCTTGCCGAGCGCGCCGTCCTTGGCGATTTCTTCGTTGAGGGCCATGAGGCGGCGCTGGTTTTCTCTTGCCAGGTCGAGATCGACGCCGCGATGCGCGACGATCCAATCCCGCCATCTGTCGTCGAGGCACGGTTCGAGCGTTGCGAAGGCGAAGCGGCGTCGGAAGGCGAAATCCACGATCGCCAGCGAGCGGTCGGCGATGTTCATGGTCCCGACGATGTAAAGGTTCGGCGGGAGGTGAACCGGTTCAGGGTTCCCGTCCTTGTCGTCGCGCCGATAGCTGAGCTCAAGGGCGTGCTCCTCCCCGCGCTTGTCCGCTTCCAGGAGGGTGAGCAACTCCCCGAAAATCTGCGCCGGGTTGCCCCGGTTGATCTCCTCGATCACGACCGCGAAATCCTTGTCCGGCTCGTCTCGCGCGGCCGCGACAGCCTGCATGAACACGCCGTCCACCAGCGTGAGCTTGCCGTCGCCGGAGGGTCGCCAGCCGCGCACGAAATCCTCGTAGGACAGGTTCGGGTGGAACTGAACCGCGCGCACCCTGTCCTCGGCCTTCTCGCCCATGAGCGCGTAGGCGAGGCGCTTGGCGAGCCAGGTCTTCCCCGTGCCGGGCGCGCCCTGCAGGATCAGATTCTTCTTCTCCCGCAACCGCGCCAGCAGCCGCTCGATTTCCGCGCGTTCGAGGAAGCAGCCGTCCGCCACGATGTCGTCGACGGAGTACGGCTCCGACTGGGGCGAGGAAGGGATGTGTTGGAAGGCATTGCCAAGCTCGATTTCAGCGGCGTCATCATCTCCGAGCGTCTCACCACCTTCGGGAGAAACGTCGCGGAAGCGGTCTATGTCTTGTCTAGCGTCGTCGAATGCGAACGCCAGGAGCGCGTTGGTTTTCCATTGCCCGGGGGCGACGCGCCACACGGCGCGGAGATTTGTATAGAAATACCATTCGCGCGGAGGCTCCAATTCCTTCCAATCGACACGAACGCATTTCCAATCGTTCGTTCTGCTTGCGATCATGCCGATCGCCTTGAGGCGCATGACAGACACCGGATCGTTCCGGCTATCGAACGGAAGATCGTGTTTTTGGGTAAAGGTCGACTTGATCGCGATGCGATCTCCCGGTTGCATTTCGCGCAACGGGTCTGGCTTCGGGTGGGTTGGGTCGATTTCCCAAATGCCTTCGTCGAGAAAACGCTGCGTTTGATCGTCGGTGTCGCCCCAGACGGCGCCGACGAACCAAGCGGGTCGCGGCGCATTCCGAGTATCCAACGCCATACCTTCGTTCCCTCCGCTATGCCGCGAGGCGGTGAGCGGTTGGCCGGCGTTATAGGGGATGTCATCCGCTTGGACGAATTTTTGGAAATCTTCCGGGGACTTCAGTCCCTGATGTTCATAATTCCTTTGCTTCAAATAAGAGTCGCCAACGCCGTGCAATCTGACGGTAATTCTTCCGTTGTCACGAGTGCCGAATGTCCTGTCGGCGTTGGGGTAGTTATTTGGGGGTATGCAAAGCCATGTCCAATTATTTTGAGGATTGCGCACAATAAGGTTTAGGTAATCCTTAAATTTTTCGCCCGGTTGAACATCAAATTCCAAATATTTATCTTGGACCAAATTCGAGTATTGAGTGTTTTCTGGCGTGAGCGGGTTATCCGGGTTGTAATGGGTATTGACATGACGACAGAACGCATCCCTGTTGGGACGAGATTGTCTGGCCATGGATTTGCTCCCCGCATTCGAGTAGCCTTGCTCGGCCCATCATACACCGGCCGGGGCGCGGCGTCTTCCCGCTCCGCCGCAGCCGGGCCGCTCCCGCCTACGCGGCGGCCAGCGCCCGCGCGACCGCTTCCGGTTCGCGCCGGATGGTGCCCCGTCGCATTACAGCAGTTCGTTGCCGACCGGCTTCGCGTCGAGCCAGGCGCGGTCCTCGGCGTCGGGCGGGGCGGTCTCGTCGCATTGCGCCAGAAGCTCGTCGAGCGCGTAGCTCGGCCGGGCCGCGGGCGCCACGACCAGGCGGCCGTTCTCGACCTCGACCCGAACCTCGACGCCGGCGCGCAGGTTCATGCGGTCGAGCTGGAAAGCCGCGAGCGCGGGCTGCACCGCGAGCACAACGGAATCGCCTATCCTGCGCAGGTTTACGGTCGCCATGCGATCCTCCGGCATCGGATCGGGTTTACCGGGAATGGCGCCCGGCCGCAAGGCGGGCCATCGCCTTCCCCGCCGGGCGTGCTACACTCCCGCCCCGGACAGGGCGAACGGCTTGGGGGAGGCGGGCGGATGCACGCGCACGCGCAGGCGACAGAATCGGACCCGGCGGCGCGCGGGCGCGTGCTCGATGTGCTGAAGCAGCGCTTCGGCGAGCGGCTCTCCACGTCGGCCGCGATCCGCGAACGCCACGGCAAGGACGAGAGCTACCACGCCGGCGTCGCGCCGGACGCCGTGTTCTTCGCGGAATCGACCG
Source organism: Thalassobaculaceae bacterium (assembly GCA_963665555.2). Taxonomy (GTDB): domain Bacteria; phylum Pseudomonadota; class Alphaproteobacteria; order Thalassobaculales; family Thalassobaculaceae; genus CAXXXW01. The sequence continues at coordinate 609,139 of OY762308.1, forward strand.
AAGAGGTGGCCGAGGCCGTCGGCGTCTGCGCCGAACACCGCTTCCCGGTCGTGCCCTTCGGCGTCGGCACCTCGCTGGAGGGGCATGTGGCGGCGCTGCGCGGCGGGCTGTGCATCGACCTCTCCGGCATGGACGCGGTGCTGGAGGTCAACGCCGAGGACCTCGACGTGAAGGTCCAGGCCGGCGTCACCCGCAAGCAGCTGAACGAGCACCTGCGCGACACCGGGCTGTTCTTCCCGATCGACCCCGGCGCCAACGCCACCATCGGCGGCATGGCGGCGACCCGCGCCTCCGGCACCAACGCCGTGCGCTACGGCACCATGCGCGAGAACGTGCTCTCGCTGACGGCGGTGACGGCGGACGGGCGCGCGGTGCGCACCGCGCGGCGCGCGCGCAAGTCCTCGGCCGGCTACGACCTCACGCGCCTGTTCGTCGGCTCCGAGGGCACGCTGGGCGTGATCACCGAGATCGTGCTCAAGGTGTACGGCATCCCGGAGGCCATCTCGTCCGCCGTCTGCCAGTTCGACGACGTGGAGGGCGCGGTCGAGACCTCGATCCTGACGGTCCAGTCCGGCGTCCCGGTGGCGCGGATGGAGCTGCTCGACGACACGCAGATGCGCGCCTGCATGGCCTACTCCAAACTGGAGGGCTACGAGGCGCGGCCGACGCTGTTCTTCGAGTTCCATGGCAGCGAGACCGGCGTGGCCGAACAGGCCGAGACGGTCGGCGGGATCGCGCGCGAGTTCGGCGGCGGCGACTTCCAGTGGACGACGCGGGCCGAGGAGCGCAACAAGCTCTGGCAGGCGCGCCACGACGCCTATTACGCCGCGCTGGCGCTGCGCCCCGGCCGGCAGGGCTGGGCGACGGATGTGTGCGTCCCGGTCTCGCGGCTCGCCGAATGCATCGCCGAGACCCGCGCCGACCTGGAGGAGACCGGCCTCTTGGCGCCGCTGGTGGGCCATGTCGGCGACGGCAACTTCCACCTGCTCTACATCGTCGATACCGGGGACGAGGCGGAAATGGCCCGCGCCGGCGCCCATTCGGACCGCATGGTGGCGCGCGCCATCGCCATGGGCGGCACCTGCACGGGCGAGCACGGGGTGGGCCACGGCAAGATGGGCTTCCTCCAGGCCGAGCATGGCGAGGCGCTCTCGCTCATGCGCGCGGTCAAGAAGGCGTTCGACCCGGACAACATCATGAACCCGGGCAAGATCGTGACGGTCTGACCGGGCCGGGCCGGGGCGCCGGCCGGCGCGTCAGGCGCTTCAGGCGCAACTGGCGCGGATCCAGTCGCCGACCCAGGCGGCGATGGCGGCGGAGTTGTCGTCCATCGCGAACATGTGCGTGGCGCCGTCGAAGCCGGCGTCCGGCAGTTCGACGACCTCCGCCCGCCCGCCGGCCGCCGCGACCCGCGCCGCGAAGGCTTGCGTATCGGCCCGGGCCCGGGTCCAGCGCGGCGACTCGTCCAGGAAATCGCCGAGCAGCAGGAGCCACGGCATGGCGGCGGCGTCCGCCGTCCGCGCCTCCTCCGGCCAGCCGGCGGACTCGCAGGCGACGACGCCGCGCATGAGTCCGGCGTTCTCCGCCGCCGCGACGGAGCCGAGATAGCCGCCCTGGCTGTGGCAGACCAGCACGCAGGGGCCGATCCGGCGCAGCGCCTCGCCGACGCCGGCGATCTGGGCCGCGCTCGTCGTCGTCCAGCGCGGCACGAACTGGCGCTGGAAGGCGTCGAGCGCGCCGATCGGGAAGCGCTGGCCGGGGAAGGGGCGGCGCGCGTCGAAATCCTCCGGCCGGCCGAAGCGGAACAGTTCCCACGCCTCGCGCAAGGTGCGCGCGACCGGCGCGCCCTCCCACGCGCCCTCGATGGCGCAGAAGCCGGAGCGGCCGCGCTCCACATTGTCGATGACGTAAACCGCGAAGCCCTGGCGCAGGAAGTCGTGCAGCCAGCCGGGCCGCCCGTCCGGCGTCGTCTCCCAGCACGCGCCGGTCAGCCCGCCGCCGTGCAGCAGGACCAGCGGATGCGGGAAGCGCCGCTCGGCCGGGACGAAATACTGCACATAGACCTGCTCGATACGGAACGCGCCGTTGGGGTCGTGCTCGTGGACCATGCCGGGCGCGAAGGCGATCTCCCGCCGGGGCTTGCCGGAAACCTCGACGATCCGCCCGCCGACATGGAAACTCCCGAAATCCTCCAGGACGTACACCGCGCCCCTCCCGCCGCCGAACCGCCGGCCGGGCTTGCGCCGGCCCCGCGCGCGACCCAAACTCGCCCGTAGCGAAACCGCCGGAAGGGGAGCCGGACATGCGCTGGGCAAGGATAGACGATTCGGGAACCCCCCGGTACGGCATCGTCGAGGGCGACCGGATCGCGCTGGTGGAGGGCGGGCTGTTCGATCCCGGCGCGCGAACCGGGCGGACCGTGCCGGTCGCCGGGGCGCGGTTCCTGGTTCCGCTGGAGCCGGGCGTCTTCTACGCCGCCGGCCAGAACTACGCCGGCCATGTGCGCGAGATCGCCCGCGCCGAGGGCCGCGAGCCGGTGCTGCCGGACAAGCCGGACGTCGGCTACCGCGCCGTCAACGCGCTGGTCGCGCACGGAGAGCCCATCGTGAAGCCGGCCGATTCGACGGACGAGTTCCAGTACGAGGGCGAACTGGTCGCCGTGATCGGCAAGCGCGCGCGGGGCGTGTCCGAGGCCGAGGCGCTGGACTGCGTGTTCGGCTACACGATCGGCAACGATGTCAGCGAACGGGCCTGGCAGCGCGCCGACCGCACGCTCTGGCGCGCCAAGAACTCGGACACCTTCAAGCCGATGGGGCCGTGGATCGAGACGGAGGTCGATCTCGCGAGCCTGGAGACGGTCGTGCGCCTGTCGGGCCGCGAGACGATCCGCTTTCCCACCGACGACATGATCTTCGGCGTCGCCCGCTACATCGCCGCCATGTCGCGCTACCTGACGCTTTCGCCGGGCGACATGATCTGGATGGGGACCGAGGGCCGCGCGGAGAACATGAAGCCGGGCGATGTCTGCGAGGTCGAAATCTCCGGCATCGGGACCCTGAGCAACCCGGTCGTCGCGGAGGCGTGAGACGGCCCGGTTTCGCGGCGGCGGCGGATTCCGGCTTGCCACGGGCGCCGCCGCGCGCGCATTCTTGCGTCCGCGTCGGAGGGGAGCGAGGGGAGCGCCGCCATGGATCTGGGTATCGCCGGCCGCAAGGCCATCGTGTGCGGGTCGAGCCGGGGGCTGGGCCGGGGCTGCGCCGAGGCGCTGGCGCGCGCGGGCTGCGTCGTCGTCGTGAACGGCGTCGATCCGGCGCGGCTGGCGGCGACGGCGGCGGAGATCCGCGCCGCGACCGGGGCCGAGATCGTCGAGGTCGCGGCCGACGTGACGACGCCCGAGGGGCAGGACGCGCTGCTCGCCGCCTGCCCGGAGCCGGACATCCTGATCACCAACGCCGGCGGGCCGCCCTACAAGGACTTCCGCGAACTCGACCGCGACGCGATGCTCACGGGCGTGACCTGGAACATGGTGACGCCGATCGAACTGATCCAGCGCACGGTGGACGGCATGGCCGGGCGCGGTTTCGGGCGCATCCTCAACATCACCTCGATTTCGGTGCGGATGCCGGTGTTCGGCCTCGACCTCTCCAGCGGCGCGCGGGCCGGGCTGACGGCCTTCCTGGCCGGCGTGTGCCGGTCCGTGGCGGGCAAGGGGGTGACGATCAACCACATCCAGCCGGGCTTCTTCGACACCGACCGCTACCGGGGCGGCATCGAGGCGGCGGCGGCCGCCCAGGGGATTAGCTACGACGAGGCGAACGCCCAGCGCCTCGCCACCGTCCCCGCCGGCCGCGCCGGCACGCCGGAGGAGTTCGGCGAGGCCGCCGCCTTCCTCTGCTCCCGCCAGGCCGGCTACATCACCGGCCAGAGCCTGCTGCTCGACGGCGGCGTCTACAACAGCGCGTTCTGAGGAAGGCGCGACGGGGCATGGGGCGGCCGGGGGGCGAAGGGGCGTTCGCCGGGTCCGAACCCGAACTCGCCGCGCTTGCCGCCGCCCTGGCCGGCCCGGACGCGCTCGCGACGGCGGCGGAGCGCGCGATCCCGCGGGACGGCGCGGCGCCGGACCCGGACCTCCTCGACCGGACCCGCCGCGCCATCGCCGACGGCGGCGATCCCCTCGGCGAAGCCTTCCTCCGGCTCCGCCCGCCGGATGTCCGGCGCGAAAGCGGGGCGGTCTATACCCCGCGCCCGCTCGTCGAGGCGATGATCGCCTGGGCGGCCGCCCAGGGCGCGCCCGCGCGCGTCGTCGATCCCGGCGCCGGTTCCGGCCGGTTCGTGCTGGCGGCGGCCGAGGCCTTTCCCCGGGCGACGCTGGTGGCCGTCGAGACGGACCCGCTCGCCGCCCTCGCGCTCCGCGCGAACGCCGCCGCGCGCGGCGTCGCGGACCGCCTGACCGTGCTTGTCGAGGATTATCGCGGCGTCGAACTGCCTCCGGTCGAGGGCGCGACCCTGTTCGTCGGCAACCCGCCCTATGTCCGCCATCACGGCATTTCGCCGCGATGGAAGGCCTGGTTCGCGGAGACCGCCGCCGCGTCGGGGATCGCGGCCAGCAAGCTCGCCGGATTGCACATCCATTTCTTCTTCAAGACGCGGGCGCTCGCCCGGCCCGGCGATTACGGCGCGTTCGTCACCTCGTCGGAGTGGCTCGACACGGGCTACGGGGACGCCGCGCGGAAGCTGCTGGCCGACGGCCTCGGCGGGACGGCGGTGCACCGGATCGCGCCCGGAGCGATGCCGTTCGCGGGGACGGCGACGACCGGGGCGATCGCCTGCTTCCGCGTCGGCGGCGCCGGCCGGGGGATGCGGTTCCGCGCGGTCGAGGCGCTTTCCGAACTCGGCTCGCTCTCGGCCGGCCGGCCGGTCGCGCGGCCCCGCCTCGCCGGGGCGCGCCGGTGGTCGCCGTTCCTGCGGCCTAGGGCGCGCCCGCCGCGCGGCCATGTCGAACTCGGCGAGTTGTGCCGCGTCCATCGCGGCCAGGTCACCGGCCGCAACGCCGTGTGGATCGCGGGGCCGCGAACCGGGCCTTTGCCGGACTCCGTCCTCGCGCCCGCGGTCACCCGGGCGCGCGAGCTGATCGCGGCCGCCCCCGTCCTGCGGCGCGACCGCGACCTGCGGCGCGTGGTCGACCTCCCGGCCGACCTCGACGGGTTCGACGGGGAGGAGCGCCGATGGATCGAGCGGTTCCTCGCGTGGGCGCGGACGATGGGGGCCGACTCCTCCTACGTGGCGCGCCACCGGCGCGCGTGGTGGGCCGTCGGCCTGCGGGCGCCGGCGCCGATCCTGTGCACCTACATGGCGCGCCGTCCGCCGGCCTTCGTCCGGAACCGTTGCGGCGCGCGCCATCTCAATATCGCCCACGGCCTCTATCCGCGCGAGGCGCTGCCGGACGCGGCGCTCGACGCGCTCCGGGACTGGCTCGACGGCAATGTCGGCCTGTCGGCGGGCCGCGTCTACGCGGGCGGCCTCGTCAAGTTCGAACCCGGCGAACTCGAGCGCGTTCCGGTTCCCCCGTTGGAGGAGCTTCATGAACGAACCCCGAAAGTGGACGCCGGACGAACTGGCGCGGGACGCCGCGAAGGCCAGGGAGCGTTTTCGCCGGCGCCGCCTCGATGAACCGCTGGAACTCTATGCGCGGTTCTTCGACGAGTTCGCCCCGGTGTTCGCCGCCGTCATCGACCGGTTGCCGGCCCTGACGCGGGAAGCGGTCGACCCGGCGGACATCGCGGATCTGGTCGGCGACCGCGAGGCGCGCGTCGCGTTCCGATACCTGGCGGCGCCGCCCATCTCGGAAGACGACCTGAAGACGCTGGCCGAGACGACGCTTTCCGCCGCCGCCCTGCGCCGGGACGCCGACGGGGCGCGCCGCGTTCGCGACACGGTTCTGCATATCGTCGATCCGCGCCGTTTCCCGTGGATCGGCGAGGGACGCGAACCGACCGAGCGCGAGCGCGACCGGGCCGTGGCGGCGTCGGCCGTGCTGGCGGCCGCGCGCAAGGTCGAAACCTCGCGGCGCGCCGACGCGAAGAAGGAGCAGGAGGAAACCGTCAAGGCCCGATTGCGCGAGATCGGCTTCGTCGAGGTTCCGCCCCGGGAGATCGCGCTGCTCGACGCCGCGCCCGCGCCGGGGGAGTTTTGCGGCGAAAGCAAGTTCGGCGACAGCCGCGCCGACCTCGTTGTCCGGCTGCACGACCGACGCGCCATGCCGCTGGAGTGCAAGGCGTCGAACAGCGCCGTGAATTCGTTCAAGCGGATAAACCACGAGGCCGCCGGCAAGGCGCGCGCTTGGCTCGCCGGGTTCGGAAGGCGCCAGACGGTCCCGGCCGCGGCGATAAGCGGCGTCTTCAACCCCAGGAACCTGGAAACGGCGCAGGCCGAGGGCCTGGCCCTCTTCTGGAGCCACCGTCTGGAGGACCTCGCCGACTTCATCGATGCGACCCGGAGTTGACGCCCCCGTCACCCCCCGGCCCGCGCGAGGGGGACGGTTTCGGCGTGGGCCTCGATGGCGCGGACGGTTTCGCGGGCGACATCGAGGATTTCGGCGTCAGCCATCTTCCCCGTCCCCGTCCCCGTCCCGTCGTCCTCGTCGTCGAGCGCGTGGGCCGGGCGGGGGGCGGCCGGGCCGCGGGCGCCGCGCAGGACGGCGCGGACGGCCGTCAGCCGCGCGCGGGGAACCAGCACCGGCTCCAGGCCGAGCGCGCGGGCGAGTTCGACGAAGCTGGTCAGGCGGGGATCGACCGCGCCCGCCTCGATCCGCGAGACATGGCCCTGGGGCAGGCCGGTGCGCGCGCCGAGCGCCCGCTGGCTCAGGCCCGCCGCCCGCCGCGCCGATTTCAGCGCGGCCGCCAGATGCTCCGTCGCGACCGCCATGGCGATAGCCTTTCCCGTATCGTTCGCCCGGTTCGATACGCGGAACCGTATCGGCGGGGCGAACCGTCGTCAACGGAAAATACGCGACGATATATTTTCGGGGGCGTGTTATACAGTTCCGCGTATCGGAAACGGCGATCCCCCTCACGTCTCCAGCACGAAGACCGGCTGGTCCTCCTCGATCGCGGCGCCTTCCGCGACGAGGACGCGCTTGACCGTGCCGGCGGCGGGGGCGGCGAGGGGGATTTCCATCTTCATCGCCTCGGCGATCATCAGCTCCTCGTCGCGCTCGACCCGCTGGCCCTCGGCGACCAGGATCCGCCACGCCGTGCCCGTGACCTCGCTCAGCACCTTCGTCTCGGCCATGGACGCCCTCCTCCGCCGCGCCGCGCCGGCCCGTCCCGCGCGCCGGGCGTCCATGTAGCCCGGTTCGCGCCGCCCGCCAAGGCGCCCCGCGCGCGCGACCCCATCCGCGATATGCGCCGCCCGGCCGGGCCGCGAGGCTGGCGCCCGGCGCGGCGGCGGGTAAACTCGCGCGGCCCGGCGGAACGCCGCCGCGACGGGGAGGACGGGCCTTGTCCTGGGAACGCGAACTCGAGGAGCTGCGCCGCCGCGAGGCCTTCGCCGAGGAGCTCGGCGGGCCCGAGCGCGTCAAGCGCCAGAGGGACGGCGGCCGCCTCACCGTGCGCGAGCGGATCGCGCGCCTCGCCGATCCCGGCAGCTTCCACGAGAGCGGCAAGATCGCCGGCATGGCGGAGTACGACGGCAACAACGACCTGCGCGGGTTCACGCCGTCGAACTTCGTGTTCGGCCGCGCGCGCGCCAACGGCCGGCCGGTCGTCGTCGGCGGCGACGATTTCACCGTGCGCGGCGGCTCGGCCGACGCCACCATCAAGGAGAAGCACAACCAGTGCGAGGAGATGGCGAACGCGCTCCGCCTGCCGCTGATCCGCATGGTGGAGGGGTCGGGCGGCGGCGGTTCGGTGAAGACGATCGAGACCACGGGCCGCGCCAACGTGCCCGGCGTTTCCGGCTGGGAGCTGGTGGTCGAGAACATGGCCACGGTGCCGCGCGTCGCCCTCGGCCTCGGCTCGGTGGCGGGGCTGGGGGCGGCGCATCTCGCGGCGTCGCACTACTCCGTCATGGTGAAGGACACCTCCGCGCTGTTCGTCGCCGGCCCGCCGGTGGTGGCGCGCACCGGCCGCGACCTCTCGAAGAACGAACTCGGCGGCTACGAAATCCAGCTGAAGGCCGGCGCGGTGGACCACGCGGTCGACACCGAGGAGGAGGCGTTCGAATGCGCGCGCCGCTTCCTCTCCTACCTGCCGGACTCGGTTCACGGACTGCCGCCGCGCGGCCCGACGGACGACGACCCGGACCGCCGGGTCGAATGGCTGATCGGCGCGGTGCCGCGCGACATCCGCAAGGTGTACAGGATGCGCCCCATCGTCGAGGCGGTGGCCGACGCGGGGTCGTTCTTCGAGATGGGCCGGTCCTACGGCCGGTCGGTCGCCACCGGCTTCGCGCGGCTGGACGGCTGGCCCGTCGCCGTCATGGCGAGCGACCCCTACTCCTACGGCGGCTGCTGGACGGCGGCGACCTGCAAGAAGGTGACGAAGTTCGTGGACCTGGCGGAGACCTTCCACCTGCCCGTGGTCTACCTGGTCGATTGCCCGGGCTTCCATATCGGCGTCGAGTCCGAACGCGCCGGCACGATCAAGGAAGGCGTGCGCGCGATGAGCGCGATGTGGCAGACCACGACGCCGTGGTGCGCCGTGATCGTGCGCAACGCCTTCGGCGTCGCCGGGGCGGCGCACCGCAATGGCGGGCGCTACTGCACGCGCTACGCCTGGCCTTCCGGGCGGTGGGGATCGCTGCCGCTGGAGGGCGGGATCGAGGCCGCCTACCGGGCCGAGATCGACGCCGCGCCCGACCCGGCGGCCAGGCTGGCGGAGATCGAGGAGCGGCTGAACAAGCTGCGCTCGCCCTTCCGCTCGGCCGAAACCTTCTGGATCGAGGAGATCGTCGATCCGCGCGACACGCGCCGCCTGCTGTGCGATTTCGCCAACACCGCCGCGCCCCTGCGCGAACCGGGGCCGCGCGCCTTCGGGATGCGGCCCTGAGCGCGGGGCGCGCCCGCCCGCCGAACGAGGAGAACAAGCCCATGCGCGTCTTCATCGCCTGCCTCGGCACCGAGTCGAACTCCTTCGCGCCGATTCCCACCGGCCACCGGACCTTCGCCGAGACCATGCTGTTCCACGGCGACGCGACGCGCCATCCGCCGTCGCTGTTCAGCGAGCCGCTGCATGTCTGGCGCGCCATGACGGAGGAGCGCCAAGGCGTTGCGGTCGAAAGCCTCGCCGCCTTCGCGCAGCCCGGCGGGCCGACCGTCCGCGCCGTTTACGAGGGCTTCCGCGACGAAATCCTCGCCGACCTCGCGGCGGCGGCTCCGGTGGACATCGTGCTGCTGGCGATGCACGGCGCGATGATCGCCGACGGCTACGACGATTGCGAGGGCGACCTGCTGGAGCGCGTCCGCGCCGTCGCCGGGCCGGACGCCGTGATCGGCGCCGAACTCGACCTGCACTGCAGCGTGACGCCGAGGATGCTGGCGAACGCCGACGCCATCGTGACCTTCAAGGAGTACCCGCATATCGACGGCGGGGAGCGGGCGCGCGAACTGTTCGCGATCTGCGACGCCGCGCGCCGGGGCGAGGCGCGGCCCGTCATGGCCGTGCACGATTGCCGGATGGTCAACATGTGGCGCACCACGCAGGAGCCGGCCAGGTCAATCGTCGCGGAGATGAAGGCGATGGAGGGGCGGGACGGCGTGCTGTCCGTCTCCTTCGCGCACGGCTTTCCCTGGGGCGACGTGCCGGACGCCAGCGCCAGGGCGCTGGTCGTCGCCGACGGCGACCCGGAGATCGCCGCCGCCGCCGCGCGGCGGATCGGCCGCCGCGTCTGGGAAACGAGGCGCGAGGCGGCGGCGGCCGGGATCGGCGCCGAAGAGGCGCTCGACCGCGCGCTCGCGGCGCCCGCTGGCCCGGTGGTGCTCGCCGACATCGCCGACAACGCCGGCGGCGGCGCGCCCTCGGACGCCACGCACCTGCTGGAGGCGGTCGTCGCGCGCGGCGTCCCCGATGTGCTCACCGGCTATTACTGGGACCCGGTGGCGGTGCGCTTCTGCAAGGAAGCCGGGGAGGGGGCGCGGCTGGCGCTCAGGATCGGCGGCAAGTGCGGGCCGGCCTCCGGGCGGCCGGTGGACCTGGAGGTCGAGGTGCGCCGGATCGTCGAGAACGCCGGGCAGACCTTCGGCGCCACCCGCAACCGGATGGGCGACGCGGCCTGGGTCCGCGCCGCGAACGGCCTCGACATCGTGCTGAACGATGTGCGCACGCAGGTGTTCCACCCGGACGGCTTCGCGGGGCTGGGCCTGGACCCGGCGGCGAAGCGGATCGTCATCGTGAAATCGACGCAGCATTTCCACGCCGGCTTCGCGCCGATCGCCTCGGAGATACTCTACGTCTCCTGCCCCGGCGCCATCCCGCCGGACTTCGCCTCCATCCCCTACCGCAAGTTCGCGGCGCCCTACTGGCCGAGGGTGGAGGACCCGTTCGCGTAGCGAACCTGCCGGCCGGTTTGACGGGCGGGCGAATGTCCTCTAGCCTGTCTTCGCGAACCGGAAGCGGTGGCGGCGGGGAAGCCGTCGGCGCCGAGTGCGAGGAGCGATGTCCGATCTGGCGCAAGACCATGGAGGCCCCGCGCCGCGGGAACGCCCGCAAGGCGGCGCCGAACCGCGCGAGGCCGCCGGGCCCGAAGAGCGCTGGATCGCGGACCGGGCGTATGTCGATGCGAAGGCCGAGGCCACCCGCGCCCAGAACGACGCGCGCTTCGCGGAGATTCTGGCCAGGCTGGACCGGATGCCGTCCAACTGGTCGATGGCCGGCATGATCGCGGCCGCGACCGCGACGATTTTCGGCGGATTGCTGGGGGTACTCGCCTTCGGCGGCGACCGTTTCGACGGCGGTGTGCAGGCCGCGTCCGCCTCGATCCGGCAGGCGATCGAGGCGAGCATCGAGGCGGAGGACGCGAAGAAGACGGCCGAGGAGAACGCGCGGAGGGCCGAGGAGAACGCGCAAAGGGTCGCGGAGAATGTGCTGAGGGCCGAGGAGAACGCGCAAAGGGTCGCGGAGAATGTGCGGAGGGCCGAGGAGAACGCGCAAAGAGCCGAGGAGAACGCGCGGAAAATGGACAAGATCCAGCGCGACCTCGACACGCTTATCGAACTCGTTCGCGGCCGCTCCGGCGGCTGACGGCGCCGCCGGCGCGCCCGCTCACGCGCCCGGCGGGCCGGTCCACCACTTGCCGGCCAGCACGGCGCCGGCGAGCGCGAAGCGGCGGTCGGCCAGGCGTGTCTCGCCGAGCGCGTCCGTAAGCGCCACGCTCTCCTCGACGATCTCCAGCACCGTCGCGTCGCCGACGCCGCCGGGGGCGAGCGTGCCCAGTTCCGGGCGGCGGATGGCGCGGGCCGGCCCGGCTGTGCTGGCGGCGATAATGTCGGGAACCGCGACGCCGAGATGCAGGAACTTCGAGAGCGTCACCAGCTGGTCGTAGGCCGGCCCCCGGATGCTCAGCGAGTGGACGTCGCTGGAGATCGCGTCGGGCAGGAAGCCGGCCTCCAGCATCGCCTCGGCGGTGGCGAAGCCGAACGACCCCATGCCGTGGCCGATGTCGAACAGCACGCCGCGCTCGCGGGCGGCGAGGATTTCCTCGCGCACCTGCCCGTCCGGCCGCGCCGGCGAGGCCGGGAAGGGACGGAAGCAGTGCGTCAGCACATCGCCGGGGCGCAGGCGCGAGATCGTCTCCATGCGGCTCGGCGGCGGCCAGTCGAGATGGCACATCACCGGCATCCCGGCCTCCTCCGCGACTTCGAGCGCGATGTCGAGCGGCGCGTGGCCCGACGCCCCGCTCGCCCGCAGCCCGACCCGCACCTTGACGCCGGTCAGGATGTCCCGGTGCATCTCCGCCACATGGAGGCAGGCGCGCGGGTGCAGCAGGCGCACATCCTCGCACTCGCCCACCATCACCTCGTCGCTGAACGCGAAAATGCCCGCGAAGGAGATGTTGAGATAGGCGAGGACGCGCGGCTCGCACCGCTCGATCACATGGGCGCGGAAGCCGGCGAAGTTGCCGGCGCCGGCGGACCCGGCGTCGATCATCGTCGTCGTCCCGCAGCGCCTTGCGTAGTCGGTCGGATCGACGCCGATGGAGGCCCCGCCCCAGTAGACATGCGTGTGCAGGTCGATCAGGCCGGGCGCGACCAGCTTGCCCGACACGTCGCGAACCTCCGCCGCCCCGTCGCGCGGCAGGTCCGGCCCGACGGCCGCGACCTTGCCGCCGGCGAAGGCCACGTCGGCGATCTTGTCGAGGCCGCGGGCGGCGTCGACCACGCGGCCGCCGGCGAGGATGAGGTCGTGGGCGGTCATGCCGTGGCTCCTTGTATCGGGCGCGCGTTCCCGGGACGATGGCGCCCGCCGCCGGCCCTGTCCACCGGCCCGGACGCGGCCCGGGTTCGCCGCGCCGCCCGCCGGCGCCAGCGATAGACGCATTTGCGCAGCTCGCGCCGGCCGAAGCGGCCCATCTGCTGGCTCGAATTGCCCTTGCCGCGCGGCAGCACGCCGATCTCTTCGCAGTCGAAGCCGCAACGCTCGGCGATGTCGGAGAGGATCAGGTCCAGGGGTATCTCCTGGCCGTGGTATTGCACATTGTCGTTGACCATGACGACCGCCCCGCCGGGCCGGACGACGCGCGCCAGTTCGGCGATAACGACCGCCATCTCGAACATGTAGTTGCGGGCCAGCCGGACGATGTGCGGGTTGCTCAGCTCCGCGCGGCGGCGGGCCAGCGCGTCCAGCGCCTCGCGCGCCGCGTCCCGCGTCTCGAAGACCCGCCGCGCGCGTTCGACGGTTTCGCGCGGCGGCAGGTCCTTCGCCCGGTTCTCGACCGTCGCGCTCACCAGGTCCTGGCGCAGCGCGCCGAACGCCGCCCGGTCGTATCCGAGCCAGGCCAGTTCGAGCGCGTAGGTGCGGGTGTAGTCGTAGCGGTTGGCGTAGGGCGGGGAGGTGACGACCAGCCCGACCGATCCGGCCGGCAGGAGCGCCAGTTCGCGCAGCGCCGAGCCTTGCCGGAAGCGCGGCCGCGCGCCGCCGTAGAGCCGGGCCAGCGCCGGCGCGTCCTCGACCATCCCGGCGGTTCGCCGCGCGAACGCCTCGGCGAAGCCGGGGATCGGCCCCTTGTCCATCCGGCCCCGCAGGGGGCGGCCCGAACGGTTGTCCCAGCGCAGGTACTGCCCGTCCTTCCTTGTGTAGCTCGCGTCCTCCAGCGCGCTCATGCAGGCGAAGTCCAGCACGGCCCGGAGCTCCGCGTCGCCGAGGCCGGCGAGGAAGGCGCGGGCGCGGGCGAGCGCCGCCTCCGTCTCCGGCGGAAATGCGCGCTCGGTGATCGGGACATGGGGGAAGCGGAAGGCTTCGGGCGGGCCGCCCGACCGGTCGAGCGCGGCCAGCAGGGCGTCGCGGCCGGCCGCGATCCGCTCGGCCCCGACCCCGTTCGCCACCAGCGCGACGGCGCGGGCGGCGCGCGCGCCGACGGGGAGGATTTCGATGCCGATCGCGTCCCGCCCCGCGCCGGCGGCGGCCAGCGGGGCGGTTCCGAGGCCCGCGAACGGATCGAGCACCGTTCCCTCCGCCGCGCCGAGGAAGCGGCGGACCAGGTCGGCGGAGAACGCCTCCTTGTATTTCAGCCAGCGCAGCCCCGGCTCCGCGCGGTTTCCCCGGTGCGAGACCAGCTTGCGCGTCAGTTCGGGCCGGACGACGAGGCGGCCGGCGAAGCGCTGGCGCAACGCCTCGCGCTCCGCCGTCTCCGGGTCCGCCGGGAGCGCGGCGCCGGCCCGGTCCGGGGAGGCGGGCGGACGGACCGCCGCCGTCACGGCTCGTTGATCCGGTCGAGCGGGTAGATCGGCCGGCGGACCTTGCGGAAAGTCCAGAAGGTCGTTGTCCGAGGTCGTCACGCCCTCGCCGTCGAGCGCGATCGTGTGGGCGGCGAGGTCGCCGAAGCCGGCGCGGTAGTGGATGCGCGACTTCAGCAGCAGGTAGCGCTTGCGCCGGGGGTCGATCCCGACGGAGGCGAAGACGCCGAGGTCCCACGGCTCGTGGTGGCGCGAGGTCACGACGATCTCGACCTTGCCGGTGTCGAGCACGGCCGCGTGGCCCATCGAGACGCGAACCCCGGTGTACATCGGCCCGCGCACGATCCATTCGCCGTCGGAGAGCACCCTGACCCGGCCCGTCACCTCCAGCGGCGCGCCGGAGAGGCCGACGGACGGCATCTCCGTCTTGCCGCCGAGGCGCAGCGTCACCGTCGCGCCGATCCCGGCCGCCTGCATCTCGGCGACCGCGCCGGGGTCGTACACGGCGGCGACGGCCACGTCCTCCAGGCCCTGGCGCATCACCTCGGCGATCGCCGTCATCACGTCCTGCGTGCCGCCGGAACCCACATTGTCGGCGTGGTCGAGCAGCAGCGTCGGCCCGTCGGCGATGTTTCTGGCGCGCGCCACCGCCGCCGCCAGCGGCTCGCCGCGGTGGACGAAGGATTCGCGGCTTTCCCACATCCGCGCGACCAGGCGGTCGCGCCACGCCTCGGCCAGCGCCCTGTCGCCGTCGGCGACGACGCAGACCGAACTCCCCGCGTCGCGGATGTCCGCCAGCGGGAAGCCGCCGAACACCGTCGCGGCGAGGATTCCCGGCTCCGCCTCCGCCTGCCGGGCCAGCGCGAGCAGGCCCTTCATCGGCTCGTCGTCGTGGCCCATCCGCAGGGTCTGGGCGAGCAGCGGCGGGCGGCCCCAGGCCATCACGGGCGAGACCTCGCCGGCCAGCGCGCCGAGCAGCACGCGGCCGGCCAGCTCCCCCGTCTCGCGCATGTCGATATGCGGGTAGGTCTTGTAGCCGGCGAGGCAGGTGCAGTTGTCCACCATCCGTTGCGTGAGGTTGGCGTGCAGGTCGTAGGCGACCGCGATGGGCAGGCCGGGCGCGGCCTCGCGCAGCCGCTCCAGCAGCGTTCCCTCGCCGTCGTCGGTCCCCTCGGCGACCATGGCGCCGTGCAGGTCCAGCATGGCGGCGTCCACGCCCGCGCGCGCGGCCTCGACGATCCGGTCGGCCATGAACTCGTAGGCCGCCGCCTCGACCCGGCCCGACGGCATCGCCTCGGCGGCGATCGGCGTGACGACCTCGTGCCCGCCGCCTCGGCCAGGTCGAGGAAGGCGGCGAAGGGCATCCCCGTGCCCCTGTAGGCGCGCTGGGCCTCCTCGCCGAGATGGCCGCCCCACGCCATGAAACGGTCCAGGCCGGTGGGCACCGGGGAGAAGGTGTTGGTCTCGTGCTTCATCATGGCGACGAGCAGGCGCATGGCTTCCTCCGCGCGGGGCGCCGGCCCCGGCCCGCGCGGCCGTCCGGCGCCGCGAGTCTAGCCGCCCGCCAGCGCGTCCGCCAGTTCGGCGAAGTCGGCGACGATGAGGTCCGGCGCGTGCGGCGTCTGGCCGAAGGGCCGGCGGCGGCGGTCCACGAAGGCGGCGCGGAAGCCCCAGGCCCTGGCGCCGACGCAATCGAAGGCGTGGTTGGCGACGAACAGCACGCCGGACCGCTCGGCGCGCGGGAAACGGGCGCGGATAATCTCCTCCGCCTTGGCGTAGGTGCGCCAGTCGGGCTTGAAGGCGCCCGCCTCCTGCACCGAGATCGTGAGGTCGAAGTCGAAGCCGATATGGGGTTCGCGGCCTCCAGCATGTCGCGGTCGCCGTTCGACAGGATCGCCAGCCCGTAGCCGCGCCCGCGCAGCCGGCCGAGCGCGTCGAGCACGTCGGGAAAGGGTTTCAGCGTCTCGATATGCGCGACCAGCCGCTCGACCTCCGCTTGGGTGTGCGCGATCCCGGCGCGGTCCATCACCCGGCTCACCGCCCGCTGGCCGATCCGGCGGTAGGGGGTGTGGCCGCGATCGACCAGCGAATCGATCATCGAATCCTCGAAATGCGCGCGCCGCCACCAGGTGACGAACCGGCCGGGGTCGCCCGTCCAGCCCTTCGCCGCGAGGAACGGCCGCGCCGCCTCGGTCAGCCCGGCCTGCATGTCGACGATCGTGCCGTACTGGTCGAAGGCGAGCACCTCGACCTCGCGCCTCAGGATGTCGATCGCGGTCGCGGACATGCGGGCCTCCGGGGGCGGGGGAAGGGGAAGCGGGCGGGCCGGCCCGCGCCCTCAGGCGCTCCGGCGCGCCTCGGCCGGGGCGGCGCGGCGCTCCGGCCCGGCCCCGCGCGAGAAGGCGATCCCCTCGTAGCCGTCCGCCGCCACGGCGTCGATGACGCTCCGGTATTTGGGCATCCCGCCATTGTAGACGACATGGCGGATCGTGCCCTCCTCGTGCCCCTCGACATTCGAGTTGTAGCCGGTGAACCAGGACTTGGCCTTTCGCATCAGCATCGGGGCGTACATCTTGCGCACATGGCCGGTCCAGCGCGCCTCGGCGGCGGCGGTCGCCTCGGCGCGGGTCAGCCCGTTGGCCCACATGTGGCGGAGCAGGTCCATGCACCAGTCCACGCCGACCTCGATGCCGCGGGGATAGTTGGTCGAGGCCGAGCCGCTCTGCGGGCCGTTCGGCATCAGCATGTTCGGGAAGCCGTGGACCATGATGCCGAGGAAGGTGGAAATGTCGGTCCGCCACTTGTCGCGCAGCCGCGCGCCGCCGACGCCCCTTATGTCGATGCGGTCGTAGGCGCCGGTCACGGCGTCGAAGCCGGTCGCGTAGACGATCACGTCGAATTCGCGGTCGCCGGCGGCGGTGCGGAGGCCGGTTTCGGTCACGCGCCGGATCGGCTCGTCGGCGAGGCTCACCAGCCGCACATTGTCGCGGTTGAAGGCTTCGAGGTAGCGGGTCTCCAGCGGCACGCGCTGCACGCCGAAGCCGTGGTCGCGCGGGATCAGCATCTCCGCGACGGCGGGGTCGCGCACGCGGCCGCGGATGCGTTCGGCGATGTAGTCCGAGAACTCGGCGTTCGCCGCCTCGTCGGTGAAAATCTCGCGGAAGTTCCGCAGCCAGATGCCGAAGCCCGGCTCGTCGTAGAGCCGGTCCCACAGTTCGCGGCGCTCGGCGCGCGGGACGTTGTGGAAGCCGCGCCGGTCCGGCTCGTGCTCGAAACCGCCCGGCGTGCGCGCGCAGGTCGCGAAAATCTCGTCGTAGCGCGCGCGGATGCCGGCCATCCCGGCCTCCGAGATGCGGCTGTTGTTGAGCGGCGCGCTCCAGTTCGGGCGGCGCTGGAACACGGTGAGTTCGCCCGCCTTGTCGGCGATCTCGGCGATCACCTGGATGCCCGTGGCGCCGGTGCCGATCACCGCCACCCGCTTGTCGGAGAGGTCGAGCGGCTCGTGCGGCCAGTGGTAGGTGTGGAAGGAGCGCCCCCGGAAGTCCTCCATGCCGGGGATGCGGGGCAGGGTCGGGACCGACAGCAGGCCCACCGTCGTGAACAGGAAGCGGCAGGACGCCTCGGCCCCGTCGTCGGTCCGCACGCGCCAGAGGTCCTCCGCCTCGTCGAAACGGGCGGCGGCGACGCGCCGGCCGAACCGCATGTGCCGGCGCAGGTCGAACTTGTCGGCGACGAAGTTCAGGTATTTCAGGTTCTCGGGCTGGCCGGAGAACATCTCCCGCCAGCGCCATTCCTCCAGCACCTCGCGGGAGAAGGAATAGCCGTAGGTGTAGCTCTCGGAATCGAACCGGGCGCCCGGATAGCGGTTGTTGTACCAGGTCCCGCCGAGGTCCGCCGCCCCCTCCAGCACGAGGGCGCGCGCGCCGTCGTCGACCAGGCGCTTGATCTGGTAGATGCCGCCGACGCCGGCGCCGATCGCGATCGCGTCGTAATGGGTCCCCGCCGCGCCGCCCATGCCCGAACCTCCGCCTCGCGTCCAGGGCCGCCGCGCCCCCGCCCAGGGCCGCCGCAGCCTCCGCCGCCGCATTCTAGCGCGCCGGAGCGCCACCGTCTTGCGCGCGTGTCGGCGGCGTGCTTGAAACCGCGCGCCTCGAACCGCGCGGGACGCCGCCATGGCCGCCTTCCGGACCCTCGACGACCTCGATCCCGCCGGGCGGCGCGTGCTGCTGCGCCTCGACCTCAACGCGCCGATGCGCGGCGGCGCCGTCGCGGACGCGACGCGGATCGAACGCGCCGTCCCCACCCTCCGCGCGTTGCGGGACCGGGGCGCGCGCGTCGCGGTCCTCTCGCATTTCGGCCGGCCGGGGGGGCGGCGCGACCCCGCGATGTCGCTGGCGCCGCTGGCGGGGCCGCTGTCGGCGGCGCTCGGCGGCGCGCCGGTCCGCTTCGCCGGGGACTGCATCGGCGGGGCGGCGCGCGCGGCCGTCGCCGGCCTGCCGGAGGGCGGGATCGCGCTGCTGGAGAACCTGCGCTTCCACGCGGGCGAGGAGGCGAACGACCCCGGCTTCGCCGCCGCGCTGGCCGAACTCGGCGATGTCTATGTCAACGACGCCTTCCCGGTCTCGCACCGCGCCCACGCCTCGACCGACGCGCTGGCGCGGCTGCTGCCCGCGTTGCGCCGGCCACGCGATGCGGGCGGAGCTGGAGGCGCTGTCGCGCGCGCTGGAGGCGCCGGAGCGCCCGCTCGCCGCCATCGTCGGCGGGGCCAAGGTCTCCACCAAGCTCGCCGTGCTCGGCAACCTCGTCGGCAAGGCGGACAAGCTGGTCGTGGGCGGCGGCATGGCGAACACCTTCCTGCACGCGCGCGGGCTGGACATCGGCGCCTCGCTGGCCGAGCGCGACCTCGCGGAGGCGGCGCGCGCGATCGGGGCGCGGGCCGAGGCGCGGGGCTGCGAAATCCTGCTTCAGGAGGACGCGGTCGTCGCGCCGGCGCTCGCCGCCGGGGTCGGGACGCGGACGGTCCCCGTGGCGGAGGTCCCGGCCGGCGCCATGATCCTGGACGCCGGCCCGGCCTCCGTCGCGCGCTTCGCGGCCGCGCTCGCCGAGTGCCGCACGGTCGTGTGGAACGGCCCGCTCGGCGCGTTCGAGACGCCGCCCTTCGACGCCGCGACGACGGCGCTGGCCCGCCATGTGGCGGCGGAGACCGAGGCCGGGCCGGCTGGTCTCGGTCGCGGGCGGCGGCGACACCGTGGCGGCGCTGGCGGCGGCGGGCGTCGTCGAGCGGTTCGGCTACGTTTCGACCGCCGGCGGCGCCTTCCTCGAATGGCTGGAGGGCCGGACGCTGCCCGGCGTCGCCGCGCTCGCCCCGCGCCCCTAGCTCTCCGCCCGCCAGATTTCGCGGCGCCAGCGCAGGGCGACCAGGGCGCTTCCCGCGAGGCCCGTCGCGCTGTAGGCCGCGACCGTCGCCGGGAAGCCGAACCGCTCGACCAGCGCGCCGGCCGCCAGCAGGCCCAGCGGCAGCCCGTACACCGCGAGCATCCGCACCCCCATCACCAGCCCCCGGCGGCTCGGCTCGGCCGTGTTCAGCAGGATCACGACCAGCGCGATCATCGACAGGCTCTGCGCGTAGCCGGTCACCAGCAGGAAGGCCTGGCCGGCCAGCTTGTCCTCCATCTGGCCGAAGCCGAACAGCGCGAGGTGCATCGCCCAGATGTTGACCAGCATGAACCGGCCGGGCCGCCGCCGCCGGGCCATCGCCGCCATCGCCACCGACCCCGCCAGCGCGCCCACCGCGTAGGAGGCGACGAGGTGGCTCAGCCCGTTCTCGTCCACCTGGTACACCTCCCGCGCCACGTAGGGCAGGATGCCGTGCGAGATCGGGAACACCGTCACGTTCACCAGGAAGGCGAGCCACATCGCCGCCAGGATCGCCGGCGTGGTCCACACATAGCCGAGGCCGCGCCGCAGGTCGCCCCAGGGCGAGGGGGCGTTCCCGCCCGGCCGGGCGCGCCCGGACCGGACCCGCGAGACCCCGAAGGTGAGCGCGAGGCTCGCGGCGTAGAAGGCCGTGACGACGGCGTAGGCCGGCGCCATGCCCAGCGTCGAGAACAGCCCCGCCCCGATCAGCGCGCCGGCGATGCGCGCCGAATCCAGCGTCGTCCGCGACAGGCCCATCGCGCCGGTCAGCCGCGCCGGCGGCATGGTGTCGCCGATCAGCCCGTTGCGCATCACCAGGTCCGACGGCCGGACCAGCCCGGACAGCGCCGCGATGGCGAAGACATGGACCGGCGACAGCGCGCCGGACAGCGCCAGCAGCATCGTCGTCGCCGACAGGACGGCGTAGGTCGCCCGCATGGCGCACAGCATGTTGCGCCGGCCCAGCCGGTCCCCCATCACGCCGAGCATCGGCGCGATCAGCGTGCCGAGGAACTGCAGCGACCCGAACGCCGTGAGCGCGAGGACGGAGTCGGTCTCGACCAGCACGTACCAGCCGAGGATCAGCGTCTCCATCTCGAACGCCCAGGAGGTCAGCAGGTCGGCCGGCCACTGGAAACGGAAGCTGGACGACCGGAACGGCGCCAGCGCGGGAATCCTCGAAAGTCGGGGCAAGGCCAGGGTCCGGGCGGGGAAGGGGCGCGCGCAGTCGAGCACGCCCGCGCCGCGAACGGAAGGGCCGGCCGGCGCGCCGCCCTACCGGAGCGGGAAGTTCGGGCGGTCCGGCCCGTAATGCCGCGCGAGATAGTCGAGGACGGTCGCGCGCGGGCCGCCGGTTATCGGCTCCATCTCGTGCTCCTCGACCATCCAGTCGAGCAGTTCGTCCCACTGCGCCCGCGTCATGCCCTGCTGGGCGACCAGCCGCTCCGAGTGGCAGGCGGCGCAGGCGGCGAAGGTTTCCGACGCGCCCGGCGCCGCGACCAGGACGCCGAAATCCTCCGCCTCCGGCGCCGCGCGAGCCTCCGCCTTCGCCGCCGCTGGCGGCGCGGGGCCGGCCGGGGCGTCCGCCATGCGGCCCAGGAAGGCGATGACGTCGGCGCGTTCGCGGTCGCGCCGCAGGCCGGGGAAGGCCATGGTCGTCCCCCTGACGACCGCGCGCGGCTTCGCGAGATAGGCGTCGAGCCGCTCCGGCGTCCAGGTTTCGCCGAACCCCTTCATGGCCGTGGAGTAGCGGAACCCGTCGCGGGCGGCCGCGGGCGCGCCGACGACGCCCCAGAGGTTCGGCCCGATCCGGTGGCGGCCGCCCTTTTCGGCCGTGTGGCAGGCGGCGCATTTGCGGAACGCCTTCTCGCCGCGCGCCGGATCGCCGGCGGCGAGCGGAGCCCCCGTGTCCGCCGCCGCCGCGAACGGCGCGAGGGCGGCGGCCAGCGCCGCGGCCGCCGCCCGGACGGCCCGCCGCACCGCCGCCCCCGCCGCCTCCGCCCGGCCTCAGGCCACGCGCAGCGCGACCCGGTGCATGGTGTTGTTGAGATAGCCCTTCGGGTTCCAGTCGATGGCGAAGGGCTGCATCCCGCCGGCGTCGTCGGTGGCGCGCGCCCACACCTCGTAGTAGCCGGCCTGGGGGAAGGAGACCGTCCGCCGCCAGTTCTGCCACGCGCCCGGATCGACCGGCGCGTCCAGTTCGGCCGCCATCCAGCTGGCGCCGAAATCGATCGACAGATCGACCGCCGCGACGGTCCGGTCGCCGGACCAGGCGTGGCCGCGCACCTCGACCTCGCGCCCGGCGCCGGAATCGTTCGCCGGCGAGGTGACCAGCGATTTCACCGGCATCCGCTCGATGATCTCGAAATCCTCCGTCGGCACCTTGTCGCCCGGCGCGACCTTGTAGCGCGGCACGCGGTAGGCCTTGCCGGTCATCTTCGGGCCGTCGTGCACCCGGTCGCGGATTTCGATCCGGGTCAGCCATTTCTGCGAGCACGAGCCGGGCCAGCCCGGCACGACCAGGCGCAGCGGCGCGCCGTTCTGCTTGTGGAGCGGGCCGCCGTTCATCTCGAAGGCGACCAGCACATTGTCCGTCGTCGCCTTGGCGATCGGCACGCCGCGCGAGATCGCCAGCTTGCCGGGCTTGCCGGAGAGGTGCGCGTCGGCCCCGTAATGCGCGGTGTAGACGGCGCCCGCCTTCACGCCCGCCGCGCGGAGCACATCGGCCAGCCGCACGCCGGTCCACCGCGAGCACGCGACCGCGCCGACGGTCCACTGGTTGCCCCGGGCCGGCGGGTCGAAGAAGGCCCGGCCGTTGCCGCCGCACTCGATCGTGAGCGCCATCGTCACGACCTCGAAATTCGCGCGCAGCTCGGCGATGGTCATGGTCGCGGGGTTCTCGACCAGCCCGTCCACCGTCAGCGTCCAGCTCCCGGCGTCGATGTCCTCCGGCGGCAGGCCGTTGTTGCGGACGAAGTGCCGGGCCGTCGGCGTGATCGCGTCGTCGAGCAGGTGCGCCGGCGTCTCGGCGTTGATCGGCCGGTCGTTCAGCAGCGTGAGGCCGTCCTTGCCCACCAGGACGTCCTCGGCGGCGAAGGCGGCCGGAACCAGCCCGCGCGGCATGTTGGCGTGGAAGGGGATCGCCATGCCGACCAGCCCGCCGGTCGCGGCCAGCCCGGCCCCGGCGAAAAAGCCGCGCCGGCTCATGCCCGGCTCGCGGCGGAAGAACTGTCGCGCCGCCTCCTCGGGCCGTTCGGCGAAGAAGGCGTGCAGGCCCCTCGGCCCATTCGTGTCCCTCGACATCTTCTCCTCCCGTCCGTTCGTTTCGGCGCCGGCGCGCGGGCGCCGGGCCATTGCCGAGTTTACCCCCGGAACGGCGGCGCGCTACACTCCCGGTCCCGACAAGGAGGACAACGCCATGGCCCGCCGGCTCACCATCGAACTGCTCGACGAAATCCAGGACGGCTTCAACCGCCACGACGTGGACGCGATCGTGTCGCATTTCGCGGAGGACGGCGTTTGGCTGATGGCGCGCGGGCCGGACGCGCCGGAGGGACGGCGCTGTGTCGGCAAGGCGGAGATCGGCGAGACGCTGCGCGCCCGCTACGCCGTCATCCCCGACATGCGCTGGGACGACATGCGCCACTGGATTTTCGACGAAACCAAGGCGCTGTCCGAATGGACGGTGCGCGGCTCGCCCGAGGGCGGGGAGCCGTTCGCCTGGCTCGGCTGCGACCTCTGGACCTTCCGCGACGGGTACGTGACGCGCAAGGACACCTACTGGAAATTCATCGACTGACCCCGCCCCGCGGAAGTCGGGCGTTCGGGGGTTGACAGTGCAGTTTTCGCACTCCAAGCTCTAATCCATGCCGAGCGTCCACAGGTCCGCGGGCTGGAAGGCGCAGATCTTCGCCGACGACCATCGGCCGCCGCATGTCCACATCGTGTCGGCCGGCCGCGAGATCGTCGTGGACATCCGCGCCGGCGACCTTCTCCGTGGAAGCCCGACGGACGCGAGGAGCCTTGCCGACGGACGCCGGTGGGCGGAGGGGAACCGGGATTTCCTGCTTTCCGAGTGGGAACGGATCGTGGAGAGGGAGCGGTGAAATGGGAGACCTTGCCAGGGCTGCCGGCGCGATTCCCCGCGTCCGCGCGGTCGAGTACGCGGGGCCGGAATACATGGTCTCCGTGGTCTGGGACGACGGCCGCGAGGAGGAGATCGACCTCGCGCCGCTCGTGTTCCGATACCGGATACTCCGTCCGCTGCGGCGCCTGGAGCGGTTCGCCGGGGTCGGGGTCGCGGAATACGGCTACGGCCTCGCATGGCCGCCCGACGACGATCTGGAGATCGGGCCGGAGCAACTGGCGGAACTGGCGGCGGCCCAGAGGGCGCCGGAACTCCGCCCGAGCTATTTCCGGGCCTGGATGGCGGGCGAGGGCCTTACGCAAGAGGCGGCCGCCCGCCTTCTGCACTGCTCGAAACGCACGATCGCGGACTACGCCGTCGGCAAGGCCCCGATCGGCTTCGCGGCCAGCGTGACGATCGGCGTGCGTTCGGGCCGCGCGCCCGACCTGGCGGCGCCCGAGGCGGACGCGCGCGAAATCCGGGCGATGGAGCGGCGCCTCGCCCGTTAGCGCGGCGCGTTTTTCCCGGAAGGACCTATCGGAAGTCCGCCGGGCGAGCGCCTTCGTCCGGACACGGCTCGCGCGGCGGCGCCCAGAGTTCGACACGGGAATAGAGGGCGCGCGGCGCGCGACGGCCGCCCTTTCCCTCCTCGAACCCGATCAGGCCGTGGCGTTCGAGCGTCGCCAGCGCGCGGGACAGGCCGGACCTCGCGCGCCCGGTCGTCCTGGACAATTCGGAGACCGACGCCGGCTCGGTTTCCGCGATCTCCGCCAGAAGCGCCCGGTTTGCGGGCGAGAGCGCCCGCTCGAAACCCTTTCGCGAGGAAAACCAGAGCTTCGGCTCGTTCGGCTCCGGCACGCACGCGCCGCCCACGATGTCGAAACACCGCCGTTTGAAGTCCTCGAGGGGCATGATTCCGACCCGCGCCGTTTTCATGGCCAGCCCCCTTTCTCCCTCAGCACGCTTTCGACCAGGGCCCAGAAGTCGGCGTGCAGAGTGTAAGCGTCCGTATACGTGTACGGCCGGCTGCTGTCGAGGCGGTGGAGATGGTCGAAGGCCCGCCGCCCTCCGCCGCCGGGGCCGCGCCGCTCGCGCACGGCATGGGCGTTGTCCAGCCCGGCGAGCCGTTCGCCGTCCTTCCCGTGGAGGGTAAGGCTGTAGTTCAGTCCGTGCGGCCGGTTCCGGTTCGGCGGAACCTCCTTGACCACGAACCGGACCGTGAACCCGCCCCCGGCGTCGATGCCCATGACCGCGCCGTCGAGCAAAAGCAGTTCCTCCCGTCCGGGATCGCGTTCCCAACCCATGCGGAAAGGCTGGCGCCGCGCGGCGGCAAAAGCAACGGGTACGCCGCGCCGCCCCCGCCCCCCGCGTTGACTCGGCGGGCGCGGGGCCTATGATCGCGCGCTCGCCGGGGCGGGCGGATGGGCGCGGGGCGCGATGGACTTTCGGCTTACCGAGGAGCAGGCCGCGATCCGCGACATGGCGCGGGGCTTCGCCGCCGACAGCTTCGCCCCCAACGCCGCGCGCTGGGACGCCGAGGAGGTCTTCCCGGCCGGGGAATTGCGCGCGGCCGCCGCCCTCGGCCTCGCCGCGATCTGTGTGCGCGAGGACATGGGCGGCTCCGGCCTCGGCCGGGTCGAGGCGGCCATCGTCTTCGAGGAGCTCGCCGCCGCCTGCCCCTCCACCGCCGCCTACCTCTCGATCCACAACATGGTCGCCTGGATGGTGGACCGCTTCGGGAGCGAGGAGGTCCGCCGCCGCTTCCTGCCGCGGCTGGCCTCGATGGAGGCGATGGCGAGCTACTGCCTGACCGAGCCGGGGGCCGGCTCCGACGCCGCCTCGCTCAGGACCAGGGCGGAATGGGACGGCAACGACACGCTCGTGCTGAACGGCGCCAAGGCGTTCATCTCCGGCGGGCCGACCAGCGATGTGTACGCCGTCATGTGCCGCACCGGGGCGGAGGGGCCGCGCGGGATTTCCTGCGTCCTGGTCGAGCGCGACGCGCCCGGCCTCTCCTTCGGGGCCAACGAGCGCAAGCTCGGCTGGAACAGCCAGCACACCGCCATGGTGCATTTCGACGATTGCCGGGTGCCGGCCGAAAACACGGTCGGCGCGGCGGGCGAGGGGTTCGGGATCGCCATGGCCGGCCTCGACGGCGGCCGGATCAATATCGGGGCCTGCTCGGTCGGCGGGGCGCGGGCGGCGCTGGAGGCGGCGATGGCCCACGCCGGCGCGCGCCAACAGTTCGGCCGGCCGATCGGCGAGTTCCAGGCCATCCAGTTCAAGCTCGCCGACATGGCGACCGAACTCGACGCCGCCCGCCTGATGGTCCACCGCGCCGCCGACAGCCTCGACCGGGGCGACCCGAAAGCCACCATGCATTGCGCCATGGCCAAGCGGCTGGCGACCGACCTCGGCTCGCGCGTCTGCGACGAAGCGCTGCAGATCCACGGCGGCTACGGCTACCTGAAGGACTTTCCGCTGGAGCGCCTGGTCCGCGACCTGCGCGTCCACCGCATCCTCGAAGGCACCAACGAGATCATGCGCGTCATCGTCGCGCGGGAACTGGCGCGCGGCTGAGCGCGGCGCGCGGGCACGCGCGGGAGAGGGCGAGGCATGGGATCGGAAGTCCTGTTCGAGGCCCGCGACGGGATCGGCGGGATCGTGCTCAACCGGCCGGCGACGCTGAACGCGCTGACCTTCGGCATGATCCTGGAGTTGCGCCGGCAAGTGGACGAATGGCTGGCCGACGACGCGGTGCGCGCCATCCTGGTCGAGGGCGCGGGCGACCGGGCGTTCTGCGCCGGCGGCGACGTGCGCGCGATCCGCGAGGCGATCCGCGCGCACAAGGGCGAGGGGACGCCGGAACTGGTGCGGACCTTCTTTTACGAGGAGTACATCCTGAACCACCGCATCCACGCCAGCCCGAAACCCTGGATCGCGCTGATCGACCGCGTGTGCATGGGCGGCGGGGTCGGGCTGTCGGTGCACGGGCGGTTCCGGGTGGCGACCGAGCGCACCCGCTTCGGGATGCCGGAGACGGCGATCGGCCTGTTCCCCGATGTCGGCGGGGCCTGGTTCCTGCCCCGGCTGCCGGGCGAGACCGGGACCTACCTCGCGCTGACGGGCGCGCCGGCGGGCGCGGCGGACTGCCTCGCGCTCGGCATCGCCACCCATCTCGTTCCCTCGGCGCGGCTGGCGGAGCTGGATGCGGCGCTGCGCGCGGCCGACCTTTCGGGCGACGCGAACGCGGCCGTCGCGGCGGTGCTGGACGGTTTCGCGGCGCCCGCGCCGGCGGAGGGGGCGCGCGTGGCGGCGGCGCGGCCCGAAATCGACCGGATGTTCTCCGCCGGCACGATGGAGGAGATCGTCGCCCGGCTCGAGGCCGAGGGCACGGATTTCGCCGCCGAAACCCTCGCGGCGCTGGCGACGAAATCGCCGACCAGCCTTAAGGTCACGCTGGAGCAGGTCCGCCGGGGCGGCCGGGCCGCGACCTTCGCCGAGGCGATGGCGATGGAGTACCGCATGTCGCAGCATTTCGCGCTCGGCCACGACTTCCCGGAGGGCGTGCGCGCGCTGCTGGTGGACAAGGACCGGGCGCCGCGCTGGCGCCCCGCGCGCCTCGAAGAGGTTTCCGACGCGGCGGTCGCGGGTTATTTTGAACCCGTGCCGTGGCGCGAACTCGTTATCGAATAGGCGCGGCGGACGGGAAACGACGGGGAGGAGCGGCATGGCGCGCATCGCCTTCATCGGCCTCGGCAACATGGGGCTGCCGATGGCGCGGAACCTGACGGCGGCCGGCCACGAGGTTTCGGGCTTCGATGTCTCGACGGCGGCGATGGCGGCGTTCCGGGCGGCGGGCGGCGCGGCGGCGGGCGGCGCGGCCGAATGCCTCGCCGGGGCCGAGGCCGTCGTCGCGATGCTGCCCGAGGGCCGGCATGTGCGCGAGGTCTTCGGCGGGACCGTCATCCCCAACGCCCCCGCCGGCGCGCTGCTGGTCGACTGTTCGACCATCGACGTGGACAGCGCCCGCGCGGTCGCGGCGCAGGCGGAGGCGGCCGGGTTCGACATGGTGGACGCGCCGGTCTCCGGCGGCGTCGGCGGCGCGGAGGCGGGGACGCTCACCTTCATGGTCGGCGGCTCCGCCGGGGCGTTCGCGCGCGCCCGGCCCGTTCTGGAGGGGATGGGCAGGACCATCGTGCACACCGGCGCGGCCGGGACCGGGCAGGTGGCGAAAATCTGCAACAACATGATCCTCGGCTCCACGATGGCCGTGGTGTGCGAGAGCTTCGCGATGGGGGAGAAGCTGGGCGTCGATCCGCAAACGCTGTTCGACATCGTCTCCACCTCGTCGGGCCAGTGCTGGGCGATCACGACCTACTGCCCGGTTCCGGGGCCGGTGGCGACGGCGCCGTCGAGCCGGGACTACCGGCCGGGCTTCACCGCGGCGATGATGGCCAAGGACCTGCGCCTCGCCCAGGGCGCGGCGCGCTCGGCCGGGCAGAACGCCCGCGTGGGCGCGCTGGCCTCGGCCATGTTCGACGAGTTCCTCGGCGAGGACGGCGCGGCCGAACTGGACTGCTCCGCCATCTACCGCAAGATCGCGGCCGACCGGGGCGCGTGACGGAACCGGGGGAGCGGGGACGGCGATGCGGCTTTCCAACTACTTCGCGCCGACCCTGCGCGACACGCCCCGGGAGGCGCAGATCGTCTCCCACCGCTACATGCTGCGCGCCGGCATGATCCAGCAGGCGAGCGCCGGCATCTATTCCTGGCTGCCGCTGGGCAAGCGCGCGCTGGCCAAGGTCGAGCGGATCGTGCGCGAGGAGCAGGACGCGGCGGGCGCGATCGAGGTGCTGATGCCGACGATCCAGCCGGCCGACCTGTGGCGCGAGAGCGGGCGCTACGACGACTACGGCAAGGAGATGCTGCGGATCGAGGACCGGCACGGACGCGACATGCTGTTCGGGCCGACCAACGAGGAGCTGATCGCCGACATTTTCCGCGCCCATGTCAAAAGCTACCGCGCGCTCCCCCTCAACCTCTACCACATCCAGTGGAAGTTCCGCGACGAGGTGCGGCCCCGCTTCGGCGTCATGCGCGGGCGCGAGTTCCTGATGAAGGACAACTACTCCTTCGACCTGGATTACGAAGGCGCGATGCGGTCTTACAACAAGATGTTCATCGCGTATCTGAAGACCTACGCGCGCATGGGCCTGCGCGCCATCCCGATGGCGGCCGAGGCCGGGCCGATCGGCGGCGACACCAGCCACGAATTCGTCGTGCTGGCCGAGACCGGCGAGAGCGAGGTGTTCTGCCACCGCGAGTGGCTGGACGTCGATGTGCTGGCGAGCGATTTCGACATGGAGGGCGACCTGCGACCCGTCGTGGACGGGTTCCTCTCCACCTACGCCGCGACCGACGACAAGCACGACCCCGCCTCCTGCCCGGTCGCGCCGGCGGACCTGGTGACGACGCGCGGCATCGAGGTCGGCCACATCTTCTATTTCGGGACCAAATACTCCGAGCCGATGGGCGCGACGGTCGCCGGGCCGGGCGGGGAGCGGGTCGCCGTCCACATGGGGTCCTACGGGATCGGCGTCTCGCGCCTGGTCGGCGCCGTGATCGAGGCGAGCCACGACGAGCGCGGGATCGTCTGGCCGGAGCCGGTGGCGCCCTTCCGCGTCGGCCTCGTGAACATCGCGGCCGGCAACAAGGACTGCGTCGCGGCGGCGGACGACCTCTACCGCCGCCTCTCCAACGCCGGGGTCGAGGTCCTGTACGACGACCGCGACGAGCGCGCCGGGGCCAAGCTCGCGGACATGGACCTGATCGGCCTGCCCTGGCGGATCGTCGTCGGCCCGCGCGGGATCCGGGCCGGGGTCGTCGAGGTCGGGAGCCGGCGCGGCGGCGCGGCCGAGGAAATGTCGCCCGAAGCGGCGGCCAACCGCTTCTCCGCCGCCTGACGGCCGGTCGGGGGAGCGCGCCCGTGTTCGGCGGTTTCGAGCGGATGGTGGCGATGCGCTACCTTCGCTCCCGCCGGCAGGAGGGCTTCATTTCCGTGATCGCCTGGTTCTCCCTCCTCGGCATCGCGCTGGGCGTGGCGACGCTGATCGTCGTCATGTCGGTGATGAACGGCTTCCGCATCGAACTGCTCTCGCGCATCCTGGGGCTGAACGGCCATGTGACGGTGCAGGGGCGCGCGGCGCCGATCCCGGACTACGGGGAGCTCGCGCTGCGCATCGGCGCGATTCCCGGCGTCGTCGCCGTCACGCCGCAACTGCAGGGCCAGGTCATGGCGATGGCCAACGGCGTCGCCTCCGGCGCGCTGGCGCGGGGGATCGAGGCGGGGGCGCTGGCGGCGCGGCGCATCGTCCCCGACAGCATCGTCGCCGGCTCGCTGGAGAGCTTCGCCGGGGAGCCGTCGGCCGTCGTCGGCGCGCGGCTGGCGGAGCGGCTCGGCGTCGGCGTGGGCGACCGGCTGACGCTGATCTCGCCGGCCGGCGCGACCACCGCCTTCGGCAGCGTGCCCCGGATGCGGGCCTTCTCCGTGGCCGCGCTGTTCGACGTGGGCATGTACGAATACGACAGCGCGTTCGTCTACCTGCCGCTGGACCAGGCGCAACTGTTCTTCAAGGCCGGCGACACGGTGAACGCCATCGAGGTCGTGGTCGAGGACCCGGACCGGGTGGACCTCATCCGCGCCCCGCTCGCCGAGGCGATCGGCCCGGAGCGCCGCGCGCTCGACTGGAAGCGCCAGAATTCGAGCTTCTTCAACGCGCTCCAGGTCGAGCGCAACGTGATGTTCCTGATCCTGACGCTGATCGTGCTGGTCGCCGGCTTCAACATCGTCTCCTCGATGATCATGCTGGTGAACGACAAGCGCGGCTCCATCGCCATCATGCGGACGATGGGCGCGACGCGCGGCGCGATCGCGCGGGTCTTCTTCATGGCCGGCGCCAGCGTCGGCGCGATCGGCACGGTCGCGGGCGCGGCGCTGGGGCTGGCGTTCTGCGACAACATCGAAACGGTCAAGCGCTGGCTGGAGTCGCTCACCGGCGCGGAGCTTTTCTCGGCCGAAATCTATTTCCTCTCGCGCCTGCCGGCGGTGGTCGATCCGGCGGAGGTGGCGGCGACGGTGGCGATGGCGCTCGCGCTCTCGCTCGCCGCGTCGATCTACCCGTCCTGGCGCGCGGCCCGGGCCGATCCGGCGGAGGCGCTGCGCCATGGCTGAGCCGGGCCCCGCCGCGCTGGAGTTGCGCGGGGTCGCGCGCGGCTACCGCCAGGGGGCGGGGGAGATCGCGGTGCTGCGCGGCGCCGACCTGCGGATCGCGCGCGGCCGCATGGTCGCGCTGACCGGGCCGTCCGGCTCCGGCAAGTCCACGCTGCTGCACGTGGCGGGCCTGCTGGAGCCGCCGACGCGCGGCAAGGTGCTGCTCGACGGGCGCGACTGCGGCCCGCTGCCGGACGCCGACCGCACCCGCATCCGCCGCGAGGGGATCGGCTTCGTCTACCAGTTCCACCACCTGCTGCCGGAGTTCACCGCGCTGGAGAACGTCATGGTCCCGCAGATGATCGCCGGCCTCGGCCGCCGCGCGGCGCGGGACCGCGCGCGGGAGCTTCTCGCCATGGTCGGGCTTTCCGGCCGGGTGGACCACCGCCCGGCCCGGCTTTCCGGCGGCGAGCGCCAGCGCGTCGCCATCGTGCGCGCGCTCGCCAACGTGCCCCGGCTGCTGCTCGCCGACGAGCCGACGGGCGACCTCGACCCCCGGACCTCGGAGGAGGTGTTCGACCAGCTGCGCCGCATCGTCCACGCGACCGGCATCGCCGCGCTGGTCGCCACCCACAACATGGACCTGGCGCGCCGGATGGATCGCGTCGTCGCGCTCAGGGACGGCGTTCTGGTCGAGGCCGGGGCGTAGCGGCGGCGCGCCGGCCGGGGGCGGCTGGCCACCGTGTCCTGTGGATAAGCCGGGCGCGGGCGCCGCATGTCGCGGGGTTGCCGGCATGTTCCCGATGACCCGCCGCGCCGGCCGTGCCATGGTTTCGCGCCTTTCCCGGAGGATGCGATGGCGCACGCGGATTTCGTCCACCTCACCGTCCGCACCGCCTATTCGCTGGCGCGCGGCGCGATCAAGACGAAGGAGCTGGTCGGGCTGTGCCGCGAACGCGAGATGCCGGCGGTGGCCGTGACGGACGAGTGCAACCTGTTCGGGGCGCTGGAGTTCGCCGTGACCGCCGCCGGGCGCGGCGTGCAGCCCATCGTCGGCGTCGCGCTAAATGTGCGCCGCGACGGGCCGGCCGACCCCCGGCGGTCGCGGACCGCCGGCCCCGGCGCGTTCGCCCACGCGGCGCCGGACCGGCTGGTGCTGCTCGCCCAGACCGGGACCGGCTACCGCAACCTGCTCGACCTGGCCAGCAAGGCCTATCTCGACGGCGACGGCGCGGAGGAGCCGCGGGTCTCGATGGCGGACCTCGACGGGCGCGCGGACGGGATAATCGCGCTCACCGGCGGCGCGCGGGGCGCGGTGGCGCGGCTGCTGCTGGAGGGGCGCGAGGACCGGGCGCGGGAGACGCTGCTCGAACTCGGCCGCCTGTTCGGCGACCGGCTCTATGTCGAACTGCGCCGGCATTTCCTGGAGGAGGAGCGGCGCGTCGAGCCGGCGCTTGTCGATCTCGCCCATGCCCACGGCTTCCCCCTCGTGGCGACCAACGACTGCCATTTCGCCGGCGAGGACATGTACGAGGCGCACGATGTGCTGATGTGCATCGCCGATTCGACGACCGTCGGCGACCCGAGGCGCCGCCGCGTCACGCCGCACCACCGTTTCAAGTCGGCCGAAGAGATGCGCGCGCTGTTCGCCGACCTGCCGGAGGCGGCCGACAACACGCTGGCGATCGCCCGGCGCTGCGCCTTCATGCCGGAGACCCGCGACCCGATCCTGCCCGCCTACGCCACCGCCGACGGGCGCGACGAGGCGGGCGAGTTGCGCATCCTCGCCCGCGAGGGCCTGGAGGCGCGGCTGGGGACGCGCGTTTTCGACGCCGGCGCGGACGGGGCGGCGCGCGAGGCGGCGGCGCGGCCCTATCGCGAGCGTCTCGAAAGCGAACTCGACACCATCGTCCAGATGGGGTTTCCGGGCTATTTCCTGATCGTCGCGGACTTCATCCGCTGGGCCAAGGCGCGGGACATCCCGGTGGGGCCGGGCCGCGGCTCCGGCGCCGGCTCGGTCGTGTCCTGGGCGCTCTCGATCACCGATCTCGACCCGCTGCGCTGGGGGCTGCTGTTCGAGCGGTTCCTCAATCCCGAACGGGTGTCGATGCCCGATTTCGACATCGACTTCTGCCAGGACCGCCGGGGCGAGGTGATCGACTATGTGCGCCGCAAATACGGCGACGACCGGGTGGCGCAGATCATCACCTTCGGCAAGCTGCAGGCCCGCGCCGTGCTGCGCGACGTCGGCCGCGTGCTGGAGATGCCCTACGGGCAGGTGGACCGCATCTGCAAGCTGGTGCCGAACAACCCGGCCAACCCGGTCGGCCTCGCCGAGGCGATCGAGGGCGAGGAGGAGTTGCGCCGCCAGCGCGACGAGGACGAATCGGTGGCGACGCTGCTCGGCGTCGGCCTCAAGCTGGAGGGGCTGTACCGCAACGCCTCGACCCACGCCGCCGGCGTGGTGATCGGCGACCGGCCGCTCCGCGAACTCGCCCCGCTCTACCGCGACCCGCGCTCCGACATGCCGGCGACCCAGTTCAACATGAAATGGGTCGAACAGGCCGGCCTGGTGAAGTTCGACTTCCTCGGCCTGAAGACCCTGTCGGTCCTGCGCAAGACGGTGGAGTTGCTGGAGCGGCGCGGCGTTCGGGTCGATCTCGACGCCATCCCGCTCGACGACGCCCGCACCTACGAGACGATCTCCCGGGCCGACAGCACCGGCGTGTTCCAGCTCGAAAGCGCGGGCATGAGGGATGTGCTGCGCCGGATGCGCCCGGACCGCTTCGAGGACATCGTGGCGCTGGTGGCGCTGTACCGCCCCGGCCCGATGGCCAACATCCCCAGCTACATCGCGCGCAAGCACGGCGAGGAAATCGTCGAGTACATGCACCCCAAGCTGGAGCCGGTGCTGAGGGAGACCTTCGGCATCATGATCTACCAGGAGCAGGTGCAGCAGGCGGCGCAGATCCTCGCCGGCTACTCGCTCGGCGGCGCCGACCTGCTGCGCCGCGCCATGGGCAAGAAGATCAAGTCCGAGATGGACGCCCAGCGCGAAACCTTCGTCAGGGGCTGCGTCGAGCGCGGGGTCGAGGCCGAGCGGGCGTCGTCGATCTTCGAGACCATCGCCGCCTTCGCCGGCTACGGCTTCAACAAGAGCCACGCGGCGGCCTACGCGATGGTCGCCTACCAGACCGCCTACATGAAGGCCAACCACCCGGTGGAGTTCCTCGCGGCCTCCATGTGCTACGAGATGGGCAACGCCGACAAGCTGAACGCCTTCCGCCAGGAGTTGCGGGCGCTCGGCGTCGAACTGCTGCCGCCGGACATCGACAAGTCCGGCCGCGACTTCCGGGTCGAGGCCCGCGAGGACGGCTCGCTGGCCATCCGCTACGCGCTGGCCGCGATCAGGAATGTCGGCGGGCCGGCCGTCGCCGGGCTGGAGGAGGTGCGCGCCGACGGGCCGTTCCGCGACCTGTCCGACTTCGCCGCGCGCATCGACGGCCGCGCGCTGAGCAAGCGGATGCTGGAGAACCTCGTCCGCTCCGGCGCCTTCGACCGGCTGCACAAGAACCGCGCGCAGCTGCTCGGCGGGGTGGACATGTATCCTGCGCCACGCCGTCGCGGCGGCCGAGGAGCGCGGATCGGACCAGGCCAGCCTGTTCGGCGGCGGCGGCGACGGGGACGGCGGCGTTCCGGCCCCGCGCGTCGTCCTGCCGCCGACGCCCGAGTGGTCGGCCGTGGAGCGGCTGCGCCAGGAGTTCGAGGCGATCGGCTTCTACCTCTCGGCCCATCCGCTGGACGCGCACGGCCCGTCGCTGGAGCGGATGGGCGTGGTCGACTCCGCCGACATCGCGGCCTTCGTCGCCGGGAGGGACGGCGGCCGCCTCTCGCTCGCCGGCGTCTTCGAGGGGATGCGGACGCGGACCAATAGGCGCGGCGGCAAATACGCCTTCGCGCGGCTGAGCGACCGTTCCGGCGCGTTCGAGGTGGCGCTGTTCTCCGAAACGCTGGCCGAGGCCCGCCCGCTGCTGGAGAGCGGGCGGGCGCTGCTGGTCCGGGCCGACGCCCGGATGGAGGACGACGCGCCGCGCCTGGCCGCCAACCGTGTCGAGGCGCTGGAAGAGGCGGTCTCGAAGGCGGCGCGGGGGCTGAAAATCTACCTGCGCGACCCCGGTCCGGTGGCGACGCTGGCGCGCGTGCTGGACGGGCGCGAGCGCGGCCGCGGCCGGGTCAGGCTGGTGGTGCGCACGCCGGACCGCGAGGTGGACATGCTGCTGCCCGAAGCCTACCGGATCGACGCCGGCATCCGCTCCGCCGTGAAGTCGCTCCCCGGCGTCGTCGACGTGCGCGACATCTGAGGCGGGGCGGCGGGGCGGCTTCACGGCCGCCCGATGGACTGTTGGAATCCCGTTCGCCCTACGGTAGCATGGCTTGCGCGAGAACCTTCGCAAGGAGCGGACGCCATGGTGACCGATCGCACGAGAACCGATGTGTGGCAGGGGATGCTCGACGCGGCGCGACTCGGCTACTACTATCAGGCGCTTGCCGACCGGCATCGGCGCAAGCATACCGTCGTCCGTTTCCTGTTGATCGCGGCCGCGGCCGGAGGCATCGGCGCGGCGCTGGACGCGCTTCCCGATACCGTTCGGCTGGTCGCCGGCGCGGCCGTCGCGGCGATCGCCGCATGGGACCTGGCGGCGGACTACGCGCGCAAGGCGGCGGTGTTGCACGCCGTGCACATCGAGTGCGCCTTTCTGGAGATCGAATGGGCCAAGCTTTGGGCCGCCGTCGATCGTCCGGGCGCCGACGACGCCAAGATCGCGCGGGAGAACTGGAAGCTGGCGGAGCGCCTTACCGAGGTCACCGGCCGGGCTGGCGCCGCCGGCGTCCAGCGGGACGAGAAACTCAACGAGGAATGCGCGGAAACCGCCTATCGCGTTGTCGCCGGCAGTTATGCCGTCTGACGAGACGAGGAGGGCGGCCTCGCCCGGCGGCGTGCCGGGCCGTCCGGGCCGGCCGGCGCTCCCGCCGCCGCCGCCGCGAGGCCGGCGCCGCCGGTTCCCGAGGCTCCGCCGCCAGCTGGGGACAAGACCGGCGCGTAGCGCGCCTCCGCCCGGCGCATTGCCATCCGCCCCGGCCCATGGCACAAGGCGGGCCGCATCCGCGATCCGCAACCGCGCCGGGGGAGAGCCATGTCCGCCTACGACAAGTCCAGACTGCCGAGCCGCCACGTCACCGTCGGGCCGGAGCGCGCCCCGCACCGCTCCTACCTCTACGCGATGGGGCTGACGCAGGAGGAGATCGACCAGCCGCTGGTCGGCGTCGCGACGGCGTGGAACGAGGCCGCGCCCTGCAACATCGCGCTCTCCCGCCAGGCCCAGGCGGTGAAGATCGGCGTCAAGGCGGAAAAGGGCACGCCGCGCGAGTTCACCACCATCACGGTCACCGACGGCATCGCCATGGGCCACGCCGGCATGAAGTCCTCGCTGGTCAGCCGCGAGGTGATCGCGGACTCGGTCGAGCTCACCATGCGCGGCCATTGCTACGACGGCATGGTGACGCTGGCGGGCTGCGACAAGTCGCTGCCCGGCATGATGATGTCGATGGCGCGGCTCAACGTGCCGGCGGTGTTCATGTACGGCGGCTCGATCCTGCCGGGCCGGTTCCGCGGCCAGGACGTGACCGTGCAGAGCCTGTTCGAGGCCGTCGGCGCCCATTCCGCCGGCACGATGAGCGACGAGGACCTGCACGAGCTCGAATGCGTCGCCTGTCCCAGCGCCGGGGCCTGCGGCGGGCAGTTCACCGCCAACACCATGGCCTGCGTCTCGGAGGCGATCGGCCTGGCCCTGCCCGGCTCGGCCGGCGCGCCCGCGCCCTACGAGAGCCGCGACGAATACGCCGTCGCCTCCGGCAAGGCGGTGATGAAGCTGATCGAGGCGAACCTGCGCCCGCGCGACATCCTGACCCGCAAGGCGTTCGAGAACGCCGCCGTCGTCGTCGCGGCTTCGGGCGGCTCCACCAACGCCGGCCTGCACCTCCCCGCGCTGGCCCACGAATGCGGCATCGACTTCGACCTGCACGACGTGGCGGAGATTTTCAAGCGCACGCCCTATATCGCGGACCTGAAGCCCGGCGGGAAATACGTCGCCAAGGACATGTACGAGAT
This sequence comes from Thalassobaculaceae bacterium, assembly GCA_963665555.2. GTDB lineage: Bacteria > Pseudomonadota > Alphaproteobacteria > Thalassobaculales > Thalassobaculaceae > CAXXXW01. The sequence continues at coordinate 645,950 of OY762308.1, forward strand.
CGGCGGCGTGCCGATCCTGATGAGGGCGCTGCTCGACGGCGGCTACCTGCACGGGGACTGCATCACCGTCACCGGCAAGACCATCGCCGAGAACATCGCCGACGTGGCGTTCCCGGAGGACCAGGACGTGGTCTATCCGACGAGCCGCCCGATCACGCCCACCGGCGGCGTCGTCGGCCTGCGCGGCAACCTGGCGCCGGAGGGCGCGATCGTGAAGGTCGCCGGCATGGAGACGCTGGCCTTCGCCGGCTCGGCGCTGTGCTTCGACCGCGAGGAGGACGCCTTCGAGGCGGTCGAACAGCGCCGCTACAAGCCCGGCGACGTGTTCGTGATCCGCTACGAGGGGCCTAAGGGCGGGCCGGGAATGCGCGAGATGCTCGCCACCACCGCCGCGCTTTACGGCCAGGGCGTCGGCGACAAGGTGGCGCTGATCACCGACGGGCGCTTCTCCGGCGCGACGCGCGGTTTCTGCGTCGGCCATGTCGGGCCGGAGGCGGCGGTCGGCGGCCCGATCGGGCTGCTCCGCGACGGCGACCGGATCGTCATCGACGCCGTGGCGGGGACCATCGACGTCGACCTCTCCGAGGAGGAGCTGGCGGCGCGCCGGGCCGCATGGCGGCCGCGGACGCACGAATACCAGGCCGGCGCGATCTGGAAATACGCCCAGACGGTGGGATCGGCCGAGAAGGGCGCGGTCACCCATCCCGGCGCGGGGGCGGAGACCCACGTCTACGCGGACCTGTAGGCGGCCACGGCTGCCGGCGCGCGGGCCGGTCGAAAAAATTTCGCTCAGGCTATTGCGGTCTTGCGCGCCCCGATATACAATATATAGCGGTCGTTCGTCCGGGCTTTCCTCCCGAGCCGGACGGGCGGCCCGGTCCCGGAACGAGGGGCCGGATTCGGGGAGGCCGGAGCCGGGAAGCGGCTCCTCCCACCGCGTCGCGGAGCCGCAAGCCTCCCGATGGCGTAACGACTGGCGTAAGGAATACTCGGGGCGCGTTCCGGCGGGGGCGCGCCCCGCTTCGCGTCCGGACGCGCCGCCGGGAGCGAAACCGCGCTGGCGGTCCGGCGGGCGGGCGGGGTATGCTGGCGGCGCCCGCACCGAACGGAGGACAGACCCATGGCCGGAACCGTCGAAGCCCGCCTCGCCGAACTCGGGATCGAACTGCCCGAAGCGGCGGCGCCCGTCGCCAACTATGTCCCGGCCGCCGAGGCCGGCGGCCTGGTCTTCGTGTCGGGGCAGCTGCCGTTCTGGAACGGGGAGTTGAAGGGCGTCGGCAAGGTCGGCCGCGACATGGACGCGGAAGCGGCCGCCGCCGTCGCCCGCACCTGCGCCCTGAACCTGATCGCCCACGCCAGGGCGGCCTGCGGCGGCGACCTCGACCGGGTCGCGCGCGTCGTCCGGCTCGGCGTTTTCGTCAACTGCACGGACGATTTCACGACGCATCCCCAGGTCGCGAACGGCGCGTCGGACCTGGTGGTCGGCGTGTTCGGCGAGGCCGGGCGCCACGCCCGCACGGCGGTCGGCGTCCCCAGCCTGCCGCTCGGCGCCGCGGTCGAGGTCGAGGCCGTCTTCCAGACGAGGTAGCGCCCCGGCGGCGCGGAGGCCCGGCCATGCCGGACGGCGGCGAGGACGGCGCGGCGACGGTCAAGCTGGTCGAGTCGATCGGCGAGGTTCCGGCCGGCGAGTGGGACGCCTGCGCGGGGCCGGAAAACCCCTTCCTCTCCCACGCCTTCCTGTCGGCGCTGGAGGAGTCGGGTTCGGTCCGCCCGCGCACCGGCTGGCTGCCGCGCCACCTGCTGTACGAGGACCCGGACGGCCGGCTCGCGGGCGCGGCGCCGCTTTACCTGAAGGGCCATTCCTACGGCGAGTACGTGTTCGACTGGGGCTGGGCCGACGCCTACGAGCGGGCCGGCGGAACCTACTTCCCGAAGCTTCTGGCGGCCGTGCCGTTCACGCCCGTCACCTCGCCGAAGCTGCTGGTCCGGCCCGGCGCGGACCGCGACCGCGTCTCCGCCGTCCTTGCCGCCGGCCTGATCCGCGCGACCGAGGAGCTCGGCGTCTCCTCCCTCCACCTCAACTTCCCGCCGCGCGACGAGTGGGAGCTGCTGGGCGAGCTGGGCTTCCTGCGCCGCCGCAACCTGCAGTACCACTGGGAGAACCGGGGCTACGCGACGTTCGACGACTTCCTCGGCGACCTGGCCTCCCGCAAGCGCAAGGCGATCCGCAAGGAGCGGCGCGAGGCGGCCGCGCACGGCGTCGAGATACGGATGCTGACCGGCGCCGACATCGAGCCGCGCCACTGGGACGCCTTCCACCGCTTCTACCTCGACACCTCGGACCGCAAATGGGGGTCGGCCTACCTCAACCGCGAGTTCTTTACGCTGCTGGGCGAGCGCATGGCGGACCGCGTGCTGCTGGCGATCGCGGAATACGACGGCGAGCCGGTCGCCGGGGCGCTGAACCTGATCGGGACGGACGCGCTCTACGGCCGCAACTGGGGCTGCGTCGCCGATTTCAAGTTCCTGCATTTCGAGGCGTGCTACTACCGCGCCATCGACTTCGCCATCGAGCGCGGGCTGGCCCGCGTCGAGGCCGGCGCGCAGGGGCCGCACAAGATCCAGCGCGGCTACCTGCCGGCCTACACCTACAGCAACCACTACATCCCCGACCGCCGCTTCCGCGAGGCGGTGGAGGATTTCCTGGCCCGGGAACGCCGCCACATGGCGCTGGAGAAGTCCCATCTCGAAGGGCATTCCCCCTTCCGCAAGCAGGCGTGACGCCGGGAGCGGGGAGGGCGCGGCGTTGCGCCGCGGCAAGGCGCCGCGATATTTTGCCGCGGCGCACGGTTTTTCTTGACTTGGGAATCCGCGCCGCCTTACCGTTTCACGCTCGCGCCGCGAGCGCGCCCCAACCATGGCGCGGCGGCGCCGCGAACATCCACGAAATCGGAGGAGCGGGCGGATGCGTGAAGCCTATTGTTTGACCGCGCTCGAAGCGGCCGAGATGGCCGGGATCGAGCTCGACGAGGTAATGCGCCGTATCGCGGAGCGGCCCGGCGTGGGCCTGCGGGTCGGCGACGCGTGGCGGGTCGATCCCGCGATGCTGGCCATGGCGGCCGAACCGGCCGGGCTGCGCGCCGCCGCCTGACCGGCGCGCGACGGCCCATGCAAAAGGCCCGCTCCGGCGGGCCTTTCGCTTTCGGAAACGGGACCGGCCCGGCGCGGGGCCGGGTTACCGGACGGGTTCGGGCGTCCTGGCGCCGGCCGGCCGGCCCGGCTTGCGCGCCTTGCCCTCGGCCTCCGGGTAGGAGAAGGCGAGCTTGCCGTCGGCCAGCGACACCCGCACGAGGCCGCCCTTCGCCAGGGCGCCGAACAGCAATTCCTCGGCGAGCGGCTTCTTGATGTGCTCCTGGATCGTGCGGGCGAGCGGCCGCGCGCCGTAGTGCTTGTCGTAGCCCTTTTCGGCGAGCCACTCCCGCGCCTCGTCCGTCAGTTCGACGGTCACGCCGCGGTCCTCCAGCTGCGCCTCCAGCTGCATGACGAACTTCTCGACCACGCGCGCGACGATTTCCGGCGACAGGCCGGCGAAACCGATGACGGCGTCCAGCCGGTTGCGGAACTCCGGCGTGAACATGCGCTCGATCGCCTCCTTGTCGTCGCCCTCCCGTTCGGAGCGCGCGAAGCCGATCGCCTCCCGGGCCATGTCGGCCGCGCCGGCGTTGGTGGTCATGATCAGGATCGCGTTGCGGAAATCGACGCGCTTGCCGTTGTGGTCGGTCAGCTTGCCGTGGTCCATGATCTGCAGGAGCACGTTGAACAGGTCGGGATGCGCCTTCTCGATCTCGTCGAGCAGCAGCACGCAATGGGGGTGCTGGTCCACCGAATCGGTCAGCAGCCCGCCCTGGTCGAAGCCGACATAGCCCGGCGGCGCGCCGATCAGCCGCGAGACGCTGTGCCGCTCCATGTATTCCGACATGTCGAAGCGGATAAGTTCGATCCCCAGCGCGGCCGCCAGCTGGCGCGCGACCTCGGTCTTGCCGACGCCGGTGGGGCCGGAGAACAGGTAGTTGCCGATCGGCTTCTCCGGCTCGCGCAGGCCGGCGCGCGACAGCTTGATCGCGCTGGACAGCGCCTCGATCGCCTTGTCCTGGCCGAACACGACCCGCTTCAGGTCCGCCTCCAGGTTGCGCAGCACGTTCTTGTCGTCGGTCGAGACGCTTTTCGGCGGGATGCGGGCGATCTTGGCGACGATCTCCTCCACGTCCTTCACGCCGACGGTCTTCTTGCGGCGCGAGGGCGGCAGCAGCATCTGCGCCGCGCCCACCTCGTCGATCACGTCGATCGCCTTGTCGGGCAGCTTGCGGTCGCCGATGTAGCGCGCCGACAGGTCCACCGCGGTCCGCAGCGCCTCGGCGGTGTAGCGGACCTTGTGGTGCTCCTCGTAATAGGGCTTCAGGCCGCGCAGGATTTTCACGCAGTCCTCGATCGACGGCTCGTTCACGTCGATCTTCTGGAAGCGGCGGACCAGCGCCCGGTCCTTCTCGAAGTAGTTCCGGTACTCCTTGTAGGTGGTCGAGCCGATGCACCTGAGCACGCCCGACTGCAGGGCCGGCTTCAGCAGGTTCGAGGCGTCCATCGCGCCGCCGGAGGTCGCGCCGGCCCCGATCACGGTGTGGATTTCGTCGATGAACAGGACCGACTCCGGAAGGCGCTCCAGTTCGGAGATGACGGCCTTGAGCCGCTCCTCGAAATCGCCGCGATAGCGCGTGCCGGCCAGCAGCGCGCCCATGTCGAGGGCGAAAATCCGCGCCCCGGAGAGCACCTCCGGCACATCGCCGTCCACGATGCGCCGGGCCAGGCCCTCGGCGATGGCGGTCTTGCCGACGCCCGGATCGCCCACGTAGAGCGGGTTGTTCTTGGTGCGCCGGCACAGGATCTGGATCGTGCGCTCGACCTCGAAGGCGCGGCCGATCAGGGGGTCGACCTTGCCGGATTCGGCCTTCTTGTTCAGGTCGACGCAATAGGCGTCCAGCGCCTCGTTGCCGCTCTTGTTGACCGCCTCGGCCTTCGCGCTCTCCTCCGCGCCGTCGATCCGCCGCGCCTCGGAGCGGCCGCGCGCCTTGGCGACGCCGTGGGAGATGTAGTTCACCGCGTCGAAGCGCGACATCTCCTGCTCCTGGAGGAAGTACACGGCGTGGCTCTCGCGCTCGGAGAACAGCGCGACCAGCACATTGGCCCCCGTGACCTCGGCGCGGCCGGAGGACTGCACGTGGATCACCGCGCGCTGCACCACCCGCTGGAAGCCGGCGGTGGGCTTGGCCTCGCTCGCGTGCTCGTTCACGAGGCCGGTCAGGTCGCGGTCGATATAGCCGCGCAGGTCGGCCCGCAGCCGCTCGATCTCGACGCCGCAGGCCCGCAGCACGGCCACCGCGTCCTTGTCCTCGGTGAGCGCGTAGAGCAGGTGCTCCAGCGTGGCGAATTCGTGCCGCCGTTCGCTGGCGTGGTCCAGCGCCCGGTGCAGGCCTTCCTCGAGGTTCTTGGAGAGCATGGGGTTCAGGCCTTTTCGACGGTGCATTGCAGCGGGTGCTGGTGCTGGCGGGCGAAATCCATCGTCTGGGTCACCTTGGTCTCCGCCACCTCGTAGGTGTAGACGCCGCAGACGCCGACGCCGCGCTGGTGCACGTGCAGCATGATCTTGGTCGCCTCGTCGCGGTTCTTGGCGAAGAACCGTTCGAGCACATGGACGACGAACTCCATCGGCGTGTAGTCGTCGTTCAGCATGATGACCTTGTACATCGACGGCTTTTTGGTCTTCGGCCTGGTCCTGACCGCCACATGGGTTCCCGACCGGCCGCCGCCGTCGCCATCGTCGTCGCTCATCTCCACCGTTCCCGCGATCGGCGCCGCGCCTCCCTGTCGTCTCCCCGCCGGACGCCCGGCGGGCAAGCGCGGCGAAATCGTGCCAGACCGCCGCCCGGCGCGCAAACGCAAAAAGGCCCGGCCAGGGCGGCCGGGCCCTTTCCGCGCCGGGAACGGCGGTTCAGGCGGCGGGCTTTCCGAAGGCGCCGTCGAAGGCGCGGTTCGCCCGCTCGGCGATCGGGGCCATCGCCCCGTTCGCGGCCCCGAGCGAGATTTCGGCCAGCTTGGCGGTCTCCATGACCAGGGAATCGAAGCCGGTCCGCGCCATTTCGGTCTGGAGCGCGACCGCCTCGTTCACGGTCTTGCAGGCCATCATGTTGCGGCCGTTCTCGGCCGTCGCGGCCATGGAGCGGGCGGCGAAATCGGCGAGTTCCCTGCCGAACGCCTCGGCCCCGTCGGCCATGGCGTCGAGGGAGGCGGCATACGCCTCCATGCCGGCCTTGTTCGCCTCGGCGAGCTGTTCGCAGTTGCCGAACACGGTCTTGCGCGCGGCTTCGGCCTGCGCGCGGGCCATGCCGACGGTCTTGTCGAGGCTCATCGTCTCCATCGCCTCGCGGGCGGCGGTCATCGTCTTCTCGACGGTTTCCGCGCCGGCGGCCATGGCGGCCTCGATCCGGGCGGCCGAATCGGTGTCGGCGGTCTTTTTCTGGGCCATCGTTCCTGCTCCCCTTGTCCGTTCGCGCGCGCCGCGCCCCTTCGCGCGGCGGAACCGCGGAGGGCGGCGCGCCGGCCGCCCGTTTGCCGCGATGCGGTATGTCTCTAAATAGAGCCTGGGGAACGGAAATCAAGGAGAAAATGCTGCGACGCACAAAATTTTTTCCGCGAACGCGCAATCGAACCCGCGAGATCGCGCGCCGGCGAGTTTCGCGCTCCGGCAACATGTTATGGACAAGGCTTGAGTCCCGAAGTAAGATCGGCCCCGTATCCGGCCACCGGACGGGGCGAGGGGAAGCGGTCGTGGGAACGGTTCGGCGGGAAACGCGCGGCGGCGCGGCGCGGCGGGCGGCGCTGGCGTGCCTGGCGCTCGCCCTGTTCGCGGCGGCGCTGTTCGGCGCCGCGCCGGCGCAGGCGCGCTACGCCGCGCTGGTCATGGACGCCGACACCGGGCGGGTGCTGTACGCCCGCAACGCCGACACGCGCCGCTATCCGGCCTCGCTCACCAAGATCATGACGCTCTACATGGTGTTCGACGCGCTGGAGCGCGGCAAGTGGACGATGAGGACGCGGCTGAAGGTCTCGCGCCGGGCGGCGCGCCAGCCGCCGACGCGCCTCGGCCTGCGGCCGGGGAGCGCCATAAGCGTGCGCGACGCGATCCTGGCGCTGGTCACGCGCTCGGCGAACGATGTCGCCGCCGTGGTGGCGGAGAACATGGCCGGGACCGAGGCGCGCTTCGCCGCGCGCATGACGAAGCGCGCCCGGAGCCTCGGCATGTCGCGCACCGTCTTCCGCAACGCCTCCGGCCTGCCCAACCGCAAGCAGAAAAGCACGGCGCGCGACATGGCCCGCCTCGCGGTGGCGATCCGCCGCGATTTCCCGCAATACTACAAGTTCTTCCGGGTCAAGAGCTTCCGTTACGGCAAGCGCGTTTACCGCAACCACAACAAGCTGCTGCGGCGCTACGCCGGGACGGACGGGATCAAGACCGGCTACACGCGGGCGTCGGGCTTCAACCTCGTCGCCGCGGCCAACCGGCGCGGGCACCGCCTGATCGGCGTGGTGTTCGGCGGCAAGACCGGCCCGAGGCGCGACCGCCACATGATGAAGCTGCTCGACCGCGGCTTCGCGCGCATGGGCCGGATCGCCCGGCATCGCGCGCCGCCGCTGCCGGAGCCGCGGCCCGGCACGACATGGGCCGCGCCGCCGGCCATGGCGGCGGTGGCGCTTCCGGTCGTGTCGCCGCGCCACGGCGCCGCCCGCCACGCCGCAGCCGCCCGCCGCGCCGCGGCCGCGCCGGCGCTCCCCGCCGCCGCGCCGGCGCGCGTCGCGCCGCCGCTTCCGCCGTCGGAGCGCTGGGGCATCCAGGTCGGCGTCTATTCCGGCGCCGCGCCGGCGCGCGCCGCCATCGCGATCGCCCGCGCCTATCTTCGCGGCGACCTCGCCGGGGCGCGGGACGCGGTGGGCCGCGCGCTGCGCCACGGCGGGACGATCCATCGCGCCCGCGTCATGGGCCTGACCGAGGCCGAGGCGCGCGCCGCCTGCGCGGCGCTGACGGCGCGGCGGCTGCCCTGTTCGCCGGTCCCGCCGCCGGATGTGGACCTGGCGGCGGCCCCGGCGCGGGGATAGCGCGCGGCCCGCGCCGGCGTCCTCGCGCCCCGCGCCGTCAGAGTTCGGGCGGCTCCAGCCCGGCGCCGCGCAGCGCGGCGGCGAGTTCCGCCTTGAGCCGCGCCAGCCCCGCCTCGTCGCCCGATTCGCAGCGCGCGACCAGCGCGTCCTGCGTGTTCGAGGCGCGCAGCAGCCACCAGCCGTCGGCCCCGCGCACCCGCGCCCCGTCCACTTCCGAGACCTCGACATCGCGCCGCCCGGCCAGCCCGGCCTTGACCCGCTCGACGACGGCGAACTTGCGCTCCTCCGGGCAGGGGAAGCGCAGTTCCGGCGTGCTGACGGTCTCCGGCAGCCGGGCGGCGATCGCCGACAGCGGCTCGTCCCGCCGGCCGACGGTCTCGACCAGGCGCAGCGCGGCGTAGAGCGCGTCGTCGAACCCGTAATAGCGGTCGGCGAAGAAGATGTGCCCGCTCATCTCGCCCGCCAGCGGGGCGCCGGTCTCGGCCATGAGCCGCTTGATCGGCGCGTGGCCGGTCCGCGACATGAGCGGCGCGCCGCCGAGTTCGGCCACCCGGTCGAACAGCGCCTGGCTCGCCTTCACATCGGCGATCACCGTGGCGCCCGGACGCGCGCGCAGCACATCCTCGGCCAGGATGGCGAGGAGCCGGTCGCCCCACACGATCCGGCCCGCCTCGTCCACCGCGCCGATCCGGTCGCCGTCGCCGTCGAAGGCGACGCCGAGATCGGCGCCGCTCCGCGCCACCGCCGCGCGCAGGTGCTCCAGGTTCTCCGGCAGGGTCGGGTCCGGGTGGTGGTTGGGAAAGCGGCCGTCCACCTCGGCGAACAGCACCTCGTGCCGGCCCGGCAGGGCGCGGACCAGCCGGGAGACCGCCGGCCCCGTCGCGCCGTTGCCGCAGTCCCAGACGACCGAGAGCGGCCGGCCGAACGCGATGTCCTCCGTCAGGCGCGCGATCCAGGCGTCGAGCACGCCCGGCTCGGCCGTTATCCGGCCCGCGCCCGAGGCGAAGGCGCCGCGAGCGGCGAGGTCGCCGAGCGCCTGGAGGTCGGCCCCGTAAAAGGGCGCGGTCCCCAGCGTCGTCTTGAAGCCGTTGTACTCCGGCGGGTTGTGCGACCCCGTGACCATGACGCCCCCGCCCGCCTCCAGGACATGGACGGCGTAGTAGAGCGCCGGCGTGGGGCAGGGGCCGATGGCGCGGACCTCCAGCCCGGTCGCCGCCAGCCCCTCGACCAGCGCCGCCTCCAGCGCCGGCGAACTCGGCCGCCCGTCCCGCCCGACGGCGACGGACGCGCCGCCGGCCTCGACGATCCGTGTCCCGAAGGCGCGGCCGAGCGCGCGCGCGTCGTCCTCCGCCAGGGTTTCGCCGACCACGCCGCGCGCGTCGTATTCGCGCAGGAAGGTGGGGTGGAAGCGGTGCGCCGCGCTCATGCCGGGCCTCCCGCGTCTCCGCCGGCGGGGCCGCCCGCCGCGCCGGGGCGGCCGACGCAGCTGTAGCGGAAGCCGGCGGCGGCCATCTCCCCGGGGTTGTAGACATTCCTGAGGTCGATCATCGTCGGAGAGGCCAGCAGCGCGCGGGCGCGCGCCAGGTCCAGCCCGCGGAACTCGTTCCACTCCGTCAGCAGCGCCACCGCGTCCGCCCCCTCCATGGCGGCGTAGGCGTCGTCGCGCCACTCGACGCCGGGCAGCAGGCGGCGCGCCTCCGCCATGCCTTCGGGGTCGTAGGCTTGCACCCGCGCGCCGGCGGCCTGCAGCGCGGGCACGATGTCGAGGCTCGGCGCGTCGCGCATGTCGTCGGTGTTCGGCTTGAAGGTGACGCCGAGGACGGCGACGGTCCGGCCGGCGAGGTCGCCGCCGAGGGCGGCCGCGATCCGGCCGGCCATGCCCTTCTTGCGGCGTTCGTTCACATCGATGACGGTCTCGACGATGCCGAGCGGCGCGCCCGCCTCCCGCGCGGTGCGGGCCAGGGCCAGCGCGTCCTTCGGGAAGCAGGAGCCGCCGTAGCCCGGCCCCGGGTGCAGGAACTTGCCGCCGATGCGGCGGTCCAGCCCGATCCCCCTCGCCACGTCGTGCACATCCGCGCCGACGCGCTCGCACAGGTCGGCCATCTCGTTGACGAAGGTGACCTTGGCCGCGAGGAAGGCGTTGGCGGCGTATTTGGTGAGTTCGCTGGTCTCCGGCGAGGTGAAAACGATCGGCGTCTCGATCAGGAACAGCGGGCGGTAGATTTCGCGCATGACCGCGCGGGCGCGCTCGCTGTCGGCGCCGATCACCACCCGGTCCGGCCGCATGAAGTCCTCGATCGCCGATCCCTCGCGCAGGAACTCCGGGTTGGAGCACATGTCGAAATCGGCGTCCGGGCGCAGGCCGCGGATGAGGTTTCCCACCTCCCGGCAGGCGCCGACCGGGACGGTCGATTTGGTGACGACGACGGTGTAGCCGGAAAGCGCGCCGGCGATCTCGCGCGCGGCGGCGTGGACATAGGAGAGGTCGGCGTGGCCGTCGCCGCGGCGGCTCGGCGTGCCGACGGCGATGAACACGGCGTCCGCGCCCGCGACGGCCGCGCCGAGGCCGGTCGAAAAGGCGAGGCGGCCGGCGCGCACATTGCCGGCCACGAGGCGGTCCAGCCCCGGCTCGAAAATCGGCGTCTCGCCCCGTTCGAGGCGGTCGATCCTCCCGGCGTCCCGGTCCACGCAGACCACGTCGGCCCCGAACTCGGAGAAGCACGCCCCGGTCACCAGGCCCACGTATCCGGCGCCGATCATCGCGATGCGCATGGCGTCCTCCGTCCGGGCCGGCGGTTCGCGGGCGCCCGGCGCCGGGTCATGCCACAGCCCCGCGCCGAAGCCAACCGCCGCCCGGCGCGGCGGTTCAGGACGCGCCCAGCAGGACCTCCTTGGCGCGGTTGATCTGCGCGGCGAGGAAGGTGGAGCCGCCCCGGTCCGGATGGTTGGCCAGCATCAGGCGGCGATGCGCCTCGCGCACCTCCGCCGCGCCGGCGCCCTCCTCCAGGCCGAGGATTTCCAGGGCCTGGGCGCGCGTCATCGGGCCGGCCCCCGCGCCCGCGCCGCCGCCTCCGCCCGCCGCGCCGCCGCCGCCGGCGGCGGAGCGCCACTCGTCGCCGTGCGCCCGGTCGATATAGCTCTCCAGCAGGCGGGCCGATTGCGGGTCGTCGGCGCATTCGGCCAGCAGGTCGAGCAGGTCCTCCAGCCCCATGTCCTCCAGCCGCCGGCCGGAATGGCGGCCTTGCGTCACGCTTCCGGCCATCGCGCCGGTGTCGTGGTCCAGCGTCATTTCGAGGAACGCGGCGCGCACCGAGGAGGTCTGGCCCGGACTCGGCCCGGCCGCCGTCTTGGCGGCGTTGCGGAACCGCTGGGCCAGCGCGCGCCAGCGCAGCAGCAGGGGCAGGGCGAGCAGCGCCGCCGACCACAGGAAATGCAGGTTGCCGCGCGCCAGCAGCGCGATCAGCGCGCCGGCGCCGCCGAGGATCAGCGTCCATTTCAGCGCGCGGCGCAGCTTGGCCGGCTCGGCGTTCAGCAGCCAGTAGCCGAGCAGGGCGAGGCCGGCGGCGACACAGACGCCCAGGACCAGCAGGTGCAGCATCGCGGCGCGCTCAGTTCCCGATCCGGTGCGTCAGGCGCAGCGCCTCGCCGCCCTTGCGCCGGGAGTAGTTCTCCAGCGCGCGGCGGCCGCCGGCCGCGTACACCGCCACCGCGCCCAGCAATTCGCGCAACTGGCGCGCGCTGGAGGCGTCGAACGGGCAGTAGGCGCCCTTGCTGAGCCGCGCGACCTGCTCCAGCCCGCGCCGCGCCAGCGGGTCGCCGCCCTCGTGGAAGCAGAAGACGGGAACGCCGAGCATCCCGAGTTCGCCGGCGGCGTGGCAGACCGCGTCGATGTCCTCCTCGAAGGCGTCGCCGACGAAGACCAGCGCCCGCACCGTTTCCGCGCGGGTCTCGCGGGCCGCGTGGCGCAGCAGCTTCTCGATCTGGGTCTGGCCGCCGAGGCAGCGCACGCCGGTCATCTCCCGCAGCAGCCGCGCCGAATCGGACATCCAGCCGCTGGCCCGGAACTCCCCGAAGCCGCGGTAATAGGCAAGCTGGATCTCCAGCCCGCCGAGGCCGTCCGTCTCGCGGAACATCTCGGCCTGCAGGTGGCAGGCGCGGTCCCAGCTCGGCTCCCGGCTCGCGGTGGCGTCCATGGCGAAGATCAGCCGGCCCGGCTTGCCCGTCGCGGCCGCCGGCGCCATCGCCCGGACCCTGCCGAGGAAGGCGTCGACATCGCGCCGGGACGACCGGCCCGCCGCGTCGAGGAAGGCGTCGACCTCGGCCCGGTCCGACTCCGGGCGCGGCGCCGGCGCGTTCCGCCCGGGCCCTTCCCCGTCCCTGTCCGTTCCCGCCATCCCGTCTTCCGCGCGCCGTGGCCCGCCCCATTATGTAGCGCGCGGGGCCGCGAAATCCAGCCGCGTTCTCCGGCGCGGGGAAGGGGCGCTATTCGGCGCGGACCCAGACCGCCGTGTCGTGGAACACGCCGCCGCCGTTCGGCGGGCCGGGATCGGCGCTGACCAGCGCGTTGATCCCCACGCCCTCGACATAGGCGGTGTTGGGCCAGACGCTCTCCACCACCACGACATCGGGCAGCACGCCGTCGAACAGCCGGGCGTGGAGCAGCACGCTCCCCTGCGCGTTGCCGAGCCGGGCGAGGCCCCCGTCGGCAACGCCGAGCCGCGCCGCCGCCTCGGGGTGGAGCATGACCGTCGGCCGGCCCTCGCGGGCGCGGCTGGTCGGCGTCTCGGTGAAGCTGGAGTTCAGGTAGTTGCGCGCGGGCGAGGTGACCATGCGGAACGGGCGCTCCGCCGTCGCCCGGTCGATCGCGTCGCAATGGTCCGGCAGGCCCGGCAGCACGCCGCCGAGCGGCCCCAGCGCCGACCAGTCGGCGCGGAAGCGGAACCTGCCGCTCGGCGTCGGGAAGCCGTTCAGGAAGTGGCCGTCCTCGAAGCTCGGCGAGACATCGTGCCACCGCTTCTCCAGCAACTCCTCCGCGCCCGGCAGGCCGGAGTCGCGCAGCGTGCGGTCCACCAGCTCCCAGGCCGTCATCTCGAAGCCCGGATGGGCCGCGCCGAGGCGGCGGGCCAGCGCGCGCGTGACCTCGTGGTTCGAGCGCGCCTCGCCGAGCGGTTCGATGACCGGGCGGTGGACCTGCACATGCATCTGCCCGCCGGCCTGGTAGACATCGTCGTGTTCGAGGAAGGTCGTCGCCGGCAGCACCACATCGGCCATTTTCGCGGTGTCGGTCATGAACTGCTCGTGCACGCAGAGGAACAGGTCCTCGCGCGCGAAGCCGCGCAGCACCCGGTGGGTGTCGGGCGCGACCGCCGCCGGGTTGGTGTTCTGGACCAGCATCGCCGTGACCGGCGGCCCCCGGCGCACGACCTCGTCCTCGCCGGTCAGCACCGGGCCGATGCGCGACATGTCGAGGATGCGGGTCGAGGGGTCGAGCGCGTCCGTCCCCTCGATCACGCTCTTGTTCCACTTGTAGACGATCCGGTTCGACCAGAAGGCGCCGCCGCCGCGATGGCGGAACTTGCCGCCCGCCGCCGCGATACAGGCGACGGCGTGAAGCTGCGCCGGCCCGTTGCGCGAGCGCGCGAAGCCGTAGCCGAGCCGGATATAGGTCCGGTCCGTCTCGCCGATCCGCCGCGCCAGCGCCTCGATCCGGGCCGCCGGAACGCCGGAGATCGCCTCGGCCCATTCCGGGGTCCGCGACGCGACATGCGCCTCCAGCGCGCGCCAGTCGTCGGTGTGGCGCGCCATGTAGTCGCGGTCGGCGAAGCCGTCGCGGAACAGGATGTGCAGGATGGCGCAGGCGACCGCCCCGTCGGTTCCCGGCCGCAGCAGGACGAACTCGTCGGCGGCCTGGGCCGTCGGGCTGCGGTAGGCGTCGACGACGACCAGACGGGCGCCGCGCTCCTTGCGGGCGCGCGCGATATGGGTCATCGCGTTGACCTGGGTCGAGACCGGGTTGCCGCCCCACACGATAATGAGGTCCGACTCCGCCATCTCGCGCGGGTCCGGCCCCATCGGGCCGCCGGCCCCGGCGATCCAGCCGTTCATCGGGAGTTCGGTGCAGATGTTCGCCGCCTGGCGCGAATAGCGCATGACATGGCGCAGCCGCTGGATGCCGTCGCGCTGCACCAGGCCCATCGTGCCGGCGAAATAGTACGGCCAGACGGTCTCGGAGCCGTGTTCGGCCGCCCTGGCCCGGAAGGCGTCCGCCACCCGGTCCAAAGCCTCGTCCCACGGGATTTCGGCGAACGCGCCCTCGCCCTTCGCGCCGGTCCGCAGCAGCGGCCGGGTCAGCCGGTCCGGGTGGTGCACGCGCTCGGCGTAGCGCGCGACCTTGGCGCAGACCACGCCGGCGGTGTAGCTGTTGGCGGCGGCGCCGCGCACCCGGCCGATGGTCCGGTCGTCGATCCGCTCCACCTCCAGCGCGCAGGTGCTGGGGCAGTCGTGCGGGCAGACGGAATGGATCGTGTCGAGCGGCATGGCGCGGCCTCCCGGCTGGAGGGTTCGGTCCCGGAACGCCGCAGGATAGGCCGTCGCGGCCCCGGACGCTAGCGGATCGCGCGGCGCAGCATCATGGCGATCGGGACCATGCGGCCGATCGCGCTCCGGCGGAACTCCTCGATGGCCGCCTCGGCGCCCGGCGGCGCCGGGCCGGCGTCGATTTCGGCGGCGAGCCGGCCGCCCCGCGCGAGGCCGGCCTCGCGGGCGGCGTCCGCCAGGCGGTGCAGCCGCCCGTCGGCGTGGAGCGGCGCGATTGCGGTCCAGGCGAGCGCGAGGAAGCCCGGCCAGTGGGCGAGGTGGCGGTACAGGCTCGGAACGATCCGGTCGCCGGGCCGCGCGCCGAACTCCGAAAGCGCCATGACAAGCGCGCGGACATCCGGCTCCAGCCCGTCGAGCGGCGGCAGCGGGGGGATCGGCGTGGCGATCGCGGCCGGCGGCGGTCCGGCGGCGGGCGGCGCGTCCGAGGGCGCGGCCGACAGGGCCGAGAGCGCGACCAGGTTGGTCCCGTTGCCCCGGTTGTAGCTTTCGAGGACGGCGGCGATCGCGCCCATGTCGCGCTCCGGCGCGCCCGCGAGGCGGAGCGCCGACGGCGGGAAGGGCGGCAGGACCGGCAGGTCGAGATCGTCGAACAGCGCCGCGCCCTCGCGCGCCGCCGCGCCGGAGGCGTAGACCGGCCGCAAGGCCCGCCACGCCCAGGGCAGCGCGCCCCCGATCGTCGCCAGGTGGCGCCAGACCAGGTTGACCACGCCGATGCCGAGCGCGGCCCGGATGTCGGCGTAGATTTCCGCCGTCTCGCCCTCGGCGTCGGCCTCGGCGACGGCCGGGACCGGATCGGCCCCCGCCGCGCCGCCGCCCGGCGCCCCGCCGTTTCGCGCGTCGCGTTCCATGGCGCCGGACTACCCCCGCCCGCCCCGCCGGTCAAGCGCGGCGCGTCCGTGTTGCCGAAACGGGCCGGGCGGGGCATGGTGCGGCGGCGGCGGCGCGGCGGGAAACGAAGGGGAGGGGAGCCATGGCGGGAAGCCTGAGCGCGGCGGAGGTCCGCGCCTATCGCGAGGACGGGCTGCTGTTCCCGAAGCGGGCGGTCTCGACCGCGGGCGCGGCGCGGCTGCTCGGCGAACTGGAGGCCCACGAGGCCGGAACCGGCGGCCCGGTCAACGGCAAGCACCGCTACAAGTGCCACCTGCTGTTCCCGTGGATCGACGAGACGATGCGCGACCCGGCGATCCTCGACATGGTGGAGAGCCTGGTCGGCCCCGACATCATGGTCTGGACCTCGCACCTCTACCCCAAGGAGCCGGGGGACGGGCGGTTCATCTCCTGGCACCAGGACTCGGCCCATTGGGGCCTCGATTCCGACCGGATCGTCACCGTGTGGATCGCGCTCACCCCGGCGACGCGGGAGAACGGCTGCATGAGGATGCTGCCCGGCAGCCAGCGGACCGGCACGGTGGCGCACCGCGACACCTGGGACCCGGACAACATCCTCACCCGCGGCCAGACCATCGACGCCGCGATCGAGGAGGACCGCGCGGTCTCGGTCGAACTCGCGGCGGGGGAGGCGTCGCTCCACCATGTGTTCATGTGGCACGCCTCGCACGCCAACCGTTCCGGCGGCCGGCGGGTCGGGCTGGCGCTGCGCTACATCACGCCGGACGCGCGCCAGACCCGCACGGCGCGCGACTTCGCCACGCTGGTGCGCGGCGAGGACCGTTTCGGCCATTTCGAGCCGGAGCCGCGCCCGCGCGCGGCCATGGACCCGGAATTCGTGCGCCTGCACGAGGAGATCGCCGCCATCCAGGGCGCGATCTACCTGGACGGGACCGACCGGGCCGGACTCCAGGGGTTGTCCGACGACAGGGGCGGCCCCTCGATCCCGCGCCAGTAGGGGGCCACGTCGATCTCGTCCTCGCGCGCGCGCATCCGGGCGATGTCGTGCGCCAGCTGCATCCGCAGGAGCGTGTCCGCCCGCACGCCGAACGCCTTCTCGATCCTGAGCGCCATTTCGGGCGAGAGCCGCGCGCGCTCGTTGAACAGCGCCGACAGCGCCGGGCGCGTCACGCCCAGGATGCGCGCCGCCTCGGTCACCGTCAGGCCGAGGGGCTCGGCGATCTCCCTGCGCGCGAACCCGCCGGGATGGCTGGGATTCTTCAACTCGACGCCTTCGTTCTTCGCCATGCTCCCCTCCCGCCGACGATTTCCGCCGGTTCGACGGATTTCCCCGTCTAGTGGTAGTCCTCGTAGTCGAGGTCGACGATTTCGTCGGCGCCGCGGTCGATCCTGAACGTTATTCGCCAATTCGCCGTCGCCCGCAGGCTCCAGGCTCCCGCGCGGTCGCCCGCGAGGCGGTGCGCTCGCCAATAGGGCACGGCGAACAACTCGTCCTCGTCGCGCATGTTCCGCAGGAAAGTGGCCATGTCCAGCAGCTTTTGCGCGACATCGCGCCGAAAGCCCCGCGTGTCGCCGTCCCGGATCAACCGCCGAAGCCCCTTGTGGCGCACATTCCGAATCCTCATCTTCCACCTACCCGGTTATCCGTAAAGCGTCAAGCGACGCTTTACGGGGCGCGGGAGGCCGGCCGCGCGGGCGGCTTCCCGTTCCCGTCTTCGGGCTATGGAAGGGTCAGGGCGGTTTTTCGGCGGATTGGGGCTACGCGCGCCGCCAGGTCGTGCCGTCGGGGCCGTCCTCGAGGAGGACGCCGCGCGCCCCGAGGTCGTCGCGGATGCGGTCAGCCTCGGCGAAGTCGCGGGCCTTGCGGGCGGCCGCGCGCTCGGCGATCAGTCGTTCGATCTCGGCCGGTTCGATGGCGGAAGGGGTAATCCCCACGGCAGGCTTCCCGGCCTCGGCGCGCATCGATAGTTCGACAACGGGCGCCTGCTGGAACCATTCGTGGGGATCGCCTTGCAAGAGACCCACCAGGCCGGCCGAGGCGCGGAGTTCGGCGGCGCGGGCGGCGCGCTCGCCGGCGTCCCCGGCCTTGTTCGCCGCGCTCGCCAGTTCGTGCAGCCGCGAGAGCGCCAGCGGCGTGTTGAGGTCGTCCGACAGCGCCGCGACCGTGGCGGGGGAAGGGGCGGCGCGCCGCGCCCCGGCTTCCTCCGCCGGCTCCGCGCCGCCGCCCGCGCCCGCGCGGCGCAGCGCGCCATGGAGCCGGTCCAGCGCCGCCCGCGCCTCCGCCAGCCCGCGCCGCGAATGGTCGAGCGGGGCGCGGTAATGGGCCGCCAGCAGGGCGTAGCGGATCGCCTCGCCCGGCCAGCCCTGCTCCAGCAACTCCCGCACCGTGCGGAAATTGCCGGCCGACTTCGCCATCTTCTCGCCCTCGACGGTGACGAAGCCGTTGTGCATCCACACCGAGGCCATCGCCGCCGTCCCGTGGGCGCAGCGCGACTGGGCGATCTCGTTCTCGTGGTGGGGGAAGACGAGATCGATCCCGCCGGCGTGGATGTCGAAGGTCTCGCCGAGGTACTTCCGGCTCATCGCCGAGCATTCGATGTGCCAGCCCGGCCGGCCGAACCCCCAGGGGCTGTCCCAGCCCGGCTCGCCGCCCGCCGACGGCTTCCAGAGCACGAAATCGGCCGGGTCGCGCTTGTAGGGCGCGACCTCGACCCGCGCGCCGTCGATCTGCTCGGCCCGGTTCCGGCGCGACAGACGGCCGTAATCCGGCATCGAGGGCACGTCGAACAGCACATGCCCCTCGGCCTCGTAGGCGTGGCCGCGCGCCAGCAGCGTTCCGATCATTTCGACCATGCCGGCCACGTGTTCGGTCGCGCGCGGCTCCCGGTCCGGGGGGAGCGCGCCGAGCGCGGCCATGTCCGCGCGGAAGGCCTCCGCCGTGACCTCGGTGATCTCGCGGATGGTCCGGCCGGTCTCGGCGGCGCGGGCGTTGATCTTGTCGTCGATGTCCGTGATGTTGCGCACATAGACGACGCGCGGATAGAGGTGGCGCAGCAGCCGGTAGAGCACATCGAAAACGACGACCGGCCGGGCGTTGCCGATATGGGCGTAGTCGTACACCGTCGGCCCGCACACATACATGCGCACGAGGGCCGGATCGAGCGGCCGGAACGCCTCCTTGCGGCGCGTCAGCGTGTTGTGGAAGGCGAGGGTCATGGCGTCATGGGGGCGCGGCCGGTTACTCCGCCGCCCGGGCGGCCTCTTCCGGGTCCGGCCGGCGGTCGCGCATGGTGACGAACTCCTCCGCCGCCGTCGGGTGGATGCCGACCGTGGCGTCGAAATCCGCCTTCGTCGCGCCCATCTTCACCGCGACGGCGAAGCCCTGGACGATCTCCGGCGCGTCCACGCCCACCATGTGCGCGCCGACGACGCGCCCGCTCGCCCGGTCCACCACCAGTTTCTGCATCCCGCGTTCCGGGTTTTCGGTGAGCGTGTATTTCATCGGCCGGAACCCGGCGGCGTACACATCGACCGCGCCGTACCGGGCGCGCGCCTCGTGCTCCGGCAGGCCGACGGAGGCGACCGGCGGCTGGCTGAACACCGCGCTCGGCACGTTCTCGCGGTCGGCGGACATCGGGTTGGCGTTGTAGACCGTCTCGGCGAAGGCGCGGCCCTCCGCGATCGCCACCGGCGTGAGGTTGAGCCGGTCGGTCGCGTCGCCGATGGCGTAGACGCCCGGAACGCTCGTCCGGCTCCATTCGTCCACCCGGACGGCCCCGTTCGGGGCGAGCGCGACGCCCGCTTCCTCCAGCCCCAGCCCGCGCGTGTTGGGCGCGCGGCCGGTGGCGTACATGATCCGGTCCGCCTCGACGACCCGCCCGTCGTTGAGGAAGGCGCGCGCGCCGCCGCCGGCCTTCTCGATCCGCGCCGGCAGGGTTCCGGGGCGGAGCCGCACGCCCTTCTTCGCCATCTCGGCGCCGAGCGTGTCGCGCACATCCTCGTCGAAGCCGCGCAGCGGCTTGTCGGCGCGGAACACGAGGTCCACCTCCGAGCCGAAACCGTCGAGGATTCCCGCGAACTCCACCGCGATGTAGCCGGAGCCGACGATGACGATTTTCTCCGGCCTTTCCGGGAGTTCCAGGGCGTCGTTCGAGTCGATCGCCAACTCGATGCCGGGAATGTCCGGCATGGTCGGCCAGCCGCCGACCGCGACCAGGATCCGCTCCGCCGTCATCCGCCTCCCGTCGACCGCGACCGTATGCGGGCCGGCCAGCACGCCGCGCCCGCGCACGCGCTCGACGCCGGCGTTCTCCAGCAGCCGCACATAGACGCCGTGCAGCCGGTCGAGCTCGCGGTTCTTGGCGGCGATCATCGCCGGCCAGTCGTGCGCGATGTCCCCGGCCGTCCAGCCGTAGCCGCGCGCGTCGGCGGCCTCCTCCGGGAAATGGCTGCCGTAGACCAGCAGCTTCTTCGGCACGCAGCCGCGCAGCACGCAGGTGCCGCCCTCGCGGATTTCCTCGACGATGGCGACGCGCGCGCCATAGGCGCCGGCCATCCGCGCGGCGCGCACGCCGCCGGAGCCGGCGCCGATGACGATCAGGTCGTAGTCGTAACCGCCGGCCATCGCGCCCGCCTCCGCCTCGCCTTCCGCTCGCGCCCCCGCGGCCGTCAGCCGTCGAGGCCGCCCATCAGGATGTATTTCAGCTCGGTGTACTCGTCCATGCCGTATTTGGAGCCTTCGCGCCCCAGGCCGGACTCCTTCACGCCGCCGAACGGCGCCACCTCGGTCGAGAGGATGCCCTCGTTGACCGCGACCATGCCGTATTCCAGCGCCTCGGCGACGCGCCACACCCGGCCGAGGTCGCGGGCGTAGAAGTACGACGCCAGCCCGAATTCGGTGTCGTTCGCCATCTCGACGACCTCCGCCTCGTCCCTGAAGCGGAACAGCGGCGCCACCGGGCCGAACGTCTCCTCCCGGAAGATCGCCATGTCGCGCGTGGCGCCGGTCAGCACGGTCGGGCGGTAGAACAGTTCGCCGAGGTCGCTCCGCTCCCCGCCGCTCGCCACCGCCGCGCCCAGGGCCACGGCGTCGCGCACATGCTCCTCCGTCTTGTCCACCGCCGCCGGCTCGATCATCGGGCCGATGACGACGCCCGGCTCGAAGCCGTCGCCCATCTTCATCGCGGCGGCGGCCCTGGCGAACGCGCGCGCGAACTCGTCGTAGATGCCGTCCTGCACGAAGATGCGGTTGGCGCAGACGCAGGTCTGGCCGGCGTTGCGGAACTTGCAGGCGATGGCGCCCTCGACGGCCTTCTCCACGTCGGCGTCGTCGAAGACGATCAGCGGCGCGTTGCCGCCGAGTTCGAGCGAGATTTTCTTCACCGTGCTGGCCGACTGGCGCATCAGCACCTTGCCGATCTCGGTGGAGCCGGTGAAGGTGACCTTGCGGACGATGGGGCTTTCGGTCATCTCGGTCCCGATCTCGCCCGACTTCCTGCCGGTGACGACATTGAAGACCCCGGCCGGGATGCCGGCCCGCGTCGCCAGTTCGCCCATCGCCAGCGCCGAGAACGGCGTGAGCTTGGCCGGCTTCACGACGATCGTGCAGCCCGCCGCCAGCGCCGGCGCCGCCTTGCGGGTAATCATCGCGTTCGGGAAGTTCCACGGCGTGATCGCGGCGACCACGCCCACCGGCTGGCGGATGACCAAGATCCGCTTGCCGTTCTGGTGCTGCGGGATCACGTCGCCGTAGGTCCGTTTCGCCTCCTCGGCGAACCACTCGACGAAGGAGGCGCCGTAGGCGATCTCGCCCCGCGCCTCGGCGAGCGGCTTGCCCTGCTCCGCCGTCATGATGGCGGCCAGGTCGTCGGCGCTCGCCATCATGAGGTCGTACCAGCGGCGCAGGATCGCGGCGCGCTCCTTGCCGGTTTTCGCGCGCCAGGCGGGCAGCGCCGCGTCGGCGGCCTCGATGGCGCGGCGCGTGTCGGCCGCGCCCATGTCGGGCACGGTCCCGACCGTTTCGCCCGTCGCGGGATCGGAGACGGGCACGACCCCGCCGCCGGCGGCGTCGCGCCATTCGCCGTCCACATAGGCCTGCTGGCGGAACAGCGCCGGATCGGACAGCCTCTCGGCGAGGGAGGGGCGGGCGTCGAGCTTTTCGGCGAGGCTCATGGGAGGTCTCCGGAGGTCGGGGCGGCGCGCGGCCGGGACCGGCGCTCGCCGGCACCATACCGCCCCCCGGCCGCGAAAGGAAGCGCGCCCCGCGCGCGGCCTCGAACCCGCGCGCGCCCATACGCGGCGCGGCGCGACAAAAGGGGTTGCGCGGCGCGACAATCCATGCCCGTATAGGAGGACGGCGACGGTGGCGCGGCCGCCGGGGCCGGTCCGAAAGCGAGGAAAGAGGCAATGACCGCCGACACCGCTTCCATCCCCGAAACGAAAAGCGCCGCCGGTTCCGGAAGCCGCGGGACGAGGCTTGGCGAAGCAGGCGAGACGATGGTTCTCGACGGCAAGGCCGCCGTCCGGGTCGCGAAGGCCCTGGTCGATCCGCCGCCGTTCAACGCCGAACTGCGCGCGGCCCTGGAAGAGCACGACCGAACCGTTGTCTCCCGATGACGCGCCCGGACGATGCGTCCTCCGGGCAGCCTCGCCCGGCGAAGGCCGCCGGCCGCCTCACTCCACCGTCACGCTCTTGGCGACCCGTGCCGTGCCGGTTGCGAGGTTGGGGCTGGTCCACGTCGGTGCCCTTCTCGACCGCCGCGTGGTAGGCGAGCAGTTGCACCGGCAGGGCATGGAGGATCGGGGCGACCGCCGGGTCGATTTCCGGCAGGCGGAAGGTCCAGGCCGCGCCCTCGCCCAGCCGCTCGGCGCCGCGCGCGTCCGACAGCAGCACGACCCGGCCGCCCCGCGCCAGCGCCTCGCGCATGTTCGAGGCGGTCTTGTCGAACCACCTGTCGCGCGGCGCCACCATGACGACCGGCACGCCCTCCTCCAGCAGCGCGATGGGGCCGTGCTTCATCTCGCCGGCGGCGTAGCCCTCGGCGTGGATGTAGCTCAGCTCCTTCAGCTTGAGCGCCCCCTCCAGCGCGATCGGGTAGTTGGCGCCGCGGCCGAGGTAGATCGCGTCGCGCGCCCGCGCCAGTTCGTGCGCGCAGGCGATCCAGCGCCGCTGGTCGGCCAGAACTTCCGCCATCGCGGCCGGAAGATGCGCCAGCGCCGCCAGGATTTCCGCCGCCCGCGCTTCCTCCAGCGTTCCGCGCGCCCGGCCCCAGGCCACCGCGAGGCAGGCCAGCGCCGCCAGCTGCGTCGTGAACGCCTTGGTCGAGGCGACGCAGATTTCCGGCCCGGCCAGGGTGCGGATCGCCGCGTCGCTCTCGCGCTCGATCGCGCTTTCCGGCGCGTTGACCAGGGCGAGCGCGTGCTGCCCGCCGTCCCGGGCGTGGCGCAGCGCCATCAGCGTGTCCAGGCTCTCGCCCGACTGCGAGATCGCCAGCGTCGCGCCGCCCTCGGGCAGCACCGGGTCGCGGTAGCGGAACTCGGAGGCGATATCGACCTCGACCGGCAGGCGGGCCAGCCCCTCGAACCAGTACTTGGCCACCATCCCGGCGTAGTAGCTGGTGCCCGCCGCGACGATGGAGAGCTTCGGCAGCGCCGCCGGGTCGAACGGGAACTCCGGGAAGGACAGCGACCCGGTGGACGGGTCGTGGTAGCGGAACAGCGTGTAGCCGACGGCTTCGGGCTGTTCGTGGATTTCCTTCTCCATGTAGTGGCGCCGGTTGCCCTTGCCGATCAGCGCGCCCGACACCTCGGTCAGGACCGGCGGGCGCTCGACCGGCCGGCCGGCGGCGTCGAACACCTCCGCGCCGTCGCGCCGCACCACCGCCCAGTCGCCGTCCTCCAGGTAGGCGATCCGCCGGGTCAGCGGGGCCAGCGCCAGCGCGTCGGAGCCGATATACATCTCCCCCTCGCCATGGCCGATGGCCAGCGGCGAGGCGCGCCGCGCGGCGAGCAGCATGTCGGGCCGCCCGGCGATGGCCACGACGAAGGCGAAGGCGCCGGTGACGCGCGCCACCGTTTCGCGCATCGCCTCCTCCGGCGCGAGGCCGGCCGCGAGGTGGCGGTCCATCAGGTGCGCCACCGCCTCGGTGTCGGTGTCGCTCTCCAGCGCCGCGCCGGCGGCTTCGAGTTCGTCGCGCAGTTCGCGGTGGTTCTCGACGATGCCGTTGTGGACGACCGCGACCCGCCCCGCCGCGTGGGGATGGGCGTTCCGCACCGTGGGCGGGCCGTGGGTCGCCCAGCGCGTGTGGCCGATCCCGGTCTCGCCCGGCAGCGGGCGCTCGTCGAGGTCGCGTTCGAGGTTGAACAGCTTGCCCTCGGCCCGGCGGCGCTCCAGCCCGCCGTTCGAGACCGTCGCGACGCCGGCCGAATCGTAGCCGCGGTACTCCAGCCGCTTCAGCGCGTCCACCATCGCCCGGGCGACCGGGCGCGCGCCGACGATGCCGACGATGCCGCACACGGGATCAGTCCTCCCCGCCGCCGTCGTCGTCGTCGCGCGCGCGCCGGGCCTTTTCGCGCCGGGCGCGGAACCGCGCCGCGCCGCCCGGCACCGTCCGCGCCGCCGCCCGCGCGACGGCGAGCGCGCCGGCCTCCACCGGCGCGGCGACGGTGCTTCCGGCGCCGACGATGGCGCCGTCGCCCACCGCGACAGGCGCCACCAGCGCGACGTTCGAGCCGATGAAGGCGCCGGCCCCGATCTCGGTGCGGCGCTTGGCGACGCCGTCGTAGTTGCAGGTGATGGTCCCCGCCCCGATATTCGCGCCCGCGCCGACGCCGGCGTCGCCGATATAGGCGAGGTGGTTCGCCTTCGCGCCCGCGCCGATCTCCGCCGCCTTGACCTCGACGAAATTGCCGATATGCGCGCCCGCGCCGATTTCGGCCCCCGGCCGCAGGCGCGCGTGGGGGCCGACGATCGCGCCTTCGGCCACGACCGCGCCCTCGATATGGGAGAAGCTGCGGACCTCGACGCGCGGCCCGATCCGCGCGCCCGGCCCGAAGACGACATGGGGATGCACCGTCGTGTCCCGCCCGATTTCGGTGTCGTGCGAGAGGAAGACGGTTTCCGGCGCGACCAGCGTGGCCCCGCCCTCCATCGCCGCCGCGCGCAGGCGTCGCTGCATGAGCGCCTCGGCCCGCGCCAGGCCGGCGCGCGAATCGACGCCCACGAGTTCCTCCCGGCGCGCCTTCGCCAGCGCGGCGCGGCCGCCGTCGCGGCGCGCGATTTCGAGAATGTCGGTGAGGTAGCGTTCGCCTCCGGCGTTGTCCGCGCGGAGCGCCGCGATCCAGCCGGCAAGCCGCGCCCCGTCCGCCGCCATGGCGCCGCCGTTGCAGAGATGGGGCGGCGGGCCGGGCGGGCCGCGCTCGGCGAACTCGACGATCCGTTCCGGCCGGCCCCTGGAATCCGTCTCGACCAGGCCGTAGCGCGCCGGGTCGTCCGCCTCGAAGCCGAGGACGACGACGCCGGGCGGGTCCGCCCCCTCGCGCGCCGCCGCCAGCCGGGCCAGCGTCTCCGTCGTCGCCAGCGGCGTGTCGCCGAACGCGACCAGGACCGTGCCGGAGAAGCCCGCCAGTTCCGGCAGCGCCGCGCGAACCGCGTCCCCGGTGCCGCGTGGCTCGGCCTGGACGGCGATGCGGGCCCGGGGCGCCGCCGCGCGCGCCGCCTCGGCGACCGCCTCGTGGCCCGGCGCGACGACGACGACCGGAGGGTCCGGCCGGAGCGGCTCCAGCGCGGCGAGGACATGGCCGATCATCGGCCGTCCGGCGACCTTGTGCAGGACCTTCGGCGTGTCGGACTTCATGCGCGCGCCCTTGCCGGCGGCGAGGACGATGGCGGCGACGGGTCGGGGCATGGGCGGATCGCGGGCGGATTGGAGGGACGCGGCCGGCGCGCGGCGCGCCCGACAGGATGCCATGGCGCCGCCCGGCCCCCAAATCACGAAATCTTACCGAACGCAACGCCGCCCGGCGGGCGTTGCGCCGGGGCGGGGCGGGGGGTAGGGTTCGGGTTCCGGGCGCGCGAGCGGCGCCGGGACGGCAAACGAACGGGAGGCGGAAATGAGCATGGCGGCGGTCGAGACCGAGGCCCCGGCGGGGCCGGGATACGCGCTGACCAGGGCGGGCAAGGGCCGGGAGGTCGCCGGGCGAATTGACCAGGGCGGGCAAGGGCCGGGAGGTCGCCGGGCGGCGCAGCTTCCTGTCCTACCGCGAGACCGGCATCACGGAGGCGACCGGCGGCAAGCTGCGCGCCCAGTTCACCGTCGGCAAGCAGGGCCTGTCGGAGCCGACCGGCTGGCATGTCCATGTCTGCGACGCCCAGGTCGTGCACATGCTGAAGGGCTGGGTCGACCTCGAATTCGCCGGCGGCGACAAGGTGCGGATCGAGGCGGGCGACGTGCTGATGATCCCCGGCGGCGTGCCCCACAACGAGACCGCCACCTCCGACGAGTTCGAACTGCTCGAACTGTCGATCCCGGCCGACATGGGCACGCGCCCCTGCGATCCCCCGGCCTGACGGAAGGCCGCGCCCGGCCCGCCGGCCTTGCGGTTTCGCGGGGCCGGCGCGCCCGGCGGCGGCGTTCAGCCTTCGGAGAGGCGGGCCGTCGCGCGCTCCAGCGCGCGCAGCGTCTCGTCGCTCACATGGTGCTCCAGCCCCTCGGCGTCGGCTTCCGCCATGTCGGGCGGCACGCCGATGGCGTGCAGGAAGTCGAGCACGATGCGGTGCCGCGCGCGCGAGCGGTCCGCCAGTTCCCGCCCCCTGCCGGTGAGGAAGATCGCGCGATAGGGCTTCGAATCGACGAATCCGTCCTTTTGCAGCCGCTGGATCGTCGCGTTCACCGTCGGCCGGCTGACGCCGAGATGGGAGGCGAGGTCCACCAGCCGCGCCTCGCCGTGGATCTCGATCAGGTCCGAGATCAGCTCCACGTAGTCTTCCGCGATCTCGACGCTGTGGTCGTCGCGCACGCGCTGGAACAGCGCGGCCCGGCGGCCGGAATCGGCGAGGTCGATCACCGGCGCGTTGGCGTCCTCCGCCGCGTCCTCGACCGGGACGCCGGGTTCCGCGGGTCGCTTGGCCAAGACCGTCGCCCCTTCCGTCGAAAAAGCCTTGCCTACACTGGTTAGCACCGGCTAACCTTATCCGGCCGCCCTAACTTCCCCGCCATCGGGGCCGGGGAGGGCGCGCGAGGACGGATCGGCGGCCGGTCGCCACGCAAGGATGGTCACCATAGCAGGAAACGCCCCCCGCCGTCGAACGCCGCGCCTCCTCCGCGCGGCGCTGGCGCTGTGCCTGCTGTTTCCCGCGCCCCTGTGCGGATTCGCGGCCGAGGCGGGGGCCAGGCTCGCCGTCGTCGCCACCATCGCCCAGATCGCCGAGCCGCTGCGCCGCATCGCCGGCGACCGGGCCGAGGTCTCCAGCCTGATGGGGGAGGGGGTGGACCCCCACCTGTACCGCCCCACGCGCTCGGACATCGCGCGGCTGGCGCGCGCCGACGCGGTGTTCTGGAACGGGCTGGACCTGGAAGTCCAGCTGGAAGAGGCGCTCGGGCGGCTGGCGGCCGACCGGCCCGTGGTCGCGCTCGCCGCCGCGCTGCCGCGGGACAGGCTGATCCCGGCCGGCGGCGGCGGGTTCGACCCGCATGTCTGGATGGACCCGGCGCTGTGGCGCGCCGCGCTCGACCGCGCCGTCGGCGTGCTGGCGCGCCTCGATCCCGGCGGCGCGCCCCGGTTCCGCGCCAACGCCGAGGCGTATTTCCGCCGCCTGGCGGCGGTCGAGGCCTATGCCGCGCGCGTCCTGGCGAGCGTTCCCGAACGCGCGCGCCTGCTGGTCGCGGCGCACGACGCCTTCGGCTATTTCGGCCGCCGCTTCGGGCTGGAGACGCGCGGCGTCCAGGGGATCAGCACCGAGAGCGAGGCCGGGCTGCGCCGGATCGAGGGCCTGGTGGCCGAGCTGGTCGCGCGCGCGGCGCCGGCCGTCTTCGTCGAGACCTCCGCGCCGGACCGCCATGTCCGGGCGCTGATCGAGGGGGCGGCGGCGCGCGGCCACGAGGTCCGCCTCGGCGGCCGGCTGTTCTCCGACGCGATGGGCCGCGCCGGGACCTACGAGGGGACCTATATCGGCGCGATCGACCACAACGCGACGACCGTCGCCCGCGCGCTCGGCGGCGACGCCCCGGCGCGCGGCCATCTCGGGAGGCTCGGCCATGGCGGTTGAAACCCTTGCGCGCGCGGGGCGGGGGCCGGCGGCGCGGCCGGGCGGCCCGCTCTCCGACGCCGGCGCGCCGCTCCATGTCGGCGGGCTGACGGCCGGCTACGATTCCGGCCCGGTCCTGCGGGACGTGGACTACACCGCGCGCGCCGGGACGCTGACGGCGGTCCTCGGGCCGAACGGGGCCGGCAAGTCCACCTTCCTGAAGGCGGTCCTCGGCCTCGCGCCGCGCCTCGCGGGCCATGTCCGGGTGTTCGGCCGCCCGGCCGGGGCGCAATCCGGGCGGATCGCCTATGTGCCGCAGCGGAGCGACGTCGACTGGGACTTCCCGGCCTCGGCGCTCGATGTCGCGGCGATGGGGCTGTACGGCCGGATCGGCTGGCTGCGCCCGGTGCGGCGGCGTCACCGCGCCCGCGCGCTGGAAATGCTGGACCGGGTCGGCCTCGCCGACCTCGCCGACAGGCGGATCGGCGCGCTGTCGGGCGGGCAGCGCCAGCGCGCCTTCATCGCCCGCGCGCTCGCCCAGGAGGCGGACATCTACCTGCTCGACGAGCCGCTGGCCGGCGTGGACGCCGCGACCGAGGTCCGGGCGATGGACATCCTGCGCGCCGAGGCGGCGGCGGGGCGGACCGTGCTCGCCTCCCACCACGACCTCTCGACCGTGGCGGACTATTTCACGCACGCGCTGGTGCTGAACGGCCGGGCGGTGGCGGCCGGGCCGCTGGCCGAGGCGTTCGTCCCGGCCGCGCTCGACGCCGCCTACGGCGCGCGGCCGGCCCGCGCCCGCCACGGGGCCGGGGCGGCGGCCGGGGCGGACTGAGCCGGGCATGGCGGCGGGCGCCGACCTCCTCTCCGTCCTGGCCTTCTCCGCCGGCCACAACAGCGCCGTGGCGATGGCGGGCGCGATCGCGCTCGGCGCCGGCGCCGGGACGATCGGGACCTTCGTCCTGCCGCGCGGCCAGGCCCTGCTGGGGGAGGCGATCGCCCACGCGACGCTGCCCGGCGTCGCGCTCGCCTTCCTGGCCGGGCTGGCGCTCGCGGGCGAGGGGCGGAACGTCGCGGCGCTGACGGCCGGGGCGGCGGCCGCCGGCGCGCTCGCCGTCTTGGCGGCGCGGTGGATCGCGGCCCGCACCCGGCTCTCCGGGGACGCCGCCATCGCGACGGTGCTGAGCGTGTTCTACGGGGCCGGCGCGGTGTTGCTGAGCCATATCCAGGCGTTGCCCGCGGGCGGCCGGGCCGGGCTGGACGGCTTCCTGCTCGGCTCGGTCGCGACGATGACGGCGGACGAGGCGCTGGCGCTGGCGCTGGCGGCGCTGGCCGTCGTCGGCGTGGCGCTGCTGTTCTTCAAGGAGTTCGCCATCGTCTGCTTCGACGCCGCGCACGCCGCGACGCTCGGCCTGCCGGTCCGCCGCCTCGACCTGGCGATGACGGGCCTGCTGCTGGCCGTCGTCGCGATCGGGCTGGAGACGGCGGGGCTGGTGCTGGTCGTCGCGCTGGTAATCGTCCCGCCGGTGACGGCGCGGTTCTGGGTCGCGCGGTTCGGGCCGATGGCGGCGGTTTCCGCCTTCGCGGGCGCGCTCGCCTGCTATGTCGGCGGCGCGATTTCGGCGGCGGTTCCGGGGGCGCCGGCGGGGGCGGTCATCGTGCTGGCGGCGGGGGCGGGCTGCGCGCTGTCGTTCTGCCTCGCGCCCCGGCGCGGCCTTGTCGCGCGGCTCCGGCGCGGCCGCGGCTTCGGGCGCGACGGCGCGCCGGCGCCCGGCGGCCCGTCGTGACGCTGGCGCTCGCGGACTTCCTGACGGTCGATCTGCCGGCGCTGGCCGCGGCGGCGCTGGCCTGCCTGTCCTGTTCGCTCGCCGGGACCTTCCTGGTGCTGCGCCGCCAGGCGATGATGGGCGACGCGATCAGCCATGTCGTGCTGCCCGGCATCGTCGGCGCCTTCGCCGTCGCCGGCGGGATCGAGCCGCTGGCGACGATGCTGGGCGCGCTGCTGGCGGCGCTCGTCGCGGCGGCGGCGATCGAGGTGCTGCGGACGCGCGGCGGGGTCGAGTCCGGGGCGGCGATGGGGACGGTGTTCACCGTCATGTTCGCGCTCGGCGTCTGTATGCTGGAATGGACGGGCGCCTCGGAGGTGCATCTCGACACGCGGCACGCGCTGTTCGGCAGCCTGGAGGCGATCCTCTGGGTCGGCCACGGCGGGAGCTGGGCCGGCGCCGTCGAGCCGGCCGCGCTGGCCGCCCTGCCGCGCCAGGTTACGACCCTGGCCGTCGTCGCGGCGGCGCTGGCCGTGTTGTGCGCCTTGTTCTTCAAGGAGTTGCGGGTGGCGACCTTCGACCCCGGCTTCGCGGCGACGGCCGGGTTCTCGCCGCGCCTCGTGGGGATCGGGCTGGTGCTGGCGTCGGGCGCGGCGGCGGTGGCGTCCTTCGAGGCGGTGGGGTCGATCCTGGCGGTGGCGATGTTCGTGTGCCCGCCTTGCGCGGCGCGGATGCTGACGGACCGGCTGTCGGCGCAGCTGTGGCTCGCGGCGCTGTTCGCGGCGGCGTCCGGAATCCTCGGCTACCTCGCCGCCGCCTTCGGCCCGTGGCTGTTCGGAAGCCCGCACGCGCTGAACGCCGCCGGCGCGATCGCCGTGACCGCCGGCCTGATCCAGCTAACCGCGATGCTCTTCGCCCCGAGGCACGGCGTCCTCGCACAGCGACGGCGGGCGGCTTACCGAGGCGGGCGATAGCGTCCTAGTCGATCCACTCGGCGACGACGTAGGGGGCGCGGGAGGGGGGGACGCTTGGGTGGTAGTGGCGGAAGACGGCCAGCGCGGCGTTGAAGGAGGCGACATCGGTCTGCCCGCACTCGCGCAGGCGGCGGTAGGCGGTCGTCACCGCGCGGTAGCAGGCGTCTGTCGGTTCGCAGCCCGGCAGGTCTTCGCGGGAAGCCATCGGGGTCCCTCCACGGCGGCGGTCCGGCGCAGGTTAGGGAAAACCGCCGCCGGGGCAAAGGGTTTTCGCGGCCCGGCGGCGATTTTTCGCGCGAACGGGCCGGTTCCGGGCCGATTTCACATGGGGGATGGCCGCCCGGCCGCCCGTTCGGCCGCCTTCACCGTCGCGTCGAAGGGCAGCAGGATGGAGCGGTGGCGGTTGGCGAAGGCGCGCGCCGGCTCCAGCAGCGCCAGTTCCGACCAGTCGCCGTCGGGCGGCGGCCCGTCCGCCTCCAGCATGGCCCGCATCCGCGCGCGCACATGGCGCACCTCGTCCACCGTCTTGCCGACCACGGCGCGGGCGAAGATCGACGACGACGCGCTGCCCAGCGCGCAGGCCTCCACATCCTGGCCGTAATCGACGATCGTCGCGCCGGCCAGCCGGAGGTCCACCGTCACCGCGCTGCCGCAGGACCGCGAGACGGCGGTCGCGCTGGCGTCCGGCGCGGCGAGGCGGCGGTTGCGGGCGATGTCGGCGGCGTAGGCCAGCAGCCGGTCCCGGTAGACCTCGTCGAGCGCGCTCACGGCCCGTCGCGGCGGCGCGGCGTCACGCCGCCGCCTCCTCCTCGGCGAAGCGGGCGCGCCGGCGGATCGCCGCCACCATCGCGCCCAGGCCGTTCTTGCGGGTCGGGGAGAGGTGCTCGTCCAGGCCGATCTCGGCGATGAAGCCGGTGTCGGTGTCGAGGATTTCGCGCGGCGTGCGGTTGGAGTAGACGCGCAGCAGCACCGCGATCAGGCCGGAGACGATGGCGGCGTCGCTGACCGCGCGGAACACCAGCCGGCCGCCCGCCGCCTCGCCGACGAACCAGACCTGGCTCTGGCAGCCCTTCAGCCTGAACTCGTCGCGCAGGTACTCCTCGGGCATCGCGGGCAGCTTGCGGCCGAGGTCGATCAGGTACTGGTAGCGGTCGGCCCAGTCGTCGAAGAAGCCGAACTCGGCGACCAGGTCCTCCCGCGCCTCGTCGATCGTCGTTTCCGGCGCGATGGTTTCGGCCGCGTCCGCCATGGCGTTCCGGTCCCTCCGTCCCGTGTCCGGCCCCCGGTCGGCTCCCCGGCCGGCCTCGGGCAGGCATGTGGCGCCGGCCGGCCCGCCTGTCAACGCCCGCGCGCCCGGCCGCCCGTCCGTCGGCGCCCCCGGCGCTCAGAACATCGCGCCCCGCGCGCCGACCGGCCAGACCGCCTCGACGATCCCGCCGCGCAGGCCGACATACCAGTCGTGCAGGTTCACGGTGGGGTCGCAATGGCCGGGGACCAGCCGCAGCTTGTCGCCGAGCCGCACGCCCCGCGCGCCGGGGCCGAGCGCCAGCGTCCCGTGCTCGTCGGACGCGCCGGCGTAGGTCGCGTCCGCGAGGTCCGCGACCCGGGGCAGGCCGGCATCGACCGAGGCCGCCTTGTGCCCGGCGTCCACCACCGCCCGGTCCGGGACCGGGCGGCTCATCACCGTCGCCAGCACGAACAGGCTCTGGCGGAACGTGTCCATGTACTCGCCGTCCTCGCCTAGGTTGAGGCCGTAATCGGCGTCCATGAAGCAGTAGGAGCCGGCCTGGAGTTCGTTCCAGACGCCCGACGCGGCCTCGAACGGGAAGGTGCCGGTGCCGGCCCCGGTGACGAGGCGGCAGGACAGGCCCGCCGCCGCCAGCCGCTCCGTCGTGTCGCGGACCAGGTCGCCGGCCTTGGCGATGGCCTGTCGGCGCTCCCCGTGGCCGCGGATGTGCTGGGCCCGGCCCTGGTAGGCCTGCAGGCCGCCGAAATCGAGGTTGGGCGCGGCGTCGATCCGTTTCGCGAGCGCGACCGCCGCCGCCCCCGGCGCCACGCCGCAGCGCCCGGCGCCCACGTCGATTTCGACCAGCACCTCGATCCTTGTCCCGAACCGGGCGGCGGCCGCGTCGATGTCGCCGACATTGCCGGCGTCGTCGGCGCAGACCGAAAGCCGGACCTCGCGGGCCAGCGCGGCCAGCCGGTCGAGCTTGCGCCGGCCGACGATCTGGTTCGAGACCAGGATGTCGCCGATCCCGCCCGCCGCCAGCGCCTCCGCCTCGCCGACCTTCTGGCAGCACTGCCCGACGGCGCCGGCGGCGATCTGGCGGCGCGCGACATCGGCGGATTTGTGGGTCTTGGCGTGCGGCCGGTGGGCGACGCCGAATTCGGCGGCCATCCGCGCCATGCGGGCGATATTGTCCTCGAAGGCGTCGAGGTCGACGACGAGGGCGGGCGTGTCCACCTCGGCC
This sequence comes from Thalassobaculaceae bacterium, assembly GCA_963665555.2. Classification (GTDB taxonomy): domain Bacteria; phylum Pseudomonadota; class Alphaproteobacteria; order Thalassobaculales; family Thalassobaculaceae; genus CAXXXW01. Next base: position 679,056 of record OY762308.1, read on the forward strand.
TCGTCCATGCCGATCTCGGCGGGCGGTCGCGCGGTCATGGGCCTCTCTCCCCGTCGGTCGATCCGAGCGCGTCGAGCACGCGGGCGGCCGCCGCGCCCGGCGGCATCCGGTCCTCCGCGACCGCGCGCTCGACCTCCGCGACGACGGCGCGGGCGGCCTCGTCGCGCTCCAGCGCCAGCATAAGCCGGTCGCGGATCGCGGACCACATCCATCGCACCCGCTGGCCGCGGCGCCGCGCCTCGAACGCCCCGGAACGCGACAACGCGGCGCGATGGCCGCGCACGGCCGCGTGGATGTCGTCCAGCCCGGCGCCCGAAACCGCGCTGCACACCAGGACGGGCGGGCGCCAGTCCGGGCCGGCCGGCGTCACGATCTCCAGCGCCCGGCGGTATTCGGCCGCCGCCCGGCGCGCCGGTTCGGCCGTGTCGCCGTCGGCCTTGTTGACCGCGATGGCGTCGGCGATCTCCAGCAGGCCCTTCTTGATGCCCTGCAACTCGTCGCCGGCGCCGGGCAGCATCAGGGCGAGGAAGAAATCGACCATCTCCGCCACCTCGATCTCGGACTGGCCGACCCCGACGGTCTCCACCAGCACCGTGTCGAAGCCGGCGGCCTCGCACAGGACCATGCTCTCCCGCGTCGCCCGCGCCACGCCGCCGAGCGCGCCGGAGGTCGGCGAGGGGCGGATGAAGGCGCGCGGGTCGCGCCCCAGTTCCAGCATCCGCGTCTTGTCGCCGAGGATCGAGCCGCCGGTGCGCGAACTCGTGGGATCGACCGCCAGCACCGCCACCTTGCGCCCGGCCCCCGTCAGCATCCGCCCGAACGCCTCGATGAAGGTGCTCTTGCCGACGCCGGGGGCGCCGGTGACGCCGATCCGGTCCGCGCCGCCCGCGTCGGGCAGCAGCGCGGTCAGCACCGCGTCGGCGGTCTCCCGGCGATCGGGGCGGCGGCTTTCGACCAGGGTGATGGCGCGCGCCAGCATCGCCCGGTCGCCGGCGCGCACGCCGTCGATGTAATCGCGCGCGGAGGGCGGCGGCCGGGCGGCCATCTCGCGGTCCCGGACCGTCAGCCGTGCCCCAGCGCCCCGGACAGCCGGTCGAGCAGGTCCAGCGCCGCCTCGGCGATCACGGTGCCCGGCGGGAAGATCGCCGCCACGCCGGCCGCGCGCAGCGCGTCGTAATCCTGGGGCGGCACGACGCCGCCCACCACGACCAGGATGTCGCCGCGCCCCTCGGCGTCCAGCGCCTCGCGCAGCCGGGGCGCGAGCGTGAGGTGCCCGGCGGCCAGCGAACTCGCGCCCACGATATGCACGTCGTTCTCGACCGCCTGGCGCGCGGCCTCCTCCGGCGTCTGGAACAGGGGGCCGACATCCACGTCGAAGCCGAGGTCGGCGAAGGCGCTGGCGATCACCTTCTGGCCCCGGTCGTGGCCGTCCTGGCCCATCTTGGCGATCAGGATGCGGGGCCGCCGGCCCTCCGCCGCCTCGAACGCCGCGACTTTTTCCAGCGCGCCCGCGGCCGCGCCGCGGTCCACGCCGACCTCGCCGGCATAGACGCCGGAGACGGTTTCCGTCCTCGCCACGTGCCGCCCCCAGACCTTTTCCAGCGCGTCGGAGATTTCGCCCACCGTCGCCCGGGCCCGCGACGCCTCGACCGCGAGCGCGAGGAGGTTGCCCTTGCCGGTCGCGGCCGAGTCCGTCAGCCGCGCGAGCGCCGCCTCGACCGCGGCCGGGTCGCGTTCGGCGCGCAGGCGGGCGAGTTTTTCGAGTTGTCGGCGGCGCACGGCGGCGTTGTCCACCTTGAGGATCTCGACCGGCTCCTCCTCGGCGACGCGGTGGCGGTTGACGCCGACGATGGTCTGCCGGCCGGAGTCGATCCGCGCCTGGGTCCGCGCCGCCGCCTCCTCGATCCGCGCCTTCGGGATGCCGGCCTCGATCGCCCTGGCCATGCCGCCATGGGCCTCGACCTCCTCGATATGCGCCAGCGCGCGCTTGGCGAGGTCGTGGGTCAGGCGCTCGACATAGTAGCTGCCGCCCCAGGGGTCGATGACGTTGCGGGCGCCGGTCTCCTGCTGGATCAGCAGCTGCGTGTTGCGGGCGATGCGGGCGCTGAAGTCGGTGGGGAGCGCCAGCGCCTCGTCCAGCGCGTTGGTGTGGAGCGACTGCGTATGCCCGTGGACGGCGGCCAGCGCCTCGACGCAGGTGCGCGCGACATTGTTGTAGGGGTCCTGCGCCGTCAGGCTCCAGCCGCTGGTCTGGCAGTGCGTGCGCAGCGAGAGCGACCGCGGGTCCTTCGGGTCGTGCGCCTTCATGAGCCTGGCCCAGATCAGCCGGGCGGCGCGCATCTTCGCCACCTCCATGAAGAAGTTCATGCCGATGGCCCAGAAGAACGACAGCCTGGGCGCGAAACTGTCGATGTCGAGGCCGGCCGCCAGCCCGGCGCGCACATACTCCACGCCGTCGGCGATGGTGTAGGCCAGCTCCAGGTCCGCCGTCGCGCCGGCCTCCTGCATGTGGTAGCCGGAGATGCTGATCGAGTTGAAGCGCGGCATCCCGGCCGAGGTGTGCGCGAAAATGTCCGACACGATCCGCATCGAGGGCGCGGGCGGGTAGATGTAGGTGTTGCGGACCATGAACTCCTTCAGGATGTCGTTCTGGATGGTCCCGGAGAGTTTCGCTTGCGGGACCCCCGTCTCCTCCGCCGCGACGATGTAGAGCGCGAGCACCGGCAGCACCGCGCCGTTCATCGTCATCGACACGCTCATCCGGTCGAGCGGGATGCCGTCGAACAGCTGGCGCATGTCGAGGATGGAGTCGATCGCCACGCCCGCCATGCCGACGTCGCCGGCCACGCGCGGATGGTCCGAGTCGTAGCCGCGATGGGTGGCGAGGTCGAAGGCGACGGACAGCCCCCGCTGCCCCGCCGCCAGGTTGCGCCGGTAGAAGGCGTTCGACTCCTCCGCCGTCGAGAAGCCGGCGTACTGGCGCACCGTCCACGGCCGGGTGGCGTACATCGTGGGGTAGGGGCCGCGCAGGTAGGGCGCGATGCCGGGCCAGCCGTCGAGGAAGTCCAGCCCTTCGGTGTCGGCCTCCGTGTAGCGGGGCTTCACCGCGATCCCTTCGGGGGTTCGCCAGTTCCCGGCCCCGTTCCCGTCCGGGAAGTCCGGGGGGCCGGGCGGCGCGTTCGCCCCGCCGTCGAAGGGGAGTGTCGCGAAATCCGGTATGGCGCTCATCGTCCGATCGTCCCGATTTCCGCCGCGAGCGCGCGCAGCGTTCCCAGCATGTCGTCGCCGGCGTGCACGAAACGGTCCACGCCCGCTTCCCGCAGCCCGGCCTCCCGCGCGCCCGGCCGCCCGGCGAGCGCGACGACCGGGGCGCCGGCCGCCTTCAGGCTCCGCGCCGCCTCGGCGGCCTCGGCCTCGTAGATGGTATCGGAGGAGCAGATCGCCGCCAACTCGGCCCCGCTTTCGGCGAAGGCCGCGCCCGCCGCGCCGGCCGCCACGTCCGCCTCCGCCGCCGCGAAGCCGCCGGCGGCGAAGTAGCTCCGGGCGAAGGCGGCGCGCGCGGCGTATTCGGCCGGCGCGCCGAGCCGCGCGAGGAAAACCGTCGGCCGGCGGCCCCGCGCCGCCAGCCTTGCGTCGCTCGCGTCCCGCAGCGCCTCGAAACCCTCGCCGAGGCGCCGGGGGGCGAGCGGCGCGATTTCCGGCGCGCCCGCGCCCGCGAAAGGCTCCAGCAGCGCCGCCAGCCCGGCGCCGCGGTCCGCGGCGTCGATCAGCGCGTCCATGCCGGCGCCGGCGGGAAGCGCGATCCCGGCCGCGCCGGCGGCGGGCGCCGGGCGCTCGGCCTCCGGCGCGCCGGCGGGGGGCGGGCGCTCGTCCAGGTCCGGGAAGCTCGACACGCCGGTCAGCGCGTCGCGCCCGCGCGCCAGGTTGCGCGCGCGCCCCTCCCAGTCCGCCGCGACCCATTCGGCGGCGCGGCCGGAGAGCAGCGCCTCGGCCATGCCGCCGGCCGCCTCGATCTCCTGGAACAGCGTCCAGGCGCGGCGCGCGCATTCCTCCGTCAGCCGCTCCACGTACCAGGAGCCGCCGGCCGGGTCGGCGACGCGGGCGAGCGAGGACTCGCGCACCAGGATGGTCTGGATGTTGCGGGCGATCCGCCGCGCGAAGGGTTCGGCGACGCCCAGCGGCTCCGAATGCGGGCGCACCGTGACGGCGTCCGCCCCGCCGGCGCCGGCGGCGAAGCAGGCGGTCGTCGCGCGCAGCACGTTCGACCAGGCGTCGCGCCGGCTCAGCATCCGGGTCGCCGTTGTCGCCGACAGCGCCATCGTCCGCGCCCCGGCCCCGGCGCCGCACGCGCCGGCCACCCGGGCCCAGAGCCGCCGCGCCGCGCGCAGCTTGGCGATCGCCTGGAACACATCCGCGCCGACCGGGAGGTCGAAGCCGATCCGGCGGCAGGCGGCGTCGATCCCCATTCCCGCCCCGGTCAGCGCGCGGAGATAGGCGACCGCCGTCGCCATGGCGAAGGCGAGGTCGCGGGTCTCGGTCGCGCCGGCGTCGTGGTAGGGGGCGGTGTCGATCCCGATGGCGCGCATTCCCGGCGCGCGCGCCTCGCACCACGCGGCGAGCGCCGCCGTCGCCGCCAGCTGGCGGTCCGGCGGGCCGGGCAGCGCGCCGCCGCCCGCCAGCGCGCCCAGCGGATCGGCCCCGAAGGACCCGCGCAGCCGCTCGAACGCGACGCCGCGCCGGCGCGCCAGCGCGAGCAGCATCGCCGCCGCCTGGGGCGCCGCCGCGCCGGGCGCGAGCGTAATCGCGGCCGCGCCGAGGTCGACCCCGGCCAGCGCGGCGTCGAAATCGCCCGCGGTCCGCGCGACGATCCCGTCGGACCCGGCCTCGGCCGCCGCGCCGCGCCGGGCCGCGCCGTCGAGGCGCAGGACGATCGAGGAGGCGCCGCCGTCGAGGTCGGCGCGGATGTCGGCGTTCGCCGCCGCCGGGTCCGGGCGGGCGTGGAGCTGGCGGATGTCCCAGCCCTCGCGGACGCGCCCGGCGGCGTCCGGGCCGGCGGGGGGCCGGGCGGGCGCCGGCGCGTCCTCGCGCCGGTAGAGCGGCTTCAGCGTCACGCCCTCGTAGGTCGGCGTCTCGAGCGCCCCGGCGGCCGGCCTTCCCTTCAGGACGCCGGCGACAAGCGCCTCCCACTCCGCGCGCCCGGCCGGCGCGAAACCGTCGGCGAGCGGGACGATCGAATCGTCCGGCGCGTCGCCGGGCGCGCCGGGAGCCGTCGTGTCGCGCGTCCGGTCCATGGCGCGAACTCCTAAGGCGCCCGGCCCGCGAAGGCAAGGACGCGGCGCGGGCGCCGGCGATTCGCGTTGACGCGCCCGGCGCCCGGGCGCAAGCTGCGAACGACCGTCCACCGGCATGACGAGGCCTCGACATGACCCACCGCCCGATCCGCCGCCGCGCCCCGCTCGCGGCCGCCGCGCTGCTCTCCGCGCTGTTCGCCGGCCCGGCCCTCGCCGGCTACGACGAGGGGAGCACGGCGGCGAACATCACCGAGTCCTGCAAGGACTTCACGATCTCCGACGCCGGCGTGCTCGGCGCGACCTGCAACAAGTCCGGCGGAACGAACGCGACCACGCTCGACCTCGATTCGTATATCGGCGTCGACAGCTACGGGCACCTGACGTGGAGCGGCACGAATTATTCGGACGAATGCGAGAACGAATACCTGAGTTACAATTCGACGACCGACAGTTTGTACCTCGCGATCGAGTGCTTCAAGTACCAGCACGGCGGCAGGACCCGGGTCTATACCGACATCAAGCTGAACGGCAAGATCAAGAACAGCAGCGGCAGTCTGGCCAAGAACTAGCGGTCGAAGGGCGCGGGGGTCGCCGGGGAACCGGACGGCGCGCCCTCACGCCGGCAGGGTGCGGGGCAGGCCCTGGCGCGACGGCAGCAGCGCGACGCCCGCCACGGTCAGCGCGCCCATGCCGGCCAGCAGCGCGAACAGCGCCGCGAAGCCGCCATTGCCGTGCAGCAGCGCGATCGCCGGAATCGCCGCCGTCGAGGCCACGAAGGTGATCACGTACATCGTCGCGTAGATGCGCGAGCGCAGGCGCGGCGGCGCGTTGCGGCCGATCAGCGTGTCGGCCACCGGCAGGCCGGCGTAAACCAGCGCCATCATCGCCGCCGCCGCGACCATCAGCGCCGCCCCGCTGGCGTTCATCGTCGCGAGCATGGCGACCGCCTGCGCGGCGGCGACGCAGAGGAAGATCGGCTTGACCGGGAACCTGTCGATCAGCCCGCCCACGACCAGCTGCGCCACGCCCGCCACGAGATAGACGCCGAAGGCGAGGAAGCCCACCGCCGTCGCGCTTCCGGCGAACGCGCCGAGCCGCTCGTCGAACATCTTGGGCAGGGAGACGATGGCGGCCTGGAAGACGAAGCCCGTCAGCACGGCGAGGCAGCCCAGGATCAGGATGACCTTGCGCCAGTCCGCCGGGACGGCCGCGCCGCGCGTCCCGCCGTCCTCCCCGCCGACTCCACCGATCCCGCCGGCGCGACCGCGAGCCAGGCGGCGCCGAGCGCGATCGAGACCGCGCCCGGAACGAGGAAGGCGGCGCGCCAGCCGAACAGGTCCGCCAGCCCCGCCGCCGTCACCGCCGAAACGGCGACGCCGATATTGCCCCACACGCCGTTGATCGCGAGCCGCCGGCCCAGCCTCTCCGGCGTCCCGCCGACCAGGATCGACACGCCCACCGGATGGTAGATCGAGGCGAACAGGCCGAGCACGACCAGCGCGCCGGCGATCTGCCAGTAGGATTGCGCGGCGGCGGTCAGGAAGCACGCCAGCCCGGAGCCGAAGAAGAAGACCGCCATCATGCCGCGCCGGCTCCAGCGGTCGGCGAGCCAGCCCGCCGGCAGGGCGCCGAGGCCGAAGGCGAGCCAGCTTCCCGTGGCGAGCGCCAGCAGCGTGCCGTAGTCCTCGTCGAAGGAGGAGGCCGCCAGCGCCGCCACCACCGGGAACAGCAGCATCAGCAGGTGGTCCAGCCCGTGGCCGAGATTGATCGTCAGCATTCGCGCGAGCGGCATCGGCGGGCCTCCTGGGCGGCGGGGTTCAGTCGGCCCCGGCGCCGGCCGGGGCGGCCGCGGGCCGGCCGGGCAGGGCGGCGACCGCGAACGTAATGACGACGGCCCCCGCCGCCGCCGCCGCGAACATCGCCGGGAAGCCGCCCCCGCCCTCGTAGAGCCAGGAGATCGACGGCACCGCCGCCGCCGACACGGTGAAGGAGAGCACGTATTTCACCGAATAGACGCGCCCGCGCCAGGCGTCCGGCGTGTGCCGCGCGATCAGCGTGTCGTTGATCGGGATCTGGCCGAACACCAGGATCATCACGGCGACCGCGATCCCCGCCATGGCCCAGCCGTCGGCCGAAACCGCGAGCCACAGCGCCGCCGCCTGCCCGGCCATGAGCGCGAGGAAGATCGGCTTCACGCTGTAGCGGTCGATGGCGCGCCCGACGACGACCTGGCTGAACGCCGCCGTCGCGTAGACCAGGGAGGCGATCGCGCCGACCTCCGTCGCCGAAAGCGCGAAGGCGGCCAGCCGGTCGTCCAGCACCTTGGGCAGCGAGACCGTCATCGCATTGAAGATGAAGCCGCCGATCGTGGTCGTCACCAGCACCACGGCGAGCACGCGCCGCCAGTCGGGCGAGGGGGCGCGGCCCTCCCGCGCGCCGGCCGCCGCCGCGTCCGCGCCGTCGCGCGAGACCCGGATCCACCCCACGCCGAGCGCGATGGCGCCGAGGCCGGCCAGCAGGAACGCCTCGCGCCAGCCGGCGAGGTCCGCGAAGACGCCGACCGCCAGCGCCGAGGCCGCGACGCCCATGTTGCCCCAGACGCCGTTGACGCCGACCCGCCGGCCGACGTCGCCGCCGCCCCGCGCCACCATGGCGAGGCCGACCGGGTGGTAGATCGCCGCGAACATCCCCAGCAGCGTCAGCGACGCCGCGATCTGCCAGGGCGCCTGGGCGAAGCCGGTCAGGATCATCGCCGCGCCGGAGCCGAGGAAGAAGACCGCCAGCATCGCCTCCCGGCTGAACCTGTCGGCGAGCCAGCCGGCCGGCAGCGAGAACGCCCCGAAGGCGATGAAGCTGCCCGTCGCCAGGGTCAGCAGCTCCCCGTACCCGGCGCCGAGGTCGGCGGCCGCCAGCGCCGCCACCGCCGGGAACATCAGCATGAACAGGTGGTCGACCGCGTGGCCGATGTTCAGGAACAGGAACTTCGTCCTCGACATGGCGATCTCCGTCCGGCGCGGGAAGGGCGGACCGCGCGGCGCGCGCGGGGGAGATTACACCGTCGCGGGGCGGCGCGACAGGGCCGGCTTCAGAACAGGCGCGCGCTCGCCAGGTCCGCGCCCTCGCGCAGCGCGCGCAGCTTGGCCCAGGCCACGTCGGAGGCCACCCGGCCCATGCCGGCCGAGGTGTCGAAGCCGCAATCGGTCCCGGCCAGCACGCGCGACGGGTCGCCCACCGCGTCGGCCGCGCGCTCCAGCCGCATGGCGACGACCTCCGGGTGCTCGACGAAATTGGTCAGCGTGTCGATCGCGCCCGCGACCAGGTAGCGGCCGGGGCCGAGCGGCAGGTCGCGCAGGACCTCGGTCTCGTGCTGGTGGCGCGGGTTGGCGAAGGGGAGCATGAAGCCGCCGACATTCGCCTCGAACAGGACGGGGAGGATTTCCCGCAGCGCCACGTCGCGGTCGTGCGGCCCCTCGTAATTGCCCCAGCAGACATGCAGGCGGACCCGCTCCGGCGCCACGCCGTCGAGCGCCCGGTTGATCCGCGCGACCACGCGGCGCGCGAAGCCGAGGAAGGCGTCCAGCGGCTCGTCGCCGTAGGAGATGTGCCGCTCCATCGCCAGGTCGGGCGCGTCGATCTGCAGGACCAGCCCGGCCTCGACGACGGCCCGGTATTCGACCCCGAGCGCGTCCGCCAGCGCGTCGAGATAGGAATCCTCGTCCGGGTAGTGGCGGTTGTGCATCGCGGCCGCCACCATGCCGGGGGAGGGGGCGGTCATGAAGGCGTCGGCGAAGCCGCCGCCGGCCGCCGCCAGCGCCGCCTCGAACGCCGCGATCTCCGCCCGGTGGGCCTCCGGCGCGACGTATTCGACCGGGCCGATGGCGAGCGGCGGCGCGCGGTTGCTGACCATGGTTTTGGCGGCGAAGCTTTCGCGGCTCATCTCCGCGAATTCCGGGTAGTCGAGCAGGTCGCGCCAGGGCTTGCGCGCGCCCTGTCCGCCGAAGCCGGTCATCCGGCGGCGCAGGTAGAGGAAGAACGCCTCCCGCCCCTGCTCGCCGTTGTTCGGGATGTCGATGCCGGCGTCGCGCTGGCGCTCGACGACGGCGCGCGTCGCCGCCGCGACCTCGGCGTCGAGTTCGCCGTCGTCCACCGGCCGGCCGGCGACGCGGTCCGCGAACAGTTCGACCAGCCGGCGCGGCCGGGGCAGGCTGCCGGCATGGGTGGCGGGGATGCGGTTCGCGCCCACCGCCGCGCCGCCCCGCGCGCTCGCCGGGTTGTCGCCCCCGCGCTCAGACCCGCTCGATCACGGTCGCCATGCCCTGGCCGACGCCGATGCACATGGTGCAGAGCGCGTAGCGCCCGCCGGTCTCCTCCAGCTCCCGGGCGGCCGTCAGCAGCAGCCGCGCGCCCGACGCGCCGAGCGGATGGCCGTAGGCGATGGCGCCGCCGTTCGGGTTGACCCTGGGATCGTCGTCCGCCACGCCGAGTTCCCGCAGCGTCGCCAGCGCCTGGCTGGCGAAGGCCTCGTTCAGTTCGATGACGTCCATGTCCGCGACCGACAGCCCCGCCCGCTCCAGCGCCTTGCGCGAGGCGGGGGCCGGGCCGATGCCCATGATCCGGGGCTCGACCCCGGCGGTGGCGCAGGCGACGACGCGGGCGCGGACGCGCAGCCCGTTCGCCCGGGCCGCCGCCTCGCTGGCGACGATCATGGCGGCGGCGCCGTCGTTGACGCCGCTGGCGTTGCCGGCGGTCACGCTGCCGCCCTCCTTGCGGAACGGCGTGGGCAGTTTGGCGAGGCCCTCCATCGTGGTCGCCGGGCGCGGATGCTCGTCGGCATCGACGACCGTGACGGCGCCCCGCCGGCCCGGAACCTCGACCGCGACGATTTCGCGCGCCATCCGGCCGCTTTCGACCGCGCGGCCGGCCTTTTGCTGGCTGCGCAGCGCGAAGGCGTCCTGGTCCTCGCGGCGCACCTGGTATTTCTCGGCGACGTTCTCGCCGGTCTCCGGCATCGAGTCGGAGCCGTACATGCCGTCCAGCTTCGGGTTCACGAAGCGCCAGCCGATGGTGGTGTCGTAGATCTCGGCCGAGCGCGCGAAGGCCGTTTCGGCCTTGGCCATCACGAAGGGGGCGCGGCTCATGCTCTCGACGCCGCCGGCCACGTAGAGCGACCCCTCGTCGCAGCGGATCGCGCGCGCCGCCGCGTTGACCGCCTCCATGCCCGAGGCGCAGAGCCGGTTCACCGTCGCGCCGGGCACGTCCGGCGACATGCCGGCCAGCAGCAGCGCCATCCGCGCGACGTTGCGGTTGTCCTCGCCGGCCTGGTTGACGCAGCCGTAGTAGACGTCGTCCACCCGGTCCCAGTCGACGTCCGGGTTGCGCCTCGTCAGTTCGGCGATCGGGATGGCGGCGAGGTCGTCCGTCCGCACGGTCGAGAGCGCCCCGCCGTAGCGGCCGATCGGCGTGCGCGCGGCGTCGCAGATATAGGCTTCGGTCATGTCGTCCTCCCGGATGCGGCGCGGCGGCGCCGGGTCTGCCTTCGCGTCGGGCGCGACCTTCGCACGGCCGCGGGAAGCCGGTCAAACCCGGCCGGCCGGCCGGGCCGCCCGGGTCAGACGCGCACGACCAGCTTGCCGAAATGGCCGGCGGCGCGCATCGCGCGGTACGCCGCGCGGGCGTCGTCGAAGTCGAAGGTCCGGTCGATGACCGGGCGCGTTCCGTGATGCGCGATGGCGCGGTTCATGTCCTCGAACATGCGCCGGCTCCCGACATAGACGCCTTGCAGGCGGATCGACTTGCGCATGATGGCGGTGGGGTTCACGGTCCCGCCGGCGAGCACGCCGATCAGGCCGATGGAGCCGCCGACGCGCGTCGCCGCGACGGATTTTTCCAGCGTGCCGGCCCCGCCGACCTCGACCGCGTGGTCCACGCCGCGGCCGCCGGTGCGTTCGAGGACGACGCGCTCCCAGTCGGGCGTCGCGCGGTAGTTCGCCGTTTCCCAGGCGCCGAGTTCGCGGGCGCGAGCCAGTTTCGCGTCGCTGGAGGAGGTCACGATCGCGCGCGCGCCCAGCATCCGGCAGAACTGGAGCGCGAAGATCGAAACCCCGCCGGTTCCCAGCAGCAGCACCGTGTCGCCGGGGCCGACGCGGCCGATCCCGACCAGCGAATGCCAGGCCGTCAGCGCGGCGCAGGGCAGCGTGGACGCCTCCTCGTCCGACAGGTGCGCCGGCGTCGCCACCAGCCCGTCCTCGCGCAGCACGCGCAGTTCGGCCAGCATCCCGTCCGCCGATCCCGCCGAGCGCGCGGCCCATGTCGGCGGGCGTTATCGGCCCGTCGATCCAGCCCTGGAAGAAGGTCCCGCACACCCGGTCGCCCGGCGCGAAACGGTCCGCGCCCGGCCCGGCCGCGACCACCTCGCCCGCGCCGTCTGAGTTGGGCACGCGCGGATAGCGGATGCCGCGCGGGGCCGGGTCCTCCACCGTCGTCAGGTCGCGGTAGTTGATCGACGACGCGCGGACCCGCACCAGGACCTCGCCCGGCCCCGGCTCCGGGTCGGCGCGGTCGGAGGCGGCGAGCGCGTCGATCCCGCCCTCGCCGACGATTTCCCAGGCTTTCAAGGCTTTCCTCCCGGCCCGGCGCGGTCAGGGCGCGCCCAGCCTGCCGTTGTCGAGCACGATGGTCTGGCCGGTGATCGCGGGGTTCGTCGCCAGGAACAGCATCCCCTGGGCGATGTCCTCCGGCTCCACCATGCGGGGGAGCAGCGAGGCGGCCATCGAGCGGTCCTTGCGCTCCCGGGGCCAGGGATCGGTCCAGGCGGTGCGGGTCAGGCCCGGCGCGACCGCGTTCACCCGCACCTCCGGCGCCAGCGCGCGGGCGAGGCAGCGGGTCTGGCTGATCACGGCGGCCTTGGAGTTGGCGTAGGCGATCGAGCTTCCGTCGCGGCCCAGCCCGGCGATCGACGCGGTGTTGACGATGCAGCCCCGCGCGGCCCTGAGCGCCGGGGCGGCGGCGCGGGCGCAGCGGAACGGGCCGTACACGTTCACGCCCATGATCGCGTTCCAGAAATCCTCCGTCATCGCGTCGAGGTCCTCGAACGCGATCGGCTCGGTCGTCGCCGCCGTGCCGGCGTTGTTCACCAGCACGTCGAGGCCGCCGAGCCGGCCGATCGCGCCCGCCACCATCGCGCCGGCGCCTTCGGGGTCCGACACGTCGCCCGGCGCGGAGACCGCCTGGTTGCCCTCGCCGTTGAGCGCGTCCACCACGGCCGGGCCGCGCGCGTCGTCGGGGAGGTGGTTCACCGCCACCGTGGCGCCGCAGCGCGCGAAAAGCTCCGCCGCCGCCCGGCCGATGCCGGACGACGCGCCCGTCACCAGCACCCTCTTCCCGCTCAGGTCCGCCTGGATCACAGGTGTCCTCCCGCGCCGTCGGCCTCGTGGAACTCGTTGGTGGAGAGGCCGAAGACGCGCCGCGCCTCGTCCGGCCCCGCGACCGCGCCGCCGATGCTCTCGATAATGGCGACGGCGCGCTCGACCAGCTGGCCGTTGCCCGACGCGAGCCTGCCGCGGGCGATGTAGAGGTTGTCCTCCAGCCCGACCCGCGCGTGCCCGCCCAGCATCGCGGCCTGCGCCACCATCGGGAACTCGGTCCGCGAGATGCCGAAGCCGGACCACAGCGCGCCCTCGGGCAGCAGGCTCTTCATGTAGCTCATGCCCTCCGGCGTCGCCGGCGCGCCCCAGGGGATGCCGAGGCACAGCTGGAACAGCGGCGGCTCCGCGATATGCCCCTCCGCGAGCAGCCGGTTGGCCAGCAGCACATGGCCGGTGTCGAACACCTCCAGTTCGGGCTTCACGCCCATCTCCCTGATCCGCGCCGCCATGGCGCGCAGGTGCTTGGGCACGTTGACCATGGCGTTCTCGCCGAAATTCATCGTCGCCACGTCGAGCGAGCAGATGTCCGGTCGCAGGTCGTCCACATGCTCCAGCCGGGTTTCCGGCGCGCGCATGGTCGACTCGCCCGACATGCCGACCGGCTCCGCGTCGCCGGGCACGAAACGGGCGCCGGGGCCGGTGGTCAGGTTGATCACCAGGTTCGAGCCGGCGTCGCGGATGCGCCCGACGGTCTCGCGGTAGAGCGCGGGGTCCATCGACGCCTTGCCGGTCTCCGGGTCGCGGACATGGATGTGGACGACGGCGGCGCCGGCGGATTCGGCATCGAGGCAGGACCTGGCGATCTGCTCCGGCGTGACGGGAACGGCCTTGCTCTTCCCCGCCGTGTCGGCGCCGCCGGTGACGGCGCAGGTGATGACGGTCTTGTCGGACATCGCGTGTCGCCTCCCCCGGCGCGGCCCGGACCGGGCGGCCCGCAGCGTCGCGGCCCGGCATAGGCCCGATCCCGGCCGCCGTCAATGCGCCGGCTCCGGCCGGGAAATTTCGCGGCCCCCCGGGGGGGGGGGGCGAGGGGCGATCCGCGAAACCCGTTCCCAAGACGCGGCGGTCCGTGCTTCCATGGCGCGCAAGTCCAGAGGCCGGAAGGCGGCATGTCGAACCCGATCCTCAGCCTCGCGTCGGAGCTGCGCGCCGACATGCTGTCCGCGAGGGCCGCGCCGGCGCTTTCGGCGGGCTTTATGTCGGGGCTGGGGCTGCTTGTCGCCCAGATCGCCTTCGCCACCTTCATCTTCTCCGGGCCGCTGGCGCCCTACTCGTCGCAGGGCGTCGGGCTGGTGCTGTTCGGGAATTTCGCCGGCTGCCTGATCGTCGCGCTGGCGGGCGGCTATCGCGGGGCGATTTCCGGGCTGTCGCCGGCGCTCGTGATCGCCATGGCCGCGATCGGGGCGACGATGGACGCGACGGGCGAGGCGCTTTTCGTCACGGCGGCGGCGGCGCTGGCGATCGCCGCGGCCGCGACCGGCGCCGGCTGTTTCGCGCTCGGCCGGTTCCGGCTGGCCAACCTGGTGCGCTTCATCCCCTATCCGGTGGCGGGCGGTTTCGTGGCCGGGATCGGCGGCGCGGTGTGCCTGGCCGCGATGTCCCTGATGGGGGCCGAGACCGGCTGGCGGTCGCTCCCGGCGCTGCTGGACCCCTCCGCGCTCTGGCGATGGGCGCCGGGCGCGTTGTACGGGATCGGCCTCTACTGGGCGATGAAGCGCTGGGGCAACGCGCTGATCCTGCCGGCGAGCGTCGCGCTCGCCGTCGGCGGCTACCACGCCGTCCTGGCGGCGCTGGGGATTTCCGGCGAGGAGGCGCGGGCGGCGGGCCTGCTGCTTTCCGGCACGTCGGAGGAGGGGCTGTGGCCGGCGCTCGGCCCGGCCGACCTCGCGCTGGTGGACTGGTCCGCGATGGCCGGGCAGGTCGTCGAAATCCTGACGCTGATGGCGATCGCGCTGATCTGCGTGGCGATGAACGTCGCCGGCCTCGAAACGGTCGCGAACCGGGACCTCGACTGGGACCGCGAGTTCCGCGCCTCGGGGCTGGCGAGCATGGTCGCCGGCGTCGGCGGCGGCACGGTCGCGACCCTGGTCGTGCCCGCCTCGCTGCGCAGCAAGCTTTTCGGCGCCGAGACGCGGCTCACGGGCGTCGTCGCCGCGCTCGTCATCGGCGGCGCGCTGTTCCTCGGCGACGGGATGCTGGAGCTGGTCCCGGCGGCGCTGGTGGGCGGCATCCTGGTCTTCGCCGGCCTCGGCATGTTGGACGAGGGGCTGGTCCGAACCTTCAGGCGCCTTCCCCGGCTGGAATACGCCATCGTCGCGCTGATCTTCGTCGCCATCGTGTGGTTCGGGCTGTTCGAGGGCGTCGGGGCCGGGATGCTGGCCGCGCTGGCGTTCTTCGCGGCCCGGCTCGGCCTCGTCGATCCGGTCGAGCGCCACTACACGGCGCGCGACCGCCGCAGCGGCAAGGCCCGCCCCGCCCCGGACCGCGCCATCCTGCGCGCCGACGGCGACCGGGCGCCGGCCTACGCGCTGCGCGGCTACATTTTCTTCGGGAGCATCGGCCCGCTGACCGACCGGCTCGGCCGCTCCCTCGCCGCCGCCGAACCGCCGTCCAGCCTGATGCTGGACTTCACGGCCGTTTCCGGGCTGGATTTCTCGGCCGTGAACGCGCTCTCGCGGTTCCTGCGGGCGGCGCGCGCGGCCGGCGTTCCGGTGGTGCTGAGCGCGGCCCCCGGCTCGCTGCTGGCCGGGCTGGAGCGCACGCTTCCCGCGGCCGAATTCGCCGCCCTGGCGCTGGAGCCGGACGAGGACCGGGCGCTGGAGCGCTGCGAGGACATCGCGATCGAGGCGTGGAAGGCGGGCGAGGGGCCGGCGGAGGCGCGCCGCGACTCGCTGCTGCGGCGCGCCGCCGACGAGGTCGAGCGCCAGCTGGAGCGCCAGATCGCCTTCGAGGAGCTGGTCGAGGAACTCGGCGCCCGGCTGGAGCCGCGCGACTACGCCGCCGGCGAGGCCCTGGCGGGGCCGGGGGCGGCGGCGTCGCCCGACTGCCTGCAACTGCTTGCGTCGGGCCGCGCTTCGGCCTACGGTCGCGCGGGCGCGCGGCTGCGCCAGTTCGGCCCCGGAGACGCGGTCTGGCCGGCCAGCGCGCTGGACGACGGGAGCGCGGCCGCGGTCGTCGCGGACGAGGACTGCCGCGCGCTGGCGCTGGAGCCGGAGGCGCGGAGCCGGCTGGAGGCGCGCGAGGAGGCGCTCGCCCTCGGCCTCTACCGCTACCTGCTGGCCGGCCGCTTCCGGGCCGGAGCCGAATGTGTCGAGACCCGCCAAGAGGAGTCGTAACCCATGAAGACGATCGCGAAGTTCCCGTTGCTTCTTTTCCCGCTCCTTTGCCTTCTCCTTCTCCCGCGCGGCCCGGCCGCGGCGGCGGACACGCCGCCCGACATCCTCGCCGACAAAAATCTTCTCGAAGCGGCCACGGACATGGTGCGCATCGAGGGCGGATCTTTCCAGATGGGATGCACGCCGGAGCAGAAGGGCTGCCAGGGCGACGAGAAACCGATGCGCGCGGTGACGGTCGAAAGCTTCGAGATCGGACGGTTCGAGGTCACGCAGGAGCTTTGGGAAGCCGTCATGGGCGAGAACCCGAGCGCGTTCGCGGACTGCCCCCGATGTCCGGTCGAAACGGTGAGCTGGGACGATATCCAGAAGTTCCTCGACACGCTCAACGCGGGCGGAGGCGCCTACCGGCTGCCGACCGAGGCCGAGTGGGAGTACGCCGCGCGCGGCGGCCGGCTGAGCCGGGGACACCTCTACGCCGGCGGCGACGAGTGGACCGAGGTCGCGTGGTATTACGAGAACGCCGGGAACCGGACGCAACCGACGGGACGCAAACGGGCCAACGAACTCGGCCTCCACGACATGTCGGGCAATGTGCGGGAATGGGTCCAGGACTGCTACCACGAGAGCTACGAGGGCGCGCCGAACGACGGACGGGCCCGGGACCCGGACGACTGCGGCCGTCGCGCGATCCGCGGCGGCTCGTGGTACGGCAAGCCGAGCTATGTGCGCGTGGCCAACCGTTTCTGGTACGGTCCCTACTTCGCGAACAACAATCTCGGCCTCCGCCTCGCGCGCTCCCTTCGGGACTGACCGGCGGCGGCCGGAAACGCCGCTCCCGCCCCGCCGCGGCCCCGGCCGGGCGGGGCGGCGGCGCGCCGGCGGGCGCCGGCGGCGGACGAAAGGGACGGGACCCATGCGCAACCTCCACCGGCCCGGCCGCTCGCCGGCCGTCGCGACCGGGGCGATGATCGCCACCAGCCACCCGCTGGCGAGCCAGGCCGGGATCGAAATCCTGAGGTCCGGCGGCAACGCCGTCGACGCCGCCATCGCCGCCTGCGCGACGCTGTGCGTGGTCGAGCCGGCGATGACCGGGATCGGCGGCGACTGTTTCGCGCTCTACATGCCGGCGGGCGCGTCCGTCCCGCTCGCGCTCAACGGCTCCGGGCGCGCCCCGGCGGCGGCGTCCGTCGAGGCGCTGCGCGCGCGCGGCGTGGACGAAATCCCGATCCAGAGTCCGCACGCGGCCACGATCCCCGGCGCGATCGCCGCCTGGACGCGGCTGAACGCCGACCATGGCCGCAAGGGGATGGACGAGTTGCTCGCCCCCGCCATCCGCTACGCCGGGGAGGGCTTCCCGGTCGCCGCGCGGGTCGGGACGGACTGGCGCGCGGGCCTGGCGAAGCTGCTGGCGGACGAGGTGTCGGCGAAGGTCATGACCGTCGGCGGCGCGGCGCCGGCGATCGGCTCCCGGTTCCGCCAGCCGCTGCTCGCCGCGACGCTGCGCAAGATCGCCGCCGGCGGGCGCGCCGCCTTCTACGAGGGCGAGGTGGCGGAGGACATGGTGGACCGCCTGCGGGGCCTCGGCGGGCTGCACACGCTGGACGATTTCGCCGCCTGCGAACCCGAATACGTCGCGCCGATCTCGACCGGATACCGGGGCCATACGGTGTTCGAATGCCCGCCGAACGGGCAGGGGATCTGCGCGCTGATCCTGCTGAACATCCTCGCGCGGCGCGGCGCCGCCGGGCTGGGGGAGGCGGACCGGGTCCACCTGCTCGCCGAAGCGGCCAAGCTCGCCTACCGCCAGCGCGACCGCTACGTGGCGGACCCGGCGTTCGAGGACGTGCCCGTCGAATGGCTGCTGTCGGACGCGCATACGGACGCGCTCGCCGCCCGGATCGACCCGGCGCGCGCCGGCGCGTTCCACGACTCCGACTTCCCGAACCACCCGGACACGACCTACCTCTGCTGCGTCGACCGGGACGGGAACGCGATCTCCTTCATCAACTCGCTGTTCTCCGGCTTCGGGACCGCGATCATGGCGCCCCGGTCGGGCGTGCTGCTGCACAACCGCGGCTCCTCCTTCCGGGTCGATCCCGGACACGCCAACCGGATCGAGGGCGGCAAGCGGCCGATGCACACCATCATCCCCGGCATGGTCGCGCGCGACGGCCGCGCGGTCGCGCCGTTCGGCGTGATGGGCGGGCAGTACCAGTCGGTCGGCCACGCCGGCTTCCTCTCGCACATTCTCGACGACGGGCTGGATGTGCAGGAGGCGATGGACCGGCCCCGGAGCTTCGCCTTCGCCGGCGCGCTCCAGGTCGAGGACCATTTCGCGCCCGAAACCTACCGCGAGCTGGAGCGCCGGGGCCATGTCCTCGAACACATGCCCGCGAACGCGCCGCTGGGCGGGAGCCAGTGCGTCTGGATCGACCGCGCGAACGGCGTGCTGACCGGCGGCTCGGACCCGCGCAAGGACGGCTGCGCCATCGGCTACTGACGGCGGTTCGGACCCGCGCAAGGACGCCGCGCCATCGGCTACCGGCCGCGCGCCGCCCGCGCCGCCAGCGTCTCCCGCCGCCAGGCGTACAGCCCGCTCGCGACGACGATCGACGCGCCGGCGAGCGTCCACCCGTCCGGGATGTCGCCGAAGGCCAGCCAGCCGAGCAGGGCCGCCCAGGCCAGCGCCGTGTAGTTGAAGGGCTGCACCGCGCTGGCCGGGGCCAGGTGCAGCGACAGCACGATCAGCGCGTGCGCCAGCGTGCCCGTGATCCCCGCGACCAGCAGCCAGAACCAGCCCGCCGCGTCCGGCGCGGTCCACACGAAGGGCGCGACCGCGCTCACCGCGACCAGCCCGATCCAGCCGGTGTGGAACAGCGTCGTCTCCTGCGGGTCGTGCCGGGCGAGCGCGCGCGTCAGCAGGATGTAGACCGCGAAGGACCCCGCCGCCGCCAGCGGGATCAGCGCCGCCGGGTCGAACACGCCGATCCCCGGCCGCAGCACGACCAGCACGCCGGCGAAGCCCGCCGCCACCGCGATCCAGCGCCGCGGCCCCACCGTCTCGCCCAGGAACGGGACCGAGGCGGCGGTGACGATCAGCGGCCCCACCGCGATGATCGCGTGGGCCTCCGCCATCCCCATCAGGCTCAACGCGGTCACGAAGACGAAGTTGGTCCCGACCAGGGCCAGCGCGCGGGCCGCCTGCATCGCCGGCCGCCGGGTCCCGAAGCCGCGCCGCCCCGCCCTGCGCCAGGCCAGCGCCGCCCCGAAACCGGCGAACAGCACATAGCGCACCCACATGATCTGCGCCACGGCGTAGGTCGCCGTCAGGTGCTTCGAGGTCGCGTCCGTGCACGCCAGCACCGCCATGCCGGCGACCATCGCCGCGACGCCGAGGCCGGCCCGCGCGGAGGGGGAAGCGGTTTCGGGCAAGGCGCGTCTCCCCGGCCGGACGGGCGCCGGGCACGGCGCCGCCGCCGCGCGGCGCGCCGCCGGCTTGCCGCCGCGCCCGCGAGGCCGGAGAATGGCGCCCGGACACGGAAACGCAAGCCTTGGGAGGGACGGGCATGGCCGCGCGCTGGACGAACAGGCCGGAGGGGTCGAACTGGGGCGATTTCGGGCCGGACGACCAGCGGGGGCGGCTCAACCTGCTGACGCCCGAACGGGTGCTGCGCGCGGTCCGCGAGGTGCGCACGGGGGAGCGGTTCTGCCTGTCGCTGCCGCTCGACTATCCGGGCGGCCGGCTGCTGAACCCGCGCCGCTTCCCGCCCCGGCTGTTCGCCACGCGGCGCGGCGGCCTCGCCAACTTCAACCTGCCGCTGCACATCGCCGACCCCCGGCTGACCGATGTGGTGTGCGACGACGCGGCGCTGATCTGCCTGCAATACTCGACGCAGTGGGACAGCCTGTGCCATGTCGGCTCCCGCTTCGACGCCGACGGCGACGGCGAGGCCGAGGCGGTCTACTACAACGGCTGGCGCGCGGGCGAGCACGTGGCCGGCCCGGCGGAGAACCCCGAGGGCGACGAGTTCACCCGCTTCGAGGGGTCGAACGCCCGCGCGCTCGGCATCGAGAACATGGCGGAGGCCTGCGTGCAGGGGCGCGGCGTGCTGGTGGACCTCGAAAAGCGCCATGGCCGCGCCCGCGCCCATGTCGGCCACGACGAGTTGATGGCGATCCTGGAGGAGGACGGGATCGAGGTGGAGGAGGGCGACATGGTCTGCTTCCACACCGGCTTCGCCCAGGCGTTGCTGGAGATGGCGCGCGACCCGGACGAGCACACGCTGCACAACGCCTGCGCCTGCCTCGACGGGCGCGACGAGAAGCTGCACGGCTGGATCCGCGACAGCGGCGTCGCGGTCGTGATCGCGGACAATTACGGGATCGAGGACGTGGCCGCCCCGCTGCCGCCGGGCGACGGGCCGGTCCCGCTGCTGCCGTTGCACGAGTTGTGCATCTTCAAGCTCGGCGTCCATATCGGCGAGATGTTCCACCTGACGGCGCTGCGCGACCGCCTGGCCGAACTCGGCCGCTCCCGCTTCCTCCTCACCGCCCCGCCGCTCCGCCTCCCCGGCGCCGTGGGGTCTCCCCCGGCGCCGATCGCGACGGTGTGAGGGGGAGGGAGGGCGTTACGGCTTCGCGCGGCGCCCGGCATGTGGCGTGGCCCGATCTCGTCATGCGCGCGCATAAAGGACTTCCGCCGTGTCGAGGACATCCTGGCGGAAGTAGCGGCTCAGGTCCGCCGGCGTTCGCAAGTCCACCTTGCGGCCCCCGAACAGGGCCGACAGTTCGATCTCCATCCCGGCGACGCCCAGCAGGCCCGGCGCGCGGCCGGGCGCGAACTCGACGAGCAGGTCGATGTCGCTTCCGGGTCCGAAATCCTCTCGGAGCGCGGAGCCGAAAACGGCGAGCCGTTCGACGCCATGCGCGCGGCAAAACGCCCCGAGGCGGGCCTTCGGTACGGAGAGTCGCGCGTTCATGGCCCCCGCGCCCATTCCGCCGCTCCTTGCGAAACGCACGACGCCGCGCCGGCCTTCGCCGCCGCGCTTCCTGGGACCGTCACCGGAACGCGATGGCGAGCACGGCGGCGAGCGTCGCCAGGCTAATCGCCAAGTTGACGCCGATTATCCATTGCAGCGCGCCGATGCGCGTGTGCAGCGCGCCGATGCGCGTGTCGAGCCGAGCCTCGAGGCCCTCCAGATCCTTCCTCAGCGCGTTCAAGTCCGCCTTGGTGGCGAGATCGCCCTGCCCGTCGCGGATCGCGCCGGCGACGGCCTCGGCCGCTTTCCGGTCCAGCCCGGCCGCCTCCATGTCGCGCGCGGCCCGAAGCGTATCGAACGCGACAGCCATGACCGCGCCTCCCCGCAGGTTCCCAGAAAACATAACCGAGGAAGCGCCGCGACGCTCCAGGACCTCCGTCGAAAATCTGGTTGCGTCGCCGAAACGTGTCAAGCGTCATCGCGGATTCCGGCGGAAATTTGCCCGCCCGCCCGCCGCGTTGACACGGGCGCGGGAAGCGGGGATTGTGCGGGGGCTTCGGGCGCGCCGCCCGGTCGCTACCGTCCGCCTCGTCGCCTCCGCCCGCCCCGCCGCTTCGGCCCGCCCGCCTTTTCCACGTCCCGCGAGAACCCATGAGCACCGACACCGCCGCCGTCCGGCGTCCGCTGGCGAAATTGCTGGACCCGAAATCCGCCGCCGTCATCGGCGCCTCCGACAACCCCTCGCGGATTGGCGGCCGGCCACTGCACTACCTGCTGAACGGCGCGTTCGAGGGCAAGGTCTACGCCGTCAACGCCAACCGCGACTTCGTGCAGGGAACCCGCGCCTACAAGTCCATCCTCGACGTGCCGGAGCCGGTGGACGCCGCCATCGTCGCGGTGCCGGCCAATGTCGTCGTCCGGACGATCGAGGACTGCGCCGCCCATGGCGTGGGCGCCGCCGTCATCTTCAGCTCCGGCTTCGCGGAGCAGGACGAACAGGGCGCCGCCTGGCAGGCGGAGCTGACGGAAATCTCCCGGCGCACCGGCATCCGGCTGCTGGGGCCGAACTGCCTCGGCGCCTTCAACGCGCGCACCGACTGGCTCGCCACCTTCTCGACCAGCGTCGAGCAATACCCGGTCCGCCCCGGCCCGATCGCCATCGCCAGCCAGTCCGGCGCCTTCGGCAGCCACCTCTACACCGTCGCGGCCAAGCGCGGCGTGCGCTGCACCTATTGGGTCACGACCGGCAACGAGTCGGACGTGGAGCTTTCGGAATGCATCGCCTACTACGCCGAATCCCCCGAGGTCGGCGTGATCGCGGTGTACGCCGAGGGCGCGCGCGACGGGCCGGGCCTGCGCGACGCGCTCGAACGCGCCTACCGCAACGAGAAGCCGGTGATCTTCCAGAAGGTCGGGCGCAGCGGCGCCGGGGCGGCGGCGGCGGCCTCGCACACCGCCTCGCTCGCCGGCTCGGACGCGGTGTACGACGCGCTGTTCCGCCAGTACGGCGTGTTCCGGGTCGATTCGATCGAGGAGTTGCTCGACATCGCGCTGGCCTGCCAGTCGGGCGCGATGCCGCGCGGCGACAAGCTCGGCATCATGACGATCTCCGGCGGCGCCGGCGTGCAGATGGCCGACACGGCCGAGGCCTGCGGCCTCGACGTCGCCCCGATGCCCGAGGCGCAGCAGAAGCGCCTGAAGGAGCTGATCCCCTTCGCCGGCGTGCGCAACCCGGTGGACATCACCGCCCAGGCGCTGAACGACATGAGCCTGGTCGGCACGTTCATGGAAAGCATGATGGACGAGGGCGGCTACGACGCGGTGGTCGCGTTCTTCACCGTCGTCGCCGGCTCGCGCACGGTCTCCGACCGGCTGATCGAGACGCTGCGCGGCATCCGCGCGAAATACGCCAGCGCGCCGATGGTGCTCTCCATCGTCGCGCCGGAGGAGATCGTGGGCAATTACGAGGCCGCCGGCTACACCATCCTGGAGGATCCGGCCCGCGCGGTGCGCGCCGCCGCCGCGACGATCCGTTTCGGGACCGCCTTCGCGCGCGGCCTCGGCGCGGCGCCGCCGGCGCTTCCGGCCGGCGCGCTCCCGGCGCCCGAAGGCGCGGTGGGCGAGGCGGAGGCGCGCCGGGTGCTGGCTGCGGCCGGCGTGCCGATGGCCCCCTCGGTCCTCGCGGCGACGGCGGGAGAGGCGCGCGCCGCCTGGCGCGGGATCGGCGGTCCGGCGGCGCTCAAGATCGTCTCGCCCGACATCCTCCACAAGACCGAGATCGGCGGCGTGCGGCTCGGCGTGGACGGGGAGGACGCGGCCGCGGCCGCCTTCGAGGACATTATGGAGGCGGCCGGGCGCGCGCATCCCGGCGCCGCGATCGACGGCGTGCTGGTCTCCGGAATGGTGGGCGGCGGGGTCGAGACCGTGCTCGGCGTCGTCAACGATCCCGTCTTCGGCCCGGCGGTGATGTTCGGCCTCGGCGGCGTGTTCGTCGAGGTGCTGGGCGACGTGACCTTCCGCCTCGCGCCCTTCGGGATCGACGAGGCGCGGCGCATGATCGCCGAGATCGCGGGCGCGAAAATGCTGGAGGGCGCGCGCGGCGCGCCGCCGGCGGACACCGAAGCGCTGGCCGGGGCGCTGGTCGCGCTGTCGGTCTTCGCCGCCGCCAACGCGGACCGGATTTCCAGCATCGACGTCAACCCCTTCGTGGTGCGGCCGCGCGGCGAGGGGGCGGTCGGCGTGGACGCGCTGATCGTGCCGGCGGGCGGCGTCGCGGGCGGACATTGAGAAAAGCCGGGCGCGCGCCCGGCCGGGAGGAACGGACATGGAAGTGGCGATCGAGGTCCTCGCGCCCCGGACGGCGGTGCTGCTGCGCCATGTCGGCCCGTACACGGAGGTCGTCACGGCCTTCGGGCGCCTGTCGGAATGGTTCGACGCGACCGGCCGGTTCGGGCCGGAGACCGGGGTGCTCGGCTTCTCCTACGACAGCCCGCTGCTGGTTCCGGCGGAAAAGCTGCGCTACGACGCCGCCTTCACCGTGCCGGAGCCCGTGGCGGACCTGCCCGAGGGCTTCCGCTGCGAGACGGTGCTGGGCGGGCGTTACGCCGTCGCGATCCACAAGGGGGCGTTCGCCGGGATGGGCGAGTCCTTCGGCCGCATCTTCGACGAATGGCTGCCGGGGAGCGGGGAGCGGTTCGCGTGCGGGAAACCCTGCGCCGAACTCTACCTCAGCCCCTGGAACACGCCGGAGGCGGAGCTGCGCACGAAGATCGGCGTGCCGCTGCTTTAGGAGCGCGGCCGGGCGGCGCTACGCCGCCAGCGTCGCCTCCGTTTTCGCGCGCACCTCGTCCATCGTCACCTCGGGCGCGAGTTCGACGACCGCGACGCCGCCCTCGACGATGTCGAACACGCCGAGATTGGTGATCACGCGGTCCACCACGCCCTTGCCGGTGAGCGGCAGGGAGCACGCCTTGAGCAGCTTGGATTCGCCCTTGCGGTTGGCGTGGTCCATGATGACGACGATGCGCTTGACGCCGGCCACCAGGTCCATCGCGCCGCCCATCCCCTTGACCAGCCGGCCGGGGATCATCCAGTTCGCGAGGTCGCCTGTCTCCGACACCTCCATGGCGCCGAGGATCGACAGGTCGATATGCCCGCCCCGGATCATCGCGAAGCTCTCCGAGGAGGAGAAGTAGCTGGTCTTGTCGAGTTCGGTGACGGTCTGCTTGCCGGCGTTGATCAGGTCGGGATCGACCTCGTTCTCCGTCGGGAACGGCCCCATGCCGAGCATCCCGTTCTCCGACTGGAGCGTGATGTCGTAGCCGTCGGGCACGTAGTTCGACACCAGCGTCGGGATGCCGATGCCGAGATTGACGTAGAACCCGTCCTCGAGTTCGGCGGCCGCGCGTTCGGCCATTCCGTTCCTGTCCCAGGGCATGTCCCGTTCCTCCCCAAGCCGCGCGCGCTAAGCCGCGCGCGTGGTGCGGTTCTCGATCCGCTTCTCGTGCCGTCCCTCGAAGACGCGCTGCACATAGACGCCGGGCGTGTGGATCGCCATCTTGTCCAGCGCGCCGACGGGCACGATCTCCTCGACCTCGGCGACGGTGGTCCGCCCGGCCGCCGCGCATTCCGGATTGAAGTTCATCGCGGTCTTCCGGTAGGTCAGGTTGCCGGCGGCGTCGCCCTTCCACGCCTTGACGATGGCGAGGTCCATCCTGAGGCCGCGTTCGAGGATGTAGGTCTTGCCGTCGAACGCCTTGTGCTCCTTGCCCTCGGCGATTTGCGTGCCGACGCCGGTGGCGGTGTAGAAGCCGGGGATGCCCGCCCCGCCGGCGCGCAGCCTTTCGGCCAGCGTGCCCTGCGGGTTGAACTCGATCTCCAGTTCGCCGGCCAGGTACTGCTGCATGAACAGGTCGTTCTCGCCCACATAGGAGGAGATCATCTTCGCCACCTGCTTGCCCTGGAGCAGCAGGCCGAGGCCGAAATCGTCCACGCCCGCGTTGTTCGAGGCGATGGTCAGCCCCTTTACGCCGGACGCCCGGATCGCCTCGATCGCGTTCTCCGGGATGCCCGAAAGGCCGAAGCCGCCGGCGGCGATGCTCATCCCGTCGCGCAGGACGCCGTCGAGCGCGGCGGCGGCGTTCGCGTACACCTTGTTCATCCGTCTCTCCCGGGGCCGGACCTTCTTCCGCGGCGGCTTTTCGCACATCCGGCGGCGCGGCGCGACACCGAAAAGGCGGGGCGCGCGGCGCGGCGGGCGGTTCAGTAGCGCTGGCCGCGCTTGTCCGGGTCCGCGCCCTCGTACAGCACGCGGCGCTTGATCTCGGTGTCGCGGCGGCAGAGTTCGAAATCCTCGTCCGCGAGGCGGCCCCGGGGCGGCCCGGCGACGGTGAAATGCCCGTACCTGTCCTCCCCCGCCACATGCGCGACCAGCGAGCGGTCGCCGCCGCGCTGGCGCATCGAGGGCTTGATGTAGCGGATCGCCGCGCCGATGCGCCGGTCGCCGGTCGTGTTGGGGCCGGAGGAATGGAACAGGTGGCCGTGGTGCAGCGAGGCCTGGCCGGGCCGCAACTCGATGTCCACG
Source organism: Thalassobaculaceae bacterium (assembly GCA_963665555.2). Lineage (GTDB taxonomy): Bacteria > Pseudomonadota > Alphaproteobacteria > Thalassobaculales > Thalassobaculaceae > CAXXXW01. The sequence goes on from OY762308.1 coordinate 705,168, forward strand.
CCGTCCGCGTCGTCCACCTCGACCGCGACCTCCTGGCCCCGCGAGAGCAGGTTGTTGGGATCGAAGGTGTCGTTGTGGGGCACCTGGCGGCTCTTGTGGCTGCCGGGCACGAAGCGCATGCAGCCGCTGGCCGTCGTCGCCGGCGAGAGCGCGACCCAGGCCGTGGCCTCGTCCGCGTCGTCGAGGCCCCAGTAGGTCAGGTCCTGGTGCCAGGTGACGATGTTGGTCGAGTTGGCCTCCTTGATGAACAGCCCGCCGCTCCACACCAGCAGGTCCGGCCCCAGGATGCGCGCCATCGCCTCGACGATGGAGGGCTTGCGGACGATCGCGTCGAAGGAGGGGAGCAGCCGGTCCGGGTAGGAGCGCAGCATCGACAGCCGGGCCGGGTCGCCGGCCAGTTCGGCCTCGGCCGCCTCCAGGTCGTCGCGCGCGGCGCGGGCCTCGTCCTCCGTCACGGCGTCGATCGGGAAGACGAAGCCGTCGCGGTCGAAGGTTTCGGGAATGCTGTCGAGCGTGGGGGCCATCGCGCCGCCTCCGGGCCGGGTCGAACACGGGCGCGAGTATCTCCCCGCCGCGCGCCCGCCGCAAGGGAATTGGCGCCCCGCGCCGCCATCGCCGACGCGATTTCGCCGCCGCCGGGCTGGCGCGGCGGCGGCGAGCGGCGCTATGCTCCCGGCCGCGAATCGACCCCCGCCACAAGCCGGAGCGCCGCGCCATGCGCCGAGTCAACACGCTGAAGAAGAAGCTCGCCGCCGGCCGGCCGGTCGTCGGCATGTGGGCCGGCCTGGCCGCCCCGGCGATCGTCGAGGTGGCGAGCCACGCCGGCTACGACTTCGTGATCGTCGACAACGAGCACGGCCAGATGGGCCTGGAGTCGACCATCGACATGATGCGCGCCATGGCCGCCGGCGGGGCGGAGCCGATGGTGCGGGTCCCCGGCAAGGACCCGGACTTCCTGAAGCGCGTGCTGGACGCCGGCGCGGCCTCGCTGATGGTCCCGATGGTCGATACGGCCGAACAGGCGCGCGAGATCGTCGCCGCCTGCCGCTACCCGCCGCGCGGCCGGCGCGGCTACGCGGCCCCGGCCATCCGCGCCTCGCGCCACGGGCTGGACGCGGACTATGTGGAGTGGGCGGACGAGGAACTGTTCCTCTGCCTCCAGGTCGAGAGCGCGGAGGCGGTGGCGAACGCCGACGCCATCGCGGCGGTGGACGGCGTGGACATGCTGTTCGTCGGCGCGAGCGACCTTTCCGGCGACCTCGGCGTGCTGGGCGAGACGGCGCATCCCGACGTGCTGGCGGCGATCGGGCGGGTGAAGGCGGCGGGCGCGGCCCATGGCAAGCCGCTCGGCACGATCCCGCGGCCCGGCGTCCCGACGGCGGACCTGGCGCGCGACGGCTTCCTGCTCGGCGCCGGCGCGCTGGACATCATGATGGTCCGCGACGCCGCCCTCGCCGACATCGCCGCCTTCCGCGCCGCCAACGGCCCGCCGGACACGTAAACCCCGCTGGCGGCCCGGCGCGCGGCGGTGTAGGATGGGGCGAAACGGGGCGAGGCGGCCATGCGGATTGGGGAATTGATCGGGGCGCTGCTGCGCAAGCACCTGACCCGGAACCGGGCCGAGATCGGCATGGGGATCGCCGGGCTGGGCGCGCTGGTCACGCCGTTGCTGCTGTGGATCTCCTCCGACGACGAGCGCGGACAGGCCGCCCGGCAAAGGGTCGCCGGACGCGCTGAAGATGGTGCTGATCTTCGGCTTCGGCTGCTTCCTGCTGGCGATCTGGTTCGCGCAATACGCCGCCCCGGAATACATCGATCCCGACCAGGAGCGCCTGCCCAGGCCCGGCGAGCTTCCGCTCTCGCGGGAGGACGCCGAGCGCCGGGCGCGCCGCCGCGACAGCTGGCGCGACGTGGGCTGAGGCGTCCCGCCCGGCCGGGAAGGGGAGCCGCGCCGCCGCCCCGCCGCCCCGCCTACGCCGCCGTGCGCCCGGCCGCCGCGCCGTCGTAATAGACCCGGCGCTGCGCCGCGTCCGCCCTGGCGTGGGCGGCGACGGCGGGCGGGTCGAAATCGCCGGCCGGCTCCGGCTCCAGTTCGAAATGGCCGTAACGGTCGGTCCCGCGCACCAGCGTGGCGCTGTCCCAGTCCGAAAGCGCCTGGCGGGCCGAGGTCGGCGTGTAGCGGATGCCGACGCCGATCCGCCGGTCGGCGCTCCGGTTCGGGTCCGAGGCGTGGGCCAGCCGGTAGTCGAACAGCGCCGCCTCGCCCGGCTCCAGCTCCAGGTGGACCGCCCGGGACTCGTCGACGCCCTCGATCGCCTGGCCGCGCGTGAGCATGTTGTCGGGCGCCCATGTGTCCACATGCGCCCGCGCCGGCTCCCTGTGCGATCCCGGCAGGATGCGCAGGCAGCCGCTCTCGACGGTCGCGGGCGAAAGCGCCAGCCACACGCTGACCAGCGCGTCGGTCTCGACGCCCCAGTAGTTGCTGTCCTGGTGCCAGGAGACGTATTTCGCCGAGCGCGCCTCCTTCACGAACCAGTGCGTCGTCCAGCACAGGATGTCCGGCCCCGTCAGCGGCTCCACCAGGTCGAGGATGCGCGGTTCGCGCACGACATCGGCCAGCCACTTGAACAGCAGGTGGCTCTTGAAGCGGTAGGACCCCTGGAAGGGGTCGCCGGGACGCGGCCGGTCCTCGGTGAAGATCGGGCCGCGGTCGCGTTCGCTCCCCTCGAAGGCCGCGCGCAACCGCGCCGCCTCGTCCGGCGCGAACACCCGCACGGGCGCGAAGCACCCGGTTTCGCGGTAGGCGGCGACGGCGGCCGCGTCCAGCCCGGCTCCCATGATCCCCTCCCTCGTCCCGATCCCGTTCCCGCGCATGATCGCCCGGCCGCGCCGGGAATGCAAACGCGGCGGAATCGCTCTACAACCCGGCGCGGCGGGGACGGGGAGGGGAGCGGCCATGGCCGGCACCGATCGCAAGCGCGCGGGCGCGGAGGATAAGGGGCCGGCGATCGTCCTGGTCGAGCCGCAACTCGGCGACAATATCGGGGCGGCGGCGCGCGCCATGCTGAATTGCGGGCTGATGGACCTGCGCCTGGTGCGCCCGCGCGACGGCTGGCCCAACCCCCGGGCCGAGGCGATGGCCTCCGGCGCGGCGGCGGTGCTGGAGCGCGCCCGCGTCTTCGCGTCCACGGCGGGCGCGGTCGCCGACCTCGACCTCGTGCTGGCGACGACGGCGCGCGAGCGCGACATGGCGAAGACGGTGCTGACGCCGCGCGCGGCCGCCGCCCGGCTGCGCGGGCATGTCGCGGCCGGCGGCGCGGCCGGCATCCTGTTCGGGCCGGAGCGCGCCGGGCTGGTCAACGACGACGTGGCGCTCGCCGACGCCGTGGTCCAGGTCCCGCTCAACCCCGCCTTCTCCTCGCTCAACCTGGCCCAGGCGGTGCTGGTCGCGGGCTACGAGTGGCTGCAGGCGGCGGGCGCAACGCCGGAGGAGCGGCGCTGGGGCGCGGCGCCGCCGGCCACGCTGGCGGAGCGCGAGTTCTTCCATGCCCGGCTGGAGCGCGAACTGGAGGCGGCCGGGTTCCTCCACCCGCCCGACCTCGCGCCCACCATCCGGCGCAACCTGCGCGCGCTGTTCGCCCGCGCCGCGCTGACCGGGCAGGAGGTGCGCACGCTGCACGGCGTGCTGAGCGCGCTGACGGGGCGGCGCGGCGGCGGGGAAGGGGCGTAGCGGCCCCGCGGGCGCGCGCCGGCCGCCCGTCCGCCGGCGCCCGCGCGGCTTGACAAGGCGGCGGGCGGGCCTATAACGCGCCGGCCATTTCCGGGAACGCGGGGCGCGCCCATCGAGGCGGCGTCCCCGGCCGCGAGGCCCTACCGGGACAAGACGAACGCGAAAGGAACGCGCGATGAGCAACCGCGTCAGGTCGAAGCACAAGATCGACCGCCGCCTCGGCGTCAACCTCTGGGGGCGGCCGAAATCCCCGATCAACAAGCGCGAATACGGCCCCGGCCAGCACGGCCAGCGCCGCCGCAAGCCGTCGGACTACGGCGTGCAGCTGATGGCCAAGCAAAAGCTCAAGGGCTACTACGGCAATATCGGCGAAAAGCAGTTCCGCAGGTACTACCGCGAGGCGGTGCGCCGCAAGGGCGACACCGGCGAGAACCTGGTCGGCATCCTCGAATGCCGGCTCGACGCGCTGGTCTACCGCATGAAGTTCGTGCCGACCGTGTTCGGCGCGCGCCAGTTCGTCAACCACGGCCATGTCACGGTGAACGGCCGGCGGGTCGACATTCCCTCCTACCTCTGCCGGGAGGGCGACACGATCCAGGTCAAGGAGAAGTCCCGCGAAATCCCGATGGTGCTGGAGGCCGTCGTCTCGCCCGAACGCGACCTGCCGGATTACGTGGAGGTCGATTACGGCAAGATGGCGGGCACCTTCCTGCGCCAGCCCAAGCTGGAGGACGTGCCCTACCCGGTGCAGATGGAGCCGAACCTGGTGGTCGAGTTCTACTCGCGCACCTGACCGCCGGAAGACGGGGCGGGGGCGGGCGCCGGCGCGGCCGGGCGGGCCAGCCCCTCCACCACCTCGGCGTTGGGCGCGCGGGCCAGCAGTTCCGGGCGGACCTTCAGCTTGGAGACGCGGTTGCCGCCGCCGAGGATCACGTATTCGCGCCGCATCACATCGCCGTCGATCCACAGCGGCAGGTCCGGCGGCAGGGCCAGCGCGGTGACGCCGCCGATCTCCATGCCCGTCCGCTCCCGCGTCTCGTCCGGCCCGGCGAAGGAGACCTTGCGCGCGCCGAGCTTCTTGCGGACCGAATGGTTCACGTCGAGCCGGTGGGTCGCCAGCACCACGCAGGCGGCGAACTTCTCCGACCCGGTCTTCGAGCGCACCAGGATGGTGTTGGCCGAATCCTCCGGCGCGACGCCGTAGCGCTCGCAGAACACCGCCGTGTCGGCGAGGTCCGGGTCGCACTCCCAGACCTCGAATTCGAGGCCGGAAGCTTCCAGGAGGGCGCGGATTTCGGGCAGCGTGTCGGTCATGCGGCCGGTCCCTGGCGCGGCGGCGTTCCGGGGGCGGGCGGCGGGCGGGAGGCCGCCCTGTCCCGCTCGCGCAATCCGAGGCCGAGCGCCGCCAGCCCGACGATGGAAAGCCAGATCGGCCGCGTCCACGGCGCGAAAACCTCGACCGCCCGCATGTCGCGCGGGTTGTCGCGGCGGTAGAGGATTGGGATCCTCCGGCCCGGCTCCAGAGCGCGGCGGCCGGACTCGACCGCGCCCTCGACCGGCGGCGCGCCGTCGCGGCGCAGCAGGACGCGGTAGCGCGCGTGCTCCGCGCCGGCCGCGGCCGGTTCGGCCGCCAGCACCTCCGCCTCGCCCAGCGAGCCGCGCACCAGGAACCTGGCGTGCGGCTGGGCGTACCAGAGCGCGGCCGCGAAGGCGATGGCGGCGACCGCGAACAGGGTCCGGGGCGAGGGGTCGAGCAGCCGCCTCAGCAGAGGCGACCTGTCCCGCCGAAGCCCGAGGCGCAACATGCCGGGCCGGGCGCGCCGGGGCCGCCGCGCGGACGCCGGCTCCGGCCTCAGGCGGCCGGGGCCAGGCCCTTGCTCTCCAGCAGTTCGGTCAGCTCCCCGGTCTGGAACATCTCGCGCACGATGTCGCAGCCGCCGACGAACTCGCCCTTCACGTAGAGCTGCGGGACGGTCGGCCAGTCGGAGAAGGCCTTCACGCCGTCGCGGATCGCGGGGTCCTCCAGGACATTGACGCCCCGGAACTTCACGCCGAGATGGGTGAGCACCTGCACCACCGCGGCGGAAAAGCCGCATTGCGGGAACACCGGCGTCCCCTTCATGAACAGCAGCACATCGCTCCCGTCCACCTCGGCCTGGATGCGGCCGCGCGTCGCTTCGTCGAGCATGTATCGGTCTCCCGGTTGAAAACTGTCGTTCGGTCAGGCGTCCGGCGCGGCGGTTTGCAGCGCCAGGGCGTGGAGCTCGTTCCCCATGCGGCCCTGGAGCGCCGCGTAGACCATCTGGTGCTGGCGCACCCGCGTCTTGCCGGCGAAGGCCGAGGAGACCACCAGCGCGGCGTAGTGGTCGCCGTCGCCGCGCAGGTCCTCGATGGTAATTTGCGCGTCCGGGAACGCTTCCCGGATCAGGCGCTCGATCTCGGCGGCGTCCATCGCCATGGCGGTCGGGCCTCCCCGGTTTCGCGTTCACGCCCCGCGCATGTAGCCGGGCAGCCACGCCTCGTGGCGCGACCGTAGCACATCGACCGGCGCGGTGTCACCCGGCGCCAGCGTCAGCAGGCCGTCGCCCGTGACCGCGCCGACCGCCGCCGCCGGAACGCCCGCCGCCGCCGCGCGCGCCAGCAGCGCGCCGGGATCCGCCGTCGCCGCCAGGTAGCGGCCCTGGTCCTCGCCGAACAGGAAGGCGTGGCGCGGAACGCCCGCCGGCGCCGCGGCCGACAGCGCCGCGCCGAGTCCGTCCGCCGCCAGCGCCATCTCCGCCAGCGCGACCGCCAGCCCGCCGTCGGACAGGTCGTGGCAGGCCGAAACCGCGCCGTCCCGGATCGCCGCGCGGACGAAATCGCCGTTCGCCCGCTCCGCCGCGAGATCGACCGGCGGCGGCGCGCCCGCCTCGCGCCCGGCGATCTCGCGCAGGTAGAGCGATTGCCCGAGCCAGCCCCGCGACGCGCCGACCAGCACGAGCGCCTCGCCGGCGGCCCCCGGCGCGATCGTCGCGCGGCGCGGGGAATCGCGCAGCAGGCCGACGCCGCCCACCACGGGCGTCGGCGGGATCGCCTCCCCGTCGGTCTCGTTGTAGAGCGACACATTGCCCGACACGACCGGGAAGGCGAGCGCCAGCGCCGCCCGGCGCATCCCGGCGACGCAGCCCGCCAGCTGCGCCACGATCCGCGGGCGCTCCGGGTTGCCGAAGTTCAGGTTGTTCGTGAAAGCCAGCGGCTCGGCCCCGACCGCCGTCAGGTTGCGCCAGGCCTCGGCCACCGCCTGGGCGCCGCCTGCCTCCGGGTCGGCGGCGCAGTAGCGCGGCGTGCAATCGACCGTCATCGCCAGCGCCTTGCCCGCCCCGCCGACCCGGACGACCGCCGCGTCGCCGCCGGGGCCGGCCAGCGTGTCGTTGCGCACCAGGCTGTCGTACTGCTCCCAGATCCAGCGCCGGCTCGCGAGGTCGGGCGATCCCATGAGGTGGAGCAGCGCGTCCGAGAGCGGCCCCGGCGGCGCGGCCGCCGCCGCCTCGGCGGGCGAAAGCGGGGCGGGCGGCGTCGCCGGCGCGCGCGGCCGGTCGTATTCGGGCGACCGGGCGACCATCGGGTCGATCGGGATGTCGGCCCGGACCGCGCCGTCCTTGCGCGCGACGAGCCGGCCGGTTTCGGTCAGCCGGCCGATCTCGGCGAAGTCGAGGTCGCGGCGGCGGAAGATGGCGCGGGCGCGCTCCCGCGCCTCGGGCCGCAGGACCATCAGCATCCGCTCCTGGCTCTCCGAGAGCATGAGTTCGTAGGCGGTCATCCCCGATTCGCGGGCGGGCACGGCGTCGAGGTCCAGCTCCATGCCGAGGCCGCCCTTGCCCGCCATCTCCACCGAGGAGGAGGTGAGGCCGGCCGCGCCCATGTCCTGGATGGCGACGATCGCGTCCCCCTCCATCAGTTCGAGGCAGGCTTCGAGCAGCAGCTTGCCGGCGAAGGGGTCGCCCACCTGCACCGTCGGGCGCTTCGCCTCCGCGTCGCCGGAGAACCCGGCCGAGGCCATGGTCGCGCCGTGGATGCCGTCGCGGCCCGTTTTCGCGCCGACATAGACCACCGGGTTGCCGGCCCCCGCCGCCGCCGAGCGGAAGATGCGGTCCGCCGGCGCGACGCCCACGGTCATCGCGTTCACCAGGATGTTGCCGTTGTAGCCGCGATCGAAGCCCGTCTCGCCGCCGACGGTGGGCACGCCGACGCAGTTGCCGTAGCCGCCGATGCCCTCCGCCACGCCGGAGAGCAGGCGCCGCGTCCTGGGGTGCGCCGGATCGCCGAAGCGCAGCGCGTTCAGGCTGGCGATCGGCCGCGCGCCCATGGTGAACACATCGCGCAGGATGCCGCCCACGCCGGTCGCGGCGCCCTCGCGCGGCTCGATGAAGCTCGGATGGTTGTGGCTCTCGATCTTGAAGACCGCCGCCAGCCCGTCGCCGATGTCCACGACGCCGGCGTTCTCCCCCGGTCCCTCGATCACGGCCGGCCCGTCGCTCGGCAGCAGCCGGAGCCACTTCTTCGAGGATTTGTAGGAGCAGTGCTCCGACCACATGGCGGAGAACACGCCGAGTTCGGTCGGGCTCGGCGCCCGGCCGAGGATGTCGAGGACGCGCGCGTACTCCTCCGGCGAGAGCCCGAGCTCGGCGGCGAGTTCGGGCGCGACGGCCGGTTCGGGCGCGGTCACGACAGCGCCGCCGCGAGGGCGTCGAACAGGGGCCGCCCGTCCACGCCGCCGACCGCCTCGTCGGTCGCGTTCTCCGGGTGCGGCATCAGGCCCAGCACGTTGCGCCCCGGGTTCAGGATTCCCGCGATCGCGCGCGCCGAGCCATTCGTCGCGCCGCCCGGCCCGGCGTAGCGGAAGGCGACCAGCCCCTCGCCCTCCAGCCGGTCCAGCGTCGCCTCGTCGGCTTGGTAGTTGCCGTCGTTGTGGGCGCAGGGAACGGTTATCCGCTGGCCGGGCGCGTAGCCGGCGGTGAACGGCGAATCCGTCGTCCCGACCGCGAGCGCGGTGTCGCGGCAAACGAATTTCAGACCGGCGTTGCGCATCAGCGCGCCCGGCAGCAGCCCGGCCTCGGCGAGGACCTGGAAGCCGTTGCAGACGCCGAGCACGGCGGCGCCCGCGCGCGCGCGCTCCGCCACCGCGCGCATCACGGGCGAACGGGCCGCCATCGCGCCGGCGCGCAGGTAGTCCCCGTGCGCGAAGCCGCCCGGCAGCGCGACCAGGTCGGCCGGCGGCAGCGCGGTCTCGTCGTGCGCGACGAGGACCGGCTCCCGCCCGGAGGCGCGACGCAGCGCCATCGCCATGTCGCGCTCCCGGTTGGAGCCGGGAAAAACGACGATTATCGACCTCATTCGCGGACCGCTCGGCCCCGCGACGGCGCCCAGCCGTAGATCCGCGCCAGCGCGCCGCCCATCAGTTCGGCGCGCTCGCCGTCGCCGAGCCGCCCGGTTTCGACGAAGGGCCGCACGCCCTGCTCGTAGGTCAGCAGGTCCGCGGCGCGGGTCCAGTCCGTGCCCCACAGGCAGCGGCCGACGCCGAAGGCGTCGAGGATGCGGCGCAGCGGGTCCCAGATGTCGTTGTACGGGTACGGCTCGTGGGACAGCGTGCAGGCGCCGGAAATCTTCACCGCCACGTTCCCGTGTTCGGCGAGCGCGAGCAGCTTCGGCAGCTCCGCGAACGGCTCCGGCGGGGCCGGCGGCGCGAAGGGCTGCCGGAGGCCGAGATGGTCGATCACCAGCGTCGTGTCCGCGTGCGCGCCGGCGAGGGCGCCGATCCGGTCCAGCAGCCCCCAGCACAGGATGTTGACCGGCAGGCCGCAACGCGCCGCCGCCGACAGGATGCGCGCCACGCCGGGATGGCCGGGATCGATGTCGGCCCCGTGCGCCATCATGATCCGCGCGCCGACGGCGCCCTCCGTCGCCGCCCAGTCCTCCACCGTCTCGGCGTTGGCGGGGTCGTCCGGGTCGATCGGCTTGATCAGCCCGAACCGGCCCGGATGGGCGGCGTGCACCTCCAGCGCGTAGCCGGCGTCGAAGCGGTACATCGAATAGGGCGAGACCAGCAGCGCCCCGTCCACCCCGACCGCGTCCATCGCGGCCACCATGTCGTCGCCGGTGACTTCCGGCGGGCCGGGCAGCGCCCCGGCCCAGGGCCGCTCCGGCCGGTCGCGCTCGTAGGCGTGGACCTGGGAATCGATAATCGCCATGGGATGGGTCTCCTTTGCGACCTAGGCCGGCGGGCGGGCGTAGCCTTCGGGGAGGTTGGCGTCGAGGTATTCGTCCACCGCCCGCACCATCTCGTCCAGCCGGCCGGTGAAGAAGTGGTTGGCGCCGGGGATCAGCTTGTGGCCGATCGCGATCCCCTTCTGCGCCGACAGCCGCTCGACCAGGCGGACCACCGAGTCCGGCGGCACCAGCTGGTCGGCGTCGCCCTGCACCATCAGGCCCGAGGCCGGGCAGGGGGCGAGGAAGCTGAAATCGTAGCTGTCCGCCGGCGGCGCCACCGAGAGGAAGCCGGCGATCTCCGGCCGGCGCATCAGCAGCTGCATCCCGATCCAGGCGCCGAAGGAATAGCCGCCGATCCAGTAGAACGGCGCGTCGGGATTGGCGATCTGCAGCCAGTCGAGCGCCGAGGCGGCGTCGCTCAACTCGCCCTCGCCCCGGTCGTAGCGGCCCTCCGAGCGGCCGACGCCGCGGAAGTTGAACCGCAAGGTGGCGAAGCCGCGCGCGACGAAACTCTGGTAAAGCGCGTAGACCACCTTGTTGTTCATCGTCCCCCCGTGTTCGGGCAGCGGGTGCAGCACGATCGCGCCCGGCGCGTTTTCGGCCTTGCCGGGCATGTAGCGCCCTTCGAGGCGGCCTTCGGGTCCGTTGATGATCACTTCGGGCATGGTCGCGGCGTCCTTCCTGAACGGGCGGCCGGGCGGCGGCCGGCGCCGGGCGCGGGCGGATCGAACGGCGGCGCCGGCCGGGCGCGCGCCGCCCGCCGGAGCCTTCCGGCCCCGTCCGGCGTTGCCCGCGGCGGCGTTTCCGATTAGGGTTCCCCCCGCGCCGAGGGGGTTCTATATCCCCTTGTTCCGGGCGGAATTCAAGGGGAGTCGCGGCCGGCGCCGGGTTCGGGAAGAGGCCCGGCCGGCGGGCCGCTCCCGGCGGGGGCGGATATGGGGCGGGCGAACCCTCCTGTCTATCTCGACTACAACGCCACCGCGCCGATCCGGCCGGAGGCGCGCGCGGCGATGCTCGACGCCATGTCCGCGGCCGGCAACCCGTCCTCGGTCCACGGGCCGGGCCGGGCGGCGCGCGCCCGGCTGGAGGCGGCGCGGCGGCGGATCGCGGACTTCCTCGGCGCGGCGCCGGGGAATGTCGTTTTTACTTCGGGCGGGACGGAGGCGAACCTGATCGCGCTGCGCGGCTCCGGCCGGCGCCGCGTGCTGGTCTCGGCGATCGAGCACGCGGCCGTGCTGGGGGCCGCGCCGGGGGCCGGGCGCGTTCCCGTCGGGCGCGACGGCCTGGTCGACCTCGGGGCGCTGGACGCGATGCTCGCGGCGTCCGGGGAGCCGGCGCTGGTCTCCGTCATGTGGGCGAACAACGAGACCGGCGCGATCCAGCCCGTCGCCGGGGTCGTGGAGGTCGCGCGGCGGCACGGGGCGCTGGTCCATTCGGACGCGGTCCAGGCGGCCGGCAAGCTGCCGCTCGACTTCGCCGCCAGCGGCCTCGACGCGATGTCGGTGTCGGCCCACAAGCTCGGCGGTCCGCCGGGCGTCGGCGCGCTGCTGGTTGCCGAGGGCGCGCCGGTCTCGCCGCTCGCCGCCGGCGGCGGGCAGGAGAGGGGGCGGCGCGCCGGGACGGAGAACCTGCCGGGCGTCGCCGGCTTCGCCGCGGCCGTCGAGGCGGCGGCCGCCGATCCGGGCGAGGCGGCGCGGGTCCGCGCGCCGCGCGACGGGTTCGAGGCGCGGCTGGCGGCGGCCGCCCCGGAGGCGCGCATCCTGTGCCGCGAGGTCGAACGGCTGGGCAACACCAGTTGCGTCGTCATGCCCGGCGTGGCCGCCGAGACCCAGGTCATGGCGCTCGACCTGGAGGGGATCGCGGTCAGCGCCGGCGCCGCCTGCTCCTCCGGCAAGGTCCGGCGCAGCCATGTCGTGGACGCGATGGAGCCCGAGGGCGAGGCCGCCGGGTGCGCGCTGCGCGTCAGCTTCGGCCGGACCAACGGGCCGGAGGACGTCGAGCGGGTTGTCGCCGCGTGGCTCCGGCTGTACAAGCGCGCGGGCCGGACGGCGCGCGCCGCCGCCTGAAGCCGATGCCGCGCGTGACCTTCATCGACCGGGCCGGCGCCCGCCGCGAGATCGACGCGCCGGAGGGGCTGACGCTGCTGGAGGTCTGCCGCCGCTTCGCCGTCGATATCGAGGGGGCCTGCGGCGGCGAGATGGCCTGCGCGACCTGCCATGTGGTCGTGCGGGAGCGCTGGTACGACCGCCTGCCGGAGCCGGAGCCGGACGAGGAGGACATGCTCGACCTCGCCGCCGGCCTGACCGCGACCTCGCGGCTCGGCTGCCAGATCGTGCTGACGGCGGCGCTGGACGGGCTGGAGGTCCGCCTGCCGGAGACCGGCGAGAACCTTTGGGGGTGACGCGCATGTCGAACGGACTCGTCCCCGCCGGAAGCCTGATGGCGCGCCTGCGCGCCGCCTCGCCGGCCGAATGGGCCGCCTATACCGGCCACCCCTTCGTGCGCGGCATGGCGGACGGGACGCTGCCCGAGGCGGCGTTCCGCCACTACCTGGTCCAGGACTACCTGTTCCTCGTCCATTTCGCGCGGGCCTACGGGCTGGCCGTGTACAAGTCCGATTCGATCGAGGACATGCGGTCGGCGGCCGCCGCCGTGTCCGGCATCCTCGATGTCGAGATGGGGCTGCACGTGGAGTACTGCGCCGGCTGGGGCCTGGCCGAGGCGGAAATGGCGGCCGCGGACGAGGACCCCGCCTGCATGGCCTACACGCGCTTCGTGCTGGAGCGCGGCGTGGCGGGCGACATCCTCGACCTGCACACCGCGCTGGCGCCCTGCGCGGTCGGCTACGGGGAGATCGGGCTGGCGCTGGCGCGCGACCCGGCGACGCGGCGCGCGGGCAACCCCTACCTCTCCTGGATCGAGATGTATTCGGGCGCGGAATACCTCGACCTCGCGCGCGCGGCCGTCGCCCAGCTCGACCGGCTGGCGGCGCGCCGGGGCGGGGAGGCGCGGTTCGCGGCGTTGTCGCGCGACTTCCGCGCGGCCACCGTGCTGGAGGCGGCGTTCTGGCGAATGGGCCTCGACGCGGCCGCGCGCGGATAGGGGCGGGAAGATGGACGCCGCGCCCGCCCTCGACCTCGACCTCGACCTGCCCGGCCCGCCCGCCGCGACGCGGGTGGTCGTCGCGATGTCGGGCGGCGTCGACTCCTCCGTGACCGCCGCCCTGCTGGCCGAGGCGGGATACGATGTCGTCGGGATCACGCTCCAGCTCTACGACCACGGCGCGGCGGCCGGCCGCCGGGGCGCCTGCTGCGCCGGCCGGGATGTCCACGACGCCCGCGACGCGGCGGAGCGGATCGGCATCCCCCATTATGTGCTCGACTACGAAAGCGCGTTCCGCCGCTCGGTGATCGAGGCCTTCGCCGACGCCTACGCGCGCGGCGAGACGCCGGTTCCCTGCGTCGCCTGCAACCGGACCGTCAAGTTCCGCGACCTGCTCGGGACCGCCCGCGACCTCGGCGCGGCGGCGCTGTGCACCGGCCACTACGCGCGCCGGACGGTCGGGCCGGACGGGCCGGAACTGCGCCGCGCGGCCGATCCGGCGAAGGACCAGAGCTATTTCCTGTACGCCACGACCGCCGGGCAGCTCGCCTTCCTGCGCTTTCCGCTGGGCGGCATGGCGAAGGCGGAGACGCGCGCCCATGCCCGCCGCCTCGGCCTCGACATCGCCGACAAGCCGGACAGCCAGGACATCTGCTTCGTCCCCGACGGCCGCTACGTCGACACGGTGCGCCGGCTGCGGCCGGACGCGGCCGAACCGGGCGAGATCGTCGATCTCGACGGCCGCCCGCTCGGCGTGCACGGGGGGATCGCGGGCTACACCGTCGGGCAGCGCCGGGGCCTCGGGATCGGCGGCCGGCGCGGCGGCCCGGGCGGCGGGAGCGGGCCGCTCTATGTCGTTCGCGTCGAGCCGGAGACACGGCGCGTCGCGGTCGGGCCGCGCGCCGCGCTCGCGCGCGACACGGTGGAGGTGGCGGACTTCAACTGGATCGCCGGCGCGCCGCCCGCGCCCGCCGGCGCGCGCGCCTCCGTCAGGCTGCGCTCGACCCAGGCGCCGGTTCCGGGGACGCTGTTCCCCGCCGCGGACGGCCGCGCCCGCGTCCGCCTCGACGCGCCGGTCCACGGCGTCGCGCCCGGCCAGGCGGCGGTGTGCTACGATCCCGAGGGCGACCGGGTGCTCGGCGGCGGCCGGATCGCCGGCGCGTCGCTCGGCGGCGGCGGGCCGCTTGGGAACGGAGGGGAGCCATCGCCATGACCGGCGCCCAGGCGGTCGATTACGATGTTTCGATCCCCAACAATGTCGGCCTCTCGGAGGACCGGCGGGTGCTGCGGGCGCTGGAGCGCTGGCATCCGGGCTATCTCGACTGGTGGCGCGAGATGGGGCCGGAGGGGTTCCAGGACGCGCTCGTCTACCTGCGCACCGCCGTCGGCGTGGACCGGGACGGCTGGGCGCGTTTCGGCTATGTGCGGATGCCGGAATACCGCTGGGGCGTCCTGCTGGCCCCGGCGGAGGAGGGGCGCCGGATCGGCTTCGGCCGCCACAGGGGCGAGCCGGCCTGGCAAGAGGTTCCGGGCGAGCACCGCGCCATGCTGCGCCGCCTCTGCGTCATCCAGGGCGACACCGAGCCGGCCTCGGTCGAGCAGCAGCGCCATCTGGGGCGGACCGCGCCATCGCTGTACGACCTGCGCAACCTGTTCCAGGTCAATGTCGAGGAGGCGCGCCACCTCTGGGCGATGGTCTACCTCCTGCAGAAGTATTTCGGCCGCGACGGGCGCGAGGAGGCCGAGGCGCTGCTGGCGCGGCGTTCGGGCGACGCCGACCGGCCCCGGATGCTCGGCGCGTTCAACGAGGCGACGCCGGACTGGGTGAGCTTCTTCATGTTCGCCCATTTCACGGACCGCGACGGCAAGATGCAGCTCGAAAGCCTGGCCCAGTCCGGTTTCGACCCGCTCTCGCGCACGACGCGCTTCATGCTGACGGAAGAGGCGCACCACATGTTCGTCGGCGAGTCCGGCGTCGGCCGGACCATCCGCCGGACCTGCGAGGCGATGCGCGAGGCCGGGATCGAGGACCCGGAGGACATCGCGGCCGTCCGCGCGCTGGGCGTCGTGGACCTGCCGACGCTCCAGAAGAAAGCCAACCTGCACTACGCGCTCTCGCTCGACCTGTTCGGGTCGGAGATTTCCACCAACGCGGCCAACGCCTACACCGCCGGCCTCAAGGGCCGCTTCCGGGAGGACCGGATCGACGACGACCACCGGCTGGAGAACGATGTCTACCCGGTCCTGAAGCTGGTGGACGGCGCGCCGCGCGCGGTCGAGGCGCCGGCGCTGACCGCGCTCAACATGCGGCTGCGCGACGACTACACGCGCGACGCCGAGGGCGGCGTGCGGCGCTGGAACCGCGTCGTCGAGCGGGCGGGGATCGATTTCCGCTTCCGCCTGCCGAGCGTCGCCTTCAACCGCGCGATCGGCGAGTTCGCGGGCGTGGAGGCCACGCCGGAAGGCGAGATACTGGCCGCGGAGGCGTTCGCGGCGCGGCGCGCGGAGTGGCTGCCCACGGCGGCGGACGGCGATTTCGTCGCCTCGCTGATGGCCGCCGAGACGGAACCCGGCCGCTACGCCGGCTGGATCGCCCCGCCCCGCCAGGGCATCGACAACAAGCCCGGCGATTTCGAATACGTGCGCCTGCGGTAGGAGGCGGGGCGGCGGCCGGGCCCCGGCCGCCATCGACGAAAAGCCGACTTTCATCTTGACAATATATCAAGTTCGCCCGAGATTACCGACGCGCCGAGCCGCGGGAAAAGCCAATGCGACAGCCGAGCGACCGGGAATACCTCCGCGAATGCACCGTCTGGCTGCGGGCGCTGGGGCCGCGTTTTCCCGGGTTGGAGTGGAGCGCGCACGCATCGGGCAGGATGATGCGGCGTGGCGTCCTGCGCCCGGATGTCCGCGAGGTGTTGCGAACCGGCAGGGTCGCGGAGGTTCGCGGAGAGGAGGGCATGGAGGAGCAGACCTGGCGCGTCGAGGGCGTGGATCTCCAGAATCGCCGGGTTTGCGTCGTCCTCGGCGTCCGGTCGCGGGAGCGCGCGCGCCCGACTGTCGTAACCGTGTTCGAGATCGAAGGGTGAAACGCCATGGACGAGGAAAATTGCCGGGTTCTGGAAATCTATTCGGACGGACTGTTCGGCATCCCCGTGGTCATCCACAACGCCGTCGTCGAGAGGGTCGATGGGAACGGGGAGACCTGGATCGCGTTTCCGGACGAATACGAGCTGAACTGCGCGATCGCCATTGCGCGGGCGATGCACCCCGTTCGGCTCCAGCCGGCCGACATCGTCATGATGCGCAAGGCCCTCGCCCTGCGCCAGGGCGCGTTCGCGAAACGGGTGCACATCGACCCGGCGCGGATGTCGCGGCTGGAGAAGGGCGTCCAGGCGCCGGGGCGCGACACCGAAATGCGGATCAGGCTGTATGTCGCCGCCATGCTGGCCAAACGGGCGCCGGCGATCGTTTGCGATTTCGAGGCTTTGGCGACGCTCGGCATCGTCGAGCCGCCGCCCGGCGGCGAACAGGTCGAACTCCACTTCGAGCGGGTGACGCTGAAGAGCGCCGAGACCGGCGCCAAGTCCCGCGAATGGGACCTGGTGGAGGCGCCCGAAACGTCGACCGCCCGCGCGGCGGCCTGACCCGCCTCCGCCGGCGCGCCCCGCCGGCCCCGGCCCCGGCCCCGGCGGCGGCGCGAGCGCGGCATTGGCAAACGCGCGCGGCCGGGGCAAACTCCCGGCCGTTCGCGCCCAGCCCGCCGGAGAAACCGCCCGATGACCGCGACCCCGCCCGTCGATCCGATCACCGTGTCCGTGGTGCGCCACCGCCTCGCCGCCATCGTCGCCGAGATGGGGGAGGCGATGCTGCGCACCTCCTACTCCCAGATCCTGAACTCCAGCCGCGACTTCTCCACCGCCATCTGCGACGCCGAATGCCGGCTGGTCGCGCAGGCCGAGCACATCCCGATCCATGTCGGCGCGCTGACCTACGCCGCCGAGTCGGTGTCCGGCTATTTCGGCGACACGGTGCGGCCGGGCGATGTCTACCTGCTGAACGATCCCTATTTCGGCGGCAGCCACCTGCCGGACGTGACCGCCTTCGTGCCCGTCTTCGCGGACGGGCGGCTGCTGTTCTGGACGATCAACCGCGCCCACCACAGCGACATCGGCGGCGCCACGCACGGCGCCTACAACCCGACCGCGACCACCATTTTCCAGGAGGGGCTGCGCATCCCGCCGCTCAAGCTCTACGACCGGGGCGAGGTCCGGGGCGACCTGCTCGACACGATCGCCATCAACACCCGCAACCCGCGCGAGTTCAAGGGCGACCTCGCCGCCCAGATCGGCTCGGCCCGGGGCGGGGAGCGCCGGGTGCGGGCGCTGATCGCGGAGTTCGGCGCCGGGACCGTCGTGGCGGCGGTCGAGGCCGCGCTCGACGGGGCCGAGCGCCAGGCCCGCGCCGTCATCGCCGAATGGCCGGACGGCGTCTACAAGGGCGAGGCGTTCCTCGACGACGACGGGCACGGCCGCTCCGACGTCGCCATCCGGGCGACGGTCACGGTCTCCGGGAGCGACGTGGAGGTGGACCTCACCGAATCCGACGCGCAGTCCAAGGGGTTCGTCAATTCCTCCTACGCCAACATGCGCTCGGCGGTGGCGATGGCGATCGCCTACCTGATCGACCCGGAGACGCCGAAGAACCACGGCTCGCAGCGGCCGGTCTCGGTGAAGGCGAAACGCGGAACCATCGTCTGGTCGAAGGACAACGCGCCGGTCACGATGTGCACCAGCCATTGCTCCAACGAAATCTGCGAGGCGATCGTCGTCGCCCTGTCGCGGGCCTGCCCCGAACGCGCCATGGGCGGGTGGGGCCGGCGCTTCCGCGTCGCCATCGAGGGCGAGGACCCGAAGACCGGGCGCGGCTTCATCTGGCACATGTTCCACGCGCGGCCGGGCGGCGGCGGCTCGTCGGGCGGCGACGGCTGGCACAACGCCGGGGAGTGGCACTCGGCCGGCGGCCTCAAGTTCGGCAGCGTCGAACTGGCCGAGGCGCGCTTCCCGCTGCACTTCGCGCGGCACGAGTTCCGGCCGGACTCGGCGGGCGACGGGGAGCATCGCGGCGGCGCCGGCGCGGTGCTGGAGATGCGGCTGGAAACGGCGTCGCGCGCCGTCGCCAACACCGCCGGCGACGGCGCGCGCTACGGCTCGCGCGGCATGTCGGGCGGGACGGACGGCAAGCCGCACCGCTACACGCTGCTCCGCGCCGACGGGAGCGAGCGCGAACTGGCGACCAAGGAAATCCTGATCCCGGTCGATCCGGGCGACAGGTTCCTGGTCCGCTCCGCCGGCGGCGGCGGCTGGGGCGATCCGGCGCGGCGCGCGCCCGAGGCCCGCGCCCGCGACGCGCTGAACGGCATCGTCACCCCGGCGGAGGGCTGAGCCATGCGGATCGGGATCGATGTCGGCGGCACCTTCACCGACATCGTGGCCGTCGCCGACGACGGCGCGGTCGCCTTCGCCAAGGCGGCGAGCACGCCGGAGGACCCGTCCATCGGCGTCATGGACGCGGTGGCGCGGCTGGCCGGCGACCTGGGGCTGGAGCCGGCGGCGCTGCTCGCCGGGACCGAGCGGATCGTCCACGGCACCACGGTGGCCACCAACGCGCTGCTGGAGCGCAAGGGCGCGCGCACCGGCCTGCTGACGACCGAGGGCCACCGCGACGTGCTGGAGATGCGCGAGGGGCTGAAGGACGACCGCTACAATATGCGCCTCGCGGCCCCGGAGCCGCTGGTCGCGCGCCATCTCCGGCTCGGCGTGCGCGAGCGGCTGCGCCCGGACGGGAGCGTGCGCGTCCCGCTCGACCCGGAGTCGCTGGACGCCGCCGTCGCGGCGCTCGGCGAGGCCGGGGTCGAGTCGGTCGCGGTCTGCTACCTGCACGCCTACAAGAACCCGGCCCACGAGCGCGAGACCCGCGCGGCGCTGGAGGCGCGGATGCCCGGCGCCTCGGTCTCGCTCTCCTCCGATGTGTTCCCGGAAATCAAGGAGTACGAGCGGGTTTCGACCACCGCCGTGAACGCCTATGTCCGCCCGGCGCTGGAGCGCTACCTGCGCCGCCTGGAGGGCCGCCTGGAGGAGGCCGGCTATGGCGGGCCGTTGCTGGTGATCCTCTCGCACGGCGGCGTCGCGCCGGTTCGCGAAGCGGTGCGCCTGGCGGCGGCGGCGGTGCTGTCGGGGCCGGCCGGCGGCGTCGCCGGCGGGCGCCGGGGCGCGTCCCTGATCGGGGCCGGCGACCTGATCCCCTTCGACATGGGCGGCACCAGCACCGACATTTCGATGATCGTGAACGGGGAGCCGGCGCTCTCCACCTCGCGCGGCGTCGCCGGGCAGCGGATCGCGCTGCAGTCGCTCGACATCGTGAGCATCGCGTCCGGCGGCGGCTCGATCGCGCGGGTGGACAGCGGCGGCATCCTGCAGGTGGGGCCGGAGAGCGCCGGCGCCATGCCGGGGCCGGCCTGCTACGGCAACGGGGGGACAAGCGCGACCGTGACCGACGCCAGCGTCGTGCTCGGCTTCCTCGACCCGGACAATTTCCTCGGCGGGCGCGCGCGGCTCGACCGGGCGGCGGCCGAGGCCGCGCTGGACCGGCTGGCGGCCGACCTCTCCGTCTCGCGGGCGGAGGCGGCCGAGGGCGTGCACCGGGTGATCGACACGCAGATGGCGGAGGGCATCCGGCTGGTCTCGGTCCGGCGCGGCGTCGATCCGCGCCGGTTCGCGCTGCTGTCCTTCGGCGGCGCGGCGGGCATCCACATTACCGACATCGCCCGCCAGCTGGAGGTCGGCCGCGTGGTCGCGCCGCGCGCGGCGGCCGTGCTGTCGGCCTGGGGGATGCTGGCGACGGACCTGCGCTACGAGGTGAGCCGCACCCATGTGGGCGACGCCGGATCGCTGGACGCGGCGGCGGTGCGCGCGCTGTACGCCGGGATGGAGGCGGAGGGCCGCGCGCGGTTGGCCGAGGCGTTCGACGGGCCGGCGGCGGTGCGGCGCTCGGCCGACATGCGCTACGGGGAGCAGATTTTCGAGATCGACGTCCCGCTGGACGGGATGGAGCTCGACCGGCCCGACCTGGTGGACGAGATGGCGCGGCGCTTCCACGCGCGGCACGAGGAGTTGTTCACCTACAGCCTGCCGGACCAGGAGGCGGTGCTGGTGAACACGCGGCTCGCCGCCATCGGCGCGCTGCCGAGCCTGCCGCGCGAGCCTTCGACCGGCGCCCGTCCGGCGGCGGCGCCCCGCGCGACGCGGCGCGTCCGCCTTGCCGGCGCGTGGGTCGAGGCGCCGGTTTACGACCTGGAGGCGCTGGCGCCGGGCCAGCGGATCGACGGGCCGGCCGTCGTCGAATCCGCCACCACCACGGTCGTGCTGCGCCGGGGCGACCGCGCGACGGCGACGGAGGCGCTCTGGCTCGACATCCGCGTGGGCGGGTAGGCGGCCCGCGGCGGGCCGGCTCCGTCGAACCGCGGCGGGCTCAGCCCACCAGCCAGCCCGCGGGGTTCCAGTCCTCGGGCGAGACGCCGACCAGTTCGACGCCGCCGGTCGCGTGGCGGATAACCAGGTTGCCGCCGGGCGAGGCCGTGGCGTTGAGCAGTCCGGCGGGAAGGGACAGCCGGTCGCCC
The DNA here is from genome assembly GCA_963665555.2 of Thalassobaculaceae bacterium. GTDB lineage: Bacteria > Pseudomonadota > Alphaproteobacteria > Thalassobaculales > Thalassobaculaceae > CAXXXW01. Next base: position 725,924 of record OY762308.1, read on the forward strand.
TCCGCCGGGTCGAAGTCGGTCACCGTGTCCGTCCCGCCGCCGGACATCCTGAACAGGTCCGCGCCCGCCCCGCCGGTCAGCAAGTCGTCGCCCTTGTTGCCGTGGAGCGTGTCGTCGCCCGCGCCGCCGCGCAGCGTGTCGCCGCCCTTGCCGCCGAAGAGGAGGTCGTTGTCCGCGCCGCCGTCGAGGATGTCCGGGCCGTAGTTGCCGTAAAGGACATCGTCGCCCGCGCCGCCGGAAAGCGTCTCCACGCCGTCGCGCATCCTGGGTTTGGGATCGGTCGCGGTCCCGCGCGGCGTCCCCGCGTTCTGCCCGCCGTAGAGCGCGTCGTCGCCGCCGCCGCCGTCCAGCAGGTCGAGGCCGGTGTTCCCGTAGAGGACGTCGTCCCCGTCCCGGCCGACCACCGTGTCGTTGCCGCCGCGCGCGGAAATCCGCGATCCCGTCGAGCCGGCGAACAGCGCGTCGCGCGAGTCGGTCCATTGGGAGACGTATTCCGCGGGCGCGCCGTAGAGGTACTGGACGGCGGCGATTTCCAGCGGCGAGAGGATCGTCGCCCCGCCGTCCGCCCAGGGAACCGGGTCCGACAGCTCCTGGGCCGCGAGGCCGGCCGTGTGGGGAACCTCGATCGCGTCCTCGTCCTCGCCGCGATGTATGCCGAGCGCGTCGCCGATCGCCCGGGTGGCCGCCCGGACCGCCTTTTCGACGGTGGCGTCGCTGAAATCCCTGAAGTCGGCCCGGTCGATGCCGATGGCCACGCGCCCGTTGTCGGGGTTTCCGACCGCGCGCGCCAGATCCCCGAACGACCCGTCGATCTCGGTCATGCCGAGGAGGATGTTGGCGCCGAACCAGTTCCCGGTCTCCGCGAAGCTCGCGTCGGCGACGGCCTCCCATTGCCGGAACGCCGGTTGCGCGAACTGGAGGAACGCGGCCGGGATCGGCGTCGCGGCGAAGGGATCGGCGCCCGGAATCGGCCAGAAGTCCGCGTAGGGCGCATTGGCCCAGGAAACGGCCGCCCCCGTTCCGAACTCCCCGGAGCCGAATTTTCCGTAAACAGTGGCGACCATGGAACGCCCCGCCCCCGACGCCGCGCTCAAAAGCTCCCGAAACTAACCGGACGCCGCCCCGCGCTCCAGCATAATCTTGCCGGTATGCGCGCTCGACTCCATCAGGCGGTGCGCCGCCGCCGCCTCGGCGAGCGGGAAGGTCTCGTGGATGACCGGCCGGACGGCGCCGCTTTCCAGCAGCGGCCAGACATGGCGGCGCAACTCGTCCGCGATCCGGCCCTTTTCCGCGACGCTTCGCGGCCGCAGCGTCGAGCCGGTGAGCGTGAGGCGCAGGGTCAGCATCTTCAGGAAGTCGAACTTTTCGACCACCGGCGGCTGGAGGAAGGCGATCTGGCACAGCCGGCCCTCGACCTTCAGCGTGTCGAGGTTGCGCTGGATGTAGGGGCCGCCCACCATGTCGAGGATCGCGTCGGCGCGCCCGGCCTCCCGCAAGACGGCGACGAAATCCTCCTCGCGGTAGTTTATCCCGCGCTCCGCGCCCAGCGCCTCGCAGGCGCGGCATTTCGCCTCCGTGCCGGCGGTGGCGAACACGCGCGCGCCGAAGGCCCGGCCCAGCTGGATCGCCATGGTCCCGATGCCGCTGGTCCCGCCATGGACCAGCAGGGTCTCGCCCGCCCTTAGCCGGCCGCGCACGAACACATTGGCCCAGACGGTGAAGGCGGTCTCCACGACGCTCGCCGCCTCTTCGAGGGTCAGGCCCTCCGGGACCGGCAGGCACTGGCGCGCCGGGGCGGCGCAGTATTCGGCGTAGCCGCCGCCCGCGACCAGGGCGCACACGCGGTCGCCGACGCTCCAGCCGCCGGCGTCCGGGCCGAGCGCGACGACCTCTCCCGCCACTTCCAGCCCCGGAATGTCGGTGACGCCGGGCGGCGGCGGGTAGCCGCCCTCGCGCTGCATGACGTCCGGCCGGTTGACCCCGGCCGAGGCGACGCGGATCAGCACCTCGCCCGCGCCCGGCGCGGGGACCGGGCGCTCGCACAAGCGCAGCCCCTCGGGCGGCCCGAATTCGGCGATCTCGACGGCGGCCATGCGCGCGGGAACATCCGGCATCGCTCTCCTCCCCTTCCTCGAAGCGGTCGCGTTATGCCCCGCCGCGCCCCGCCGGCGCAAGGCGCGCGCCGCGGCGGCGTTTCCGCTTGCGCGGCCGCCGGCCCGGGCGTAGGGTCCGCGCCCATGAGCCAGCGGACGCATATCCCCGTTTCGCGACGCCGCGCCGACGCAAAGGCGGCGGGCGGCTCATAGCTTTACACCGAAACCCGGATGAGTCGCGGCCGCCGCCGAGAGGCGGGGCGCGTTCCTTTTGCCGTTCTTCCGCCTCGCGGCGTCCGCGCGAGGAGGAAAACGATGACCGCGAACACGACAACGACGGCTCCCGCCGCCCCCGGCCCGTCCGCGCCGGCGGGGGCCGAGGCGCTGATCCCGATAACCGAGCGGCCGGACACGGTGTTCGTCCGGGGCGAGGGGTCCTGGCTGTGGGATTCCGGCGGGCGGCGCTATCTCGACTTCACGCAGGGCTGGGCGGTGAACTGCCTCGGCCACTGCCCGCCGGAGGTCGCGGCCGCGCTGGCCGAACAGTCGCGGACCCTGGTGGGCTGCGGCCCCGCCTGGTACAGCGCGCCGCTGCTGGACTACGCCGCGCGCCTCGCGGCCGCGACCGGGATGGAGCGCTGCTTCCTCGCCAACAGCGGCGCCGAGGCGAACGAGGGCGCGATCAAGCTGGCCCGGAAATGGGGCGCGGTCCACCGGGGCGGGGCGTACAGGATCGTGACGATGGAGGGCGGTTTCCACGGCCGGACGCTCGCCACGATGTCGGCGTCCGGCAAGCCGGGATGGAACACCGTGTTCGAGCCGAAGGTCCCCGGCTTCCCCAGGGCGCGGCTGAACGACCTCGCCTCCGTCGAGGCCGCGATCGACGCGGAAACGGTCGCCGTCATGCTGGAGCCGGTGCAGGGCGAGTCGGGGGTCTGGCCGGCGGAGGACGGGTTCCTGGCCGGCCTGCGGGAGCTGACCGGGCGGCGCGGCCTGCTGCTGGTCCTCGACGAAATCCAGACCGGCATGGGGCGGACCGGCCGGCTGCTCTGTTGCGAGCGCGCGGGCGTCCGGCCGGACATCCTGACGCTCGGCAAGGGCATCGGCGCCGGCGCGCCGCTGGCGGCGGTGCTGGCGCGGGAGGAGGTTTGCTGCTTCGCGCCGGGCGAGCAGGGCGGCACCTTCAACGGAAGCGCGCTGATGTGCGCGGTCGGCCTCGCGGTGCTGGAGGCGGTGTCCGCGCCCGGTTTCCTCGAACATGTCGAGGCCGCCTCGGCGCGGCTCGGGGCCGGGCTGGAGGCGCTGTCGGCGCGGCGCGGGCTGGGCGCGGTCCGGGGGCGGGGGCTGCTGCTGGCGCTCGGCCTCGGCGCGCGGACGGACGCCGCCGCGCTGTCGGCGGCGGCGTTCGAGGCCGGGCTGTTGCTGAACGCGCCCCGGCCCGACAGCCTGCGCTTCGTCCCGGCGCTGAATGTCGGCTTCGGCGAGATCGACGCGATGCTGGAGACGCTGGACGGCGTGCTGGCGCGGGCCTGAACCGGCGGGCGGGGGCCGCGCGGCCGCTCCCGCCCGTCGCGCCGGCGTTCCGGCGGTCAGGCGCGGCCGTGGGCGCGCCGCCGGCGCTCCTTGAACGCGCGGTGCGCTTCCGGCGTGCCGTCGTGCCAGGAGCCGAACCACTTGTCCATCGGCACCGTGCCGTCGCCGCCGTAATTGCACTCGAAATACTTGTGGTGCAGGTAGTGGAAATAGCGCTGCCCCAAGGTGAGCTTGTAGCGCCGGCCCAGCAGGAACTTGTCGAAGCCGCAATGGCCCAGCGCCGGCGTCAGGCCGGTGGCCTGCACATGGAAGATCGCGTGCACCGGATGCGACAGCACGACCCAGTGCAGCAGCACGCCGCTGAAATACAGCACATGCTCGACCGGGTGCATCGCCAGCCCGGACCACGGGCCGATGTTCACGTTCTTGTGGTGCAGGTAGTGCACGTGCCGGTACAGGAACTTCACATGCAGCAGCCGGTGCACCAGGTAGAAATGCGCGTCCCGGACCAGCGGGATCGCCAGGAACAGCACGACGAACCAGACCGGGCTCGCCTCCCAGCTGAGCCACGGGATGTGGCCGTTGGCGAAGGCCCACAGCGTGACGACCTCGTAGGCGCTCCAGATGCCGCAGCCGCTGACCGCGCTCCAGAACACGTTGTCCTTCACCTGGTCGCCGAACAGGAAGCGGCGGTGCTTGCGCTCCGGCCAGTTCTTGTTGTGCTTGTAGGCGTTCCCCTGGGCGCGGAGGATGTAGAAGCGGAAGTGCCAGCCGCCGAACACGACGAACAGCATCGCCAGGTTGCGCCCGTAGATCCAGGCGATCCAGCCCGGCTCGAAGCTTTGCATCGTCGCCATGTCGGGCGTGAGCCAGACCCAGGTCGCCAGCGCCAGCGCCATGTAGCCGAGGTTGCGCGGCAGGAAGAAGCCGGGATAGCCGAAGATGTACTTCGCCAGCGCGACCGGCCGGGGCGGCCAGACGAACAGCGGCGGATGCTGGATCGGGACCTCCGGCGCCCAGTCCTCCTCGATCTCGCGGATTTCGGCGCCCGCGTTCGCGGCGATGTCGGCCATGGCGTCCCCCCCGTCCCCGTCGCGCGCCGGCCCCGAACGGCGGCCGGCTCCCCTCGCGCGCCGCGAGCTTACACCGGCGCCGCCGACGGCGCCAATCGGGATTCCGGCGGGGAGGGGGTGTAGACTGTCCCGGCGACCGACGATGGAGACCGAGCGATGGCGATGCGGAACCCGCCCCATCCGGGAGGAATCGTGAAGCGGCAGTGCCTGGAGCCGCTCGGCCTGTCGGTCGCGCGGGCCGCGCGCGGCCTCGGCGTGAGCCGCGGCGCGCTGTCGGAACTGGTGAACGAGCGTTCGGGGATTTCCGTCGAGATGGCGATCCGGTTGTCCAAGGCCTTCGGCTCGTCGCCGGAGACCTGGCTCGGAATGCAGACGGCCCACGACCTCTGGCGGGCGCGCCAGCGGGCCGGCCGGATCGAGGTCGAACGCTTCGCGGCCGCTTGACCGCGGCGCGGCGTTGGACGGGGCGGCGTCCGGCGGGGTATGTTCGGCGCGCGCCGCAACGCCAGCGAAGGAGACCCCCCATGGCCAGCCACGCCACCGGCGACGGGAGCATCCCGCCGCGCGACGCCGCCGCGCGCGGCCTGACACGGATCATGACGCTGGGCGGCGCCTACGGCCTGCGCAACCACACGGTCAAGGGCCTGCGCGACGCCAAGGGCAAGCGCGTGCTGTGCGAGACCGTGCCCTTCTCCGTCGAGGAGGCGGCCGCCGCCGAGGAGGCGGGGATCGACACCATGAAGGTCCGCTTCGACCCCGCCAGCCCGGAACTCGCCACGGCGATCCGCGCCGCCGCGCCGCGCACCTTCATGGCGTTCTCGGTGCCGCTGGTCGCGGCGGCGAGCGCGGAGGAGGCGGTGCGCCTCGGCTACAAGGCGATGGCCATCGGCGCGGACGCGATCATGTGCCAGTGGTCGCCGCGGTTCATCGAGGCGGCGGCGGAGGCGGGCATTCCCGTGCAGGGCCACGCCGGGCTGGTGCCGCGGCGCAGCACCTGGACCGGGGGCTTGCGCGCCGTCGGCAAGACGCCGGAGGAGGCGCTGTGGGTCTACCGCCAGGTCAAGCGGTTCGAGGCGGCGGGGGCCTACGCGGTCGAGGTCGAGGTGATCCCGGACGCGCTGCTGGCGGAGGTCACGCGGCGCACGACGCTGCTGACATCCTCGATCGGCGCGGGGAGCGGCGGCGACATCCAGTTCCTGTTCGCCGACGACATCCTCGGCAACGCCCCGCCGCCCTGGCCGCGCCACTCCAAACAGTACCGCGAACTCTACCGCATGAAGGAGGCGATGCAGGCGGAACGCATCGCCGGCTTCCGCGAATTCGTCGAGGATGTGCGCACGGGCGGCTTCCCCGGCGAGGAGCACGTGGTGAAGGCCCCGGAGGGGCTGATGGAGGCGTTCCTGGAGGCGGTGGAGGGGGAGTGACGGGGGGGGGCCGGCTTTACTTCTCGCCAAGCTTACCGAGGGCGCGCCTCGCCTTGTTCACGTCTTCCTCTCTCCCTGCCGCTTGGAACAGTTCGAGCGCCTTCCAAAAGTCCCGCCGCGCGTTGTCCGTCCGGCCGAGCATGTAGTTCGCGACGCCCCGGTTGAACCACGCCTCGGCATAGTCCGGTTTCAGTTGGATCACCTCGTCGTGATCGGCGATGGCGTCTGCGTGCCGGCCGAGATCGCCCTTGGCGTTGCCCCGGTTGCTATGGGCTTCGGCGAGCTTGGGATTCAGGCGGATCGCTTCGTCGAAATCGGCGATGGCGTCCTGGTGGCGGCCGAGATTGCCTTTAGCGTTGCCCCGATTGCTATACGCTTCGGCGAGGTTCGGGTTCAGGCGGATCGCCTCGTCGTGATCGGCGATTGCGCCCTCGTGCCGGCCGAGATTGCCTTTAGCGTTGCCCCGATTGCTATACGCTTCGGCGTAGTCCGGCTTCAGGCGGATCGCCTCGTCGTGATCGGCGATGGCGTCCTCGTGCTGGCCGAGATTGTTCTTGGCGTTGCCCCGGTTATTATAGGCGTCGGACAAGTTCGGCTTAAGGCTGATCGTCTTGTCGTAGGCGTCGATAGCGGCCCGCGGATCGGGGTGCTCCCCTTCCTGATGGAGATAACCGACGGAGAACCAGGCACGGGCCGCGACCTCGTTATCGGCTCCTTCCGCTAGGTTGGCGATGGCGCGCCACTTTTCGGTGGCTTCATCGGTCTTCCCCTCCGCCTGAAGCATGAATGCGTCGGCGATCGCGCGGTCGAGAAAGGTCGCGGCGGGGTTGGCGCGAACCGCCTTCGCGGCTTCCGCGGCTTTATCGGGATTTTGGCTGGCGGTTTCGGCGTTCATCGCGGCAAGGCGCGCATTGGTTTGCTGCGCTTCCTGCTCGTGGCCCTTGATTTGTTCGACCAAATCGCGGGCCTCCGCCGCGTGCCGCGCGGACTCCTCGACATTGGCCCGCGCGTCCCTTTGGAATCGCCGGAACCCGACGAAGCCGATGAACGCCGCGGCGACGCCGAGGGCGGTGAGGAACAGGGCCGCGCCCATCAGCCACCAATCGACTGTCTTCATGCGCCATTCGAGCGCCTCGCGCTGGAACGCGAGGAAGCGGCGCTCCAGTTCGACCGGAACGGTTGCCGCGGGCGCCTTGGCGGCGGGCGCGAGCGGCGCGGGGGCTTCGGCCGTGGCGGGAGCCTGCACGCCGGCGGGCGGCGCCTGGGCCTCGGCGCGCGCGCTCCCGCCGGCCGACGCGAACACGACGAGGGCGGCGAGAAGAAAAGCGGCGCGGCGCGCGAAGCGTCTGATCATGGGCGGAAGCCTCCCGGCGAATCGGAGTCTACCGCATCGCCACCCCCGGCGGAATCGGCGCAGCCGATGCCCGTTCGCTTGCGCGTCCGACGCGCCCCGGCTACATTTCCCGATACGGAGGACCCCGCCATGACCGTTACGACCATCGCCAGCCACGAATTCGACCGGGATGTCGGGCGCGCCAGGAAAGCGGCGGAGTCGGGGCCCGTCTTCATCGCCGACGGCGGCAAGCCGGCTCATGTGCTGCTCAGCATCGGAGACTACCGGCGGCTGGCGGGACAGCGGCGCGATCTGGCCGGGGCGCTGTCCATGCCGGGGCTGGCCGACATCGACTTCGACCCGCCGCGGCTCGGTATCGGCATGGCTTTGCCCGACTTGTCCTGATGTTCCTTCTGGACGCGAACGTAATCTCCGATCTGCGCAAGCTGGGCGACGGCAGAGCCGATGTCCGTGTCGCGGCGTGGGTCTTGGACAGGGACGCGGGCAGCTTCTATATCTCGGTGCTGACCCTGATGGAGTTGCGGATCGGCATCCTGCGCATCGAGCGGCGCGACGCCGACTAGGGGGAGCGGCTGCGAACCTGGATGGATCGGCATGTGCTGCCGGAATTCCGGGCGCGCGCTGTCCGTCGATGCGGACATACCTTGGAATGCGCGCGGCTGCATGTGCCCGACCCACGATCCAAACGGGACGCGCTGATCGCCGCGACGGCCATCGTGCACGGGATGACGGTGGTAACAGCATTCGAGCTCAAGGCGAGCATGGACGCTGGCGCATGGAATGGTAAGGAATGAGCGCTCCCCGGGAGAAATCGAGTGTCACGAACCTCCGTATCGCGCTGTGGGCGCTGCGGTCCGTTGTTGCCTGGTACGAGGCCGATAGCCGCCGTTGGCTACAGCGTCGCTACTCGAAGCCCGGCCTCTTTATGCCGCGCGCGATGATGCCGAGGGTCGCACTCCGGCACTTCATCGGCTTGAGCGCGCCGGCCGGCCGGCGCAGGAATAGTTCGAGGAACGCCATCTTGACGTGCGCTCTGTCGTGGATTCGCGACGCAATCGATGAACCGATTTGGCGGCCGCCGGGCGCCCTTATCCCGGGCATCACCACCGCCGCCGGTTTCGACGCTTGGAACGACCAGAACGGGCGCACTCTGGCGGAGGTGCTGGCGGTTCTCCGGCGCGCGATCGAGTTCGGCGAGGAAGAGTTGAAAAAATCCGCCGAGGCCCCCGCGCGAGGAAGGGAGAAAGACAAATGAGCGAATCGACAATCCGCAAGCAATGTGGCTGACTTCGAGTCCACGAGCGTGACGATGATCGATCCGTGGGTCGGAGCGTGACGGCGGTTTGCGTCGCGCCTCGGGCGGCGCTTGGTCCCCTGCCGCCACCCGCGCTTCCCCCCGCTTGACGGTCGCGGCCGGCCCCGGCATTCTCGCGGCCATGACCAGGTCCGAACTGATCGCGCGGCTGGCCGAGGCCAATCCGCACCTCTACCAGCGCGACGTGGAGCGCATCGTCTCCACCGTGTTCGAGGAGATCGCGGCCGCGCTGGAGGCCGGAGGGCGGGTGGAGCTGCGCGGCTTCGGCGCCTTCTCCGTCAAGCGGCGCGACGCGAGGACCGGCCGCAATCCGCGCACCGGCGCCGCCGTCGAGGTGGACGAGAAGCACGTCCCCTTCTTCAAGACCGGCAAGCAGTTGCGCGAACGCCTTAACGCGCCGCCCGAACGCTAGGGCGCGAAGCCGGGGGGACCGCGCGCCATGGCCCGCGCGTCGCGCATCGCAAGGCTCGCCGCGGCCGCCGCCACCGCGCCGGTCACCGCCGCCGTCGTGCTGTTCGCCGTCTCCAACCGCGAGGCCGCCGCGCTGCGCCTGTGGCCGCTGCCCGGCGCGGCGGACGTGCCCCTCTACCTGCTCGGCCTCGGCGCCCTGTTCCTCGGCTTCCTCGCCGGCGGGGCCGTCGCCTGGTTCGCGGCCGGGGAGGCGCGGGGCCGCGCGCGCGCCGCCGAACGCGAGGCCCGCGCGCTGCGCCTCCGCCTCGCCGAGGCCGAACGCCGGACCGCGCTCCCCGCCGCCGCCGCCGCGCCCCCGCCCGCCCCCGCGCCGGGCCGGGAGGCGGCGTGAGCGCGCCGCCCAAGGTCAAGGTCTGCGGCCTCGGCGCGCCGGAGGCGGTCGCGGCGGCGGTCGAGGGCGGGGCGAGCCATCTCGGCTTCGTCTTCTACCCGCCCTCGCCGCGCGCGGTGGCGCCGGCGCGCGCCGGCGAACTCGCCCGCGCCGCCGCCGGCGCGGCGCGGCGCGTCGCCGTCGCGGTCGATCCGACGGACGCCGAGGTCGCGGCCATCGTCGCCGCGCTCGCGCCGGACCTGCTGCAGCTGCACGGGCGCGAGACGCCGGAGCGGACGGCGGAGATCGGCCGGCGCTTCGGCGCGCCGACGATGAAGGCGATCCGCGTCTCGACGGCCGCCGACATCGCCGCCGCCCGCGCCTGGGAGGGGGCGGCCGACGCCCTGCTGTTCGACGCGCGCCCGCCGCCCGGCGCCGTCCTGCCCGGCGGCAACGGCCGCGCCTTCGACTGGACGCTGCTCGCCGGCTTCGAGAGCGGCCTGCCGTGGTTCCTGTCGGGCGGGCTGGACGCGGCGAACGTGGCGGGCGCGATCCGCGCCGCCGCGCCGCCGGCGCTCGACGTGTCCTCCGGCGTGGAGGACCGGCCGGGCGTCAAGAACACGGGGAAGATCGCCGCCTTCCTCGCCGCCGTCCGCGCCGCCGCCGCGCCGAAACCCGCCGAATCCCGTTGACCGCCCGCCCGCGCGCGGATAGCGTGCGGCCCATGAACGAGAATGTCGAAAACCTGGTCGTCGAGCACCTGCGCGCCATGCGCGCCCAAATGGGCAAGATGGAGCAGGTGCTCGAAGAGGTGAACCTCCGCATGACGCGGATGGAGGCGGGTTTCAACGTGCTGAGGCGCGACAACACCCTCCTGCACGAAACCGACGCCGGCCTGCACGCGCGGATGGATCGCATGGAGCGGGACGTGGCGCGGATCGAGCGCCGCCTCGAACTCGCGGACGCGGATTGAACGCCGGCGCTCCGCCGCCCGCCCCCATGGGAGTCGCCACGATGCCGCAAACCGCCCCGAACACGCTGCGCGCGGGGCCGGACGAGAACGGCCATTTCGGGATTTTCGGCGGCCGCTACGTCGCCGAGACGCTGATGCCGCTGATCCTCGACGTGGAGGCGGCGTGGACCGCGGCGCGGACCGATCCGGCCTTCCGCGCCGAACTCGACGGCTATCTCGAACACTATGTCGGCCGGCCCAGCCCGCTCTACTTCGCCAGCCGCCTGACGGAGCATTTCGGCGGCGCCCGGCTCTACTTCAAGCGCGACGAGCTCAACCACACCGGCGCCCACAAGATCAACAACGTCATGGGCCAGGCGCTGCTCGCCCGGCGCATGGGCAAGACGCGCATCATCGCCGAGACCGGCGCCGGCCAGCACGGCGTCGCCGCGGCCACCGCCTGCGCCCTGTTCGACATGGAGTGCGAGGTCTTCATGGGGGCCGAGGACGTGGCCCGCCAGAAGCCCAATGTGGACCGGATGCGCCTGCTCGGCGCCAAGGTCCACCCGGTGACTTCCGGCTCCGCGACGCTGAAGGACGCGATGAACGAGGCGCTGCGCTACTGGGTGTCGAAGGCGGAGACGCATTTCTACATCATCGGCACGGTCGCCGGCCCGCACCCCTATCCGCAGATGGTGCGCGACTTCCAGTGCGTCATCGGCGAGGAGACGCGCCGCCAGATGCGCGCGGCCGAGGGGCGGCTGCCGGACACGCTGATCGCCTGCATCGGCGGCGGCTCGAACGCGATGGGGCTGTTCCACCCCTTCCTCGACGATCCCGAAGTCGCGATCTACGGCGTGGAGGCGGCGGGCCATGGCCTCGACAGCGGGGCGCACGCCGCCTCGCTCGCCGGCGGGCGGCCGGGCGTGCTGCACGGCAACCGGACCTACCTGCTCCAGGACGCCGACGGCCAGATCGAGGAGGCGCACTCGATCTCCGCCGGCCTCGACTATCCCGGCATCGGGCCGGAGCATTCCTGGCTGTTCGAGAGCGGCCGCGTGAACTATGTGAGCGCGACCGACGAGGCGGCGCTGGAGGCGTTCGCGCTGTGCTCGCGGATGGAGGGGATCATCCCGGCGCTGGAGCCGGCCCACGCGCTCGCCTTCGCGGCCACGCTCCTGCCCGGCCTGCCGAGGGACCGGCTGGTTGTGATGAACATGTGCGGGCGCGGCGACAAGGACCTCGAGGCGGTGCTGCCGCGCCTCGAGGCGATGGGAAGGCTGTGAGCCGCTACGCCGCCAACCGGCTGGAGGCGCTGTTCCGGCGCCTCGCGGCCGAGGACCGGGCCGCGCTCGGCGTCTTCGTTACCGCCTCCGACCCGGACGCCGGAACCTCCCAGGCGATTCTCGACGCGCTCCCGGCGGCCGGGGCCGACATGATCGAGTTCGGGATGCCGTTCTCGGACCCGATGGCGGACGGCCCGGCGATCCAGGCCGCCAGCCAGCGGGCGCTGCGGGCCGGCGGGTCGCTCGCCCGGACGCTCGCCATGGCGCGCGCCTTCCGGGAGCGGAACGCCGAAACGCCGCTGGTGCTGATGGGCTACTACAACCCGATCTACATTTACGGCGTGGACCGTTTCCTCGACGAGGCGATCGCCGCCGGGGTGGACGGGCTGATCGTGGTGGACCTGCCGCCGGAGGAGGACCGGGAGCTTTGCCTGCCCGCCGTCGCGGCCGGCCTGCCCTTCGTGCGCCTCGCCACGCCGACGACGGACGACGCCCGCCTGCCCGCCGTGCTGCGCGACACTTCCGGCTTCGTCTATTATGTCTCGATCACGGGCATCACCGGGACCCAGGATGTGCCGGCGGAGCTGGTCCGCGCGGCGGTGGCGCGGCTGAAGGCGCGCACGCCGCTGCCCGTCGGCGTCGGCTTCGGGATCAAGACGGCGGGCCAGGCGGCGGCGGTGGCGCGGGCCGCCGACGCGGCCATTGTCGGCTCCGCCGTGGTGACGGCCATCGCCGACAGCCTGGACGGGGAGGGCCGCGCGACCGGGGCCACGGTCCCGGCGGTGCTCGACCTGGTGCGCGAACTGGCGGCCGGCGTGCGCGGCGCGCGGCGCGGCGCGGCCGGGGGAGGGGCGGGATGAGCTGGATCGCCAACGCCGTCCTGCCGAAGATCAAGGCGCTGGTGCAGCCGCGCGACGTGCCCGAGAACCTGTGGTCGAAATGCCCCGACTGCGGCGAGATGGTCCACCACCGCCAGCTTGCCGAACAACTCCATGTCTGCGGCCATTGCGGCCACCATTTCCGCCTCGGCGCGGAGGAGCGGCTGGCCATGCTGTTCGACGGCGGGGCGTGGACGGCGGTGGACCTGCCGCGCCCGGCCGCCGTCGATCCGCTCCGGTTCCGCGACCGCAAGCGTTACACCGAGCGCCTGAAGGAGGCCCAGGGCAAGACCGGGCGGGACGACGCCATCGTCGTCGCCGACGGCCGGCTCGGCGGCTTCCCGGCGGTGGTGGCGGTGTTCTCCTTCGACTTCATGGGCGGGTCGATGGGCGTGGCGGTGGGCGGCGCCCTGGTCCGCGCCGCCGAGACCGCCGCCGCGCGCCGCGCGCCCCTGATCGTCTTCCCCTCCTCCGGCGGGGCGCGGATGCAGGAGGGCATCCTGTCGCTGATGCAGATGCCGCGCACCGTGATCGCCACCGAGATCGTGAAGGAGGCGGGGCTGCCCTACATCGTGGTCTTCACCAACCCGACCACCGGCGGCGTCACCGCGTCCTTCGCGATGCTGGGCGATTTCCACCTGGCGGAGCCGGGCGCCATCATCGGCTTCGCCGGCAAGCGGGTGATCGAGGAAACCATCCGCGAGGAGCTTCCCGACGGGTTCCAGCGCTCGGAATACCTGCTGGAGCACGGCATGGTGGACATGGTGGTCTCGCGGCGGGACCTGCGCGACACGCTGATCCGCCTGCTGGGCCTGGTGCTGAGGCCGCGGCCGGATTCCGGGCTTCCGGCCCTGCCGGACGGGACCCGGGCCGAAGCGGCGGCGCCCGTCCCGGCGGCGGGTTGAGGCGCGCCCGCGCCGCCGCCGGCCCGTTCCCCGGCCCCCGGGCGCGGCCCGTGACGACCGATCCGATCCTGGAGCGCCTCTCCAGGCTGCATCCCCGGGCGATGGACCTGTCGCTCGGGCGGATGCGCCGCCTGCTGGCCCGGCTCGGCGGTCCCGAGCGGCGGCTGCCGCCCGTAATCCATGTCGCGGGGACGAACGGCAAGGGATCGGTCGTCGCCATGCTGCGCGCCATCCACGAGGCGGCGGGCCGGCGGGTCCACGCCTACACCTCGCCGCACCTGGTCCGCTTCGCCGAGCGTTTCGTCGTCGCCGGCGCCGAGATCGCCGAGGCCGAGCTGTCGGCCCTCCTGCTCGAATGCGAGCGTGTCAACGCCGGCGAGGCGATCACGCAGTTCGAGATTACCACCGCCGCCGGGCTGCTCGCCTTCTCGCGGACCCCGGCCGACCTGCTGCTGCTCGAAGTCGGGCTGGGCGGCCGGTTCGACGCCACCAACGTGGTGGATCGCCCGGCGCTCACGGCGATCGCGTCGATCTCGATGGACCACCAGCGCTATCTCGGCGATTCCCTCGAAGCCATCGCCGGCGAGAAGGCGGGGATCCTGAAGCCCGGCGTCCCGGCGGTGACCGGGCGGCAGGGCCGCGCCGCGCTGGCGGTCCTGCGGGACCGGGCGGCGGCGGCCGGGGCGCCGCTGGCGGCGCGGGACGCGGAGTGGTCCGTCGAGGCCGAGGCGGGCGGGCTGGTCTTCCGGGCCGGCAACGCGATCCGCCGCGTCCCGCCGCCCGCGCTGCGCGGCGCGCACCAGGTCGACAACGCCGGCGTCGCGCTGGCGGCGGTCGAGGCCATGCAGCGGGCGTTCCCCGTCTCGGCCTCGGCGCTGGAGCGCGGGTTGCGGTCGGCGCGCTGGCCGGCGCGGCTGCAGCGCCTGGTCCGGGGCCCGATGGTCGAGGCGGCGGCCGCCGGAACCGAAATCTGGCTCGACGGCGGGCACAACGCCGACGCCGGGCGCGCCATGGCGGCGGAACTCGCCGGCTGGAAGCGGGCGCGGCCGGGCCTTTCCCTCGCCCTCGTCTTCGGCGCGCTGGACACGCGCGATCCCGAGGACTACCTGCGGCATTTCGCGGGTCTGGCGGACGGGGCGCGGACGGTCGCCATACCGGGGGCGGCGAACGCGCTGGGCGCGGAGGCGGCGGCGCGGGCGGCGCGCCGGGCCGGCCTCGACGCCGCGCCGGCGGCCGATGTCGTCGCGGCCGCGCGGGCGCTTTCCGCCGGCCCCGGCGGGGCGCGCGCGATCCTGGTCTGCGGCTCGCTCTACCTCGCCGGCGCGGTGCTCGCCGACCACGGTTAGCGGGCGGGCGGCCCCCCGGAAAAGGCGGGGCGCGTCAGGCGCCGTCGAGCGCGTTCTCGACCCATTCGACGAGCTTGTGCTCCGGCAGCGCGCCGATCTTGGTCGCCGTCACCTCGCCCTCGCGGAACAGCATGAGCGTCGGGATGCCGCGCACGCCGTAGGCGCCGGGCGTGCGGGGATTGTCGTCGATGTTCAGTTTGGCCACGGTCACGCGGTCGCCCATCTCGGCGGCGATCGTCTCCAGCGCGGGCGCGATGACCTTGCACGGCCCGCACCACTCGGCCCAGAAATCGACCAGCACGGGTTTCCCGGCCTGCAGGACATCGGCGCCGAAGCTGTTGTCGGTGACCTTGACGGTGGACATGGAGGACGCTCCCGGAGGGGTTGGGGGGTTCCGTCGAACGCGCGGAATCTAGGAACCGGCGCGCCGCCCGTCAAGGGCCGCCGGCGCGGCCGGCGCAACCGGGGCCGCGGCGTCCAGCAGCGCGTCCGGCAGGTCCATCCAGGACGGCCCGTCCGTCCACAGCAGGGCGCAGCGCACCGGCCGGCCCGGATAGACCTCGCGCAGCAGCGCCCGGTAGGCCGCCATCTGCCGCAGCCAGGGCCGGGGCGCGTCGCTTGCGTCGCGCGGCGCCGGGCGGCCGGTCTTGAAGTCCACGGCCAGGACCCCGTCCGCGCGCGCCAGCAGCCGGTCGATCCGCCCGGAAACGATCGCCGCCCCGTCCCCCTCGCCGACCCGGCCGACGATCGGGACCTCGGCCAGCGCGCGGCCGGAGAACAGTTCGGCGAAGGCCGGGTCGCCGACCAGCCGAAGCACCTCCGCCGCGACGGCCGCCCGCTCGGCCGGGTCGAGGCCGTGGGCCGGGCGGGCGAGGTACGCCTCGGCCGCGCGCGCGCGCCGCTCCGGCGCGACGGCGGGCAGCGTCTGGAGCAGGGCGTGCACGATCCGCCCGCGCCGCAAGCGCCGCGCGCCGCCCGCCTCGAAGGGGGAGCGCGGCGGCGGGTCGTCCCCCATCCGCGAGGGCGCGAGCGGGCGCGGCGGGCGCGGCTCCGTCGGCGGCGGGGCCTCGGCCCAGGCCGGAAGGGCGGGGGAGGGGGCCGGCCCGGCGGCGCGCGCGCCGGCCCGGTCGGGCGCGCCGCGTTGCGGCGAATCGAGGACCAGCCGCCCGTTCGCCTCCTCCCGCGCGCCGGCGTCCCGCAGCCCGTCCTCGACCATCGCGAACCACGTTCCCCCGGACTTATCCGGTTTGCCCCAGCCGGCGACGTAGAGCCGGTCCTCGGCCCGCGTCATCGCCACGTAGAGCAGGCGGCGGTACTCCCGGTCGCGCCGGTCCGCCGCCGCGTCCCGCGCCGCCGCCGCGACGGGATCGTCCGTTCCCCGGCGCGGCGACCAGAGCGGGACCGGCGCGCCGCCCCCGCCCCCCGGCGCGTCCGCCCAGAACAGTTTCGGCTCGGCGGCGGGGGCGCGCGTCGTGTCGGGCAGGAAGACGATCGGCGCCTGCAGCCCCTTGGAGCCGTGGACGGTCAGCACGCGCACCCTATCGGCCCGGCCGGTCTCCAGGTCGCGCTTGACCTCGAAGGTTCCCGCCTCCAGCCAGTGCAGGAACCCCTGCATCGACGGGACATGGGCGCGCTCGTGCGCCAGCGCCTGGGCGAGGAACTCGTCGATCGGGTCGCCGGCCTCGGCGCCGAGCCGTTCGAGCAGCGCGCGCCGCCCGCCCTCGGCCAGCAGCGCGGCGTAGAACTCGTGCGGCGGCGCGTAGTCGGCCCGGGCGAGCCAGCCGGAAAGCTTCTCGAAGGCGCCCCGGAAATCCGCGTTTTCCGCCGTCCGCTCCGCCAGCGCGCGCCACAGCGGCCGGCCGCCGCGCTCCCGGCACAACTCGTAGAGCCGCTCTTCCGAAAACCCGACGAACGGCCCCTTGAGGACGGTCGCCAGCGTCAGGTCGTCCTCGGGGAGCAGCAGGAACCGGCCCAGCGCCGCCAGGTCCATCGCCGCGAGCTGGTCGGTCAGCACCATCCGGTCCACGCCCGCGACCTCGATCTTGCGGTCCTTCAGCGCGCGGACCAGCGGCTCGACGAAGGGGCCGCGCCGGCGGACCAGCACCATGACGTCGCCGGGGCGGATCGGCCGGCCCCTCGACTCCAGGATTTCGCCCGTATCGAGCCAGCCGTGGATTTCGTCGGCGATCCGGCCGGCGAGGCGGCGATGGGGTTCGTCGCGCTCGCGCCGTTCCACGGGCGCCGCCCAGGGGTCCGGGCCGCCCTCCTCGTCCGGCTCCACCGCCGGCCAGAGTTCGACACGGCCCGCCTGGAGGGCGCGGTGGGCGCGGTGGCGCAACGCGAGCAACGCGCCGCCCGCCCCCTCCTCGCGCACGCCCCGGCCGGCGCCGTCCCGCGCGAAGGCGGCGTCCACCGCGCGCAGCACCGGCGCGGTCGAGCGGAAGGACATGTCGAGCGCGACGCTCGACCACCCCTTGCGCGCGTCGCGGACCCGTTCGGCGAACTTCGCGCGCATGGCGAGGAAACCGTCGGGATCGGCGCGCTGGAAGCCGAAGATCGACTGTTTGGCGTCGCCCACCGCGAACACCGTGCGGTCCGCCGCGCCGCGCGCCTCGGCCGCGCCGGCGCCGGCGAAGAACTCCCCGGTCAGCTTTTCGACGATTTCCCACTGTTCGGGGTTGGTGTCCTGCGCCTCGTCGATCAGCACATGGTCGATCCCGCCGTCGAGCCGGTAGAGCACCCAGGCGGCCGCCCCCGGCCGGGAGAGCAGGTCGCGCGTCGCCAGGATCAGGTCGTCGTAATCGACCGCGCGGCGGCGCCGCTTGCCGGCCCGGTATTCCTCCAGCACGGCGCGCCCCAGCCGGACCAGCGAGACGGAGCGCGCGGCGAGGTCGAGGGCGCGGCGGCGCGCCTCCAGTTCGACCAGGCGCCGGGCCTCGGCGCCGAGGATGTCGAGGATGCCGGGCATGGCCTCGACGGCGCCCCTGGTGGCGAGGCGGGCGCGGATTTCGCCCCCGGCGGTCAGGAAGACGGCCTTCCAGCCGTCGAACCGCGCGGCGCGTTCCTCCGGCCCCGCCGCCAGCCAGGCGGCGAGCGCCGCCCCGCGCCCCCGGTCGGTCTTCGTCCCGGCTTCGAGGAGCGCGGCCGCGCAGGCGCGCAGGGCCGGGCCGTCGAAGGCGCCGTCTTCGCAGGCGCGGGCGAGGGCGGCGCGCTCCGTCGCGCCGGGTTCGACGCCGAGGGCGCGGTGGATCGCCGCTTCCCGGCCGTCCTCACCCGGTTCGCCGAGCCCCGCGCGCTCCTTCAGCAGGTCCGCCAGCAGGTCCGACAGCCCGCCTTCCTCGACCCGCCGCGAAACGTCGGCCAGCGCGTCCGCGAGGCGGGGATCGGCGCCGGAGCGCGCCCGCCGGATCGTCCGGTCGCGCGCCGCGCGCATCGCCTCTTCCGCCGTGCGCTCGTCCATCGCCTCGAATTGCGGCGGCAGCCCGGCCTCCAGCGGGAAGCGGCGCAGCACGGACTGGCAGAAGGCGTGGATGGTCTGGACGCGCAGCCCGCCCGGCGCGTCGAGCGCCTCGGCGAACAGGCGGCGCGCCCGCTCCGTCTCCTCCGCCGAGGGCGCGGCGCCGGCGAGTTCGCGCAGCCGGTCGCGCAGCGCCGCCTCCTCGGCGACGGCCCATTCCGACAGGCGGTCCGAAATCCGCGTCGCCATCTCCGCCGCCGCCGCGCGCGTGAAAGTCAGGCAGAGCAGGCGCTCCGGCCGCGCGCCGGCCAGCAGCAGGCGCAGCGCCCGGTCGGTCAGCGCCTTGGTCTTGCCCGATCCCGCCGAGGCCGCGACCCAGACCGAACGGTCCGGCCGGGCGGCCTCGCGCTGGCCCGCCTCGGCCCGTTCGGCGGCCGGCGGGCGGGCGGCGCGCGGATCGGCGGCGGGCGCGCTCACCGCGCCCACTCCTTGACGCGCGCGAGATGGGCGTAGTCGTCGTAGCGCGGCGCGGCGGCGGGGTCGGGGATGGCGAGATAGGGCGTGCGCGGGTCGTCGAACGCCGCGACCAGGCGGGCCAGACCCGCCTCCGCCGCCCCGGCCAGCGCGTCCGGGTCCTCCGCGATCCGCCGGACCTCGCCCGCCGGATCGCCGCCGGAAAGCCGCCAGTAGGCCAGCGCCGCGCGGCTCCCCGCCGGCGCGCCCGCGAACCCGCCCTCGCGCAGGATCAGCGCCTCCAGCGGCAGTTGCGGCTCCAGCCCGGCCGCGACATCGCGCGCGGCCGGGACCGTCCCGGTCTTGTAGTCGATAATCGCCCAGCTTCCGTCCTTCAGCGCGTCCAGCCGGTCGGCGATAGCGGTCAGCGCGAACGGACCGGCCGGGCCGTCGAACGAGATTTCGCCATGCGCTTCCGTCAGCGTGCGCGCCACGTCGCCGGCCCGTTCGGCCTCTTTCTCAAGGAACCAGCGGGCGATCCGCTCGAACCTGGGCCACCAGAACGCCGCCACCGCCGGCCGCTCCCCCGCCGGGCCGAGCGCCTCGCGCCCGATCTCCAGCAGCCGGACCGGCGCCGTCGCGTCGTCCGCCGGCGGGCCCTCGCGGAGGAAACGGTCGAGCGCGCGGTGGACGAAAATCCCGCGGTCCGCCGCGTCCGGCTCCGCGTCCAGAGGGTCGAGCGGGCGCAGGTCGAGCACGCGGCGGGCGTAGATCGCGTAGGGATTGCGCCGCCAGACCCCGACCTGGGTGACCGAGAGGCGCCGCGACCGGGCCGCGACCGGCGGGCGCGGTTCGGGGGGCGGGCGGCGCGCGTCCCGCTCCGGCGCGACCAGCCGGGCGCGCCAGCCGCGCCAGTCCGCCCCCGGATCGCCGAGCGCGTCCCCGGCCCCGAGCGCTTCCAGCACGGCGGAGAGGCGGCGCAGCCAGCGCGACTCCACCGCCGGCGTTCCCTCGACGCGCCGCGAGCGCGTCAGGAACGCCTCGCGCGCGCCGCAGGCCTGGACGAAATCGTGCGCCGACTGGCCGATCCGCGCCTCCGGCGCCGGCAGGCCGAGGGCGGCGGCCATCGGCCGGCTGAGCCAGGGGTCGGCGGCCGGCTCCGGCGGCCAGACCCCCTCGTTCAGCCCGCCGAGGATCGCGCGGTCGGGCGATTGCAGCCGGGCCTCCAGCGGGCCGAGGATGGCGAGGCGCGGATGCCCGCCGTGGCGCGGGCGGAACGCGGCGCCGTCCAGCAGCGCCTCGAGCGCCGGGCCGTAATGGCGGCCCTCCAGCGGCGGCCAGTCGCCGGCGGCCTCGTGGAGTTCGGCGAGGAAGGCGGCCGCCCTCTCCCCCGCCTCGCCGGACCAGAGCCGGGCCGCGCCGTCCCCGTCCTCGCCCGCCGCCAGCGCCTCGGCCAGGCGGTTGTGCGCGCGCAGCAGGTCGCGCGGCGGCGCCGGCGGGCCGTCCAGCGCCGCCTCGAACGCGCGGAAGGCGGGAACGAACGGCTCCAGCCAGGCGCGGAGGGATTGCGCTTCCGCCGCGCTCGCGTCGTCCGCCGCCGCTCCGGCCATCGCGTCCAGCGCGGCGCGCAGGCCGTCGATTCCGGGGGCGGGGCGGGGGCCGCGCAGCACGGCGCGCTCCAGCCGGCGGACGCGCCGCCGGAACGCGCCCGCCGCCATGCCGCCCCGGGCCAGCGGATGCTTCAGCGCCGCGAGCAGCGGGACCGGGGCCAGCCCCTCGGCCGCCGCCGCGCCGGTCAGCCGCCAGAACGCCATCGCCGGCGTGTCGGCGAGCGGCAGGCCGGCGGAATCGTCGATCTCGATGCCCCAGCGCCGCAACTCGGCCTTGACCCGGCGCGCCAGCCCCCGGTCCGGCGTCACCAGCGCCGCCGTCTTGCCCGGCTCCTCCAGCGTCTCGCGCAGCAGGAGCGCGATGACGCCCGCCTCCTCGTTGGGATCGGCGCAATCGACGCGGACGAAGCGGCCGAGGCCGGACGTGTCGATGCCGCGCGCCGCGAGGCCGCGCCAGCGGTCGGTCGTCGCCGCCGGGCGCATCGCCTCGGACAACAAGCGCTGGCGGGCGCCGCTCCCGGCCGGGGCCGGCGTCCAGTCCGCGACCGCTTCGCGCCGCACATCGAGCGCGTCGAGCAGCCGGGCCAGCGCGTGCTGCGGATGGGCGGGATCGCCGCCGGCGGCGCGCCAGCTTTCGGCGTCCATCCCGCGGTCGAGGCCCGGCAGCACGATCGCGCCCCGGGGCAGGCCAGCGACGACCCGCATCAGCCGCGCGGTCGCCGGCACGCTGCCCGTCGAGCCGGCGACGGTGACCGGCCCGGCCGGCGGCGCGGCGCGCCAGCGTTCGGCCAGCCCGTCCAGCATCCGGTCGCGGCGGACGGCGGGATCGACCGCGCCCTCCTCCTCCAGGACGCGCGGCCAGTGCTCCGCGGCGATGCGCAGGAAGTCGAGCGTGCGCCGCCAGTGCTCGGCGTGCTCCTCCGGGACGAGGCCCGCCAGCGCCTCGAACGACGCGCCGGCGGTCTGCATCCGGTCGAGCAGGCGGGCGAGGTCTCCGGCGAGGCGGATCGCCTGTTCCGGGGGGGCGGCCTCGCTTCCGGCCCCGGCGCCGTCGCCCGCCGGGTCCGCCGGCCAGGCCATGACCAGCCGCGCCAGCAGCAGCGCGCGCCGCGTCTCCGGGATCGCCGGCGGGCAGGCGGCGCCGGCCCCGTCGGCCCCGTCCGCCTCGGCCTCCAGCGCGAAGGCCGGCTCGGCGAAGGGTTCGTCCTCGTCCACGTCGCCGAGCGCCCGGATCGCCGGGAGCAGCGCCGCCCGCCCGGCGCCGCGCCGCAGGAAGGCGTCGGCGACGACGCGGACCGCGCGGCGGTGCGGAACCAGGACGATCCCCTCGCGGAGCTTCTCCGGATCGCCGCCGGCGCGCGCCCACAGCCCGTCGGCGAGCGCGTCCGCGAACGGGACGGCGGGCGGGATCGTCCAGACCCGCGGCCCGTCCATGGCGCGCCTCAGAAGAAGGGCACGGCCGGCGCGTGGCCGTTCGCGGCGCGCTGTCGCGCCGTCTCCAGGTCGGCCGGCGTGCTTATGTGATACCACGGCCCATCGTGCGCGACGCCGTACAGCCGGTCCGCCGCGATCGCCCGGTCGTAGACGAGGTTGAGCGAGAACGCGCCCTCCGGCGCGCGGTCGAAGACCGCCGGATCGACGATCGACAGGCCCATATAGGCGTAGGGCGCGACCATGCCCTCCTCGCGCCGGCGCAGGCGGCCCTCCGGGTCCATGGTGAAGTCGCCGAGCCCGTCGTAGCCGGCCGCGAGCGTGAGCGGCGCCAGCAGCAGCAGGATGTCCATCCGCGCGCCGTCCCAGGCCTCGGCCAGGCGCAGCGGCGCGCTCTTCATGCCGTCGAGCCAGACGCTGTCGCCGTTGACCACGTAGAACGGGTCGCGGCCCAGCGCGCCCAGCGCCCTGACGACGCCCCCGCCGGTCTCCAGCGGCTCCTCCTCGCGCGAGACCGTCACCCTGGGGTCGCCGAGCGCGGCGATGTGGTCCTCGATCATGTGGCCGAGATGGGCGGCGTTCACCACCGCCTTCTCGACCCCGGCGTCCAGCAGGCGGGCGAGCGCCATGTCGAGGACGGTCCGGCCGGAGATCACCAGCAGCGGCTTCGGGATGCGCTCCGTCAGCGGGAGCATCCGCCGGCCGCGCCCGGCCGCGAGCACCATGGCGCGCGACGGCACGCGCGCGGTCCGCGCGGGGAGCCGGTTCAGGAACACGGCCTGGGGCCTCCGCCGCCGTCCCGGGGCGTCGCCCGCAAGGCGCACGGGACATGGCGGTCGATCCAGTCCCGCACCGGCGCGAATTCCTCCGGCCGCAGGTCGGCCTCCGCGTGGCGCCACAGCCGGGGGATGTGGGCGAGGTACTGGTGGTTGCCGTACAGCGCCGACTGGCGCGCGAAAATCCCGAACACCTTCAGCGCCCGCTGCGCGCCGAGGCCGAGATAGGACAGCATGAACGCCCCGCGCCCGGCCGGCCCCGCGGCGGCGAAATAGCGCTCCAGCATTTCGGCCTCCAGCCCGTCGGCGAGGTCGCGCCGGGAATCCTGGAGCAGGGAGACGAGGTCGTAGCTCGCGGGGCCGACCGTCGCGTCCTGGAAGTCGAGCAGGCCGCAGCCCGCGATCCCGTCGCGGCCCTCCAGCGCCATCAGGTTGTCCACGTGGTAGTCGCGCAAGACCAGCGCCTCGGGGGCCGCGCGCAGCGCCGGCAGGCAGCGCCGCCAGGCGTCGAGGTATCCGTCGCGCGCCCCCGCCGGCAGCGCCATGCCAAGGCCGCGTTCGAGATACCAGTCGACGAACAGCACGGCTTCGTCGAGCAGCATGGCGTCGCTGTACGGCGGAACGCCCGCGCCGGGGCCGGGGGGCGGGCGGCGGTGGAGGTCGGCCAGCAGGTCCGTCGCGCGGGCGTAAAGCGCCCGCTCGTCGGCCCCGGCCGCCAGCGCGCGGGTGTAGGTCGCGTCGCCGAAATCGTCGAGCAGCAGGAAACCGCCGCCGGCGTCGCAATCCAGCACACGGGGCGCGCTGTAGCCGTAGCCGTTGAGCAGGCGGGACATCCGCGCGAAGGGCGCGGTCTCCTCCAGGTCCGGCGGCGCGTCCATGACGACGAGCGGGCGGCCGTCCCGCGCGACCCGGAAGTAGCGCCGGAACGAGCAATCGTCGGCGAGCGGCGCGACCGGGGCGCCGTCCAGCCCGTTGCGCGCGAGGAACCGGCGCAGCAGCCGGCGGCGGTCCGCCTCCCGCGCGTCGGCCCCGTCCTTTTCCAGCGCTCGCGCCATCGCCGCCCCGCCCCCGGTTCCGGCCGCGTCCCCGATCCGGCCGGCCCAGTCCGCCCCGCCCCGGAGCGCCGCCAGCCGGTCGGAAGGGTTATCGCAAAACGACAGGCGGATTTCGAGGCCGCCGGGCGGGACGACGCCCGGCGCGCGCTCCGGCCACTCGACCAGCGTCACCGCCTCGGCGGAGCCGTCCTCCAGGCCGAGCTCCAGGAGCTCGCCCGGGTCGGCGATCCGGTAGAGGTCCACATGCCGGATCTCCAGCGGCGCGGCGGGTTCCGCGGCGTCGTAGGTTTGCACCAGCGTGAAGGTCGGACTCGGAACCTCGACGGCCGGGCCGGCCAGCGCGCGGACGAAGGCGCGCGCGAAATGCGTCTTGCCGGCGCCGAGGTCGCCGGACAGGCCGATCGCGTCGCCCGGCCGAATCGCCGCCGCGAGGCGGCGCGCCAGCGCCTCCGTTCCCGATTCGCCGCGCAGGCGGAGTTCGGCGGTCCAGGCGCGCGGGGGGCCGCCGGGCGCCGTCCGCGCCGCCGTCACGGGGGCGGGCGCCCGTAATGCTCGGCCAGGAAGGCGTCGCTGAACTTGCCCGAACGGCGGTCCTCGGCCAGCGCGGCCGGGTCGCGGGCGGCGGGGTCCCCGTAGCCGCCGGCGCCGGGCGTTTCGATGACGACGGCCTGGTCCGGGCGCAGCGGCATGTCCGGCGGCTTGTGCGCGAGCTGGCGCGCCGCGCCGCCGTCCTCCAGCAGCCGGAAACGGCCGCTCGCGCCGGGCTTGCCGCCGAAGACGCCCCAGGGCCGGTTGCGGAACCGCTCGCCGACGCCGTTGAAAATGCAGGTGTGGCCCAGCGGCCGGACGACGCGGCGCAGCCCCAGCCCGCCGCGGAAGGTCCCCGCCCCGCCCGAATCGGGGATCAGCCCGTAGCTCTCCACAAGCAGCGGGTACTCCATCTCGATCGCCTCGACCGGCAGGTTGGAGGTGTTGGTGATATGGACCTGCACGCCGTCCTTGCCGTCGCGGTCGTCGCGGCCGCCGAAGCCGCCGCCGAGGGTTTCGAGATACACATAGGGTTCGCCGCTGTCGGGATCGACGCCGGCGAACACCGCCATCGAGTTCGCGCCGTTGGCCGCGCCCACCGCCGACGCGGGCAGCGCGTCGGCCAGCGCGCCGATCACCACGTCGATGATCCGCTGCGAGGTGTGGGCGCGCGACGCCACCGCCGCCGGCGCGACGCAACTCAGCATCGTGCCCGGCGGAGCCGTGACCTCCACCGCGTCGAGCACGCCGTGGTTGTTGGGGATTTCCGGGTCGAGCATCGCCTTCAGCGCGTAGCAGACCGCCGCCTTGGTCCCGTGCAGGGGGATGTTGATGTTGCCCGGCGTCTGCGGCGCGGTGCCGGCGAAATCGAACGACGCCCGGTCGCCGTCCACCGTCGCGGCGAGCCGGATCGGGACATCGACCGCCGCGCGCCCGTCGTCGTCCATCACGTCCTCGAAGAGGTACACACCGTCCGGCACGCGGGCGATGGCGTCGCGCATCCGGCGGTTCGAGCGGGCGATGATCTCCTCGAACACCGCCGCGACCAGGCCCGGCGTGTTCTTGGCCGCGATCTCGCGCAGCCGCCGCTCGGCCAGGCGCAGGGCGGCGAACTGCGCGTTGTAGTCGCCGCGCCGCTCGTCGCGCACGCGCACGTTCAGCAGCAGGATGTCGAACAGGTCGCGGTCCAGCTCGCCCCGGCGGAACAGCTTGATCACCGGGATGCGCAGGCCCTCCTGGTAGATTTCCGTCATGCCCCCGGCCATCGAGCCGGGCGACATGCCGCCGATGTCGGCGTGGTGGGCGATGTTGCAGACGAAGCCGAGCAGTTCGCCGTCGATGAACACCGGCTTGGCGAGGCTCACATCGGGCAGGTGCGTGCCGCCGCCCTCGTGCGGGTCGTTGGCGGCGAAAACATCGCCCTCCTCGATCTCCTCCGGCTCGTATTTGGCGAGCAGCGCCTGCATCTGGCCGAGCACCGAGGCGATGTGCACCGGGATGCTGTTCGAGGCCTGGGTCACCAGCCGGCCGTTCCTGTCCACGATGGCGCAGGAATGGTCGTGCCGTTCCTTGATGTTGGTCGAGTACGCGCTCTTCATCAGCGCGACGAACGCCTCGTCCGTCACGGATTGCAGCGCGTTGGACAGGATTTCGGTCGTCACGGGATCGGGGGAGGGCGAATTCGCGCTCATGGCGCCACCTCGACGATCAGGTTGCCATGGGGGTCGACCCGGGCGATGTCGCCCGGATGGACGAGGGTCAGCGCGTCCAGCTGCTCGATCGCGGCGGGGCCGCGCAGGCGCTGGCCGGCGCGGAGGTCGGCGCGGTCGTACACGGGCGTCTCCAGCGGCGCGTCCGCCGCGAACCAGACGGCGCGCGAACCGGAAGGGACGGGCGGCGCGCCGCCGCTGTCGGCGACCGGCGAGGGGCCGGCCGCCGCCGCGCGGCCCGCGGCCGTCGCCCGGATGTTCACGATCTCGATCGGGTCGGTCTCGGTGTAGTGG
Organism: Thalassobaculaceae bacterium; assembly: GCA_963665555.2. GTDB lineage: Bacteria > Pseudomonadota > Alphaproteobacteria > Thalassobaculales > Thalassobaculaceae > CAXXXW01. The sequence goes on from OY762308.1 coordinate 752,177, forward strand.
CCGTAGGTCCGCTCGTGCAGTTCGTGGAAGCGGGCGCGCAGCGGATCGAGCGAGTCGTCCGCGGCCGCCGGGCCGGCGCCGCCCTCCTCGATCCACGGCACGGTCAGCTCGAAGTTCTGGCGCACATAGCGCATGTCGAAGGCGATGCGCAGCGCGCGGTCCTCCGGCGCGATGTCCTCCGCCGCGAACCAGCGCGCGGCCCGCGCCCGCAGGTCCGCGAGGTCGCCCGCCACGGCCGCGCGCGCCGCGCCGTCGTAGGGGAGGCGGCGGGAGACGACGAAATCCTCCTTCAGGTCCGAGACCACCAGCCCCTGGGCGCACAGGATGCCCGGCGCCGGCGGCACGACGATCTCGCGCATCTCCAGCGCGCGGGCCACGTCGCCCCCGTGCAGCGCGCCCGCCCCGCCGAACGCCATCAGCGCGAAGTCGCGCGGGTCGTGCCCGCGCTCGACCGAGATCGTGCGGACCGCGCGCACCATGTTGGCGACGACGATGCCGATAATGCCGTGCGCCGCGCGCTCGACCGCGAAGCCGAGCCGGTCCGCCGCCGGGCGGATGGCGCGGCGCGCCAGTTCGGGGTCGAGCCGCATCGCGCCACCGATCAGGCGGTCGGGCAGGCGGCCGAGGACCAGGTTGGCGTCGGAGACCGTCGGTTCGGTCCCGCCGCGCCCGTAGCAGGCGGGTCCGGGATCGGCGCCGGCGCTCAAGGGGCCGACCTTCATCAGCCCGTCCCGGTCGAACCAGGCGATGGAGCCGCCGCCGGCGCCCACCGTGTGTATGTCCACCGTCGGCAGGCGGATCGGGAAGCCGGCGACGGCGCGGTCGTAGCCGGTTCCGGCGCGGTAGTCCCGCACCAGGGCCACGTCGGCGCTGGTCCCGCCCATGTCGAGGGCGATGACGTCCGGCCGCTCGGCCAGCCGCGCCCGGTGGATCGCGCCCACCACGCCCGCCGCCGGGCCGGACAGCGCGGTGCGGATCGGCATGTCGCCGGCGCGCTCGACCGACATCAGCCCGCCGCTCGACTGGTTGATGCCGAGCCGCGCGCCGGGCGCCGCCTCGGCGAAGCGCCGGCCGAGCGCCTTCATGTAGCGGCCGATCGCCGGCTGGAGGTAGGCGTTCAGCAGCGTGGTCGAGAACCGCTCGTACTCCCGGAACTCCGGCTGCACCTCGCTGGAGAGCGAGACGGCGAGGCCGGGCAGCCGCGCCCGCAGCGCCGCGCCGATCCGCCGCTCGTGCCCCGGCTCCAGGAAGGAGAACAGCAGGCAGACCGCGCAGGCCTCGACGCCGGCGGCCGCGACCGCCTCGACCGCGCGCTCGACGGCCTCGTCCGTCAGTTCGCGGACCGTCTGCCCCCTGCCGCCGATCCGCTCCCGCACCTCGAAGCGCAGGTGGCGCGGCGCGAGCGGCGGGGGATGGTCCGCCTTCATGTCGTACATGCGGGGGCGGATCTGCCGCCCGATCTCCAGCAGGTCCCCGAACCCCTCCGTGGTCACCACCGCGACCGGCGCGCCCTTGCGCTGGATCAGCGTGTTGGTGGCCACCGTCGTGCCGTGGGCGAGGCGGGCGATGTCCCCGGCCCCGATGCCCGCGCCCGCCGCGAGGCCGGCCAGCCCGTCCAGGATGGCGCGCGAGGGGTCGTCCGGCGTGGACGGGACCTTGCGCGCCTCGACCCGGCCGGTCGCCGTGTCCACCGCGTGGAAATCGGTGAAGGTGCCGCCGACATCGACGCCGACGAGCCAGCGCCCCCGCGAACCGCCCATCGTCACGCCAACCCGCCGCGCCGCGCGTGGACGAGCCGCGTCATGCCGGGCACCAGCTCCTCCTCCGTTATGCCGGCGAAGCCGGCCTCCTCCATCCGGGCGCGCAGCCAGCCGGGCGTCAGCGACCGCGCCTCGGGCGTGAAGGCCATGTGCTGCAACTGCCAGAGCGCGGCCATCGGCGGGCCGCTGCCGTCGTCCCCGACCATGAAGTCGTGCACCATGAAATGCCCGCCGGGCGCGAGGCAGTCGTGGGCGCGCCGGACCAGCCGCGCCGCCTCGGCCCCCGGAACGCCGCTGAACAGGTAGGACATGAGCACCGCGTCGCACTCCGTCGGCCATTCGGCGGTGAGCGCGTTCGACGGGATGTAGCGCACCCGGTCCACCATCCCCGCCTCCGCGACGAAGCGCCAGCCGATCTCGGCGACATTGGGGAAGTCGACGATCGTCGAGACGAGGTCGGGGAAGGCCTCCAGCAGGCGGATCGACATCGCCCCGGTGCCGCCGCCCACGTCGAGCAGGCTGCGGCAGCCGGAGAGGTCGACCATCCGCGCCAGCGTGCGCCCCGGGCCGAGCGACCCCGCGTGCTGCGCCTCGCTGTAGATCGCCGCCTGCTCGGGGTCCGACATCCAGTGCTGGTAGCTGTCCACGGCGTCCGGGTCGAGCGACCCGTCGATCGCGTCGTTCAGCTGGGTGAGGAAGGGGTACATCTGGCGGTCGATCTGGTAGCGCAGGTAGTCGCCGAAGTCGTGCCGCGCGCCCCGGGCCAGGAACAGCGCCGCGCCGGGCGCGTTGGCGTAGGCCTCGCCGTCGCGCTCGACCAGGCCGACGGCGGAAAGCGCCGTCATCAGGATCGTGACGCGGTTGACGGGAACGCCGGCCAGTTCGGCGAGCGCGGGGGCGGTTTTCGGCCCGTCGGCCAGGCGGGTGAACACATCCGCGTGGAGGCCGGCGAACAGCGCCTTCGACGCCATGAAGCCGAACGCCAGGCGCGACACATCCTCCGCCGTTTCCACCGGTCGTATGCCCATTGCGAATCCTCTCCCCGCCCGCGCGGCCGGACCCTAGCACGCCGGACCGGCCGTTGGCGAGCCGGGGAGATCCGGGCGGGCGGCCCGGTCCTAGGGCCGCGCGAGGAGGGCGGCCGCCCGAACGGCCTCGACGGCCCAGTCCGGGCAGGGATCGATCAGGCGGGGCGCCGCGCCGCGCGCGACAACGATGGCCAGACGGTGCGAAGTTTTCGAATCGTTGTTGTCGTAGAGACGGGCCTCGTCGGACCGGGCGATGGCGCCGGGGAGGTTGGCGCGCGAACGCTCGAACCGGCGGCGCACATCTTCCTCGGGAACATGGTGCCCGCCTTGAGCGACTCGACAGCGGACCCGGGCGATGTTCTGTTCGACCGACTCGACCGAGATGTAGTGCAGTTCGACGCGGTGGCCGGCGGCGCGGGCCTCGTCCATCAGGCGGAGTTCGGACGCGCCCGACAGCGTGGTTTCGACCACGAGCGACTCCCCGGCGGCGATGGCGGCGCGCCGCTCCCGCGAGGCCTGGCGGCCGGCGGCGAGGGCCGCGCCTTCGGGGTCGTCCGGCGCGATCCGCCGCGCGATGGCGTCGGGATCGACGATCCGCGCGCCGGCGAATCGGTCCTGGCGCGTCAAGGTGGACTTGCCGGCGCCGTTCGGGCCGGCCACGACATAAAGCGTGGGCATCGTCGCGGGCGGATCAAGCGGCGGGTTTCTTGCGCGAACCCTCGCGGATCACGCGGTCGCCGTGCTTGGTGCGGGCGACATAAGCGCCGTCGGGGCGGACGCAATACAACGTCGCCCCCGCTTCGAGCTGCGCCTCCAGATCCGCCTTGAGCCGCTTGCGCCAGGGCGCGTCCGGGTCGTCGAGCGGTTCGGTCTGGACGATCGCGCCGGGAATTCCCTCGATGGACATGGCCGCCTCCTCTCGCCGCATGGTCGAGGCAGGATACGCCCGCCGCGCGCTTGGCGCAACCCCCTTATCGCGCGGCGGCGGGAAGCGCGGCCGTCCGGTCGAGGTCGGGATGGCGGGAGGTCCAGCCCGTCGCCGCCTCGTGGGCCGCCGCGACGCGGTAGCACATCGCCTCGTCGAACCGCGCCGCCACGACCTGCATCGAAAGCGGCAGGCCCGAGGCGGAAAACCCCGCGGGCACGGCCAGCGCGGGGTTGCCGGTGACGTTGAACGGGGTCCGGGCCTGGCGCGTGTAATGCGCCTCCGCCGCCTCGGCGTCCGCGATCTCGAAGGCCGGCTCCATGTTGTTGACGCACAGGATCGCGTCCAGGCCGTCGAACAGCCGCTCGAACTCGGCGGCGTAGCGCGCGCGGGTGCGCGTCGCCTGCACATAGTCCACGCCGGAGAACGCCATGCCGGGCAGCAGCCGGTCCAGCAGCAGCCGGCCGTAGTCGCCGGGCCGCTCGACGATCCATTTCTCGTGGATGGCGCAGGCCTCCGACAGCAGGATGACCCGGTTGCAGGCGGCGTAGTCGGCGAGCGGCCGGAGCTCGACCTCGCGGACCTCCGCGCCCAGCCCCTCCAGCACGCCGGCGGCCGCCTCCAGCGCCGCCGCCATCTCCGGGTCGGCGACCATGTCGCGCTCGTGCAGGTGGCGCGCGAAGCCGATCCGCAGCCCCGCGACCCCGGCGTCGAGGCCGGCGGCGAAATCGGGAACGGGGGTCTCCGCGCTCGCCGGGTCCAGGGGGTCGTGGCCGGAGACGACCCGCAGCGCCAGCGCGTTGTCGGCCGTCGTCCGGGTCAGCGGCCCCACATGGTCCAGCGAGAAGGAGAGCGGGACGACGCCGCGCCGGCTGACCCGGCCGTAGGTCGCCTTCATGCCGAGCAGGCCGTTCATCGAGGCCGGGTTGCGCACCGATCCGCCGGTGTCGGAGCCGAGCGCGACCGGAACGAACCCCGCCGCCACCGCCGCGCCGGAGCCGCTGGAGGAGCCGCCGGGCGAATAGTCCCGGCCCCAGGCGTTGCGGGCCGGCGGCCAGGGCAGGTCGAAGGACGGCCCGCCGAGCGCGAATTCGTGCGTCGCGAGCTTGCCGAACAGCACGCCGCCCGCCGCCCGCAGCCGCCGCGCGACCTCCGAATCGGTGGCCGCCACGTTGTCCGCCAGCAGGCGCGAATGCGCCGTCGTCGGCCAGCCCCCGGCGTCGATGATGTCCTTCAGCGCGAAGGGCACGCCGTGCAGCGGCCCCAGCGCCTCGCCGCGCATCGCCGCGTCCTCGGCCGCCCGCGCGTCCGCGAGCGCCTGTTCCGGGCGCAGCGTCAGGAAGGCGTCGAGGCCGGGGTCGTAACGCTCGATCCGGGCCAGCAGCGCCCTGGCGTATTCGACGGGGGAGAGGCGTTTCGCCGCGATCAGGCGCGCGGCCTCGCCCGCCTCCAGCCAGTGGAGATCGGTCATCGCGGCGCCTCCCCGGCATCGCGCCAATGGCCGGCGCGGAACACATGCGCCGCCTCCTGGCTCCAGCGGTTGTCGCGGTCCAGCCGCGCCGCCGTTTCGCGCGCCCCCTCGGCCGCGGCGCGCGCCCGGGCTTCGCCCACCGCGTCCTCGACCGCCCTGGGAAGCCCGCTCGCGCCCGTCCGCCCCTCGTCCCGCTCCATCCCCGCGCTCCTTCCGTCGCGCCGCCGTCACTCCGCCTTCGGCCGCGGGGCCGGGCGGATATGAAGTTCGCGCAGTTGCTCCGGGCCGGCCTCGCCCGGCGCGCCCATCATAAGGTCCTCGGCCCGCTGGTTCATCGGGAACAGGATGACCTCGCGGATGTTCGGCTCCCCGGCGATCAGCATGACGATGCGGTCGATCCCCGGCGCGAAGCCGCCGTGCGGCGGGGCGCCGTAGCGGAACGCGCTCAACATGCCGCCGAACCGCGCCTCGACCTCCGCCGCCTCGTAGCCGGCGATGGCGAAGGCCTTGAGCATGACTTCGGGGAGGTGGTTGCGGATCGCGCCCGAGGACAGTTCCACGCCGTCGCACACGATGTCGTACTGGTAGGCGAGGATGTCGAGCGGATCCTCGTTCTCCAGCGCCTCCAGCCCGCCCTGGGGCATGGAGAAGGGGTTGTGGGAGAAGCCGACCTTTCCGGTCGCCTCGTCGCGCTCGAACATCGGGAAATCGACCACCCAGCAGAAGCGGAAGGCGCCGTCGTCCACGAGGCCGAAATCCGCGCCGAGCTTCGTGCGCGCCCGCCCGGCCAGCCGCGCCGCCTCCTCCGCCGGGCCGGCGGCGAAGAAGATCGCGTCGCCGTCGCCCATGCCCGTACGCGCCCGCAGTTCGGCCAGCGCCCCGGCCGACAGCCGCGAGGCGATCGGCCCGCGGCCGCCGCCCTCGGCCAGGACGATGTAGCCCATGCCCGGCGCGCCCTCGCCTTGCGCCCAGGCGTTCATCCGGTCGCAGATCGCGCGGGAGCCGCATTTCGGCCCCGGAACCGCGCGCACGACGCCGCCCCCGGCGACGGTCCGGGCGAAGATGGCGAAGTCCGATCCCTCGAACAGGTCCGAAACATCGCAAATCTCCAGCGGGTTGCGCAGGTCGGGCTTGTCGGTGCCGTATTTCAGCATCGCCTCGGCATAGGGGATGCGCGGGAAGGGGCGGGGGACGGCCTTGTCGGAAAACTCCTCGAACACGCCGGCCAGCACCGGCTCCATCTCGGCGAACACGTCCTCCTGCTCGACGAAGCCCATCTCCAGGTCGAGCTGGTAGAACTCGCCGGGCGAGCGGTCGGCCCGGCTGTCCTCGTCGCGGAAGCAGGGCGCGATCTGGAAGTAGCGGTCGAAGCCCGCCATCATCACCAGCTGCTTGAACTGCTGCGGCGCCTGGGGCAGGGCGTAGAACTTGCCGGGATGCAGGCGCGAGGGCACCAGGAAGTCCCGCGCGCCCTCCGGCGAACTCGCGGTCAGGATCGGCGTCTGGAACTCGACGAAGCCGCGCTCCGTCATGCGCCGCCGGATCGAGGCGATGACGCTGGAGCGCAGCAGGATGTTGTTGTGCAGGCGCTCGCGGCGCAGGTCGAGGAAGCGGTAGCGCAGGCGCGTCTCCTCGCCCGCGTCCTCCTCCGCGTTGACCTGGAGGGGCAGGAGTTCGGCGGCGGACTGGACCTCGAAGGAGTCGATCCGCAACTCGACCTCGCCCGTCGGCAGGCGCGGGTTGACCGTTTCCGGGTCGCGGCGCACGACGCGGCCGGTGATGGTGACGACACTCTCCACCCGGACCCGCTCGACCGCCGCGAAGGTCTCGTCCTCGACATCGACGACGCATTGCGTGATCCCGAAATGGTCGCGCAGGTCGAGGAAGACCAGTTGGCCGTGGTCGCGCCGGCGGTGGATCCAGCCGGAAAGGCGCGCGACCTCGCCGACGTTTTCGGGGCGCAACCGGTCGCAGGTATGGGTGCGGTAGCGGTGCATGGCCATGGATTCGTCCGGGAAATGGGCGGGAAGCGGGCGGGCGGCGTTACCTACCCCGCCGCCCGCGCGCGCGGCAAGCCCGCCGGCGGCGCCCCGGCCGCGGCCGCCGCGCGCCTACGCCGCCGCGAAACGGCTTTCGTGCAGCGGCGCCAGCCGCTCCAGCGCCTCTTCCGGCAGCGGCCCCCTCTCGCAGGCCTCCAGCGCGGTTTCGAGATGGCCCATCGTCGCGAAGCCGATCACGGCGCAGGACATCCGGGCGTTGGCCAGCGCGAAGCGCAGCGCCGTCTGCGCCCGGTCGCCGTGCTCCCCGCCCAGCGCCGCCAGCGCCAGCCGGGCGCGGCGCGCCTGCTCGTCCAGGCCCGGGCCGTCGGCGACGGGGATTTCGCGGCCGTGGCGCGTTTCGCTGGCGAGCACGCCGGCCGAGAAGACGCGGATGTTCATCGTCCCCATGTCCTGGGCGGCGCAGGCGTCGAGCAGGCCGCCGAAGCCGCCGCCGTCCCAATCCGCGCCCGCCGGCATGTCCGCGCTGGGGTTCAGCATGTTGTAGTAGACCTGCGCCGTGTCGAAGGCGCCGCTGGACACCGCCTCGACCAGCGGCCCGATCTCGCCCACGGCGGTGAGGCCGACATGGCGCGCGCGGCCGTCGCCGCGCAGCCGGTCGAGCGTGTCCGCCACGCCGCCGCGCCCCAGCACCTCGCGCAGCGCGATGCGCCGCGCGTCGCTCTCGGCCGCGACCGGGTTGTGGAGCTTGTAGACATCGACCGAATCCGTCCCGAGCCGTTCGAGGCTGGCGTCGATCATCCGGTCGATCTGCGAGGCGACGGTCTCCGAACCGCCCATGTCGAGCCGCGCCTTGGTGGAGACGCCCGGCCGCTCTCCGGGTTCGAGTTCGGCGATCAGCCGGCCCAGATGGGTTTCCGACACGCCGCCGCCGTAATCGCCGGCGGTGTCGATCCAGTTGACGCCGGCGTCCAGCGCCATGCGCAGGGCGCGCCGGCGCGTGTCCTCGTCGGCGTCGATGAACAGCCCGCCGACCCAGCCGCCGCCCAGCACGAGTTCCGAAACCTCGATCCCCGTGCGCCCGAATCTCCGTGTCTTCACCCGCCGCCCTCCCTGGCAAGCCCCGGCTCCCCCGGCGGCCGCCGCGACGACGCGGGCCGGCCCCGGCGGGGAGACATTTCGTGTTGACCGGATCGTTCCCGATTTTGCTATCCTTGTCGAACGAAAAGGGGGGTTCCCGAAGGTTGTGTCGCCGGGGGAGGCGGGGGCGATGGTTTTCGGTCGCGCGATCGCGAAATATATGCGCCATGGCCGCCTGACGGTGGTCGACGCCGCCGGCGGCCGCCACGAGGCGGGCGGCGGCGACGGTCCCGAGGTCGCGGTCCGGCTGCGCGACCGGGCGTTGCACCGCCGCCTGCTGACCGATCCCGAACTCGCGCTCGGCGAGGCCTACATGGACGGGACGCTGGAGATCGAGCGGGGGACGCTGCGCGACCTCCTCGATCTCTGCGCCGCCAACCTCCGCGCGGTGGAGGCGTCGGCCCCGGTCCGCCTGCTGGACGCCGCGCGGCGCCTGCGCGGCCTGCTGGCGGGGCGCTACCGGCCCGGCCGGTCGCGGCGCAACGTCGCCCACCACTACGACCTGAAGGGCGAGTTGTTCGACCTCTTCCTCGACCGCGACCGGCAGTACTCCTGCGCCTATTTCGCCGACCCGGCGGACGACATCGAGACGGCGCAGCGCCGCAAGAAGGTCCATATCGCGGCGAAGCTGCTGCTCGGCGACGGCCAGCGCGTGCTCGACATCGGCTCCGGCTGGGGCGGCCTCGGCCTGTTCCTGTGCGGCGTCGCCGACGTTTCGGTGGAGGGCGTGACGCTGTCGGAGGAGCAGCACAAGGTCAGCAACGAGCGCGCCTGGCGGGCCGGCCTGTCCGAGCGCGCGCGATTCCACCTCAGGGACTACCGGCAACTGGACGGCGGCTACGACCGGATCGTCTCCGTCGGGATGCTGGAGCATGTGGGCCGGCTCGGCTATCGCGAGTATTACGAGCAGGTCGCCCGCCTGCTGCGCGACGACGGGGTGGCGCTGATCCACTGCATCGGCAAGTACGGCGAGCCGAGCGAGATCAACCCCTGGATCGAGAAGTACATCTTCCCCGGCGGCTACCTGCCCACGCTGTCCGAGCAGATGCCGCATATCGAGCGCGCCGGCCTGCTGGTCACGGACGTGGAAATCCTGCGCCTGCACTACGCCGAGACGCTGCGGCTGTGGAACGAGGGGTTCCAGCGCAACCGCGCCAGGGCGGCGGCGATGTACGACGAGCGGTTCTGCCGGATGTGGGAGTTCTACCTCGCCGCCTGCGAGATGGCCTTCCGCCACGCCTTCACGATGGTGTTCCAGATCCAGCTCGCCAAGTCGCTGGACGCCGTGCCGGCGACCCGCGACTACATCGGCGCGTTCGAGCGCGTCCACGCGGCCGTCCCGGCGGAGGCGCGCGCCTCGCGCGCCGCGGGCGGCTGACGGGGCGCGCGGACGGCGCCGGGGCGATGGACACGGCCGCCGCCGTCGCCGCGCTCCCCGCGCGGACGGACGCCGACCCGGCGATCGCGCGCCGCGGCCGGCGCGCCTCGCTCGCCTTCCTGGTCGGCGTCGGCGCGCGGGAGTTCGTCGTGACGGCGGAGCGCGGCCGGATCGTCCGGGTGGAGGAGGGGCCGTTTACGATGCGCGCCTGGCGCTTCGCCGTGCGCGCGCCGGAAAGCGCCTGGGAGGAGTTCCGCCGCCCCGCGCCCCGGCCCGGTTTCCACGACATTTTCGCCATGAACCGCTTCGGCCATTGCGTCGTCGAGGGCGACACGGACGCGCTGCTCTCCAACCTGCGCTTCGCCAAGGACGTTCTCGCTTGCCTGCGGCGCGCGCCGGAGGGCGCGGGCGCGCGCGAGGACGGGAAGGGGGCCGGGGCGGCCGGCATCGAGCCGATCGTCGGCCGCTACCTCAACCTCGACATCGCCGGGCGGGCCTGCCGGCTCTATTTCGAGGAGGCGGGCGCCGGAATCCCGCTGGTCTGCCTGCACACGGCCGGCGCGCATTCGAGCCAGTACCGCCACATCATGTGCGACCCGGCGGTGACGGACCGTTTCCGGGTGCTCGCCTTCGACATGCCGTGGCACGGCAAGTCCAGCCCGCCGGCCGGCATGGCGGACGAGGAGTACCTGCTCACGGGCGATTTCTACGTCGCCGCGATAATGGGTTTTATCGAGGCGATGGGGCTGGACGCGCCGGTCGTCATGGGCTGCTCGATGGGCGGGCGCGTCGTCATCCGCCTCGCGCGCGAGCACGGGAGCCGGCTGCGCGCGGCGATCGGGCTGGAGGGGTCGGACGCGCCGGCGCCGTGGTACGACAATTCCTGGACCGAACACCCCGATTTCGACAATGGCGATTTCTGCGTCGCGCTGGTCTCCGGCCTCTGCGCGCCGCAAAGCCCGGAGGAGCATCGCCGGGAGACGCTCTGGCACTACCGCCAGGGCGGCGCCGGCGTGTTCCGGGGCGACATGCACTTCTTCCGCACGGTCGAGTCCGATTACGGGGCGGACTCCGCCGCCATCGACACCGCCGCCTGCCCGCTCTACCTTATGACCGGCGAGTACGACTATTCCTGCACGCCCGAGGCGACGCGCCGGACGGCCGCGCGCATCCCCGGCGCCCGGGCGACGATCATGGAGGGGCTGGGCCATTTCCCGATGAGCGAGAACCCCGCCGCCTTCCGCCGTTGCCTGCTGCCGGTCCTGGACGACATCCTCGCCCGGACCGGCCCGCCGGGCGGCGGTTGAGGCCGTCGATGGCCGGGGACGCCGAACCCTTCTGGAAGGCCAAGACGCTGGCCGAAATGTCGGCCGAGGAGTGGGAGTCGCTCTGCGACGGTTGCGGCAAGTGCTGCCTGATCAAGCTGGTGGACGACCTGACGGACGAGTTGTACTTCACCCGCATCGCCTGCCGGCTGCTCGACACGCACGCCTGCCGCTGCCGCGACTACCCGAACCGCCAGCGCGTCGTGCCGGACTGCGTGATCCTGTCGCCGCGCAAGGTGGAGGAGCTGCAATGGATGCCGTCCACCTGCGCCTACCGCCTGCTGCGCGAGGGCAAGGACCTGGAGTGGTGGCACCCGCTGGTCTCCGGCCGGGCCGAGACGGTGCACGAGGCCGGGATTTCCGCGCGCGGCCGCGTCGTCTCCGAGTCCGACGTGCCGGAGGAGCGGCTGCCGGACTATATCGACGACTGGGCGAAGTGAGCGGGCGCGGGCGATGAGCCGGAACATGTGGATACTCGCCGCCGCCATCGGCGTGCTGGCGATCGTGACGATCTGGCAGTCGGAGTTCGGCGACGGCCTCGACCGCCCCTGGGCCGAGTGCCGCGAGAACATCGTGCGCCAGATGCTCTACAACGAATGCACCCCGCGCCAGGGCGGCTTCCGCCTCCCGCCCCCCGCCGGCGACGCGCCGGCCGAGTGAGGGACGAGGCGCCCTGGCCGAGTGAGGGAGGCGGCGCCGGGAGTTCGCTCCGGCGCCGCCGTTTCTCCGGCGCGCCCCGGCCCCCGAGCCGGGGCCCAGGGGGTGAAAGGGCTTTGTCGCGAAACGGTTTGCGCCGGCGTTCCTTCCCCTCCTGGGCCCCGGATTGAATCCGGGGCGCGCTCGCTCCGCCCTCGGCGCCTAGCCGCCGAAGCGGAGCGCGCGGCCGGGGCGGGCGCCGGTCCAGGCGCCGGCCTCGCGGACGACGCGGCCGTTCGCCATGACAAGCTCGATCCCCGCCGCCGGCGTCTTCGGCGCCGCGAAACTCGCGCGGTCGAGCACCGTGTCGGGGTCGAACACGGTGAGGTCCGCGAAGGCGCCGGGCCGCAGCACGCCCCGGTCCGCCAGCCCGAAAGTCTCGGCCGAATAGCCGGTCATCCGCCGCACCGCCTCCTCCAGCGGGAACAGCTTCAACTCCCGGCAGTAATGGCCCAGCACGCGCGGGAAGGTCCCCCACAGGCGGGGATGCGGATGCTCGTCGTGCGGCAGGCCGTCGGAGCCGATCATCGCGCGGGGGTGCGAGAGGATGCGTTGCACATCCTCCTCGTCCATCGCGAAATAGATCGCGCCGGCCGGCTGCAGCCGCGCGGCGGCGGCGTAAATGTCGCACCCCATCTCCGCCGCGATCTCCGAAAGCTCGCGCCCGGCGAGGTCCGGCCGCGCCTTCGACCAGGTGACGAGCACGCGCTCGGCCACCGCGATCGAATCCTCCTTCAGCACCGTGGAGGACGCGATGTAGGGGTAGACGTCGAAGGCGATCCCGTGGTGGTCGTGGCCGGCGATCTCGGCGTCGAAGCGGGCCAGCGTCTCGCGCGAGCGGCCGAAATTGCCGCGCCCGTGCACCTTGTGGTGCGACACCACGACGGGCGAACGCGCCTCGCGGCCGATGCGGAAGGTCTCGTCCAGCGAGCGGACCACATGGTCGCCCTCGTCGCGCATGTGCGTGACGTAGCGCGCCCCGTGCGCCTCCAGCGCGGCGGCGATGGCGGCCACCTCCTCCGTCGGGGCCATGATGGCGGGCTTGTAGAACAGGCCGGTCGAGAAGCCGACCGCGCCCGCCCCCAGCCCTTCCTCCAGGCCCGCGCGCATGGCGGCGATCTCGCGCGCGTCGGCCGCGCGGTCGAGCGAGTCCATCGCGCCCGCCCGCAGGGTCGAATGGCCGACCAGGAAGGCCGCGTTGACGGCGGGCGGCGCCGCCTCGACCTCGCGCAGGAAGGCGTCGAAGCTGTCGTAGCGGAAATCCGCCGGCGCGCCGATCAGGTCGAGCGGCGGCGGCGGGTCCGCGAGCCGCCCCGGCGCCAGGCTGACGCCGCAATTGCCGACGACGACCGTGGTCACGCCCTGGCTGACCTTCATCTCCATCGCCGGGTTCGAGAGCAGCGCGCGGTCGTCGTGCGTGTGCACATCGATGAAGCCGGGCGCGACGACGCGGCCCGTCGCGTCGATCCGCCGCCCCGCCGCCGCGCCGGCGAGGTCGCCGATGGCCGCGATCCGGTCGTCCGCGATGGCCACGTCGGCCCGCGCGCCCGGCGCGCCCGTGCCGTCGATAACGGTCCCCCCGGAGACCAGGATGTCGTAACGCTCCGTTCCGGCCATGCCGCGCCTCCCCGCGCCCGCGCCGGCGGCTATCCGCCGGCCCCGGTCCATGCTATCCCGAAACGCGGAGGAGGGAAGGGACCATGGCGGATTACGATGTGATCGTGGCCGGCGCGGGCAACGCGGCGCTGGCGGCGGCCAACGCGGCGCGCGAGGCCGGGGCCGAACGGGTGCTGGTGCTGGAGAAGGCGAACCGGCGCGAGCGCGGCGGCAACACCTTCTTCTCCGGCGGCCTGTTCCGCATCGCCTTCGACGACCCGCGCGACCTCGCGGCGATGGTCCCGGACGCGGGCGAGCGCATTCCCGGCTTCTTCGAGGACGCGCTGGCCTACACGAAGGAGGATTTCTGGGCCGACCTGCTGCGGGTGACGCGGGGCAAGACCGACCGGGAACTGGCGACGATCCTGATCGACAATTCCTTCGAAGCGATCCGCTGGGCGCACGGGTTCGGCGGCGTGCCGATGGAGCCGGCGACCACGCTGTCGGGCATCCGGGTCGGCAACCGGATCAAGTGGCAGAAGGGCGCCATTATCCGCGCCGAGCACGAGGGGATCGGCCTTTCGACCGCCTGGTTCAAGGCGGCCGAGCGCAACGGCGTCGAAATCCGCTACGAAACGGCGGCGGCGGACCTGCTGCGCGACCGCAAGGGGGCCGTGGCGGGCGTCGTCGCCAGGGGGCCGGACGGGCCGGAGGAGATTTCGGCCGGCGCGGTCGTGCTCGGCTGCGGCGGCTTCGAGGCCAACGCCCAGTGGCGCGCGCAGTACCTCTCCGCGCCCTGGGACCACGCCAAGGTGCGGGGCACCGCCCACAACCAGGGCGACGGGCTGCGCATGGCGCTCGCCATCGGCGCGCTGCCCTGGGGGCAGTGGTCGGGCCGCCACGCCACGCCGATCTCCAACGAATGGCCGGATTTCGCCGACCGCGGCCGCACCGACAAGTCGAACCGCCTCTCCTACCCCTACGGCGTGATGATCGACCGGACGGGCGAGCGCTTCTGCGACGAGGGGGAGGATTTCGGCCTCTACACCTACGCCAAGTACGGCGGGGAAATCCTGCGCCGGCCCGGCGGGCTGGCCTGGCAGGTTTTCGACGCCCAGACCGTCCACCTGCTGGAGCCGCGCTACGCCACCAGCGAGCCGGTGCTGGCCGACACGCTGGAGGAGCTGGTCGAAAAGCTCGAACTCGACGACCGGCCCCGCGCGCTGCGCACATTGCGGGAATACAACGAGGCGGCCCGGGGGCCGGAGGGGTTCGACCCCTCGCGCAAGGACGGCCTGGCCACCAGCGGCCTGTCGCCGGACAAGACCAACTGGGCGCTGCGGCTCGACTCGCCGCCCTTCGCGGCCTATTCGGCGACCGGCGGCATCACCTTCACCTTCGGCGGGCTGAAGGTGGACGCCAGCGCCCGGGTCGTCGGGACGGACTGGCGGCCGATCGGCGGGCTGTACTGCTGCGGCGAGATGGTGGGCGGCCTGTTCCACTTCAACTACCCCGGCGGGACCGGGCTGGTCTCCGGCGCGGTGTTCGGCCGCCTCGCCGGGCGGAGCGCGGCTGCCGCCGCGCGGGCCGCGCGCCGGGGTTAGGGCATCTCCGGCTCGGCGCCGAGGTCGAGCGCGCGGCCCTCGAACTCCGGCGACAGGGCCGGCCAGCGCTCGGTCACCAGCGGGTCGTGGCCGGCGACCAGCCGGTCCATCCCGCCGGCGAGGCGGGCGCAGAGGCGGTAGCCCTCGATCATGCGTTTCAGGTCGTAGAAGATCGCGAAGGGCCGCTCGCTCTCGACCTCCTCGTAGAGGTGCACCGCGTCGGAGGCGAGCAGGATCCAGCCCCGCCGCGTGTGCACGCGCAGCGCCAGCTGCCCGCGCGAATGCCCGCCGACCAGGTGGAACTCGATCCCCGGCGCCACTTCGGTAACGTCGCCCGAACAGAAATCGAGCCTGTCCTCGTAAAGCAGTTCGACCAGCCGGCGCGTGTCCCGCTTGTGGTAGGCGAAGCGGAACGGCGCGAAGTTCATGTCCGGCCCGGTTATCGACGCCATCTCCTCCTCGTGGATCAGGAAGCGCGCGGCCGGGTAGCGGTCGAGGTTGCCCACATGGTCGAAATGGGCGTGGGTCAGCAGCACGTTTTCGACCGTCGCGGGATCGACGCCGAGCCGGGCGATAATGTCCGACGGCTCCTCCAGGAACATCCGCCCGCCATGGCCCGAAAGGTCGGCGGCGAGGCCGGTGTCGACCACGAAAACGCCGGACGGCCCCTTCACAAGATAGGTGAAGAAATCGAGACCGCGCATTGTTTTCGCGTGATCTCCG
This sequence comes from Thalassobaculaceae bacterium, assembly GCA_963665555.2. Taxonomy (GTDB): domain Bacteria; phylum Pseudomonadota; class Alphaproteobacteria; order Thalassobaculales; family Thalassobaculaceae; genus CAXXXW01. The sequence continues at coordinate 767,820 of OY762308.1, forward strand.
CCGAGGAAGGTCGACCCCTCCGGCCGTTCCTTCTGTTCGGCGTAGCGGATCGCGTAAACCTCGTGGACGGGCGTCGCGGCCATTGGAATCCTCCCTCGCGGGCGTTACAGGAACAGGGTCAGCACGCCGGTGTAGGCGTAGACGCGGTCGCGGCTCAACTCGCCGTTGGCGAAGAAACCGGCCATCGGGAAGTCGCCCAGCGCCTCGCGGAGGATGTCGGTCTCGCGCTCCGGCGGGGCGAACTGGTTGGGGCCGCGCGCGGCGCAGGAAACATAGATTCCGCCCCGGATCGGCCTCCCGGCGACGCGGCGCGCCAGGTCCCCGGCCATGCGGCGCATGTCGGCGGCGGCGCTCTCGCGGTCGCGGCGGCAGAACAGCACCGGATCGCCCTCCGACACCGCCTCGGCGATGGCGATGGCGCGGGCGGACGGGTCGATGGCGACCAAGTTGCGCACGGTGTAGTCGGCGGTGTCGGACCCCGGAACCGGCAGCGCCGCGAAGACGACGCCGGCGCAGCGGCGCAAATCCGCCGCCAGTTCCGGGCCGATGTCCTCGACGAAGACGTCCAGGGCCGGCCGCCCGTCCAGCTCCAGCAGGACATGCCCCCGGCATTTCGTGACCTCGCGCGCCGGGGCGAGCGGCGCGCAGCCCTGGCTCAACCCCGTCGCGACCTCGACATGGGCGGGGGAGAAGGCGGCGCCGGAAAGGCATTCGCCCGCGCCCGCGCCGCCGGCCCGGTGCGGCGACGGCCCCGCCGCCAGCCCGCCGACCAGGAAGCTCCCGCTGTCCGCCGACAGCCGGCCGACCGCCGCCATCGCCTCGGGATGGGAGGGATCGACATGGGCCAGCGCCAGTGGCATCGCCGCCTCGGCCAGCCAGTCGCCGTGCTCGGCGGCGAAGGCGGCGCCGGTCCCGGTCCCGCCGGCGAACAGGCGGTAGGCGCCCTCCGGCAGGTCGGCGAGCAGCGCGACGGCGCCGGCCTCGCCGTAATGCTCGGCCCCGGCGGCGATGGGGCCGTAGCCGGCGGCGGCGACCCAGTCCGGCGCGCCGGTGCGCTCGCGCAGGCGTTGCGTCATGGCGTCGAGGCCGGGGGCCAGCGGCTCGGCCGCGTAGAGGAGTCCGAGCCGCCCGCCGGCGCCGGCCAGCCCCTCGGCCAGCGCGTCCGCCGCGCGCTCCCAGTCGGCGTCGAGCGCGAGGGCGGCCGCGAAGGGGCGGGCGGGTTCGGTCATGCCGTCCTCCGGTCGTCGGCGCGGGGCGCGGGTCAGCGGCCGAGCAACAGTATCAGGATTCCCCCCGCCACCGCCAGAACGCCGAGGAACTCGGCGCCGTTCGGCCGCTCCTTGAAGGCGAGCCACGAGGCGGCGAAGGCGAACACGAGCTCGACCTGCCCCAGCGCGCGCACATAGGCCACGTTCTGGATCGTCATGGCGACGAACCAGCAGGCCGAGCCGACCGCGCCGGCGACGCCGACCAGCCCGGCCGTCCGCCACTCGCGCACCACGGCCGAAACCTGCCCCGGCTCGCGCAGGCGCAGCCACGCGCCCATCAGCGCGGTCTGCGCGACGGTGACGCAGGCGAGCGTGAAGGCGGCCTGCATCAGGAACCCCTCGCCGCCGAGCGACAGCGACGCCGCGCGGTAGCACACGGCCGAAATCCCGAACAGCGCGCCGGAGCCGAGGCCGATCAGCGCCGCCCGGCTCGCCAGCGCCGCCGGCAGGCTCCGCCAGCCGCCCTCCTGGCGCGCCACCGAGATCGCCATGACGCCGCCGAGGCTGACCAGGATGCCGAGGACGGCGCCGGACGACAGCGGGTCGCCCAGCAGCACCAGGCCGAACACGGCGGCCTGCACCGTCTCGGTCTTGGAGTAGGCGGTGCCGACCGCGAAGTTGCGGAACGAGAACAGGTAGACCAGCAGCGCGGTGGCGAGAATCTGCGCCACGCCGCCGGCAAGGCCGAAGACGGCGAACTCCAGGTTCGGCGCGGGGAGCGGCAGCCCGAAGCCGCGCCCGAGCGCCAGCGCGTAAAGGACGGCGAGCGGCGCGGCGTAGAAGAACCGCGCATAGGTCGCCCCGCCCGTGCTGAGCCGCGCCTTCAGATGCTGACGCCGCCGAGGCTCTGCAACGCCGACCGCAGGTTCTGCGAGAAGGCGGCGGCGACGGTGACGGGAATCCAGAGTTCGGACATGGGGGGCGAGGGGCACGAGGGAGGGGGGAGGGGGGAGGGGCGAGGGCGAGAGCCAAGGGCGAGGGCGACGGCGAGGGCGAGGGGCCTTCTACCGCTCTTCGCCCCCCTTGTCCGCGCTTTCAGCGTCCCGGCGGAGCAGGCGGCGCAGATGGGCGATGAGCCACGCCAGCCAACCGAACTCGCTCGGCAACCCGGCCGCGAGCGCCATCAGGGCCGTCATTGCGCCCGTCAGAGCGGCGACCGTCGTCGACCGGGCAAATGTCTCGATTCCCGCCATGACGCCGGCGCGCGAGCGGGAGACCGCTTCACGGGCAAATTCCCATATCGCGTCGCGGACGGCGTGCAAGAAGGACCTTCGGAGGAGCGGCGCGACATCCGCGTCTTCCTCGTCGGGGCCGGACTTGGCGGCGCTGCTCAGCGCGTCGAGTTTCCGCCTCGTTTCGGGCGCGATCGCATTGGGCGCGGCTTCTTCGATAGCCGCGATCGCCGCGTCCGCGCGACGCACCGCCTCGTCCTCTTCCTCCGGGGAACCCAACGGAGTCGCCATGCGCGCGGCGTAGGCTTGCCACTCCGGGAGTTGCGCGAGGAACATTCCGAGGTTTTCCTCCAGGGAATCCAGTTCCGCCGCCAGTTCGGGGATCAGGAGTTCGTCCGCGCGCCGGGCGAACTTGCGCAGGCGCAGCGTATGCCAGCCGAGTTGAAGCACATCGAGTTCGGCGTAGGATTCGCCCGTCGCCTCGTCGAGAGCGCCGAGAACATGACCCAGCGCCGGGTTGTTGCGGCCCGGATCGAGGGAACGGAAATCGGAAAGGTGGCGCCGCAGCGCCCTCCACGCGGACTCGACCATCTACCGAAGGCCCTCGACTTGCTCGCGGTCCGGCGTTCTGGCCAGATGCAGCGCGCCGTCCCGGAACTCGAATCGGACCGGCGAGGGCAAACGGGGAGGCAGGACGGGCTCGTCGTCTATCGAGCGGCCCATTTTCGCCAGCAAGCGGGAGAGATTCTCGCGGACCTCCAGGTAACTTGGGTGTTCTTCTCCGACCGACTCCCCGAGTATCGTCAAGGCCCACCACAAACGGGGTTCCGCTTCTCCATAACGCCCCGTGGCGACCAACAGGCCGGCAAGATTGTTGAGCCAAGAGGCGTAGTTAGGATGGCGCTCGCCAACGGTCTCCCGACCGATTTCCAAAACTTGCCGTTGGATTGGTTCCGCTTCTTTGTACCGACCCGTCTCCATTTGCAAGTTTGCCAGATTGCTGAGGGCAGCGGCGTAATCGTGATGTCGTTTACCGACGACCTCGTGGGCGATCTCCACCGATTGCCGAAAAAGCCGCTCCGCTTCCGCATATCGGCCCAGGTTCTTAAGCGAGTTGGCGAGATTATTTAGTCGATTGGAGTATTCCAGATGTCGCTCGCCGACCGTATTACGGCCGATCTCCAGCGCTTGCCGCAACAGCCGCTCCGCTTCCTCGTGCCGGTCCATAAACTGAAGACAGTTAGCAAGGTTGTTGAGCTGGACAGCATAATTTCGATGCTTCTCGCCAACAATTTCGCGGTCAATCTTCAACGCTTGCCGATGGAGCGGCTCTGCCTCGGCGGGTCGCCCTGCGGACTGAAGCAGGATCGCGAGTGCGTTGAGTCGAACAAGATAATCGGGGTGCCGCTCGCCGACGGTCCTGCGGACCGTTTCCAGCGCCAGCCGGTAGAGCGATTCGGCCTCGGTGTATCGGCCCTCGGTCTGCAATTGGGCGGCGTGATCTTCGAGATCTTTCAGGGTCTTGAACGTGTCGAAGGCCAAGGCAGGCATGGCGGCGGCTCCGGTCCAGTTCAGGCTATTCTACACGTTTACGGCGCGGCGAAGAAGTCGTTGCCCTTGTCGTCCACCACGATGAAGGCGGGGAATTTTTCGACCTCGATGCGCCACACCGCCTCCATGCCGAGTTCGGGGTATTCCAGCGGCTCCACCTTGCGGATCGCGTTCAGCGCCAGGATCGCCGCCGCGCCGCCGATCGAGCCGAGGTAGAAGCCGCCGTGCTTGCGGCACGCCGCGCGCACCGCCGGCGAGCGGTTGCCCTTGGCCAGCGTCACGAAGCTCCCGCCCGCCGCCATGAACGGGTCCACATAGGAGTCCATCCGCCCCGCCGTGGTCGGCCCGAAGGAGCCGGACGCCATCCCCGCCGGCGTCTTGGCCGGGCCGGCGTAGTAGATCGGGTGGTCGCGCGCGTAGTCCGGCAGGCCCTCGCCGGCGTCGAGCCGCGCCTTCAGCTTCGCGTGCGCGAGGTCCCGCGCCACCACCATCGTCCCGGTCAGCGCCACCCGCGTCTTTATCGGATGGCGGCTCAACTCCCGCCTGATCTCGAACATCGGGCGGTCGAGGTCGATCTCCACCACCTCGCCGGCGCCCTCGTCGGCGCCGATGTCGGGGAGGTATTTCGCCGGGTCCGCCTCCAGGCGCTCGAGGAAAATCCCGTCGCGCGTGATCTTGCCGAGCGCCTGGCGGTCGGCCGAGCAGGAGACGCCGAGGCCGATCGGGCAGGAGGCGCCGTGGCGCGGCAGGCGGATAACGCGCACGTCGTGGCAGTAGTACTTGCCGCCGAACTGCGCGCCGATGCCCATCTCGCGCGTCATCGCCAGCACCTCCGCCTCCATCTCCAGGTCGCGGAAGGCGTGGCCCGATTCGCTCCCCCGCGCCGGCAGGCCGTCGAGATAGCGGATCGAGGCGAGCTTCACCGTCTTCAGGTTGAACTCGGCCGAGGTGCCGCCGATAACGATGGCGAGGTGGTAGGGCGGGCAGGCCGCCGTGCCGAGCGTGCGGATCTTCTCGTCGAGGAACGCGCGCAGCGACGCCGGGTTGAGCCGCGCCGTCGTCTCCTGGAACAGGAAGGACTTGTTGGCCGAGCCGCCGCCCTTCTGCACGAAGGCGAACCGGTACTCGTCGCCTTGCGTCGCGTACAGTTCGATCTGGGCCGGCAGGTTGGTGCCGGTGTTCTTCTCCGCGAACATCTCCAGCGGGGCCAGCTGGCTGTAGCGCAGGTTGTGCTCGGCGTAGGTGTTGAAGACGCCGCGCGCGATCGCCTCCTCGTCGTCGAAGCCGGTGAAGACGTTCTGGCCCTTCTTGCCCATCACGATGGCGGTGCCGGTGTCCTGGCACATCGGCAGCACGCCGCCGGCCGCGATGTTGGCGTTCTTCAGCAGCTCCAGCGCGACGAAGCGGTCGTTCGCCGAGGCCTCCGGGTCGTCGAGGATGGCGCGCAGCTGCGCCAGGTGCGACGGGCGCAGCAGGTGCGAGATGTCCTTGAAGGCGCGCTCCGTCAGCGCCGTCAGCGCCTCCGGCTCGACCGCCAGCACATCGCGCCCGGCGAACCGCTCGACGCGGGCGCCGCCGGCGTCGAGCCGGCGGTAGTCGGTCCCGTCCGGGCCGAGCGGGAACATCTCGGTGTAGCGCATGTCGGCCATGGCGGCTCCTCCGGCGCGAATCGGGGCGGACCGCCGCTCCGGGCGCGCGGGCGCGCGCGCGGCGGCTCCGGGCGCGGAGGCTAGCGCTTTTTGCGGAAACGGTCGAGCGAGACGACCTCGCCGGCCGCCGGGGGCGCCTCCGCGCCGTCCCCGGCCGGATCGCCGTCGGCCGCCCCGGCCGCGTCCGGCTCCTCCCCGGCCGCCTCGCCGCCGGCCTGGAAATGCAGGCCGAACTTCACCGACGGATCGGCGAAGCCGGTCATCGCGGCGAAGGGGATCGACAGGCGCTCGCGCCGGTCGTTGAAGCTGAGGCCCACCTCGAAACGGTCCTCGCGGACATCGAGGCTCCAGAACTGGTACTGCAGGACGATGGTGACCTCGTCGGGGTACTTGTCGGCCAGGTAGGGCGGGACGCGCACGCCCGGATGCCGGGTCTTGAAGGTGATGTAGAAGTGGTGGTTCCCCGGCAGGCCGTGGGCCGCGACCTGGCGCAGCGCCTTGCGCGCGACGCCGCGCAGCGCCTCCTCGACCATGGCGTCGTACCTGAAGACCTGCTCCGCCATCGCTCCCCTCTCGCCCGGTTGGGCGCGCCCGGCCCGGCGCGCGCCGGGAAAGGCGGGGCGCTTCTGTTGCCGGGCGCGCCCCAGGGCCCCGCCAGGAGGTGCGACCCCCCTGGGCTTCGTGTTCAGGCGTCCCGGCCGCTAGGCGGCGAGGCGCGCCTCCGCATAGTTGTCGTTCGCAACTACGTTGTGGCCCGATAACGGCGGTGCCATGCCGGGCGAAAGCCGCGCCTTTACCGCGCGCGTCGATCCTGTTTCGCCCCCGCGGTTTCCGGGACGGGTCCCGGAAGGGTGGTGGAGGCGCCGGGTACTGCCCCCGGGTCCGCTACGTTTATTCCACGCGCCGTTTATCGCCATAGCCGGCAAGCCGGCGATCCGGAATATAGACCCTCCGGGCCGCGCGCGGAAGGGCGCGGCGGCGATTTTCCCGCGCCGGCGTTCCGGCGGCGGTCCGGCCGCGACATGTAGCTCGCGGGACGCGCGCGGTCGCGATATATTGCGGGGGCGGCGGCGGACCGGCGCGCGCGGGGGCGGAGCGGATGCGGCAATATCTCGACCTGCTGGAGGATGTGCTCGCGAACGGCGACCGCCGGGAGACCCGCGCCGGGATCGACGCGCTGTCCGTCTTCGGCCGCCAGTTGCGCTTCGACCTCGACGACGGCTTCCCGCTGCTCACCACCAAGAAGCTGCACCTGAAGTCGATCGTGCACGAGCTGCTGTGGTTCCTGGCCGGCGACACCAATGTGCGCCGCCTGCAGCGCAACGGCGTGCGCATCTGGAACGAATGGGCCGACGCGAACGGCGACCTGGGGCCGATCTACGGCGCGCAGTGGCGCTCCTGGCCGGGCCGCGACGGCGCCGCCATCGACCAGATCGCCGGGGTGGCGGCGGAGATCCGCCGCGCGCCGCATTCGCGCCGGATGGTCGTCACCGCCTGGAACCCGGCCGACCTCGACCGCATGGCGCTGGCGCCCTGCCACTGCCTGTTCCAGTTCCACGTGGCGGGCGGGCGGCTGTCCTGCCAGCTCTACCAGCGCAGCGCCGACGTGTTCCTCGGCCTGCCGTTCAACATCGCCTCCTACGCGCTGCTGACCCTGGCGATGGCGCGGGCGACCGGCCTGCGGCCGGGCGAGCTGATCCACACGCTGGGCGACGCGCATCTCTACGTGAACCATCTCGACCAGGCGCGGCTGCAGGCGGCGCGGACGCCGCGCGCGCCGCCGAGGATGGCGCTCAACCCCTCGGTCCGCGACATTTTCGCCTTCGCGCCAGAGGATTTCAGCCTTTCCGGCTACGACCCGTGGCCGCACATCCCGGCCCGGGTGGCGGTCTAGGGCCGGGCGGCGGGATGCCGGCGGTCCCGCTGGTCGTCGTCGCGGCCGTCGCCGGGAACGGCGCGATCGGCGCGGCGGGCGGGCTGCCCTGGCGCCTTCCCGCCGACCTGCGCCGGACCCGCGCGCTCACCATGGGCAAGCCGCTGGTCATGGGGCGGCGGACCTGGGAGTCGATCGGCCGGCCGCTGCCGGGCCGCGCGTCGGTGGCGCTCTCGCGCGACCCGGCCTTCGCGCCCGAGGGCGCGACGGTCGCGCGGGATTTCGACGAGGCGCTGCGAATCGCCGAAAGGCTGGCGCGCGGGATGGGAGCGGATGAGATCGTCGCCTTCGGCGGGGCGGCGATCTACGCGGCCGCGCTCCCGCTCGCGGTCCGGATCTACATGACGGAGATCCGCGCCGCGCCCGCGGGCGACGCCTTCTTTCCCCCGCTGCCGCCCGGCGCGTGGCGCGAGGTCTCGCGCGAGGAGCACGGCCCCGGCCCGGCGGGGGAGCCGGCCCACGCCTTCGTCGTGCTGGAGCGCGCCGGGGCCGCGCCGGCCGGGCGGCTCAGACCGTGACGATGCGGGGCGGCGGGCGGCGGACGCCGCCGGCCCCCGGCGCGACCTTGGCCCACACCGCGTCGGCGATCGCGCGGTAGGCCATCGCGTGCGGCCCGTCCGGGGCCGAGGCGACGACCGGCGCGCCGCCGTCCGAGGTCGTCCTGATGTCGATATGGAGCGGGATTTCGCCCAGGAAATCGACGCCGAGGCGCGCCGCCTCGGCCCGCGCGCCGCCATGGCCGAAAATCTCGCTGCGCCCGCCGCAATGGGGGCAGACGAAGACGCTCATGTTCTCGACCAGGCCGAGGACCGGCACATCGACCTTGCGGAACATGTTGAGGCCCTTGCGGGCGTCGATCAGCGCGATGTCCTGCGGGGTCGAGACGATCACGGCGCCGGCCAGCGGCACGCGCTGCGACAGGGTCAGCTGCGCGTCGCCGGTGCCGGGCGGCATGTCCACGACCATGACGTCGAGTTCGCCCCAGGCGACGTCGCGCATCATCTGCTCCAGCGCGCTCATAACCATCGGGCCGCGCCAGATCGTCGGCGAATCCTCCGGCACCAGGAAGCCGATCGACATGCAGGCGACGCCGTACCGCTCCATCGGCTTCAGGATCTTGCCGTCGTCGGTCGTCGGCTTGCCCCTTATGCCCATCATGCGGGGCAGCGACGGACCGTAGATGTCGGCGTCGAGCATCCCGACCGCGAGGCCGGAGGCTGACAGCGCCAGCGCCAGGTTGACGGCCGTGGTCGATTTGCCGACCCCGCCCTTGCCGGACGCGACCGCGACGATGGCCCCGATCCCGGCCCCGAGGCCCTGGCGCGGGCCGCCGCGCGGAGCGCCGCCGGGCGCCGGGCGCGCCGGCGGGGCGGGCGCGCCCGGACCGGCGCCGGCGGGCCGGTGGGCGGTCAGCACGGCGGAGACCGACAGGACCCCCGGCACGGCGTCCGCCGCCGCCTCCGCCGCCTTGCGCAGCGGCTCCATGCGCGGCCCGCGCGCGGGATCGACCTCGATCGCGAAGCCGACATGGCCGTCGCGGACGACCAGGCCGCCCACCATCCCGAGATCGACGATGTTGGAGCCGCGGTCCGGGTCGCGAACCCGGCGGAGCGCGGCCAGCACCCGTTCCCGCACGCTGTCGGACATGGCCGGACTCCTCTCCGGGGCGACAAGGGGGGCGCGCGCGCCGATGGCGGCGTTCTCCGCCGGGAGCACTGTAGGCGCCGGGCGCCTGTCCGCCAAGCGGACGCCGGCGAGGGCGTCAGTCGGCCCGCTCCGGCTTTGTCCCGGCGGCGTTGCGGCGGCCCAGCAGGTCGCGCAGCAGGTCCGTCGCAAGCCTGAGTTCGGCCGCCACGCCGGCCACGCGCTCGCCGAGGCCGGAGACGCGGTCGCCGAGGCCGGCGATACGGTCGCCGAGCTCGCGATGCCGGTCGGCCATCTCCTTGCGCAGCGCGGCGATCTCGGCTCGGTTGTCGCGGGCGTCCTCGCGGGCGGCCTTTTGGCCGTTGCGGATCAGGGCCGCGAGCGCGAGCGCGGTCGCGAGCATGGTGGCGATGACGGGCCAGAGTTCGACTGTCATGGCGGGCTGCTCCATGGCGATGTCCTCCGTTGGGGGGAGTGTAGGCGCCGGTCGCGCGGTTGCCAAGCGGCGGCGCGCCGGCGCCGCGGCGCGGGTCCCGCGATCGCCCCGGGAAAGCTTTGCAAGCAATGGCCCGCGTCTGCTAAGACCGGGGGGAACCGGACCGGCGAGGAGGCGACGGATGCCCTGGAGCAATCAAGGCGGCGGCGGTCCCTGGGGCGGCGGCGGCAACGGCCGCGGCGGCGGGGGCGGCGGAGGCGGAAGCGGCGGCGGCCCCGGCGGCGGTGGCGGCCCCGGCGGCGGCGGCCCGGGCGGCGGAGGGGGCGGCGGCGGCTCCCCATGGGGCCGGCGGCCCGGCGGGTTCGGCGGCGGCGGCGGTCCGCAGCCGCCGGACGTGGACGAGGTGATCCGCCGCGCCCAGGCGAGCCTGCGACGGTTCCTTCCCGGCGGCGTCGGCGGGCGCCGCCTGATCGCGCTCGCGCTGGCCGGGCTGATCGCGGTCTGGCTGGCCAACGGCTTCTACCGCGTGCAGCCGAACCAGGAGGGCGTGCCGCTGGTGTTCGGCAGCTTCGTCGGCACGACGACCACGCCGGGGCTGCACTGGAACTGGCCGGCGCCGATCGGCAATGTCTACCGCCCCGACGTGACGGCGGAAAACCGGATCGAGCTCGGCCTGCGCACCTCCGGCGAGGGGTCGCGGCGCGGCGCCTCGGTGCGGGACGTGCCCGAGGAAAGCCAGATGATCACCGGCGACGAGAACATCGTCGATATCGACTTCGTGGTGTTCTGGAAGATTTCCGACGCGCCGAACTACCTGTTCAACATCCGCAACCCCAACGAGACCATCAAGATGGCGGCCGAATCGGTGATGCGCGACATCGTCGGGCAGACCCGCATCCAGGAGGCGCTGACCAGCCGGCGCGAGGACATCGAGAACCGCGCCCACAACGCGCTGCAGACGCTGATGACCGAGTACCGCGCCGGCATCGAGGTGCGGCAGGTGCAGCTGCTCGAAGTGCTGCCGCCGAGGAACGTGATCGACGCCTTCGACGAGGTCTCGCGGGCCCGCCAGGACATGGACCGGCTGAAGAACGAGGCCGAGGCCTACCGCAACGACATCGTGCCGCGCGCCCGCGGCGAGGCGCAGCAGCTGACCCAGGGGGCGGAGGCCTACCGGCAGGAGGTCGTCAACCGCGCCCAGGGCGACGCCAACCGCTTCAACCAGGTCTACGCCGCCTACAGCGAATCGAAGGACGTGACCGCGCGGCGCATCTACCTCGAGACGCTCGAGGAGGTGCTGCGCGAGGTGAACAAGGTCATCATCGACGGCGATGTCGGCGGCGCGGGCGGACCGGGCGTGGTGCCCTACCTCCCGCTGCCCGAAATCCAGAAACGCCAGGCCGCGGCGGGGAGCGACCAGCAATGACAAAATTCCTCGCCATCGTCGGCGGCGCCCTGGTCGTCCTGGGCGTCCTGGTGAGCAGCTCGATGTTCATCGTCGAGCAGACCCAGCAGGCCATCGTGCTGTTCTTCGGCAAGCCGCAGAAGACCATCCAGGAGCCGGGCCTGAACTTCAAAATCCCGTTCGCCGAGGAGGTGGTCTACTACGAGAAGCGCGTGCTCGACCTCGACCCGCCGGCCGAGCGCGTGATCCTCGCGGACCAGAAGCGTCTGGACGTCGACTCCTACGCCCGCTACCGCATTATCGAGCCGCTGCTGTTCTACCAGACCACGCGGCAGATCACCGGCGTGCCGGGCAAGCTCAGCCCGATCATCAACTCGTCGCTGCGCCGGGTGCTGGGCAACGAGACCCTGCTCGACATCCTGTCCGACAAGCGGGCCACCATCATGGTCGACATCCAGAAGGCGGTGAACGACGCGGTGAAACGCTTCGGCATGGAGATCGTCGAGGTCCGGGTGCGCCGGGCCGACTATCCGGGCGAGACGCGGGCCAATATCGAGAACCGCATGAAGTCCGAGCGCGAGCGCGAGGCCAAGGAGTTCCGCGCGCGGGGCTTCGAACTGGCCGAGGGCATCCGCGCCGACGCCGACAAGCAGAAGGTGGTGATCCTCGCCGAGGCCAAGAAGGAGGCGGAGACCGTGCGCGGCGAGGGCGACAGCGACGCGATCAAGATCTACGCCGACGCCTTCGGGCGGGACCCGGAGTTCTTCGCCTTCTACCGCTCGATGCAGGCCTACCGCGAATCGATGGCGTCGAGCGAGACCACGATGGTGCTTTCGCCGAACAGCGATTTCTTCCGCTTCTTCAACGACATCGGCGGCCGGGCCATGCTGCCCCAATAGGGCGGCCTCGGCTCCGCCGGCGACGGGCCGATGACGGACCTGCTGACGGCGGTCGCGCTGGCCTTCGCGATCGAGGGCGCGCTCTACGCGCTCTTTCCCGGCGGGATGCGCGCCGCCGCGACACGGATGCTGGCGCTGCCCGATTCGGCCTTGCGCGCCTGCGGGCTGTGCGCCGCCGCCTTCGGCGTGCTCGCGGTCTGGGCGATCCGGGGATGACGCGGCGCGGGCCGGGCGCCGAGAAGTTTCCCTAAACGATCGCGGCGGCGCCATGATGCCGGGGAGCGCCGCCTTTTTCGCGCCACGGTCTCCCGGCCGAATGGCCGCGACGGGCTGGCGGCGCTTGCGTGGCGCGGCGGCGGGACTCGACACGGAACGGGGACAGGCAAGATGACGACACTCGACCAGGCCGAGGGGGTTCGGCGATCCGGCGGCGCGGCGCGGCGGGGCCTCGCGCGCGCGGCCGCGGCGGCGGCGGTGGCCGGGCTTCTGGCGTTCGCGCCGGCGGGCGGCGAGGCGAAGGCCCCGCCGGACGGCTTCGCCGACCTCGCCGAAAGGCTGCTGCCCGCGGTCGTGAACATCTCGACCACCCAGGCCGCCCCGTCCCGCGAGGGACCCGAATCGGAACTGCCGCGGCTCCCGCCCGGCTCCCCGTTCGAGGAGTTCTTCAAGGACTTCTTCGAGCGCAACCGGCCCGACGGCGCGCCGAACCGCGCGCCGCGCCGGGCGCGTTCGCTCGGCTCCGGCTTCTTCGTCGACGCGTCGGGCGTGGTGGTCACCAACAACCACGTCATCGCCGACGCCGAGGAAATCCGGGTGCGGCTGCACGACGATTCGGAGTTCGACGCCGAAATCCTCGGCCGCGACCCCAAGACCGACATCGCCGTGCTGAAGATCGACCCCGGCGACAAGGAGCTGACGACGGTCGCCTTCGGCGATTCGGACAAGGTGCGCGTCGGCGACTGGGTGGTCGCCATCGGCAACCCGTTCGGCCTTTCCGGCTCCGTGACCGCCGGCATCGTGTCGGCGCGCGGGCGCGACATCAACCAGGGGGCCTACGACGACTTCATCCAGACGGACGCCTCGATCAACCGCGGCAATTCCGGCGGGCCGCTGTTCGACCTCGACGGCAATGTGATCGGCGTCAACACCGCGATCTTCTCGCAGACCGGCGGCTCCGTCGGGATCGGCTTCGCGGTGGCGGCGCGGCTCGCCGAATCGGTGGTGGCGCAGCTGCGCAAGTTCGGCCGCACCAAGCGCGGCTGGCTCGGCGTGCGCATCCAGACCGTGACCGAGGAGATCGCCGAGGGCCTCGGCCTGCCGGAGGCGACCGGCGCCATGGTCGCCGAGGTGACGGAGGACGGCCCGGCCGAGACGGCGGGAATCCGCCAGGGCGACGTGATCCTGACCTTCGACGGCCGCGAGGTCGAGACCATGCGCAGGCTGCCGCGCATCGTCGCCGAGACCGAGGTCGGCGTGGACGTTCCCGTCGAACTGTGGCGCGACGGCGAGACCCTGACCGTGACCGCCCGGATCGGCGAACTGGAGGAGGCGGAGGCGCGGCTGTTCCCCGCCTCGGAGACCGAGGGGCCGGACGAAAAGACGGGCCGGATCGCGGAGGTCGGGCTGGAGTTGGCCAGGCTGACCGAGGAGTTGCGGAACAACCACTCGGTCGGCGACGACGTCCACGGCGTCGCGATCGTCGGCGTCGACCCGGACGGGCCGGCGGCCGACAAGGGCTTGCGCGTCGGCGATGTCATCGTCGAGGTGGACCAGACCGAGGTGCGGACCCCGGTCCAGGTCGCCCGGATCGTCCGCGAGGTGGTCGAGAAGGGGCGCAAGAAGTCCGTCCTGTTCACGGTGAACCGGGACGGGTCGATCCGCTACCTGGGGATTCGCGTCCGCGAGAACTGACCCTCCCCGGTTCTTCGCGAATCCCGGCCGGCGCCGGCGGGCGGTCCCGCCGGCGCCGGTGCGCGCGCGGGCGCGCGGGCGCGCGGGCGCGGGAAGGACGGGAGAAAGCGGGATGGTCGCGCGTCGAACCCTTTTCGCCCTGGCGCTGGCGCCGCTCGTCGCGCTCGCTTCGCCGGCGGCCGGCGAGCCGGGCCTTATCGACGCGGCGGAGGCGTTCCGCCTCGCCCGGTCCGGCGCCCTGGTGCTGGTCGATGTGCGCTCGCCGGCGGAGTGGCGCGCCACCGGGCTGCCGGCCGGCGCGCTCGCGGCGACCGTCCACGGCCCGCGCGGCTACGAGGGCTTCGTCGCCCGGGTCCGCGCGGCCCTCGGCGGCGACATCGCCCGTCCGGTGGCGACGATCTGCGCCGCCGGGGGCCGGTCGGCGCGGGCCGCGGCCCGGTTGCGCGCGGCCGGGTTCCGGTCCGTCCGCGATGTTTCGGAGGGCATGGAGGGGCGGCGCGGCCTTCCGGGCTGGCGCGCCCGCGGCCTGCCGGTCGAGCCGTGGGCGGGCGGAGGCGCGGGGGCCGCGCCTCAATCGGCCGCGAATTCCTCCTCCCGGTAGCCCTGGAGGTGGAGCAGGGCGGTCAGGTCCCCGTGCTCGATCCGCAGCCGGGCCGCCGCCGCGACGGCCGGCTTTGCGCGGAAGGCGACGCCGGCCCCGGCCTCGGCGAGCATCGGGATGTCGTTCGCCCCGTCGCCCACGGCCATCGCGTCGCCGGTCCCGACGCCGATCGCCGCGCAGAGTTCGCGCAGGATGTCGCGCTTGGCGTCCTTGCCGAGGATCGGCTCCCCCACCTCGCCGGTCAGCCGTCCGTCCGCGACGAGCAGCCGGTTGCCGCGATGCGTGTCGAACCCGGCCATCCGGGCGACCGCGCCGGTTACGAAATCGAACCCGCCGGAGACCAGCGCGGCCCGGCCCCCATGGGCGCGCGCGGTCCGCGCCAGCGTCCGGGCGCCGGGCGTGAGGCGCACGCGCTCCGCCAGCAGGCGGTCGAGCAGCGAGGCCGGCCGGCCGGCGAGCAGCGCCACCCGCTCGCGCAACGCCTCCTCGAAGCCGATCTCGCCGCGCATCGCCCGCTCGGTGACCGGCGCGATCCGGTCGCGCAGGCCGGCGAAATCGGCGAGTTCGTCGAGCGATTCGACGGTTATGACGGTCGAGTCCATGTCGGCGACCAGCAGCCGCTTGCGCCGCCCGGCGGCGGGCTGGGCATTGGCGTCCGCCGGAACGCCCGCCAGCGCCGCCCGGACCGCCGCCGCCGCCGCGCCGTCCGCGATCCCCTCGAAGGGAAGGTCGAAGGCGCATCCCGCCGCCAGGAGGACGGGCGCGCCGGTCCGCGCGCCGGCGGCCGCGAGCGCGCCGGCCGCCTTTGCCGCGATCCCGTCGTCGAGCGGGCGCGCCGCCGGGTCGGCGGTGAGCGTGAGGACCTGTTGCATGGCGCCGCCTTATCGCGTATCGGCCGGGGCCATGTCCAGCGCGCGGCGAGGGTTCCGGCCGGAGGCGCCGGAGGAGGGGGGCCGCCACCCGGCGGTCGTGGTCGCCGGGCCGACGGCGAGCGGCAAGTCGGAACTCGCGATCCGGATCGCCGAAAGCGTCGGCGGCGCGGTCGTCAACGCCGACTCGATGCAGGTCTACCGCGAACTGGACATCCTGACGGCCCGGCCCGGCCCGGCGGAGCGCGCCCGCGCGCCGCATCTGCTGTACGGCGACACGCCGCTTGCCGAGCCGTGCTCCGCCGCGTCGTGGCGCGCCCGCGCGCTCGCCGCCATCGCGGAGGTCCGCGCCGAGGGGCTGGTTCCGGTGGTCTGCGGCGGGACGGGCCTCTACATCGAGGCGCTGCTGCGGGGCCTGGCGCCGGTGCCGGAGGTTCCGGGGGAGGTCCGGGCGGCCGCGCAAGCGCGGCTGGCGGCGCTGGGCGGGGCCGCGTTCCGGGCCGAACTCGCCGCGCGCGACCCGGCGACGGCCGCCCGCCTCGCCGACGGCGACAGCCAGCGCCTGGTCCGCGCCTGGGAGGTGGCGGAGGCGACCGGCCGCTCGCTGGCCGAGTGGCGGGCGGAGCCGCGGGAGCCGCCGGCGCTCGACCCTTTCGTCGTCGCGCTCGCGCCGCCGCGCGCCGCGCTTTACGCCGCCTGCGACGCGCGTTTCCTCGCCATGCTGGGCCGGGGCGCGCTGGAGGAGGCGCGCGCGGTGGGCGCGCTCGGCCTCGATCCGGGGCTGCCGGGGATGAAGGCGCTCGGCCTCGGGGCGTTGCTGGCCCATCTGCGCGGCGAGGCCTCGCTGGCGGCGGCGACGGAGCGCGCGCAACGCGAAACGCGCCGCTACGCCAAGCGCCAGACGACATGGCTGCGCCACCGGCTGGCGGCCGACCTGGTCCTCCCGGCGCGGTTCCCGGGCGGCGGGGCGGGGGCGGTCGCGCCGGAAATCCGCCGGTTCCTGTTGACCCGATTCGCCCGAGGCGCTAGAGCCTTCGGGCCGAAGGCGGAGTCGCCGCCGCCGCGCGGCCCCGATGGGCCGCGTTCGCGTTCCACGGCCGGCCGCCGGGCCGGCGGGAGGATGGAAAAATGACGACCCAAACGCTCCGCGCGCCCGCCGCGCGGAAACCCCGGTCCCGCATGAGCGGGGCCGCCGTCGTGCTCCAGGCGCTGCGGGACCAGGGCGTCGAGGTCGTTTTCGGCTATCCCGGCGGCGCGGTCCTGCCGATTTACGACGAGCTTTTCAAGACCAACGCGGTCCGCCACATCCTGGTCCGGCACGAGCAGGGCGCCGTCCACGCGGCGGAGGGCTACGCGCGCTCCACCGGCAAGGTCGGCGTCGTGCTGGTGACGTCCGGGCCGGGCGCGACCAACGCGGTCACCGGGCTGACCGACGCGCTGATGGACAGCGTGCCGGTGGTCTGCCTGACCGGCCAGGTGCCGACCCACCTGATCGGCAACGACGCCTTCCAGGAGGCGGACACCACCGGCATCACGCGGCCCTGCACCAAGCACAACTACCTCGCCAAGGACCCGGACGGGCTGGCCGACATCATGCACGAGGCGTTCCACGTCGCCGCCGGCGGCCGGCCGGGGCCGGTGGTGGTCGACCTGCCGAAGGACGTGCTGTTCGCCGACGCGCCCTACTACCCGCCGTCGGAGATGCGCCGCAGCAACTACCGCCCCCGCGGGCGGGGCGACCGGGCGCGGATCGAGGAGGCGGCGGAACTCATGGCGCGGGCCGAGCGGCCGGTGGTCTACGGCGGCGGCGGGCTGGTCAATTCCGGCCCGGAGGCCTGCCGGCTGCTGGCGGAGCTGGTGCGGCTCACCGGCTTCCCGACGACGCTGACGCTGATGGGGCTGGGCGCGCTGCCGGCCTCGGACCCGCGTTTCCTCGGGATGCTCGGGATGCACGGCTCCTACGAGGCCAACCTCGCCATGCACCATTGCGACGCGATGGTGAACATCGGCGCCCGCTTCGACGACCGGGTGACCGGCCGGCTCTCCGACTTCTCGCCCGGCTCGGCCAAGGTCCATATCGACATCGACCCGTCCTCGATCAACAAGAACGTCTATGTCGATGTGCCGATCGTCGGCGACGCGGCCTCGGTGCTGGCGGACCTGATCGAGGTCTGGAAGGCGCGCGGCCTCCAGCCGAACCGGGGCGCGCTGGCCGAGTGGTGGCGGCGGATCGACGAGTGGCGCGCGCGCGACTGCTTCGCCTTCCGCCAGGAGGGCGACACGATCAAGCCGCAGCACGCGATCAAGCGCCTGTACGAGAAGACGCGCGGCCGCGACCTCTACATCACCACCGAGGTCGGGCAGCACCAGATGTGGGCGGCGCAGTATTTCCGTTTCGAGGAGCCGAACCGCTGGATGACCTCGGGCGGCCTCGGCACCATGGGCTACGGCCTGCCGGCGGCGATGGGCGTGCAGGTGGCCCATCCCGGCGCCCTGGTGATCGACATCGCGGGCGAGGCGTCGTTCCTGATGAACATCCAGGAGCTTTCGACGCTTGCGCAGTACAATCTGCCGGTGAAGGCGTTCATCGTGAACAACCAGTGGATGGGCATGGTGCGCCAGTGGCAGGAGCTGATCCACGGCGGGCGCTATTCGGAGAGCTACACCGCCTCGCTGCCGGATTTCGCCAAGCTTGCGGAGGCGTTCGGCGGCGTCGGCCTGGTGGCGGAGACGGCGGCCGACCTCGACGGCGTCATCGACGAGATGCTCGCTTGCGACCGTTTCGTGCTGGCCGACATCCGGGTCAAGAAGGACGAGAACTGCTTCCCGATGATCCCGTCCGGCGCGGCGCACCACGAGATGCTGCTCGGCCCGGAGGACGAGGCCGCGCACGAGACCTCCGGCGACGGCATGGTCCTGGTCTGACGCCCGGCGGCGCCGGCGTTCCTTGCAACCGGCCGCGCCCGCGTCGGCGGCGCGCGGGGGGAGGGCGGCTTGAGCACGCGCGACGACACGACGGAGCGGCGCCACACCATCGCCGTGCTGGTGGACAACGAGCCGGGCGTGCTGGCGCGGGTCATCGGCCTGTTCTCCGGGCGCGGCTACAACATCGAGAGCCTGACGGTTTCGGAGGTGGACGCGGCGCTCGGCTATTCGCGCATCACGGTGGTGACCTCCGGCACGGCGATGGTGATCGAGCAGATCAAGGCGCAGCTGGAGCGGCTGGTCCCGGTGCACGAGGTGCGCGACCTTTCGGTCGAGGGGCCGTGGCTGGAGCGCGAACTGGCGCTGGTCAAGGTCGCCAACGCGGGCGAGCGGCGGATCGAGGCGCTGCGCATCGCCGACATGTTCCGCGCCCGCGCGATCGACAGCACGCTGGGCAGCTTCGTGTTCGAGTTGACTGGCAACCCCGGCAAGCTCGACGCCTTCATCGAGTTGATGAAGGCCCTCGGCCCGGTCGAGGTGTGCCGCGGCGGCGTCGTCGCCATGGCCCGCGGCCGCGAAATCGACATGGCCGCCCCGGACCCCGACGAGGCGGAGGCGGGGTAGGGGGCGCGGTGCGGACCCAGCGCACATACCGCCATGCGGCGCGGATGACGGAAGCCGGCCACCGCCGGCTGGACGAAACGCTCGGCCTTCTCCAACGGCTCTACAATGCCGCGCTGGAGGAGCGGATCGACGCTTGGCGGAAGGCGGGCAAGTCGATCTCGTTCACCGACCAGTGCAAGAGCCTGACCGAGATTCGCGAGGACGACGAAGCGTATCGCGCGTTGCCGGTGAGGATCGAACAGCCGGTTTTGCGACGGCTCGACAAGGCGATGAAGGCGTTCTTCCGGCGCGTCAAGGAAGGGCGGAAGCCGGGATTTCCCCGCTTCCGCGCCGCCGCGCGATTCCGGTCCTTCGATCACGAGGCGGTGAAGTACGAGCCCCATACGGTCAGGCTCGACAGGGAGCGCGGCCGCGGCGTGTTTCGGGTCAAGGGATTGCCGCCCTTCCGCTTCGAGCTGCGCCGCGAACTGCCCCCGGACGAGGACCTGCGCGTCGTCCGCGTGGTTCGCCGCGCCCGGCGCGTCGAAGTGCAGCTGATCTTCGAGGTCGATGTTCCCGATCCCGCGACGGGCGCGCCGGAGAACCCGGTCGGCCTCGACATGGGCGTTTCCGCTTTCGCCGCGCTGTCGGACGGGCGGATGCTGGAGCGGTCGCGGCGTCGCCAGAAGCGGTTGAGGCGCGCCCAGCGCATCCTGTCCCGCGCGCGGCGCGGCTCCGGCAGCCGCCGCAAGAAGCGCCGCGCCTTCCAGCGCGCCCAGGAGCGCGAGGCGGACCGGCGCCGCCAGGAGCTTTTCCGCCTCGCCGACGAGTTGACGAAGAAGCACGACTTGATCGCCGTCGAGGACTTGAGAATCCCGAACATGACGAGGAAGGGCGCGGGGGCCGGCAAGCGCGGCCTGAACCGTTCCATCCTCGAACAGAATTGGGGCGAGTTCCGCCTGATCCTCGGGCACAAGGCCGAAAGCGCCGGTGTCCGTTTGGCGGAGGTCGACCCGGCCCACACTTCGCAAGATTGCAGCGGCTGCGGCGCGCGCGTGCCGAAGAAGCTGCATGTGCGCGTGCACGCTTGCCCGGAGTGCGGGTTGAGGCTGGACCGCGACGTTAACGCGGCCCGCAACGTGCTGGCTCGCGCCTTGCGCGAGGGCGGGTGGGACTCCCCCGCCGCACCCCCGGCGCGTTCTTCGAGGGACGGAAGACCGCCCGGTTCGCCGGGCGGCGGTCCCAGGGTGCGGAACGCCGTGCGCGCACGGGGAAACCGCCGTGGCCGGGATCGAGCCGAAAGGGAGCCTTCCGGTGCAAGGGGTTAGCGGCAAGGGGTTTCCCCGTGCGCGCGCGGAGGTCCCCTCGCCACCCGGCTGCGCGAGCGGCTGCGGCCGGGTTTCCCCGTGCGCGCGCGGAGGTCCCCTTGTCGCCTACGCGGAGACGCTGCGCTCCAGGGGTTTCCCCGTGCGCGCGCGGAGGTCCCCGCCACGGGATCGGTCTGGCCGGTTTTCAGGCCGGTTTCCCCGTGCGCGCGCGGAGGTCCCTGTGGCATGGGGTATCGGGATCGCGTGGGGGAGGGTTTCCCCGTGCGCGCGCGGAGGTCCCCTGGGTGGACGCGGAGGCGGCGGCGCATGTTTGGGTTTCCCCGTGCGCGCGCGGAGGTCCCTGCTCTTCCGGCTGCTCATGGCGGCGGAGGGCGGGTTTCCCCGTGCGCGCGCGGAGGTCCTTTGGCGGTCCCGCTTCCTCGGCGGCGCCTCGGCCTTCGAGCCGGGGTCCAGGAAGGGGAGGGGCGCGTGCGCTGGAAGGGCGTCGCGCCCCGTCGCCGAGCGCTCGCGCCCTTCCCAGGCGCCGGCGCCGCTGGGCCCCGGCTCGGAGGCCGGGGCGCCTCGGGCGGGGCGCGGCGGGCGCGTCCCTCCCGAGGCGCTTGACCGGCGCGCGCGGGGCGGTTACGGTCCGGGCATGACGGTGGACACGGCGCGCGGCCTCGGCCTTCGACTTACCGGCCCGGCTCTTTAGGGAGTCCGGGACCGAAGTCGTTCGCCAACCCCTCGTCCGCCGCGCCAGAAGCCTTCCATGACACGCGCCTTCCAGCCCGAAGCCACGACCGTGCCCCGCGCCCCGGCGCGCGGCGGCGTGCGACGGCGCGGGCGCGGCGGACTCGCGCCCGACGGGAGCTAGACGCGATGAACCGAATGCCGACCGAGAAATACGCCGCCTATCCCCAAATCCCGCTGGCGGCCCGCCGCTGGCCCGGCCGAACGATCGCCCGCGCGCCCGTGTGGTGCAGCGTCGACCTGCGCGACGGCAACCAGGCGCTGGTCGACCCGATGGACGGGCCGCGCAAGCGCCGCATGTTCAAGGCCCTGGTCGAAATGGGCTTCAAGGAGATCGAGGTCGGCTTCCCCGCCGCCTCGGAGACCGACTTCAACTTCGTGCGCGAGATCGTCGAGGAGGGCCTGATCCCCGGGGACGTGACGATCCAGGTGCTGACGCAAGCGCGCGAGGAGCTGATCCAGCGCACCTGCGAAAGCCTGCTCGGCGCGCCCAACTGCATCGTCCACCTCTACAACTCGACCAGCACGCTGCAGCGCCGCGTCGTCTTCGAATCGGACCGCGAGGGCGTGAAGCGGATCGCCACCGACGGCGCCGCGATGGTGCGCGACCGCATCCCGATGCTGGAGGAGGGCGGCTCCACGGTGCGGCTGGAGTACTCGCCCGAAAGCTTCACCGGCACCGAACTCGACTACGCCATGGAGGTGTGCGAGGCGGTGATGGAGGTGTGGCGGCCGACGGCCGACAACCCCACAATCATCAACCTGCCCTCGACGGTCGAGATGGCGACGCCCAACATCTTCGCCGACCAGATCGAATGGATGAACGACCACTTCCGCCACCGCGACCGGGTGGTGCTGTCGGTGCATCCGCACAACGACCGGGGCACCGGCGTGGCGGCCGCCGAACTGGCGCAGATGGCCGGGGCCGACCGGGTCGAGGGCACGCTGTTCGGCAACGGGGAGCGCACCGGCAACGTGGATATCGTGACGCTGGGCCTCAACCTGTTCACCCAGGGCGTCGATCCCCGGCTCGACTTCTCGAACATCGTCGCGCTGATGGAGACGGCGGAGCACTGCAACCGCCTGCCGATCCACCCGCGCCACCCCTACGCCGGCGAACTGGTCCACACCGCGTTCTCCGGCTCGCACCAGGACGCGATCGCCAAGGGCATGAAGGCGCTGGAGAAGTCCAACAGCCCGCTGTTCGAGGTGCCCTACCTGCCGATCGACCCGAAGGACATCGGCCGCGACTACGAGGCGATCATCCGGGTCAACAGCCAGTCCGGCAAGGGCGGCGTCTCCTACATCCTGGAGACCGACTACGCCATCCGCCTGCCCAGGGCGGCGCAGGCGCAGTTCAGCCGGGCGATCCAGAAAATCGCCGACGAGACCAGCCGCGAGATCGCGCCGGCGGAAATCTGGGAGGCGTTCGAGCGCGAGTTCCTCGCGCCCGGCCCCTACGCGCTGGTCTCCTTCGCCGCCAGGCCGGGCGCCGGGGGCGAGCGGGTGACGGCGGTGGTCGAGAAGGACGGGCGAAGCCATGTCGTCGAGGCGACGGGCAACGGCCCCATCGCCGCCTTCGTCAAGGGGATGCGGGAGACCTTCGACCTGAAGTTCCGCCTGAAGGATTACAGCGAACACACGCGCGACGTCGGGTCCGAGGCGGAGGCGGCGGCCTATATCGAACTCGCGGTCCCGGACGAGAGCGGCGCCAGCGTCTTCGGCGTCGGCATCGACACCTCGATCACCATGGCCCCGATCCGGGCGGTGGTGAGCGCGATCAACCGGATGTAGGGGCCGGCCCGGGCGCGCGGCGATGCCCGCCGCCATCGTCGTCTTCGACCTCGACGGCACGCTGGCGGACAGCGCGCCGGACCTGCGCGCGGCCGCCAACCGCCGCCTCGCCCAGGCCGGGCGCCGGCCGATCGGGCCGGAGGAGGCGCGGCGTTTCGTCGGCGACGGCGTGGCGGCCTTCGTCGAGCGCGCCTTCGCCGCGACGGGGCCGGCGCTCGGCCCGGACGCGCTCGCCGACGCCGCGCGCGCCTTCCTCGCCGACTACGAGGAAAACGCCGCCGTCCTGACCCGGCCCTATCCCGGCGCGGCCGAGGCGCTGGAGCGGCTCGCGGCGGCGGGCCGCCGGCTCGCGGTCTGCACCAACAAGCCCCAGGCCGCCGCCGAGCGCCTGCTGGCCGAACTCGGCCTCGCGCGGTTTTTCGAGGCCGTGGCCGGCGGCGACCGCTACCCGGTCCGCAAGCCCGACCCCGGCCACCTGCTCGGCCTCTTGGCGGAGATGGGCGGCGCGCCGGGCGCGGCGGCGATGGTCGGCGACAGCGGGATCGACGCCGAGACGGCGCGCGCGGCCGGCGTGCCCTTCGTGCTCGTCTCCTGGGGCTACGCGCGCACGCCGCTGGCGGACCTGCCCGCCGACCGCCGGATCGACCGTTTCGCCGACCTGCCGGGCCTCGACCTGCTGGCCGGGTAGGCCGCGCGGCGGACCCGGCCGCCGGCCCGCCGTCAGGTCGCCTCGCGCACCCTCGGGATCACCTCCTCGGCCATCCGGCGCATACAGTCCATGCCGACCTCCTTCTCCATGCCGGCCCATTCCATGGACAGGATCAGGTGGTTCACGCCGAGGCGGCGGTGGATGGCGACGATTTGCTCCGCCACCTCGTCCGGCGCGCCGAACAGGAAACGGCCGTCCGCGAGGTCGTCGAAGCCGCCCGCCAGCGTCTCGCCCGGCGGCAGTTGGCCGCTCTGGCCGGCGGCGTGGTAGGTGGCGTATTTCCGCGCCACGTGCGGGCCGGCGAGGCGGACCGCCTCCTCCCGCGTGGCGGCGACGAAGGCCTCCCGGCGCATCGGGAACTCGGCCGGGAAGGGCTTGCCGGCGGCGTCGAGCATCCGCCGGTAGGTCTCGACCTGCCCGGCCAGCGTGTCGAGCGTGACATGCGGGTTCACGTACCAGCAGTCGCCGAGTTCGACGGCGCGGCGCAGGGCGGCGTTCGCGTTGGCCCCGACCCAGACCGGCGGATGGGGCTTCTGCAGCGGCTTCGGCCAGCACACCGCGCGGTCGAGCGCGAAATGGCTGCCCTCCATCGTCGTCTCGTCCTCGGCCCAGAGGCGCTTGATGGCGACGAGGTTCTCGTCCGTGCGCCGGCCGCGTTCGCGCCCGCTCGTCCCGAACGCCCGGAACTCGACCTCGCGGTAGCCGATGCCGACCCCGAAGACCAGCCGGCCCTTCGAGAGGATGTCGATCGTGGCCAGTTGCTCGGCCAGGTCGAGGGGCTTGTGCAGGGGCAGGATGACGATCCCGGCGACCAGCCGCGCCCGCTCCGTCTCGCCCGACAGCCGCGCCAGCAGCGGGAGTTGCTGGAGCGCCTGGTAGCTTTCGGTGGCGTAGTGCGACCCCTTGACGATCGAGGCGTAGCCGAGCCGGTCCGCCAGCCGCGCCTGCTCGACCAGGTCGTCCGCCATCGCCGCCATGTCGGCGCCGAAGGGGTACTGGCCGCGCAGCATGACGCCGATTTGCATGGGCATGGGAAGCCTCCGTTCGCTCTTGGAAGGTGGGCGGGCGGGCGGGGGCGAACATACCCCGCGCGACGCCGCGCCGGTAGCCGCCGCCCGGCCGCGTTTCCCCGCGCGGCGCCCGCGCCCATGCTTGACACCCGCCCGGCGGGGCCGTTTAGTGGCGCTCCCGCCCGGACGGGCGCGTAGCTCAGCGGGAGAGCGCTCGCCTCACACGCGAGAGGTCGCTGGTTCGATCCCAGCCGCGCCCACCATCCGCCGCCCGGCTCCCGTCCCGGTTCGGTGCCGCCGGCCGCGCGGTTGCGCGCCCGGCCGATCCGCGCGACCATCGGCCCCGTTCCGCCCCGCCGGCGGGACAGGAGGCCGCCGCGCCGTCCCGGCGGGCCGCCGGGAAATCGCAAGCGGGCGGCGGGAGGAATGCCGACATGCCGAGGCCCATCGAGTACGAATTCGTCGACCTGGCGAAACCCGAACAGCGCCGCCGGCCCGCGCCCGACGCGCCGAGCCGCCGCGCGGTCCTGGCCGCCGCCACGGCCGTGGCCGGCGTCACCGCGATGTCGGGCGAGGCGTTCGCCCGCAATTTCGGCCCCGACGCCGAGCCGGTGCGCTATCCCGAACCCGATGTCGTGCCGCTCGACAAGCGGTTCCGCTACAAGCTCGGCAACACGCCGATCATGCGCCTTTACCGCGGCACGCTGTGGGCCGAGGGGCCGGCGTGGAACGGCGTCGGGCGCTACCTGATCTGGAGCGACATCCCGGCGGACGAGCAGCTGCGCTGGATCGAGGAGGACGGCCACGTCTCGCGCCGGTTCCGGTATCCGTCGGGCAACTCGAACGGCAACACCTTCGACTACACGGGCCGGCAGATCGCCTGCGAGCACGGCAACCGGCGCGTCGTGCGCTACGAGTACGACGGGACCGTCACGGTGCTGGCCGACCGTTTCGAGGGCGGCGAGTTCAACGCGCCCAACGACGCGGTGGTCCATCCCGGCGACGGCTCGATCTGGTTCACCGATCCCGGCTACGGCTCGCTGATGAACTACGAGGGCCACCGGATGAACACCGGCTCGCCCCAGCCGCTGCGCAAGGAGGCGGTCTACCGCATCGACGCGAAGACCGGCGCCGTGACCATGCTGACCGACACGCCGTTCAAGCCGAACGGGCTGTGCTTCTCGCACGACTACAAGACGCTTTACGTGGCGGACACGGGGGCGTCGCACTATGCGGAGGCCAAGCCCAATATCTGGGCCTTCGACATCGACGGCGAGAAGCTGGCGAACGAGCGCGAGTTCTGCTCGATGGAGATGGACGGCAAGACCGGCTTCGCCGACGGCATCCGCTGCGACGAGGACGGCAATATCTGGGCCTCGGCCGGCTGGGTCGGCGACGGCTACGACGGCGTGCACATCTTCGCGCCGGACGGCGACCGGATCGGCCATATCCGCCTGCCGGAAATCTGCTCCAACGTGTGCTTCGGCGGGACCAAGCGCAACCGGCTGTTCATGACCGGGAGCCAGTCGCTCTACGCCGTCTATGTCGAGACCACGGGCGCCCACATCTCCTGAGCGCCAGGACGGTCCGGATTCGCGCGGCGGCCGGCGGGGAAGCCCTCCGCCGGCCGCTCGCGGCGCCCGCGTTAGTCCTTGACGCGGCGCCGCCCGCTCCGCACTCTGGCGCGGTCGCCGAACGGAACCGGGGAGGCCGCGATGGAGCGGATGGCGGAGTTTCTCGACTCGACCGAACTCGTGGAGGACGGGCCGGCGCTGATGGCGCGGCTGGAGCGCGACGGCTACCTGTTCCTGCGCGGGCTGTTGCCGCGCGAGACCGTGATGGAGGTCCGCCGCCGCCTGCTGGAAAAGGCGGCCGCCGGCGGCTGGCTCGACCCCGCGCGCCCGGTCGCCGACGGGATCGCCAACCCCGCCGCCGCCTGCAAGGACCCGGAGGAGCGCTACATGCGCGTTTTCCGCGGCATGTGGGCGGACGAGGAGCTGCACCGGCTCCGCGTCCACCCCAATGTGCTCGACCTGTTCGAGCGCATGTTCGGGGAGCCGGCGCTGGCGCACCCGATGTTCGTGCAGCGCAACATCTTCCCCCAGACGGAAGAGTTCGACTTCACCACCGGCGCCCACCAGGACAAGGTGCATATCGGCGGCGCGACCAACCGCGCCATGTGGGTCCCGCTCGGCGACTGCCCGCGCGAGAAGGGGTCGCTCGCGGTGGCCTCGGGATCGCACGCCGCCGGCGTGCTGCGGACCCGCGTCGGGAGCGGGGCCGGCGGCATGGACATCGATGTCCCGATCCCCGGCGAGTGGGTCACCGGCGCGTTCCGGGCCGGCGACGCGCTGATCTTCACCGATGTCACGGTGCACCGCGCGCTGCCCAACCGCTCGGACGAAATCCGCCAGTCCTTCGACGCGCGCTACCAGCCGGCGAGCCAGCCGGTGGCGGCGCCGAACATGGACCCCTACGCCGGCAACGGGACGTGGGAGGATGTGTACGCCGGCTGGTCCTCCGACGAGGGCAAGTACTACTGGCGCGCCCTCGAGCCGAAGGTGGAGGCCTTCGACGACAGCTACTACCGGGTCCGCGACCGGATGGCCTTCGACATGGCCGAGCGCGGCGACATGGGGGCGCGCGACACGCTGCTCCGCATCGTCCAGCGCGACTCCGACGCCGCCAAGCGCGACCGCGCGCGCGAATTGCTGCGCGGCCTGGAGGAGGCGGCGGACTGACGGGGGCGGCGGCCTATTCGGCGGCGGCCTCGCGGCGCAACGCCGCCATGCGTTCGTTCGAGCGTTCGAACAGGCCCACGTTCTTGTCGACGTCGTAGGGCGCCTCGGCGAAGGTCTCCGGGTCCCACTCGCTGCGCGGGGTCCCGAAGAAATCGCCGCCATAGACATGCAGCCCGCCGGTCAGCCGGGTCAGCGGGTTGTAAACGGCGTGGATCGCCGTCTCGCCGAGCAGCTTGCAGTCCGTCTCCTCCAGCATCGCCGCGCCGAGCCGGGTCAGCCCGCCGGGTTCGGAGCGGCGGAAGAAGGCGTTCTCCTCGCGGCCGGTGTAGATGCCGATGACGGCCCACATCCGGTGGTCGTGCGGCATCAGGCGCATCTCCGGCCCCCAGACCAGGTTGAGGATCGTGAGATCGTCGGAGCGGTGGAGCGCGAACACGCCGGCGCGGTCCGGCTCCCCGATCGCGCGCATGAGCGCGGCGGGATCGGAGACCGCGCGGGCCACGACCTCGCGCACCGCGCGCTCGCGGCCCGGCTCCGCCATCGCCTCGCGGCACTCGGCGCAAAAACGGTCTGTGTCGAACATCGGGGCCTCCTTCCGCCGGGGCGCGCTCCGCGCCGACGCAAGCTTAGGCCGCGCCGCCCGCTTCGTCCACCGCGCGGCGCCGGCCGGTCCGCTTGCGCCCGGCGGCGCGCGCGCCTACCCTTCCGGGACGCCGACGGGGGAGGGGAGCGATGACGACCGCAACGAATGCGAACGCCGGGCCGGCCGCCGCCCGCGATCCCGACATCGCCGCGCTGCTGGCGGCGCACCGGGCCGCGCGCGCCGGCGCGGCCGGGCCGCTGGCCGGGTTCTTCGCGCGCTGCGACGCGGCGCTGGAGGCGCCGGGCCGCGCCAATCCCGATCCCGGCCCGCGGCAATTCCCCGTTTGCGACCGTATCGAGGCCGGCCTCGCCGTCGCGCGCGCGGACGGATCGCCGGAGATCGCGCGGCTTGCCGATTGCCTCGCCCGGCTCGCCCCCCGGCTCGGCTGGCGCCGGCGCGAGGGGCTGGAATCGGACGACCCGAACTTCCCCGAAGGCCACGCCAACGCCGTGCTGCTCGGCGCGGACGGGCTGGAGCTGCACCGCGATGTGCGCCTCGGCGTCAGCCTGCTGGCGCCGGGCGTGACCTACCCGGACCACCGCCACCCGCCGGAGGAGGGCTATCTCGTGCTGAGCGGCGGCGACTGGCGCCAGGACCGCGGCCCCTGGTTCGCCCGCGCGCCGGGCGAGACCGTCCACAATGTCCCCAACATTTGGCACGCCATGCGCGCCGGCGCCGAGGCCCCGCTGCTGGCGCTGTGGATGCTGTGGACCGGCAGGTGACGCCGGCGCGAGGGCGGCGCGGCCCCTATCCCTTCGGGAAGTAGTCCTCGCAGCCGCCCTCGCGGCGCACATCCGCCGTGCAGCAGTGCAGGCCGCCGCCGAAGGCGTAGGCGTCGCGCAGCTCCACCTCCACCACCTCCATGCCGAGCCGGTCGAGCTGTTCGGCCTGGTGGACCTCGGATTTCTCGACGCAGACCGTTTTCGGGTCCAGCACCAGCACGTTCATCGACAGCCACACCGAGGAATAGCAGAGCGGCGGCGGCGCGTTGTGGGCCGGCGGCGCGGCGTCCACGATCTCCCAGCCGTTGCGCTCGAACAGGGCGCGCTGGGCGTCGGGCAGGCGGCGCTGCGGGTTGTTCAGGATGAGGCCCGGCCGGATCGGCGCGAAGGTGGCGTCGATATGGATCGGGTAGGGGTCGCCGGGGAAGTTCACCGCGCGCACCCGGTGGTCCGGGAAGTGCCGCGCCAGCCAGTCGATCCCCTTCAGGTTGGTGGTGAAGCCGTGCTGCACCACCAGGTCGCGGCCGAAGCGCAGCACGTCGGCGGCGTCGAACAGCGGCTCCTCCTCGGTCGTGACGAAATGTTTCGCGGCCGTCCATTCGAGCCGCTGCTGGACGCCGATGTTCTCGGACAGGTAGTCCGGGCGGTAGTCGGCGTCGGTAAGGCGCGGCTTCGGGGCGGCCTCGTGGCGCATCCCCGGGTCCTCGTCGTAGTAGCGCTGGAGCAGCGGGCGGTAGCAGAGGTACTCGAACCAGCGGCAACGGTAGGACATCGTCGCCTCCAGCATCTCCTTGCCGACGGTGAGCAGCACGTCGCGCGGCGGCATACAGCCGAACATGGTCTCGGCGCGCCAGTCGGGCGTGGCGATCGGGCGGTCGAAACCGATCGGCGTGGGCCGGTCCACGCGAATGCCGCGCGCCTCCAGCAGGGCCGCGAAGGCGTCGAGCAGTTCGTTGGCGCGGGCGACCGTTTCCGGCGGGCGCGGGCCGTGGCGGCCGCGCATGTCGCTGTCCTCCGGCACCTTGGCGTCGAGCGCCGGCTCCGGCGCCGGGATGCAGGCCCCGTCGGCGCGCCCGACGATAACGTGGCGCAACGGGTCCCACTCGTTCCAGCTCTCGACGACGGCCGCGCCCGCCTGTCCGCCCATGTCCCCGCTCCCCTCGCTCCGCGCCGTTGCCGCCCGGCGGCCCGCCCCTCAGTCCGGCTCCAGCATCGTTTTGATCTGGCCGGCGGGGCGTTTCAGGGCCTCGAAGGCGGCGGGGAAGGCGTCGAAGCCGACCGCCTCGGTCGCCAGACCGGCGGCGTCGAGCCGGCCGCTCGCCATCATCGCCACCGCCATCTCGAAATCCGCCCGCTCGTAAACGAAGCTGAAGGCGATATCGACCTCCTTCACGACCGCCACGGTCGGGTCGAAACGGTCCGGCGTCATGCACAGGCCGACCACCACGACCCGGCCGTCCACCGGCGCGCAGCCGATGGCGATGCCCATCGAGCCGGGCACGCCCACCGCGTCGAACACCACGTCCGGCGGCGCGCCGGCCAGTTCGCGGAAACGCGCGCCCGCGTCCTCGCGCGCGGCGTCGATGGCCGCGGTGGCGCCGAAGCGGGCGGCCCCCTCGGCCCGCGCCGCCACCAGGTCGCTCACGACGATCTCGCGCGCGCCGAGGAACCGGCACCACAGCGCCACGCACAGGCCCACCGGCCCGCCGCCGACGACCAGCACATTGTCGCCGGGCCGCAACCGCGCCCGCCGCGCCGCGCGCAGCCCGACCGCCAGCGGTTCGACCAGCGCGCCCTCCTGGAAGCTCACCTCCTCGGGCAGGCGCAGCGTCTCGCGCGCGCCGATCCGCGTGTATTCGGCGTAGGCGCCCGTAAAGCCGGGCGAGGCGCGGATCTTGCCGTCCGGGCAGCGGTGCGGCCGGCCGGCGAGGCAGGCGGCGCAGCGCCCGCAGCCGAGCTGCGGCATGGCGCACACACGGTCCCCGACCTTCCAGCCGGCCGGGACGTCGCGGCCGATCTCGACGATCTCGCCGGCGAATTCGTGGCCCATCACGGCGCCGGGATGGATGTCGCGCCAGCCCGACTCGGCGTTGTTCACCTCGGACCAGTGCAGGTCGGTGCCGCAGACGCCGCAGGCGCACACGCGCAGCACCATCTCGCCCGGACCGCATTCGGGATCGGGTATGTCCTCGATCGACAGGGGAAGGCCGGAACGGTGGAAGACGGCGGCTTTCATGGGCGGACCCTCCGGCGCGGCGGTTCGCGGCCATGGTGGCGCATCGCCCGGCCGGCGGCAACGATCCCGTCCGTGAACAAGGGCGGTTTTCCGCGCCGGGGCGCGCCGGCGCGCTTGCGGTTTCCGCCCCGCCGGCTAGCCTCGGCGCGGGACACGCGCGATGGGGAGGGGACGGATGGCCGCGAACGGCGCGACGACGCACATTGTGACGGCGCTGAACCTTTCGGCGGCGTCGGAGAACCGCATCCACGACGACGAAACGGCGCGCCGCCTCGGTTTCCGGGGCGGGCTGGTGCCGGGCGTCGAGGTTTACGCCTACATGACGAACCCGGCGGTCCGCCTGCTCGGCCGCGACTGGCTGGAGCGCGGGACGGCGGAATGCCGGCTGGTCGCGCCGGTCTACGACGGCCGCGAGGCCGTGGCGACCGCCGAACCCGACGGCGCGGGCGGCCTCTCGCTCAGGGTCGAGTCCGACGGGGCGCTGTGCGCGGCGGGCGCGGCGGCGCTGGCGCCGGAGCCGGCGGCCGATACGGGGGAGGGCGACCCGCCCGTCCTGCCGCTCCCGGACGAGGACTCCCGGCCCGACGCCTCGCCCGACTCGCTGCCGGAGGGCCGCGCGCTCGGGACCTTCGCGCTGACGGCCGAGCCGGACGCGATGGCGGAATACCTCGCCGGCGCGCGCGAGACGCTCGGCCTCTACGCGGCCGAGGGGATCGTGCATCCGGCCTGGCTCCTGCGGCTCGCCAACCGGGCGGTGTCGGCGAATGTGCGGCTCGGCCCGTGGATCCATGTCGGCAGCCGGATCCGCAACCGCGCGCCGGCGCGCTACGGCGACCGGCTGCTGGCCCGCGCCCGGGTGACGCGCAACTACGAGCGCAAGGGGCACCTGTTCGTCGAAGTCGACGTTCTGGTCGCCCGCGAGGACGGCGCGGCGCTGGTCCGCATCGACCACACCGCCATCTACCGCCCGCGCCAGGTCGCCGAGGCGGCCTGACCCGCCATCCCCGAACCGGAAGGACCCGCCGATGCCCCGCTACCACAAGACCGAACGCGACGGCCATGTGCTGGTCGTCACGCTCGACCGCCCGGAGCGGATGAACGCGCTGCACTCGCCGGCGCATTTCGAACTGCACGAGACATTCGACGAATTCGAGAACGACCCGGACCTCTGGGTCGGAATCCTGACCGGGGCGGGCGACCGCGCCTTCAGCGCCGGCAACGACCTGAAGTTCCAGGCCGAGGGCGGCGCGCGGGACAAGCCGCCGAGCGGCTTCGGCGGCATTACGGAGCGTTTCGACCGCACCAAGCCCCTGATCGCGGCGGTGAACGGCGTGGCGATGGGCGGCGGCTTCGAACTGGCGCTCGCCTGCGATGTCGTTATCGCCGCCGGGAACGCGCGTTTCGCCCTGCCGGAGCCGCGGGTCGGCCTGGCCGCGCTGGCCGGCGGGCTGCACCGCCTGCCCCGCGCCATCCCCGTCAAGCGCGCGATGGGGATGATCCTGACCGGCCGGCACGTCCCGGCGGCCGAGGGCTACGAACTCGGTTTCGTCACGCAGCTCGCGCCGGAGGGGGAGGCGCTTTCGGCGGCGCGGGCCTTCGCGGCGCAAATCCTGGAATGCTCGCCTGTCTCGATCCGCGCGAGCCTCGACGTGGCGCGCCGGGGCCTGGAGCACGCCGACATCCGCGACGCCATGCTCATGCAATACGCCAGCGTGAAGACGCTCCGGGAGAGCGAGGACATGGTGGAGGGCCCGCGCGCCTTCGCCGAAAAACGCAAGCCGAACTGGAAGGGCCGCTGACCCCGGGCCGCGGGCGCTCAGGCGGCGCCGTCGTCCCGCACGCGGAAGACGCCCTTGATGTTCGCGTCGTTGCGGACGCACAGCTGGATATGGGTTTTCTCCTGGAAACCCGCGCCGGGATAGGCGGGTTTCCCCTCCATGAAGACTCCCCGCACCGAATCGATGGGTTGCCGGCCATGTTCCTTGCGCATTCGATGGAGTTGTCGGAAGACTTCGCGGTCGAGAGGGCGGCGAAGGCTGTCCCGGTCCGGCGAGTTTTCCGGAGGGATATACCCGGCCCGTTCGCAGACTTCGATGTAGCTCCGATAGGCCCCCTGCATGGCCTGGACGCCCATCGCGCTCGTCAGGTCGAGGCAGAAACCGAGATCGATGACCGCGCCAACGACCGCCGGGGTCTCGATGTCGGGCCGCCGGGCCGCGTTCTTCGTCTCGATGGCGAAATCGAGCCCGCGCATCGGATTGGCTTCCCAGAAGTAAACGCCCGGTCCGAGCCAATCGTAGTCGTTCTCGCTCGGCCGGAACGGCTCGCCGGCCAACAGGGCCTCGGCCACGCTCGCGTCGCAACCGTGGTAGCCGAGGACGAAGGCCGTGGAGAGCCGGTGCAATGTCTACAGGAAGCGCCCGGCGAGGGGCCTGTAGGGGGGCGACCGTTCGAGGTCCCGCAACGCCTCGCGCGCGGCTTCCCGCGAGACGGTCGCCTTCCTCACGTATTCCCGGGAATCCTTCCGGAACTCGTCGAGGTCCCGCTGGGAGAAGATGCGCGCGCCGCTCGGCCATTCCCGCGCGCCCCCGTTCGTTTTCCCGTCCATCGCGGCCTCCTCGACGCCCGCCCCGGAAAGCGCGAACCGACTTTCGCCGCGCCCATACCGGAAAGCTTGAACCCCGTCGCGGAGAAACGCAAGCGTTTCGATATCCCGGCTCTCCCCCGTGACGGCGGGGCCATCGCGTGGATGCTATCGCGCGGCGACGCCGGCGGCGGCGATTGACCGGGGGCGGCGGGCCGCCGCATCGTCGGGGCCCGGCGCGCCGCCGGCGGAGGACCGCGCCATGGAAATCGGCGTTTCCATCTTCTTCACCGACTACTCCGCGGGGCCGGCCGAACTCGCCCGCGCGCTGGAGGAGCGGGGCTTCGAGTCGCTGTGGACGCCGGAGCATTCGCACATCCCCACCTCGCGGGAGTCGCCCTTCCCGGCCGGCGGCGACCTGCCGAAGAAGTACTACGACACGATGGACCCCTTCGTGACGCTCTCGGCCGCGGCCGCCGCGAGCGAGAAGCTGCTGCTCGGCACCGGCATCTGCCTGGTGGTCCAGCGCGACCCGATCCAGACCGCGAAATCCGTCGCCTCGCTCGACCGGATCTCCGGCGGGCGCTTCCTGTTCGGCGTCGGCGCCGGCTGGAACGCCGAGGAGATGGCGAACCACGGCACGGCCTTCCGCACCAGGCTCACGCTGATGCGCGAGCGGATCGAGGCGATGCGGGCGATCTGGACGCAAACGAAACCGTCCTACTCCGGCCGCTTCGTCTCGTTTCCCGAAATGATGACGTGGCCCAAGCCGGTGCGGAAGCCGCACCCGCCGGTGATCGTCGGCGGCGCCTTCCCGTTCGGCGCGCGGCGCGCCATCGAGTACGGCGACGGCTGGCTCCCGCACGCCTGGCGGCCGGCCTACGGCGACATCCTGAACAAGCTGCCGGAGTTCCGGCAAATGGCGGCGGCCGCCGGGCGCGAGCCGGATTCGATCCCGGTCACCGTTTACGGCGCCAGGGCGGAGGCGGACGCGCTCGCGCGCTATCGCGACGCCGGGATCGCGCGGGCGATCCTGGAGCTTCCCTCGGCCGGCATGGACGAAATCCTGCCGATCCTCGACCGGGGCGCGGCGCTCGCGGGGGCGGCCGCGTGAGCGCCGCCGCCGAACCGCGCGCGGCCGCCTCCGGCCGCGACCGCGACGCCATCCGCCGGACCTTCGAGACCGGCGAGTACCCCTACGCCCGCAAGCTCGCCCGCGCGCCCTACGAGAAGCGCAAGGCCGAGCTGCAGGTCGAACTGCTCAAGGCGCAGGAGTGGGTGAGGGCGGCGGGCGCCAGGGTCGTCGTCCTGTTCGAGGGCCGGGACGCCGCCGGCAAGGGCGGGACCATCAAGCGGTTCACCGAACACCTCAACCCGCGCGGCGCCCGCGTCGTGGCGCTGGAGAAGCCGACCGAGGCCGAGCGGAGCGAATGGTACTTCCAGCGCTACATCCGCCACCTGCCGCATGGCGGCGAAATGGTGCTGTTCGACCGCTCCTGGTACAACCGCGCCGGGGTCGAGCGGGTGATGGGGTTCTGCGGCCCGGAGGAGTACCGCCAGTTCCTGCGCCAGGCCCCCGAACTGGAGCGGATGCTGGTCCGCTCCGGCATCCTGCTGTTCAAGTACTGGTTCTCGGTCACCCGCGCGGAGCAGCGCCGGCGTTTCGCGGCCCGCGGCGGCGACCCGCTGAAGCAGTGGAAGCTCTCGCCGATCGACCGGGCCTCGCTCGACAAGTGGGACGAGTACACCGAGGCCAAGGAGGCGATGTTCCACCGCACCGACACCGCCGAGGCGCCGTGGACCATCGTCAAGTCGGACGACAAGAAGCGCGCGCGGCTGAACTGCATGAGGCATTTCCTGGCCGCGCTGCCCTATACGGGCAAGGACGCCCATATCGTCGGCCGGCCCGACCCGGCGATCGTCGGCTCCGGCGCCGACGCGATCGGGGCCGCGCGGGGCGGGAACGCCTGAGCGGCCCGCCCGCGCGGCCGCCCGGCGGCGCCCCGCCCCCCGTCCTACTTCAGGCGCGAATGGGTCCACGGGACCAGGATGGCGGCGTGCATGTCCTCCAGCCGGTCCGGCCCGCCGCTCGTGAAGGCTTGCCATTCGGGATCGGCGCCCGCGGCCGCGCGCGCCTCGGCCCGGTGGTTCAGGTCCCGGTAGGCCCAGAGGTGCGAGACCTCGTTCGGCTGGCCGGTGTCGGTGGTCCAGATGCAGACGTTCTTCGAGTGCTTCTCGCGGATCGGCATGGCGGCGACCAGCGCGTCGGCGAACGCCTTGGTCTTGCCGACCTTGCAGCGGTAGTAGCGGTACTCGTAGATGTTGCCCTCGGTCTCCGGCGGGGTCAGCGGCTTGTTGGCGACCATGATCCGGTTTTCCTGGCGCAGGATCAGCGGCCCGGCGACGGCGAGGTACTCGTTGCGCCACGCCTCGTTCACGGCGAGTTTCGCCTTCACCTCGGCGCGGTGGTTCATGTCCTCGTAGGACCACAGGTGCATCACCCGGTTCAGCGGCCCGATCTCGGTGAGCCAGTATCCCTCCAGCCGGCCGTGGTCGTCGCCGCGGATCGGCCGGCCGATCTCGGCCGAGTATTTCGCCAGCACGGGCGCCTTGCCCGGCGGGGTGGTGTAGGTGCGCAATTCGTAGATCATCGGGGCGTTCCCTCCGGTTGCGGCGCCGCCGGCCGGGGCGGCGGGCGGCGCGTCGATCGGGCGCAGTATGGCGCGAACCCGCCCGCGAGGCGAGACGGCGCGGGGCGCGCTGGCGCGCGGAGCCGCCGCCCGGCCGCGACCGCGCGGTTGCGCGGCGCCGGCGGTCCGGTCTATGCGGGGCGGCAAGCGGCGGGTCCGGCCGCGCGGCGAACGGAGGCTCCATGTCGAACCGAGGCGGTTTCCGGGGCCGGGCGGGCGCGGCGGCCCGCGCCCTCGCCCTCGCCCTGCTCGCGCCCGTCGCGGCGGCCGCTCCGGCCCCGGCGGCGGGGGAAGCGGCGGGGGAGGGGCCGGCGCTCGTCCTCGCCCATGCGAACGACTGGGACCGCATGGAGGCGCGCGACGGGGCCGGCGGCGCGGCCCGCATCGCCGCCGCGATCCGCCGCGAGCGCGACCGGGCCGAGGCGGCGGGCGCGGGTTTCGTCGCGACCTTCGGCGGCGACATGATCTCGCCCTCGCTGCTTTCCGGCATCGACAAGGGCGCGCACATGATCGCGCTCGCCGACGCGGCCGGGTTCGATGTCGCCGTCGTCGGCAACCACGAGTTCGATTTCGGGCCGGAGGTCCTGCGCGCCCGCCTCGCCGAATCGAAAACGGTCTGGCTCGCCGGCAATGTCTCCTACAGGGGGGCGGACGGGTTTCCCGGCGCGCGCGCGACCTGGACGACGGAGGCGGGCGGTTACCGGATCGGTTTCCTCGGCCTCACGACGCCGGAGACCGCGACGATCTCCAGCCCCGGCCCCGACGTGGCGTTCCGGCCGGTCGCGGAGGCGGGCGCGGCGCTCGCGGCCCGGCTGCGGGCCGACGGCGCGGACATCGTGGTCGCGCTGACCCACCAGGGCGCCGGCCGCGACCGGGCGCTGCTGCGCGAGGTTCCGGGGATCGACATCGTGCTCGGCGGGCACGACCACCTCGTTTTCGCCCGCCACGACGGCCGCCAGGCGATCCTGAAGGCCGGCTCCCAGGGCCGCCACCTTGGCGTCCTCGACCTCGCGATCCGCCGCGTCGAGCGCCGGGGCGGCCCGCGCGCGGTCTGGACGCCCTCCTTCCGGCTGGAATCCACCGCCGGGATCGCGCCGGACGAGCGGGTCGCGGCCATGGTGGCCGGCTACCGCGCCCGGCTCGACCGGGACCTCGGCCGCGTCGTCGGCCGCGCCGAAACGGAGCTCGACACCTCCGGCTCCGCCTCGGTTTCCGGCGAGACCGCCTTCGGGAACCTGATCGCGGACGCGATCCGCGCGGCGACGGGCGCCGACATCGGCTTCACCAATGGCGGCGGCATCAGGGGCGACCGCTTCTATCCCGCCGGTTCGGAGCTGACCCGCGCCGACATCCTGGGCGAGATGCCGTTCGGCAACCGGGTGGTGAAACTGCGCCTCGACGGCGCGGCCCTGCGCGCGACGCTGGAGATCGGCGCGCGCCGGCCGGCCCATGGCGGGTTTCCGCAGGTCTCCGGCCTCGCCTGGGCCTTCGACGCGCGCCGGCCGCCCGGCGAGCGGGTGGTTCGCGTGTCGGTCGGCGGCGAACCGCTCGACCCGGCGCGCCTCTACACGCTGGCCACCAACGACTTCCTGGCGCGCGGCGGCGACGGCTACACGACGCTGCGGGACGCCGAAATCCTGGTCGGCCGGCGCTCCGGCCCCCTTATGGCGGGGGTCGTCATCGACGCCATCGCGGCGGCCGGGAGCGTCGCGCCGAGGGTCGAGGGGCGGACCGAACGCCTCGATTGAAGACTTCGGCGCGTTCCGGCGCTATGGTCCGCGCCGGCATCCGGGCGGGCCGCCGACGGCGCCGCCCATCGAAACGGGGAGACACCGATGCTTCTGGACGTCCGCACCTACACCTGCAAGCCGGGGACCATCAAGGCGCATCTCGAAGTGTACGAGAAATACGGCAAGGCGCCGCAGACGCGGCATCTCGGCCAGCCGGTCGCCTATCTCGTCACCGAGACCGGCGACCCCAACCAGTACGTCCATATCTGGGCCTACGAGAACGCCGGCGACCGCGAGGCCAGGCGCGGCGCGATGCAGGCCGACCCGGACTGGATCCGCTACACCCAGGAAAGCGCGAAGCTCGGCGCCCTGGTGGACCAGAAGAACAAGCTGATGCGCCCGGTGGACTTCTACGACCCGCCGAAACGCTGACGCCCGGCCGGAAGCCGCCGGACGGCGCCGGATTCCGGACAGAACCGCGCCGCCCGGCGGACCGGAATCCGCCCCGGCGAGTCCTTCCACGGGAGCAACCGCATGGCGCCGGACGACGCGCTCCTCGCGCCCGGATGGAGAGTGGAGCCGGGGTCGCGCCCGGCGGCGCGCGGCCGCTACCGGGTGCGCGTCCGCGGCCTCGTGCTGGACATGTCGATCGGCGTGCATCCGCACGAGAAGCGCGCGCCGCAGCGGGTCCGCGTCGGCGTGGAGCTTTCGCTCGACCGTCCCGAGGGCGGTTTCGCCGACGGCGCGTACCGCAAGGTCGCCTGCTACGAAACGCTGGTCGCGCGCATCCGCGAGATGGCGGGCGAAGGCCATGTCGTCCTGGTCGAGACCTTCGCCGAGCGCGTGGCCGACCTCGCGCTGACCGACCGGCGGGTCTCCTCGGTCTCGGTCGAGGTCGAAAAGCTCGACATTTTCGCGGATTGCGAAGGGGTCGGCGCGACCGTCGAAAAGAGCCGCTAGCGGGCCGCTTGCCGCCCGCCGCCCCGGCCCAGCCGGCCATGCGCGTAGTCCCAGTAGAGGCCGCGCGCCTTCTCGCCGAGCGGGCCGGGTTGCAGCGCGCGGTCCTCGATCCGCACGATCGGCGCGACCTTGGCGTGGTTGCCGGTGGACCACAACTCGTCGGCGTCCATCAGGTCCGCGACGGTGACGGTCGCCTCCCGCACGGTCTCGCCGGCGTCGCGCAGCAGCTGGATCGTGCGCCGGCGGGTGATCCCGGCGAGGAAGGTGCCGTTGGCGGCGGGCGTGATCGCCACGCCGTCCTTGGCCAGGAAGACATTCGAGGTCGCCAGTTCGGCCACGTTGCCGTCGGGGTCGAGCACGACGGCGTTGTCGAAGCCCTTCCCGTTCGCCTCGCGCAGCGCGCGGCCGGCGTTGGGGTAGAGGCAGGCGGCCTTGGCGTCGGTCGGGGCCTGGTCGGCCGCCGGGCGGCGCCGGCTCGACACGCAGACCGAGATGCCGCCGGCGCCGGGCAGCGGCGCGTCGAAAATGTGCAGCATGAAGCGGGTGGTCGCGGGGTCGGGGTAGATCCAGCCGCCCTCGGCCCACAGGATCGGCTTGATGTAGAGTTCGGCGCCGGCGGGGAAGCGGGCGACGCCCTCGCGCGCCAGCCGCTCGATCTCCCCGGCGGCGATCGGCGATTCCATGCCCATCGCCGTCGCCGAGTCCACGACGCGGCGGCAGTGCAGGTCGAGGTCCGGGGCCGTCCCCTCGAAGGCGCGCGCGCCGTCGAAGACGATCGCGCCGAGCCAGGTCGCCATCGTCGCGGGGCCGAGCACCGGCGGATTGCCCTCGATCCACGCGCCCTCGAGGTAAACCAGCGAATCCATGTCCCGCGCCTCCCAGGGCCCACGCCGGGAACCGCCCGGCCGCTCGCGCCGCCGGAACCTAGCGCTTTCCGCCCCGCCGCGCCACACCGCCGGCGCGGCGGGGCGGCGCCGGCGCGCGATTTCCCGTTCCCCCGGACGGCGGGCGCGGTCTAGTCTTGCCGCGGCCGGCCGCGCGACCGGGCGCCGCGAGGGGAGGGACGGGCCATGGCGATTTCCGAACCGTCGTTCACGCTGGGCGTCGAGGAGGAGTACCTGCTGGTGGACCGCGAGACGGGCGACCTCGCCTCGGACCCGCCCGACAGCCTGGTCGACGAATGCGTCGCCGCGCTCGGCGAGCAGGTGACGAACGAGTTCCTGCGCTCCCAGGTCGAGATCGGCACGCGGGTTTGCGCCGACATCGCCGGCGCGCGCGCGGAGTTGCGCCGCCTGCGCGGCGGCGTCGCCCGGGCCTGCGCGAACCACGGCCTCGCGCCGGTCGCGGCCTCGACCCACCCCTTCGGCGACTGGCGCCAGCAGGACTATGTGCACAAGGAGCGCTACGAGGGGCTGGCGCGCGACATGCAGGCCGTGGCCCGGCGCCTGCTCATCTGCGGGATGCATGTCCATGTCGGCATCGAGGACGAGGAGTTGCGGATCGACCTGATGAACCAGGCGCGCTACTTCCTCCCCCACCTGCTGTGCCTCACCGCGTCGTCGCCGTTCTGGCAGGGGCGGGACACCGGGCTCGCGTCCTACCGGCTCGCCGTGTTCGACAGCCTGCCGCGCACCGGCCTGCCGGAACCGCTCGCCGGCTGGTCCGAGTACCGCCGCCTGGTCGAGCACATGACGAGTTCGGGCCTGCTGGAGGACGGCTCCAAAATCTGGTGGGACCTCCGGCCCAGTTCGCGCTACCCGACGCTGGAGATGCGCATCTGCGACGTCTGCCCGGACATGGAGGACGCGCTCGCCGTGGCGGCGCTGTTCCAGTGCCTGCTGCGGATGCTCTACCGCCTGCGGACCGGCAACCAGCGCTGGCGCGAGTACCCCAACATGCTGATCCAGGAGAACCGCTGGCTGGCGCAGCGCTACGGCGCGCGCAGCCGCCTGGTCGATTTCGGCAAGCGCGCGCTGGTCCCCTTCGCCGACCTGGCGGACGAGATACTGGAGCTGGTGCGGGAGGACGCCGAGGCGCTGGGCTGCGAGGCCGAGGTCGGGCGCGCGCGGCGCATCGCCGCCGGGGGCACCTCGGCGGAGCGCCAGCGCGCCCTCTACGCGGCCTCCGGC
This sequence comes from Thalassobaculaceae bacterium, assembly GCA_963665555.2. Taxonomy (GTDB): domain Bacteria; phylum Pseudomonadota; class Alphaproteobacteria; order Thalassobaculales; family Thalassobaculaceae; genus CAXXXW01. The sequence continues at coordinate 808,691 of OY762308.1, forward strand.
GGCGACGCCAACGCCGACGAGGCGCTCCGCGAAGTCGTCCGCGCGCTGGCGACGGAAACCGTCGCGACCGCCGCCTGAGCGCGCGGCGATGGCCTTTTCCGGTCTCGCGGCCGCGGCGTTGCGGCGCGTCGATCCCGAACGCGCGCACCGGCTCGCGGTGCTGGCGCTGCGTTACGGGCCGGCGCCGCGCCGGGGGGGCGCGCTGGGCGATCCGGTCTTGCGCGCGACCGTGTTCGGACTGGATTTCCCCAATCCCGTCTGCCTCGCCGCCGGTTTCGACAAGAGCGCCGAGGCCTGGGCCGGGCTGCTCCGGCTCGGCTGCGGCGCGGTGGAGGTGGGAACGCTGACGCTCCGGCCCCGGCGCGGCAACCCCCGGCCCCGGGTGTTCCGCCTCGCCGCCGACCGGGCGGTTATCAACCGCTACGGCTTCAACAACGACGGCCTCGACGCCGGACTCGCGCGGCTGCTGCGGCGCGACCGGGCGGCCGGGATCGTCGGGATCAACGTGGGCATCGACGGCGACGCGCGCGACCCGGCGGCCGAGTTCGCCGAGGCGGTCGGCCGCGCCGCGCCGCTGGCGGACTATCTCGCGGTCAACGTCTCCTCCCCCAACACGCCCGGCCTGCGCGACCTGCAGGCGGCGGAGCGGCTGGACCGCCTGCTGGAGGGCGCGGTGGCGGCGCGCGACGCGGCGACGGACGCGCCCGCCCGGCCGCCGCTGCTGCTCAAGATCGCGCCGGATGTCTCCCGCGGCGAGGTCCGGGAGATCGTGGAGGTCGCGGTCGCGCGCGGCGCCGCCGGGCTGGTCGTCGGCAACACCACCGTCGCGCGCCCGGCCGGGCTGCGCGATCCGGCGGCGCGGGAGAAGGGGGGGCTGAGCGGCCCGCCGCTGTTCGTCCGCTCGACCCGCGCGCTGGCCTGGGCGTGGCTCGCCGCCGCCGGGCGGATGCCGATCGTCGGCGCGGGCGGCGTCGACGGGCCGGAGGCCGCCTGGGCGAAAATCCGCGCCGGGGCGAGCCTGGTTCAACTCTACACCGCGCTGGTGTATTCCGGGCCGGGACTGTTCGACGAAATCGCCGCGGGCCTGGCGGCGCGCCTGCGGGAAGGCGGCCATGCCGGCGTCGCCGGGGCGGTGGGCGCGGATGCCGGGTTCTGGGCGGAGCGGCCGGACGAGTAGGCCGGCGGACGGCGGTTCGGGAGGCGATCCATGGCGCGGCGGACCCCCATCGCCGTCTCCGGCGTCGGCGAGATCGCCGGGCGTTACGACGCCTATGTGCTCGATGTCTGGGGCACGGTTTACGACGGCGGCGCGGCCTTCCCGGACGCGCTCGAAGCCGTCGGCGCGCTGCGGCGCGCGGGCGGGCGGATCGGTTTCCTCTCGAACTCCCCGCAGACGGCGGCGACAGTGGCGGCGCGGCTGGAGCGGGCCGGGATCGCGCGCGACCGCTACGACGCCATCGTCACCTCCGGCGGCGAGGTCCGCGAGCGCCTCGCGGCCGGGAGCGACCCGGCGCTCGCCGGGTTCCGGGGCCGGGTGTGGCAGACCGGGCCGGGCCGCTTTCCCGAAACGCTCCCGCCCGGCGCCTTCGCGGAAGCCGCGAGTCCGGGCGAGGCGGACTGGATCCTGAACACCGGCCCGGAGGAGCCGGGGGCCTCGGTCGCGGACTACGAGGCGCGGCTGGCCGAGGGCGCCGCGCGCGGCCTGCCGATGCTCTGCGCCAACCCGGACCGCGAGACGCTCCACGGGACGGAGCGCCAGATCTGCGCCGGCGCGCTGGCCGAGCGCTACGAGGCGCTGGGCGGGCGGGTCCACTCGATCGGCAAGCCCTGGCCCGACATTTTCCTGCGCTGCGCCGGCCTGCTCGGCGCCGGGCGGCCGGAGCGGGTGCTGGTCGTCGGCGACAACCTGGAGACCGACATCCTCGGCGCGCGGCGGGCCGGCATGGACTCGCTGCTGGTCGCGGACGGGGTGCACGGGCTGGCCGGGCCGTCCGGCGCGATCGACACGGAGCGCCTCGCGCGGCTCGCCGCCGCCGCCGGCGCGTTCCCGGACCGGGTCGCGGCGCGCCTGCGCCCGTAGCGGCCGTTCCGGCCCTACGCTCCGCCGCCGCCGTGGCGGCGCTGGTCGGCCGAGAAGCGCTCCAGCGCCATCTCGAACGCGCTCGGGAACGCGGCCTGGGCCGGATGCGCGAACCCGTCGGCCGGGCGGCGCGTCAGCGTCCTCTCGGCGTTCTCGGCCACGATGCGGAAATAGGTGAGCAGGAACACCCGCAGGGACGACGACATGCTGGAGACGACGCGCCGGTCGTTCACCAGCGTGCACAACTCGTCGATGCTGCGCTCTTCCCGCCGGCACACCTCGACCAGCCCGTCCCAGACCCGGCGCTCCAGGCTGATGCTGGTGCGGTGCGCGCCAATTACGATGTTCTTCCTCTGCCGATCCACGCCCAACTCACGCGCCACGATGGAGCTCCCGGTCCCGGTTCCACGCACACGAATGTGTGCGCCGAATTTACCGTTCCGGCGCGCGAGCGCAACGGGTTTTCGGATCGGGCCGGCGGGCCTGGCCGGTTTGCGCCGCGGCGCCGGTCTTGCCGGGGCCGTCCCCGGCGCCGGCGTAGAGCACCCGGGCCTGCCGGGCCAGCGCGTCGTCGCGGAACGCCCGGCCCGCCGCGTCGAACTCGGCCGCCGGCCTCGGTTCGGGGTCGAAATGGCCGAAGGCGTCGGCCCCGCGCGCCAGCGTCGCGGTGGCGCGGAAGCCGCCGGTCTGGCGGACATGGGCGGCGATGTACCGGATGGCGAAGCCGATCCGGGGCATGGCGCCCGTATTCGGCTCCGAGCCGTGGACGATCCCGACATGGTGGAGCGACATTTCGCCCGGTTCCAGCACGATGTCGGCCGCCAGCTCCTCGTCCACCGCGACGGCGATTTCCTGGCCGCGGCTCAGCAGGTTGTCCTCGGCGAAAGTGTCGGCGTGGGGCAGGGCGGGGCCGGCGTGGCTGCCGGGAACGACGCGCATACAGCCGTTGTCGCGCCGGCTGGGCGTGAACGCGATCCACGCGGTCAACACCTCGTGCGGCTCCAGCCCCCAGTAGTTCGCGTCCTGGTGCCAGGCCACGTAGCCGGGCGCGCCGGCGGGCTTGGCGAAGAAGCTCGATCCCCAGGCCAGCAGGTCCGGGCCGAGGATCGCGGCGACCGGCCCCGTGACCGCCGGGTCGCGCGCCAGGTCGTACAGCCAGGGCAGGACGAGGTGCGGCTTGCTCCGCAGCACCCGGTCGGCGAGGCCGGGTTCGCGGGCGCGGAAGGCGTCGTAGCGCGCGGCAAGCGCGGCGGCGTCGGCGGCGCCCATGGCGCGGACCGGGGCGAGGTAGCCGTCGCGGCGATACCGTTCGACCTCGGCGTCCGTCAGCGTTCCGGCCATTTCCCGTTTCCCTTGCGATTGAGCGCTCCGGCGCGGTTGCGCCTCGCGGGCGAGCAGCTTACCTTACGGGCGCCGTCCGAACCCACTGGAGAAGGCGCCGTGGCCATCCCCGCCGAGGAAGACAAGCGGGTTTACCATGATCGGCAACCGGCCCGGCTCGAGGCGCTGTACGAAACCTTGGCCACCGGGGCCGACATCGCCAGCCTCGGAGCGCGGATCGAGCGGAACGCCAAGCAGGATCGCCGACGCCCGGTCGGTTTCGTCTTCGTGATCGTCTCGATCGGGGTTGCGATAATCGAGTGGCTGTAGGGCGCGCGCCGCCCGCCACCGCCCCGCGCCCGCCTCAATCCCGTCCCCACAGTTCCGCGCTGGCGAGCCGCGCGCCCTCGACCAGCGAGTCGAGCTTGGCCCAGGCCACGTCCTCGGCCGTGAAGGCGTCGCCGGCGAAGGTGCCGAAGCCGCAATCCGTTCCGGCCAGCACGCGCTCGCGGTCGCCGACGGAACGGGCGGCGCGGACCAGCCGCTCGGCGACGACGCGCGGGTGCTCCACGTAGTTGTTGGTCGTCTCCACCGCGCCCGCGACCAGCGCCATGCCGTCCGGCAGCGGCTGGGTCCGGAACGCCTCGACCTCGTGCGCGTGGCGCGGGTTGGCGAAGGGCAGGACCAGCGCCCCCACCCTGGCCCGGTACATGGCCGGGAGCACGTCCGGGCAGGGCACGTCGTGGAGGTGCGGCCCGTCCCGGTTGCCCCAGCAGGCGTGCAGGCGCACCCGCTCGGCCGGGATGTCGGCCAGCGCCTCGTTGAGCGCGGCGATGTGCATCTCCATCGCGTCGAGGAACTCGGACAGCGACTTGTCCTGGAACAGGCCGGAGCGCTCGATCCCCAGGTCGGGCGAGTCGATCTGGAGCACGAAGCCGCGCCGCGCGATGTGCTCGTACTCCGTCTTGAGCGCGCGGGCCATGGCGAACACGTAGTCCTCGTGGCGCTCGTAGTGCAGGTTCACCATCGCCGAGGCCGCGAAGCCGGGCGAGACCGCCGTCATGAAGCACTCGGCGAAGCCGCCCCCGGCCTCGGCCAGCGCGCGCTCGAAACCGGCGCATTCGGCCTCGACGCCGGATGTGTCCTCGTAGGCGAGCGGCCCGATGGCGCGCGGCAGCCCGTAGGGGTTTATCCGCCGCCGCCCGCTCCGGCGGATGCCGGCGAACCAGATCGGGAAGCGCTGGGCGTCCAGCGGCAGGCGTCGCTCCGGCCCGCCCTCGCCCCGGCCGAAGCCGCGCATCCGCTCCGCGACATAGGAGACGAAATCGGTGCGCGGCGCCTCGCCGTCGTTGCCGATGTCGATCCCGGCCGCGACCTGGCGCGCGACCAGGCGGCGCGTCCCCTCGGCCGCGGCGGCCTGGAAGGCATCCTCGTCGCCGTCCTCGCCGTTCGCCCGGGCGACCAGCAGGTCGGCCAGCGCCTCGCCGCGCGGCAGGCTGCCGGTGTGCGTGGTCAGGATGCGGTCCGTGCTCGTCCTCACCGCGCGCGGCCTCCGTCCTTGCGCCGCCCGGCGCCGCGGCCGATAGTGGCGGCCGTCCGGAGCCGACGGGGAGCGAAAGATGGCCGAAACGCCGCCCAGAGTCTACGGCGCGCGGGCGCGCGTCGCCCTGATGGTGCCGTCGCCCAACACGGTGGCGGAGGCCGAGTTCTGGCGCCTCGCCCCGGAGGGGGTGACGGTGCACACCTCCCGGATGCCCTTCTTCGCCGACCGGCACGAGGCGCCGTTCGACGCGATGGAGGCCGAACTTCCCCGCGTGATCGACGAGACGATCTCGGCCGGGCCGGACGTGGTCGCCTACGGCTGCACCGCGAGTTCGGCCAGGGGCGACCCGCGCGAAAAGGAGGCGGAGCTGACCGCGCGGATCGGCCGGCCCGCCGTGACGGCCGCCGGCGCGCTGCTGGCGGCGCTGGAGCGGTTCGGAGCGCGGCGGATCGCGCTGCTCACGCCCTATCCGCGCTACGTCAACGACAAGGAGCGGGCCTTCTTCGCCGCCAACGGCGTCGAGACGGCGGCGGACGAAAGCGTGATCGTGGACGAGGGGCAGGAGCGGTTCCGCAACATGAGCCTGGTGCCGGCCGCCCTGCTGGCCGAGCGCGCGACGGCGCTGGGCCGGCGGGCGGACGTGGACGCCATCGTGCTCAGCTGCTGCGACATGCCGACGCTGGAGGCGATCCCGGCGATCGAGGCCGCGACCGGCAAGCCCGCCACCTCCAGCGTCCAGGCCCTGTTCCGCCGCGCCGCCGAACTCGCCGGCTTCGCCGACCCCCGCCCCGGCCTGGGCCGCCTGCTGGAGGCCGCGCGCCCGAATTGACGCGCGGGCCGGGACGGTCCACATTCCCGGTCGTTCCCGGACGGAGGCGCGGGCGATGGGCGCGATCCTCGACCGACTCGACGACGACGAGAACGCGCGCCGACTCCTTCGGGCGCGGCTGTCGGATGCGCTGGAACAGGCCAGAACGGGCGATCTGGCCGAGGGCGACGGCGAAACCGCGATGCGCCGCGCCTTCGCGGCGGGCGGCGCCGGCTGGAGCGGGTCGGCTGCTACATCTCGATTGGGGAGGCGGAAATGACGAGGGAATTGACAGGCTGGGAAACGACGAGACTGTCGAAGCACTTTATCCTGCTGGATTTTTTGGCGGACCATGCTGTTTACCGATGCCGTAAGGCTTTGCCATTCGAGAAAATTTGGAATGACGAACATGACATGCTGGCCAGAGGCCTTTGCAATGCGCTGCTGGAACCCTTGATGGAAGAGCACGGCCCGATTTCGGTGGCGGATGCTTTTTGGCCAAGTGTCTTCAAAGTCGGACATAGCTCAGGTTTTGGACCAAAACACCGCTGGAACAACGGCGAGGCGACGGTCGACATTACGCTTTATGATCTGGTAGATAAATTTTTCGACCGTATGGACAAGACACAAATCCCAAAAGAATTGGAAAAAGCAATCCGAAATTTCTCCAAAATTGATGGTTGCCGAGATCGGATTATTAGATATATCAATACCGAATTTTTGTGCATAACCTACAAACCTGTTGGCGCGACAAAAAATGGAACACCTAATTCAAACAAGAAGAAGGGAGAGAAATTGCGGGCGCATCATGTGCGAGTCGGACGCTATTTCAACATCCTCGATTTCTGCCACAGCGGCTGGGCGGTGGAGAGGGGGATCGATCCGGTTCCGCCTAAACTCGACAAAGGAACGAGATGCTATCGGCCGATCCCCGAAGAAGGGGCCACCAGGTCCTTCGCGGCCGCTCTGGACCCGCTGGTGGCCGAACTCGGCCGGGTGTCGGTCGTTCGCGGAATGGAGACGGACGAGTTTCCCCGCGACGAACACGCGGAGTTGCACCGCTGGGACGAACCCGGGCCGTGGCGTCTGGTCTGTGTGCTGCCCCAAGGGGCGGACCCGGAACGCGCCCGCGACATTGTGAAGAAGCGCTCGCATGTTCGGTGCGCGCAAACCTCGCCCCATGCGTCGGGTTCCCACGCGCTGGCTCTGGTCGTGGAGCCGACGGACTACGATGACTATCGCGGGTTGCGGCCCATCTATCGCAACGAAGACCGCCCCGATCGCTAGGCCGCGAGCGACGCGACGAAAGCGGGGCCGCCATGGGCCATGAACATCGCGGCGGCGGCCTCGGCCATCGCGCGGTGGAGCGCGTGGTCGTCCGGCCCGTAGGTGTTCCGCGCCTGGGCCGCCGTGATCGACTGGCCCCAGTAGCGGCCGCGCCAGACCAGCGGGCTGTACATCGCCGATCCCATGCGCGCGGTCTTCAGGATCTGCTCGAAATCCGGGTGGTCGTCGGTGTTCTCCAGCAGCAGCGGCGCGCCGCTGGCCGCGACCCGGCCGGGATGGCCGAGGTCGGCGGGGATGCGCAGGCGGCGCTGTTCCGGCGGGAAGCCGTGCTCGGCGACCAGCACATTCTCCCGGCCGTCCGGCGAAAGCATGAAGAAGCCGGAGACGGCGAACGCCCGCTCGCCCGGCTTGAGCGCGCCGGGGCGCAGATGCGCCTCCCCGTCGCCGAGGAGGTCGAGCGCGGCGGCGGAGATCGCCGACAGCGCCGGCTCGACCCCGCCGGCCGACGCCGCCGCGCGCAGCGCCTCCGCCAGCCGCCGGGCGCGGTCCCCGGTCATGCCGGCGTCGTCGGGACGGCCGCCCGGCGCACGGTCTCCGCGATCCAGGCGTTGAGGCTCATCCCGTTCTCGGCCGCCGCCCTGGCCGCGGCGGCGTGGAGTTCGGAGCCGAGGCGCAGGTTCAGCTTGCCGGAGAACGGCCGTTTCGGCTCCACCCCGTCCTCGGCGCACCACGCGAGGTACTCGTCGATGGACCGCTCGAACTCCCGGCGGAGCGCGCCGGTTTCCGTCGCCTCGAAAGTGGCGATTGGGTAGGCGCCGCCGTTCGCCACGCGGCCGTGGAGGACGCCGGCCGAATCGTCGAACTCCACCTCCGCGACATAGCCCTTGTATTCCATCGCGCTCGGCTTCCCTCGCCGCCCCTTCTTCCGCGACCGCCATAGCATGTCCGCGCCGCCGTTTCGAGCGCCGCCGCGCCGGCCGCTGGCGTTTCGGGGCGGGGCGGGGCATAACCGCGCGCGAGACGCAACGCGACGGGAAACCCGCCATGGCCGCCGACGCCCAGCCCGCCTCCGACATCCGGTACGAGGCCTCCGACAGGCCGCCGCCCGCGCTCGCGCTCGGGCTGGGCCTGCAGCTGGCGATGCTCACCGTGACGGGCGTCGTGCTGACGCCGGCCATCGTGGTCCGCGCCGCCGGGGGGAGCGAGGACTTCCTGTCCTGGGCGGTGTTCGCCGCGGTGGCGATCGCCGGGGCGACGACCATCGTGCAGGCGGTGCGTGTGGGGCGCGTCGGCGCGGGCTACGTGTTGTTGATGGGGACCTCCGGCGCCTTCATCGCGATCTGCGTCACCGCGCTCGCCGAGGGCGGGCCGGGGATGCTGGCGACGCTGGTGGCGGCCTCCGCGCTGTTCCAGTTCGCGCTCGCCGGGCGGCTGTCGCTGTTCCGGCGCATCCTGACGCCGGAGGTCGCGGGGACCGTGATCATGCTGATCCCGGTCACGGTGATGCCGATCGTCTTCGGGATGCTGACGAACGCGCCGGCGGACGCCCCGACGCTCGCCGCGCCGCTCTCGGCGCTGGCGACGGCGCTGGCGATCCTCGCGATCGCGCTGAAGGCGACCGGCGTGGCGCGGCTCTGGGCGCCGGTGATCGGGGTGGTCGCCGGCTCCGTCGTGGCGGCGTTTTTCGGCCTGTACGACACCGCCCGGATCGCCGAGGCGGCGTGGATCGGCCTGCCCGAGGGCGGCTGGCCGGGGCTGGACCTCGGCTTCGGCCCGGTGTTCTGGGCGCTGCTGCCGGGATTTATTTTCGTCACGCTGGTCGGCGCGATCGAGACGGTGGGCGATTCCGTCGCCATCCAGCGCGTGTCCTGGCGCCGCCCCCGGGCGGTGGATTTCCGGGCCGTGCAGGGCGCGGTGGCGGCGGACGGGCTGGGCAACCTGCTTTCCGGCCTCGCGGCGACCGTGCCGAACACGACCTATTCGACCAGCATTTCGGTGACGGAGCTCACGGGCGTGGGCGCGCGCGCCGTGGGCGTCGCGGCGGGGGCGATCTTCGTCGCGCTGGCCTTCCTGCCCAAGGCGCTCGCCGTGGTGCTGGCGATACCGGGGCCGGTGGCGGCGGCCTATATCACGGTGCTGCTGGCGATGCTGTTCGTCGTCGGCATGAAGATCGCGGTGCGCGACGGGATCGGCTACCGCCAGGGCCTGGTGATCGGCGTGTCGTTCTGGATCGGGGCCGGCTTCCAGTCGGGCGCGATTTTCCCCGAACACACGGCCGATTTCGCGGGCGGGCTGCTGGCGAACGGGATGACGGCCGGCGGGCTGGCGGCGATCCTGCTGTCCCTGTTCCTGGAGGCGGCGGCCCCGCGCCGCCAGCGGATCGAGACCGCGTTCGAGATCGCCGCCCTGCCGGAGATCCGCGACTTCCTCGCCCGCTTCGCCGCGCGCAACGGGTGGGACGGCGCGATGGCCCATCGCCTCGACGCCGCGAGCGAGGAGACGCTGCTCACGCTGCTCGGCCACGAGGGGGAAGGGGAGGCGGCCGGCGGGCGCCGCCTGCTGCTCTCCGCGCGCCGGGAGGACGGCGGCGCGACGCTCGAATTCATCGCCGGCGCGGGCGACGGCAACCTGGAGGACCGGATCGCGCTGCTCGGCGAACGCGGCGACGGCGAGCCGGGCGACCGCGAGGTCTCGCTGCGCCTGCTGCGCCACCTCGCCTCCTCGGTCCGCCACCAGCAATACCACGGCGCCGACATCGTCACCCTGCGGGTCGAGGCGCCGGCGCGCCGCGCCGGCCGGTAACCGGCAAGGGCCGGCCGCCGCATATCGGATATATCGCCCGCCGCGCGCGCCCGTCCGCGCGGCGGCCTTGCCGCGGCCCGCGCGCGGCGCGATGCTGGACGGATCGAACGCGACCGACGGAGCCGGGGAGGAGCCGCCATGGCGAACGCGAACGGACCGAGTTTCGGCTTCACGGCCGCGGCCGCCGCCGACGGGAGCGCCGGCGAGGCGGGGCGGACCGACGCCGCCCGCTACGCCCGGATGCTGGCCGACGCGCGGCTCGGCCACGCGCTCGGCTACGACTGCGCCTGGGTGCTGGAGCACCACTTCACCGACTATTTCCCGACGCCCAGCCCGACCGTCGTCATGGCGCACCTGGCGGCGGCCTGCCCCGGCCTGTCGCTCGGCTCCAGTGTCATCGTCGCGCCCTGGTACAACCCGCTCAGGCTGGCGGAGGAGATCGCCATGCTGAGCCACCTCTGTTCGGGCGACCTCCACATCGCCGTCGGGCGCGGCACGGCGAAGCTGGAGTACGACGCCTACGACATCGACATGACGACCGCCAAGGCCCGCCTCGCGGAGGCGATGGGCATTATCCGCCGCGCGCTGGACGGCGAAACGCTGGCGCACGAGGGCGAACACTACCGGATCGGCCGCGCGGTGCGGCTGCGCCCGGAGCCCAGGCGCGAGCGCATCCACTTCTACGGCGCCGTGGGCAGCCGGGAGAGCGCCGCCGGCAACGCCGACATGGGCCTGCCGGTCCTGCTCAACACGCAGTTCCCGCCCCACATGCTGGCCAAGGTGACGGCGGCGTGGGCGGAGCGGGCGGCCGCGCTCGGCGTCGCGCCCGGCGGCTACCGGCCGATCTCGACCAACTGCTTCGTCGCCGACAGCGACGAGGAGGCGCGGGAGGGCGCGCGCGGCTACATGGCGGCGTTCTTCGCGCTGCAGGCCGACCACTACGAGGCCGACGCCGACCACTGGAAGGACATCGCGGGCTACGAGCAGTTCTCGCGCACCTTCGGCAACCTGCGCCGGATGGCCGATCCGGCCAATCTCGACGGTTTCCTCGACAACCAGCTGGTCGGCGCGCCGGAGACGGTGGCCGGCAAGGTGGAGGCGTACCGCGACATGGGCTTCGACCACTTCGTGCTGAACTTCGCGCGCGAGGGCTGGCCGGCGGAGATGCGCGAGACCGCGATGCGCCGCTTCGCCGCCGAGGTCGCGCCGCGCTTCCGGGCCGGCGGCGCGGCGACCGCCCGCTCCGCCGCGGCCGAGTGAACGCGGCGGCCGCGGCCACGGAAAGTCGTGTCTTTTTCACGGGAAACGGACAGTTCCTCGACCCGCCCGTTAACGCGAATCGACAGGGAGGCGCGCCATGGCCGGCCCCTACAAGGGACTCTTCCCCATCGTTCCCACCCCCTTCGCCGAGGACGGGGCGCTCGACCCCGAGAGCCAGAAGCGGGCGCTCGACTGCATGATCGACCAGGGCGTGGACGGCGTGTGCATCCTCGCCAACTACTCCGAACAGTTCCTGCTCTCCGACGCCGAGCGCGAGACGCTGCAGACCCTGTGCCTTGGCCATGTCGCGGGGCGGGTTCCCGTCATCGCCACGTGCAGCCATTTCAGCAGCCGGATCGCCGCCGAACGGGCGCGCCGCGCCGAGGAACAGGGGGCGGCGATGATCATGCTCATGCCGCCCTACCACGGCGCGCTGCTGCGCGCCTCGGACGAGGGCGTGTACGAGCATTTCGGCCGGGTCTCGGAGGCGGTCTCGATCCCGATCATGATCCAGGACGCGCCGCTGTCGGGCGTCGCGCTGCCGGTCCCGCTGCTGGCGCGGATCGCGCGCGCCTTCGGGAACGTCTCCTATTTCAAGATCGAGACGCCGGGGACGGCGGACAAGCTGCGCGCGCTGGTCGCGGCGGCGGGCGCGCATATCGACGGGCCGTTCGACGGCGAGGAGGGCATCACGCTGCTCGCCGACCTCGACGCCGGGGCGACCGGCTCGATGACCAGCGCGCTGGCCAGCGAGCGCATCCGCCCCATCGTGGTCGACAGCCTCGCCGGCGACCGGGCGGCGGCCGAGGCGGCCTACAACCGGATGCTGCCGCTGATCAACCTGGAGAACCGGCAGTGCGGGCTGCGGGCGACCAAGACGGCGATGAAGGAGGGCGGCGTGATCGCGTCCGACGCCGTGCGCCACCCGCTCGTCCCCCTCCCGCCGCCGGCCCGCGAGGCCCTGCTGCGCATGGGCCGCGACCTCGACCTGATCGCCCTGCGCTGGGGCAGGTAGGGGCGGAGGAGCCGGCAACCGGGGAACGGCGTGCAAAAATGGGCTTGACCTTCCGTCGCGGGAAGTCCACGGTTCCGTCGGAGGCTCGGCCCCGTGAGCGGTTCCGCCCGGCGTTACAGATGGCGGTCAGGCTTGGCGGGGCGTTGCCTCTTTTTTCATGGCCGTCCGGGGGCGCGAGCTTCGTAGGGATCGGAAACGCACCCGCCGCTCGTTATCCCGTTCCTCTTGCTCACTCCGCCAGGAACCGCGCCACCGCGTCGATCTGGGCGGGGGCGGCGAGGGCGGGGGCGTGGCCGCAGTCCGGGAACTCGACGAGCCGGGCGCGCGGGCCGCGGCGCGCCATCTCGCCGGCCATGTCGCGGGAGAGCAGGTCCGAATCGGCGCCGCGCAGCAGCAGGGTCGGCGCGGCGATCGCGTCGAAGCGCGCCCACAGCCGCCAGTCGCCGGGATGGGCCGCGAAATGCCCGGCGATCCGCGGGTCGTAATGGGTCGTGACGCGCCCGTCCGGCAGCCGGCGGAACGACGCCTCCGCCATCGCGCGCCACTGCGCGTCAGGGATGCGGCCGAAGGGGGCGTAGACCTCGCGCAGGTAGCGCTCCAGTTCGCCGACCGTGTCCATCGCCGGCGGCGCGCCGAGATAGGCGGCGATCCGCTCCATCGCGGGGCGGGGAAGCTCCGGGCCGATGTCGTTGACGACCAGTCGCTCGATACGGTCGCGCAGCGCGCCGCCGGCGAGCCACATGCCGAGGCTCCCGCCCATCGACGTGCCGATCCAGCGCATCCGCCCGATGCCCAGCCGGTCGCACAGGTCGAGGACGATCCGCTCGTAGAAGGCGAAGTTGTACTCCGCCCCGGCGTCGGCGGCCCATTGGCTCAGCCCTCGGCCGATCGTGTCGGGCGCGACGATCCGCCAGCTTCCGGCGAGCGCGCGGGCCAGCGGGTCGAAATCGACGCCGACCCGAGCCAGCCCGTGCCAGGCGAGGACCGGCGGCAGGTCCGGCGCGCCCCATTCGAGATAGTGGATTTCGCGCCCGGCGCACCGGGCGTAGCGCGAAACGGGGGGATCGCCGCGCATCCTTGCCTCCTCGCGGTCTTGGCGTTCTTGCGTCGCCATGGCGCGGGAGTGCTAGCACGGCCGCCGGCCGCGCGACAGGCGGGCGTTGACCGCGCCCCGGCGGGGCCGGATAGTCCGGCGTCGCAACGAACCGGACCGCGCCATGACGCTCGGCGTCTCCATCCGCGCCCTCGCCAAGGGGTTCGACGGGAAGACCGTGCTCTCGGATGTGAGCCTGGAGGCGCCGCCGGGGCGCTCGACCGTGCTGATCGGCCCGTCGGCCGCCGGCAAGACCGTGCTGCTGCGCTGCGTGCTCGGCCTGGAGGCGCCGGACCGGGGCGAGGTCGCGCTCGGCGGCGCGCCGCCGGGCGCGGACGGCCTCGCGCGGGTCGGCGTGCTGTTCCAGCGCGACGCGCTGTTCGACGGCATGACGGTGTGGGAGAACGTGGCGTTCCGGGCGCTCCAGCGCGGCGGCGGGCCGCGCCGGGCGGCGCGGGAGCGGGCGCTGGCCCTGCTCGCCGATGTCGGGCTGACGGCTGGGGCGGCGGCGCTCTACCCGGCGGAACTGTCCGGCGGGATGCGCAAGCGCGCCGGCGTCGCCCGGGCGATGGCCGACGATCCCGAACTGCTGGTCCTCGACGACCCGACGGCCGGGCTGGACCCGCCGATGACCAACGCCATCCTCGACCTGATCGAGCGCCACGCGGCGCGTACGGGCGCGACCGTGCTGGCGGTCACCGGCGACATGGCGGCGGCGCGCGCGCGGTTCGACCGGATCGTCCTGCTGCAGGGCGGCGTCGTCCGCTGGGCCGGCGAGGCGGCCGAGGCGGAGGCCGCCCGCGACCCGTGGCTGCGGCAGATGCTGGAGGGCCGGGCGGACGGGCCGATCGCCTGGGAGGCGCGGGCCTGAGCGCTGTTCCGGCCGCGCGGGCCCGAGCGCTATTCCGGCTGCGCTTCCCTCATATAGGCGATCACGTCGGCGCGGTCCGTCTCCTTCTTCAGGCCGGCGAAGGCCATGCGGCCGCCCTTCAGGAAGGCGCGCGGCTTGGTCAGGTAGGCGTCCAGCGTCGCGTCGTCCCACACGATGCCGGACACCTTCATCGCCTTGGAGTAGCGGAACCCCTCGACGCTGCCGGCGACGCGCCCGAAAACGCCGACCAGGTGCGGGCCGACCCTGTTCTTTTCCTTGTCGAGGACATGGCACGCCTTGCACTTGTTGTAGACGCGCTTGCCCTTGGCGGCGTCGCCCGCCAGCGCCGGCGCGGCGAGCGCGAAAAGCGCGGCGGCGGCGGCGCACGCGACGAGGCCTCGGCGGATCCGTTCCATCGTCCCTCTCAATATCCAGTCGCGGCCGGCGGACGGGTCCCGCCTTCGGCCGGCCCGCTCTATCCGACCGGGACCGCGATTTCAAGGCGCAAGGGGAGGGGCGCCCGGCAGGCCGCGCGCCCGCCGCGGCGGGCCGGCCCGCGTCAGGCGGCCTTGTCCGTCCGTCCGGCGGCGTAGCGGCCGACGGCCGTCATCAGCGTATCGACCAGGAAGTCCCGGCCCGAAACGATGCGCGGGTTCGGCGCGCCGATGCCGATCGCCATCGGACGGACCGACGGGCCGTTGCGCAGCAGGGTCGCCACCACGCCGGCGCCCGGCGTCGCGAGGTTGGAGGTGACGAGATAGCCCTTGTCGCGGACCTCGCGGACGCGGGTCATCACGTCGGCCTCCTGCACGATCTCCTCCGGGCGCTCCGCCTCGGTGTTGACCCGGCGCACCATGCGGCCGATCTCGGCGTCCTCGCGCAGGCTGGCGAGCACCAGGCCGATGGCGGTGCGGAACATCGGCCGCAACATGCCCGGCCGCAGCTGGAAGCGCAGCCGCTGGTGCGAGTTGACGACATGGATGTACTGGGTCTCGACGCCGTTCAGCACGCCCAGGACAATGGTGTCGCCGGTCGCCGAATTCAGGTCCTGCATCATGCCGAGCAGGTTGTCGCGGGGCCTCGGGTCGTCCATCAGCCAGTTGCCCAGCAGCGCGATCCGCACGCTGGGCGTGTAGGCGCGCGAGCGCGTGTCGTAATCGACGAAGCCCTGGGACAGCAGGCTCTTCATCAGGGCCGACATGCTCGACTGGGGCACGCCCATCAGCCGGACCAGTTCGGAAATGGTGAGCGGCCGCTTGACGTCCTCGAAGCATTCGAAGATCGCCATCACGCGCGCCGCCGACTTCACGAGGCCGTTGGTCATGGTTTCCGGGTTCCCGAATCGCCAGCGTCGCGCAAGTGTAACCCGTTTCAGATATATCAGTCCACCACATACGCGATGCCATCGCATATGCGATGGGGAAAAATCGGCAACCGGATCGCGCCGGCGCCGCCTCGTCGCCCCGGCCCGGCCCCGTCGCGCCGGCCCGGCGCCGGCGCTCACGGATCGGGCGCGTCGCGGGGGTCCTCGGCGGAGGTGTGGACGGTGGGCTGGGGCGTCATGGTCATCACCGTCACGCCGCCGGGCGCCTCGAAGCGGTGCCACATGTTCCGCGGCACGACGGTCAGCATCCCCGCGCGCATGTCGAGCGCGACCGGGCCGTCCCCGGTCAGGATCGTCACGCGCGCCGCCCCGCGCAGGATCTGGACGAGTTCGTCGCCGTTCGGGTGGCGCTCCCACGGCGACACGCCCTCGAAACTGCCGGCGAAGACGCCGCCGGCCTCGTATTCCGCCAGCGTGGCGAAATGGCCGTCGGCCTCCTCCTCCGTCGTCTCCGGCGACCGCGCCTTCAGGACCGGCAGCGGCGCCAGCGCCGCCTCGATATCGACCGCCTTCACCATCGGTTCGCTCCCCCTCGTCAAGGAACGCGCGCGCCGTCCCGCGCTCGGGGCGGCGGGAAATCGTAGCCGAACAGCCTGGCGATGGCGGTCACCTGGCGATCGAACATCGGCCGGCCCCCGTGGACGCGGCAGCCGCGCGCCGCCGCCGCCTCGAGGAGCGGCGTCTCGGCCGGGTTCATGATCACCTCCGCCACCAGCTGGCCGGGCGCGAGCAGGTCCGGGTCCACCGGGAGCGCGTCGTCCGGCGCGAGGCCGAGCGAGGTGGCGTTGACCACCGTGTCGAAGCCGCGCGGGTCCGGCTCGCCCGCCGCGATGGCGCGGCCGGGGAAGGCGGCGGCGAGTTCGGCGGCGAGGCCCTCGGCGCGCGCGCGGGTCCGGTTGGCGACGACCAGCCGCGCCGCCCCCGCGTCCGCCAGCGCGAAGCCGATGGCGCGGGCGGCGCCGCCGGCCCCCACCATCAGCATCTCCGTGTCCCGCGCCTCGTAACCGGCGGCGCGCATCCCGTCGAGGAAGCCGGTCCCGTCGGCGTTGTCGGCGACCAGGCGGCGGTCGTCGTCGAAGGCGGCGAAATTGACCGCGCCGACCAGCCGGCCCATGCGCCCGACCTCGTCGCAATGGGCCACGATCGTTTCCTTGTGCGGCAGCGTGATCGCCATGCCGCCGAAATTGGGCATGGCGCGCAGCCCCGCGACCGCCGCCGCGAGGTCCTCCGGGCGCACATGCAGCGGAACCATGACGGCATCGACGCCGTGCTTCTCGAACAGCGGGTTGAAGACCGAGGGCGCCCGCACATGCCCGATCGGGTCGGAGATGCAGCCGAACACGCGGGTCTTGCCGGAGATGTCGAGCGTCGTTCGCATGGGCGGCCCGGCGCCGGGGCGCGTTACCGGGCCGGGGCGGGCGGACCGGCCGGAGCCGATCTCGCGCCCGCGATGGCGGCGGCCCGCAAGCCCTCGACCAGCCCCTCGACCTTGGCCACGCGCGCCTCCAGCCCGGCGATCCGGTCCGCCATCTCGCCGAAACCGGCCGCCTGCCGGTCGGACAGGTCGCGCATGTCCTTGTGCAGGGCCACGATGTCGCCGTGCAGCGTCCACAGGAAGGCGAGCGCGGCGACGATCCCGGCCATGCCGGCGGCGGAGGGAAGGTGGAACTTCTCGAACACGGCGGCTCTCCAGGGCGCGTCCCGGGCCGATGGGCCGAAGGCCCCGCAACGCTACGCCCCCGCGCGGCCGGGGGCAATGGCGGAGGGGATGGGATTCGAACCCACGATACCGGTTTCCCAGTATAACGGTTTAGCAAACCGCCGCCTTCAGCCGCTCGGCCACCCCTCCGCCGGGCGCGACGTACCGTCTAGGCGGCGGGCCGGCTCCTGTCAATCCTGGCGGGCCTCAATAGCCGCGCCGGATCAGCGCGTTCAGCGCGTGGGTGACGATCAGCGCGCGGGAGTCGACATCGCGGTAGCGGGCGTCCGCGCCGGCCTCCGACTGCCATTCGTCGAGTTCGCTCGCCGCCGCCTCCAGCGTCATGGCGCGCCGGAGGACCTTGGCGGCCAGCATGTCGGCCTGCCAGTCGATGTCGGGATGCACCGGTTTCATCGCGGCCATGCTAGCATGGCCGCGAGGCAATACCCCCGGGGGGGCCGCCGCCGCGCGGCGCGGCCGGGCCGGCCGGGAACGCGAGGGGAGGCGGGATGTTCGCGGGCGCGCGCGCGAGACGGAGCCGGGAGGCGGCGGCGCGGCTCTACGAGCGGATCGTCGCGCAATCCCGCCGCGTCGCGTTCTACCGCGAGTGCGCCGTGCCCGACACGCTCGACGGCCGGTTCGACATGCTGGTCCTGCACATGGCGCTGGTCCTGCGCCGGCTCAAGGCCGAGCCGGGCGGGGAGCGGCGGCTCGCCCAGGACCTGTTCGACCGCATGTTCGCCGACATGGACGAATCGCTGCGCGAGATGGGCGTAAGCGACATGTCCGTCGGCAAGCGGGTGAAGCAGATGGGGGCCGCCTTCTACGGCCGGCTCGCGGCCTACGACACGGCGCTGGCGGCGGCCGGCGGGGCGCTGGAGGAGGCGCTGGCCCGCAATGTCTACCGGGGGGAGGCGCCGGCTTGCGGCGGGCATCGCCGCCTCGCGGCCTGGGCGCGCGCGGCGGACCGGGCGCTCGCGTCCCGCCCGGCGGCGGAAATCCGCGCCGGCGATCCCCGCTTCGGGGAGCCGTGAGGATGGCCGCCGAACGGGCAGGCGCGCCGCCCGCGCCGGAATTCTCCCGCCGGGTCCCGCTCGCCGAGATCGACCGCGCGCCCCGGCCGCGCCGCATCGCCGCGACGCCGGCGGAATGCGCCGCCCTGGCGCGCCGCTTCGGGATCGAGGCCCTGTCGGGCCTGCGCGCCGAGGCGCGGCTCGCCGAAACCGCCCCCGGCGTGGTGCTGGCGGAGGGGATCGTCGAGGCCGAGGTTTCGGTGGTCGGCGATCCGGCGGAGGACCCGGTGGACTTCACGGTGAGCGAGGGTTTCGAGGAGGTCTTCGCCACGCCGCGCGGCTGGAAGGCGCTCGCGGCGGCCGCGCCCGACGGCGAGGTGGACGCCGAGCCGGTCTCCGGCGGCGCGATCGACCTCGGCGAGGTCGCGGCGCAGGTCCTCTCGCTCGCCCTCGACCCGGTGCTGCTGGAGGCCGCCGCGTTCGACGACGGCGTCCCGGCCTTCTCGGCCGGCGGCGGGGCGGACGAGGCGGCCGGCGGGCCGTTCGCGGCGCTCGCCGCGCTGCGCCGGCGGGGCGCTTCGGGCGACGGGCCGGAATAGGGCCGGGCGCCCGCCTGCCGGCGGCCCGGCGAAAAGTGTTACCGTGCCGGCGGCCCGCCTGTATAACTTGCCGGGTCACGGGACTGTCATGGACCTTCGGGCCGCCGCGCACATGCCATCGCGTATCACGATAGCCCTCGACGCCATGGGGGGCGACCGGGCGCCGGACCTCGTGGTCCGGGGCGCCGAGATCGCCGTCGAGCGGACGCCCGAACTGCGCTTCGTCCTGGTGGGCGACGAGGCGCGGGTGAAGCCGCTGCTCGACGGCGCGCGGCGGCTTTCGGCGGGCGCGTGCGAACTCCTCCACACCGAGGAGACGGTCGGCGCGGCGGAAAAACCGTCGGTCGCGCTCAGGACCGGGCGGCGGTCGAGCATGGGGCTGGCGATCGACCTCGCCGCCGGGGGGGAGGCCGCCGGCGTCGTCTCGGCCGGGAACACCGGCGCGCTGATGGCGATGTCGCGGCTCCGCCTGCGCATGTGCCCGGGGATCGACCGGCCCGCCATCGCCAGCTTCTTCCCGACGCGGCGCGGCGAAACCTGTATGCTCGACCTCGGCGCCAACATCGAGTGCGACGCCGACAACCTGGTCCAGTTCGCCGTCATGGGCGGGATTTTCGCGCGGATCGCGCTCGGCCTCGACCGGCCCTCGGTCGCGCTGCTCAATGTCGGCGCGGAGGAGCAGAAGGGGCACGAGGAGCTGCGGGAGGCGGCGGCGGTGCTGCGGGGGCTGGAGATGCCGATGGATTTCCGGGGCTTCGTCGAGGGCGACGACATCGCCGCCGGCACGGTGGACGTGGTCGTGACCGACGGCTTCACCGGCAACATCGCGCTGAAGACGGCGGAGGGCGCGTCGCGCCTGATCGCGCATTTCCTGCGCGAGTCCTTCCGCTCCTCCCTGCCCTCCCGCCTCGGCTACCTGTTGAGCCGGGGCGCGGTGGCGCGGCTGCGCGAGCGCCTCGACCCGCGCCGCTACAACGGGGCGGTGCTGCTCGGCCTGAACGGCATCGCGGTGAAAAGCCACGGCGGGACCGACGAGATCGGCTTCGCCAACGCCATCGGCGTCGCGGCCGACATGGCGAAATTCGGATTCCTCGACGAGGTGAAGGAGGAGCTTGCGGTGTTGCACGCGGCGAACGACCAGCGGGCCGCCACGGCGGCCGCGGCCTCCTGACCATGCGCCGGTCCCTGATCGCGGGCTGCGGCGCGTACCTGCCCGAGCGCGTGCTCGGCAACGCCGAACTCGCCGAGCGCATCGACACTTCCGACGAATGGATCGTCAAGCGCACCGGCATCCGCCAGCGGCACATCGCGGCCGAGGGGGAGCTGACCTCGGACCTGGCGCTGGCGGCGTCGCGGCGCGCGCTCGCCCACGCCGGCATGGAGGCCGACGGGATCGACCTCATCGTGGTCGCCACCACCACGCCCGACAACACCTTCCCGGCGACGGCGACGAGGGTGCAGGCCGGCCTCGGCGCGACGCGCGGCGCCGCCTTCGACGTGCAGGCGGTGTGCGCCGGCTTCGTCTATGCGCTGGCGGTGGCGGACAATTTCATCAAGGCGGGGCAGGCCGACGGCGCGCTGGTGATCGGCGCCGAGACCTTCACGCGCATCCTCGACTGGGAGGACCGCGCGACCTGCGTGCTGTTCGGCGACGGCGCGGGCGCGGTCGTGCTGCGCGCGCACGAGGGCAACGGCCGCGCCGCCGATTACGGCGTCCTGTCCACGCATCTCCATTCCGACGGGCGCGAGCGGGACATCCTCTATGTCGATGGCGGCCCGTCGAGCACCGGCTCCTCCGGCCATGTGCGGATGGTCGGCAAGGAGGTGTTCCGCCACGCCGTCTCCAAGCTCGGCCGCGTCATCGACGAGGCGCTGGAGGCCAACGGCCTCGCCGCCGCCGACATCGACTGGCTGGTGCCGCACCAGGCCAACAAGCGGATCATCGACAGCATGGCGGCGCGCATGAAGCTGCCGCCGGAAAAAGTGGTGTGCAGCATCGAGCGCCACGCCAACACCTCGGCCGCGTCGGTGCCGCTGGCGCTGGCCGAGGCGGTCGGCGACGGGCGCGTGTCGGACGGCGACCTGGTGCTGTTCGAGGCGATCGGCGGCGGCCTGGTCTGGGGGGCCGGGCTGGCGCGGATGGGGGCGCCCGACGGTGCGTGACGCGCGGTGAGGAAACGCCCGCAATCGCTTGTCGCGAAGCGATATTTGACGGGCGGAACATCGGCCGCTAGGCTCGGCCCGTCGGGTGGGAGGCGTCCATGGCGAGCGACACGGTGACCCGCGCGGACCTGAGCGAGGCGGTCTACAACGAGGTCGGGCTGTCCCGCAACGAATCGGCGGAACTGGTCGAGTCCGTGCTGGACGAGGTGGCCGGCGCGCTGGCGCGCGGCGAGCAGGTGAAAATCTCCAGCTTCGGCAGTTTCTCGGTCCGCCAGAAGGGGCGGCGGGTCGGCCGCAACCCCAAGACGGGCGAGGTGGTTCCCATCCTGCCGCGCAAGGTGCTGGTGTTCCGGCCCTCGCATGTCCTGAAAAGCCGGGTGAACGCGAACGCGGCGGGATCGGCCCCGCGGCCGGGGCCGGCGGGCCATGGCGGTTGAGGGCGGCGCGCGGGCCGAGGGCCGCCGGGGCGGCAAGTCGGCGGCGGCGTTCCGCACCATAAGCGAGGTCGCCGAAGAACTCGACACGCCGGCCCATGTGCTCCGGTTCTGGGAAACCAGGTTCTCGCAGGTCCGGCCGCTGAAGCGCGGCGGCGGCCGGCGCTACTACCGCCCGGAGGACGTGGCGCTGCTGCGGCGCATCCGCCGCCTGCTCTACGCCGACGGCTACACGATCAAGGGCGTGCAGCGGCTGCTGCGCGAGGGCGCCGTCGGCCCGCGCGCTGGCGACGGGGCCGACGCGGTTCGAGCCGCCGCGCCCGAAACGCCGCCGGCGGCCCCGGCCGCCGCGCCGGCCGCCGCCGCGCCCGCCGGCCTCGACGCCGGGGCGCGCCGCGAAATCGCCTCCGTCCTCGACGAGTTGGAGGCGGTCGCCCGGCGGCTCCGCGCGGCGCGGGAGTAGGGGGCGCCGCGCCGCGGAAAACCGGCGCTTGCCCCGGCGCGCCGAAACGCCTACATCTTCGCGGGTTCGCGGCCCGGTCGGAGCGTGGCGCAGTCTGGTAGCGCACTACACTGGGGGTGTAGGGGTCGTGGGTTCGAATCCCGCCGCTCCGACCAGCCGCGCCGCCGCGCCCGGCCCCCCGGCGGAGCGGGCCTCAGCGCGCCGCCTCGCGCCCCGCCGCCGTCAGCTTGCAGACCAGCCAGTCGGGCTTCAGCGGGTTGTCGAACCAGGGTTCGGCCCAGCCGCGTTCGAGGCAGCCGCGCACGAGGCGCGGATCGACCCGCTGGCCTTCCCCGTCGAACAGCGGCAGCTTGCCGCCCGGCTGGCCGAGGCCCCGGCGCAGCCAGGCGCGCTCGGCCGCGCCCGGCCCTCCGGCGGGCGCCGCCGGCTCCGGCGCGGGCCGGCCCGGCGGCAGGTCGTCGTTGGCGGCCGGCGCCTCGCGGGAGAGGCGGCGCGCCATCGCGCTACGCCTCGCCGGAGGCGAAGCGGACCGCCTCCTGCGCCGCCCGGAACAGCGCGCGCGCCTTGTTCACCGCCTCCTGGTACTCGCTTTCGGGATCGCTGTCGGCGACCACGCCGCACCCGGCCTGGACGTACATCGTCCCGTCCTTGACCAGCGCGGTGCGCAGCGCGATGCAGGTGTCCATCGCCTCGTCGGCGCTGAAATAGCCGATCGCGCCGGCGTACACGCCGCGCCGGGAGGTCTCCAGTTCGTCGATGATCTCCATCGCCCGCACCTTGGGCGCGCCGGACACGGTGCCGGCGGGGAAGCCGGCGGCCAGCGCGTCCAGCCCGTCGAGGCCGTCGCGCAGGCGGCCCTCGACATGGCTCGCGATGTGCATGACGTGCGAGTAGTACTCGATGACGAACTGCTCGACCACGCGCACGCTGCCGATCTCGCACACCCGGCCCACGTCGTTGCGGCCGAGGTCGAGCAGCATCAGGTGCTCCGCCCGCTCCTTCGGGTCGGACAGCAGCGCGTCCGCCAGCGCCTTGTCCTCCTCCGCCGTGGCGCCGCGCCGGCTGGTCCCGGCGAGCGGGCGCAGGGTGACCGTCCCGTCGCGCAGGCGCACCAGGATTTCCGGGCTGGAGCCGACGATGGAGAAGCCGCCGAAATCGAAGAAGAACAGGAAGGGCGAGGGGTTGAGGCGCCGCAGCGAGCGGTAGAGCGCCATCGGCGGCAGCGCGAACGGGACCGAGAAGCGCAGCGACGGCACGATCTGGAAGGCGTCGCCGGCGCGGATGTAGTCCTTGGCCTTCTCGACCATGGCGCGGAACTCGGCCGGCGTGGCGTTGGCGCCGGGTTCGGGAAGTTCGCTCTCGCCCTCGGCCCGGTCGTCGCGCGGCGCGAGGCCCTGGCGCAGCCGCGCGGCGGCCTCGGCCAGGCGGGCGCGCGCCGCCTCGCGGGCGTCCTCGGGCGCGACGCCCGGCTCCGGGCGGATCGGCGTGACGATGGTGACGACATCCTCCAGCCGGTCGAACACGCAGACCAGCGTCGGCCGCAGGAACAGCCCGTCCGGCACGCCGAGGTCGTCCGGGTTGTCGTCGGGGATGTCCTCCGTCAGCCGCACCGCGTCGTAGCCCATGTAGCCGAACAGGCCCGACGCCATCGGCGGCAGCGTGTCCGGCAGGTCGATCCGCGACTCCGCGACCAGCGCCCGCAGGGAGCGCATCGGCGGCTCGGCGCAGGGCTGGAACGCCTCGGCGTCGGAAAGCGCGCGGCGGTTGATCTCCGCCCGGTCGCGCCGGAAGCGCCAGATTGTGTCGGGCCGCATCCCGACGATCGAGAACCGGCCGCGCGTCGCGCCGCCCTCGACCGACTCGAGCAGGAAGGCGTTGGCCGCGCCGTCGGCCAGCTTCAGCATCGCCGAGACCGGGGTCTCCAGGTCGGCGACCAGCGTCGTCCACGCCGCCTGCGGCTTTCCGGCGTCCCAGGCGGCCCGGAAGGCGGCGGGATCCGGCTCGACCCTCATTGCGAATCCGCCATCAGGGAATCGATGTAGCCGCGGTCGATGGAGGCGGAATGCCTGGCGCGCAGGCTCGCGAGATAGGCCTCGGCGTAGTCCTCGGCCATGCCGGCCGACAGCCCGTCGACGAGCCGCCTCCAGGCGCCGTCGTCCCCGCCGCGCGCGGCGGGCCGGATTTCGACGAGTTCCGCCACGGCGACGACGGTCGCGGACTCCGCGATGCCGATGTCGCCGCGCGAGAGGTCGAAGGCGACCGCCGCCAGGTCGCCCGGCCAGATTCCCGCGCCGATGCCCTCGCCGGAGCGCGCGAACGGGCCGACGCGCGCGACCGCGAGGCCCTCCCGCGCCGCGGCCGCGTCGAGGCCGACGCCGCCCCGCGACGCCTCCGCGAGCCGCAGCGCGCGCTCGCCCGCGAGGTCGAGCCGGCGCTCGGCGCGCCAGCCGGCGCGCACCGCGGCCTCGACCTCGTGGAGGTCGCGCTGGCGCGCCTCGACCACCCGGTCCACCCGCAGCAGGATGTAGCCGCCGTCCTCCGTCTCCACCAGGTCGCTCTGCAGGCCCCTTTCGGTGTCGAACAGCGCGGCGAGGAAGCGCCGGCCGGCCGGCGGACCCTCGACCGAAATCCCGTCCATGCCGAAGCCCCGCGCGTCCACGGCGTCCACCCGCCGGGTCGGGACGTCGATCTCGCGCGCCGCCTCCTCCACCGAGGCGCCGCCGGCCAGCGCGTCCTCGAAGGCGTTGGCGAGTTCGAACATCGCGTCGAGCGCCTTGTCGCGGGCGAGGTCGAGCCGGACTTCCGCGCGTGCGTCCTCGAAGGCGCGGACCCGCTCCTCCGTCGCGGACCGGACGAGGAAGACCTTCCAGCCGAACGGCGTCTCCACCGGCGCGCTGGCGCGGCCCGGCGGCGTGTCGAAGGCGGCGGCGCGCTCGGCCTCGCCGGAAAGGTCGGCGGCGACGACGCCCTCCAGCGCGACGGCGGCGCTCCCGGCCGCGCGGGCCAGCGCGCCCGCCGCCGCGTCGGCGTCCAGCGGTCCCGACAGCCCGTCGGCCGCGGCCCGGGCGGCGGCCTCGTCCGCGAAGATGTACTGTTCGAGGTCGCGGCGCGCCGGCTCCGTGAACTCGTCCAGCCGCGCGTCGTACTCCGCCCGCAGGTCCGCCTCCGGGACCAGGATTTCGCGCGCCAGTTCGTCCGGCTCCAGCGCCACGTAGACGCCGCCCCGGTATTCGGGGGCCATGTGGTCGGCCCGTGTCTCCTCGTAATGCGCGCGCAGTTCCGCGGCGCCCGGCTCCCCCGGATTGGGAATCGTGTCGGCCGGGATGGCGACGGCCCGGACGACGCGGCGCTCCTCCCGGTGGGCGAACAGGGTTTCGGCCAGGATGTCCGGCGGGGCGGCCGCGCCCTCGACCGCGCCGGCGATCTGCCCGCGCACGAGGTCGCCGCGCAGCGTCGCGAAGAACTCGCCCTCGCCCATGCGCGCGTCGAACAGGGCGCGGCGGAACGCCTCCGGGCTGAAGCGGCCCGTTTCGTCCTGGAAGGCGGGCGCCGAGGCGATCCAGGACTTCAGCTGGGCGTCGCTCACGGTCAGGCCGAGGGAACGGCTCTCCGCCGCGAAAAGCCCGGCCTCGACCATCGACTCGATCACGTTGTCGAGGATTTCGCCCCGCAGCGCCTCGTCGTAGCGCGGCGGCAGGCGCATGGCGCGGCGGGTCCTGTCGAAGCGGTCCAGCACCTCGGCCGAATTGTAGCTGACATCGCCCACCGTGACGGCGGCGCGCCCGCCGGGGCTGCCGAGGAAAATGTCGCCGATGCCCCAGATCGCGAAACTGACGACCAGCACGCCGAACAGGGCCTTGATGAAGATGGACGAGACCTTGGAGCGGATCAGCTGCAGCATGGCGAACCCGGTTCCCGCGCGGCGTGGGGGAGGGAAGGGACGGGAGGCGGGCCGGCCCCGCCCGAAGCGGCGCATACTAAGGGCGCGGGGAAGCCCGCCGCAACGGCTTTTCGCGCGCCGCTTGGCCCCCGCTCCGGCGCGTGCTAAACGCCGCCGCGCCCACGGTTTCGGAGCCGGACATGGCCGCGCGCCCCCTTGTCGTCGGCAACTGGAAGATGAACCTGCCGCCCGCCGGCGGGCCGGCGCTCGCGGCGGCGCTCGCGGCGCGGGCGCGGGCGGGCCTCCCGGCCGACCTCGCCATCTGCCCGCCGGCGACGCTGCTGGCCCCGGTCGCGGACGCGCTCGCCGGCTCCCCGGTCGCGCTGGGCGGGCAGGACTGCCACGCCGAGGCCCGGGGCGCGTTCACCGGCGACGTTTCGGCCGCGATGCTGCGCGCCGCCGGCTGCCGCTACGCGATCGTCGGCCATTCCGAGCGCCGCGCCGGCCACGGGGAGACGGACGCGCAAATCCGCGCCAAGGCGGAAGCGGCGCTGGCGGCGGGGCTGGTCCCGATCGTCTGCGTCGGCGAGACGGCGGAGCTTCGCGCGGCCGGCCGCGCCTTCGAGACCGTCGACGCGCAGCTTCGCGGCTCGCTTCCCGAAGCGGGCGGGGCCGGGATCGTCGTCGCCTACGAGCCGGTCTGGGCGATCGGCACGGGCGAGACCGCCTCCGTCGCGGACATCGCCGAAATGCACGCGCGCATCCGCGAGGCGCTGGCGGCGCGCGGCGGCGGGGGCGCGCCGATCCTCTACGGCGGATCAGTGAAGCCGTCCAACGCGGCGGCGATCCTGGCGGAGATGTATGTGGACGGGGCGCTGGTCGGCGGGGCGAGCCTGGAGGCGGCGGACTTCCTCGCCATCGCGGCGGCGGCGGGCGGGTGAGCGGGCGGCCGCCGGCGCCGAATCCGCTGGCAATCCGCCGCGCGGCGCGCTAAACCTCCCCGCGCGCGGCGCGCCGGGAACGCCCGCGCCCGCGCCATGCCTCTCCGGGGGACGACCGTGACCGAAGTCCTGCTCGCCATCCACCTGATGATCGCCGCCGCGCTGGTGGTGGTCGTGCTCTTGCAGCGGAGCGAGGGCGGCGGCCTCGGCATCGGCGGCGGGAGCGGCGCCATGGGCGGCTTCATGTCGGCGCGCGGCACGGCGAGCCTGCTGACCCGCATGACGGCGGTGCTCGCCGCGTGTTTCTTCGCCACCAGCCTGAGCCTGGCGATCATCGCCGATTCGGGGCGCCGCGGCTCGCTCGCCGACGAAATCCGCACACAGGACGCGCCCGCCGTCCCCGCCGTTCCGCAAGCCCCCGTCTCGCAATAGCCCGCGCGCCGGCCGTCCGGGCGCGGCGCGGTTTCCGGCCCGGCCCGGTTTCGGTATAAAGCGGGTCCATGTCGCGCTTCATCTTCATCACCGGCGGCGTGGTCTCCTCCCTCGGCAAGGGCCTCGCCTCGGCGGCGCTCGGCGCGCTGTTGCAGGCGCGCGGCTTCCGCGTGCGGCTGCGCAAGCTCGACCCCTACCTCAACGTCGATCCGGGCACGATGAGCCCCTACCAGCATGGCGAGGTCTACGTCACCGACGACGGCGCGGAGACCGATCTCGACCTCGGCCACTACGAGAGGTTCACCGGCGTCGCGGCGCGGCGCTCCGACAATGTGACGACGGGGCGCATCTACACGGACGTGCTGGCGCGGGAGCGCCGCGGCGACTACCTCGGCGCGACCATCCAGGTCATCCCGCACGTGACCGACGCCATCAAGGCGTTCGTGATGGGCGACCTCGACGGCGAGGATTTCGTGCTGTGCGAGATCGGCGGCACCGTCGGCGACATCGAAAGCCTGCCCTTCCTGGAGGCGATCCGCCAGCTCGGCAACGAACTCGGGCGCGAACGCTCGATGTTCGCGCACCTCACCCTGGTGCCCTATATCGCCTC
The DNA here is from genome assembly GCA_963665555.2 of Thalassobaculaceae bacterium. Classification (GTDB taxonomy): domain Bacteria; phylum Pseudomonadota; class Alphaproteobacteria; order Thalassobaculales; family Thalassobaculaceae; genus CAXXXW01. The sequence goes on from OY762308.1 coordinate 836,388, forward strand.
GGCGGGGGAGCTGAAGACCAAGCCGACGCAGCATTCGGTGAAGGAGTTGCAGAGCGTCGGCATCCAGCCCGACCTGCTGCTGTGCCGGGCCGAGCGCGAAATGCCCGAGGCGCAGCGGCGCAAGATCGGCCTGTTCTGCAACATCCGCCCGGAGGCGGTGATCGCCGCGCTCGACGCCCCCTCGATCTACGACGTGCCGCTGAGCTACCACGCCAACGGGTTCGACACCGAGGTGTGCCGCCATTTCGGGCTGCTCGGACCAAGCCCGGCGCCGGACCTTTCGCGCTGGGAGCGGATCGCCGGGGCCGCCGAGCGGTCCGAGGGCGCGGTGCGGATCGCTGTCGTCGGCAAGTACACGAGCCTGCCGGACTCCTACAAGTCGCTGGCCGAGGCGCTGACGCACGGCGGCCTCGCCAACAATGTGGAAGTGGGGCTGGACTGGATCGACTCGGAGATTTTCGAGCGCGAGGACGCGGTGCACCGGCTGGAGGGCGTCCACGGCATCCTCGTTCCGGGCGGCTTCGGCGAGCGCGGCGCCGAGGGCAAGATCGCGGCCGTCCGGTTCGCGCGCGAGCGTCTGGTCCCGTATTTCGGCATCTGCTTCGGGATGCAGATGGCGGTGATCGAAGCGGCGCGCAGCCTCGGCGGCGTCGCGGGCGCGGGATCGACCGAGTTCGGCCCGTGCCGGGACGCCGTGGTCGGCCTGCTCACCGAATGGACGCGCGGCGCGGCGCGCGAGGAGCGCGGCGAGAACGACGACCTGGGAGGCACCATGCGCCTCGGCGCCTACGAATGCGACCTCGCGCCCGGCTCGAAGGCGCGGGACATCTACGGCGCCGCGCGCATCGGCGAGCGCCACCGCCACCGCTACGAGGTCAACATAAACTACAGGGAGCGGCTGGAGGCGGCCGGCTTGCGCTTCAGCGGCATGTCGCCGGACCGGCGCCTGCCGGAGATCGTCGAGCTTCCGTCGCACCCCTGGTTCGTCGGCGTGCAGTTCCATCCCGAACTGAAGTCGAAACCCTTCGACCCGCACCCGCTGTTCACGAGCTTCGTGGCGGCGGCGGTCGCGCAGTCGAGGCTGGTCTGACGATGGCGGCGGAGCTTCCGGGCGGCGCGCCCCATCGCCGGGCGCGGATCGGCGGCCTGGAGGTCGCCAACGACCTGCCGCTGGCCCTGATCGCCGGGCCGTGCCAGCTGGAGAGCCGCGACCACGCGATGGAGATGGCCGACGCGCTGACCGGCCTCTGCCGCGAGCTCGGGATCGGGCTGGTCTACAAGACCTCCTTCGACAAGGCGAACCGCACCAGCCTGGCCGGCGCGCGCGGGATCGGCATCGCGCGGGGGCTGCCGATCCTGGCCGAGTTGCGGGCGCGCTTCGGCTGCCCGGTGCTGACGGACGTGCACGAGCCGGACCAGTGCGCGCGAGCGGCCGAGGCGGTTGACGTGCTGCAGATCCCGGCCTTCCTGTGCCGCCAGACCGACCTGCTCGTGGCGGCGGCGCGGACGGGCAGGGCGGTCAACGTCAAGAAGGGGCAGTTCCTCGCGCCCTGGGACATGCGCCATGTCGCCGCCAAACTGGAGGCGGCCGGCGCCGAGGCCGTCCTGCTGACGGAGCGCGGCGCCAGCTTCGGCTACAATACGCTGGTCTCGGACATGCGCGCGCTGCCCGAAATGGCCGCGACCGGCCATCCGGTGGTGTTCGACGCGACGCATTCGGTCATGCAACCGGGCGGGCTGGGCGCGGCGAGCGGGGGGGACCGGCGCTTCGTCCCGGTGCTGGCGCGCGCGGCGGTCGCGGTCGGCGTGGCGGCGGTGTTCGTCGAGACGCACGGCGACCCGGACAACGCCCCCTCCGACGGCCCCAGCATGGTCCGGCTGTCCGACATGCGGGCGCTGCTGGAGACGCTCATCGCCTTCGACCGACTGGCCAAGGCCGATCCGGTCTGGAGTCCGGCGCCGGCGCCGCGATAGACTGGCCGAAACCTCCAAGCGAAACGGAGCGCCGAAATGGCCCAACGCAACGACAGTTACGGCTTGGCGACCACCGCCGCCAGCGACGAGGCGGTCGCGGCCCTGGACGCGACCGTGGACGCCTATGTCCGCTTCCGCCGCGACCCCGGCGAGCGGCTGAAGGCGACCTTCGCGGCCGATCCCGACCTGCCGATGGCGCATGTCGCCAAGGGCTATTTCTTCAAGCTGTTCGCCAACGGCGCCATGGCCGGGCGCGCCCGAAAGGCCGCCGCCGACCTCGCCGGCGTCGCCGCCCGGACGGGGCTGAACGACCGCGAGGCGCTGCACCGGCGCGCGCTGGAGGCCTGGTGCGCCGAGGACATCGAGGGGGCGATCGACGCCTGGGAGCGCATCCTGGTCGACCACCCGCTGGATGTGTTCGCGCTGCGGCTGGCGCATTTCAAGCACTTCTACACGGGCGAGGCGGGCAAGATGCGCGACTCGGTCGCCCGCGCGCTGCCGAGCTGGCGCCCGGAGCACCGGCATTACGGCAACGTGCTCGGCATGTACGCCTTCGGGCTGGAGGAGTCCGGCGACTACCGGGCGGCGGAGCGGTTCGGCCGCCAGGCGGTCGAGATCGACCCGGAGGACGCCTGGTCGGTCCATTCGGTCGCCCATGTGATGGAGATGGAGGGGCGCCACGCCGAGGGGATCGAGTGGGTGCGCTCGCTGGAGCCGCGCTGGTCGGTCGTCAACAATTTCCGCTTCCACCTGCAATGGCACCGTTCGCTCTACCACCTCGAACGGTTCGAGTTCGACGAGGTGCTGCGGCTCTACGACGAGGAGATCGTCTCGGACCTCCAGGAGGACCTCTACCTCGAAATCGTGAACTGCGCGCCGCTGCTGTGGCGGCTGGAGATGTTCGGCATCGATGTCGGCGACCGCTGGGAGGCGCTGGGCGAGATCGCGCTGAAACACATCGGCGACCACGAACTGATCTTCGTCACGCTGCACTACCTGATGTCGCTGGTCGGGGCCGGGCGCGACGCTGAGGCGGCGGAGATGGTCGCCCGGATGCGCGCCTACGCCGCCGAGGACACCACCGAGGGCCGGGTCGCCGCCGCCGTCGGGATCGACACCGCCGAGGCGATGCGGGCGCTGCGCGCGGGCGACCACGCCGGCGTCGTCGACCGCCTCTGGCCGATCCGCGGCGAATTGCGCCGGATGGGCGGCAGCCACGCCCAGCGCGACCTGTTCGAGCAGATGCTGGTGGACGCGCTGGAGCAGGACGGGCGCGACGGCATGGCCCGCGCGCTGCTGGCCGAGCGCACGGCCCGCGTCCCCAACAGCGCCTGGAGCTGGCGCAAATACGCGGGCGCGCTGGACCGCGCCGGCGACTCCGCTCCCGCCGCCGCCGCGCGCGCCCGCGCCGACGGCCTGCTCGCGCCGGCGTAGCGCCCCTCCGCCCGGAGCCGCGCCATGGCCGCCATCCTCGACATTCGCGCGCGCGAAATCCTCGACAGCCGGGGCAATCCGACGGTCGAGGTCGATGTCCGGCTCGAAGGCGGCGCTTGGGGTCGGGCCGCCGTGCCGTCGGGCGCCTCGACCGGCGCGCACGAGGCGCTGGAGCGGCGCGACGGCGATTCCGGGCGGTACGGCGGCAAGGGCGTGCTCGGCGCCGTCGCCGCGGTGAACGGCGAGGTTTTCGACGCGCTGTCGGGCCGGGACGCAAGCGAGCAGCTGGCCATCGACCGGACCCTGGTCGAACTCGACGGGACGGAAAACAAGGCGCGGCTCGGCGCGAACGCGACGCTCGGCGTCAGCCTCGCGGTCGCCCGCGCGGCGGCGGCCTCGCTCGGATTGCCGCTCTACCGCCATATCGGCGGCGTCTTCGCGCATGTGACGCCGGCGCCGATGATGAACATCCTGAACGGCGGCGCCCATGCCGACAACGCGCTCGACTTCCAGGAGTTCATGATCCTCCCCCTCTCGGCCGGGAGCGTGGCGGAGGCCGTCCGCGCCGGGGCGGAGGTGTTCCACGCCCTGCGGGCGGCGCTGCGCGACGCCGGCCTGAACGCGAATGTCGGCGACGAGGGCGGTTTCGCGCCGGACCTGCGCGGCGCCGACGCGGCGCTCGGCTTCGTGGTCCGCGCGATCGAGGCGGCGGGCTACCGGCCGGGGGAGGACATCGCCATCGCGCTGGACCCCGCCGCGACGGAATTCCTGCGCGACGGCCGCTACGAACTGGCGGGCGAGGGGCGGACGCTCGATTCCGGGGGCATGATCCGGCTCTACGCCGACCTCGCCGCGCGCTATCCCATCGTCTCGATCGAGGACCCGCTGGCGGAGGACGACTGGGAGGGGTTCGCCGCGCTCACGGCCGAACTCGGCGGGCGGCTGCAGATCGTCGGCGACGACCTGTTCGTCACCGATCCCCGCCGCCTGCGCGAGGGGATCGCGCGCGGCGCCGCCAACGCGGTGCTGGTGAAGCCGAACCAGATCGGCACGCTCTCGGAAACGCTGGAGACGGTCGCGACGGCGCACCGGGCCGGCTACGCGGCGGTGGTCTCCCACCGCTCCGGCGAGACGGAGGACACGACCATCGCCGACCTCGCGGTGGCGACGAACGCGGGCCAGATCAAGACCGGCTCGCTTTCGCGCTCCGACCGGACGGCCAAGTACAACCGCCTGATCCGTATCGAGGAGGAGTTGGGGCCGGCCGCCGTCCACGCCGGGCGCGACGCGCTGGGCGGCGGGGCGCGGGCGGCTTGACAGCGCCGAACCCCGGTGATTCCCTTTTGCGGGGGAGAGGGGCGCATGTATTTCGGCGGGGAATGGAAACGGCGGGCGCGGCACGCGGCGGGGCCATTGTTCGGCTGCCTGCTGGTGGCGTATTTCGTCTACCACGCGATCCATGGCGACCGGGGCGCGCTGGCGTGGCGCGAACTCGACCGCAGGATCGCCGAGGCCGAGGCGGAGCGCGACGCCACCCGGGCGGCGCGCGAGGCGCTGGAGCGGCGGGTGGCGCTGCTGCGCCCGGACAGCCTCGACCCCGACATGATGGAGGAGCAGGGCCGCCGCCTGCTGAACTTCGCCCATCCCGACGACCTCGTGATCCCGCTCGACGCGGAGCGTTGACGGCGCGGCGCGAAAGCCGTTAACCCGTATCGGATTAATAGGAAAAACAGCCATATATATCAATGGATTAAAAGTGTTGAACTTCCCCCGTTTCCTGTCCTAATCTGGCCGCGATCCATCCTCGGCGGCGGAAGGCGGGACGCCCCGCCGCCATGCGGGAGAAGGCCATGGCCAAGAGTTCCGTCGGGACCGCGACGCGGCGGCGCCCCGCCGCCCGGACCGCGCGGCGATCGGCCGCCGCCCGCGCCCCCGAAGCCTCGCGCGAGGAACTCCTGAAATACTACCGCGACATGCTGCTGATCCGCCGGTTCGAGGAGAAGGCCGGGCAGATGTACGGCATGGGGCTGATCGGCGGGTTCTGCCACCTCTATATCGGCCAGGAGGCGGTGGTCGTCGGCATGGAGGCGGCGGTCGACGGGCGCTCGAGCGTGGTGACCAGCTACCGCGACCACGGCCACATGCTGGCCCGCGGCATGGAGTCGCGCGGCGTGATGGCGGAACTGACCGGGCGCTCCGGCGGCTACTCCAAGGGCAAGGGCGGCAGTATGCACATGTTCAGCCGCGAGCGGAATTTCTACGGCGGCCACGGCATCGTCGCGGCCCAGGTGCCGATCGGCACCGGCCTCGCCTTCGCCCACAAGTACAAGGGCGAGGAGGCGGTGTGCCTCACCTACCTCGGCGACGGCGCGGTCAACCAGGGCCAGGTGTACGAGAGCTTCAACATGGCGGCGCTGTGGAAGCTGCCCTGCGTCTATGTGATCGAGAACAACAAGTACGGCATGGGCACGGCGGTGACGCGCGCGGCCGCCGGCGCCTCGCTGGCGGAGCGGGGGGCCGCCTACGGCATCCCCGGCGAGGAGGTGGACGGCATGGACGTCCTCGCGGTCAAGGCCGCCGGCGCCGGGGCGGTCGCCCACGCGGCCGCCGGCAAGGGGCCGTACATCCTGGAGATGAAGACCTACCGCTACCGCGGCCACTCGATGTCCGACCCGGCCAAGTACCGCACCAAGGACGAGGTCAACCGGATGCGCCAGGAGCACGACCCGATCGACAACGCGCGCCACCGGCTCGCCGCGCTCGGCGTCGCGGACGACGAGTTGAAGGCGGTGGACCGGGAGGTCCGGGCCGTCGTCACCGACGCGGCCGATTTCGCGCAGTCGAGTCCGGAGCCGGACGCGGCCGAACTCCACACCGACATCCTGGTCGGGGCCTGAAACCGGCCGCCCGCGGCCGCGCGGGGAGGGGAACCCGGAATGCCGATCCAGATCCTGATGCCGGCGCTCTCGCCCACCATGACCGAGGGCAAGCTGGTCCGGTGGCTGAAGGCGGAAGGCGAGGCGGTCGCCCCCGGCGACCTGCTGGCCGAGATCGAGACCGACAAGGCGACGATGGAGGTCGAGGCGGTGGAGGACGGCGTGCTCGGCCGCCTGCTGGTCGCCGAGGGGGCGGAGGGCGTGGCGGTGAACACGCCGATCGCGCTGCTGCTGGCCGAGGGCGAGGACGCGGCCGCGCTCGACGCCGGGCCTTCGCCCGCGCCGCCGCCCGCTCCCGCGCCGGCGGCCCGGCCCCCCGTTTCCGCGCCGGCGATCGCCGCCGCGCCGCCGCCGGCCCTCGAACCGGCGCCGGCGGACGAGGAGGCGCGCTTCTTCGCCGAGACCAGGACGCAGACCGTGCGCGAGGCGCTGCGCGACGCGATGGCCGAGGAGATGCGGGCCGACCCGTCCGTCTACGTCATGGGCGAGGAGGTCGCCGAGTACCAGGGCGCCTACAAGGTCACGCAGGGCCTGCTGGCCGAGTTCGGCCCCGGCCGGGTGATCGACACGCCGATCACCGAGCACGGCTTCGCCGGCCTCGGCGTCGGGGCGGCGTTCGGCGGGCTGAAGCCGGTGGTCGAGTTCATGACCTTCAACTTCGCCATGCAGGCGATGGACCAGATCGTCAACTCCGCCGCCAAGACGCTCTACATGTCCGGCGGCCAGATGGGATGCCCGATAGTCTTCCGCGGCCCGAACGGCGCGGCCTCGCGCGTCGCCGCCCAGCACTCGCAGGACTACACCAGCTGGTACGCCCACTGCCCCGGCCTCAAGGTGGTCGCGCCCTGGTCGGCGGCGGACGCCAAGGGCCTGCTGAAATCCGCCATCCGCGACCCCAACCCGGTGATCGTGCTGGAGAACGAGGTGCTGTACGGCCAGGGGTTCGAGGTGCCGTCGGACCCGGACTTCACCGTGCCGATCGGCCGGGCGAGGATGGCGCGGCCGGGCCGGGACGTCACCATTACGGCCTTCTCGATCATGGTGGGCAAGGCCTTGGAGGCGGCGGAGATGCTGGCGGCGGACGGGATCGACGCCGAGGTGATCGACCTGCGCTCGATCCGGCCGCTGGACGTGGGCGCCATCGTCGCGTCGATCCGCAAGACCAACCGGATCGTGTCGGTCGAGGAGGGGTGGCCGGCCTGCGGCATGGGGGCGGAGATCGCGGCTCTGGCGATGGAGCACGCCTTCGACTGGCTCGACGCCCCGGTCGCGCGCGTCGCCGGCGCCGACGCGCCGATGCCCTACGCGGCCAACCTGGAGAAACTGGCCCTGCCCGGGCCGGAGGACATCGCCGGGGCGGCGCGGGCCGTCTGCTACCGGGGCTGAGGGGACACGCCATGCCCATTCCGATTTCGATGCCCGCGCTCTCGCCCACCATGACCGAGGGCAAGCTGGTCCGGTGGATGAAGGCGGAGGGGGAGGCGGTCGCCCCCGGCGACCTGCTGGCCGAGATCGAGACCGACAAGGCGACGATGGAGGTCGAGGCGGTGGACGAGGGCGTGCTCGGCCGCATCCTGGTCCCCGAAGGGGCCGAGGGCGTGCCGGTCAACGCGCCGATCGCCGTGCTGCTGCTGGAGGGGGAGGATTCGGGCGCGCTCGACGCCGCCGGTTTCGCCGCCCCGGCGCCGGCCGCCCCGGCCCCAGCCCCGGCTGCGCCCGCGACATCGGCGCCCGCGCCGTCCGCCGGCCCGGCGCCGGTCCATCCGGGGAGCCTGGCGCCCCCGCCCGCCGCGCCCGCTCCGGCCCCGGTTTCCGCGGCGCCCGCGGCCCCGGCCTCCGGCGGGCGGGTTTTCGCCAGCCCGCTGGCGCGGCGCATGGCGGCCCAGGCGGGGATCGACCTCGCCGGGATCGCCGGCGGCGGCCCGAACGGGCGGATCGTCAAGGCCGACATCGAGGCGGCGATCGCCGGCCGCGCCGCGCGCCCCGCCGCCGCGACCGCCCCCGTCGCGGCCACCGCCGCGCCGGCTCCGGCTCCGGCCGCCGCGCCCGGAGCGCCGGAATACGACGAAATCCCCAACACCACGATGCGCAAGGTCATCGCGCGCCGCCTGTCGGAGTCGAAACGGGACGCGCCGCATTTCTACATGACGATCGATTGCGAGATCGACGCGCTGCTCGACATTCGCCGCAAGCTCAACGAGGCGGTCGAGGACGGGCGGATTTCGGTGAACGACATGGTCGTGCGCGCCGCCGCGCTGGCCCTGAAGCGCGTGCCGGCCGCCAACGCCTCGTGGACCGGGGAGGCGATCCGCGTTTACAGGTCGGTGGACATCTCCGTCGCCGTCGCGGTCGAGGGCGGGCTGGTGACGCCGGTGGTGCGGGGCGCGCAGAACAAGGGCCTGGCCGAGATCGCGGCCGAGACGCGGGACTTCGCCGCCCGCGCCCGCGCCGGCCGGTTGATGCCCGAGGACTACATGGGCGGCACCTTCTCGATCTCCAATCTCGGCATGTACGGCGTGCGGGAGTTCGCCGCCGTGATCAACCCGCCGCAGGGCGCCATCCTGGCCGTCGGCGCGGGCGAGAAGCGCCCGGTCGTGCGCGACGACGCGCTCGCCATCGCCACGGTCATGAGCTGCACGCTGTCGGCGGACCACCGGGTGGTGGACGGCGCGGCCGGGGCCGAGTTCCTGGCGGCGTTCAGGAAGCTGATCGAGAACCCGCTCTCGATGCTGCTCTAGGCGGGGCGGCGGGAGCGGCCGGGGAACGGGACATGGCCGAGAGCGCGTACGACATCGTTGTGGTCGGCGGCGGGCCGGGCGGCTATGTCGCGGCGATCCGCGCGGCGCAGCTGGGAATGCGGACGGCGGTGGTCGAGCGCGCGCATCTCGGCGGCGTCTGCCTCAACTGGGGCTGCATCCCCACCAAGGCGCTGCTCAGGACCTCGGAAATCCGCCACATCCTCCATAACCTCGACGCGCACGGCTTCTCCGCCAAGGACATATCGTTCGACATCAAGAAAGCGGTCGAACGGTCGCGGAGCGTGGCGAACCGGCTTTCGGGCGGCGTCGCGCACCTGCTGCGCAAGAACAAGGTGGAAGTGGTTGACGGCCACGGCCGGCTCGACGGCGGCGCGGCCGGGGCGCGCAAGCTCCTTGTCGAGAAGGACGGGCGGACGGTCGCGAACCTCGTCGCCGGGCATGTCGTCCTCGCCACCGGGGCGCGGGCGCGCGTGCTTCCGGGGATCGCGCCGGACGGCGGGACGATCTGGACCTACCGCGAGGCCATGGTCCCGGAGCGGACGCCGAAATCGCTGCTGGTGATCGGCTCCGGCGCCATCGGCGTCGAGTTCGCCAGCTTCTACCGCGACCTCGGCGCGGAGGTGACGGTCGTCGAGATGCTCGACCGCGTGCTGCCGGTCGAGGACGAGGAAATCTCCGCGCTGGCGCGCAAGGCGTTCGAGAAGCAGGGCATGACGATCCTGACCTCGGCCCGGGTCGCGGGGGTCGAGACCTCGGCGGGCGGCGCGGCGGCGACGGTCGAGGCCGGGGGGAAGACGCTGCGCGTCGAGGCGGAGAAGGTCGTCCTCGCCGCCGGCATCGTCGGCAACGCCGAGGGGATCGGCCTGGAGGGCACGAAGGTCCGGGTCGCGCGCGGCCATGTCGAGACCGACGAATGGGGCCGCACCGGCGAGCCGGGCGTGTACGCCATCGGGGATCTCGCCGGCCCGCCCTGGCTGGCCCACAAGGCGAGCCACGAGGGCGTCGCCTGCGTGGAGAAGATCGCGGGCGTCCCCGGCGCCCACCCGCTCGACCTCTCCAACATCCCCGGCTGCACCTATTGCCGCCCGCAGGTGGCGAGCGTGGGCATGACGGAGGCGGCGGCCCGCGCCGCCGGCCGTGAGGTCCGGGTCGGCCGGTTCCCGTTCCTCGGCAACGGCAAGGCGATCGCGCTGGGCGAGCCGGAGGGGCTGGTCAAGACCGTGTTCGACGCCGCCACCGGCGAACTCCTCGGCGCGCACATGATCGGCGCGGAGGTGACGGAGCTGATCCAGGGCTACGCCATCGCGCGGACGCTGGAGACGACCGAGGCGGAACTGGCGCGCACGGTCTTCCCCCATCCCACGATCTCGGAAACGATGCACGAGTCGGCGCTTGACGCCTGGGGGCGCGCGGTCCATTTCTGAGGCGAGCGCGCGAGGAGCGACATGAACCACGCCAAGGCCTCGACGAGCGTCCCGCTCGGCGCCGCGCGGCATCCCGAGAAGGCGCGCCGGCCGGACAGCCCGATCCCCCGCAAGCCGCCCTGGATACGGGTCAAGGCGCCGGTCTCCCCCGCCTACGCCGAGACGCGGGACCTGATCCGGCGGTGGAACCTCCGCACCGTCTGCGAGGAGGCGGCCTGCCCGAACATCGGGGAGTGCTGGGCCAAAAAGCACGCGACCATGATGATCATGGGCGCGGTCTGCACGCGGGCCTGCGCCTTCTGCAATGTCGCCACCGGGCGGCCCGGCGCGCTCGACCCGCTGGAGCCGGAGAACGTCGCCGAGGCGGCGGCGCGGCTCGGCCTCGCCCATGTCGTCGTCACCTCGGTGGACCGGGACGACCTGGCCGACGGCGGCGCGGCCCATTTCGCGCGCACGATCCGGGCGATCCGCCGCCTCTCGCCGGAGACCACGGTCGAGGTGCTGACGCCGGACTTCCTGCGCAAGGACGGCGCGCTGGAGGTCGTGGTCGAGGCGCGGCCCGACGTGTTCAACCACAACATGGAGACCGTGCCGCGGCTGTACGCGGCGGTGCGGCCGGGGGCGCGCTACTTCCACTCCCTGCGCCTGCTCGACCGCGCCAAGGAACTGGACCCCGACCTGTTCACCAAGTCGGGGCTGATGGCCGGGCTGGGCGAAAGCCGGGAGGAAATCCTCCAGGCGATGGACGACATGCGCGCGGCCGGGGTGGATTTCGTGACCGTCGGCCAGTACCTGCAGCCGACGCCGAAACACCACCCGGTGGACCGTTTCGTCGAGCCGGCGGAGTTCGAGGGCTACGCGCGCGCCGCCTGGGGCAAGGGCTTCCTGATGGTCTCGGCCTCGCCGCTCACCCGCTCCTCCCACCACGCGGGCGAGGATTTCGCCCGGCTGCGGGCCGCGAGGGCCGCCGCCCGATCCGCCGGGTCCGCCGGGCCGCGCCATGCCCACGCATAGCGAACGGCGCATCGTCCCCTTCCGGCCGGACCAGATGTTCGACCTGGTCGCCGACGTGGCGAGCTATCCGCAATTCCTGCCCTGGTGCGTCGCCGCGCGCGTGCGCTCGCGCGCCGAGGACCTGGTGGTCGCCGACCTGATGATCGGCTACAAGCTGGTCCGCGAGCGCTTCACCTCGCGCGTGTCGCTGGACCGGCGCGCCGGCCGGATCGACGTGGTCTACGCCGAGGGGCCGTTCAAGTACCTCGACAACCACTGGATTTTCCGCGAGCACGCCGAGGGCTGCCAGATCGACTTCCATGTCGATTTCGAGTTCCGCTCGGCCGTGCTGCAAAGGATCGTGTCGGCGCTGTTCACCGAGGCGGTGCGCCGCATGGTGAGCGCGTTCGAAACGCGCGCGCGCGACCTGCACGGCGCGCCCGGGGCCGGCGTCCGGCCGGCGCGGGCCGGGGCCGACTGACGCGGCCTATTCGCCGCCGCCGCCCTCGCCGGCCTGCCACGGCATGGCGAGGCGCAGCAGCCGGTCGATCGCGGCGTAGAGCGCGACGGCGACGACCGCCAGCGTCAGCAGGGCCGCGAACATCGTGTCCACCTGCATCCGCGCGTTCGCGTGCAGCATGAGGTAGCCGAGGCCGGCGCTGGAGCCGACCCACTCGCCCACCACCGCGCCGATCGGCGCGACGGCGGTCGCCACCCGCAGGCCCGAGGCGAAGGCGGGCAGGGCGGCCGGAAGCCGCACCCGCAACATCAGCGAAACCCCGTCGCAGCCCAGCATCCGCGCGCCGTCGATCCAGGCCGGCTCGGCCCGTCGCAGCCCGTCGTGCAGCGCCGCCGCGACCGGGAAGAAGACGATCAGCACCGCCATCGCCACCTTCGACGCCATGCCGTAGCCGAGCCACAGCACCAGCACCGGCGCCAGCGCGAACACCGGGATCGCCTGGCTCACCACCAGCACCGGCAGGAGCCAGCGCCGCACATGCGCGGCCATCGCCATCGCCACCGCCGCCGCCGCGCCGAGGAGCGTCCCGATGGACAGGCCGAGCAGGATTTCCGCCAGCGTGACGCCGGCGTGCCGGAGGATGAGGCCGCCTTGCTCCAGCCATGCGGCGGCCACGAGTTCCGGCGCGGGCAGGATGTAGGGCGGGCTGTCCGTCGCCCACACGACGATCCGCCAGACCGCGAGCAGGCCGGCCGCGATCGCGACGGGCCGCAACAGCCTCACGGCGCGCCCCCCGCCGCCGCGCGGATCACCCCGTCAAGCGCCCGTCGTCGTCGTAGATCTGCTCGCGGCTGACGGTGAAGCCTTCCGGCCACGGTCCGGGGTCGTGCGGCGGCAGGAGTTCCAAGATACTCCGCCGCCGTCGGCGGATCGGCTCGCCGCCCGACGCGCGCGCCGCCTCGGCCGCCGTCTCCTCGACTTTCGCTTTTCGCGCCGTCGTCATTGTCCGCGCCCCTCTGGAACGCCCGTTCCTCGATGCTATCCTCGCATCGCCGCCGCCGCGCGTCAACGGGACGGGCGGGCCGGCCGCTGAGGGAAAGCGTCCATGGCCGTCGTCTCGCGCCGCCTCCTGCTCGCCGCCGGGGCCGCCGCCCTCCTCGCGGCCGCGCCGGCCCCGGCGGGGGAGGCGCCGACCGAACCCTTGTCCATCCTGTCCGCCGACGGGCGCGAGCACCGCTTCGAGGTCGAGGTGGCGCGGACGGCGGAGGAGAAGGCGCGCGGCCTGATGTTCCGCGAGTCGCTGGCGGCGGACGCGGGAATGCTGTTCCTCTCGCGCCGCCCGCGCCGCCAGGTCATGTGGATGAAGAACACGCTCATCCCGCTCGACATGCTGTTCGTCGCGGCCGACGGGCGGATCGCCCGCATCCACGAGCGCGCGACGCCGATGTCGCTCGATTCGATCTCCTCGCGCGGCCGGGTCCTGGCGGTGCTGGAGCTGCGCGGCGGAACGGCGGCGCGCCTCGGCCTGCGCCCCGGCGACCGGGTGCGCCACCCGGCCTTCGGCGGGTGAGGGTTTCGGCTTGCGGCCGGGGCCGCCGGCGCGCCCTCCCAGGCGTCGCGGGCGAACGGCCCCGCTGCATTGTCATTCGAAAGGAACTTATCGAGCGCGTTCCGCGCGCCTATGTGACCGAGGTGCGATTATTTGAGAGCACTCCATGTTTTGTTCCGATAGAAAAGCTATTTATAGAGGGCTTACGGTAATTGATTGTGGCTAAAAGAAATATATTCAAAATCTGTTCTCCCGTTGCTATTCGAGTGACGATTATGTATACAATCTCCGCTCGGGCGATCCGGTTCGCGCGGCGCGCGGACCGGCGCGGCGTCAATCCAGAAGGAGCGATCGGCGATGGAACGGGGGAAACGGTTCGGCGGCGCGTGGGCGGCCGCGGCGCTTTGCGCGATGCTTGTGGCGGCGGCGCCGAATGGGGCCATGGGGTACGACTCGGAAAGCACCGACGAGAACATCGTCGATTCGTGCCGGTACTGGAGCATGATCGGCTCGACCTTCGGCGCGACCTGCAACTACGACGACGACGGCGAGATCGAGACCAAGAAGACTTCGATGGATCTCGACGATGAGATCGGAAACAAGGACGGCAAATTGTCTTGGGAAGGCACGGGCTATTCCGACAGCTGCGGGGTCCAATACCTGATCGCGAACCTCGAGTCGGTGACGCTGAAGGCGCAGTGCGGCGACTTCCAGGGCGGGACGAACTGGTCCACCGTCGTCGTCAGCGACAAGGTTATCAACGACGACGGCGATTTCGCGATGGACGAATAGCCGGCTCCGGCGGGGCGCGCCCCCTCCGTCGAGCGACAGGGCCGGCGGTTCGAATACGCCCGCCCCGGCCGGCGCCCCGCGGCGCGCGGGAGCGACGGCCGCGCTTGCGCCCGCGGCGACGGGCGGCTAGTTTCCCCGGATCGGGTTTGGCGCGGCCCTCGCGGGGGGCGGCTCCGGCGGGGCGTGGCGCAGCCTGGTAGCGCATCTGCTTTGGGAGCAGAGGGTCGGCGGTTCGAATCCGTCCGCCCCGACCAGCGCCGGCCCGGGCGCGGATGGAGGAGGGGGATGGGCGTTCGCATCTACCGGCCGGCCAAGACGGCCATGCAATCCGGCCGCGCCGGGACCCGCGACTGGGTGCTGGAGCCGACGGACGAAACCGCGCGCCGGCCCGAACCGCTGATGGGCTGGTCGGCGGCCGGCGACACGGCGAGCCAGGTGCGCCTGCGCTTCGCGAGCCGGGAGGACGCGGTCGCCTACGCGAAGCGGAACGGCCTCGCCTACACGGTGCGGGAGCCGGCCGCGCGGCCCGTGAGACCGCGCGCCTACGCCGACAATTTCGCCTACGGCCGCAAGGGCGCGTGGACCCATTGACGCGGCGACGGCCCCGTAGCTCAACCGGATAGAGCATCCGCCTTCTAAGCGGAATGTTGCAGGTTCGAGTCCTGCCGGGGTCGCCATCCTCCGGCGCGGCATTCGCGGTTGCGCGCGTCCGGGCGCGGGCGTAGCCTCGGGCCGCGCCGCCGCCCCCGGCGCCGGGAGAACCGCCATGGCCTTCGCCGCCTTCGACACCTACGCCGCCGCCAAGGCGCTCCGGGAAGCGGGGTTCGACGAGCGCCAGGCGGAGGCCGCCGTCGTCATGGTCCGCGACGCGATGACCGAAGGCGTCGCCTCCAAAAACGACATCGCCCGCCTCGAGGACCGTCTGGACAACATGGAGGAGCGGATGAAGGACATGGCGAGCAAGGCCGACCTCACCGCCCTCGAAACCCGCCTGACCAACAGGTTCTACGCCGCCGTCGGGATCGGCGTCGGCGTCATGGTCGCCGCGATGAAGCTGCTTTAGGCCGGACCGGGCCGTCCGCCGGCGCGAAGGGGAACGGCCATGAAGATCGCCTCGGTGACCGCCCGCTGGCTGCGCGTGCCGATCCCGGAGGAGCGGCGCCACCGCTCCGATTTCGGCGTGGTCTCCACCTTCGACATGACGCTGGTGCGGATCGAGACCGACGCCGGCATCGTCGGCCATGGCGAGGCCAAGGCGACCGTCGCCAGCGCCGGCGACAACCGCGCGCTCGCGCTCATGGTCGAGCGCGAACTCGGCCCCGCCCTGGTCGGCGAGGACCCGCGCGACATAAACCGCCACTGGGAGAACATGTACAGCGGCTCGCGCGGCCATTACGCGCTGGACCGGGGCCATGTCTTCCCGGTGCTGGGGCGGCGCGGGATCACGGTCTCGGCGATCAGCGGGATCGACATGGCGCTGTGGGACATCCTGGGCCAGTCCCTCGGCGCGCCGGTGTGGCGGCTGCTCGGCGGGCGCCGCCGCCCGCGGATGCCGGCCTACGCCTCCGGCGGCTGGGCGCCGGCGGAGACGATCGGCGCGCAGCTCCGCTCCTATATCGACCGGGGCGGCTTCGGGGCGGTGAAGATGCGCGTCGGCGCCGCCGACGGCGAGGCGCGCCACTCCGCCGCCCGCGTCCGCGCCGCGCGCGAGGCGCTCGGCCCCGGGATCGACATCATGTGCGACGCCCACGGCACCTTCGCGGTCGCCGAGGCCAAGCGGTTCTGCCGGCTGGTCGCGGACTGCGACATCGCCTGGTTCGAGGAGCCGGTGGTCGCCGACGACAAGCGCGGCCTGGCCGAGGTGCGGGCGTCCACCGACATCCCGATCGCCACGGGCGAGAGCGAGCAGACGCGCTTCGCCTTCCGCGACCTCGCCGAACTGCGCGCGGCCGACATTTTCCAGCCGGACCTCGCGATCTGCGGCGGGATTACCGAGGCGATGCGCATCGCCGCCATCGCCAGCGCCTGGAACCTGCGCCTCGCGCCGCATCTCTGGGGCGGGGCCTTGATGTTCGCGGCCGGGCTGCACGTGTCGGCGGCCTCGCCGGCGGCGCACATCCTGGAGTTTTCGCTCGGCGCCAACCCGCTGCTGTTCGAACTGTCGCGCACGCCGCCGGTCTCGCGCGACGGCATGGTGGACATCCCCGACGCGCCGGGTCTCGGCGTGGAGATCGACGAGGACTTCGCCGCCCGTTACGCGGTGGCGTAGCCGCGCGCGGCGCGGCTGGCGCGGGGGCCGCGCGGGCGCTATACCCGCGCCCATGATCCGCATCCGCGAGATGACCTTCCGCGTCGCCGGGCGGCCGCTGTTCGAGGGCGCGTCGGCGACGATTCCGGCCGGGCGCAAGGCCGGTCTGGTCGGGCGCAACGGGACCGGCAAGACGACGCTGCTCCGCCTGCTGGCCGGCGAGGCGTCGCCCGACGAGGGCGAGATCGCCTTCGACGGCCTCTCCGGCCTGCCCAACCCCGTCGGGACGGTGCGCCAGGAGGCGCCGGGCGGCGACGCGACGCCGCTCGATTTCGCGCTCGCCGCCGACGCCGAGCGCGACCGCCTGCTGCGCGCCGCCGAGACCGAGGCCGATCCCGCCCGCGTCGCCGAAATCCAGACCCGGCTCGCCGACATCGCCGCCCATTCCGCCCCGGCGCGGGCGGCCGCGATCCTCGCCGGGCTGGGCTTCGACGCCGGGGCCCAGGCCCGCCCGCTGGAAAGCTTCTCCGGCGGCTGGCGGATGCGGGCCGCCATCGCGGCGCTGCTGTTCTCCCGCCCGGCGGTGCTGCTGCTCGACGAGCCGACCAACCATCTCGACCTGGAGGCGGCGATGTGGCTGGAGCGCCACCTGCGCGGCTACCGGGGAACCGCCATCGTCGTCAGCCACGACCGCGACCTGCTGAACCGCGCGGTGGACGGCGTGCTGCACCTGGAGGACCGCAAGCTCTCCTGGTATCCCGGCGGGTACGACCGTTTCGAGCGGACCCGCGCGGAGCGGCTGGCGCTGCGCGAGGCCGAGGCGCGCAAGCAGGCGGCGCGGCGCCGGCACATGCAAGTCTTCATCGACCGCTTCCGCTACAAGGCCAGCAAGGCGCGCCAGGTCCAGAGCCGGCTGAAGGCGCTGGAGCGGATGGCGGAAATCCCGCCGCCGCCGGAGGAGCCGGCCGCCGTGTTCCGCTTCCCGGAGCCGGAGCCGCTGGCGCCGCCGCTCGTGACGCTCGACGATGTCGCGGCCGGCTACGAGCCGGGCAGGCCGGTGCTGCGCGGGCTGGACCTCCGCCTCGACGGCGACGACCGGATCGGCCTGCTGGGCCGCAACGGCAACGGCAAGACGACGCTGGCGCGGCTGTTCGCCGGCCGGCTGCCGGCCATGGCGGGGGAGGCGCGGCGCGCCGCCCGGCTCAGGGTCGGGTTCTTCGCCCAGCACGTGATCGACGACCTGGAGCCGGAGCGGACGGCGTGGGAGCATCTGGCGCGGCTCCTGCCCGGCGCGCCGGCGGACCGGGTTCGCGCCCGGCTCGGCGGCGTCGGCCTGGTGGGGGAGCGGCAGACGACACCCGCGAGGAACCTTTCCGGCGGCGAGAGGGCGCGGCTCGCCATCGCGCTGGTCGCGCATGGCGACCCGCATGTGCTGATCCTCGACGAGCCGACTAACCATCTCGACATCGACGCCCGCGACGCCCTGGTCCGGGCGCTGAACGATTTCGCGGGCGCCGTCATCGTTATCAGCCACGACCGCCGCCTGCTGGAGCTGACCGTCGATCGCCTCTGGCTGGTCGCCGGCGGGACGGCGCGGCCCTTCGACGGCGACCTCGCGGACTACGAGAGCGCGCTCCGGGCGGAGGACGCGGCCCCGCGCGAGGGCGCGCCGGCGACGGCCCGCTCGCGCGCCGGGCGCAGGGAGGCGCGCCGCGCCGCCGCCGGACGGCGCGAGGAGACCGCCGGCCCGCGCCGGGCCGCGCGCGAGGCCGAGGCCGCGCTGGAACGACTGTCGGCGCGCCGCGCGGACCTGCTGGAGCGCCTCGCCGACCCCGCGACCTACGAGGAGGCCGGGACGGCGCGGCTCAAGGCGCTTATGCTGGAGAAGGATACGGTCGAGCGCGGGATCGCGGCGGCGGAGGCGGCGTGGCTGGAGGCCTCGGAGGCGCTCGAAGCCGCCGGGTCCCGCCGGGCGGCGGAAGCGGCGGAATAGGAGGGACGGGGATGACGGTTTCGATCCCGGAGGCGCGGCGGCGGGCGGTGGCGGAGACGGTCGCGCGCATCCGCGCGCGCGCCGGGCCGGACGGCGCGCCCGACCGGGCGGCGCTCGAAGAGATGGCGGCGGAGCTCGGCCGGCTGGCGGCGCGGGCGGACCTGTTCCCGCGCGCCGCGTTTCCCGCCACCGGCGACGAGGACGCGGACACGCACGAACTCTCCCGCGATCCCGGCGGCCGGCTGGCGCTCTACCTCTTCTCCGGCGGCTCGGTGGCCGAGACGCCGCCGCACGACCACGCGACCTGGGCGCTTATCGCCGGGGTCGAGGGGGAGGAGCACAACCGGATCTACCGCCGGCTCGACGACGGCTCGGTTCCCGGCCGGGGCCGGATCGAACGCGCGCGGGAGGTCTCCGTCGGCCCCGGCGACGCGCTCGCGCTGGCTGTCGAGGATGTGCACTCGATCCACGCCCGGCCCGGCGCGCCGCTGCTCCACCTCCACCTGTACGGCGTCGCCCTGGAGTTGCAGGCCGGGCGCGTGCGGTTCGACATGTCCAACGGGACGACGGCGCCCTACGGTTTCGGGGACGCCGGCGCGAGCGGGGAGACGGACGGATGACGAAAACGGTTTCCGCGGCCGAACTGTCGGCCCGGATCGGGAGCGGCGGGGAACTGGCGCTCATCGACGCGCGCGAGGAGGGGGATTTCGGGCGCCGCCACATCCTGCTCTGCGCCAACATCCCGCTGAGCCATCTGGAGCTTCGCGCGGCCGACGCGATCCCCCGCAAGGCCGCGCCGGTCGTGTTCTGCGACAACGGCGGCGGCGAGGCGGCGCGGGCGGCGGCGCGGCTGGCGGCGTTCGGCTACACGGACGTCGCCGTCCTCGACGGCGGGATGGACGCCTGGGCGGCGGAGGGGCTGGAGCTTTTCAGCGGCCTCAACGTGCCGAGCAAGGCGTTCGGCGAATTCGTCGAACACGCCTGCGGCACGCCCTCGGTCTCGGCGGACGAGTTGAAGGCGATGATGGATTCGGGCGAGGACCTGGTCGTGCTCGACTCCCGGCCGATGGACGAGTTCCGCGCCATGAGCATCCCGACCGGGATCGACATGCCCGGGGCCGAACTCGTGCTGCGCGTGCAGGAGGCCGCGCCCGACCCCGCGACGACCGTGGTGGTCAACTGCGCCGGCCGCACCCGCAGCATCATCGGCGCCCAGTCGCTGATCGACGCCGGCGTGCCGAACCGCGTGGCCGCGCTCAGGAACGGCACGATGGGCTGGCACCTCGCGGGCTACGAACTGGAGCGCGGCCAGGAGCGCGCGGCGCCGGAGCCGTCGGCGGACGGGCTGCGGATCGCGCGCGCCCGCGCCGGGGCGGCGGCGGCGCGGTTCGGCGTCGAACGGATCGACGCGGCCACGCTCGACGCATGGCGGGCCGAGGCGGCGGAGCGGACGCTCTACATCCTCGACGTGGGCACGGCGGAGGAGTTCGCCGCCGGGCATATCGCCGACTCCCGCCACGCGCCGGGCGGGCAGCTGGTGCAGGCGACCGACGCCCATGTCGCCGTCCAGGGCGCGCGCGTCGTGCTGGTGGACGACCTCGCGGTCCGCGCGCTTATGACCGCCGGCTGGCTGGTCCAGCTCGGCTGGTGCAAGCCGTATGTGCTCGATTCCGGCCTCGACGGGCAGGCGATCCTGCGGGGGCCGCGCGCGGCGCCGGCCTTCGGCCTCGGCCCCGGCGGCGCGGCGGGGATTACGCCGCGCGAGGCGCTTGCCGCCCAGGCCGCCGGCGCGACGCTGGTCGACCTGCAACGCAGCCTCGACCACCGCCGCCGGCGCCCGCGCGGGGCGCGTTTCGGCATCCGCGCGCGCCTGGCCGGGGACCTGCGGGCGGCCGGCGTCGCGGGGCCGGTCGTGCTCGCCTCGCCCGACGGCGCGCTGGCCGAACTGGCGGCGGCGGACCTGGCCGCGGCGGGCCGCGACGCGCGCTTCGTCGCCGGCGGCAACGCCGCCTGGGAGGCGGCCGGCCTCCCGCTGGACGAGGGCGAGGCGGGGATGGAGCCGGTTTCCGCGCTCGAGGACGCCTATCTCCGCGCCTACGACCGTAGCGACCCGGCGGAGGCGGAGCGGGCGATGAACGAATACCTCGAATGGGAGATCGCGCTGGTCGAGCAGATCGGCCGGCCCGGCGGGATCGCGTTCAGGACCCGGCCGGCCGCCTGACCCCCAGCGACGCCCGGTCGATCGAGGCGGCCTTGACCATCGCGTGGACCTCCATGCCGGGGGCGAGCGCGAGGGCGTCGGCGCTGCGCCGCGTCAGGCGGGCGCGGAGCGCGGCGCGGCCCGCCGCCAGCCCGATCTCGACATAGGGGCCGTCCGCCGGCCCGACCTCCGTCACGCGCGCGGGGATCACGTTCAGGATGCTGACGGCGCCCGGCGGTTCCAGCGCGATCGACACGTCGCGCGCGCGCACGCGCAGCCGGACCCGGGTCCCCACCGGCGCGTCGGGGGCCGGCGTCCAGATCGCGCCGCCGTCGAAATCGAGGCGCGCCAGCGCGAAGGCCTCGTCCCGCGCCCCGACCCGGCAGGAGAGCACCGCGCCCGCCCCGTCGGCCCCGTCCGCGCCGTCCGCCGGGCCGGGGTCGAGCCGGCCGGCCACCTCCTCCACGGGTCCCGCCGCGACGGTCCGGCCCTCGGACAGCAGGACCATCGTGTCGGCCAGCCGCAGCACCTCGTCCATCCGGTGCGAGACATAGACCACCGGGATGTCCAGCGCCTCGCGCAGGCGGGCGAGGTAGGGCAGGATGTCGGCGCGCCGCGCGTCGTCCAGCGAGGCCAGCGGCTCGTCCATCAGCAGGATGCCCGGCCCCGACAGCAGGGCGCGGCCGATCGCCGCCCGCTGGCGCTCGCCGCCGGAAAGCGAGGCCGGCCGGCGGTCCAGCAGCCCGCCCAGGCCGAGCAGCGCGACCGTCTCGTCGAAGCCCGGCCGCGCCCCGCCGCCGCGCCGCCCGTAAAGCAGGTTGCGCCGCACCGTCATGTGCGGGAACAGCCGCCCCTCCTGGAACACATAGCCAAGCCGCCGCCGCGCCGTCGGCGTATCGATCCCGGCGGCGGAATCGAACAGCGCCCGGCCGGAGACCGCGATCCGCCCCCGGTCCGGCCGGACCAGCCCGGCGATGGCGTTCACGACCGTGGTCTTGCCCGAACCGGACCGCCCGAACAGCGCCGTCACCCCGTTCGACGGGGCGGAAAAGGCGGCTTCGAGCCGGAAACCGCCCCGGTCGAGCGCGATATCGACCTCGATCACCGGGGCGGCTCCGCCGCCGCGCCGAGCTTGCGCGCCAGACGGCGCGACAGGAACTCCGAGGCCACCAGCGCCAGCAGCGCCACCGCCACCGAAATCAGCGCCAGCCGGATCCCCGGCGTCGGGTCGCCCGGAACCTGCGTCACGCTGTAGAGCGCCAGCGGGAGCGTCCGGGTCTCGCCGGGGATGTTGGAGACGAAGGTGATCGTCGCCCCGAACTCCCCCAGGCTCCGCGCGAAGGCGAGGATGGCGCCGGTCATGATTCCCGGCAGGCAGAGCGGCAGCGTAACGGTCGCGAACACCCGCGCCCCGCCCGCGCCGAGCGTGCGGGCGGCGTCCTCCAGCCCGCGGTCCATGGTCTCCAGAGACAGCCGCGCCGCGCGCACCATCAGCGGGAACGCCATCACCGCCGCCGCCGCCGCCGCGCCGCGCCAGCTGAAGGCGAGCGTCACGCCGAAGGCGTCGTACAGCCAGGCGCCGACGATCCCCTTGCGCCCCAGCAGCACCAGCAGCCCGTAGCCCACCGCGACGGGCGGCAGGACCAGCGGCAGGTGGACGATCCCGTCCAGCAGCCACTTGCCCGGAAAGGACCGGCGCGCCAGCAGCCAGGCGACCGCCAGCCCCGCCGGCAGGCAGACCAGCACGCTCCAGAACCCGACCTTGAGGCTGAGGCGCAGCGCCTCGATCTCCAGCGGCGTGAGCGCGAACATCCCCTCAGTCCGTCCCGAACCCGCGCGCGGCGAAGACGCGCCGCCCCTCCTCCGACAGCAGGAAGGCCATGAAGGCGGCGGCGGCCGGGCGGTCCGCCGCGTCCGCCAGCAGCGCCAGCGGATAGACGATCGGCGGGTGCGCGTCCGCCGGCACGGTCCAGAGCGCGCGCACGCCCTTCGAGGCCAGCGCGTCCGTCCGGTAGACCAGGCCCAGCGGCGCCTCGCCCCGCTCCACCAGGAACAGCGCGCCGCGCACATTCGCCGCCTCGGCGAGCCGGCCGCGCAGCGCCGCCCACGCGCCGAGGCTTTCGAGCGCGCGGCGGGCGTAGATCCCGGCCGGCACCGCCGTCGTCTCCGCCACCGCGAGCCGCCCGCCGGCCAGCGCCGGCGCGATCCCGGCCGCGTCCGCGACCGGAGCGGCCGGCGGCGCGTCCTCCGGCGCGACGAGGACGAGCCGGTTGGAGAGGTAGTCGCGCCGTTCGGCGACGCGCCCGGCCGCGTCGGCCGCGTCCATCCAGCCCGGATTGGCCGAAAGGAACAGCGCCGCCGGCGCGCCGTCGATTATCTGGCGGGCCAGCGCGGGGGAGGCGGCGTAAACGCCCTCGACCCGCGCGCCGGAGGGCGGCGCGAAAGCGGCGATCGCCGCCTCCATCGCGTCGCGCGCGCTCGCCGCCGCCATGACCAGCACCCGCTCGCCCGCGCCGGCCCCGGCGGGCGCCGCGAGGACGGCGGCCAGCGCCGCGACGACGGCGAGAGCGGCGCCGCCGGCGCGGCGGCGGGTGGCGAGGCGGGCGGTCGGGGGTCGCGCCATCGCGGCAAGGCTCCGAATTCCGCGCCGGTCCGCCCGGCGCCGGTCCGCGCCGCCTATAGCCCCGGGGCCGGGCGCGCGCAACCGTTATGTTTCGTCGAGCATAACGCCGCCGGAACCGGGCGCCGCCGCGCGTTCGGGGTCGCGCAGCAGCGGCGCGAAGGCCGCCATGTCGTCCGCGACGCTCCCGGCCGCCTTGGCCTCGATGGCGTGGTAGCGGGCGAGCACCTCGCGGCCGAGGTCGCTCAGCGCCGCGCCGCCGCCGCCGCGCCCGCCGGCGGTCTTGACCACCAGCGGCGCGACGAAATCGGCGTTCATGCGGTCCACCAGGCCCCAGGCGCGGCGGTAGGACATCCGCATCTCGCGCGCGGCCGCCGAGATCGAGCCGGCGCGGCCGATCGCCTCCAGCAGGGCGGCCTTGCCGGGGCCGATCGCCACCGCGGCGCCGATCAGCAGGCGGATGCGGGGCGGCCTCATCGCGCCCGTCGCGCGCGCCCGGACCGCCGCCTCACGCCGCCGCTGCCGCGACGGCCGAGAGCCGGTCCAGCCCGGCGCCGAGATCGGCGACCAGGTCGTCGATGTCCTCCAGCCCGGCATGGACCCGCAGCAGCTGCCCCGGCTCGTCCCACGCCGTCGCGGTGCGCGAGGCGGCGGGGTTCGCGGGGACGACAAGGCTCTCGTACCCGCCCCAGCTGGCGCCCATGCCGTAAAGCTCCAGCCCGTCGAGCATCGCGGCCAGCGCGGCGCGGGGATAGCCCTCGCGCAGCACGAAGGAGAACAGGCCGCTGGTCCCGGAAAAGTCCCGCTTCCAAAGGTCGTGGCCGGGATGGGAGGGCAGCGCGGGGTGGAGGACGCGCGCGACCTCCGGCCGGCCCTCCAGCCAGCGCGCCAGCGCGAGGCCGTTGGCCCCGTTGCGCTCCATCCGCGCCGCCAGCGTGCGCAGGCCGCGCTGCGCCAGGTAGAGGTCGTCGGGGCCGCAGGAATCGCCCTGCAGCTTGGCCATGTCCCGCGTCGGCCCGGCCCAGGCGTCGCTGGCGACGATAATGCCCATCATCACGTCGGAATGGCCGCAGATGTATTTCGTGACCGCTTCCACGACGATGTCGACGCCCTTGCCGAACGGGTCGAAGCAGACGGCGCTGGCCCAGGTGTTGTCCATCAGCACCGCCGCGCCGCGCGCGCGCGCCGCCGCCGCGATGGCCGGGATGTCCGACATTTCGAAGGTCTGCGACCCCGGCGCCTCGGTATAGACGGCGACGGTTTCGGGGCGGAACAGGTCCGCGATCGCGGCCCCGGCGGCGGGGTCGAAATAGGTCGTCTCGACGCCGAACCGGGCGAGGAACGTGTCGCAGAACCGCCGCGCCGGCCCGTACACATTGTCCGTCATCAGCAGGTGCCTGCCCGGCGCGACGACCGCCAGCAGCGCGTTCGTAATCGCCGCGAGGCCGGAGGAGACGGCGACGGTCCCGGCCGCGCCGTAGACCTCCGTCACCGCCTCCTCGAAGGCCCGGCTCGTCGGCGTGCCGGCGCGGCCGTAGCGGTAGCCGGTCCAGCCCGGCTTGCGCGACGCCTCGAAGGCGTCGAGCGTGGGCTGCAGGATCGTGGAGGCGTGGTAGACGGCGGGGTTCACCACGCCGTGGTTGTCGTGGGGGTGGCGCCCGGCATGGGCGATGCGGGTGGCTTGCTTGCGGTCTCTGCGGAAGGCGGCGCGCATGTCGGGGCCTCGTCGCGGTGGGGCGGCCTCCTGAATACGCCCCGCCGCCGCCGCCCGTCCAGAGCGGAGCCGGCCGTCCGATCGCGCCGGCGCCGGCGTCAGATCGCGCCGCGCGCGGCCAGGTCCGCGATCTCGGCCTCGCCATAGCCCAGTTCGGCGAGGATCTCTCCGTTGTGCTCGCCGAGGCGCGGTGCGCGGCCGATGGCGGGCGGGGTCTCGGAGAACCGCCAGGGGGAGCCGTGCACCGGCAGCGCGCGGCCGAGTTCCGGGTACTCCGCGTCGGCGACATAGCCGTTGGCGCGCACATCCGGGTCGCGCGACGCCTCCAGCAGCGTGTTGACCGGCGCCGCCACGACATCGGCCCCGCGCAGGACCTCCAGCCACCGCGCGCGCGGCCCCGTGGCGAACAGTTCGGCCAGCGCGCCCAGGATCAGGTCCTTCCTCGCGTCGCTGACCAGGGCCTGGCCGAGGTCGCCGGCGCCGCGCCGTTCGAGCTCCTCCCAGAAGCCGAGCGCGCGCATCGCCCGCTCCCAGTCCTCCTTGCGCTCCAGCTGGAAGACCAGCGGCTTGCCCTCCGAATCGTCGAAGCTCGCGGCGATGCCGGGGCGCTCCGGCGTGCCGTTGATGCGGGCGCCGGTGATCGGGTCGGCCTCGCGCCACATCGTCGTCGCCAGCGTCCAGCCCATCAGGCGCACCGCGCTGCCCACCAGCGAGGTTTCGACCTTCTGGCCGATCCCGGTGGTCCGGGCGTGGTGCAGCGCGGCCAGCACGCCGCCGAAGGTCAGCATGGCGCAGGCCTCGTCCGCGACCGAGACGACGCCGGTGCGCAGGCGGCGCTCCGGCCCCGAATAGGCCTCGGCGACGCCGCTCAGCGCCTGGCCCACCGCGTCCGTGCCCGGCAGTCCGGCGTGCGGCCCGGCCGGCCCGTAGCCGGAGATCGAGGCATAGACGAGGCGCGGGTTGATCCGGCGCAACTCCTCGTAGCCGAAACCGTTGCGCTCGGCCGCGCCGGGGCGGAAGTTCTGCCCGAATATGTCGGCGGTCTCGACCAGCTTGTGGAGGATGGCGCGGGCCTCCGGCGCCTTCAGGTTCAGGGTCAGGCTCTTGACGCCGCGGTTGTTGGTCTCGAAGAAGGAGCCGACCGCGCCGTCCGCGCCCAGCAGTTCGCCGGCGCGGCGCGAGGGATCGCCGCGGCCCGGCGCCTCGACCTTGACGACCTCCGCGCCGAGGTCGGCCATCAGCATGTAGGGCACGGTCCCCGCCTGCGCGGTCGAACACGCCACCGCCCGCACCCCCGCGAGCGGCCCTCCGGTTCCGGCCATGGCCCCGCCTCTCCGTTCCGTCGATCCGGCGGCGGAAAAGACCACGGCCGCGCCCGCCGGTCCAGCCTTCGCGCTGGAATCGCGCCCCGCCTTGCGGTAGCGTGCCGGCGACGGCCTTGCCAGGGAGGTTCCCCATGCGGACGACGCTGAACATCGACGAGGATGTTTTTTGCGCGGTGAAGGAGATCGCCCGGGAACGGTCGCGGACATGCGGCGCGGTCGTTTCGGACCTGCTGCGCGCGGCGCTGACGGATGGCGAACGCGGCGACGCGGGCGAGCGCGGGCGCAAAACCGACGCCGGCGAATGGGAATACGAACTCGACGGGGAGGACGACCGGGACGAGCTCGACAAGGAGCTCGGCCTGTATCCGTTTCCCAAACGCGGCGGCATCGTCACCAACGAACTGGTGAACCGGCTGCGCGACGAAGCCGGCGTGTGATGCGGGGTTTGCTGGATTCCAACATCCTTATCGCCTTGCTGGACCGGGACCACCAGCATCGCGAAATCGCCCGTCGCTGGATGCGGGACAACGCCCGCCTCGGGTGGGCGACTTGTCCCATCGTCGAAAACGGATGCGCCAGGATCATGTCGCAGCCGCGCTATCCGAATCCCCTGCCGGCCCGGCGTGTTGCCGAGCGCCTTCGCCGGATGGCTGGCGACGGTTTTCACCGTTTCTGGCCGGACGACATAAGCCTGCTCGCTCCCGGCGTCGTCGATTGGGCCAGGGTCGCCGGACCGAGGCAGATCACCGATGTCTATCTGCTGGCCCTCGCGGTGGCGCGCAAGGGGCGACTCGTTACGCTCGACACCCGCGTCGCCGCGGACGCCGTTATCGGGGCCGACCGGCGAAGCCTTTGCGTCGTGCGTTAGGGGCGGGGCCGCCGCCGGAAGGACCCGCCATGCAAGCCGCCCGCGAATACCCCAACTTCCTCGCGCATCTCGAATGTTCGATGACGGGGGAGCGGTATCCGGCGGGGGAGGCGCATGGGCTTTCGCGGGCCGGGCGGCCGTTGCTGGCGCGTTACGACCTGGCCGCGCTGGCGCGGGCCGTCTCGCGGGAGGAGGTCGCGGCCCGGCCCGGCGGGTTCTGGAAGTACCGCGAGTTCCTGCCCGTCGCCCGCGCGGAAAACATCGTCGAACTGGGGGAGGTCGTGACGCCGCTGGTCCCGGTCCCGGCCGCCGCCGCGCGCCGCGGGGCCGAACCGGGCGCGCTGGCCGTGAAGGACGAGGGGCGGCTGCCCACCGGCTCGTTCAAGGCGCGGGGCCTCGCGGTCGCGGTGGCGATGGCGCGCGAACTCGGCCTCGGCCACCTCGCCATGCCGACCAACGGCAACGCCGGCGCCGCGATGGCCGCCTACGCCGCGCGCGCCGGGATCAGGGCCACCGTGTTCTGCCCGGACGACACGCCGGAGACCAACATCTCGGAGATCGAACTCCAGGGCGCGGCGGTCCACCGCGTGAACGGGCTGATAAACGACTGCGGAAGGCTGGTCGGCGAGGGCGCGGCGACGGCCGGCTGGTTCGACCTTTCGACGCTGAAGGAGCCCTACCGGATCGAGGGCAAGAAGACGATGGGCCTCGAACTGGCCGAGCAGGGGGGCTGGACCCTGCCGGACGCGATCTTCTACCCCACCGGCGGCGGCACCGGCCTGATCGGCATGTGGAAGGCGTTCGCGGAACTGGAGGCGGTCGGCTGGATCGGCCCCGAACGCCCGCGCATGGTCGCGGTGCAGGCGGCGGGCTGCGCCCCCATCGTCCGGGCGTTCGAGGAGGGGGCCGAGCACGCGCCGGTCTGGGAGGACGCGCGCACCGTCGCCGCCGGGATCAGGGTTCCGGCCGCCGTCGGCGATTTCCTGATCCTGCGCGCGGTGCGGGAGTCCGGCGGCTTCGCCATGGCGGTCGAGGACGAGGCGATCCTCGCCGCGCGCGACGAGATGGCGCGGGAGGAGGGGCTGCTGCTCTGCCCCGAAGGCGCGGCGACCTACGCCGCCTGGAAGCAGGCGCTGGCCGAGGGGCGGATCGGGCCGGGCGCGCGCGCGGTGCTGTTCAACTGCGCGACCGGCCTCAAATACCCGCTCCCCCGCGCCGGCCGGCCGCTCGACATGCGCGCGCCGGTCGATTACGCCGCGATGGCGTAGCGGGGCGCGCCGAAAACGGCTACCATGGCGGCCTCGAAGACGGACGGAACCGGGCGCGGCGAAGGGGAGGACGGCGATGAACGCGATGGCGGCGGAGGCGGAGGTCGCGGGGGTCGGTTACGGCGCGGAGGAAAGCGCCATGCGGGACTACCTCGCGCGCGGGGCGGAGCGGGCGGCGGCGCTCGGCAATCGCGGGCCGGTCCGCTACACGGCGGACGGCGCGGTCGATCCGGCGATCCTGGAGGCGTATTGGGAGCACGGGTTCTACGTGTTCACCGGCGTGCTCGGCGCCGACGAACTGGCCGAGATCGAGGCCGACCTGAAGGACATGATGGACCGCTTTCCGGCCCGGCGCGGCTCTCCGGTGGACGCCAGGGGCCGGCCGGCGCTGGCCCATGGCTGCGAGGCGCCGACGCTGTTCTGGTCGAAGCCGCTGGGCGATCCCTTCGGCGGCACGGACCAGGCCAACGGCCGCCACCCGGTGAAGATGGCCGAGCCGACGCCGGCGGCCGGCGCGCCGGAGGAGATCGTTTACCTGATCCTCGGCTCGCTCCAGTTCTCCGAGGCCTGCCTCAGGGCCTACGGGCACCCGGACCTGCTGGCCGTCGCGGCGGCGGTGAACGGCGAGGATTTCGTGCCCTTCACCGACGCGCTGTTCATCAAGGAGCCGGGCCTCGGCGCCTCGGTCGCCTGGCACCAGGACGGGGTGACGCACTGGAACAGCCCGGACTGGGACCGGGGCAGCCACGGCTTCAACTTCATGGCGCAGCTTTACGGCTGCACCCCGGCCAACGGCGTGTGGTTCGTGCCGGGGTCGCACCGGACGGGCAAGATCGACATCGCCGCAAGGGTCGCCGAGGCGGGGACGGAGCGCCTGCCGGAAGCGGTTCCGCTGGTCTGCGGGCCGGGCGACGTCGCCATCGCCAACCGCCAGTGCCTGCACGGCTCCTTCGCCAACACCAGCCCGGACTGGCGGGTGACGGTGAATTTCGGCTTCCACCGCCGCGCCTCGGTGCTGGGCGTCGCGGGCGGCGGCATCCACGCGGCCCCGGCGGTGTTCGACGAGGACCGGATCGCGCGGCGCTCGCGGCTGGTCGGCTACGCCATCGACGCGCGCCGCCAGCGCTTCCCGGACGAGACGCCCTACGACTACGCGCCGTTGCGCGGGCGGATGGCGGACTGCCGCTGGACGCCGGACATGCTGGCCGGCCTCAAGGATTACAACCTCGAGGATTTGAGCATCTGATTTTCCCGGCGGGCGCGGGGCCGGTCGCGGCTCCGCCCCGCCGGCCGCGCGCCGGAGCGCCGCCGGGCGGGCCGTCCCGGCGCGTCGCCACAATGTTTCCCCCTCGCGGCCAAGACGCCGTAACCTGTCGCCTGTAAGCGGGCCGCGCGGGCCGCCGCGCCGGATCGCGCGCCCGCGCAACGAACAAGAAAGGCGACCGAGATGACCGAGAACGACAACACGCACCCGAGTTTCGACGAGTTCGACGAACTCCGGAACCCGCCCCCCGAAACCGTCGATTTCGACGAGGTGGTCGAGCGCGCGATGTCGCGCCGCGGCTTCCTCGGCGCCGCCGCGCTGGGCGGCGCGGCGCTGGCGCTCGGAACGACCGCGCTCGCGCCGCTCCCGGCCCGTGCCGCCGGCCGCTTCGGCTTCGCGGCGGTCGCCGCCAACACCGAGGACACGGTGACCGTGCCGGCGGGCCACAGCTGGCATATCGTCGTCCGCTGGGGCGACCCGATGTGGTCCGACGCGCCGGAATTCGACGAGGCGACGACCGGGACCGCCGCCAGCCAGGCGCGCCAGTTCGGCGACAACAACGACGGCATGGCGCTGTTCGTCCGCGACGGGCGCCGCGTCCTCGCCGTCAACAACGAGTACACCAACCGCTCGATCATGTACCACGCGCGCGAAAGCAAGCTGCCGGAGACGGTCGACGACGCGGCCAAGGGCAAGGCGGCGCACGGCGTCTCCGTCGTCGAGGTCGCGCCGACGGACGGGCGTTGGGGCATCGTGAAGGATTCGCCCTACAACCGCCGCATCGACGCCGACGCGCCGATGGAGATCACCGGGCCGGCGGCGGGCCACGACCTGCTGAAGACGGCGGCCGACCCCTCCGGCACGCGCTCGCTCGGCACGTGGAACAACTGCGGCAACGGCGACACGCCGTGGGGGACCTATCTCGCCTGCGAGGAGAACTTCAACGGCTACTTCTCCTCCAGCGACCCGGACTACGTTCCCTCCGCCGAAATGAAGCGCTACGGCGTCGGCCTCAAGGACTGGGGCTACGCCTGGGCCATGGCGGACGAGCGGTTCGACATTTCCAAACACCCGAACGAGCCGAACCGCGCCGGCTACGTGGTCGAGATCGACCCGCTGGACCCGGCCTCCACGCCGAAAAAGCGCACCGCGCTCGGCCGCTTCAAGCACGAGAACGCCGAGGTCGCGCTGGCCCGCGACGGGCGCGCGGTGGTCTATCTCGGCGACGACGAGCGGGGCGAGTTCCTCTACCGCTTCGTCTCCGCGCGCGCCTGGAGCGTCGGCGGCGACAATTCCGACCTGCTGGAGGACGGCGCGCTCTATGTCGCCAAATTCTCCGACGACATGCGCGGCGAGTGGGTCGAGCTGACGCCCGAAGCCACCGGCATGGCGAACCGGGCGGAGGTCTGCATCCACACCCGCCAGGCGGCCTCGGCCGTCGGCGCGACCACCATGGACCGGCCGGAATGGGTCGCGGCCAACCCGAACCGGGTCGAGGCCTATTGCTGCCTCACCAACAACAAGAACCGCGGCGTGAAGCCGAACAAGGGCGGCGACCCGACCCCGGTCGGCGGGCCGAACCCCAGGGAGAAGAACAAGTACGGCCAGATCGTCCGCTGGGTCCCCGACAACGAGGACCACGCGGCGCCCGGCTTCTCCTGGGACCTGTTCGTCATCGCGGGCAACCCGGCGGTCCATAGCGACGCGCGGGCCGGCTCGGCGAATGTGACGCCGGAGAACATGTTCAACTCGCCCGACGGCCTCTCCTTCGACAGCGTCGGGATGCTGTGGATCCAGACCGACGGCAAATACACCGACGAGGGCGACTTCGCCGGCCAGGGCAACAACCAGATGCTGGTGGGCGATCCCGACAGCGGCGAAATCCGCCGCTTCATGGTCGGCCCGCGCGAGTGCGAGATCACCGGCATCGCCTGGAGTCCGGACCGGCGGACGGTCTTCGTCGGCCTCCAGCATCCGGGCGAGAAGGGCGGCAGCCACTTCCCCGGCGGCGGCGATTCCCTGCCGCGTTCGGCCATCGTCGCCATCCAGCGCGACGACGGCGGCCGGATCGGCTGACGGCCGCGCGTAACGACGACCCCCGGCCCGGCGGCTTCCCGGCAAAGGGCGGCCGCCGGGCGCGCGGCCGCTTCCCATTCCCGCGCGCCGGCGCCAGACTGGCCGGCGCGTCGGGGAGCCGGGGGGCGGGAATGCGGATGCGGATCGAGGAGGCGAGGACATTCGCCGAGAACGCGCTGGCGGCGCTCGGCTACTCCGAGGCCGAGGCGGCGGTCGTCGCCGACCACCTGGTCGATTGCGAGTTGCGCGGCCTGCATTACGGCGGGATGCCGCGCTTGGTCAGCATCGCCGAACGCCTGCGCCGCACCGGCTTGCCCGCCGAGCCGATCGCGGTGGCGCGCGAGACGCCGGTCTCCGCCCTGGTGGACGGCAAGGACCATGTGGGCTACCTCGTCGCCCGCAAGGCGATGGAGATCGCCATCGAGAAGGCGTCGGCCATGGGCGTCGCCGTCGTCGGCGGCAAGGACACCTGGTACACCGGGATGCTGTCCTACTTCGCGGAGATGGCGGCGGCGCGCGGGCTGGTCTCGACGATCGCCTCCAACGCCACGCCCTGGGTCGCGCCGCACGGGGCGACGGAGGGGCGGTTCGGCACCAACCCGGTCTGTTTCGGCTTCCCGTCCGAGGGCGACCCGGTGATCTGGGACA
The DNA here is from genome assembly GCA_963665555.2 of Thalassobaculaceae bacterium. GTDB lineage: Bacteria > Pseudomonadota > Alphaproteobacteria > Thalassobaculales > Thalassobaculaceae > CAXXXW01. Next base: position 868,933 of record OY762308.1, read on the forward strand.
TCGGCACCTCGGCGATCATGCACGCCGAAATCGTGCTGGCCCGCCGCCTCGGCGCGCCGCTGCCCGAAGGCGTCGCCTTCGATTCCGGCGGCCGGCCGACGACGGACCCCGACGCCGCGCTCGCCGGCGCCTTCGCGGCCTGGGGCGGGCACAAGGGGTCCGGCCTCGGCCATGTCGTGCAGCTTCTGGGCGCGATGGCCGGCTCGCCGGTCCTTCCCCCGGACCTCGCCGGCTTCGGCTTTACGATCGTCGCCATGAAGCCGGGTCTGTTCGGGCCGGAGGCGGAGTTCCGCGCCAAGGTCTCGGCCTATGCCGGGGCGGTGCGCGCGGCCCGGCCGGTCGAGGGCGGCGCGCCGGCGCGGATGCCGTTCGACCGTTCGGCGGCAGAGCGCCGCCGGCGGCTGGCCGAGGACGCGATCGAGGTTCCCGGTTTCGTGCGCGCCCGCCTCGCCGAACTCGCCGGCGTCCCGGCCGGCTAGGCGTCCGCCGGGGGAGGCGCGCGCATGTCCGGCCATGTCCTCGCCATCGACCAGGGCACCACCTCGACCCGCGCGATGGCGTTCGACGGCGACATGCGGGTCGCCGGCGCCGCACAGCGCGAGTTGCCGCAGAGCTATCCGCAACCGGGCTGGGTCGAGCACGATCCCGAACGGATCTGGCGCGACACGGTGGAAACGGCGCGCGCCGCGCTGGACCGGGCCGGCGCGCCCGGCCGCGCCGTCGCGGGGATCGGCATCGCCAACCAGCGCGAGACGGTGGTGGTCTGGGACCGCGCGACCGGCGCGCCGGTCCATCCCGCCATCGTCTGGCAGGACCGCCGCACCGCGCCGCTCTGCGAGTCGCTGAAGGCGCGCGGTCTGGAGCCGCTGTTCGCCCGGCGCACCGGGCTGCTGCTCGATCCCTATTTCTCCGGCACGAAGATCGCCTGGATCCTCGACGCGGTTCCCCACGCGCGCCGGCGCGCCGAGGCCGGGGAGCTGCTGTTCGGCACGATCGACAGCTGGCTGGTCTGGCGGCTGACCGGCGGCAGGGTCCACGCGACGGACGCCACCAACGCCTCGCGCACGCTGCTCTACGACATCGACGCCGGCCGCTGGGACGGCGCGCTGTTCGCGCTGCTGGACATTCCCGCCGACATGGCGCCGGAGGTCCGGGACTGCGCCGACGATTTCGGGACGACGGACCCGGCCCTGTTCGGCGCGGCGATCCCGATCCTCGGCGTCGCGGGCGACCAGCAGGCGGCGGCGATGGGCAACGCCTGCTTCGCGCCGGGAATGCTGAAGGCGACCTACGGGACCGGCTGCTTCGCCCTGCTCGTCACCGGGGCCGAGCGCGCGGCCTCGGCCGGCCGGCTGCTGACGACCGTCGCGTACAGGGGCGGCGGGGAGACGCGTTACGCGCTCGAAGGGTCGATCTTCGTCGCCGGCGCGGCGGTGCAGTGGCTGCGCGACGGGCTGGGGATTATCGAGACCGCCGCCGAATCGGGCGCGCTGGCGGAGCGGGCCGGGCCGGAGAGCGCGGTCTATATGGTGCCGGCCTTCGCCGGCCTCGGCGCGCCGCACTGGGACGCCGGCGCGCGCGGCGCCATTTTCGGCCTCACGCGCGATTCCGGGCCGCGCGACCTCGCCCGCGCCGCGCTCGAAAGCGTCGCCTTCCAGACGCTGGACCTGCTGGAGGCGATGCGCGGCGATTGGGCCGGCGGGAGCGCGGGCGGGGCCGACGGCGCGTCGGCGGTGCTGCGGGCCGACGGGGGCATGGCCGCCTCCGACTGGACGATGCAGCGCCTGGCCGACATCCTGGCCCTGCCCGTGGACCGGCCGAGGGTGCTGGAGACCACCGCGCTCGGCGCGGCCTGGCTGGCCGGCTCGCGGGCCGGCGTGTGGCCGGGGGCGGAGGGTTTCGCCGAACGCTGGGCGCTCGACCGGCGCTTCCGGCCGGCGATGGCGGAGGACGAGCGCCGCGCGCGGATCGCCGGCTGGCGCGACGCCGCGCGGCGCGTGCTCTCGGACTACAAGCGGGATTAGGCAACCGGACGACGGGAGGAAGGGATGGCCGATTGCACACTGGTGACCGGCGGCTCGCGCAATATCGGCCGCGCGATCTGCGAGAGGTTGAGCGCCGACGGCCAGACGGTCGTCCAGTTCGACGTGATCGAGCCGGCGGGCGAGGGCGCGGCGGAGTTCGTCCGCGTCGACCTCTCCGACGCCGAGGCGGCCGAGGCCGCGCTGTCGGCGCTGCGGGCGCGCCACCGGATTACGCGGCTGGTCAACAATGTCGGCGTCGTCTCGATGGCCCCGGTGGCCGAAACGTCGATGGCGGAGTTCGACCGCGTGCTGGCGATCAACTCGCGGATCGCGCTGCAATGCGCGCGCGCCGCCGCGCCGGACATGAAGGCGGCCGGCTTCGGGCGCATCGTCAACATCGCCAGCCGGGCGATTAACGGCATTCCGGGCCTGTCGGTCTACGCCGCGAGCAAGGCGGCGGTCGTCGGCCTCGCCAAGACCTGGGCGATGGAGCTGGCGCGCGACGGCGTGACGGCGAACGCCATCGCCCCCGGCCCGATCGACACCGACATGCTGCGCGCCGCCTGGGAGCCGGACAGCGCGATGTTCCAGTCGCTCCACGAACAGGTCCCGGTGGGCCGGCTGGGCCAGCCGGAGGACATCGCCAACGCCGCGAGCTTCCTGCTCGACGCGCGCAGCGGCTTCGTCACCGGCCAGGTGCTGCACGTGTGCGGCGGCATGTCGATCGGCCGCGCGGCGTAGGGAAGGGGGCGCGCGGCGCGCTCAGAACTCCGAGAGCAGCCGGCCGCAGCCCTCGATCCGGTCGTCGATCCCGGCCAGCCGCAGCCCGCGCCAGTAGCTCGCCGCGTTGATGGCGAGCACCGGCTTGCCGCGCCGCGCTTCCTCCGCCGCCGCCTGGCGCATGAAGTGGAGGTTGGTGCCGAACTGGACCAGCGCCTCGACCTCCGGGCCGTCGATTTCGTCGAGCGCGGCGGACAGCCGCTCCGGCGGCGTCTCGGCGATCGCCACCGGGCTGGGGCAGCGCAGGCCGACGAAGCCCGTCACCTCATGGCCGAGATCGGCGAAGAAGCCCCGGATGTGGCGGTCCGCGACCGGCATGTAGGGCGAGAGGATGGCGATCCGCCGCGCGCCCAGCGCCGCCAGCGCGTCGGCGATGGCGAAGGAGCCGCCGGTCACCGGCAGCCCCGTCCGCGCCTCCAGTTCGCGCAGCCGCGCCAGCGAGGCCTCGTAGCCGTCCCAGACGATCAGCGACGACATGCCGACGACCAGCGCCCCCGGCTCCGCCGCCATCGCGCGGTCCACCGCGTCGGCGTGGCCGTCCATGCTGACCCGGACCATCCGGTCGAAATCCGCGTCGTCCCGGATCGCCATGTTGGGTAGCGCGATGCGCGCGACATGGTTGGTCACGCCTTCCGGGCGCAGGTCGTCGAAGTCGGGCTGGACGATCGTGTTGGTGGCCGGGACCGTGACCGCGAGTTTCAGCCGCCATCCGCGCCTGTCCGCCATCGCGCCGCCCTCCGTTACAGCCGGTCGATCCGGTCCGGCGCGCGGTTCAGGATTTCCGCGCAGAACCGCCGGGCGTCGGCCTCCGCCTCGTCGGCGGAGTCGTATTCGCGCCGCCCGTGGGAGGACGCGAGTTGTTTCCCGTCCATCCACACGGACCAGGGATGGCGCGCGCGGCCGTCCCGGCTCCACCGCTCGACGAAAACCTCGATCATCGCGCCCCCGCCCCCGGACGCGCCGCTACAGGCTCGGCCGCGCGTCGATCTTGCGCAGTTCCGGCAGCAGTTCGCGCGACATCGTGTCCATGCTCGCCAGCGACAACTCGGCCGGCATCCCGATCCAGTGCGTGCGGATCAGGAGGTGGTTCATGCCGAACTCCTCCCAATAGGGGCGCAGCTGCTCGAAACACTCCTCCGGCGAGCCGAGGACGAAGCGGCCCTCCACCAGGTCCTCGAACTCCTGGTCGAAGGTCTCGTCCTCGGGCATGACCTTGTCCTGGCCCCAGCTGGCGTAGTTCTTGTACTTGCCGAACAGGTAGGGGCCGGCGACCTCCATCGCCGTCGCGCGGTCTTTCGCGCAGAAGACCTCCTTCACCACCGGCAGTTCCGCCGGGGCCGGCTTGCCCGCCTCGCGCAGCGCGTCGCGGTACACGCCCATGTGGCGGCGGATGGTCTCCAGCGTGGAGTGCGGGTTGACGAACCAGCAATCCGTCATGCGGGCCGCGCGCCGGATCGCCCGGTCGTTGTTGGCCGCGAGCCAGATCGGCGGGCGCGGCTTCTGCACCGGGCGGATGTTCATGCGCACATCGCGGAGCACGCAGGTCTCGCCCTCGTGGCTCACGCTGTCTTCCGTCCAGAGGCGCTGGATCAGGCCGAGATACTCCTCGAACCGGGCGACGCGCTTGCCCCTGGGCACGCCGAAGGCGTCGAACTCCACGTCGCGGTAGCCGAGGCCGACGCCGAAGATCAGCCGGCCGCGCGCCAGCACGTCCATGCTGGCGATCGTCTCGGCGGTGTAGACCGGGTTGTGCAGGTTCAGCAGCAGGATGCCGAGGCCGATTTGCATGTCGCCGGCCTCGGGGATCAGCCGCGAGAGGAAGGGCACGATCTGGAGCTGCTGGTTGTCGCCCTCGTTCAGGTAGTGCTGACCCGAAACCAGCGTGTCCCAGCCGTGGTCGCGCATGTGGTGGACCATGGCGATCTGCTCGTCGAGCGCGGCCACCATGTCCGTGTCGACATACTGCTGGTTGGTGAGGAACAGGCCGATCTTCATGGTCTCTCCAGTCCGGGGGTTCGGGCGCCGGCGCGGCGCGGGAAGCGCCATTGTTGCCATGGATCGCCCCATGCCTCAACATCGCGCGACGGCGCGGGGCGCGGGCGGGGAGGAGCGGCGATGGACGGCGGGGGTTTCGCGGGCGGCGGACTTGTCGAGGAGGGCGCGCACGGCTTCCGGGTCGCGCGCGCCGCCTACACCGATCCGGCGCTGTTCGAGGCGGAGATGGCCGCGATTTTCGAGGGCGGCTGGATCTACGCCTGCCACGAGAGCCAGATCCCGGAGCACGGCGACTACTACGCCACCCGCGCCGGCCGCCAGCCGGTGTTCCTGGTCCGCGGGTCCGACGGCGCGATCCGCGGCTTCGTGGACGCCTGCGCCCATCGCGGCGCGACGCTGACCCGCGCCCGGCGCGGCACGGCCCGGACCATCGTGTGCCGGTTCCACGGCTGGTGCTTCGACACCGAGGGCAACTGCGTCAGGATCAAGGACGAGGAGGCGGGCTGGCCCGGCGGGGCGGACCGTTCGCGCTTCGCGCTCGCCCGGCTGCCGCGGGTGGAGGCCTACAAGGGCTTCGTCTTCGCCTCGCTCTCGGCCGACGTCCCGCCGCTCGCCGACGCGCTGGGCGAGGCCCGGCCCTTCATCGACCTGCTCTCCGACCAGTCGCCCGACGGCATGGAGGTCGTCCCCGGCGGGCAGACCTACCTGGTGCGCGGCAACTGGAAGCTCCAGGCAGAGAACGGCGTGGACGGCTACCATGTCTCCACCGTCCACCGGGTGTTCGCCCGCGCCGTGGCGATGCGCGAGCGGCTGGGCGACCGGGGCGGGCTGCGCGAGACCGAGGCGGCGCGGATCGTCGGCGCGGTGGAGAGCGGCGTTTACGACCTCGGCGGCGGCCACATGATGGTCTGGGCGCGGCGCGGCAATCCCGCCGTCGCGCCGCTGGCCGAGCGGCTCGACTGGCTCGAACGGACCCACGACGCCGGGAAGGTGGACTGGATGCTGCGGCGCGGCCGCAACCTCTACCTGTTCCCCAATGTGCACCTGATGGACCAGTCCTCGACCCAGATCCGCGTCACGATCCCGCTGGCGCCGAACCGGACCGAGATGCGGGTCTATTGCATCGCGCCGAGGGGGGAGAGCCGCGAGGCGCGGGCGGCGCGGCTGCGCAAGTTCGAGGACTTCTTCATGGTGAGCGGCATGGCGACGCCGGACGACCTGGCCGCGCTGGAGGATGTGCAGCGCGGCTCGGCCGGCCGGCTGGCGCCGTGGAACGGGATGGACCGGGGGGCGGCCTTCGCGCTCGCCGGGGCCGACGCGGCGGGGGCCGGGCTGGGCGTCCGGCCGGTCTCCTCCAACCCGAAATGGGACAGCGAGACGCTCTACCACGGCTTCTGGCGGCACTGGGCGGCGCGCGTCGGCGGTTGAGGAACGGGTTGCGCGACGCGGCGCACCAGATTGAACGGAAACGGTAACGGCGATGGCGGACCTCGCGGCCTGCGAAGCCCTGCTCTCCCTGGAGGCCGACCTGCTCGACAGGCGGCGCTGGGAGGAGTGGCTCGCGCTCTACACGGAGGACTGCGTGTTCTGGGTCCCGTCCTGGGACACCGAGGAGGCGCTGGTCGAGGACCCGGAACTGTCCGTCAACACGATGTACCTGGTCGGCAAGCCGGCGCTGGAGGCGCGGCTGCACCGCATCCGCTCGGACGACGCCTACGCCGCCGCGCCGCCGGCGCGCACCGTGCATTCGGTGACCAACGCGCGCGTCGTCGCGGCCCGGCCCGGCGCGGTGGAGGTGTGTGCCAAGTGGATCGTCCTCTCGCTGGAGCCGCGCCGCGGCAAGTCCTGGCGCGGCGGCTGGTACGAATACACGCTGGCGCCGGGCGGCGCGGGCCTGCGCATCGCGCGCAAGAAGGTCGTCCTGATGGAGGATGCGATCGACGGCGCGATCGACATCCACCAGCTCTGAGGCGCGCCCGCCGCGGCGCCCCGGATGCCCCCGGATGCCCAGGTTCAAGCTCCTCGTGGAGTACGACGGCGGCGCCTTCGCCGGCTGGCAGCGCCAGGCCAACGGCCCGTCGGTCCAGCAGGCGCTGGAAGAGGCGGCGCTGGCCTTCTCCGGCGAGACGGTCGAGGTCGTGGGGGCCGGGCGCACCGATTCCGGCGTTCACGCGCTCGCCATGGCGGCGCATCTGGATCTTGCGAGCGAGCGGTTCGACGGGCGGACCGTGCGCGCCGCGCTCGACTTCCACCTCCGCCCGACGCCGGTCTCGGTGCTGTCGGCCGAGGTCGCGCCGCCCGGTTTCCACGCGCGTTTCTCGGCGGTCCGGCGGCGCTACCTCTACCGCATCCTGAACCGGCGCGCGCCGCCGGCGCTGTCGCGCGGACGGGTCTGGCACGTGGCGCGGCCGCTCGACGCGGCGGCGATGGCCGGGGCGGGGGCGGCGCTGCTCGGCCGCCACGACTTCTCCAGCTTCCGCGCCGCCGGCTGCCAGGCCGCCTCGCCGACAAGGACGCTGGACCGGCTCGATGTGTTCCGCGAGGGCGAGGAGGTGCGGGTCGTCGCCGAGGCGCGGTCGTTCCTCTACCGCCAGGTGCGCAACATCGTCGGCTCGCTCGGCCTCGTCGGCGAGGGGAAGTGGACGCGGGCCGACATCGAGGCCGCGCTCGCCGCCCGCGACCGCGCCGCCGCCGGCCCCGCCGCCCCGGCCGAGGGCCTCTACCTGGCGGAGGTGGGGTACGAGTAGGGGATCGCCGGCGGCCGGCCGCCTCAGAACTTGCCGGCGAAGGACTCCAGCACCTTCACCACCGCGACGCTGAACACGAAGTCCAGCACGACGATGGCGAAGGACATGATGATCCCGAGGCCCAGCTGGCGGCGCGCCACCTCGACGAACATCAGCGTCGCGGCCGTGTAGCACAGCGCGGTGACCACCGCCTCGACGCCCGGCGGCGCGACGCCGTACAGGCCGGTCAGCGACGCCGCCGCGAACATGTAGGCGATCGGCGCGGAGACCCAGTTGTACGGCACGATGTAGTCGATGAAGCGCTCGCCGCGGCCGAGGGCGGAGGAGACGCCCGCCATCAGCACCGGCCAGGCCAGCCAGACGATGGCGTAGATCATCAGGTCGATCACGGCGTCCAGCGGCCCGTATTCGGTCCGCCCGGTGTACGCCATGCCGCGCGCGACGATCGCCGCGTGCGCCGGCAGCGCCAGCACGGCGGCGAACAGCGAGTTCCAGAACCCTTCCGGCGTGCGGTTGAACATCGCCGCCGCGTCCGGGTGGCGGCGCGCCAGCAGGACCGTCCCGTAAAGCGCCTTCACCAGTTCGGCGAAAGAGGGCAGCATGGCGTCACCGGCGCGCCCGGGCGAAAAACCGCTCCAGCAGCGCGAGATAGACCTCCGCCAGGGCGTGGATGTCGGCGACGGCCACATGCTCGTCCGCCTTGTGCATCGTTTGGCCGACGCCGCCGAACTCCACCACCGGGCAATGGGCGCGGATGAAGCGCGCGTCGGAGGTGCCGCCGGTCGTGCTGAGTTCCGGCGAAACGCCCAGCGTCTCCTCCACCGCCGCCGCGAGGTCCTCGGTCAGCGGCCCCGGCTCCGTCAGGAAGGCGCCGGAGGAGCATTCGGTCACCAGTTCGTAGCCGCCGCCGGCGGCGTCGAACGCCGCGCGCAGCCGGGCCTCGATCCCCTCGGCCGTCTGGAGGTCGTTGAAGCGGATGTTGAAGACGGCGGTCGCCCGGGCGGGGATGGCGTTGCTCGCCGGGTTGCCGGTGTCGATGGAGGCGATGGCGACGGTGGAGGGCGGGAAATGCGCGCTCCCCCCGTCCAGCCGCTCCTCTGCCAGCGGGGCCAGCATCCGCACCAGGCGCGAGAGCGGGTTGTCCGCGAGGTGGGGATAGGCGGTGTGGCCCTGGACCCCGCGGACCGCCAGCCGGCCGGTCAGGCTGCCGCGCCGGCCGATCTTCGCCATGCCGCCGAGGCGGTCCGGGTTGGTCGGCTCGCCGACCACGCAGGCGTCCATCCGCTCGCCGCGCGCCTCCATCCAGCGCAGGACCTTGGCGGTGCCGTTGACGGCCGGCCCCTCCTCGTCGCCGGTGACCAGCAGGGCGATCGAGCCGGGGAGGGCGCCGCCGCGCGCGGCCGCGAATCGCCCGGCCGCCGCCACGAAGGCAGCGATGGCGGACTTCATGTCCGCCGCGCCGCGCCCGTAAAGCCGGCCGTCCACGATCTCGCCCCCGAAGGGATCGACGGACCAGTCCGCCCGGTCGCCCGGCGGGACCACGTCGGTGTGCCCGGCGAAGCCGAACACCGGCCCTTCCGTTCCCAGCCGGGCGTAGAGGTTGTCCACGTCCGGCGTGCCCGCCTCGGAGAAGCGCAGCCGGTGGCGGGCGAAGCCCATGCCGGCGAGGACGCCCTCCAGCGCGTCGAGCGCGCCGTTGTCCTCCGGCGTGACGCTCGGGCAGCGGATCAGCCGCTGGCTGAGTTCGACCGGATCGATGCGCGCGCCGGCGTCCATGCCGGCTCAGTCGCGCAGCAATTCGTTGATGGAGGTCTTCGAGCGGGTCTGCTCGTCCACCCGTTTCACGATGACGGCGCAGTAGAGCGACGGCCCCGGACTCCCGTCCGGCAGCGGCTTGCCCGGCATCGCCCCCGGCACCACCACCGAATAGGCCGGCACCCGGCCGGTCAGCACCTCCCCGGTCTCGCGGTTCACGATCCGGGTCGAGGCGCCGATATAGACGCCCATGCTGAGCACGGAGCCGGTTTCGACGATCACCCCCTCCGCGACCTCGGAGCGGGCGCCGACGAAGCAGTTGTCCTCGACGATCACCGGGTTGGCCTGCATCGGCTCCAGCACGCCGGCGATGCCGGCACCGCCGGAGATGTGGCAGTTCTTGCCCACCTGCGCGCAGGAGCCGATCGTGGCCCAGGTGTCCACCATCGTGCCGCTGTCCACATAGGCGCCGAGGTTGACGAAGCTCGGCATCAGCACCGCGCCGGGGGCGACATAGGCCGACCGGCGGACCACGCAGTTCGGCACCGCGCGCAGCCCGGCCTCGCGGAAGCGCGCCTCGCTCCAGCCGGCGAATTTCGACGGCACCTTGTCCCACCAGTGCGAGGGGCCGCGCTCGGGGTCCGCCGGGCCGCCGGGGATCGGCCCCATGTCGTAGAGCCGGAAGGACAGCAGCACCGCCTTCTTCAGCCACTGGTTCACCCGCCATTCGTGGCCGCCGAGCGGTTCGGCGACCCGGCTTTCGCCGGAATCCATGGCGTCCAGCGCCGCCTCGATGGCGTCGCGCGCCTCGCCCCGCGTGTCGGGACCGATCGAATCCCGCGCGTCCCAGGCGCGTTCGACGGCGGTTTCGAGTTGGGAATCGCTCATGGCGCGGCGTCCGTTCGGCGGTTGCGGGCGGCGCGCAACATGGGCGTCCGCCGCCGGGCTGTCAACACGCCGCCGCCGGACCCGAACCGGCCGGAACCGGGCCGACGAGCGTCTCCAGCCAGTCCGCGAGGTCGTCGATTTCGTGGTGCACCCAGCCCTCGCCGGCCCCCTCGGCCGACCAGTCCATGGCGTTGCGCAGCCACACCGTCGTCATGCCCATCTCGGCGGCCGGGCGCAGGTTCTTGGCCATGTCCTCGACCATCGCCGAGGCCGCCGGGTCGATCCCGAACCGCGCCGCCATGGCGGCGTAGGGGCGGGGATCCGGCTTGGGAACGAAATCGCCGGCCACGATGTCGAACACGCCCTCGAACAGCGCGTCGATGCCGAGCTGGCGGGTGATCCGCTCGGCGTGCGGGACCGAGCCGTTGGTGAAGATCACCCGGCGGCCGGGCAGGCGGCCGATCAGCGCGGCGAGCCTGGGATCGGGCGCCATGTCGCTCACGTCGATGTCGTGCACGAAGTCGAGGAAGCGTCCGGGGTCCAGCCCGCGCTCCACCGTCAGGCCCCGCATGGTGGTGCCGTGGCGCCGGAACATGCGCCGCTGCAGGTCGCGGGCGGCGTCCTCGGAAAGCCCGTACTCCTCCCGGATGAACAGCGTCATCCGCCGCGAGACGCGCGCGAACAGGTTCGAGGCGGCGGGATAGAGCGTGTTGTCGAGGTCGAACACCCAGCAGCCGATCCGGGCGGGGTCGAGCGGCGCGCGCGGGGGACGGGGATCGGTCATGGGCGGCGCTCCGGGAATGTGCGGGCTGGCGGATGGGACAGGGCGCTTCGGGACCGCCGCCAGGATGGATCGGACTCTGTCACGTCGCAAAGTGCGCTCGAATCGCATCGTGAAAATAGCTCCAGTACCACAGAGGACCATCCCGCCGCCGAACCTTGGCCAGTGCGTAGCGCGGACGGACGGAAACGGGACAAAAATGTCCCACCAGGCTTTGGCGCGTGGCCCCGGGGTCGGTAATTTGCGAACCGCCGTGTGCGAGATCGGCGTGCCAGACGAGCACATCTCCCTTTCTGGCCAGAAAGGTTTCCTGCTCAAGGCCGCGGCTGTCGCATTCGGCGCCTAGCCATTCGAGGAACTTCTCCACTTCCCCATCGCGCGCTCCATGGGAATCCCGTCGTCCGGTCGAAAAGACATAATCGGGCAAGCGGTGGCTCTTTATCCTGTAGCGGAGTTCGCCGGACCCTTGCGCGATGTCCTCCAGAGCGATCCAGCACGCCGCCATGCACAGTGGCCGGTCGTAGACAACGAAGGCGGGATCCTGATGGAGCGGCTGCTCCGATCCCATGCGAAAAATCAGCGATTGGCTAAGAACCGGCGGTTCGTCGAAGATCGCGGACAAAAACTCCAGTACCCGGGGGGCGGACAAGACTTCACGCGCCTCCGGCAGGACCGTGTGAGCCTCGACGATACGGGCGCCGCGCGCGTTGTCGCCTGTTTTCAGGACAAGTGTCCGGGAACCGTCGGTCTGATAGCGCAATCGCCGGTCGCCCCTGGCGAAGGCCGTTGCGACGATATCCGCCAGCCGGTCCGCCGCGGCCGAAGCGACGGCGCCCGGCAAGACGACATAGCCGTTTTCCATGAACCGGCCGATGTTCGCGCCGGTTTCGGGGGAAACCTGTCCAGCGGCAATCCGCCTGGCGAGCTCGGCGGCCGCCCCGACGCGATCTATCCACAGGCCGCCGAAGTCGGAGTGGAACAGCGTTTCTTGCCCGCGCGCTCGCCGACTTCCGGCGCGGCCGAGCCGTTTCAGGAACGACAGCATTGTGGCTCGCCCGTCATGCGTCCGCCGCCTTGCCGGCGCGCACGATGGTGCCGGCGCCGCCGGGCGTGAACAGTTCCAGCAGCACCGCGTGGGGCGCGCGGCCGTCCAGGATGACGGCGCCGCCGGCGCCGCGCTCGACCGCCTCGACGCAGGTCTCGACCTTCGGGATCATGCCGCCGGAGACCGTCCCGTCGGCGATCAGCGCGCGCGCCTCGGCCACCGTCAGTTCCGGGACCAGCGCGCCGCTCCGGTCGAGCACGCCCTCCACGTCCGTCAACATCAGCATCCGGCTCGCGTTCGACGCGCCGGCGATGGCCCCGGCGGCGGTGTCGGCGTTGATGTTGTAGGTCCTCCCGTCGGGGCCGAGGCCGACCGGCGCGATCACCGGGATGAACCCGGCGGCGGTCAGCGCCTCCAGCAGGCCCGTGTCCACCTCCGAGGGTTCGCCGACGAAGCCGAGGTCGAGCACGCGCTCGATGTTGCTTTCGGGGTCCGTGCGCGTCCGCGACAGCTTCTCGGCCCGGATCAGGTTGGCGTCCTTGCCGGAAACGCCGACGGCGCGCCCGCCGGCCGCGTTGATCGCGGCGGCGATCGACTTGTTGATCGAGCCGGCGAGCACCATCTCGACGATCTCGACGGTCGCCGCGTCGGTGACGCGCAGGCCGTCGACGAACTCGCTCTCGATGGCGAGGCGCTTCAGCATCCGGCCGATCTGCGGCCCGCCGCCGTGCACGACCAGCGGGTTCGTCCCGACCTGCTTCAGCAGCGCCATGTCGGAGGCGAAGGACTCGAACAGCGCCGGGTCGCCCATCGCGTGGCCGCCGAACTTGACCACGATGGCGCGCCCGCTGTAGCGCCGCATGAAGGGCAGGGCGTCGGCGAGAATGCCGGCCCTGGAGAGCCACTCCGCCCGCGCCTCGGCGTCCGTCCCCGCCATCGTCTCCGCCCCCGGTTCGCCCGCGCCGTGTTTACGCCGCCGCTCCGCCCGCGCGCAAGGGGAAGGGGGCCGGCGGGGATTCGGCCGCGGGCGAGTCAGGGGAACTGGCCGTGGGCGAAGTTGTACGCGGCGCCCGGCTCCTTCGCCGCCGCCGCCCGGTAGAGGTCGAAATCCACGGTTAGCACGGGCGTTTCGGCGGAAACGGCCTCCAGCAGGACGGCGTCGGTCAGGCCGAGCCGCCGAAACTCGGGATTCCGCGCCGCGTCCGCGCTGGCGACCACCGTCTCCTCCTGCTTTTCGATAAGGAGCCGGAGGACATCGAAGCACCTCGAACGCTCCGGCTCCCCGTGCTGGGCCAGCAGGTTGGACGTTTCGGTGAGCGTGTTCGGCGTCACCAGCACCCGGTCCATCGAATTGACAATGCTCACCAGCCGCTCGAAGTCCTCGATCTCGAAGCTTTCGGTGCGCTTGTGCTTGGCGATCAGGTTCCGGCCCGTCTCCCCCACGACAAGCAGGACGAGCAGGTTGGCGTCGATGAACATGCGGGTGGGAATCATCGACTTAGGGGGCGGCGGGCTGGAGCCGGTCCGTCATCGAAATCACTTCGCCGTCGGGGTCGGCGATCTCCAAAACCTTGTAAGACCGCAAAACCTTGGGGGGGTTGAGAACGGAGTCGATCGTCCGCTCCCATGGCCGCGAGAACCCAAGCGTGATCAGCCAGAAATCTCCGTCCCGCTTGACTTCCTCAAGGCCGACATTCTCGATGGTCTCGTCGGCGTAAAGCTCTCCAAGGTAGGCTTTCGCCGTCCGAACCGCCTCTCTCGCTTCCATCGCCTCCTCCCTCCCGGTCCCGCACCTTACCGCGCCCCGTTACGGGCGCGCCAGCGCGGCGAGTTCGGCGCGGAGTTCGGGGATGCCGGCGCCGGTGGCGGCGCTGGTCGCGGCGATCGCCGGGTGGGCCGCCGGGCGGCGTTCGAGTTCGCGCGCCGTCGCCGCGATCCGCGCCGCGAGTTCGGCCGGCTTGAGCTTGTCGGCCTTGGTCAGGACCGCCTGGTACACCACCGCCGCCTCGTCCAGCATGTCCATCGTCTCGCGGTCGAGGTCCTTCGGGCCGTGGCGCGCGTCCACCAGCAGGCAGACGCGGCGCAGCGGGACCCGGCCGCGCAGGAAGGCCTTCAGCACGCGCGTCCACGCCTCGACCCGGCTGCGCGACACGCGAGCGTAGCCGTAGCCCGGCAGGTCCACCAGCGCCAGCCGCCCGCCGAGGTCGAAGAAGTTGAGCTGTTGCGTGCGCCCCGGCGTCTTCGAGATGCGCGCCAGCGCCTTGCGGCCGGCCAGCGCGTTCAGCAGGCTCGACTTGCCCACGTTCGAGCGGCCGGCGAAGGCGATCTCCGGCGCGCCCGCCGGCGGGAGCCGGTCGAGCGTCTCCGTCCCGGCGACGAAGACGCATTCGCGCGCGAACAGCCGCCGCCCGGCCTCCAGCCGCTCGGCCGAAAGCCCGGCCCCTTCCGCGTCCCCGGACACCGCCGCCGCCCGTCCGCCGGCTATTTCACGCCCATGCGCCACATGATCAGCTTCTGCTGGGCGATCGAGAGCAGGTTGTTCCAGGTCCAGTAGATCACCAGCCCGGCCGGGAAGGTGCCGAGCAGGAAGGTGAAGAACAGGGGCAGGAAGGCGAAAATCTTGGCCTGCACGGGGTCGGTCGGCTGCGGGTTGAGGCGCTGCTGCAGCCACATGGTCAGCCCCATGAACACCGGCCAGGCGCCGATCATGAGGAAGTAGGGCGGCTCCCACGGGACCAGGCCGAAGGCGTTGAACAGCGAGGTCGGGTCGGCCACCGACAGGTCCTCGATCCAGCCGTAGAACGGCGCGTGCCGCATCTCGATGTTGACGAACAGCACCTTGTAGAGCGCGAAGAACACCGGGATCTGGACCAGGATCGGCAGGCAGCCCGAGGCCGGGTTGACCTTCTCCTGCCGGTAGATCGCCATCATCTCCTGGTTGAGGCGCGCCCTGTCGTCGCCGTACTGCTCGCGCAGCGCCTGCAGCTTGGGCGTCAGCTCGCGCATCTTCGCCATCGAGCGGTAGGACTTGTTGGCGAGCGGGTAGAACACCGCCTTGACGATAACGGTGAATGCGAGGATCGCCAGGCCGAAATTGCCGAGGAAGCCGTACATCCAGGAAATCACGTAGAAGAACGGCTTGGTAAGGAAATAGAACCAGCCGAAATCGACCGCGAGGTCGAAATTGGCGATGCCCAGCCCCTCGCTGTAGGCGTCCAGCAGCTTGACTTCCTTGGCGCCGGCGAACAGCCGGTTGACCGCCTCGATCGAGCCGCCGGGCGCGATCCGCGTCTCGCCGCCCAGGTAGTCCACCTGGTAGCGGTCGTCGTTGTCGCGGATGGAGTGGACGAAGCGGTAGGTCTGGCGCGCGTCCTGGTCCGGGACCAGCGCCGCCAGCCAGTATTTGTCGGTGATGCCGATCCAGCCGCCGGTGGACAACTCCTCCATCCGGGGATCGTCCTGCATGTCGTCGTAGTCGATCTCCTTCAGCGTGCCGTCGAACACGCCGAGCGGCCCCTCGTGCAGGATGTAGAAGCCGAGCGTGTCCGGCGTGCCGCCGCGCGCCACCAGCCCGTAAGGGAACAGCCCCACCTCCGCGGCGCCCGAATTGCGCACCCGCTGCGTCACGGCGACCATGTAGCCGTCGTCGATCGCGTAGGTCCGCTCGAAGGCGAGGCCCTCCCCGTTCTCCCAGGCCAGCGTGACCGGGGTTTCGGGCGTGAGTGTCGAGCGGTCGGCCGTCCACAGCGTCTCCGGCGTCGGCGGCGCGGTCCCGGCGGCGGCGCCGACCCAGCCGAACTCGGCGTAATACGGCTTCGGCGCGCCGGCCGGGCTGAACAGGCGGATCAGTTCGGAGTCGGCGTCCGTCGTCTCATGGTAGTTCGTCAGCACGAGGTCGTCGATCCGCCCGCCGCGCAGCGAGATGGAGCCGCGCAGGGTCGGCGTGTCGATGGCGATCCGGGGCGACGCCCGCAACGCCTCGCCGCGCCGCTCGGCGGCGATCGCGGCCGAGGGGGCGCCGGGCGCGGAGACGCCGTCCGACGGGGCCGGGGCGGCGGGCGCGTCGCCGGGGCGCGGCGTGGCCGGATCGACCGCCGCCTGCTGCGCCTCGCGCTCGGCCTGCAGCTCCCGCTCCCGCTCCATCCTGGGGAACTCGTACAGGAACTGGAAGCCGAGCAGGATCGCCAGCGACAGCGCGATGGCGACCAGCATGTTCCTCTGGTCGCTCATGCGCCGGACCTTCCGAGGCCGCCCGCGCCGCCGTCCCGGCGCGGCGGCGGAACGGGATCGTGGCCGGCGCCGCCCCAGGGATGGCAGCGCGCCAGCCGGCGGAGCGCGAGCCAGGCGCCGGCGGCCGGGCCGTGCGCGTCGATCGCCTCCAGCGCGTATTCCGAACAGGTCGGCCGGTAGCGGCAGGAGTGCCCCAGGAAGGCCGAGAATGTGAGCCGGTAGGCGTGGATCGGCGCCTTCAGCAGCCAGGCCAGCGCCGCCTCGACGCGCCGGCGCGTCATCGCGCGGCCTCCCGGACGCGCGCGGTCCGCTCGATACAGGCGCGCAGGTCCGCCAGCAAGTCGTCGTAGGGGCGCCCGGCGGTGCCGGCGCGCGCGATCAGCACATAGTCCATCCGTTCCCCGGCCCGTTCGGCCAGCACATCGCGCGCGGCGGCCTTGAGGCGCCGCCGCGCCCGGTTCCGCGCGACGGCGTTGCCGACCTTCTTGCTCGCGGTGAAGCCGACGCGCGGCCCGGCGGCGCCGTCCTCCGTTCCGGCCGGCGTCGGCGCGGCCTGCAGGACCAGGCCGGGCATCGCCGCCTTGCGGGCGTGCCGCGTCATCCGGACGAAGTCGGGCCGTCCGGTCAGGCGTCCGAGGGGCGCGCTGGCGTTGCTTCGCATGGATACCCCGTCGCGCGATGGCCGGGCGGGACGGGCGCCCCGCCCCGCTTGCCGCGCCCGGTTCAGGCCGACAGCTTGGCCCGTCCCTTCGCGCGGCGCGCCTTCAGCACGCGGCGGCCGCCGACGGTGGCCATGCGGGCGCGGAAGCCGTGCCGGCGCTTGCGCACCAGGACGCTCGGTTGATAAGTCCGTTTCACGGTGACGACCCCGTATGCAGGATTTCCGCCCGCCCCGGCGGGCGCGCGGGGTATATATCGGGCCGGCGCCGGCAAGTCAACGCCGCGCGCCCGGGTCCGGGGCCGTCCCCCGGAACGGAAAACGGGGGCGGCGATGGAGCGCGCGAATGTCGATATCTGCGTGATCGGCGGCGGCTCCGGCGGGTTGAGCGTCGCCGCGGGCGCGGCCCAGATGGGCGCGACCGTCGCCCTGTTCGAGGCCGCCGAGATGGGCGGGGACTGCCTCAACCACGGCTGCGTGCCCTCGAAGGCGCTGCTCGCCGCCGGCAAGGCGCGGGCGCGCCAGCGCGCCGACGCGCGGTTCGGCGTCCTCTCCGAGCCGGGCCGGGTCGATTTCGAGGCCGTGAAGGCGCATGTGCGGGGCGTCATCGCGGCGATCGCGCCGAACGACTCGGTCGAGCGGTTCGAGGGGCTGGGCGTCCGGGTGGTGCCGGCGCGGGCGCGTTTCGCCGGGCCGCGCGAGGTCGAGGGCGGCGGCGTGCGCGTGCGGGCGCGCCGGATCGTCATCGCCACCGGCTCGCGGCCGATGGTCCCGCCGGTGCCGGGGCTGGCGGACGGGCCGTACCTCACCAACGAGACCGTCTTCGATGTCGAGGCGCTGCCGGAACACCTGGTCGTGATCGGCGGCGGGCCGATCGGGATCGAGATGGCCACGGCCTTCCGCGACCTCGGCTCGCGGGTCACGGTGGTGGAGATGGCGGGCATCCTGCCGCGCGACGACCCCGAACTCGTCGGCCTGCTGCGCGAGCGCCTCGCGGGGAAGGGGATCGCGCTGCTGGAGCACACCCGCGCCCGCTCCGTCTCCTGGCCGGAAGGGGGCGGGGTCTCGGTCGCCGCGACGGCCGCGGACGGGACGGAGCGCGAGGTTTCCGGCAGCCACCTGCTGGTCGCGGCCGGCCGCACGCCGGCGCTGGACGATCTCGGCCTCGACGCCGCCGGGATCGAGGCCGGGCGCGGCGGGGTCGTCGTGGACCGCGCGCTCAGGACGGCCAACCGCCGGGTCTACGCCATCGGCGACGCGGCGGGGCCGTACCTTTTCACCCACATGGCCGGCTACCACGCCGGACTCGTGCTCAGGAGCGCGCTGTTCCGCCTGCCGGCGCGGGTGGACGCGCGCGCCGTGCCGTGGGTCACCTATTGCGACCCGGAACTCGCCCAGGTCGGCCTGACGGAGGCGGAGGCGCGCGCCGGGCGGGACGACATCCGCGTCTCGCGCTGGCCGCTGGCGGAGAACGACCGCGCCCAGGCGGAGCGCGAGACCGGCGGTCTGGTCAAGGTCGCGACGACGCGGCGGGGCCGCGTCCTCGGCGCCTCGATCCTCGCGCCCCACGCCGGGGAACTGGCGCAGATCTGGTGCCTGGCGATCCAGAAGCGGCTCGGCATCGGCGCGGTGGCCTCGGCGATCCTGCCCTACCCGACGCTGGGCGAGGCGAACAAGCGCGCCGCCGGGAGTTTCTACACCGAAGCGCTGTTCGGCGCGCGGACGCAAAGGCTGGTCCGCTTCCTCGGGCGTTTCGGCTAGACTTCGGGCGGAAACGCGCAAGGGGAGGGATGCGATGGCCGGACCGGGATTCGCCCTCCGGGGCCTCGACCATGTGGTGCTGCGGGTGCGCGACCCGGATCGAGTCATGGCGTTCTATTGCGGCGTGCTGGGCTGCGAACTCGCGCGCCACAACGAGCCGCTGGGCCTGTACCACCTCCGCGCGGGCGCCTCGATGATCGACCTGGTGGCGCTGGACGGGAAGCTGGGCGCCGCCGGCGGGGCCGGGCCGGGCGCGGAGGGGCGGAACGTCGACCACATCGCCATCAAGGTCTCGCCCTTCGACGCCGAGGCGATCCGCGCGCGCCTGGCCGCGCACGGCCATGAGGCGGGCGAGGCGGTGCTCCGCTACGGCGCGGAGGGCGAGGGCCCGTCGATCTACACGACGGACCCGGAAGGCAACGGCGTCGAGCTGAAGGGCGTGTAAGGACGGGGGGAGGGGCGCGCGGCCCGTTCGCCGCCCTACCGCCACCCGATCCGGCCG
Source organism: Thalassobaculaceae bacterium (assembly GCA_963665555.2). Classification (GTDB taxonomy): domain Bacteria; phylum Pseudomonadota; class Alphaproteobacteria; order Thalassobaculales; family Thalassobaculaceae; genus CAXXXW01. The sequence continues at coordinate 888,099 of OY762308.1, forward strand.
ACGCCGGGCAGTTTCAGGGCCGGCGGGGCGAGGTCGAGGCCGACGACGAGGCCGAGCAGGTTGACCTCGATCCCCTCGTCCAGCGCCAGCATCGCCCCGGCGAGGCCGCGGAGCGAGACCTGGAACCCGGTCCCGCTCGGCGCCCGCGCGAAAACCCGGCCCTCGGGAAGGTAGTCCTTGCCCACCGCCGTCGGCGGCAGGTCGGCCCGCAACTCCGGGACCGCGCGCAGGACGAAGGCGGTGAAGGTGTTGCTGTTCGGGCCGGGCCAGGCGGCGTAGCGGTCGCGGTGGGGATAGCGCGCCGCCGCCCGCTCGATCCCGCCGATCGCCGCCTCGGCGGCCGGGCCGCGCAGTTCGGCCAGCAGCGCCGGCCGCGCGCCGAACCAGTGGCCGTCCGGGATGCCGGGGCCGGAGCGCACCGCCTCGCGCCCGTAACGCACGCCCCAGCCGATCACCTCGTGGCGGTCGTAGCCGGCGGCCCCACGCCGCTTGGCCGCGATCCAGCTATGCACGCCGAAGGCGCGCCGCCAGCCCCAGGCGCGGGCGGCGTAAACCTGGACGACCGCCTCGCGCGTCGCCGCCGGGTCGGGCGCCTGGCCGCTCGAATCGCGCCTCGCCGCGCTCCAGTGGGCCGATTCCTTCATGGCGAAGAAGGCGAAGCCCAGCGCGGGCGGGAGCACATAGAGGGCCAGAACGGCCGCGAGGCCCCACAAGACCATGCCGAACCGCCGCCTCGGCCGCGCCTCGGCCATTCGCGCCCGCCGCCCGTCCGCGACGACGGCCCCGACGGCCGGGCCCGCCCCTACTCGGCGGCGAGCCGGGCCGCCGCCGGGTCGCGGAAGGCGGCCAGCGCCTGGGCCTCGCGGGACCTGGCCTCGGCGATGTGGCGCTCCTTCACATGCCCGAAGCCGCGGATATATTCCGGCACGCGCGCCAGTTCGACCGCCGCGCCATGGTTCTCGCGGTCGAGCTTCGCCGCGACCTCCCGCATCCGGGCGAAATACTCCTCGACCAGGCGGCGCTCCGTCCGGCGTTCGGCGGTCTTGCCGAAAATGTCGAACGCCGTGCCGCGCAGCCCCTTCAGGGAGGCCAGCAGGCGGAACGCCGCCATCGTCCAGGCGCCGTAGGTCCGCTTGCGCAAATGGCCGGTTTCGGGGTCGCGCCGGGAGAACAGCGGCGGGGCGAGGTTGAACTCGATCCGGTAGTCGCCCTCGAACTGTTCCTCCAACCGGCGGCGGAACCCGCCGTCGGAGAACAGCCGCGCCACCTCGTACTCGTCCTTGTAGGCCATCAGCTTGAAGGCGTAGCGGGCGACCGCGTCGGCCAGCCCGTCGAGGCCGGGCGTCCGGTTCGCCTCCGCCGCCTCGACCTCGCGGACCAGTCCGAGATAGCGCTCGGCATAGGCCCGGTCCTGGTAGGCTGTCAGGTAGGCGACGCGCTTTTCGATCGCCTCCTCCAGCGTGCGGGAGATTTCGCGCCGCGGCGGTTCGGCCGCCGGCGGGGCGGCGCGCTTCTCCACCGCGTCGAGGTCGTGGGCGGCGCGCCGGCCCCACATCAGGGCCTGCTTGTTGAAGTCCACCGCCACCGCGTTCAGTTCGACCGCCCGCTCCACCGCCTCCAGCGACAGCGGCACATGCCCCTTCTGGATCGCGTAGCCGAGCATGAACAGGTTGCTGGCGATGCTGTCGCCGAGCAGTTGCGTGGCGATCCGGCTGGCGTCCACGAAATGGGTCGAGTTGCCGCCGGCCGCCGCGCGGATGGCGTCGCGGAAGATGTCGCCGGGGAAGGCGAGGTCCGGGTCGCGGGTGAACGCGCCGATCATGGTCTCGCGCGTGTTGACGATGGCCGTGGTCTCGGCGCGCGAGACGCGGGACAGGCCCTGCTCGCCGGCCGCCGTCGCCATGTCGCAGGCCAGCAGCAGGCGCGCGCCGCCGGCGGCGATCCGCACCGCGTGCAGGTCCTCCTGGCGCTCCGCGACGCGGATATGGCTGATCACCGCGCCGCCCTTCTGGGCGAGGCCGGTCATGTCGAGCACGGTGACGCCCTTGCCCTCGAGATGCGCCGCCATGCCGATCAGCGCGCCGATCGTCACCACGCCGGTGCCGCCGATGCCGGTGACCAGGATGTCGTAGGGCCGGTCGAGCGCGGGCCGGTCCGGCGCGGGCAGGGCCTCGAACAGGTCCGGGCCGGCGCCGCCCGCCCGCGTCTTGCGCGGCGTCCCGCCGATCACGTTGACGAAGCTGGGGCAGAAGCCCTTGGCGCAGGAATAGTCCTTGTTGCAGGCCGACTGGTCGATGGCGCGCTTGCGGCCGTACTCGGTCTCGACCGGCGCGACGGACACGCAGTTCGACGCCACGCCGCAATCGCCGCAGCCCTCGCACACGGCCTCGTTGATGAAAATCCGCTTCGGCGGGTCGACCATGGTCCCGCGCTTGCGCCGGCGGCGTTTCTCGGCGGCGCAGGTCTGGTCGTAGATCAGCGCGGTCAGCCCCTCGACCTCGCGCAGTTCGCGCTGCACCTCGTCGAGTTCGTCGCGGTGGTGGACCCGCGCGCCCTTCGGCCATTCGGTCCCGATCGGGTACTTGTCCGGCTGGTCGGTGACGATCCGCACCTCCCGCGCCCCCTCGGCGGCGACCTGGGCGGCGATTTCGGGCACGGTGAAGCCGCCGTCGGCGGGCTGGCCGCCGGTCATCGCCACGGCGTCGTTGAAGAGGATCTTGTAGGTGATGTTCACGCCCGCCGCCGCCGCCGCGCGGATCGCCAGCAGGCCGGAATGGGTGTAGGTGCCGTCGCCGAGATTGGCGAAAACATGCTTCGTCGTGCTGAACGGGGCCTGGCCGATCCACGGCGCGCCCTCGCCGCCCATATGCGTGTAGGTCTCGGTGTTGCGGTCCATCCACACCGACATGAAGTGGCAGCCGATGCCGGCGGTCGCCCGGCTGCCCTCGGGCACGCGGGTGGAGGTGTTGTGCGGGCAGCCGGAGCAGAAATAGGGCGTGCGCGCGAAATCCGTCCCGGCCGGCCGGAACGCCGCCTCGGCCGCGTCGAGGGCGCGCAGCCGCTCGCGGATTTTCGGGCTGTCGTGGAAGCGCGCGATCCGGGCGGCGAGGACGCGGGCGATCGCCGCCGGGGTCAGCTCCCCGGTCGAGGATTGCAGCGCCGCGCCCGCCTCGTCGAACTTGCCGACCACGCGCGGCCGGCCCTCGGCCGGGGCGTTGTAGAGCTGCTCCTTCAACTGCCCCTCGACCAGGCCGCGCTTCTCCTCGACGACGAGGATTTCCTCCAGGCCCCGGGCGAAACCGCGCGCGCCCTCGGGCTCCAGCGGCCACGGCATCCCCACCTTGTAGAGCCTGAGCCCGATGGCGGCCGCCTCCGCCTCGCCGATGCCGAGGTCGTCGAGCGCCTGGCGCGTGTCGAGGTAGGACTTGCCGGTCGTCGCGACGCCGAGCCGCGCGCGCGGCCCGTCGATGACGATCCGGTCGAGGCCGTTGGCGCGGGCGAAGGCGCGGGCGGCGGGGAGCTTGTGCAGGCGCAGCCGGCGCTCCTGCTCCATCCAGTCGTCCGGCCAGCGGATGTGCAAGCCGCCGGGGGGCATGTCGAACGCCGGCGCGGCGATGTCCAGCCGGCCGGGATCGACCGAGATCGAGGCCGAACTGTCCATGTTCTCGGCCGTGGTCTTGAACGCCGTCCAGCAGCCGGCGAAGCGCGACATGGCGAAGCCGAGCAGGCCGTAATCGAGGATTTCCTGGACCCCCGCCGGGTTCAGCACCGGGATGCTGGCGTCCACGAAGGCGTATTCGCTCTGGTGCGGCACGGTGGAGGATTTGGCCGCGTGGTCGTCGCCGGCGACCAGCAGCACGCCGCCATTGGGCGACGGCCCGGCCATGTTGCCGTGCTTGAAGACGTCGCCGCAGCGGTCCACGCCCGGACCCTTGCCGTACCAGATCGCGAACACGCCGTCGTGCCGGGCGTCGGGGAACAGGCTGGCCTGCTGGCTGCCCCAGATCGCGGTCGCCGCCAGGTCCTCGTTGACGCCGGGCTGGAAGTGGATGCGGTTGCTCTTCAGGAACTTGCGGGCGCGCCAGAGTTGCTGGTCGTATCCGCCGACCGGCGAGCCGCGGTAGCCCGATATGAAACAGCCGGTGTCCAGGCCGGCGGCGGCGTCCCTCTGGCGCTGGACCATCGGCAGCCGCACCAGCGCCTGCACGCCGGTAAGGTAGACGCGCCCCGATTCGAGGGCGTACTTGTCGTCGAGCGTCACGGCGGCGAGCGTCATCCCGATCTCCCGCCGCGCCTCCCGGAACCGGGCGGGCGCGGACCTTTTCGCCCGCGGGCGGCGCGGGCCTTTCCCCCAACATAGGACGAAGCGCCCGGAACGGCAACTCGGGCCGGCGGCCAGGGCGCGGAATGCCAGCGAACGGCCGGGCCGGCGGCGCGTCCGCGGCGCCGCTCGGCGCGCGCGCGAAAGTCTTCCCGCGCCTGTTGCGCGCCCGCACCCTCGCGTGCGAAACTTTCCGCGACACAATCGGGGCCGGGAACATCGTTCGCCCGACCCGCCGCGACCGGGGGATTTCGCGATGAAGCACGGAACACGCTCGATCCGTATGTTCTCGTTCCTCGCGGCGGGCCTGCTGGCGCTGGCCGGGGTCTGGTCTGGCGCGGACCGCGCCTCGGCCCAGGCGAACGCGGCCTGCCCGCTCCCGCCCGGCTTGACGCCGCCCGCCGGCCCCTCCGTGACGGCGCGACAGGTGGAGGACGGCGCCGCCAGCCTGAAGGACTTCGCGCTGTCCAGCAGGGACCGGCTCAGGAGCTATTACGGGCAAGGCGAAGATCTGGCGAAACAGTCTTACGTCGGATGCCTCGTCAGGCATGAGGGGAGCGCCTGGCGCTCCGGCTCCACCTATCTCGTGCAACTGACGCCCGACGGCAGGGTGTTCATCCACGCGAAGGACATGTCGCTGTCGGGCAAGCTGCTCGACCCCCGGATCTACGCGACGATCCTTTCCCGCCTGGGCGTCCCCCCGGCCGTCCTCGCCGACCTGGCCTCTCCCGATCCCGCCGTCGCCGTGGCCGCCGGCGCCGCCATCATGGCCACGCTCGCGCAAGAGCCGGATGCCGCCTTCGACGCGGGCCTGCCGGGCGCCTCCGGCCACGCCACGGTCTACGTGTCGGCGACCCTGGGGCTTCCGATTTTGCTGCTCGCGGGGTTCGACCTCGGCCCGTCGCACCTGGCCGAGGAACGGATCGACCACGCCGAACCGGCCGTGACCGCCAGGGACGTGGTGGACCGGGCGACCCTGAAGGCCTTCGTCACGGAAGCGGGGAAATACATCGTCGACCTCTCGCAATCCGGCGGCGTGGCCGGTTACACGAAAATCACGCTGGCGATGACGGACCCGAACGGGCCATGGAGGCACGGCCCGGTGTACCTGAGCCTGACGGACCGCATCTCCAACGTTATTCTTTTCCACGCGGGTTTTCCGAACCGGTTGATGCTGCGGCCGCCGGGGATTTCCCGCGATCCCGACACCGGGGAGCTTATCTGGGAGCGGATCGTCGCCGCCGCGGAAAGCGGCCCGGAGGGCGGCTTCCTGCAATACCGCTTCGACAACCCCGACGACGACACCGACGCCGAGGTCCTCAAGATCGGCTACGCCCGCGCGTTCGAGGGCAAGTTCCGGCGCCCGGACGGAGGGGAAGTCCCCTACAGCTTCATCGTGCAGTCCGGGTTCTACCCGTCCTCGCCCAATGTCGTCGCGGCGAGCCGGAACGCGGTCGTCGAGACCGTGCTGCCGCAGGTGCTGCGGGCGACGATGGCGAGCGCGGTGGACGCCATTTCGGGCCGCGTCCGGCAAGCGGCCTCCGGCGCGCCGGCGGAGCGGGAGGCCAGCCTCGCCGGCGCCTCCACGCTGCCCGAACTGCTGATGGCGGGCCGGGGGGCGCTGGGGGACGGCGCGTTCGATCCCGGCCGCCTCCTCGCGGACTCGTCCTTCGTCCTGCCCTTCCAGGCGGCGGGCGGCGGAGGAAGCGGCCCGCTCGGAAACCTGACGCTGTGGGGCAGCGGCGACTACCGGAGCCTCTCCGGCGGAAGCGGCGGGAGCATCGCCTACGACGGCGCTGTGACGGGCGGCAGCATCGGCATCGACGCCGGGCTGGGCGCGGACCTGCTGGCGGGGCTGTCGGTGGCGCACGGACGCGGGCGGGTGGACTACACCGACGCCAACGCCCTGGAGGGCAAGCTCTCGACGGGGCTTACGAGCGTCAACCCCTATGTCGGCTGGGCGCCGGGCGGCGTGACGCTGTGGGCCGCGGCCGGCTGGGGGACGGGCGAGGTCGAGATCGCGGATTCGAACGGCGCCGAGGCGAGCGACCTGACGCAGCGCATGTTCGCGGCGGGCGCGGGCGGGACCCTGCTGTCCAGCGACCGGGCGATCCCGGGCGGGACGACGGAACTCGCGCTCAAGGCCGAGACGGCGTTCGCGCGGGCCGAGATCGAGGGTTCGGAAACCCTTCGGAGCGGGTCCATGAATGTGAGCCGCCACCGGCTGGCGCTGGAGGGGTCGCATTCCCGCAAGCTCGCCTCGGGGGCGACGCTGGCGCCGTCGGTCGAGATCGGGATGCGGCGCGACGGCGGCGACGGCGAGACCGGCGGCGGCGTCGAGGCCGGGGGCGGGCTGCGCTATTCCGACGCTTCGTCCGGGCTGACGGTCGAGGGGCGGGTGCGGACCCTGCTCGGCCATGGCGGCGACTCCGAGGAGACGGGCGTGAGCGGCTCGGTGCGGCTCGATCCCGGCCGGGAGGGGCGGGGCCTTTCGCTGCGCCTGCGGCCGTCCTGGGGGCGGACGGCGAGCGGCGCGCGGCGGCTGTGGGAGAGCGGCCTTGCCGGCGCGGCGCCGTCGCTGGCCCAGCGCGCGGCCGGGCGGATGGACGCGCGGATCGGCTACGGCCTCGCCGCGCCGGGCGGCCTGGGGGTGGTGACGCCCTACGCGGAGCTTGGGTTCGCGGGCGAGCGCGCGCGGTCGCTGCGGCTGGGCGCGCGCTGGCGCGCGGCGCCGTCGGCGAGCCTGAGCCTCGAAGGCGCCCGGCGCGAGGGCGCCGGCGGCGACGCGGCGGAGCACGGCCTGATGCTGCGCGGCGCCATTATCTGGTAGCGGCGCCCGCCGGCGGGGGCGTCCCGGCTTTCGCGGCGCGCCGCGATCCGGCATAACCGGCGCGCCCGCCGCCGCCCGGAGCCGCCGATGCCGATCCTCGTTACCGGAGCCGCCGGCTTCATCGGGATGCATGTCGCCCGCCGCCTGCTCGACCGGGGCGAGGCGGTGGTGGGGATCGACAACCTGAACCCCTATTACGACCCGGCCCTGAAACGCGCCCGTCTGGCGACGCTCGACGGCGCGCCGGGCTTCGCCTTCGAGCGGCTGGACTTCGCGGACCCCGCCGCGATGGCCGGCGTCGCGGCGCGCCATCCGGGGATCGACCGCGTGATCCATCTCGGCGCGCAGGCCGGCGTGCGCCATTCGATCGAACGCCCCTGGGACTACCTCTCGGCCAATCTCGCGGGCCAGCTTTCCCTGATGGAGTTCTGCCGGGCGCTCGCGGGCCGGCCGGGCGGCTGCCGGAGCTTCGTGTACGCGAGCTCCTCCTCGGTCTACGGCGCGAACCGGGAGGTCCCGTTCGCGCCGGCGCACCGGACGGACAGCCCCGTGTCCTTTTACGGCGCGACCAAGAAGGCGTGCGAGACGATGGCGCAATCCTACGCGCACCTCTACCGCGTCCCCTCGACCGGGCTGCGGTTCTTCACGGTGTACGGCCCCTGGGGGCGGCCCGACATGTCGCCGTGGATCTTTACGAGCCGCATCCTCGCCGGGGAGCCGATCCCGGTGTTCGACCGGGGCCGCGCCCGGCGGGACTTCACCTGGATCGACGACATCGCCTCCGGCGTCGTCGCCGCGCTCGACCGGCCGCCGGGCGACGGGGAGGGCGAGGCCGGCGCGCCGCACCGCCTCTACAACCTCGGCAACGACCGGCCGGTGGCGCTGATGGACTACATCCGCGTTATCGAGGCGGCGTGCGGCCGGCGCGCCGGGATCGACTTCCAGCCCGCCCGGCCGGGCGACATGCCGGAAACCCGCGCCGACATCGCCGACAGCGCGCGCGACCTCGGCTTCGCGCCCGAAACCCCCATCGAGGCCGGCATCCCCCGCTTCGTCGCGTGGTATCGCGAATACGCCGGCGTGTGAGCCGCCGCGGCGCCGGGCCGCGCGTCAGCCGCCGGGGCCGGCCACCGTCATGCCGTCGATCCGGACCGTCGGCGCGTCGATCCCGCGCCTGAATTCGAGGTCGTCGGCGGGAACCAGCCGGGCGTACATGTCGAGCAGGTTGCCGGCGACGGTGATGTCGCTGACCGGCCAGGCGATCTCCCCGTTCTCGATCCAGAACCCGCCCGCGCCCCGGCTGTAGTCGCCGGTCGCCATGTTGACGCTCGCGCCCATGAGTTCAGTGATGTAGAGGCCGGACTTTATGTCGGACATCAGCTCCGCCGGCGAAACCGTTCCGGCGGCAAGGCAAAGGTTGGAGGCGGCCGGCGAGGGCACGCCGCCCGGCGCGCGCGCGGCGTGGCCCAGCGTCGCCAGCCCCAGCTGGCGCGCCGTCGCGAGGTCGAGCAGCCAGGAGCGGACATGCCCGTCCTCGACCAGGGCGCGGCGGGCGGTCGCGATCCCCTCCGCGTCGAAGGGCCGCGAGCGGCGCCCGCGCGGGCGGAGCGGATCGTCCGTCACGGCGATCCCCGGCGCGAACAGGGCCGTGTCCATCCTGTCCTTCAGGAAGCTCACGCCGCGCGCGACCGACGCGCCGTTCAGCGCGGCCGCGAGATGGCCGACCAGGCCGCCGGAGACGCGGGGGCCGTAGACCACCGGGACGGCGGCGCTGGCCGGGCGGCGCGGACCGAGGCGGCGCGCCGCGCGCTCGCCGGCCTCGCGGCCGATGGCGGCGGCGTCCTCCAGGTCGGCCTCGTGCGTCGCGGTCGAATACTCGTAGTCCCGCTCCATGCCCTGGCCCTCGCCGGCTAGGGCGACGGCGCTCACCGAATGGCTGGAGCGGCGGTAGGCGCCGCGGAACCCGTTGCTGGCGAGGAGCGCGACCCGGTTCGCCGACCAGGCCGCCTCGCCGCCCTCCGAATTGGTGACGCCGGCGACGGCGAGCGCGGCGTCCTCGGCCGCCGCCGCGCGGTCGGCGAGGCGTTCGGGCGACGGCTCGGAGGGGTCGAACATGTCGATTTCGGGGATGCGCCGCGCGGTCTCGCCCGGTTCGGCGAGGCCGGCGAAGGGGTCCTCCGGCGCGACGCGCGCCATCGCCACCGCGCGCTCGACCAGTTCGTCCAGCGCTTCGGGCGAAAGGTCGGTGGAGGAGACGACCGCCTGGCGGCGGCCCACCAGCACGCGCAGGCCGAGGTCGCGCGACTCCGCGCGCTCCAGCGCCTCCGGCTTGCCCAGCCGCCGCGCCGCCGACAGCGACCGGCTTTCGACATGCGCGGCGTCGGCCGCGTCGGCGCCGGCGCGCAGCGCCCCGGCGACCAGCCCGTCCAGAAGGTCGAAATCCCCGTTCGCGTCCATGCCCGCTCCGCCGCCGCCCCGCCCCGATCCGGGCCGCCCCGACATAGGCCGCGCCAGCCCCCCGCGCAACCCCGCCGGCGCGGCCGCGCCGCCTTGCCCCGGCGCGCCGGGCGCCTGTATAGGGGAACGGCGCGCGGCGGCGGGGAGGCGGTTCCGTGGAGTTCGACTGGAGTCCGGCGGCGGAGGACGCCGCCTCGGTCCGGGCGTGGCTGGCGGCGTGGGAGCCGTGCGTGCGCGAGGTCGATTTCGCGCCGGCCCGCGCGCTGTTCGCCGGGAATGTCGCCTCCTTCGGCACGCATATGGGCGTGGTCGAGGGGCTGGACGCGCTGGAGCGCGGCCAGTGGCGCGCGGTCTGGCCGGCGATCGGGGATTTCGCCTGGGATTTCGACACGATGCGGATCGGCGTCTCGCCGGACCGGCTCATGGCCTTCCTGGTCGCGGTGTGGAGCTCCACGGGCTACCGAGAGGACGGGAGCCGGTTCGACCGGCCGGGCCGCACCACGGCGATCCTCTCCCGCGCCGCGGCCGGCGCGCCGTGGCTGTGCGCGCACACGCATTTCTCGCTCTATCCCGGCACGCCGGCGCGCTCGCACGGGGCGCGGCCGGCGAAGTCCTGAAGCGGCGGGGCGCGCCGCCATGGAGATCGTCCCGAACGCGCGCGGCCTCGGCTGCCGGGTCGAGGGGATCGACCTTGCCGAACCGCTGTCCGACGCCGCTTTCGAGGCGATCCTGCGCGCCTTCGCCGACCATGCCGTGCTCCATTTCCCCGGCCAGGACCTGTCGCCGGAGGCGCACAAGGCGTTCGCCGCGCGCTTCGGCTCGCTGGAGGTGAATGTCGCCGCCGGCCGCTACACCGTTCCCGGCCACCCGGAGATCATGGTCCTGTCCAACATCGTCGAGGACGGCGCGCCGATCGGCCTCGCCGACGCGGGGCAGGACTGGCACACCGACATGTCGTATTCGGCCGTGCCGGCCTTCCTCAACGTGCTGCACGCGATCCATGTGCCCCGGCGGAACGGGGCGCCGCTGGGCGCGACCGAGTTCCTCGACATGGCGGCGGCCTGGGACGCGCTGCCGGAGGCCGCGAAGGCGCGGGTCCGGGGCCGCACGGCGACGCACGATTTCGACAAGTTCTGGTCGCGGATGGTCGCCATGCCCGGCTCGCGCCGCGAGCCGCTGACGCCGGCGCGGCGCGCGGCCAGGCCGCCGGTCTCCCACCCCATCGCGTTGGCGCACCCGCTTTCGGGGCGGACCGCGCTCTACTGCAATGTCGGCTACGCGACGAGGGTGGACGGCGCGGGGGAGGCGGAAAGCGCGGAAATCCTCGCCCTCCTGTTCGCCCACCAGGTCCAGGACCGCTTCAAGTCGGTCCATCGCTGGACGGAGGGCGATGTGCTGGCCTGGGACAACCTGCGGACCATGCACAACGCCGTCGCCGATTACGGCCCGGACGAGCCCCGCCTGATGCGGCGCTGCCAGACGATGGCGGACTGGGTCCTGGGGGAGGGGGCGCGCCGCTTCGGCCCCGCCGCGGCGCCCGCCTGACGCCCGCCTAACCCCGGTTCCGCGCCGGCCCGCCATGGCGCGCGAGGCCCGTCAGCAGCAGGGCCAGCACCGCGCCGTTCAGGATGTGCCACGCGAAATGCGTGCCCCAGGGGAAGGCGGCGCAGGCCCGCTCGTCGAGGATGCGGAGCGCGAGCGAGGCCGCGAACAGGCCCGCGCCCGCCAGCAGCCAGCCCGCGAGCCGGTGGCCGCGCGCGCCGAGGACCGCCGCGTTCCCCGCCATCAGCGCCAGCGCGGCGATGTAGCCGGCGTTCGCGCCGCCGAGCCATGTGTCGCGCAACAGGCGGCCCAGCAGCGCGGCGGCGGGGACGAAGGCGAGCGCGCCGGCGGCCGCCCAGGGCCGGGAAAGCCCGTGGGCGCGCCGCAGCACGACCGCGAAGTAGAGCAGGATGAAGACCTGGATCGCGATAACGTCCGCCGCCGCGGCCCAGGGCGTGGCCAGCGTGTGGAACAGGAAGGAGCCGATCCCGATGGCCAGCACGCTCGCCGCCAGCGCCGCGCCGGCGGGATCGGTCCGCCCGCCGCGCCGGGCGAGCGCCAGCCCCCACGCGGCGGCCGCGACGAAGGCGAGGTTGGTGGCCGCGTTTAGCGGCTCGCCCCAGAACTCCGGCGCGGTCCCGACCCGCTCGCAATAGCCGTCGATGACGCGATCGCCGCCCATCCCGGTCCCGCCCCGCCTTTTCCGCCGGCCCGCCCGTTATAGCGCGTTCCGCCCGCGCCGGCGCGCGGGGTAGCGTCAAGAGTTTTGTGTCAGTGGGAGGAGGGTTGGGACTCCCTGGTTTTGGTTTTCGTGCGCGAAGACGGCGAAGAGGATGCGCTCGGTCGAGGCGCGATCGTTGAGGACGCCCATGGGGCGGGTTCGGCGGCGGACTTCCCGGAAGCGGCGCTCGATGGCGTTGGTGGTTCGCACGGCGCGGCGCTCGGCGGGAGTTTTGTAGCGGAAGCAGGCGAGCAGATCGTCGAGGTCGTCGCGCAGGCAGGCGACGGCGGCGGGACAGGCGTCCCGCCAGTCGTCGGCGAAGCGCCTCGCGGCGGCGCGGGCCTGGGGGAGCGTGTCGGCGCGCATGATCCGGCGCAAGCCGTCCTTGGCGGCGGGCCGGTCGGCCTTGCGGAGTTTGTCGAGGACATTGCGGATCTTGTGGGCCCAGCAGCGCTGGACCGGGACGCGCGGCCAGACCATGTCCAAGGCGCGCGCCAGCCCCTTGCCGCCATCGGAGCAGACCATCTCCAGCCGTTCGCCGCTCAGGCCCCGGCGCTGGAGATCGCAGAGAAACGCCTCCCATTCCTCGAAGCTTTCGCCGCGCGCCAGGCGGTAGTCGACGATCTCCTTCTTGCCGTCGGGACGCAGGCCGAGCGCGCCCGGCACTGGCCGCCGGACGGCTCCGGCGCCGGTCTTGCGGGCGAGGAAGACGCCATCGAGCACGAGGACGCGCCAGGCGTCGGCGAGCTTGCGGCGGTGGAAGGCGGCGACATGGCCGTCGAGCGCCTTGGCGACGCGGCTGACGGAGGAAGGGGAGACGCGCCGTCCCAGGATCGGAACCAGCGCGGCCGCCACCTTGCGGGTCGAGAGGCCGAGCACGAAGCAGGCCAGGATCAGCCGGTCGATCCGCGGGGCCCGTCGCGCGTAGGCGCGGATCGCGCCGAGCGGGCTGAAGGTCCGGGTGCGCGGGATGGCCAGTTCGATCTCGCCCAACTCCGTCATCAGGCGGCGCGGCCAGCTCCCGTTGCGCCGGTCGGCGAGACCGCGCCGGCCCATGTCGTCGAGATGTTCGGCGACGAGATCGGCCATCCGGCCTTCCAGTATCCGCTTCAGCGCGTCGGCTCCCGCCCGCCGGTAATCCTCGTCCCACTCGACCCCTTCGGCGCGCATGGCCTTCATCGTCCGGAACGCTTCCGGTAGGCTCTCGATCGTCGCGGTTCGCGGCATGGGGGGTGCTCCTTTCCCGGGTCTCGACAACCCAGGGAGTACCCCCCTCCCAGAACCCGACACAAACTCCGCTACATCATCGCGCGCGGCGGCGGCTTGACACGCCCGGGCGCGCCCGCGATGCTCCGCGCGGGAAGGGGCGGGGCGCGCGGCGATGGCGGCGCGGCCCGCCCGGCGCGAGAGACCGGCGGGGCCGGGGGAGGGACGAGGCCATGAAACTGCTGCGTTACGGGCCCGCGGGCCAGGAGAAACCGGGGCTTCTCGACGCCTCCGGGACGATCCGCGACCTGTCGGGCGAGATCGACGACATCGGCCCCGGCGCGCTGGACGACGCGACGCTGGCGCGCCTCGCCGCGCTCGACCCGGCCGGCCTGCCGGCGGTGTCCGGCGACCCGCGCCTCGGCCCCTGCGTCGGCAATATCGGCAAGATGGTCTGCATCGGCCTCAACTACTCCGACCACGCGGCCGAAACCGGGGCCAAGCCGCCGCCGGAGCCGATCATCTTCATGAAGGCCAACTCGGCGATCTGCGGGCCGAACGACGATGTGCTCATCCCCCGCGGCGCGACCAAGACCGACTGGGAGGTCGAACTCGGCTTCGTGATCGGCAAGACGGCGAAATACGTGTCCGAGGAGGACGCGATGGATTACGTCGCCGGCTACTGCGTCTGCAACGACGTCTCGGAGCGCGCGTTCCAGGCCGAGCGCGCCGGGCAGTGGACCAAGGGCAAGAGCTGCGACACTTTCGGCCCCACCGGCCCGTGGCTGGTGACGCGCGACGAGGTTCCCGACCCGCAGAACCTGAAGATGACGCTGGACGTGAACGGCAAGCGCTACCAGGACGGCAGCACGGCGACGATGATTTTCGGCGTGCGCCACCTGGTGCACTACCTCTCGCACTTCTTCACGCTGCATCCGGGCGATGTGGTTTCGACCGGCACGCCGCCGGGCGTCGGCCTCGGCGTCAAGCCGGAGCCGGTGTTCCTGAAGCCCGGCGACGAGATGCGCCTCGCCATCGAGGGGCTTGGCGAGCAGCGCCAGAAATGCGTGGCCGACGACTGACCGGCCGACGGACCGCCGCGCGATGCCGCTCGACCTGACCGTCGACTCCTGCCTGCCGGAGGATTACGGGCGGGCGGCGCTGGTCGGCCGGGCCTGGCTGCCCGGCGCCGGCGGGCCGGCCGTGGTTTCGGTCCGGGGCGACCGCGTGCTGGACATTTCGGCCGCCACGCCCACGGTCTCGGAACTGATGAACGCGGCCGATCCGCTCGCGCTCGCGACCGGGGCGCCGGGCGCGGACATCGGCGCGCTGGCCGACATCCTCGCCGATTCGGCGCACGACGCGGCCGACGAATCCCGGCCCCGCCTGCTCGCGCCGATCGACCTGCAGGCGGTGAAGGCCTGCGGCGTCACCTTCGCCGACAGCATGGTCGAGCGCGTGATCGAGGAGCGCGCCAAGGGCGACCCCGCCGCCGCCGAGGGCATCCGCGCCGGCATCGCCGAGGCGATCGGCCTCGACCTCGGCGATGTCGTCCCGGGTTCGGAGGAGGCCGCGCGGCTCAAGGCGGCGCTGGTCGAGCGGGGGATGTGGTCGCAATACCTCGAAGTCGGCATCGGGCCGGACGCCGAGGTGTTCACCAAGGCGCAGCCGATGTCGGCGGTCGGCCTCGGGGCCGAGATCGGCATCGCGTCCGGCTCCTCCTGGAACAACCCGGAGCCGGAGATCGCGCTGGTCGCCAACGCCCGCGCGGAGATCGTCGGCGCGACGCTCGGCAACGACGTGAACCTGCGCGACGTGGAGGGGCGCAGCGCCCTGCTGCTCGGCAAGGCGAAGGACAACAACGCCTCCGCCGCCGTCGGCCCGCTGGTCCGGCTGTTCGACGCGCATTACACGCTCGACGACGCGCGCGCGGCCGAACTGGACCTGTCCGTGGACGGGCCGGACGGGTTCGCGCTGCGGGGCCGCAGTTCGATGTCGCGGATCAGCCGCGACCTGGCGGACCTTGTCGCCGCCACGATCGGGCCGCACCACCAGTACCCGGACGGGCTGTGCCTGATGACCGGCACGCTGTTCTCCCCGACCCAGGACCGCGACGCGCCGGGCGGCGGCTTCACCCACAAGATCGGCGACGTGGTGCGGATTTCGACGCCCCGGCTCGGCGCGCTGGTCAACCGGGTGAACCTGTCGGAGGCGGTCCCGCCCTGGACCTTCGGCGCCGGCGCGCTGATGCGCAACCTGGCGGCGCGCGGCCTGCTTTAGGGCGCGGCCGGCGGCGGAACGCGGCCGCCGCCGCCCGGCGGCCCGCTACAGCGCGCGCGCCCGCTCGCGCAGCGCGAATTTCTGGACCTTGCCGGTGGAGGTCTTCGGCAACTCGCCGAACACCACGGTTTTGGGCGCCTTGAAACGGGCGAGGTTGTCGCGGCACCAGGCGATCAGCTCGGCCTCCGTCGCCGTCCCGCCGGGCTTCAAGGCGACGAAGGCGCAGGGCGTCTCGCCCCATTTCTCGTCCGGGCGCGCCACCACCGCCGCCTCCAGCACCGCCGGGTGGCGGAACAGCACGCCCTCGACCTCGATGGTGCTGATGTTCTCGCCGCCGGAGATCACCAGGTCCTTGGAGCGGTCCTTCAGCTCGATGTAGCCGGATTCGTGCATCACGCCGAGGTCGCCGGTGCGGAACCAGCCGCCCTCGAACGCCTCCGCCGTCGCGGCGGGGTTCTTCAGGTAGCCCTTCATCACGATGTTGCCGCGCAGGAAGACCTCGCCCATCGACGCCCCGTCGGCCGGGACCGGCTCCATCGTTTCCGGGTCGGCGACCGCCAGCCCCTCCATGACCGGGTAGCGCACGCCCTGGCGCGCCTTCAGCGCCGCCCGCTCGGCGGCGGGAAGCGCGTCCCATTCCCCGTGCCATTCGCAGACCACCGCCGGGCCGTACACTTCCGTCAGGCCGTAGACATGCGTGACCGACACGCCCCTCGCCTCCATCCCCTCGATCACGGCGGCCGGCGGCGCGGAGCCGGCGGTCATCATGGCGAGCGGGCGCTCGATGGCGCGCACGGCGTCGTTCGGCGCGTTCACGAGCATGTTCATCACGACCGGCGCGCCGCACATGTGCGTCACACCGTGGTCGGCGATGGCGTCGTAGATCGGCTTCGCCTCGACCCGGCGCAGGCAGACATGCGTGCCGCCGAGCAGGGTCACGGTCCACGGGAAGCACCAGCCGTTGCAGTGGAACATCGGCAGGGTCCAGAGATAGACCGGGTGCTTGCCCATCCCCCACACGGTGGCGTTGGCGAGCGCGTTCAGGTAGGCGCCGCGGTGGTGGTACACCACCCCCTTGGGGTTGCCGGTGGTCCCGGAGGTGTAGTTGAGCGCGATGGCGTCCCACTCGCTTTCGGGAAGGCGCGGCGCGAAACCCGGGTCGCCGGCCGCGAGGAACTCCTCGTACTCGACCTCGCCCAGCCGCTCGCCGCCCGACCCTTCCGGATCGTCGCAATCGACGACGAGGATCGGCCGCCCCAGCAGGGCCAGCGCCTCGCGGACCACCGGCGCGAACTCGGTGTCGGTAACGAGCGCCTTCGCCTCCCCATGGTCGAGGACGAAGGCGATCGTCGCGGCGTCGAGCCGGATGTTGAGCGCGTTCAGCGCCGCCCCCGTCATCGGGACGCCGAAGGTCGCCTCGAAGGCGGGCGGCGTGTTGGGCGCCATGACCGCCACCGTGTCGCCCTTGCCGATCCCCCGCGCCGCCAGCGCCGAGGCGAGCCGGCGGCAGCGCGCCCCCGTCTCGGCCCAGGTCCAGCGCCGCTCGCCGTGGATCACGGAGGTCCGGGACGGGAACACCGCCGCCGTCCGCGCGAGGAAGGAGAGCGGGGAGAGCGGAACGTAGTTCGCCGCGTTCTTGTCGAGGTCGGTCTCGAAGGGGCGCCCGGCCATGTCTCGATCCTCCCCGGCTTCGCGCGCGCCGCTCCCGCGCGGAGCCGGAACCTAGCCCCGGCGGCGCCCCCGCGCAACGGCGCCGCCCGGCGCGCGCGCCAGCACGCCGCCCGCGAGCGGCGCCGGGACGCCGGTGGTTCCGGGCCAGCTCAGCGCCAGCCCGAGGCGCGCGCGGACCGCGAGATAGGCGAAGGCCTGCGCCTCCACCGCGTCGCCGTCCCAGCCCGCCGCCTCGCCGGCCTCGACCGGCGCGCCGAGCCGGGCCGCGAGGCCGGACAGGATCGCCCGGTTGCGCCGCCCGCCGCCGGCGACGATCCAGCGCCGCGGCCGCGCCGGGAGCAGCGCCGCCGCCCGCGCCACCGCCTCGACAGCGAACGCCGCCAGCAGCGCCGCCCCGTCCTCGGTCGAAAGGCCCGACGCGGCCTCGGCGGCCGCCGCGGCGAAAGCGTTCCGGTCGAGCGATTTGGGCGGCGCGCGGTCGAAATACGGATGCTCCATGAGCCGGGCGAGGCGGGCCGGATCGACGCGCCCGGACAGCGCCGCCGCGCCGTCCTCGTCGAAGGGCCGGCCGGTCCGCCGCCGCATCCAGTCGTCGATCGGCGCGTTGCCGGGGCCGGTGTCGAAACCGATGAGGTCGCCGTCGCCCGGCCCGATCCAGGTGACGTTCGCCACCCCGCCGATATTGAGCACGGCGGCCGGGCGCGGGCCGGGGCCGAGCAGCGCGCGGTGGAAGGCCGGCGCCAGCGGCGCGCCCTGTCCGCCGGCGGCGATGTCGGCGGCGCGGAAGTCGTGCACCGTGTCGATCCCCGTCGCCGCCGCCAGCATCGGCCCGTCGCCGATCTGCCTTGTGCGGCCGCGCTCCGGCTCGTGCAGCACGGTGTGGCCGTGGAAGCCGAGCGCGTCCACTTCGTCCGCCCGCGTCCCGGCCTCCGCCAGCAGCCGCGCGACGGCGCGGATGTGCAGCGCGGTCAGTTCGCGCTCGACGGCCGGGCCGTCCGCGCCGGCGCCCCGCGCGGCGACCAGCCGGCCCAGACGGTCGCGGAACGCCGCGCCGTAGGGAACCGAAAGCGACGGGCCGAGGCGGACGGCCGCCTCCCCGTCGGTCTCGACCAGGGCCGCGTCCACCCCGTCCATCGAGGTGCCGCTCATCGTCCCGATTGCTGTCCAGGTCGCTCCGGCCATGCGCCGGTTTTGCGGCGCGCGGCCGGCCGGGTCAACCGGGGTCGCGCGCGGGCGAGGGGCGGGGCGTCGTCTCCGCCGCCGTCCGCGCCCGCCCGGTTGAGAGGCGCGGCGCCCCGTGCTACATCCCGCCCGCCCCGAAACGACCGGCGCGAGGCGCGCGGCCATGCCCAGATTCTCCTCCCCGTTCATGCGCGCGATGAGCGAGCGCGGCTTCGTCCACCAGGCGACGGACGCGGCCGGCCTCGACGAACTCATGCGCAACAAGACCGTCACCGCCTATGTCGGCTTCGACTGCACGGCCGACAGCCTGCATATCGGCAGCCTGGCGCCGATCATGATGCTGCGCCACCTGCAGCGGTGCGGCCACCGGCCGATCGTGCTGATGGGCGGCGGCACCACCAAGGTGGGCGACCCCTCCGGGCGCGACGACACGCGCCGCCTGCTGGGCGACGAGGACATCGAGCGCAACAAGGCCGGCATCCGGCGCATCTTCGAACGCTACCTCGACTTCGGCGACGGTCCGGCCGACGCCGTGATGTGCGACAACGACGAATGGCTTTCGGGCCTGCGCTACATCCCGTTCCTGCGCAAGGTGGGCCGGCATTTCTCGGTCAACCGGATGCTGTCCTTCGACAGCGTGAAGTCGCGGCTGGACCGCGAGCAGCCGCTGTCCTTCCTCGAATTCAACTACATGATCCTCCAGGCCTACGACTTCCTGGAGCTGCGGCGGCGCTACGGCTGCGAGTTGCAGATGGGCGGCTCGGACCAGTGGGGCAACATCGTGAACGGCGTCGAGCTGGCGCGGCGGATCGACCGGCAGGCGATCCACGGCCTGACCACGCCGCTGATCGTCACCTCCTCGGGCGCCAAGATGGGCAAGACCGCGAAGGGCGCCGTCTGGCTCAACGCCGAAAGGCTCGGCCCCTACGAGTTCTGGCAGTTCTGGCGCAACACGGAGGACGGCGACGTGGGCCGTTTCCTGCGGCTCTTCACCGACCTGCCGCTGGCGGAGGTCGCGCGGCTGGAGGCGCTGGAGGGCGGGGAGCTGAACGACGCCAAGAAACTCCTCGCCGACGAGGCGACCCGGCTCTGCCACGGCGCCGACGCGGCGGCGGCGGCGGCCCGGACGGCCCGCGAGACCTTCGAGGAGGGCGCGGCCGCCGGCGGCCTGCCGACGGTCGAGGTGTCGCGGGAGGACTTCGCGGCCGGCCTCTGGGTGGTCGAGGCGCTGCGCCGGGCCGGCCTCGCGGCCACGAACGGCGAGGCGCGCCGCCTCATCGGCAACGGCGGCGCGAGGGTCAACGACATCGCCGTCGGCGACGAGCGCCTGAAGCTCGGCGTCGCGGACCTGAACGCGGACGGCGTGGTGAAACTGTCCTCCGGCCGCAAGCGCCACGCGCTGCTGCGCGCCGCCTAGCCGGGATCGTTCCCGCCGGACTCCTCGCCGCCGGCCGGCGCGGCGCGCCTCGCGGCATTGCCCGACGCCTTGAACAGGTCGCGCAGGAAGCCCGGCGCGAGCGCGGTCAGCGGGTTGATCGTCACCCGGGGGTCGTCGAGCGGGCCGCGCAGCAGGAACTGCGTGGCGAACAGCCCCTCCTTCTCCCCGCCGGTAATCGCGCGGCCGAGGATCGGGATCCTGTCCAGCACCCGGCTCAGGACGGCGATCGGCACGATCATGCCGTCGATTTCCGCCACGCCGTCGTCCGGTCGTACCGTCCGCTCGCCGAGATGCCGAGCGACGGCCCGCGGGCCAGCAGTTCGCGGATTTCCACCTCGCCGGGAGAGGTCGCCACGGCGGCGTCGAGCCGGTCGAAGCGGATGCCGTTGCCCCGCAGGATGTCCAGCAGGCCGGTCAGGGAGGCCGCGCCGAGCAGCCGGGCGAGAAGCGGCGCGTCGACGAGTTCGAACTCCTCGATGGCGAGGTTGCCCGTCATGCGCCGGCCCGGACTCCCGCCCCCGAGCTTCCCGGACAGCCGCAGGCGGCCGCCCCGCATCGATTCGACCAGGCCGAGGCCCCGGAGAAGCCGGCCCGCGTCCTCCCCCCGCGCCTCGAAGGTCCGTTCGCCGCCGCGGTCCCTGTAGTCGAGGGAGACCGGCTTGCCGCCCGCCAGGCCGTCCAGCCGCAGGTCGCTGTCGCCCGTCCCGTCGCGTTTGAGCGACAGCCGCGCGTCGGCGACCGGCGGCAGGTCGCCGGCGACGACAAGTTCGTCGAACCGCGCCTCGGCGGCGAAGCTTGGCCCCGGCCCGCCGCCGTCCGGCCCGCCGCCGCCCGAACCGGCGGCGCGCAGGAAACGGCGCAGGTCGAGGCGGGAGCCGCGCAGCGCGGCGCGGTAGGCGTAGGGGCCGCCCGCCGCCGCCTCGATCGTTCCCCTGGCGTCGTTGTTCCCCAGTTTCGCCGCGTCGATGCGCGCGCGGCGCAGGCCGCCGCCCGGCCGGTCGAATTCGAGGCCGAAATCGGCGCGCAGGTCGCCCGCCGCGAGCGAGGCCGAGGGCACGGCCGCGAGTTCGCCGTCGCGCAGGTCGAGCGCGAGCCGCAGCCGGCCGGCCGCGCCCGCCGGCTTGCGCCAGTCCAGCGCCGGGATTTCGACGCGCGCCTCGCGCAGGTCGAGCGCGATCCGCGCCTCCGCGCGCCCGCCGCCGTGTTCGGACAGTTCCGCCTCGACGCCGGCCGGCCCCTCGATCCGGGCGAGGTCCGGCAGGCCCATCGCGCGCAGTTCCGCGCCCTCGATCCGCGTCTCCGCCGTTTGGAGCCGCCGGGGGCCGGCGCCGGGGGCGAACGCCTCCTCCAGCGCGATCGTCGCCGGCCGGCCGTCCACCGTTCCCGTCCCGGCGATCCGCATCCCGTCCCCGTCGAGCGCCAGCGTCAGGTTCGCGCCGGAGAGCGGCCGGCCGGCGGCGATGCCGGGCGCGCCCACGCCTTCGAGCCTGCCCTCGACGGAATACGCGACCTCCTCCAGGCGCAGCCGCGCCAGCAGCGGGAAGGCGAAGCGCAGCGTCGCCTCCCCCGCGCCCTCCACGGCCGCGGGGTCGAGGCCGACCCGCTCCGCCAGCCGGATCGATTCGTGGTCGAGCACGCCGAGGGCCGCGCGCAACGGGCCGCGCGCCCGCGCCTCGATGTCCGCGCGCGGCAGTTTGCGGTCGAGGTCGAGCAGCCGGACGCGCGTGCCGGCCAGGTCGATCCCCTCCAGCCGCGCCGCCGCGATGTCGATCTCCATACTGTTTTCGTCGTAAACCGCGCGCCCCTCCGCGCCCGTCGCCGGGGGCAGGGGCCGGCGGTAATGCGCCGTCGTCCCGGCGAAATCGATCTCGCCGCCGAGCTCCCGCAGGGCGAAACCGGACGGGTCCGCGAGGTCGAGCGTTCCGGCGAGCCGCGTCGTCGCGGCCGACACGGTTCCGCCTTCGAGGTTGGACGCCACCCAGGCGCGGGCGTTGCCGCCGAGGCCGGGCGGCCAGCGCCCGCCGATCCCGTCCACCGGGAAGTCGCGCAGCGTCGCCTCGGCCTCCACCGCCGCGAGGCCGGAGAGGTCGCGGGCCGTCGCCGAGGCGGAGAGGGTCGAGGGGCCGAAGCGGATTTCCAGCGACTCGACCTCCGCCGTTCCCGCCGCCGCGTCCCAGGACGCCGCGAGGGCCAGCCGGTCGAAGGCGAGCGGGCGCGGGTCCAGCGCGGGCAGCGCGAGGTCGCCCGCGCCCGCCGCGAGCGACAGGTCGGCCCGGACGGGTTCGAGTCCGGGCGACAGCCGGAACTCCGCCGTCGCGTCCGCATGGGCGGCGAGCGACACGAATTCCGCGAGTTCGGGCCACGACCGCGCCGCGAGCGCGAGGGGAACCCCCTTCAGCGCCAGCGTCCCGTCCGTCCGGCCCGTCGCGCCGGCGCGGCTCGCCTCGAGATCGACGCCGAAGGCGCCGCCGTCGATCCGCGCGGCGGCGGCGAAGGATATGTCCAGGTCCGCGCCGCGCCGCCGCAGCGTCGCGTTCGCGTCGTCGAAGGCGAGCGGCGGCCGGCCCGGCGGCGCGATCTCGACGGAGGCGCCCGTGAGTTCGATCTCGCCCGGACCCGCGATCCCCCCGGCCGCGTCCCCCGGCGCGCCCGCCATGCCCAGCAGCGCCGCGAGCGCTCGGGGGTCCGCCGCCGCGTCGCCGCCGCCGGCGGGCGGGGCAAGGCGAATCCGCGCCCCGTCCGCCGAGACGCGCGCCGGCTCCGCCCGCCCGGCCGCCAGCGCGCGGACCGATAGCGCGATCGACGCCTCCGGCGCCTCGATCCCGACGCTCCCGTCGGGGCTGGAGATCCGGATGTCGCGAATCGAGATGTCGAACAGCCGCCGCCAGCCGCGCCAGGTCAGCACCGGCTCCCCGATCTCCACGCGCAGGGACCGGCCGGGCGACGCCAGCGCGTCCTGGATCAGGGGGCGGGCGAATTCCAGGGAAACCGGGCCGGAGGAGACCCGCCAGGCCAGCAACAGGATCGCGGCCGCCGCCGCCAGGACCGACAGGCCGAGGATTTTGAGGGTCGCGTTGACGATCCTGCCGACCATGCCCCCCGTCCCCGCCGCCGCCGCGCGCCGCCGGCCGCGTCCGCGCAATGTAGCACGCGGCGCCGTTCCGGGGCAGGGGCCGGCTTGACTCCGCCGCGCCGGGCGCGAAGATCGCCTCGCGCGCCGGCCGGGCGGGCCGCGCCGCATGGCGGGAGCGGAAACGGGAGGGGAGCGATGACGCTATCGGTCGGGGACAAGGCGCCGGACTTCGCCATGCCGGCGGACGGCGGCGGCGAGGTGTCGCTGGCCGCGCTCGCCGGCAAGGCGGCGGTGCTCTATTTCTACCCTAGGGACGACACGCCCGGATGCACGACCGAGGCCCGGGGCTTCCGCGACGCGATCGGCGATTTCGCGGCCGCCGGGGTCGAAATCGTCGGCGTTTCGAAGGACACGGTCGCGAAACACGACAGGTTCAAGGCCAAGCACGGCCTGCCCTTCGCGCTCGGCTCCGACGCCGACGGGCGCGCGTGCGAGGCCTACGGGACCTGGGTCGAGAAGTCGATGTACGGGCGGACCTACATGGGGATCGAGCGGGCGACCTTCCTGATCGACCGCGAGGGCGTGCTGCGCGGCGTCTGGCGCAAGGTCAAGGTGAAGGGCCATGTCGAGGAAGTCCTCGCCGCCGCCCGCGCGCTCCCCGGCCAGGCGTAGGCGCGGGGCGTCCGGAGCCGGGCGACTCGCCGCTTGATTTTTGGCGGCCCCCGCCGTAACCTTCGAACGGCGCTTGAGTCACGCTTACCCGGGGCTTCGGCCACGCGAGGACGGTTAGCGACCCTCCAGGCGCCAATCCCCCCTCCCTTCGATTCGCTCGAACGACAGTCGCGCCGCGCCGGTTTCCATCCCGCCGGCGTCAGCCGTTCCCGCGGCCGTAGACCGTTTCCGGGTCGAACGCCTTCGCGGTCTCGGCGAACTCCAGCGGCGGCCGGCCGGGCGCCGCCGCGCCGCCCAGCGGGACCGAGCGGAAAAAGCAGGAGCGGTAGCCGACATGGCAGGCCGCGCCGGTCTGCTCGACGACCAGCCAGACCGAGTCCTGGTCGCAATCGATGCGGAGGTCGACCACCTTCTGGACATGGCCGCTGGTCTCGCCCTTGCGCCAGAGTTCGCCGCGCGAGCGGCTCCAGTAATGCGCCTCGCCGGTCTCGACGGTGCGGGCCAGCGCCTCGGCGTTCATCCAGGCGAGCATCAGCACCGCGCCGCTGGCGGCGTCGGTCGCCACGCAGGGCAGCAGGCCGGCGGCGTCGAATTTCGGCGCGAGGACGCGACCCTCCTCCACCTCGGCGGCGGTTCCGCGCGGGGCGAAGAGGGCGGAGGCGGGGCGCGAGGGCGCTGTCACGGACTGTCTCCCATCGGGTTCGCGCCGCTTCTACCGCGCCGCCGGGCGCGGCGGCAATGCGGGAAGGCGTGGCGTGCAAGCGCCGGGATTGCGTTGAAGCCGCCCGGTTTCGTGTATGGAATGATTGCACGAAGTCGATTGCAACCCGCGGACAGGAAGGCGTGGCCGCGGCTGGTGGCCGAGATCGAGAGGGAAGGGGCCGGAGAATGACGACGGAGCGAACCCGGATCGGCCGCGAAGTGGAGTCGGCGCTCGAAGAGGTTCTCGCCCATGTCCGGGGCGAGAGGGCGCTTTCCGGCCGGACCGTGGAAGGGCCGGCTCCCGCCCGCCGTTCCGCGCCCTCGGCCCGGACTCCCCGGTCGCGGCCGGTTTCGGCCGGCGAACTCCGCGAATGAAGGGCGCGCGAGCCTACAACTCCACGCCGTAAAGCCGGCGGGGCATCCCGGAGAGCGGCGGGGCCGCGCCGGCCGCGCGCAGGCCGAGGGCGGCGCGGAGGGCGCGGGCCGCCGCCATCGGCTCGCCGAGGCACAGACCGAGGCCGGACGCCCGGTCCGCGCGGGCGAGGTCGAGGCAGGCGGCGGCGAGCGCGCGCCCGGCGCCGCGGCGGCGTTGCTCCGGCGCGACCGCCAGCGCGTGGATCGCGGCCCAGCCGGCGGGAGCGCCGTCCCCGGCCGTTCCCGCCTCGCGGTACACGGCGGCGCCGGCGAGGATCGCGCCGTCGGCGACGGCGACCAGCAGTTCGCCCCCGCCGCGCAGCCGAACGGCGTCCGCGACGGCGCGCTCCAGTTCCGGCAAGGCGCCGGGCGCGAGGGCCGATTCGAACTCCCGGACGGTCCGCGCCGCCAGGAGCGCCGCCGTGTCGTACTCCTCGAGGAGCGCGTGGCGGACCGCGATCACGGACCGGGGGCCGGGTCCGGCGCCTCGATGCGGACGCCGTATTCCCGGCCGGCGTCCAGCAGCCACTCCCACAGGTAGGCGGCGAAGCTGGCGCGGACCAGGATGTCGTAGGCCGGCGTGTCGTCCACCTGCCAGAACGCCACGGTCGCCTTCGCCAGGCGGGACTGCGCCGCGCTTCCGGGGCCGAAGACGCGGGGATGCAGGTCGATGGCGCAGCCCTTGGCCATGACGGCCCGCGCCCGAGGCCCCGACAGCCGGACGACCGTCGCGTTGTCGCTCATCACCGTCGCGGCGTGGCGGACGCC
The DNA here is from genome assembly GCA_963665555.2 of Thalassobaculaceae bacterium. Classification (GTDB taxonomy): domain Bacteria; phylum Pseudomonadota; class Alphaproteobacteria; order Thalassobaculales; family Thalassobaculaceae; genus CAXXXW01. The sequence continues at coordinate 913,376 of OY762308.1, forward strand.
CGCCAGCGCCTCCTCCAGGGCCGCCGCGAGCGCCTCCTCCCCGCCCGGCGGGACGACGACGAGCCACTCGTCCGGCCCCAGCCAGACGACCGCGCGGTCGCCGGCGGCGGTCCATGCGTTCGGGGCGGCCGGGGGCGCGGCGCCGATCGCCCGGCCGGCGGCGTCGGCGAAACCCGCGTCCGCGATGTCGCCGCGCAGGACCAGCTTGCCGAGATGCGGGCGCTCGCGCAGCACGATTCCGGCGTCCGCCGGACCCCCGGCCGGGCCGATCGCGCCGTCGAGCGGGGAGCGGGCGGGGACGCCGGTCGCGTCAGCCATCGATCCGGCTCCCCTCCAGGTCGAAGAACCGCGGCTCCACGACCCTGGCCCGGATCGTCTTGCGCGCGAGCGGGACGCTCACCGCCTCGCCCATGCGCGCGCGGCCGCCCTTCACGAGCGCCATGGCGATGGAGCGCCCGCAATTGGGGCTGTTGTAGCTCGACGTGACATGGCCGATCATCGCCATCGGCGGGCGGGGCCGGACGGCCTCGACGATCTGCGCGCCCTCCGGCAGCACCTCCTCCGGGTCCTCGGTCAGCAGGCCGACCAGCTGCTTGCGGTCGTCGCGGAGCATGTCGCGCCGCGACAGCGCCCGCTTGCCCACGAAGTCCGGCTTGGTTTTCGAGACGATCCAGTCCATGCCGAGGTCGTGGGGCGTCACCGTGCCGTCGGTCTCCTGGCCGACGACGATGAAGCCCTTCTCGGCGCGCAGCACATGCATCGCCTCGGTCCCGTAGGGGCAGATCCCGTATTTCTCGCCCGCCGCCATCAGCGCCTCCCAGAGCGCGAGGCCGTGGCGGCGCGGAACGTTGACCTCGAAGCTCAACTCGCCGGTGAAGGAGATGCGGAACACCCGGGCCGGGACGCCGGCCACCGTTCCCTCGCGCATCGACATGAAGGGGAAGGCGTCGCGCGACAGGTCGATGTCCGGGCAGAGTTCGGCCAGCAGGTCGCGGCTCCGCGGCCCGCAGATCGCGGCGACGGCCCAGTGCTCGGTGACGGAGGTCGCGTACACGTCGAGGTCCGGCCATTCGGTCTGGAGCCACTCCTCCAGCCAGTCGAGCACGCCGGCCGCGCCGCCGGTGGTGGTGGTCATGTGGAAGCGGTTTTCGGACAGGCGCACGGTCACGCCGTCGTCCATGACCATGCCGTCTTCCTTCAGCATCAACCCGTAGCGCGCGCGGCCCGGCGCCAGCCGGAGCCAGTTGTTGGTGTAGACGCGGTTCAGGAACTCCGCCGCGTCGGCGCCCTGGATGTCGATCTTGCCGAGCGTCGAGGCGTCGAGGACGCCGACGCCCTCGCGCGCCGCCCGCACCTCGCGGTCCACCGCCTGGCGCATCGTCTCGCCGTCCCTGGGGTAGTACCAGGCGCGCATCCACTGCCCGACATGCTCGAAGCGGGCGCCGGCGCGGCGGTGCCACGGGTCCATGGCGGTGGCGCGGACCGGGTCGAACAGCGGGCCGATGTCGCGCCCGGCATAGGCCCCGACGGTCGCCGGCGTGTAGGGGGGGCGGAAGGTCGTGTGGCCGACGGCGGGAATCTCGGCGCCGAGGACCTCGCCCAGGATGGCGAGCGCGTTGACGTTCGAGGTCTTGCCCTGGTCGGTGCCCATGCCGGCGGTGGTGTAGCGCTTCAGGTGCTCGACCGAACGGTAGCCCTCCCGCGCGGCGAGATGGACATCGGCGGCGGTCACGTCGTTCTGGAAATCGACGAAATGCCAGTCGCCCCGGTCCGGCCGCTTCTTGCCGGGGACCGCGCGGAGCGGGCGCGCCGGGCCTTGCGCCGGTTCGACGGCATGGGGCGGGGCCGACGGCGAGGCGGCGGAATGCCCGGTCGCGCGCGCGGCCTCGGCCCCCGCCGCGAAGCCCTGCTCCAGGCATTCCGCCAGCGTCGCGGCGCCGTTGCACGCGCCGGCCGAGACCTCCGCCTGGGCCGACGCGCCGGGGACGAAGGCGTCGCGCGCCTCGTCCCAGCGCGGCTTGCCGCCGCTCTGCGAGAACAGGTGGACGGCCGGCGTCCAGCCGCCGGAGACCGCGAGCGCGTCGCACGCGACCGCGCGCGGCGTGCCGGCCAGCGCGCCGCCGTCGGATGTCAGCGGCGCGATCTCGATCCGCGAAATCCGCCGCCGGCCGGCGGTCGCGACGACGCCGTGGCCGGGATGGACGGCAAGGCCGGCGGCGCGCGCCGCCTCGACGAGTTCGCCCGCCGGGTTCGGCCGGAGGTCGACGATGGCGGGCACCGCCACCCCGCGTTCCGCGAGCGCCAGCGCGGTGCGGTAGGCGTCGTCGTTGTTGGCGAACACCGCGACGCGGCGGCCCGGCGTCGCGCCGTAACGGACGGCGTAGCCGCGCGCGGCCGAGGACAGCAGGATTCCCGGCCGGTCGTTGTCGGCGAAGACGAGCGGGCGCTCATGCGCGCCGGCGGCCAGGACGACGCGCCTGGCCCGCACCTTCCAGAGCCGCCGCCGGGGCGCGCCCGCCCCGGCCGAGGCGCCGTCGCGCCGTTCCAGCACGGTCAGGTAGTTGTGGTCGTAGTAGCCGGTCACGGTCGCGCGGGGCAGCAGCGTGACCTCCGGCGCCGCCTCCAGCGCGGCCACCGTCCGCCGGACCCACTCCGCCGCCGGCGCGCCGTCGATCTCGCGGCCGGGATCGCCCAGCAGGCTTCCGCCGAACTCCGCCTGCTCGTCGGCGAGGACCACCCGCGCGCCGGCCGCGCCCGCCGCCAGCGCCGCCGCCAGCCCGGCCGGCCCGCCGCCCGCGACCAGCACGTCGCAATGGGCGTGCATCTTGTCGTAGCGGTCCGGGTCCGGCCCCGGCGGGGCCTTGCCGAGGCCGGCGGCGCGGCGGATCAGGTATTCGTATTTCAGCCACCAGCTTTGCGGCCACATGAAGGTCTTGTAGTAGAAGCCGGCCGGGACCAGCCGGTGCAGGAGCGTGTTGACCGCGCCGACGTCGAACGCCAGCGAGGGCCAGCGGTTCTGGCTCGCCGCGACCAGGCCGTCGTGGAGTTCGACCGCGGTCGCGCGCGCGTTCGGCTCCGTCGCGTTGCCGACGCCGAGCTGGACCAGCGCGTTCGGCTCCTCCGCGCCGAGGCCGAGGATGCCGCGCGGGCGGTGGTATTTGAAGCTTCGCCCGACGGTGTGCACGCCGTTGGCGATCAGCGCCGAGGCCAGCGTGTCGCCGCGATAGCCCTCCAGGGCGCGGCCGTCGAAGCGGAAGCGCAGCGGCGCCCGCCGGTCGATCCGGCCCCCGGACTCCAGGCGGTAGGGCTGGGCGTTCACGCCGCGCCCCCGTCCTCGGCCGCGCCGCCGTTCCCGGCCGGGGCGAGCGCGTTCCGCTCGGCCTCGCTGTCGCGGCGCCAGTTGGCGGCGTAAGCGGCGCGGCCGGCCTCGCTCCGGGGCCGTTCGCCCATCGGGTAGACCTCGACGACCTCGTTGGTCGCCGTGTCGCGCAGGATGTTGAACCAGCGCCGGCAGCCCTGGGCGTGGCTCCACCGCTCCAGGTGCAGGCCCCTGGGGTTCTGGCGCAGGAAGAGGTATTCGGCGAACGCCTCGTCCGACAGCGCCGCCGGGTCGCGCGGCCGGACGATATGGGCCTCGCCGCCGTAGTGGAACTCGGCGTCGTCGCGCGGGCCGCACCAGGGACAGTCGATCAGGAGCATCCCGCCCTCCCTAATGCGCGACGCCCGCGGCGCCGTGCTCGTCGATCAGGTAGCCGCCGGCGAAACGGTCGAGCGAGAAGGGCGCGGCGATGGCGTTCGGCGCGTCGCGCGCCACCAGGTCGGCGAACACATGGCCGGAGCCGGGCGTCGCCTTGAACCCGCCCGTGCCCCAGCCGCAGTTGAAATACAGGTTCCGCACCGGCGTCCGCGACAGGATCGGCGAGGCGTCCGGGCAGGTGTCGACGATCCCGCCCCAGGAGCGCAGCATCGACAGCCGCGACAGCGCGGGGAACAGTTCGACCGCCGCCGCCAGCATGTTCTCGACGATGTTCAGGCTGCCGCGCTGGGTGTAGGCGTTGTAGGAGTCCGTTCCCGCGCCGAGCACCATTTCGCCCTTGTCGGACTGGCTGATGTACATGTGAACGGCGTTCGACATGATCACCACGTCGAGGATCGGCTTGATCGGCTCGGAGACCAGGGCCTGCAGGGGCCGGCTCACGACCGGCAGGCGGAAGCCGGCCATGTCCGCGACCGCGCCGGCGTGCCCGGCGACGACGCAGGCGACCTTGCGCGCGCGGATCGGCCCGCGCTCGGTCTCGACGCCCTTGACCGTCCCGTCCTCGATGCGGAAGCCGGTGACGGCGCAATTCTCGACGATGTCGACGCCGAGGCCGTCCGCCGCCCGCGCGTAGCCCCAGGCCACCGCGTCGTGGCGCGCCGTGCCGCCGCGGCGCTGGATGAAGCCCCCCATGACCGGGTAGCGCAGCTTCGGGTCGATGTCGATAAGGGGAACCAGCCGCTTGATTCCCGCCGGCGTCAGCACTTCGGAGTCGATCCCGTTCAGCCGGATCGCCTCCACCCGCCGCGTCATCTCCTTCGCCTCGTGCTCCGAATGCGCCAGCGTGAGCACGCCGCGCGGGCTGAACATGGTGTTGAAGTTGAGCTCCCGGCTCAGCCCCTCCCACAGCTTCAGCGAGTGCTCGTAGATCGCCGCGCTCTCGTCCCAGAGGTAGTTGGAGCGGATGATCGTGGTGTTGCGCCCGGTGTTGCCGCCGCCGAGCCAGCCCTTGTCCAGCACCGCGATGTCGCGCACGCCGTGCAGCCTGGCGAGGTAGTAGGCGGTCGCCAGCCCGTGGCCGCCGGCCCCGACGATAACGACCTCGTATTCCCGCTTCGGCTCGGGGGAGCGCCAGGCCCGCTCCCAGTTCGCGTGGCCCGCGCGCGCGTGGCGCGCGAGGTCCAGAAAGGAGTAGCGCTGCTTGCCCGCCGGCGCGCCCCCGCCTCCGATCCACGCCTTCATCGGCCGGTTCCCCCGCCGCCGCGCCGCCCCGTCGGTGCGGACCCTACGCCGCCGGCGCCGGCGCGATGGCCGGGGCGCGACATCCGCTGGCGGCGGAGCGACTCCCGGCGGCGGCCCGGCCCGGCCACGGCGCCTAGCCGTCCACCGGGCGGACCTTGACCGTCGCGCCGTCCACGCGGACGATCTCGACCAGCGCGGCGGCGGCGATGGTCTCGCCGGTCTCGGATTCGGCCGTCCACCAGGTGTCGTCGAGGCGCACGCGGCCGCGCCCGTTCTCCAGCGCCTCGCCGAGCCGCAGCCGGCGGCCGCTGTAGAGGCGGCCGCGCGAATTGACCAGCAGCGGCCCGTCGCCGCCCCGGTACTTGCGCAGCGCGGCGCGGCCGATCGCCGTGGCGGCGACCGAGAGCGCCGCGAAGGCCAGCACCTGCAGGCGCCAGTCCAGTTCCGGCTCCAGCCACACCGCGAGCGCGGTCGCGCCCGCCGCCGCCGCCGGGAAGAGCAGGAAGAAGGACATGCTCGTCAGCTCGAACCCGGCCAGGATCGCGGCGAGGGTGAGCCAGTGCCACGGCGTCGGCTCCAGCAGCCAGGCGAGGTATTCGTCCATCCCGCGGGCCTCCTCGGGGCCGTTCCGGGCCGGTCAGCCCCAGGGGCGCGCCGCCGCCCCGCCCTCGCCGGAGGGCGCGCCGCGCGGCGGCGGCGGCGGGACCGCGCGCCGGCCCGGCCCGGGCGCCGCGCCGCCGTTGCCGCCCCCGCCGCCGGCATTTCCGCCGCCGTCCTTGCCGCCGCCCGGCTCGCCGCCGAAGGCGCTCCTGGCCAATTCGGCGATCCCGGCGACGCTGCCGATCAGGTTCGCGGCCTCCAGCGGCATCATCACGACCTTCTGGTTGTCGGCCGACGCGACCTTCTCCAGCGCCTCGGCGTAGCGCTGGGCGACGAAGTAGTTGATGGCGTGGAGGTTGCCCGTCTCGATGGCGTCGGAGACCGCGGTGGTGGCCCTGGCCTCGGCGTCGGCGGCGCGTTCGCGGGCCTCGGCGTCGCGGAAGGCGGCCTCGCGCCGCCCCTCGGCCTCCAGGATCTGCGACGCCTTCTCGCCTTCGGCGCGCAGGATGGCGGCCTGTTTCTCGCCCTCGGCCTGGAGGATTTCGGCGCGCTTCTGGCGTTCGGCCATCATCTGCTGGTTCATCGCCAGCGTGAGGTCGCGCGGCGGCGTCAGGTCCTTGATCTCCACCCGCGTCACCTTCACCCCCCAGGGGTTGGTGGCGAGGTCGATGACGCGCAGCAGGCGCTCGTTGATCTCGTCGCGCCGGGAGAGCACGTCGTCCAGCGCCATGCCGCCGATCACCGAGCGGATGTTGGTCATCGACAGGTTGGTGATCGCCTGGCGCAGGTCGTTCACCTCGTAGGCCGCCCGGGCCGCGTCCATCACCTGGTAGAAGGTCACGGCGTCGGTCGAGACGGTGGCGTTGTCGAGCGTGATCACGTCTTGGCTCGGAACGTCGAGCACCGTTTCGCGCATCGACTGCTTCTGCGGCTCGCCCACGCGCTCGATGAAGGGGAGGATCAGGTGCAGGCCGGGCCGGAGCGTGCGCGTGTAGCGCCCGAACCGCTCGACCGGCCATTCCGAGGCCTGGGGCACGATCTGGACCGCCTTGCGCACGAGGATCAGCGCGACGATCAGCGCCGCGACGACGAAGATCAGGAACGGGCTGGGCGCGAACAGGCCGAGGAGGTCGCCGAGGTCGAGGGACATGGGGCCGCTCCCGCGCGAAAGGCCGCGCCGCCGGGGCGGCGGCGCAGGTCGCCCGTATATGTAATCCGTTCCGCGCGGTTCCGCCAGCGCGTCGCGCTGGCCAGGCGGCGGCGCGGCGGATAGACTTCGGCTCCCCGCCACAACCGGAGACGCGAGGGAACATGATCTCCATCGACGCCGCCTTCGACGGCGGCAACATCGAGGTTCTGCGGGCCGACGACCCGGCCGACATCCGCCTCGCCATCCGCAAGGACAGCGAGGCCGATTTTTACCAGTGGTTCTCGTTCCGCGTCTCCGGCGCGCGCGGCGTCGATCTCGCGCTGCGCATCGAGAACGCGGGCGGGGCCAGCTACCCGCGCGGCTGGGAGGGCTACCGCGCCGTCGCCTCGACGGACCGCCGCCGCTGGCTGCGCGTCCCGACGGACTACGCCGGCGGCGCGCTGACGATTCGCCACCGGCCGGAGAGTGACGCGGTCCACTACGCCTATTTCGCGCCCTACTCGATGGAGCGTCACGCCGACCTGGTGGCGCGCTGCCAGGCCGCCGAGGGGGTGGCGCTGTCCACGCCGGGAACCACCGCGCTCGGCCGGCCGATCGACATCCTGCGCTTCGGGGAGCCGGACGCGGCCCGGCCGTCGATCTGGGCGATCGCGCGCCAGCATCCGGGCGAGACCATGGCCGAATGGTTCATGGAGGGTTTCCTCGACCGGCTGGTCGACGCCGAGGACGGGGCCGCCCGCGCGCTGCGCGAGCGCGCCGCGATCCACGCCGTCCCCAACATGAACCCGGACGGCGGCGCGCTCGGCAACCTGCGGGTCAACTCCCGGGGCGCCAACCTCAACCGCGAATGGGAGGCGCCGAGCCTCGAGCGCAGCCCGGAAGTGTTCCATGTGCGCGAGGCGATGCGCCGGACCGGGGTCGATCTCTGCCTCGACGTGCATGGCGACGAGGCGATGCCCTACAACTTCATCGTCGGCCTCGACGGGATCGCGGAGGCCAGCCCGGCCCAGCGCGCCACCGTCCGGCGCTTCGCCGGCGCGCTCGCCGACCTCAACCCGGACTTCCAGACCGCGCGCGGCTACCCGCCGGCCAAGCCCGGCCAGGGGCTGACGACGACCTGCACCGGCTGGCTCGGCAAGCATCTCGGCGCGGCGTCGATGACGCTGGAAATGCCGTTCAAGGACGCCGCCAACGCGCCGGACGAGCGGGTCGGCTGGTCGCCGGGCCGGGCCATGGCGCTCGGCCGCTCGTCGATCGAGGCGATGCTGGCGGTGATGGCGTACCTGCCGCTGCCGCGCGGCGGAGCGGAGGGGTAGATGCTCGTCGTCCACGGCCTCGCGAATTGCGACGCCTGCCGCAAGGCGCGCAAACGGCTCGAACGCGCCGGGGCCGCGCACCGTTTCCACGACCTTCGCAAGGACGGGCTGGACCGCGAAACGGCCGAGGCGTGGCTCGCCGCGATCGGGCCGGAGCGGCTGGTCAACCGGCGGAGCGCGACCTGGCGCGGCCTGCCTGAGGCCGAGCGGGCGCGGCTCGACGCCGATCCGGCGGGGCTGCTCTGCGCGCACCCGACGCTGGCCAGGCGGCCGGTGATCGACCTCGGCGGCGCGTGGATCGCGGGTTTCGACGCCGCCGCCGCCGCCGCCCTCGACGCGCGTCTGGCGGAGCGCGGGGCGTAGCGCCGCCGCGCGCCTTCCCGCCCGGCCCGGAATCGGGCATTGTAACCCGGCCATGGCCCCGCGCATCGACATCCCGGCGGACCGGATCGCCGCCTTTTGCGAACGCTGGAAGATCGCCGACCTCTCCCTGTTCGGCTCAGTCCTGCGCGACGATTTCGGTCCCGACAGCGATGTGGACGTGCTTGTCGGTTTCCGCGACGACGCGCGGCACGGCTTCGCCGAACTGGCCGACATGGAGGAGGAGTTGAAGACCCTGTTCGGCCGCGAGGTGGACCTGGTCCAGCGCGCCGTCGTCGAGAAAAGCCCGAACTGGATCCGCCGCAAATCGATCCTCGGCTCCGCGGAGCTCGTCCATGGATCGTGACCTCGGGCACGTTTTCGACATCGTTTCGTCGGCGCGTCTGGCGCGGAAGTACGTTAACGGGGCGACCTACAACGAATTCATCGAGGACACGCGAATGCAAGACGCGGTCGTGAGGCGCCTCGAAATCATCGGCGAGGCGGCGGGCCGGCTTTCTCCGGGGTTCAGGCGGGAGCACGACGAAATTCCTTGGAACGAGATCAGGGGGATGCGCAACCGGGCGATCCACGGTTACGAAAAGCTCGACCTGGACATCGTTTGGACGGTCGCGCGGGAACGGCTCGCGACCCTCATCGCCCGTCTCGAACCCCTGCTTCCCCCGGAGGAGGAATGAGAACCGCCGACGTCATCGTGGTCGGCGGCGGGCTGGTCGGCGCGGCGCTGGCGCGGGGGATGGCGCGGGCGGGCGCGGAGGTTCTCCTGCTCGACGAGGGCGACGACGCCTTCCGCGCCTCGCGCGGCAATTTCGGGCTGGTCTGGGTCCAGTCCAAGGGCGACGGCATGGGCGAATACGCCCGCTGGTCGCGGCTCTCCTCCGACCTCTGGCCCGGCTTCGCGGCCGAGCTGCGCGAGGAAACGGGGATCGACGCCGGCCACCGCCGCCCCGGCGGGCTGGAGCTTTGCCTCGACGAGGCGGAGTGCGAGGCCCACGCCGCCTCGATCGCGCGGATGCACAACCAGCCGGGCGGCGCCAACGACCGCCGCGTCGTCGACGGCGGCGAGGTCCGCCGGATGGAGCCGGCGGTCGGGCCGGAGGTCGTCGGCGCGTCGTTCTGCCCGCACGACGGGGCGGTCGATCCGCTGGCCGCGCTGCGCGCGCTGCACCGGAGCGCGGCCGCCGCCGGCGCCGCCTTCCTTGCCGAACGCCGCGTCGAACGCATCCTTCCCGAACGCGGCGGCTTCCGGGTCGAAACCGCGCGCGAGGCGTTTTCCGCCGGCCGGGTCGTCGTGGCGGCCGGCAACGGGACCCCGCCGCTCGCCGCGCAAATCGGCGTCGAGGTCCCGGTCGCGCCGGAGCGCGGCCATATCCTGGTCACCGAGCGGGTCCGCCCGCTGTTCCGCCATGTGCTGGGACAGGTCCGCCAGACCCCGCAGGGCACGGTCATGCTCGGCGCGACGAGGGAGTCGGTGGGGTTCGATGTCGGCTTCAACCCGGAAATGGCGCGCGCGATCGCCGCGCGGGCGGTCCGCAAGGTTCCGGCGCTGGAGGGGCTGCGCGTCGTGCGCGGCTGGAGCGCGCTCAGGATCATGCCGGCCGACGGCTTCCCGATCTACGGCGAATCGGAGGCGCATCCCGGCGCCTTCGCCGCGACCTGCCACAGCGGCGTCACCCTGGCGGCGGCGCACGCGCTGCGCCTCGCGCCGAAATTGCTGGAGCCGGGCCTGGAGGAGGAATTCCCGGCGTTCTCGCCCCGGAGGTTCGATGTTTCGCAGACTGTCCGGCCCGCCCAGGCCTAGCGTCTCCCTCCTCTTCGAGGGCGCGGAGGTGGAGGCCCTGGAGGGCGACACGCTGGCGGCGGCGCTGCTCGCGGCCGGCGTCCCGTTCCGGCGCGAATCGGCGGTCTCCGGCCGGCCGCGCGCGCCGTTCTGCATGATGGGCGCGTGTTTCGAGTGCCTGGTGGAGATCGACGGCGCGGCCAACCGGCAGGCCTGCCTCGAACCCGTGCGCGAGGGCATGTCGGTCCGCCTCCAGCCGGCGGCGCGCGGGGTCGGGCCGTGAGCGGCGCGGCGGACGCCGTTGTCGTCGGGGCCGGGCCGGCCGGCATGTCGGCCGCGGCCGCGCTCGCCGAGGCGGGGGCGCATACGGTCGTGCTGGACGAGCAGGCCGGGCCGGGCGGCCAGATCTACCGCGGCGTCGAGACGGTGCGCCGCCTGCGCCCCGCCGACATGGCGTTCCTCGGTTCCGCCTACGCGCGCGGCGCCGGCGTCGTGGAGGCCTTCCGCGCGGTCCGGCTCGACTACCGGCCGGGCGCCGCCGTCTGGCATGTCGGCGCGCCGGGCAGGGGCGGGCGGCGCGACGTGCTGTACAGCCGGGGCGGCGCCGCGTCGCGGGTCTCGGCCCGGTATGTCGTGATCGCGACCGGCGCGCTGGAGCGCCCGGTCCCGGTTCCCGGCTGGACCCTGCCCGGCGCGATGACCGCCGGCGCGGTCCAGTCGGCGCTGAAGACCTCCGGCGTCTATCCCGCCGGCCGCCCGGTGCTGGCCGGGAGCGGCCCGCTGCTGCTCCAGCTGGCGGCGCAGCTGCTGGCGGCGCGCGTTCCCGTCGCGGCGATCGTGGACACGACGCCGCCGGGCGGCTGGCGGCGCGCGTTCCTCCGCCTGCCGGGCGCGCTCGCCGCCGGCCCGTACCTGGCCAGGGGCTGGGAGATGTTGCGGGCCGTCCGCCGGTCCGGCGTCCCGGTCCACGCCGGCGCGAGCCGCCTCGCCCTTCGGGGCGAGGACCGCGTGACGGCGGTCGCGTTCCACGCCGGCGGCGGCGAGCGGACCGTCGAAGCCGATGTCGTCGCGCTGCACGAGGGCGTGGTCCCGGACACGCACCTTTCCCGCCTCGCCGGCGTCGAACACCGCTGGGACGCGCCGGGGCGCTGTTTCCGCCCGGTCGTCGGCCCCTGGGGCGAGACCTCGGCGCCCGGCGTTTACATCGCCGGCGATGGCGGCGGGATCGCCGGCGCGGTCGCGGCCGGGCATGGCGGCCGGATCGCCGGGCTGGCCGTCGCCGAACGGCTCGGCCTCGTCGGGGAGGCGGAGCGCGACTTCCGCGCCGAGGACGCGCGGACGCGCCGTTTCCTCGAACTCGGCCTGCGCCCGTTCCTCGACCGCTGGTTCCCGCCGCCGGACGCGGCCGGCGCGATCCCGGACGGGGTGGCGGTCTGCCGCTGCGAGGAGACGACCGCGGGCGAGGTTCGCGCGGCGGTGGCCGAGGGCTGCGCCGGGCCGAACCAGGTCAAGGCCTTCCTGCGTTGCGGCATGGGGCCGTGCCAGGGCCGGATGTGCGCCGCGACCGTGACCGAGATCGTCGCGGCGGCGCGCGGGCGAAGCCCGGCCGAGGTCGGGACCTTCCGGGTCCGCCCGCCCGCGCGGGCGGTGACGCTGGCCGAAATCGCCGAAATGGCGGCGCCCGGCGGCGGCTGAGGCGGCCGCCGCGCCGTTTTCGCGCCGAACCGCTTGCCCGCGCCGCCCCGGCCCCGTGTAATGCGGCGCGGAACCGGACGACACGGGAAGGGACCCGGATGAGGGCGCGCCGTCTTTTCGCCTGCCTGGCTTGCGCGGCGCTCGCGCTCGCGTTGCTGGCGACGCGCACGCCGGCGCGGACGGAGGAGACGCCGGGCGCGCCGGAGGCCGCCGAGGCGGTCGACGTCGACCTCCAGCTGGTGCTGGCCGTGGACATTTCCGGCAGCATCGACGCGCTGGAGGCCCGGCTCCAGCGCGACGGCTATATCCAGGCGCTGCTCGACCCCTATGTCGTGCAAGCGATCCAGCAGGGGCGGCACGGGCGGATCGCGCTCGCCTACACCGAATGGGCCGGCCCGCTGAACCAGCGCCTGGTGGTGGACTGGCGCGCGATCGACGGCCCGGAGAGCGCCGCCGCCTTCGCCGCCCTGCTGCGCGAGGCGCCGCTGGGCGCGGGGCATCGCACCTCGATCAGCAACGCCATCCTCCACGCCGTCGCGCTGTTCCGCCAGGGCGGGTTCCGGGCCGCGCGCAAGGCGATCGACATTTCCGGCGACGGGCCGAACAACGGCGGCTTCTATGTGGACGACACCCGCCACCGCGCGGCGGAGCGGGGCATCACGATCAACGGCCTGCCGATCCTGAACGGCCGCCCGTCGCCGCTCGGCGTGCCGGCGCTGGAGGACATCGACCTGTATTACGAGGACTGCGTGATCGTCGGGCCGGGGGCGTTCATCGTGGTCGCGGAGACGCCGGAGAGTTTCGCGGCGGCGGTGCGGCGCAAGCTGATCCTCGAAATTTCCGGCCTGCGCCCCCCGCCGCGCCGCGGCGCCGGCCGCGAAGGCGTGGTCCCGGCCCAGGCGTACCGGGGCCTGACCGACTGCGCGATCGGCGAGAAGCGCTACCAGCTGCTGTTGCGCCGCAACGCGGGGAACTGAGCCGCCGGGGCGCGCGCGCCGGCCCGCCGCCGGGCCGTGCGCGCCATCGTCATCCGCAGCGCAGGAAGAACAGCGCCCAGGGCCACATCAGCTCCTCCTCGTCGGTGGCCGGCCGGTCGCCCGGCGGGTCGAAGACCAGCCAGAGCGGGCCGCGCCCGCCGATGTCGAGCGGGCGGCCGTTCGACCGCGTGGCCAGCACCCAGTCGCGCGCCGCGATCTCTTCGGCCGGGATTTCGGTGGAGAACCCGTCGAGCGCCAGCGTCGCCAGCGGCTTGCCGACGCAGCCCGCCGCCGCCAGCACATCGGCCAGCCGCGGGCCGGAGAAGGTTTTCGGCGCGATCCACTGGTGGAATTCGATGCCGATTTCCATCTCGCCGAGGCTCTCCAGCATGGCGCGGTCGAAGGCGAACGCCTTCTCGAAACCCGTCTCGTGGTAGCCGAGGAAGGCGTCGCGCCGCGCGTCGAAGGGCGGCCGGTTGGTCCTGTCGATGTCGCCCGCGACGACCAGCACGGTGTCGCCGACCGGCCCGTCCGCGACATCGGCGGCGACGGCCGGCCCGGCAAGCGCGAGCGCGAAGGCGGCGGCGATGGCGAGGGCGGCGGTTTTCATTACGGCATCCTTTCCGAAACGCCCGTTCGGGCGCGGTTGAGGGCGAGGCCCCCGAAACCGATAATGTCCAAAGCGGTCGAGGCCGCAAGGCGGAAAGGCGAGGCGATGGCGGCGGATGGAATCGGCGGCGCGGCGGCGGGGGCGGAGGTCGCGCGGGGGTTCGACCTTCGCGCGCTCCCGCCCGGTTTCCTCGACGACCCCTATCCCGTCTACCGGGCGCTTCGCGAGCGCGCGCCGGTGCATCGCTGCCCGGACGGATCGGTGTTCCTGACGCGCTGGCGCGATGTCGACGCGGTCTATCGCGACCGCCGCTTCTCCTCCGACAAGAAGGTCGAGTTCCGGCCGAATTTCGGCGACGGCCCGCTTTACGAGCACCACACGACGAGCCTGGTCTTTAACGACCCGCCGCTGCACACCCGCGTGCGCCGCCTGCTCATGCCGGCCTTCGCGCCGCGCGCGCTCAAGGCTCTGGAGCCGAGGCTCGACGCGCTGGTGGACGGGCTGCTCGACCGGATCGCGGAGAAGGGCCGCTTCGACCTGGTCGCCGACCTCGCCGCCGCCATCCCGGTGCGGGTGATCGGCGACCTTTTGCGCGTGCCGGAGGCGGAGCGCGGCCCGCTGCGCGGCTGGTCGCTGGCGATCCTCGGCGCGCTGGAGCCGACCCTGCCGGACGACGCGCGCCGCCGCGGCGAACGGGCGGTGCGGGAATTCTCGGCCTGGCTGGAGGACCTGGTCGCGCGCCGCGCCCGCGCGCCCGCCGCCGAGGGGCCGGACGTGCTCGCCGCCCTGATCGCCGGCGGGGGCGGCGACCGGCTGACGCTCCCGGAACTGGTGCACAACTGCATCTTCCTGCTGAACGCCGGCCACGAGACCACCACCAACCTGATCGGCAACGGCGTCGCGGCGCTGATGGACAATCCGGGCGAACTGGCCCGGCTGCGCGCCGATCCCGGCCTGGTCGGCCCGGCGGTCGAGGAGTTCCTGCGCTACGAAAGCTCCAACCAGCTGGGCAACCGGCGCGCGGCGGCGGAGGTCGAGATCGGCGGGACGCGGCTTGCCGCCGGAACGCCGGTCACGCTCTGCATCGGCGCGGCGAACCGCGACCCGGAGGTCTTCGCCGACCCGGACCGGCTCGACATCGCGCGCGCGCCCAACCCGCATCTCGCCTTCGGCGGCGGCGCGCACACCTGCGCCGGGATGAGCCTCGCGCGGATGGAGGGCCGCGCGGCGATCGGGGGCCTGGTCCGCCGCTTCGCCCGGCTGGAGCGCGACGGGCCGTTCGTCCGGGGCGGGCGCGCCCGCTTCCGCGGCTTCCTCGCCTACCCGATGCGCGCGGCCTAGCGGAACACGGCGTCGAGGGCGCCGCGGCGGCGCTCGCCCCACAGGTTCAGCAGGTTGCCGGCGAAGATCACCGTGCCGCCGAGCAGGATCGCCCAGTCCAGCCCCTCGCCGTAGAACAGGAAGCCGACGGCCGCGATCAGCGGCAGGCGCACGAAGTCGAACGGCGTCACCACCGTCGCCTCGGCCAGCCGGAAGGCGTGCGCGAAGCAGAAATGCGAGCCGAGGCCGCACGCCCCGATCAGCGCGATCCACGGCGCCATCGCCATCGACGGAACCGTCCAGTCCGGGACCGACAGCGCCAGCCCGATCGGGAACTGCACGAGGTTCATGTAGAAGACCACCGTCAGCGGCGACTCCGTCTCCGACATGTGGCGGGTGAACACATAGGTCGAGGCGAAGCCCAGGGCCGCCAGCAGCACGACGAGCGCCGCCGGGTGGACCGCCGCGCCCGGCCGCAGGATCAGCAGCACGCCGGCGAAGCCGAGCGCGATGGCGGCCACCCGCGCGCCGGTCAGCCGTTCGCGCAGGAACAGGCTCGCCAGGATCGCGGTCCAGATCGGCGCGGTGAACTCGATGGCGAACACCTCGGCCAGCGGCAGCGCCGCGACGCCGTAGAGCCATCCCGTCTGCGCCCCGAAATGCAGCGTGTTGCGCGCGAGGTGCTGCCGGAGCTTGCGGGTGCGCACGCGGCGGAAGCCGACGACCGCCACCAGCGGAAGCAGCACCGCGAGGCAGACGGCGCTGCGCGCGAAGGCGGCCTGGAAGGCGGTCAGCTCCGCCGCCAGTTCGCGCCCGGCGACGGCCATGCCCGAAAGGCACAGCAACGCCCCCAGCATCCAGAGCCAGGCCAGCGCGAGGTTGCGCGGGCGGCGGTCGGTCGCGGTCGCGGTCATGGGGTCCGAATCGCGGTGGAGCCGTGTCGGGGGCCGCCCGGCGCCGGCGCGCGCGACGGGCCGGCGGATACCATACCGAATTCGTCCGATTAACTGTTGAACTTTCGCGCCGCGCCGGATATGCATTGCGCCGGAAAACGGCGCGGCGTCGGCGGGCCATGCTGCGACTCAACAGGATGACGGACTACGCGGTGGTGGCGCTGGGGCGCCTGTCGCGCACGCCCGGCGCGGTTCGCACCGCCGCCCAGGTCGCCGAAGGCGCGGCGATACCCGCGCCGACGGTCGCCAAGCTGCTGCGGCGGATGGCGGGCGCGGGGCTGGTGACCTCGCATCGCGGGGCCAATGGCGGCTACTCGCTGGACCGCCCGGCGGGGGAGGTGCGGGTGGCGGAGATCGTCGAGGCGCTCGACGGCCCGATCGCGCTCACCGCCTGCGTCGAGGGGGCCGGGGACAGTTGCGGCGCGGAGGCGCGGTGCCCGATGCGCGGCAACTGGGACCGGGTCAACGACGCGATCCGCGCCGCGCTGGCGGAGGTCAGCCTGGCCGACCTGCTGGACCCGGCCGGGATGTTCCCGCCGCCGGGCGCGCGGGGCGGGGCCGGGGAGGCGGCGCGGCCGGCCGGCGGCCGGCGGCCGCGCGCATGAGGACATTCGGAGTTCCGGGGAGGAGGGATCGTGTCGATCGCGGCTGAAACGGTCGAGCGGGTAGAGGGCCTCGCGGCCGACAGGTACAAGTACGGCTTCGTCACCGACATCGAGATGGAGACCGCGCCCAAGGGCCTGTCCGAGGACATCGTGAGGTTCATCTCCGCCAAAAAGGAGGAGCCGGAGTGGCTGCTCGAATGGCGGCTCAAGGCCTACCGGCAGTGGCTCGAAATGCGCGAGCCGAACTGGGCCAAGGTCGGCTATCCGCCCATCGACTACCAGGACCTCTACTACTACGCCGCGCCGAAGACGAAGGAGCGGCCGAAGAGCCTGGACGAGGTCGACCCGGAACTGCTCCGCACCTACGAGAAGCTCGGCATCCCGCTGAAGGAGCAGGAGTTGCTGGCCGGCGTGGTGGCGGTGGACGCGGTGTTCGACTCGGTCTCGGTCGCCACCACCTACAAGGCCAGGCTGACCGAGATGGGCGTGATCTTCTGCTCCATCTCCGAGGCGGTGCGCGAGCATCCCGAACTGGTGCGCGAACACCTCGGCTCGGTGGTGCCGCGCGGCGACAACTACTTCGCGGCGCTGAACAGCGCGGTCTTCACCGACGGCTCCTTCGTCTACATCCCGAAGGGGCTGCGCTGCCCGATGGAGCTTTCGACCTATTTCCGCATCAACGCCGAGAACACCGGGCAGTTCGAGCGCACGCTGATCGTCGCCGACGAGGGGGCCTATGTCAGCTACCTCGAGGGCTGCACCGCGCCGCAGCGCGACGAGAACCAGCTGCACGCCGCCGTCGTCGAACTGGTGGCGCTGGACGACGCGGAGATCAAGTACTCCACCGTGCAGAACTGGTATCCGGGCGACGAGAACGGGACCGGCGGCATCTACAACTTCGTGACCAAGCGCGGCGCCTGCCGCGGCCGCAACTCGAAAATCTCCTGGACCCAGGTGGAGACCGGATCGGCGATCACCTGGAAGTACCCGAGCTGCCTGCTGCAGGGCGAGAACTCGACGGGCGCGTTCTACTCCGTCGCCATCACCAACAACGCCCAGCAGGCCGACACCGGGACCAAGATGATCCATATCGGCCGCAACACGCGCTCGACCATCGTCTCCAAGGGGATCAGCGCCGGGCGGGCCGACAACACCTATCGCGGCCTGGTCAAGGTGATGCCGCGGGCCGAGGGCGCGCGCAACCACACCCAGTGCGACAGCCTGCTGATCGGCGACAGGTGCGGCGCCCACACCGTGCCCTACATCGAATCCCGCAACCCCACCGCGCGGGTGGAGCACGAGGCGACCACCTCCAAGATCAGCGAGGACCAGCTTTTCTACTGTATGCAGCGCGGCATCTCGGCGGAGGACGCGGTGGGGCTGATCGTCAACGGCTTCTGCCGGGAGGTGATGCGGGAGTTGCCGATGGAGTTCGCCGTCGAGGCGCGCAAGCTGATCGGCATCAGCCTGGAGGGCAGCGTCGGCTGAGCCGGCGGGCCGGGGTATCGGAGAGGCGGACGCGATGTCGCTGTTGAGGATCGAGAACCTGCGCGCCAGCGTGGACGGCACGGAAATCCTGCGCGGGATCGACCTGGAGGTCGGCCCGGGCGAGGTCCACGCCGTCATGGGGCCGAACGGTTCGGGCAAGAGCACGCTGGCCCATATCCTCGCCGGGCGCGACGGCTACGAGGTCACGGGCGGCTCGGCGAGCTTCCGGGGCGCGGACCTGCTGGACATGGAGCCGGACGAGCGGGCGAACCGGGGCCTCTTCCTCGCCTTCCAGTACCCGGTGGAAATCCCCGGCGTCGCCGGCATGACCTTCCTGCGGGAGGCGTACAACGCGAAGCTGCGCCACGCCGGCCGCGAGGAGGCGGACGCGATGGCCTTCCTCAAGCTGGTCCGCGCCCGCGCCCGCGCGCTCGGCATGGACGACGACGTGCTGAAGCGCCCGGTCAATGTCGGGTTCTCCGGCGGCGAGAAGAAGCGCAACGAGGTGCTGCAGATGGCGGTGCTGGAGCCGGTGCTCGCCGTGCTGGACGAGACCGATTCCGGCCTCGACATCGACGCGCTGAAGGTGGTGGCGGACGGCGTGAACGCGCTGCGCTCGCCCGAACGGGGGATGCTGGTCATCACCCACTACCAGCGCCTGCTGAACCATATCGAGCCGGACCGCGTGCATGTGCTCGCCAACGGCGCGATCCGGCGCTCCGGCGGCAAGGAGCTGGCCCTGGAGCTGGAGGAGAGCGGCTACGCCGCGTTCACGGGAGAGGCCGCCTGATGCCGGACGATCTCGCCCCGTTCCCGCCGTTCTGGGAGTCGATCGCGACGGCGGCGGCGCGGCCGGGCGATCCGCCGTGGCTGGCCGGGCTGCGCGCCCGCGCCCGCGCGCGCTACGCCGCCGCCGGCTGGCCGCACGCGCGGACCGAGTCCTGGAAATACACCAGCCTCAACGCGCTGGCGGCCGAGGCGTTCGCGCCGGCGCCCGGCCGGGACGCGCCCGCCGCCGCCCGCGCGCCGGAGGTCGACGGCCCCCGGCTGGTGCTCGCCAACGGCGTTTTCCGCCCCGACCTCTCCGATCCCGGCGGGCCGGGCGCGGGCGTCGCGGCGATGGCGCTGGACGACGCGCCGGAGGAGGTCCGGGCCGGGCTGGCGGCGGCGGTCGAGGAGACCGATTCGACCGACGGGCTGCCGCTGGCGGCGCTCAGCACGGCGGCCCTGGCCGGCGGGATCTTCCTCGACATCGCGCCCGGCGCCGCGCCCGGCGCGCCGATCCACATCGTCTCCGCGGCCGACGGCGAAGGCGCGGCCCTGGCGCCCCGGATCGTGGTCCGCGCCGGCCGCGACAGCGCGGCGGATGTGGTCGAAAGCCATGTCGGCCCGGCCGGCGGGCGCTATTTCGCGAACGCGGTGACGCAAGTCTCCGTCGGGCGCGGCGCCCGGCTCGGCCACGCCAAGGCGCAGAACGAGGGCGCGCGGGCCTTCCACATCGCGCTGACCCTGGTCGAGGCGGCGGAGCGCGCGGAGTACGACAATTTCGCGCTCGCCGTCGGCGCGCGCCTCGCCCGCAACGAAATCCGCGTCCGCGTCGCCGGGACCGGGGCCGAGTGCCGGATCGACGGCGCCTATCTCGGCGCGGGCGGCCGGCATCTCGACAACACCGTCTTCATCGACCACGCCGCGCCCGGATGCCGCAGCCGGCAGGCCTACAAGGGCGTGCTGGCCGACCGGGCGCGCGGCGTCTTCCAGGGAAAGAGCCTGGTCCGCCGCGAGGCGCAGCGGACGGACGCCCACCAGATGAACCGCGCCCTGCTGCTGTCGGACAAGGCGGAGATCGACTCCAAGCCGGAACTGGAAATCTACGCCGACGACGTGCGGTGCGGCCACGGGGCGACGGTGGGCGAACTGGAGGCGGACCAGCTGTTCTACCTGCGGGCCCGGGGCCTTTCGCGCGCCGCCGCCCGGCGGATGCTGGTCGCGGGCTATGTGGACGACGCGATCGGCGCGATCCGTTGCGCGCGCACGCGCGGCGCCTTCGCGCGGCTCGCGGCCGGATGGCTCGACAGCGCCCTCGACGGAGACGCGCGATGAACGCCGCGCCCAGGCCCTACGATGTCGAGGCGATCCGGGCGGACTTCCCGATCCTGTCGCAAACCGTGCGCGGCAAGCCGCTGGTCTATCTCGACAGCGCCGGCTCGGCCCAGAAGCCGCGCCAGGTCGTCGAGGCGGTGGCGCGCGCCTACGGGACCGAATACGCCAATGTCCATCGCGGCCTGCACTACCTCTCGGAACTGGCCTCCGCCCGTTACGAGGCGGCGCGGGAGACGGTGCGCGCCTTTATCGGCGCCGAACACGCGCACGAGATCGTCTTCACCCAGGGCACGACGGATTCCCTCAACCTCGTCGCCGCCAGCCACGGCGCGACCGCTCTCGGACCGGGCGACGAGGTGTTGGTCACGCTGGCCGAGCACCACTCCAACATCGTGCCCTGGCATTTGCTGCGCGAGCGGACGGGCTGCGTCGTCCGCGCGGTCCCGGTGGACGACGACGGCGCCTTCCACCTCGCCGATTTCGAGCGGTCGATCGGGGAGAGGACGAAGATCGTCGCCATCTGCCATGTCTCGAACGTGCTCGGCACCGTGCTGCCGGTGCGCGACATCGCCCGGATCGCGCGCGCGCGCGGCGCGGTCACGGTGGTGGACGGCGCCCAGGGCGCGGTGCACATGCCGGTGGATGTGCGCGAACTGGGCGTCGATTTCTACGCCTTCTCCGGCCACAAGCTCTACGGCCCGTCGGGCGTCGGCGTGCTTTACGGGCGCGAGGCTCTGCTGGAGGCGATGCCGCCGGTCCGGGGCGGCGGCGGCATGATCGACCGGGTTACGATCGAAGGATCGACCTGGGCCGAACTCCCGGACAAGTTCGAGGCCGGAACCCCGCCGATCGTCCAGGCGATCGGCCTCGCCGCCGCCATCGACTACCTGGAGGGGATCGGCATGTCCGCCATCGCCGCGCACGAGCGCGCGCTGCTGAACCACGCGACGCAGCGCCTCGCGGCGGTGGAGGGGCTGCGCTTCGTCGGCACGGCGCCCGGCAAGGCGAGCGTGGTGTCCTTCGCCATGGACTGCGCGCATCCCCACGACATCTCGACGATCATCGACCGCGAGGGCGTCGCGGTGCGGGCCGGCCACCACTGCGCCCAGCCCCTGATGGACCGCTTCGACCTGCCGTCCACCGCGCGGGCGAGCCTGGGGCTGTACAACACGGCCGGGGAGATCGACCTGCTCGCCGACAGCCTGGAGAAGGTGAGGGAGATTTTCCGATGAGCGAGTTCGGACCGGAGCTGAACCCCTACGGCTCCTTCATGCTGGACCCGGCGGTCCCGGAAGGGACCACCGCGCGCGCCGGCGCGCCGCTCGCCGAGGGCGCGGCGACCGCCAGCGACGAGGCCATCGTCGAGGCGCTGCGCACCGTGCACGACCCGGAAATCCCGGTGAACATCTACGACCTCGGCCTGATCTACGACACCGAGCGGCTCGACGGCGGCGACGTGAAAATCCTGATGACGCTGACCGCGCCGGCCTGCCCGGTGGCGGGCGAGATGCCCTACGACGTGGCGGCGGCGGTGTCGGACGTGGCGGGGGTGGGCGAGGTCGCGGTCGAACTGACCTGGGAGCCGCCCTGGACGCCGGAGCGGATGAGCGACGAGGCGAAGCTGATCCTCAACATGTATTGAGGCCGGCGCCGCCGGACTGGACGCAAGCGGAGCGCGGCCCCATATTGCATGGGGCGGCGGACGAAGACGGAGCGGGAGCGATGTTCGATTTCCAGCCGGGCAAGGCGCCGATCGAGCTGACCGACGCGGCGGCGGCGCGGGCGCGCGCGCTGATGGAGCGGGCCGGCGACGAGCAGGTGATCGGCCTGCGCGTCGGCGTGAAGAGCAAGGGCTGCTCCGGCCTCAGCTATTTCGTCGAATACGCCACCGAGCGGAAGCGGTTCGAGGATATGGTCGAGGACAAGGGCGTCACCCTGTTCATCGACCCGACGGCCGTGATGTTCATCCTCGGCTCGCGGATGGACTACAAGGAGGACAAGATGTTCTCCGGCTTCGTGTTCGACAACCCGAACGAGACGGCCCGCTGCGGCTGCGGCGAGAGCTTTTCGGTGGGCTGAGGCGGCGCGCCCCGCGCTACCCCTTCGCCCGCGCCCTGGCCCAGCTGTCGCGCAGCGCGACGACGCGGTTGTAGACCGGCGCCGCCGCCGTCCCGTCCGGGTCGGCGTGGAAATAGCCGAGCCGCTCGAACTGCGCGGGCGCGCCCGTCGGCGCGCCGGCCAGCGACGGCTCCAGCTTGCAGCCCTCCAGGACCTCCAGCGACTCCGGGTTCAGGTCGTCCGTGAAATCCCCGTCCGCGCCCGGATCGGGGCGCGTGTAGAGCGGCTCGTAGAGCCGGACCTCGGCGTCGCGCGCGTGGGCGGCCGAGACCCAGTGGATCGTCCCCCGCACCTTGCGCCCGTCCGGCGCGTCGCCGCCCCGGCTCGCGGGATCGTGGACGCAGCGGATTTCGACGACCTCCCCGGCGGCGTCGCGGACCACGCCCGCGCACGTGACCAGGTACGCATATCGCAGCCGCACCTCCCGCCCCGGCGCGAGGCGGAAGAACTTGCGCGGCGGCTCCTCCATGAAGTCGTCGCGCTCGATCCAGATCTCGCGCGAGAAGGGCAGTTCGCGCGCGCCCGCCGCCGGGTCGGAAGGATGGTTCGGCGCCTCCAGCCAGTCCGTCTCGCCCTCGGGGAAGCTTTCGACGACGACCTTCAGCGGCCGCAGCACCGCCATGCGCCGCGGCGCCGTCGCGTTCAGCCGCTCGCGGATCGCGTGCTCCAGCATGGCGATCTCGACCGTGCCCTCGTTGCGCGAGACCGACAGGCGGGAGACGAAATCGCGCAGCGCCTCGGGCGGCACGCCGCGCCGGCGCAGGCCCGAAAGCGTCGGCAGGCGCGGATCGTCCCAGCCCCGCACATGCCCCTCCGCCACCAGCCGCGTCAGCCGGCGCTTGGAGAGCACCGCGTGGGAGATTTGCAGCTTGGCGAACTCGTACTGCCTGGGCCGGGCCGGGACCGGCAGCCGCTCGATCAGCCAGTCGTAGAGCGGCCGGTGGTCGGCGAACTCCAGCGTGCAGAGCGAATGCGTCACCCCCTCGATCGCGTCGGACTGGCCATGCGCGAAGTCGTAGGTTGGGTAGATGCGCCACGCCTCTCCGGTGCGCGGATGGGCGGCGTGGAGGATGCGGTAGAGCACCGGGTCGCGCAGGTTGATATTGCCCGACGCCATATCGATCCGCGCGCGCAGCACCCGCGCGCCCTCCGCGAACTCGCCCGCCCTCATGCGCCGGAACAGGTCGAGGCTTTCCGCCGCCGGCCGGTCGCGCCACGGGCTGGGCCGCCCCGGTTCGGTCAGCGTGCCGCGATGGGCGCGCATCTCCTCGGCCGAGAGGTCGTCCACATAGGCGTCGCCCGCGCGGACCAGGTGTTCGGCCCATTCGTACAGCCGCTCGAAATAGTCGGAGGCGAACCGCGCCTCGCCCGGCCACTCGAAGCCGAGCCAGCGCACGTCGCGCCGGATCGCGTCGATGAACTCGGCCTCCTCGCGCGTCGGGTTGGTGTCGTCGAAGCGCAGGTTGCAATGGCCGCCGAACTCCCGCGCGACGCCGAAATTGAGGCAGATCGACAGCGCGTGGCCGATATGGAGGTAGCCGTTCGGCTCCGGCGGGAAGCGGGTGACGATCCCGCCCGGCTCGTGCAGGCCGGCCGCGATGTCGGCGCGGATGCGCGCGCGGATCGAGTCCGCCGGGGCGTCGGTCGCGGTGTCGTCGGCGCTCATGGCTGGCGGCGGCTCGCTGGTTCCGGGAACGGCGCCTGTATGCCGGAAAGCGCGCGCGGTGGGAAGGGAAGGGGCGCCGCCGGCGAACGAACTCTGCTAAACCCCCGCCCGACGATCCACCCGCGAACGGCCCGCTCCATGACAATCTGGCACCAAGTCCACACCGGCGTCGTGCATCCCTGGCTGTGCGACCAGTTCGGCCACCTGAACGTCCGCCGCTACGCCGACCTGTTCAACGAGGGCATGTTCCATGTCTGGCACGCCGCCGGCCTCGGCCGCGCGGTCGTCCTGCCGCACGGGGGGCACGGCGTCGCCGGCATAACCCGCACGAACTTCGTCCGGGAATGCCCCGTCGGCACGCTGCTGCGGGTCGAGGGCGCGCTGGTCCGCGCCAGCGGGAAGACGATCACCTTCCTGCTGCGCATGAGGAACGCCGAGACCGGCGACATCCACGCGACGCTGGATTCGATGGAGGTTTTCTTCGACCCCGAAACCCGGCGCTCCATGCCGATCCCGCCCGCGCTGCGGCCCATCGTGGACGCGCAGCTGGCCGGGCCGGAGGAGGCGCCGGACCTGCCCGCGATCCCCCGCGAGGCGCCGCCGGTGGGGCGCTGGCACGAGTTGCACCGGGGCGTCTGTTTCCCGTGGCACTGCGACCAGTGGGGCCACATGAACGTGCGCTGGTACGCGCATTTTTTCGACGACGCGATCTTCCACATCTGGTCGCGCGTCGGCGCGGGCTGGAAGGCGATGGAGGCGCTCGGCGTCCACACGGTCACGGCCAGCACGGTCACGCATTTCCGCAAGGAGGTCCGTTCGGCCGACCTGTTCGTCGTCGAGGGCGGCGTGGCGCGTTGCGGGACGCGCAGCGTGACCTACCGCCAGCGGATGACCCATGTGGAGACCGGCGAGGTTCTGGCCTACCAGGATGTGGTCGAGGTGTTCTTCGACCCGGAGACCCGCGCCTCGACGCCGATGCCGGACTCGATCCGCGCCGCGCTGGCGGCCGAACTCGAGGGCGGGGCGTAGGCGCGGGCCGGCCGGCGGGG
This sequence comes from Thalassobaculaceae bacterium, assembly GCA_963665555.2. Taxonomy (GTDB): domain Bacteria; phylum Pseudomonadota; class Alphaproteobacteria; order Thalassobaculales; family Thalassobaculaceae; genus CAXXXW01. Next base: position 938,183 of record OY762308.1, read on the forward strand.
CGGCCGGGCATGGAGGCGGCGCGCCGCCGCGTCGCCGCCGCCGTCGGACGGCGGGCGTTCTACGGCTGGGCGATCGTCGCCGTCGCGGCGGCCGGCATTTTCGCCAGCGGCCCCGGCCAGTCCCACACTTTCAGCGTGTTCATCGACCCGATCTCGCGCGACCTCGGCATCGGCGCGACGGCGCTGTCGAGCGCCTACGGCCTGGCGACGCTGGTCGCCGCCTTCGGCCTGCCGGCGATGGGGCGGCTGGTGGACCGCAAGGGGCCGACGCGCGTCATGGCGGTCGTGGTCGTGCTGCTCGGCCTCGCCTGCGCCGCCTTCGGCTTCGTCGGGGGCGTGGTCTGGCTGGCGCTGGGGTTCGGCGCGCTGCGGTTCCTCGGCCAGGGGTCGCTGATGCTGACCTCGGCCAATGTCGTCTCGCACTGGTTCGCGCGCAAGCGCGGCTTCGCCATGAGCCTGGTGCTGCTCGGCTTCGCGGTCTCGATGGCGGTCCATCCGCCGGCGAGCCAGTGGCTGATCGAGCGCGTCGGCTGGCGGGAGGCGTGGTTCTGGCTCGGCGTTTCGACCTGGGCGCTGATGCTGCCGCTGATCGTGCTGTTCCTGCACGACAGCCCGGAGCGCCTGGGCCTGGCGCCGGACGGCGCGGCCGGCGGGGACGGACCGGCGGCGGGGAAGGGGGAGGCCGGGGGCGGCGCGGCCGGCGGCCGGCATTCCGCCGTCTGGGGCCTGACGCTCGCCGAGGCGCTGCGCACGCGGACCTTCTACATCGTCGCGGCGGGGCTGTTCACCGTGTCGATGCTGGTGACGACGCTGCATTTCTTCCAGGTGACGATCTTCGCGCGCCAGGGGCTTTCGCCGGCGGTCGCGGCGTGGATTTTCCCGCTGTCGGCCGTGGTCGCGGTGGTCTGCCAGCCCATTGTCGGGCGCTGCCTCGACCGTTTCCCGACGCCCCGCGTGTTCGGCGCGGCGCTGCTGTTGCTGACCGCCTCGCTGCTGGCGATCGCGCAGGTCCGCGACACGGAGACGGCGGTGCTCTACGGCGTCGTTTTCGGCGTCAACAACGCGGCCGGGCTGACGCTGTTCGGCTATCTCTGGCCGCGCTATTTCGGCCGCCGCCACCTGGGGTCGATCCAGGGGACGGGCCAGACGATCGGCGTCGTCGGCGCGTCGATCGGCCCGCTGCCGCTGGGCATCGCGGTGGACCTGGCCGGCTCCCACGCCGAAATGCTCTACACGCTCGCCGCCATCCCGATCGCCGTGGCGGTCCTGACCCAGTTCCTCAAGGACCCGGAAACGGGCGCAAGCGCCGGCGGCGCGTGAAGGGGCGCGCCCGCCGCGCGGCGGCGGTGTGCTCCGCGTCATGGCGGCCGGGCGCGGCCCGGAACTCGCGCGGAAAGTATTCCACAACGCCGGCGCCGCGGCCAATCGAAAACGCCCGGCCGTCCCCGCCCGCCGCGCGGCGGCGGTGTGCTATGGTCGGGGCCGGCCGCCAACGACTTGACGGGGAGAATCGCCGATGGCCGCGCGGAACGAGAGCCGGGAGGCCGTGCGGGCCTGCCTCGACGCCATCGCCGCCCATGACGGGGCGGTCCACGCGATGATCACGGTGACGGCCGAGGACGCGCTGCGCCGGGCCGAGGCGGCCGACCGGGCGGCGGCCGAGGGGCGCTGGCTCGGCCTGCTGCACGGGATGCCGGTGGCGATCAAGGACAACATCGACACCGCCGGCACGCGCACCACCGGCGGCTCCGCCTTCTTCGCCGACCGTGTGCCGAACGCCAGCGCGCCGGTCGTGGAGCGGCTGGAGCGCGCCGGCGCCATCATGGTCGGCAAGGCGACGCTGCACGAATTCGCCTTCGGCATCCGTTCCGACAACACGGTCTCGCCGCCCTGCCGCAACCCGTGGAACGCCGGGCGCGTGCCCGGCGGGTCCAGCGGCGGCTCCGGCGCGGCGGTGGCGGCGGGGATGTGCGCGGCCGCGCTCGGCTCCGACACCGGCGGATCGGTGCGGCTGCCGGCGGCGATCTGCGGCGTGACCGGGCTGCGGCCCACGCACGGGCGGGTGCCGAACCACGGCTCGACGCCGGTCGCGCCGAGCTACGACACTATCGGCCCGCTGGCCCGCTCCGCCGCCGACGCGGCGCGCGTGCTGGCCGTCGTCGCCGGCCACGACGCGCGCGACCCGCACAGCATCGACCGGCCGCTCGGGAACTTCCTTCCCACCCTCGGCGACGGGATCGCGGGCGCGCGGATCGGCGTTCCGCGCCGCTTCTATTTCGACGGCCTGCCCGACGACATCGCCGGCGCGGTGGAGCGGGCGCGCCGCGAACTGGAGGCGCTGGGCGCCGTTTTCTCCGACATCGACCTGCCCGGCGCCGAAGAGACGCAGCGCTGGGCGACGGTCATGATCTTCGCCGACGCCTGCGCCTTCCACGCCGAGCGGCTGGAGCAGCACCCGGAGATGTTCTCGAAACAGGTTTACGACCGGATGACGGTCGGCCTGTCCTACACGGCGGTCGATTACGCGAACGCGACGCGGGCGCGCGCGGATTGGAAACGGACGCTGGCCGGCGCGTTCGCGGAGGTGGACGCCATCCTGTCGCCGACGCTGCCGACGCCGGTCCCGCCCGTCGCGGAGGACAGGTCGCTGCTGGAGGCGACGCGCGACGCGACGCGCAACACCTACGCCGGCGCGTTCGGCCAGATCCCCGGCCTGTCGATCCCCTGCGGCTTCTCCGGCGACGGCCTGCCCGTCGGCCTGCAGCTGGAGGCGGCGTGGTGGAACGAGCCGCTGCTGCTGCGGATCGGCCACGCCTTCCAGGGCCGGACCGACTGGCACCTGCGCCGCCCGCCGCTCGCCTGACCGCTCCCCTCCGGAGGCCGATCCCGATGCGACCGAAACCCGACCTGCCCACGCCCTTCCCGGAAGTCGATCCGGCCTGGCTCGCGCTCGCGGAGGAGCCGGCGCTGGAGCCGGACCTGCCGATAATCGATCCGCACCACCACCTGTGGGACTTCCCCGGGCACCGCTACCTGCTGCCGGAGTTCCTCGACGACATTTCCGGCGGGCACAACATCGTCGCCACCGTGTTCGTCGAGTGCCATGTGTTCTACCGCGCCGGCGGGCCGGAGGCGATGCGGCCGGTGGGCGAGGTGGAGTTCGCCGGCGGGGCCGCCGCCATGGCGGCGAGCGGCGTCTACGGCGACACGAAGGTCGCGGCGGGCATCGTCGGGACCGCCGACCTGTCGATGGGGAGCGGCGTCGCGGCGGTGCTTGAGGCCGAAATGGCCGCGAGCGGGCGGTTCCGGGGCGTGCGGCACGCCGCCGCCCTCGACCCCTCGCCGGACATCCCGGACAGCCGGGTGGTGCCGCATCCCCGGCTCTACCGCGACCACGCCGGGTTCCGCGAGGGGTTCCGGGAACTCGGCCGGCTCGGCCTTTCCTTCGACGCCTGGGTGTTCCACACGCAGCTGCAAGATGTCGTCTCGCTTGCCCGCGCCTTCCCGGACCAGCCCATCGTCATGGACCATGTGGGCGGCCCGCTCGGAATCGGCGGGCACGCCGGCCGGCGGGCGGAGATTTTCCCCGGCTGGCAAGCCGACATGCGCGAGATGGCGCGGTGCGAAAATGTGTCGGTCAAGCTCGGCGGCATCGGCAAGCGGCTCTGCGGCTTCGGGTTCGAGCGCCGGCCCCGGCCGCCGTCCTCGGAGGAGATCGCGGACGCCTACCGGCCCTATTTCGAGACCTGCATCGAGGCGTTCGGGCCGGAGCGCTGCATGTTCGAGAGCAACTTCCCGGTGGACAAGGTTTCCGGCTCCTACACGCTCGCCTGGAACGCGATGAAGCGGATCGCCGCCGGCGCGTCGGCGGACGAGAAGCGCCTGATGTTCCACGACACGGCGCGGGATTTCTACCGCCTCGAAGCCTGAACCGGGGCGGCGCGCTACGGCCCGGCCCGGTCGCGCGTCGCCAGCGCGACGCCGGCGGCCGTAATCGCCACGCCGGCCAGGGCGGCCGCGCCCAGCGTCTCCCCGAAGACCAGGAACGCCATCCCGGCCGCCGTCGGCGGGACCAGGAAGAACAGGCTCGCCACCCGCGTCGCCTCTCCGTGGCGCAGCAGGAACAGCAGCAGCGTGTGCGCGCCGAGCGACACCACGACGACCTGCCAGGCCAGCGCGCCGGCGAAATCGGCGTTCCACGTAACCTCCATGTCCTCCAGCAGCCAGGCGCCGAGGCCCGTCGCGGCCATGGCGACGGCCGATTGCAGCGCCGCGCCGGTCAGCAGGTTCATGCGCGCGCAGTGGCGGCGCTGGTGCATCGTGCCGGCGGTAATGCAGAGCAGGCCCGCGCAGAGCGGCCACACATTGGCGAACGCCGCCTCGCCCAGGTCGATCTTGTCCCGCAGGAACAGCACAAGCCCGGCGAAACCGAGCAGCACGCCGCCCCACTGGCGCGCGGGCGCGCCGCCGCCGGGCAAGGCGCTCGCGGCCAGCACGGTCAGGACCGGCTGCAGGCCGAGGATCAGCGACGCCAACCCGACCGAGGCCCCCCGGTCGATGGCGACGAAGGTGCCGGAGAGGTAGATTCCCTGCACCAGCAGGCCGACGAAGGCGATATGCCCGGCCTCGCGCCATGTCGCCGGCCACGGCGCGCGGAAAGCCAGCGCCAGCGCCGCGAAAATCGCCGTCACCGCGACGAAGCGCAGCCACATGAAGGTAAGCGGCTCCGCGTGGGGGAGGCCGTATTTCGCGCCGACGAAGGCGGAACTCCACAACAGCACGAACAGGGCGGGCGCGGCCCGCGCCAGCGCCGCCACCGGCCGCGCCCGCCCCGTTTCCGTCCGTCCGGCGGCGCGCCCGGCCCTATCGGGCGGCGGTCACCATGATCTCGACCAGCAGTTCCGGGACCGCCAGGTCGGCTTTCACGCAGGCCCGGGCCGGCGGGTTTTCGGGATCGACCCAGGCGTTCCAGACCGCGTTCATGGCGCGGAAATTGGCCATGTCGGTGATCCACAGGTTGGCCGTGAGCAGCTTCGACTTGTCGGTGCCGGCCTGGGCGAGGTAGCCGTCGATGGCGTCGAGGATCTGTTGCGTCTGGCCCTCGATGCCGACGCTCCGGTCCGCGGCGGTGAGGCCGGCGAGATAGACCGTGTCGCCCCGGAACACGGCCCGGCTCATCATCGGGCCGGGCGGGGAGGTGCGGTCGATGCGTTCGATGGACATGGGTCAGGCTCCCGTGTTTCTGGGTGGTTCGGGTCGTTCGTCCGCCCCATCCTATCCGCCCGCGCGCCCCCGGCGAAAGGGGAAGGCGCGCCCCGCGCCCGCCTCGCGTCCCGCGGGAGGCGGCGCGCACCTCTTCGCCCGGTTCGGGGGGCGGGAGCGCGTGGCGTTCGAAGCCCGGCCGCTCCTCGAAGGGGCGGCGCGGGACCTCCGGCGCGGGGAAACGGGGCCGTGACGTCTTCGCCGACATCGGAGACCTCCAAAACGCGAGGCCTCGGACGAACCGCAACACAACCCCGGATGGAATCCCCCGAACCTTCGAGCGATTGCCCGGCACTTTGGGTTGACTCTAGCGTCGGATTCGTCACAATTCGACGGGCTTGGAAACTTGGGAGGAATCCGACGTGAAACCGATCGCGACATGCATGTTCCGGCCGCGCGTCCCCGTCGCCGCGGCCACGGCGATCATCGCCGCCATCGGCGCGTTCGCCGCGCCCCAGGCGTTCGCCCACGACAGCACCGGGACCGTGACGGCCAGCACCTACGACTCGACGAGCACCAGCGAGGACATTTCGGTGTCCTGCAGGGACTTCGTGGCGGTGACGAGCGGCGACCCCGCCGAAACGGAGATGAAGGCCCATTGCAACTTTTCGTCGTCCGGCTCGGTCTCCCTCGTGCACGCCTCGACCAACCTGGACGACAAGTTCGGCATCGACAACGACGGTAAGCTGATGTGGAACGGGCAGGATTTTTCGCGGCGCTGCGTCGACATCGACATGGATGTCTGGGAAGGGCTGAACAACAAGAAACTGATCGGGCTGGAGGCGACCTGCTACGCGGCATCGACCAGCTCCGGGAACATGAACGAGAAGGTCGTCTCCGACTACTACAAGAACTCCAGCGGCGCTTTCGCGACGAAGAGGTAGCCGCCGGCGCCCGCTCACGTCCCGCAGAAGGTCGCGCGCACCTCCTCGCCCGGTTCGGGGGGGCGCGCGTGGCGTTCGAAGCCCGGCCGCTCCTCGAAGGGGCGGCGCAGGACCTCCAGCAGGGTTCGCGCCGGGCCGAGGTCGCCGCGCTCCGCCGCGGCGTCGAGCGCCTCCTCGACCAGGTGGTTGCGCGGAATGTAGGCGGGATTGACCGCCCGCATCGCGGCCTGGCGCTCGCCGTCGCTGCGCCCGTCCGAGGCGAGGCGGGCGCGCCAGCGCGCGGCCCAGGCGTCGAAGGCGCCCGCGTCGGCGAACAGCGCCGCGGCCCGCGCGTCGGCCGCGTCCGGCCCCGCCGCCGCGAGGCCGCAAAGCCGCCGGAACGCCAGCGTGAAATCGGCCCCGTTCGACGCCATCCGGCCCAGCAGGTCGAGCGCGAGGTCGTCGTCGCCGTCGCGCCGTTCCGCCAGCCCGATCTTCGCCGCCAGCCCGTCCAGCCAGGCCGCGTTGTACAGCGCCGGGTAGCCGTCGAGGACCTTTTGCGCGACCGCGAACCCGGTCTGCTCGTCCTCGGCCAGCAGCGGAACCATCGCGCGCGCGAGGCAGGACAGGTTCCAGTGGCCGATCCTGGGCTGGTTCGCGTAGGCGTAGCGCCCGGCGTGGTCGATCGAACTGTAGACCTGCTTCGGGTCGAAACGGTCCATGAAGGCGCAGGGGCCGTAATCGATGGTCTCCCCGGCGATCGACATGTTGTCGGTGTTCATCACGCCGTGGATGAAGCCGGCCAGCATCCAGGACGCGATCAGTTCGGCTTGCGCGGCGACCGTCGCCTCCAGCAGCGCGCGATACGGGTTGTCGGCCGCGCGGGCTTCCGGCGCGTGGCGGCCGATCGCGTGGTCGGCCAGCAGGCGCAGCCCGTCGGCGTCGCGGCGCGCGGCGAAAAACTGGAAGGTGCCGACGCGGATATGGCTGCGCGCGACGCGGGTCAGGATGGCGCCGGGGAGGGGGCGCTCGCGGAACACCGGCTCCCCCGTCGCCACGGCGGCGAGCGCCCGCGTGGTGCGGACGCCCAGCGCCGCCATCGCCTCGCTCACGATGTATTCGCGCAACACCGGGCCGAGCGCGGCGCGCCCGTCGCCCATGCGCGAGAACGGCGTCGGCCCGGCCCCCTTCAGCTGGATGTCGCGCGGCGCGCCGTCGCGCCCCGCCACCTCGCCGAGCAGGATCGCCCGCCCGTCGCCCAGTTGCGGGACCCAGCCGCCGAACTGGTGGCCGGCATAGGCCATGGCGAGCGGGTCCGCGCCTTCGGGAACCCGGTTGCCGGCGAGGACCTCGACCGCTTCCGGGCTTCGCAGCGCTTCCGGGTCGAGGTTAAGTTCGCGCGCCAGCCGACTGTTAAGGAAAAGAAGTCGCGGCTCCGCCACCGGCGTCGGCGGCAGTTTGGCGAAGAACCTCGGCGGCAGCCGGGCGTAGGAGTTGCGGAAATCGAAGACCGCCGCCCCGGCCGCGGCGCCGGCCGCGCTCATCGCGCCGGACCCTCGGCGCCGGGCGCGATACGGTACACGCGCGCCGCCGTCCCGGCGAACAGGTCCGCCTTCTCGGCCGCGCTCGCGCCGGCCGCCAGCTTCTTGCAGGCGTTCCAGTAGACCGCGTAGCCGTAGGACCCCTTGTCCACCGGGAAGTTGCTCTCGAACATGCAGCGGTCCGCCCCGAAGGCCTCGACGCAGGCCTCGACATATGGCCGCCAGGCCTCCGCCAGCCGGTCGGACGACGGCGGGTCCTCGCCATCGTGGAAGTCGAACCCGTTGACGCCCATGCCGAGGCCGCCGGTCTTGACGGAAACGTTCGGGCATCCCGCGAGGTCGCGGATCGCGGCCGCCCAGTCGCGGAACACCTCGTCCCGCCGGCCGGCGTAGGGGCCGATGCCGAGCGGGCCGCCGCAATGGTCGAGCACGATCCGGGTCTCCGGGAAGGCGCGGGCGAGGTCCGCCAGTTCGGGGATCTGCGGGTGGTACAGCCAGGCGTCGAAGGACAGGCCGAGCGGCGCCAGTTCGGCGAAGCCGGCGCGGAAGGCCGGATCGGCCAGCAGCTTCTCCGGCACGTTGTAGCCGGGGTTCAGCAGCGCCGGGTCGGCGTCCCAGGCCGAGATGTGCCGGATGCCGCGGAACCGCCCGCCGCCGGCCGCGACATGCGCCTCCAGCACCGGGCGGATAGCGGCGCCGCGCGTCATGTCGGCGTGGCCGACGATGCCGGCGCACATCCGCCGGCTCCCGAAGAGGCCGCTCGCCCCGATGGCGGCGACGCCGTTCACGAACTCGGTCTCGCCCACCGGCGCGAATTCCGGCGGCCCGTCGGCGCGATGCATCGAGCGGCACTGCACGAACACGGTGGCGACGATGTTGTGGCCGCTGTGCAGGTCCGCCGTCAGGTCGTCGATCATGTAGCGCCAGCCCGGCCGGTCCCAGATGTGGTGGTGCGGATCGACGATCGGCAGGTCCGGTTCAGGATTTCCTCCTCGCGCCGCGCGAGCCAGTCGTCGCGGACCGGGAGGTAGATGCTGCGGTTGGATGTGGCGTACCGGGTCATGTCGTCCTCGCGCGGGGAAGGCCGCATGGTCGCCCAACCCCGCCCCCGAGGCAAGGCCCGCGACCCCGCCGCGTTGCAAGCCGGGCCGGGGCGGTGTAGGTTCGCGCCGTGTAGCGTCGAGGGAGCGACCATGCCCGACAACAGGCTTTCGGGCCGTCCCGTGGCCGGGACAGTCGCGCCGATGTTTCTCGAAAGCATGTCGAATGGCGGTTATGTCGACGAAACCGCCAAGTTCCGGGAAACGATTTTCGCGAGGCCGGGAAAGCCCGATCTCCACGAAAGCGCAGCCTCGTTCGCGCTCGACAGGGGGCGCGAGACCGGCTTCGAACACTTGGTGGCTATCGACACGATAACGGGAACCGTTCATGCCGGAACGTTGCAAAGCCCAAGAAGGGTCTCGATCCCGAACGCGGTCGTCCGGTCGCTGGCGAATCCCAGCAACCGGATCGTCCTGCACCACAACCATCCGAGCGACGGGGCGCTCAGTCCCGCGGACATCGCGCAACTCGGCTTTCCCGGTTTGCGCGCGGTCGTCGCCGTGGGACACGAGGGCGGCGTCTCGGCGGCCGTGCTGACGACGATAGGGCGCGAATGGCTCCGGCGACGGATTCGGCCGGGCGCGGACCTTTCGAACGACCCCATGGAGGCCGCGAACGACCAGTCGGATACGCTCAGAATTGAGGCGGATCGCGCGGCGGACGCCATCGTGCGACGGCTCCGACGGCTTGTCGGCGATGGCGCCGCATCCAGGAAGGAAGCATCGGCGTTCTACACGGACCTGACGAACCGGGTGTTGCATGGGCGCGGCCTCATCGACTACGCTACCGGGAGACCGGACAAGTTTCCGCAGCTGGTCGCCGGCGCGCTCGACGATGCGCGCGCGCGAACCGAGGAGGCCTCCGATGGAAAAGCCGACCCGCTACCTGATCGACCCGCCGGCCCCGTTCGAGAGTGTCGAGACATGGCGGGAGTTCTTGGACTCATTGAAGGACGCTAATCCCGACTCGCCCGACATCCGCTGGGCGCGGGAACGGGCGGAGGCCGCGATCGCGGAGAAAACGCGCGGGGCCTTAGCGCCTTCGACGCCGCCGCCCTGGGGGCTTTGCGTTCCGCCGCGGCGCGCTATTATGCCGGGGACGGGACCGGAACGGCGGCGGGGACGGAACTGTGGCGGGGAACGGGGCGGGGCGCGACCTCGGCGTCTTCGACTACGCGGTGGTGGGCGCGGGCACGGCGGGGTGCCTGCTGGCGAACCGGCTGTCGGCCGATCCCGGCAAGCGCGTGCTGCTGCTGGAGGCGGGCGGGCGCGACGACTGGTTCTGGATCAGGGTGCCGGTCGGCTACCTCTACACCATGAACAACCCGCGCACCGACTGGTGCTTCTCCACCGAGCCGTCGGAGGGGCTGAACGGCCGCGCGCTCGCCTATCCGCGCGGCAAGGTGCTGGGCGGCTGCTCCTCGATCAACGGCATGATCTACATGCGCGGCCAGGCGCGCGACTACGACCACTGGCGCCAGCTGGGCAACGCCGGCTGGGGCTGGGACGATGTGCTGCCCTATTTCAGGCGCATGGAGGACCGCGCCGGCCGCGCCGACGACATGCACGGCGCGGGCGGCGAATGGCGGGTCGAGGAGCAGCGCCTGTCCTGGGAAATCCTCGACGCCTTCCGCGCGGCCGCGGCCCAGGCCGGCATCCCCAACACCGACGACTTCAACCGCGGCGACAACGAGGGCTGCGGCTATTTCGAGGTGAACCAGAAGCGCGGCGTGCGCTGGAGCGCGGCCGACGCCTTCCTCCACCCGGTCGCCAAGCGGCCCAACCTGACGGTCGTCACCGGCGCGCATGTCCGGGCGATCCGCCTGGAGGGACGGCGCGCGGCCGGGCTGTCGCTGTGGATCGACGGCGAGCCGGCCGAGGCGGCGGTGCGCGGCGAGACGGTGCTGGCCTCCGGCGCCGTCGGCTCCCCGCACCTGCTGCAACTTTCCGGGATCGGGCCGGCGGAGGCGCTGCGCGCGCGGGGGATCGCGCCGACGGTCGACCTGCCGGGCGTCGGCGGGAACCTGCAGGACCACCTGCAGATGCGGCTGGTCTTCAAGGTGTCCAACACGCGAACCCTGAACCGGCGCGCCAACAGCCTGGTCGGGCGCGCGGCGATGGGGCTGGAGTATTTCCTGTTCAGGCGCGGGCCGCTGACCATGGCGCCGAGCCAGCTCGGCGCCTTCGCCAAATCGGACGGGAACCGCGAGACGCCGAACCTGCAGTACCACATCCAGCCGCTCTCGACCGACAAGCTGGGCGACCCGCTGCATCCCTTCGAGGCGTTCACCGCCTCGGTCTGCAACCTGCGCCCGGAAAGCCGGGGCCATGTGCGCCTCAAGGGGCCGGACCCGCGCGAACAGCCCGAAATCCAGCCGAACTACCTCCAGGACCCCGCCGACCGCCTCGTGGCGGCGGACGCGATCCGGCTCACCCGGCGCATCGTCGCCGCGCCCGCCATGGCGCGCTTCGCCCCGGAGGAGTTCCTGCCCGGCGCCCGGTTCGACAGCGACGAGGACCTGGCGCGCGAGGCCGGCAACATCGGCACCACCATCTTCCACCCCGTCGGGACCTGCAAGATGGGGCCGGCGTCGGACCGCATGGCGGTGGTGGACGAGAAGCTGCGCGTGCGCGGGATCGAGCGCCTGCGCGTGGCCGACGCCTCGGCGATGCCGACGATCACCTCCGGCAACACCAACTCGCCGACGCTGGTGATCGCCGAGAAGGCGGCCGAATCCATCCTGGCCGACGCGCGGACGGGGGCCGGGCCGTGAACGGGGGAGGGGACATGTTCGCCTACGCGGTCGAGCGGGCCGGGGCCGATCCCAACCGGCGCCTGCATTGCGCCTTCGGCCCGCTTTGCGTGGAGCTTCGCGCGGGCGGGGCGCCCGCCTACCTCGCCGTGGACGCCGGCGGCGCGCGGCTTTCGGACGAGCCGGAGGGCCGCGCCCCGGACTTCGCCATGAGCGCGGCGCCGGAGGCCTGGGCGGAGCTTCGCAAGCCCGACGCGCGGCCGGGCTTCCAGACGCTCTCGGCGATGCGCCGGACCCGCAACCTCGTCGTCACGGGGGACACGGCGGCCTTCAACCGCCACCTGATGCTGCTGGAGATGCTGTTCTCCAACCTGGACGGCGAGCCGTGCGCCGCCGCGCCGGAGCCGCCGCCGGAGCCGGAGATCGAGCCGGTGACGGGCCGCTACCTCCGCCTCGCGATCGGGGGCCGGCCGCACCGGCTCTATTTCGAGGAGGCGGGGGAGGGGATACCGCTGGTCTGCCTCCACACCGCCGGGAGCGACGGGCGCCAGTACCGCGCGCTGCTGAACGACCGCGAGGTCGCGGCGCGCTTCCGCGTCATCGCCTTCGACCTGCCGTGGCACGGCAAGTCCTCGCCGCCGCCGGGTTTCGAGCGCGAGGTGTACGAACTGACGACCGACCGCTACGTCGCCACCGTCATGGCGTTCGTCGACGCGCTGCGGCTGGAGCGGCCGGCGGTCATGGGCTGCTCGATCGGCGGGCGCGCCGTGCTGCATCTCGCGCTGCGCCACGGGGAGCGGTTCCGCGCCGCGATCGGCCTGCAATCCGCGCTTTACGCCGAGGACCGGAGCATCGGCGACCCCGCGCCCGAAATGCTTCTCCACCGGCCCGACATCCACGGCGGCAAGCAGGCCGGCGCCTCGATGGCCGGGATGATCGCGCCGCAATCGCCGGCGGCCGAGCGGTGGGAGACCATGTGGCACTACATGCAGGGCGGGCCGGGCGTGTTCCACGGCGACCTCGCGTACTATTTCGACGACGGCGACCTGCGGAACGCGCCGGTCGAGCGGCTGCGCGAATCGCCCTGTCCGCTCTACCTGCTGAGCGGCGAGTACGACGTCTCCGCGACGCCGGAAATGGGGCGGGAACTGGCCGAACGGGCCGGGGCCGCGCATTTCGAGGTGATGGAGCGCATGGGCCATTTCCCGATGTCCGAGAACCCGGAGGCTTTCCGCCGCCACCTGCTTCCGGTATTGGACAGGATCGCCGGCTAGCCCGGCCCCGCCATCCGCTCCCCCGCCCGCCGGAGACCGCGCCGCCATGTCCCTCTACCCGCCGCCGAAGGACGTTCCGACGGAAGTGTTCGCCCGCGTGCCCGACCGGCTGCGCCGCCCCGGCGGCCGCCCGCCCTGGGGCGGGGCCAACCGGCCGGGCCACGACATCGACTGCTTCCTCGAAGGCCCGGCCTTCGACCGCGCCGGCAACCTCTACCTGGTCAACATCCCCTACGGCGAAATCCTGCGGGTCTCGCCCGCCGGCGAATTCGAGGTCGTGGCGCAATACGACGGCTGGCCGAACGGGCTGAAGGTCCACAAGGACGGGACGCTGCGCGTCGCCGACCACAAGCGCGGCATCCTCAAGGTCGATCCCGCGAGCGGCGCGGTCGAGACGATCGCGGACCACCGCTGGTCCGAGGGGTTCCGCGGCTGCAACGACCTCCACCTCGCGTCCAACGGCGACATCTACTTCACCGACCAGGGCCAGACCGGGATGCACGACCCGACGGGGCGGGTGTACCGCCTTACCCCCGACGGACAGCTGCGACTGCTGGTCGGCAACGGGCCGAGTCCGAACGGGCTGGTCCTCTCCCCGGACGAGAGCGTGCTCTATGTCGGCATGACGCGCGGCAACGCCGCCTGGCGGATTCCGCTGCTGCCCGACGGCGGAACCACGAAGGTCGGCATCTACATCCAGCTTTCCGGCGGGCACGGGGGGCCGGACGGGCTGGCGATGGACGCCGGGGGCGGCCTGCTGGTCTGCCACGCCGGGCTGGGGACGGTCTGGCATTTCGACGCGCTGGGCCAGCCGCTCCACCGCATCCGCTCTCGCGAGGGCCGGATGACCACCAACCTCGCCTTCGGCGGGCCTGACAACCGCTCGCTCTTCGTCACCGAATCCGAGTCCGGAACCGTCCTGCGCGCCGAACTGCCGGTCGCCGGGCAGAGGATGCACGCCCACCTGGACTGAACGCCCCGCCCCGCCGACAGGAGCCGCCGCCATGCGCCAGCCGCAACGCCTGCCCGATTTCCAGCACCTGCGCCGCGAGGCGAGGCGGCGGGTGCCGGGTTTCGTCCACGATTTCGTCGATGGCGGCAGCGGGCCGGAGGTCGGCAAGGCGCGCAACCGCGCCGCGCTGGACAACATCGCCATCGCGCCGCGCTACGTGGTCCCGCGCGACCCGGTGGACATGGCGGTCGAGGTCTTCGGGCGCAAATACGACCGTCCCTTCGGCGTCGCGCCGATGGGGCTGACCGGGCTGATCTGGCCGCGCGGGGAACTGGCCTTCGCGCGCGCCGCCAGGGCGGCGAACATGCCCGTCGGCCTCAGCACCGCGTGTACGGTGGAGATGGAGGAGTTCGCGCGCGAGGCCGGCGGCAACGGCTGGTTCCAGCTTTACCCGCCGAAGGACGAGGAGGTGAACGACGACCTGCTGCGCCGCGCCGCCGACGCCGGGTTCGCGGCCGCCTTCGTGACGGTGGATGTGCCGGCGCGCGGCTGGCGGCCGCGCGACATGCGCAACGGGCTGACGCTTCCGCCGAGGATCACGCCGCGCTCCGTCGCCGCCTCGGCGCTCCGGCCGCGTTGGAGCATGGCGACGCTGGCCGCCGGCGTGCCCCGGTTCGAGACCATGGGCCGCTACGCCAAGGGCCGCCGGGGGGCGATGGCCGTCGCGGAGTTCACGGGCGGGCAGCTGGGCCAGTCGGTGACGACGGACCGGCTGAAGCGCATCCGGGACAAGTGGAAGGGCGACCTCGTCATCAAGGGCGTCATGCACCCGGCCGACGCCGAGGCGGCGATTTCGATGGGCTACAACGGCATCCTCGTCTCGAACCATGGCGGGCGCCAGCTGGACGCCGCGCCGTCGCCGATCGAGGCGCTGCCGGACATCGTGCGCGCCGTCGGCGGGCGGGCGAGCGTGTCGATCGACAGCGGCTTCGAGTCCGGCCTCGACGTGGTGAAGGCCTACGCGCTGGGCGCGGAGTTCGTGTTCTGCGGCCGGGTCTTCATGTGGTCGCTCGCCGCGCTGGGGCACCGGGGCGCGCAACACGCGGTCGATATGCTGACGGAAGAGGTCCGGCTGGCGCTGACGCAGATCGGCTGCCCGAAGCTCTCCGAACTCGACGAAAGCTGGCTCGCGCGGACGGGAAACGCCCCCCTCGGCGCCCCCGCCCTCGGGTAGGAAGGCCGGGGCGTCCCCCGCGGCCCGAACCGGAGCCATCGCCATGCGCCATGCGCAACGCCTGCCCGACTTCCAGCACCTGCGCCGCGAGGCGAGGCGGCGGGTGCCGAACTTCGTCCACGATTTCGTCGACGGGGGCAGCGGGCGGGAGGTCGGCAAGGCGCGCAACCGCGCCGCGCTGGACAACATCGCCATCGCGCCGCGCTACGTGGTCCCGCGCGACCCGGTGGACATGGCGGTCGAGGTGTTCGGGCGCAAATACGACCGTCCCTTCGGCGTCGCGCCGATGGGGCTGACCGGGCTGATCTGGCCGCGCGGGGAACTGGCCTTCGCGCGCGCCGCCAGGGCGGCGAACATGCCCGTCGGCCTCAGCACCGCGTGCACGGTGGAGATGGAGGAGTTCGCGCGCGAGGCCGGCGGCAACGGCTGGTTCCAGCTTTACCCGCCGAAGGACGAGGAGGTGAACGACGACCTGCTGCGCCGCGCCGCCGACGCCGGGTTCGCGGCGGCCTTCGTGACGGTGGATGTGCCGGCGCGCGGCTGGCGGCCGCGCGACATGCGCAACGGGCTGACGCTGCCGCCCAGGATCACGCCGCGCTCCGTCGCCGCCTCGGCGCTCCGGCCGCGCTGGAGCATGGCGACGCTGGCCGCCGGCGTGCCCCGGTTCGAGACCATGGGCCGCTACGCCAAGGGCCGCCGGGGGGCGATGGCCGTCGCGGAGTTCACGGGCGGGCAGCTCGGCCAGTCCGTGACGACGGACCGGCTGAAGCGCATCCGGGACAAGTGGAAGGGCGACCTCGTCATCAAGGGGGTCATGCATCCGGCCGACGCCGAGGCGGCGATTTCGATGGGCTACAACGGCATCCTCGTCTCGAACCATGGCGCGCGGCAGCTGGACGCCGCGCCGTCGCCGATCGAGGCGCTGCCGGACATCGTGCGCGCCGTCGGCGGGCGGGCGGGCGTGTCGATCGACAGCGGCTTCGAGTCCGGCCTCGATGTGGTGAAGGCCTACGCGCTGGGCGCGGAGTTCGTGTTCTGCGGCCGCGTCTTCATGTGGTCGCTCGCCGCGCTCGGGCACCGGGGGGCGCAACACGCCGTCGATATGCTGACGGAAGAGGTCCGGCTGGCGCTGACGCAGATCGGCTGCCCGAAGCTCTCCGAACTCGACGAAAGCTGGCTCGCCCGGACGGGCAACGCGCCCCTCGGCGCCCCGGCCCCGGCCCTGGTTTAGGAGGTCCGCGATGCGTCTCGTCGTCGCCATGATGAGCCACGAGACCAACACCTTCTCCCCGGTGCCGACGCCGCTGGCCCGGTTCTCGCGCGGCGGCGCGTCGGGGACGCCGCTTTCGGGCGAGGCGGCGCTGGCCGCCTACCGGAACACCGGGACGGCCATCGGCGCCTTCATCGAACTGGCCGAGGCGGAGGGCGCGGAGATCGTCGCGCCGCTGGCCGCCGGCGCGTGGCCGAGCGGCCCGGTCGAGGACGCGGCCTGGCGCTACATGGCCGACCGCGTGTGCGAGGCGGTCGCGGCGGGATGCGACGGCGCGCTGCTGCAACTCCACGGCGCCATGGCGACCGAGAGCCTGGAGGACGGGGAGGGGGCGCTGCTGGCCCGCCTGCGCGCTCTGGCGCCAAGCCTCCCCATCGCCGTCTCGCTCGACATGCACGCCAATGTCTACCCGGCGATCGTGGAGAACGCCGACATCGTGGCGGGCTACCGGACCTATCCCCATGTCGATGTGCACGAGACCGGGATGCGGGCCGGGCGCGCCTTCTTCCGCATGGTCCGGGGCGAGGCGGCGCCGGCGATGGCCTGGGGTAACCGGCCGATGCTGCCCCATGTGATGCGCCAGGGCTCGGACGATTCCCCGAACCGGGAAATCCAGGCGCTGGCGCGGGAGATGGAGGCGGAGGGCGCGCTGTGCGCCAGTTTCTTCACCGGCTTCCCGCACGCGGACATCGAACTGGCCGGCTCCAGCGCCGTCGTCGTCACCGACGGCGACAGGGCGCTGGCGGAGGAGATGCGCGACCGTCTGCTCGACCTCGCCTGGCGGGAGCGGGCGGGTTTCGTGTACCGGGTCGAACCCCTGGAGGCGTCGCTCGCGCGGGCGGCGCGGCTGCGCGGGGACGGCCCGGTCGTGTTGCTGGACCACTACGACAACGCCGCCTCCGGCGGGTCGATGGACTGCATGACGGTGCTGAAGGGCGTGCTGGAGGCCGGGCTGGAGGACGTGGCCGCGTTCGCGGTCTGCGATCCCGCCGCGGCCCGGGCGATGGCCGCGGCCGGGACCGGAGCCGGGATCGAGCTGGACCTGGGCGGCAAGACCGACATGCCCGCCATCGGCCGGACCGGGGAGCCGCTCAGGGTCGCCGGAACGGTGCGCGCGGTCTCCGACGGGCGCTTCCGCAACATCGGTCCCATGAGCAAGGGCGTCATGAACCACATGGGGCCGAGCGCGGTGCTGGACACCGGCAAGGCGGAGATCGCCGTGATCTCGACCCAGCAGGAGCCGAACGATTTCGCCTGTTTCCAGTGCCTCGGCATCGATCCGCGCGCCAAGCGCTACCTCGTGCTGAAGAGCCGGATCCACTGGCGCGCCGGTTTCGCGCCGATCGCCGGGCCGGTCGTGGAATGCGCCGGGACCGGCGTCTGCACCTCGGACTACGCCGACCTCGAATTCCGCCGGCTGCGCCGGCCGATCTATCCGCTGGACGAGGACGCGCGTCCGGTCTCGACGGCCTGAACGGGAAGGCCGGTCCGCGATGGGAACGCCCGCGTCCGATGCCCGCTCCGTCCGCCGTTTCGAGGATGCGCGGTTCCTGACCGGCGCGGGGATTTTCGCCGCCGATCTCGACCGCGCCGGCGCCCTCCACGCGGCGATCGTCCGCTCGCCGCACGCGCACGCCGAAATCCGCGCCGTCGATACCGCCGCCGCGCGCGCCGTCCCCGGCGTCGCCGGAGTCCATCTCCAGGCCGATCTCGCGGCGGACGGGATCGGCCCGCTGCCTTGCGTGACGCGCTTCGCCGCCACGCAACCGCTTGTCGTTCCGCCGCGCCACGCGCTGGCGCGGGGCCGGGTCCGGCATGTCGGGGACCCGGTGGCCCTTGTCCTCGCCGAGACGGCGGAGGCCGCGCGCGACGCCGCCGAACTGGTGGACGTGGACTACGCGCCCCTGCCGGCCGTCGTCGATCCCCGCGCCGCGCTGGCCGAGGGCGCGCCGGCGTTGTGGGCGGAGGCGCCGGGCAATGTCGCCTTCCGGTTCGAGAAGGGCGACCGCCGCGCCGTCGAGGCGGCGTTCGCCTCGGCCGCGCATGTCGTCGAACTGGAGATCGTCAACAACCGGGTGATGGCCGCGCCGGTGGAGCCGCGCGCCGGCGTCGCCGCCTTCGATCCCGCGACCGGAACGATGTCGCTGACCTGCTCGGCCCAGGGCGTGCACGCGCTGCGCCGGCAACTGGCCGAGTCGGTGTTCCGCTGCCCCGAGGACCGGATGCGGATCGCCGCGCCCGATGTCGGCGGCGGGTTCGGGATGAAGAACTTCCTCTATCCCGAATGGGCGTTGCTGCTCTGGGCGGCGCGCCGGCACGGCCGCCGGGTCGCCTGGGTCGCCGAGCGGGGGGAGGACCACGCCGCCGCCGTCCATGGCCGCGATATATTCGCCGACGCCCGCCTCGCGCTCGACGCCGACGGGCGCTTCCTGGCGCTCTCCGCCGACCTGGTGGCGAACATGGGCGCCTGCCTCTCCGCCGCCGGCCCGAACGCGGCGACGACCGCGCTGCCGACGGCGATGGGCGGCGTGTACGACATTCCCGCGATCCACCTGCGCTCGACCGGCGTGTTCACCAACGCCGCGCCGATCGACGCCTATCGCGGCGCCGGCAAGCCGGAGGCCAATTTCATCGTCGAACGGCTGGCCGAGGCGGCGGCCCGGCGCCTCGGGATCGACCCCGTGGAGATCCGCCGCCGCAACGCCGTCGACGCCTTCCCGCATACGACCGCGATGGGAACGCGGCTCGACGGCGGCCGCTTCCGCCGCAATATCGAGGACGCGGCCCGGCTCGCGGACCGGGAGGGCTTCGCGGCGCGGCGCGCGGCCTCGGAACGGGCGGGGCGGCTGCGCGGCCTCGGCTTCGGCTGCTTCCTCGAAACCGCGCGGGGGACGCCGGCCGAGGGGGCGGAGGTTCGCTTTACGGCGGACGGGCGGGTCGAGTTGCGGGTCGGCACCGAGTCGAACGGCCAGGGCCACGAGACCGCCTACCGCCAGATCGCCGCCGCCCGCCTCGGCCTTCCGCCGGACGCCTTCGACTACATCCAGGCCGACACCGCCCGTACCCGCATGGGCAACGGCCATGGCGGCGCGCGGACGATGCATATGGGCGGCGGAACCATGGTCCTGGCGCTGGAGGAGGCCGTGGCCAAGGCCCGCGCGGTCGCCGCGACGCTGCTGCAGGCCGATCCGGCGGCGCTGGAGTTCGCCGGCGGGCGTTTCGCCGTTGCGGGAGAGGAGCGTTCCGTCGGCCTGCTCGAAGCCGCCGCCGCGGCGCGCGACCCGGACCTGGCGCCGGCGCTCGGGGGAAGGGGCCTCGACACCTTCGCGACGCGCGAGGACGCGCCCTTCACCTTCCCCAACGGCTGCCATGTCGCGGAGGTCGAGGTCGATCCCGAAACCGGCGCGGTGGCGCTGGCGCGCTACGCGATGGCGGACGATTACGGCGCGCTGGTCAACCCGATGCTGGCGGAGGGCCAGGTGCACGGGGGCGTCGCCCAGGGGATC
Organism: Thalassobaculaceae bacterium; assembly: GCA_963665555.2. GTDB lineage: Bacteria > Pseudomonadota > Alphaproteobacteria > Thalassobaculales > Thalassobaculaceae > CAXXXW01. Next base: position 957,938 of record OY762308.1, read on the forward strand.
GGCCAGGCCCTCGGCGAGATCGCGGCCTACGACGCGGAGTCCGGGCAGTTCCTGAGCGGCTCGCCGATGGACTACCGGCTGCCGCGCGCCGCCGACCTGCCGGCCTTCGAGACGCGGCTGGCCGAGGACGCGCCGACGGCGGCCAACCCGCTCGGCGTCAAGGGGACGGGGCAGGCCGGCTGTATCGCCGCGCCGCAGGCGGTCGTGCACGCCGTGCTCGACGCGCTGGCGCCGCTCGGCGTCGCGCATATCCAGATGCCGCTCGACCCGCAAACGGTGTGGCGGGCGATCCGCCGGGCGCGCGGGGGGCGTTAGGAGGACGGCTCCTCCGGCCCGTCCCGGCCTTCCGTCGCGGCCTCCCTCGGAACGATCAGCGCGTCCGCCGCCACCGCGCCCTCGCCGCTCGGCAGGACGATGAACGGGTTTATGTCGATGGAGGCGACCGCGCCGGCGTTGGCGGCGGCGAAGACCGACAGGCGCGAGAGCGCGTCGGCCAGCGCGTCGATGTCCGCCGGCGGCGCGCCGCGCACGCCGTCGAGGATCGCGCGGCCCCGGATCGAGTCGATCATGCGCCGCGCCTCGTCCGCGCCGAAGGGGGCGGCGCGGAAGGCGACATCGCCCAGCACCTCGACGAACACGCCGCCCAGGCCGAACATCACGACCGGGCCGAACGCCGGGTCGTCCGCGACGCCGAGCGCGGTCTCCACCCCGCGCGCCATCGCCGCGACCGACACGCCCTCGATCCGCGCGTCCGGCCGGGCGGCGCGGGCGCGCGCCAGCAGCGTCCCGTAGCCCTCGCGCGCCGCCGCCTCGCTCCCGACGCCGAGCAGGACGCCGCCGATCTCGGTCTTGTGCGGCAGGTCGGGCGAGACGATCTTGAGCACGGCCGGACCGCCGACCTCCCGCCACGCCGCCGCCGCCTCGCCGGCGCTCCGCGCCAGCGTCTCGCGGACGGCCGGAATCCCGGCGGCGGCGAGCACGCGCCTGGCCTCGCTCTCCGAAACGCGCGTCCCCGGCGCGGCGAGCGCCCCTTCGGGGAGCGCCGGCGGCGGGTCCGGCGCGCCGCGCGCGAAAACGGTCCCGAAATGCCGCAACGCCGCCAGCGCGCGGATGGCCAGCGAATGGTCCTCGAAACACGGATAGCCGAGCGCCTCGTACTCCGTGCGCGTCTCCGGGGGTCCCATCATGGAGAGCACGAAAAGCTCCTCCGGGTAGTCCCGCCGGAGCGCGGCGAAAATCTCGCGGCTGAGGTCGCGGGTGAAGGGGGAGGCGGGCAGGCTGCCGACATAGAGCGCGTGGGCGTGGAAGCCGCCCTCGTCGATGGCGGCGCGCAGCCCGACCTCGACGATCCGGCGGTCGGTCAGCGCCTGGCCGGTGAAATCGACCGGGTTGCCGGCCCCGCCGAAGGGCACCATGTCGAGGATTTTCCGCCGCGCCGTCTCCGGCAGCGGCGCGACCTCGAAGCCGCGCTTGCTCGCCGCGTCGGCCATCTGCACGCCGATCCCGCCGGAAATCGTGTACAGCCCGATCCGCTCGCCGGCGGGATAGCGGCCGAACTGCGCGGCGTAGGCGATGTCCGCCATCTCCTCGGTGGTTTCGGCCCGCCACGCGCCGTATTGCGCGAACAGCCCGTCGTACACCGCGTCCGTCCCGGCGAGCGAGGCGGTGTGGGAGGCGGCGGCGCGCGCGCCCGCTTCCGTCACGCCGACCTTCATGAAGACCACCGGCTTTTCCGCCCGGCGCGCGAGGTCGAGCGCGCGGCGCATCGCGTCGCCGTCCCGCACGCCCTCGGCGTAGGCGACGATGACGCGGATCGACTCCACGCCGGCGTAGTATTCGACGACCTCGGCGACGGAGACGTCGGCCTCGTTGCCGGTGGTGACCCAGAGGTTCGCGCCCGCGCCCCGGTTCTGCGTGATCGTGAAGAGATGGGCGCCGTAGGCGCCGCTCTGCGTCACGATGCCCAGCGGGCCGTTCGGGACCTTGAGGCTCAGCAGCGTGTTGGCGAAGGTGCCGAACCAGCCGATGTCGAGCGTGAACACGCCGAGGCAGTTCGGGCCGACGATCCGCATCCCGCTGTCGCGCGCGATGGCGGCGATCTCGTCCTGCGCGCCCCGGCCCGCCGCGCCGACCTCCGCGAAGCCGGAGGTGAAGACGACCGCGCTCCGGACGCCGGCCCCGGCGCAGTCGCGCAGCACCTCGACCGCGACGCTGGCGGGGACCGAGACGATGGCGCAGTCCACGGGTTCCGGCACGTCGCGGATCGAGTCGTGGCAGGCGAGGCCCTGGGCCGTGTCGCGGGCCGGGTTCACCGCGTACAGCCGGCCCTTGTAGCCGCCCTTCTTCATGGACCAGATCGGCCGCCCGCCGATGCGCGACGGCTCGTCCGAGGCCCCGATCACCGCGACGGAACGCGGCCGCAACAGCGGTTCGAGGGAATGCGGCATGTGCGGGGTCTCCGGGCGGATGGCGTCACGCCACTGGCCCGTAGGCGTCGCGGCGATCGAATAGCTCGCGGCGAACCCGGTTCCAGTCCAGTTCCGGGTCGTCCGGGTCGCCGAGCCTCTCGGCGGCGGCCGACAGGTCGTCGAGGTCCTCGATATACCGCTCGACGGCCTCCCGAACGATCTCCGCCCGGCCCCGTTCGAGCCGGGCCGCCGCCGCGTCCAGCGCCTCGACAAGGCCGTCCGGCAGGCGCGCCGCGATCCAGGTCATGCCGTCCTCCCGTGTCGTTCGACGCCGACGACCCCGGAATAGAGGCGTCTTCGGCCTGGGTCAACGCGCGGGCCCGGGCCGGCGCGCCGGCGCGGCTCAATCGTCCGACAGGGCGCCGGCGGCGCGCAGGGCGGCGATTTCGCCCGTCGAGAAGCCCCAGTCGGCCAGCGCCTCGTCGTTGTGTTCGCCGGGCCTCGGCGGGGGCGACTGGATCGCCGGCGGCGTGCGGTCGAAGCGCGGGGCGGGGGCCGGCTGGAGGTGTCCCTCCGGCGCGACGAAAACGCCGCGCGCCCGCGAATGGGGATGCTCCATCACCTCGCCCAGCTCCATCACCGGGGCGAAGCAGATGTCCAGTTCTCCCATGGTTTCCGTCCATTCCGCCCGGGTCCTCGTCCTGAAGATGTCCCCGAGCCGGCGCTTCTGCTCCGGCCAGGCGTCGCGGTCCCACTGGCGGTCCCAGAGCGGGTCGTCGAGGCCGAGCGTGTCGCGCAGCAGGCGGTAGAATTGCGGCTCCAGCGAGCCGATGGAGATCCACTTCCCGTCCGCGCATTCGTAGGCCCCGTAGAAATGCGCGCCGCCGTCGAGCCAGTTCTCGCCGCGCCCGCCGGGCCAGTTGCCGGCGTTGCGAATGGCGAAAATCCCGGCCATCAGCAGGGCCGAACCCTCCAGCATCGCGGCGTCGATCGTCTGGCCCCGGCCGGAGCCGCGCGCCTCGAACAGGCCGCAGGCCATGCCGAAGGCCATCATCATCCCGCCGCCGCCGAAATCGGCGACGAGGTTGAGCGGGGGGACGGGGCCGCGCTCGCGGTCGCCGATCGCGTCGAGCGCACCAGAGAGCGCGATGTAGTTGATGTCGTGGCCCGCCACCTGGGCGAGCGGCCCGTCCTGGCCCCAGCCGGTCATGCGGCCGTAAACCAGCCGGGGGTTGCGGGCGAGGCAGGCCTCCGGGCCGAGGCCGAGCCGCTCCATCACGCCGGGGCGGAACCCCTCGACCAGCCCGTCGGCGCGCTCGACCAGCCGCAGCACGGCCGCCGCCGCCTCCGGCTTCTTGAGGTCGAGGGCGACGGATTTGCGGCCCCGGTTCAGCACCGCCGCCCGGTCGCGCCCGCCGACCGGGTTCCCGCCCGGCCGGTCCACCCGGACGATCTCCGCGCCCATGTCCGAAAGCAACATGCAGCAATGCGGGGCCGGGCCGATGCCGACCATCTCGACGATCCTCACGCCTTCGAGGGGACCCATCCGCCTTCCTTTCCCCGCCCGGCCGGGACCGGGACGGTCCGCCGTTGAAACCGCGCGGATAGTAGCGCTATGAACGCCCGCGATCGACAACCTCGCGAACGGAGGCCGGCGATGCCCGCCGACACGGACGATCCGCGCCATCCCGGCGTGTACGCGGAGAGGACGCCGGACCGGCCCGCCGTGATCCTGGCCGGGTCCGGCGCGCGGCTGGATTTCGCGGCGTTCGAGGCGTTCTCGAACCGGTTCGCCCGCCTGCTGCGCGGCCTGGGGCTCGGGCGCGGCGACCGCGCGGCGGTGCTGCTGGAGAACCACCTGTTCCACCTGCCGCTGTTCTGGGGCGCGTTGCGGCTCGGCCTGAGGCCGGTCGCCATCCCCACGCATCTCCGGCCGGAGGACATCGCGTACATCCTCGCGGATTCGGGCGCGCGCGTGCTCGTGACGTCGGCCGCGATGGCCGAGGCGGCGACGGCGCTCCGGTTCGACGGCGCGCCCGAACCGGCGCGCTTCATGCTGGACGGGACGCGGCCCGGTTTCGCGGCGCTGGAGGAGGCGCTGGCGGCGCTGCCCGCCACGCCGCCGGAAGGGCAGGCGGAGGGGGTGGAGATGCTCTACTCCTCCGGCACCACCGGCCGGCCGAAGGGCGTTGAGAAGGACTTGCCGGCCGAACCCTTCGGCTATCCCTCGCCCGGCACGCGCGCGATCATGGGCCTGTACGGCATCGACGAGAACGCGGTCTACCTGACGCCGGCGCCGCTCTACCACGCCGCGCCGCTGCTGTTCTCGCTGCGCGCGCTCCGTTTCGGCGCGACGGTCGTCGTCATGGAGAAGTTCGACGCCGAGGCGTGCCTGCGGGCGATCGGGCGCCACCGCGTCACGCATGGCCAATGGGTCCCCACCATGTTCGTGCGCATGTTGCGCCTGCCGGAGGAGGTCCGCGCGGGCTACGACATTTCGAGCCTGCGCTGCGCCATCCACGCCGCCGCGCCCTGCCCGGTCGAGGTCAAGCGGCGGATCATCGACTGGTTCGGCCCGGTCGTGCGGGAGTATTACGGCGGCTCGGAGGGCAACGGCCTGACCGTTATCGACAGCGGGGAGTGGCTGGCGCGCCCCGGCTCGGTCGGCCGCGCCATCCTGGGGCGCGTGCGCATCTGCGGCGAGGACGGCGAGGAACTGCCGGCGGGCCGCGAAGGCGGCGTCTATTTCTCCGACGGCCCCGCCTTCGCCTACCGCAACGACCCCGGGAAGACGGCGGCCTCGCGCAACCGCCAGGGCTGGAGCACGCTGGGCGATGTCGGCTACGTGGACGGGGAGGGCTATCTCTACCTCACCGACCGCAAGGCCAATGTCATCATCTCCGGCGGGGTGAACATCTATCCGCAAGAGGCGGAAAACCTTTTGCTTTCGCATCCCGCCGTGCTGGACGCGGCGGTGGTCGGCGCGCCCGACGAGGAGTTCGGCGAACGGGCGACGGCCGTGGTCCACCCGGTCGATATGGGGCGCGCCGGCCCCGAACTCGCGGCGGAGCTGATCGCCTGGTGCCGCGCCCGGCTCGGCCCGGTCAAGTCGCCGCGCGCCGTCGATTTCGACGACAACCTGCCGAGGGGCGAAAACGGCAAGCTCTACAAGCGCCTGCTGAAGGACCGCTACTGGCGCGGCACGGGCCGCCGGATCGCGGGCGGGTAGGGCGGCGCGACCCTCTACGCCGCCTCCGGATGGGCGTAGACCCGGGGCAGTCCGCGCACGCTGATCCGCCAGAGCAGGCGGCGCGTGTCCCCGGCGTCCGGGTCCGGAAGGTCGATCGGCGTCGCGGCGTGCATGGTGGAGAGCGTGTCGAAAATCGCGATGTCGCCGACCGAATAGCGGTGCGCGTACACGAAGCGGTCCTGGATCGCGTGCATCTTCAGCTCCCACAGGAGCTCGACCGCCTCCCGGTCGTCCATCCCCTCGATGGCGAAGGAGGACTGCCCCGTCGCGTAGAGCGCCTTGCGGCCGGTGACGGGATGGCGCATCACCAGCGGATGGTGGCAGGTGGGCACCCGCGCGACCTGGACGCCGGTCTTGAGCGGGCTGGCGACGAACTCGTCGTCGAGCAGCTTGCCCGCGCCGTAGAGATGCGCGACCCGCAAATCCTCGATCCGCTCCTTCGTGGCGTCGTCGAGCGCGTCGTAGGCGGCGACCATGTTCGCGAAACGGGTCCGCCCGCCGATGCGGGGCGCGAGGATCGAGTAGAGCATCGTCGCGCTGGCCGGGACCGCCTCGTAGGACTGGTCGGTGTGCCAGAGCGCCGCGCCGTTGCGGATTTCCTCCTTGCGGTCCTTCTCCTCGGTGTTGCCGACCGCCAGCAGTTCCGGATAGCCGGGCATCCGCATGTGGTCCAGCACATGGGGGATCGGCTCGCCCCACCAGCGCCCGAATTCGAGATAGGCGCCCTCGCTCAGGCGCTGCTCCTTGACGACGAGGACGCGGTGTTCGTAGAGCGCGTCGGCCAGCGTCCGCATCGTCGCGGCGTCGAGCGGGCGGGCGAGGTCCACGTCCCGGGCGTTCGCGCCGAACGGGGCGCCGGGGATGGGTTCGATCCTGGCCATGGGGCCTCCTTCCGTTGGCGGGGGCGTCAGAACGCGCCGAACAGGCGCCCGGCCATGGCGAGCATCAGCGCCGCCATGAAACCCATCGCCCATTTCACGACCGCGAACTCGGCCTTGGTGACCACGGTGTCCTCGAGACGTTTCAGCCGGTCCGCCAGCGCCGCGATTTCCTCCCTGGTGGGGGTCCGCTCCAGCCGGTCCTCGACCCGTTCCAGCCGATCCTCGACCCGCGCAAGTCTTTCGTCGAGCGCCTGGACCGCGTCCCTTGTCGGCGTCTCTTCCCTGGTCGCGGTTTCCGCCAGCCGTTCGTCGACGCGCTCAAGGCGTTCGTCGAGGCGCTCCAGGCGCTCGTCGACACGCTCCAGGCGCTCGTCGAGGCGCGCGATCTCGCCCTTGACGCCGGCGACATCGGCCTTGGTCGCCACGCTCTCGATCACGGCGTCGCGCATGGCGGTCACGATGGCGCGGGCGTGCGCGTCGGGGATGCCGGCGTCGGAGAGCGCCTCGGCGGTCTTGAGGGTATCGAAGGCGAGGGCGGTCATGCGAAAAAGGTTACGCCCTCGCGGGCGCCGCCGCAAGCCCGTTCGCCGGGCCGGGCCGGCCCCGCGCCGTCCTCCCTCCGCTTCCGGGGCCGCGCCGCGCATGACAGGAAACGCCGCCGCGCCGCATCCGGGAACGCCGCTGTCGCGCGACCGGAACTTCCTGCTCTACCTGGCGAGCCGGACCGCCCATGTCGTGGCCATCCAGATCCTGACGGTGGCGGTCGGCTGGCACGTCTACGAGATGACCCGCGACCCGCTGGACCTCGGCTATGTCGGACTCGCGCAGTTCGCGCCGGCCCTGTTGCTGTTCCTCGTCGCCGGACTCGCCGCCGACCGCCACGACCGGCGCGCGATCCTGACGCTGTGCAACATCGCGCACCTGGCCGTGGTGGGGCTGCTGCTCGCGGTGCTGTGGAACGGGTGGGGCGGCGTGCCGGCGATCCTCGCCATCCTCTTCGTCCACGGGGCGGCGCGGGCCTTTTTCCACACCGCCGGGCAGGCGCTCCTGCCCAACCTGGTGGCGCGGGAGGCGTTTCCGCGCGCCGTCGCCTGGACCTCCTCGGCCAACAAGGTGGCGCAACTGGCCGGGCCGGCGCTGGGCGGGGCGCTGATCGCGTGGACGGGCGACGGCGCCTACTACGCCGCCGCGCTGTTCCTCGCCGCCGGCGCGGCGGCGTCGGCCGCGATCTCGGGCCCGCTCGCCGTCCGCGCGCCTGAGCGGATCGGCCTCGACACGCTGCTCGGCGGGTTCGTCTATGTGTGGCGGCGCAAGGTCGTGCTCGGCGCGATCTCGATCGACCTGCTGGCGGTGCTGTGCGGCGGCGTGATGGGCCTCCTGCCCGTCTACGCGAGCGACATCCTGCGCGTCGGGCCGGACGGGCTGGGCCTGATGCGGGCGATGCCGGGCCTGGGATCGCTGGCGGTCGGGCTGGCGCTGACCCGGATCGCGGCGCCGCGCCGCATGGGGCCGGTCCTGTTCGCCTCGCTGGCGGTTTTCGGCCTGTCCATCGTCGCGTTCAGCCTGTCGGAGGTTTTCTGGTTCTCGCTGGCCGCGCTGGCGGTTTACGGCGCCTCGGACATGGTGAGCGTCTATATCCGCCTCACCCTGGTGCAGATCGCGACGCCGGACGCCATGCGCGGGCGGGTGAGCGCGGTGAACGCCGTGTCGATCAACGCCTCGAACGAGTTGGGCGACTTCCGCGCCGGGGTCGCCGCCGCCGCCATGGGCGTCGTTCCGGCGGTGCTGGCGGGCGGGCTGGCGACGCTGGCGGTGACCGCGCTTTGGGCGCGGCTGTTCCCCGACATGCGGCGGGTGGACAGGCTGGACGGCATCGGCCGCCCCTGACGGCGGGCGCGGAGCCGGTTGCCTTTGCCGGCCCTTCGGCGCAAGGTTGCGCCGGCCGCCGGGCGCGCCGGCGGGGAGCGGAGAGGCGAGATGATCCCGAACGACTATCCGAGCCTGAACTTCGACCTCGGGGAGACCGCCGACATGCTGCGGGACTCGGTGCGCTCCTTCGCCTCGGACGAGGTGGCGCCGCGCGCGGCCGAGATCGACAGGGACAACGACTTCCCCGCCGACCTGTGGCGCAAGCTGGGCGATCTCGGCGTGCTGGGGATCACGGTCGAGGAGGAGTACGGCGGGGCCGGGATGGGCTATCTCGAACACGCCGTCGCCATCGAGGAGTTGAGCCGCGCCTCGGCGGCGGTCGGCCTCAGCTACGGCGCCCACTCCAACCTCTGCGTCAACCAGATCCGCCTCAACGGCTCCGAGGCGCAGAAGCGCAAATACCTCCCCCCGCTGGTCTCCGGCGAGCATGTCGGCGCGCTCGCCATGAGCGAGCCGGGCGCCGGGTCGGACGTGGTGGGCATGAGGACCCGGGCCGAGCGCCGGGACGGCCGCTATGTGCTGAACGGCTCGAAGATGTGGATCACCAACGGCCCGGACGCCGACACGCTGGTGGTGTACGCCAAGACCGACCCGGAGGCCCGCCAGCGCGGCATCACCGCCTTCCTGGTCGAGAAGGGGATGCCGGGCTTCTCCACCTCGCCCAAGCTCGACAAGCTGGGGATGCGCGGCTCGAACACCTGCGAACTGGTGTTCCGGGATTGCGAGGTGCCGGAGGAGAACGTGCTCGGCGCCGAGAACCGCGGCGTCCAGGTCCTGATGAGCGGCCTCGACTACGAGCGCGCCGTGCTCGCCGCCGGCCCGCTCGGCGTCATGCAGTCCTGCATGGACATCGTCGTCCCCTATGTCCACGAGCGCCGGCAGTTCGGCCGGCCGATCGGCGAGTTCCAGCTGATGCAGGGCAAGCTCGCCGACATGTACGTGACGATGAACGCCGCCAAATCCTATGTCTACGCCGTGAACAAGGCCTGCGACCGGGGCGAGGTGACGCGCAAGGACGCCGCCGGCGCCATCCTCTACGCCGCCGAGAAGGCGACCTGGATGGCGCTGGAGGCGATCCAGTGCCTGGGCGGCAACGGCTACATCAACGACTACCCGACGGGCCGCCTGCTGCGCGACGCCAAGCTCTACGAGATCGGGGCCGGGACCTCGGAAATCCGCCGGATGCTGATCGGCCGCGAACTCTACGGCGAGACGGCCTGAACGGGCCGGAGCCGCGCGATGGGCGGGACGGCGGGGCTGGCCGCCGGGCCGGACGGCCTGCTCCGCTGCGCCTGGTGCGCAACGGCCGCCGACTACCGCCGCTACCACGACGGGGAATGGGGCCGGCCGGAGGGCGACGACCGCGCGCTGTTCGAGAAGGCGTGCCTCGAAGGCTTCCAGTCCGGCCTCAGCTGGCTGACGATCCTGCGCAAGCGCGAGAACTTCCGGCGGGCGTTCGACGGTTTCGAGATCGAGGCGGTCGCGCGCTACGGCGAGGCGGACATCGCGCGCCTGCTCGGCGACGCCGGGATCGTGCGCCACCGCGGCAAGATCGAGGCCGCCGTCAACAACGCGCGGCAAGCCATCGAACTGCAGTCCGAGTTCGGATCGCTGGCGGCGTTCTTCTGGAGCTTCGAGCCGGCCCCGGAAAGCCGCCCGGCGGTTATCGACCTCGCGGCGGCGGGGCGCGCCCGCACGGCCGAGTCCGAGGCGATGTCGCGCGCGTTGAAACGCCGCGGCTGGCGCTTCGTCGGCCCCGTGACCTGCCACGCCCTCATGCAGGCGATGGGCCTCGTGAACGACCATCTCGAAGGCTGCGCCTTCCGCGCGCCGGTCGAAGCGGCGCGCGCCGCCTTCGAGCGCCCGCGCCAGTCCCATGGGAGAGTCCGATGATCGGAACCCGAATCTATTCCGGCTCGCCTTTCGAGGCGATGTCCGGCTACGCCCGCGCCGTCGTCGACGGGGACACGGTGCATGTTTCCGGCACCACCGGCTACGACGCGGCGGCCGGCGGCTTCCCGCCGACGGTCGAGGCGCAGGCGGAACAGGCCTTCGCCAACATCGCCGCCGCCCTGGCCGAGGCCGGGACCTCGCTCGACAACATGGTGCGCATCCGGGTCTATGTCGCCACCCGCGCGGAGTTCGACCGGATCAAGCCCATCGTCAAGCGCCATTGCGACGCCGCCCGGCCGGCCAACACCGCCCTGATCTGCGGCCTCGCCGAGGAGCGGATGCGGGTCGAGTTCGAGGTCACGGCGAAAATCCCCCGGCCCTGACCGCGGCCCGCCGGCGGGCCTTGCGAAGCCGGTCCGGCCGCGCCATTCTCCCGGCCGCCGGCGGCGGGCCGGCGCGCGACGGACGGGGGAGCGGAACGATGGGCGCGACGGCGGCGGAAGCGGGCGGCGGCGAGGACGGGGCGCAAGGCGGCGCGCCGGTCGAGTTCTGGTTCGATTTCTCCTCGCCCTTCGCCTATCTCGCCTCGCAGCGGATCGACGAGTTGTGCGCGCTCTACGGCCGCGAGGTCGATTGGCGCCCGCTGCTGCTCGGCGCGGTGTTCCAGCGCACGGGCGCGGTCTCGCCGGCCGGGCTGCCGCTGAAGGGCGACTACTCGAACCGCGACCTGCATCGCTGCGCCCGCGCGATGGGGCTGCCGGTCGCGTACCCGCCGAACTTCCCCTTCCTGTCCGTTACGCCGGCGCGCGCGCTGTGCTGGCTGAAGGACCGCGACGCGGACCTCGCCCGGCGTGTCGGCCGGCGCCTGTTCGCCGCCTGCTTCGGCGAGGGGCGCGACATTTCCGGCGCGCCGGCGCTGCTCGAAATCGCCGCCGGGGAGGGCGCGGACGCCGCCGCCCTGGAAGAGGGGCTGGGGGCCGACGCGACGAAACGGCGCTTCCGCGAGGAGGTCGAGGCCGGGCTGGCGGCCGGCGTCTGCGGCGCGCCGTTCTTTATCGTGGACGGCGAACCCTTCTGGGGCGCCGACCGGCTCGACCAGGTGGAGCGCTGGCTCGCCACCGGCGGCTGGTAGAGGCGTCGCGATGCCCGCGATCCGCAGCGCGGTCGATACCGGCTCGGAGGCGTTCCAGGGGAACGCCGCCCGTATGCGCGCCCTGGTGGACGACCTGCGCGCCCAATGCGCGACCGTCGCCCGGGGCGGCGGCGAACGCGCGCGCAAGCGCCATCTCGACCGCGGCAAGCTGCTGCCGCGCGACCGGATCGACACGCTGCTCGATCCCGGCGCGCCCTTCCTCGAACTCTCGCAACTGGCCGCCCACGGCATGTACGGCGACGAGGCGCCGTCGGCCGGCATCCTGACCGGGATCGGCCGCGTCGCGGGCCGCGAGGTCGTCGTCATCTGCAACGACGCCACGGTCAAGGGCGGCACCTACTACCCGATGACGGTGAAGAAGCACCTCCGCGCCCAGGAGATCGCGCGGGAGAACCGGCTGCCCACGATCTACCTGGTCGATTCCGGCGGAGCCAACCTGCCGCACCAGGACGACATCTTCCCCGACCGGGAGCATTTCGGCCGGAGCTTCTACAACCAGGCCACCATGTCGGCGATGGGCCTCCCGCAGGTCGCGGTGGTGATGGGGAGTTGCACGGCCGGCGGCGCCTACGTCCCGGCGATGTGCGACGAGGCGGTGATCGTCCGCGGCCAGGGCACGATCTTCCTCGGCGGCCCGCCGCTGGTGAAGGCCGCGACGGGCGAGGCGGTGAGCGCCGAGGAGCTCGGCGGGGCGGAGGTCCATGCCCGCACCTCCGGCGTCGTGGACCACTACGCCGCCGACGACACGCACGCGCTCGCCATCGCGCGGCGGATCGTCGGCCGCCTCAACCGTGAGAAGCGCCCGAACATCCCGCTGCGCGAACCCGTCGCGCCGCTCTACGACCCGGCGGAAATCCACGGGATCGTGCCGCGCGATACGCGCGTGCCCTACGACGCGCGCGAGGCGATCGCGCGGATCGTGGACGGCAGCGAACTCGACGAGTTCAAGGCGCTCTACGGCCAGACGCTGGTGTGCGGCTTCGCCCATGTGCACGGCTACCCGGTGGGCATCCTCGCCAACAACGGCATCCTGTTCTCGGAATCCTCGCTGAAGGGCGCGCATTTCATCGAACTGTGCTGCCAGCGGCGCGTCCCGCTGGTCTTCCTGCAGAACATCACCGGCTTCATGGTGGGCCGGAAATACGAGGCCGGCGGCATCGCCAAGGACGGCACCAAGCTGGTGACGGCGGTGGCCTGCGCGCGGGTCCCGAAGTTCACCGTGATCGTCGGCGGCTCCTTCGGGGCCGGGAACTACGGCATGTGCGGGCGGGCCTATTCGCCGCGGTTCCTGTGGATGTGGCCCAACGCGCGGATTTCGGTGATGGGCGGCGAGCAGGCGGCGAGCGTGCTCGCCACCGTCCGCCGCGACGGGCTGGAGGCGCGCGGCGAGGACTGGAGCGCGGAGGCGGAGGAGGCCTTCAAGGCCCCGATCCGCGACCAGTACGAGCGCGAGGGCCACCCCTACTACGCCTCCGCCCGGCTCTGGGACGACGGCATCATCGACCCCGCCGAGACGCGCACGGTGCTGGCGCTCTCGCTCTCGGCCGCGCTGAACCGCCCGGTCGGCCCGACGCGCTTCGGCGTGTTCCGCATGTAGCGCGCGAAATCGACAGCCCGGCCCGCGGCGGCGCAAGCTCGCGGCGCGCGCCCGGCGCGGGCGCCCTGACCGGGAGGGGAGCGATGAAGGGAAACCGTTTCCGCGGCGCGATCCGGTTCGAGGCGGCGGGCGGCGGGGCGGGGCCGCGGCGGGGAAGAAAGGATTTGCCCCGCGGGGCGAGGCGGCCTACAATCGCGCTGGCGCTTGAGCCAGACGTCTACCCGGGACATCCGGACCCGCGAGGGGTGTGACGACCCTCCAAGCGCCAGTTTTATTCTCCGCCGATATGCAGCGCGCGGTTCCTCGCACGACGAAGGTTACGCGGCTTGGATCGGTGTAGCGTGACGAGATAGATCTCGTCGCCGCTGTTGGCGACCTTTAGGACCGCGCGCCAAAGCACGCCGCTCTCTTTCGCAAACCCGATAATGGCCCTCGTGTCTTCGCGAAACAACTCGCCCTCGTCCAGAATGCGTTGAACCCGCGCGTAGTCCTCCGGCCGGATGTCGGGGTGGCGGCGGCGTTGTTTGGCCGCGGTTTCGGAGGACAGCCGGACGATCCGCGAACGGGCGCCGATGGCGCGCGCGACCGCCTCGCCGAGCGTGGCGACGGGCCGGTCCGCGCCCTCCGCTCCCGCGAGATGGCGAAGGAAGCGCGGATCGTTCCAGGACGCCGCCGCGGCGGCGAGGGGGCGGGGCGCCCTCAATCGAGCTCCAGGCCGTCCATGCCGGAGTTCTTGCGCGAGCGGGCGATCATGTCGCGGATCAGCGGGCCGAGGCGTTCCGGCTCCTCGATCTGGTCCACCTCGGCCCCGCGCCGCCAGCCCTCGCACACCGCGACGCGGCCGTTGCCCGCCTGGATCACCCGGCCGGTGATGTCGCTCGCCTCCGCGCTCGCCAGGTAGACCACCGTCGGCGACACCCAGCGCGGGTCGCGCCGCTCGATGTCCTCGGCCGAGTACTCGCGCAGCCCTTCCGTCATCCGCGTATGCGCGGTGGGCGAGATCGCGTTCGAGGTCACGCCGATCCGGCCCAGTTCGCGCGCGGCGATGATCGTGAAGGCGGCGATGCCGGCCTTCGCCGCGCCGTAGTTGGTCTGGCCCACGTTGCCGTAGATGCCGGAGGTCGAGGTGGTGTTGACGATGCGGGCGTTCACCTTCTCGCCCGTGCGTTTCGCCTCCTGGCGCCAGTGCGCGGCGGCGTGGCGCGAGGGCGCGAAGGTGCCCTTCAGGTGCACCCGGATCACCGAATCCCACTCGTCCTCGGTCATGTTCACCAGCATCCGGTCGCGCAGGATGCCGGCGTTGTTGACCACGACATCGAGCTTGCCGAAGGCGTCCAGCGCCTGGTCGACCATGTTTTTCGCGCCCTCCCAGGAACTCGCGTCGTCGCCGTTGACCACGGCCTCGCCGCCCATCGCCGCGATCTCGTCGGCCACCTGGCGGGCCGGGGAGGCGTCGGCCCCCGCGCCGTGGAGATCGGCGCCGAGGTCGTTCACCACCACCCTGGCGCCGTGCCGCGCCAGCCCCAGCGCGTGCCGGCGGCCGACGCCGCGCGCCGCCCCCGTCACGATCGCCACCCGTCCCTCGCACAACCGGGCCATGGACTTTCTCCTTCCCGTCGAATCGGTTTCCGGCCGGGCGCGATCATGCACGGATCGCGGCGATTTCAAACCGGGCGCGGGCGGTTTACCCTGTCCGCGATGGGGATTTCGCGAAGGGAGCGCCGGATGGCCGGAACGGACGGGTTGTCGGTCGAGGACCGGCTGGAGATCGGCGAGTTGTACGCCCGCTACAACCTCCTGAGCGACGCGGCGGACGCCGAGGGCTACGCCGGTTGTTTCGCCGAGGGCGGGGAGATGCTGTCGCCCGAAGTCGGGATCGAGGTGCGCGGGCGCGCCGCGCTCATCGCCCACAAGGAGCGCGACAGGGCGAACCGCGGCGGCCGCTACCGCCGGCACTGGAACGCCAACCTGGTGCTGGAGCCGCTCCCCGGCGGCCGCGCGCGCGGGCGCTGCTACCTGCTGGCGTACAACGGGACGCCGGGCGGCCTGCCGGAGATCGCCGATTGCGGCGTGTACGAGGACATCCTGGTCCGCGAGGACGGCGCCTGGAGGTTCGCCAGCCGCCGGCTGTCGATGGACGGCTCGACCTGGGGCCGGCCGCCGGCCGGGGGAGGCGGGGCATGAGCGCCGGAATCCTCGACCTGTCCGCCGGCGAGATCGCCGCCGCCGTCGCCGCCGGCCGCCTCGGGGCGGAGGAGGTCGCGCGCGCCTTCCTCGACAGGATCGAGGCCGCGAACCCGGCCGTGAACGCGGTCTGCACCGTCAACCCGCGCGCGCTGGACGATGCCCGCGCCATCGACCGGCGCCGGGCCGCCGGCGCGCCGCCGCGCCCGCTGGAGGGCGCGCCCTTCCTCGCCAAGGACATCCTGGCGACGAAGGGCCTGCGGACCACCTTCGGCTCGCTGCTGCTGGAGCACGATGTCCCGGCGGAGGACGCGGTCGCGGTCGAGCGGCTGCGCGCGGCCGGCGGCGTGCTGCTCGGCAAGACCAACACGCCGGAATTCGCCCACGACGTCCACACCGACAACAGGATTTTCGGGGCCACCCGCAACCCCTGGGACCTCAACGTCACGGCCGGCGGGTCGAGCGGTGGGTCGGGGGCGGCGGTCGCGGCGGCGATGGCGCCGCTGGCGCTGGGCACCGACCTCGGCGGCTCGATCCGCATTCCGGGGTCGATCAACGGGATCGCCGGCCTCCGGCCCAGCCCCGGCCGCGTGCCTTTCCACCCGACGGATTACGGCTGGGACACGCTGGTCGAGCATGTGGTCGGGCCGATGGCGCGGAGCGCCGGCGACCTCGGCCTGGCGATGTCGGCGCTGGCCGGGCCGGACGACCGGGACCCGTCCTCGCTGCCCGACGACGGGACGGACTGGCGCGCCGCCGTCTCGCCCCCCGCCGGGAGCGCGCCGCTGGCAGGCCGCCGCGCCGCCCTCGTCGGCGACTTCGGCGGCCTTGTCCCGCTCGACGCCGAGGTCGCCGGGCTGGTCCGCGCCGGCGCGCGCCGCCTGGAGGCGCTCGGCTGCGAAGTGGAGGACGCGCGGTTCGACGCCTCGGACATCCGCGCCATCGTCGGCGGGACGCGCGGCTTCGGCATGGTCGCCCGCTACGCCGACCGCTACGACGCCCACGCCGACCTGATGACGCCGCAACTGCTGAACCAGGTCCGCGCGGCGCTCGACCTTTCGGTGCGCGACGTGACGCGGGCGGAGCGGCTGCGCACGGCCTACTGGCATCGCGTCCGGCGCTTCATGGAGCGGTTCGACTACATGGTCGCGCCCGTTATCGGCGCGCCGCCCTTCCGCCTCGACGAGGCGCTGCCGACGACCGTGAACGGCGCGCCGGTGGAGCGGTTCCTCGATGCGTTCCTGTTCGCCTATGTCTTCAGCGTGACCGGCCTGCCGATCGCGGCCGTTCCGTGCGGGCTTACGGCGTCCGGGTTGCCCGTGGGGATGCAGATCGTCGCGCGCCGGCTGCGCGACGACGAGGCGCTGCGGGCGGCGGCGGCCTGCGAGGCGGCGCACCCCGAACTCTTCGCGCGCCCGGAAATCGACCCCGCACAGGCGCGACCGATCAGCCCGGACCTGCGGACCACCGGCACGGTGATGCGGTAGGGAAGGGGCTACGCGGCCGCGGCGGCGGGGGCGAAGCGGCGCTCCATGTCGCGGCGGGCGCGGACGGCGGCGTCGGCCTCGTCGATGTCCACGTCGGCCCAGCGCACAGCGCCGCCGGCGGGGACGGCGCGGCGCAGGCGCACGCCCTGGGCGAGGCCGATCGGCAGCCGGCCCTCGGCCAGCGAGCGCCCGGCCGGGACCAGCTTGCCCCACACCGTCGCTCCGCCCTCGCCGTCCAGGACCTCGCCCGCCGCGAGGTCGCGCTTGGCGGTCGCGGCGACATCGCCCCGGAAGCCGCGCGTCATGCCCGTCGGCTTGCCGAGCAGGGCGGCGGCGAGGACCGAGATCGAAACCTCCAGGCCGATCATGTGGAACGGCTTGTACATGGCGGAGTAGCGGCCGGTGGCGTCGGTGTTCATGCCGTACTCGCGGAAGCAGGCCGCCGCGTAATCGTTCGTGGCTTCGAGCGTCACGTACACGCCCCAGCGCAAATCCTTGAAAACCGGGCGGCCGTCCCGCTCGACGGAGGACACGACCTCGACCTGCCCCCGGCTCTCCAGCACGCCTCCGTCGGCGCGCGGGCGCAGGATCGCGGCCAGGTCGTCCATGCCGCAGGGCGGGAAGGCGAGGCCGTCCGGCGGCGGGGCGAGGCCGCAGGCGTTGGCGATCGCCGCCATCTCCAGCCCCGATTTGGTGCCGTCGAGGAAGGAGTTGAACATCTTGCTGTTCATCCGCCCGGCGGCCGCCTGTTCGGCGGTCAGGCCGTAATAGTCCCACACCGTGTCCGGCGTGGAGGCGTGGAAGACCGGCAGGTATTTCGTCCCCTTGCCGGCGGCCACCACCTCGAAGCCGCAGCAGCGCGCCCATTCCACCAGTTCGCAGACCAGCGCCGGCTGGTCGCCGTAGGCCATCGAATAGACGATTCCGGCCGAGCGCGCCTCCTCGGCCAGCAGCGGGCCGGCCAGCACATCGGCCTCCACATTCGCCATGACGACATGCTTGCCGGCCGCGAAGGCGGCGCGGGCGTGGGCGATTCCGGCGGGCGGGTGGCCGGTCGCCTCCAGCACGACATCCACGTCGTCGCGGGCGATGGCGCGGGCCGCGTCCTCGTCGAAATCCGTCGCGGCGATCCGCGCCTCGCTCCAGCCGGCGGCGCGGCAGGCCTCGCGGGCCGCGTCCGGGCGCAGGTCGGCGACGACGGGAACCTCCAGCCCCGGCGTCGCCGGGACCCGGTTCAGGAACATGGAGCCGAACTTGCCCGCGCCCACCAGGCAGGCGCGGACGGGCCGCCCGGCCGCCGCCCGCGCGGCCAGTTCGGCGTGCATGAACACGGCGCGGGCCGGCCCGGCGCGCTATTCGGCGGCGGCGCGCGGCCGCTCGACCAGCGCCTCGAGGCAGTCGTCCGCCAGCGCCTCGATCGGCGCGAAGTCGCGGTGCGCGATCCACTCCGCCCGCTTGAAGCGGCGGATGTGGTTATCGACGTGGCAGAGCGACAGGTAGACGATGGTGCGCGGGAGCGGCCCGATATTCGGCGGGCTGGCGTGGGCCAGCAGGGAGGAGAACATCAACATGCTGCCCGCCGGCCCGGTCGGCGCGACGCAGCCGCCGCGTTCGGCCAGCTTCGTCACCGTCTCGCGGTCCAGCGTCCACAGCGGGTAGCTGGTGGTCTCCAGGTCGTGGCTCGCCTCGATCACGCCCAGCTTGTGGCTGCCCGGCAGGAACAGCAGCGGCCCGTTCGCGGCCGTCACATCGTCGAGGAAGACGGCGATGTTCATCGCGCGCGGCTCCGGCATCCCGTCGTCGCGGTGCCAGACGCCGAAATCCTGGTGCCATTGCCAGATTTCGCCGTCGAAGGGCGCCTTGGCGTTGATCTTGTACTGGTGCATGTAGACGCGCCCGCCCAGCACCTGCTCGACCGGCTCCAGCAGCCGGGGATGGGCGGCGAGGCGGCCGTGCGCCTCGCTGTACCTGTGGGCGGCGAAGGCGGTGCGCGCGACGCCCGAACTCTCGCGCCAGACCTCCTCGCGCTCCATGGCGTAAACCTCGTCCGCCGCCGCGCGCAGGACTTGCGTCTCCCCGGCGGAGAACAGGCCGGGCAGGAAGAGGTAGCCTTCCTCGTCGAACCGGCGCAGCTGTTCGTCGGTCAGTCTCATCGCGCGTCCCTCCGTGGCGTGCCTGGCGAGCGCGGAGCATAGCGCGGCGCGCCGGCCCACTCAACCGCCGCGGCCCGCCTCCAGCACCGCGTCGCGGCCGAAGCGGCGCAGCGCGCGGGCGCCGGCCCCCTCGGCGACGGCGCGGCGCAGGCCGGCCGGATCGGTCGCGACGAAGCCGGCGAGGCGGTCGATCCCGCGCGGGAAGAAAACGGCGGGGGCGAGCGGCGTTCCCGGCCCGACCAGCGTCGTATGCGCGCCGCCCGCCAGCGCCAGCAGGCCGGCCAGGCTCCCGTTCGCCCAGGCCGAGGCGGTGACGACCAGCCGCGCGCAGCCCGGCACGGCCTCCGGGGCCGCGTCGGCCGGCAGGTCGCCGGGGCCGGGATCGCGCTCCAGCACCGTCGCGCCGGGCAGCCGCGCGTCGAGGCCGGGGAAGCGGCCGACCGCGACCGTCCGCCCCTCCGGCGCGCCGTCGGGCGGGTCGAGGCCGTTGCCGCCCGGCGCGGCGAGGTCGTAGCGCGCGAGGCCGGCGTTGACGGCGGCGCAGCCGATGGCGCGCTCGTAAGGGTTGGCGGAGCGCGCCAGCGAGGCGAGCGCGCGCAGCGTCCGGCCGGCGTAGCTCCCGGTCTCCGGCGTCGTCCGCGCCCCGCCGCGCCCGCGCGCCGGCGTGGCCGAAAGCCCGCACCCCTCCGCCGCCTCCACCAGCGTCCAGTTCCACCCGACCACAACCGCCCGCGCCGCCCCCTCCGGCAGGCCGCGGACCAGTTCGTCCAGCGCCAGCACCGGGGGAAGGGAGGGCGCGGTCACTCCGCCGCCGCGGCCGGGCGGGCGGGGCGTTCCGCCGGCTCCAGGCGGACGGCGGCGAATTTGAGTTCGGGGATTTTGCCGAACGGGTCGAGCGCCGGGTTGGTGAGCATGTTGGCCGGCGCCTCGACATAGCAGAAGGGGACGAACACCACCCCCTCCGGCATCGCGGCGTCGGCGCGGGCGGCGAGTTCGATCTCGCCCCGGCGCGTCGAAAGGCGCACGAGGTCGCCGGGGCGCAGGCCGCGGCGCGTCAGGTCCTCCGGCGAGACATGCGCGTGCGGCTCCGGCTCCAGCGCGTCGAGCACGCCGGCGCGGCGCGTCATCGCGCCGGTGTGCCAGTGCTCCAGCACCCGCCCGGTGGTCAGCACCAGCGGGTAGTCGTCGTCCGGCGTCTCGTCCGGGGGGAGGATTTCGCAGGGGACCAGCTTGCCGCGCCCGCTCGCCGTCGGGAAGCCGTCGCCGAAAATCACCGACCGGCCCTCGGACTCCTCGTCGTCGCAGGGATAGGTGACCGCGCCCTCGCGCTCCAGCCGCTCCCAGGTGATGCCGTTGAGCGAGGGCATCACCAGGCGCATCTCGGCGAACACATCGGCCGGGCCGGCGTAATTCCAGTCCAGCCCCATGCGGCGCGCGATTTCCTGGACGATCCACCAGTCCGGGCGCGCGTCGCCCGGCGGGTCGACCGCCTTGCGGCCCATCTGCACCCGCCGGTCGGTGTTGGTGAAGGTGCCGTCCTTCTCCGGGAAGGCGGTGGCCGGCAGCACCACATCGGCGAAGGCCGCCGTCTCCGTCAGGAACAGGTCCTGCACCACCAGGTGCTCCAGGCGGGACAGCGCCTCGCGCGTGTGGTTCTGGTCGGGATCCGACATCGCCGGGTTCTCGCCCATGACATAGCAGCCCTTGATCCGGCGCTCGTGCATCGCGTCGGCGATCTCCACCACGGTCAGGCCCTTCTCGCGGTCGAGCGGCGTGTCCCAGAACGCCTCCCAGCGCGCGATCTGGTCCGGGTCGTCCACCGGCTTGTAGTCGGGATAGACCATCGGGATCAGCCCGGCGTCGGACGCGCCCTGGACGTTGTTCTGGCCGCGCAGCGGGTGCAGCCCGGTGCCCGGCCGGCCGACATGGCCGCACAGCAGCGCCAGCGCGATCAGGCAGCGGGCGTTGTCGGTGCCGTGCGTGTGCTGCGAGACGCCCATTCCCCAGAAGATAATCGCGCTTTCGGCCTTGGCGTAGAGCCGCGCGATCTCGCGGATGCGCCCGGCCTCGATGCCGCAGATCGCCGACATGCGCTCCGGCGTGAAGCCGGCCGTGCGGGCGCGAAGCGCCTCGAACCCCTCGGTGAAACCCTCGACGTACTGGCGGTCGTAAAGCTCCTCCGCGACGATCGTGTTGATCATCCCGTTCAGCATGGCGACATCGGAGCCGGGCCGGAAGCGGATTGTGTGCGTGGCGTGGCGCGCCAGCGCCTGGCCCACCGGGTCCATCACCACCAGTTTCGCGCCGGCCCGGGCCGCGTTCTTCACGAAGGTGGCGGCGACCGGGTGGTTCACCGTCGGGTTGGCGCCGATGACGACGATGACCTCGGCGTTGGCGGCCTCGGCGAAGGGCGCGGTGACGGCGCCGGAGCCGATCGTCTCCATCAGCGCGGCGACGGAGGACGCGTGGCACAGCCGCGTGCAGTGGTCCACGTTGTTGGTGCCGAAGCCGGTCCGCACCAGCTTCTGCACCAGGTAGGCCTCCTCGTTCGACCCCTTGGCGGAGCCGAATCCGGCGAGCGCGCCGCCGCCGTCGCGGTCCCGGATCGCCCGCAGCCCGGACGCCGCGCGGTCCAGCGCCTCCTCCCAGGTCGCCTCGCGGAAATGCGTCGAGGGATCGGACGGGTCGATGGGGAGCGAGGCGGCGCGCGGCGCGTCGTCGCGCCGAATCAAGGGGACGGTCAGCCGTTCCGGGCTGTGCGCGTAGTCGAAGCCGTAGCGGCCCTTGACGCAGAGCCGGCCGCGGTTGGCCGGCCCGTGCCGCCCCTCGACGGACAGGATGCGCTCGTCCTTCACGTTGAAGGTCAGCTGGCAGCCGACGCCGCAATAGGGGCAGAGGCTGTCCACCTTGCGGTCGGGCGCGTGGGCGAAGACGCCGTTCGCGTCCAGTTCGCTTTTCGGCATCAGCGCGCCGGTGGGGCAGGCCTGCACGCATTCGCCGCAGCCGACGCAGGTGCTGGCCCCCATGTCGTCGCCGAGGTCGAAGACGATATGCGCGCCGGGGCCGCGCCCGGCCATGCCGATCACATCGTTCGCCTGCACCTCGCGGCAGGCGCGCACGCAGAGGCCGCACTGGATGCAGGCGTCCATGTTGACGGCGATGGCGGGGTGGCTCGAATCCGGCGCCGGGCGTTCGTGGGCCGGGAAGCGGCCGGCTTCGATCCCGGCCGCCTCGGAGAACCGCCAGAAGGTCGAGGCGGGATCGCGCGCCGCCGCCTTTTCCGGCTGGTCCGCCATCAGCAGCTCCAGCACCATGGCGCGCGACGCCTCGGCGCGGGCGGAATCGGTTCGCACATCCATGCCGGGCGCGGGCTGGCGGATGCAGGAGGCGGCGAGCACGCGCTCCCCCTCGATCTCCACCATGCAGGCGCGGCAGTTGCCGTCCGGGCGGTAGCTGTCCGCCGGCTTGTGGCAGAGATGGGGGATTTCCACGCCGTGCCGTTCGGCGGCGCTCCAGATGGTCTCGCCCGGCGCGGCCGCGACCTCGCGTCCGTCCAGTCGGAAAACGACGCCCTCTGTCATGGCCGGACCTCCGCCGGGCGCCCTTCCGCGGCGCTCCGGATCTCGTCGGGGAAGAACTTCATCGCGGTCGCCAGCGGGTTGCTCGCCGCCTGGCCGAGGCCGCAGATCGAGGCGTCGCGCATGACGGCGGAAAGTTCGCCGAGCAGGGCGACGTCCCATTCGGGCCGCTCCATCAGCTTCACCGCCTTCTCGGTGCCGACGCGGCAGGGCGAGCACTGCCCGCAGCTTTCGTCCTCGAAGAAGCGCAGCAGGTTCAGCGCCGCGTCGCGCACGGAATCGCGGTGCGACAGGACGACGACGGCGTGGCTGCCGACGAGGCAGCCGTGCTTTTCGAGATGCCCGAAATCGAGCGGCAGGTCGCCCATGCTCGCGGGCAGGATGCCGCCCGAGGCGCCGCCCGGCAGGTAGGCGTGGAATTCGTGGCCGTCCAGCATCCCGCCGCAATGCTCCTCGATCAGTTCGCGGACCGTGACCCCGGCCGGCGCCAGCTTCACGCCCGGCGCGCGCACGCGGCCGGAGACGGAGTAGCTGCGCGGGCCGGGATGGCCCTCCTTGCCCTGGGCGTCGAACCAGGCCGCGCCCTTCTCCAGGATGTCGCGCACCCAGAACAGCGTCTCGACATTGTTGACCAGCGTCGGCCGGCCGAAAATCCCCTTCCGGGCGACATAGGGCGGGCGGTGGCGCGGATAGCCCCGCTTGCCCTCGATCGACTCGATCATCGCCGATTCCTCGCCGCAGATGTACGCGCCGGCGCCGCGGCGCAGATGGATGCGCGCGTGCGGCGCCAGGCCGTCGCTCTCCAGCGCCGCGATCTCCTCCTCCAGCGCCGCGCGGATTTCCGGGTACTCGTCGCGCAGGTAGAACCAGCATTCCCCGGCCCCGACGGCCCAGGCCGCGACCAGCATCCCCTCCAGCACGCGGTGCGGGTCGCGCTCCAGGTAGTAGCGGTCCTTGAAGGTGCCGGGTTCGCCCTCGTCGGCGTTGACGGCGAGCGCCTTGCGGCCCTCCTCGGCCCGCACCAGCGACCATTTGCGCCCCGTCGGAAAACCCGCGCCGCCCAGGCCGCGCAGGGCCGAGCGCCCGAGCTCCTCGATAACGCCCTCGACCGTCCGCGCGCCGGAGAGGCAATCGCGCAGCAAGGCGTAGCCGCCGCCGGAAAGGTACTCGTCGAGGCGGACCGGCGCGATCGCCCTGTGGGGCGGCTCCCCCGCCAGCGCGGCGCGCGCGGCGGCGGCGGCGGCTTCGGCGTCCGCCCGCTCCACGAGGCCGTGGCCGACCGCGACCGCCGGCGCCATGTCGCAGGCGCCGAGGCAGGGCGCGCGGACGACGCGAACCTCCGCGCCCGTCCCGGCCGACAGCCGCGCCAGCAGGTCCTCCGCCCCGAACATCGCGCAGGTCAGGCTGTCGCACACCCGGACCGTCAGCGCGGGCGGCGGCGCCTCGCCCTCCCGGACCGGGTCGAAATGGGCGTAGAAGGTGGCGACCTCGTACACCTCGGCCATCGAAAGGCGCATCTCCGCCGCCAGCGCCGCCATGTGCGCCGCCGAGAGGCAGCCGAAACGGTCCTGGAACAGGTGCAGGTGCTCGATCAGCAGGTCGCGCCGCCGGGGCCGGTCGCCGAGCGTGCGCCGGACCTCCTCCAGCGCGGCCGGATCGACCTGGCGGCCCTTGGGGAACGGCCGCCCGCCGCCCCGGCGCCCGCGCCCGCCGGGGCGCGGCGGACGGCTTGCGGCCCGGCCCTCCCCGGCCGGCCCCGGACCGGATGGCGCGGTGGTCTCGGACATGTCTGCTTTCCCGTCGCGGCTCGCGGAACCCGAAACTAACCGCCCGATACTAGCCCGGAGCTGTCGCGTTGGCGACGGCGTTGCGCGCCCGGCGCCGCTATCGGGCGATTTTCCCCCGCCGCGGCCCGGAACGGGGCCGCCCGCGCGCCGCCGGCCGGCTTGCGCGGGCGGCGGGAACGGGCTATGCGCGGGGATCGGATCGACCGGCCGGAGCCCCGCCATGCCCTTCGTCACCGCCGCCGGGGACGCCCGCGCCGCGCGCAAGCCGGTCGAGGTGAACGGCCGCGTCTACTGGCTCCATCCCTATGTCGGCTCCGCGCCGCGCCGGGGCGCCTACGAGCCGGGGAACGAGGCGCACGACGACGGCCTGCCGCAGGGCTTCCTGGTCGCGCAGCCGGCGGGCGCGGTCACGCCGCCGCATTTCCACGACCACGAGCAGTTCCAGGTCGTCGTGGGCGGCGGCGGCCATGTCGGCAAGAAGCCGGCGCTGCCGCTTTCGGTGCACTACGCCGGCGGCCACACGCCCTACGGCCCGATAACGGCCGGCCCGGAGGGCATCCTGTATTTCACGCTCCGTTCGCGCTGGGACGCCGGGGCGAAATACATGCCGGCGTCGCGCGACCGGCTGAGGCCGGTCCGGCGGCGCCACCGGCTGGCCGGCGGCGTTCCCGTCCCGGACGCGGCGGCGCTGCGCGCGCCCGGCCCGGCGGAGCGGTTCGAGGCGATGGAGCCGGACGCCGAGGGCGTGTGCGCCGTCCTCCACCGCATTCCGCCGGGCGAAACGGCGGCGCTGGAGACGCCGGTCGAGGCGGGCGGGCAGTACGCCATCGTCGTCGCCGGCGCGCTGGAGGGGGAGGGGCGGTCGCTGCCCCGGCTCTCCGGCCTCTACCGCTTCCGGAACGAGCCGCCGCTCTCCGCCACCGCCGGCCCCGAAGGCGCCGCGGTGCTGACAATGCAGTTCTCGAACGCCGACCCGGCCCCGCCCGGCGGCGCGTGAGGGCGGGCGGTGCGGGTCGGGATCGAGGTCGGCGGGACCTTTACGGACCTGGTCGCCGTCGACGGGGCCGAGGTGTGGACCGCCAAGGTCCCCAGCACGCCGGCGCGGCCGGACGAGGGGGCCATGGCCGCCCTCGACGCCGCCGGGATCGACCCCGCGCGCGTCGAGGAGCTGGCGCACGGCTCCACCGTCGCCACCAACGCCGTGCTGGAGCGCAAGGGCGCGCGGGTCTGCCTGTTCGCGACGCGCGGCGCCCGCGACCTGCTGCTGCTCCAGCGCCACGACCGCGTCTCGATCTACGACCTGCGCTACCGCAAGCCGGAGCCGGTCGTGCCCCGCCGCGACACTTTCGAGATCGCCGAAAGGCTGGCTGCGGACGGTTCCGTCGTCGTCCCTTTCGACGAGGCGGCGGCGCGGGCGGTCGCGGCGCGCGCGCTGGCGGGCGGCGGCTACGAGGCGGCGGCGGTCTGCTTCCTGCATTCCTACGCCGACCCGTCGCACGAGCGGGCGATGGCGCGGGTGCTGGCCGAACTCGCCCCCGGTTTCCCCGTCACCTGTTCGAGCGACGTGACGCGCGAGTTCCGCGAATACGAGCGCGCCTCGACGACGACGCTCGCGGCCTATGTGCGGCCGGCGGCGGCGGGATACGTGGCGCGGTTCTCGGCCGCGCTGGCGGCGCGGGGCTTCCGGGGCCGGCTCGGCGTCATGCAGTCGAACGGCGGGCGGATGCCGGCGGAGGCGGTGGCGCGCAACGCCATCGCGGCGCTGTTCTCCGGGCCGGCGGCGGGCGTGGTCGGCGCGGTCAGGGGGCTGGCCCCGGCGGGCTGGCGCGACCTGATCACGCTCGACATGGGCGGGACCAGCACGGACGTCTCCCTGGTCGCCGACGGAAGGCCGGACCTAGCGGCGATGACGCGGATCGACGGGCTGCCGGTGAAGACGCCGGTGGTCGATATCGTCACGGTGGGGGCGGGCGGCGGCTCCATCGCCTGGGCGGACGATGGCGGCCTGCTGCGCGTCGGGCCGCGCTCGGCCGGCGCGACGCCCGGCCCGGCCTGCTACGGGCGCGGCGGCGCGGCGCCGACGGTGACGGACGCGCACCTGATCCGGGGGACGCTCGGCCCCGGCGATTTCCTCGGCGGCCGCATGGCGGTGGACGCCGGGGCCGCGCGCCGGGCCTACGCGCCGCTGGCCGAAAGGTTCGCCCTGTCGGCGGAGGAGATCGCCGACAGCGCGATCCGGCTCGCCGAGGCCAATATCGTGCGCGCGGTCCAGCGGGTCTCGACCGAGCGCGGGCGCGACCCGCGCGACTACGCGCTCGCGGCGTTCGGCGGGGCCGGGCCGCTGCACGCGGCGCGGGTGGCGGAGGACCTGGGAATCGCGACGGTGCTCGTCCCGCCCAACGCCGGCGTGCTGTCGGCGGCCGGCCTGCTGCTCTCCGACCATGTGCACTACCGGACGCGCACAAGGCGCGCGCGCGTCGAGGAGGCGGCGATGGCGGACATCCGGGCGGCGCTGGCGGCGTTGCGCGCGGAGGCGGCCGACCGGCTCGCCGCGATGGGGATCGAGGCCGCCGCCTTCGCGCAGACGCTGGAGATGCGCTATGTCGGCCAGGCGTTCGAGGTGCCGGTCGATCTCGGCGGGACAGACCCGGCCGGGCTTTCGGCGGACGGGCTGGCGGGAATGTTCGCGGACGCCCATCGCCGGGCCTTCGCCTTCGCCAAGCCGCGCGGCGAGCCGTTCGAGGTCGTCTCCCTGCGCGTCGGCGCCATGGCCCCGCCGCCGCCGATGCCGCCCGTCCGCCCGCCGGAGGCCGCGGCCGGGGGCGGCCGGCGCGCCGCCCGGATCGTCGAGCGCGGCGCGGCGCTGGAGGCCGCGCGCCTGTCCCGCGCGGCGCTGTCCGACGCCCCGGAGGCCGGGCCGCTGCTGGTCGAGGACGTCAGTTCGACCGTCTACGTCCCGCCCGGCTGGACGGCGCGGCGCGACGCCTGGAGCAACATCGTCCTGACCCCGGAGGGCCGGCCGTGACCGAAACCGCCGAAACGAACGTTTCCCCCCTCGACCGGGCCGTCATCACCCGCGCGCTGGTCGCCGCCGCCGGCGAGATGGGCGCGAAGCTGGTCCGCTCCGCCCACTCCCCCGTGGTCCGCGAGGCGCAGGATTGCAGCGCCGCCATCCTGGACCGCGAGGGCCGCGTCGTCGCCCAGGCCGAGCTGATCCCGATCCAGCTCGGCTCGGTCACCCACACCTTCCGCGCCTGCCTGGAGCGCCACCCGCTCGACACGCTGCGGGAGGGGGACTTCCTGATCAACAACGACCCCTATTCGGGCGGCCAGCACCTGCCGGACATTTTCCTGTTCTCGCCGATCTTCCTCGACGGCGCGCTGATCGGCGTGACGGCGACGGTGGTGCACCATATCGACCTCGGCGGCGGCGCGGCCGGCCTCAACCCGGAGGCGGGCGACATCCACGAGGAGGGCATCCGCTTCCCGCCCTCGCTCTATTCCTTCGAGCGGGACTGGAACGGCGGCCCGTTCGAGCGGCTGGTGCGCGCCAATGTGCGGATGCCCGACGCGACGATCGGCGACATCGACGCGCAGTTCGCCGCCAACGCCGTCGGCGGGGAGCGGCTGCGGGACCTCGCCCGGAAATACGGCAAGGCCACGCTGTTCGCCGCCATGGACGGGATGCTGGACTACTCCGAGCGGCGGGTGCGCGCCGCCATCGCCGCCGCGCCCGACGGGACCTGGACGGGCGAGGCCTGGCTCGACGACGACGGCGCGGGGAGCGGCCCCGTGCCGGTGCGCGCGACGCTGACCATCGCCGGCGACGCGCTCGTGGTCGATTTCGCGGGCACGGCGGAGCAGGTTCGCACCAACATCAACAGCCCCTTCGCCTCCACGGTCTCCTCGGCCGTCGCCTGCGCGAAGGCGGTGCTGACCGACCCGGACATCCCCTTCAACGAGGGGGCGGAGCGCGCGATCACGGTCACGGCCCCCTACGGCTCCATCGTCAACCCGAAGCCGCCCGCCCCGGTGCGCGCGCGCCTGCTGCCGAGCTACCGGGTCGTCAACGCGACGATGAACGCGCTGGCCAAGGCGGTGCCGGACCGGGCCATCGCCCCCGGCTTCGACACCACCACCGTCTGCTGCCTCGCCCATCGCGGGACGGAGGGGCACAACATCTACCTGGAGATTTTCGGCGGCGGCTACGGCGCCGGGCCGGACAACGACGGCTGCGACGCGGTGGACTCGATGCTGTCCAACTGCTCGAACATCCCGATCGAGGCGATGGAGTCCGACTACCCCTTCTTCCGGGTGGAGGATTACAGCCTGCGTTCGGAGTCCGGCGGGGCCGGGCGCCGGCGCGGCGGGATGGGGTTCCAGCGGGCCTACCGCGTCCTCGCGCCGGATGTCGTGTTCGCCACCTACGGCGACAGGTTCCGGATTCCGCCGGAGGGCCTGTTCGGCGGCGGGCCGGGCGCGCGCGCCGAGACCTTCGTCGAGCGCGGCGGGCAGCGGATTCCGCTCAAGTCCAAGCAGAGCTTCGCGCTCGCGCCCGGCGACCGGCTGGTGGTGCGGACCGGCGGGGGCGGCGGTTACGGCCCGCCAGGGGAGCGGGAGGCCGAACGCCGCGCGGCCGACGCGGCCGACGGGTTCTCGGCGAACGCCGAATAACCGGGCGCGGCGGGCGGCGCGGCCCGCCGGCCCAATCGGAAACGCGATATGGGGCCGGCGGCCCGGCAAACCGCTTCCGGCGCGCGCGCGGACATGGGAACATGGCCGCCTGGACGACCGGGAAACCGCCGCGGAGGGCGCGATGGACGTGGGCCTGCAGATGGTCTTCACCAAATACGGCTGCGAGGAAAGCGTCACCGACGCGCAGGTGTGGGACGAGGAGTTGCGGATCGCCGCCATCGCGGCCGACAGCGGGTTCGACTGCCTGTGGGCGGTGGAGCACCATTTCCGGGACTACTCCTTCTGCCCCGACAATCTGCAGCTGATGGCCTACCTGGCGGCGAAGCACCCGGACATCGACCTCGGCACCGCCGCCGTCATCCTGCCCTGGCAGGACCCGCTCAGAGTGGCGGAGCGCGCCGCGATCCTCGACCAGCTGTCCGGCGGGCGGCTGCGGCTCGGCGTCGGGCGCGGGCTGGCGCGGCGCGAATTCGAGGGCTTCCGCGCGACGATGACGGAATCGCGCGGCCGTTTCGACGAGGCCGCCGCCATGATCCTCGACGCGCTGCGGAACGGCTGGATGGAGGGCGAGGGGCCGTTCTACCCCCAGCCCAGGGTGGAAATCCGCCCGCGCCCGGTCCACCCGATCGACGGGCGCGTCTACGCCGTCGCCTCCAGCGAGGACTCGGTGGTCTCGGCCGCGAAGCTGAAGGGCCGGATGGTGATGTTCGCCGACCGGCCGTGGGAGCGCCGCCTGCCGCAGATCCAGCAGCACGCGCGGCTGTTCCGGGAGATGCACGACGAGCCGGGGCCGCCGCCGCTCACCGCCGATTTCTGCGTCTGCACGCCGACCATGGACGGCGCGGAGGAATTGAGCCGGCAATACATGGGAACCTTCGTGTACAGCAACTACGACCACTACGAGTTGCTGGGCGAGCATTTCTCGAAGGTGAAGGGCTACGATTCCTACGCCGCCAAGGTGGAGGTGGCGAAAGAGGTCGGGATCGAGGGCATGGTGGACGGGTTCATGCAGGCCGCCGTCTGGGGCACGCCGGACCGCATCCTGCGCGAATTCGAGCGGCGGCGCGAGATTATCGGCGAATTCGAACTCGCCACCTCGTTCCGCTTCGGCGGCATCCCCCTCGAACTCGCCGAGCAATCCATAAACCTGTTCTCCAGGGAGGTCCTGCCGGTCCTCAAGGCCTGGGAGGACGAGGCGGTCGGGCAGGCGGCCCAGTAGCGCGCCGGCGCGGCCGCCGCCGAAGCCGGAGACAATCCGAAAAGAGGAGACCGGGATGTACGATCTTGCCATTCGCAACGCCCGCATCGCGGACGGGCTGGGCAACCCGCTGGTCGAGGGCGACCTGACGGTGAAGGACGGGCGCGTCGCCGCCGTCGGCGCGGCGCCGGACGCGGCCAGGGAGACCGTGGACGCCGGCGGCCTTGTGCTGGCGCCCGGCGCGATCGACCTGCACACGCATTACGACGCGCAGCTGACCTGGGACTCGACGGCCTCGCCCTCGCCGGCGCTGGGCGTGACGACGGTGGTGATCGGCAATTGCGGCTTCGGCGTCGCGCCGGCCCCGCCGCACCGGCGCGACTCCATCGTCGCCAACCTCGCCGAGGTCGAGGGGATGTCGCTCGACTCGCTGAAGGCGGGAATGGATTTCGGCTACGAGAGCTTCGGCGAATACCTGGAGCTGCTGCGCCGCAAGGGCGTGTACCCCAATGTCGCCTGCCTCGCCTCGCACACGGTGATGCGCACCGCCGTGATGGGCGACGAGGGGTCCGAGCGGCCCTCGACGCCGGAGGAGCTGGCGCGAATGAAGGCCCTCCTGCGCGAGGCGCTGGACGCCGGCGCCGTCGGCCTCGCGTCGTCGAGCAACGAGAACCATCGCGGCGCGGGCGGCATCCCGATCGCGTCGCGCCTCGCCGACGACGACGAGTTCCGCGCGCTGGTCGAGGTGCTGGCGGATTACGACCACGGCGTCTTCATGGCCACCTTCGGGGAGATGCACTCGATCCCGTTCCTGGAGGAACTCTGCCGGATCGGCGGCAAGCCCGGCCTCTACGCGCCGCATTTCCACTTCGCGCACCAGCCGGACCGGGCCGCGAACATCATGCGGATGGCCGAGGACGCGCGCCGGCGCGGCGTGCCGGTGTACACGCAGGGTTCGTGCCAGCCGCTGAGCCTCACCTTCACGCTGGACAAGGCCTACATCCTGAAGGCGATGTCGCCCTGGCCGGCCACCGAGGACCACGGCGAACTCAGGAAGATCTTCAACGATTCCTCCTTCCGCGACGCCTTCCGGCGCACGCTGGCGGCGCCCGACTCCCAGCACATCTTCAAGGGCCGCTGGGACTGGGTGCCGATCGCGGTCTGCGAACTGGAGAAGAACCGGGACCTGGTGGGCCGCACGATCGCCGAAATCGCCGCGGAGCGCGGGGCCGACCCGCTCGACACCTTCCTCGACATCGGGCTGGAGGAGGACTTCGCGACCCGCTTCACCTTCTACATGCTGAACATGGACGAGGACGGCGTGGCGGAGATCATCGCCAACGACGGCACGCTGATCAGCCTGTCGGACGCGGGCGCCCACAACTCGCTGCTGTGCGACGCCGGCTACGCAATGCACCTGTACGGCCACTGGGCGCGGGACAAGGGGCTGTTCGACCTGCCGACCGCGATCCGCAAGGTGACGAGCGACCCGGCCGACGTGTACGGCATCGTCGATCGCGGCCGGCTGGTTCCCGGGGCCTGGGCCGACATGATCCTGTTCGATCCCGACACGATCCATGTCACCCGGATGAGCCGGCATTTCGACCTGCCGGCGGGCGGCGAGCGCCTGCTGCGCGAGGCGCCGGGGCTGAAGGGCACCTGGGTCAACGGCGTGCGCGTCTTCGACGGCGAGACCTATGTCGAGACCGCGCCGCCGGGCCATGTGCTGACCCGCTTCTCCGGCGCCGCGCCGTCGCTGGGCATGGCGCGGGCCAAGGCCGCCGAGTAGCGGGCGCGGGAAAGGGGGAGGAGGACATGACGACGGGCGAACTGGCGGCGATCCGCGAACTCCTGACCTCGCGGCCGAAACCGGAAAACCCGACGGTGGAGGAACTGCGCGGGCGGCTCGAAAAGCTGGCGGACTACCTGCCGGCGCCGGACGATCTCGTCGAGGAGAAGACGGACGCGGGCGGGGTTCCGGCCGCCTTCGTCTCCGCCCCCGGCGCCGATCCCGGCCGCCATGTCCTCTACCTCCACGGCGGCGGCTACGTCATCGGGAGCGTGGCGACGCACCGGACGCTGACCCACGGCCTTTCGAGGGCGTCGGGCGCGCGCGTGCTTTCGCTGGACTACCGCCTCGCGCCGGAGCACCCGTTCCCGGCGGCGGTCGAGGACGCCGTGGCGGGATACCGCTGGCTGCTCGACCGGGGCGCCGATCCCGGCCGGATCGCCGTCGCCGGCGATTCGGCCGGCGGCGGGCTGGCGGTCGCGGCGATGCTGGCGGCCCGCGCGCGCGGCCTGCCGCTCCCGGCGGCGGCGGTGTGCTTCTCGCCCTGGGTCGACATGGAGGGGCTGGGCGAAAGCATGGAGACGCGGGCGGCGGTCGATCCCATGGTCCAGAAGGAGGGGCTGCTCTGGTACGCCGGCCTCTATCTCGGCGGCGCCGACCCGCGCGACCCGCTCGCCGCCCCGCTGTACGCCGACCTCGCGGGCCTGCCGCCGGTCCTGGTCCAGGCGGGCGACGCCGAGACCCTGCTCGACGACTCGACCCGGCTGGCCGCCCGCCTGCGCGCGGCGGGGACCGAGGTCGAACTCGATGTCTGGCCGGACATGATCCACGTCTGGCAACTCTTCGCCCCCATCCTCTCCGAGGGCCGCGCGGCGGTGGAGAAGGCGGGGAGGTTCATCGCCCGGCGCATCGGGTAAGGCGCGGCGGGCGGGCGGCCGCGTTGTTGCGGGCGAAAAACGCGGGAGCGCATAATGGGGGAGCGCAAGGGGCCGGCAAGCCCCGGGGAGTCCTCGGAAGACGGAAAGGAGGCGCCGGCCGGCGCGCGCCGCGGAGCCGCTTCCGGGAGCGCTTCCGACATCGACGCCGTTACGGACACGCACAAGCCCAGACGACCGATTCCGCCACGCCCCAGGGACGAGCCCGATGACGGACCAACTCGATGACCGCAACTACGATCTCCTTTTCGGCGTCCGCCGGTCGGTGCGCTACCACAACCACCGCCGCCGGTTCTACGAGCTCTGGAACACGGCGACGGTGACGGCGGCGGCCGTGGGCGGCTCCTCGGCGGTCGCGTCCTTCGTCGCCGGGTTGCCGCCCGCGTGGACCTGGCTGCCCGTGGCGCTCGCGGGCTTCGTCGCCTTGCTGGGCGCGGTGGACCTGTCCGTCGGGACGGCGCGCCGGGCCAACCAGCACGCCGAACTGGCGCGCGAATTCATCGGGCTGGAGAAGAGTTACGCGCGCGGCCGGAACCTCGACGACGACGAGTTCGCGGCGTTGACCCGCCAGCGCCTCGAGATCGAGTCGCGCGAGCCGCCGCCGCTGCGCCTGCTCGACACGATGTGCCATTTCGAGCTTCTCACCGCCTTGGGCGACGATGTCGCGCGGCATCCGCGCATCCCCTGGTTCCGCCGGATGCTCGCCAACTGGATCAGCCAGACCGGCTACGCGCGGCGGCTGGCCGGAACGTAGCGCCGGCCGCGCCTTCGCTTGCCGGGGCGGGCGGGCGCCGGTATAAGGCGCGCCGCGCGGGGCGGCTTTCGCGCCCCGAACGCGATCCTTCCCCAGGCGAGGCGGACCCCTCCATGGCCATCGAGCGCACCTTCTCCATTATCAAGCCGGACGCGACCGCCGGCAACGTCACCGGCGCGATAAACAAGGCGATCGAGGAGGCGGGGCTTCGCATCGTCGCCCAGCGGCGGATCCGCATGACCCGCGCCGAGGCCGAGCGCTTCTACGCCGTCCACGCCGAGCGGCCGTTCTACGGCGAACTGGTCGCGTTCATGACCTCCGGCCCCGTCGTCGTCCAGGTGCTGGAGGGCGAGAACGCCGTCGCGCGCTACCGCGAGGTTATGGGCGCCACCGACCCGGCCGACGCGGCGGAGGGGACGATCCGCAAGCTTTTCGCCCGGAGCGTCGGCGAGAACTCGGTCCACGGCTCCGACGCGCCGGAAACGGCGGCCGCGGAAATCGCCCAGTTCTTCGGCGAGGCCGAGATCGTCGGCTGACCGGGGCGGCTGACGGTGGCGGCCGAGCGGCGCGGCCCCGGCGGGCGGCCGCGCGCCGCTCAGACGACCAGCCAGGTCAGCAGCAGCAGCGTGACCACGATCAGGACGATGGAGACCTTGAACAGGGTCATCACCCCGTCGTAGGACGCCTTGTGCTCGCGGTAGTCGGGATCGTCCTTGGTGTGCTCGGCGGCCATGGTCCGGCTCTC
Organism: Thalassobaculaceae bacterium; assembly: GCA_963665555.2. Classification (GTDB taxonomy): domain Bacteria; phylum Pseudomonadota; class Alphaproteobacteria; order Thalassobaculales; family Thalassobaculaceae; genus CAXXXW01. The sequence goes on from OY762308.1 coordinate 992,354, forward strand.
CGTCAAGATTCGCGACGCCGGCTGTATACGCCGCCGGGCGCCTCGCCGCCAAGCCCCGAATCCCGGCCCGCTCCGGGGCCGGGCGCGCCGCCGTCGCGCGCGGAGCCGTCGCGCGGGTCGATCCGCCCCTCGGCCAGCAGGCGGAGGACGGCGGGGTAGAGCCGGTGCTCCGCCTCCAGCACGCGCGCCGCCAGCGTGTCCGGCGTGTCGGAGGACAGCACCGGAACCTCCGCCCGGCCCGCGACCGGGCCGGCGTCGAGTTCGGCCGTCACGAAATGGACGCTGCAACCGGAGACGCGAACCCCGGCCTCGATGGCGCGGCGGTGCGTGTCCAGCCCCGGGAAGGCCGGCAGCAGGCTGGGGTGGATGTTCAACATCCGCCCCTCCCAGGCCGCGACGAAGGCGGGGCCGAGGACGCGCATGAAACCGGCGAGGCAGACGAGCCGGCACCCGCGCGCCCGCAAGTTCGCGGTCGATTTCGGCCTCGAAGGCGGCGCGGTCCGCGAACGCGCGGCGATCGACAGTGACCGCCGGCACGCCCGCCGCCTTGGCCCGGGCGAGCGCGCCGGCGCCGGGACGGTCCGAGACGACCAGCGCGATCCCGGCCGGATAGCCCGGATCGGCCGCGGCTTCGAGCAGGGCTTGCAGGTTGCTGCCCCGGCCGGAGGCCAGCACGCCGACGCGGACCCGCGCGCTCACCGCGCCGCGTCCGGGGCGTTGTCGAAGACCGCGGCCGGGCCGCCCGGCGCGCGCCGCTCCAGCCGGCCGATGCGGAAGACCGTCTCGCCGGCCCCGGCCAGCGCCCCGGCGACCGCCCCGGCCCGGCCCGGCTCCACGGTCAGCGTCATGCCGATCCCGCAATTGAACACGCGGAGCATCTCCCGCGCCGCGATCCCGCCGGTCCGGGCGAGCCAGCCGAACACGGGCGGCGCCGGCCAGGACGCGAGGTCGATCCGCGCCGCGAGGTCCGGCCCGAAGGCGCGGGGCGGGTTCTCGACCAGGCCGCCGCCCGTGATGTGCGCGGCGCCGGTGACGCCGCCCGCCGCCAGCGCCGCCCGGACCGCGCGCGCGTAGATGCGCGTCGGGCGAAGGAGCGCCTCGCCGAGGCTCGTCCCGTCCTCGAACGGGCAGGGCGCGTCCCAGGACAGGCCGGAATCCGCGACGACGCGCCGCGCCAGCGAGAACCCGTTGGAATGGAGGCCGGAGGAGGCGAGGCCGAGCACGACGTCGCCTTCCCGGGCGCGGCTCGCGTCGAGCAGCGCGCCCCGCTCCGCCGCGCCGACGGCGAAGCCCGCGAGGTCGTAGTCGCCGCGCGCGTACAGGCCCGGCATTTCCGCCGTCTCGCCGCCGAGCAGGGCGCAGCCGGCCTCGCGGCATCCCCGGGCGATCCCCGCGACGACCGCGCGCGCGTCCGCGACCGACAGTTCGCCGGCGGCGTAGTAGTCGAGGAAGAACAGGGGTTCGGCCCCTTGCGCCGCGAGGTCGTTGACGCACATCGCCACCAGGTCGATCCCGACCGTATCGTGGCGCCCGGTCTCGATGGCGACGCGCAGCTTGGTGCCGACCCCGTCGGCCGCGGCGACCAGCACCGGGTCGCGGAAGCCGGCGGCGGCGAGGTCGAAGACGCCGCCGAAGCCGCCGATCGACCCGTCGGCCCCCGGCCGCGCCGTGCTCCGCGCCAGCGGCGCGATGGCCTCGACCAGCCGCGCGCCGGCGTCGATGTCCACCCCGGCGTCGCGGTAGGTCGTCGGCCGGTCCGTTTCCCGCGCGGCGATGGCGCCCTCCCCGGCGATGGGCTAGATTGGCGCGCCGCGAGGCCGAGTTCGCGCCGCGCGCCGGTATATGGCTCGGGGGCGCCGCGGGGAGCAAGATGGTTTTCGCCAGGGCGAGGATGCGGGGCCGGACGGGCGCGGGCCGTGTCGCCTCCGCGCGGCGTTTCGCGGCCGCGCTGGCGGCGGCGATCGTCGCGCTGTCGCCGGCGGCGCCGGGCGCGCTGTCGCCGGAGGAGGTCTTCACGATCGCGCCGGTTTCGGTGGACGTGACCGCCGCCTCGGCGCTGGCGGCGCGCGAGACGGCGCTGGCGCGCGGGCAGGCCGAGGCGTGGCGCCGCCTGCTCGACCGCCTCACACTGCCGGGCGACGCGGCGTCGCTGGCCGGGTACGGCGCGGACCGGGTGGCGGCGCTGCTGGAAGGCTACGAAATCCTGCGCGAGCGGGCCTCCGACGTGCGCTATCTCGCCGAGCTGTCCTTCGGTTTCGATCCCGGCGCGGTGCGCGGCCTGCTCTCCCGCGAGGGAATCGCCTTCGCCGAGACGCCGAGCCGGCCGCTCCTGGTCGTGCCCGTGTTCTCGCGCGACGGGGCGGACCTCCTGTGGGAGGACGCCAACCCGTGGCTGGAGGCGTGGCGCGACCGGCCGCCGGACGACGGGCTGGCGCCGGTCGTGGCGCCGCACGGGGACCTGGCGGACATGCGCGACCTCTCGACTGCCCAGGCGCTCGCCGGCGACGCGGCGCGGCTGGGCGCGCTCGCGGCCCGGTACGGGGCCGGGGAGGCGGCGGTCGCCCGCGCGGTCTGGCGGGCGGGAACGCCGGGCCGGCCGCCGGCGCTGGAGATCGCGATCCTCCGTCCCGGCGAAAGCGCCGACGGGAGCGTCGCGCTCGAAACGGCCCTCGCGGCGGGGAGCGATCCGGCCGGCGCGCTGGCGGAAGGGGCGGCGCGCGCCGCCGCGGCCCTCGCCGGGGCCTGGAAGCGCGCCAACCTCGCCCGTCCCGGCGCGGACAGCCGGCTGTCCGTCGTCGTTCCCATCGACGGGTTCGGGCGCTGGCTCTCGATCCGCGAGCGGCTGGCGGGGATCGGCATCCTGCGCCGGGTCGAACCCCGGCGGCTGTCGCGGCGCGAGGCCGCGCTCGAACTCTGGGTCCAGGGCGGCGCGGACCAGTTGCGCAACGCGCTGCGCCAGCGCGGCCTCGTCCTGCGCGAGGGGGCCGAGGGGCTCGTCCTCGCCGACGCGGACCAGGCGGTCCCGCCCCGCTACTTCCCGTCGGAGGAAGAGGAGGAGGCGCCGCCGCCATCGCCGGCCGGCCCGTCCTCGGGGAGCGGCGCGTGACCCGGCGCGAGCGGCGGCTGTTCTGGCTCGCGCTGCTGGCGGCGGGCCTGGCGGCGCTTTACGCGCTGAGCGAGGTGCTGCTGCCCTTCGTGGCCGGCATGGCCATCGCCTACTTCCTCGACCCGCTGGTGGACCGGCTGGAGCGGGCCGGCTTCGGCCGCGCGCTCGGAACGACAGTGGTGTTGCTGTCCTTCCTGGTGGTCTCCGTCGGCTTCGTGCTGCTGCTGGTCCCGGCGCTGAACGCGCAGCTGCTGCGCCTGATCGAGGCCCTGCCGGCGGTGCTGGCGCGGATCGAGCCGCTGGTCCGCCCGGCGCTGGAGGCGATCGGCGACAGCGCGGGCGGCGGCGCGCTGGAGAGCCTGCCCGCGATGGCGGGCGGGGCGCTGAAATGGCTCGCCAACCTCGCCGGCCGGGTGGTGAGCGGCGGGGTCGCCTTCGCCAACCTGCTCTCGCTGGCGTTGATCACGCCGATCGTCGCCTTCTACCTGTTGCGCGACTGGGACATCGTCGTGGCGACGATCGACGGCTGGCTGCCCAGGGCGCAGCGCGACACGATCCGCGAGCAGGCCCGGGCCGTGGACCGCTCGCTCGCCGCCTTCGTGCGCGGGCAGGGCAGCGTCTGCCTCGCGCTCGCCGCCTATTACGCCGTCGCGCTCAGCGCCGCCGGCCTCGATTTCGGCCTGGCGATCGGGCTGTTCGCCGGGATGATCTCCTTCGTGCCCTTCGTCGGCGCGGTGCTGGGCGGGCTGTTGAGCGTGGGCCTCGCGGCGGTGCAATTCGCCGCCTGGCCGCCGGTCGCGGTCGTGGCCGCGATCTTCGTCGTCGGCCAGGTCGCGGAGGGCTATGTGCTGACGCCGAAGCTGGTGGGGGACGCGGTGGGCCTGCACCCGGTGTGGGTGATCTTCGCCCTGCTGGCCGGCGGCGCGCTGTTCGGTTTCGTCGGCGTGCTGCTGGCCCTGCCGGCCGCGGCCGCGATCGGCGTGCTCGGCCGGTTCGCGCTGTCGCGCTACCTCGCCAGCCCGCTCCACCTCCACGGCATTCCGCCGCCCGACGACCGGCCGCCCGAAACGGAGGAAAACGGCGACGGGGAGCGGGAGCGGTGACGGCCGCCGGCGCGCAAACGGTGCTCGGCCTCGGCCATCGCGTGGCCCGGCGGCGCGAGGATTTCGTCGTCTCGCGCTGCAACGAGGCCGCCGCCGCCTGGATCGACCGCTGGCCGGACTGGCCGGCGGCGGCGCGCGGCCTGTGGCTCCACGGGCCGGCCGGCTCCGGCAAGTCGCATTTGGGCGCGGCCTGGGCCGGGCGGGCCGGCGCCGCGCGGATCGACGCGCCCCTCGCGGAGGGAACGGACCCGCGCGCCCGGCTCGGCGGCCGGCGCCACGCGCTGCTCGACGGTTTCGACGCGCGCTGGCCGGGCGGCCCGGTCCTGGCGCTGTACGAGGCGGTCGCGGAGCGGGGCGGGAGCGTGCTCGTGGCGAGCCGGGAGGCGCCGGCGCGCCTCGCGCTCCGCCCGCCGGACCTGGCCTCCCGTCTCGCGGCCCTGCCCGTCGCCGCGCTCGGCCAGCCGGACGAGGCGCTGCTCGCCGGCGCGATGGCGAAGATGCTCCGCGACCGGCAGATCCACGCCGGCCGCGACGCGCTCGAATACCTGGCCAACCGGATGGAGCGGTCCTTCGCGGCCGCGGCCCGGACGGTCGCCCTGCTGGACGAGGCTTCGCTGGCGGAGCGGCGTCCGGTCACATTGCCGCTGGCCCGCGCGGTGCTACAACGGGCCGGCGGCGCGACTCGCGAGTGAGGAGGAAGGACATGGATCTGGGAATTGCCGGCCGGACGGCGCTGGTCTGCGCGGCGAGCAAGGGGCTGGGGCGCGGCTGCGCCGACGCGCTGGCCGAGGCGGGGGTCGCGGTGACGATCTGCTCCCGCACCGAGGCCGACATCCGCCGGACGGCGGAGGAGATCGGCGCGGCGCGCGGGACGACCGTGAAATGGGTCGCCTGCGACATTACGACGGAGGAGGGGCGGCGCGCGGCCCTCGATGCGGCGGGCGACATCGACATCCTGGTGAACAACGCCGGCGGCCCGCCGCCCGGCGACTTCCGCGACTGGGGCCGGGACGACTGGATCGCCGCGCTGGACGCCAACATGCTCACCGGCATCGAACTGATCAAGGCGACGGTGGACGGCATGATCGCGCGCGGCTTCGGGCGGATCGTCAACATCACCTCCGGCGCCGTGAAGTCGCCCATCGCCATCCTCGGCCTGTCGAACGGCGCGCGGACCGGGCTGACCGGGTTCTGCGCCGGCATCGCCCGCGAGACCGTGCGCCACGGCGTGACGATCAACGGCCTGCTGCCCGGCCCCTTCGACACCGACCGGCTGCGCGGCAACATCGAGGTCCGGGCGCGCGCGGCCGGCCTCGGCTACGACGAGATGTACGAGAAGGCGGCGGCGGAGAACCCGGCCGGCCGGTTCGGCACGGCGGACGAGTTCGGCAAGGCCTGCGCCTTCCTGTGCAGCGCCCACGCCGGCTTCATCAACGGCCAGAACCTGCTGATGGACGGCGGCGCGTTCCGGAGCTCGCTGTAGGCCGGCGGCGGGCGCGTTCGCCCCCGGCGTGCTAGACTGCGCGCCGGAGCGGGGAAGGGGGGCCGTTCGGAGGTCGCGCATGAGCATCGCGGAAGCCATCGCGCCCGGCGACGGCGTCGCCGACTCGCCGGAGCGGTTCATCAACCGGGAACTGTCCTGGCTCGCCTTCAACGCGCGGGTGCTGGAGGAGGCGCGCAACCCCCGGCACCCGCTGCTGGAGCGGCTGCGCTTCCTGTCGATCTCCAGCGCCAACCTGGACGAGTTCTACATGGTCCGCGTCGCCGGGCTGAAGGGCATGGTGACGGCCGGCGTCGCCACCGCCAGCCCGGAGGGCCTCACGCCGTCGCGCCAGCTCGCGGAAATCTCGCGCGAGGTGGGCCGGCTCGTCGCCGTGCAGCAGGAGTGCCTGCGCGACCTCCGGGGCGAGTTGCGCGGGGCCGGCTTCCACCTGGTGGACTACCCCGAACTGTCCGGGGACGACCGGGCCTGGCTCGGCGCGTACTTCCTGGAGCGGATTTTCCCGGTGCTGACGCCGCTGGCCGTCGATCCGGCCCATCCCTTCCCGTTCTTCCCGAACCGGAGCGCGTGCCTGGCGCTGCGGCTGCTGCGCCCGTCCGACGGGCGCGACATGGAGGCGCTGCTGCCGCTGCCCGCGCAGGTGGGGCGTTTCGTGCGCCTGCCCGGCGCCGAAATCCGCTTCATCGCGCTCGAACGGATCGTCCTGGAGCATGTCGAGACGGTGTTCCCGAACTTCAGCGTCGCCGGCCGGGGCAATTTCCGCGTGCTGCGCGACAGCGAGATGGAGATCGACGAGGAGGCCGAGGACCTGGTGATGTCGTTCGAGTCGGCGCTCAGGCGCCGGCGCCGCGGCAACGTCATCCGGCTCGCGGTCGATTCCTCGATGCCGGAGGATTTGCGGGCCTTCGTGACGAACGGCCTCGGCTGCTCGGCGGAGGATGTGTTCTCGCTCGACGAGATGGTCGGGCTGGCCGACCTCGCGCAGCTGATCGTGGACGAGCGCCCGGACCTGCTGTGGCCGCCCTTCAACGCGCGCTTCCCCGAACGCATCCGCGATTTCGGCGGCGATTGCCTGGCGGCGATCCGGGCCAAGGACATCGTGGTCCACCACCCCTACGAGAGCTTCGACGTGGTGGTGCAGTTCCTGCTCCAGGCGGCCCGCGACCCCGCGGTGATCGCCATCAAGCAGACGCTGTACCGGACCAGCGAGGACTCGCCCATCGTCAAGGCGCTGATCGAGGCGGCGGAGTCCGGCAAGTCGGTCACCGCGATGGTCGAACTGAAGGCCCGCTTCGACGAGGAGGCGAACATCCGCCTGGCGCGCGACCTCGAACGCGCCGGCGTGCAGGTGGTGTACGGCTTCGTCGACCTGAAGACGCACGCGAAAATGTCGCTCGTGGTCCGGCGCGAGGGCGGGGGCCTGCGCAACTACGCCCATTTCGGCACCGGCAACTACCACCCGATCACGGCGAAGGTTTACACGGACCTGTCCTTCTTCACCTGCGACCCGGCGATGTGCCGCGACGCCGCGCGCGCCTTCAACTACATGACCGGCTACGCGACGCCGGAGAAGATGGAGAAGATCGCGCTCTCGCCGGTCTCGCTGCGCGCCGCCATCGTCGACCTGGTGCGCGCCGAGATGGCCTTCGCGCGCAAGGGCCGCCCGGCCGCGATCTGGGCCAAGATGAACTCCCTGGTCGATCCCGAACTGATCGACCTGCTGTACGAGGCTTCGGGGGCCGGCGTGCGCATCGACCTGGTGGTGCGCGGCATCTGCTGCCTCAGGCCGGGCGCGCCGGGCCTGTCGGAGAACATCCGGGTCCGCAGCATCGTCGGCCGTTTCCTCGAACATTCGCGCATCTTCTGTTTCGGCAACGGCCGCCCGCTGCCCTCGGACCGGGCCCGGGTGTTCATCTCCTCGGCCGACTGGATGCCGCGCAACCTCGACCGCCGGCTGGAGCATTTCGTGCCGGTCGAGAACGCGACGGTCCACCGCCAGGTGCTGGTCGAGATCATGGGCGCGAACCTGAAGGACACGGCCAACGCCTGGACGCTCGGCCCGGACGGGCGGTTCGCGCGGATCGAGGGCGCGGCGGCCGACTTTTCGGCCCACACCTATTTCATGACCAATCCCAGCCTCTCCGGCCGCGGTAGCGGCTCGCGCGGCCGCCGGCGGCGCCCGGCCGTCGCGGTCGGCCGGTGACCGGGAGCGCCGCGCCTTGCCCTATTCCGCCTCCGCCTGGGCCGACCGGAGCGCGCGCCGCGTCGGCGTGCTCGACATCGGCTCCAACTCCGTCCGCCTCGTCGTGTTCACCGGCGACCGGCGCGCGCCCTTCCCGATCTTCAACGAGCGCGCGCTGTGCGGCCTCGGCGCGGACCTGCGCGAGACCGGCCGGCTGTCGGAAACCGGCCGCGCCTCGGCCATCGACAACATCGCCCGCTTCGTCGAGATCGCGCGGGAGATGCGGCTGGAGCGGCTGGAGGCGCTGGCGACCGCGGCCGTGCGGGAGGCCGCGAACGGCCCCGCCTTCGCCGCCGACCTGGAGCGCCGCTTCGGGCTTCCGGTCCGCGTGCTGACGGGCGACGAGGAGGCGCGGCTGTCGGCGCTGGGCGTGGCGAGCGCGTTTCCCGGCGCCGACGGCGTGGTGGGCGACCTCGGCGGCGGCAGCCTCGAACTCGTGGACCTCGCCGGCGGGACGCCGGCCCGCTTCGCGACGCTGCCGCTCGGCCCGCTGCGCCTCGGCGAGCCGGCCGGGCGCGGCCGCAAGCCGTTGCGCCGGCGCGTGGACGCGCATCTGGAGTCTCTGGACTGGCTGGACCGGCTGGCCGGCCGCCCGCTCTACGCCGTGGGGGGCAGCTGGCGCGGCCTGGCGCGGGCGCACATGGCCGACCGCGGCTATCCGCTGCGGATCATCCACGGCTACACGATCGGGGCCGGCGACGCCATCGACTTCCTGAAGGGCGTGTCCCGGCGCGCGGAGGGGCTGGGTCCGGCCTTCGAGGGGTCGCGGCGCCGCGCGGGCACGTTGGCGATGTCGGCGCTGGCGCTGTGGCGGCTGCTCCGGCTGGGCGGCGCGGAGAGCGTCGTGTTCTCGGCCTTCGGCCTGCGCGAGGGCTGCCTGTACGACCGCCTGGCGGAGGAGGAGAGGCGGCGCGACCCGCTGCTTTCGGGCTTCCCCGACGTGGTGCGCCCGTTCGGCCGCTTCCCGCTCGACGAGGGCGAACTGGAGCGCTGGATCGCGGCCTTCCTTGCCGAACCGCCGCCCGAAAGGCTGCTCACCGCGATCTGCATGTTGGCGGACACGGCCTGGGCCGAGCATCCGGGCTACCGGGGCGAACACGCCTTCCACAAGGTCCTGCGCCTGCCGCTGGTGGGGATCGGGCACGAGGACCGGGTGTTCGCCGCGCTGGCGATCCTGGCGCGCTACAACGGCCGGATCGACCATCCGGCGGCGGCGGAGGTCTCGGCGCTGATCCCCGAGGCGCGGCGCGCGCGGGCGCTCGCCATCGGCCGCGCGCTGCGGTTCGGCTTCGCCTTCTGCGGCGGCGTCGCGCGGCTGCTGCGGCGGACCGAGGTGTCGCGGGCCGGGGGGCGGGTGACGGTCCGCCATCCGCCCGACATGGCGGCCGCGCTCGGCGACACCGTGGCGCGCCGCGTCGCGGAGCTTTCGGAGGCGCTGGGCGCGGAGGTGGCGCTGGAGCCGTCGGCCGGAGACCCGGCGGCGCGGGTCACAGCCTGACCAGCTCCACCTCGCCGTCCCTCGCCGAAAGCGCCAGTTCGCCGCGCTTCAGCGCCAGCGCGTCGTCGCCGAAAATCCCGCGCCGCCAGCCCCTGAGGGCCGGCGTGTCGGCCTCGTCGTCGCGCGCGATGGCGTCGAGGTCCTCGGCGCTGGCGATCAGCTTGCGCGCCACGTCGTGCTTCTCCGACTTCAGCTTGAGCAGGACGCGCAGCAACTCGACGATGGCGGGGGCCGGCTCGCCGGCGCGCGGGTCCTTCTCCGGGCGGGGCAGGGCGTCCTCGGGCAGGTCCCGCGCCCGGGCCACCGCCGCCAGCAGCGTCTCGCCGGCGCGCCCGGACGCGAATTTCTCGGTGATGTTGCGGACCTTGGCGAGGTCCCTGGGCGTTTTGGGCGCGCGGGCGGCGATGTCGAGCAGCACGTCGTCGCGCAGGAGCCAGCCCCTGGGGATGTCGCGGCGCCGGGCCTCGGCCTCGCGCCAGGCGGCGAGTTCGCGCGCCATCGCCAGGAACCGGGGCTTGCCGCTCTTCACCTTGAGGCGGCGCCACGCCTCGCCCGGATCGAAGGCGAAGGCGGCCGGGTCGGTCACCGCCCGCGCCTCCTCCTCCAGCCAGCTTTCGCGCCCGGTCGCCCCGAGCCGCTCCGAAAGGCGCTCGTACACCGCCCGCAAATGCGTCACGTCGGAGAGCGCGTAGCCGATCTGCTCCTCCGAAAGCGGCCGGCGCGCCCAGTCGGTGAAGCGCGAGGTCTTGTCGATGCGCGCGCCGGTCAGCCTGCGGACCAGCTTGTCGTAGCTCACGGCGTCGCCGTAGCCGCACACCATGGCGCCGACCTGCGTGTCGAAGACCGGCGCCGGGACCCGTCCGGCGAGGTTGTGGAAAATCTCGATGTCCTGGCGGCAGGCGTGGAAGACCTTGAGCACGCCGGGATCGGCCATCAGGTCGAGCACCGGGCCGAGGTCCATGCCCGGGGCCAGCGCGTCGATCGCCGCCGCTTCCTCCGCTCCCGCCAGCTGGACGAGGCAGAGCCTGGGGTAGTAGGTCCGCTCGCGCATGAACTCGGTATCGACGCAGACGAAGCGCTCGGCGGCCAGGCGGCGGCAGAACGCGGCCGCGGATTCGGAATCGGCGATCGGGACCATGGCGCGCCCTATACACCGATTCGCGCGCCCGCGGAAACCGGCCGAATCGCGCGCGCGGGGGCGAATCGGGCGGAGATGTGGAAAACCGCTTGCGGCCGCCTCGCAGGGGGCGTAAACTCGCGTCGATACCGGTTTGATTTATCGGGAAAGCGGCCATGAAACGCCTTCTCCTCGCGGGAGCGCTGTCCCTGACCGTCGCGGGCTGCCTTCCGGCGGTTCCCTTTCCGATAATCGCCGCCTCCAGCGGCGTGTCCGGCCTGTCGTGGCTGACGACCGGGAAAACGACCACCGACCATGTGATTTCCTCGACGATGGCGGAGGACTGCGCGCTGCACCGCGCGATCCTCGGCGAGGAGGTTTGCCGGCCCCACGGCCCGGAAGGTTCGCCCATCGCCTACACGGTGGCGTTCCACGAGGAATACGCCGACGAATCCCTTTACGACGGCCGGCTCCCGGCGCCGGAACCGGCGTCCGAAACGGCTTCCGCGCCCGCGGACCGGGCCGGGCCGGCGGCCGCGCCGCTGCCCCCGGTCGTGGAGATCGCCGCGCTCGACGCGCCGGCGCCCGTCCCCGCGCCCCCGGCCGCGCGGCCCGCGCCCCTGCCGCCGGCGGTCGAGCGGGCGGGGCTGCCGCGCCTTGCCGCCCGGACGGAAACCGCGCCCGCGCCGCGCCCGGCGCCCCGGCCGGCATTCGCCGACATCTCCGCGCCGCTCTCGGTCGGGCGCGTGCCCCTGCCGCGCCTCGGCGCCGAGGCCGAGGCCGATACCGCCCTCGATCCGCTGTCGGTCGAGCGGGCGCCGCTGCCGCGCCCGCGCGCCGGGGCGGAAGCCGCTGCCGCGCCGCTGTCGGTCGGGCGCGTGCCGCTGCCCAGGCTGTCCCAGGCCCGGATCGCCGCGATCCCGTCGCCCCGGCCGACTTCGTAGCGCCGCCGCGCCGGGGGAGGGACGGCGTGGACCCGCTTCCCGCGTTCCGGGCGGCGATCCCGGCCGTCGCGCTCGCGGCGGCTTGCTGGAGCGCGCCGGCCCCGGCCGCCGGCGACGGGCCGCTGGCGCCCCACCGCGCCTTCTACACGATGTCGCTGGCGGGCGCGGTTCCCGGCTCGGAAATCGTCGACATGGAAGGGGCCGCGGCCTTCGAGTGGCGCGAGGATTGCGACGGCTGGATCGTGGAGCAGCGCATCGTCGCCCGCTACCGCTCGGCGGAACGGCCAGACCACCAGAGCGACAACCGCTACACCGCCTGGGAGAGCAAGGACGGCAAACGGCTCCGCTTCTTCTCGCTCGACAAGGGGTCCGGCGCGCCCGACGCGAAGACCCGCGGCGTCGCCACGCGCCCCGACGGCGCCGCGGGCGTCGCGCGTTTCGCCGAGCCGGAGGCGGAGGAGTTCGCCCTGCCGGCGGACGCGCTGTTCCCGTCGGCGCACACCTTCGCCCTGCTGGAGCGGGCGCGCGCCGGCGCGCGGTTCTTCGCGGCGCCCCTGTTCGACGGCGGCGAACTCGAGGGCGCGGCGCCCGTCACCGCCGCCATCGGCCTTCCCAGGCCGGGCAAGCCGGAGGGCGGGCCGCTGCTGTCCGTCCGCTACTGGCCGATCCGGATGGCGTTCTTCGGCTACGGCGACCGGGGCAGCGGGCCGGAATACGAGATTTCCGCCGACCTGCACGAAAACGCCGTCGCGTCGGCGCTGACGATCGATTACGGCGAGTTCAGCGTCGCCATGGCGCTGGAGCGGATCGAGGCCGTCGAGCCGCCGTCCTGTTGACCGCCGCGCGCCTCAGTCCGGCTCCGCCGGCGCGCGCGACGGGCTTTGCGGGCGGACCGTCCGCCCGAAGCCCCGGCCCTTGGCGATGGCGTCGCGGCCCAGCTTCTCGCGCACCCGATCGACCGCCAGTTCGGCCCGGGCGCGCCGCCGCGCGCCGGGGTCCGCGAGGTCCGGCGGATCGGCGAGGCGGCAATCCTCCAGGCCCGCCGCGCCGACGCCGAGCAGGCGGAACCGCCGCCCGTCGAGTTCCCGGTCCAGCAGCGGGGCGGACGCCCGGAACAGCGTGTCGGCCAGCTGCGTCGGCGCGGCCAGCGTGGTCCGGCGGGTGAGCGTGCGGAACTCCGCCGTCTTGAGCTTCAGCGTCACGACGCGCCCGGCGACGGCGCCGCGCTTCAACCGGCCCGACACCGCCTCGCACAGTTTCCAGAGCACCGGGCGCAGGGATTCGGCGTCGGCGAGGTCGGCGTCGAAGGTGGTTTCGCTGGACACGCTCTTGGCCGCGCCGTCCGGCTCGACCCGGCGGTCGTCGCGGCCCCGGGAGAACCGGGCCAGCCGCCGGCCGATCGCGCCGTAGCGCCGGACGAGTTCGGTTTCCGCCACCGCCCGCAGGTCGCCGATCGTCTCCAGCCCGTCGCGCCGCAGCCGCGCGCGCAGGTTGGCGCCGACGCCCCAGATCGTCGAGACCGGCCGGGGGGCGAGGAACGCCTCCGCCTCGGCCGCGCCGATAACGCTGAAACCGCGCGGCTTGTCGAGGTCCGAGGCGATCTTGGCGAGGAACTTGTTGTGGCTGAGGCCGATCGAGGCGGTGACGCCGATCTCCGCCTCGAAACGCGCGACCAGCCGGGCCAGCGTCTCCGCCGCCGGCGCGCGGTGCAGGCGCTCGGTCCCCGACAGGTCGAGGAACGCCTCGTCGATCGACAGCGGCTCGACCAGCGGCGTGACCTCGCGCATCAGGGCGCGCGCTTGCCGGCCGACGGCGGCGTATTTCGCCATGTCCGGCCGGATGACCACGGCGCCGGGGCAGGCCCGCAGCGCCTTGAACATCGGCATGGCGGAGCGCACGCCGTGGATGCGCGCGATGTAGCAGGCGGCGGACACGACGCCGCGCCGGCCGCCGCCGACGATCACCGGCTTGTCGAGCAGGCCCGGATCGTCCCGCTTCTCGACGCTGGCGTAGAAGGCGTCGCAATCGATATGGGCGATGGCGAGGCGGCGCAGTTCCGGATGCGCGATCCGGCGCGGCGAGCCGCAGGCGGGGCAGGGACGCGAGGGCGGCCCGTCCTCCCAGGCGAAACAGTCGCGGCAGAGCGCGGGCGGATCGGGGAGGGGGGCCGTCATTGCCCGTCCTCCCTCGCGTCCGGCCAGAGCCGCGCGGCGCCGCGCACGCCGCTCGAATCGCCGTGGACCGGCGGGCGCAGCTCGGTCTCCACCGTGTCGGAGAAGATGTGCCGGCCCCAAAGCGCCGGCACGCGCCGGTAAAGGCGGGAGATGTTCGACAGCCCGCCGCCGAGCACGACGACATCCGGGTCGAGCAGGTTGACGACATGGGCCAGCGCGCGGGCCAGCCGGTCCTCGTAACGCGCGAGCGTCGCCAGCGCCGCGGGGTCGCCGCCATCGGCGCGCGCGGCGATCTCCTCGGCGTCCAGCGCGACGCCGGCGGCGCGCTCGTGGGCGCGGGCCAGCGCCGGGCCGGACAGGAAGGTCTCGACGCAGCCGGTCCGCCCGCACCAGCAGCGCGCGCCCGGCCGCTCCCCGTCTTCCGGCCAGGGCAGGGGGTTGTGCCCCCATTCGCCGGCGATGGCGTTGGCTCCGGCGAGCGGCCGGCCGTCGATGGCGATCCCCGCGCCGACGCCGGTCCCCAGGATCGCGCCGAACACGACCGCGCGGCCGCGCCCGGCGCCGTCGGCGGCCTCCGAGACGGCGAAGCAGTTCGCGTCGTTCTCCACTCGCGCCGGCCGGCCCAGCGCCGCCTCGATGTCGCGCTGGAGCGGCTTGCCGATCAGCCATGTCGAATTGGCGTTCTTGACCAGCCCGGTTTTCCGCGAGATCGCGCCCGGAATGCCGATCCCGACGGGCGCCGGGCCGCCCGCCGCGCGCCCGGCCTCGCCGGCCAGGCCGGCGATCGCCTCGACCGTCGCGGGATAGGAGCCGCGCGGGGCCGCGATCCGGCGGCGCCACGCCTCGCGGCCCCGGCCGTCGAGCACGACGCCCTCGATCTTCGTGCCGCCCAGGTCGATGCCGATCCGGTTCCGCCCCGCCATGGCCCCGCGCCCTCGCGCCGCCGCTCAGTACCCCCGGTCCCAGTCTATGGCGTTCGCCAGCGGTTCGCCCGCGACATAGCGGCGGAGGTTCTCGACGAAGAGGTCGTTGCCGCCGTGGGTGTTCACATCGGAGGCGGCGGAGATGTGCGGCGTGACCAGCACGCGCGGGTCGGACCACAGCCGGGGGTCCGGCGGGCGCTCGAACTCGCCGACATAGACATCCAGCGCCGCGCCGCGCAGCCGGCCCGACGCCAGCGCCTCGACCAGCGCCTCCTCGTCCACGATCTCGCCGCGCGCGATGTTCAGCAGCACCGCGCCCTCCTTCATGGCCGCGAACGCCTCGCGGCCGATGAGCTTTTCGGTCTCCGGCGTCCACTGGCAACAGACGGCGACGTAGTCCGCCTCGGCCAAAAGATCGAGCAGGCCGTCCGCGCCCCGGATTTCCACGAAGCCGTCCGTCGCCGCGGCCGGGTTCCGCCGCGTGCCGACGACGCGCATTCCCACCCTCGCGCAGAGCCGCCCGGCCTCGCGCCCGATCCCGCCGGCGCCGACGATGCAGAGCGTCTTGCCCGCGATCTGCCGGGGCCCGTAGGCGGCGGCCCGCATCGCCCCCTCTTCCCGGTCCGCCGCCGCCGCGCCCAGCCCCTTGGCGAAGTACAGGACGCCGGCCAGCAGGTACTCCGCGATGGGGATGTTGTGGGCGCGGCCGCGCGAGGAGGTGACGAGCACATCGGAGCGCCACAGGTCGCCGCGCATCATGTTCGAGGCGCCGGCGGGCCGCTGGTGGACCCATTTCAGCCGCGGCGCCCGCGCGCGGATGTCGAGCGGGAAGGGGAAGCCGACCAGCGCGATCTCGGCCCGGGCCAGCAGCGCGTCCCGCTCCGCCCGCGCGCCGTCGCCTTCGTCGCCGGAGCCGGCCGGCAGGTAGCGCCGCGTCGCGAAACCGGGCCAGGTGGCGCGGATTTCGCCGTCGAACCGCCCCGCCGCCACCTCCAGCTCGAACCCCGGCGCGACGGCGCGGATTTGCGCTTGCAGCGCCCCGGAGAGCGGGACCAGGGAGAGGATGGAAGGCTTCACCTCGGCGGCTCCCAGGCCAGCGGCGCGAGCGCCTCGATGTCGCTGACGACATCGACCACCGCCGGGCGGCCGGCGGCGAGCGCGCGGCGGAAGGCGGGGCCGATCTCCCCCGGCTCCTCCACCCGGACGCCGAGCGCGCCCATGTCCTCCGCGATGCGGGCGAAGTCGGTTTCGTTCTGGACCCACATCTCCCTGGAGCGCTCCGTCGGCGCGCCGTCGTAGAGCCGCCTCATGCCGTTCAGCGCCTGGTTGCCGGAGCGGTTGTTGTTGATCACGGTCACCGTGTTCAGGCCGTGGCGCACGGCCGTCTCGACCTCGCCCATGTGATACCAGAAGCCGAGATCGCCGGTGAAACAGACCACCGGCCGGTCGGGCGCGCCGCATTTGGCGCCGATCGCCGCCGGGAAGGCCCAGCCGAGGTGCCCGGCGCTGCGGATATAGCTCTGGCCCGGCCCGGCGATCTCGAACATCCCGCCCATCCACATGCCGGAATGCCCGGTGTCCACGACGACGAGCGCGTCCTCCGGCATGGCGGCGGTCAGTTCCGCGACAAGGCGTTCGGGGCGGATCGGCGTCGCGTCCGAGGCGTAGAGCGGCGCGAAGTCGGCCCTGTAGGCGGCGACGAGTTCGGCCGCCCGGGCGGTCCAGGCCGCGCGCCCCTCCGGGACCGGGATGTTGAGTTCGGCCAGCCGCTCCAGCGCGACGCGGGCGTCGCCGATCGCCGCGGCGTCGGTCGGGTAGTTCCGGCCCGCGACGCCGGCGTCGATGTCGATCTGGACCGCCGGCGTCCCCTCGGCCGGGACCGTCCAGAAATGCGTCGTCATGCCGCCCGCCCGCGTGCCGACGAAGACGACGAGGTCGGCCTCCGAAACCGCCTGGTTGGCGGAGCGGCGCGAATAGGTGCCGACAACGCCGACCGAGAGCGGGTGGCCGTCCGGGATCGCGTCCTTGGCGTTGAGCGAAACGGCGACGGGAATGCGCGCCGCCTCGGCGAAGCGGAGCAGCGCCGGCCCCGCGCCCGAGGCGCGCACGCCGCCGCCGGCGACGATAACGGGCCGCTCGGCCCGCGAGATACGGTCCGCGACCGCGCGCAGGTCGTCGGGATCGGGCGCCGGGCGGTGCGGCGGGACCCGGCCGTAGCGCGGCTCGATCGCGCCGTCGAACTCGATCCCGGCGTTCTCGATCGCCTGTCCGGTGTTGCCGGCGAGTTGCAGGTGGACCGGGCCGGGCACGCCGGTCGTCGCCATGCGGAAGGCCTGGCGCAGCATGTCGGGCAGGCGGTCCGGGTCGTCCACCGCCGCGTTCATCTTGGTGTAGGAGGCGAAGGCCGGCAGGTCGTCCACCTCCTGGTAGGCCCAGCGGTCGCGGTGGTTGGCCTCGCGCCCGCCGGTCAGCGCCACCAGCGGCGCCTTGGCGAGATGGGCGTCGCGCAGCCCGGCGCAGAGGTTGAGCGCGCCGACGATCTGCGCCATGCAGACGCCCGGCCGCCCCGAGGCGCGGGCGTAGCCGTCGGCCATGTAGACCGCGCCGGCCTCGGAATGGGCGTGGATGCGGCGGATTTCCGTGCGCCGCTCGATCTCCCGCAACATGCCGCGCAGCACCGCCGGCAGGTAGAACACATGCGTGACCCCGTAACCCGCGAGCATGTCGGCCATGACGGCCGCGACACGTCGTTTCGCCATCTCGAACTCCCCCTCCGGCGGCGCGAAAGCCGGGAGAGTAGCCGGGCGGCGGCGTTCGCCTCAATACGTGTCGAACATCCGCTGGACCTCTTCCGGGTCGTCGGTCCGGGTGAGCGCGAGCATGGCCAGCACGCGGGCCTTTTGCGGGTTCAGGTTGTCGGCGGCGACGATCCCGGCCTCGCGCATCGTCGTCCGGCGCAGCGCGCGGCCGCTTCCGGCCCGCGTGCTGTAGACGGCGAGCACGCCGGCCGCGCGCGCCTCCAGCAGGGCGTCCACCTGCGGCGGCGCGGGCAGGCCGGGGGCCAGCGCGGCGCAGACGATGGCGCGCGCCCCGGCGTCCACGAAGGCGCGGACCGCCGCGCCGTCCGCCCCGGCGTAGCTGTAGACGATATCGACCCTCGGAAGCTTCGAAAGGCCGCGCACATCGAACTCGGTCGCGGTCGTGTGCGGGCGCGCCGGCCTGCGGTAGATCGCCGCGCGCCCGTCCGGGTCGGCGTAGCCGAGCATTCCCAGGTCCGGCGCGCGGAAGGTTTCGAGGCGCAGCGTCGAGGTCTTGGAAACCTCGCGCGCGGCGTGGATTTCGTCGTTGAGCACCACCGTGACGCCGAGGCCGCGCGCCTCGGGCGCGCTCGCGGCGCGGATGGCGGCGAGCAGGTTGGCCCCGGCGTCGGTGGCGAAGCCGGAGGACGGGCGCTGCGCCCCGGTGACCGCCACCGGCAGGTCGGTCTTCAGCGCGAGGTTCAGGAAATACGCCGTCTCCTCCAGCGTCGCGGTGCCGTGGGTGACGACGGCGCCGTCGATGTCCGGCATGGTTTCGGCGATCTCGTGGATTTTCGCCGTCATCGCCAGCCAGTCGTCGGGGACGATGCCGGAACTCGAAACCTGCCGCACATCCACCGGCACGATGTCCGCCGCGCCGGCGGCCTCCGGGAACAGGGAGAGGATTTCCGACACCGGCATCCGCCGGCCATGGTCCATGTACTCCCACAGGTCGAGGCTGTCCCGGCCGGCGTAGGAGATGGTGCCGCCGGTTCCGACGAAGGCGACGCGCGGTTTCGCGGCGCTCATGGGCGCTCTCCCCGTTGTTGCTCCCGCGCCCCCGCGCGCGGCCGGCCGAGTCTCCCCCGCGCGCGGCCGGGACGCAACAGCGGGCTTCGGGCGGAGCGGCGGGGGAGGGGCGCGCGACCGGAGCGATACCGGATTCGGAGGAATCGCTCTAAAGTCGCGCCATGCCGCGCCTCGCCGCCCCGCTCCGCCTCGCCCGCGCCATCGACGCGCTTTCCGCCGGCGTCGGGCTGACCGCCGCCGCGCTGGTGGTTCCGCTGGCGCTCATCATGGCCTACGAGGCGCTGGCCCGGTTCGCGCTGAACCTGCCGACCTTCTGGGCTTTCGAGTTGTCCTACATGCTCACCGGCGCGCATTTCGCGCTGGGGATCGGCCTTGTCACGCGGCGCGGCGAGCATATCCGGATCGATCTCGTCTACGCCCGCCTGTCGCCGCGCGCCCGCGACGCGCTCGACTTCGCGGTGCTGCTCTGCGCCATGGCGCCGGTCGCGGCGTGGATC
This sequence comes from Thalassobaculaceae bacterium, assembly GCA_963665555.2. GTDB lineage: Bacteria > Pseudomonadota > Alphaproteobacteria > Thalassobaculales > Thalassobaculaceae > CAXXXW01. The sequence continues at coordinate 1,011,286 of OY762308.1, forward strand.
GCCTGGGGGTGGATCGACTACGCCTGGACGGCGTGGCGGCTCGGCGAGACCACCGGCGAATCGGGCTGGAACCCGGTGGTCTGGCCGGCGCGCGCGGCCGTCGCCGCCGGCCTGGCGGTGTTCGCCCTGCAACTGGTCTCCGAGACGGTCAAGACCGGCGCGCGGCTGTTCGCCCGCCGCCCGGACGAGGAGCGCCCGCCCGGTGGATAGCATCGCGGCCTGGATGTTCCCGGTCCTCCTGACGCTGATCTTCCTGGGAACGCCGATCGCCTTCGCGCTGATGTCGACGGCCTTCGTCTTCGGCCTGATGCGGTTCGGCGGGAAGGCGGTCGATGTGTTCCTCTACAAGGTGGACGACATCGCCGGCGCCTCGGTGCTGGCGGCGGTGCCGTTGTTCGTGTTCATGGGCGCGATGCTGGAGCGCTCCGGCATCGCCGAGCGGCTGTTCGAGGCGATCCACCTCTGGACCCGCCGCCTGCCGGGCGGCCTCGCGGTCGGGACCGTCGCCATGTGCGTCGTTTTCGCGGCGTGCAGCGGCGTCATCGGCGCGACGGAGACCGTGGTGGGGTTGCTGGCGACGCCGGCGATGCTGCGCCACGGCTACGACAAGGGGTTGATTTCGGGCACGATAACCGCCGGCGGGTCGCTGGGCGCGATCATCCCGCCCTCGGTGGTCGTGATCATCCTGTCGGCGGTTTCGGAACTGCCGCTGGGCGACCTGTTCGTCGGGATGCTGGTTCCCGGCCTGCTGATGGCGGGCCTGTACATCGTCTACATCGTCCTGCGCTGCCGGATCGACCCCCGCGCCGGCCCGCCCGCGCCCGACCCGGACGCGCGCATGGGAACGGCGGAGAAGCTGCGCTTCACCGGCGCGGCGCTGTTCCCGCCGTTGCTGCTGGTCGTCGCGGTGCTGGGGAGCATCATGGCGGGCGTCGCCGCGCCGACGGAGGCGGCGGCCGTCGGCGCGGTCGCCACGGCGGCGCTGACCGCGTGCTACGGCCGGCTTACGCGGGCGGTCGCGGTCGAGGCCGCGGTCAAGACGCTTTCCATCACCGCGATGATCCTGACCATCGTGGTCGGCGGGACGATGTTCGCGAGCGTGTTCCTGTCCTCCGGCGGGTTCGACGCGGTGCGCGCCGTGCTCGCCTACTGGGACCTCGGGGCGTGGGGGACGCTCGCGCTGGTCCTGTTCCTGGTGTTTCTGGCGGGCTTCGTGCTCGACGGGCTGTCGATCATCCTGATCGTCGTGCCGATCGGCCTGCCGCTGGTCGTGGGCTTCGGGTTCGACCCCGTGTGGTTCGCGGTGCTGTTCCTGGTGGTCAAGCAGACCAGCTACCTGACGCCGCCGATGGCCGGCGCGATCTTCTATTTCCGGGCCATCGCGCCGCCGGAGATCGCGCTCGCCGACATGTATCGCGGCGTCGTTCCGTTCATCCTCCTCGACCTGGTCGTGCTGGCCCTGGTCGCGGCGTTTCCGGGGCTGGCGTTGTGGCTGCCGGCCCGGCTGTTCGGCTGAGGCGGCGCGCGATGGCGGCCTCTCCGTTTTCGCTGCTGCGCGATCCCGGCTACGCCCGGGCCTGGGCGATCGGGCTGTTCGGCAACACCATGCGCTGGCTGGAGATGCTGGCGGTGGGGATTTTCGTGTTCGAGACCACCGGCTCGGCGCTGCTGGTGGCGGCGATGACCGTGGCCCGGCAGCTTCCGCTGGCGCTGTTCGGGACCTTCGTCGGCCCGCTCGCCGAGCGGATGGACCGGGGCCGCCTGCTCGCCGCCGGATACGCGGCCGCGGCCGCCGTCTCGGCGACGGTGTGCGCGCTGGCGGCGGCGGACGCGCTGCGCATCTGGCACCTGGCCGTCTGCGCCTTCCTGGGCGGGACGTGCTGGACGCTGGACTTCCCGGCGCGCCGCACGCTGCTCGGCGAGTTCGCCGGCCCCGAACGGCTCGGCCCCGGCGTTTCGCTCGACGCGGCGACGAACAACGCGACCCGCATGGCCGGCCCGCTGTCGGGCGGCGCGATCTACGGGCTGGCCGGCCTCGACGGGGCCTTCGCGGTCACGGCCGCGCTGCACGCGCTCTGCGCCGCGATCGCGCTGACCTTCGCCGCGAGGCGCGCCGCCGCGCGGCCGGCCGTCGAGCCCTATTTCGCGATGTTGCGCCGGGGCGTGGCGATCGTGCGCCGCTCGCGCGAACTGGTCGGGATCTACGCCGTCACCGTGATCCTGAACGTTTTCGGCTTTCCCTACGCCGCGATGGTGCCGGTGCTGGGCCGGGCGCGCTACGAGGTCGGGCCGGCGGCGATCGGCGCGCTGTCGGCGGCGGAGGGGGCGGGGGCCTTCCTCGGCGCGATGGCGGTCGCCTTCCTCGCGCGGCCGGCGGCGTTCCGGCGGCTGTTCCTCTACGGCGCGATGGCGTTCATGTTCGGGGTTTTCTGCCTGTCGCTCGCGCCCTGGTACGGCCTCGGCGTCGCCATCCTGTTCGCCTCGGGGCTGGGCATGGCGGGGTTCGGCGCGATGCAGAGCACGCTGGTGCTCACCCTGGCCCCGGCCGAGGCCCGGAGCCGCCTGATGGGGCTGCTGTCGGTGTGCATCGGCTGCGCGCCGCTGGGCCTGCTCAATCTCGGCCTGCTGGCCGACCGGTTCGGCGCGCCGACGGCGCTGTCGATCGTGTCGGCGGCCGGCCTCGCGCTGCTGGCCGCGACCGCCGCCCTGGTCCCGGAACTCCGCCGCTGAGAGAGGGCGCGCGCCGGCCTTGCGGCGGATCGGGCGGCGCGGCTAGATTGCGAGGCTGGGGACGGGCGCAACGGCGCGGAAAGGCGAGGCATGGCCGCCGACACGACGGTGCGGGCGCGGATCGACAGGGAAACCAAGGCGCGCGCCGCCGAAGCATTGCGCGCCCGGGGCCTTACGATGTCGGAGGCGATCCGCCGGATGCTGTGCGCGGTCGCGGACGAGCGGGATTCGCCATTCGACGCGCGGGTTCCCAACACCGCGACCGTCGAGGCGATCCAGGAGCTGGAGGGCGGCGGAGGCGAACGGTTCGCGAGCATCGAGAAGTTCCTTGAGCAGCACGAAGCCTAGGGTGCGGGTCCCGGTCCAGAGCGCGCGCTTCAAGCGCGACATGCGAAGGGCGAAACGCCGGGGCAAGGACCTCTCGAAATTGCGCGAACCCCTGACCGCGCTCTCCCGCGGCGATCCGTTGCCGGCGGAGTATCGCGATCATCCGCTCCGGGGCGGCTGGCGCGGTTACCGGGAACTTCATCTCGAACCGGACTGGCTCCTTGTCTACCGGATCGTGGGGGACGAACTTCGGCTGGCGCGTCTCGGTTCCCATGCGGACCTGTTCGGGGAATAGCCGCGAATCGCCCGCGGCTGGCGATTCGCGTGTTGCGCGGTCCTACAAAACCCGGTAGGCTTCCCTTCGTCGATACCTATATGTTGCGTTCGCGCGGCCCTCGGCGGCCCGCGTCGCGCGAGGGAGGGAGCCATGGCCGAGCCTGCCGCGAGCGTGTGGAACGAGCAACGGCTGGAGAGCCTGAAGCGCCTCTGGGCGGAGGGCCTGTCGATCACCCGGATCGGGCTGGAGATCGGCGTCTCCCGCAACGCCGTCGTCGGCAAGGCGCACCGCATGGGCCTGCCCAGGCGCCAGTCGCCCATCGCGCGCTCCGACCGGCCCGCGCCCGCGCCGAAGCGCCGGACCCTTTCGCCGCTCGCCGCCCAGGACTGGAGCCGCGACAAGTGCCGCTGGCCGATCGGCGATCCCCGCGCGCAGGACTTCCACTTCTGCGGCGACCCGATCGAGCCGGGGCGGCCCTACTGCTCGGCCCATTGCGCCATGGCCTACACCACGGCCCGAACCGGAACGACGGGCTGACCGGGACATGGACGGGCCGGAGACGACGGACGGCGCGGCGCAGCGCGCTCCCGAACCGACGCGGCGCGCCGACTACCGCCCGCCGCCCTTCCTGGTCGAGGAGGTCGCGCTCGACATCGACCTGCGCGACGACGGCGCGACGGTCGCGGCGGCGATGCGGGGCCGGCGCAACCCGGCGGGCGCCGGGGCCGGGGCGCCGCTCCGGCTCGACGGGCGGGAGCAGGAGCTGCTTTCGGTCGCGCTCGACGGCCGCGCGCTCGGCCCCGGCGACTACGCGCTCGACGGCGAGTCGCTGACGATCCCCGATGTCGGGGAGCGCTTCGAACTCGTGGTCGAGAGCCGCAACCGGCCGGCGGACAACACCGCGCTCGAAGGGCTGTACCTGTCGAACGGCATGTACTGCACGCAGTGCGAGGCCGAGGGTTTCCGGCGGATCGCCTTTTTCCCGGACCGGCCGGACGTCATGGCGGCCTACACGACCACGATCCGGGCCGACAGGGCGCGCTACCCGGTCCTGCTGTCCAACGGCAACCTGGTCGAGACGCGGGACCTCGGCGGCGGGCGCCACGCCGCCGTGTGGCGCGACCCGTTCCCGAAGCCGTCCTACCTCTTCGCCATGGTGGCCGGCGACCTCGCTTGCGTGGAGGACCGTTTCGTCACCGCTTCGGGCCGCGAGGTCGCGCTGCGCATTTATGTCGAGCACGGCGACGAGGGACGGTGCGGCCACGCCATGGACTCGCTCAAGCGCGCGATGGCCTGGGACGAGCGGCGCTTCGGCCTGGAGTACGACCTCGACCTCTTCGCGATCGTCGCCGTCGGCCATTTCAACATGGGGGCGATGGAGAACAAGGGGCTGAACATCTTCAACAGCCGCTACGTCCTGGCCGACCGGGAGACGGCGACCGACCTCGACTTCCAGCGGATCGAGGCCATCGTCGCGCACGAGTACTTCCACAACTGGACGGGCAACCGGGTCACCTGCCGCGACTGGTTCCAGCTGAGCCTGAAGGAGGGGCTGACCGTCTTCCGCGACCAGGAGTTCACCTCCGACACGCATTCGCGCGGCGTGAAGCGCATCTCCGACGCCCGCCTGCTGCGCGCCGCCCAGTTCGCCGAGGATTCCGGCCCGACGGCCCACCCGGTGCGGCCCGACAGCTACCTCAAGATCGACAATTTCTACACGCTCACCGTCTACGAGAAGGGGGCGGAGGTGGTGCGCCTGCTCCATTCCCGCCTCGGCGAGGCGGGGTTCCGCAAGGGCATGGACCTCTACTTCGCGCGCCACGACGGCCAGGCCGTGACCTGCGACGATTTCGTCGCCGCGATGGCCGACGCCAACGGCGCCGACCTGTCGGACATGGAGGTCTGGTACGCCCAGGCCGGCACGCCGGAACTCGCGGTCTCGCTGGAGCACGACCCGGCCGCGCGCCGCGCCTCGCTGCGGGTCGCGCAGACCGTGCCGCCGACGCCCGGACAGCCGGAAAAGCGCCCGATGCCGATCCCGCTCCGGCTCGGCCTGCTGGACCGGGAGGGGCGGGAAATCCCGCTCCGCCTCGCGGGCGAACGCGCGAACGAGGCGCCGGGCGAGCTTGTGCTGGAGGCGGGCGCGGCGGAGAATGTCTTCGTCTTCGAGGATGTGCCCGAACGGCCGGTTCCGTCCCTTTTGAGGGGCTTCTCCGCGCCGGTGAAGGTGAAGGTCGAACTTTCGCCGGAGGACCTGACGCTGCTGATGGCGCGCGACCGCGACCCCTTCGCGCGCTGGGACGCCGGGCAGCGTTACGCGACCGGCCTGTTGCTCGCCCTGGCGCGGGACCGGGCGGCGGGACGCGCGCTGGCGCTCGACCCCGCCTTCGCCGAGGCGGCCCGCGCCACGCTGACGGACGAGAGCCTGGAGCCGGCCTTCCGCGCCGAGGCGCTCGGCCTGCCGGGCGAGAACGAACTCGCCGAGGCGATGGGGGACGCCGACCCCGACGCGATCCACGCCGCCCGGCGCTTCGTCGTCGCCGGCCTCGGCGCGGCGCTGTACGACGACTTCCTCGCCGTCCGGGGCGCGGCCTCGGCGGCGCGGCCGCCGGACGACCTGTCCACCGAGGCCATGGGCGCCCGCGCGCTCGCCAACGCGGCGCTGCGCTACCTCGCCGCGACCGGGCGGCCCGAGGCGCTGGACCTCGCGGGCGCGCAGGCCCGCCGCGCGGCCTCGATGACGCTGGCGATGGGCGGGCTGTCCGCGCTCAACGACACCGACTGCCCGCAGCGCGACGCGGCGCTCGCCGCGTTCCACGACCGCTGGCGCGACCGGCCGATGGAGCTGGACAAGTGGTTCGCGCTGAAGGCCGTCTCGGCCCTGCCGGACACGCTGGCGGAGGTCGGGCGGCTGCTGTCCCATCCGGGCTTCGACATCCGCAACCCGAACCGGGCGCGCGCCCTGGTCGGCAATTTCGCCTCTGGCAACCCGGTCCGCTTCCATGCCGCGGACGGGGCCGGCCACCGTTTCCTCGCCGACCGGGTGCTGGAGCTCGACCCGCTCAACCCGATGGTCGCCGCCCGGCTGCTCCAGCCGATGACGCGCTGGCGGCGCTACCGCGCGGACCGCCGCCGTTCGATGACGGCGCAACTGGAAAGGGTTGTCGGAACGCCCGGTTTGTCCAAGGATGTGTACGAGATCGCCAGCAAGGCGCTCGGATAAGTCCCCAGGGACGGCCCCGGCGCCGGGGAGCCGCGCCGCGATGGACCGGATCGTCGTCATCAACCCCAACAGCAACGAGGCGGTGACGCGCGCGATGGACGCCGCGCTCGACCCGCTGCGCTTCGCCGACGGCCCGGAAATCGAGAGCGTCACCAATCCCGACGGCCCGCCCGGAATCGAAAGCCAGCGCGACGCGGACCGCGCGGCCGGGGACGTGGTCCGCATGGTCGAGGCGCGCGGCAACGCCGCCGGCGCCTTCGTCGTCGCTTGCTTCTCCGATCCCGGCCTGTTCGCGGCGCGCGAGGCGACGGACAGGCCCGTGTTCGGCATCGCCGAGAGCGGCGTGCTGACCGCCCTTTCGCTCGGCGAGCGGTTCGGCATCCTCGCCATCCTGGCGAATTCGGTGCCCCGGCACATGCGCTACATCCGCGCCCTCGGCCTCGGCGAGCGGCTGGCGGGGGACCTTCCCGTCGGCCTCTCCGTCGCCGAACTGGCCGACGAGGATCGGACCTTCGCGCGGATGGCGGCGGTCGGCGCCGAACTGCGCGACGACCGGGGCGCGGACGTGCTGGTGATGGGCTGCGCCGGCATGGCGCGCTACCGCGCGCGGCTGGAGGAGAGGCTGGGCGTCGCCGTGGTCGATCCCGCGCAGGCGGCGGTCTCGATGGCGGTCGCCGCGATCCGCCTCGGCCAGACCAACGGCGCGCGCCGCCGGGCGCCGTGACGCCGCCGGCCCGGAGCGGGACGGGCGGCGGACCCGCCGGCGCCCCGGACGGGCGGAGCTTCACGCCCCCGGTCTTCCCCTACCGGCGGCCCGCGGCGCTGGACGCGCCCGGACCGGAGCGCGTCGCGGTCGCCATCGTCGGCGGCGGCCCGGCCGGGCTGGCGGCGGCGCTGGAGTTCTCGCGCCTCGGCGTCGCGACCGTGCTGCTGGACGAGGGCGACACGGTTTCGACCGGCAGCCGGTGGATCTGCTGGTCCAAGCGCACGCTGGAGGTGCTGGACAGGTCCGGCGCCGCCGGCCGCATGGTCGAGAAGGGCGTGCTCTGGCGGCGCGGCCTGGTGTTCCGGGGCGCGCGGCCGCTCTACGAATTCGACCTGCTGCCGGAGGACGGGCACAAGATGCCGGCCTTCGTCAACCTGCAGCAGTATTACGGCGAGGCCTGGATGGTCGAGCGGCTCGGCGAATTCGGCCTCGCCGAATTGCGCTGGCGCAACCGCGCGGCCGGCGTGTCCTTCCCCGCCGGGGGCGGCGCGTTGCTGGAGGTGGAGACGCCGGACGGCCCCTACCGCCTCCACGCCGGCTACGTTATCGCAGCCGACGGCGCGCGGAGCGCGCTGCGCCGCGCCATGGGCCTCGATTTCCAGGGCCGGGCCTTCGAGGAGCGCTTCCTGATCGCCGATGTGCGCGTGGAGGCCGGTTTCCCGGCCGAGCGGCGCTTCTGGTTCGACCCGGAGTTCCACCCCGGCCGGTCGGCGCTGATGCACCGCCAGCCGGACGACATCGTGCGGATCGACCTGCAACTCGGCCCCGGCGCCGACCCGGAGGAGGAGCGCCGGCCGGAGCGGGTTATCCCCCGCATCCGGGCGGCCGTCGGGCCGGACGTCGCCTTCGAGGTCGAGTGGGTCAGCGTGTACAGCTTTTCCTGCCGACGCATGGCGCGGTTCCGCCACGGCCCGGTGTTCTTCGCCGGCGACGCCGCCCATGTCGTCAGTCCCTTCGGCGCGCGCGGCGGCAATGGCGGCATTCAGGACATCGACAACCTGGTCTGGAAAACGGTGGCGGTCATGGAGGGCCGCGCGCCGGACCGCCTGCTCGACAGCTACGACGCCGAGCGCGTTCCGGCGGCCGACGAGAACATCCGGGCCGCCGCGCGCAGCACGGATTTCATGACGCCGAAGACGCGCGCCGGGGCGGAGTTCCGCGACGCCGCGCTCTCGCTGGCCGAGACCGAACCCTTCGCGCGCGCCTTCGTGAACAGCGGGCGGCTCTCGACGCCGCGCAGCTATCGCGACTCGCCGCTGAACGCGCCGGACGACCCGGCGTTCCGGGGGGAGGGGCCGGCCCCCGGCGCGCCGCCCGCGGACGCGCCGCTCGCGCTGGACGGCGCGCCGTGCTGGCTGCTCGACCGCCTCGGCGGCGGGTTCGCGCTGCTGCGCTTCGCCGCGGCCGGCGCGCGGGCGGAGGCGGAAGCGGGGGAGGCGGCGTTGCGCGCCGCCCTCGCCGCGCGCGCGCCGGGCGCGAAGGTCGTGACCGTCGCGCTCGCGCCTTCCGGCGGCGGCGGGCTGGGCCTCGTCGATGTTTCGGGCCGCGCGGCGCGGCGCTGGGCGGCCGGGGACGGGACGGCCTACCTGCTGCGCCCGGACGGCCATGTCGCCGCGCGCTGGCAGCGCGGGCCGGCGGCGGCCGAGGTCTCCGCCGCGCTGGCGCGATGCCTCGGCGAGCCGGGAGGGGCGGCGTGAGCGCGGCGCGCGCCGGCCGAGCCGGGATCGCCGATCCCGACGCCTTCTACGAGGCGCTGATCGAAGCGCATCGCGGCCTGTCCGACGACGAGAGCCGGCGGCTGAACGCGCGGCTGATCCTGATCCTGGCGGACCGTGTCGGCGACCTCGAAACCCTGCGCGAGGCCCTGGCGCTCGCGCGCCGGACCGGCGGCGCCGCCGCGCCGGGCCGGGAGGACCCGTCCTGAGGCGGGGTTACGCCGGCGCCGGCGCGCGGCCCGGCCTGTCCCAGGCGACCGGGACGCGCAGCGGCCCCCGGAAGGCCCAGCCGTCGAACGCGACCGCCGACGGGTCGGCCAGCCGCAGGTTCGGCAACGCCGCGAACAGGCGCGGCAGGGCCACCTCGGCGACCAGCGCGCGCGACGCCCATGCTCCCGCGCAAAAATGCGGCCCCGCCCCGAAGGCGACGCTCCGCGAGGCATCGCGCCGCGCGTCGAACCTGTCCGGCTCGTCGAACCAGTCCTCGTCCCGGTTGGCGCTGGCGAACAGCAGGAACACGCGGTCCTCCGGCTCCAGCACCGCGCCCTTGTATTCGTGGCGGCGCGCGATGCGGCGCGGCGTCATGCCGATGGGCGAAATCCAGCGCGCGTACTCCTCGAAGGCGTCCAGCCACGACACATCCCCGTCCTCGACCAGCGCGCGCTGCTCCGGGTGCGAGAGCAGCGCCCAGGCGGCGCCGGCGATGGCGTCGCGCGGCTCGTTCTGGCCGCCGCTGATCGCCAGCTTGACGTTCGCCCGCGCGCTTTCCATCGCCATCCCGGCGGCGAGCATGACGCCCAGCAGGCTGTTGTCGGGCCGGTCCCGGAGTTCGGCGGCGCGGGCGTCGATGGCGGCGTCGATCTCGGCCGTGGCGGCGCGGCAACGCGCCTCGACCGCCGGGTCGCCGGCATAATTGGCGATGCCGTCGATCATCGCCTGCGACCAGGCGTCCATCCGGCGGTGGGAAACGCCGACAAGACCCGTGATCGCCTTCAGCGCCTCGCCCGAAAGCGGCATCGCGTAGTCCGCCACCAGGTCGCATTCGCCCCTCGGCGCGAGGTCGGCGAGAAGGGCGGCGGCCGTTTCCTCGAACGCCGCCTTCCACGCGCCGGCCACCGTTTCGGGCGAGAGCGCGGGATAAACGATGTTGCGCTCGGCGCGATGGGCGCGGCCGTCCTTGCGCATCAGGTTGTGGCCCATCAGCCGGTTCATCAACCCGTCGGGCTGGTGCGAGCTGAAGATCGCCACCTTGCGCTCGCAGGAGCGGATGTCCGCCATGCGCGAGAGCGCGACGGCGCCGAGTTGCGGAATCCAGGCGACCGGGGCCTCGGCGCGCAGGCGGCGGTAGACGGGATAGGGGTCCGCGCGGAAGGCGGCGGGGTCGATCTCGACGACCGGGGCGACGGCCACGATCCGACCTCCGCGCCCGGCCGTTCCCGGCGTTCAGGCCTCTCCCGTCCGCGGGGGGCGGAGCAGGAAGGCGGGCACATGGTCGCCGAGGCCGACCGTGGGCGCGTTGTCGGCAACCGGCGGCGGGACCTTCTCGCCCCGGCGGCCCGTCTGGCGGCGCCCCCTGGCGCGGGCGGCGCCGTCGTCCGGCCGGGCGGCGCCCTCCTCCGGGCGGGCGGCCTCCCGCGCCGGACCGCGGCGCGAACGCTTGCGCTTGTCCCCGTCGCCGGCCCCGCCGCCCATCCCGCGCCGTCCGTAGCGGGGCGCCGGGATCGCGTCGGCGTCGATGTCGAGGACGGGGATCGCCTTGCCGATCAGCTTGCGGATCGAGGCGAGGTACTTCTCCTCCTCCGCCGTCGCGATGGTGAAGGCGCGGCCCTCCCGGCCGGCCCGGCCGGTGCGCCCGATGCGGTGCACATAGTCTTCCGCGTGGGTCGGCACGTCGAAGTTGAAGACATGGCTCAGGCCCGCGATGTCGAGGCCGCGCGCGGCCACGTCGCTCGCCACCAGCAGCCGCGCCTCGCCCGCCTTGAACTTCGCCAGCGTCTCCATCCGGGCCGGCTGCGGCATGTCGCCGTGCAGCACCACCGCGTCGTAGCCGTGGCGCTGGAGGGAGCGGTGGACGATGCCGACGTCGCGCTTGCGGTTGCAGAAGATGAGCGCGTTGGCCACCTCCTCCCGGTCGAGCAGCAGGCGCAGCGCGCCGCGCTTCTGCCACAGCTCCACCGTGACCATGGACTGGATCACGGTTTCGGCCGGCGTCGCCGGCGGCGCGACGGTGATTTCCCTGGGGTTGATCAGGAACCCGTCGGCCAGTTCGCGGATGCCCCGGTCCAGCGTCGCGGAGAAGAACAGCGTCTGCCGGATGCGCGGCAGCAGCCCGACGATGCGCTGCACATCCGGGATGAAGCCCATGTCGAGCATCCGGTCCGCCTCGTCGATCACCAGGATCTTGACGTCGTTCAGCAGGATGCGCCCGCGCTCGAAATGGTCGAGCAGGCGGCCGGGCGTGGCGATCAGCACATCGACGCCGCGGTCCAGACGCTGCTCCTGGTCCGCGAAGGCCACGCCGCCGATCACCAGCGCCATGGTCAGCGTGTTGTTCTTGCCGTAGCGCTGAAAGTTCTCGGCCACCTGGGCCGCGAGTTCGCGGGTCGGGCAGAGGATCAGCGACCGCGGCATCCGCGCCTTGGCGCGGCCGGCGGCCAGGATGTCGATCATCGGCAGGGTGAAGGACGCGGTCTTGCCGGTCCCCGTTTGCGCGCAACCGAGCACATCGCTCCCCCGCAGGACCACGGGGATCGCCTGCTCCTGGATCGGCGTCGGCTTCTCGTAGCCGGCGTCGGCGACCGCGCCGACGACGCCGTCGCTCAGACCGAGGTCGGAAAACTTCGAAATCGCTGTGCGCCCCTCGAATGGAATTACGCTTGCGGGTTGGTCTTTCCGGCGGCTTTGTCTACCGGCGGGCCGCGCGAGTCAATCGCCGAAACGAAAAAACCGCGCGACGGCGCGCCGGGACGGACATTTTTCCTCCCGCGCGGCGGCCCGGGCGCCCCGTCACGTGAAACGCGGCGGGCGCGGAAACCCGGTGGGCGGCGCGCGGCCGGCCGAGCCGCGCCGGCCGGTCCAGGGCGCGAGGTCGGTCTCGACGCGGCGGCGCCCGCCGGCGAGGCGCCAGTCCAGCCCGTCGGCGCGGCGGAACACCCTGGCGTCGGCGAGCTTGCCGGTCCGGTGGCGCTGCAGGATCGCGCCCTTGCCCCGCGCCATCTCCGGCACCTCGTCCAGCGGGAAGACCAGCAGCTTGCGGTTCTCGCCCACGACGGCCACCGTGTCCCCGTCCGCCGGGACGCAGAACGCCGCCCGCGCGCCCGGCGCCGGCGTCATCGTCTGGCGGCCGGCGCGGGTCTGGGCCGCGAGGTCCCTCGTTTCGGCGACGAAGCCCCGGCCGTCGTCGCTCGCCAGCAGCACGCGCCCCTCCGGCCGCCAGACCAGGATCGCCACGGCGTCGTGCTCGTCGGGAAGGTCGATCGCCAGCCGCAGCGGCTCCCCGTGGCCGCGGCCGCGCGGCAGCCGGTCGGCCGGGATCGTGTAGAACCGCCCGTTGGTGGCGAAGACGAGCACGCGGTCGCCGGTCTCGGCCGGCAGCAGGAAGCGCGGGCCGTCCCCCTCCTTGAAGCGGAGCGCCGCCTCGTCCGCGACCCGGCCCCTGACCGCGCGTATCCAGCCCATCTCGGAGCACACGACCGTGATCGCCTCGCGCTCGACCAGCGCCTCGGGGGGCGGGGCGGCCGCCGCCGGCGGCGCGCCGATGCGGGTGCGGCGGCGGCCGTGCGCGGTGTCCTTGCCGAAGGCGCGGCGCAGTTCGGAAATCTCGCGCGCGACGGCGCGGCGCCGCCGGCGCCCGTCGCCCAGCAGCGCCTCCAGGTCCTCCTTCTCGGCGATCGCCTCCTCGTGCTCCTTGCGGATTTCGATCTCCTCCAGCTTGCGCAGGGCGCGCAGGCGCATGTTGAGGATCGCGTCCGCCTGGCGCCCGGACAGGTCCCAGCGGCGCATCATCTCGGCCCTCGGATCGTCCTCCTCGCGGATCAGGCGGATCGTCTCGTCGATGTTGAGATAGGCGACCAGGTAGCCTTCCAGCACCTCCAGCCGCTCCTCGATCCGGGCGAGCCGGTGGCGCGAGCGGCGGACGAGCACCTCCATCCGGTGGTCGAGGAAGGCCGCCAGCGCCCCGCGCAGCGGCACGACGCCCGGCGTCCGCTCGCCGTCGAGCACGTTGAGGTTCAGCGGGAAGCGGACCTCCAGGTCGGTGCGCTGGAACAGGCTCTCCATCAGCACGGCCGGATCGACATTGCGGCTGCGCGGCTCCAGCACCAGGCGCACATCCTCGGCCGATTCGTCGCGCACATCGCCGAGCAGGGCGAGCTTGCGGGCCTCCAGCAGTTCGGCCAGCCGTTCGACCAGCCGCGATTTCTGGACCTGGTAGGGGATTTCGGTCACCGCGATCCGCCAGGCGCCGCGGCCCAGCTTCTCGACCTCCCAGCGCGCGCGCAGCCGGAACCCGCCGCGCCCCGTCCGGTACGCCTCGGCGGCCGATTCGCGGCTCTCGACCAGCACGCCGCCGGTCGGGAAGTCCGGGCCGGGCACGAGGCGGGCCAGTTCGTCGTCGCCCGCGCCGGGATCGTCGAGCAGGCGGAGCAGCGCGTCGCACAACTCCTCGACATTGTGCGGCGGGATCGAGGTCGCCATGCCGACGGCGATGCCCTGCGCCCCGTTGGCCAGCAGGTTGGGGAAGGCGGCGGGCAGGACGGCAGGCTCGCGCCCCTCGCCGTCGTAGGTGTCGCGGAAATCGACCGCGTCCTCGTCGATGCCTTCCAGCAGGCGCTCGGCCACCTCCGTCAGTCGCGCCTCGGTGTAGCGCATGGCGGCGGCGTTATCGCCGTCGATGTTGCCGAAATTCCCCTGCCCGTCCACCAGCGGCCAGCGCTGGGCGAACTCCTGCGCCAGCCGCACCATCGCCTCGTAGATCGCGGCGTCGCCGTGGGGGTGGAACTTGCCCATCGTGTCGCCGACGACGCGGGCGGATTTCTTGTAGCCCTCGCCGGGGCGCAGGCGCAGCTGGCGCATCGCGTAGAGCAGGCGGCGGTGCACCGGCTTCAGCCCGTCGCGCGCGTCGGGCAGCGAGCGCGCGGTGATGGTCGAGAGCGCGTAGGCGAGATACCGCTCGCTCAGCGCCTCGGCCAGCCCGGTGTCGCGAATTTCTCCCGATATGGCGTCCATGCCCCGCCCCTCCCGCTAGATACTGTATGCGGACGGGGCCGGAACCGGCAAGGGGGAAGGGGGGCGTTAGCTCGCGGCCGAACGCTCGCGCAATCGGCCCCTTATCTGTTCCGCCGCGCGCGCAACATCGTCAGAGGTCGCGAGTTCGCACTCCCAGATCACAAGCACATCCCACCCCATCGCCCGCAACTCCTCGTCCCTGGCCCGGTCGCGCTTCGCGTTGCCAGTCAGTTTCGGCTCCCAGTAGGCAAGATTGGACTTCGGCAATCTGCCGTAAGGGCATCCCTCGTGCTGGTGCCAGAAACACCCCCGGACCTGAATCGCCAGTTTTCGGCCGGGGAAGACGACGTCCGGTTTACCCGGCAAATCCGCCCGACACACACGGAACCGCAGGCCCATCCGGTGAAGGGCCGACCGGACACGGATTTCCGGCTTAGTGTCCCGCCCCTTGACCCGCGCCATGTTCCGGGAGCGGCGGGCGGGATCGATCGTATCGGCCATGGTCAGGCAGCAGTCGCCGGTCCGCGCTCGCCAAGGAGGCTGCGCATTTCGTCTATCGTAAGGCACGGGTTTCGGGAATGGATAACCCGATGGCAGTTTGCGCAAACCATAGCCATCTCCTCAGGAGGGGTGATGCTGTCGGGCTGAAGTTGCTTGACCGGAATTTTGTGATGCGCCTCCATGCAATTTTCACCTTTGGGACCATAAATATCCTCGGGGGTGGACTGACATGCTTCGCAAATGAGACGGCCTCCATTCAAATATTTTTTGTGTTTGCGAACGAGTTGTGCAAATTGTTTGTCTCTTTCTTTATAAACATGGATACGCATCAACAACCTTCCTTCGATCCCAACAAAATTTCCTTCTTCCTCAACCGGGGTACGTCCATCCGCTTCCAAAAGTTGAACTGCCGAACCTGCGTTTGTCATACCAAAAATGTTTGATTTTATCCTAATCATCCGATCAGCGGTTTTTCGTATGTCATTTGAATTTTCATGCCTAGACAGCGCATTGAAATGCGCTTGCAAAGCGTTTGCCAAGATTCGGCTGTGTTTCCGGACGCTATCGATTGCCTTCAAGTCTTTTGATATGGATTTCAACCGATCATCCAATTGGATTTGGAAATCACTATGCAAAATAGTGACACGAAGCGGCGCCAAAACAACCGAGAATCCATCGTCATCGATAATGTCGAAATCCATCCGATCCATGACAAATTTCTTGTTCTCCAACGGAAACTCAACCGAACCCAGCCTGTCAGACCGGGCCGGCTCCGGCAGGCCTGCGACCGCCATCACAAGCTGCGGCAGATGGAGCTTTTTGCGATTGTTGCTCTCGAATTTGCGGAGGCGGGGTTTGCCTTGGACATGTTCGCCTCGAACCTCCGAGGGGATGCGCAAGTTCAGGGCGTCGAAGTCAACCGCGATGTCGCGGTCACGCAGCGATTCGGCCGGCACGAACTCGAACTCGCCACGCCCGCCAGACGGTCTCCATCGGATGGAACATGTCGCCATGGGGAGAAAACTTCCTTGCTATCAGCACGTTAAGCGGTTCACGCTGGCGAGTGTCAAGCGCCCTGACCCAGCGCTCGTGACGGTAGCACAATTTCCTTTGACGCAAGCCCGCGCATCTGACCAAAATATCCCAGTTTGCGGTTCGTTCTAAGGAGACTTCCGCTGGCTTACTCCGTGGCGTCCTTCTTCTCCGGGATCGGAGGCTTGGACCTCGGCCTTGAGCAGGCCGGGTTCCGAATCCGTTTTCACTGTGAGATCAAGCCGTTCTGCCGGGGGGTGTTGGCGCGGCACTGGCCGGACGTTCCGATTTACGAGGACATAAGGAGGCTGGACGATGCAGACATCCCTGAAGCTGATGTTTGGGCGGCGGGATTCCCCTGCCAAGATCTCTCGCTTGCGCGAATGGGGCCGCGATCTGGGCTTCGCGGGAGCCAGTCTGGACTCTTTCACGAGTTTGTGCGCCTCGCTCGAGCGCGCCACCCAAGAGCGGTTGTCCTCGAAAACGTGCACGGGCTTCTCTCTAGCCACGGAGGACGAGACTTCGCAATCGTACTCAAGGCGCTGGACGAACTCGGGTATGGTGTCGCGTGGCGTGTGCTTGACAGCAAAAACTTCGGAGTCCCCCAGCAACGCCGAAGAATCTACATTGTTGCCATGCATCGAGATTGGGAGGGTGCCGGAGAAGTACTTTTTGAGCCCGAATGCGGCGGCTGGGATACTAAGAAGAGTCGATCGAATGAAAAGAAATCTCCCTCCCTCTTTCAGACAATCATTGGAAATCTTGGCGAAGGACCGCTTGTGAAGAGTCTGGCGCACTGCATCTACGCGGAGTCGGCGCGTCATACGGGTACGGACTGGTCTCGGAACTATGTCTGGTATCCCGATGGAAGGGTTCGCCGGTTGATGCCGATAGAGGCCGAGAGGGTGCAGGGGTTTCCCGACGATTGGACTTTGCCGGAGGGTATCGATGAACGCGAAGCGGAGCGAATCGACAGCCTCCGGTATCACGCTATCGGGAACGCGGTGACGCCGCCGGTGGCCGAATGGGTTGGAAAGCGTCTCGCGGCTGTCATGGCGCGGCAGGACGCCGAACTGGTCGATAGCGAGGCCATACGGATCAAGCGCTCGGCGTGACCGCGCCAAGCCCGGTACGCTCTCCGACCGCGCTATCGGGCGGGGCGGAAGGTGGGGACGGGGGGGCCGTCGGGGTCTTCCGTCGGGGAGAAGACGAGTTCCACCTTCTGGCCGATGGCGAGCGCGTCGAGGTCGCAATCGACGATGTTGGTCATCATCGTCGGCCCCTCCTCCAGCGTCACATAGGCGATGGCGTAGGGCGGGTCGGCCCGGCGCAGCACGCTCCAGGAATAGATCTCGCCCCGGCCGGCCGACTCGACGAGATCCGTCCCGCCGGCGCCGCAATGCGGGCAGATCGAGCGCGGGTAGTAGTGCATTTCGCCGCAGGCCTCGCAGTAGCCGAGCATCAGCTTGCCCTCGCGCGCGGCGGCCCAGAACGCCTCGGTGTCCGGGTCCGGCTGGGGCGAGGGGAATGTCCGCCGCTTGGCGCTCATCGCTCCTACTCCCGTTCCATGATCACGGTGGCGGCCCCGTGGCGCGTGCCGAGCGAGCCGCCGGTGCCGTGCGCCAGCGCGAGGTCGCAGTTCGCCACCTGCACGGCCGGATGCGCCTCGCCGCGCAACTGGCGCACCGCCTCGACCACCTTGGTGAGGCCGCCCCGGTTGCCGGGGTGGTTGTTGCAGAGGCCGCCGCCGTCGGTGTTGAAGGGCAGCTTGCCGACGCCCGCGATCAGGTTGCCGTCGGCGACCAGCCGCCCGCCCTGGCCCTTCTCGGCGAAGCCCAAATCCTCCAGCTGCATCAGCACGGTGATGGTGAAGCTGTCGTAGATCGAGACGTATTTCATGTCCGACGGCGCGACGCCCGCCTCCGCGAACGCGGCGGGGCCGGACCGGCGGGCGCCCGAATAGGTGAGGTCGATCTTGCCGCCCATCTGGTGCTTCGGCGATTCGCCGGCCCCCAGCACCTTGACGAGCGGGCGCGAGAGGGCGCGCGCCACCTCCGGCGCCGCGACGACGATCGCCCCGCCGCCGTCGCTGATCACGCAGCAGTCGAGCCGGCGCAGCGGATCGGAGATCATGGGCGACGCCAGCACCTCCTCGACCGTGACGACATTGCGCAGCACGGCGCCGGGGTTGTGCTGGGCGTGGTGCGAGGCGGCGACCTTGATCCAGGCGAGCTGTTCGCTCGTGGTGCCGTATTCGTGCTTGTGGCGGTTGGCGCACATGGCGTACTGGTTCACCACGGTCGGGCCGAAGGGAAACTCGAAGGCCACGTCGGGCGCGGCGGAGCCGTAGTTGCGCGGCGCGGTGCCGGTCGCCATGCCCTCGGCGCGCGGCCGGCCGGCCAGCGTGATCAGCGCCACCGAGCACTTGCCGAGCGCGATCGCCTCCGCCGCGTGGCCCACATGCAGCACATAGGAGGAGCCGCCGCACTCCGTCGTGTCGATGTGGCGCAGGTCGAGGCCCATGTAGTCGGCCATCGAAAGCGCGCCGAGGCCCGGCGCGTCGCCGGCGCAGAAATACCCGTCGACATCGTCCTTCGTCAGCCCGGCGTCGGCGAGCGCGCCGAGCGCGGACTCGGCGTGCAGTTGCGCCAGCGACTTGTCGACCGCCCGGCGGGTGGGGTGCTCGTACACGCCGGCGATATAGGCCTTGCCCTTGATGCTCATGCCCGGTTCGACTCCGTTGTGAGGGCTGCGTTCTACACGCCCGCGCGCCGCCGGGGCCAGCGCGGCGGAGCCGATCGGCCATCCGTATTCGGATAACTCGCGCCGCCGCCCGCGCGCCGGCCTAGAGGAAGCCGGCCCAGAACAGGCGCCCCGGCCGCTCCGGCGGGATTTCGACGCGCCCGGTCTCCGACAGCCCCCCGTCCGGGCCGATCCGGAAACACACGAGGCTCCGGGGAACCTCGCGGATCGCGCCGTCCGCCGCGCGTTCGCGCGCCGCTTCCGAATTGGCCGCGACCAGCATTCGGCCCGACGGGTCGATCGCGAAGGTGCGCGGAAGGCGGCCGCCGGTCGGCGCGTGCCGGGCCGGCGCGGGCGCGCCCGTGTCCGGGTCGATGGCGAAGACGGCGATGCTGTCCTCTCCCGGCGGCCACGGCGACCCGTCCGCGGACCCGTAGGCGCGGTTCGAGACATAGACGAACCGGCCGTTCGGGTGGACATGGATCGCCGAGGCGGCCTGGCGCGCCGGCCCGTCCTTCCCGCCCGCGAGGGTGGAGACGCGGTGGAGCGGCTCCGGCGCCCCGGCGGCGTCCGCGAGGTCGAACACGCACAATTCGCTCTGCCGCTCCAGCAGCAGGAACAGCCGCCGGCCGGCGGGATCGAAATCGAGGTGGCGCGGCCCGAATCCGTACCCCCCGCCGGGCGCGACGACGGGACCGGGCGAAAGCCGCCCTCCGGCGTAGCCGAAGATCCGCAGCGCGCCCGGCCGCTCCGGGACGCCGGGCGCGGCGTCGTGGCCCCGGCAGGGGAACAGCGCCGCGCGCCCGTCCGGCGCGACCAGGACCTGGTGGCCGAACACGCCGAAATCGAGGCCGGGGTCCCGCGCGACCTCCGCGCCGATGCTCCCGTCGCCGGCCAGCGCGTGGACGGTGATCGCGCTCGGGTCGTTGTAGGCCGCGAGCAGATGGCGCCCGTCCCGGTCCGTCGAGAGGTGGAGCGGGCGCCCGCGCAATTCCGCCGGCGGCCCGAGGGGCGAAAGCGCGCCGTCCGCCGGATCGATCCGGCAAGCGGCGAGAAGGTGCGTCTTCCCGCGCGCGCCGGGGCCGCCGTCGCTCAGCGCGAGATAGGCGACCGGCGGCGCCGGATGGCGCCAGGCGTACTGGATGTCGAGCGGGAAATCCTGGGCCTCGCCGGGCCCGAGGCGCGCCGCGCCGACATCGGCCTCGTAACGGACCAGGGCCGGGCCGATGGCGGCGTAGAGGCGGACGGGGGGCGCGTCGGTCACGGGCGGGCCTCCGGGGCGGGGAAGGGAGCCTATCCTCCCCCGGCCGCGCCGCGCCGGCAAGCGGCGGCCGGCCGCGCCGGAAGGGGCTTCGCGCGCGGGCGGGATTCCGCCTTGTCCGCGCCGCGCCGGGCGTGCGACGCTTCGCGCCGAAAGGGCCGCGAAGGCCGGAACGAGGCGAACCCCAGGGAGAACGAAAGATGCGCACGGGCTTCTTCACCATGCCGTCCCATCCGCCGGAGCGCGACCTGCGCGAGGGCCACGAGTTCGATCTGCAACACATCCGCTGGGCCGACGAACTCGGCTACGAGGAAGGCTGGGTCGGCGAGCACCACACGGCGCCGTGGGAGCCGCACCCCGCGCCGGACCTGCTGGTGGTGGAGGCCTTCCGCCAGACCGAGAACATCCGGCTCGGTCCGGGCGGCTTCCTGCTGCCCTACCACAACCCCGCCGAACTGGCGAACCGCATCGCCATGATGGACCACCTGGGCCAGGGCCGGCTCAATTTCGGCGTCGCGGCGAGCGGCCTGCCCTCGGACTGGGGCATGTTCAACGTGGACGGCATGTCCGGCCAGAACCGCGAGATGACGCGCGAGGCCCTCGAAATCATCCTGCGGCTGTGGAGCGAGGAGGAGGAGTTCCACCACGAGGGCAAGTACTGGACGATCGACAAGCCGGCCGAGATGTTCGGCTTCCTGCGCCCGCACCTCTACCCGCTGCAGAAGCCGCACCCGCCGATCGGCGTCGCCGGCCTCTCGAAGGGGTCGGACACGCTGAAGCTGGCCGGCGAGAACGGCTACATCCCGATGAGCCTGAACCTCAACCCGGCCTATGTGGGCAGCCACTGGGAGGCGGTGGAGGAGGGCGCGCGGCGCGGCGGCCGCGTCGCCAACCGGGCCGACTGGCGCATGGTGCGCGAGGTCTTCGTCGCCGAGACCGACGCCGAGGCGTGGAAACTCTCGGTCGAGGGGCCGATGGGCCGCATGATGACCGAGTATTTCCTGCCCCTGCTCGCCAATTTCGGCTTCCTCGAATTCCTGAAGCACGATCCCGACGTGCCCGACAGCGACGTGACGGCGGAGTACTGCGCCCGCCACAACTGGCTGGTCGGCTCCCCCGCGACCGTCGCCGAGAAGATCGAGGCGGTGTACGAGGACGTGGGCGGCTTCGGCAGCCTGCTGGTGTTCTGCTTCGACTACTCCGAAACGCCGCAGGCGTGGCGCGGCTCGCTGGAGATGCTGGCCAGGGAGGTCATGCCGAAGCTCCAGCACCTGAAGCCCGCGCCGGCGACGGCGGCCGCCGAATAGCGCGCGCGGATCGCGGGCGGGGCGGCTCCGGCGCGCCCCGCCCGTTCCGGCGCCGGCCCGCCGCTCACGCGCGCCCGGCCGTTGCGCCGCCATCCACCATGTAGACGCCGCCGGTGCAGAACGAGCCGTCGTCCGAGGCCAGGAACAGCATCAGCCGCGCCACCTCCTCCGGCAGGCCGTAGCGCTTGAGCGGCGTGAACTGGGCCATCGGTTGCGTATTGCCCCGGTTCGGCGAGACCGTGTCCTCCAGCCGCTCGATCATCGCGGTGTGGATCGGCGAGGGGTTGACGGTGTTGACCCGGATGCCGTCCGCCGCCCCCTCCATCGCGGCGGCGCGCATCAGGCCGATCACCGCGTGCTTGCTCGCGATATAGGGCGCGAGGCGGGACACCGCGCGCACCCCCGCCGTCGAGGAGGTGGCGACGATCGAGCCGCCGCCGCGCCGCGCCATCTCCGCCATGGCGTATTTCAGGCCGAGCCAGACGCCGCGCGCGTTCACCGCCATCACGCGGTCGAAATCCTCGTCCGTCTGCTCCGCCATCGGCGCGATCCGGCCCTCGATCCCGGCGTTCAGCAGGGCGATGTCGAGGCCGCCGAAGCGCTCGACGGCCTGGGCGACGAAGGCTTTCGTCGCCTCGGTGTCGCTCACATCCGCCGCGGCGTGGTCCACGCCGTCCCCGCCGATGGAGCGCGCGAGTTCGGAGAGCGCCGCCTCGTCCAGGTCCACGAGCAGCAGCCGCGCCCCCTCGGCCGCGAACAGCCGCGCCGCCGCCCTCCCGATGCCGCCGGTCGCGCCGGTAATAATGGCCGTCTTGCCGTCGAGCTTGCCCATCGTTTCCTCCGCCGGTTGCTCCCCGGCGGTATAAAGGGATTCCGCCGCGGGGGGAAATGGCGGGGAAATCGCCGCCCAGGCGGCCGGGAAGGGGCCGGGGGAGGGAGGATGAAACGCCTGCTGGTCGTCGCCCATGTCCCGTCGCCCAACACGCTGCGGCTGCGCGACGCGGTGCTGGCCGGGGCGCGGCATCCCGACATCGCCGGCGTCGAGACCGTCGCGCTCACGCCGTTCGAGGCCGGGCCGGAGGATGTGCTCGCCGCCGACGCGACGATCCTCGGCACGACCGAGAACCTCGGCTACATGAGCGGCGCGATGAAGGACTTTTTCGACCGGACCTACTATCCCGTGCTCGACCGCGCCCAGGGAATGCCCTGCGCGCTCTACATCCGCGCCGGCATGGACGGGACGGGCACGCGGCGCGCGGTGGAGAGCATCCTGGCCGGGCTGCGCTGGCGCGTGGCGCGCCCGCCGCTGGTCTGCCGGGGCGCGTGGCGGGAGGACTTCGCCGCCGAGTGCGAGGAGCTCGGCATGGCGATGGCGGCGGGGCTGGAGGCGGGCATTTTCTGAGCGGCCCGATCTCCCCCCGGGGGGCCTATCGCCGCGCCGCGCGCGCCAGCCGGGCCTCGCGGTGGGCGATATAGGCGGTGGAGGCGCAGATGACGGCGCCGCCGACCCAGGTCCAGACCGTCGGCTCCTCGCCGAACAGGACGAAGCCGAAGGCGGCCATCAGGGGCAGGCGCACGAAATCGAAGGGCTGCACACGCGAGACCTCCGCCGCCGCGAGCGCGCGCGTGTAGCAGAGGTGCCCGGCCGTGCCCGCGCCGGCGAGGCAGAACAGCCAGAGCCAGCCCTCCGCCGACGGCCACTCCCACACGAACAGCGCCGGGACGAGCGCCAGCGGCGCCTGCAGCAGCGCCATGTAGACGACGATGGTCTCCGGCCGCTCGGTCTCCGTCAGCTTCTTGACGATCAGTATCGTCCCGGCGATGCAGAGCGCGCCGGCGAGCGCCAGCAGCGCCCCGGCGGACACCGCCTCCGCTCCGGGCCGCAGCACCAGCAGCACGCCGGCGAAGCCCGCCGCCAGCGCGGCCGCGCGCCGCCACCCCACCGTCTCGCCCAGCAACAGCGCCGCGCCGAGCGCCGCGAACAGCGGCGTGGTGAAGCTGAGCGCCGTCGCCTCCGCCAGCGGGATCAGCGTGATCGCCGTGAACCCGGCCACCGTGCCGACGATGTTCACGCCCGAGCGCGCGGCGAGCAGCCCGATCCGCCGGGTGCGCAGCACCGTCGGCCCCTGGCGCAGCAGCCACGGCGCCATGAACGGGAGCGCCAGCAAGTTGCGCAGGAACACCGTCTCCAGCACATGGACATGTTCGCCCGCCAGCCGGATGAACACGCCCATGGTCGAGAAGAAGGCCATGGCGGCCAGCGCGAAGAGGACGGCGCGCACGGCTCCTCCGCCGGGGCGCGGCGGCGCGGGCCGCTACAGCACGGCCTCGGCGAGCAGGCGCAGCGCCTCGGGCGATCCGGTGCGCGCGATCAGCGTGTCCACATGCCGGCGCCCGGCCGCCGCCTTCCACTCCGAGAGCCGTTCGACGATCCGCTCCCTGGGCCCCACCAGCGACACCTGGTCGATCAGCTCCTGGGGCACCGCGGCCGCCGCCTCGGCGCGCCTGCCGTCGAGGAACAGGTCCTGGATTTTCGTCGCCGCCGCCTCGAAGCCGATCCGCTTGGCGTAGTCGCAGTAGAAGTTCTTGTTCCGCGCGCCCATGCCGCCGATGTAGAACGACACATTCTCCCGCACCGGCCGGCTGGCGGTCTCCACATCGTCGTGGAGGCTGACGTAGCACATCGGCATCACGTCGAAATCGTCGAGCGTCTTGCCGCCGCCGGCCTTGGCGAAACCGGCCTCGACATGCGGGCCGAACACGTCGAAGCGCGTCGGGTCCATGTAGATCGGGATGAAGCCGTCCACGATCTCCGCCGCCGTCGCGACGCCGGCCGGGCTGATCGCGCCGGTGACGATCCTGAGCGACGGGTCGCCGTGCAGGATGCTCTTCAGCGGCTTGCCGAGGCCCGTCGCGCCCGGCCCGGTGTAGGGGAACCGGTAGTGTTCGCCCTCGTGCGCGAGCGGCTCCTTGCGTTCGAGGACCTTGCGGACGATCGAGACGTATTCCCTGAGCCGGGTCAGCGGCTTGCCGTAGGGCTGCCCGTGCCAGCCCTCCACCACCTGCGGCCCGGACGGGCCGAGGCCGAGGACGAAGCGCCCGCCGGACATGTGCTGCAGCGTGATCGCGGTCATCGCCGTCATGGTGGGCGCGCGGGTCGTCATCTGGATGATGCCGGTGCCCACCTTGATCCGCTTCGTGATGGCGAGCGCCCAGGCCGCCGGCGTCACCGCGTCGTGGCCCCAGGACTCCGAGGTCCAGAGCGAATCGAAGCCGAGGTCGTCGGCCTCCCGGATAAGCGCCTCGTTCAACCTGAAACGGCCGCCGCCCGCGCCGATGCTCAGTCCGAGTTTCATGCCCGCCTTCCTCCCGATGGACGTTCCGCGCCGCTTCCCGGTCCCGCCCCGTGGCGCGCGCCCCGCACCATAGGCGCGGCGGCGGAAAAAGGCGATGGCGACGCGCGCGATTGCCTTTCCCCCCTCGCCTCGTCTAATCCTTGCGCCGGGCCGGGCGGGCGCGCGCCGGCCCGGCGGCGACGGGCGGCGGGAGGACGGGCATGAGGATCGCGATCGTCGGAGGCTCCGGGGACCTCGGCGGGGGGTTGGCCAAGCGCTGGGCGCGGGCGGGGCACGACATCGTCATCGGCTCGCGCGACGCCGGCCGCGCGGCGGCGGCGGCGGAGCGGCTGAACCGGGAGGCGGGGACCGGCCGCGTCTCCGGCCTCGGCAACCTCGAGGCGGCCGAGGCCTGCGAAATCGTCGCGCTCACCGTGCCCTACGCGAACCACGCGCCGACGCTGGAGGCGATCCGCCCGGCGCTGGACGGCAAGATCCTGATCGACGCCACCGTGCCGCTGGTCCCGCCGAGGGTGCGGACGGTCCATGTTCCCGAGGGCGGCTCCTGCGCCCGGGCGGCCCAGGAAATGCTGGGGAGCGGCGTGCGCGTCGTCTCCGCCTTCCAGAACGCGGCGGCGGCCCATCTCGACGACCTCGATCATCCGGTCGATTGCGACGTGCTGGTCTGCGGCAACGACCCGGCGGCGCGGGAGACCGTCGTCGGGCTGGCGGCGGACGCCGGCATGAAGGCGTGGCACGCCGGCGTGATCGCCAACTCCATCGTCGCCGAGGCCCTGACCTCGGCGCTGATCTTCATGAACGCGCGCTACAGGATCGACGGGGCCGGCATCCGCGTCACCGGCGCGCCCGGCTCCGCCGCCGGGGGATAGCGCGCCCGATGCCGCCCCGGATGACGCTGACCGCGCTGGAGGGCGTTCCGCGCGTCGAACCCGGCGACGACCTGGCGGCGCTGGTCCTCGCCGCGGTCGAACGGTCGGGCGAGGCGCTGGCCGACGGCGACGTGCTGGTGGTGGCGCAGAAGATCGTCTCCAAGGCGGAGGGGCGGATCGTCGAGATCGACGGCGTGGAGCCGGGGGCGCGGGCGGTCGAACTCGCCGCCGCCGTGGACAAGGACCCGCGCCATGTCGAACTGGTGCTGCGCGAGGCCCGCGAGGTGGTCGCGCACCGGCCCGGCGTGCTGGTGGTGGAGCAGCGGCTGGGGCTGGTGATGGCCAACGCCGGGATCGACCACTCCAATGTCGAGAGCCGGGACGGGCGCGAGCGCGTGCTGCTGCTGCCCGAGGACCCGGACGCCAGCGCCGCCCGGCTGCGCGCCGCCATCGCCGGGCGGACGGGCGCGGATGTCGGCGTGGTCGTGAGCGACAGCGTGGGCCGCGCCTGGCGGGTCGGGACCGTCGGCCTCGCCATCGGCGTGGCGGGCCTGCCGGCGGTGATCGACCTGCGCGGCGACCTCGACCTGTTCGGGCGCGAATTGCGGGTGAGCGAGCAGGCGGTGGCGGACGAACTGGCCTCGGCCGCCTCGCTGCTGCAGGGGCAGGGGGCGCAGGGCCTGCCGGTCGTGCTGGCGCGCGGCTTCCGCTCCGCCGCGCCGCCGCAAGGGGCCGCCGCGCTGGTCCGCCCGCGCGAGACGGACCTGTTCCGGTGAGCGGCTTCCCCCCCGGCGGCAAGGCGGTCGTCGCGCTGTCCGGCGGCGTCGGCGGGGCCAAGCTGGCGCTCGGCCTGTCGCGGACGCTTTCCCCGGAGCGCCTGCTGGTCGTCGCCAACACGGCGGACGATTTCGACCATCTGGGCCTGCGCGTCTCGCCGGACATCGACACGCTGCTCTACACGCTGGCCGGCCTCGCCGACCCGGAGCGCGGCTGGGGCCGGGCCGGCGAGACCTGGAGCTTCATGGCCGCCCTCGAAGCCCTGGGCGGGGAGACCTGGTTCAACCTCGGCGACGGCGACCTCGCCATGCATGTGGAGCGCACCCGCCGCCTCGCCGCCGGCGAGACCGCGACGGAGGCGACGGCGGCGCTGGGCCGCGCGCTCGGCGTCGCGGTCCGGGTCCTGCCGATGAGCGACGATCCGGTCGCCACCGTCGTCGAGACGCCGGGCGGCCCAATGCCCTTCCAGCGCTATTTCGTGCGCGAACGCTGCGCGCCGCGCGTGTCCGGCTTCCGCTTCGCCGGGCTGTCGGACGCGCGGCCCAACCCGGAACTGGCGCGCCGCCTCGCGGACGGGAGCGTCGCCGGCGTTATCGTCGCGCCGTCGAACCCCTATGTGAGCGTCGATCCGATCCTGAAGCTCCCCGGGCTCCGGGCCGCGCTGAAGGCGGGCGGCGGGCCGGTTGTCGCGGTCTCGCCCATCGTCGGCGGCGCGGCGGTGAAGGGGCCGGCGGCGAAGATGATGGCCGAACTCGGCGTCCCCGCCAGCGCCGCCGCGATCGCCCGCCACTACGCCGGCCTCGCCGACGCGCTGGTTATCGACGAGGCCGACCGGGGGCTGGAGGCGGAAATCCGCGCGCTCGGCATGGAGGTCCTGGTTACGAAGACGGTGATGCGGACGCTGGCGGACCGCGACGCGCTGGCGGTGGCCTGCCTCGCCCTGCTCGCCCGCCTGGCGGGGGCGCGATGACCGCCGCCGTCGTCCCGCTGAAGAACCTCGCCCGCGCCAAGGGCCGCCTGGCGCCGGTCCTGTCGGCGGCGGAGCGCCGGGGGCTGGTGCTCGCCATGCTGGGCGATGTGCTGGCCGCGCTCCTCGGCGCGCGGGGCCTGGGCGGAATCTATGTCGTCGCCGACGAGGCGCCGCCCGCGCCCGAAGGCGTCGCCTGGATAGCGGAGCCGGCGAACCGCGGCTACGACGCGGCCGTGGCGACCGCGCTCGCCGATCCGCGGGTGGCGGGCGCGGCCGCGATGCTGGTGCTGCCGGGCGACCTCCCTCTGGCGACGCCGGCGGACATCGACGCGCTGCTCGACGAGGCGCCCCGGCCCGGCGCGCGCGTCGCCCTGGCGCGCGACGGCGACGGCACCAACGCCCTGCTGCTGTCGCCGCCGGACCTCGCGCCGACCCGTTTCGGGCCGGGCAGCGGGGCGCGCCACCGCGCCCTCGCGCTGGCCGCCGGGGCGCCGGCGGAGACGGTCTCGCCGCCCGGCCTCGCCTTCGATATAGACACGCCGCGCGATTTGCTCGACTTTTGCGCCCGGGACGGCGGCGCCGGGACGCACGCCTTCCTGCGGGAGAGCGGCGCGATGGCGCGGCTGGCCCGCCTGGACCGCGGGCGGCGCGCGCCGCCGGATCGGGGGGAGCCTTGACGACGCATCTTTTCTGGACCGGCCGCGCCGGACGGCCGGACGCGGACCGCTGCCGCGAACTCGCCGGCGTCGCGGAGGCGGGCGCGCTCATGCCGGCGGCCGCGGCCCTGCGCGACCGGGGCTTCGGGCGGACGGTGAGCTACTCCCGCAAGGTGTTCGTCCCGCTGACTCAGCTGTGCCGGGACGTCTGCCACTACTGCGTCTTCGCGCGGGCGCCGCGCGACCTGGAGCGGGCCTACCTCTCGCCGGAGCAGGTTCTCGAAATCGCGCGGGCCGGCAAGGCGGCCGGCTGCAAGGAGGCGCTGTTCACCCTCGGCGACAAGCCGGAGCTGCGCTACCCCGCCGCGCGCCGGGCGCTGGACGCGATGGGCCACGACTCCACCCTGTCCTACCTGCGCGAGGCGGCGCTGCTGGTTTTCGAGGAGACCGGCCTGCTGCCCCACCTCAACCCCGGAATCATGGACGCGGCCGAGATCGCGGCGCTGCGCGAGGCGTCGGCCAGCATGGGGATCATGCTGGAGAACGTCTCGCCCCGGCTGCTGGAGAAAGGGGCGTGCCACCACGGCTCGCCCGACAAGGACCCGGCGGCGCGGCTGGAGACGATCGCCGAGGCGGGGCGCCAGAAGGTCCCCTTCACCACCGGCCTCCTGATCGGCATCGGCGAGACCCGCGCCGAGCGGATCGACACGCTGCTCGCGATCCGCGACCTGCACGACGAGTTCGGCCATATCCAGGAGGTCATCGTCCAGAACTTCCGCGCCAAGCCGGGCACCCGCATGGCGGGCGCGCCGGAGCCGGACCTGGCGGACCTCCAGTGGACCGTCGCGGCCGCGCGGCTGGTCCTCGGCCCGGAAATGTCGATCCAGGCGCCGCCGAACCTTTCCGGCGAGGACGCGGCCCGGCTGGTCCCCGCCGGGATCGACGACTGGGGCGGCGTCTCCCCGGTGACGCCGGACCATGTGAACCCCGAAGCGCCGTGGCCGCATCTCGACCGGCTGGCGGAGGACACGGCGCGCGCCGGCAAAATCCTTGTCGAGCGGCTGTCGATCCATCCGAAATACGTCCGCGAGGCCGAGGCCTGGGTCGATCCGGGCCTGCGGCCGGCGGTGCTGTCGGCGGCGGACGCGGACGGGCTGGCGCGCACGGAGGACTGGTCGCCGGGCCGCGCCGAGGCGCCGGACAACGCGATCCCCGGCCTCCGCGCCGCGCCGGGCTTCCGCCCCGACCCCGGCCTCGGCCGCGTCCTCCGCCGCGCGCAAGCCGGGGAGACGCTCTCCGAGGCCGACATCGCCCGCCTGTTCCGCGCCCGGGGCGGCGAGGCGCTGGAGGTCGCCGCCGCCGCCGACGAGACGCGCCGGGCCGTGAACGGGGACGCGGTGCGCTACGTCGTGAACCGCAATATCAACTACACCAACATGTGCTATTTCGGCTGCCGGTTCTGCGCCTTCTCCAAGGGGAAGACGGCGGAGAACCTGCGCGGCAAGCCCTACGACCTCGCCATGGAGGAGATCGTGCGCCGCGCCGTCGAGGCGTGGGACCGCGGCGCCACCGAGGTCTGCCTGCAGGGCGGCATCCACCCGGATTACGACGGGAACACCTATCTCGGCATCGTGCGCGCGCTGAAGGCGGCGCTGCCGGACCTGCACATCCACGCCTTCTCGCCGCTGGAGGTGCACCAGGGGGCGGCGACGCTCGGCCTGCCGCTCGACCGTTTCCTGGGCCGGCTGCGCGACGAGGGGCTGGGGAGCCTGCCGGGCACCGCCGCCGAAATCCTCGACGACGAGGCGCGCGCCATCCTCTGCCCGGACAAGATCGACACCGCGCGCTGGCTCGAAATCGTCGAGACGGCGCATCGCGCCGGCCTGCGCACCACCTCCACGATCATGTTCGGCCACATCGACCGGCCGGACCAGTGGGCGCGGCACCTGCTGCGGCTGCGCGCGCTGCAGGAGCGCACGGGCGGGATCACGGAGTTCGTGCCGCTGCCCTTCGTGCACATGGAGGCGCCGATCTACCTGCGCGGGGGCGCGCGGCGCGGCCCGAGCTGGCGCGAGACGCTGCTGATGCACGCCGTGGCGCGGCTGGCGCTGCATCCGCTCGTCCCCAACATCCAGACCTCCTGGGTCAAGCTCGGCCCGGAGGGGGCCGGGCAATGCCTGGAGGCCGGCGCGAACGACCTCGGCGGCACGCTGATGAACGAGACGATCACGCGGTCGGCCGGCGCCGCGCACGGCCAGGAGCTTCCGCCCGAACGCATGGACGCGACGATCCGCGCGCTGGGCCGCGCGCCCGGCCAGCGCACGACGCTCTACGGCGTTCCGCCGGCGGCGCAACGGGCGCGCTCCTACGGCGCGGCTCCGCTGGCGGCGGTCGTGAACACGCCGCCGGCGCGGCGCCGGCGCGCGCCCCCGGCCGCGGTCCGCGCCGCCGACGCGGCGGACTGACCCGGCGGGCGCGGCGGCGGGGGCGGACGCGATGGCCGGCGGCGTTCCGGGTTTCGGCCCAGGTTTCGGGCTGATGCTGTCCAACCGGGCGCCGGTGCTGGGCTACGGCGAGGCGGCGGACCTGGTCGCGCTGGCGGAGGCGGCCGAGCGGTCGGGCCTGTTCGACACGGTGTGGTCCGGCGACGCCTTCCTGACCAACCCCCGGCTCGACGCGATCGCGCTGCTCTCGGCCGTCGCGGCGCGCACGGAGCGGGTGCGGCTCGGCCCGGCCTGCATGGGGAGCTTCACGCAGCGCGGCGCGCTCGACCTCGCCTACCAGTGGGCGAGTCTCGACCGGATTTCCGGCGGGCGGACCCTGATGGTCGCCTGCGCCGGCGGCGGCTCCGGCGCGGCCTGGGAGCGGGAGGGCCGCAACACCGGCGTGCCGCCGTCCGCCCGCCGCGCGTCGATGTGGGAGCGGATCGCCCTGTTCCGCCGGCTGTGGGCGGGGGAGCGGGTGACCTTCCGCGGCCGCTTCCACGACCTGGAGGAAGCCGAAATCCTGCCGGGGCCGGCGCGCGGGCGCTGCCCGATCTGGGCCGCGACCAACATCACGCGGCTCGCCAGCGGCGTTTCGGCCGGGCGGATGCCGGCGCGCACGCTCGCCATGGTGGGGCGGCTGTGCGACGGATGGATGACGCATTCGGTCTCGCCGGAAACTTTCGCCGCGGCCTGGGCGCATGTTCGCGCCTCGGCCGCCGAAAACGGCCGCGACCCGGGCGCGCTCGACAACGCGCTGGTCGTCAATGTCTGCGTGCGCGACGATCCGGCCGAGGCGCTGGACGAGGCGCGGGATTTCCTGGCGGAGTACTACGGCATCCGGTTCTCGGCCGAACGGACGCGGGAGTGGACGGCGCACGGGCCGCCGGAGGCCTGCGCGGCGGCGTTGCGGGCCTGGGCCGGCTCCGGGGTCCGGCATCTGGCGCTGCGCATCGTCTCGCGCGACCAGGCGGGACAGTTCGAACGGCTGGCGGGCGAGGTCCTGCCGCTGGTAAACGACGACGGATAGACGGGGAGGGGAGGGCGCGATGACTGTGGGCGTCGGCCTGGGACTGGCCGCATTCACCTTTTCGACCGCCGAGGGGTACTGGCGCTGGGTGCGGCGCTGCGACGAGGCGGGGGTCGACTCGATCTGGCAGACCGACCGGCTGGTCTCGCGCGAGCCGTTCCTGGAGTGCATGAGCGCGATGGCCGGCCTCGCCGGCGCGACGCGCAAGGTGAAGTTCGGCATGAACGTCGCCTCGCTCGGCCTGCGCGACCCGCTGCTGACGGCCAAGCAGTGCGCCACCGTCGACTACCTGTCGGGCGGCCGCCTGCTCCCCGCCTTCGGGCTGGGCAGCAACCGCTCGCGCGACTGGGTGGCCTCCGGCACGGCGACGAAGGCGCGCGGGCGGCGGATGAACGAGGCGCTGGAGATCATGACCCGGCTCTGGACCGAGGACGAGGTGAGCTTCGAGGGCAGCCATTTCGCCTACGACCGCGCCTCGGTCAGCCCGAAGCCCGCGCAGGACCCGCTGCCGCTGTGGATCGGCGGAAGCTCCGAGGCGGCGATCGAGCGCTCGGCCCGGTACGGCACCGGCTGGCAGGCCGCCTTCGACACGCCGGAGGAGGCGGGCGTCGTGGTGGAGAAAATCCACGCCGCCGCCGGGCGCCGCGGCCGCGTCCTCGATCCCGACCATTTCGGGGCCGGCTTCGGCGTGCGCTTCGGCTCGTGGGACGAGGAGCCGGTGCGCCGGCTGGCGGCCGATTTCGAGCGGCGCACGGGCAAGGAGGCGAGCCGGGGGCTGGTCGCGGGCGGGGCCGACGAAATCCTCGCCCGCATCCGCGCCTATGTCGAGCGCGGGGTCTCCAAGTTCATCCTGCGCCCGGTGGGCCGCGACGACGCCGAGATGGAGGCGCAGACCGAACGCATCATCGCCGAGGTGCTGCCGGAGGTCCCGGCGCTCAACGCCGCGCGCTAGGGCGGGCGGGAACGCCGCGCCGGCGGCGCGAAACGACGGGAGGGCGGGGACGCCATGCAATTCGGGTTCCAGACGATGCTGCGCGGGGCGGCGGCCTCGCCGGAGGGGATCGGGGCGATCGCGCGGACGGGCGAGGCGGCCGGTTTCGACCTGATCGCGCCGAACGACCATATCGTCGTGCCCGGCGGCATCGAAAGCGCCTACCCCTACACCGAGGACGGGATCTGGCCCGGCGCCTCCGTCGGCGAGGCGCACGAGCAGCTGACCGCGCTCGCCTGGATCGCCGGGCGGACCGAACGGCTGCGCATCCTGACCTCCGTGATGGTGGTCCCCTACCGCGCGCCGGTGCTGACGGCGAAGATCGTCGCCACCGCCGATGTGCTTTCGGAGGGCCGCGTGATCCTCGGCTGCGGCGCGGGCTGGATGCGGGAGGAGTTCGAGGCCGTCGGCGCGCCGGACTTCGCCGAGCGCGGCCGCGTCACGGACGAATACCTCCGTATCTTCAAGGAATTGTGGACATCGGACAACCCAAGTTACGAAGGCCGGTACGCCCGCTTCTCCGACATCCTGTTCGAGCCGAAACCGGCCCGGAAGCCGCATCCGCCGATCTGGATCGGGGGCGAGAGCAAGGCGGCGCTGCGGCGCGCGGCGCGGCTGGGCGACGGCTGGTATCCGGCGGCGAACAACCCGCGCCACCGCGTCGCCACGCCGGCGCACCTGGCCGCGCGGCTGGGCGACCTGCGCGCCGTCTGCGAGGCCGAGGGCCGGGACCCGGACGAACTCCATGTCGGCTTCTTCCACACCGGCCCGGTGGGCGGCCCGGCGCGGCCGGACGGCGAGGGCGGGCGCGCGGTCCTGACCGGCGCGCCGGCGGACGTGGCCGCCGACATCGCGGCGTTCGAGGCGGCCGGCCTCGACACGCTGGTGACGATATTCCAGCGCCCGGACCTGTCGGAGACGCTGGAGGCGATGGAGCGGTTCGGGACCGAGACGATCCCGCTCGTCCGGCCGCGATAAGGAACGCCCGCAAGCGACGGAGGAAGCAGTGCAATTCGGATTCGGACTCCCCACCCGCGGACCGCTGGCCCGGCCGGCGGAGATGCGCGCCGTGCTGGCCAGGGCCGAGGCGCTCGGCCTTTCCCATGTCTCGGTGTCGGACCACATCGTGATCCCCCGGAACATCGAGCCGCTCTACCCCTATTCCGACACCGGCGAGCCGCCGTTCCCGCCGGACGGCGCGTGCCTCGAACAGTTGACGGCGATGGCCTGGATCGCGGCCGTGACCGAGCGCATCCGCATCCTCTCCTCCGTCATGGTGGTGCCGCACCGCAACCCGGTGCACACGGCCAAGACCATCGCGACGATCGACGTGCTCTCCGGCGGGCGCGTCACGATCGGCTGCGGGGCCGGCTGGATGCGGGAGGAGTTCGAGGCGATCGGCGCCGAACCCTTCGGCGAGCGCGGCCGGGTGACCGACGAATACCTCGCCATCTTCAAGGAGCTTTGGACGAGCGAGACCGGAAACTTCGAGGGGAAATACAACAGTTTCAAGGATGTGAAGTTCGAACCGAAACCCGTGCAGAAGCCGCATCCGCCGCTCTGGATCGGCGGCGAAAGCCCGGCGGCGAAGCGCCGCGCCGTCCGCCTCGGCGACGGCTGGTTCCCGATCGGGGCCAACCCGGCCTTCCCGCTGAACACCGCCGCGAAATACGCCGCCGGCCTGTCGGCGCTGAAACAGCTGGCGGCCGAGCACGGGCGCGACCCGGCCGAACTGCATCTCGGCTTCTGGTCGAACTGGGACCACGAGGCCGCGGACCGGAAGACGCCGCAGGAGGGCGCGCGCCACATCATGACCGGCGGCCCGGCCGCGATCCTCGACGACATCGGCGCGCTCGCCGAACAGGGGGTCGAGACCTTCATGTTCCAGCTTGCCAGGCCCGACGGCCTCGACGCGACGCTCGCGTCGATGGACCGTTTCGCCGAAAATGTCCTCGCGAAGGTCTAGGCGGGCCGGGGGCGGGGCGCGCGGCGCATGGACATCGAGGCGGACTACATAATCGTCGGCGCCGGCTCGGCCGGCTGCGTGCTCGCCGACCGGCTGAGCGAGGACGGCGCGCGGGTGCTGCTGCTGGAGGCGGGGCCGCGCGACCTGCACCCGATGATCCATGTGCCGGCCGGCATCCTGAAGCTGCTGCACAACCCGCGCGTCAACTGGAACTACGCCTCCGAACCGGAGCCGGGGACGGGCAACCGGCGCATCCACTGGCCGCGCGGGCGCGTGCTGGGCGGCTCCAGTTCGATAAACGGGATGCTTTATGTGCGCGGCAACCCCGCCGACTACGACGGCTGGGCGCAGATGGGCTGCCGCGGCTGGTCGTGGGAGGAGGTGCTGCCCTTCTTCAGGAAGTCGGAGAACTACCGGGGCGGCGGCGATCCCGCCTACCGGGGCCGGGGCGGGCCGCTGGAGGTGGAGGACTACCGCACCGTCCTCGACCTCACCCACGCCTTCGTGGAGGCGGCGGGGCAGGCCGGCTTCCCGCGAAGCCCGGACCTGAACGGCGCGAACCCCGAAGGCGCCGGCCACTCCCAGATGACGCGCCGGGGCCGGCTGCGCGCCTCGACCGCGCGGACCTTCCTCGCGCGCGCGAAACGCCGCCCGAACCTGCGGATCGAGACCGGGGCGGTGGCGACCGGCCTGGTCCTGGAGGGCGGGCGCTGCGTCGGCGCGACCTGGCGCCAGGGCGGTGCGGAGCGTTCGGCGCGGGCGGCGCGCGAGACGATCGTTTCCGGCGGCGCCGTCAACTCGCCGCACCTCCTCCAGGTCTCGGGGATCGGCCCGGCGGCGCACCTGCGCGCGATCGGCGTCGAGGTCCGCCACGACCTGCCCGGCGTCGGCGCGAACCTGCAGGACCACTATGTCGCGCGCATCGGCCACCGCGTGACGGGCGCCGCGACGATCAACGAGTCGAGCCGGGGGCCGCGCCTGCTGCGCGAGATCGGCGCCTGGCTGCTGCTCGGCCGGGGCGCGCTTACCTTCGGCGTGACCAGCGCGATGGTGTTTTCGCGCAGCCGCGAGGGCCTCTCCAGCCCGGACCTGCAACTGCTGTTCACGCCGGCGAGCTACGCCGAGACCCGCTTCGGCGAACTGGAGCGCGAACCCGGGATGACCGTCGCGGTCTGCCCGGTCCGCCCGGCCAGCCGGGGAACCGTCATGGCCGTCTCGCCCGACCCGCTGGCGCCCCCGGAGATCCGCCCCAACTACCTATCCGACCCCGGCGACATGCGCGTCCTGCTCGCCGGGATGCGGCAGACGCGGCGGATTTTCGCCCAGCCGGCGCTGGCGCGCCACAGCGCGCGCGAAACCGTTCCGGGGCCGGAGGTCGAGTCCGACGCCGACCTCGAAGCCTTCGCGCGGGCGCGGGGCGGCTGCATCTACCACCCGGTCGGCACATGCCGCATGGGGGACGACCCGATGGCGGCGGTCGATTCGCGCCTGCGCGTGCGCGGGATCGACGGGCTGCGGGTGGTCGACGCCTCCGTCATGCCCGCGGTGACGACGGGCAACACCAACGCGCCCACCATCATGATCGCCGAAAAGGCGGCGGCGATGGTCGCCGAGGACGCCCGCCGGGCGCCCCGGCCGGGATCGCCGGCATAGCACCGGGGGAGAGGGAAAGATGGCCGAAGCCGACGCGAAAGCGATGCCGAACGCGGCCGAAATCCGCGAGGCGGCGGAAAAACTGGTCGAGATGCTGCGCATCCGCACCATCCCCTTCGGGATGAAGCTGTTCGAGGACGCGGACGAAATGCGCGCGATCCCCGGCCTGCGCACGCCGGGCGACGGCCTCATGTTCACCACCTGCCAGCTGGCGACGCAGGTGCGGACCGCCGGCTTCACGCTCGGCATCGTGCGGGACAACCTGCGGCCGGGCGCGAGTTGCGGGGCCAATATCGGCCTCGAACCCGTGCCGGAGGCGCTCGCCTCGGGCGAGAAGATGACCGGCGTGTGGTTCTCCAACCGCGAGGCCGCCGCCGCGCACCAGGAACAGATGCCGCGCGTCGCGCCCGGCCGCTACTCGGGCCTCGCGGCCTCGCCGCTGCGCTCCGGCCGGCTCGACCCGCCGGACATCTGCCTGTTCTACGCCTCGCCGGGGCAGATGATCCTGTTCATCAACGGCCTGCAATACCACGAGTACCGGCGTTACGACTTCACCGTGACCGGGGAGAGCGCCTGCGCCGACAGTTGGGGGCGCGCGCTCTCGACGCGCCAGACCAGCCTCGCGCTGCCCTGCTACGCCGAGCGGCGCTACGGCGGCGTGGCGGACGACGAGTTGCTGATGGCCTGCCCGCCGGACGAGTTCGCGCGCGGCGTGGAGGGGATGGCGCACCTGTCGAAGAACGGCCTGCGCTACCCCTACCCGCCCTACGGCGCCTTCGCCGACCCGGCCGCCGGCATGTCGAAGAGCTACGGCTGAGGGGAGGGAAGGGAGGAAAGGACCATGGACAAGGACAAGCCCGCCGCCGTCGTGGCGGCCGAGGTCGCGCCGCGGCCGAAATCGGCGAACTACCCGGAGCCCTTCGCCACCCTCGCGGGGGAGCGGGAGAAGCGGGCGCTGGGCAATGTCTTCGGCCTGCGCAATTTCGGCGTGAACCTGACGCGGCTCGCGCCCGGCGGCTGGACGGCGCTGATGCACGCGCACGCGCGCCAGGACGAGCTGGTCTATGTGCTCGAGGGCGAACCGACGCTGGTCACGGCGTCGGGCGAGACGCCGCTTTGCCCCGGCATGTGCGCCGGCTTCCCGGCGGGCGGCGAGGCGCACCACCTGGTCAACCGGACGGACCGCGACGCGGTGGTGCTGGAGATCGGCGACCGGACGGAGGGCGACAGCGTCGAATACCCGCTGGACGACATCCAGGCCGGCATGGGCGCGGACGGGCGCTGGCGCTTCGCGCGCAAGGACGGAACGCCGTATTGAGGCCCGCCCCGGCGGCCCCGGCGCGACGGGCGTGTTGCGCCGGGCGCGCGGGGGCGTCTAAGCTCGCTTCCGGCGCCGCGCGGCGGGTCCGGGAACGGCCCGGCCGGCGCGGTCGAACGGGCGCGCGAAAGGGCGCGCAACCATCGGAGGACACCAGCATGAAACGTCGTGCGTTCATGAAAACCGCCGCGGCCGCCGGCGTCGCGGGGGCGGCCGCCGCGGCCTCGGCCTTTCCCCGGCCGGCGATCTCGGCCGGGCACAAGGAGCTGAAGCTCGTCACCTCCTTCCCGAAGAACTTCCCCGGCCTCGGCACCTCGGCCAACCGCGTCGCGGCGCGGATCACCGCCGCGACCGGCGGGCGGGTGACGGTCAAGCTGTTCAACGCCGGCGAACTGGTCCCCGCCTTCGGCGTGTTCGACGCGGTCTCGCAGGGCAACGCCGAGATGTACTTCTCGGCCGAGTACTACTTCCCCAGCAAGTCGCAGGCGTTCAACTTCTTCACCGCCGTGCCCTTCGGCATGACGGCGGGCGAGCAGTACGCCTGGATCCTGTACGGCGGCGGCCAGCAGCTGTGGGACGACCTGCACGCCCAGTTCGGCATGAAGCCGTTCATCGGCCCGTCCACCGGCACGCAGATGGGCGGCTGGCTCAACAAGCAGATCACCAAGCTGGACGACTTCAAGGGCGTGAAGTTCCGGATGCCCGGCCTCGGCGGCGAGGTGCTGCGCGCGCTCGGCGTCGCGGTGGTGAACCTGCCCGGCGGCGAAATCTTCCCCGCGCTGCAGTCCGGCGCCATCGACGGCACGGAGTGGGTCGGCCCGTGGCACGACCTCGCCTTCGGCTTCCACAAGGTGGTCAAGAACTACCACTGGCCGGGCTTCCACGAGCCGGGCACGAGCCCGAGCTACGCGGTCAACAAGGAGTTCTGGGACAGCCTCGACGCGCAGGACCAGGGCATCATCGAGGCGGTGCTGCAGGCCGAGTGCTTCGTGCAGACCGTGGAGTACGACGGCGCCAGCCCGGCCTCGCTCGACAAGCTGATCACCGAGCACGGCGTGATGATGCACAAGTATCCCGACGAGCTGCTCCAGGAGCTGGGCCGCATCTCCGGCGAGGTGGTGGACGATGTCGGCAACACCGACGCCACCACCAAGGCGGTGTGGGAGAGCTACCGCGCCTTCCGCGCCAAGGCGATCGGCTGGACCAAGGTCGGCCTGCAGGGCTTCGTGAACGCCCGCGCGCTGCCCTTCCAGTACGGCAGGGGCTGAGGCCCCGGCGCGGGCCGGCGCGGCGCCTTCCGCGCCGGCCCCGCCTTCCGCCCGGTTTTACGGGGACAGGACGTGGAATTTCTCGCCGCCCTCGCGCGCGCCATCGACGCCGTGAACGAGACCGTCGGCCGCGCCGTCGCCTGGCTCGCGCTCGGCATGGTCTCGGTCCAGGTCGTCGTGGTGGCGATGCGCTACGTGTTCGGCCTCAGCATCCTCACGATGCAGGAGTCGATCTGGTACATGCACTCGATCGTCTTCCTGGTCGGCGCGGGCTACACGCTGCTGCACAACGCCCATGTGCGGGTGGACATCCTCTACGGCAATGTCGGCCCCCGGGCCAAGGCGTGGATCGACCTGTTCGGCGTGCTCGTCATCCTGCTGCCGGTCTGCGCGATGGTGTGGATCGTTTCCTGGCCCTATGTGCTGGCCGCCTGGGCGGTGTTCGAGGGGTCGGTGGAGGTGAGCGGCATCCAGGGCGTCTACCTGCTCAAGACCTGTATGCTGGTCTTCGCCGCCACGCT
The DNA here is from genome assembly GCA_963665555.2 of Thalassobaculaceae bacterium. Lineage (GTDB taxonomy): Bacteria > Pseudomonadota > Alphaproteobacteria > Thalassobaculales > Thalassobaculaceae > CAXXXW01. The sequence goes on from OY762308.1 coordinate 1,050,251, forward strand.
GGCGATCCAGGGCGTCTCGATGGGGATCAAGTCGGTCTTCCTCCTGCTGGGCGTCGAGGGGGCCGCGCCGCCGGACGAGGAGCACCTCGGGGAGCACCTGCTATGACCGGCCAGGAGGCGATGGTCGCCGTCATGGTGGCGGGCGTCTGCGGCGCCCTGATGCTCGGCTTCCCGGTGGCGTTCACGCTGTCCGGCGCGGCGATGTTTTTCGGGCTGGCCGGCTACGCCTTCGACGTTTTCTCGCTCTCTTTCTTCGGCGTGCTGCCGAACCGCATCTTCGGCGTGATGACCAACGAGGTGCTGATCGCCGTCCCGCTCTTCGTCTTCATGGGCGTGATGCTGGAGCGCTCCAAGGTCGCCGAGGAGCTGCTCGACACGATGGGCGCGCTGTTCGGCGCGATGCGCGGCGGCCTCGGCATCTCGGTCTGCGTGGTGGGCGCGCTGCTCGCCGCCTCGACCGGCATCGTCGGCGCGACCGTGGTGACGATGGGGCTGCTGTCGCTGCCCACCATGCTGCGGCGCGGCTACGACCCCAAGCTGGCGACGGGGACGATCGCGGCCTCCGGCACGCTGGGGCAGATCATCCCGCCCTCGATCGTGCTGGTCGTGCTGGGCGACCAGATCTCGAACGCCCACCAGGAGGCGCAGCGCGCGCTCGGCAACTGGTCGCCGGACCCGGTGTCGGTGGGCGACCTGTTCGCCGGCGCGCTGCTGCCGGGCCTGGCGCTGGTCGGCCTCTATGTGCTCTACACCGGCGTGATCAGCTGGCTGCGGCCCGAGGCCGGGCCGGCGATCCCGCGCGAGGAACTGATGGAGGGCGCGTCGGGCGGCCTGTTCTCGCGCGTGATGCACGCGCTGGTGGCCCCGGCGGTGCTGATCGTCGCCGTGCTCGGCTCGATCCTCGCCGGCGTGGCGACGCCGACGGAGGCGGCGGCGGTCGGCGCGGCGGGGGCGACGCTGCTCGGCGGGCACCGGCTGGCGCCGGACCGGGGGCTGCCGATCTACACGGCCGCCGCCTCTGTGGTCCTGCTGCTCGTCCTCACCGCCAACGTGGACCTGCGCGTCGCGCGCGACGTGATCTCGGCCGGGGAGTGGGCCGGCATCGTCGCCGCCATCGCGGCCTGCGCCGGCGTCTCCTGGGGGCTGCTGGTCAGCCTCGCCCGCGTCTACCGCGACGGCACGCTCCACGAGGTCAACGCCCAGACGGTGCGCATCAGCGCCATGGTGTTCGGCATCGTCATCGGCGCGCAGCTGTTCTCGCTGGTGTTCCGCGGCTTCGGCGGCGACGACATCGTGCACGAAATCCTGAGCGGCCTGCCCGGCGGCGCCTTCGGCGCCATGCTGGTGGTGATGCTGGTGATGTTCGTGCTCGGCTTCTTCCTCGACTTCATCGAGATCACCTTCGTGGTGGTGCCGATCGTCGCGCCGGTCCTGCTGATGATGGACCTGAACCCGGTCTGGCTCGGCATCATGATCGCCATCAACCTGCAGACCTCCTTCCTGACGCCGCCCTTCGGCTTCGCGCTGTTCTACCTGCGCGGCGTCGCGCCGAAGGAGGTGACGACGGGCATGATCTACCGGGGGATCATCCCCTTCGTGGGAATCCAGCTGTCGATGCTGGTCCTGCTGGCGTTCTTCCCGGCGATGGCGACCTGGCTGCCGAAGGTCGTCTTCGGGGGGTAGGGCGCGGCCGGCGGGGCCGCCGGCCGGCCGCTCATCCGCGCTTGCCCGCCAGCATGTCGCGCAGGCCGGGCTTGTGGACCTTGCCCGTCGCGGTGCGCGGGATGTCCCCGGCCGCGAGCAGCGCGAGGACCGCCGGGACCTTGTAGGAGGCGAGGCGCTCGCGGCAATGGGCGCGCAGCGCCGCCGCGCCGCAACCCGATCCCGGCGCGACCTCCACCGCCGCCGCGACGATTTCGTCGCGCTCCGCGTCGGGCAGGCCGACGACATGGGCCTGGCGCACATCGGGATGCTCCGCCAGCACCGTCTCGACCTCCAGCGGCGCGACATTGACGCCGCCGGTCTTGATCGTCTCGCGCAACCGCCCCCGGAACCGCACCCGCCCGTCCGCCCCGACCAGGCCGAGGTCTCCGGTCAGGAACCGGCCCCCGGCGTCGAAGGCGGCGGCGGTCGCCTCGGGCGCATCGAAATAGCCGGGCGTCGTGTATCCCGAAACCGCGAGTTCGCCGACCGCGCCGGCGGGCAGCGGCGCGCGCGTCTCCGGGTCCACCGCGCGAATCTCCATGCCGGGGAGGGGGAAGCCCTGGGTGTGCAGGCGAACCTCCACCGGGTCGCGCCCGTCCGTCACGGCGCAGTTCCCGCAGGTCTCGGTCGAGCCGTAGACATTGCACAACTCGTCCGCTCCCAGCGTCTCCATCGTGAAACGAACATCGGCCGGCGTCCCGATGGTGAGGCCGGTGCGCATCGACGCCATGCGGTCCGGCGACCAGGAGGGATGCGCGCGGATCGCGCGCGCCATGTTCGCCATGCCGTAGAACACGGTGCAGCGCTCGCGTTCGATCGTCTCGATGGCCGCGGCCGGCTCGAACCGCTCCTGCAGCACGGCCGTTCCCCCATGCGTGGCGATCGCCGGGAGCGCGTTGGCCGCGCCGAAGGACCAGAACAGCGGCACGGCGAGCCACAGCCGGTCGCGCGCGGTCAGATGCTGGCGCGCGCCGATGTCGAAACCGTTGGCGAGCACATGGCCGTGCGCCAGCGTCACGCCCTTCGGCTCGGCGGTCGATCCCGATGTGTAGAGGATGTAGCAGATGTCCCCGGGCCCGGGGCCGGGCGCGCGCGCCGCCGCCTCCCGGTTCCCGGCGCCGAGCGCCATCGCGTCCTCCCACGCGAGCGCGTCGCCGCCCCCGGGGCCCGCGGGGTCGTCGCCGTCGCCCTCGCCGCCGTCCACGCGCACCACGCTCCGCAGCCGGGGAAGGGCGGCGCGGAACCCGGCCAACGGCCCCAGGAAATCCCGCCCCGCGAAACCCGGAACCGCGACCAGCGCCGACGCGCCGCAATGGCGCAGCGTCCATTCGAGTTCGCGCGGCGTCGAGAAGGTGCTGACCGCCGCCGTCACCGCGCCGATCCGCGCGGCCGCGAAGGCGGCGACAAGCCATTCCGGCCGGTTGGGCAGCAGCACCGCCACCCGGTCGCCCGGTTCGATCCCCAGCGCCAGCAGCGCGGCGGCGAAGGTCTCCGCCTCGTCCCGCCATTCGGCCCAGGAGACGCGCCGGTCGCGCCAGACGATCGCCTCGGCCGCGCCGCGCGCCGCCGCCATCTCGTCGAGCAGGGTTCCGAGCGTCCGCGCCCGGGGCCGCCGCGCCATCGCCGGTCAGCCGTCGCGCCAGACGGGGCGGCGCTTTTCGCGAAACGCCGCCACGCCCTCGGCGAAATGCGGGCCGGCGCGCACGGCCGCGCCCAGTTCCCGGTCCATCGCCTCGCGGGACCGGGCGTGCTCGGCCTCCGTCGCCGCGACCTGCGTCTTGACCGCCTGGACGGCGGACGGGCTGTTGGCGGCGATCGCCCCGGCCTTCTCCAGCGCCCAGTCCATGAGGCCGCCGGCCTCGACCACCTCGTTCACCAGGCCGAGCTCCGCCGCGCGCGCCGCCGTCGCCAGCCGCCCGGTCAGCAGCAGGTCCATCGCGTGAACATGGCCGATCTGGCGGACCAGCTTCACCGTCGCGCCGCCGAAGGGGTAGATCGACCACCGGACCTCCGGCAGGCCGAACCGCGCGTGGGGCGCGGCGGCGCGGATGTCGGCCGCCAGCAGCAACTCCAGCCCGCCGCCGGCGCAATCGCCGTTGACGGCGGCGACGACCGGCTTGGGGAAGACCTCCGTCTTCAGCAGGGCGCGATTTATCGTGTCCGCCGTGTCGTCCTCGGCGCTGAGATCGCCGGAAATGTCGGCCCCGGCGCAGAAGGCGCGGCTTCCCGCCCCGGTCAGCACGACGCAGCGCGTCGAATCGGCCGCCAGTTCGTCCCACAGCCCCGCGAGGTCGGCCAGCATCGCCCGCGTCATCGCGTTCATGCGCGCGGGGTTGTCGACGGTGACGACCGCGATATGCGCGCCGTGGCGGTCGAGCCGTATCTCCATCGCGGTAATGCCTCCCCCCGGAACGGCGCCATGGAACACGACCGGCCCGGCCGGGGCAAGCCGGCGGCTTGCGCGCGGGGGCGGGGCATGGTCGATTTGCGCCGGTTTTCCACGCATGGCGGCGCGGCGGCGCGCGCGAAACGGACGGAGGCGGCGATGAAGGCGGTGTTCTGCACGGAACTGGGCGGACCGGAGGTCCTGCGCGCGGGCGAGGCGGAGCCGCCGCGCCCCGGCCCCGGGGAGGTGCTGGTGCGGGTGCGGGCGGCGGGCGTGAACTTCGCCGATACGCTCCAGATCGCCGGCAAGTACCAGCACCGGCTGGCCCCGCCGTTTATCCCCGGCATGGAGGCGGCGGGCGAAATCCTGGAGATCGGCGCCGAGGTGCGCCGCCCGCTGCATGTCGGCCAGCGCGTCATGGCCTTCATCCGGGGCGGCGGCGCCTTCGCGGAGCAGGCGGTCGTGCGCGGCGACTGGCTCGTCCCCGTGCCCGACGCCATGGACGACGCGACCGCCGCCGGCTTCCCGACGGTGTACGGCACCTCCAACTTCGCGCTGAAACACCGCGCGAACCTCCGGGCGGGCGAGACGCTGCTGGTGCTGGGCGCGGCCGGCGGCGTCGGGCTGACGGCGGTGGAGATCGGCGCGCATATGGGCGCGACGGTGATCGCGGCCGCCGGCGGGCCGGCGAAATGCGCCGTCGCGCTGGAGCACGGGGCGGCCCACGCCATCGACTACAAGGCCGAGAACATCCGCGACCGGGTGCGCGCGCTCACCGGCGGCAAGGGCGCGGACGTGGTGTACGACGCGGTGGGCGGCGACGCCTTCGACCAGGCGATCCGGGCGGTGAACTGGGAGGCGCGGATGCTGGTGATCGGCTTCGCGTCGGGCCGCATCCAGCAGGTGCCGGCGAACCTGGTGCTGGTGAAGAACATCTCCGTCGTCGGCGTGGTGTTCGGCGCGCACCTGGAGCGCGACCCGGCGCATGGGGGAAGTTTCGTCGCCGGGGCCGCCGACCTGTTCCGCCAGGGCAAGGTCCGCCCCCGAATCGGCGCGACCTTCCCGATGGACCGCGCCGAAGACGCCTTCCGCGCCCTGCTGTCGCGGGAGTACGCGGGGAAGATCGTGCTGACGATGTAGGGGGCGCGGGCGGCGAGCGGAGGGCGCGGCGGTGGCGGAGAAGAAGGGCGGCGAGGGGCGCTGGCTCGTCCGGTCGCTCTGCTTCGGTCTGGTCGCGCTGGTCTGTTTCGGCGTGTTCGTCCTCGGCTCCAGGCCGCCCTGGGTTTTCGCCGTCTTCGACGAGGAGACCGAGCGGCGCTTCCTGGAGTATCTCGGCATCGCCATGGGCGGCGTGCTGCTGGCGCTCGGGGCCGTGTTCGCCGACCGGCGCGCGAAGGCGATGGCGGAGGCGGCGCAAGCGCAGGCCGAGGCGAACCGGAACGCGGAGAAGGGACAGCTGCAGGAGCGGCTGAAAAATGCTATCGACCATCTGGGCCACGGATCGCCGACGGTGCGCGCCGGCGGCGCCCTCGAACTCGAACGGCTGGCGCGGGACGCGCCGGAGTTGAGGGAAATCGCGCACGAAATCCTGTACGCTCACGAGCGCCGGGACGCCGGCGGCGCGGAGGACGGGGATGACGACAACTAAACCAGAACTGCCGGTGGACATTCAGACCATTCTGAATGTCCTCACGATGGAAGGCCACGAGACCTTCAAGGGCCTTCGCCTCAAGATGCGGAAAAGAAATCTGGACGGCGCCGACCTCTGGGGCGCGCATCTGGAGGGCGCCGATCTCCGGGGCACGCGGTTCAGGCAGGCCGACCTGAAGGAGGCGCGCGCGCAGGGCGCGGACCTTCGGGAAACCGACTTCTCCGGCGCCCGCCTCGAAGACGCGCATCTGCAGGGGGCCGACCTGCGCGACGCGCGGCTGCAAGGGGCGAACCTCCGGGGCGCGCGACTGCGGGGGGCGGACCTTCGCGGCGCGCAACTGCGAGGCGCGGACCTTGCGGGCGCGCAACTGCAAGGGGCGCGCCTCGGTTGCGGGTTTTCCCGGGGAGCGGACTTGCGGGAAGCGGACCTGAGGGACGCGGGCCTGGAAGGGGCGTGCCTTTACGGGGCGCAATTCCAGCTCGCGAAGCTTGGGAACGCAAGCCTGCGGGGGGCGAATTCCCACCTGGTGTTCCGCGACCTGTCCTTCGCCCAGCACATGCGGGAACGGGTCGGGAAGGAAAGCGTTCTTACCGGGGCGGCATACGAAAGCGAACCCGCTCCGAAATGCTTGCCCGACGCGCCGGCGCCGGCGACCGATCTCCAATACAGCGGCGCGATTACCGAGCCTCCCTACACGGCGGAAGAGGCCGAGGCGTGGATCGCGGAGTACGAGGCGGCGATGGCCGAGGCGCCGGAACCCCGGCGGTAGGCCCGCCGGGGCGCGGCTTGGGTTCGGCGCTTCGGAGCGTCGCTCCCGCCGCCGCGCCTCTCTATTTCCCCCTTGACGGGCGCGCTCCCGCGGGGTTTATAGCGCGGTCCGCGCCGGGGCGTCTCGCCGCCGCGCGGCTCCGGCGCGAACGCGAGGCGGTAAGGACATGCGGACCTACTCGGCCAAACCGAGCGACATCGAGAAGAAATGGTGGCTGGTGGACGCGGACGGCGTGGTGCTCGGCCGCCTCGCCTCGATCGTCGCCACCTACCTCCGCGGCAAGCACAAGCCGACCTACACGCCCCACATGGACTGCGGCGACAACATCGTCGTCGTCAACGCCGACAAGGTGCGGCTCACCGGCGACAAGCGGGCGAACAAGACCTACTACTGGCACACCGGCTATCCCGGCGGCATCAAGTCGCGCACGGCGGCTAAAATCCTCGACGGCGCGCATCCCGAACGGGTGGTCAAGAAGGCGGTGCAACGGATGATGGGGCGCGGCCCCCTGAGCCGCCAGCGGATGGGCAACCTGCGCGTCTACGCCGGCGACGGCCACCCCCACGACGGCCAGCAGCCGGAAACGCTCGACATCGCCGCGATGAACCCGAAGAACAAGAGGTAGCCATGTCCCTCTCGACCGAAGCGGGCGCGGACGCGCCGGCGGGCGCCCCGGTTGGCCTGGAGGCGCTCGGCGCGCTCAGGCGCGAGGAGGCCGAGGCCGAGGCGCCGCCCGAACCGAAGCTGGACCCCCAGGGCCGCGCCTACGCCACCGGCAAGCGCAAGAACGCCGTCGCCCGCGTCTGGATCAAGCCCGGCCTCGGCCGCATCCAGGTCAACAAGCGCGAGGTCGAGACCTATTTCGCCCGCCCGGTGCTGCGGATGCTGATCGGCCAGCCCTTCGAGGCCGCCGGCCGCAAGGACCAGTACGACGTCGTCTGCACCGTCGCCGGCGGCGGCCTGTCGGGGCAGGCGGGCGCGCTGCGCCACGGCATCTCCAAGGCGCTCACCCATTACGAGCCGGAACTGCGCCCGGTGCTGAAGAAGGGCGGGTTCCTGACCCGCGACTCGCGCGTGGTCGAGCGCAAGAAATACGGCAAGCGCAAGGCGCGGCGCAGCTTCCAGTTCTCCAAGCGCTAGGCCCCGCCGGGGCGGGAGGGGGCGATGCGGCTCGAGGGCAAGGTCGCCGTCGTCGTCGGCGCCGGCCAGCAGCCGGGCGAGACGATCGGCAACGGCCGCGCCGTCGCGCTCCGCTTCGCGCAGGAGGGCGCGCGCCTGCTGCTGGTGGACAGGGAGGCGGACCGCGCCGCCGAAACCCTCGCGCTCTGCGAGGAGGCGGGGGCCGAGGGCGCCGTCCAGGCCGCCGACATAACGGTCGAGGCGGACTGCGCGGCCATCGCCGAGGCCTGCCTCGCGCGGTTCGGGCGGATCGACATCCTGCACAACAATGTCGGCCGCTCCGAGGGCGACCGCGAGACCGCCGGGATGGACGCCGACATGTGGGACTTCCTCATGGCGATGAACGTCAAGGGGATGTTCCTGACCTGCAAGCACGCGCTCCCCGCCATGCGGGCGCGGCGGTCGGGCGCGATCATCAACGTGTCCTCCATCGCCTCGACCTGCGCGCACGAGACGGTGGCCTACAAGACCGGCAAGGGCGCGGTGAACACGCTGACCCACCACCTCGCGACGGAAAACGCGCAATACGGCATCCGCGCCAACGCCATCCTGCCCGGCCTGATGGACACGCCGATGGCGATCGAGCGCCGGGCGCGCGAACGCAATGTCGCCCGCGACGAGGTGCGCCAGGCCCGGCACGACCGGGTGCCGCTGCTGCGCCGCATGGGGACCGGCTGGGACGTGGCCAACGCCGCGCTGTTCCTCGCCTCGGACGAGGCGGCCTATGTGACCGGCGTCCTGATGCCGGTCGATGGCGGGCTGTCGGCGCGGATCGGCTGAGCCGGGCGCGGCGGGCCGGCGATGGGTCCCGTCCTCCGCCCCTACAAGGGCAAGCGCCCCCGGCTGCTCGGCCCCTGCTTCGTCGCCGAGAACGCCGCCGTAATCGGCGACGTCGAAATCGCCGAGGAGGCGAGCGTCTGGTACGGCGTCACGCTGCGCGCCGACGGCAACGCGATACGGATCGGCAGGCGCGCCAATGTGCAGGACGGCACGGTCGTGCATGTGGACCGCCCGGCCCATCTGCGAACCGTCATCGGCGACGGCGCGACCGTCGGCCACGGCTGCGTCATCCACGCCTGCGCGCTGCACGAGCGCGCTTTCGTCGGCATGGGATCGACGGTGCTGGACGGCTCCACGATCGAGACCGAGGGGATGCTGGCGGCGCATTCGCTGCTCGCGCCGGGCAAGGTCGTGCGCTCCGGCGAGCTTTGGGCCGGCGTCCCGGCGCGGTTCTGGCGCCCGCTGAAGCCGGCCGAACTGCGCACGATCGACGAGATCCGCGACATCTACTGGGAAACGGCCCGGGAGTTCCTCGCCGACATGGACCCGGACTACCTCGCCGAATGGCGCGTTTAGGGCCGGCCGCGCTTCCGTCGCGGGGCGAAATGGCCTACCGTTCGCCGGCGGCCGCGGGCGGCGGCCGGGGCGGGGAGGAACGGCGATGGCGGCGGAGACCTACGACTACATCGTGGCGGGCGCGGGGTCGGCGGGATCGGTGCTGGCGCACCGGCTGTCGGCGGACGGGCGGTTCCGCGTGCTGGTCCTGGAGGCCGGGCGCGCGAGCCATCCCTGGTCGCGCATCCCGGTCGGCTTCGCCAGGCTGATCGAGAACCCCGCCGCCAACTGGCTCTACTCCTCCGAGCCGGACGAGGGGTCCGCCAACCGCCGCATCCCGGTGCCGCGCGGCAAGCTGCTCGGCGGGTCGAGTTCGATCAACGGCATGGTGTTCGTGCGCGGCCAGTCGCACGATTTCGACCACTGGGCGCAGCTCGGCAACCGCGGCTGGAGCTACCGCGACGTGCTGCCCCTCTTCAAGCGCATGGAGAGCTACGCCGGCGGCGAGGACGAGTACCGCGGCCGCGACGGGCCGCTCAAGGTCACCGATCCGGGCGAGGGCGGGCCGCTCTACGACGCGCTGTTCGCGGCGGCGGAGCAGATCGGCATCCGCCGCAACCCGGACTACAACGGCGCCGCGCAGGACGGCATCGCCATGACCCAGGCGACGATCCGGCGCGGGCGGCGCATGAGCACGGCCCATTGCTACCTGGAGCCGGCGCGCGGGCGGCGCAACCTCGAAATCGTCCCCAACGCGCTGGTCGAGCGCCTGGAGATCGCCGACGGCCGCTGCGCCGGCCTGCGCTACCGCGCCGGCGGCGAGGTCCGGGAGGCGCGCGCGTCCCGCGAGGTCGTGCTGAGCGCGGGCGCCATCGGCTCGCCGCAACTGCTGGAGCTTTCGGGGATCGGCCAGCCGGCGCTGCTGCGCGAGCGCGGCATCGAGCCGCGCCACGAACTGCCGGGCGTCGGCGAGAACCTGCGCGACCACTACGCGCCGCGCATGAAGTGGGAGGTGGCGCGCCCCGGCGTCACCTATTCCGACACCGCGCGCGGCCTCGGCCTGGTCTGGCAGGCGCTGCGCTACGCCGTCGCCCGCGACGGTTTCCTCGCGCTGCCGGCCGGGCCGCTGCGCGCCTACGCCCGCACGCGCGAGGGGCTGGAGTCGCCCGACATCGGCATGTCGGTCATGGCGTTCCTGGTCGGCGCGAACATGCAGATCGACAAGCGCCGCGGCCTTACCCTGATCACGCATGTGCTGCGCCCGGAGAGCACGGGCAGCGTCCATGTCGCCTCGGCCGATCCGGCCCGGCCGCCGGAGATCCGCTTCAACTTCCTCTCGACGGCGGACGACCGGACCAGGCTGCTGGCCGCGCTCCGGCTCGCGCGGCGCTGGATCGGCGCGCCGGCGATGGACGGCTTCCGGGGCGCCGAGATCGCGCCGGGCGACGCGCTCCAGGGCGACGACGAACTGCTCGACTGGGTGCGCGGCACGGCCGAGACCACCTACCATCCGGTGGGCACCTGCAAGATGGGCCGCGACCCGATGGCGGTGGTGGACGAGCGGCTGCGGGTCCGCGGGCTGGAGGGCCTGCGGGTCGCGGACGCCTCGATCATGCCGACGGTGACCTCCGGCAACACCAACGCGCCCTCGATCATGATCGGCGAGAAGGCGTCGGACATGCTGCTGGAGGACGCCGCCGCCGGCGAACGCGCGCGGGCCGCGTGACGGGAGCGCGCGCCGCCGGCCGGCGCGGATTCGCCGCCCCGGCGCGGCCCGGAATCCTGTAAACTGGCGCGCGCCGCCCGCCGCCGCCCGCCGGAGACGAAACGTGCAGTGGGAGAGCAACGCCGAAACCGGGAAGTCCCGCCGCCGCCGGCGCCGCCGCCGGCCGCTGGGACCGCGCCGGTCGCTGTTCGCGCGGCTGCGCGGCTACCTCCTGGCCGGCGTGCTGGTCACCGCGCCGATCGGGATCACGCTCTGGCTCACCTGGGGGATCATCTCGCTGTTCGACGACCAGGTCGTGCCGCTGGTCCCCGCCCGCTACAACCCCGAAACCTACCTGCCGATCCCGCTGCCGGGCCTGGGGCTGGTGCTGGCCGTTATCGTGCTGACCCTGATCGGCTGGCTGGCGGCCGGCCTGATGGGGCGCTGGCTGGTGCGCCTCAGCGAGCAGGCGATGGCCAGTATGCCGATCGTGCGCAGCATCTACGGCGCCGTGAAGCAGATCATGGAGACCGTGCTGGCGCAGAACGCCAACGCCTTCCGCCATGTCGTGCTGCTGGAGTACCCCCGCCGGGGCATCTGGACCATGGGCTTCGTCACCGGCGAGGCGAGGGGGGAGGTGCGCAATGTCGTGGACGCGGACCTGGTCAATGTCTTCGTCCCCACCACGCCGAACCCCACTTCGGGCTTCCTGCTGTTCGTGCCGAAGAAGGACCTCTACTACCTGAACATGAGTTCGGAGGACGGGTTCAAGATGCTGGTCTCCACGGCCATCGTCACGCCGCCGGACCCGAGGCCGGAGGAGGCGCGCGCCCGGCCCGCGATCCTGGCCGGGAACCGGGCGCTGGCGGCGCGGAACGACCCGCCGGCCCGGGTGCTCGAAGGCGGCGCGGCGACGGTCTGGCCGGGCCGGCTCCCGGACGACGACGGCGAGGGCGGAGCGGGCGGCAAGGACGAGGCGGGCGGCGCGGGCGGCGGAACGGATCCGGGCGGGGAGGGGGAAGAGGCCGCGGCGCCGCCGGAGGTCAGCCGCTCTTGAGGAACCGCGCGGCGGCCTCGCGCTCGAACAGGTAGAGCAGGACCCGGAGCGCCCGGCCGCGCTCGCCCGCGAGGTCCGGGTCGCGCTCCAGGACGGCGCGGGCGTCGTCGCGGGCGATGGACAGCAGGTCGGCATGGGCCGCCAGGTCCGCGAGGCGGAAGCCGGGCAGGCCGCTCTGGCGCGTGCCCAGCACCTCGCCGGAGCCGCGCAGCCGCAGGTCCTCCTCGGCGATGCGGAACCCGTCCTCCGTCTCGCGCAGGATTTCGAGCCGCGCGCGGGCCGCCTCGCCCAGCGGCGGGCGGTAGAGCAGCAGGCACGCCGAATCGCCGCCGCCGCGCCCGACCCGGCCGCGCAGCTGGTGCAGCTGGGCGAGGCCGAACCGCTCGGCGTGCTCGATAACCATGACGGTCGCCTCCGGCACATCGACCCCGACCTCGACCACCGTGGTGGCGACCAGCAGGTCGACGGAGCCGGAGCGGAAGGACTCCATCGCCGCGTCCTTCTCGGCCGCGCGCATCCGGCCGTGGACCAGCGCCGCCCGGCTTCCGAACGCGCCGGCCAGGTGGCGGTGGCGCTCCTCGGCGGCGGCGACGTCCAGCGCCTCCGACTCCTCCACCACCGGGCACACCCAATAGGCCTTGCCGCCGCCGTCGATCGCCCGCCCCACCGCCGCGACCACATCGTCGAGCCGGCGCAGGGGGAGCGCGCGCGTCGCGACCGGGCGGCGGCCGGGCGGCTTGCCGGCGAGCCGCGAGATGTCGAGGTCGCCGTAGGCGGTCATGGCCAGCGTGCGGGGGATCGGCGTCGCGGTCATGACCAGCATGTCCACGCCGGCCCCCTTTTCGCCGAAGGCCATGCGCTGGTGCACGCCGAAACGGTGCTGCTCGTCCACCACGGCGAAGGCGAGGTCGGCGAAGGCGACATCCTCCTGGAACAGGGCGTGGGTGCCGACGGCGATGTGGATGTCGCCGCGCGCGAGGCCGTCGAGGACGACCGTCCTGGCCCGGCCCTTGTCGCGCCCGGTGAGCGGGGCGGCGCGCAGGCCGGCGGCCTCCGCCATCGGGCCGATCGTGTCGAGGTGCTGGCGCGCCAGCAGTTCCGTCGGCGCCATCAGCGCCGCCTGGCGGCCGCTCTCGATCGCGCCCAGCATGGCGAGGAAGGCGACGACCGTCTTGCCGCTCCCGACATCGCCCAGCAGCAGGCGCAGCATCCGCGTCCCGTCGGCCATGTCGGCGCGGATTTCGGCCAGCGCCTCGCGCTGCGCCTCGGTCAGTTCGTAGGGCAGCGCCGCCTCGACCCGCGCCGCGAGCCGCCCGTCCCCGGCGGTCGCGCGGCCGCGCCGGCGCTTCTGGCGGCGGCGCATCGCGGCGAGGGCGAGCTGGTTGGCGAGCAACTCGTCGTAGGCCAGCCGCCGGCGCGCCGGCGCTTCGGGCGCGAGGTCCTCGGCCCTCTCCGGCGCGTGGACGGCGCGCAGGCTCTCCGCCCAGGAGCGCCAGCCCTCGCGCGCCAGCAGCGCCCGGTCGCCCCATTCCGGCAGGTCGGGCAGGCGGGAGAGCGCGCCCCCGATCGCCCGGCGAAGCACGCGCGGCGCGAGGCCCTGGGTCAGCGGGTGGACGGGCTCCACGCCCGCGATGTCCGCGCTCTCCTCCGGCGTCGCGATCCGGTCGGGATGCGCGATGCGGCGGCGCTCGTTGTAGTGCTCGACCTTGCCGCTCACCACGCGCGCCGCGCCGACCGGCAGGACCGTCTCCAGGTACTCCGCGCGCGCGTTGAAGAAGACGAGCTCCATCACGCCGCTTTCGTCGGCGCAGAGCACGACATAGGGCCGCCGGCGGGTGGGGGGCGGATGGTGCTCCAGCACGGTGACGGCGATGGTGCAGACGGCGCCGTGCGGCGCCTCCGCGATGGTCGGCGAATACCGGCGGTCCACGATCCCGGTCGGCAGCAGCCAGAGCAGGTCCACGATCCGCGGCCCCGCCACCGTCCGCAGCAGCCCGGCGACGCGCGGGCCGACGCCCTCCAGGCGCTCGACCCCGGCGAAAAGCGGAAAGAGGACCTGCGGGCGCATCGCGTGGCTCCGCTCGACGGGCGCGGGCGCCGGTCCGCCGCGCGGCGGGGCTGACAGCCGCCCGATGGCGATTTATACCCTCTCCGCGAGGCGCGATCACGGGGGGCCGGCAATGGCGGACGCATCGGCGGCGCGACGCGGGAAGCTGCTCTACCGCAGCGTCTATACGGGCACGCGGGAAACCGACCTGCTGCTCGGCGCCTTCGCGCGCGCGCGCCTGGACGGGTTGAGCGAGGCGCAGCTCGACGCCTACGAGGCGCTGCTGGAGATCGAGGACCCGCGCCTCTTCAAGTGGATCGCCGGCATGGAGGAGGCCGCCGCCGGCGTATCGGAGCGATGTGCTCGACATGATCCGGGACTTCAGGTTTGCCGGATAACGCGCTGGAAAACATCGCGCCGCCGGACGACGCCGCCCGCGATGTCCGGGTTTCCGGCGCGCCCGAGGGCTGGGACGCGCGGCTGGTTTCGCGGTTCGCCCGCCGGCACGGGGGATACGCGCATGTGTGCCGGGACGACGCGCGGCTGGACGCGCTCGCCCGCGGCCTCGCCTTCTTCGACCCGGACCTGCCCGTCCTCCGGCTCCCGGCCTGGGACTGCCTGCCCTACGACCGCGCCTCGCCCAACGGCGCCATCGTGAGCCAGCGGCTGGACGGCATGGCCCGGCTGGCGGAGGCGCCGGCGGGAACGCCGTTCGCGCTGCTCACCACCGTCAACGCCGCGCTGCAGCGCCTGCCGCCGCGCGCGTTTTTCGACGGCGCCGCGCTCGCGCTCCGGGCCGGCGCGCAATGCCCGGTCGAGCGAGTCACGGCGTTCCTCGAAGGCAACGGCTACATCCGCGCCGGGACGGTGCGCGAGCCGGGGGAGTACGCCGTGCGCGGCGGCATCGTCGATGTCTTCCCCTCGGGCACGGCGGACCCGCTGCGCCTCGACTTCTTCGGCGACGAGATCGAGGAAATCCGCGTCTTCGACCCGGTGAGCCAGCGCGGGATGGGCGCGACCGATTCGGCCCGGCTCGGCCCGGTGGCGGAACTGCTGCTCGACGAGGCGGGGATCCAGCGCTTCCGCCGCGGCTACCGGCGCAATTTCGGGGCCGACATTTCCGGCGACCCGCTCTACGAGGCGGTGGGGGAGGGGCGCCGCCACCCCGGCATGGAGCACTGGCTGCCGCTGTTCCACGAGACGCTGGAGACCGTGTTCGACCACGCCGGACCGGCCGCCTTCGGCCTCGACCACCAGGCGGAGGGCGTCGCGGAGACGCGGTTCGAGGCGATCGCGGACTACCACGCGGCGCGGCGCGACGCGCGCGAGCGCGGAAGGCCCGACGGCGGCGCGGTCTACCGGCCGCTGCCCCCGGAGCTGCTCTATCTCGGCCGGGCGGAATGGGAGGGCCTGCTGGCGGCGCGGCCGGTCTACCGCTTCCATCCCTTCGATTCGCCCGACATCGGCGGCGGCGCGCCGGAGGTCGCGGGCGGGGCGGCGCCGGGGGCCGATTTCGCCGGGGCCCGGGCGCGGCCGGACGCGAACCTCTACGACGCCGTGCGGGCGCGGGCGGGCGAGGCCCGCGCCGCCGGCCAGCGGGTCGCGATCGCCGCCCACACCGACGGTTCGCGCGACCGCCTCGCCGGCCTGCTGCGCGAGCACGGGGCCGGGCCGGTCGAGACGGTCGCGGACGCGGCCGGGATCGACGCGCTCGCGGAAGGGACCGTCGCGGCCGCCACCTTGCCGCTGGAGCGCGGCTTCCTGGCCGAGGGCGTGCTGTACATCGCCGAGGCGGACATCCTCGGCCAGCGCCTGTCGCGGCCGCCGCGGCGGCGCCGCGGCGGCGAGGAGTTCCTGCGCGAGGTCTCGGCGCTCTCGGACGGCGACCACGTGGTGCACATGGAGCACGGGGTCGGGCGCTACGAGGGGCTGGAGACCATCGACATCGGCGGCGCGCCGCACGACTGCCTGCGCCTGCTCTACGCCGGCGGCGACAAGCTTTTCGTGCCGGTGGAGAACATCGACGTGCTGTCGCGCTACGGCTCGGGCGAGAGCGCGGCCGTGCTCGACAAGCTGGGCGGCGTCGCCTGGCAGGCCCGCAAGGCGCGCGTCAAGAACCGGCTGCGGCAGATGGCGGACCAGTTGATCCGGGTCGCCGCCGAGCGGGAGTTGCGCGTCGTCGAGAGCGTGGCGCCGCCGGCCGGCCTCTACGACGAGTTCTGCGCCCGCTTCCCCTTCGCCGAGACCGAGGACCAGGCCCGCGCCATCGACGACACGCTGGCCGACATCGCGCGCGGCCGGCCGATGGACCGCCTGGTGTGCGGCGACGTGGGCTTCGGCAAGACCGAGGTGGCGCTGCGGGCCGCCATGGCGATGGCGATGGAGGGGTTCCAGGTCGCCGTGGTCGCGCCGACGACGCTGCTGTCGCGCCAGCATTTCCAGGTGTTCTCCGAGCGCTTCGCGGGGCTGCCGGTCGAGATGCGCCAGCTTTCCCGGCTGACCGGCGCGGCGGAGGCGAACGAGGCGAGGCGGGCGATCCGCTCGGGCGCGTGCGACATCGCGATCGGGACGCACGCGCTGCTCTCGAAATCGGTCGAGTTCGACAATCTCGGCCTGCTGATCGTGGACGAGGAGCAGCATTTCGGCGTCGCGCAGAAGGAGCGGCTGAAGGCCCTGCGCGCCGAAATCCACGTGCTCACGCTCACCGCGACGCCGATCCCGCGGACGCTGCAGATGGCGCTGGCCGGCGTGCGCGACCTCTCGCTGATCGCCACGCCGCCGGTGGACCGGCTGGCGGTCCGCACCTTCGTGATGCCCTACGACGGCATGACGATCCGCGAGGCGATCCGGCGCGAGCGCGCGCGGGGCGGGCAGACCTTCTATGTCTGCCCCCGGATCGACGACCTGCCGCGCGTGCACGACCGGCTCGTCCGCCTCGCGCCGGAGGCCCGGATCGGGACCGCGCACGGCCGCATGGCCGCCCGCGAACTCGAGGACACGATGACGGCGTTCTGCGACGGCGCCTTCGATGTCCTGCTCTGCACCAACATCGTCGAGTCCGGCCTCGACATCCCGAACGCCAACACCATCGTCGTCCACCGCGCCGACATGTTCGGCCTGGCGCAGCTTTACCAGTTGCGCGGGCGGGTCGGCCGGTCGAAGGCGCGGGCCTACGCCTACCTCACCACGCATCCGAGCAAGGCGCTGAACCCGACGGCGAAGCGCCGGCTGGAGGCGATGCGCACGCTGGACAGCCTCGGCGCGGGCTTCAGCCTGGCGAGCCACGACATGGACATCCGCGGCGCCGGCAACCTGCTGGGCGAGGAGCAGTCCGGCCAGGTGCGCGAGGTCGGGATCGAACTCTACCAGCACTTGCTGCGCGAGGCCGTGACCGCGGCGCGCGCCGACGGCGACGGGACCGGCGGGCCGGAGGAGGAGTGGACGCCGCAAATCTCGCTCGGCGCGCCGGTGCTGATCCCGGAGGCCTACGTCCCGGACCTGGCGGCGCGGCTCGGCATCTACCGCCGCGCGGCGCGGCTCGCCGACCGGGACGAGATCGAGGCCTTCGCCGCCGAACTGGCGGACCGTTTCGGCCCGGTCCCGGCGGAGGTGGACAACCTGCTGAAGGTCATCGCCATCAAGCAGTCCTGCAAGGCGGCGGGCGTCGGCAAGGTGGACGCCGGGCCGCGCGGGGCGGTGGTGTCCTTCCACGGCGACGATTTCGCCAACCCCTCCGGCCTGGTGGATTTCCTCGGCCGCGAGCGGGGCGCGTCGCAACTGCGCCCGGACCACAGGCTGGTCTGCCGCCGCGCCTGGGGCCGGCCGGAGGACCGGGTGCGCGGCCTCGCGGGGCTGATGCGCGAACTGGCGGCGCTCGCCGCCGGGTAGGGGCGGGCGCTATCCCGCCGTCCCGGCCGGCTGGAGCTCCGCCTCCGGGCCGAGGTCGAACAGGGGCAGGAACGCCTCCGGCTCCTGCGCGCCGGAGACCGCGTAGCGCCGGT
Organism: Thalassobaculaceae bacterium; assembly: GCA_963665555.2. Classification (GTDB taxonomy): domain Bacteria; phylum Pseudomonadota; class Alphaproteobacteria; order Thalassobaculales; family Thalassobaculaceae; genus CAXXXW01. The sequence continues at coordinate 1,068,085 of OY762308.1, forward strand.
TGAACACGAAGAAGGGCACGCCGGTAATGCCGTTGCGCTGGGCGAGGCGGTTTTCCTCCGCCACCTCCCGCGCGCCCTCGCCGGTTTCGAGGCGCCGCCCGGCCTCCTCCGCGTCGAGGCCGCACGCCGCCGCCGCCGCCAGCAGGGCGTCGCGCGCGCCGATGTCGCTTCCCTCCAGGAAATAGGCGCGGAACAGCCGCTCGACCAGCGCGTCGGCCGCGCCCTCTTCGCCGGCCCAGCGGACCAGGCGGTGCGCGTCGGCGGTGTTGGGCGCGCGCTCGATCCTGTCGAAGGCGAAGTCCAGCCCGACGCTCGCCCCGGCGCGGCCGATCGCCTCGTACACGCGGCGCGCGCGCTCCGGCCCGCCGAACTTGGCGGCGAGGTAGTGCCGGCGCGGCATCCCGCCGGGCGGCATGTCCGGGTTCAGCTGGAAGGCGCGCCAGCGGATCTCCACCGGCGTGTCCGGCCGCGCCGCCATCGCCCGTTCGAGGCGGCGCTTGCCGATGAAGCACCAGGGGCAGACCACGTCGGAGAACAGGTCGATCCGCAACATGGCGATCCCCCCTCGGGCGCGGAGCCGGCGCGGCCTTGACGCGGGCGCGCGATTCGCGGAAACCGTTGCGGCCCCCCGACACGCGCGAAGGGAACCGGCGCATGAACATATACGACGAGGGACTCCCGGCCAACCGGGCCAACCACGCGCCGCTGACGCCCGTCGATTTCCTGGAGCGCGCCGCCGCGACCTGGCCGGACAAGACGGCCGTAATCCACGGCGCGGCGCGCCTGTCCTACCGCGACTTCCTGGCGCGCGCCCGGCGCATGGCCTCGGCGCTGGCGCGCCGGGGGATCGGGAAGGGCGACACGGTCTCCATCCTCGCGCCCAACACGCCGGCCATGCTGGAGGCGCATTACGGCGTGGTCATGGCCGGCGCGGTGCTGAACGCGATCAACTACCGGCTGGACCCGGCCTCCGTCGCCTTCATCCTCGGCCACGGCGGCGCGCGGCTGCTGATGGTGGACCGGGAGTTCGCGCCGCTGGCCGCCGACGCGCTGGCCCGCATGGACCCGCCGCCGCCGGTCGTCGGCATCGAGGACCCGCTCGCCCCGCCCGGCCCCCTCCCGGAGGGGACGGAGTACGAGGCGTTCCTCGCCGAGGGCGACCCCGACCCCGGCTGGCCGCGCCCCGCCGACGAGTGGGAGGCGATGGCGCTCAACTACACTTCCGGCACCACCGGCGATCCCAAGGGCGTCGTGTTCCACCACCGGGGCGCCTTCCTCAACGCGATGGGCAACGCCATCGCCTTCGGCCTCGACTCGCGCAGCCGCTACCTGTGGACGCTGCCGATGTTCCACTGCAACGGCTGGACCTACACCTGGGGCGTGACGGCGGTGGGCGGAACGCATGTGTGCCTGCGCGACGTCGATCCGCCGACGATCTTCCGCCTGGTCGAGGAGCATGGCGTGACCCACATGTGCGGCGCGCCCATCGTGCTGAACATGCTGGTCCACGCGCCGGAGGAGGCGAAGCGGCGCTTCGCCCACCGGGTCGAGATCGCCACCGGCGGCGCCGCCCCGCCGAGCGCGGTGATCGCCGCGATGGAGCGCATGGGCTTCGCGGTGACGCATCTCTACGGCCTCACCGAGACCTACGGCCCGTCCGCGATCTGCGCCTGGCCGCCGGAATGGGACGGCCTCGAAATCGACGAGAAGGCGTCGCGGATGGCGCGCCAGGGCGTCGGCTACCCGACGCTGGAGGGGTTCCGCGTCGTCGATCCCGAAACGGGCGCGGACGTGCCGGCCGACGGCGAGACGCTCGGCGAGATCGCGCTGCGCGGCAACACGGTGATGAAGGGCTACCTCAAGAACCGCGCCGCGACGGACGCGGCGTTCGCCGGCGGCTGGTTCCGCAGCGGCGACCTCGCGGTCGTGCACCCGGACGGCTACGCCGAGGTCAAGGACCGCTCGAAGGACATCATCATCTCCGGCGGCGAGAACATCTCCTCGCTGGAGGTGGAGGAGGCGCTCTACAAGCATCCCAAGGTGATGGAGGCGGCGGTGGTCGCCCGGCCGGACGAGAGGTGGGGCGAGACGCCCTGCGCCTTCGTCGATCCCGCGCCGGGCCACGGCGACCTTTCGGAGGACGAGGTCGTGCGCTGGTGCCGCGAGACGCTGGCCCGCTACAAGGTCCCGAAGACGGTGGTGTTCGGCCCGCTGCCCAAGACCTCGACCGGCAAGATCCAGAAATTCGTGCTGCGCGAGCGCGCGCGCGACATGTAGGCGCGGGCGGGGGAGCGCCCGCCCGGGAACGCCCGCCCGCCGGCGTTTCGCTTTGACTCGCGGCGCGGCCGGCCGATAGCATCCCGCTCCGCGGCCGCCACGCGCCGCGGCGACTCGTTTCCGGGAGGAGAACATGCGTAACGGACCGTTGCTTCGCGTTCTGGCCGCCGCCGCCGTCGCGGGCGTTTTGGCGGTGGCGCACGCCGCGCCGGCGGAGGCCGGGTACGCCTGCGTGCGGGTGAAGTCCGACTACGATGTGCATATCGACGCGGCGGACCCGGCGGTCGGGCGCGACGACGAAACCATCTCCAAGGACAACCAGGGCTATTGCGTGGGCAAGAAGAACGAGTCCTTCACGCTCAAGCTTCGCGAGGTCGACGCGGACGACAACGCGGGGGACGCGCTTTGCGAAATCTCCATCGGCGCCGACAAGCGCGTCTGGATCGACGCCAAGGGAACCGTCGAAGCGCCGGACTGCACGACTTATTCTTTCGATGTGACGTTTAGCGGGGTCATCGCCTATTGGATGCGGAGCTACATCGACTTCCCGATCGAAATGGTGGGCGACCCCGACGACTCCGACGATTCGCCGGCATGGTGCGTTTACAACTACGCATCGTATTCCAGCAACCAGGCGACCCTGACCTGGTGCGGGTCGCTGGATTACTGACGCCGGCGGCGCGGCCGATCCCCTTTCCCGACACGCCCGGCGGCCCGGTAAACGCGGTCGTGGACGCCCGCGCCGTCGCGCGCTCGTCCGGGACCGTCCCCCGCGGGGGAAGCCTCGAAGCCCGTTGGAGAACAGCCGCGCGGGACGGCGGCCGCCTCCTCGAAAACGTCGCGCGAAAAATGCAATCGAGCCACGGACAATTTCCTCCAACGCAATCGAAAGGCGCTCAATGGAAGGCGCGCCGCGCCAGACGCGATAAAAGACGAGCGATTGACGGAGCGCGCGCCGCGCCTTAGCGTGACCGGGATGGACTTCTTCGGAGAGGACGACATGCGTAACGGACCGTTTCTTCGCATCCTGGCCGGCGCCGCCGCCGCGGCCGTGTTGGCGGTATTCGACGCCGCGCCGGCGGATGCCGGGTACGCTTGCGTGTTTGCCAAGTCGGACTACAAGGTCTATATCGACGGCGGCGATTCGGCGCTCGGACGCAACGAGGAAACCATTTCCAACGACAGCTACGGCTATTGCGTCGGCAAGAAAAACCTGTCGTTCTCGCTGAAGCTCCGCGCCGTCGATGGCGACGGCGACGCGGGCGACCCGATCTGCACGATCTCCGTGGGCGCCGACGACGACTTCTTCGTTACCATGGAAAAGGCGGACGGCTTGCCGGAATGCAATTCCAAAAACTATACGGTGACCTACGCGAACATTATCGCGTCGTGGGTGCGAAACATCGGATGGCAAGGGGCGAGGCCCAAAATGTATTTCCCGATCGAAATGGTCGGCGATCCCGACGACGCCGACGACACGGCGGCCTGGTGCATCTACAACTGGGCGGATTACTGGGAAGACAAGGCGACGCGGGAAATGTGCAACGCGCAGGACTATTAGCCGCCGCGCGGCGAGGGGGCGGGGTTCGGCGGAGCCCGGCCGGGCCTTGCGGGCGCGGCGCGGAAGGCCTATACGGCCGGCGTTCCGAACGACGCGGGAAGGGCCATGGCGAGCCTCGAAGCCGAGATCGCGCGGCGGCGCACCTTCGCGATCGTCTCGCATCCCGACGCCGGCAAGACGACGCTTACCGAGAAGCTCCTGCTGTTCGGCGGCGCCATCCAGGCCGCCGGCGCGGTGAAGGCGCGGGGCGACCGGAGGCGCGCGCGCTCCGACTGGCTCGACGTGGAGCGCGAGCGCGGCATTTCCGTCGCCTCCTCGGTGATGAGCTACGAATACGACGGCCGCGCCTTCAACCTGCTCGACACGCCGGGCCACGAGGATTTCTCGGAGGACACCTACCGGACCCTGACCGCCGTCGACTCCGCCGTCATGGTGATCGACGCCGCCCGCGGCATCCAGGAGCAGACCCGCAAGCTGTTCGAGGTGTGCCGCCTGCGCGACATGCCGATCGCCACCTTTATCAACAAGATGGACCGCGAGGCGCGCGACCCCTTCGAACTGCTCGACGAAATCGAACAGAGCCTGCAGATCGAGGTCGCGCCCGCCAGCTGGCCGATCGGCATGGGGAAGCTCTTCCGCGGCTGCTACGACCTGCTGGAGGACCGGCTGATGCTCACGCGCCGGGGGAGCCACGACGCGCCCGATCCCGGCATGGTCTGCGACGGCCTCGACGACCCCCGGCTCGACGAACTGCTGCCGGCCGACGCGGCCGCCGAGTTGCGCGAACAGGCGGAAACGGTCCGCGCGCTCTGCCCGCCCTTCGAGTCCGGCCCCTACCTGGAGGGCAACCGCACGCCGGTGTGGTTCGGCAGCGCGATCGCCAATTTCGGCGTGCGGGAGCTGCTGCGCGGCATCGCGCGCCACGCGCCGGCGCCGCGCGCCCATCCCGCCGAGCCGCGCCCGGTCGAGCCGGCGGAGGAGAAGGTTTCCGCCCTCGTCTTCAAGATCCAGGCGAACATGGACCCCAAACACCGGGACCGCGTGGCCTTCGCCCGCGTCTGCTCCGGGCGTTTCCGGCGCGGCATGAAGCTCCTGAACACGCGCGACGGCAAGCGGGTCTCGGTCCACAACGCCACGATGTTCCTGGCGCGCGAGCGCGAACTGGCCGAGGAGGCCTTTCCCGGCGACATCGTGGGCATTCCCAACCACGGCGCGCTCAGGATCGGCGACGCGCTGACCGAGGGCGAGGCGCTGCGGTTTACCGGCATTCCCAGCTTCGCGCCGGAACTGCTGCAACGGGTGCGCCCGGCCGACCCGATGCGGGCCAAGCATCTCGGCCGCGCGATCGTGCAACTGGCGGAGGAGGGGGTGGCGCGCGTGTTCCGCACCCATGTCGGCGCGAACTGGATCGTCGGCGTGGTCGGCCCGCTGCAGTTCGACGTGCTCGCCGACCGCATCCGCGCGGAGTACGGCGTCCCGGCCCGGTTCGAGCCGGCGGCGCTCCACACCGCCCGCTGGATCGAGGCCGACGACCCGGCCGAGATCGCGCGCTTCGCCGAACGCAACCCCGGCGACCTCGCGCGCGACCACGACGGCCTGCCGGTGTTCCTCGCCCGCAACGCCTGGCACCTGCGGCACACGGCGGAGGTCTGGCCGGGCGTGCGCCTGCTGAAGACGCGGGAGCAGGGCGCCGGCGCCTGAGGCGGGCCGGCGGCCGCGCCCGCCCCGGCGCGGCGCCTTGCGTCGTTCCGTCGCTTGCCCCGCCGCGGCGGTTTCGGCGTAGAGTGGATCGCGCGGCGCCGGATGGCCGGCGCCGGCGAACCGGGGAGCGCGCGCGGAATGTGCGGAATCGTCGGCCTCTGGCCCAAGAACCCGGAACTGCGCGACGGAATCGGCGCGCTGTTCGCGCCGATGCTGGTCGAGATGACCGAACGCGGGCCGGACAGCGCCGGCTTCGCCGTCTACCGCGGCGGCGGGAACGGCGAGGCCGGCGGCAAGGTCACGCTCCGCGCCGGCGAACCCGGCTTCGACTGGGCGGCGCTCGCCGGCGAGGCGGGGGCGGCGCTCGGCGTCCCGGTTTCGGCCGAGCCGGCGGCGACCCACGCCATCCTGCGCGCGCCCGTCCCGGCCGCCGCGCTGCGCGGCTGGATCGAGGCGAACCGGCCCGGCCTCGCGATCACGAGTTCCGGCGAGGCGCTGGAAATCTACAAGGAGATCGGGCTGCCCGCCGAGGTGCTGGCCCGTTTCGACGTGGAGCGGATGGCCGGCACGCACATGATCGGCCACACCCGCATGGCGACCGAAAGCGCGGTGACGGTCGCCGGCGCGCATCCCTTCAACACCGGCGACGACCTCTGCCTCGTCCACAACGGCTCGCTGTCGAACCACCACCGGCTGCGCGACTGGCTGCGCGACAAGCAGGGCCTGCGGTTCCAGACCGAGAACGACAGCGAGGTGGCCGCCGGCTACCTCACATGGCGGCTTTCCCAGGGCGCGACGATCCGCGAGGCGCTGGAGGCCGGGCTGGCGGACCTCGACGGCTTCTACACCTTCGCCGTCGGCACGCGCGGCGGGTTCTCGGTGCTGCGCGACCCGATCGCCTGCAAGCCGGCGGTGATGGCCGAGACCGACGACTGGGTGGCGATGGCCTCCGAGTTCCGCGCGCTGGCCCGGCTGCCGGGCGTGGACGGCGCCGCCGTCTGGGAGCCGGGGCCGGGCGTCGTCTATTCCTGGGGCGAGGCATGAGCGCCAGCAACGCCGTCGAGCGCATCGACCTCGACGAGGTTCCGGTGCGCGCGCTGAACCGCCGCCTGCAGGGCCGCGACGGCCCGCCGGCCGCGGCGGCGTTCGAGGTGCTGAACCCCAGGGGCCGCCACGCGCTCGCCGCCGGCCTGACCGCGCCGCTGGACATCGCGATCCGGGGCCACGCCGGCTACTACTGCGCCGGCATGAACCAGGAGGCGCGCGTCGTCGTGCACGGCAACGCCGGAACCGGCGTCGCGGAGAACATGATGTCCGGCCTCGTGCGCGTGACCGGCGACGCCAGCCAGTCCGCCGGCGCGACCGGGCACGGCGGCCTGCTCGCCATCGAGGGCGACGCCAGCGCGCGCTGCGGGATTTCGATGAAGGGGATCGACATCGTGGTGGGCGGATCGGTGGGCCACATGTCGGCCTTCATGGCGCAGGCCGGCCGCCTGGTCGTTTGCGGCGACGCCGGCGCCTATCTCGGCGACTCGATCTACGAGGCCGAACTCTACGTGCTGGGCGCGGTCGAAAGCCTGGGCGCGGATTGCGTCGAGAAGGACATGGACGACGCGCGCGCGGCGGGGGTCGCGGCGCTGCTCGCGCGCGCCGGGATCGCGGGCGACGCGGCGGCGTTCCGGCGCTACGGCTCGGCGCGCCGCCTTTACCATTTCCGCGTCGACAACGCGGGCGCCTATTGAGGGCCATCGACATGACCGACGAGCGCCAGATCCGATCCTCCGCGACCTTTCCGCCGCATGTGGTCGCCGAAATCCAGCGCGCCGCCGCCCAGGGCCTGTACTACATCCGCGGCGCCGGCGCGAAACGGCCGCTGCCCACCTTCGACGACCTGGTGTTCCTCGGCGCCTCGGTCTCGCGCTACCCGCTGGAGGGCTATCGCGAGCGCTGCGGCACGGACGTGACCATCGGCGAGCGTTTCGCCTCCAGGCCGGTGAAGCTGGACATTCCCATCACCATCGCCGGCATGAGCTTCGGCGCGCTCGGGGCCAACGCCAAGCGCGCGCTCGGCCTCGGCGCCAGCGCGATGGGGACCAGCACCACCACCGGCGACGGCGGCATGACGGAGGAGGAGCGGGAGGCGTCGCGGACCCTCGTTTACCAGTACCTCCCCTCGCGCTACGGCATGGACCCGGACCAGCTGCGCCGGGCCGACGCCATCGAGGTTGTGATCGGCCAGGGCGCCAAGCCCGGCGGCGGCGGGATGCTGCTCGGCCAGAAGATCACCGAGCGGGTGGCCGCGATGCGCGCGCTCCCCGCCGGCATCGACCAGCGCAGCGCGTCGCGCCATCCCGACTGGACCGGGCCGGACGACCTCGAAATCAAGATCCGCGAGTTGCGCGAGATCACCGACTGGGAGAAGCCGGTCTATGTCAAGGTCGGCGCGACGCGCACCGGCTACGACGTGGCGCTGGCGGTCAAGGCCGGGGCCGACGCGGTGGTGGTGGACGGGATGCAGGGCGGCACCGCCGCGACGCAGGAGGTCTTCATCGAGGATGTCGGCATTCCCACGCTCCCGGCGGTCCGCATGGCGGTGGACGCGCTGAAGGAGCTCGACATGCACCGCAAGGTGCGCCTCATCGTCTCCGGCGGGATCAGGACGGGGGCCGACGTGGCCAAGGCGCTCGCCCTCGGCGCGGACGCGGTGTCGATCGGCATGGCGGCGCTGATGGCGCTCAACTGCAACGCGCCGCTCTGGCCGGAGGACTACGCGGCGCTCGGCGTCCGGCCCGGAGCCTGCGACAGGTGCCAGACCGGCCGCTGCCCCGTCGGGATCGCCACCCAGGACCCGGCGCTGGAGGCCCGGCTCGACCCGGAGGAGGGCGGGCGGCGGGTGCGCAACTACCTCTCGACGCTCGCCATGGAGTGCCAGACCCTGGCGCGGGCCTGCGGCAAGAGCCATGTCCACAACCTGGAGCCGGAGGACCTGGCCGCGCTTACGGTCGAGGCCGCCGCGATGGCGCGCGTCCCGCTCGCCGGCACCGGCTGGATCCCCGGCTGGACGACATAGGCCGGCGCGTTCGCGGTGGCGGGCGCGGGCGCGTTGGGGTAGGGTCGGGAGACGAAAGGGAGTCCACATGACGAGGAACGAACTCTGGGTCATCCTCGGCGTCGCCGCGGTCCTGGGCGGCATCGTCCTGGAGAGCCGGTTCCACGCGGACGACCGGTTCGCGGACCTGCGCCGCGAGGTGCGGGAAAACCGAATCGAGGCCAAGGGCGACATCCAGGCGCTGCGCAAGGATATCGCCGCGATCCGCGAGGACATCGCGGAGCTGAACACGCGCGTGTCGCGGATCGAGGGCAAGCTGGACAAGCCGGCGCCGCGCGCGGAGAACCTCGATCCCCGTCTCGTCCAGGCCCTGATCGAGAGACTGGAGCAAGAGGGGTTCCGGCGGACCGCGCCGCCGGACGCGACCGGGCGCTAGGGAACCGTGGCCATGAGCAAGCTCGAAGCCTTCGCCAAGGAGCGGGGGGTCCGCTATTTCCTGTTCAACTTCACCGACCTGCGCGGGATGCAGCGCTCCAAGCTGGTTCCGGCCCAGGCCGCCGGCGCGATGGAGCGGGACGGCGCCGGATTCGCCGGTTTCGCGGCCTATCTCGACATGCCGCCGTCCTTCCCGGACATGTTCGCCATCCCCGACGCCGACGCGGCGGTCCAGCTGCCGTGGAAGCCGGAGGTCGCCTGGGTTCCCGGCGACCTGGCGATGGAGGGCAAGGCGGTCGAACAGGCGCCGCGCATCGTGCTGAAGCGGCTGCTGGCGCGGGCGGCGGCGCTGGGCTACCGCATGAAATGCGGCGTCGAGGCGGAGTTCCACCTGATCGACGCCGACGGCGGCGCCATCTCCGACGACCGCGACATCGAGCCGAAACCCTGCTACGACCAGCAGGCGCTGATGCGCCGTTACGACACGATTTCCGAGATTTGCGACGCGATGCTCGCGCTCGGCTGGAAGCCGTACCAGAACGACCACGAGGACTCCAACGGCCAGTTCGAGATGAACTGGGAGTACGACGACGCGCTGGTCACCGCCGACCGCCACGCCTTCTTCAAGTTCATGACGAAGTCCATCGCCGAAAAGCACGGGCTGCGCGCGACCTTCATGCCCAAGCCCTTCGCCGGCCTCACCGGCAACGGCTGCCACATCCACATCTCCCTGTGGGACGAGGACGGCGCGGCCAACCTGTTCCACGACCCCGAAGGCGCGTTCGGCCTTTCCGAAACGGCGCTGCATTTCCTCGGCGGCGTGCTGCGCCACGCGCCGGCGATGTGCGCGGTGACGAACCCGATCGTGAACTCCTACAAGCGGATCAACGCGCCCGCGACCGCTTCGGGCGCCACCTGGTCGCCGAACACGGTCACCTGGTCGGGCAACAACCGCACCCACATGGTCCGCGTGCCGGAGGAGGGGCGGTTCGAACTCCGGCTGGCGGACGGGGCGGCGAACCCCTACCTGCTGCCGGCGGTCTGCCTCGCCGCCGGCCTGGAGGGGATCGCCCAGGGCGTCTCGCCGGGCCGGCCGCTCGACATCGACATGTACGCCGAGGGCCGCCGGGTCCGGGGCGCGCGCAAGCTGCCGCTCTACCTGCTGGACGCGATCCGCCTGTTCGACCGCGACAAGGCGCTGAAGGCCGCGCTCGGCGAGGAGGTCTCGGCCGCCTATGTGAACCTCAAGATGGCGGAGTGGGACGCCTGGTCCCGGCACCTGTCCGACTGGGAGCGGCGGGTCTCGCTCGACATATAGGCGGCGGCGGCCGGCGGCGCGGGTTTCGGCTTACCCGCGCCCGCCCGGAAATGCTAGTCTCGCGCCGCGAAGGCGCGGACGGCGCGCCCGGACGGGAGATGGCACGATGTCGAACACGGACAATTGGGAATTCTCGCACGACAAGGCGAGCGAAGCGACCTGGACCGAGGGGCTGCGGGAGATTTTCGAATACCGCGACCTCGGCGTGAAGGCCGCGACAAAGGGCGACTACATCGCCCATATCGTCAAGGCCAACGGCAAGGAGCAGAAGGACGAAGTGCAGCACTGGCACGTCCACGACTGCGACTTCCAGTTCGTCCTGGTCCTGAACGGCTGGGCCGAGTTCGAGTACGAGGGCCAGGGCGTGCGCCGGATCGAGAAGGGCGACTGCATCAACCAGCGGCCCGGCATCCGCCATCGCGAGATCGCCTGCTCGAAGGATTTCGAGGTGCTGGAGATCGTCTCGCCGGCCGATTTCGCGACCCGCATCGTCGAGGCGCCCGACGCCGCCGAAACGGCCCAGGCCGCCGAGTAGTCGCGCGCCGGGGGAGGGGCCGGCGCCGGTGGACCGCCCGGCCCCCGCCCCGATCGACGTACTGGCCGATCTCCGGTCCGCCGCCGGGGCGGACCCGGACGCGCTGAACGACATCGCGCTGACGGGCCGCGACCCGGTCCTGTCGTCGATCTTCCGGGTGGGGACGGCGGCCTCGGCGACGATCGGGGCGGCGTCGCTCGCCGCCGCCGATGTCTGGCGCGCGCGGACCGGCCGCCGCCAGGCTGTGTCGCTCGACATGCGCGCGGCGGCGGCCGCGTTCCGCAGCGAGCATTTCACCCGCGTCGCGGGCCGCCCGCCGGCCGAGCGCTGGGCCGCCGTTTCCGGGACCTACCGGAGCCGCGACGGCAGGTGGGTCCAGCTCCACTGCCAGTTCCCGCACCTGCGCGCGGGCGTGCTGGAAATCCTCGGCTGCGCCGAGGACAGGGAGGAGGTGGCGCGCGCGGTCGCCCGGTGGGACGGGCTGGCGCTGGAGACGCGCTGCCGGGAGGAGCGGCTCTGCGTCGCCTTGGTCCGCTCGCCGGAGGAATGGGCCGCGCACCCGCAGGCGAAGGCGGTGGCCGGGCTTCCCCTGATGGAGATCGAACGGATCGCGGACGCGCCGCCGACGCCGTTGCCGCCCGGCGGGACACGGCCGCTCTCCGGCGTCCGCGTGCTCGACCTCACCAAGGTGATCGCCGGGCCGGTCTGCGGCCGGACCCTGGCGTCCCACGGCGCGGAGGTGGTCCGGATCGGCGCGGCGCACCTGCCGTACATGGAGCCGCTGGTCATCGACACCGGCCTCGGCAAGCGGTCCGCCTTCCTCGACCTGCGCGGGGAGGCCGGGCGCGAGGCGCTGCGGGCGATGGCCCGGCGCGCCGACATTTTCGTCCAGGGCTACCGTCCGGGCGCGCTGGCGGCCCGCGGCTTCGGGCCGGAGGACCTGGCGGCGGCGCGGCCGGGCATCGTTTACGTGACGCTCTCGGCCTACGGGCGCGCCGGGCCGTGGCGGAACTGGCGCGGCTTCGACAGCCTGACGCAGAGCGCCAGCGGCATCGCGCACGAGGGCATGGTCGCCGCCGGGGCCGGGGCGCCGCGCCCGCTCCCCTGCCAGGCGCTCGACCACGCGACCGGCTATCTCGCGGCCTTCGGCGCCATGACGGCGCTGAAGCGCCGCGCGGAGGAGGGCGGCTCCTGGATCGTCCGGGTCTCGCTGGCCCAGACCGGCCGCTGGATCGACGGCCTGGGCCGGGTCGACGGCCTCGGCGTCCGCGACCCCCAAGAGGCCGACATCGCGGACCTGCTGGAGACGCACGACTCGCCCTGGGGCGAAGTCCTGCACGTAAAGCCGCCGGAGGAGATGTCGGAAACCCCGCCCTTCTGGGCGGCCGGGCCGGTCCCGCTCGGAACCCACAAGGCGGCGTGGCTCTGAAGGCGGCGGCGCGCCCGCGCCGCCTCGACGACCGTCCCGTCGTGGCCGATGCCGAAATCGTCGCGGCCGGTCCGGCCGGCGCCGCGCGGGCCGTTCCGGCGGCCGCGGTCACTTGATCCCGGACCATGCGGCCGGCCGGCACAGCTTGCTCTCCTGGCTGACGAGCAAGCCCTCGCTGCGCGCCAGGTAGTCCGCCCAGTCCGGGTCCGCGTCGCGGGCCATGCGGCGGGCCTCCAGGTCGGCCATGTCCTCGTAGCCCCAGAGATGCACCACCTGGTGCAGCGGCCCGTGCTCGACGACGAAATAGCCGAGCGGGTTCCCGAGATGCCGGCGCAGGACCGGGAGCGCGTATTGCTCGAACAGCGCCAGATACGCCGGCATCTTCCGCGGGACCACATTGTAGGTCCGCACATCGACGATCATGCTCCGCCTCCCCGCCGGTTCGCCGCACTCTATACCGGCCGTCGGGGTTGCGCGCCAGCCGCCGGCGCGCTTCACTTGCCCTGCCCGCGCCGCCGCCCGAAGGGAGACAGCCGATGCGCGCCGAGGATTCCACCGGCCCCGACCGCGCTTGCGACGCCGATTCCGCGCTCGCCGTGCCGCCGGCGCGGTTCCGGGTGCTGCTGGAAGGCGTCGCGGCGGCGTGGGAGAGCGGGGCCGAGTTGCGCTTCGACCCCGCGGCGCCGCGCTGCCGCTTCCTGCGCGACGGCGCGGAGGCCGCGATCGTTTCCGTCGAACGACAGCCCTTCGGGGCGGTCTGGCGCGTGGCCGCGCCGGGGCGGCGCGAGCGGGCGCACGCCTCGGTCCTGCCGGCCTTGCGGGGGTTGCGCGGGCTGCTGTGTCCCGAACGGCCGGGCGGCCGAGTCTTCTTCGCGCGGGACGACGGGGCGTGACGGCCGGCGCCCCCGTTCCGCTGACGGTCGTCACCGGCTTCCTCGGCAGCGGCAAGACGACGCTGATCGCCGCGCTGCTGCGCCGCCCGGAACTGGCGCGCGCGGCCGTGATCGTCAACGAGTTCGGCGAGATCGGCCTCGACCACGAACTGGTCGAATCCAGCGAGGAGGACCTGGTCGAACTCAGCACCGGCTGCATCTGCTGCGCCTCGCGCGGCGACCTCGCGGCGGCGGTCGCGCGGCTCGCGGCCAAGCGCGGGGAGGGGCGCGCGATCGACCGCATCGTGCTGGAGACCACCGGCCTCGCCGATCCGGCGCCGATCGCCCAGGCGGCGATGGTCGATCCGGCGCTGCGCGCCTTCGTCCGGCTGGACCGGATCGTGACGACGGTGGACGCGGTGGCCGGGATCGAAACCCTCGACGCGCGCGAGGAAAGCCGGAGCCAGGCCGCGCTCGCCGATGTGCTGTTGCTGACCAAGACCGACATGGAAGGCGCGCGGACGGCCGAGGTCGAGCGGCGCCTGTCGGCGCTCGCGCCCCACGCGCGGCGCGTCGTCGCGGTGCGGGGCGCGGTCGAGCCGGCCCTTCTGCTCGCGGAGGAGGAGGACGCCGACGGCGCCGCGGCGCGCCGGGCCTTCCCGGACTCCGGGCCGGGCGCCCATGGACACGACCACGGGCATGGGCACGAGCATGGCCATGAACACGGGCATGGGCACGAACACGGCGACATCGCCTCGGTCTCGCTGCGCTTCGCGGAGCCGCTTCCGGCGGTCGCGCTGACCCTGTTCCTGCAGGCGCTCGCCGAGACCCTGGGGCCGGACCTGCTGCGCGCCAAGGGCATCGTCGCGGTGGCGGAGGCGCCGGAGACGCCGGCGGTCGTCCATGGCGTGCGCCACGTGTTCCACCCGATGCGCTGGCTCGACCGCTGGCCGGACGGGCCGCGCGAATCGCGCATCGTGCTGATCGGCAAGGGCGTCGCGCGGGGCTGGGTCGAGGCGCTGCTCGCCATCGTCGCGGCCGAGGCGGCGGAAGCCTCTGGACAGGAGGGCGCGCCCGCCGCGAAACTTCGATTCCTGTAACCGGGGAGGGGCCGATGTTCGATCTGATCCTGCGCGGCGGAACCGTCGTCACGCCGCACGGCGCGGCAACGCACGATGTGGCGGTCTCCGGCGAGACCATCGCGGCCGTGACCGCCCCCGGCGCGATCCCGGAAGGCCAGGCGCGGCGCGAGGTCGACGCCTCCGGCAAGATCGTCGCGCCCGGCGGGATCGATCCGCATGTGCACTGCAAATGGCACATGCCGATGCCCGACGGCTCGGTCTCCTATACCGAGGGGCCGGACGTGGTCAGCCGCGCCGCGCTGTTCGGCGGCACCACCACGCTGATCGACTTCGCCGCCCGGATGGAGGAGATCCCGATCCGCGAGGTCATCGCCCGGCGCGACGACGACTGGGCCGGCAAGTGCTATTGCGACTACGCTTACCACGTCATGCTGCTCGGCGACATCGAGCCGCCGGTGCTCGACGAACTGCCGGGCGTGCTGGCGGACGGCTACCCCACGGTCAAGATTTTCACCACCAACATCACGCCGAACCGCGCCGGCCGGATGGTGCATTTCGGCGACATCTGGGAGGTCTTCAAAATCCTGACGCGCGAGGGCGGCCTCGGCGTGATCCACGCCGAGGACAACGACCTCGTCATGCACATGTACGAGAAGCTGATCCGCCAGGGCCGCGTCAGCTTCCACAACCTCGCCGAGGTGCACAGCGCGCTTTCGGAGGACCTGTCGTTCCGCCGCGTCATCCGGCTGGCCGAGGCGGAGAAGACGCCGCTCTACATGATGCATGTGAGCGCGGCGACGGGCGTGCGCGCGGTGCGCGAGGCCCGGGCCCGGGGCCAGCCGATCTACGGCGAGACCCTGCACCAGTACATGATGTTCAACTCCGACGACTACAAGCGCCCGAACGGCCAGATCTACCACACCTATCCGTCGCTCAAGTCGCCGGCGGACCAGGCGGAGCTCTGGGCCGGCACGCTGGACGGCGCGATCAACGCGGTGGCGACGGACGAGATCTGCTGCTCGCTGCGGCTCAAGCTCGCCGGCAACCGCATCGACGACACCACCGGCGGCAACGCCGGCGTCGAACCCCGGATGGGCGTGATGTACCACGAGACGGTGACGGTCCGCGGCTATTCGCTGGAGCGGTTCGTCGACCTGGTCTCGACCAACGCCGCCAAGATCATGGGGCTGTATCCGCGCAAGGGCGCCATCGCGGCGGGCAGCGACGCCGACATCGCCGTGCTCGACCCCTCGATCCGCCGCCGGGTGCGCCTGGAGGACCTGCACGAGGCCGACTACAGCCCCTGGGAGGGCCACGAGGTCACCGCCTGGCCGACGATGACGGTGATGCGCGGCAAGGTCGTCGTCGAGGACGGCGCCTTCGCCGGCGACCTCTCCGACGGCAAGCACCTGAAACGCGAGGTCCCCGACTGGATCCGCTCCGGCCCCGCGCTGTAGCGGCGCGGCGGCGGGGGCGGCCTGACGTCGAACAAACGATGCGCGCGCGGCGAAGACGCGATATACTCGCCGTGGCCCGCATGTGGAGGCGCGGCGGACATCGAGGAGGAGACAGGACCATGCCCGGCAACAAGGCCTCGGCCCGGCGCGTGGACGGAACGCTCGACGGAGGGGCGCCCCTCGCCGCCGCGCGGCCCCGCGACGCCCGCCCCGCGCGCAAGGCGGACCCGGCCGCGCGGGAGGAGGAAAGCTACCGGCGTTCGAACGAGCTCCTCGACCGGTTGACCCGCGAGGCGCGGGAAATGAGGTGGGGTTACGACCTTCCGTGAGAATCTTCCTCGACGCGGATGTCATCTATTCCGCTCTCGTGCGCGATATTTTCCTGCAGCTGGCGGTGGATCGCGTTTTGGAGGCGAGATGGTCGGCGGAAGTTCACCGGGAGTGGATCGGCGCGCTTTCGAGGACACGTAACGATCTCTCGCGCGAGAAACTCGAACGCACGCGCCATGTCATGGACCGGGCCGTTTCCGGGGCGCTCGTTCGCGGCTACGAGGCGCGCATTCCGCTTCTTGCGCTCCCGGACCCCGACGACCGGCACGTTCTCGCGGCGGCGATCGAGGGCGGTTGCGGCGTGATCGTCACCGGAAATGTGAAGGACTTTCCCGCCGCGGCGATCGGTCCGCATGGCGTCGAAGCCGCGAAACCGGACGATTTCCTGCCCGCGCAATTCGTTCGGGACCGCGCCGGTTTTCTCGGAGCGATCCGCAGGGTGCGAAGCCGTTTGGAAAATCCGCCATACACTCCCGAAGCCTATCTCGACAACCTCGCTCGACAGGGCCTTCCGGAGACCGCCGCCGCCTTGCGGCCCTATGCCGGCGCGTTGTGACCGCCGTCCGGCCGCGCGCGCCCCGGCCGGCCGATCCCGGCGCTCGCGCCGGGCCGGCGGCGCTGCTATGGTCGGCGCGCGAAGGCGGAACGACCACGGAGGGCGCGCCATGAAGTTCGGGCTGTTCTACGAACTGCCGGTCCCGAAACCCTGGGACGAGGACACCGAAGCACGGCTGTTCCACGAGGCGCTCGAACAGATCGAACGGGCCGACCGGCTCGGCTTCGACTATGTGTGGGAGGTGGAGCACCACTTCCTGGAGGAATACTCCCATTCCGGCGCGCCGGAAGTGTTCCTCGCCGCCGTCTCGCAGCGCACGAAAAACATCCGGCTCGGCCACGGCGTCACGCTTACGCCGCCGGGCTACAACCACCCGGCCCGGCTGGCCGAGCGCATCGCGACGCTGGACCTGGTGAGCCGCGGACGGGTCGACTGGGGCACCGGCGAATCCGCCACGCTGATCGAGATGGAAGGCTTCGGCATCGACCGGGACCGCATGACCGACATGTGGCGCGAGGGCACGGAGCAGGCCGCCAACATGCTCGCCATGACGCCCTATCCAGGCTTCGAGGGCGAATACTTCTCCATGCCCTGCCGCAATGTCGTGCCCAAGCCGATGCAGAAGCCGCACCCGCCGCTGTGGATGGGCTGCTCCCGGCGCGAGAGCATCCTGCGGGCGGCGCGGGCCGGTGTCGGCGCGCTGGTCTTCGGCTTCGTCGAGCCGGAGCAGGCCGGCGCCTGGATCGAGGAGTACTACGGCATCGTCAAGTCGGACGAGTGCGTGCCGATCGGCCATTCGGTGAACGCCAATGTCGCGGCGGTCTCGGCCATGTCGGTGCACCCGGACGAGGAGGAGGCGATCCGTCGCGGCCTCGACGGGTTCCGCTTCTTCGGCTACTCGCTGGCGCATTACGTCACCTTCGGCGCGCACAAGCCCGGCCGGACCGACATCTGGGGCCGGTTCGAGACGCTGCGCGAGAACATGCCCGACAACGCCGGGCGCGGCGGCATCGGCACGCCGGCCCAGGTGCGCCGCCACCTCGAGGGCTACGCCGAGGTCGGCATGGACCAGATGATCTTCGTCCAGCAGCACGGCAAGAACCGCCACGGGCACATCCTCGAAAGCCTGGACCTGTTCGCGGCCGAGATCATGCCCGCCTTCAAGGCGGCGGAGCCGGCGCGCGAGGCCGCCAAGGCCGAGGAGCTGGCCCCGTATATCGAGGCGGCGCTGGCCCGCAAGCCGCGCATGGCGGAGCCGGCCGACGCGGACATCCCGGTCGTGAAATCGGCCGGCCGGCGGCTGGAGGAGGCGGGCGGGGCGCGCGGCGGGGCCTACGCGGACCCGACGCGGGGCGGCGGCATTCCGCTGCCGCAACAGGACCCGGCCGCCCGCGCGGCCGGCGACTGAACGAGGGGGGCGGACGCGCCGCGCCGGCCCGGCGGCGGGCGGCGCGCGCGGCGGAAGCCGCTATTTGATCTTGGCTTCCTTGTAGAGGACATGCTTGCGCGCGACCGGGTCGTACTTCTTGAACTGCAGCTTCTCGGTCTGCGTGCGCGGGTTCTTCTTGGTCACGTAGTAGTGGCCGGTGTCGGCGCTGCTCACGAGTTTGATCAGAACGGTAGCCGGTTTCGCCATGGCCCGCGCCCTCCGGGTTTGCGTTTCGCCTCGAAGGCGAACCATAGGGCGCGGCGGCCCGGTGTCAAGGATCGAATGGCGGCGCTACCCCGGCGGCCGGCGCCCGGCGGCGAGCGAGGGGTCGTCGAGGACGCGGCGGAACCGTTCCGGCTCCCGCAGCAGGCGCAGCGCGAAGTCGAGCGCGGTTTCGCGGAGATCGGCGGCGCGGACCGCGGGCGCCACCCCGTCGCGCGACAGCGGCCGGCCCGAGGGCGCGCGCATCCTGGCCCAGGTGATGTTCGTCTCGCCGCCGTTGGGGAGTTTGCGCACGCGCTGCACCGTGCCCTTGCCGCGGGAGCGCGCGCCGACGACGAGCGCCCGGCCGCCGTCCCGCAGCGCGGCGGCGAGCGCCTCCGCGGCCGAGGCCGTGTCCTTGTCGATCAGCACCGCCAGCGCCAGGTTCTCGCCCCGGTCGCCGGCGCTGGCCTCGAAGCGCCGCGCCGCGTCCGCGTGCCGGCCGGCGGTGGAAAGGATCGTCCCGCCGGCGATGAAAATGTCCGCCGCCGCGACCGCCTCGTCGAGCATCCCGCCCCGGTTGCCCCGGAGGTCGATGACCGCGCCCCGGAGCGCGGGGCCGGTCTCGCGCAGCGCCTCGGCCAATCTCGCCTCCAGCCGCGCGGGCGTGCGCCGGTTGAAACCCGTCACCCGCAGGACCGCGACGCCGTCCGCGACCTCCGCGTACACCGTCTGCCGGATGACGCGGCGCCGGACGAGGCGGCGGCGCAGGGTCTCGCCGCCGCGCGACAGCACGACCTCGACCCCGCTCCCCGCCGGGCCGCGCAAGGCCCCAGCGACCCGCGCCAGCGTCCAGTCCGCGACCGGCGCGCCGTCCACGGCGCGGATGCGGTCGCCCGGCTGGAGGCCCGCGTCGCGCGCCGGCCCGTCCTCGAACACCTCGCGCAGGAAGAAGGCGCCGTCGCGCCCGTCGATCGAGGCGCCGATCCCGGAATAGCCGCGGCGGCCCGCCCGGCTGCTCCGCGCCTCCTCGGCGGAGAGGTAGCGGGTGAAGCGGTCCAGCGTGGCGAAGGCGGCGTCGAACACCGCCTCGTAGATCCGTTCGGGGCCGGCCGCCGCTAGGGGCGGGGAGGCGCGCCGGGCGGCCTCCACCGCCTCGGCCGCGAGCCGGCCCCACCGCGCCGACATCTCGCCGCGCGGCGCGGCGAGGCGCGCGACCGGCTCCCCGCGCCGGAAGACCGCGATCCGCCCGTCCGCGCGCTCGACGCGCAGCGCCGGGTCGATGGCGGCGAGGCCGTTCAGCCCGGCCAGCGCCAGCGCCGGAAGGTCCGGCGGGTCGATATGGTAGCGGCGCACGCCCTCGAAGCCGGCGGAGAAGACCCGCTCCGCCCGCTCGGGCGCGAAGGCGCCTTCCGTCTCCCCGCCCGCCGGATGGGCGCAGGACGCGAGCAGGAGCGCGAGGAGCGCGAACAGCCCCAGGGCGGGCGCGGTTCGCGCGGCCCCCCGGGCGACGGCTCCGACCGCGCGCGCGTTCATCCCCGGCTCCGTCCCCGCCGCCGGCGCGGCCCGGGCGAAGCGGGGCGTCCCGCGCCGCCGCGCCGGCCCGAACCGGGACCGGCGGCCTCTCCGCCGCCGATATAGTCCGCGAGCAGCTTTCCCGACAGCGGATCGGCCTCGCGCAGCGCGACGGTCAGCCGCTGGCCGAGGCGCAGGCGCAACCCGCCCGGCCCGCTCGCCAGTTCGTGGCGCTCCGGGTCGTGGCGGTAACGCCCGCCGGGCAGGCTGGAGGCCGGCAGCAGCGCTTCCGCCCGCCCGCCGTCCAGCGAGACGAACGCGCCGAACCGGGCGACACCCGAAACGACCGCCTCGAACGCCTCGCCGATGCGGCCCGCCATGTAGGCGGCGGCGTGGCGGTCCATCGCGTCGCGCTCCGCCGCCGCCGCGCGGCGCTCCGTCATCGAGACATGCTCGCAGACCTCGGCCAGGTCCGCCGGTTCGGGTCGGCCGCCGCCGCCATCGCCGCCGCCGCCGTCGTCGTCGTCGAAACCGTGCGCCTCGATCAGGGCGCGGTGGACCAGCAGGTCCGCGTAGCGCCGGATCGGCGAGGTGAAATGCGCGTAGCGCCGCAATCCGAGGCCGAAATGGCCGATGTTGAACGGGCTGTAGACCGCCTGGCTCTGGGTCCGCAGCACCAGGATGTTCACCGCGTCCTGGAAGTCCGCGCCGCGCGCCCGCTCCAGCGCCCGGTTGAACAGGGCCGGCCGCAAGGCCTGTCCGCGCGGGAAGGGGATGCCGAGGGTCTCCAGGCTCCGGCGCAACTCCTCGACCTTTTCGGCGTCGGGCGCGTCGTGGACACGGTAGGCGCAGGCGCGCCGGCGGCGTTCGAGCGTCTCGGCGGCGGCCACGTTGGCGAGCACCATGAACTCCTCGATCAGGCGGTGGCTGTCGAGACGGGCGCGCGGCTCGATCGACGCGACCCGGCCCGCCCCGTCCAGCGCGACCGCCATCTCCGGCATTTCGATCTCCAGCGCCCCGCGCGCGCGGCGCGCCGCGAGCAGGGCGCCGAACGCGCCGTAGAGCGGCCGCGCCAGTTCCGCCAGCCCCGACGCCGCGGCGCCGCCATCCCCGTCGCGGGCGGCCTGCATCTCCTCGTAGGTCACGCGCGCCGCCGAGCGCATGACGCCGTGCAGGAAGCGGTGGGAGCGCTTGCGGCCCGCCGCGTCGATCCGCATTTCGACCGCGAGGCAGGCCCGGTCCTCGCCGGGGCGCAGCGAACACAGCCCGTTCGACAGCGCCTCCGGCAGCATCGGGACCACCCGGTCCGGGAAATAGACCGAATTGCCGCGCTTGCGCGCCTCGGCGTCGAGCGCGTCGCCCGGCCGCACATAATGCGCCACGTCGGCGATGGCGACCAGCAGCCGCCAGCCGCCGGGATTGTCGGGCGCGCCGTCCGGCTCGGCCCACACCGCGTCGTCGAAGTCGCGGGCGTCGGCGCCGTCGATGGTGACCAGCGGCGTGTCGCGCAAATCCGTTCGCCCGCCGCCCGGCCCGACCGGCGCCGCCCGGTCCGCCAGCGCCAGCGCCTCGGCCGGGAAACGGTGCGGGATGTCGCGCTCGTGGATGCAGAGCAGGCTGACCGGGCGGGCCGCGCCGCGCCGCGCCAGCACCTCGACCACGCGGGCGCGCCGCAAGCCGAAGCGCCCGCGTGGGAAAAGCTCGGCCGCGACCAGGTCGCCCGCCGCCGCGCCGCCCTCGCCGCCCGGCTCGATCGCCGCCTCTTCCGAGCGCCGCCCGTCGGCGGGGCGCAGCCGCAGCCCGCCCGCCGCGCGCTCCAGCACGCCGATCGCGCGCCGCGCGCCGCTCTCCAGCCGGCGCATCGCCGCGCCGCGCCAGACATCCCCGTCCAGGCGCGACAGCCGCGCCAGCACCCGGTCGCCGGCGGCGAAGGCCGGGCCGCGCCCGCTGTGCGGCAGGACGACCGTCGCGCGCTCGTCCTCCACGACGCCCGACACGGGCCGGGCGACCGCCTCGCCATCGTCGTCCACGGACAGGATTTCGACCACGCCGACCGGGGGGAGGCGGCCCGGCGCCGGGCGCTCGCGCCCGCGCTTCAGGTCGATCTCCCCGTCCTCGGCGAGCGCGCGCAGCAGGCGCTTCAGGCCGGTCCGGTCCTGGCCCTTCACGGCGAAGGCGCGCGCGATGTCGCGCCGCCCGACCGGGCCGGGGCTTTGCTCGACGAAGGCGCGGATCTGCTCCCGCGTGGGCAGGCGGGGGGCGGCCTCCGGTCCCGGTTTCGGCATGGCGGCTCCGTTCGCCGGTCGCGGCGCGGGGCGTTTCAGCCCGGGGTCCGGCCGGCGCGGCCCGGCGCGGCGGCTCCGGTCTTCGCCCCGGGTTTCGCGGTCGTCTTCGCCCCGGGTTTCGCCTTCGTCCCGGTTTTCGCCTTCGCCCCGGTTTTCGCCGTCGCCGCGGCCCTGGCCGGGGACTTGCGGGCCGTCGCCCCGGCCTTGCCGTTCGCGCCGCCGCGTTCGGCCTTCGCCTGGATCAGCTCCAGCGCGCGCTCCAGCGTGATGTCCTCCGGCGCCTCGCCCCTGGGCAGGCTGGCGCGAGTCTTGTCCAGCTGCACATAGGGGCCGTAGCGCCCGGAGCGCAGCGTGACCGGCTTGCCGCCGGACTCGCCGAGCGTCCGGGCCGCCGAACCGCCGCCCTTCTTGCTCGCGATCAGGTCCACGGCGCGGTTCAGCCCGATGCTCAGCACCTCTAGCGGGTCCCCGCCGGCGGGGATCGAGGTGTAGGCCGCGCCGAGCTTCAGGTAGGGGCCGAAACGGCCGATCCCGGCCAGGATCGGCTCGCCGGATTCCGGGTGCGGGCCGACCTCGCGCGGCAGGCCGAGCAGGCCGACCGCGGCCTCCAGGTCGAGGTCGGCCGGATCGAGGCCCTTCGGCAGCGAGGCGCGCTTCGGCTTGCCGGATTTCCCCGGCCCGGCCTCGCCGAGTTGCGCGTAGAGGCCGTAGGGTCCCTTGCGCAGGCTCACCGGCAGGCCGGTCGCCGGGTCGTTTCCGAGAAGGCGCGGCTCCTCCGGCGCGCCCGCGCCGTCCTCGCCCTCCGTCCCGCCCGGCGCGGCGAACTGGCGGGTGAACCGGCATTCGGGATAGTTCGAGCAGCCGATGAACGCGCCGTAGCGGCCGAGCTTCAGGTTGAGCCGGCCGTCGCCGCAGCGCGGGCAGACCCGGCTCGACGCGCCGTCGGGGCCGTCGGGGAAGAAATGCGGGCCGAGGTCCTTGTCGAGCCGGTCCAGCACTTCGGAGACGCGCAGGCCGCTGGTCCCGTCCACCGTGGCGCTGAAGGCCTCCCAGAACCGCTCCAGCACGGCCCGCCAGTCCCGCTTGCCCTGGGCGACCTCGTCGAGTTCGCCCTCCAGGTCGGCGGTGAAGTTGTACTGGACATAGCGCTCGAAGAAATTGGCGAGGAAGGCGGTCACGATCCGGCCGCGGTCCTCCGGCACGAAACGGCGCTTCTCCAGGCGCACATACTCCCGGTCCTGGAGCACCTGCAGGATGGCGGCGTAGGTGGAGGGGCGGCCGATGCCGAGCTCCTCCAGCCGCTTCACCAGGCTCGCCTCGGTAAAGCGGGGCGGGGGCTGCGTGAAGTGCTGTTCCGGCGTCACGCCCTCGCGCCCCGGCCGGTCGCCTTCCTTCAGCGGCGGGAGCAGGCGGCCCTCCTCGTCGCCCTCGCCGCCGGGGTCGTCCCGGTCCTCGCGGTAGAGTTTCAGGAAGCCCTCGAACGCGACGACGGAGCCGGCGGCGCGCAGCGCCACGCTCCCGTCCTCGGCCCCGACGGTCACGGCGGTCCGGTCGAGTTCGGCGCTGGCCATCTGGCTGGCGACGGCGCGGCTCCAGATCAGTTCGTAGAGCCGGGCCTGGTCGCGGTCGAGATGGCGCGCGGCCTCGCGCGGACGGAGGGCCGGATCGGTCGGCCGGATCGCCTCGTGCGCCTCCTGCGCGTTCTTGGCGCGGGTCCGGTAGGCGCGCGGCGCGTCCGGCAGGAAGGCCGCGCCGTAGCCGTCGCGGATAACGTCCCGGATGGCGGCGACCGCGCCCGGCGCCATCTGCACGGCGTCCGTCCGCATGTAGGTGATCAGCCCGGCCGCCTCGCCGCCCGCCTCCACGCCCTCGTAGAGGCGCTGGGCGACGCGCATCGTCCGGGTCGCGCCCATGCCGAGCTTGCGCGAGGCCTCCTGTTGCAGGGTCGAGGTCGTGAAGGGGGGGTGCGGATGGCGCTTGACCCGCTTGCGCTCGATCCCGGCGACGCGCAGGCGCGCCGCCTCCACCGCCTCGGCCGCGGCCCGGGCCTCCGCCTCGTTCGAGAGGGCGAAGCGGTCCAGCCGCTTGCCGTCGAGATGCGTGAGCCGGGCCGTAAACGCGCCGCCGCCGGGCGCGCGGAGCGCGGCGTCCACCGTCCAGTACTCGCGCGGCCGGAAGGCCTCGATCTCCGCCTCGCGCTCCGAGACCAGGCGCAGCGCCACGGACTGCACCCGCCCGGCCGAACGCGAGCCGGGCAGCTTGCGCCACAGCACCGGCGAGAGCGTGAAGCCGACCAGGTAGTCGAGCGCCCGGCGCGCGAAATAGGCGTCGATCAGCGCCTGGTCGAGTTCGCGCGGGTTGGCGATGGCGTCCAGCACCGCCGATTTCGTCACCTGGTTGAACACCACGCGGCGCACCGGCACGCCGGCAAGGGCGCGCCGCTCCGCCAGCACGTCGCGCACATGCCAGGAGATCGCCTCGCCCTCCCGGTCCGGGTCGGTGGCGAGGATCAGTTCGTCCGCCCCGCGCAGCGCCTTGCGGATTTCGCCGAGCGGCTTCTCGGAGCGGGCCGAGGGCTGCCAGGTCATGGCGAACCCGTCCTCGGGGCGCACCGAGCCGTCCTTCGGCGGCAGGTCCCGGACATGCCCGTAGCTCGCCAGCACCCGGTAACCGCCGCCGAGGTACTTCTCGATGGTTTTCGCCTTGGCCGGCGATTCGACGACGACGACCTTCATGCCCGTCCCACGCTCCGCGTTCCGCCCGGCCGCCCGGCGGTCCTACGCGACACGGCGCGAGACCCGGTTGCCGGGATGCCGCTCCGCCAGCCCCGCGAGTTCGGCCTCGAGCAGGATGACGGCCACGACCGGCGGGGACAATTGGCACTCGCGGATCACTTCGTCAACCGGCACGGCGGCGACGTCCAGCAGGCCCAGCACCAGGTCCCGCTGTTTCGGCCCGATCCCGGCCGGGGTTTCGGGCGCGGGAGCGGGGCGGTAGCCGTCCTCCCGCCGGTCCTCCACGCCGGCGGCGGCGAGGACCTCGACAATGTCCGCCGCGCTCTCGGCCCAGTTGGCGCCGTCGCGCAGCAGCCGGTTGGTCCCGGCGGCGCGCGGGTCGAGCGGGGAGCCGGGCGCGGCGAAGACCTCGCGCCCCCGGTCCGCCGCGAATCGGGCGGTGATGAGCGAACCCGAACCCGCCGTCGCCTCGATCACCGCGACGCCGAGCGACAGGCCGGCGATGATCCGGTTGCGCGACGGGAAGTGCCGGGCCATCGGCGTCGCCCCGATCGGGGCCTCGGCGACGACCGCGCCCTCGGCGGCGATACGGGCCTGCAATTCCGCGTGCTCCGGCGGGTAGACGACATCGATCCCGCCGGCGACAACGGCGACGGTCCCGGTCGCCAGCGACCCCTCGTGCGCCGCCGCGTCGATCCCGCGCGCGAGGCCGGAGACCACCGCGTAGCCGGCCTCGCCCAGCTCCCGCGCCATCGCGCGCGTGAAGGAGCGCGCGTTGGCCGAGGCGTTGCGGGCGCCGACGATGGCGACGGTCCGGCGCGCGAGGAGATGCGGGTGCCCGGCGACCGACATCGCCGGCGGCGCGTCCTCGCTTGCGGCGAGGAGCGGCGGGTAGGCGTCGTCGCCGAGGAGGACCAGTTCGGCGCCGGCGCGCGCGTTGTCCTCCATCTCCCGGACCGCCCGGTCGCGCGGGCAGACCGCGAGGCGGCGCGCCCGCCCGCCGCGGCGCGCCAGCCCCGGCAGCGCGTCGATCGCCGCCGACGCGCTCCCGAAACGCGCCAGCAGGTGGCGGAAGGTGATCGGGCCGACATTCTCCGTGCGGATCAACCGCAAGCGGTCGATCCGTTCCCGTTCCGATGGCATCGCGCGATCCTCCCCGCTTTCCGGCCGGACCGGGGAAATCCCGGCCCTCGCCGGGGTTATGGAAGGGCCAGGGCGGTTTTTCGGGCGCGCGGCGGCGGGGCGGCGCCGATTTCGGCGGTCAGTCGGCCGTATCCGCCCGGCGCGCGGCGACGGCCTCGCTCTGGGGATCGAGCAATCCTTCCGCCCGCGTCATGCGCTCGCGGAGGCTGTCGAGCGCCCCCTCGAACCGCGCCATGCGCTCGCGCAGGCCGTCGAGCGCTCCCTCGACCCGCCCCATGCGTTCGCACAGGCTGTCGAGCGCCCCCTCGACTTTCGCCATGCGCTCGCGCAAGCCGCCGACATCGTCGCGGAGCCGGAACATGCCGTCCTCCAGGCGATCCATGCGGCGGTTGGCGGCCAATTGGCCGTTCACGATCAATCCCGCGAGAGCGGCGCCCACGCCGACGATGGCCCACAATTCCGCGCTCATATCCATGCCTCCCGGTCGCGTGACCGGCGGAACGGCCCGGGGTCCGATCCCCCGGAGCATAACCGCTCCGCCGCGCCGGCGCCATCCGAGAGCGCCGGCTTCCGCGAGAGCTATGGAAGGGCCAGGGCGGTTTTTCGGGCGCGCGGCGGCGTCAGTCCGGCGGAACCGGCTTCATCGCGGCGAGCACGCCATCGACAATGGCCTCGCACTCGCCGATATAGCCGGCCGGGTCGAGCAGGGCGTCGATCGCGGCGGCGTCGAGATGGGCGGAGACGCGCCCGTCGGCGAGCAGCGCGTCGCGGAACGGTTCGCCCGCCTCGAACGCGGCCATGGCGACCTCGTAGACGACCTCGTGCGCGGTCTGCTTGCCGATCGCCTCGCCCAGGGCCAGCATGACCCGCTCGGAAAGCGGCAGGCCGCCCAGCAGGTCGAGGTTGGCGCGCATCCGGGCCGCGTCCACTTCCAACCCCTCCAGCACGAAACGCGCCTTGGCGAGCAGCGCGCCGGTGTAAACCATCGCCTCCGGCAGCGCCGCCAGTTCGATCCTGAGCATCCCGGTGTAGCGCTCGTTCTCCTGGTGGACCGCGTCGGCGATCGCGGCCTGCTGGGCGCGCACGAGGCGGGAGAGCGCGATGCACAACTCGATCGTCGCCGGGTTGCGCTTGTGCGGCATGGTGGAGCTTCCGACCTTGCCGCGGTGGTGCGGCTCCGCCACCTCGCCGAACTCGACCTGCTGGAGGATGTAAAGTTCGCGCGCGATCTTGCCCAGCGTGCCGGCGATCTGCGTCGCGAGGTCGGCCAGTTCGAGGATGCGGTCGCGCGCCGAGTGCCAGCAGATGTCGGGCGCCGCGAGGCCGAGACGGGCCAGCGCGCGCCGCTGCATCTCCGGCCCCTTCGGCCCGAAGGACGCCATGGAGCCGACCGCGCCCGTAATGTTGCCGGCGAGCACGCGCGGCTCGGCCTCGGCCATGCGGTCCAGCTGCCGGCCGATCTCGTCCACCCAGACGGCGCATTTGTAGCCGAAGGTGATGGGGAGCGCGTGCTGGCCGTGCGTCCGGCCCGCCATGACGGTGGAGCGGTGGGTCCGCGCGTGCCCGGCCAGCGCCTGGCGGCAGGCGTCGAGGTCGCGCCGGATGGCGGGCCAGGCCTGCTTGACCTGCAGCGCCATGCCGGTGTCCATGATGTCCTGGGTGGTGGCCCCGTAATGGACGAACTCTCCCGCGCCGTTCGCGCACATCGCCTCCAGAGCGCGCAGCGCCGGGACGATGGGATGCGCCGTCGCCGCGATGCCGCGGCCGATTTCGGCGAGGTCGACGTTCTCGACCCTGGCCCGGGCCGCGATCTCGTCGGCCGCCCAGGCCGGGATCAGGCCGAGCTCCGCCTGGGCCAGCGCCAGCGCGGCCTCGACCTCAAACCATTTCCGCGCCCGGTTCTCGTCGTCGAAGATGGCGAGGAATTCGGGCGTGGCGAAAGAGGCCCCGTAGAGGAGGGAGTCGGTCGCGTGGCTCGGCATCGTTCGGCTCCGTCGTCGGTGCGGTTCGTTCGGGGGCGGGCGCTATTTCGCCGCGCCGCCCTTGCCGCGGGACAGGGAAATCCGGCTTTCCTCGCCCCGGAGCAGGCGGCGGATGTTGGGGATGTGGCGGAACGCGACCAGCGCCGCGACGAACCCGGCCAGTTCGGCGCGCTGGAGGTCGGCCAGCCAGAAGGCGAGGAGCGGCGCGGCGGCGAAGGCGGCCAGCGAGGCCAGCGAGGCATAGCGGAACAGCGCGGCGACGGCGAGCCAGACCAGGCAGGCGGCCGCGCCGACGGCGGGCGCCAGCGCCAGCAGGACGCCGAGGCCGGTCGCCACGCCCTTGCCGCCCCGGAACCGGAGCCAGACCGGGAAACAGTGGCCGAGCGCGGCGCCGCCGGCCGCCAGCACCGCCATGTCCGGCCCGTAGCGCGCCGCCAGCAGCGCCGCCGCCGCGCCCTTGCCGCCGTCCAGCAGCAAGGTCGCCAGCGCCAGCCCGCGCCGCCCGGTCCGCAGCACGTTGGTCGCGCCGATATTGCCGGAGCCGACGGCGCGGATGTCGCCCGCCCCGCCGAGCCGCGCCAGCAGCAGCCCGAAGGGGATCGAGCCGAGCAGGTAGCCCAGCGCGGCCGCCGCGTAGAACGGCCAGGTGTAGGCCAGCCCTCCCAGCGGATCGGGCATCGGCCGCCTACCCCCCGTCCGCCGCGCCGGCGCCGCCGGCCTCGAACACCGCGCGCCCGGCGCGCACGGTCCGCAGCACGCGGCCCTGGACCGGCCGGCCGTCGAACGGGCTGTTCTTGCACTTGGCCCGGAACGCGGTGGCGTCGATCCGCCAGGCGATGTCGGGGTCGAAGACCACCAGGTCCGCCGGCGCGCCCGGCGCCAGCCGGCCCGACGGCAGGCCGAGAATGTCCGCCGGCCGGACGGTCAGCGCCGCCAGCGCGTCGAGCATCGCCAGCGCGCCGTTGTGCACCGCCTCCAGCGCGATCGGCAGCAGCGTCTCCAGCCCGACCACGCCGGGCGCGGCCTGGTCGAAGGGCAGGCGCTTGGAATCCTGGTCGCGCGGGCAGTGGTCGCTGGCGATGGCGTCGATCGTCCCGTCGGCCAGCCCGGCGAGCACGGCGCGGCGGTCCGCCTCGGAACGCAGCGGCGGGGAGACCTTGGCGAAGGTGCGGTAGTCGCGCACCGCGTCCTCCGACAACGCGAAATAATGCGGGGCCGTGTCGCAGGTGACGGGGAGGCCGGCCGCCTTCGCCCGCCCGATCGCCTCGATGGCGGCGGCGGTCGTCACGCGCGAGGCGTGGTAGCGCCCGCCGGTCGCCGCGACGAGGCGGAGGTCGCGCTCGACCATGATCGCCTCCGCCTCCGCCGGGACGCCGGGCAGGCCGAGGCGGGTCGCCGTCTCGCCCGCGTTCATCGCGCCGCCCCGGGCCAGTTCCGGCTCTTCGGGATGCTGGAGGATCAGCGCGTCGAAGGCGGTGGCGTAGGACAGCAGGCGGCGCATCGTCCGCGCGTTGGCGATCGCCCGCGGGCCGTCGGTGAAGCCGCGCGCGCCGGCGGCGGCGAGCAGGCCGATCTCCGACATTTCCTCGCCGCGCGCGCCCTTGGTGGCGGTCGCGTAGCTGTGCACCGAGACCAGGCCGACCTCGGCCGCGCGCCGCTCCACGAACTCCAGCAGCGCCACGTCGTCGATCGCCGGCTCGGTGTTGGGCAGCAGCGCGATTGCCGTCACGCCGCCCGCCGCCGCCGCCTGCGAGGCGGTGGCGAGCGTCTCCAGGTGCTCGTTGCCGGGTTCGCCCGTCGCCACCCGCATGTCCACCAGCCCCGGCGCGAGGCACTTGCCGCCGCAATCGACGACGGCGATGTCCTCCTGCATCGCGTCCACGAAGACATGCGGGCCGGCGTCGACGATCCGCCCGTCCTCGACCAGCACCGCGCCCCGCGCGTCGAGCCGGGCGGCGGGGTCGAGCAGGCGGGCGTTGCGGTAGATCGCGCGGGCCATCGCGTCCGTCCGCCGGCGGCTCAGCGGTTCGCCGGCCAGGCCGCCGCGTCCGGCCCGGCCAGCGCCTCCAGGCACGCCATCCGCACCGCCACGCCCATCTCCACCTGTTCGCGGATCAGGCTGCGGTCGATGTCGTCGGCGACCTCGGAATCGATCTCCACGCCCCGGTTCATCGGCCCCGGATGCATGACAAGCGCGCCCGGCCGCGCGCGGTCGAGCTTCTCGCGGGTAAGGCCGTGGAAGCGGTAGTACTCCCGGATCGAGGGCACGAAGCCGCCCGCCATCCGCTCGGTCTGCAGGCGCAGCATCATCACGATGTCCGCGCCGTCGAGGCCGCGCGCGAGGTCGTGGTGGATTTCCACGCCGAGCCGCTCCAGCCCGGTCGGGATCAGGGTCGGCGGCGCCACCGCGCGCACCCGCGCCCCCACGATCGACAGCAGGTGGATGTTGGAGCGCGCCACCCGGCTGTGGGCGATGTCGCCGCAGATCGCGACGTTCAGCCCCTCCAGCCCGCGGCCCAGCCGGCGGCGGATCGCCAGCGCGTCGAGCAGCGCCTGGGTGGGATGCTCGTGCGTGCCGTCGCCGGCGTTGACGACGGCGCAGTTCGACTTCGCCGCCAGCAGGTGCACCGAACCCGACGAGCCGTGCCGCACGACGAGCGCGTCCGGGTGCATGGCGTTCAGCGTCGCCGCCGTGTCGATCAGGGTCTCGCCCTTCTTGATGGAGCTGGTCCCGACCGACATGTTGATCACATCGGCGCCGAGGCGCTTGCCCGCCAGTTCGAAGGAGGTGCGGGTGCGCGTCGAATCCTCGAAGAACAGGTTGATCAGCGTGCGGCCGCGCAGGGTCGCGTGCTTCTTGTCGCCGCGGCGGCCGGCGTCCACATAGGAATCCGCCAGGTCGAGCAGCCGCTCGATGTCGTCGCGTCGAAGGCCCTCGATCCCGAGCAGGTGGCGGAAGCCGAACGCCGGGCCGGGCGGGGCGTGGATGTGGGGCCGCGCGGTCATCGAACCGGAACCTAGGGGCCGCGGCCGGCGCCGGCAAGCCGTTATCCGAACAGTGCGAGCATCGCCGGGATGGTCGCCGCCGCCATCATGGTCTGCGTCGTCAGGATCGCGGCCATCGCCTCGTGGTCGCCGCCGAACTGCCGCGACATCACGTAGGAGGAGGCCGACGACGGCAGCGCGGCGAACAGGACCGCCACGCCGGCGGCTGTCGGATCGACGCCGCCAAGGTGGCAGAACAGCGCGGTCAGGGACGGCACGGCCAGCAGCTTCAACCCGTTGCTCAGCAGCAGCGCGCCCGCCGCGCGCCGCGCGACCGCGAAATCCAGCCCCGCGCCGACCGCGAGCAGGCCGAGCGGCAGCGCGCCCCGGCCCAGCAGGTCGAGCGTGTCGGCGGCGAGGCGGGGCAGCCCCGTCCCGGCGGCGTTGGCCCCGAGGCCGATCGCGCAGGCGACGACGATCGGACTCGTCGCCACCCGCCGCGCCACGGTCCCGATCCCCGGCGCGGCGCCGGGGCCGAGCCGGGCCAGCGACCACATCGAGATGACGTTCACCATCGGGATCACGGCCGCGATGCCGACCGCCGCCAGCGCCTGCCCGCTCGCGCCGTAGAGCGGCCCGGCGACGGCGAGGCCGATGTAGGAGTTCTGGCGGATCGCGCCCTGCAGGATCGAGGTGTGGAGCGGCCGGCCGATCCGCGCGACCGGCCGGATCGCCGCGACCGCGGCCGCCACGGCCAGCGTCGCCGCCGCCATCGCGGCCGCCATCGGCGCCACGTCGAAGCCCGACAGGTCCGTGTCGCCGAGCTTGACGATCAGCAGGGCCGGCAGCAGCAGCCGGTAGACCAGCGCCTCGATCCCCTCCCACAGCGTGTCCGGGAACACGCGCGCCCGCTTCAGCCCGTGGCCGAGCAGGATCAGCGCGAAAACCGGCGCGAGGGCCGCGAGCGTGGTGGGCATCGGATCGGACCGCCGGTTCCGCGGGAGGGAGGGCGAACCTATACTCCCGCCCCGGCGCCGAGTCATGCGCGGGAAGGGGGCGGCGGCGATGGAGACACGGGCGCGGGCGCGCCGGGCCGAGGCGGAACGCCGGGCCTGGGTCGCGGCGACGGTCCGGCGCGAGACGGGCGGGGCGGGCCTCGCGCCGCCGCCCCAGGCCGCCGCGCTGTGGGAGGAGGCGGCGGACGCCTTCGCGGCCGGCCTGTGGATCGCCGCGCTCGTCCTCGCCCAGGCCGCGCTCGACGCCGAACTCGCGGAGACGGCGGGGGAGGGCGGCGGGTTCGCGGAGGATGGCGGCGGATTTGCGGGAGATGGCGGCGTTGCCGGCGCCGCGGCGCTGAACGAGCGCCGGCACGGCCGCGGCTACGCCTGGCTGCGGCGCCGGCGCAACGCCCTGCTCCACGCCGACGGGCCGGGGCCGGCCGTCACATCCGCCGGGCGCGCCGCCGACGCCCCCGCCCTCGAACGCGACGCCCGCCGCGCCCTCGAACTCGCCGCGCGGGCGCTGGCCGGGCGGGTTTGAAGGGGGCGGGGCGGGAGACGGGCGAAACTGTCGCCTGTTTTCCCCGTTAACGGATGTTTACGCTGTTCCCTTCGCCCTGAACCTGAACGATGGAGCCGCCGTCGCCGGAGACTGTGGCGGTCTGCGGCGCATGGGCCGCGCCGCTGCCGTCGAGGAGCGCGCGGAGTTCGGCCGCGAGTTCCGGGTTCGCCTCCAGTTCGGCCCGCAGGCGTTTCGCCAGAGCCTCGGTCGCGGCCGGGTCGTCCGGCGCGGCGGCGAGGTCCTCGACCCGCTTGCCGCCCAGACGCCGCCCGATCCACGCCCCGACCGGCCCCGCCGCCCCCTTGGCGATCTCGCCGGCCAAAGCGGCGACCGCGGCGGTTGCGAGGTTTGCGATTTCGATCATCGGGTTCTCCTATTCGCTTTGCTCGTCCGAGTTCCGCAACCGGGCGAGCGCCTCGACAATCGGCTCCACCAAAGCGGCGTCGGGCTGTTGCCCCGAGGCCTCGCACACCGAGCCATACGTGTCGAGGATAACTCTCATGTGTTCGGCATGGCCCTGTGGCAACGCCAGAAACGGCGCTTCCAGCGTCCTCACCGCCTCCCGGATCGCTTCGAGCGCCGCTTCGCGGTCTCCGAGACCGGAAAGACGAACCGACAGGTTGTTGAGGGAAGCCGCCAGATCGGGCCGGAAAGCGTCGGGCCGTTCCACCGCCAATTCGCGGCGGATGGCCACCGCTTCCCGGATCGCTTCGAGCGCCGCTTCGCGGTCTCCGAGATCGGAAAGACGAACCGACAGGTTGTTGAGGGACATGGCCAGATCGGGCCGGAAAGCGTCGGGCCGCTCCGCCACCAATTCGCGGTAGACAGCCACCGCTTCCCGGATCGCTTCGAGCGCCGCTTCGCGGTCTCCGAGACCGGAAAGATGAACCGACAGGTTGTTGAGGGAAGCCGCCAGATCGGGCCGGAAAGCGTCGGGCCGTTCCACCGCCAATTCGCGGCGGATGGCCACCGCTTCCCGGATCGCTTCGAGTGCCGCCTCGTGCTCTCCGAGATTGGAAAGATGAACCGACTGGTTGTTGAGGGAAGTCGCCAGATCGGGCCGGAAAGCGTCGGGCCGTTCCACCGCCAATTCGCGGCGGATGGCCACCGCTTCCCGGATCGCTTCGAGTGCCGCCTCGTGCTCTCCGAGATTGGAAAGATCACCCGAAAGGTTGTTGAGGGAAGCCGCCAGATCGGGCCGGAAAGCGTCGGGCCGCTCCGCCGCCAATTCGCGGCGGATGGCCACCGCTTCCCGGATCGCTTCGAGCGCCGCTTCGCGGTCTCCGAGACCGGAAAGCCGGTTCGACAGGTTGTTGAGGGACATGGCCAGATCGGGCCGGAAAGCGTCGGGCCGGTCCGCCGCCAATTCGCGGTAGACAGCCACCGCTTCCCGGATCGCTTCGAGCGCCGCTTCGCGGTCTCCGAGGGCGGAAAGACGAACCGACAGGTTGTTGAGGGAACCCGCCAGATCGGGCCGGAAAGCGTCGGGCCGCTCCGCCGCCAATTCGCGGCGGATGACCACCGCTTCCCGGATCGCTTCGAGCGCCGCTTCGCGGTCTCCGAGAGCGGAAAGATGAACCGACAGGTTGTTGAGGGAACCCGCCAGATCGGGCCGGAAAGCGTCGGGCCGGTCCGCCGCCAATTCGCGGTAGACAGCCACCGCTTCCCGGATCGCTTCGAGCGCCGGTCCGTGGTCCCCGAGATCGGAAAGCCGGTTCGACAGGTTGTTGAGGGAAGCCGCCAGATTGGGCCGGAAAGCGTCGGGGTCCGTGGCGGCAAGTGGGCGAAGCGCGGAGACGATCTCCTCGGTCAAACCGGCCGCGAACTCGCGCAGTTCCACCGTGCGTTCGGGTAGCGCGTTCGCCATTTCGACCAAAGCCTGCAGATCGCCGGAGCGCTCTTCGCGGACGACCGTCAACCAGTCAAGCGGTTCGCGGCGGCCTCGGACCGGGTAGTCCTGGCAGGCGCGCAGGACGGTGTGCATGACCGCGCCCGGCTTTTGCCCGTGGGCGCGGGCGATGGCGGGGCCGGCGTGCTCCTTCCCGCCCCAGACCGCGAGCAGCAGCGCCTCGCCGACGAAGTCCGGCTCGACCGGGGCGAGGCCGCCGGCGCCGTCGGGCATCGCCACGGCCAGCGCGTCGCGCAACGCCGCCGGCCCGGCCGGGAGCGCGTAGCCGAGCGCCTCCGCTTCCCGCGCGATCGCCGCGCGCGCCTCGTCCGCCGTCAGGCCCTCGCACAGCGTCGCCACGGCGGCGGCATGGTCCAGCAAGGGCGCGAGTCCGGCGGGCGCGCCCCGACCCGGCGCGACCCTGCGAATGCGCGCCAGTTCCGTTTCGGCGACGATCCGCGCGAGTTCGACCTCCCCCATGGCCAGGACGCCCGCCAGGCCGGACCGCGCCGCCGTCGCCGCCGCGATCGCCAGCATCAGGGGCGCGCCGGCCCAGGCGGTCCCGGCGAGGCGGCGGTCGAACTCCGGGTCCTCCCCTGCGGCCGGAAGCGACAACCCGGTCTCCAGCGCCTCCAGCGCGCCCGCCAACGCCGCGCGGCGGTCGCCCGGATCGTCGAGCGGCGCCAGGGCGACGGGTTCCGGCGGGTCCGCCATTCGCTCCGTCACGGCCGCGTCGGCGCCCTGGCCGAACGCCTCGGCCCACCAGCCCTTGCCGCCCGCGGCGGACCGTTCCAGCAGCAGCAGGCGGAAGGGGCGGACGCGGCCCGCCCCGCCGTCTTCCCAGGCCGGGTTTTCGGCGAGTTCGCGCAACCAGCCGGCAAGCTCCTTCGCGCTCGCCGCCGCGTAGTCCACGACCGCCAGCGTCGGCGCGTTCCAGCCCCATTCGGCAACGCTGTGCTGTCTTCGGAACCGTCCGAGTTCGGCGCGGGTCAGGAAGCCGGCGCGCCAGCCCTCCGCCGCCGCTTCCTCGACCAGTTCGAGGGCGAGGCGCGTTTTGCCGATGCCGGCGTCGCCGGTCAGCACGCGGACGGAAACGGGCCGGTCGAGGCGCAGCCAGTCGCCCAACGCCTGTGTCTCCCGCGCGCGTCCCACCATGGGGATCGCGCGCGCGAACGGGCGGAGGATGTCGATCGCGTGCGGCCGGCCGGTGTCGGGATCGGTCCGGACCTCGCGGTGGAGGCCGCGGCTGCGCGTCAGCGCGAGATGGGGCAGGCCGGCGACGACCGTGTTGCCGTCGCCCCGGACCTGGACGATCGCATTGCCGGACCCGTCGGCGCGGGCGGCCTGCGTCATCGCGTCTCCGCCCGCGCCGCGCCCGCTTTCCGCCGCCCCGTCAGTAGATCACCACCGAGCGGATCGATTCGCCGGCGTGCATCAGGTCGAAGGCCTTGTTGATGTCCTCCAGCGGCATGGTGTGGGTGATCAGGCTGTCGATGTCGATCTTGCCGTCCATGTACCAGTCGACGATGCGCGGGACGTCGCGCCGGCCCTTGGCGCCGCCGAAGGCCGTGCCCCTCCAGACCCGGCCGGTGACCAGCTGGAACGGGCGCGTCGAAATCTCCTGCCCCGCGCCGGCGACGCCGATGATCACGCTCTCGCCCCAGCCGCGATGGGTGCATTCCAGCGCCTGGCGCATGACCTGGACATTGCCGATGCACTCGAAGCTGTAGTCGGCGCCGCCGCCCGTCAGGTCCACCAGGTAGGGGACGAGATCGCCTTCCACCTCGTTCGGATTGACGAAATGCGTCATCCCGAAACGCGCGCCCAGCGCCTCGCGGGCCGGGTTGAGGTCCACGCCGACGATCTTGTCGGCGCCCACCAGGCGCAGCCCCTGGATCACGTTGAGGCCGATGCCGCCCAGGCCGAACACGACGCAGTTCGACCCCGCCTCGACCCCGGCCGTGTTCACCACCGCGCCGACGCCCGTCGTCACGCCGCAGCCGATGTAGCAGATCTTGTCGAAGGGCGCGTCCTCGCGCACCTTGGCCACCGCGATCTCGGGCAGCACGGTGTAGTTGGAGAAGGTGGAGCAGCCCATGTAGTGGTACAGCGTCTCGCCGCCCAGGCTGAACCGGCTGGTGCCGTCCGGCATCACGCCCTGGCCCTGGGTCGCGCGGATCGCGGTGCACAGGTTGGTCTTGCCCGACAGGCAGGATTTGCACTGCCGGCATTCCGGCGTGTAGAGCGGGATCACATGGTCGCCCTTCCGCACGCTGGTCACACCCGGCCCGACATCGACCACCACGCCGGCCCCCTCGTGCCCGAGGATGGAGGGGAAAATCCCCTCCGGGTCGCCGCCCGACAGGGTGAACTCGTCGGTGTGGCAGATGCCGGTGGCCTTGATCTCGACCAGCACCTCGCCCTGCCTGGGGCCTTCCAGCGTAACGGTCTCGATGCTGAGCGGCTTGCCGGCGGCGGTGGCGACGGCGGCCCTGGTTTCCATGGCTTCCTCCCCGGTTGCGCGATCTAGAGGTTGGCGACGAAGACGGCGAGCGCGACCGCCGCGAAGGCGACGGCGGCCCAGACGGACCAGTGCGTGTTCGGGTAGACGTTCTCTTCCACATGCTTGTCGCCGGCCATGGCGCGCTCTCCGTGCTGGGTGGGGGAATGCGGTTCCGGCGCCGCCGCGTCGCCGTCGGCGGCGGCCGCCGGGCCGGCCTCGACGATCTCGCCGAAGGTCCGGAAGAAGTCTCCCGCCATCTTCTTGGCGGTGGAGTCGATGAGGCGCGAGCCGATCTGCGCCAGCTTGCCGCCGACCTGGGCGTTGACATTGTAGCTGAGCACGGTGGCGCCCTCGCCGGCGTCGGCCAGCCGGACCTCGGCGCCGCCCCGCGCGAAGCCGGCGGCCCCGCCCTTGCCCTCGCCCGAAATCGTGTACCCGTTCGGCGGGTCGAGGTCGGACAGCGAAACCTCGCCCGAAAACCGCGCCTTCACCGGGCCGACCTTCGCCATCACCCTGGCCGAGAAGGCGGTGTCGGACGATTTCTCCACGGCCTCGCAGCCGGGGATGCAGCGTTTCAGGACTTCGGGATCGTTCAGCGCCTCCCAGACCCTGGCGCGCGGCGCGGCGATCCTGTGCTCCCCGGTCATGTCCATCGCCGCCGTCCTCCCGCGCGCGCCTCCGGCCCTCGGCCCAGCCTAGCGGCATTCGCGCCGCCGCGCCACACCGCGCGCCGCCTCAGCCGCCCGCGTAGGCGGCGAGCAGCGCCGCCAGCAGCATCGCCGCGATCCAGGCGACGCCGTTGCCGACGCGGATCGCGCGGCCGAACGGGCCGAGCGGGCCGAAACCGCGCCGCGTGTCCGCGATGACGAAGCGGGCGATGTCGACCAGCGCGCGCGTCGCGGCGCCGTAGGCGGCGTCGATCGCCCGCCAGGCGGCGAGAGCCAGGTCCCGCGCCGCGCGGCGGTAGAACCAGTCGGTGTCGAGGTTCGTCGAGCGCAGTTCCGGCGGATAGACGCGGGTCAGCATCAGCACCGTGAACGCGAGCGCCGAGAACATCAGCAACTGCAACTGGTTGACCACATGGTAGGTCGTATAGGGGTGGTAATCGACCGGGAAGGGCAGCAGCGCGTAAAGCGGCGCCGGGTAGACGCCGATGCCGACGCACAGGAAGGCGGTGATCGCCATCGCCGCCAGCATCGCCGGCGGCGCCTCGCCCGGCCGCTTGCCGCTGTCGTGGGCGAAGAAGGCGAAGTAGGGGATCTTGATGCCGGAATGGTGGAACACGCCGGCGGACGCGAACAGCAGGACCAGCCACACGCCCCAATACCCCTCGTTCGCCGCCGCCGTCACGATCATCGACTTCGACACGAAGCCGCTGAACAGCGGGAAGGCGGAGATCGACGCCGCGCCGACGATGCAGAACCCGGCCGTCCACGGCATGGTCTTGTACAGCCCGCCGAGGTCCGAGCCGTTGCACGTGCCCGCGCGCAGCAGCACCGCGCCCATGCTCATGAACAGCAGCGCCTTGTAGAGGATGTGGCAGAAGGCGTGCGAGGCCGTGCCGTTCAGCGCCAGTTCGGTGCCGAGGCCGACGCCGACCACCATGAAGCCCAGCTGGTTGTTGAGGCTGTAGGCCAGCACGCGGCGCAGGTCGTTCTCGATCACCGCGTAGAAGATCGGGAAGGCGGTCATCGCCGCGCCGACCCAGATCAGCATCTCCGTGCCGGCGTAGGACCGCGCCAGCGCGTAGATCGCCAGCTTGGTGGTGAAGGCCGACAGGATCACCGTGCCGCTCACCGTGGCCTCGGGATAGGCGTCCTGGAGCCAGTTGTGCAGGAAGGGGAAGGCGCATTTGATCCCGAAGGCGACCAGGATCAGGGAGCCGCCTGGCGCGTCGAGGCCGAGCCGGTCGAAGGCGATGGAGCCGGTCGCCGACACATGGATCAGGACGCCCGCCAGCAGGACCACCCCCGCCGCGACCTGCACGATCAGGTAGCGCATCCCGGCCGCCTGCGCGCGCGCCGTCCCCCGCGCCCAGATCAGGAAGACCGAGGCCACCGCCGCCAGTTCGAAGAACACGAAGAGCGTGATCAGGTCGCCCGCGAACACGGCGGCCAGCGCGCTGCCGGCGTAGACCTGCGCCGCGCCGCGCTGCAACCGGCCGGCGTCGTCGCCGATGGCGTACAGGTTGCCGAGGAAGGCGGCAATCAGGAAGATCGTCCCGAAAATCCGCGACAGCGCGTCGAGACGGAACAGTTCGAGGCGCCAGTCGAGGAATTCGACCGGCGCGTGGGCGCCGAGCTCCGCCCCGAACAGGTAGGCGAGGAGGACCGGCGGGATCGCCAGGATGGCGACGCGCCCCGCCGCCGCCGGCAGCGCGGTCGCCGCCAGCCCGGCGAGGATCAGCGCCACGCCGGGGTTGAGCGGGAGGAGCAGGTCAGCGATCGCGGTCATAATAGTCCTCGCCGCGCATCAGGAAGACCCGCATGAGCTTCGCCGCCAGCACCAGCCCGACGCAAACGACGAAACCGTAGATCGCGTAGAAGCCGAACCAGGACTCGGCCTCGTAATGGGGATGCTTCTCGTAGAAGGCGTCGGCGACGAAGAGCGCGAGGCAGATCGCGCACAGCGCGATCACGACCTTGCGCACATTGGCCGGGTCGTCGAGCCAGCGCGGCTTCTCCCCCGGCGGGCGGCGGTCCGGGCCGGTCACGGCGCGGCCCCCTCGACGATGGGGCGCAGGAGCGCGACCACCTCGTCGGCGTAGAAGAACAGGACCAGGCAGCCCAGCGCCGTAAGGCAGGGCGGCAGCACGCAAAGCAGCGGCGCCTCCGCGATCCCGCCGGCTCTCGGCGAAACGGCGGCGCCCGCCGCCTGGGCCGCCGGCTCCGGCGCCGGTCGGAAGAACCCGCGCGCCACGATCGGCATCAGGTAGGCGACGTTGAGCAGGGAACTGACCATGTAAACCGCGACGACGACCAGCATCCCCGTGTCGGCGGCGGCGAGCGCGAGATACCACTTGCTCCAGGTGCCGGCGAGCGGCGGCAGGCCGATAATGCTCAGCGCGCCGACGCAGAACGCCCCGAAGGTGAAGGGCATCGCCCGGCCCAGCCCGCGCATCTCGCTGATCTCGGTCTTGTGGGTGGCGACGTAGATCGCGCCGGCGCACATGAACAGCGTGATCTTGCCGAGCGCGTGGGTGGCGATGTGCAGCGCGCCGCCGAGCACGCCCAAGCCGCTCGCCAGCGCCGCGCCGAGCACGATGTAGGCGAGCTGGCTCACCGTCGAATAGGCCAGCCGGGCCTTCAGGTTGTCCCTGGACATCGCCGTCAGCGACGCCGCCAGCAGGGTGAACGCCGCGACCCAGACCAGCCAGTCCGACGCCCCGGTCTCGGCCAGCAGGTCGATGCCGAAAATGTACACCGTCACCTTCAGGACCGTGAACACGCCGGCCTTCACCACCGCGACCGCGTGCAGCAGCGCGCTCACCGGCGTCGGCGCGACCATGGCCGAGGGCAGCCAGCGGTGGAACGGCATCAGCGCCGCCTTGCCGATCCCGAACATGTAGAGCGCCAGCAGGACCGGCAGGATCGAGGGGTCGATCCTGTCCCGCAGGATGCCGCCGGGCGTGAAGTCGAGCGTGCCCGCCGCCGCCCAGGTCCAGGCGATGGCCACCAGCTGGAAGCCGATCGAGGTGCCGATCAAGAGGCCGATATAGACCCGCGCGCCCGCCCTGGCCTCGGCGTTCTCCTTGTGCGCCACCAGCGGGTAGGTCGAAAGGGTCAGCGCCTCGTAGAACAGGAACAGCGTGAACATGTTGCCGGCGAAGGCGATGCCCATGGCGCTGGCGATGGCGATCGTGAAGCAGATGTAGAAGCGGGTCTGCCTGTGCTCGTCGTTCCCGCGCATGTAGCCGATGGAGTAGAGCGAGTTGACGATCCACAGCCCCGAGGCGACGCAGCCGAACAGCATCCCCAGCGGCTCGACCTCCAGCGCCAGCGGCAGGCCCGGCATCGGCTCGGCCAGCGTCAGCGCCGGCCGCGCCCCGTCGAGGACCTCGCCCAGCAGGACGAGGACGACCGCGAACAGCAGGGCCGCGGCCGTCAGCGTCGCCCCCTCGCGCAGGTTCGGCCGGTTGCCGAAGACGGCGACCGCGACCCCGCCGAGCAGCGGGATCGCCAGCGCGAGCGCCAGCGCCGTCGCCGCGCTCACGGCCCGCCTCCCAGGAAGGCCCCGGCCACCCGGGCCGCGACCGAGGTGGTCAGTTCGGCGTCGATGCCGAAATACACATTCGCGCCGACCAGCAGCCAGAGCGGCACCAGCATCGCCAGCGGCGCCTCGCGGACCGCCGCGCGGCCCTCCGGCGCGGCGCCGAGATAGGCCGCCTCGAGGATTTTCCAGACATAGACCACCGCCAGCAGCGAGCAGGCGACGATGACGAGCGCGACCGGCCACCAGCCGTTCTCCACCGCGCCCAGGACCAGGTGCCACTTGCTCACGAACCCCACCGTGCCCGGCACGCCGATCAGGCTGAGGCCGGCGGCGGCGATGGCCGCGAAGGTCCACGGCATCTCGCGGCCGAGGCCGCGCGCCGCCTCGATCGAGACCCGGCCGGTGCGCATCGCCACGCCGCCCAGCGCCATGAACAGCGCCCCCTTCATCAGCGCGTGGTTGAAGAGGTGCAGCACCGTCGCCATCAGCCCGGTCGCGTTGGCCAGCGCGAGGCCGAGCGTCATGTAGCCCAGCTGCGCCACGCTGGACCAGGCGAACAGCCGCTTCATGTCCGTCTGGTGGATCGCCGCCACCGACGCCGCCGCCATCGCCAGCAGCGCCAGCGGCAGGAACACGAAGGTGAACGCCAGCCCGACGAAACCGTATTCCGGCCCGAACACCGTGTAGAGGAACCGCAGCAGCACATAGACCGAAACCTTGGTCGCCGTCGCCGCCAGGAAGGCGGTCACCGCCGAGGGCGCGTAGGCGTAGGCGTTCGGCAGCCATGTGTGCATCGGGAACATCGCCAGCTTCAGCCCCATCCCGACGACGACGAAGGCGAAGCCGGCCTGGACGGCCCGGTTGTCCGCCAGCGGCCGCACCCGCTCGGCGAGGTCGGCGATGTTGAGCGTCCCCGTCGTCATGTAGAGCAGCCCGACGCCGACCACGAAGAAGGTCGCACCCACCGTGCCCATCACCAGGTAGCTGTACGCGGCGGTCAGCGCGCGCCGGTCGGCCCGCCCGCCGGCGGCGACCAGCACATAGGTCGAGAGCGAGGAAATCTCCAGGAAGACGAAGATGTTGAAGGCGTCGCCGGTGATCGTCACCCCGAGCAGCCCGGTCAGGCACAGCAGCCAGGCGGTGTAGAACAGCCCGCGCCGCCCCTCCGGCACCTCGCGCGCGATGCTCTCGCGGCCCCAGGACAGGACCAGCGCGCTCATGCCGGAAACGATGACGAGCACGAAGGCGTTGATCGCGTCGATCCGGTACTCGATCCCGATCGGCGGCGGCCAGTTGCCGAGATGGTAGGCGGCCTCCGCGCCGCCGATCGTCTGCCCCAGCAGGGCGACGGCCGCGTAGAAGGCGAACCAGCTCGTCGCCAGGGCGAGCAGCCAGGGCCAATGCCCGCCGCGCAGCACGGCGCACACCGGCGCCGAAAGCAGGGGGACCGCGACCTGGAGGATCGCCATGTGTTCGGCGAGGAGGCTCACCGCGGCGCCCCCTCCGGCGCGCCCGCCGCGTTCGCCGCGTCCGCCGCCCCTTCCTCGCGGGCGCGGTCGGCCGCCATTATGTCGGCCTCCTCGATCGAGCCGTAGGTCTCGCGGATCCGCACCGCCAGGGCGAGGCCGAGCGACGTGGTGGCGACGCCGACGACGATGGCGGTCAGGATCAGCACATGGGGCAGGGGGTTGGAGAAGGTCTCCGGCCGGCCGGTCAGGATCGGCGCGGTCCCGCCCTCCACCTTGCCGAGCGAGATGTAGAACAGGAACACCGCCGTCTGGAAGACGTTCAGCCCGACGATCTTCTTGACCAGGTTGCCGCTGGCGATGGCGATGTACAGCCCCGTCATCAGCAGGAAGACCACCAGCCAGTAGTTGTAGTGGGCCGCGATGGCGTCGAGGACGGCGTCGAGCATGGCTACCAGTCCTCCTCGTCGACCTCGCGGGTGCGGCCGGCATAGGCGTAGAAGACGCTCACCATGACCGCGCTCACCGTGACGCCGACGCCGAACTCGACGAGCAGGATGCCCAGGTGCTGCCCGGCCTCGGGGTCGCCCGCCAGCACGTCGTAGTCGAGGAACTTGCCGCCCAGCAGCGGCCCCGCGAAGCCCGTCAGCGTATAGAGCGCCAGCCCGGCCGGGACCAGCAGGCGCAGCGCCGGGGCCGGCAGCGCGGCGCGCGCCGGCTCGATGCCGAAGACCAGCGCGTACAGCACGAAGGCGGCCGCGAAGATCACGCCGGCCTGGAAGCCGCCGCCCGGCCCGAAATCGCCGTGGAACTGCACATAGAGCGCGAACAGCAGGATGAACGGGATCAGCATCTTGGAGACGACCCGCAGGACCAGGTGGTGCCTCATTCCCCGTCCTCCGCGCCGGCGCCGCGCCCGGCCGCGCCCGGCGGCGCCCCGTCCTTCTCCTCCTCGTCCTCGCGCCGCCGGCCGAGCAGGAACATCACGCCGATTCCGGCCGTGAAGATCACCGCCACCTCGCCCAGCGTGTCGTAGCCCCGGTAGCTCGCCAGCACCGACGTGACGATGTTGGGCACGCCGATGTCGTGCTCCGACCCCGCGATGTATTCGGGGACGATATGGCGCTGGCCCGGCGCGTTCGGGTCGCCGAAGGCCGGCATGTCGGTCGTCGCGTAGATCAGCGCCGCGCCGGCCGCCAGAACGACCGCCAGCGGCGCCAGCGGGCCGATCCCGGAGGTCCGCCGCTCCCGCCGCCCGGCGAGCGCGAGCGTGCCGAGCAGCAGCACCGTCGAAATCCCGGCCCCCACCGCCGCCTCGGTGAACGCCACGTCCACGGCGTCGAGCGTCACCAGCAGCCCGGCCGACAGCAGGC
This sequence comes from Thalassobaculaceae bacterium, assembly GCA_963665555.2. Taxonomy (GTDB): domain Bacteria; phylum Pseudomonadota; class Alphaproteobacteria; order Thalassobaculales; family Thalassobaculaceae; genus CAXXXW01. The sequence continues at coordinate 1,111,964 of OY762308.1, forward strand.
TGAACGCGCCCGCCAGCGCCGCCACCGCGAACAGGTGGCGCGCCAACAGGATCGCCACCGCGCAGCAGCACAGCAGCGCCAGCAGCGCGACATCGACCAGCAGGATCGCGCCGGCGCCCATGCCTCAGCGCTCCCCGATCCGGAATCGCGCGGCGTCGTCCTCGGGCACCAGCGCCGGCCGCAGCCCCATCACGCGGGCGGCGTTGGCGACCGCGTGCGTCGCGGTCGGGCCGGTGAAGAAGACGAGCAGCGAGATCAGCAGGAGCTTCGCCGCGACCAGGGTGAAACCCGCCTGCAGCACCATCCCCAGCAGCATCAGCTCCGCGCCCAGCGTGTCGGTGATGCCGGCGGCGTGGAGCCGGGAGTAGAAGTCCGGCAGGCGCAGCAGCCCCAGCGTGCCGACCAGCACGAACCCCGCGCCCGACAGCAGCAGCGCGCCGGAGACGATATCGACGGCCAGTTCGATCATCCCTCGCCCTCCTCGCGGCTGGCGATCTCGCGGGCGGACAGGCCCAGGTTGCGGTAGCGGAAGAACTTCAGCACCGCGATGGTGCCGACGAAATTGACCAGCGCGTAGAGCAGCGCGATGTCCATGAAGTCCGGCCGCCCGGTCAGGAAGCCCAGCGCGCCGATCAGCAGCACCGTCTTGGTGCCGAAACTGTTCACCGCCAGCACCCGGTCGAACAGGCTCGGCCCCGCGAAGGCGCGGGCCAGCGCCATCGCCATCGCCGCCAGCAGCGCGGCCGTCGCGGCGACAAACATCGCCTAGCGCTCCTCCAGCGCGGTCACCCGCGCGCCCATGTCGCCCTCGAGCAGCCCGTTGGCCAGGTCGTCCGTCAGCGCGTGCACGACGATCTCGTCGCCCTCGATGTCGACCGAGACGGTGCCGGGCGTGAGCGTGATGGAGTTGGCGAAGATCACGACGCCGAGATCGGTCTTCTGCGTCGCCTTGACGCGCACGACGCGCGGGGAGAGCGCCATGCGCGGCGACAGCACGATGCGCGCCACGTCGATGTTGGCCTTGAAAATCTCCCGCGCCAGCCAGCCCCAGTAGCCGAAGACGCGCCCCTTCAGGTGGATCGGGAAGGTCTCGTGGTCGTGGATGTCCATCCGGTGCGCGATGTAGAGCACCAGCAGGACCGACAGCGCGCCGAAGGCCAGCAGCAGCGGCGTGTAGATCCCGGACATCAGCAGCCAGAAGGCGAGGAGGCTCCCGCCAAGCCCGACGATATGAACCATTGGCGCCCGCGCTCCCCCCGACCTCCGGGCCCTCTGGGCCACGCGCCCGAACTAATGCCATATTCCCCGCCCCGCGCCAACCCCGCCGCGCGGGCGGGAGTCGGGTGCGGCGGAGGCCGCCCCGGGTTGGCCGGGGCGCTGGAATGTGGTAGCGTCGAGGATGCACACTGTACGATGTTTCTGGAAACGGCGTGAAGCGACGGGTTCACCGCGCTCCGGGTGGCGATATGGCGGATAACGACGACCGTATCTCAAGTTTGACCCAAGCCGTCGCCAACGCGGCGTCCGAAGGCGATCCCGCGACCGAGATCGCCGGCGCCTTGATCGGCGGATCGACGCCTCAAATAAACATCAACTTGGTGGTCCAACAATTTACCGAAAAAACGAACGACCCCGATATTGCCGTTAAAAAGATCGATGAACTTATTGAACTCAAGAGAAAATATGATGCTTATGAATTGGAAACATTGAAAAATCGAGGGGAAGTTATTATTGAATTGAAGACAAAAGACCCGGACGAAATCGACAAACTCAAGGGTAGCGCGAACCTGCGGGGCATGGGTTGGATGTGCTTCGGTATTGCGATATCCTGTTTCGGGGGCGCGATCGCGGTGGCCGTCGCGGGAAGTTACGCTGTGTTGATGGTGCCGCTCGCGGCGGCGGGAATCTTCGCCTTGGCGATAGCCGGCGCGCTGGCGTCCGGAGAAACTGTCCGGTCCCGCGACGCCGCGCATATTCTCCAGGCGCTCGGGAGTCTGGTCCGGAAAAGGGGCGCGGAGAGCGGCCGCGGACCCGACCGGAAAGAGATAACGGGGAACTAGAGACATGTCGGGCAGAGCACTTTTGGCCACAATGCTGTACCTTGCCTCGATGGGCGTTCCCACCGTCGCCGGGTACATAAAGTACGGCCTCCACACCCGCGCGGACCCCGCGAGCGCCGACCAGATGGTCTTCCTCGCGCTCGCGATGGCCTTCACCTTCGTGGTGGCGCTCATCGGGTCGTGGGTCTCGCGGCCGTCGCCGGGGCCGGTCGCCGAGGCGGCGGCGCGGATACTCGAAGCCGTCCGCGACGAGCGCGGGCGGGGCCGCGGACCGGCGTGACCTGGTTCTCGACGCCCGGGGACGACCGCCCGCCGGGGGACCGGCTGGAGGCGTTGTGGTCGCGGCCGGGGGCGCTCGGCGTTCCGGGGGCGCACAACGCGCTCGCCGGGCTGGTCGCGCGCGAGGCCGGGTTCGAGGCGCTCTACCTCTCCGGCGGCGCGCTGTCGGCGAGCCTCGGCCTGCCGGACCTCGGCGTGATGACCTCGGACGACCTGCTGCCGGCGGTCCGCTCGATCGCCCGCGCCACCGGCCTGCCGCTGATCGTGGACGGCGACACCGGATACGGCGAGGCGCTGAACGTCATGCGGCTGGTCCAGGACCTGGAGGCCGCGGGCGCGGCCGCCGTCCAGCTGGAGGACCAGATACTGCCGAAGAAATGCGGCCACCTTTCGGACAAGCGCCTCGCCGAGCCCGACGCGATGGCGGCCAAGATCGCCGCCGCGCGCAAGGCGCGGACCCATCTGCGCCTGGTCGCGCGGACCGACGCGGCCGCGTCCGAGGGGATCGAGGGCGCCGTCGCGCGCGCCGAACTCTACGTCCGGGCCGGCGCGGATGTGATTTTCCCCGAAGCCCTGGCCTCGGCGGAGGAGATGCGGGCGTTCAACGCGCGCTGCGCCGCGCCGACGCTGGCCAACATGACCGAGTTCGGCCGCACGCCCTATCTCGACCGCGACGCCTTCGCCGCGCTCGGCTTCGACATCGTGATCTGGCCCGTGACCTCGCTGCGGCGCGAGGCGGAGGCGATGCGCGGCCTCTACGCGCATCTCGCGGCGCGCGGCGGGCAGGGCGGCTACCTCGACAAGCTGATGAGCCGCAAGGAGATCTACCGGCTCATCGGCTACCGCGACTACGAGGCGCTGGACCGCTCGATCGTCGAGAGCGTCGTTCCCGAGGACGGCCGCTCCTGACCGGCCCGCGCGGGTCGGGCCCGGCCCCGCTCCCGCGCCCCGGCGGCGAGCAGGTCGAGCGCGGCGAGGACGGCCGCCCGGCGCACCTCCGCCCGCCCGCCGGGAAAGACGCGGCGGAGATGGACCGTCGGCCCGCCGGCGGCGGCGCGCGCGAAATGGACCAGTCCCACCGGCTTTTCCGCCGTTCCGCCGCCGGGGCCGGCGACGCCCGTGACGGCGATCGCGATCCCGGCGCGGGAGGCGGCCAGGGCCCCCTCCGCCATCGCGCGCGCCGCCGCCTCGCTCACCGCGCCGTGGGCCGCGATCGTCGCGGCCGGCACGCCGAGCGCCTCGACCTTCGCCTCGTTGGAATAGACCACGAACCCCCGGTCCACCACGGCGGACGATCCCGCGACGCCGGTCAGCGCGGCCGCGACCAGGCCGCCGGTGCAGCTTTCCGCCGTCGCCGCGAGAAGCCCGGCCTCCCGGCAGGCGGCGAGCGCCCGGCGGGCCGCCGCCTCGACGGTTCCCGTCGTTCCCGTCGTTTCCATCTTCCCCCGCCCCCTTTCAGCCCGGCGCGAGCGCCGCCTGGGCGAGCCACAGCAGCGCCGCGCCCATGAGGCCGGCCGCGACGTCGTCCAGCATGACGCCGACGCCGCCCGCGACCCTCCGGTCGATCCAGCCGACCGGCCACGGTTTCGCGATGTCCAGAACGCGGAAAACGGCGAATCCGGCCGCGTAGAGCCACGGGTCCAAAGGCAGGACCAGCAGGACGATCCACTGCCCGACCACCTCGTCGGCGACGCAGGCGCCGGCGTCGCGGGTTCCCGTCAGCCGCTCGTACCGCCCGCAGGCCCAGACCCCGGCGGCGAAGCCGGCGGCGATGGCGGCGAGCAGGGCCGGAGCGCCGCCGGCCTCGACCAGGAGCCAGCCCGCCGGAAGCGCCGCCAGCGATCCCCATGTCCCCGGCGCCTTTGGGAGGTAGCCGATCCCGCCGGCCGTCGCCAGCAGGACGGCGGGGTCGCGCAACGATGGCCGGGCCTCAGGCATCGCCGGACGGGAGCCGGACGGCCGCGACCGCCTGCGCCGCCACGCCCTCGCCCCGCCCCGCGAAGCCGAGGCGCTCCGTCGTGGTCGCCTTGACGTTCGCGCGGCCCTCCGGGACTTGCAGGATGCGGGCGACGCGCCGGCGCATGGCGTCGCGATGCGGGCCGATCCGGGGCCGCTCGCAGACCAGCACGACATCGACGCTTGCGATTTCCCCGCCGCGCGCGCGCGCCAGGCCGGCGGCATGGCGGAGGAAAAGCTCCGACGCCGCGCCGCGCCAGCGCGGGTCCGACGGCGGGAAATGCTGGCCGATGTCGCCCGCGCCGATCGCGCCGAGCAGCGCGTCGGTCAGGGCGTGAAGCCCGACATCGGCGTCGGAATGGCCGACCAGCCCGCGCTCGTGCGGAATTGCGACGCCGCAGAGCGTCACGCTCGCGCCCGGCCCGAAACGGTGAACATCGTAGCCGATGCCCGTCCGCGTCTCGCGCCCGAGCGCGAGATGGCGCGCGGCGCGCTCGAAATCCTCCGGCCCGGTGATCTTGAACAGGGATTCGGCGCCGGGAACGGCGGCGACCCGCGCGCCCATGCGTTCGGCGACGGCGATGTCGTCGGTCAGCGCCGCGCCGGCGAGCGCGCGATGCCCCTCCAGCAGGGCGGCGAAGCGGAAGGCCTGGGGCGTCTGCGCCCGCGCGAGACCGGCGCGGTCCACCGTGCCGACGATCGCGCCGCCCTCGACCCGCTTCAGCGTGTCCACCACGGGGAGCGCGGGCGCGGCCGCCGCCGCGCCGCCGTCCAGCGCGTCGAGCAGCCGGTCCACGACCTCCGGCGGAAGGAAGGGGCGGGCCGCGTCGTGCACCAGCACGCGGCCCGGGCGCAGCGGCGCCAGCGCCTCCAGCCCGGCGCGGACCGAGTCCTGCCGCTCGGCGCCGCCGGCGACCGGGGGGAGCAGCGGCAGGTGGCCGCACGCCTCGGCAAGGAGCGCCTCGTGTCCCGGCGCGACAACGACCGCCGCGGCGTCGATCCGGGGATGGCGGAGCAGGGCGCCGGCGGCGCGGGCGACGACGCTTTCGCCCGCCAGGAGGCGGTATTGCTTGGGGACCGGGCCGCCGGCCCGCTCGCCGCGCCCGGCCGCCACGACCAGCGCCGCCGTCCCGCCGCTCGGAAATTCCGCCATCGCCTCCGCGCGCCCGCGCCGCCCCCGCGCGCGCCATGATACAGTGCCGCCATGGCCCTGTCTTTCGCCTTCGGTCTGCTGGCGGTGGCCGCCCTCGTGCCGGCGGCGGCGGTCCCGTATCGCCGGGGGCCGGAGGGGGACCGGCTGCTCTGGCCCAGCCTGGCGCTGGCGACGGGGGCGGCGGCGCTGTGGGCCGGCGGGCAGGCGGCGGCCGCGCGGGGGACGGACTTTTCGACGGCGGCGTGGCTGTCGATCGCGGCGACGCTGGCCTGCTTCCTCGCGGTCTGCGCGCGCAACCGCCCGGCCCTCGGCCTCGCGCCGCTGCTGCTGCCCTACCTTGCGCTGCTGGGCCTCGCCGCGACGGCGGTTCGGCCGCCGGACCCCCTGGGGGGAGGGGCGGGCGCCGGCGCGCCGCCGCCCTGGGTGCTGGCGCACGCGGCCGCGTCGATCCTGACCTACGCGCTGGTCACGCTGGCGGCGGCGGCGGGGCTTTCCGTCATCCTCGCCGAGCGCGCGCTGAAGCGGAAATCGGCCGGCCGGCTGAGCCGCCTGCTGCCCGCCGTGATGGACGCCGAGCGGCTGGAGGTCGGGCTGCTGAAGGCGGCCGCGGCGGCGCTGGCGGCGGGCCTGTGCGCGGGGATGGCCTCCCAGCTGCAGGAGGGCGGGCGGCTCCTGGCGGCGAACCACAAGACCGTGCTCGGCCTCGCCGCCTTCGCGGCGATCCTGGCCGCGCTGCTGGCGCACGCCCGGTTCGGGATGCGCGGGCGGGCGGCGGCGCGGATGGCGCTGCTGGCCTGGCTGCTGCTCACGCTCGGCTATCCGGGCGTGAAGTTCGTCACCGAGGTGCTGCTCGGCCGGACGGCCTGAGGCGCGGGCGGCGGGCTTGCGTTCCGGGGCGGCGCGTGTAGATTGCCCAAATCCTGGGCGCCTTGGAGCCTTGCCGAAAAAATGGGCGTCGCACCCGATCCGAACCGTCCCGCCGCGCGCCGGCCCGCCGACGCCGGCGCGATCCTGAACGCGCTTCCGCACCCGGTGCTGACCGTCGACGCCGACAACGCCATCGGCTTCCTCAATTCGGCGGCCGAGACCTTCCTCGACGGCAGCGCGGCGATCCTGGTCGGCCAGAACCTCGACCGCTTCGTTCCCGCCGACAGCCCGGTGTTCCGCATGATCGAGCAGGCGCGGCGCGCCGGCGCCGGCATTTCCGACCACGACCTGCCGCTGGAAAGCCCGCGCCTCGGCGCGAAGCGGGTCGATATCGAGGTTTCGCCGGTGGCCGAGGGCGGCGGCGACCTGGCGATCGTGCTGTCGGAGCGCACCATCGCCCACCGCCTGCGCCACCAGCTGCGCCACCGCGGCGCCGCGCGCTCGGTCACCGCGATGGCGGCGATGCTGGCGCACGAGGTGAAGAACCCGCTGTCGGGCATAAGGGGCGCGGCGCAGCTTCTCGAACAGACGGCGGGCGAGGACGACGTGCCGCTCACCCGCCTGATCTGCAACGAGACCGACCGCATCTGCTCGCTGGTGGACCGGATGGAGGCGTTCTCGGACGAGCGGCCGATCCGCCGGGAGCCGATCAACATCCACGAGGTGCTGGACCACTGCCGCCGCGTCGCCGCCACCGGCTTCGGCCGCCATGTCGCCTTCGTCGAGCGTTACGACCCCTCGCTGCCCGCCGCGCTGGGCAACCGCGACCTGCTTGTCCAGATGTTCCTGAACCTGTTGAAGAACGCCTGCGAGGCGGCGCCGGGCCCGGGCGCGGAGGTGCGGCTCTCCACCGCCTACCGGCACGGGATGCGCGTCGCCGCCGGCGGCGCCGGGCCGAGGGTGCACCTGCCCCTGCTGGCGACGGTCGAGGACAACGGGCCGGGCATCCCCGAGGAGTTGCGCGGCAACCTTTTCGAACCCTTCGTCACCTCTAAGCCGAGCGGGTCCGGCCTCGGCCTCGCCTTCGTCGCCAAGGCGGTGGCGGACCACGGCGGCGTCGTCGAGGTCGATTCGGCGCCCCGGCGCACGGTGTTCCGGGTGACGCTGCCGATCGCCGAGGCGCCGCCGGCCGGCGGCGGGCCGTCCTAGATGGAGCGGGCCTCGATCCTGATCGCGGACGACGATCCGGCCATCCGCACGGTGCTGACGCGGGCGCTGGCGCGCCTCGGCCACGAGGTCCGCTCGACCGGGACGGCGGCCGGCCTTTGGGGCTGGGTCGAGCGGGGCGACGGCGACCTCGTGATCACCGACGTCGTGATGCCGGACGAGAGCGGCCTCGACATGCTGCCCCGCATCCGCAAGGCCCGGCCGGACCTGCGGGTGATCGTCATGAGCGCCCGCAACACGCTGCTGACGGCCGTGCAGGCGAGCGAGCGCGGCGCCTTCGACTACCTGCCCAAGCCCTTCGACCTCGACAAGCTGACCGAGGCGGTGCGCAAGGCGCTCTCGGCCGCCCCGCCCCCGGCCGCGGACGCCGCGCCGCCGGACCGGGAGGAGGACGGGGAGGCGATGCCGCTGATCGGCCGCTCGGCGCCGATGCAGGAAATCTACCGGGTCATGGCGCGGCTGATGGGGACCGACCTCACGGTCACCGTCGTCGGCGAGTCCGGCACCGGCAAGGAACTGATCGCGCGGGCCCTGCACGACTACGGCAAGCGCCGGAACGGCCCCTTCGTCGCGCTCAACATGGCGGCGATCCCGCGCGAACTGATCGAGAGCGAACTGTTCGGGCACGAGAAGGGCGCCTTCACCGGCGCGGCCGCGCGCGCCGCGGGGCGGTTCGAGCAGGCGCGCGACGGCACGCTCTTCCTCGACGAGATCGGCGACATGCCGCCCGACGCCCAGACCCGGCTGCTGCGCGTGCTGCAGGAGGGCGAGTACACCAGCGTCGGCGGCCGGGCGCCGGTGCGCGTCGATGTGCGCATCGTCGCCGCCACCCACCGCGACCTGCGCGACCTGATCCGCCAGGGCCTGTTCCGCGAGGACCTGTTCTACCGACTCAACGTCGTGCCGATTCGCGTGCCGCCGCTGCGCGAGCGCAAGGCCGACATCCCCGACCTGGTCCACCACTTCCTGCGCCGCGCCGCCCGGGCCGGCCTGCCGCCGAAGAGCATCGACGGCGCCGGCATGAAGGCGCTGACGGCCCATTCCTGGCCCGGCAACGTGCGCGAACTGGAGAACCTGGTCCAGCGGCTCGCCGTGCTCTACGCCGAGGAGACGATCGGCGCGGAGGCGGTCGCGCGCGAACTTTCGGGGCCGGGCGAGCCGGCCGCGGACGCCGCGCCGCCGCGCTCCGAGAACCTGGCGGAGGCGGTGGACCGGCGCCTGCGCGCGTATTTCGACGCGCATGGGGGCGCGCTTCCCGCCCCGGGCCTGCACGAGCGGGTGCTGCGCGAGGTGGAGCGCCCGCTGATCGCGCGCGCGCTCGCCGCCACCGCCGGCAACCAGCTGCGCGCCGCCGAACTGCTCGGCCTCAACCGCAACACGCTGCGCAAGAAAATCCGCGAATTGGACATCCCGGTGGTGCGCGGACTAAGGTAGCGCCCGAAACGAGACGGAAACGCCGGCGGCGCGCCGGACCGGAGGCGCCATGACCGATTCGGCCCTTCCCGCGCCGGACCTCGCCCGGCCCGCCGGCGCCGACGCCGCGGCGGCGGACCCCGCGCCGGCGCCGGGGCGGCTCCACCGGCTGTCGGCATGGGCGCGGCGCGCCGGCCTGGTCCGCAAGGCGGCCTTCGCGCTGACCTTCCTCGCGACCGCTTCGGGCGTCGGCACCTACGCGGCCTTCGTCGAGGCCGGGCCGGCCGGTCCCGACCCGGATGTCGTGCTCGCGCTGCTCTACCTCAACCTCGCGCTGCTGCTGCCGCTGGTCGCGCTGGTGGGCCAGCACCTGGCCGGGCTGTGGGCGCGCCGGCGCCGCGGGCTGGCGGGCGCGCGGCTCCATGTGCGGCTGGCGATGCTGTTCAGCGCCGTGGCGGTGACGCCAACCGTGGCGGTCGCCATCTTCTCGATGGCGCTGTTCGATTTCGGCATCCGCTCCTGGTTCGGCGAGCGGATCGGCGCCGCCGTCGGCGCGTCCCGGGCGGTCGCGGAGGCCTATCTGGAGGAGCACCGGCGCAACATCCTGGGCGACGCGCTGGCGATGGCGAACGACCTCAACCGGCAGGCGGCGACGCTGGCGTCGCGGCCCGGCCGGCTCGCACAGGCGCTGGAGGCGCAGGCGGCGGTGCGCAACCTGACCGAGGCCACGGTCTACGACGGCGCCGGCAAGCCCGTCGCGCGGACCGGCCTCAGCCTGACCTTCGATTTCGAACCCTTCCCGTTCGAGGCGTTCCGGCGCGCCCGGGGCGGCGAGGCGGTGGCGATGACCGCCGACGCGGACCGCATCCGGGCCATGGTGCGGCTGGACGCCTTCGTGGACGCCTACCTCTATGTCGGCCGGTTCGTGGAGCCGGAAATCCTCGCCTATATCGACCGCACCGAACAGGCGTCCGCCCAGTACCGCGAACTGGAGGGGCGGCGGTTCGACATCCAGCTGACCTTCGCCCTGATCTTCGCGGTCGTCGCGCTGCTGCTGCTGTTCGCGGCCATCTGGGTGGGGCTGTACATCGCCGACCTGCTGGCCCGGCCGGTGAGCGACCTGATCGGCGCGGCCGAGCGGGTGAGCGCCGGCGACCTCACCGCCGAGGTGGACGAGACGCGGGCCGGCGCCTTCGAGAACCTGAGCCTGACCTTCAACCGCATGACCCGCGAACTGGCGGCCCAGCGCGGCGAACTGGTCGCGGCCCATCGCGAGCAGGACGCCCGGCGCCGCTTCACCGAGGCCGTGCTCGGCGGCGTGTCGGCCGGCGTGATCGGCCTGGACGAGACCGGCCGGATCGACCTTCCCAACCGCTCGGCGGCGCGCCTGCTGGAGACGGACCTGTCCGAACTGGCGGGCCGCAAGCTCGCCGACGCGCTGCCGGAAACGGCCGGGCTGCTGGCGGCCGCGCGGCGGCGTCCGGCGCGCCGCGCCGAGGGCGAGGTCGAGATCGTCCGCGGCGGCCGGCGCATCGTCCTGCTGGCGCGGGTTTCCGCCGAGCTTTCCGAGGGCCGCGTCCTCGGCTTCGTGCTCACCTTCGACGACATCACGGCGCTGCAATCGGCCCAGCGCAAGGCCGCCTGGGCCGACGTGGCGCGCCGCATCGCGCACGAGATCAAGAACCCGCTCACGCCGATCCAGCTCGCCGCCGAACGCCTCAGGCGGAAATACCTCGACCGGATCGGCCCCGAAGCCGACACCTTCGAGGCGCTGACGGAGACCATCGTCCGCCAGGTGGGCGACATCGGCCGGATGGTGGACGAGTTCTCCGCCTTCGCCCGGATGCCGGACGCGGTGATCGACGAGGCGGACCTCGCCGCGCTGCTGCGGGAGCAGACGGCGCTGCAGGAGACGGCCCACCCGGCGGTGCGCTACGAACTCGACCTGCCGGACGGCCCGTTCCCGGTCCGGTGCGACGCGGGGCAGATCCGCCGGGCGGCGACCAACCTGCTGCAGAACGCGGCCGACTCCATCGAGGCGCGGGAGGGCGAGGCGCGGGAGGGCGAGGCGCGGGAGGGCGGGGCGGCGGCGCTTCCGGGCTGGATCGGCGTCGCGCTCAGGGCCGGGGAGGGGCGCGCGATCGTCGAGGTCTCCGACAACGGGCGCGGCCTGCCGGCGGCGGACCGGGACCGGCTGACCGAACCCTACGTTACGACGCGCGAGCGCGGGACCGGCCTCGGACTGGCCATCGTGCGAAAAATCCTGGAAGATCACGGCGGCGGGATTCGCATGGCGGACCGCGACGGCGGCGGCGCCGTCGTCGCCATCGAGTTCCCCGCCGCCCCGGAGCGCTCCGGGGAGGGGCGGCGGCCCGGCGAAACGCTGGAAGGAGCGGGCGCGGATGGCCAGTGACATCCTGATCGTCGACGACGAGGAAGACATCCGCGCCCTGATCGCGGGCATCCTGGAGGACGAGGGCCTCGACACCCGCCGGGCGGCCGATTCGGCCCAGGCGCTGCGCGCGGTGGCCGGCCGGGTGCCGGGCCTGGTGATCCTCGACATCTGGCTGCGCAACAGCGCGCTCGACGGGCTGGAGACGCTCGACCGGCTGCGCCAGGCCCATCCCGAACTTCCCGTGATCGTGATCAGCGGGCACGGCACCATCGAGACGGCGGTGTCCGCGATCCGCCGCGGCGCCTACGACTTCGTGGAGAAGCCCTTCAAGGCCGAGGAACTGCTGGCGCGCGTCTCCCGCGCGATGGAGACCGCGCGCCTCAGGCGCGAGAACCGCGAACTCCGCCGCAAGGTCGGCGCGGTCGAGGAGATGATCGGCGAGTCCCTCGGCATGGGGCAGTTGCGCGCCGCCGTCGGCAAGGTCGCGCCGACCAACAGCCGGGTGCTGGTCACCGGCCCCGCCGGCGCCGGCAAGGAGGTCGTCGCCGGCATGATCCACGCCCGCTCCGCCCGCGCGGACGGCCCGCTGGTGGCGCTCAACTGCGCGACCATGAACCCGGACCGCCTGGAGCCGGAACTGTTCGGCGCGGGCGGGCTGGAGACCGACCACCCCCGGCCGCACGGCGTCGGCGTGTTCGAGCGCGCGCACAAGGGCACGCTGTTCCTCGACGAGGTGGCGGACATGCCGCTGGAGACCCAGGGCAAGATCGTCCGCGTCCTGCAGGAGCAGCGGTTCCGCCGGGTCGGCGGCGAGGCCGAGGTCGCGGTCGATGTCCGGGTGGTCGCGTCCACCAGCCGGGAGTTGCGGCAGGAAATCGCCGCCGGCCGCTTCCGCGAGGACCTGTACTACCGCCTCAACGTCGTGCCGATCCGGGTGCCGCCGCTGCGCGAGCGCCGCGACGACATCCCGCTGCTGGCGCGCCATTTCGTGGGGCTGGCGGCGGAGACGGCGGGCGCGCCGTCGCGCGAGATCGCGGACGACGCGCTGGCGGCGCTCCAGACCTACGACTGGCCGGGCAATGTGCGCCAGTTGCGCAATGTCGTCGACTGGCTGCTGATCATGGCGCCCGGCGGCCCGCGCGAGGCGATTCGCGCCCACATGCTGCCGCCGGAGATCGTGTCGGCGGCGCCGGCGAGCCTCGACATGCACCGCGGCGTCGAGATCATGGGGATGCCGCTGCGCGACGCGCGCGAGACCTTCGAGCGCGAGTACCTGCTGGCGCAGGTGGACCGCTTCGGCGGCAACATCTCCCGCACGGCGAGCTTCGTCGGGATGGAGCGCTCCGCCCTGCACCGCAAGCTGAAGTCGCTGGGGATCGGGCAAGGGGAAAGGTTCGCGAGAACCGGGTGAGGCCGCGCCATGAAGGTGGTGATCTGCGGGGCCGGCCAGGTCGGGACCGGCATCGCCCGGCACCTGGCCGCCGAGAACAACGACGTGACGGTGATCGACCGCGAGGCCGCGCTCGTCCGCAAGATCGTCGAGACGCTCGATGTGCGCGGCGTCCACGGCTGGGCCTCGCAGCCGCATGTGCTCGAACAGGCCGGCGCCCGCGACGCCGAGATGATCATCGCGGTGACCTATTCCGACGAGGTGAACATGGTCGCCTGCCAGGTCGGCCATTCGCTGTTCGACATCCCGACCAAGATCGCCCGCATCCGCCGCCAGGAATACCTGCGGCCGACCTGGGGCGACCTGTTCAGCCGCGACCACATGCCGATCGACGTCATCATCTCGCCGGAGCGGGAGGTGGCGCGCGCCATCGGCCGCCGCCTCCAGGTGCCCGGCGCCTTCGACGTGGTGCCGATGGGCGACGGGGCGGTCCGGGTGGTCGGCGTGCGCTGCGAGGAGGACTGCCCGATCGTCGACGCGCCGATGCGCCAGCTGACGCAACTGTTCCCGGACCTGAACATCACCGTCGTCGGCATCGTCCGCGACGACAGGGGGATCGTTCCCAAGCCGGGCGACCGCATGGCGGTGGGCGACGATGTGTACTTCGTCTGCGAGGCGGCGCATCTCGGCCGCGCCATGGCCGCCTTCGGCCACGAGGAGGTCGAGAGCCGCACCGTGGTGATCGCCGGCGGCGGCAATATCGGCCTGACGCTGGCCCGGGAGATCGAGTTCGAGCACGAGGGCGTGCGCGCCAAGGTGATCGAGTACGACCGCGAGCGCGCCAAACTCGTGGCCCAGGCCCTCGACCGCACGGTGGTCCTGAACGGCGACGCCCTCGACCCCGAAATCCTCGAGGAGGCGAACATCGCCGCGACGGAGACCTTCGTCGCGGTCTCCAACGACGACGAGGTGAACATCATCGGCTCGCTGCTGGCCAAGCGGGCCGGCGTGTCGCGCACCGTCGCCCTGGTCGCCAACAACACCTACACGCCGCTGCTCGGCACGCTGGGCATCGACGCGGTGGTCAATCCCCGCGCGATCACGGTGTCCTCGATCCTCCGGCATGTGCGCCGGGGGCGCATCCGCGGCCTCTATTCGGTGCGCGAGGGGTTCGGCGAGGTGATCGAGGCCGAGGCGCTGGAGACCTCCCCCCTGGTCGGCAAGCCGCTGCGCGAGGCGCGGCTGCCCGAAGGGGCGATTATCGGCGCGGTGCTGCGCGGCGGCGCGGTGATCGCGCCCCGGGGCGCCACCACGATCCAGGCCCACGACCGGGTGATCCTGTTCTCCACCTACGAGGCGATCCGGCGGGTCGAGAAGCTGTTCGCGGTGCGGCTTGACTTCTTTTGAGGCCGGGGCGCACCGTCCCCGCCCGGCTTCCCGCGCGCCCGGAGGGGCGGATGTCCAGGATCGCCTATGTGAACGGCCGCTACCTGCCGCACCGCGACGCCAGGGTGCACGTGGAGGACCGGGGCTACCAGTTCGCCGACGGCGTGTACGAGGTGGTGCTGGCGCATGGCGGCCGGCTGGTGGACGAGGAGCCGCATCTCGACCGGCTCGACCGCTCGCTGGCGGCGTTGCGGATCGCGGCCCCGATGGCGCGGGCGCCGCTGCGGCTGGCGATGCGCGAGACGGTCCGGCGCAACCTGCTGCGCGACGGGCTGCTCTACATCCAGGTGACGCGCGGCGTCGCCCGGCGCGACCATCCCTTCCCGGCGAACGCGAAGCCGGCGCTGGTGATGACGGCGAAGCGGCTGGAGCCGCCGGACCGGGCGCGGGCGGAGCGCGGCGCGGCGGTGATCACGATCCCCGACATCCGGTGGGCGCGCTGCGATATCAAGTCCGTGTCTCTGCTTCCTAACGTCCTGGGCAAACAACGGGCGCGCGAGGCCGGCGCGTTCGAGGCCTGGCAGGTGGCCGGGGACGGGACCGTGACCGAGGGGACCTCCACCAACGCCTGGATCGTCACGGAAGGCGGCGAGATCGTCACCCGCCAGATCGGCCGCCGCATCCTGGGCGGCGTCACGCGGGCCGCCGTGATCGAACTGGCGCGGGAAGCGGGCCTCGCGCTCGCCGAGCGTCCCTTCTCGGTCGCGGAGGCCAGGGCGGCGCGCGAGGCGTTCCTGACCTCCGCGACCTCCTTCGTGACGCCGGTCACCCGCATCGACGACGCGACGGTCGGCGACGGGCGCGCCGGGCCGTTCGCGCTGCGCCTGCTGGACGCCTATCTCGCCCGCGCGGCCGGGGGCGGGCCGGCCGGGGGAGGCGGCGCGTGACGCCGCCGCGCCGGCCCGACGCCATCCTCTTCGACTGGGACAGCACGCTGGTCGACAACTGGGCCGCCGTCGCCCGCGCGCTGAACGCGACGCTCGCCCGCGCGGGGCTGCCCGAATGGAGCGAGGCGGAGGTGCGGCGGCGCGCGAAGAATTCCGCGCGCGACGCCTTCCCGGACCTGTTCGGCGACGGCTGGCGCGACGCGCTCGACTTCTTCTACGCCCGGTTCGCCGAGTTCCACCTGGACGGCGCGCGCCCGCTGCCGGGGGCGGAGCGGTTGCTGGAGACGCTGCGCGCGCACGGGGTCCCGGCCTCGGTGGTGTCCAACAAGTCCGGCCCCTATCTGCGGGCGGAGGCGGAGAACCTGGGCTGGAGCGGGCTGTTCGTCCGCCTCGTCGGCGCGGGCGACGCCGCGCGCGACAAGCCGTCGCCCGATCCGGTCCGCCTCGCGCTGGAGGGCACGGGCGCGGCGGCGGGCGAGGGGGTCTGGCTGGTCGGCGATTCGGCTATCGACATGCAATGCGCCCATCTGGCATCCTGCGTGCCGATCCTGGTCGAGGGCGGAGTCGCCGCGCCGGAGGATCTCGGGGCGTGGCCGCCGAGGCGCGTCTTCCCCGGCCTCGCGGCCCTCGAACGCGCCTTCCTGGAGGGCGGCCCGGCCCGGCCGGCGCATCGCCCGCCGAACCGGACCGGCAACAAGAACAAGAAGGGGAGCGAAAACCCATGACGTCCGAAAAGTCCCAGAATGTCCAGGAAGTGTTCCTGAACGCCATCCGCAAGAACAAGACGGCGGTGACGATCTTCCTGGTGAACGGCGTCAAGCTGCAGGGCGTCGTGACCTGGTTCGACAATTTCTCGCTGCTGCTGCGGCGCGACGCGCATTCCCAGCTGGTCTACAAGCACGCCATCTCCACCATCATGCCGGGACAGCCGGTGAACCTCTTCGATGAGCGCCGGGACGACGGCTGACCCGGGGCGCGACCGCGGCGCGGCCGGCGCGAACGGGGGGGCGGCGGCGCGCGCACGCGCGCCATCGTCCTGCACCCCGAGGTCGACGGCCCGGCCGGCGCCGCGCCCCGGCGCGACCCGGACGAGCGGCTGCGCGAGGCGGTCGGCCTGGCCGAGGCGATCGACCTCGACATCCGCCACCGGGAGGTCGCGCGCGTCGGCCGGCGCCGCGCCGCGACGCTGTTCGGCCGGGGCGCGGTCGAGCGGATCGCCGGCCTCGCGGCCGAATGCGACGCGGAGCTCGTCGTGGTGGACGGCGCGCTCGCGCCCGCCCAGCAGCGCAACCTGGAGCGCGCCTGGAACGCCAAGGTCATCGACCGCACGGCGCTGATCCTCGAAATCTTCGGCGCGCGCGCGGCGACGGCCGAGGGCCGGCTGCAGGTCGATCTCGCGGCCCTCACCTTCCAGCGCACGCGGCTCGTGCGCTCCTGGACCCATCTGGAGCGCCAGCGCGGCGGGGCCGGTTTCCTCGGCGGGCCGGGCGAGAGCCAGATCGAACTCGACCGCCGCCTGATCGACGACCGGATCGCGCGGCTCAAGCGCGAACTCGGCCGGGTGGCGCGCACGCGCGGCCTGCACCGGGCGGCGCGGCGGCGCGCGCCCCATCCGGTCGTCGCCTTCGTCGGCTACACCAACGCCGGCAAGTCCACCCTGTTCAACCGGCTGGCCGCCTCTTCCGTGCTGGCGCGGGACATGCTGTTCGCGACGCTCGACCCGACGATGCGCCGCCTGCCGCTGCCGTCGGGCCGGGCCGCGATCCTCTCCGACACGGTGGGGTTCATCTCGGACCTGCCGACGCATCTCGTCGCCGCCTTCCGCGCCACGCTGGAGGAGGTGAGGGAGGCCGAAATCCTGGTCCATGTGCTGGACGCGAGCCACCCCGAACGCGACCGCCAGAAGGCCGACGTGGAGAAGGTGCTTGAGGAGCTCGGCGTCGCCGACCGCATGGCCGGGGGCCGGGCGGTCGAGGCGTTCAACAAGATCGACCTGCTCCCGCCCGCCGAGCGCCGGGCGCTGCTGGAGCGGCCCGGCGAGGCGCGGGTCGCGCTTTCGGCGCTGACGGGGGAGGGGTGCGGCGCGCTCCTCGAACGGCTCGACGACATGCTCGGCGCCGCCGACATCGCCGCGACCTGGCGGCTCGACCCGGCGGCGGGCGCGGCCGTCGCCTGGCTGCACCGCCACGGGAGGGTCGTGGGGCAGGAGTACCGCGACGGCGGGCTGCTGGTCTCCGCCGTGCTCGACCCGGCCGACGCGGCCCGTTTCGACGACCGTTTCGCGGCCGTCGCCGCGCGCCGCCGGGCCTCCGCGGCGGATGGCGGCGCGGCGCGGAGAAAGTCCTTGGCACTCTCCCGGCCGGAGTGCTAGCTTCCGCGCCCGGCCGATCCGGCCGCCCGACGCAATCCACGCCCAACCGAGGAGCACGCCATGGCATTCCGACCCTTGAACGACCGCGTGGTCGTCGAGGCGCTCGAAAGCGAGACCAAGACCGCCGGCGGGATCATCATCCCCGACGCCGCCAAGGAAAGACCCATGCGGGGCAAGGTCGTCTCCGTCGGCCCCGGCGGCCGCGACAAGGACGGCGCGCGCGTCCCGATGGCGCTCGGGGAAGGCGACACGGTCCTCTACGGCAAATGGTCCGGCACCGAAGTGAAGATCGACGGCAAGGACCTGCTGATCATGCGCGAATCGGACGTCATGGGCGTCCTCGACTGAACCGGAGGCCCCGCCCGCCGGGCGGGGCGGAAACCCGCGCGCGCCGCCCCCGGCGGCGGACGCGCCGAACGGAAGGAGGGCCGGAATGCCCGCGAAGGATGTGAGATTCGAATCGGACGCCCGCAACCGCATGTTGCGCGGCGTCGACACGCTGGCCGACGCGGTGCGCGTCACGCTGGGGCCGAAGGGCCGCAACGTGGTGATCGACAAGTCGTTCGGCGCGCCGCGCATCTCCAAGGACGGCGTGACCGTCGCCAAGGAGATCGAACTCTCCGACAAGTTCGAGAACATGGGCGCGCAGATGGTGCGCGAGGTCGCCTCGAAGACCTCGGACGTCGCGGGCGACGGCACCACCACGGCCACGGTTCTGGCCCAGGCGATCGTGCGCGGCGGCGTGAAGGCGGTGGCCGCCGGCATGAACCCGATGGACCTCAAGCGCGGCATCGACCGGGCGGCGGAGGCCGTCGCGGCCGATGTCGAAAAGCGGGCGACGAAAATCCAGACCTCCGAGGAAATCTCCCAGGTCGGCACGATCTCGGCCAATGGCGAGGAAGAGATCGGCACGCTGATCGCCGAGGCGATGGACAAGGTGGGCAACGAGGGCGTGATCACGGTCGAGGAGGCCAAGTCGCTCGGCACCGAACTCGACGTGGTCGAGGGGATGCAGTTCGACCGCGGCTACCTCTCGCCCTACTTCATCACCGACGCCGAGAAGATGGTGTGCGAGCTGGAGAACCCGTACATCCTGATCCACGAGAAGAAGATTTCCTCGCTCCAGCCGCTGCTGCCGGTGCTGGAGGCGACCGCCCGGGCCAGCCGGCCGCTGCTGGTGATCGCCGAGGACGTGGAGGGCGAGGCGCTCGCCACGCTGGTGGTGAACAAGCTGCGCGGCGGCCTCAAGGTCGCGGCCGTGAAGGCGCCCGGCTTCGGCGACCGCCGCAAGGCCATGCTGGAGGACATCGCCATCCTCTCCAAGGGCCAGATGCTGTCGGAGGACCTCGGCATCCAGCTGGAGAACGTGGGCCTCGAAATGCTCGGCGAGGCCAAGCGCGTCTCCATCACCAAGGAGGAGACCACCATCGTCGACGGCGCCGGCGAGGAGTCGGAGATCGAGGGCCGCTGCACGCAGATCCGCGCCCAGATCGAGGACACCACGTCGGACTACGACCGCGAGAAGCTGGAGGAGCGGCTGGCCAAGCTGGCCGGCGGCGTCGCGGTGATCCGGGTCGGCGGCGCCACCGAGGTCGAGGTCAAGGAGCGCAAGGACCGCGTGGACGACGCGGTGAACGCCACCCGCGCGGCCGTCGAGGAAGGCATCGTGCCGGGCGGCGGCGTCGCGCTGCTCTACGCCGGCGAGGCGCTGGCCGGCGTCGAACACGCCAACGACGACCAGCGCGTCGGCATCGACATCGTGCGCAAGG
The DNA here is from genome assembly GCA_963665555.2 of Thalassobaculaceae bacterium. Lineage (GTDB taxonomy): Bacteria > Pseudomonadota > Alphaproteobacteria > Thalassobaculales > Thalassobaculaceae > CAXXXW01. Next base: position 1,131,177 of record OY762308.1, read on the forward strand.
CGCTCCAGGCCCCGGCCCGCCAGATCGCCGAGAACGCGGGCGAGGACGCCTCGATCGTCGTCGGCAAGCTGATCGAGGGCGCCGATCCCAAGCGCGGCTTCGACGCCCAGGGCGGCCGGTACGTCGACATGATCGACGCCGGCATCATCGACCCGGCCAAGGTCGTGCGGGCGGCGCTGCGCGACGCCTGCTCCATCGCCGGCCTGCTGATCACCACCGAGGCCATGGTGGCCGACGCGCCGGAGAAGCCGGGTCCCGGCGGCCCCGGCGGCGGCATGGGCGACATGGGCGGAATGGGCGGCATGGGCGACATGGGCTTCTGAGCCGGTTCGCCCGGACGTTCCGGCGGGGCCGCGGGCCAGCGCTCGCGGCCCCGTCGTTTTCGCGCCCCCGGACCGGACCGGACACGCCATGCCCTCCTCCCGCTGGCCCGGCGCCGATTCCGTCGCCGCCATCCTGCGCGAGACGGCCGATTCCGTCGTCCTGCCGCGCCACCGCGCGCTGGCCGAGGGCGAGGTGCGGGAGAAAACCGGCCCGAAGGACCTGGTGACCGTCGCCGACATCGAGGCCGAGCGCCGGATCGCGCCCCGGCTGCGCGCCCTGCTGCCGGGATCGGTCGTGGTGGGGGAGGAGGCCGCGGCCGCCGACCCGTCGCTCCTGCGCCACCTGGAGGCGGGCGACGCGCCGGCCTGGATCGTCGATCCCGTCGACGGCACCGGCAATTTCGCCAACGGCAAGCGGTATTTCTGCGTCATGGCCGCGCTCGCCGCCGGCGGGGAGACGGTGCTGGGCGTCATCCTGGACCCGCTCGGCGAATGCTGGGCCGCGGCCGAGAAGGGGGGAGGGGCCTGGCTCCACGCCTATAATGGCGGCGCGCCGGAGCGTATGCGCGTCGCCGCCCCGGTCCCGCTTTCGGAGATGTGGGGCGGGTTCAACGCCCGCTTCCTCGAAAGCCCGCTGCGCGAAGAGGTGCGGGCGCGGGCGAGCGCCGCGCTCCACGACCGCTACAGCCTCGGCTGCGCGGGCCACGAGCACATGCGCGCGGCGCGCGGCGTCGGGCATTTCACCTTCCACGCCCGGACCATGCCCTGGGACCACGCGCCCGGCTGCCTGATCCACGCCGAGGCCGGCGGCGTTCAGGCCCGCATCGACGGAACCCCCTACCGCCCGTCCGGCCTCTCCGGCGGCCTGCTCGCCGCCACCGACCGCGAAAGCTGGCGCGCGCTCCGAAACGCGCTGTTCGGGGAAGGGGCCGCGCCGGAACCCCGCGCCTTCGCCCGCTCCGACCCGCGCCGCTAGGCCGCCAGGCGCTCGCCGAGGCCGGCGGCGGGCGCGCGGCGTCACCACAGGCGCTCGACGCCGTAGCGGTCGAACAACGCCTCGTTCGAGACCAGTACGAGGCCCCGTTCCAATGCCTGGGCGACCAGCATCCTGTCGAACGGATCGCGATGATGGCCGGGTAGCGCTCCGGCGCGGGCCGCTTCCGACACCGTGATCGCGATCGCCTCGAACCCTTGGTTGGCGATGTGCCTGGGTATCGTTCGCGAAGGCGTCGGCGCCGGGGAGTTTCCCGAGCCGGCGCTTGGTCGCGATCTCCCAAGCCGACGCGGCGCTGACCAGAACAGCGTTCCCGCTGTCTCCGATCGCCGCGCGGGCGCGTGGCGACAGGCGCTCGTCTCCGGCGAACCACCACAACAGGGCGTGCGTGTCGAGAAGAAGCAGCACCCCGCGCTACCCCTTCCCCTCCCAGAGGTCGAGTTCGTCGTCGGGCAGGGGATCGAAGAAATCGTCGGGGACGACGAGTTCCCCCTTCATGGCGCCGAATTTCCGCTTCCCTCCCGGCTCCGCGCAGGGGACGAGGCGCGCGACGGAGCGGCCGTCGCGGGCGATGACGATCTCCTCGCCCGCCTGGGCGCGGTCCAGCAGGCTCGGAAGTTCGGCCTTCGCCCGTTCGACATCCACTTGCGCCATATCCGGCTCCCCGACCCGCGCCGTCAGGCCGCCAGGCGCGCGCCGAGGCCGGCGGCGGGGTCGAGGCCGAGGGCGAGGTTCAGGCACTGCACGGCCGCGCCGGACGCGCCCTTGCCGAGGTTGTCGAGCGTCGCCGCGAGCAGGCACTGGCCGGTCTCGGCCCGGCCGAACACGGCGAGCCGCATCCCGTTCGTGCCGTTCAACGCCTCGGGGTCGAGTTCCGGCGCCGCGGCGCCGGGCGAGAAGGGCGCGACCGTCACGAACCCGCCCCGGCCCGCGTAGCGCGCCGCCAGCGCGGCGTGGATGTCGGCGGGCGAGGGGCGGCCGGGCAGCGCCCACAGTTGCAGCGGGACCTGCACCAGCATCCCCTGGCGGTAACGGCCGACCGCGGGCGCGAACACCGGCGGCCGGTCGAGCAGGGCGTGGACTTGCATCTCCGGCAGGTGCTTGTGCGCCAGCGCGAGGCCGTAGGCGTAGAACGCCGGCGCCGCGCCGCCATCGGCCCCCTCGAACCGGGCGATCAGCGCCTTGCCGCCGCCCGAATAGCCGGACACGGCGTTCACCGTCAGGGGAAAGTCCGGCGGCAGCAGCCCGGCCTCGACCAGCGGCCGGACCAGCGCGACGAAGCCGGTCGGGTAGCAGCCGGGGTTGGCGATCCGCGCGGCCGACCGGATCGCGTCCTCCTGGCCGTCCGCCATTTCCGGGAAGCCATAGGTCCAGCCCGGCGCGACGCGGTGCGCGGTCGAGGCGTCGATGACGCGCACGCGGTCGTTCTCGACCAGCGCGACGGCCTCGCGCGCCGCGTCGTCGGGCAGGCAGAGGATGACGGCGTCGGCGGCGTTCAGCGCGCGCCGGCGCGCCTCGCGGTCCTTGCGCTCGGAGTCGTCGAGGCGGATCGGCGAGATGTCGCGGCGCCCGGCCAGGCGCTCGCGGATTTGCAGCCCCGTCGTCCCGGCCTCGCCATCGATAAAGACCCGCGCGGTCATCGCCCGTCTCCACGCCCGTTCGCAAGCCCGCTCCCTAGGCCGGCCGGGAAGGGGCGTCAACGGGTTTCCGCGCCGCCCGGCGCGTTCCGGCGCTTCGGGATTCGGTCGAAGTCAGGGATTTTATATCCGGGAAACAACGGTCTAAAGAGGTTTCTTCGCGTTCTCCGCCGCCTTGGCGCGCGCCCAGCGCGCCTCCATTTCCTCCAGGCCGGCGTCCTCCGGCCCGACGCCGAGCTCCTCGGCCAGCATCCGCTCGACCGCCCGGAAGCGGGTTTCGAACTTCGCGTTGGCGCGGCGCAGCGCGGTTTCGGGATCGACGCCGGCATGGCGCGCGAGGTTGGCGCAGGCGAACAGCAGGTCGCCGATCTCGTCCTCGACCGCGCCGGCGTCGCGCGCGCCGGGCGGCGCGGCCAGTTCGGCCGCCGCCTCGTCCAGTTCCTCCGCGACCTTGGCCAGCACCGGGGCGGCGTCCGGCCAGTCGAAGCCGACGCGGGCGGCCCGGCGCTGCAGCCTGGCGGCGCGCATGAGCGCGGGGAAGGCGGCGCCGACCCCGTCGAGCGCGCCGGCGGTCCGCCCGTCCGCGGCGGCCTTGCGCGCGCGCTCCTCCGCCTTTTGCGCCTCCCAGGCGCCGGGAGGCAGGCCGGCGCCGGCGCGGTCGCCGAACACATGGGGGTGGCGGCGCACCATCTTGTCGGCGATCCCGCCGGCCACCTCGGCGAAGTCGAAACGCCCGGCCTCCTCGGCCATGCGGGCGTGGTAGACGACCTGCAGCAGCAGGTCGCCCAACTCGTCGCGCAGCGCCGCGAAATCGCCCTCGGCGATGGCGCCGGCGACCTCGTAGGCCTCCTCGACGGTGTAGGGCGCGATGGTGGCGAAGGTCTGTTCGAGGTCCCACGGGCAGCCGCCCTCGGGGTTCCGCAGCGCCGCCATGACGGCGAGCAGGCGGTCGATCCCGCGGCCTTCGGGGACCGGGATCGGCGAGGGCGCCCGGCGGGAGGGCGGGCCGGAGCCGGACATGGCGCGTCCTTTCCTGTCGTCCTGTTGTCGCATAATATATATTATGGGAAATACAAGGTCGATCCGCATCCCGTTGAACCCGAACGGCTTTCCCGCGCCGGCGCCTCGAAACGCCTCACAACTCCAGCGCCAGCCCGTCGTAGGCCGGCTCCACGCCCGGCGGCAGCCGCGCCATCAGCCAGTCGTAGTCGAGATCGGACGTCATGTGCGTCAGGTAGGCCCGCCGGGGCCGCGCCGCCTCGATCCAGGAGAGCGTGCGCGCCAGCCCGGAATGCGCCAGCGACTCGCGCTCGCGCAGGCAATCGACGATCCACACCTCCAGGCCGCGCAACCGTTCGAGCTCCGCTTGCGTCATCGACGCCACGTCGGTGGAGTACGCGAAGCGGCCGTCGAACACGAAGCCGAGGCTCTCGCCGCCCGCGCCGTGGTCCTGGCGCACCGGGCGCACCTCCATCCCGCCGAGCCGGAACGGCTCCAGCGCCAGTTCGCGCGCCGCCAGCGGCGGCCGGAAATAGGACGGGCTGTTCGCCGACGCCCGGAACATGTAGCCGAAACGCCCCTCCAGCATGTCGAGCGTCTTGCGGTCGCCGAACACCTCGATCTGGCGACCCATGCGCCAGAACATCGGGCGCAGGTCGTCCACGCCGTGCGTGTGGTCGGCGTGGCCGTGCGTGTAGAGCACGGCGTCGACCCGTTGCGCGTCGGCGTCCAGCAGCTGCTCGCGCAGGTCGGGCGAGGTGTCGACCAGCAGCGCGAAATCGCCGTTCTCGACCAGCACGGAGCAGCGGCGGCGGCGGTTCCGCGGATTGGCCGGGTCGCAGCGGCCCCAGTTGTTCCCCAGGGACGGAACCCCGATGGACGACCCGCAGCCGAGGACCGTGACCTTCATCGCGGCGGCGCGCCGGCGGGGTCCGCGGGCGCCGCCGTTTCCGCCGGCCGCGCGACCCGGGAGAACAGCGCGAGGAAGTTCTCCGTGGTGCGCGCCGCCATCTCGGCCTCCGAAACGCCCTTGAGCGTCGCCAGCGCGGCCAGCGTGTGGCGCGTAAAGGCCGGCTCGTTGCGCTTCCCGCGCATCGGCACGGGCGCGAGGTAGGGCGCGTCGGTCTCCACCAGCAGCCGGTCGAGCGGGACCGCGCGCGCGATCTCGCGCAGCGCGCCGGCGGACTTGAAGGTGAGGATGCCGGCCAGCGAGATGTAGAACCCGATGTCGAGGGCGCGGCGCGCCAGGTCCGGCCCGCTCGTAAAACAGTGCATGACGCCCCGGAGCGGCCCGTCGCCGGCGCCTTCCTCGAGCATGTCCGCCATGTCGTCGTCGGCGTCGCGGCTGTGCACGATGAGCGGCAGGCCGGTGGCGCGCGCGGCCTCGATATGGGCGCGGAAGGACGCCTTCTGCGCCGGCCGGGGCGCGTTGTCGTAATGGTAGTCGAGGCCGGACTCGCCGATCCCCGCCGCCTTGGGATGCGCCGCCAGTTCCGCGAGCCGCGCCGGCGTTATGCCCCCTTCCCGGCCCGCCTCGTGCGGATGCACGCCGACGGAGCACCACACATCCTCGAACCGCTCCGCCACCGCCGCGACGCGCGCGAACCCGTCCAGCCGCGTGCAGATCGTCAGCATCCGGCACAGGCCGGCGGCGCGGGCGCGCGCCACCACCTCGTCGAGGTCGCCGGCGAAGGCGTCGAAGTCGAGATGGCAGTGGGAGTCGACGAGGCGCATCGGTCCGGTCCGGGCGTTCACGGCTCCGCCGGCGCGGCAAGCCGCGGGAACACCGGCTCGGGCGCGGGCAGCGCCGCGCCCGGCGCCAGCGCGCCCGCCGGGCCGAGCCGGGCGAAGTCGCGCGCGTCCGCCGCGACGCCCAGCTGGTCGAGCATCCGGCCGGCCGCGCCGGGCGTCACCGGCTGCATCAGGATCGCGAGGTGGCGGATCGTCTCCATCAGCGTGTACAGCACCGCCGCCATGCGGGCCGGATCGGTCCGGCGCAGCGCCCACGGGGCCTGCTCGTCGATATAGCGGTTGGCGGCGCCGACGACCTCCCAGATCGCGTCGAGCGCGCGGTTGAAGCCCTGGCGGTCGTACTCCGCGCGCACGGCGGGCAGCAGGGCGTGGGCGCGCGCCAGCAGCGCCTCGTCCGCCGCCGCCGGTTCTCCCGGCTCCGGCGCGCGGCCGCCGGCGTGGCGCGCGACGAAGGAGAGCACGCGCTGCGCCAGGTTGCCGAAATCGTTGGCGAGGTCGTTGTTGGCGCGGCCGACCATGGCGGCGCGCGAGAAGTCCGCGTCGTTGCCGAACGGCGCCTCGCGCAGCAGGAAATACCGCGTCCGGTCGAGGCCGTAGGTTTCGATCGTCTCCAGCGGGTCGATGACATTGCCGACCGACTTGGAGATTTTCTCGCCCTCGTTGGTCCACCAGCCATGGGCGAACACGCGGCGCGGCGGCGGCAGGCCGGCGGCCATCAGGAAGGCCGGCCAGTAGACCGCGTGGAACCGCACGATGTCCTTGCCGACCATGTGCAGGTCGGCCGGCCAATACCGCTTGTAGCTCTCGCGGCCGGTGTCGGGGAACCCGGTCGCGGTGATGTAGTTGGTGAGCGCGTCGAGCCAGACATACATGATGTGCGCGTCGTCGCCCGGCACGGGCACGCCCCACCGGAAGCTGGTGCGCGAGATCGACAGGTCGCGCAGGCCGGCGGCCACGAAGCTCACCACCTCGTTGCGCCGGCTCGCCGGCAGCACGAAGTCCGGGTTGGCGTCGTAGAAGGCGAGCAGCGGCTCTTGCCATTTCGAGAGGTCGAAGAAATAGCTCGGCTCCTCCACCCATTCGACGGGCGCGCCGGTGGGCGCCAGCCCGTCCACCAGTTCGCTTTCGGCGAAATAGGCCTCGTCCCGGACCGAGTACCAGCCGGCGTACTTGCCGAGGTAGATGTGGCCGTTGGCGGCGAGCCGGCGCCAGATTTCCTGGACCGAGCGGATGTGGCGCGGCTCGGTCGTGCGGATGAAGTCGTCGTTGTCGATGTCGAGGCGCGGCAGCAGTTCGCGGAAGTTGCGCGACACCTCGTCGGTGAAGGCCTTCGGCTCCATCCCCGCGTTCGCCGCCGCCGTCTCCACCTTCTGCCCGTGCTCGTCCGTGCCGGTGAGGAACATCACGTCGTAGCCGTCGAGCCGCTTGAACCGCGCCATCGCGTCGCAGGCGATGGTGGTGTAGGCGTGCCCGATATGCGGCGCGTCGTTTACGTAGTAGATCGGCGTGGTGATGTAGTAGCGAGGCTTGGACTCGGTCATCGAAGGCGCTCCCGGGCCGCGCCCGGCCGGCCGGGCGCCCCTTCCCTATCCCGCGCCGCGCCCGGCCGCAAGCGATTCCCCCGGCGCGGGCCGCCGCCGCCCGGCCGCCGGGCCGGCTCATTCCGCGAGCGCCAGCACCGTCGATGTCGCGAGCTGGGCGCGGTCGAGGTTGAGCGCGGCGCCCCGGCGCAGATCCTCGCCCGCCGCCTCGATCCGGGCGCAGAGGCCGGCGAGGCCGTGGCGCGCGGCGAGCGCCTCGAAGGCGCGCCGCTCGCCCGGAACGGCCTCCGCCGGGCCGTCGCCGCCGGCGGCCAGCCGGCGCGCGGCGCGCCCGGCCCACCACAGCAGGAGCTCCAGCCGGCCGGGCAGCGGGTCGCCCTCCTCGCCGCGCCCGCGCCGGAGCCACTTCCCGGTCGCCGCCAGCAGCGCGCGCCGGTCCAGCGGCGGGCCGCCAGCCAGCAGCGCCGCCGCGTCCTCCAGGAGGGACAGCCCGTCGCCGTCGGCGATCTCCAGCGCGCGGCCGATGCTCCCCTCCGCGAGGCGCGCCGCCGCGGTCGCGGCCGGCGGGTCGAGGTCGGGCCGGTTGCGGGCGAGCAGGGCCGCGACCTCCGCCTCCGCCAGCGGCGAAAGCGCCAGCTTGCGGCAGCGCGAGCGGATCGTCGGCAACAGGCCGCCCGGCGCGTGGCTCGCCAGGACGAACAGCACGCGGGCGGGCGGCTCCTCCAGCATCTTGAGCATGGCGTTGGCGGCGTTGCGGTTCATCTCGTCGGCGCAGTCGACCACCGCCGCGCGCCAGCCGCCGAAGGCCGGCTTGAGGGCCAGGAACCGCGACAGCGCCCGCACATCGTCCACGACGATCTCGGAGCGCAGCCGCCCCGTCCTGGGGTGTATCGAACGCGCGACCGCCATCGCGTCGGGATGGCTCCCGCTGGCGACCTGCCGGGCGGCCGGCGAAGCGGGATCGACGGCGAGGCTCGAAGGGGCCGGCGTCGCCTCGCCGAACAGGTCGGGGCCGCCGTCGCCCGCCCCGCCTCCGGCGAGCGCGAACCGCGCCAGCCGCCAGGCCAGCGTCGCCTTGCCGATGCCCCTGGGGCCGGTCAGCAGCCAGGCGTGCGGCATCCGCCCGCTGTTCCACGCCTCCAGCAGCCGCGCCTCGGCGGCGGCGTGGCCGACCAGGTCGAAGGTTTCGCGCGGCGGCGGCGCGGCGGCGGTCATTCCGGAAGCTCCCCGGCGAACCGCGCGCGCACGGCGGCGAGGATGTCCGCCGCGACCTCCGCGACCCCGCGCGAACCGTCGATCGGCGCGATCCGCTCCGGCGCCGCGCGCGCGAGGTCGAGATAGGCGTCGCGCACCCGGCGGTGGAAGGCGTCGTCCTTCCGCTCGAAACGGTCCTCCGGCCCCGTTCCGCCCCGCGAGAGCGGCAATTCGCGCCCGCGCGCCCGCGCGAGGCCGCGCTCCGGCGGAATGTCGAGCAGCACCGTCAGGTCCGGCCGGGCGCCGTCGAGCGCGAGGCGGTGCAAACCCTCCAGAACCTCGCGCGGCGCGCCGCCGGCCGCGCCCTGGTACACGAGGGTCGAGTCCGCGAAACGGTCCGAAACGACCCAGCGCCCGGCCCGCAACGCCGGCCCGATCGCGCGCAGCCAGTGGTCGCGCCGCGCCGCGTTGAGCAGCAGCGCCTCCGTCAGCGGGTCCCATCGTCCGGGCGCGCCGGTGACCAGCAGGCGGCGGATGTCCTCCGCGCCCGGCGATCCGCCCGGCTCGCGGGTCGAGAGCACATCGAGGCCCAGGCCGCGGAGGGAGCCGACAAGCATTCGCGCCTGCGTCGATTTCCCGGCCCCGTCCCCGCCCTCCAGCGCGACGAAACGGCCCCGGCGGGGCGGCTCAGCCATCCGGTCCCCACAGCAGGTAGCCGATCGCGGCCATCGCCCGCCCGAAGACGCCGAGCCGCTCGACATCGGCCCCGGCGACCAGCGGCCGCTCCACCGTGTCCATGCCCGGCGCCGCGACGCGCAGCGTGGCGAGGCGCCGGCCGCGCTCGATCGGCGCCGGGATCGGCTCCTCGTAGACCACGCTGACCCGGATGTCCTTGCGCGCCTTGCGCGGCAGGGTGAGCGTCAGGTCCTCCTCCAGGACCAGCGGCACCGTGCGCGCCTTGCCGAGCCAGACATGCCCGGTCTCCGCCGCCGCGCCGGCGCGCAGCAGCGTGTAGTTGTCGAACTCCCGGAACCCCCATTCGACGAGCGCCTCCGCCTCGCGGGCGCGGGCGCGGGAGCTCGGCAGGCCGTTGACCACCAGGATCAGCCGCCGCCCCGCCCGCTCCACCGAGGCGGCCAGCCCGTAGCCCGCCGCCCGCGTGTAGCCGGTCTTCAGCCCGTCCGCCCCGAGGCCGCGGTAGAGCAGCGGGTTGCGGTTGCGCTGCGCGATGTCGTTGTATTCGAAGGAGGTTTCGGCGTAGAGCTTGTAGAGTTCCGGGAAGTCGCGGATCGTCGCGGCGGCGAGGCGGGCGAGGTCGCGCGCGGTGGTCCTGTGCTCCGGGTCCGGCCAGCCGGTGGCGTTGCGGAACACGCTGCCGGTCATGCCGAGTTCGCGCCCCTTGCGCGTCATCTCCTCGGCGAAAGCCGTTTCGCTTCCCGACAGCGCCTCGGCGAGCGCGATGGCCGCGTCGTTGCCGCTCTGCACGACGATGCCGCGCAGGATGTCGGCGACCGAGACCCGCGATCCCAGTTCGACGAACATGCGCGAGCCGCCCTTGCGCCAGGCCTTCTCGCTCACCGGGATTTCGTCATCGAGGGAAAGGCGGCCCTCGCGGATGCGCTCGAACGCCAGGTAGGCGGTCATGATCTTGCTCATCGAGGCCGGCGGCGTCGGCGTGTCCGCGTTCTTGTCCAGCAGCACCGCGCCGGTGCGGTAGTCCACCAGCAGCGCCTCGCGCGCCGAGGTGTCCAGCGCGCGCGCCTCGCCGGCCGCCGCCAGCGCGGCCGCGCATGTCGCCGCGGCCGCCCAGCGCCGCGCGGAGGCTCCGATCCTCATCGCCCCTTCCCGCTCCCGTCGTAGTCCACCACGATCCGCGCTCCGGGATAGCCCCGCGCGATCGCCTTTTCCAGCACCGAATCGGCGCGCGCGACATCCGCCAGCGGGCCGATGCGGACCTGGAACAGCGGCCGGCCGCCGGCCGTCGTCCGGTGGACCCGCGCGGCGCCGAGGCTCGCGAGTTCGGCCGCGAGGCGGCGCGCGTTGTCGGCCCCGGCGAAGGCGGCGACCCGCACATGGAGCGCGGTCGGGCCGACCGGCCGGTCTTCCGCGACATTGCCCCGGCCCGCCCTGGCCAGCGCGACCGCGCTCGGCGCCGCGCGGCGCGGCCCGGCGCCGGGCGCCGGGTCCTCGGCGACGACCGCCGCGACCGGGACGGCCGGCGGCGCGGGCGCGGCCCCGGCGGGCGCGGCCCCGGCGGGGGCGTCCTCCGTTCCGGGCGCGCGCCCCGCCTTGGCGGCCGCGACGGCGGCGCGGCTTTCCTCGCGCAGCAGCCGCACCCGCACGCGCGCCGCCCGCCGCCCGCCGAGGCCGAGAAGCCGCGCCGCGCCCTGGGACAATTCGACGATCCGCCCGGGCGCGCGCGGCCCCCTGTCGTTGATCCGCACGACCGCCGCGCGGCCGTTTTCGAGGTTGACGATCCGCGCCACGCTCGGCAGCGGCAGCGTGCGGTGCGCCGCCATCGCCACGCTCCCGTCGTGCGTCTCGCCGTTCGCCGTCTTCTTGCCGTGGAAGCCCGGCGCGTAGCGGGCGGCGACGCCGGTCTCGTCGTAGTCCTCGTCCACCCTGGGGTAGTACCAGACCTGGCCGATCTTGTAGGGCAGGCCGAGCCGGTAGAGGCCGGCGGCCTCCGGCGCCTCCCCGCCGCGCAGGCGCTTCAGCGTCTCGGCGAGGAAGGTCGTCTCCGCGCATCCCCCCGCGAGGAGGAGAAGCGCGGCGGCGATCCAGAGCCTCGACCGGGCGGCCTCCATTCCCGAACCCCCTTCCCCGCCGTCCCGCCGGCGCCGCTCAGTCCCGCAGCCGGTCGGCCAGCGTGCCCACCGCGATGGCGAAATAGTTCGAGCGGTTCCATTTCAGGATCGTGTCGTAATTGCCGTAGGCGACGAAGGCGGGCGCGAGCGCGCCCCTTTGCGGCGCGACGATGTAGGCGGGCAGGTTCCGCCCCGGCAGGTCGGCCCCGCCGGGCCGGCGGACGCCGAGCCTCTGCCACTCGTTCAGCCCCCTGCGGGCGCCGCGCCCCACGAGGTCGGCCGGGAAGCCGGGCGGCAGCGCCACCGGCCGGCCCCAGGTCCGGTCGTCGCGCCAGCCCGACTTGGCGAGGTAGTTGGCGATCGAGGCGAACACATCCGGCAGGCTGGTCCAGATGTCGCGCCGCCCGTCGCCGTCGCGATCGACCGCGAACGCATGGTAGCTCGACGGCATGAACTGGTTCTGCCCCATCGCGCCGGCCCAGGAGCCGGACATCGCGCCCGGCGCGACATGGCCGGCGTCGAGGATTTCCAGCGCCAGCAGGAGTTCCCGGCGGAAAAAGGCGCTCCGCCGCCCGTCGTGCGCCAGCGTCGCCAGCGCCGCGATGACGGGGAAACCGCCGGTGAGCCGGCCGAAATCGCTCTCGATGCCCCACAGCGCGACGATGAAGCGCGGCTGGACCCGGTAGTCGCGCGCGACCGCGCGCAGCAGCTCCCGGTGCGCCGCCATCCGCGCCCGCCCGGCGCGCGCGCGGCGTTCGCTCGCCACCCGGCCGAGATACTCCTCGAAGGTCAGCGTGAATTCGGGCTGCTTGCGGTCGAGTTCGATCACGCGGGGGATCGGCTCCAGGCCCGCGAGCGCCGCGTCGAGCGTTCCCGCGCGCACGCCGCGTTCGAGCGCCTCGGCCCGCAGCCCCGCCAGCCAGCCGGCGAACGGCTCGCCCGCCCCGGCGGCCGGCCCCGCGCCGGCGAGCGCCAGCAACGCCGCCGTCGCCGCCCCGAGAAACCCGCGAAACCCGGCCATGGCGTCCTCCCCGGATGGAGGGTATCTTGTGACATGGAGCGGGCGCCGACGCAAGATGTGGATCGCGCCGCGCCGGCGCGCGCCGCCGGTCTTGAAGCCGGCGGGCCGGGCGCGTATAGGCGCTGCAACGGTCCGGCGGCGCGAAGCGGATGGGTGGCCGAGCGGTCGAAGGCGCCGGTCTTGAAAACCGGAAGGCGCGCGAGCGTCTCGCGGGTTCGAATCCCGCCCCATCCGCCATTGCCCCCGGCCGGGGGGCGGGGTAGCGTCGGCGCGGTTTTCACCCGCGCGGAGCCGCGCCGTGGAGCGGAACCCGGAAACACCGGCCGGCGCCGGCCCCGTTTACGATGTCGTCGTCGCGGGCTGCGGGATCGCCGGCCTGTCGGCGGCGCTTTCGGCGCGGGAGGCGGGCGCGCGGGTCGCGGTGCTGGAGCGCGCGCCCCGCGAGGAGCGCGGCGGCAACACCCGCTACACCGAGAGCTTCTGGCGCATGAAGAGCGAGGACGCGGTCTCCGACGACTTCCTCGACCGCTTCGCCGCCAATTCCGGCGGCTGGCCCGATCCCGGCATCCTGCGCGACGCCGTGCTGGACCGCGAGAACCGCCCGGCCCTGCTGCGCGCGCTCGGCGCGGTCGATCCCGATGTCGTCGCCAGGATCGCGGAGGAAGCGCCGGGAACGCTGAAATGGCTGAAGGGCTTCGGGGTCCGCTTCGATTTCCTCCCGCTCTATTTCCTGAGCCAGTCCACCACAAGGATGGGGCCGGTCGGCGGCGGCCTCGCGCTGGTCGAGGCGCTGGGCGCGGCCGCCGACGCGGACCCCGGCGTGGACTTCCTGTACGAGACGGCGGCGCGCGGGCTGCTCCTCGACGGGCGCGGCGCCGCCGTCGGCCTGCGCGCCGTCGGGCCGGGCGGCGCGCCGCGCGAAATCCGGGGGCGGAGCGTCGTGCTCGCCTGCGGCGGGTTCGAGGGCAACCCGGAGATGCTGAGCCGCTATATCGGGCCGGCGGCGCAGTACATCCGCCCGGTCGCGCGCGGCGGCCACTACAACCGGGGCGAGGGCGTGGCCATGGCGCTCGCCGCCGGCGCCGCGCCCTGCGGCGACTACGGCAGCTTCCACGCCCAGCCGGTGGACCCGCGCTCGGCCGACATCGAGCCGGTGGTGCTGAACTACAATTACGGCGTCCTGGTCAACGACTCCGGCCGCCGCTTCGCGGACGAGGGGCCGGGGATGGTGGACGCCACCTACGAGGAGACGGCGCGCGCGATCGTGGCCGAGCGCCGCGGGATCGCCTTCGCGGTGCACGATGCGGGCCTCGACGACGTGGCGAACTGGCCCGTGACCGTGCGCTCGCGCGTGGCGCCGCACGAGGCCGGCACGCTGGAGGGGCTGGCGGACGCCATGGGGATCGACGGGCGCGCGCTGCGGGAGACGGTTGAGGGCTACAACGCCGCCTGCCCGCCGCCCGACGGGTTCGACCCGCTGCGCCCGGACGGGCTGGCGACCGCCGGGATCGCGCCCGGCAAGTCGAACTGGGCGCGGCCGGTCGCGCGGCCGCCCTTCCGGGCCTGGCCGATAATCTGCGCCAACTGCTTCACCTTCGGCGGCGTGAAGATCGACGGGCGCGCCCGCGCGATCGACACCGAGGGGAACCCGATCCCCGGCCTCTACGCCGCCGGCGAGGTGGCGGGCCTGTACTACCGGACCTACACCGGGGCGACCTCGGTGATGCGCGGCGCGGTGACCGGCCGGCTCGCGGGCCTCGACGCCGCGCGGCGGCGCAACGACACGGAGGAGCCTTCGCCATGACCCGCCCGACGCGGCTCGGCGCGTTCTTCCCCACCCGCGACGCGCCCGCGGACCGCGCCTGGATACGCGACTGGGCGCAGGCCGCCGAGGGGATCGGCCTGGACTTCGTGGAGGTCTCGGACCATGTGCTCGGCGCCGACCGGGCGGCGCGGCCGGATTTCGAGGGTCTCTACGACGTGGACGACGCCTTCCACGAGACCTTCTGCACGCTCGCCTTCATGGCGGCGGCGACGGAGCGGGTCGGGCTGGCGAGCGGCGTGCTGATCCTCCCGCAGCGCCAGACCGCGCTGGTCGCCAAGCAGGCGGCGCAGGTGGACGTGCTCTCCGGCGGCCGGTTGCGGCTCGGCGTCGGCGTGGGCTGGAACCCGGTCGAATACGAGGCGCTGGGCGAGGACTGGACGACGCGCGGCCGCCGCCAGGCCGAGCAGGTCGCGCTGATGAACCGGCTGTGGACCGAGCGCGCCGTCGATTTCGAGGGCGAATTCGACGCGGTGCGCCACGCCGGCATCGCCCCGCTCCCGATCCAGCGGCCGATCCCGGTGTGGTTCGGCGGCGGCGCGCCGGCGACGCTGCGGCGCGCCGCGCGGCTCGGCCAGGGCTGGATTCCGCTCGGCAACCCCGGAAGCAAGATGGCGGCGACGCTCGCCGAACTGCGCGGGCATGTGGCGGCCGAGGGGCGCGACCCGGCGGCGTTCGGGATCGAGGCGTGGATACGTTACGGCGACGGGAACCCGGACGGCTGGGCCGAAACGGCGGCGCGCTGGCGCGAACTCGGCGCGACGCACCTCACCCTCTACACCTCCGGCCAGGGCGCCGGCCCCCTCGACCGCCAGATCGAGGCGATGCGCCGGTTCGCTGAGGCGGCGGGGGGATAGGAAGCCGGGGCGCACCGCCGAAACAAGGAACGCGCCGGCCCCGTTGGCGGGGCCGGCGCGCTCGTCACGCGCGGGTCGCGCCGCCGCCTAGCGGTAGCGGTGCGCCTGCGACCAGAGGCCGCGATACTCCTGCTGCGCGGCCCACACCTTGGTGAACCACTCGTTCTCGGTGCCCTGCTCGGCGACCCACTCCTCGGTCGCCGCCTGGGCCGCGTCCTTGAACTCCTGCGGCAGGTCGATGATCTCGTTCTTCGTGCTGTTGACGTAGGTCATCCAGTTCGGCGCGTCGGAATGGCCGAGATGGAGGTACAGGTCCCAGGTGATGAGCTGGCCGGCGGCCTTCATCTGGGTCTGCTGCAGTTCGCTCATGGAGTTCCAGGTCTCCATGTTGAACTCGCACTCGTGCATGGCGATCGGCTGGTGGACGCCCGGCACGATGATGTACTTGGCGACCTTGGCGAAGCCGGCGGCGACGTTGTGCGTCGGCGTGCCCCACTCGATCCCGTCCACCACCTTGCGCTCGAGCGCCGGATAGACCTCGGAGCCGGCCAGGATGACGGTCGAGGCGCCGAGCTTCTGGGCGATCTCGGCCCAGGCGCCGGCCGTGCGGACCTTCATGCCCTTGTAGTCGTCGAGGCCGCGGACGGCCTTGTGGCTGTGCAGGAACAGCTCGCGCGGGGCGGAGCCGCAGGGAACGGCGGCGACATTGAACTTGTCCATCCGCCATTCCATCATCATCTCGGCGCCGCCGCCCTTGAAGACCCAGTGCATCATCTTGTCCCAGCCCATCGTGCCGGCGAAGCCGCCGAACAGGATGGAGGTCTTGTCGATGCCCCAGTCGTAGCCGGGCCAGTTGTGGCTGGTGTGGGCGACGCCCTTGGCGACCGTGTCCGTCACCTTCAGCGCCTTGCCCAGCGTGCCGCCGGGATAGACCTCGATCTCGACCGTGTCGTTGGTGGTCATCTCCATGTTGGCGGCCGCGCCGCGCGCGGCGTATTCGAGCATGACGCCGCCGCCCCACGGCGTCGCCATGTCGAGCCTCATCGTGTCGGCCCCCGCGGCGCCCGCCGCGCCGAGACCGACCAGCCCGGCGAGGCCGGCGGTAAGCAGTCTGGACTTCATCCTACCCTCCCTTTTTCGCCCGCGGACCGGCGCCGGCGGCGGCCGCCGCCACGCGGGTCCCGGGCCGAAGACCGTATCATTTCGGCGCTTGCCCGCGCGAGTCAACGCAATCCTCCCGCCCCGGCCTCAGAGCGCCACATAGCCGCCGTCCACCGGAAGCTCGACGCCGGTGATGTAGGACGCCTCCTCCGAGGCGAGGAACGCGACCGCCATCGCCACCTCCTCGACCCGGCCGGCGCGGCCCATCGGCACGTGGCGGTCGAGGATTTTCGCGCGCTGCACCGGATCGGCCGTCACGCCGGAAGTGCGCATCGGCGGCATGATGCCGGGATGGATCGAGTTGACGCGGATCCCGTCCTTGGCGAAGCGGACGGCCGACTGCTTGGTCATGGTGCGCAGCGCCCCCTTCGAGGCGTTGTAGCCCGGATGGATGTAGCCCTGCCCCACGATGCCGGAAATCGACGAGATGTTGACGATGGCGCCGCCGCCGGCCGCGACGATCGCCGGCGCGCAATGCTTGGTGCCGAGGAAGGGGCCGGTGGCGTTGATCCGCATCAGGTCCTCCCAGGCCTGCGTGTCGCCCTGGTCCTGGTAGCCGCTGCCGCTGATCCCGGCGTTGTTCACCAGGATGTCGAGCCGGCCCCACGCGCCCGTAACCGCGGCGACGACCGCCGCCCAGTCGGCCTCGTCCGTCACGTCCAGCTTGTGGAAGCCGGCCGTCCCGCCGTCGGCCTCGATCTCGGCGACGCGGGCGCGCGCCTCCGCCTCCAGCAGGTCGCAGATCGCGACGCGCGCGCCCTGGGCGGCCATCAGCCGGGCCGTCGCGGCCCCCATCCCCGACGCGCCCCCGGTGACCAGCGCGACCTTTCCCTCGAACCGTTGCATCGTTCCGTTTCCCTCCCCGATCGGGCGGCGCCGGGCGACCGTTCGCCCGGCGCGCCGCGCCAGCATAGAGCGTTTCGCCGGGGCGCGGCATCCCCCGCGGCCCCCGGCGGCGGCGCCGGGCGATCCGAAACGGGATTTCCGGCCCCTTCCCCCCTCCTTCGGTCCCGCGCGGCGGCCGGAGCGTGTATTGTCCGGCGAAACACCGACCGGGAGACCGCTCCATGCCCTACCGCCACATCCTGTTCGACGTCGCCGACGGCATCGCGACGATTACGCTCAACCGGCCCGAGGCGCGCAACGCGCTGTCGCCGGAGATGCGCGTGGACCTGAACGACGCCATGGCCGAAATCCGCGCCCGCGCCGGCGACGACATCCGCGCCGTTATCCTGACCGGGGCCGGAGGCGCGTTCTGCGCCGGCGGCGACGTGAAATCGATGGGGACGCGCCTGAACACGGCGACGGCCGCGCGCGAGGGGCTGCGCCGCAGCCACCCCACCATGTACGACCTGGTGAACCTGGAGCTTCCGGTCGTCGCCCTGGTGGACGGGGCGGCGGCGGGCGCGGGCGCGAACATGGCGCTGTCGGCCGATTTCGTGCTGGCGACGCCGAGGGCGTTCCTGACGCAGGCCTTCGTGCGGATCGGCCTGGTGCCGGACTGGGGCGGCATGTTCCTGCTCCCCCGCCTGGTCGGCCTGCAGCGGGCCAAGGAGCTGGTGTTTTCCGGGCGGCGGGTCTACGCGGAGGAGGCGCGGGAGATCGGCCTGGTGCACGAGATCGTCGGCCAGGACACGGCGATGGCGGAGGCGCGCGCCTTCGCCGGCCGCTTCGTGGACGCGCCGACCAAGACGATCGGGCTGGCCAAGAACGTGCTGAACCAGTCGCTCAGCCTCGACCACCGCACCCTGCTGGAGCTGGAGGCGATGGCGCAGGCGATCGCGCGGGACAGCGATTTCCACAAGGAGGCGGTCCGCCGCTTCGCCGCCAAGGAGCCGCCGCTCTACGACTGGGACGGCGGCGGCCTGAAAAAGGCGGCGGAGTAGCGCCGGCGGTGGCCGCCTATCCCGCGCCCCCGGCCGCGCGGGCGGCCGCTTCGAGCGCTTCGAGGAAGCGGGAGCGGTCGCGCTTGTCGAAAGGCGGCGCGCGGTCGCGGATCGCGCCCATGTCCCGCAAGTCCGCCTTCAGCGCCCGCATGGCCAGCGCGGCGCCGATATTGTCGCGCGTGAACGGCCGGCCCGACGGGCCGACGACCGCCGCTCCCCTGTCGAGGCAGCGCGCCGCCAGCGGGATGTCGGCGGTGACCGCGATGTCGCCCGGCCCGATCCGTTCGGCGATCCAGTCGTCGGCCGCGTCGAACCCCTCGCCGGCGAGAACCCGGCGGACCAGCGGACCGCCCGGCAAGCGCACGGGTCCGCTCGAAACCATGTGGACGACGAAACCGTGCCGCTCCGCGACGCGCGCGATTTCCTCCCGCACCGGGCAGGCGTCGGCGTCCACATATATTCGCGTCATTCGCTCACCCCGCGAAAAACCTTTCGAGGCGGAACGGCGCGGGACCCACCGACGGGGGCGCGCCGCGCACCGCTTCGGCGTTTCAGGCCGGCGCCCGGATGGCCGCGAACGGGTTCCGCACCGTCACCGAGCCGTACATCCGGCCGTGCTGGAAATCCTCGGAGAGCAGTTCCGGGACGCCGTTGACCTCGGCGCAGGCCCAAAGGTGGGCGTCGAACCAGGACAGGTCGTAGGCGGCCGCGCCGCGAAGCGCCATTCGCAGCACGGCCTCGTCGGGATAGAGAATCGGGAATTGCGCGATCAATTCCTCCGCTTCGCGCCGCGCGTCGGCGGGATCGAGCAACCGCCGCCCCGGTCCGCCTCGGGTCGTGGCCGCGACGAACTCGACGATGGACTGGTGGGCGATTCGCGCGCTCCCGTCGGCGACGCCTCGGCGGAGGACGCTTTCGGCGATCGCCAGCTTGTCCGGGAACCGGCCGTCGTGACGATAGACCAGTATGTTGGTGTCAATCAGCGCTGTATCGGCCATGCCGGTAGAGGTCCTCCCTCGTCCAGCCGCGTTCGCGCGCCGGCCGCGGCGGATGGAGCGCGTCGCGTTCGCGCTGCCGGGCCGTCGCCGCGTCGAAGAGGCGCAAGCGCGTCTCGACATCCAGCCCCATCGCCGAAGCGCGGATGTTCGGGGGGGTCACGCGAATAACCTCTCCGGCGGCCTCGAAACGGATGTCGTCGCCGGGGCGAAGCCCGTAGCGCTCCGCGAGGGCCTTGGGCAGCGTGACCTGGAGCTTGCTGGTGATCCTGCTCATGTCCTTACTTTAGCAAGGATAAAATCCTTGTCAAGGGCCACATTCCCATCGATGATGTAGCGGAGTTTGTGTCGGGTTCTGGGAGGGGGGTACTCCCTGGGTTGTCGAGACCCGGGAAAGGAGCACCCCCCATGCCGCGAACCGCGACGATCGAGAGCCTACCGGAAGCGTTCCGGACGATGAAGGCCATGCGCGCCGAAGGGGTCGAGTGGGACGAGGATTACCGGCGGGCGGGAGCCGACGCGCTGAAGCGGATACTGGAAGGCCGGATGGCCGATCTCGTCGCCGAACATCTCGACGACATGGGCCGGCGCGGTCTCGCCGACCGGCGCAACGGGAGCTGGCCGCGCCGCCTGATGACGGAGTTGGGCGAGATCGAACTGGCCATCCCGCGCACCCGGACCTTCAGCCCGCTCGGCGCGATCCGCGCCTACGCGCGACGGGCCCCGCGGATCGACCGGCTGATCCTGGCCTGCTTCGTGCTCGGCCTCTCGACCCGCAAGGTGGCGGCCGCGCTGGTTCCGATCCTGGGACGGCGCGTCTCCCCTTCCTCCGTCAGCCGCGTCGCCAAGGCGCTCGACGGCCATGTCGCCGCCTTCCACCGCCGCAAGCTCGCCGACGCCTGGCGCGTCCTCGTGCTCGATGGCGTCTTCCTCGCCCGCAAGACCGGCGCCGGAGCCGTCCGGCGGCCAGTGCCGGGCGCGCTCGGCCTGCGTCCCGACGGCAAGAAGGAGATCGTCGACTACCGCCTGGCGCGCGGCGAAAGCTTCGAGGAATGGGAGGCGTTTCTCTGCGATCTCCAGCGCCGGGGCCTGAGCGGCGAACGGCTGGAGATGGTCTGCTCCGATGGCGGCAAGGGGCTGGCGCGCGCCTTGGACATGGTCTGGCCGCGCGTCCCGGTCCAGCGCTGCTGGGCCCACAAGATCCGCAATGTCCTCGACAAACTCCGCAAGGCCGACCGGCCCGCCGCCAAGGACGGCTTGCGCCGGATCATGCGCGCCGACACGCTCCCCCAGGCCCGCGCCGCCGCGAGGCGCTTCGCCGACGACTGGCGGGACGCCTGTCCCGCCGCCGTCGCCTGCCTGCGCGACGACCTCGACGATCTGCTCGCCTGCTTCCGCTACAAAACTCCCGCCGAGCGCCGCGCCGTGCGAACCACCAACGCCATCGAGCGCCGCTTCCGGGAAGTCCGCCGCCGAACCCGCCCCATGGGCGTCCTCAACGATCGCGCCTCGACCGAGCGCATCCTCTTCGCCGTCTTCGCGCACGAAAACCAAAACCAGGGAGTCCCAACCCTCCTCCCACTGACACAAAACTCTTGACGCTACCTTCCCATCGGCGCGCCGGCTCGGCCCTCACCCCGCGAAAAACCTTTCGAGGCGGAACGGGGCGGGGTCGACCGACGGGGGCGCGCCGGCCAGCATTTCGGCGGCGAGCTTGCCGGCGGCGGGGCCGATGCCGAAGCCGTGGCCGCTGAACCCGGTGGCGAGGAAAAGGCCGGGCGGCGTCCCCGCCGGCCCGATGACGGGAACCGCGTCCGGCGTCACGTCGATCAGGCCGGCCCAGCTTTCGACGACGGGCGCGTCGCGCAACTCCGGAAACAGGCGGCGCAGGTTGGCCGACGCCTCCCGCAGGATCGGCCCGCTCGGCGCCGGGTCCTCGACCCGCCGCGCCTCGAACGGGCCGGGGGCGTCGAGGCTCCAGCGCCGGGGCGTCGTCGCTTCGATCGCGAACCGGGAGTCGAGGCGGAGGCGCAGGCGGCTCCGCTCCGCCCGCCAGGCCGGCAGGAAGGCGCGAAACCGGCGCAGCGTGTCCGGGACGACGGGCGCTTCCGTCGCCGCCCCGTGGGCCACGGTGTAGCCGCCGTCGCGCCGGCGCCGGAACGCCACGTCGCGGCACCACACCGCGTGTTCGGTCACCATCGGCGCCGGGCCGGTGCGGAAAACCGAGCCACGCACCTTCAACTGCGGCAGGTCCACGCCGTGGCGGGCGCAGAACAGCGACGACCACGCCCCGGCGGCGCACAGCACGGCGCCGGTCCGGATGCGCCCGTGCTCGGTCGCGACGGCGGAGACGCGCCCGCCCTCCGTCTCCAGCCCGCGAACGGCGCAGTTCCCGAACACATGCGCGCCCAGCCGCCGGGCCGCGCGGGCGAGCGCCGGCGCGGCGAGCGACGGCTCCGCCCGCCCGTCGCCGGGCGTCGTCATCCCCGCGATCCAGCGCCCGCGCGCGTTCGGCAGCCGCTCCGCGATCTCGCGGCGCGACAGCATCTTTGTGCCGATCCGGTGCCGGCGCGCGTGCTCCAGCCACGCCTCGTAAGCGGCGGCCTGTTCCCCGGTGTCGGCGAGGTAGAGCGTGCCCGCCTGGACGAAACCGACATCCTCGCCGATCTCGGCCGCGAGGCCGCGCCACAGCCGCAGGCTTTCGACGATCGCCGGGATTTCCGCCGGGTCGCGGCCCTGCTGGCGCACGAAGCCCCAGTTGCGCGAGGACTGCTCGCCGGCGACCCGGCCCTTCTCGCACAGCGCGACGGACAACCCGCGTTTGGCCAGGAAATAGGCGGCGGCGGTCCCGACGATCCCGGCGCCGACCACCACGGCGTCGCAGGCGGCGGGAAGGCGCGGCGCGGCTTCGCCCTCCCCCTCCACCGGGAGGCTCCCGGCAACGGTTACCGTTGCGCGGAAGGGCTTTAGAACCGTTCCTTCACCTTCAACACCTGCCGGCCGCGATACATCCCGGTTTTCAAGTCGATATGGTGGGGGCGGTGCAGTTCGCCGGTGTCCGGGTTCTCGACATGGGCGTCCGGCTTCAGCGCGTGGTGCGAGCGGCGCATCCCGCGCTTCGACGGCGTCGTCTTCCTTTTCGGAACGGCCATGGCGAACCTCCCCGGCGATGGCGCGCGGCGGGGGCCTGGGGCCGCGCCGCCCGATGTACGAAGGCGGGTTCGATACAGGCTCCGGCCCGTCCGGGCAAGGGAAAACCCGCGCCGGCGCGCCGCGCCTCAGGCGAATTCGACGATCGGCTGGTCCACCGCGAGGCTGTCGCCGGCGGCGGCGTGGATTTTGGCGACCACGCCGTCGCGCTCGGCCCGCATGACGTTCTCCATCTTCATCGCCTCGACGACGGCCAGTTCCTGGCCGGCCTCGACCGCGTCGCCCTCCGCGACGGCGACGGAGACCAGCAGGCCGGGCATCGGCGACAGCAGGAAGCGCGACATGTCCGGCGGCTCCTTGACCGGCATCAGGTCCAGCAGCGCCGAGACCCGTTCGGGGAGGACCCGCACGAACCGCTCCGCGCCGCCGTGGCGCAGGCGGTGGCCCGTCCCCTCCCAGTCCACCTGGACGGCAAGCGCGCGGCCGTCCACCGTCCCCTCGAAAATCCCGACCGAGGGGTCGCAGGCGCCCCGGACGGCGACGGGAACGCCGTCCAGCGCCAGGTCGCAGCCCCCGTCCGCCGCCTCCGCCGCGACCCGGACCCGCGCCTCGCCGTCGCGCAGGACGAAACCGTTCCCGGCGCCGTCCGGCGCGGAGCGGCGAGGCAGGGCGATCCGGCCGCCGATCCGGGCGTCGCGCCCGGCCCGCGCCCGCGCGAAGGCGACCGCGACGGCGCGCATCGCCGCGACCCGCTCCGGGCCGAGGTCCGCGCCGTGGAAGCCGGAGGGGAACTCCTCCGCGATGAAGCCGGTGGACAACCGCCCCTCCCGGAACCGGGGATGCGCCATGACGGCGGACAGGAAGTCGATATTGTGGCCGACGCCGCGTATCCGGTAGCCGTCCAGCGCGGCCGCCATCCGGTCGATCGCCTGCTCGCGGTCCGCGCCCCAGGTCACCAGCTTGGCGATCATCGGGTCGTAGAACATCGAGATCTCCGACCCCTCGCCCACGCCGGCGTCGACCCGCACGCCCTCGCCCGCCGGCGGTTCGCGGTAGCGGACCAGCCGCCCGGTCGAGGGCAGGAAGCCGCGATACGGGTCCTCGGCGTACACCCGGCTCTCGACGGCCCAGCCCTCCAGCCGCACATCCTCCTGCGCGAAGGGCAGCGGCTCGCCGGCGGCGACGCGGATCATCGTCTCCACCAGGTCGAGGCCGGTAACGCATTCGGTGACCGGATGCTCGACCTGCAGGCGGGTGTTCATTTCGAGGAAATAGAAATTCCGGTCGCGATCGACGATGAACTCCACGGTCCCGGCGGAGCGGTAGTCCACCGCGCGGGCGAGCGCCACCGCCTGCGCGCCCATCGCCGCGCGGGTCTCCGGGTCGAGGAAGGGGCTGGGCGCCTCCTCGACGACCTTCTGGTGGCGGCGCTGGATCGAGCATTCGCGCTCGCCGAGATGGACGACATTGCCGTGCGCGTCGGCGACCACCTGGATTTCGATATGGCGCGGCTCCTCGATATACTTCTCCGCGAACACGCGCTCGTCGCCGAAGCTGGCGCGCGCCTCGTTGACGGCGGAGCGGAAGCCCTCGCGCGCCTCGGCCTCGGAATGGGCGATCCGCATCCCCTTGCCGCCGCCGCCGGCCGACGCCTTGAGCATGACCGGGTAGCCGATCGCCGCCGCCGCCGCGGCGGCCTCGTCCTCGCCGGAGAGCGCGCCGGGCGCGCCGGGAACGGTGGCGACGCCGGCCGCCGCCGCGAGCTTCTTGGACTCGATCTTGTCGCCCATGGCGGCGATGGCGCGCGTGCCGGGGCCGATGAAGACGATCCCCCCCGCCTCCAGCGCCTCGGCGAAGCGGGGGTTCTCCGACAGAAAGCCGTAGCCCGGATGCACCGCCTGGGCGCCGGTCCGCCGCGCCGCCTCCACCACCCGGTCGATGGCGAGGTAGCTGTCGGCCGACGCGGCGCCGCCGATATGGACCGCCTCGTCGGCCTCGCGGACATGGAGCGCGCCGGCGTCGGCGTCGGAATGGACGGCGACGGTCGCGATCCCCATGCGCCGCGCCGTCCGCGCGATCCGCCGCGCGATCTCGCCCCGGTTGGCGATCAGGATTTTGTCGAACATGGCGTCACCGGCGTTCGGGGAACAACAGGTAGGCCGCGAAGGCGCGGCGGTCGGGGGCGGCGGCGTGGGCCATCGTCTCGACGGCGCGCTCGGCCTCCGCGATGTCGGCGGCGACCACGGACGTGTCGAAGTGCTCTTCCCGTCCGCGGTCGTTCAGGTACGGTTTGTAGTCGGCGAGATGGCGGCGATTCTGGAGATATACGAACGTGGCCGCGAAGCGTCGCAACTCGAACGGAATTCCGAATCGCTTCAAGGCGTTTTCGTCGTCGCATCGATTTCTGGTGGGGCGGTGGTCGAAGGCGCGATAGACGCGCGACCACGCCGGATGCGCGGCCTGGGCGCTTCCCACGAAGGCGTCGGCGGCGGCGCCCGCCAGACAATGGAACACCGCGTAGTAGGCCGTGCTCACCGCGCGGCGCAGATGCGCCTCGGGCCTGGGCGGGGCGCCCCCGTAAGCCAGGTCCCGGGCGGCGTCGAGCAGGTCACCCGGCGTCATGCGGCGGTTCCTCGTACTCCATCCTGGTCTGGCACGTCACCATGGGAAAACCCGGGTAGCGGTCCGGGTCTTCCCCCAGTTTGGACCAGAGTTCCGTGCGCAGGTTCGCGAGGCCGCCCTTGCTGGCTTCGAGGAACTCGTCGAGCTCGGCGTCGTAGACCATGTGGACATAGACGACCGGATCGCCGTCCTGGTCGAAGCCGGGCCTCACCACGACCTCGGAAAGTTCGATGCCCTTGTAATGCTTCTCGAAGAGCCCGATCGCCTCCTTCCGGATCTCCTCCGGCCGGAGCACTCCCGATCCCGAGCGCCGCATGGCCCGCCTCCCGCGCGAAAGACGCGCCATCCTAGGGCCGGCGGCGCGCCCCGTCCAGCCGCCCGCGCCGCGCCCGGCGCGCGTCACCGGCCGCCGATCTCGGCCTCCAGCGCGTCCATCGCGCGGTGGAGCTTCTCCGGCGTCGAGGCGTAGCAGAGCCGCAGATAGCCCTCGCCCCCGGGGCCGAAGGCGCCGCCCGGCGCGAGGCCCACGTTGCAGCGGTCCACCAGCGCCTTGCAGAAGGCGAGCGAATCCTCCTCCGCGCCCTCGACCGCGAAGAAGGCGTAGAACGCCCCGTTCGGCCGGACGGCGCGCGCCCGTGGCCACTTGTCGAGCCGGTCGAACACGATGTCGCGCCCGACGCGGCAGCGCTCCCGCAACTCCGCGATCGTGTCGTCGCCCCCCTCCAGCGCCGCGATCCCGGCGCGCTGGACGAATTGCGGCACGCCGGAGGTCTGTATCTGGATCAGCTTGGCGGCGGTGGGGCCGAGGCCCTCGGGATGCGCCATCCAGCCCATCCGCCAGCCGGTCATCAGCCAGGACTTGGAGAAGCTGTTGACGACGACCAGCCGGTCGTCCGGCTCCGCGAACCGCAGCATCGAGGTGGCCGACGGCCGGTCGTACACCAGCGTGTGGTACACCTCGTCGGAGATAATCCAGATGCCGCGCTCGCGCGCGAAGTCCATCAGGCGCTCCTGGTCCTCCTCCGGCATTATCCAGCCGGTCGGGTTGTTGGGCGAGTTGACGAAGATCGCCCGCGTGCGCTCGTTGACCGCCGCGAAAACCTCCTCGAGGTCGAGGCTCCAGCCCTCGGGGCCGAGCCGGATCGTCGCGTGCGCGGCGGTCGCGCCGGCGAGTTCGATAACGGAGTAGATGTTGGGCCACACCGGGCCGACGACGACCGCCTCGTCGCCCGGCCCCGCCAGCATCCCGACGGCCAGCCCGATCGCCATCATCCCCGAATTGGTCACGCTGATCCGGCCGTCGGAGAGTTCGACGCCGGAGGTCCGGCGGTGGTAGTCGCGCAGCGCCGCGCGCAGTTCCGGGACGCCGTTCTGGTCGGTGTAGAAGGTCTCGCCCCGCAGCATCGCCTCGTGCGCGGCGTCGCAGATGAAGCGCGGCGTCGGCACGTCGCCCTCGCCGAACCACAGCGGGATCAGGCCCTGGCGCCCCCAGCCGTGGACGGCGATCTCCAGGATGTCGGTCTCGCGGAGCGCGTTGACCGCGCCGCGCAGGCCCGGGAACTCCGTGTTTTCGGCCATGGGCCGGCTCCCCTCGCGTTGGACGCGCGACCATAGGGTTTTCGCGCCGCCGCGCAACCCCGCGCGCCGCTTCGCGCTTGGGCCGGGCGGCGGGCGGTGCTACACAGGCGCGCCCGTCCGGGGGCGAGAACCGCGCCAGGCCCGCCATGCCCGCCATCGTTTACCTGATCCGCCACGGGGAGACCGTGTGGAACCGGACCGGCCGGTTGCAGGGGCAGGCGGATTCGCCGCTGACGGCGCTCGGCGCGCGCCAGGCCGAGGCGATGGGCCACGCGCTGCGCCGCGCGCTGGACGGCGCGCCCTTCCGCTTCTGGGCCAGCCCGCTGGGCCGGGCGCGCCAGAGCGCGGCGATCGTCGCCGACGCCGTGGGCCACGACTACAACGACATCGTCTTCGACGACCGGCTGAAGGAAATCACGCTCGGCGCGCGCGACGGCTACGCCGGCTGGCGGGAACTGGCGCGCGACTTCCCGGAGGAGGCGGCGGTCCGCCGCCGCGACCCGTGGAACTTCCGCCATCCGGGCGGCGAAAGCAGCCAGATGGTGCAGGACCGGGTGCGCCCGCTGCTGGAAGGGTGGACGGCGGCGGGCGGCGTCCATGTCGCGGTGTCGCACGGGGTGGTGGTCAAGATCCTGCGCGGCCTGCATCTCGGCCTCTCGACCGGCGAGACCTTCGCGCTCGACCGGCCGCAGGACGCCTTCCACCGCCTGCGGCCGGGCGCGGTCGACGTCATCCCGGCCGGCGGGGCCTGAGCGGTGGCCGTTTTCCTGCTGCGCCACGGCGAGACGCTGTGGAACCGGGCGCGGCGCCTGCAGGGGCGCAAGGACACGCCGCTGACGCTCAAGGGCGCGCGCCAGGCGGCCGCGATGGGCCGGGCGCTGGCCCGGCAACTCGGCGGCGCCGCGCCGGCGGCGTTCTTCGCCAGCCCGCTGGGCCGGGCGCGGCAGACCGCCGTCATCGTCGCCGACGGGATCGGCTTCGATCCCGAAGCCATCCTGTTCGACGAGCGCCTGGCGGAAACCTCCTTCGGCGCCTGGGACGGCCTGAACATGGCGGAAATCCTGGCCGGCCACCGCGCGGCGTGGGAGCGGCGCAACGAGGACCGCTGGCGCAACGCGCCGCCGGGCGGCGAAAGCCACGCCGAGTCCGCCGCCCGGGCCGCCGGCTTCCTGGCCGGCCTGCCGGCGGCGCGGCCGCTCGCCATCGTCGCGCACGGGTCTCTCAACCGGGTCCTGCGCGGGCTGTGGATCGGCCTCGACGGCTCGGCCAGCCTCCGGCTCGACGAGCCGCAGGACGGGTTCTACCGGCTGGAGGAGGGCGGCCGGGAGGTCTTCGTCCCGGCGGACGGCGCGTAGCGGCGCGCCGGCGGCGTCAGGGGCGGCGGACGGAGGTGACTTCGGCGCCGATTTCCGCCACCCGGCGCAGGAAGCCGTCGAGCGGCTCCTCGACGACGGCCATGTGGAAGGCGCTGGCGTGGACGATGCGCCCGCGGGTGGAGACGACGGCGACATGGCCGGGCAGGAACATCAGGTCGCCGGGCCGCGCGCGGCGCAGCCCGCCCGGCGCCGGCCGGCCCACCGAGCGTTCCTGCTGGTCGGAATCGCGCGGCGCCGCGCGCCCGGTCCGCGCGAGGACGACCTGCGCGAATCCCGAACAGTCCATGCCGAGGCCGGAGCGGCCGCCCCAGAGATAGGGCGTGCCGACGAACAGGCGCGCCGTTCCCACGATGTCGCGCGTGTAGGCCCCGACCGGGGCGAGGTGGCAGTCCGGCGTCCAGCCGGCGCCCTCGACGAGGATGTAGCCGGCCTCCTCCCCCGCCGCGCGGGCCGGCCCGGTCATGTGCAGCGTCGCGGCGGGCGGGCTCTTGTGGTCCGGCTCGGAGAAGGCGATCGCGCGCGGCGCGGAGACGGAATGCGTCGGCTCGCCGACCGGCGGGCCGAGCCCGTCCTCCGCCACGTATCCCACGTAACCGTCGGCCGCGCACTGGCCCCAGGCCCAGCCGCCGTCGCGGCCGTAAACTGTGAACGCCTCGCCGAACAGCAGTTCCGAACTCCGCTCGGCCCGCTCGTCCGGCGCGGCGCGCAGGGGCAGCACCTCGGCCGCGACCGCCGCCGCCTCGCCCTCGGCGAAGCGTTCGGCCTCGACCGCGCCCTCCAGCCAGGCCGCCGCCAGGTCCGGGCGGAACGGGTGGATGCGCGGGTCGAGCGCGGCCGCGCCGTCGCCGCCCTCCCCGGCGCCGGTCACGACTTCAGTTCCTTGATGGCGTCGTCGAGGCCGCCGATGGTCAGCGGGAACATGTTGCCCTCCATCAACTCCTCGATCATCTCGACCGACCTTGTGTAGCGCCAGTACTTCTCCTGGGTCGGGTTGAGCCAGACCGAGCGGTCGAAGTGGCTGCGCAGCCGCTGGACCCACAGCGCGCCCGGTTCCGGGTTCATGTGCTCGACGCTGCCGCCGGCGACCGAGATTTCGTAGGGACTCATCGAGGCGTCGCCGACGAAGACGCATTTGTAGTTCGGCCCGTAGGTGCGCAGCACCTCCCAGGTCGGGATTTTCTCGATGTGGCGCCGGCGGTTGTCCTTCCACATCGCCTCGTAGGGGCAGTTGTGGAAGTAGAAGTATTCGAGGTGCTTGAACTCGCTGCGCGCCGCCGAGAACAGTTCCTCCGTCACCTTGACATAGGGGTCCATCGAGCCGCCGACATCGAAGAACAGCAGCACGTTCACGGCGTTGCGCCGCTCCGGCACCATCCTGAGGTCGAGCAGGCCGCCGTTGCGGGCGGTGCTGGCGATGGTGCCGTCGAGGTCGAGTTCGTCGGGATGGCCCTCGCGCGCGAAGCGGCGCAGCTTGCGCAGCGCCACCTTGATGTTGCGCGTGCCGATCTCCACCGTGTCGTCGAGGTTCTTGTATTCGCGCTTGTCCCAGACTTTCACGGCGCGCCGGTTGCGGCCCTCTTGCTGGCCGATCCGCACGCCTTCGGGGTTGTAGCCATGGGCGCCGAAGGGGGAGCGGCCGGCCGTGCCGATCCACTTGTTGCCGCCCTGGTGGCGGCCCTTCTGCTCCTCCAGGCGCTTGCGCAACTCCTCCATCAGCTTGTCCCAGCCGCCCATCGCCTCGATTTCGGCCTTCTCCTCGTCGGTGAGGTGGAGTTGCGCCATCGCCTTCAGCCACTCTTCGGGAATGTCGGCGCCGAACAGTTCGTCGAGCAGTTCGAGGCCCTGGAAACAGTGGCCGAACACCCGGTCGAAGCGGTCGATATGGCGCTCGTCCTTCACCAGGGCGGCGCGGGAGAGGTAGTAGAAATCGTCGATCGAATAGTCGGCGACGCCGTGCTTCACCGCGTCGAGCAGCGTCAGGTATTCCTTGAGCGAGACCGGGATTTCGGCCTTTTTGAGCGTGAAGAAGAAGTCGGTGAACATGGGCGGTGTCCTCCTTCGGGACCCGGAGCTCCGGCGCGGGCGGGCGCCGCCGCGGGGCGCGCCGCGCCGCCCGGTCAGCCCCGGCTCCGGTCCTGCCGGCGCGCCAGGAAGGCGAGGCGTTCGAACAGGTGCACGTCCTGCTCGTTCTTCAGCAGCGCGCCGTAGAGCGGCGGGACGATGTCCTTCCTGTCCTTCGAGCGCAGCGCCTCGGGCGGGATGTCCTCGACCACCAGCAGCTTGATCCAGTCCAGCAGTTCCGAGGTCGAGGGCTTCTTCTTCAGCCCCGGCACCTCGCGCACCTCGAAGAACGCGCCGAGCGCCTCGCCCAGCAGCGTCTTCTTCAGCTTCGGGTGGTGCACATCGACGATCCGCTCCATCGTTTCGGCGTCGGGGAAGCGGATGTAGTGGAAGAAGCAGCGGCGCAGGAAGGCGTCCGGCAGCTCCTTCTCGTTGTTCGAGGTGATGATCACGATGGGCCGGTGTTTCGCTTGCACCCGCTCGCGCGTCTCGTAGACGAAGAACTCCATGCGGTCGAGTTCGAGGAGCAGGTCGTTGGGGAACTCGATGTCCGCCTTGTCGATCTCGTCGATCAGCAGCACCACCTGCTCGTCGGCGGCGAAGGCGTCCCACAGCTTGCCGCGCTGGATGTAGTTGGCGACGTCGTGGACCTTCTCCTCGCCCAGCTGGCTGTCGCGCAGGCGCGAGACCGCGTCGTATTCGTAGAGGCCCTGCTGCGCCTTGGTGGTGGACTTGATGTGCCACTCGATCAGCGGCTTGCCGAGCGCGTCGGCCACCTCGTGGGCCAGGATCGTCTTGCCGGTCCCCGGCTCGCCCTTCACGAGGAGCGGCCGCTCCAGCACGACGGCGGCGTTGACCGCGACCATCAGGTCCTCGGTGGCGATGTATCTCTCGGTTCCCTGGAACCGCTCCGGCTTGGCCATGGATGCTCCCTCTGTTCCCTCGATCCGGTCGGGCCGCGCCGGGGCGCGGCGGTGTCGTTCGCCGGCGTCCGGGCGCGGCGCCGTCAGCCGCCGGCCGGCGCGCGTTCGGCGACGGCCCGCTCGACGGCTTCGAGCGCGGCTTTCGCGCCGCTCGCGTCCGGGCCGCCGGCCTGGGCCATGTCCGGCCGCCCGCCGCCGCCCCTGCCGCCGAGCGCCGGGGAGCCGGCCCGCGCCAGGTCCACCGCGCTGAGCCGCGCCGTCAGGTCGTCCGTCACCGCCACGACCAGCGACGCCTTGCCCGCGTCGGTGGCGGCGATGGCGACCACGCCGGAGCCGATCTCGCTCTTCAGCCCGTCGGCCATGCCCTTCAACTCGCGCGCCGGCACGCCGTCGAGCGCGCGGGCGACGAAGGCGACGCCGCCGACCTCCGCGGCCGCCGGCCCGGCCGAAGCGCCGCCGCCGGCCGCCAGCCGCCGGCGCAGGTCGCGCAGTTCGCGCTCCAGCCGCCGGCGCTCCTCGACCAGGGCGGCGACCCGCTCCGGCAGCTGCTCCGGCGCCGCGCGCAGCGGCGCGGCCGCGCGGTCCAGCAGGTCCTCCCGGGCCTCGAAATGCTCCAGCGCGCCGGCGCCCGTCACCGCCTCGATCCGCCGCACGCCCGCCGCCACCGCGCTTTCCGAGACCACGCGCAGGAGCGCGATGTCGCCGGTGCGCGCGACATGCGTGCCGCCGCAGAGTTCGACGGACCAGGCGGCCTTGCCGGCGCCCTCCCCGTCCGGGCCGGCCTCCGGCGCGCCGCCCATGGAGACGACCCGCACCTCCTCGCCGTATTTCTCGCCGAACAGCGCCATCGCCCCGGCGGCGATCGCCGCGTCGGGGTCCATGAGCGCGGTCGCGACGGCGCCGTTGGCGCGGATGCGCGCGTTCGCCTCCGCCTCGATCGCCCTGAGGTCGTCGCGGCCGACCGCCGCGGGGTGGCTGAAATCGAAGCGCAGCCGGTCCGGCGCCACCAGCGACCCCTTCTGGGTCACATGCGCGCCCAGCCGGCGGCGCAGCGCCTCGTGCAGCAGGTGGGTGGCGGAGTGGTTGGCGCGCAGCCGCGCCCGGCGGTCCGAATCGACCGAAAGCTCCACCGCGTCGCCGACCGCGATCCGGCCCGCCTCGATCCGGGCGTCGTGGACGAACAGGTCGCCGACGCGCCGCGCGGTGTCGGAGACCGCGATCCGGGCGCCGGCGGCGGAGGCCGCGCGGCCGCTGTCGCCCGCCTGTCCGCCGGCCTCGCCGTAGAACGGCGTCTGGTTGACGACGAGCGCGAACGCCGTTCCGCCGTCGGCGCCGTTCCCGGCGCCGGCCTCGACGGCCTCGACCTCCGCGCCGTCCACGGCCAGGGCGAGGACCTGGCCCTCCGCCCGCTCCGTGTCGTAGCCGAGGAACTCGGTCGCGCCGAGGCGCTGGCGCAGGTCGAACCACAGTGTGTCGGTCGCCGCCTCGCCGGAGCCGGCCCAGGCCGCGCGCGCCGCCGCCCGCTGGCGCGCCATCGCGGCGTCGAAACCGGCGCGGGCGACCGCGCGCCCCTGGCCGCGCAGGATGTCCTCGGTGAGGTCGAGCGGGAAGCCGTAGGTGTCGTAGAGGCGGAACGCCTCCTCGCCCGGCAGGTCCTCGCCGGCGCCGAGCCGGCCGGTCGCGGCTTCGAGGTGGCGCAGGCCGCGGCCCAGCGTCTCCTTGAAGCGGGTCTCCTCCAGCTTCAGCGTCTGGGCGGCGAGGTCGCGGGAGCGCGCGAGTTCCGGGAAGGCCCCGCCCATCCGCTCGACCAGGGCCGGGACCAGGCGGTGCATGTGCGGCTCGACGCAGCCGAGGATATGGGCGTGGCGCATGGCGCGGCGCATGATCCGGCGCAGCACGTAGCCGCGCCCCTCGTTCGAGGGCAGCACGCCGTCGGCGACCAGGAAGGCCGACGCGCGCAGGTGGTCCGCGATCACCCGGTGCGAGACCTTGCCCGGCCCGTCGGGATCGCCGTCCGAGGCGTCGGCCGACGCCTCGATCAGGCCGCGCATCAGGTCGATGTCGTAATTGTCGTGCTTGCCCTGCAGGACGGCGGACACCCGCTCCAGCCCCATGCCGGTGTCGATCGACGGGCGCGGCAGGTCGATCCGCTCGCCGGGGGCAAGCTGCTCGAACTGCATGAAGACCAGGTTCCAGATTTCGATGAAGCGGTCGCCGTCCTCCTCCGGGCTGCCGGGCGGGCCGCCGGGGATGGCGTCGCCGTGGTCGTAGAAGATTTCCGAGCACGGCCCGCACGGGCCGGTGTCGCCCATCGCCCAGAAATTGTCCGAGGTCGGGATGCGGATAATGCGGTCTTCCGGCAGGCCGGCGACGCGCCGCCACAGGCCGGCCGCCTCGTCGTCCTCGGCGTAGACCGTGACCAGCAGGCGGTCGGCCGGCAGGCCGTACTCCTTCGTGACCAGCGTCCAGGCGTGCTCGATCGCCGTCTCCTTGAAATAGTCGCCGAAGGAGAAATTGCCGAGCATTTCGAAGAAGGTGTGGTGGCGGGCGGTGTAGCCGACGTTCTCCAGGTCGTTGTGCTTGCCGCCGGCGCGCACGCATTTCTGCGAGGTCGCGGCGCGGACGTAGTCGCGCTTTTCGGCGCCGGTGAAGACGTTCTTGAACTGCACCATGCCGGCGTTGGCGAACAGCAGGGTCGGGTCGTTGCGCGGCACCAGCGGGCCGGACTCCACCACCGCGTGGCCCCGGCCGGCGAAGAAGTCGAGGAAGGCCGCGCGTATGTCGTCGGTCGTTCGCATGGCTCGGCCCTCCCCTCGCGGCGCCCCCGGCGCGCGGCGGGCGGGGCCGTCGCCCGCCGCCGCCGCGCCGCGGGGGGTTGTAAGGGAGCGCCGCGCGCGAGTCCAGCCGGCGCCGCGCCGCGGGCGGCCGGGAGTCGGCGCGCCGCCGGCCCCGTCCTAGCGCGCGCCGGGCCCCGCCGCCGCCCCGGCCCCGCCGTCGTCGTCGTCCTCCTCCTCCGGGCCGACGGGCATGGCGTCGGCGAGCAGGCCGGCGTTGCGGCGGATGTCGCGTTCGATCGTCCCGGCGATTCCGGGGTTCTCCCGCAGGAAGGCCTTGGCGTTCTCGCGCCCCTGGCCGATGCGCTGGCCGGCGTGGCTGAACCAGGCGCCGGACTTCTCGACGATGCCGGCGCCGACGCCGAGGTCCAGCAACTCCCCGTTCTTCGAGACGCCCTCGCCGTACATGATGTCGAACTCGACGACCCGGAAGGGCGGCGCCATCTTGTTCTTCACCACCCGGACGCGGGTCTGGTTGCCGACCACCTCGTCGCGCGCCTTGATGGCGCCGATCCGCCGGATGTCGAGCCGGACCGAGGCGTAGAACTTCAGCGCGTTGCCGCCGCTGGTGGTCTCCGGGTTGCCGAACATGACGCCGATCTTGAGGCGGATCTGGTTGATGAACACCACCAGGCAGTTCGACCGCGAGATCGAGGAGGTGAGCTTGCGCAGCGCCTGGCTCATCAGCCGGGCCTGCAGGCCGACATGGCTGTCGCCCATCTCGCCCTCGAGTTCGGCGCGGGGCACCAGGGCGGCGACCGAATCGACGACCAGCACGTCGATGGCGCCGGAGCGCACCAGCGTGTCGGCGATCTCCAGCGCCTGCTCGCCCGCGTCCGGCTGCGAGATCAGCAACTCGTCCACGTCCACGCCGAGCTTGCGCGCGTAGCCGGGATCGAGCGCGTGCTCGGCGTCGACGAAGGCGCAGATGCCGCCCGCCTTCTGCGCCTCGGCGACCGCGTGCAGCGCCAGCGTCGTCTTGCCGGAGCTTTCCGGGCCGTAGATTTCGACGACCCGCCCCTTCGGCAGCCCGCCGATGCCGAGCGCGATGTCGAGGCCGAGCGAGCCGGTCGAGATCGCCTCGATGTCGCCGGAGTCGGGCCGCTGGCCCATGCGCATGACCGAGCCCTTGCCGAACGCCTTTTCGATCTGGCCCAACGCCGCTTCCAGCGCCTTCGACTTGTCCATGGGATTCCGTTCGACGATTCTGAGGGGCGTCACCGACATGACCGTCTCCTTATCTCGCTGGCGCGCGCATGGCAACGCGCATGAACCCCTCGCGGGGGCGCGCGTGGCGACGCGCATGGACGCCATCGTGCACGGTTCGTTCGCGCGCGCAAGCGAATTCTCGCGTTTCGTTCCCCTCAATATCATGGATTTGCGCACCCGCCGGTCCACCGCATGTCGCGCCGGACCGCCGCATGTCGCGCTCCGGCGCGGCCGCGCCCGGGAGCCGGCGGACGATTTTTTTCCGGCGCGCCGGCGCGGGCGGGCGGCCGTTCAGTCGTCGCGGTGCGTGCGCTCCAGGCGCTCGTGGCGCTCCTGCGCCTCCAGGCTCAGCGTGGCGATCGGCCGCGCCATCAGCCGGCGCAGCGAGATCGGCTCGTCCGTCTCCTCGCAATAGCCGTAGCTGCCGTCCTCGATCCGGCTCAGCGCGGCGTCGATCTTGACGATCAGCTTGCGCTCGCGGTCGCGGGTGCGCAGTTCGAGCTGGTGCTCGGTCTCCAGCGTGGCGCGGTCCGCCATGTCGGGCTGCTGGAGGTTGCCCTCCGTCAGGTGGCTCAGCGTCGTCCCAGCCTCGCGGAGCAGATCGGCCTTCCAGGCCAGCAGCCGGTTGCGGAAGAACTCCAGCTGCCTGGGACCCATGAAGTCTTCCTTTTCCGACGGCACATAGTCCGGCGAAAGCGTTACGCGCATTCCAACCTCCGGGCCGGCCCGGCCCCGGCGCGCGGCCGGGACCCCGAAAAGCGGCCGGAGTATATGGACGAGGGCGAACCGCCGCAATACTCCGATGGGGCCGCTTTCGCGTCATCCGCGCCGGCCGGCGCCGCCCGACAGGCCGAGGCGTTCGAGGAACAGCGACGCCATCCGGTCGTGCCAGCGGCCCCCGGCCTCGTGGAAGCCGACATGGCCGCCGCGCTCCGGCAGCAGCGGCGTTATCGCCGGCGCGGCGCGCCAGTCCGCCTCCCGGTAGCTCCGCGCCGGGATCCACGGATCGTCCATCGCCTGGACCAGCAGGAACGGCGCGCGGATTCCGGCGAGGAAGCGGGAGGCCGAACAGCGGGCGTAGTAGTCGTCCGCCCCGTCGAAGCCGTTGCGCGGGGCGGTGAAGCGGTCGTCGAACTCGCGGATCGTGCGCGCCGAGCGGATCGCGCGCAGCTCCCGCGCCCCGATCCCGCGCAGGGCGGCGGCGTCGCGTTTCGCATGGCGCAGCAGCCAGGCGTGGTAGGGCCGGTTGCCCGGCCGCTCGAACCGCGCGCAGGTCGCGGCGAGGTCGATCGGGGCCGACACCGCCATGGCGGCGAGCGGCGGCGCGGCCGCGCGCCCCGCGCCGAGCAGCTTCGCCAGCACCGCCCCGCCGAGCGAGAACCCCATCGCCACGACCCCGTCCGGCGCCGTCCCGCGCGCCGCCAGCAGCTCCAGCACCGCCGCCGGGTCGGCGTCGCGCCCGGCGTGGTAGAACTCCCGGCACCCCGGCCGGGTCGGCGGGGAACCGCGCAGGTTGAGGCGCAGCACGGCGTGCCCGGCGGCGAGGAAATGGCGCGCGCTCGCCAGCATGTAGGCGCTGTCCTCGCAGCCGGCGAGGCCGTGGAGCAGCAGGACCAGCGGCCGCCCGGCCCCGCCGCCCGGCGGGCGCGACAGGGCGCCGGTCAGCCGGTCGCCGGTCCCGTCGGGCATCGGGAATTCGAGCCGCTCGACCGGGCCGGGCGGCGGCCGCGCGCCGAGGATCGCGTTGCGCAGCGTCTGCGCGTGCGGCCCGGCCCAGAACCGGCGCGGCCGGAAGGGCGGCCAGCCGCCGGCGGGCGCGCCGTCCGGCCCGGCGTCCGCCGCCGCCACGGGACCGCCCGCCCGCCGTTCACCCGCCGAGCGGCGTTTCGGCCTCGATCCGCGCCGCCTCGGCCTTCAGGCGCAGCAGGCCGATGTCGCGGTCGCGGAACAGTTCCTCCGGCGTCCGGCCGCCGTAGTCGAAATAGCCGGCCCCGCTCATCGCGCCGGTCCGGCCCTCGGCGATCAGGCGGTTCAGCGTCTCGCTCTCGCCCTTCGGGACCGGCGGGTCGTAGGCGCGGTTGGCCATGCCCCGGCGCATCATGTCGAGGCCCGTGAAGTCCGCCTTCATCAGCGCGCCCATCAGCGCCATGCGGAGCGCGAGGCCGTATTTGATCGAATCGTCGATCGCGCGCGCGTCGGCCCAGCCCTCGTCGAGCAGGCGGGTAATCTCCAGCCCCATCGCCGCCTGCAGCCGGTTGGCGACATAGCCGGGGATGAAGCGTTCGAACAGGACCGGCTTCTTGCCGATGGCGGCGTAGAAGTCGCGCATCCCCTCCATCGCGGCGCGTTCGGTCTCCGGCCCCGGCGCGAGGTCCACCAGGTCGATCACATAGGGCGGCGTGTACCAGTGGGCGATCAGGGCGCGGGGCTGGCGGCGCGCCGGGACCAGCGGGAAAATGTCGAGGTGGGAGGTGTTGCTGGCGATCAGCGCCTCCGGCGGCGCGGCGGCGTCGATCTCGGCGAAGACCGCGCGCTTGACGTCGCGGTTCTCGACCACCGCCTCGACGACGAGATCGGCGCCGCGCACCGCCTCGGCGATGGTTTCGACGGCCGAGACGCGGGCGAGGATGGCGGCCCGCTCGTCCTCGCCGTGGACCCCGGCGCCGACCAGCGTGTCGAGCGCGGCGCCGATCAGGCCGCGCGCGCGTTCGAGTTGCGCGGGATCGATGTCCTGCATCCGCACCCGGCACCCGCCCGCCGCGTGCACCAGCGCCAGCGCGTGCCCCATCAACCCCGCCCCGACAACGGCGACCGTACCCCCCGCCTCCATCGCGTCCCTCCCCGGCGTGTGTGCGTTCCGGGGCGCACGTTACCAGATTCGACGCGCGGGCGGGGGGCGCGATCGCCGTGCGATCGTCACTTCTTCGCCGGCGGCGGGGGCGGTTTGACGACATTCGGGGGCTTGGGAAACCGGATGACATCCCTGAAGAAGACAGGTTGCGGGTGCGGCGGCGTCGGCTCCCTGGCCATGGCCCACTCCCTCGATTCGTCCGAGCGAACGAATTCCACCGTCTCCACCTCCTCCACCGGCGCCAGAATCGCGGCGCTGGCCGGTACGGACAGCGCCCGATCCGCCGCGCCCGTCCGTCGGTCCTAGGGGGCCTTCGGCGGCGGCGGCGGCGCGGGCGGCGGGGGCGGTTTGACGAGGCCCTCGGGGCGAGGCAGCCTGATGCCGTCCTCGACCCTGACGGGCTTTCCGAAACCCTGCGCCGGTTTGCCGGTCATGGCCTATGTCCTTTCCGATTCCTCGGTGTGCTCTTTCACGAACTCGATCATTTCGACCCGTCTGGCGGCAACCAGCATAGCAGCCGTTCCCGCCGCGGGTATCGGTTCGTTTTCCGTAAGCCACTCGGCGTGGGTCATCCGAAAATAGCCTTCTCCGGGTCGGCTGGGCCATTCTTCCGGCCAACCGTAAAGCCGTCGCCTGTCCTCGAGATGCAACACCACATGACAGCGTGGGTGGGCGGCGAAGGCGGAATGCAACTCGGTCGGATGCGATGTTTCGCTGGTGATTCCGGTCCAGCGAAGAAACCGGTGAACCGCGTCCGTGTTGGAAATCCACGCCGCCGCCAGTCCGCACAAGATCGTGACGACGAAGAGCAAAACCGTTTCCGCGTTCCCGCTCAATCCCGTACCGGTCGCCGCGTCGTTACGAAAAATGCCGGCGAACCAGGGACACAGGCTGGCGAGCCACAGAATCGCGGCTGTCGCGGCTGTCGCGGCGTACCCCACGGCGGTAAAGACAAGGGCCCGAACGACTTGCGCGAGCGCGTCGGGCCTGGGATGCGCGGTGAGCGAGTGGAAGACGCCCGCCGCGACGAAGCCTGGCAGCAGGAAGGCGAGAACGCCGACGATTTCGTTCGATGCCCAGCTCATGCCCGTCCCGTCCCGACCGCCCGTCCGATCCGCGCCGGGCGCATACTACCATCCTTGTCCTGGCGTCCGCCCGCCGCCTCTGGCAATCCCGCGCCCGGCCGCTAAACTCGCGGCCCGGCGGACAACGCGGGCGGAGGCGCGGGGATGGCGGGCGATCCGGTTCTGGTGTGCGGCGGGGGGATCGGGGGGTTGGCGGCGGCGTTGGCGCTGGGGCGCAAGGGGTTCGATGTGCTTCTGCTCGAACGCGCCGCCGAATTCGGCGAGGTCGGGGCCGGGCTGCAGCTCGGGCCCAACGTGTTCCGCATGTTCCGCGTCCTCGGCCTGACGGAGCGGGTCTCGGAGCTTGCCGTGTTCCCGGACGCGCTGGCGATGCGCGACGGCCTCACCGGCGCCGGGATCACCCGCATCCCCGTCAACACGCCGGCGTTCCGCGAACGCTTCGCCTTCCCCTACGCGGTCATCCACCGCCCGGACCTGCACGCGATCCTGGTCGAGGCGTGCCGCGCCCTGCCGAACATCGAACTCCGCCTCGAAAGCGACGCCGTGGCGCACGAGGACGACGGCGACGGCGTGACCGTGACATGCGCCGACGGAACGACGCACCGCGGCGCCGGGCTGGTCGGCGCGGACGGGCTGCGCTCCTCGATCCGCGAAAGCGTGGTGGGCGACGGCGAGGCGCGCGTCGCCGGGCATGTCGCCTATCGCGCGGTGCTGCCGATCGCCGAGGCGCCGCCGGAGCTGCGCTTCGACTCGGTGGTCGCCTGGGTCGGGCCGCGCACGCACCTGGTGCAGTACAAGCTGCGCCGGGGCGAGTTGCTGAACCTGGTCGCGGTGTTCCACAGCGACCGCCACGACGAGGGCTGGGACGTGTTCGGCGAGCCGGAGGAGTTGCGCCGCTCCTTCGCGGGCCAGTGCGCCGCCGTCCAGTCGCTGCTGGACCGGATCGAGTCCTGGCGCATGTGGGTGCTGCGCGACCGCGAGCCGGTGCGCGAATGGAGCCGGGGCCGGGTCGGGCTGCTGGGCGACGCCGCCCATCCGACGCTGCAATACCTGGCCCAGGGCGCCTGCATGGCGATCGAGGACGCGGTGTGCCTCGCCCACCGGCTGGAGCGCCGCGAGGGCGACTTCGCGGCCGCGCTGCGCGACTACCGGGACGACCGCTACCTGCGGACCGCGCGGGTGCAGCTCACCTCGCGGTTCTACGGCGACGTGTTCCATGTCTCCGGGGCGTCGGCGGAGTTGCGCAACCTGCTGCTGGGCGCGCGGACGCCCGAACAGGCCTATGCCGGCATGGAGTGGCTCTACGCCGGGGTGGACGACACGGGCGGGCAGATCCTGTAGCCGGCCCGGCGCGCGTTCGCCGCGCCCTACCCGGCGTCGAGCTTGGGGATGAAGAAGACCTCGCGCGTGCCCGTCACATCCTGCAGGAAGGCGTCGTCGTAGATCATGCCGTCGATCGAGACGGCGGTCTCCTCCTCCAGATGCGCCCGGATGCCGGGGAAACGCTCCTCCAGGGCCCGGAGGATGTCGCGGACCCGCGCCGCCTCGACCTCGAACTCGGTCTCGCCGCCGGTGTACTGGCGGCTCAGGCTGTTCGCGAGCACCACCCGGACCCTGTGCCCGATCATCGCGCCCGCCCCCGGCGGGCCGGGCCGCGCCGCCTCACTCCGCCGCTTCCGGAAGGCGGGCGGCGTCGAGCGCCGCCAGCAGGCGCGGCGGCGACATCGGCAGGCTTTGCATCCGCACGCCGGTCGCGTCCTCGATGGCGTTGGCGATGGCGGCCATCGGCGGGCAGATGTTGACCTCGCCGACGCCCTTCACGCCGTATTTGTGGTTCGGGTTCGGCTTCTCGACCATCACCGCCTCCACCATCGGCACGTCCGAGGCGACCGGCACGCGGTAGTCGAGGAAGCCGGCGTTCTGCAGCCGCCCGTCCTCGCCGTAGATGTACTCCTCGTTGAGCGCCCAGCCGATCCCCTGCACGACGCCGCCCTGGATCTGGCCCTCGACATAGGAGGGGTGGATCGCCCGGCCGACGTCCTGCGAGGCGGTGTAGCGCAGGATCGTCACCTTGCCGGTCTCCGGATCGACCTCGACATCGACGACATGCGTCGCCAGGCCCGGCGAGACGCCGCCGGCGTTGACCTGCCCGGCCGCGCCGATCGGCCCGCCGGTCTGCGCCGCCCTGGCCGCGATCGCGGCGAGCGGCAGCGGGTCGAAATCGCCCACGTTGCTGCCGGCCGGCTTGGCCATGCCGTCCTCCCAGACCACGCCGTCCACGTCCACGTCCCACATCAGCGCGGCGCGCTTGCGCAGTTCGGCGACGCAGGCCTCCGCCGCCTTGATCACCGCCGCGCCGGTGGCCAGCGTGACCCGGCTGCCGCCGGTCACATGCGTGTAGCCGACATTGGCGGTGTCGGCGACGATGGCGCGGACCTGGCCGTAATCGATGCCGAGCGTCTCCGCCGCCATCAGCGCCATCGACGCGCGCGAGCCGCCGATGTCCGGGCTGCCGGTGGCGACCACCGCCGTGCCGTCGGCCGCGAGGTGCAGCGTCGCGCTCGACTCGCCGCCGCCGTTGAACCAGTAGCCCGAGGCGACGCCGCGCCCCTGGTTGGGGCCGAGCGGCCGTTGCACATGCTCGTGCGCCATCAGGACCTCGACCGTCTCGGCGTAGCCGAAGCTCGGGTGCCGGGTCCCCATGATGGTGCGCGTGCCCTCGACCGCCGCGTTCCTGAGCCGGAAGGCCAGCGGGTCCATGCCGATCCGCTTGGCGAGGATGTCGAGCACGCTCTCCACCCCGAAGGCCGAGATCGGCGAGCCGGGCGCGCGGTAGGCGGCCGCCTTGGGCCGGTTGCTCACCACGTCGTAGCCGGTCGCCTTCTGGTTGGGGATGTCGTAGGGCGCGAAGGAGCACATGCAGCAGTTCATCACCGGCGAGCCGGGGAAGGCGCCGGCCTGGATCCAGTAGGTTCCCTCGGCCGCCACGATGTCGCCGTCGCGGGTGCAGCCGATCTTGACCGTCATGGAGCCGCCGGAGGTGGGGCCGGAGGCCTTGAACACCTCCTCGCGGGTCATCACCGCGCGCACCGCCTTGCCGGACTTGCGCGACAGCGCCAGCGCGACGGGTTCGAGGTAGACGACCGTCTTGCCGCCGAAGCCGCCGCCGATCTCGGCCGGATAGACGCGCAGGTCGGCCGCGCGCACGCCCAGCAGCTTGGAGGTCAGCGCGCGGACGACGAAATGGCCCTGGCTGGAGCTCCAGATTTCCGCCTGCCCGTCCTCGTTGTAGCGCGCCGCGCAGGCGTGCGGCTCGATATAGCCTTGGTGGACCGGCATGGTGTGGAAGTCCATCTCCACCGTCTCGTCGGCCGCCGCGAAGCCGGCCGCCATGTCGCCGACCTCGAACCGGACGACCTTGGAGACGTTGGACGGCTCCGTCGGGACCGGATCGACGCCGCGCGTGATCATGTCCTCGTGCAGCAGCGGCGCGCCGGGTTGCGCGGCCTCCCAGGCGTCGATGACATGCGGCAGGACCTCGTAATCGACCTCGATCAGTTCGAGCGCTCGTTCGGCCGTCTCGTTGTCGGTCGCGGCGACGGCGGCGACGGCGTGGCCCTCGTACAGCGCCTTCTCGCGCGCCATCACGTTGCGGGTGACGTGGTAGAAGTTCACCGCCACGCGTTCGGGGCCGATATAGGCGAAGTCCTGGTCCGGGAAGTCGGCGGAGGTCACCGTCGCCTTCACGCCGGGGAGCGCCTCGGCCTTCGAGACGTCGATGGAGCGGATGCGCGCGTGGGCGTGCGGGCTGCGCAGCACCTTGCCGACCAGCATTCCGGGGAAGGCGTAGTCCGCGCCGAACTTGGCGCGCCCCGTCACCTTGTCCACCCCGTCGGGGCGAACCGGGCGGGTGCCGATCCATTTGAAGTCCTTGACGCTCTGGTCCATCGTCGATCCTTCCCGTTGTCGCGCGGTTCGCCGCCGGCCGCGCCCGCCCGGCGGCGCCTGCGGTCAAGAGTGTCGTTTCGGGGGCCTGTTGGCAAGGCCGGAGTCGGGCGGCGCCGCCTCCCCCTCGCCGGGCCGCTTTCGGCGGCGTCGAGGGCGGCCCGGGAAAAACGACGGCGCGCCCATGCGGTATGGTAGGATGCGGAACGAGGCCCAAGGGAGGGAGGCCATGGCCGATCCCACGCTCGCTACGTTCGGCGCCGACACGCTGGCGATCATCGGCACCGTGATCGGAACCGGAGGCTTTCTCGCCGTCATGGCGTGGCGGATGACCAATCGCCTCGACCGGCGGATCGACGCGGACAAGGCGGCCGCCGACGCCGACCGGCGCGCGTTCCAGGCGGCGATGGACGATTTCCGCAAGGAGATGCAGCGCCTCGCGGAACGGCAATCCCATGCCGAGGGCTGGCGCCGGGCGGCGGAATAGAAGAGGGCGGCCGCGAAAACCGTCGCGACGGGCGGCGCTAGCCCCCTCGCCCGGCGGCCGCCTCGCAGCGGGCGAGCGCGCGTTCGAGCGTGGCCGCCCGGTCGCCCGCCTCGACGTTCCCGGCGGCCCCGGCCGCCCGCTCCGCCAGCCGTTCGTCGCGCGGCATGTCGCGGACCAGGGCGGCGAGCCTGTCGCCCGCCGTTCCGCCGTCCACGGTAACCGACGCGCCGAGGGTCTCGATCCGCCGCGCCGTCACCAGGTGTTCGAGGTTCCAGGGGAGGATCAGCTGCGGCGTGCCCGCGAGCACGCAGGCCACCGCCGTGGACAGCCCGCCGTGGTGCACCGCCAGCCGGGCCTCCGGGATGACGGAGTCGAAGGGCAGCGGCTCGGCCGAGACGGCGAAGCCCGGCCCGCTCATCAGCGCCGCCATCCCGGAGCCGAGATCGGAGACATAGGCCAGACAGTCCGCGCCGGACGCCTTGGCCGCGTCCGCGGCCTCGCGCAGGCGGGGATGGCCGCGCGGCATGTAGAAGAAAACGCCGTCCGGCCGGCGCCGCTCGCGGGGCAACGGGCGGATGCCCGACGGCATGTTGAAGGGCGGCAGCTGCGGCTCCGTCCGGTAAGCCGCGTAGGGATCGACCAGCGGGATCGAGAAGACCAGCGTGTCGTCGCCGTTGAGCGCGTCGGCCAGGAAGTCGAGCGGCGGCTCCCCGCGCCGCGCCAGGACGGCGTTCGCCGCCTCCAGCAGCCGCGCCTCGTGTTCGAGGCTGAACGGCTCCAGCGCCTTCTGCCACGGCCGGATCGGCGGCAGCGCGCGGCCCGCCGGCGGGATCGTGTAGCCGTTGCCGACCATGACCGTCGGGACCCGCCCGCGCGCCGCCAGCCGCAGCGTCGGGCAGAAATCGCCGATCGCCAGGTCCGCCCCCGTCGCGCGCAGCAGGCCGGCCCAGACCTCGATCCGGGCCGCGAGCGCGCCGGCGGCGCCGTAGTCGATGATGTTCAGCACGTCGGCGAAACTGTGCGTCGGGATTTTGCGCGCCTCCGGGTCCGTCGGCATCGGCCAGCGCGGCGCCGTCACGACGGCGAGGCCCGGCGGCGCGCGGCCGGTTCCGGGGTCGAGGAACGCGGCGGCCCGGTCGAGGTCGCGCAGCGCGACGACGACCTCCCAGCCCCGCGCCCGCAGCCCCTCCGCGATCGGCCGCAGCCGCTCGACATGGCCCAGCCCGGCCCCGAACTCCCATCCGACGAGCGCCCGCCCGGTGGACATCGCGTCTTTCCTTTCCGGCGCTTTCGCCGCATAGTGGCCCGCGCCGGCCCCGGCCGGCGGCGGCGCGAGGTTGGACCGATGGCCGGCTCCTTTCAACCGATTCTCGACAGGGCGGCCGCCAACAAGGGCGGCATGGCGGCGCTGGAGGCGCTGTTGCCGGTCGCGCTCCCGCCCGGGGCGCTCCGCGCGGTCCCGGACAGCCGCTGGCTCGCGCAGATGACGAAGCGCATCTTCCAGGCCGGTTTCTCCTGGTCGGTCGTGGAC
Source organism: Thalassobaculaceae bacterium (assembly GCA_963665555.2). Taxonomy (GTDB): domain Bacteria; phylum Pseudomonadota; class Alphaproteobacteria; order Thalassobaculales; family Thalassobaculaceae; genus CAXXXW01. Next base: position 1,175,818 of record OY762308.1, read on the forward strand.
GCCAAATGGGACGGGTTCGAGGCCGCCTTCGAGGGGTTCGAGCCGCGCCGGGTGGCGATGTACGGCGACGAGGAGGTCGACCGCCTGCTGTCCGACGCGGGGCTGGTCCGCAACGGCGCGAAGCTGCGCGCCGCCGTCGCCAACGCGCGCTTCCTCGCCGATCTCGCCGACGAGAACGGGACGGCGGCCGCGGCCGTCTTCGCCGACTGGCCGGACGAGGACTATGTCGGGCTGCTCGACCTGCTGAAGCGGCGCGGCAGCCGGCTCGGCGGAAACACCGGGCAGTATGTGTGCCGCTTCATGGGCAAGCCGGCCTTCATCCTCTCGCGCGACACGGTGGCCGCCCTGGTCCGCGAGGGCGTGGTGGACCGCCCGCCCGCGTCGCGGCGCGCCCTGGCGGGCGTGCAGGCCGCATTTAGCGCCTGGCGGGCGGAGACCGGGCGCGACCTCTCCCAGCTCGGCCGCATCCTGGCGGCCAGCGTGTGACGCCGGCGGCGAGCGCGCGATGTCGGAGTTCTTCACCCGCCCGCCGGACATCCCCGAGGAGGAGCTGAACGCCCCCCGGGTCGTCCCGCCGGAGACCGCCTTCGCGCGCACGGTCTCGACGGCGCTGATGATGTGCTGGGCGTGGTGGTGGTGGAACGGCCACGACGGGGGCGCGTACTGGATCGTCGCCGCGGCCGCGATCTTCATGACCGGCGAGACGATGCCGAACCTCTACCGGCCGTTCCTGCCGCTGTGGCGGCCGCTGAGTTTCGTCGCGCTCCCGGCCGCGTGGCTGCTCCTCGCGGTCGTCCGGCGCCTCGTCCCCGAAGCCTACCGCAAGCCGCAACGGGTGCTTCGACCGTTGAGTTTCAAGCAGATAAACGACGCTCTCGACGAAGAACGCGAACGCCGCGAACGCGCCGCCCGCGGCGAGGACACGCCGGACCGCGACGACCGGCGAGGGGCCGATCCCCCGCCGTAACCGGCCGCCCGCGGGCCGAAGCGGAGCCGCGCCCCTCCCTCCCGTCACACGTCCAGGTTGGCCACCTTGAGGGCGTTGTCCTGGATGAACTCGCGGCGCGGCTCGACCAGGTTGCCCATCAGCGTCGAGAACACCTCGGCCGCCTCCTCCACATGGTCGATCTTCACCCGCAGCAGCGCGCGCCGGTCCGGGTCCAGCGTGGTCTCCCACAGCTGCTCGGGGTTCATTTCGCCGAGGCCCTTGTAGCGGTTGATCGACAGGCCCTTGCGCGCCAGGCCGTGGACGGCGCGGGCGAGGCCGGCCGGGCCGTCGATGGCGATCTCCGCGTCGCCCGCCTCCAGCGCGGCCGGCCGCTCGTAGAAGGCCTGCAGGTCCGGGGCGGCCGCGTCGAGCGCGCGCGCCTCCGGCGTGCGGACCAGCATCTCGTCCACCCGGTAGCGCTCCGTCACGCCGCGCAGCGTGCGCTCGAACGCCATTTCCCGGCGGTCGGCGTCGAAGGCGCCGCGCCAGCCGCGCTCGACGGGGTCGGACAGCCGGTCGAGCCGGGCGGCGACATAGGCGGCGGCCTCGGCCGCCCGGTCGAAGGCGCGCGGCCCCATCGCGCCCGCGATGGCGCACTGCTCGACCGCGAGGCGGGAGCCGACCCGCCGCGCCAGCGCGCCGATCGCGTCGCGCGCCTCGATCGCGCGGGAGACCGCCGCCGCGAGGTCCGGCCCGGCGACCCGCTCGCCGCCGGCCAGCCGCAGCGCCGCCCCCGCCACGCCGTCGCGCGTCAGGTACTCCTCCAGCGCCTTGTCGTCCTTGAGGTAGGTCTCGGAGGAGCCGCGCTTGGCCCGGTAGAGCGGCGGCCGCGCGATGTAGAGGTGGCCGGCCTCGACGATCTCCGGCATCTGGCGGAAGAAGAAGGTCAGCAGCAGCGTGCGGATGTGCGAGCCGTCCACGTCCGCGTCCGTCATCACGATGACCTTGTGGTAGCGGATTTTCCCGACATCGAACTCCTCCGGGCCGATGCCGGTTCCCAGCGCGGCGATCATCGTGCCGATCTCCTGGCTGGAGAGCATCTTGTCGAACCGGGCGCGTTCGACGTTGAGGATCTTGCCCCGGAGCGGCAGGATCGCCTGGGTGCGGCGGTCGCGGCCCTGCTTGGCCGAGCCGCCGGCCGAATCGCCCTCCACCAGGAACAGTTCCGCCAGCGCCGGGTCGCGCTCCTGGCAGTCGGCCAGCTTGCCCGGCAGGCTGGAGACGTCGAGCGCGCCCTTGCGCCTGGTGAGTTCGCGGGCCTTGCGCGCCGCCTCGCGCGCCGCCGCCGCCTCGTAGGCCTTGGAGACCACCTTGCGCGCGTCGGCCGGGTTCTCCTCGAACCACTGCCCCAGCCGCTCGCCGACAACCGATTCGACGATCGGGCGGACCTCCGACGACACCAGCTTGTCCTTGGTCTGGGAGGAGAATTTGGGGTCCGGGACCTTGACCGACAGCACGCAGGTCAGCCCCTCGCGCGCGTCCTCGCCGGCCAGTTGCGCCTTCTCCTTGCGGGCGATGCCGCTTTCGGCGGCGTAGGCGTTGACCGCGCGCGTCAGCGCGCCGCGGAAGCCGGCGAGATGCGCGCCGCCGTCGCGCTGGGGGATGTTGTTGGTGAAGCAGAGCATCGTCTCGTGGTAGCTGTCCGTCCACTGCATCGCCAGCTCCACGCCGACGCCCTCGCGCTCCGCGCGGATCGTCACCGGCGGGTGCAGCGGCTGGTGGCTCCGGTCGAGCCAGGCGACGAAGGCGGTCAGCCCTCCCTCGAAGGCGAAATCGGCGACCCGCGGCTCCGCCTCCCGGTCGTCGCGCAGGCGCACATGCACGCCGGAGTTCAGGAAGGCGAGTTCGCGCAGCCGGTGCTCCAGCCGGGCGAACTCGAAGGAGGTGCGGGAGAAGGTGCGCGGCGAGGGCCTGAACGTTATCTCGGTCCCCGAACGGTCCCCCGCCGGCCCGACGGCCGCGAGGCCCGCCTCCGGCTCGCCGTCGCGGAAGCGCATGGCGTGCTCGCCGCCGTCGCGCCAGACGCGCATCTCCAGCCATTCGGAGAGCGCGTTGACCACCGACACGCCGACGCCGTGCAGCCCGCCCGAAACCTTGTAGGAGTTGCTGTCGAATTTCCCGCCGGCGTGCAGCTGGGTCATGATGACCTCGGCGGCGGAGACGCCCTCCTCCTTGTGGATGTCCACCGGGATGCCGCGGCCGTTGTCGCGCACCGTCGCGGAGCCGTCGCCGTTGAGCACGACCTCCACCAGGTCGCAATACCCGGCCAGCGCCTCGTCGATCGCGTTGTCCACCACCTCGTAGATCATGTGGTGCAGGCCGGAGCCGTCGTCCGTGTCGCCGATATACATGCCCGGCCGCTTGCGCACCGCGTCGAGGCCGCGGAGGATCTGGATCGATTCGGCGTCGTAGCCGTTCGCGTCGTCGCCCGTCGGGGCGGAAATGTCGGTCATGGACCCGCCGATCTTTTCCTGGAGAACCTCAACCTAGCACGGCGCGATCGCGCCGTCCCGCGCGGCGAGGAACAGCGCGCGGCCGCGCAGCGGCGCGAACAGCGACTCGTCGGTCCCGGTCAGCCAGACCTGCCCGCCCAGCGCGCCCAGGATGTCGAACAGGGCGGCGCGGCGGCCGGCGTCGAGATGCGCCGCCGCCTCGTCCAGCAGCAGCAGCGGCGGCGCGCCGGCGGCGCGCGCGCGCAGCCGGGCGTGGGCCAGCGCGATGGCGATCAGCAGCGCCTTCTGCTCCCCGGTCGAGCAGGCCGCGGCCGGCATGTCGCGGCCGGCGTGGCGCGCCGCGAGGTCGGCGCGGTGCGGGCCGGGCGCCGGCGCCGGCGTCCCGTCCGGCGCGCGGCGCGCGGCCGCCAGGGCCTCGCGCAGCCGGTCCTCGGCCGCCAGGGCCGGCCCGTCGCGCAGCCAGTCCCCCACCTCGCAGGCGATCGCGAGGTCGGCGCCGGGGAACGGCCCCCAGCCCTCGCGCGCCAGCGGCGCCAGCCGGTCGAGCAGTTCCCGGCGCGCCGCCGCCACCGCGACCCCGGCCTCGGCCATGCGGCGCTCCAGCGCGGCGAGCCAGGCCGGGTCGGCGCGGCCCCGGCGCAGCAGCAGCGCGCGCTCCCGCGCGGCGCGGGCGTAGGCGTTGGCGCGCCCGGCGTGGCGCGGATCGAAGGCGTGGACCAGGCGGTCGAGGAAGCGGCGGCGCTGTCCCGCCCCGTCGAGGAACAGGCGGTCCATCGGCGGCGTCAACCAGGACACGGCGAGGTGCTCCGACAGCGCGGATTGCGCGCGGGCCGGCTTTCCGTCGATCCGCGTCGTCCGCCGCTCGCCCCCTTCCGCGCCCTCCTCGCCGGGCGGCGCCGGTTCGCGCCCGGTCCCGATCGTCGCCGGTCCCAGCGCGCCCTCGATCTCGACCGAGACCGCCCAGCGGGCGCCGGGCGGCGCGCCGATCCGGTCCGCCTCGGAGAGCCGGGCGCGGCGCAGCCCGCGGCCGGGCGCGAGGAAGGAAAGCGCCTCCAGCAGGTTGGTCTTGCCGGTCCCGTTCGGCCCGAACACCGCCACGATCCGGGCGTCCGTCTCGAGGCGCAGGCGGGCGTGGTTGCGGAAGTCGGTCAGCGCGACCCGGCGCGCGACGGGCGAGACCGGCCCGGCGGGCGCGGGGGAAGCGGCCGGGTCGGCGCGCGCCTCCCCCGTCACGGCCCGCCGCGGCGGCCGGGCGCCGGCCGGTCACACGCGCATCGGCATGAGGACATAGAGCGAACTGTCGTCGTCCTGGTCGCGCACCACCGTCGGCGAGGCGGGGTCGGCCAGTTCGAAGACGGCGCCCTCCCCCTCGATCTGGTTGGCGATGTCGAGCAGGTATCGGGAGTTGAAGCCGATCTCCATCGCGCCGGCCTTGTAGACGACCTCCAGCTCCTCCCGCGCGGCGCCGGTCTCGGAACTGCTGGCGCTCAGCAGCAGCGCCCCCTCGTTCAGCTGCAGCTTGATGGAGCGCGACTTCTCGGTCGAGATGGTCGCCACGCGGTCCACCGCCTCGGCGAAGGACTTGCAGTTCACCTCGAGCGTCTTGTCGTTGCCGGTCGGGATCACCCGCTCGTAGTCCGGGAAGGTGCCGTCGATCAGCTTGGTGGTCAGCACGATGTCGCCGAAGGCGAAGCACATCCGGCTGTCGGACAGCGACACGGAAATGTCGCCCTCGGCGTCGTCGATCAGCTTGCGGACCTCGCCGACGGCCTTGCGCGGCACGATGACCGACGGCATCCCGTCGGCGCCGTCGGGCAGCGGCATCTCGACCCGGGCGAGGCGGTGGCCGTCGGTCGCCACCGCGCGCATCACCGGCACGTTTTCGGCGCGCGTGGCGTGCAGGAAAATGCCGTTGAGGTAGTAGCGCGTCTCCTCCGTCGAGATGGCGAAGCGGGTGCGGTCGATCATCGAGCGCGCGCCGGACGCCGACAGCACGAAGCCGTGCGGCAGGTCGCCGCCGCTCATCTCCGGGAACTCGTCCGCCGAGAGCGCGGGCAGCTCGAAGCGCGACCGGCCGGCGACGATCTCGACCCGCCCGGCGTCGCCGGTCGCCTCGACGCCGACCTCCGAGCCGTCGGGCAGCTTGCGCGCGATGTCGTGGAACGTGTGGGCGGGAACGGTCGCGCTGCCCTCGCGGGCGACCTCGCACTCGACGGACTCGACGATGTCCATGTCCATGTCCGTCGCCGTCAGCCGCAGGCGGCCGTCGCCGGCGCGCAGCAGCACGTTGGACAGGATCGGGATCGTGTTCCGCCGCTCGACGACGCTCTGGACATGGCCAAGCGGCCGCAGGAGGGCCGCGCGGTCTATGGTGAATTTCATCGGGGCTCCGTCGTCCTTGTGTCTTCCCGGCCGCCTCCGGCGTCCGCCCGGCGGCCCCCGGCGCGCCGGCCGGGCAGTCTAGCACGGCCGCGCCGGCCGGCGGCGGTTTTTCGCGCCCGGCCAGCCGTTCAGGCCTCCAGCATCCGGCGCAGCATGTCCACCTCGTCGGCGAATCGGGGATCGGCGGCGCGCAGGTCGTCGATCTTGCGCACGGCGTAGAGCACCGTCGTGTGGTCCCGCCCGCCGAACCGCCGGCCGAGGTCCGGCAGCGAGTGCGGCGTGAGTTCCCGGGCGAGGTACATCGCCACCTGGCGCGGCCGCGCGACGGCCCGCGACCGGCGCGCCGACAGCATGTCGGACAGCCGGATCCTGTAGTGGTCCGCGATCCGCCGCTGGATCTCGTCGACGGTGGCGCGGCGGTCGTGGGCGCGCAGCATGTCGCGCAGCGCCTCCCGCACCATGCCGGTCGAAATGTCGCGCCCGGCCAGCGTCGCGTGGGCGACGACGCTGGTCAGCGCGCCCTCCAGGTCGCGCACATTCGACGCGATCTTGTGCGCCAGGAACTCCAGCACCGGGGCGGGAACCGGGATTTCCAGCCGCCCGGCCCGCGCCCGCAGGATGTCCAGGCGCAACTCGTAGGTCGTCGGGTGGATGTCCGCCGTCAGCCCGGCGCCGAGCCGGGAGCGCAGCGAGTCCTCCAGCCCGTCGAGGTCGGCCGGGGGCTTGACGGAGGCGACCGCCACCCGCCGGCCCCGGTCCATCAGGTCGTTGAAGGTGTGGAGGAACTCCTCCTGCGTCGAACTCTTGCCGCCGAGGAAGTGGATGTCGTCCACCATCAGCACGTCGGCCGAACGGAACCGCGCCTTGAAGGGCGCCATCCCCTTGCCGCGCAGCGCCCCGGTGAACTGGTTCATGAAGCTCTCGGCCGAGAGGTAGATCACGCGGCGCTCCGGCGCGCGGCGGCGGATTTCCCACGCGATCGCCCGCATCAGGTGCGTCTTGCCGAGGCCGTGCGAGCCGTGGAGGAACAGCGGGTTGAAGGAAAGCGCGCCGTCGTCGAAAGCGGGGCCGGCGGCGCGGTCCGCGACCCGGCGCGCGGCCCGGAAAGCCAGTTCGTTCGGCGCGCCGACGACGAAGTTCTCGAATGTGTAGCGGGATTCCGGCTCCTCGCCTTGCGCCGGGCCGGCCGGGTCCGCGCCGGGCGCGGCGGCGCCGGCGCGCGCCGGCTCCGCCGCCTCGCCCGGCGCGGGAACGCCGCCCTCCGCCGGGGCGCGAACCTCGACCTCGCGCACGGCGCCGCCGCTCTCCGCCATCCAGGCGGCCCGCAACCGCTCGCCGAACTGCGCCGCCACCCGGTCGCGCCGGAACGGCGTGGACGCGACGACGACCGCGGCGCCGTTCTCGACCCGCTCCAGGGTCAGCGGGCGTATCCAGTTCCGGTACACGGTCTCCCCGAATTCCCGGCGGAGCCGGGCGCGGGTCCGGGCCCAGCTTCCGTCGTCGCCCGCGCCGCTCGCGCGGCGCGCCTCAGCCATGGCCCGGCCTCCCCGGCCCGGAGACGGGCTTGGCGGGAGCGCCCGTATTCGGAGAAAATCGACGACCCTTCGTCATGGCCTCTCGTCCCCCTCTCCGCTCGCGGCCGGCCGGCCCGCCGGCGCGGACCCGTCCCGGCGCGCGCCGCCTTCCCTCGGTTCGGTTCGCCGCGCGGGCGAACACAAGCCCCGTACCCGGTGAAGTAAAACCCCGCCGCCGCCGCCTGTTCGGTTCCGGTTGTCAAGATACGACAAAGATGGAATTCCCGTCAAAACAATTTTTTCCACACACAGGCGTTATTTCCATTTCGGCAATCGGATCGCCGGTTACGCGAAACCGAGCGAACCGTATCCACAGTTTTTCCACATGCTTCGCGATTCGGTCGAATTATTTGTCCGTTTCTTCCTCCGCCGGTCCAGCCTCGCGGCAAAGGTTAGGACGGGGAGCGCCGCCGGCGCAACCTCCGAATCGGAAAAAACGACAAAATTTCGACTCCCGCGCCGGCGCGCCGGGGGATTGCCCGCGCGAATCAACCCCTTGCCGGAAATGCTTCGGCGCGCCCCTAAAGCGCGAACCGCAACCCGCGCGCGACGGGACTTGCGCCTTGAGGGCAAAGGCTTCCGGTCCCCGCCGCGCGGACCTCCGCGCCGCGTCCCCCGGGGGCGGGGCCGGACGCGAAACGGCCGCGGCTCCTCGCCGCGGCCGGTCGTCCGGGGAACGGAAGGGCGGAGCGCCCGGTCAGGCGGCCGCGGCCATCGCGTTTATCCGCCGCGAGAGGCGCGACAGCTTGCGGGCGGCGGTGTTCTTGTGGAGCACGCCCCGGCCGACGCCGCGATGCAGTTCCGGCTGCGCGAGCCGGAACTCCGCCGCCGCCGCCGCCGGGTCGCCGGAGGCGATCGCCGCCTCGACCCGCTTCACGAAGGTCCGCACGCGGGAGATCCGCGCGTGGTTGATGCGGCGGCGCTTTTCGTTGCGCCGGATGCGTTTCTTGGCGGATTTGTGGTGCGCCATCGCGGGTCCGTCCGAGTGCCGTGCTTGCGAGGGCGCGATATGTAGCGGGGTTCGGCCCGCGCGTCAACGCCGTTCGGCCGGCGCGTCGACGCCGTTCGCCCGGCCGCGCCGCGCCGCCGGGCGTTCCCGCGCGCGGCGCTCAGCGGTGGCGGAAGTCCGGCTTGCGCTTCTCGGCGAAGGCGGCCATCCCCTCCTTCTGGTCCTCGGTCGCGAAGGTGGAGTGGAACAGCCGGCGCTCGAAGCGGACCCCCTCCGAGAGCGTGGTCTCGAAGGCGCGGTTCACCGCCTCCTTGGCCATCATCACCGAGGGCCGCGAGAGCGCGCAGATCTGCCGCGCCGCCTTCATCGCCTCCCCGCGCAGCTCCTCGGCCGGGACGATCCGGCTCACCAGGCCGGCCCGCTCGGCCTCGTGCACATCCATCGTCCGGCCGGTCAGGCACATGTCCATCGCCTTGGCCTTGCCGACGAAGCGCGGCAGGCGCTGCGTGCCGCCGGCGCCGGGGATGGTGCCGATGGTGATTTCCGGCTGGCCGAACCTGGCGTTGTCGGCGGCGATCACGAAGTCGCACATCATCGCCAGTTCGCACCCCCCGCCGAGCGCGTAGCCGGAGACGGCCGCGATAATGGGCTTGCGGATCTTGGCGATGTGCTCCCAGGTCGCGGTGACGAAATCCTGCAGGTAGACGTCCATGTAGGACTTGCCCTGCATCTCCTTGATGTCGGCCCCGGCCGCGAAGGCCCGCTCGCCGCCGGTCAGGACCAGGCAGCCGATCGCGTCGTCCTCCTCCAGTTCGGTCAGCGCGCTTTTCAGCTCGGCCATCAGCGGGGAGGACAGCGCGTTGAGCGCCTTCGGGCGGTTCAGCGCGATCACCCCGACGGGGCCGTCGCGCTCGACGACAATGTTCTCGTAAGCCATGTTCGGGTCTCCGGTTCGGGCGCCCGCGCGCGGCGGCGCTGTCGCGTTTTCGGCCGGGACTATCGGGCGCGCCGCCCCTTCGGGCAAGCGCGAAAAGCGGGCCGGCGCCTCAGCGCTGGCAGGACGCGCAGTGGAAGGTCGAGCGGCCGGCCTGGACCGCGCGCCGCACGACGCCCCGGCAGCGCGGCCTCGGGCACGGCGCGCCCTCGCGCCCGTACACCTGGAAACTGTGCTGGAAGTAGCCGAGTTCGCCCGAAGGCGCCACATGGTCGCGCAGGCTGGAGCCGCCGGCCCGGATCGCCGCCTCCAGCACCGCGCGCACCGCCGCCGCCAGCCGCTCCGCCCGCCTCGGCCCCACATCGGCGGCGAGGCGCATCGGCGAAATCCCGGCCATGTGCAGCGCCTCGCAGACATAGATGTTGCCGAGGCCGGCGACGGTCCGCTGGTCGAGCAGAGCCGCCTTGACCGGCGTCCGCCGCCCGGCGAGCGCCGCCGCCAGCGCCGGCCCGTTGAAGGCGTTGCCCAGCGGCTCCGGCCCCAGCCCGGCCAGCAGCGGATGTTCGGCGAGGGCCTCGTAACGCGCGAGGTCCACCGACCCGAACCGCCGCGCGTCGTTGAAGCGGACGGCCGCGCCGGCGTCCGTCTGGAAGAGCAGGTGGTCGTGCGGGCCGGGTTCCGGCCAGTCGGCGCTCGCCAGCAGCCGGCCCGACATGCCGAGATGCATCAGCAGCGCCGTCCCGTCGTCGCAGCGCCAGACCAGGTATTTGGCGCGCCGCTCCAGCCGCTCCACGCGCCGGCCCAGCAGGCGGCGCGCGAAGCCGGCCGGGATCGGCCGGCGCAGGTCCGGGCGGCGCTGCTCCACCCGGACCAGCGCCCGGCCCTCCAGCACCGGCGCCAGCCCCCGTCGGACGGTCTCGACTTCCGGCAGTTCCGGCATGGCGGGCGTTCCAGGGGACGGGGGCGGCGGGGCGGCGGGGCGGCGGGGCGGCGCGCATGATGGGGCCGGCCGGCGGCGCGCGCAACCGCGCCCGGCCCGGCGCGCGGCCGGTCCTTGGAAGCCCGGCCGGTTTGCGCTACCTAGGGAAGGAGCGGGGCGGGGCCGGGAACTCCTTCGATGGACACAGCCGACGCGCCGGGCGCGCGCGCCGATTTCGGGTTCCGCGACGTTCCGGTCGGGGAGAAGGCGCGCCTGGTGCGCGGCGTGTTCGATTCCGTGGCCGGCCGCTACGACCTGATGAACGACCTGATGAGCCTCGGCGCGCACCGGCTCTGGAAGGACGCGCTGGCGGACTGGCTGGCGCCCCGGCCCGGCGCGCTCCTGCTCGACGTGGCCGGCGGCACCGGCGACGTCGCGCGGCGCTGGCGGGCGCGCGGCGGCGGGCCGGCCATCGTCTGCGACATCAACCGCGCGATGATCGAGGCCGGCCGCGCCCGGCCGGGCCGCGCGGACCCCGGCCTGTCCTGGCTGTGCGGCGACGCCGAGGCGCTGCCCCTGCCCGACCGCTCGGCGGACGCCTGTTCCATCGCCTTCGGGCTGCGCAACGTCACGCGGCTCGACGCGGCGCTCGCCGAGGCGCGGCGCGTGCTGCGGCCGGGCGGCCGGTTCCTCTGCCTGGAGTTCAGCGGCCCGCCGCTCTCCGCGCTCCGCCGGCCCTACGACCTCTGGTCCTTCCGGGTCGTCCCGGAGATCGGCCGCCTCGTGGCCCGGGACCGCGAGGCCTATGTCTATCTCGTGGAGAGCATCCGCCGCTTCCCCGACCGCGAGGCGCTGGCGGCGCGGATCGCGGCGGCGGGGCTCGGGCGCGTGGCCTGGCGCCCGCTGGCCGGCGGCGTCGCCGCGCTCCATTCGGCCTGGCGGCTCTAGGGCGGCGCGATGGCGCGCGCGATCCGCAACCTCCGGCGCCTGTTCGGCGTCGGCTGGACGCTGGCCCGGCACGGCGCGCTGTTCCCGCTGGAGCGCCAGGGCTATTCGCGCGCGCTGGCGCTGGTGGCCCGGCTGGCGCGCCCGATGCGCAAGCGCCGCTTCGCCGCGCGGCGGCCGGGGGAGCGGCTGGCCGCCGCGCTGACGGCGCTCGGCCCCAGCTACGTCAAGTTCGGCCAGTCGCTGGCCACCCGCTCCGACCTGATCGGCGACGCGCTGGCCGAAGACCTGTCGCGCCTGCAGGACGGCCTCGCCCCCTTCCCCGCCGAACGCGCCCGCGCCACCGTCGAGGCCGGCCTCGGCGGGAAGGTCGCGGACTTCTTCGCCGCGTTCGACGACGCGCCGCTGGCCGCCGCGTCGATCGCGCAGGTGCATCGCGCGACCGTCCCCGGCGGCGGCAAGGTCGCGGTCAAGGTCCTGCGGCCGGGGATCGAGGCCTCCTTCGCCCGCGACATCGAACTGTTCCGCTGGGCCGCCGGCGTGCTCGAACGCGCGATCCCCAGGACCCGCCGCCTGCGCCCGTCCGAGGCGGTGGCGCTGTTCGCCGAGACCGTCGCCGTCGAACTCGACATGCGCATGGAGGCCGCCGCCGTCGCCGAACTGGCCGAGAACTTCCGCGACGACCCCGATTTCAAGGTCCCCGCCGTGGACTGGCGGCGCACGACGCGGCGCGCGCTGACGATCGAGCGGGTCGAGGGGCGGCGCATCGACGACCTGGAGGGGCTGCGCGCCGACGGCCACGACCCGACCGAGGTGCTGCGCAAATCCGCCCGCGTCTTCTTCAACCAGGTGTTCCGGGACGGCTTCTTCCACGCCGACACGCATCCCGGAAACCTGTTCGTCCTGCCCGACGGGCGGATCGCGCCGGTCGATTTCGGCATCATGGGGCGGCTCGACGAGGAGACGCGGCTCTACCTCGCGGACATGCTGACCGGCTTCCTGGCGCGCGACTACCGGCGGGTGGCGGCGGTCCAGTTCCGGGCCGGCTACGTCCCGCGGCACAAGTCGCTCGACGCCTTCGCCCAGGCCTGCCGCTCGATCGGCGAGCCGATCCTCGACCTGCCGCTGGCCGACATTTCGCTGGCGCGCCTGCTGGCGCAGCTGTTCCGCGTCACCGAGCGGTTCGAGATGCCGGTCCAGCCCGAACTGCTGCTGCTGCAGAAGACCATGCTGGTGGCCGAGGGCGTCGGCCGCCGGATCGACAACCGGGCGAATGTGTGGGAGCTGGCGCGGCCCCTGATCGAGCGCTGGACGATCGAGAACCGCTCGCCGGCCGCCCGCGCGCGCCGCGCCGCGGTCGAGGCCGGCGACCTGGCCCAGCGCCTGCCCGCGCTGGTCGTCCGGGCGGAGCGCGCGCTCGCGGATTTCGGCGACGGCGGCGCGCGCCCGCGCCCCGACGCGCCGCCCCGCGCGGCCGGGGACGGCGCGTCGGGGCGCGGCGGCGCGGTCCTGCCCTGGCTGGTCGCGCTCGCGCTGGCGGCGGCGCTGGGAGCGGCGCTCGCGGCGGGGTAGGCCGCCCTCAGGCCCGGCGCGGCTCCAGGATCTGGCGGATCGCCAGCCCGTCGGCGAGGCGGTCGAAGCCGTCGTTGATGCCGTCGAAACCGACCGAGCGGCTGATCAGCCGGTCCACCGGCAGCCGGCCCTGGCGGTACAGTTCGATATAGCGCGGGATGTCCCGCACCGGCACGCAACTGCCCATGTAGCTGCCCCGGATCGCCTTCTCGGAGTTCACGATCTCGGACGGGTTGAAGGAGAACAGCGCGTCGTTCGGCGCGAGGCCGACGATCAGCGCCTCGCCGCCCATGCGCAGCGAGCGGTAGCAGGTCTCCGTCCCCGCCACCGTGCCGGAGAACTCGAAGGCGTAGTCCACGCCGCCGCCGGAGATGTCGAGGATTTGCCGGATATGGTCCGGCTCGCGGGCGTTCACCGTGTGCGTCGCGCCGAGCTGGCGGGCGAGGCCGAGCCGGTCGTCGCTCACATCGACCGCGACGATCTTCTCCGCCCCCGCGACCCGCGCCCCCAGCAGGCCGTTCAGGCCGACGCCGCCCAGCCCGACGCAGGCCACCGAATCGCCGGCCCGGATGCGCGCCGTGTTCAGCACCGCGCCCACGCCGGTCATCACCGCGCAGCCGAAGATCGCGGCGTCGGCCAGCGGCAGGTCGCGGTCCACCTTCACCGCCGAGCCGCGGTCCACCACGGCGTATTCGGCGAAGCAGGAGACGCCCGACTGGTGCGCGACCTCGGCCCCGCCGGCGTCGCGCAGCCGGCTGCCGCCGCCCATCAGGTGCCCCCGGGCGCGGGCCGCGTCGTGGACCTCGCACAGTTGCGGCCGGCCGCCGAGGCAGTTGCCGCACAGCCCGCAGGAGGCCGAGAACTGGAAGACGACGGGATCGCCCGGCGCCATGTCGCGCACGCCGGCGCCGACCTCCACCACCTCGCCCGACCCCTCGTGGCCGAGGACCAGCGGCATCGGCCGGGCGCGCGCGCCGTTCACGATGGAGAGGTCGGAATGGCAGAGGCCGCCGCCGGCGATCCTGACCAGCAGTTCGCCCTCGCGGGGCGGTTCGAGTTCGACCTCCTCGATCCGGATCGGCTCCGAGGCGGCGTAGGGGCGCGGCGCGCCGATCTCGCGCAGCACGGCGGCTTTCATCTTCATCGCGGCTCCTCCGGGTTCGTCGCGGCTCCTCCGGGCGTTTCGCCGGGTCCGGCCGGCCCGGCCTTCCCCCGCCCCGATATGGGCCGATCCGGCCCGCCGGCGTCAAGCGCGGCCGCGCGCCCGCCTTGCGGCGCGCCCCGTCCGGGCGCATATTGGGCCGGCCCGCAACCGCGAGGGACCGCGCCGCCATGGCCAACGTCTTCGATGTCGCCGCCTACATCCTCCGCGAGCAGGGCGGCATGAGCACTGGAAGCTCCAGAAACTGGTCTACTACAGCCAGGCGTGGTCGCTGGTGTGGGACGACGAGGAGTTGTTCCCCGAGGAAATCGAGGCCTGGATCAATGGGCCGGTGTGCCGCGTGCTCTACGAAAAACACAAAGGAAAATTCCGTGTGAACAAAATGTCGGGCGGGAAACCGGACGCTCTTACCGACAATCAACGCGACACCGTGGACACCGTCCTGGACTATTACGCGGACAAGGCCCCGCAGTGGCTTAGCGACCTCACCCATATGGAACTCCCGTGGAGGTTGGCGCGAAGAGGTGTGCCGGCGGATGAACGGGGCAACTCCGTCATTGGAAAAGAATCCATGGCGGAATATTATGGAAGCCTGTCGCCGGAATAATGGATATGGCTCGAAAGCCCGGCAAACGTTCCGACTTGCCTCCTCCCGCCTATAGACAAAAAGTCGCTCTAGATAAATCGGGAGACGGGTCGTCGCACAGAAAAATTACTCGTGTGGCAATGGAGTATTCGTCGGACGATTCCGAAAAAATCACTTGGGGTTTCCGTCTTGGCGATAAAAGCGGGTCGTGGGGCTGGCAAACCGTCGCCGGGCGGCATTGGTGGTCCGAAATCCTGCCGAAGTTGCAAGCTTTCGAGTCGATGACCTGGGCGGAACTGTTCCGCGCCGCCGGCGGACGTTCCAAAGGGAACAACCATCACACCGTAGAGGTTGCAAACCTGACCGCACAGGCCAAGAAGCGGTTGATGGCGATCCAGCGCGACGAAAATGTCCATCGGATGTTCTCTCTCCGGTTGACCGGGACAACGCGCATCTACGGGATTCGCCAAGGTCGAGTGTTGCAATTGCTCTGGTACGATACCCATCACGGCGACAACGCGCGGGCGGTTTATCCGGTGCGGGCGCGGTGACCGCCCGCCCGCCGCCTTCGCGCGCGGCGCTTGCGTCCGGGGGCGGCGGGGGGCATGTTCCGCGGGTTCGACACCGGGAAGGAGAGACCGATGCCCAGCCTCCGCGCCGCCGACCTGCCGAAGCCGACGCGCGACGCCGACAGGGTGCGCGCCGACATCGACCGCTGGGGATACGGGCTTTACGAGGGCCTGCTCGCCGAACCGCTCTTCTCGCGCGCCCGCGAGCGGCTGCTGGAGCAGGCGGCGGCCGAACTCCAGTGCGGCCACGCCTTCGAGGACGGCGGCCCGACGCAGCAATGGGGCGAGTTCCGGGACGAGAACGGCAAGATCCGCGCCGAGGCCTTCACCGCCGCCGCCGGGGGCGTCAACCAGCGGGTCTGGCTGCTGCCCAACAAGGGCCGGGCCTTCCTCGACGTGCTGGAGATCGAGCCGATGCACGAGACGGTCGCCCATGTGCTGGGCGAGGAGTACCAGCTCTCCTCCTTCGGCTCGAACATCGCCAAGCCGGGCGGCCTCAGGATGAACCTGCACACCGACCAGTGGTGGGCGCCGGAGCCGACGCGGCCGGGCCGCCGCGCGCTCCCGGTCGGCTCGATGACGCGCGCGCGCTTCGATTTCGACCCCGAACGCGCCGACACGGCGGACATGCTGGCCCCGCCGGCCTGCGCCAACGTCATCTTCATGATGAACGACTTCACCGACGCCAACGGCGGCACCCGCATCGTCCCCGGCAGCCATCTCGCCGGCCGCCATCCCGATCCCGAACGCGACGCCGGCGTGGAGACGGTCGCGGCGGAGGGGCCGGCCGGGACCGCCGTCGTCACCGACGGGCGGGTCTGGCACGGCACGGGCGAGAACCGCGGGAACGCGCCCAGGGTCGCCATGCTGCTCACCTTCTGCGGGCCGCAATACCGCCCGCAGGTCAACTACCCGGTCGCGCTCGACCGCGACATCCTCGCGGGCGCCACGGACCGCCAGAAGGCGATGTTCGGCCTCAAGGTGTGGTGGGGCTACGGGCGCACCGGCCATCCGAGCGTCGAATACATCGACCCCGAGGGGCGGGCGCTCGGCGAACTGCGCCCGCACTGAACGGCGAACGGGAACGACGGCCGCGCCGCCGGGCGCGGGACGGCTCGAAAAGGGGGACTCCGTCCATGGGCAAGGCGCTCGAAGGCATCCGCGTGATCGACATGACCCACAACCAGGCCGGCCCCGCCTGCACGCAGGTGCTGGCCTGGCTCGGCGCCGAGGTGATCAAGCTGGAGGAGCCGGGCAAGGGCGACGTCGCGCGCGTCAACATGCGCGAGCGCCCGGACACGGACAGCCTGTTCTTCCTGGTGCTGAACGCCAACAAGCGCAGCCTGACCCTCAACCTCAAGACGGAGGAGGGCAAGGCGCTGTTCAAGCGGATCGTCGCGGAGTCGGACGTGCTGGTGGAGAACTTCTCCCCCGGCGCGCTCGACCGGCTGGGCCTCGGCTACGACGTGCTCTCGCGCGAGAACGAGCGGCTGGTCTACGCCACCATCAAGGGCTTCGGCACCTGGGGGCCGTACAGCGGCTTCAAGAGCTTCGAGCCGATCGCCCAGGCGATGGGCGGCGCGATGTGCGCCACCGGCTTTCCCGAAAACCCGCCGACCTTCGTGTGGCCGGCGATCGGCGATTCCGGCACCGGAATGCACATGGCGATCGGCATCCTGGCCGCGCTGCGCCAGCGCGACGCCACGGGCAAGGGCCAGCGGGTCGAGGTCTCGATGCAGGACTGCGTGGCCAACATCATGCGGATCAGCCTGCGCGACCACCAGCGGCTCGGCGGCGTGCAGCCGCGCACCGGCAACCAGCTCGGCCGCAACGTGCCCGGCTCGACCTATCCCTGCGCGCCGGGCGGCCCCAACGACTACATTTTCATCTTCGCCCAGCAGCAGATGTGGCGCGCCTTCGCCGGCGCCATCGACCGGCCCGAAATCGCGGACGACCCGCGCTTCGCCACCGTCGAGGCGCGCTGGGAGAACCGCGACGCGCTGAACGCGATTGTCGAGGGCTGGACCCGCGGGCGCGACAAGCACGAGGCGATGCGCGTCCTGGGCGGCGCCGGCGTGCCCTGCGGCGCCTGCCAGGACACCGGCGAGGTGCTGGAGGACCCGCACCTGCGCGCCCGCGGCATGATCGTGGACCTGGAGTATCCGGCGCGCGGCGCCTACAAGACCGTCGGCTGCCCGATCGTGATGTCGGACTCGCCGGCGGAAGTGGCGCGCCCACCCCTGCTGGGCGAGCATACCGACGAGTTGCTGGCCGGCCTCTGCGGCGTCGGCGCGGAGGAGGCGGCGCGGCTGCGCCGCGACGGCGTGGTCTGAGCGGCGCCGGCGGCGCGGGGAACGACACGGGGGAGGTTCGGGATGTCCTTGACCATTACGCAAATCGGCGAGCATTTCGCGGGCGAGGCGAGCGGGATCGACCTGCGCGAACCCCTGACGCCGGAGCAGGCCGACGAAATCCACCGGGGGATGGACCGGCTCGGCGTGCTGGTGTTCCGCGGCCAGCCGCTGAGCGACGACGAGCAGGTCGCGTTCTCGCGCAATTTCGGCAACCTGGAGCGGGCCGTCGGCTCGAACGTCACGAAGCCGGACCAGCGCCGCCTCAGGATCGAGATGGCCGATGTCAGCAACCTCGACAAGCACGGCCGGATGCTGGCGCGCGACGACCGGCGGCGCATGTTCAACCTCGGCAACCGGCTGTGGCATTCGGACAGTTCGTTCCGCGTCGTCCCGTCGAAATTCTCGCTGCTGTCCTGCCGCTCGAAGCCGGCGACCGGCGGCAACACCGAGTTCGCCTTCATGCCGGCGGCCCACGACGCGCTCGACGCCGAGACGAAGGCGGAGATCGAGGACCTGGTGACGGAGCATTCGCTGATCTACTCCCGCGCCCTGCTCGGCTTCGCCGACTTCACGCCGGAGGAGCGCAAGACCTTCGAGCCGGTGCGCCACGCGCTGGTGCGCCGCAACGCCGTGACCGGCCGCAAGGCGGTCTATCTCTCCGCCCATATCGGGACCATCGTCGGCTGGCCGATGCCGGAGGCGCGCGACTTCATCCGCGAACTGGTCGAGCACGCGACGCAACCGGCGTTCCGCTACGTCCACGAATGGCGCGTCGGCGACCTGGTGATGTGGGACAACCGCCAGTGCATGCACCGGGTCCGCCCCTTCCGCGACACCGGAGAAATCCGCGACATGCGCCGCACCACCGTCGCCGGCGAAGGCCCGACGGCGGAACAGGCGCCGGACCGGGCGGCGTGAGGGGGGGGGGTCCGCGACCGCGCGCCGCGCGTGGTGAATCCTTTTGGATACGGTCTTTAGTTTTCTATTATTTCGATTGGATAGCGTGGACCAATTTTCGGACTTCCGACTCCCAGTGACCATGGCAAGGCCAGCTTATTGCTCAAACTCGGAGAATACCGATAAACGCCTTCAAGAGAAACATTATGCCACACAGGGAGGATGACATTTTCTTTCTTCATCACCTCTCTTGTGAAAACAGAATCATATTCTCGCTTCGTCCACCCTTCATTATTTAGGATTAGGAGTAAGAAGAAGAACACAATTAGGCGCTCGAAGTCCTTTTTCGATTCCCTCTCGCAAGCTATCTCCCACTTTCAATGAAAATTCATCGTACCAAACTGGGCAACTCAATTTTTGAAGTTGGATAGCCAGAGGTTCAGCGATATCCACTTTATCGCGACTGTCATGACAAATAAAAGCCTGTGGCTTTTCCCATTTTTCCCGATTTTTCACGTAATTAAAGTCCCTAAAGGTGATTTTATATCCAATATTTCGAGCTTCATTGCTCAAATGTTTCTTGATTGCCTCCGAGATAAATTTTTCAGAATAAATATATATCTGTCCAGTAAATATCAAATCTCTTGCATCCGTCATTTCTCGACCTCCGATACCCGCCTTAATTTGGACTTCATCGCCAACAAACGACAGAACTTTCTCAATTTCATTCAGCAACGGCCTCCGGGGATTCAACCCTCGGCATTTTTTCGAAATAAATGACACGAATTTCGCGCGTGCTTCGAAATCCAAATGCAAACGGGCAATAACACTCCCAACGGAAGCTGCGCCGATCTCAACTCCCAAGTCGCCTGGCTGGAACGAATTGCTCGAGCCATCCTTACGGAAATACTCTCTAAGTCAACCGGCGCCATTTCCTTACCTCCCCAAACCCGCCTACACGCCCGGTTCGGTCAGGAACGCGAGGATGCGGTCCTCGAACTCGCCGATCGGGAAGAGTTGCGCCCGCCGTTTCGTCAGCTTGTGCGTGGCCGACGAACCCTTGTCCATCGAAACGAGGCGCCCGGCCTTGCCGGTGGCGACTTCCGCCTTCGACCAGACGCCGATCAGGATGTCGCCCGGGCCGATCCCGACGCACAGCAGCGCGTCGTAGGCGCGGTGGTAGCGGATATGGTTGAACTGGAACGCTCCGTGCACATCCTCGGTCGCCGTCTTCAGCTCGAAGGCGGTCCCCTCGATCCGGATGTCCCAGGATTCGGTCCGCGACCGCCCGCCCTTCCTGTTCAGCGGGAACTCGCATTCGTAACCGAGCGCGTCGCACAGCCGCTCGACGAACTCCTGGCCCACATCGCCCACCTTGGTGTTGGAGAGGCGCTTCACGCGCTCGAACGGCATCCCGACCCATTTGTCGGAATCGGCGTACGAAGACAGGACTCGCTCCATTATCGCATGGGCGTCAGCCATCGACAAAACCCGCGTCGGTCAACGCATTCCGAATATGGTACATGCTGATGTGGTTGCAGTTATGTGCCGCGACATTGGAATATTTTCGCCAATCCGTTTCCCGCAAACACTCCGTAATCGCCCTTTTTTGTTTCTTGATCGCGATGCCGTAACCGCACACATAGCGGACCTCCGAAAAGCTCCGGACCAGTGTCGGCGGTTCGCCGTAGAATGTGCGCTGCAGGAACCAGTCGGCCTCGTGCAGCCGTTCCTGGCCGCACAGGCGCTCCTTGCGCATGTCCACCGTGAACAGATCGACCCAGCGATCGCAGGTCGCGGCGGGGGCGCGATTGTTCACGCCGCGCCGCCAGACCTGCCACAAGGCGTTGACCTTCGCCGGCTGGCCGAACTCGTTGACGAACGAATCGGGCGGCAAGGCTTGCGAGCGAACCAGTTCGGCTCCCACCACGCGGTGCTTGGGGCTGCCCTTGCCGTCGCTCTGGAACGCCATCGGAAGGACGAACCCGATATAGTCCGCGAAGGTGGCGGCGTGGTTGACGAACGCGAGCGCCAGCCACGCGCGATACCCGAACGGCGGATTGCCGACGACGGCGTGGCGCCCGCCGTTGGCGGCGGGTTTCCAGCCGAGGAAGTCCCGTTGCTCGAATTCGAGCCGGCCGGGGACGATTTCCAACCCGATCGCACGGTCGTTCGGCAGGAGGTCGTAGAACGCGCCCGTCCCCGCCGAAGGCTCGATGAACGAGTACCGCGAAACGGGCGCGTGGTCCGCGATCATGGCTTCGACAAGGTTTTCGTAACATTCGGCCGCGACTTCCGGCCGGGTGAAGAACCGGTCCAGTTCCACCGTATCGACATCGACCCAGGACGGGATCGACGGGTTGCCGGTCCAGGACCGGTTCCGGCGCGCCCTGGCCTCGTCGAGAATGTCCGCGGAGCCGAAACGCGACGCCGCCGGACGCGATTCGAACCAAGCCTGCTCCGGCGCTTCCGGCAACGCTCCGGGGAAATCGCGGTCCATCTTTGCCAAGTCCTCCCCAGCGCCGATTCGCCCGATCCTTACACTCTTTCGGGACAAAAGGGAAACCTTTTTCGCCCCCTTCCCCATGGCGGCGCGGCGGCGGCGGGGGTAGACTGTCGCGCGCAAGCGGGGGACGCGCGGGAGGGACGGGTCGTGCCGACGAAGGTGAAAGCGATGCTCACGCTCGCGGTGGCCGCGCTCGGCGCCGCCTGCTTCTGGCTGGAGCGGACCTACGCGGACCCGGCGGTCGCCTGGGTCGTCGGCGGGCTGGCCGCCTTCATGGTGCTGGCGCTCTGGCTGTTCCCGGAGGCCGGCGTCAAGGACGGCGAACGCTGACCGGAGGCGCGGGCGGAACGGGACGGCGCAAGGCGGCGGCTCGTCGATTACGCCGTCGCGAACGGGTTCCTCGTCGGCAATTCGGGAAACAGCGAGAAGTCGCGGTCGCGCGTGAGCAACGCCTCCACGCCGTGAGCGACGCAAAGCGCCGCGACGCGCGCGTCGTGAACGAGGCCGCCGGTAACGCCCGGACGGTCGACGAACCGCTCCAGAATCGTCGCGAAACCTCCGGTCTCCCCGATCATGCGGTTCGATGGGGAGGCCGCCCAAACCCGGAATTGCTCCCAGGCTTCCGTCGGACTCGACGCCCGTTCCTTCCAGATCCGGCGGTTCGTCGCCACGCTCAGGAATTCGTAGCAACACGGCCACGGGATGGCCCAGGGCGAATTTCCCTCGGCGAGATCGATCATGACCGCTCGCGCGACCGCGCCTTCCCGCGACTCCCTGCGATGCGCATGGACCAGTACATTGGTGTCCACGGCAATCACCGGTCGTCGCGATCATCGTGGATGAGAGAACGCAACTCCGGCCAGCCGAGGCCGGCCAACGGGTCGGGGCCGGCCGGGTCGCCCACGCTTCGGTCGGGAAGCCTGTAGCCGTTCGCCGGCGCGGCCGGCCGCGGAGGAAGCACGGCCCTCAAACCGTCCTCGACCACCGCGCGCAGGGGCCGTCCCGTCGCCGCGGCGTGGCGTTCGGCGCGCGCAAGCAGGTCCTCCCGGATGTCCAGCCTGGTTTCCATCGCCGGAAGTTATCCGAACCCCCGGCCCCGCGGCAATCCCGTTCCGCGCCGGCCGTGCTATGGATGGAGCCGGGAACGCACGGAGCGGGAGCGGGGGCATGACGAGGCGGACGGGGTCGCGGGGCCTGATGGCGTTCTGGGCGGACATCGAGGACGGTTATGTCGAGGGCTTCCGCGAGTGGCACAATTGCGAGCACATGGCCGAGCGCTGCGCGGTTCCCGGCTTCGCGGCCGGGCGGCGCTACAACGGGATCGGCGGCGCGCCGATGTTCCTGATGTACTACGAGACCGACGACGCGGCGGTGCTGGCGAGCGACGCCTACCACGCGCGCCTCAACGACCCGACGCCGTGGACCCGCGCCGTCCTGCCCCGCTTCCGCAACGCCGACCGCAACGTCTTCGCCCTGCTGGCCGAGGCCGGCGCGGCGCCGGAAACCGAACCGCCCTACGTCACGACCTGCCGCTTCGACCTCGACCCCGGCCGGGAGGAAGAGGCCGCCGCCTGGCATTCCGGGCCGTGGCTCGAAGGGCTGGCGGCGCGCGACGGCGTGGCGCGCGCCCGGCTCTACCGGATCGACGAGGGCGTGTCCGGCATCGCCACCCGGGAGCGCGAATCGCATGGCGGCGGGCCGGGCGACCTGAAATACCTCGCGCTGGTCGAGACGGCCGGCCGGGAATGCCCCGGACTCGACGATCCCGGCCCCTTCGCGCGGCGGCGCGAGCGGCGGGAGGCGTTCTGGCTCGACATGGCGCTCTACCCGCCGGCGGCGTAGCGGGGCGGCCGCGCGCCCCGGCCTCAGTTCCGCGCCGCCACGATCGGTTCGACCGGGCGCGGCTCCAGGTCCCAGGGGAAGTAGATCCAGGTGTCCTGGCTCACCTCGGTGACGAAGGTGTCCACCATCGGCCGGCCGGCGGGCTTGGCGTAGATGGTGGCGAAATGCGCCCTGGGCAGCAGGCCGCGCACGACCTTCGCCGTCTCGCCCGTGTCCACCAGGTCGTCCACGATCAGCCAGCCGGCGCCGTCCTCCGTCATGCGGGGCGGCTTCACGATTTCGACCTCGCCGCGCTCGCGCGCCTCGATCCGCTCGACGGCGTTGTCGCGGTAGCTGACCAGCCCCACCGTGTCGATCACGCGGATTTCGAGTTCGCGGGCGACGATGGCGGCGGGGACCAGGCCGCCGCGGGTGATCGCGACCACGCCCTCGAACGGCCGCCGGTCGAACAGCCGCCAGGCCAGCGCCTTGGCCGTGCGGTGCAGCTCCTCCCATCCGACGGGGAAGGCCCGGTTGTAGGCGACGCCGCCCCGTTCGCTCACCGCCCCCTCCCGGACGCGCCCCGGAATCCGCCGAAGAGGCCGCGCTAGCGGACGTAGAGCCGGACCTCGTTGCCGCCGCTCGGCGAGGTGGTGGCCGAAAGCGCCACCCGGTCCGGCGGCAGGCCCATGTCCACCAGCGAGCGCAGCACCGCCTGGGCGTTGCGCCGCGCCGTGTTGGCGTCGAGCGCCGCGCGCGCCGCGTCGCCCGTCGAACTGACCGCGACCAGGTCGAAGGACGCCTCCGGCTGGCGCTGCAGCGCCCCGTTGACGGCCGTGTACAGCGCCTGCTGGTAGTCCACGTCGGGCCGGTCGAAGCGGATCACGACGAGGGCGCGGCGGGGATCGGTCCGCGCGTCCGGCGCGGCCGACGACATCGACGGCGCCGCCGGGGCGGGCGCCGCGCGGGCGGCGCTGGACAGGCTCGGCCCGAGGTACTCGCCGTTCTTGATCGCCAGCGCGAGGACGTTCAGGTCGCCCCGCTCGTTCGCGACATAGGTGGACTGGCGGCGGATGTCGTCGCTCAACTCGGTCAGCAGCCGGTCGATCAGGACGACCGTGCGGTTCACATCGTCCTCCAGCGCCTCGAGCTGGCGGTGATCCTCCTCGATCGCGCCGGAGAGGCCGAAGGCGGCGCGGGTCGCCTCCAGCAGGTAGGTGGACATCGCGGCGTCGGCGGCGACGCGGTTGGAGAGCGCGTTCATGGCGCCGATGTCGGCGCTCACCCCTTCGAGTTCGGCCTGCGCCCGGTTCCAGTCGCCGACGAGTTCGGGATTGCCCGGCGTGGCGCCCACCTGCAGGCGCGAGCGAATCGCGGCGACGCGCGCGTGGTAGCCCTGGGCGTTCGCGACGGTGCGCTGGCGGATCGCCTGGAGGTCGCCGTTCTCGCCGGAGACCGATTCCTGCAGGCGGCGCAGGTCGTCCCGCAACTGGACCACCTTGCCGCCGACGAAGGTTCCGGTGTCCGGGCCGGGGCTGGGCGGCTCCACCCGGAAGTCGGTTTCGCCGAGCCGGGGCGGCGCGCCGGCGGGCGCGGCCTCCGGCGCCTCGGCGGCGGCGCCTTCCTCCAGCGGCGGCGGAAGCGCGACGACGGCCGCGGCGGGCGCGCCGGCCGCGGGCGCGTCTCCGGGCGGCGGCCAAAGGGCGTCGTCGGGAGCGGCGCACGCGCCGAGGACGAGGACCGCGCCCAGGGCGGCGATCGGCAAGCGATTGGTGACCATCTGCGCCATAACCCCGGCTGTGCATTCCCGTTTCGGGGACCGCCCCGCCCGCCGAACCGGCGCGGTCGGCGAGGTCCGACGAAATCGTACAGAAGCCGCCCCCCGATCACAAGGCGTTTCCCGAAGGCGCTTTTTTACCCTCTCCCCTTGCATGGGGAAACCGCTTTCTGTAGTTTCCGCCCGCCTCGGCGCGCCCGTAGCTCAATCGGATAGAGCGTCTGACTACGGATCAGAAGGTTGGGGGTTCGAGTCCTCCCGGGCGCGCCAGCCCTGCCCTTGCGTCGCGGCGCCGGACGGGCGCTCCGGCCCGGCGAGGCCGGCGGCGACGACGCGCTCGTAGGGCGGGTCGCTCGCGATCAGCCCGCCGGAAATCAGCGCCGCCTTCAGGTTGACCACCGGGCCGGGCGGCAGCGCCGTGTCGCGCGTCCAGACGCGCGCGCCGCGGAACCGCTCGACGATGCGCGACAGCGCCGCGACGGACAGGTCCGGGAAAAAGCCGGAGACGGCGGCCGCGACCTCCCCGGCCGGCTCCGCCGCGACGGCCTCCAGCGCCCGGGCCATGGCCCGCGACAGGGCGCGGCAGGTCTCGCGCTCCTGTTCCGCGAAGCGGTTGGTCGTGTAGAAGGTCGTGTACGCGGTCGGCCCCCGGTCGGCGAAGCGCAGCCAGACATGCCCCGCGCCCGAGGCGAGCAACCCGTCCGCGGCCGGTTCGAAGAGCTGCACGGCGTCCAGCTCCCCGCGCCGCAGCGCCCCGGCGTTTTCGGCCATCGTCGCGCCGGCCCGGATGTCGAGCGCGTCCGGGTCCAGGCCGGCGCGGCGCAGGTCGTCCTGGAAGCACAGCCACGGCGTCGGAACCTCCGAAACGACGCCCACCCGCGCGCCCGCGAGGTCCGCGAGCCGGAAGCCGGGGTTCGGCCCGCGCCCGACCAGCACGAAGGGGTCGCGGCCGACGACCAGGCAGAAGCAGACCAGCGGGCAGAGCGGGTCGCGGTCGTGGTGCAGCATGACCCGCATCGGCCCGCCCCACGACACGTCGGCCTCGCCGTCGAGCAGGGCCCCGGCGGTGCGCGTCGGCGCGGGCGAAAGCCGCATCTCGACCTCGACCCCCTCCGCCGCGAAGGCGCCGCGCGCCCACGCCAGGTAGTACGGGATATAGGCCGGCGCGCGCAGGTTCTCGTAGAGGACGATCGGGCGGGACATGGCGGGGCTCCCATTCGGGGGCGCGCGGCGACGGCGCGCGCGGCGCGCATCCTGCCGGCGCGGACCGGGGATGAAAAGAGGCGCGAAACGCGCTATCCCTCCGCGCGCCTTCGACCGACGGGGGAGCCGGGAGCCGCCAATGCCGTTTTTCGAACGTTACCTGACCGTGTGGGTCGGGCTGTGCATCGTCGCCGGGATCGCGCTCGGCCAGATGGCGCCCGCCCTGTTCGGGACGCTCGCCGGGCTGGAATACGCCAGCGTCAACCTCGTCGTCGCCGTGCTGATCTGGGCGATGGTCTACCCGATGATGATCGCGGTCGATTTCGCCAGCCTGCGCCGGGTGGCGGAGCAACCGCGCGGGCTGGCGATCGCGCTGGCGGTGAACTGGCTGGTCAAGCCCTTCACCATGGCGGCGCTGGGCGTGTTCTTCTTCAAGGGCCTGTTCGCGCCCTGGATACCGCCGGCCGACGCCGAGGGCTATATCGCCGGGCTGATCCTCCTCGGCGCCGCGCCCTGCACGGCGATGGTGTTCGTCTGGTCGCAGCTGACGCGCGGCGACCCGAACTACACGCTGGTGCAGGTGAGCGTGAACGACGTCATCATGGTGTTCGCCTTCGCGCCCATCGTCGCCCTGCTGCTCGGCGTGACCGAGATTCCGGTCCCGTGGGAGACGCTGCTGCTTTCGGTCGCGCTCTATGTGGTGGCGCCGCTGCTCGCCGGGATCGCGACGCGCCGGCGCCTTTCGCGCCAGGGCGGCGCGGCGGCGGTGGAGGCGTTCACGGCCCGCGCCAAGCCCGCCTCGATCGTCGCGCTGCTGGCGACGGTGGTGCTGCTGTTCGGCTTCCAGGGCGGGACGATCCTGGAGCGGCCGGTCCTGATCGCGCTGATCGCGGCGCCGCTGCTGGTGCAGACCTACGGCGTTTTCGCGGTGGCCTACGCGGCGGCCTGGGCGCTGCGCGTGCCGCACCGGATCGCCGCGCCCTGCGCGATGATCGGGACCTCCAACTTCTTCGAACTCGCGGTCGCGGTGGCGATCGGGCTGTTCGGCCTGCACTCCGGGGCGGCGCTGGCGACCGTGGTCGGCGTGCTGGTGGAGGTGCCGGCGATGCTCTCGCTGGTCGCCTTCGCCAACCGCACGCGCGGCTGGATCGAGGCGCGCGCCGCCGAGCCGGCCGGCGCGGCGCTCTAGGGGACGGCCCGTGTACCTTTCCGACGACGCGGGGCGGGAGCGCGCGCGCGCCTGGTTCGAGGCGCTGCGCGACCGCATCCGCGACGCCTTCGAGGCGCTGGAGGACGAGTACGACGGCCCGGACCGCGCGCGCGCGCCCGGCCGGTTCCGGACCCGGGCGTGGGAGCGCGAGGGCGGGGGCGGCGGCGTCATGTCGATGATGGCCGGCCGCGTGTTCGAGAAGGTGGGCGTCAATGTCTCCACCGTGTGGGGCGCGTTTCCCGAAGGCTTCGCGGCCCAGATTCCCGGCGCGGACGAGGACCCGTCCTTCTGGGCGTCGGGCGTTTCGGTGGTGGCGCACATGCGCTCGCCCCGCGTGCCCGCCGTCCACATGAACACGCGCCACATCGCCACCTCGAAATCGTGGTTCGGCGGCGGCGCGGACCTGACGCCGATGGTCCCGGAGGAGGCCGGGGCCGAGGCCGCGATGTTCCACGACGCGCTGCGCGCCGCCTGCGACGCCCACGAGCCCGGCCGCTACCCCCGCCTGAAGGCGTGGTGCGACGAGTATTTCCACCTCCGCCACCGGGACGAGCCGCGCGGAATTGGCGGAATCTTCTTCGACTACCTGGAGGAGGATTTCGACCGCGACCTCGCCTTCGTCCAGGACGTGGGGCGGGCCTTCCTCGATGCGTATCCCCGGATCGTGCGCCGGCGGATGAACGAGGGCTGGACCGGGGCGGAGCGCCGCCACCAGCTGGTCCGCCGCGGGCGCTATGTCGAGTTCAACCTGCTGCAGGACCGCGGCACGCTGTTCGGCCTGCGCACCGGCGGCAATGTCGAGGCGATCCTGATGAGCCTGCCGCCCGAGGTCGCCTGGCCGGTCCCCGGCGGCATGGACCCGGCGGGCTGAAACCGTTCAGTCGAACACCGTGTCCATGTAGTGCTCGGCGTCCACCACGGCCTCGATCACCGTCGGGCCGTCCGCCCGCAGCGCCGCCGCGAGCGCGCCGCGCAGCCCCCCGGCGTCGCGGACGCCCACGGCCGGCGCGCCGAAGTAATGCGCCGGCGGCTCCCCGTACTCCTCCATCTCGACCTGGGAGCCGTACTGGGCGTATTGCCGGCGCGCCTGCTTGATCTGGATCAGCGAGAGCCAGCGGTCGTTCAGCACGACGACCGGGAGGCAGAGGCCGAGCCGCCGCGCCGTCGCCACCTCGCCCGCCGTCATCTGGAAACAGCCGTCGCCGATAAGGCAGACGACCGGCAGGTCCGGCCGGGCCAGCTTGCACGCGATGGCGCCGGGCAGGCCGATCCCCATCGACGACCAGCCGTTGGTGACATGGCAGGTCCGGGGCGCGTGGGCCGTCCACTGGCTGGCGATCTGGTGCGTGTGCGCGCCCACATCGTAGCAGACGATCCCCTCGCGGGGCAGGACCTCGCGGACGACGTCGATGGCGGCGTGGGCCGCGAAACCGGCGGCCTCGGGGCGCAGCGCGGCCTGGAACGCCGCCCGGTGCGCCGCCAGCTCCGCCGCCGTCCAGTCGTTGCGCGCGGCCGGCCGCGCCAGCAGGCGACCGAGCGTGTCCGCGATGTCGCCGGTCGCGGCGCCGGCGAGGTTCACGCTCGCGTCGACGTCCGGGTCCTCGATGTCGATGGACAGCACCGGCACATCGCCCGCCCAGGCCTCGTACTCCACCTCCACCGTGTCGAAGCCGAGGCCGACGACCAGGTCGGCGGAGCGGAGGAACCGGCGCTGGACCTGGCGGCGGCCGCGCTCGATGCAGCCGAAGGCGAGCGGATGGTCCTCGTCGATCAGGCCCTTGGCCATGGTCGAGGAGCCGAAGGGCAGGCCGTGGCGCTCCACGAAGGCCTTCAGCGGGCCGGGGTCGCGCATCCGCGCGGCCGAGGAGCCGAGCACGGCGACCGGCCGGCGCGCCGCCGCGAGCAGGGCCGCCGCCCGGTCCAGCGCCGCCTCGTCCGCCCGCGCCGCGACCGGGCGGGCCGGAACCGCGCCCGTCGCCGCCGCCTCTCCCGCCGGGGCGAGCGAAACATCCTCCGGCAGGTCGATATGCACCGGCCCCATCGGCTCGGAGAGCGCGATTTCGAGCGCGCGGGCCACCGTCTCCGCCACGTTGTCGCGGCGCGCCGCCAGCGTCGCCTTGGCGATCGGCGCGAACAGCGCGTGGTGGTCGATCAGCATCTGGATGCGGCGGCCGAGCTGCGCCTCGTTCAGGTTGCAGGTGATCGCGATCATCGGCGAGCGGTCGAGATAGGCGCTCCCCACGCCGGTGGCGAGATTGGTCGCGCCCGGCCCCAGCGTGGCGATGCAGAGGCCCGGCCGGCCGGTCATCCGCCCCATCACGTCGGCGGCGAAGCCGGCCGACCCCTCGTGGCCGGTAAGCACGAATTCGATCCCGCCGAGCCGCATCGCCTCGATCAGGGGGAGGACATTGCCGCTCGGCACGCCGAAACCGTGGGTCACGCCGGCTTCCCGCAGCATTTTCACGATGAGGTCGGAATTGTTCACGCGCCCCCTCCCCGCCGCCCCAGCCAGACGCGCGGGCGGACCATGGTGGCCAGCAGGAACACCAAAAGCCCGCCGCCCGCAAGCTCGAACGCGCCCCGGAACGCCGCCGCGAAGCCCTCCGCCTCGCCCAGCCCGGCGTCCCGCGCCCCCGCCTCCAGCGCGACGAAGGCGAGCGTCAGCACGCTCGCGGCCGTCACCACGCCGATCGTGCGGGTCAGCATGGCGAGGCTCCCGGCGACGCCGCGCTCGGCCGGCGGCAGCTTGCCGGTGACGATGTAGAGGTAGGAGACCTGGAACAGGCCCGTCCCGACGCCCTGGACGAACAGCGCGGCGAGCAGCCAGGCCGGCTCCCACTCCGCGCCCGCGCGGCCGACGGCGAACAGCCCGGCCCCCGTCGCCGCCGCGCCCGCCAGCGCGAGCCGGCCGGCCGGCACGGCGGACAGCAGCCGGCCGCCGAGCGGCGCCGCGAGGCCCGCCCCGGCGAAGCCGGTCGCCAGCAGCAGGCCCCCCGCCCCCGCCGGCAGCCCCTCGATCCGGGGCAGCAGGAAGGGGATCAGCAACACCACCGCGAACCCCGCGAGGTAGACCAGGCAACTCGTCAGGTTGACGACGGCGAATTCGAGGTCGCGGAAGGCGTCGAGCTTCAGGATCGGCTCCTCGGCGCGGCGCTCGGCGCGAACGAAGGCGGCGGCCGCGAGCGCGCAGACCAGCGCGAGGCCGAGGGCGGGCAAGGGGCCGCGCTCCCCCAGCCCCCGGAGCTGGTCGAGCGCGAGCAGGAAGGCGACCGTCGCCGCCACCAGCGCGGCCGCGCCGGCGAAGTCGTAGCGCGGCCGCCGGGCGCGGCGTTCGGGCGCCGGCAGCGCGAACAGCAGGCCGAGCGCGACCAGCGCGATCGGCGCCCGGAACCAGAACACCGCCCGCCAGTCGAACCACTCGACCAGCATCCCGCCGACCGACGGGCCGAGCATACTGGCGACGGCGAAAATCAGCGTGAACATCCCCGCCGCCCGGCCGCGCCGCTCCTCAGGGTAGAGGCTCATCACCAGCGCCGGGCCGACGGCGGTCACAAGCCCGCTCCCCAGCCCCTGGAGGAAGCGGAAGAACAGCAGCGCGCCGAAGCTCTGCGAGACCGACACCAGCAACAGGGCGGCGACGCTCGCGACCAGGCCGGCGGCGAACACGCGGCGATGCCCGAACAGGTCGCCCAGCTTGCCGAAGGCGAGCATCAGGCTGGCGTAGGTCAGCACGTAGCAGACGATCACCCACTGGATCGACGCCATCGGCCGGCCGAACTCGCCGACGATCCAGGGAAAGGCGATGTTGACCGCCGTGTCGAGCGGCGCGATCGCCGTTCCGGCGGCGACGGCGAACAGCCCGACATTGCGCCGGAGCGGACCGGTCACCGCGCGGCGTCCGGCCCGGTCGCGCGGGCGCGGCGCGAGGGTCCGGCCCGGCGGCCGCTCACGCCTTCGGCGCGGCGATAAGGCCGTAATGCTGGGGCTGGCGGTGGAGGGCGAAGTCGAAAATCTGCCGGCGGATCTCGTCGCAGCGGTCGAGGTCGCAATCGGCGGCGACCACCTCGTCGCCGACGCCCTGGCACATGGCGACGATCTCGCCGGTGGGCGCGACGATGGCGCTCTGGCCGATCAGGTCGCAGCCCTCCTCCCGGCCCGCCTTGGCGACGCCCACCACCCAGTTGCCGTTCTGGTAGGCGCCCGCCTGCATCGAGAGGTGGTTGTGGAACCATTGCAGGTGGTCGTGCTCCGGCACCGGCGGGTTGTGGGCCGGCGTGTTGTAGCCGAGCACGACCAGCTCGACCCCCTTCAGCCCCATCACCCGGTAGGTCTCCGGCCAGCGGCGGTCGTTGCAGATGCACATGCCCATCCGGCCGCCGAACGCCTCGAACACCGGGAAGCCGAGGTCGCCCGGCTCGAAATACGCCTTCTCCAGGTGCTGGAAGGGGCGCCACGGCTCGTGTTCGGCGTGGCCGGGGAGGTGGACCTTGCGGTACTTGCCGACGATCTCGCCGCGCCGGTCGACCAGGATCGCCGTATTGAACCGCCGCTTGCCCCCGCCGGCCTCGCGGACCAGTTCGGCGTAGCCGAGGCAGAAGCCGACCCCGAGTTCGGCGGCCAGCTCGAACAGCGGCCGCGCGGCGGCGTTCGGCATCTCCGTCTCGTAGAAGGAATCGAGTTCGGCCTCGTCCTCGATATGCCAGCGCGGGAAGAAGCTGGTGAGCGCCAGTTCGGGGAAGACGACGAGCTCCGCCCCCTTCCCTTTCGCCTCGCGCATCATGGCGGACATGCGGGCGACGCAGGACTGGCGGGATTCGTTCCGGGCGATCGGCCCCATCTGGGCGGCGGCGACGCAGAGGCGTCTCGGCATGGCGGGTCCTCCGGGGTTCAGGCCGGGGCGTTTTCGAGGTGGCAGGCCACGTCGTGGCCGGGGGCGACCGTCCGCATGAGCGGCTCCTCCGCCCGGCAGCGCGCCTCGGCGAAGGGGCAGCGTGTGTGGAAGCGGCAGCCGCCCGGCGGGTTTATCGGACTCGGGATGTCGCCCTTCAGGATGATCCGCTCCCGCCTCGCGCCGGGTTCGGGCGAGGGCGCGGCCGACAGCAGCGCGCGGGTGTAGGGGTGGCGCGGATCGGCGAACAGCGTGTCGCGGTCCGTCAGTTCGACGATCTTGCCGAGATACATCACCGCGACGCGGTGGCTGATATGCTCCACCACCGCCAGGTCGTGGCTGATGAACAGGTAGGCGATGCGGAACTCGTCCTGCAGGTCCATCAGCAGGTTCAGGACCTGCGCCTGCACCGAGACGTCCAGCGCGGAGACCGGCTCGTCGGCGACGATCAGGCCCGGTTCGAGGGCGAGCGCCCGGGCGACGCCGAGGCGCTGGCGCTGGCCGCCGGAGAATTCGTGCGGGTATTTCGCCAACTGGTCCGGGCGCAGGCCGACGCGCCGGAACAGCGCGCGCACCCGGTCGTCGATCTCGCCGCGCGGCGCGGCGTCGTAGTTCTCCAGCGGCTCGGCGACGATGCGCCCGGCCGGCATCCGGGGGTTGAGCGAGGCGTAGGGGTCCTGGAAGACCATCTGCATCTGGCGGCGCACGGCGCGCATCCGGGCCGGGCCGGCGCGGGTCACATCCTCGCCCCGCACCGCGATCTCGCCCGAAGTGGGGTCGATCAGGCGCAGCACGGTCTTGCCGACGGTGGACTTGCCGGAGCCGCTCTCGCCCACCAGGCCCAGCGTCTCGCCCCGGCCGATCTCGAAGCTGACGCCGTCGACCGCGAGCACGGCGCCGACCTGGCGGCGCAGCACCCCGGCCCGCACGGGGAAGTGCTTGCGCAGGTCGCGCACGCGCAGGACGCTCCGGTCCCCGGCGTTCACGGCGCGCCCTCCGCGACCCGCTCCCACTCCCAGCAGGCGGCGAGCCGGCCGCCGCCCCGCGCCTCCAGCACCGGCGCCTCGACCCGGCACCGCTCGCGCGCGTAGGCGCAGCGCGGCGCGAAGGCGCAGCCGGGGATTTCGTGGCGCAGCGAGGGCACCACGCCGGGGATTTCGCTGAGCCGCCGCCGCCGGCCCGCCTCCAGGGCCGAGAGCTTGGGGATCGAACCCATCAGCCCCTTGGTGTAGGGGTGGAGCGGCCGGGCGAACAGGTCCGCGACCGGCGCCTCCTCCACCTTGCGGCCGGCGTACATCACCACGACGCGCCGCGCCGTCTCCGCCACCACGCCGAGGTCGTGCGTGATGAAGACGATGGCGGCGCCGATCCGCTCCTTCAGCTGCAGCATGAGGTCGAGGATCTGGGCCTGGATGGTCACGTCCAGCGCCGTCGTCGGCTCGTCGGCGATCAGGATCGACGGGTTGCAGGCCAGCGCCATGGCGATCATCGCGCGCTGGCGCATCCCGCCGGAGAACTGGTGCGGGTACTCGCTCGCCCGGCGCCGCGGCTCCGGGATCTGCACGAGGTCGAGCATCTCGACGGCCCGGTCCGCCGCCGCGCGCCGCCCCAGGCCCTGGTGGAGTTCGAGCGATTCCGCGATCTGCCGGCCCGCCGGCATCACGGGGTTGAGCGAGGTCATCGGCTCCTGGAAGATCATGGAGATGCGGTTGCCGCGGATGTCGCGCATCCGCTCCTCGCTGGCGCGCAGCAGGTCCTCGCCCTCGAACAGGACGCGGCCGCCCTCGATCCGCGCCGGCGGCACGGGCAGCAGGCGCAGCACCGACATCGCGGTGACGCTCTTGCCGCAGCCGGAC
Source organism: Thalassobaculaceae bacterium (assembly GCA_963665555.2). Classification (GTDB taxonomy): domain Bacteria; phylum Pseudomonadota; class Alphaproteobacteria; order Thalassobaculales; family Thalassobaculaceae; genus CAXXXW01. The sequence goes on from OY762308.1 coordinate 1,209,363, forward strand.
TCGCCGACGATCGACAGCGTCTCCCCCGGCTCGATCGAGATCGACACGCCGTCCACCGCGCGGACGACGCCGTCGCGCGTGTGGAAATGCGTCTTGAGGCCGTCGATCTCGAGGATCGCCCCGCCGGTCCCGCCGCCGCCGTTCGCGCCCGCCATCGCCCTACATCCGCCTGGCGATGCGGGGGTCGAGGGAGTCCCGCAGCCCGTCGCCCAGGATGTTCACCGCCAGCACCGTGATCGCGAGGAACACGCCGGGGAAGAAGATCATCCAGGGCGCGATCTGGAAATAGGTCCGCCCCTCCGCCATGATGTTGCCCCAGCTGGGGATTTCCGGCGGGGTCCCGGCGCCGAGGAAGGAGAGGATCGCCTCGATCACCACCGCCGAGGCGCACACATAGGTCGCCTGCACGATCAGCGGGGCCAGCGTGTTCGGCAGGATGTGCTTGACCAGGATTTTCGGCAGCCGCGTGCCGACGGAAACGGCGGCCTCGACATACGGTTGCTCGCGCACCGTGAGAACGACGGCCCTCACAAGCCTGACGACGCGCGGAATTTCCGGGATGGCGATGGCGACGATGACATTGCCGATGCTGGCGCCGGCGAGGCTGATCAGCGCGATCGCCAGCAGCACGCCGGGGATCGCCATCAGCCCGTCCATGATCCGCATCACGATGGCGTCCACCCAGCGCACATAGCCGGCGACCAGCCCGATCGCCAGGCCCACGACCGTGGCGATCGCCGCCACCGCCAGCCCGACCAGGAGCGAGATGCGCCCGCCGTGGACGGCGCGGGCGTACACGTCGCGACCGAGGAAGTCGGTCCCGAACCAGAACGCCTCGCCCGGCGGCTTCAGCCGGACGATCGGGTTGAGGCGCAGCGGGTCGGGCGAAATCCACGGCGCGGCGAGGGCGACCGCCGCCATGGCGAGCAGCAGCCCGCCGCCCGCGACGACCGTCGGATGGCGGCGCGCGTAGCGGCGCGAGCGCGCCCAGAAGCCGGGGGCCGGCCCCTCCTCCTCGAACGCGCCGTCCAGCGCCGCGTCGGCCGGGGCGGCGGCCATCAGTAGCGGATCCTCGGGTCGAGGATCGTGTAGGACAGGTCGATCGCCAGGTTCACGATCACATAGGCCCCGGAGAAGATCAGGATCACGCCCTGGATGATCGGGTAGTCGCGCCGCAGCACCGCGTCGATCGTCAGCCGGCCGAGGCCGGGGATGTTGAACACGCTCTCCGTCACCACCACGCCGCCGATCAAGAGCGCGATCCCGATCCCGATGATGGTGACGATCGGCACCGAGGCGTTGCGCAGCGCGTGGCGGACCAGCAGCGCCCTGTTGTCGAGGCCCTTGGCCCGGGCGGTGCGCATGTAGTCCTCCGTCAGCACCTCCAACATGCTGGCGCGGGTGATGCGCGCGATCAGGGCGACGTAGATGATGCCGAGCGCCGCGGTGGGAAGCGCGATCGAGCGCAGGAAGGGCCAGAACCCGTCGCCGATCGGCTTGTAGCCCTGCACCGGGAACCAGCCGAGCGTGATCGAGAACAGCCACATCATGGCGTAGCCGATCACGAAGACCGGCACCGAAAAGCCGAGCACGGCGAACACCATGATCGTCCGGTCGGCGAGCGACCCCGCCTTCCAGGCGGCGATCGCCCCCATCGGCACCGCGACCAGCACGGCGAAGACGATGGTGGCGAGCGACAGCGCCAGCGTCGGCTCCAGCCGCTGGGCGATCAGGTGCGAGACCGGCAGGTTGGAGAAGATCGACACGCCGAGGTCGCCCGAAAGCACGGCCCCGGCCCAGCCGAAAAACTGCAGGTGCAGCGGCTCGTTCAGGCCGAGGCGCTCGCGGATTTTCTCGATGTCCTCGGGCCGGGCGTAGTCGCCCGCGATCACCACCGCCGGGTCGCCCGGCGTCAGGTGCAGCAGCAGGAAGACGGCCGCGCCGACGACGGCCATGACCGGCAGCGTCGCCAGCAGGCGGCGGGCGATGTAGCTGTACATCCGGGCGATCCGGCGATGGCGCGATGGCGGCCGGGACGGCCTCTGCCGTCCCGGCGCGCCGCCGCGTTACTCCGAGATGTTCCAGAAGAACGGCACCGGCGAGACCAGCACCCCCTTCAGGCCCTTGCGCCACGCGACCGGCTGGAACCACTGGCCGTAGTTCACATACGGCACCAGGTGGTCGAACAGGCGGCCCTGCAGCTCGTCGATGATCGCCTTCTTCATGGCCGGGTCGGCCTCGCGGGCGAAGGCGTCGCGCAGCTGCTCCGTCTTCTCGTCGGTCGGCCAGCCGAACCAGGCCCGTTCGACGCCGCCGCCGGACACGCCGATATTGGCGATCGGCGAGGTCGCGTCGGCCCCGGTGGCGTAGGTGTGGAAGATGTTCCAGCCCCCGTCGGCCGGCGACTTCTTCTCGGCCCGGCGCGAGGTCAGCGTGGACCAGTCCATCGCCTGCACCTCCACGTCCATGCCGATCTCGCGCAGCACCTGCGCCGTCACCAGGGCCGCGTTGTTGAGCACCGGGATGTCGGTGGACTGCATCAGGATGATCTTCTCGCCCTTGTAGCCGGCCTCGGCGAGAAGCTGCTTCGCCATCTCCGGGTCGTGCGAGGCGAGCGCGTCGACACCGACGTCCGACTCGTTCGGCGTGCCGCAGATGAAGTAGGCCGGGCAGGTCTTGTAGAGCTTCGGATCGCCGACGATGGCCTGCAGGTAGGTCTCCTGGTTCACCGCGTAGAGCAGCGCCCGCCGCGCCTTCGGGTTGTCGAAGGGCGGATGCAGGTGGTTCGGCCGGAGCCAGCCCTGCGTGCCGAGCGGGTCGATCACCGCCAGTTCGACGTTCGGGTTGGTCTGCAGGATCGGCACCATGTCGACGGCCGGGGTCTCCCAGAGGTCCACCTCGCCGTTGATCAGCGCGTTCATCGCCGTCGCCGGGTCGGGGATGTAGATCCACTCCACCCGGTCGAAGTTCACGACCTTGCCGCCGGCGGCGCCGGAGGCCGGCTCGCTCCGCGGGACGTAGGCGTCGTTCCGGGCGTAGACCACCTTGGAGCCGGGCACCCACTCGTCCTTGACGAAGCGGAACGGGCCGGAGCCGACCACTTCCGGCACCTGCTCGAAGGCGTCCGTCTCGGCGTGCTCGCGCTTCATCATGAAGGGCGTGTTGGAGCTGATCTTGCCGAGCGAGTCGATCACCAGGCCGTAAGGCTCGTTCAGGGTGAGCGTGAAGGTGCTGTCGTCCACCACGTCCATGCTGGCGGTGAAGTCCATGAGCTTCTGGCCCATGCCGTCGCGCTTGCCCCAGCGCTCGATCGAGGCGACGCAGTCCTCCGCCTTCACGGGGTCGCCGTCGTGCCACATGAGGCCGTCGCGCAGCGTGAAGGTGTAGACCAGGCCGTCGGCGCTGACGGAATGCGCGCCCACCATCTGCGGGTGGAGCTCCAGGTTCTCGTCCTGGGCGAACAGCGTGTCGTAGACCATGTAGCCGTGGTTGCGCGTGATGTAGGCCGTGGTCCAGATCGGGTCGAGGTTCTTAAGGTCCGCGTGGGGCACGATGCGCAGCACCGACTCCGCCGACGCCTGGCCGGCGGCCAGGGCCAGCGGCGCCGCCGCCACGGCGGCCAGCGCCGCGCGCCTCGCGGTGGTCCAGATTGGTGACATTTCGGTCTTCCTTCCTTGTCGCAGTCCCGGCCCGCCGCCGGTCGGCGGGGAGGCGGAGAAAAGCTCGCGCGCGGATGTTAGTCCCGGCGCGGCGGCGTTGTCATCCCATATATCTCCCGGCCGGGTTCCCCCGGGTTCCCGGGCTCCGCCCCGGCCGCCGGAGCGCCGCCTACCGGGCCCGGGCCGCGTTCGGCCGCCACCTCCGCAGCAGCAGCGAGTTGCCCACCACGCTCAGGCTCGACAGCGCCATCGCGGCGGCGGCGAGCGGCGGGCTGAGGTATCCCAGCGCCGCCAGCGGCAGGGCGACGACATTGTAGACGAAGGCCCAGAAGAGGTTCTGGCGGATCTTGCGGAACGTCGCCCGGCTCGCCTCGACGGCGGCGGCGGCGAGCCTGGGGTCCGGGCGCATGAGCGTGATCGCGGCGGTCTCCATCGCCACGTCCGTCCCGGAACCCATGGCGATGCCGACCGTGGCCCGGGCCAGCGCCGGCGCGTCGTTCACGCCGTCGCCGACGACGCCGACGCGCGCGCCGCCCTCCATCAGTTCGGCGACGATCCGCGCCTTGTCCTCGGGCAGCGCCTCGGCCCGGAAATCCGCGACGCCGGTCTCCCGCGCGACGCGCGCCGTCGCCTCCGCCGAGTCGCCGGACACCAGCAGCGGCGCGACGCCCAGCCGTTTCAGCGCGTCCACCGCCGCCCGGGCCTCGGCGCGCGGCGCGTCCGCGATCTCGAACCGGGCCAGGACCTCCTCCCCGCCGGGGCCGGCGCGGCCGAGCCAGACCTCGGCGCCGCCGCGCCACGGTTCGCGCGCCGGCAGGCCGATCCCCCGTTCGGCGAACAGGCGCGCGTTGCCCGCGACATGGCGGACGCCGCCGATCTCGCCCTCCACCCCCCGCGCGACCATGCTCCGGAAGTCCTCGACCGGAAGAAGGGCGAGGCCCCGCGCCCCGGCCGCCGCGCGCAGCGCCGCCGCGACCGGATGGGCGCTGCCTTGCTGCAGGGACGCCGCCAGCCGGAGCGCCTCGTCCGCGTCGAGGCCGGCCAGCGGTTCGACGCGGCCGAGCGCCGGCGCGCCCGAGGTCAGCGTGCCCGTCTTGTCGAAAACGACATGGGTCAGGTCGTGCGCCTGTTCGAGCGAGGCCACGTCCTTGACCAGGACGCCCGCCCGCGCCGCCGCGCCGGAGCCGGCGGCGATGGCGGTCGGCGTCGCGAGGCCGAGCGCGCAGGGGCACGCGATCACCAGCACCGAGACGGCGTTGACGAAGGCGGCCTCCAGCTCCGCGCCGGCGGCCAGCCAGCCGAGGAAGGCCGCCGCCGCGATGGCCATCACGACCGGGACGAAGACGCCGCACACCCGGTCGGCCAGCCGCTGGACCGCCGGCTTGCCGGCCTGCGCGTTCTCGACCAGGCGGATCGCGCGGGCCAGCGTCGACTCCGCGCCGGCGGCGCGCGCCTCGACATCGACCGTCCCGTCCACGACGATCGTCCCGGCCAGCGCCCTGTCGCCCGGCCGCCGGGGGGCGGGCGCGCTCTCGCCGGTGACCGGCGCCTCGTCGATCTCGGCCTCGCCGGCGACCACGACGCCGTCGGCGGCGATCCGCTGGCCGGCGCGGCAGACCAGGATGTCGCCGGCCCCCACCTCCCGCGCCGGGCGCTCGGCGACGGCCCCGTCCGGCCCGCGCACCAGCGCCGTGTCGGGGCGGAGCGCCAGCAGTTCCCGGATCGTCCGCGTCGCGCCGCGCTTCGCGCCGGCCTCCATGTGCTTGCCGGCCAGCACCAGCAGGATGACGATCGCCGACGCCTCGAAATAAAGCTGGCCCGCCGCGCCGTCGCCGAGCGTCGCCAGCCGGAGCCAGCTGTAGAAATAGGCCGCCGTCGTGCCCAGCGCGACCAGCGTGTCCATGTTCGCGCCGCCCGCACGCAGGGCGTTGAAGGCGCCGCGATAGAACCGGGCGCCGATAACGAATTGCAGCGGCGTCGCCAGCGCCGCCTCGACGAACGGCGACAGGAGCGGCCAGCCGGGCGCGAGTCCGGCCGCGCCGAGGCGGTGCGCCAGCATCTGGTAGAGGAACGGCGCCGTCAGGACGGCGGCGACGGCGATCGCCCGGCGGTCGCGCGCGATCCCGCGGCGCTCGCGCGCCCGCGCCGCCTCGAACGGGTCGCCGGCGGCGGCCAGCCGGAAGCCCGCGGCCTCCGCCCGCGCGGCCAGCGCCTCGTCCGCGACCGCCAGCGCGAGCGCCGCGACCTCGGCCCGCCCCGCGCCCGCGTCGACGCGCGCGGAGACGACGCCGGGAACGCCGGACAGCGCCGCCTCCAGCCGGCGCGCGGCGCCCGCGCCCCGCGCGCCCGAAACCGCGAAGGCGCGCGTTTCGGTTACGGCGCGGAACCCGGTCCGGCGCACCAGGGCGACGATCGAGTCCAGCGAGGTTCCGGGTTCGAGGTCCACCGTCGCCCGCTCCAGCGGCAGGTTGACGGCCGCCGCCGCGACGCCCGCCCCGCCGGACAGCGCCCTTTCGAGCCGGCTCGAACAGCCGGCGCAGGTCATCCCCTCGATCGCGAGGCTGTAACGCTCCGTCATGGTCCGTTTTCCCTCGCCCGGCCGCCCGGCCGCCCGGCGCCGGCGCGCGGAGCGGAGGATAGCGCAAAGCCGCGCCGGGCGCGACGGCTGGAAAACCGCCGCCTTCCGCGCGAGAATGCCGCGAAACCGGACGGAGGACCGATCCATGGCGAGGGGCATCCTTGTCGCGGCGTTCGACTTCTCGAACGCCAGCGCCGACGAATTCCACGACTGGTACGACCTGGAGCACCTGCCCGAACGCCGGGCCATCCCCGGCTTCGGGCGGAGCGAGCGCTGGATTTCGGTCGAGCATCCGGCCGTGGCCGTGGCGACCTACGACCTGGAGTCCCACGATGTCCTGCTCGGCGCCGCCTACCGGGCGGTCGCCGGCGACAACATTTCCGTCTGGTCCAAACGGATCGCGGGGCTGTGCGACCGGCTGCTGCGCTTCGAGGGGACGCAGACCCCGCCGGGCGGCCTGGCGGCCCCGGCCGGCGCGGGCGGGCTGCTGCTCAACGCGATGAACGTCGCGCCGGAGGCCGAGGCGGAGTTCGACGCCTGGTACGACGAGGAGCACATCCCGGCGCTCGCCGCCGTGCCGGGAACGCTGGCCGCCCGGCGCTACGTTTCGGCGGAGGCCGGCGGCGGGGAGCGGCGCCGCCTCGCGCTCTACCACCTCGAAACGCCGGAGGTCGCCGCCTCGGAGGCCTGGCGGGCGGCGATCGACACGCAGTGGAGCGCCCGCGTCCGGCCCCTGTTCCGCGACCGCATCCGCATCCTGGCCCGCCGGTACACGCGCGGCGCGTAGGCCCGGCCCCGGCCCGGCCGGCGGCATGGAGCACCTCTGGATCGCCATCGTGCTCGCGGCGGCGGCGCTCCAGACCGCGCGCAACGCCGGGCAGAAGCATCTGGGCGGGCGCATGTCGGCGCTCGCCGCGGCGTGGACGCGGTTCGGCTTCGGCCTGCCCTTCGCGGCCGGCTACCTCGCCTGGGCGATGTGGCGGTTCGACCTCCCCTTCCCGCCGCTCGGCCCCGCCTTCCTGGTCCCGGCGGCGCTGGCGGCCGCGCTGCAGGTGTCGGCGACGGTCCTGCTGGTCGTGCTGTTCCGCCTGCGGAACTTCGCCGCCGGCTCGACCTATGTGCGCAGCGAGACGATCTTCGCCGCCGTCCTCGGCGCGCTGGTCTTCGGCGAGGCGATAAGCCCCGGCGGCTGGATCGCCATCGCGGTCTCGGTCGCCGGCGTGCTGTTGTTGAGCGCGGTCCGCTCCGGCCTCGGCGCCGGCCCGGCGCGCGGGGCGGCCGCGCTCGGCGCCTTCGCCAGCCCGTCGGCCGGGGTCGGCCTCGCGGCGGGAGCGGGTTTCGCGCTCGCCTCGTTCTTCATACGGCGCGCGAGCCTGTCCTTCGAACATCCTAATTTCGCATGGACGGCGGCGGCGACGCTGGTCGTCGTTCTGGCGCTGCAGACCCTGGCCCTGGGGGCGGTCGTGCTCGTCGTCCGGCCGGGGGATTTCCGCGCCATCGCGCGCGCCTGGCGGCCGGCGCTGTTCGTCGGCGCGACCGGGGCCTTCGGCTCGATGGGCTGGTTTACGGCGATGACGATCCAGCGCGTCGCCTATGTGAAGGCGCTGGCGCAGGTCGAGTTCCTGTTCGCGCTGGCCGTCTCGATCCTGTTCTTCGGCGAGCGCCCGTCGCGGCGCGAATACGCCGGCATGGCGCTGGTCGCCGCCGGCATCGCGGTGCTGCTGCTTTTCGCGGAGTAGCGCGCGGCCGCGCGCGTTGACGCAAGCGCGGCGGGGCGGCATAGTCCGGGGCGACGCGGATCGGCGCCGGTCCCCGGCCGGGGAAGGCGCGCGGGCGGGCGAGGACGCATGGCCGACACGAACGACCCCGGCGAGCCGGAACTGCGCTGGATCGAGACGCCCCGGGGCCGCGCCGTGATCAACGGCGTGGCGCTGGTGGTCCTGCTGGCGGCGACGCAGCATTTCGGGTTCATCGAACCCGGCCCGCCGGTGACCCTCGACAACATCTCCGTCTACGCGATCTACGGGATGGCGGTGGGCGCGATCATGTATTTCTGGACCCGCTCGCGCCTCGGCCGCCAGGCCCGGCGGCGGGAGGAGGAGCGGCTGCGCCAGGCCCGCGCGGCGGCCTACGAGACCGAGGACTCGGAACGCGAGGAGAAGGACCGATGATCGAAAGCCGGGACGTCGAGTTCTACAACGAGAACGGATACATCGTCGTGGACGGCGTGTACGACGCCGGCGAGGTGGCGGCGATGCGCGCCGTCGTGGACCGCCTGGTGGACGAGGCCGCCGGCCTGTCGGACCACGATTCGGTCTACGACCTGGAGCCGTCGCACACGCCCCGGCGCCCGCGCGTGCGGCGCATCAAGGAACCCTACCTGGTCCACCCGCTGTTCCGCCGGATGGCGGAGCATCCCCGGCTGCTGTCGGTGCTGAAGGCGCTGATCGGCCCGAACCTGCGCCTGCACGGCGGCAAGATCAACATCAAGGCGGCGGAGTACGGCTCCCCGGTCGAGTGGCACCAGGACTGGGCCTTCTACCCCCACACCAACGACGACGTGCTCGCCGTCGGCGTCATGCTCGACGACATGACGGAGGAGAACGGCCCGCTGCTGATCGTGCCCGGCTCGCACAAGGGGCCGGTGCACGACCACCACGTGGACGGGATTTTCGCCGGCGCGATCGACCCGGCCAAGTCCCCGTTCGACATCGCCGGGGCGGCGCGGGTGACGGGCCGGGCCGGCGCGTGCAGCTTCCACCATGTGCGCGCGGTGCACGGTTCGGAGCAGAACCGTTCGGGCCGGGACCGGATGCTGCTGCTCTACCAGGTCGCGGCGGCGGACGCCTGGGACATGCGGCGCTTCTCCCAGGACTGGGACGACCACGAGGGGCGCATGATCGCCGGCGCCTCGACGCTGGAGCCGCGGATCGTGCCCTGCCCGGTGCGCCTGCCCTACCCGCCGGCGCGCCACGAGGGGTCGATCTACGAGAACCAGCGGGCGATGAAGACCCGCGCCTTCGACTTCCAGCCGAACCCCGACGCGGCGCCGGCGCGCGAGCGCGTGCTGGAGGACGCGGACTGACGGCTCCCGCCGGCCCCGCCCGGGGCGGGCGCGGCGCGCGAGGGGAAACGGAAACGCGAACGGCCCCGGCGGCAACCCGCCGGGGCCGTTTTCTCGCGCGTCCGGGGCGGCGCGGGTTCAGGCGACCGCCTTGCCCTCGCGCGTCAGCGTGTCGAGCGCGGCGTCCAGCGCCTTGCCGTAGCGGTCGAACATGTCGTCGATCTCCGCCTCGGAGACGATCAGCGGCGGCGAGAAGCACATCGAATCGCCCACCGGCCGGGTGATCACGCCGTTTTCGAGGCAGAGGTCGGAGACCAGGTTGCCGACGCCGTCCGACGGGGCGAAGGCCTCGCGCGTCGCCTTGTTCCTGACGAGTTCGTTGGCGCCGACCAGGCCGGTCCCCCGCGCCTCGCCCACCAGCGGATGGTCCGCGAAGCCGCGCAGCCGCTCCTGGAAGCGGGGCGCGACGGCTTGCACATGGCCGAGGATGTCGTCCTCCTCGTAGATTTTCAGCGTCTCCAGCGCCACCGCGGCCGCGACCGGATGGCCGGAATAGGTGTAGCCGTGGCCGAACACGCCGAGCCGCGCGCTCGCGTCCGCGACCGGCTGGTAGACGCGGTCGGAGATCATCGTGGCCGAGATCGGCAGGTAGCTCGACGACAGCGCCTTGGCGCAGACCAGGATGTCCGGCTCGATGCCGAAGGTCTGCGACCCCCAGAATTCGCCGGTCCGGCAGAAGCCGCAGATCACCTCGTCGGCGACGAACAGCACATCGTGCTCCCGCAGCACCGCCTGGATTTTCTCGAAATAGGTGGCCGGCGGCACGATCACCCCGCCCGCGCCCATGACCGGCTCGGCGAAGAAGGCGGCGACGGTCTCCGGCCCCTCCTCGCGGATCAGCCGGTCGAGGCTGTCGGCCATGCGGGTGGCGAAGTCCTCCTCGCTCTCCCCCTCCTCGCCGAAACGGTAGTAGTGCGGGTTTTCGGTGTGGATGAAGTTGGCCAGCGGCGCGTCGAAACCGGCGTGGTTCATCGACCGCCCGGTCAGGCTGGCGGCGGCGAGCGTGATGCCGTGGTAGCCGTTGACCCGGCCGACGATCTTCTTCTTGGCGTGGCGGCCGCGCGCGTTGTTGTAGTACCAGACGATCTTGATCGCGGTGTCGTTGGCCTCCGAGCCGGAGTTGTTGAAGAACACCTTGGAGACCGAACTCGGCGCCAGGCCCATCAGCTTCTCGGCGAGGTCGATGCCGGGCAGGTGCGACTTCTGCGCGAACTGGTGGTAGTAGGGCAGCGTGCGCAACTGCCGTGTCGCCGCCTCCACCAGGCGCTCGTGGTGGAAGCCGAGCGAGGCGCACCACAGGCCGGCCATGGCCTCGATGTACTTGCGGCCGTTGCTGTCCCAGACATGCACGCCCTCGCCGCGCTCGACGATCATCGGGCCGGTTTGCTCGTGCTTGCGGAAGTTCGTGTAAGGGTGCAGCAGGTAGGCGACGTCGCGCGCCTCGGGCGAATTCGGTTGCAAGGTCATGGGCGTTCCCTCCGAAAAACCGGCGGCGCGCCCCGGCGGCGCCGCTCCCCCTCGCGCGCGAGCATAGCACCTCGCCGCGGCCGCGGACGGATTATTTCGCCGGCCCCGGACGGCGCGAACGGCGCGGACGCGGCGTCTTCAGTCGGGCGGTTCGGGGCGGACGGACAGGTCGATAAGGCGCAAACTCTCCTCGACGCGGGCCAGGCGGATGTCGAAGGCATGGACATCGGCCCGCACCGCCGCCGTGTCCGCGCGCGAGCCGGCCCAGAACTCGGCGTACTCGCCGCGAAAAGCCCCGATCTCGGAGCCGACCTCGACGCGAAACGCCGCCGTGTCGGCCCGGATCTCGGCCCGAAAGGCCTCCATATCGTCGCGGAGGGCGGCGATGTCGGCGCGAACCTCGGCGCGGAGGTCCTTGACTTCCGCGCGAACCTCGGCGCGGAACGCTTCGATGTCGGCGCGAATTTCGGCGCGGAACGCCCCGATGTCGGCGCGAATTTCGGCGCGAAACGCCTTCATCTCGCGGCGAAGCTCCTTGGTGTCGGATCGCGTTTCGGCCCGCAGGGCCGCAATATCCTCCCGGAGCGTGGCGACCTCTGCCCGAAGCGAGACGATTTCGGCATGGATCGGCGCGACCGCCATGTGGACGGCGAAGTAGACGGCCCCGAAGATGGCCGCGACCAGGGTGGTCGCGGCCCCCAACACCGCCACCACGGGCTTCCAGGTTTCGTCGATCCACCGCTTCATGGCCGTCCGGTTTTCCCGCCTTGGGTTCGCCCATTGGTGGATGTTGCGGCGCTGTCGCGCGCGCGTCAACGGGGAATCGGCCCGGTCCGCCGGAAAAAACGCCGGCGCGCGGCCGCGTCCTCACCCGGACGGCCGGGCCTGCCGCCGGCGCCAGGGCGCGAGGAACCAGGCGAAGCTGGCCACCTGCAGCAGCGCGACCGCGCCGAAGGCGACCGCGTAGGCCTCCTTGGCGTAGCCGCCGCCCGGCGCGGCGGGCCACAGGTCGATCACCTCCCCGATCAGGTACTGGGCGACGAAAATGCCGGCGAAGATGAACACGTTCATCGCGGTGATCGCGCGCCCCGCCAGTTCGGGCGTGAAATGCCGCGCCAGCCAGGAGAAGGTGACCATCGCGTAGTTGGACAGCAGCCCGAACCCGATCCACGGCCACAGCGCCGCCGGCGCGAGCTCGAACACGATCGCCGCCTGGAACGCGAGGAAGACCGCCGCGCAGCCGCCGAAGAAGGCCAGCAGCGGCACGCCGCGCCGCTCCACCCACGACGCCGCCACGCCGAGCAGCACCGAACCGGCGGTGAGCGCCAGCGCCAGCGCCAGCAGGTAAGTGGCCACGCCGTCGCGGTCGAACCCGGCGACGTCGCGCAGCCACGGCCCGGCCCACAGCCCCTGGATGCCGAGGTTGGCCGCCATCCCGGTCACGGTGAGCGGCGCGATCCGCCAGAAACCGGCGTCGGCGTAGATGCGGCCGAGTTCGCGGATCTGGCGGCCGAGCGCCGGCGGCGCGCCCGCCGCCGGGCGTTCGGGAACGGCCGAGAAGATCAGCAGCGAGACGCCCACCGTCGCCACGCCCAGCGCGAGGAAGATTTCGCGCCAGTCCAGCGCGCCCAGCGCGGCCTCCAGCGGCGCCGTCGCCGTCGCCGCGCCGAGGCCGCCGACGGCGAGCAGGCAGCCGTTCACGATCGGCCAGTGCCGGTCCTCGAACCACATGGTCCCGGCCTTGATCGACGCCATCAGGCAGCCCGCCACGCCGAGGCCGATCAGGCCGCGGCCCAGGGCCAGCGTCGCGATGTCGGTCCCGATCGCGAAGATCGCCGACCCCGCCGCCGCCGCCAGCAGCAGCGCCGCCTGCACGCGCCGGGGCCCGTAGCGGTCGAGCAGCACGCCGAGCGGCAGCTGGAAGGCCGCGAAGGTGAGGAAGTACATCGCCGTCAACAGGCCGAGGTCGCCGGCGTCGAGGCCGACCTCGGAGGTCAGCTGCGGCGCGATCACCGCGTTGGTCGAGCGGAAGAAGTAGGAGAGGTAGTAGCCGGCGGCGAAGGGCATGAAGACCAGGACGACGGCGCGGGCCAGCGGCGCCGGCGCCGTCCCCGCCGGTCCGGGCGGGGCGGCGGCGCGCGGGGGCGCGGCGACCGGCGCGCGCGCCGTCCGGGCGCGCGGCTCCCCCCTCCACGCGATGGCCGCGAATGCCTGGCCGTGCACATCCCTCTCCCGCGCGCCCCGTCCGCGAGGCCGGGAGACTGGCACATCCGGCCGCCGGGGCGAAGCCCGGGCCGGAATCGCTTCACGCGGGCCGATTCGGCTGTTAGAAACCCGCCGTTCGCGGAAGCGGCGCGGGCGTGGCGCCCGCGCGATCGAGAGGACACCGAGATGGCGACTCCCTGGACCCCCGATTCCTGGCGCGGTTTCCCGATCCTCCAGGTCCCGGACTATCCCGATCCCGGACGCCTGGAGCGGGTCGAGCGCGAGATCGCCGGCTATCCCCCGCTGGTGTTCGTCGGCGAGGCGCAGCGGCTGAAGGCGGCGCTGGCGCGCGTGGCGCGGGGCGAGGCGTTCCTGCTCCAGGGCGGCGACTGCGCGGAGAGCTTCGCGGAGTTTTCCCCGAACAACATCCGCGACACCTTCCGGGTGCTGCTCCAGATGGCGGTGGTGATGACCTTCGGGGCGGGGATGCCGGTGGTCAAGGTCGGCCGGCTCGCCGGGCAGTTCGCCAAGCCGCGCTCGAAGCCGACGGAGACCCAGGGCGCGGTCGAACTGCCGAGCTACCGGGGCGACATCGTGAACGCCATCGAGTTCGACGAGGCCGCGCGCCGGCCCGATCCGGACCGGCTGCTGCGGGCCTACAACCAGTCGGCCTCGACGCTGAACCTGCTGCGCGCCTTCGCCCAGGGCGGCTTCGCGGACCTGGAGGCGGTGCACCGCTGGACCCTCGGCTTCGTCTCCGGCTCCCCGCAGGGCGCGCGGTTCGAGGAGGTCGCGGGCCGGATCGACGAGTGCCTGCGCTTCATGCGCGCCTGCGGCCTGACCTCCGAATCGACGCAGCAATTGCGCGAGACCGACTTCTACACCTCGCACGAGGCGCTGCTGCTCGGCTACGAGCAGGCGATGACAAGGCGCGACACCATCACCGGCGACGGCGGCTGGTACAGCACCTCGGCGCACATGGTGTGGATCGGCGACCGGACGCGCCAGCCGGACGGCGCGCATGTCGAATACGCCCGCGGCATCCGCAACCCGATCGGGCTGAAATGCGGGCCGAGCCTCGACCCCGGCGAGGCGCTGCGCCTGATCGACATCCTGAACCCGGAGAACGAGCCGGGCCGGCTCACGCTGATCTGCCGCATGGGCGCGGACAAGGCGCGCGAGAAGCTGCCGCCGCTGGTCCGCGCGGTCGAGCGCGAGGGGCGCGCGGTGGTGTGGTCGTGCGACCCGATGCACGGCAACACGATCACCTCCTCGACCGGCTACAAGACCCGCCCGGTGGACCGCGTGCTCGCCGAGACGCGCGCCTTCTTCGATGTGCACCGCGAGGAGGGCAGCTACGCCGGCGGCGTGCATTTCGAGATGACGGGCCAGGACGTGACGGAATGCCTCGGCGGCGCCCAGGCGATCGGCGAGGAGTCGCTGGCCGACCGCTACCACACCCATTGCGACCCCAGGCTGAACGGCTCGCAGGCGCTGGAGCTCGCGTTCCTGGTCGCGGACATGCTGGAGCGCCGCCGCGCCGACGGGACCGCCGACGCGGCGGCCGCGGCCTGACCGGGAGGCGGCGGTGGCGACCGGGGAGCCGCTCGCCGCGCGCCGGCCCCGCGACGCCGAGCTTGCGCGCTACGTGGACAAGTACTTCCTGCGCACCAAGGCGATCGTGGCGCGCTTCGGCGACCGGCGGGTGACCTACGCGGTGTTCATGCGCCGGCCCGTCACCTGCGCGCCGCGCCTCGCGGTCCGCTGGCTGGAGAACATGGCGCGGGAGCGCGGGGCGGAAATCGACATCGACCTGCGCCAGCGCGAGGGCGCCTGGGTCGGCGCGGGCGAGCCGATCGCCTACCTCACGGGCTCGCTCCACGAGCTCGTCGACCTGGAGACGCAGTTCCTGCAGAAGCTCGGCGCCGCCTGCGTCGCCGCCTACAACGCCTATGTCATGTGCGTCGAGCTTCCCCGGACGGCCTTCCTGGCGATGGACGCGCGCCACTGCGCCGGGGCCGAGATGGCGGAGCTGATGGCCTACGGCGCCAGCGTCGGCTCGGACAAGGCGCGCAAGAAGGTCGGCGCGATCGGCTTCGTCGGCAACGCCACCGACGACACGGCCCATTTCTTCGGCCGCGACCGGGGCCTCGGCACCATGCCGCACGCGCTGGTCGGCTACGCCGGGTCCACCGTGCGCGCCGCCGAGATGTTCCGCGAGACCCACCCGGAGGAGGACCTGACCGTGCTGGTCGACTATTTCGGCCGGGAGATCTCCGATTCCCTCGCGGTCTGCCGGCGCTTCCCCGAACTCGCGGGCGAGGGCCGGGTGGCGCTGCGGCTCGACACGCACGGGGGGCGCTACGTCGAGGGGCTGGACATCGCGCGCTCCTACGCGGTGCTGGAGCGCAACGCGACGCGGGCGATCCGGGGCTACCGCTCCGAGGCGGAGCTGCGCCACCTGATCGGCGCCGGCGTGTCGGCGGCCGCGATCTGGCGGCTGCGCGAGGCGCTGGACGGCGCCGGTTTCCCGAAGGCCCGCATCGTCGGCTCCAGCGGCTTCTCGCCGGAGAAATGCCGGGTGATGGCGCTCGCCGAGGCCCCGGTTGACACGATCGGCACCGGCTCCTACCTTCCCGAAAAGTGGAGCGACACCTACGCGACCGCCGACATCGTCGATTACGACGGCGAGGCGCGCGTCAAGGTGGGGCGCGAGTTCCTGCTCCGCGAACCCGGGGCGACGCGCGAAGGGACGCCATGACGGAGACCGTTCTGTTCGTCTTCCACCGGCGGACCTCCCAGCCCGGACATGTCGGCGAATTGCTGGCCGAGCGCGGCTACGCCTTCGACCGCCGCTGCCCCTGCGAGGGCGACGCCCTGCCGGAGGACCTTTCGCCCTACGCCGCCGTCGCCGTGTTCGGCGGCGCGATGAGCGCCAACGACGAGCATCTCGACGGCATCCGCGCCGAACTCGACTTCATCCCCCGCGTGCTGGAGGCCCGGCTGCCCTATATCGGCATCTGCCTCGGCGGGCAGTTGCTGGCGCGCGTGCTCGGCGGCAGGGTCGCCCCCCATCCCGAGGGCTGGGGCGAGTCGGGCTTCACCCGCATCCACCCGACCGTCGCGGGGCGCGAGTGGTTCCGGGAGTCGGTGTTCTTCTACCAGGCCCACCGGGAGGGGTTCGAGGCGCCGGCCTCGGCGACGCCGCTGGCGATGGGCGACATGTTCTCCCACCAGGCTTTCGCCTACGGCGACAACGCCATCGCGACGCAGTTCCATCCCGAAGTCGCGCGCGAGACGATCGACCGCTGGACGATGTACGGCGCGCACCGGCTCGGCCGGCCGGGCGCGCAGCCGCGCCGGGCGCACCTGAAGGGCTGGGAGCTTTTCGCGCCGGGGATCGACCGCTGGCGGCGCGCGCTGCTGGACCGTTTCGGGCTGCGCGGGCCGGCCCGCATGGCCGAGGCGGCGGACTGAGCGCGCCTCCGCTCCCGTCCCCATACACCGCTTCCCTTCCCCGCCGCCGCGCCGCGCTTGGGCATGGACAAGCGCGGCGGAAGCGTTCACATTCGCGCCGGGTCCCGCGCGGGACTTGCAAGGGCGGGGCGGCGGCTCCGCCGGCCATGGATCGGGGAGCGTTCGCCATGCTGACCTTCGCGGAAGAACTGCTGCTTCTGCTGCTGGACGATACCGAGGGCGATTTCGTGCCCGTCCCCGAAGGGGCGATGCAATACGCGCTGGCCGGCGCGGTGCTGATGGACCTCGCGCTGGAGAACCGGATCGACACCGACCTCGAATCGCTGATGCTGCTGGACCGGACGCCGCTCGGCGACGACATCCTCGACGCCGCGCTGGCCCGCATCGTGGCGGACGGCGGCGTGCACAGCCCGCGCCACTGGGTCGAGACGATCGCCGCCGACGCCGCCGAAATCCGCGAGCGCGCGCTGGCCCGGCTGGTCCAGCGCGGCATCCTGGAGCGCCAGGAGGAGCGGTTCCTGTGGGTGTTCCGCTCGCGGCGCTACCCGGTGGTGGACGGCGCGGCGGAGCGCGAGGTGAAGCTGCGGATCATGGGCGTGCTGTTCTCGGACGAGATCCCGGAGCCGCGCGACATCGTGATCATCTGCCTGGTCGACGCCTGCCGGATTTTCAACGAACTGCTGCCGGCGCGGGAACTGAACACGGTCCGCGCCCGCATCGACCAGGTGCGCAAGATGGACCTGATCGGCCAGGCCGTCGCCAAATCCGTCTGGGACATCCAGAGTTCGCTGGTCGCGGCGGCCTACCCGATGGTTTAGCGGCGGGCGGCGGCGGGGAAGGCCCTTCGGTCGCGCCCGCGCGGCGCGCGGTACAACTCCACGCCCTCGCGCGCGATATGTTCGCGCAGGGCGGCGTTGCCGATCTTCGCGTGCAGGACCGGATCGACCCGTTGCGGGATCGTCGACGCCTCGAACGCCTCGTCGAGGGCGGCCCGGTCGGCGTCGGTCAGGCGGTCGCCGAAAAGCGCGATGTCCACGTCCGAGGCGGGGCGTGCGTTCCCGTCGCGCGCGAGCCGAACAGCACCGCGCGCTCGACCCGCTCGTTGGCGGCGAGCACGGCGACGATGGCGGCGCGCCGCCCGTCCGTCAGGCCGCCGGTCACGGCGCGCAGCCTCCCGCATCGGGCCCGCAGCGCGTCGCGCGGGCGGGCCGTCGTCGCGAGGAAGGCGGCGAAACCGTCGAGCCGCTGGCGCCACCGTTTCCCGTCCTTCAGCGTCTTCCAGGCCAGTTCGTGGGAGAACACGAAATCGCGTTCGAGGTCCCTCCCCGGCGACCGGGGCCGGCGAAACTTTCGAGCCGCTGGCGCCACCGGCCGCGAGAAACGCTATAGCCGATCGCCGAAGCAAGGCCAAACCCGGCGGGGCGGTTTCGGAAGCGCCGAAGGCGCGACTCCGGTCGCCGGCGCAGTCGGAAGGGGCGGCGGCGGCGGAGGGAAACGCCGTTCAGTCGCGCCCGATCCCTTCCCCGAACGCCGCCTCCAGTTCGGCCAGCGCCGGGCTGTCGGGGGAGTGGGCGCGGAGCAAGGCCGCGTAGTTGTGTGCAACGCCGCGCGTGTGGGGGTGTTCGTCTCCGAGCGCCGCCCGAAACACGTTGAGCGCCTGCCGATAGAGCGGCTCCGCATCCTTGTGGCGCCCTGTCGCCCGCAACAACTCAGCGAGATTGTTGAGACGCCCGGCATAGTCGGGATGCTGTTCTCCGAGTGTCGCACGGTCGATCTCCAGAGCCCGACGATAAAGCACCTCCGCCTCCTCGTGGTGCTCCGTCTCCGCCAACAAAGTGCCGAGGTTGTTGAGACGAGTGGCATAGTCGGGATGCTGTTCTCCGAGCGTCTCCCGGCCGATTTCCAGAGCCTGACGGTAGAGCGACTCTGCCTCCGCGTGGCGCCCTGTCTCTCGCAACAACACGGCAAGGTTGTTGAGGCCAGTGGCATAGTCCGGATGCCGCTCGCCCAAGGCTTCTCGATCGATCTCCAACACTTGTCGGTATAGCGGCTCCGCCTCCTCGTAGCGCCCCGTTTCTCGCAACAACACGGCAAGGTTGTTGAGGCCGGCGGAGTAGTTGGGATGCTGGTCTCCAAGCGTCTCCTGGCAGATCTCCAAAGCTTGCAGGTAAAGGGACTCGGCTTCCGCGATCTGGCCCATGTCCTTCCGCAAGTTCGCAAGGTTGTTGAGGGCCTCCCCGACTTCCAGCGAAGCTTCGCCGTGCTCGCGGCGCGCGCGCCCCAAGCAATCTTCCATGTGGCGGCGAGCGGCCTCGTACCGGCCGGCGCGGCGCGCGAACTCACCGGCCCTGGCGAGGCGGGGAACCGTGGGATCGAGGCGCGCGGCCTTGTCGAAATGGTCCGCCGCCGCCGCCCAATCGATGCGCTGCGCTGCGATCTTCCCCGCGCTGGAACGCCGCCTCGGCGGCGCGGGCGACGACGGTTTCCTCCCCGGCCTCTATCTCCGCCAGCACGGCGTCCGCTCCTGCGAAATCCCCGGCCACCAGCGCCCCGCGCGCCTCGGCCAAACGATCCTCCCCGACGGTTCCGCTCAAGCGGTCCAGCGCCGTCGTGAGTTCGGCGATCTTCGCGCGTTCTTCTTCGTAAGCGGCCTCGACATCGGAGAGTTGGCGATTGAGTTCCGCGATCTGGCTCTCAAGTCGCTTACGGTCTTCGCCGTGTGCTTTATCGCGTTCCGCGATAATCCGTTGCCGTTGCGTTTCCCGCGCATCCTCGAAATCCGCTACCGACATCCGAACTTCGCCGCCGGGCGGGGGCCGCGGCGCCGAAGCCGGCGGCGGCGATGGTTGCTCTTGCGGCGACGGGTTTTCTTTCCGCCGAACGATCGGAGAGCAAAGCCGCTGCACGATAGGCGCAAAAATCGGGCCGCAGACCGCGGCGATAGCGATTACGGCCGTGGCGTTATCGAGGACTTTCAACCAGCCCCATAGCTCGCCGACAAACTCCATCGCGCGCCCCCTACCCTTGCCCCGTCAATCCACCTCGATCCGGTAGAACTCCGCCGCGTTGCGCCGGAACACGCGGTCGGTTTCGTCGGCCGACAGGTCGGAGAGGATTTCCAGCATTCCCTCAAGCTGCGCGCGGTAGCCGACGCGCAGGCCGGCGACCGGGAAGTTGGACGCCCACATGCAGCGCGCGACGCCGAAAACCTCCACCGCCTCGCGCACCGGGCGGCGGTTGCCCTCCACGGTCCACGGCGCGTCGCGCAGGCCGAGTTCGGAGAGCTTCAACATGACGTTCGGGCAGGCGGCGATCGCCTCCATCGCCGCGCGCCAGGCGGCGAGGCCGGCCTCGCTCCGGTCCCAGGGAAAGCCGGTGTGGTTCAGGACGACGCGCAGGCCCGGATGCCGGCCCACCGCGTCCGCCGCCTCGTAAAGGTGCCAGTACGGCACGCGCAGGTCGTAGGCGAGGTCGAGCCGCTCCAGCAGCGCCAGCCCGGCGCGCCAGGCCGGGTCGCGCGCGCTGCCCGGCGGCGGCTCGGCCGGGATCGCGCCGGGCGACGGGGCCGTCACGGGCTTCGAGCGCACGCCCCGGAACAGCGGGCAGGCCATGTGGCCGCGCAGCACCTCCTCGCGATCGCCGGCGGCGAGCCAGACATGGCCGACGATGGCGCCGGGCAGCCCGTGGGCGGCGGCGAGGCCCGCGACCCACTCCGTCTCCGCGACCTGGGCGCTCCGGTCCCACTCCGCCTCGACATGCACGGTGGCGGCGATGTCGAACCCGGCGGCGTCGCGGCGGTAGTCCGCCGGCAGGTAGTCGCGCCCGAGCGCCGAATAGTCGCCGAGGAAGAACCCCGGCTCCGGCGGGCCGGCGAGCCAGGGGTGCCGGCCCATGCCGAGGTCCCAGAAATGATGGTGCGCGTCCACGATCCGCACGGCCTTCCCCCCTTCCCCGGTCAGGCGACGCCGGCGCGCCGCGCCGCCCGCAGCGTCAGCGCGGCGTGGACCGCCAGCACGACGACGATCAGCCCGCCGCCCGCCAGCGTCTCCGGCGGCGGCTCCTCGGCGATCGCCATCCAGACCCAGAGCGGCCCCAGCACCGTCTCCAGCAGCAGGATCAGGCTCACCTCCGGCGCGGAAATGTGGCGCGGCGCGCGGGTCAGCAGCACGAAGGACGCCGGCAGCAGCACCAGCCCCAAAAGCGCCAGCAGCCCGAACCCGGCCGGGGCCACATAGAGGTCCCCCGCCATCGACAGGCCGATCGCGCAGATCAGCACGCCCGCCGCCGCGATCGCCGGCGTCATGTCCACCCGCCGCGCGAGGCGCACCAGCACGAAATGGATGCCGAGGCCGATCGCGGCGGCGAGCGCGGCCAGGTTGCCGAACAGCCCGCCGCCCTCGACCTCGCTCGCGAAGACCAGCGCGATCCCCGCCAGCGAGGCCGCGATCGCCGCCCAGGTGCGGCGCGGAACCCGCTCGCGCAGCAGCGCGACCGAGAACAGGGCCGCGAACAGCGGCGCGGTGGCGATGATCGCCAGCGTGTTGGCGACGGCGGTGCTCTGCACCGAAAGCTGGAAGGCGGCGTTGTTGATGGCGAACAGCACCGCGACCAGCGCGCCGATCCAGCCGGTCGCCCACAGCCGCGCCGGCGCGGCGCGGCCGTACAGCGCCGCCAGCACCACCGCCATGCCCGCCGCCAGGAAGGCCCCGCGCCAGGCGATGAAGCTCCACGGGTCGATATCGACCAGCCGGATGATCAGCGTGTCCGGCGACAGCAACAGCACGCCGGCCACGCCGAGGGCGAGGCCCGTCGCCTGCGATCCGTCCTCCCGCCGCGCCGCCATCGTCGCGCGATCAGGCCGCCGCGCGCGCGCGTCGCAGGGCCGGGCGGGCCTCCAGCCGTTCGGCGTAGGCGGCGACGTTCGGCTTGTCCGACAGGTCGGCGCCGAGGTTTTTGGAAACGACGCAGGCGTGGCCGGTCATGATGTCGGCGCCGGAGAAACCGCCGGCCAGGAACTCCCGCCCCTCCAGGCCGCGCTCCACCGCCGACAGCATCCGGGTGAGCAGGCGGGTCGCCCGGTCGACATTGTCCTGGTTCCGCCGCTCCTCGGGCAGGAAGATCGTTTCGACGACGATGACGTTGACCTGCGGCATGATCATGCCCTCGGCGTAGTGCAGCCATTGCAGGTAGGCCGGGAAGTCCGGCGAATCCCGCTCCGGGAGCATCCGCCCGCCGCCGTGGCGCGCCAGCACGTATTCGACGATGGCGCCCGACTCGAACAGCATCGTGTCGCCGTCCTCCAGCGCCGGGACGCGGCCCATCGGGTGCTTGGACAGGTAGTCCGGCGCGCGCATCGCCTTCTCGCCGAGCTTGAAGACCTGGAGGTCGTAGGGCAGGCCCAGCTCCTCGAACAGCCACAGCACGCGCACGGAGCGCGAGTTCGGCGCGTGGTAGATTTTCATCGTCATCGGGTCCTCCCGGCGGTGGAACGAACGGCCGCGCGACGGATAGCACGGGCGGCGCGCCCGGCGGGAAAAAACCGCGCGCCCGGCGTCCCGGCGCGCGTCCCCGGCCGGCGCGGAGCCGCCCGGCCCCGGTTTCATGTCCTTTTCCAATGGGTTGGAAGCGGTAGCGGAGGAGGGACTTGAACCCCCGACACGCGGATTATGATTCCGCTGCTCTAACCAGCTGAGCTACTCCGCCATGCACCGCGAGCCGGGATATAGTCCGGCCGGCGCGGGCCTGTCAAGCGGGCGGTCAAATCCGCTCGCGGTCGAACTCGGCGCGCCGGCCGCCGCCGTAGCGGGCCAGCGCGCCGGCCGCCCCGGTCGCGTTGGGGCGCTGGAAAATCCAGTTCTGCCAGGCCGAGAGCCGGCCGAAAATCCGCGTCTCCATGGTTTCCGGCCCGGCGAAGCGCGTGTTCGCCTCCATGCCCGTCAGCGCGTCGGGCGAGAAGCTGGCGCGCTCCTCCAGGAACAGGCGCAACTCGTCGGCCCAGTCGATGTCGTCCCAGGCGGCGGTGACCAGGCCGAGCGCCTCGGCCTCGGCCGCGTCCAGCGCCTCCCCCGTCCGCGCCGCCAGCGCCTCGACGCGCGCCGGGTCGCCGAGGAAGCGGGTGGCGAGGCGGGACAGGCCGTTCGACATCGGGTGGCGGCCGAAATTCGCCGCCGACAGGACGAGCGCGGCGTCGGGCCGGTTGCCGCCCTCGAAGGCGCCCTCGGCCATGAAGCTCCGGTCGGCAGCGAACGCGATCTCCGCCAGGAAGCCGGCGAAACAGCCGCCCGGCTCCACCAGGGCCGCGAGCGAGCGCGAGGTGAGGTCGATCCGCTTCATCGCGCGGGTCCAGAGCAGGACCGTCTCGCGGACCGCCCAGTTGTCGAGATTGGCCTCCAGGAAGCGGTCGTAAGCCATCGCCGCGGCCGGGTCGCCCTCCGAGCGGAAGGCCAGCGTCCCGACCTCCGGCTCGTTGAAGCGCAGGTGGAGGATGGCGTCGTCGAGTTCGCGGCCGAGGCGGAGCGGCCAGAAACGGTCCCCCTCGCCCCCGACCGGCGCGCCGGTCCCGGCCGGCGGCGGCGCCTCCGGCCCGAAAACGGTCAGCGTCGCCAGCCGGGCCGCCCGGTCGATCTCGACCGCGAGGCTGGAGTAGCGAACCGCGCCGGCCTCGAAGCGCCGCTCCAGCGGGCCGAGCGCGATCCCCGCCGCGCCGGAAGGCCGGTCCGAGGCGGCGGCGAATTCGGCCGCGCGGCGCGCCACGGCGTCCTCGAAGCGCGAGGGCGGGACGATCTCGTCCACCAGCCCCCATTCCAGCGCCCGCCGGCCGCGCGCGCCCTCTTCCGTCGAGCAGAGGATGTCGGCCCGGTCGCGCCGGACCTTGCGCTTGTCGGTCACGCGCGTGATCCCGCCGGTGCCGGGCAGCACGCCCAGCAGCGCCACCTCCGGCAGCGAGACGGCGGAGGAGCCGTCGTCCACCAGCAGGATGCGGTCCGCCGCCAGCGCCAGTTCGTAGCCGCCGCCGGCGCAGGCCCCGTTCACCGCCGCGATGTAGCGCTGGCCCGACCGCGCGCTCGCGTCCTCCATGTCGTTGCGGGTCTCGTTGGTGAACTTGCAGAAGTTCACCTTGTGGCCGTGGGAGGCGCCGGCCAGCATCCGGATGTTGGCGCCGGCGCAGAACACCCTGTCCTTGCCGGAGCGCAGGACCGCCGCGCCCACTTCGGGATGCTCGAAACGCAGGCGCTGGATCGCGTCGCGCAGTTCGATGTCGACGCCGAGGTCGTAGGTGTTGAGCTTCAGCGCGTAGCCGTCGAACAGGCCGGCGCCCTCGTCCACGTCCAGGACCAGGCTGGCGACCCGGCCGTCGATCTCGATCCGCCAGTGGCGGTAGCGGGACGGATCGGTCTCGAAGTCGATGCGCATGTCGTCCCTTCCCTCGCCCCGTAACGCCGCGACGGCCCGGCGCGGGAGCGCGCCGGGCCGCCGGGCGGGCGTTCGGACCGCCGGTTACTTCAGCAGCGTGGGCGCCCACTTCCCGTCGTCGCCGACGACGCTGACGCTGTAGAAGCCGGGAACGTCCCCGTTGGCGTCGAAATCGACCGAGCCGGAGGCGCCCTCGTAGTCGATCGCCTTGCCGGCGGCGAGCGCGGCCTTCGCCCTGGCCCACTCGTTCGGCCCGACGACCTCCCCGCCCTTGGCGTTGATCATGGTCAGCCCCCTGGCGATCGACGCGCCGTCGGCCGCGCCGGCGGCCTCGATCGCCAGCGCGATCATGAAGGTCGCGTCGTAGCCGTTGATCGCGTAGGACGCCTGCGGGTCGTTGCCGGTGGCGGCGTAGGCCTCGGCGAAGACCTTGTAGGCCGGCTCCTCCGGGTCGGCCGCCGCCTTGGTCAGCCAGATGTTGCCGCGCAGCGTGTCCGCGCCCAGCTGGTCGATCACCGACTGGTCGATCATGCCGTCGGCGCCGATGAACTTGCCGAACGCGCCGGTCTCCAGGCTGTTCTTGAGGATCGTGATGCCGGAGCCGCCGTAATAGGCGAACAGCGCCAGCGCCTCGGCCCCGCCGGCGCCGAGCGTCGAGACCTCGGCGCGGTAGGACGCCTTGTTCGGCTCGTGCACCTGGTTGGCCTGGATTTCGCCGCCGAGTTCGTCGAACACGCGCGCGAACACGGCCGCGATGCCGGCGTTGTAGTCGTCGTTGGCGTAGGTCATCGCCAGCCGGCGGAAGCCCAGCGTCTCGTAGGCGTAGCGCGCCAGCGTGGCGCCCTGGTAGGCGTCGGAGGGAACGACGCGGAACACCAGCCCGTTGTCCTCCAGCTCCGAGATCGACGGCGCGGTCGCCGAATCCGACACCGACGGGATTCCGGCCGGGATCGTCACCGACTGCGTCATCGCGTTGGTGGCGCCGGAGCAGTTCGGCCCGACGATGGCCACGACGCGATCCACGTTGACCACCTTGTTGCCGGCGTCGACGGCCGCCTTCGGATCGCACTGGCTGTCGCCGGGGACCATGACCAGCATGTCGCCGCCGAGCACGCCGCCGTTCTCGTTCACATGGGCCGCCGCGAGCGCGCGGCCCGCCATGATCGGCGCGACCAGTTCGGCGATCGGGCCGGTGATGCCGCCGACGGAGCCGATCTTGATCTCGGCCGCCTGGGCCGGCGCGACGGCCAGCGCGCCCAGCGCGGCCGCGGCAAGCAGTTTCCTCATCGCGGTTCTCCTCTCGTTCGGTCCGGCCGCGCCGGGGCGGGCCGCGTTTCCGGCAGCAGCCCTTGCGGCCGGCGTTGCAGGATCAGTTGCAGGATCAGGCCGATCAGGAAGATCCTGACATAGGCGGAGCGTACCTGAAGATTGCCGAGCTCCCAACCGAAAACGGAAATCGAGTCGGGCAGCAGGCCCGACAGGACCTGCGTCGCGGACCACACGACCCACAGCAGGAAGGCGCCCAGCACCGCGCCCGCGTTGTTGGCCGAGCCGCCGGCGATCAGCATCACCCAGACCAGGAAGGTCGCGGTCAGCGGGTCGCTCACCTGCGGGTCGATCTGCTTCAGGTACTGCGCCAGCAGCGCCCCGCCCAGCCCCATCAGCGCCGCGCCGAGGACGAAGGCCTCGACCCGCCGGCGCTCCACGTCCTTGCCGGCGGCGGCGGCGGCCTCCTCGTTCTCCCGGATCGCCGTCATCGCCCGGCCCCAGGGCGAGACCCGCGCGCGCTCCAGCAGCCAGTACACGACCGCGACGATGGCGAGCACCATGAGCAGGAAGCACACCGCGTTCCACGGCTGCGCCAGGTCCTCGAACGCCTTGGGGACGCGGCTCACGCCGCGCGGCCCGTTGGTGGCCCAGAGTTCGTTCTTGAAGACCAGGCGCAGGATTTCGGCGATGCCGATGGTGGCGATCGCGAGGTAGTCCGAACGCAGCCGCACGCACACCCGCGCCACGCCCCAGGCGACCAGCGCCGACAGCGCCATCGCCGCCGCCATCGCCACCGGGATCGGCGCCTCGATGCCGCCGATATGCCGGGCCGACACCGGCGTGGTCAGCAGCGCCTGCGTATAGGCGCCGACCGCCAGGAACCCCGCGATCCCGGCGTTGAACAGGCCGGTGAAGCCCCACTGGATGTTGAGGCCGAGCGCGAGGACGGCGTAAATCCCGCCCATCGACGCCAGCGCGACGGCGTAGATCGCGTAGCCGTAAAGCGCCTCGCTCAAAACCGCCTCCCCCGGAACAGCCCCTGGGGCCGCCAGATCAGCATCGCCACCATGATGGCGAAGGCGACGCCGGCCTTGTAGCCGGGATTGAGCAGCGGCTCCGTCCCGATCCAGGGATAGGCGCTCAACTCCTCGGCGACGCCGATGACCAGCCCGCCCGCCATCGCGCCGTAGGGCTTGCCGATGCCGCCCAGGATCGCGGCCGCGAACATCGGCAGCAGCAGCTTGAAGCCCATCATCGTCTCGACATGCGTGTCGATGGCGAGGAACACCCCCGCCGCCACGGCGAGCGCCGCGCCCAGCATCCAGGTGACGCGGATCACCAGTTCGGTGTCGATCCCGGTCACGCGGGCGAGGTCCGGGCTGTCGGAGACCGCGCGCATCGCCTTGCCGATCCGGGTCCGCGTCAACAGGAGGTGGACCGCGAACATCAGCAGCGTCGCGCCGGCGATAATCGCCAGGTGCTTCGGCGGCAGGCGCAGCGGGTCGAGCCACGCCACCGGCCGCTGGATGCCCCGCACCATCGGCTGCAACTGCACGCCCCAGACGAACTGGATCGCCGAGCGGATCATCAGCATCAGCCCGAAGCTCGCGATCACCGACACGATCGGCGGCGAGTTCCTGAACGGCCGGTAGAACACCCGGTCCACGCCGACCGCCAGCGCGGCCGCCGCCGCCATCGCCGGCAGGGCGGCCAGCAGCGGGTGCCAGCCCGTCGCCAGCACGACCGACAGCGTGACATAGACGCCGAAGGTCATCGTGTCGCCATGGGCGAAATTGGCGAAGCGCAGGACGCCGAAGGTCAGCGAAACGCCGATGGCGCCGAGCGCGTACACGCAGCCCAGCACGATTCCGGGCATCAGGTAGAAGTTGACGAAATCCATCGCGCCCGCCGTCACGCCCGCGCGCCCAGGAACATGCGCGCGACCTCGCGGTCGGCCAGCAGGTCGCGCCCGGCGCCCTCGATCCGGTTCTCGCCGTCCACCAGGACATAGGCGCGGTCGGCGATGCCGAGCGCCTGGCGGGCGTTCTGCTCGACGATCAGGATCGGCACGCCGGCGGCGGCGATCCGCGCGACGGTCTCCAGGATTTCGCCCCGGTAGCGGGGGCTGAGGCCGGCGGTCGGCTCGTCCAGCATCAGCAGCCTCGGCTCCGGCATCAGCGCGCGGCCCATCGCCACCATCTGGCGCTGGCCGCCGGAAAGCGCGCCGGCCGGCCGGCGCCGGTTCTCCGCCAGGTCCGGGAACATGGCGTAGATTTCCTCCATGCGCGGGCGGAAATCGTCGCGGCGCGTGTAGGCCCCCATTTCGAGGTTCTCCGCCACGCTGAGCGTCGGGAACACATTGTCCACCTGCGGCACGTAGCACACGCCGAGGCGCGCCATCCGCTCCGGGGCGAGGTTGGCGATGTCGCGCCCCTCCAGCCGGACGCGGCCGGCGGAGACGTTCACCATGCCGAAGACCGCCTTCATCGCCGTCGATTTGCCCGCGCCGTTGGGGCCGATCACCGCCACCGTCTCGCCCGGATCGACCCGGAGCGAGACGCCGCGCAGCACCGGGGTCTCGCCGTATCCGGCCTCCACCTCCTCCAGCGCCAGGACGCTCACGCCGCCCCGCCGCCGAAATAGGCGTCGATCACGCGCTCGTCGGCGCGGACCTCGGCCATCGCGCCCTGGGCGAGGACGCGGCCCTGGGCGAGCACGATCACCGGGTCGCAGAGTTCGGCGACCAGGTCCATGTCGTGCTCGACGATGCAGAACGTGTAGCCGCGCTCGGCGTTGAGGCGGCGGATCGCTCCCACGATACGGCGCATCAGCGTCGGGTTCACGCCGGCCCCCGGCTCGTCCAGCAGGACCAGCCGCGCGTCGGTCATCATGGCGCGGCCGAGTTCGAGGAGCTTCTTTTGCCCGCCGGACAGGTCGGCGGCCAGCATGTCGCGCGCGCGGTCGAGCTCCAGGAGCTCCAGCGTCTCCCCGGCGCGGCGGCGGATCGCGTCCTCCCGCGCCCGCACGCGGCCCGGCGCGATCCAGTTCAGGAAAATGTTCTCGCCCGGCTGGGCCGGCGCGGCCGCCATCAGGTTCTCCATGACCGTCAGCTTGCCGAACTCCTTGGGAATCTGGAAGGTCCGCAGCACGCCGAGCGCGTAGAGCCGGTGCGGCGGCAGGCCGGAGATGTCGCGGCCGTCCAGCACGATCCGCCCGGAGGTCGCCGGCGCGGAGCCGGCGATCGCGTTGAAGATGGTGGTCTTGCCGGCCCCGTTCGGCCCGATCAGGCCGGTGATCGACCCCTCCGCGATCTCGAAGGAGCATCCGTCGACCGCGACCACGCCCCCGAACCGCTTGACGAGATTCTCGACCGCCAGCACGCCGTCCGCTCCCCTCGACAGCCGCCGCCTTCCCGCGCCATATAACCGCGGGCGGCGGCGGCGGACAAGCGCCGCGCCGAACGGGAGGCCGGCGGTGGACGGAACCGGGACGGGGCATTTCGGCGACCGGCTGATCGCGCGGACGCGCGCGCTCGGGCATCCGCTCTGCGTCGGCCTCGACCCCTGGCTCGACCGGATTCCGCCGCCGTTCCGCGACGGCCCGATGGCGCCGGGCGACCCCCGGACCGCGGCGGCGGTCGAGCGCTTCCTCGCCGCCGTCGTGGACCGGCTGGAGGGCCGGGTCGCCATCGTCAAGCCGCAGTCGGCGTTCTTCGAGCGGATGGGCTGGCGCGGCGTCCGGGCGCTGGAGGCGACATGCCGGCGCGCCCGCGCGCGCGGCCTGCTCGTCCTGCTCGACGCCAAGCGCGGCGACATCGGCTCGACCGCCCGGGCCTACGCGGAGGCCGCGCTGGCGCCCGACGGCCCGGCCGCGGCCGACGCCGCGACCGTCAGCCCCTTCCTCGGCCGCGATTCGCTGGCGCCCTTCGTCGAGGCGGCGCGGACGGGCGGCCGCGGCCTGTTCGCGCTGGCCAGGACCAGCAATCCCGGCGCCCGCGACTACCAGGACCTCAAGGTGGGCGAGGCCGGCGGCGAAACCCTCTCGGAGCGGATCGCGCGGTCGCTGGCGGAAACGGCCGAGGCGCTGCGCGGGCCGGAGACCGGCTGGTCGTCGCTGGGGATTGTCGTTGGCGCGACCTTCCCGGAACAGGCCGAAAGGCTGCGCGAACGCCTGCCGCGCGCGCCCTTCCTGGTCCCGGGCTACGGGGCGCAGGGCGGCGGGGCGGACGACGCGGTGCGCGCCTTCCCGCCCGGGCCGGCCGGGCCGGAGGGCGGGATCGTCGCCTCCTCGCGCGCGATCCTGTTCCCGCCGGAAGGCGGGGCCGGCAGCGCGGCCGCCTGGGAGGCCGGCTTCGACGCCGCGCTGGACGCCGCCATCGACGGCCTGCGCGAGGCGCTGGCGCGGCGGGGCCGCCGGGATTCGACGGGTTGAAACCGGGCCGGGCGTGTGCATGTATGGGCGCGGCGCGGCCGGGAGAGGCCGGGTCCGAGCGACCGGAAAAGGGACACCGAACGATGAACACGTTGTTTCGCGCGGCCGCGCTGGCGGCCTTGCTGGCGGCCGGCGCCGCGTTCTCCGGCCCCGCCCAGGCGGCCTACTCGGCGACCAGCCTCGAAGCGAACATCATGAACAGCTGCAAGGACTTCGCGCTCGCCACCGACGGCGTGTTCTCGGCGAAGTGCAACGAGCAAAACGACGACGGCGACATCGTTCTCAACGACACCTCGTTCGACATCGACACCACGCTCGGGGTCAAGTACGATTCCTACGGGAACCCGGAACCGGACTGGAACGGGACCGACATTTCGTCGGTGTGCAACCACAAGCTCGGTTTCTATTTCTTTAACGACCGCATCCACCTCGACTGCGATGTGCTCGACGCCAACCAGATCGTTCGGGGCTTCCGGTACGGGAGTTTCAACAACAAGTTCGAGAACGACGACGGCGAGCTGGACGAGCGCTGACCGCCGCGCGGGCGCGGCGCCGACCCGGCCGGCGCCCGCCTCGCCCGGAACGGCCGCGGGAGAGTCGCGCGCATGAAGATCGACGCCATCGAGACCGTCCGCCTCGAAGAGTTCCCCAACCTGCTGTGGACCCTTGTCCATACCGACGAGGGCCCGACCGGCCTCGGCGAGACCTTCTACGGAGCGGGATCGGCGGAGGCCCATATCCACGGGATCGTCGCGCCGCTGCTGCTGGGCCAGGACCCGCGCCTCATCGCGCGCCACCATCCGAAGCTGGTCGGCTATGTCGGCTTCACCGGCGCGGGCGCGGAGCAGCGCGGGCGCTCGGCGGTGGACATGGCGCTGTGGGACATCTGGGGCCAGGCGACGGGCCAGCCCGTCCACCAGCTGCTCGGCGGCGCGGTCCGCGACGACATAAGGGTCTACAACACCTGCGCCGGCTACCGCTATGTGCGCAAGGCGGACGGCCAGGGCACGCGCAATTTCGGCCTGTCCGGCTCGGAAGGCCCCTACGAGGACCTCGACGCTTTTCTGAACTCCGCCGACGAACTGGCTCACTCCCTTTTGGAAATGGGCATCGACGGCATGAAAATCTGGCCGTTCGACTTCGCGGCGGAGGCTTCGGGCGGCCGCTACATCTCGGCCGCCGACCTCGACGGGGCGCTGGAGCCTTTCGCCAAAATCCGCCGCGCCGTGGGCGACCGGATGGACGTGATGGCGGAGATGCATTCGCTGTGGGACCGGCCCCAGGCCGTGCGCATCGCCCGCGCGCTGGAGCAGTACGAGCCGTTCTGGGTCGAGGACCCGGTCTTCATGGACCACCTGGCGTCGCTCGACGAGGTGGCGCGGGCGACCACCTGCCCCATCGCGGTCGGGGAGACGCGCGGCGGCGCGGCCGATTTCCGCTACCTGCTCGAACTCGACAGCCTGGGCCAGATCATCATGGACGTGGCCTGGTGCGGCGGGATCACCGAGGCGCGCAAGATCGCCCACATGGCCGAGCCGTGGCACATCCCGGTCGCGTTCCACGACTGCACCGGCCCGGTGACGCTCGCCGCCTCCACCCACCTCGCGCTGGCCAGCCCGAACTGCCACATCCAGGAGATGGTGCGCGCCTTCTATTACGGCTGGTACGGGGAGCTGGTGACGGACCTGCCGCCGGTCGAGCGGGGCCGCATCCGCGCGCCCGACGCGCCGGGCCTCGGCCTCGCCCTGCAGCCGGGCGTGACGAAGCGCGCCGACTGTACGGTCCGCCGCAGCGCGTGACGCGCCGGGGCGCGCGACATCGCGCCGGGGCGCCGTCAGGGCGCGAACTGCTCCTTCATCAGGCGCTCGTCGAAATTGTGTTCGGGGTCGTGCAGGAGGCGGAGCGCGATTTCCCGGTCCTCGACGACCGTGACGGCGGCGATGTCGCGCACCTCCGTCGCGTCCGCCGTCGCGCTGACCGGCCGCTTGGCGGTGTCCAGCGCCTCGACGCGGATGCGCGCCTTGTTGTCGAGCAGCGCGCCGCGCCAGCGCCGGGGGCGGAAGGCGCTGATCGGCGTCATCGCCAGCACGCCGGCCCCGAGCGGCACGATCGGCCCGTGCGCCGAGAGGTTGTAGGCGGTGCTCCCCGCCGGCGTCGAGACGATCAGGCCGTCGCACAACAGGTCCGCCATGCGCTCGGCGCCGTCGATGACGACGCGGAGCCGGGCCGTCTGCGCGGTCTGGCGCAGCAGCGAGACCTCGTTGATCGCCAGCGCCTCCCGGCGTTCGCCGGCGACCGTCTCCACCGTCATCCGCAGCGGGTGGAGCGTGACCGGCGTCGCCGCCGCGAGGCGTTCGAGCAGGCCGTCCTCGGCGTATTCGTTCATCAGGAAGCCGATGGTGCCGCGGTTCATGCCGAAGACCTCGACCGGGCGGTCGAAATGCCGGCGCAGCGTCTCCAGCATCAGCCCGTCGCCGCCGAGCGCGACGATCACGTCCGCCTCCTCCGGCGGGACCGCGGCGTAGCGGGCCGACAGCGCCTTCCCGGCCGCGGCCGCCTCGGGCGCGGAGGAAGCGACGAAAGCGATCCCGCGGCGCGCCACCGGCGAGGCTCCGGCCCGGGGCGCGGCGCTCAGCCGCTCCAGGGCGCGATCGCCTCCTTGAGCCGGCGATAGCCGTCGAGGAAGCCGGGCCGCGCGCCGGAATACACCTCGTCGAACCGGGCGAGCGCGTCGTCGAGCCAGGCGCGCAGGCGCCCGTTGCCCGGATTGGCGTCGAGATAGGCGTCGCGGATCAGCACGAAATGGATGCGCGGGTCGTAGGGCTGCTTGGTCCCGCCGACCCATTCGTCGCCGTCCAGCAGGCGCAGCAGCATCGCGTCGGCCGAACCGAGCGTCTGCTCGTGGATCGCCGGGCCGGACATGCGGTGCATCACCGAGGTCATGTCGCGCCCGTTGCCGGTGACGTAGCCGAGATCGGCCCACAGTTTCCGCGTGTCCGTCTCGTGGCCGAGATGGCCGGCCACCTTGCCGGCGAAGGCGCGCAGCGGGTCCGAGGCGTCGGCCAGCAGGTCGGTCAGCCGGTCGCCGTCGAGGTCCGTCGCCAGCACGATGCAGTCGCGCCGCTCGATCAGGTCCCAGAGCAGCAGGCCGTAATTGGTGTCGGCGATGTGCTGCTCGATCCGGCCGCCCCACGCCTCCATGCCGTCCTTGAAATCGGCGGGCAGCAGCGCGGCGATCGCGTCGACGCGCTCGCGGTGCTCCTCGTAGGGATCGACGGCGTATTTGCGCCCGACCTCGAACCTCGTGCCCCGGAGCAGCCAGGCGTGAAGGCCGGCGTTGATCCCGTCCTCCATCGCCTGGGTCGGCTTCATGGCGACGCGGCCGAGCCGGCCGGTCTCGTGCACCATCCGAAGGAACAGGCGGTTGGCGTAGGCCATCTGGATCGCCGGCGTGTTCATCTCGGAATGGATCGTCCCGGTCGCCTCGTCCACGGAGAAAGCCGCCCGGTCCTGCGAATAGGGCAGGCAGGGCATCGAGCGCACCACCGTGACCGGCCCGTAGGGGCGCACATTGCAGTACACGCCGGCGCTGGTCCTGAGCGGCGCGTTGCCGGACTTGCCCATCACCACCACGCGCCCGCCCGCGCCGTCGTTCACATAGGCGTCGCCGGCGGTGGACCACTTGATCGAGATGCACGGCATGTTGCCGAACCAGGACAGGCAGGCCAGCTTCGTGTCGTGGCGGTATTGCGACCACATCGGCACCGCGTAGAAGGGCAGGCCCAGGATGTCGATGGCGGCCACGGTGCCGAGCAGCGCGTAGGCGTCGGTCAGCGAATGGGCCACCGGCGCGATCCCGCCGGCGAAGTTGCCGCCCTTCCACACCGCCGCCTCCGGATGGCCGTCGGGCCGGATGTCGGCCGGCTCGTAGAGCGCCCGCAGCGCCTCGAACAGGTCGCCGCCCTCGGCCTCGGTGCGCGCGATCCGCATCAGGTCCAGCATGTCCGCCTCTTCCACGGGTGGGGAGCCGCGCCGCGCCGGGAGCGCCGGGCCGCGCGCGCGTCTCTATGATGGTTCGGGGCGCGCCTGTAAAGGCCGGAGCGGCCGCGGCCCGCCGAGCCGGGCTTTCAACGCAGGGCCGCGAGCAGCGGCATCGCCTCGCCGGCGAACCGCTCCATCTGCTCGGCGCGGCGCTCGTAGGGGCCGACCAGGTCGACGATGAGGTGGCGGACCCCGGCGGCGTGGAACCCGGCGATCCGCGCGGCCACGTCCGAGGGCGAGCCGAGCGCGGCGTAGCGTTCGGCGGCGCGCCGGAAATCCATCGCGTAGCGCTTGGAGAGCGAGGCCGCGGCGACCTCCAGCGCGGTCTCGTAATCGTCGTCCACCCGGACGAACAGCAGGTGGCCGGTCCCGAACCGCGCGATCCGCCGGCCCGCCGCCTCGGCCGATGCCGCGATGCTGGCGAGCGCGTCGCGGTACATCTCCGGCGTCACCACATAGGAGACATAGCCGTCGGCCAGCCGCCCCATGCGCCGGAAGGCCGCCTCGCGCCGCCCGCCGAACCAGACCGGCGGCCCGCCCGGCTGGCGCGGCGGCGGCGTCATGAGCACGTCGGAGAAGCGGAAGAACCGGCCCTCGTGGCTCGCCGGGGCGCCGGTCCACAGCTTGCGCATCGCCTCGACGCTCTCGCCGAGGCGGGCGCCGCGCTCGCCGATCGGCACGCCCGCGACCTCGTACTCCTTGGGGAACTCGCCGCCGATGCCGACGCCGAGGATCAGCCGCCCCTCGGTCAGGTGGTCGAGCGTGGCGACCTGCTTGGCGGCCGGGCCGGGATGGCGCAGCGGCAGCAGGTACACGCCGGTTCCGAGCAACAGCCGCCGGCTCGCCACCGCCGCCTGGGCCAGCAGCAGGAACGGGTCGAGGAAGGGCAGCGGCATGGAGAGGTGGTCGCCGACCCAGAGCGAGTCGAACCCGGCCCGGTCCGCCGATTCGACGAAGGCGACCAGGTCGTCGATCCTGGGCGCCCACGGCCCGTCCCGCCCGTCCGGCTCGCGGTGGATGGTCTGCACGCCGATCAGGAGGCGGTCGTCGAGCGGAAGCGTCATCGCGCGGGGCCTTTCGGCTGGGGGCGGGAAGTGGCGGGAAGCTAGGGCAGAACGCCGACCAGCACCAGCGGAACCGCCGGCGCGCCGCGCCCCTGCCGCAGCACATTCAGCAAATCCCGTTCGTAGTACGCCACTCCCGACGACATCTCCCGTTCCATCTCCTTCATCGGCAAAATCTCGATCCCGACATCGATGACGCCGGAAACGAAGAAACTCAGGTGTTTAACGAACAGGTCGTGCGCGACGAACGCATATTTGCCGAATTGCACTTCGACCGCCACCCGGTCCTTCACGAAATCGGTTTGGTTATACGAGTAAATCGGGACACGACCCGTCGCTTCTATGGCCCGCTTTTGGTCCTGTTCGGGCAATCCCTGGATGCCGCGCAGCAGCCTCTCGTCGTCGGTCACCCAGAACGCGGACCGCCGTTCCTTCCAGCCGCGCGCGGCCAATCGTTCCTTGAAGGCTTTGTTCATCTCCGGCGGCGAATACAATGCTCTGCCTTGCATGTTTTTCTCTTTCGAGACCTTGGTCTTGTACCGCGACGCATCGATGCTCGCGATTGTCTCCAGCACCTCCTCCCAGAGTTCGCGACGGTGGACGATAAGGAACTCCTCGCCGTTGAGGTGGGAGTAGCGCGCGCCGATCCTCATCGGTGTCCCCCGTTCGGCAGGGCCGGATCGTAGATGGGCTTGCCCATCGGCCGGGTCCTGAGCGTGCCGGCGCGCAGTTCCGCGACCCGGCGGCGCGCGATCTCCACGTATTCCGGCACGATGTCGCACCCCCAGCCCTCCCGTCCGTGCTTCAGCGCCGCGACGATCGACGAGCCGACGCCCATATGGGGGTCGAAAACGACATCGCCGGGATCGGTCATCGACAGGACCAGGCGCTCGACCAGTTCGACGGGGAACTGGCAGGGATGGACGGTCTTTTCCGGGTGGTTGTTCTTCACATTGGGAAAAGCCCAGACGTCGCTCGGGTTCTTGCCCAGCGGATTGCCGGAAAGCTGCCCGGCCTTCGGCCCCCGGAAGTGCTTCTTGCCGGGATATTTCGAGGGCACACGGATTGGGTCGAGATGCCAAGTATAGTCGTCGCCCTTGGTCCACCAGTTGACGGTCTCGTAGCGGCCGGACAGGCGGCGCGTGCAGTGCAGCCCATGCCCGAAATGCCAGACGATCCGGTTCCTGAGCTTCAACCCGCGCGCCCGGAACGCCGGATAGAGAAGCGCGTCGAGCGGGACGATCTCCCCGTTATCGACGTAATTGCCCACCTGCCAGCACAGCGAGCCGAGCGGATGCAGCAGGCGGACGCATTCCGCGATGACCTCCTCCTGTTCGGCGACATAACTCTCCAGCGGCGCGCGGCCCTCGTAAGCCTTGCCGATGTTGTAGGGCGGCGAGGTCACGATCAGCTTGAAGGCGCGGTCCGGGACGCCCGCCATGAAATCGAGGTTGCGCGCGCAAGCCAGGACCGCGTCGCCGGACGCCGCCCCGCCGTGAAACCCGTCCATCGCTTGCCTCCCGCGCGGGGCCGGCGCGCGGCCGGCGGAACAAACCGTATACCACGGGGCGGGGCCGGGCGCCATTCCCGGCCCCGGCGGCGGCCACGGGTCCGAGGCGGCGCCTACAGGCCCGGGCCGACGGCGGCGCCGCGATCGGCCAGCGCGCGGATTTCGGCCCCGGAAAAGCCCAGTTCGGCGAGGATTTCGCGGCTGTGCTGGCCCAGCGCCGGGGCCGGGCGGGGGTCGCGCGCCGGGGTTTCGGAGAACCGCGCCGCCGGCCGGGCCTGGCGAATCGGGCCGACGCCGGGCTGGTCGAGTTCGCGCACCAGCCGGTTGTGGAGCACCTGCGGGTTATCGAACATTTCGGCGCGGCGCAGCACCGGGGCGCAGGGCACGTCGTTGCGGTCCAGCCGCTCCAGCCATTCGGCGCTCGCGCGCCGGGCGAACTCCCCGGCCATGGCGGCGTAGCGCTTGTCCTTGTTGCGGTTGCGGTCGGCCTGGGTGGCGAAGAGCGGGTCCTCCAGCCAGTCCGGCCGCTCCAGGGCGGCGCACAGGCCGCGCCATTCGGAATCCGAGACCGCGCCGGCGGTGATGTAGCCGTCGGCGGTCTCGAAAATCCGGTCGTGCGAGGGCGGTGGCAGGCGGCCGCCGTCGGCGACGACGGTGAACGGCCCCATCCCCTCCGGCCACAAGAGCGCCGTCATGGCGTCGAGCATGGAGACGCGCACATGCTGGCCCCCGCCGCCGCGCTCGCGGCGGAACAGCGCGGCGGTCGCCGCCTGGGCCGCGCAGGCGGCCGTCGTCTTGTCGGCGATCACGGTGCGGATCATGCGGGGCCGGCCGGTCCCGCCGTCGGCCTGGATGTCCGCGAAGCCCGACACCGCCTGGACCAGCGGGTCGTACACGCGCTTGCCGGCGTAGGGGCCGCTCTCGCCGAAGCCGTCGATCGAGACGTAGACCAGGCGCGGGTTGCGGGCGCGGACCGCCGGCTCGCCGAAGCCGAGCCGCTCCATCGCGCCGGGCCGCAGGTTCTGCACCAGCACATCCGCGCGGTCGAGCAGGCGCCACAGCGCGGCGGCGGCCCCCTCGCGCTTCAGGTCCAGCGCCAGCGACCGCTTGCCCCGGTTGCAGGAGATGAACATCGGCGGCAGGCCGGACTCGGACGACGCGCGGATGAGGTCGCCGCCGGGCGGCTCCACCTTGACCACCTCGGCCCCCTGGTCGGCGAGCAGCGCCGCCGCCGCCGGCCCGGCGACGACATTGGCGACCTCGACGACGCGGATGCCCTCGAGCGGCCCGCTCACGGCGCGCCCCCGGCCGCCCGCGCGGCGCCGGGGGCCTCGTTCGCCCGAAGCGCCGCCTGGCAGGCCGGGCGCGCCGCCGCGCGTTCGCGGTAGGCGTGGAAAACCTCCGGCAGGTCCTGGCCGTAATTGACGGCCCATTCCAGCGTCGAGGCCATCAGGATGTCGACGCCGCTGAACCGCTCGCCCAGCAGCCACGGCCGCCCGTCCGACGCCATCTCCGCCGCCGCGCCGATCATGCGGGCGAAGTACTCGCCCGACGCCTTGTTGGCGACCGGCGAGTCGCCGTAGATCTCCGGCAGCGACCAGTGCCGGCGCAGCACATAGAGGCTGGTCGCGTCCAGCTCCATGCAGACGAAGGACATCCATTCGTAATAGCGCGCCCGCGCCGCGCGCTCCCCCGGCGCCGGGACGAGGGCGCCCTCCCCGTAGGTCTCGCCCAGCCAGGTGACGATCGCCGCGCTCTCGGCGATGGTCACGTCGCCGTCGCGCAGCACCGGGATTTTCCCGCGCGGGTTCACCGCCCGGAAGGCGGGGCTTTCGGTGTCGGGCGTGCGCGTCACGACGACCTCGGTCCGGTAGTCGAGGCCGAGTTCGGCGAGCGCCCAGTGCGCGCGCACGGTGCGGGAGGTGCCGACCCCCCAGACGGTCCGCTGGTTCTCCATGCCGGTCCCTTCCTCGCGGCGGCGGGGCGCGCAGGATGCCAGCGGCCGGGCCGCGCTTGCAACCGCCGCCGCGCGCCCGTGTTGCGCGGGCCGGAGCGCGCCTTATAGTGCGCGTCCGAACGCCGGGGAGGATGCGCGATGCCGGTTTACGCCGTGGACGGGAAGGCCCCCGTCATCGACGAGAGCGTCTATATCGCCGACGGCGCGACCGCGATCGGCGACGTGACGCTGGCCGCCGATGTCGGCCTGTGGACCGGCGCGGTGCTGCGCGGCGACAACGACTGGATACGGATCGGCCCCGGCACGAATGTGCAGGAGAACGCGGTGCTGCACGCCGATCCGGGCTTTCCGCTTTCGGTGGGCGCGAACGTCACGGTCGGGCACCTGGCGATGCTGCACGGCTGCACGGTCGCCGACGGGGCGCTGATCGGCATAAGGGCGGTGGTGCTGAACGGCGCGGAGATCGGCGAGGAGTGCCTGGTCGGCGCCGGCGCCCTGGTGACGGAGGGCAAGCGCTTCCCGCCGCGCTCGCTGATCGTCGGCGCGCCGGCCCGCGCGATCCGCGAGGTCGGGCCGGAGCTGCTGGAGACGATGCGCCGCGACACCGCCGACTACGTGGCCCGCGCCCGCCGCTACAAGCGCACGCTGGAGCGGATCGGCGGGTAGCGGCGGGCGCTTTTCCGCCGCAAGGGAACGGGTGCCATGGCGGATCGAAAGAGGAGACAAGCGTGATACGCGGCTTTGCAAACCGTGAAACGCGGAATGTATTCGACGGCGTAGCCGAGCGCGCTTTCCCTGCCAGGATTCTGGAGCGGGCGCGGCGGAAACTGGACCGAATCCACTACGCGGCCGAAATCGACGACCTGCGGGTTCCGCCGGGCAACC
The DNA here is from genome assembly GCA_963665555.2 of Thalassobaculaceae bacterium. GTDB lineage: Bacteria > Pseudomonadota > Alphaproteobacteria > Thalassobaculales > Thalassobaculaceae > CAXXXW01. Next base: position 1,248,443 of record OY762308.1, read on the forward strand.
GGCTCGAAAAGCTGCGCGGAAACCGCGAAGGGCAACACAGCATTCGCGTTTCGCGCGGCTGGCGGATATGCTTCGAGTGGCGGGACGGTGACGCCCACGATGTCGAATTGAACAACCACTACGAATGACGGCCGGGAGGAAGCCATGCGGTTCGTACCCACCCACCGGATCGCGACGCATCCGGGCGCGTTGCTGCGCGAACAGATCGAAGAGACGGGAATGACCGTCGACGGCGTGGCGCGGGACAGCGGAGCGCCGCCCGCGCTGCTGCGGGAGATCGTCGAGGAGCGGCGCGGCGTGACGACCGAAACGGCAAAAGCGCTGGCCGCGGTCTTCGGACAGACCGCCGCGTTCTGGACGAACGCGCAGACGGCCTACGACCTTTCCCGGGAGCGGATGGAGAACCGCGCGGCGGCCGCCGCCGCGCCCGCCCGGCGCGCCGCGCGGGGAGGATAGCGCCGGAGGAGGGAACCGATGATCGACCGGATCGACCATGTGGTCCTGAACTGCCGCGATCCCGAGGCGATGGCGTCGTGGTACGAGCGCGCGCTGGGGTTCGAGCGGGAGGTGTTCTTCGGGCCGATCCGGCGCATTGCGCTGCGCTTCGGCCGCGCCAAGATCAACCTGCGGCCCGTCGGCGCCGAGGGCTGGATGACCGGCGCGTCGGAAGCGACGGGCGCGCTCGACCTGTGTTTCGTGACCGAAGGCGGGATCGCGGCGGCGGCGGAGCGGCTGCGCGCCGAGGGCGTGGAGATACTCCACGGACCCGTCGCGCAGCGCGGCGCGCTCGGCCCGATGGCGTCGATCTATTTCCGCGACCCCGAGGGCAACCTGCTGGAGATCGCCTCCTACGACCCGGCGGACGCCCCCGCCGCGGACGGATAGCGCCGCCTCCCTTCCCCACCCGGCGGGGGCGAAAAAACGCTCGCGCGGGCGGGGGCGTTCGGTCAGGATGCCGGCCGCCCGCCAACCGGAACAGGATCGCCCGCATGTCCGCCCCGCCCGCCGTCGAAACCGTCGCGGCCCAGCTCGCGCCGACCGGAACCCTGCGCGCCGCCATCAACATGTCGAACTTCCTGCTGGTCACCGGGCGCGCGCCCGACGGCGGCCCGGAGGGGGTCTCACCGGACATGGCCCGCGAACTGGCGCGCCGGCTCGGCGTCGGCTGCGAACTCGTCCCCTACAAGACGCCGGGCGCCATCGCCGACGACGCCGGCGCCGGCGCCTGGGACATCGGCAATATCGGGGCCGAGCCGCAGCGGGCCGAGGTCATGGATTTCACCGCCGCCTACGCCGAAATCCAGGCGACCTACCTGGTGCCCGCCGGCTCGCCGCTGACCGCGGTCGGCGAAGTGGACGCCGCCGGCGTGCGCATCGCCGTCTCGGCCCGCAGCGCCTACGGCCTCTGGCTGGAGCGCAATATCGAGAACGCCGAACTCCGCCTCGCCGAGGGGCTGGACGGCTCCTACGACCTGTTCGTCGCCGAGGGGCTGGACGCGCTGGCCGGCCTGCGCCCGCGGCTGGCGGACGACGCCGCCAGGCTCCCCGGCGCGCGCGTGCTCGACGGGCAGTTCGCCGCCGTGCAACAGGCCATCGGCTGCAACAAGGGCAAGCCGGAGGCGGCGGCCTTCCTGCGCGCCTTCGTCGAGGAGGCGAAGGCGTCCGGCTTCGTCGCCGACGCGATCGCGCGCCACGGCGTGGACGGCCGCCTCTCCGTCGCCCCGCCGGCCTGAGCCGGGGGGCGCCCGCCATGACGGACATTTCCCGCCTGGAGACCGTGCGGGTCGCGGCGGCGGATTTCGTCGCCGTCGTCACCATGGACAACCCGCCGGTCAACGCGCAGGACCGCCGCTTCCACGAGGACATGGCGCTCGCCTTCGATGTGCTGGGCGACCGCGACGATGTGCGCGCCATCGTGCTGACCGGCGCGGGGCGGTGCTTTTCCGCGGGCGCCGACATCAAGGCGCGGGCCGGGCGGACGCCGGCCCCGGGCGACCACTGGAGCCACAGCCGCCGCGTGCGCGAGTGCTTCCACGCCATCGTCGAATGCCGCAAGCCGGTGGTCGCCGCGATCAACGGCCCGGCGCTGGGCGCGGGCCTCGCGGTGGCGGCCTCGGCCGACATCCTGGTGGCGGCGGAGGAGGCGCGGCTGGGCCTGCCGGAAATCGACGTGGGCCTGCTCGGCGGCGGGCGCCACGCCATGCGCCTGTTCGGCCACTCGGCGACGCGGCGGATGATGCTGACCGGCCATCGGCTGACCGGGGCGGAGCTTTACCGCCTCGGCGTCGTCGAGGCCTGCGTGCCGCGCGACGCGCTGATGGAGGCGGCGGGCGCGATCGCGGCCGAGATCGCGTCCAAGAGTCCGCTCGCCAGCCGCATGGCCAAGGAGGCGCTGAACGCCATCGAGTTCATGACGCTGCGCGACGGCTACCGCTTCGAGCAGGACCGGACCGGCGAGTTGTCGAAAACCGCCGACAGCCGCGAGGCGATGGCCGCCTTCGCCGAGAAGCGCGCGCCTGTCTTCCGCGGCCGGTAGGACGCGGGGCCGTGCCGGGAGCCATGCGCGCCTTCGTGCTGACGGGGCATGGCGGCCCCGACAGGCTGGAGTACCGGACGGACTGGCCCCGGCCCGCCCCCGGTCCGGGAGAGGCGCTGGTCCGCGTCCTCGCCTGCGGCCTCAACAACACCGATGTGAACACCCGGACCGCCTGGTACGCCGGCGCCGGCGCCGCGGCTCCGGCCGGCGGCGAGGACGGGGGCTGGAGCGCGGCCGTCTCCTTCCCCCGCATCCAGGGCGCCGACATCTGCGGGACCGTCGAGGCTCTCGGTCCCGGCGCCGATCCGGCGCTCCTCGGCCGGCGCGTGTTGGCCGACCCCTGGCTACGCGACTGGAGCGACCCGCTGGACCTCGCCCGGTGCGGCGTCGTGGGAAGCGAGGGCGACGGCGGTTTCGCGGAGTTCGCGGTCCTCGACGCGCGCAACCTCCACCCGGTCGAGAGCGCGCTGACGGACGCCGAACTGGCGACCTTCCCCGTGTCCTGGATCACGGCCGAAAACATGCTGAACCGCGCGGGCGTGGGCGCGGGCGACACGGTGCTGGTCCCCGGCGCGTCCGGCGGCGTGGGGTCGGCGCTGGTCCAGCTGGCGAAGCGGCGCGGCGCGGCCGCGGTCGCCATGTGCGGCGCCGACAAGGCCGAACGGGTGCGCGCCCTCGGCCCGGCGGCGGTTCTGCCGCGCGAGCCGGCCGGCGGCTTGCGCGCGGCGCTCGCGGAGGCGACGGGATCGGAGACGGTGAGCGTCGTCGCCGACACGGTGGGCGGCCCGACATGGCCCGCGCTTATCGACGCCGTCGCGCGCGGCGGGCGCTATGTCTGCGCCGGGGCCATCGCCGGGGCGGAGGTGGCGTTCGACCTGCGCGTCTTCTACCTGCGGGACCTGACCTTCCACGGCGCGACCGTGCCCCCGCCGGGCGCGTTCGCCGACCTCGTGGGCTATATCGAGCGCGGCGAGGTCCGCCCGCTGCTCGCCGGGGTCTGGCCGCTGGAGCGGCTGCGCGAGGCCCAGGCGGCGTTCCTGCGCAAGGCGCATGTCGGCAACATCGTCGCCGCGCCCTGACCGCCTCCGCCCGCCCCGCCCTCCGCCGCCGCCGCTATTCGGCGGCGAGCAGTTCGTCGAGGTCGATCTCCTTCTCCTCCGCCGTCGCGGCGCCGATCCAGGCGTGTTCGGAGACGTCGAACACCACGCCGTCCGGCCCGCGGAACTTGGTCTCGAAGAAGTTCATCGCGGAGTTCGGGTCCTGCTCCAGCGTGCAGGGGGCGCCGAGCGCGTCGAGCCGGTCGCGGGTTTCGGCCAGGTCGTCCACCAGCACGCCGAAATGGTGGATGCCGACATAGTCCAGCCCCTTGCCGAGCTGGTCCACGTTCTTGAACTTGAGCACCGCGAGGTTGAGCGTGCCGTCGGACAGGTAGATGCCCCAGGCCAGCCCCTCGCCGGGCCGGTCGGGATGGCCGACGCGCCCCACCTCGCGGAAGTCGAAGGCGCGCCGGTAAAACGCCGCCGTCCCTTCGGGATCGTCCGTCGCCAGCGCGATATGCCGCAGTTTCGCCATCGTCTCTCTCCCGCGCGAGGTTCGCCGCCACCATTGTGGGCGAACCCGCGCGCGGGGGGAAGGGGCGCGGCGCAAGGGAAACGGGCGGGCGTTTGAGCTCCGGAGCGCGACCACTCCAGCGCCGCCCGAACCGAGAAAGTTCCGCCCCGCCGTCCCTGTGCCGTCACGCCGGCCCCCGAGCCGGCGTCCAGTCCGCCGACAAACCAAATCGATATATGAGGAAGAAACGCTCGCGGGCCACGCCGTATACATTACCTCTTACCGATTGTGCCACGGAGGGGTGCCCCTGACCTCAGCCTACGATCAAGGCCGCCGCAGAAAGAGCGCCAGCGGTACTATCGAAATCAAATATGCTCGCCCTTTTGACAAAAATCAACAAATTCAGAATAATTTGAGTAACCGCGAGATTTTTGGGTGCGCCCAAATCTTGTCTTATCGATTCGGTTCTTGATATAACAATTGAGATTTTCGAATTTTTCCAACGGTATCATGTCCCATTTAGCCCCAAATTTTTTCTTTATCTGGCCGTAAAAAATTGGATAATTCATTCCTTCCGTTCCAACGTCTTTCTTTTTCCACTCGTGATAACGATCTATGAGGTGTTTGATGTAGTTTCTATGGTGCACGCTCGACGCGATCGATCCTTCTGGCGGACCGATTTTGATATTTTGTTTTTTCGTGGTCACATTAACGCTTTGGATACTATTCGCTATCACGTTTCCGCTTGATTGATTTCCAAAATTTCCCCAAATGATATTATTTGTTCCCGCGTTTTTGTTATACGGATGCTGCCCGGTCTTTATCATGTTTTTGAGTTCCTTGATTTTTCCGGGATCGATTTCCCCGCGAGTCACTTTCGCGTGACAGTTCGCGCAGAGGCATATCAGGTTCGCAAGCGTGTTTCCGCCGCCTTTCGCCACGGGTTCGATATGATGAAATTCAAATGTCGAAACATCGGTCTCACCACAGGACGGGCAAGTGCGGTTACACTCCGCAAGCAGTTTGGCCTGAGTCGGAGAGGAAATCCGTTTTCTCATGATTGTTTGCCAAGCCCCCGCGTCAACACTGCCGCCACCCGCCGCGCGATGTCCGCGAAGGCTTGCGCCTCTTCCGGCGTCAGCGGGCGGGCGAGGATAGCGCGTTCGCGGTAGGAAAGCCACTTTTTCAGGACCTGGTAGCCGCCGAGCCTGTAGCGCCACACGGCGGCGGGCACGTTGCGCCAGAAGGCGCCGGGGTTGAGGTACACATCGAACGTCGTGTCCCCCAGCGCGGGGGGCGCGCCGCCCGGCGCCGCGCGCTCCGCCGCCGTGAACGGGCGCTCGACCGCGCGGCCGCGGCCGGGCATCACCGCCTCCCCCGGCCCCGGCCGGCCCCATCCCGCCGTCACCGCGAAATCCTCCTCCCGCAGGTAGCCGCCCCCGGTCGCGGCGAGGCGGGCGATGGCGGCGAGTTCGGGGCGCAGCGGCGCTTGCGTAACGCCCGGAACGGGCGCTTCCGTATCGAGCAGCGCCGCGAGGTCGCGCCCGCGCGCCGCCGATTCGGCCAGCGCCCCGGCCGCGCCCGGCGCCCGCCCCTCCGGCCAGCCGGGCAGCGGAACGCGCGGCCAACCGATCCCCAGCGCGCCGGAATTGGCCGCGAGATAGGCCGGGTCGTGCATCGCGGCCAGCGCGTGGTGGAACAGGTCCTCGACGCCGAGGCCGAGCCGCTCCAGGTAGCGCCGCGCCGCCTCCGTCAGGTTGGGCCGCCGCGCCCCGTTGCCGTTGCCGCCGAGGTCGTCGTCGCGCAGCCAGGCGGGGAACATGTTCGCGCCCCGCTCGATCAGGTGCCGGGCGCCGATCGGCCGCGCGAAGCAGGCCTGCGGCTCCCCGCCGCCCCGGCGCACATGCTGCGCGGCGGAAAACCAGATATTCCCGTCGAACACGTGGCGCCGGTAGTCGGCGCGCTTTTCGTCGAGCAGCTTGGTGTCGGCCTCCCAGTAGAGCCAGCGTTCGTCGAACGGGCGGTAGGCGTGGCGCGCGAACCCGGCCTCGACCGGCCCGCCGCGCGCCAGCAGGGCCTTGCGCGCCGCGCGGGCGTCGAACCGCGCGGTGCGCCTCATCGCCGCCGGATAGCGCCGCGCGATCTCCTCGTCGCCGAGGCGCTCGTCGAAATAGTCGCCGATCCGCGCCTTCAGCCGGTCGAGGTCGATGTCGATCAGGAACCCGTTGCGCGCGGTCTGCACGCCGGGGAACGACTTCGCGAACAATTCGGGCAGCGCGGGCCAGCCGAACCAGTCCTCGCTCACCACCTTCGGCTTGAACGGCAGGCCGAGGCCGAAATCGGGCGTCAGTTCCGTGTAGCCCGCGTCGATCCCGCCCGAGTCCAGGCTGTCGACCAGCGCGCGCCGCCGCTCCTCGGCCCGGGCCTGGTCGAAATCGCGGTAGAGCACGCGACCGGCCGCGCGCGCATCGCCGCCCTTGCCCGACCGCGACAGCAAGGCGATCCCGACGCCGACCCGGATGCCGGGCGACTGCCCCCTGAGCGCGAACACCGTCTCGCTGGTGCGCCCGTCCGGCGCGTATTCGGAGATAATGCGGTCGCCGTGGAGATTGTCGATCCGCACGGCGTCGAACGCTTCGAGGAAGCGCTCCCGCATCCCGGTGAAGGACAGGCCGTCCAGCCAGGAGTAGTTGGAGACGAAGCAGACCACGCCGCGACCCGTCATTCCGGCGATCCGGCGCTCGGCCATGCGGAAGAAGCGCACATAGAGGTCGTTCAGCCCCTGCCCCTCCGGCCGGCGCGCCCTGGGCGCGGCGCGGTAGGCCTCGGTCAGCTCCCGCTCCTCCTCCACCGCGACGCCGGCGAAGCCGTTGTAGGGCGGATTGCCGAGGACGACGAGGATCGGCCGGTCCCGCTTCACGCTGTTGGCGCGGTCGCGCTCCGCCGCCAGTTCGGGGAAAGCGACGATCTGTTTCTCCGCCTCCGCCGGCTCCCAGCCGGTGAGCGCGTTGGTGAGGAAGATCTGCAGCCCCTCCGCCGCGCCGTCGCTCAGGGGAACGTCGAGTTCCCGCATGGCGAGGCCGACCTGCAGGTGCGCCACCGCGAAGGGCGCCGGCATGATCTCGAAGCCGAACACGCGCTCCGCCGCCGCCCGGGCGATGCGGACGCCGGCCGTGGCGTCGTGGCCCTCCTCGGCCAGGTTGGCGGCGATCCGCCGCAGCACCTCCGCCAGGTAGGCGCCGGTGCCGCAGCACGGGTCCAGCACATAGACATTCTCGGCCGCCAGCCCGGCCGGGACCCCCAGGTCCTCGCGCAACGCCCGGTCCACCCGCGCCACCATGTAGCGCACGACCTCCGGCGGCGTGTACCACACGCCCAGCTGCTTCCTGAGTTCGGGGTCGAACGCCTCCAGGAACGGCTCGTAGAAATACGGGACCGCCTCGCCCTCGTTGAAGCGGGAGAAGAAGGCGTCCCGGTCCACCCGCTCCAGCGCGGCGGCGGACCAGTCCAGCACCTCCACCAGGCCCAGCGGCCGCAGCCGGCCGGGGTCCGACAACTGCTGGAACAGGGCGCGCAGCACCGGCGCGCGCAGGTGCCACACGGCGGTGCGCCAGTCGAACCGCCCCGCCGGCGCCCCCTCGCCCCGCGCCCACAGCACCCAGGCCGAGAACACGCCGTAGAACAGCGTCTGCACCAGCGTGGAGCGGAAGAAACCGGCGCCGCGCTCGCCCTCGAAACGCAGGCCCAGCGCCTGCTCCAGCGCGCCGCGCACCGCCGCGAGCGCCGGCGCCTCTTCCGCCGCCTCGACCCGCGCCAGCCCGTCGCGCGCATAGGAGGCGAGCAGCCAGGCGAGGTCGCGCGGCTCCGCCACGGCCGCCCGGTGCGAGAGCGCGCGGGCGAGGTATTCGCCGAGCGCCGCCCCGGCCTCGCGGGCGAAGGCGCGCGGCTTTTCGAGCTTGCGCGCGAAGTCCTCCGCGCTCTCCGCCAGCCGCAGGGTCTCCAGCGCGGCCGGGCGGCCGCCGTCGTCGCCCACCAGCACGAAGTCGCGCGTGTTGGTGACCAGCACCAGGCGGTGGCGGCCCCAGTAACGGGCCACCTGCCCGCCGGCCGCGGCCAGCCAGGCGTCGTCGCCCGGCGGCTTCGCCTCGACCGCGCCGCGGTCCGGCGCGCGCTCCTCGAACAGGCCGCCCCCCTCGTCCGCCGGGCGTTCGACATAGAGGCCGAAATCGGGATGGCCCGCGCCCCGGTCCGCCGGCTCGGCGACGCAGAACACGCGCGGGGCCAGCGTCGCGCCGACGGCGTTCAAAAGCGCCGCCAGCGCCGGGTAGCTCGACCGCTCCTCCGTCGCGCCGCCGGAGGCGCGCAGCCGGGCAAGTTCGGCGAAATACGCCTCGGCCGCCGCCTGTCTCGCGCGCGTTTCTTCCATCCTCCGTCTTGTGGCCGAGCGCGCGGCCCGATGCAAGCATCGCCGCCCGTTCCCGCCGGCGGGTTTCGCGGGTATTCTCGCGGGCGCGGCGCCGGCGGGGCGGCGCGCGAGAAGGAGGGGCGGGGATGTCGTTCGCGGGGAAGTCGGTGCTGGTCACGGGGGCGCAACGGGGGATCGGGCGGGCGACGGTCGTGGCCTTCGCGGGCGAGGGCGCGCGCGTGGCCGTGAACTGGCACGACGACCGCGAAAAGGCCGAAGAGACGGCGGCGCGGGCGCGGGCGGCCGGCGGGCGCGCCGCGCTCGTCCGGGGCGATGTGTCGGTCGTCGCGGACTGCCGGCGCATCGTCGCGGAGACGGTCGCGGCGTTCGGCGGCATCGACATCCTGGTCAACAACGCCGGCATGTTCCCGCGCGTCCCCTTCCTCGACATGGAGGAGGCCGATTACGACTTCGTGCTCGACATCAACCTGAAGGGAACCTTCTTCTGCACGCAGGCGGCGGCGCGGGCGATGGCGGCGGCGGGAACCGGCGGCTGCGTCGTCAACCTCGCCTCGCGCTCGATAAACGGGCAGACGCCGCGCGCCGCCCACTACACCGCCAGCAAGCTCGGCATCGTCGGGATCACGCGGGCGAGCGCGCACGAACTCGCGCCGCTCGGCATCCGGGTGAACGCCATCGCGCCGGGCCTGACCGATACGGCGCAGCCGCGCTACGGCCATACGGAGGAGGAACTGGCGGCGCTGGCCGGCGCCATCCCGCTCGGCCGCATGGCCCGGCCGGAGGAGGTCGCCGACCTCGCGCTCTTCCTGTGCTCCCCGCGCGCGGCGATGGTCACCGGGCAGGTGCACCACATCAACGGCGGGTCCTTTTTCGGGTAGGTCCGGGGCGGTCCCGGGGAGACGGAAACGGAGGCGGAGGCGGAGCGATGGCGCAAGGCGCGACGGAAACCGGAACGGCGGCGCGGCCGGGCGCGGCGAGCGGGGCGGACACGGGGGCGCCGGCGCTCAAGACCTTCCTCCCGCGCGAGGCGGCGCGGGACCGCGCCTGGCAGGAGCGCAAACTGCGCGCCTGCGGCGTCGATCCGGCGGTTTTCGGCGGCCTCGCGGAGACCGGGCTGTACGGCCAGGACTGCTTCAAGCAGATGACCGCCTCCGGCGAGACGCTGGACGGCATGGTCCATCTGGGCCAGCGCTTCGTGTTGCGTCGCGCCGCCGCGCTCGGCGAGCGGCTGGCGCAGACCGGCCGGATCGCGTCCGACGAACCCGGCCCGCGCGGCCGGCGCATCCTGCAGGCGTTCGAGTTCCGCCGGGCCGACGGAACCCTCGCCGTCGCCGCCGAGATGCACCGCCTGACGCCGGACCCGGCGCTCATGGGCGCGCGCCGCGGCGGCCCGCGCCCCGCCGCCGCCGACCCGCGCGAGGGCTTCGCCAGGCTGGCGGAAAAGGAGATGCGGCCGGAGGATGTCGCCGCCTTCTCGGAGGATGTCGGCAACCTCATCCATTTCGACCCGGATTTCGCGGCGCGCTACGGCTACCGCGCGCCGATCGCGCAGGGCATCCAGACCATGGTCTGGGCGATGGGCGCGCTGGCGCGGGACCGGGCGCCGGTCCGGCTCGACGTGTTCGCGCGCTTCCCGCGCCCGGTGCACTGGGACGAGGCGGTGTCGCTCTGGGCCGCGCCGGCGGAGCCGCGCGCCGGCGGGCGGCTGCGCGTGCTCGACTCCGGGGGCAAGATCGCGGCCGAACTCGAGATCGCCGCGCTGGCGTATTGACCGGCGGGCGGACGGGCGGAGGCGGCGGCGATGGCGGAGACGGTCCCGGACATGCTGGCCGGCGCCGCGCGGCGGGCCGGGGATACGCGCCTCCACTTCGCCGACGGCGACGCGACCTACGCGGAACTGGAGGCGGAGGGGCGGCGCGCCGCGGCCGGGCTGCGCGCGCTCGGCGTCGGGCCGGGGGACCGGGTGGGCTTCTGGCTGCCGAACCTGCGGGCCTGGATCGCGCTTTACGCCGGCTGCTGCCGGCTCGGCGCGATCGCGGTGGCGATGAACACGCGCTTCGGCCGGACCGAGGTCGAGGATGTGCTGCGCCGCGCCCGGCCCAGGGTCCTCGCCTTCGTCCCCGCGACCGGGCGGACCGACAACGCCGCGATCCTGGCCCGGGCCGATCCCGCCGCGCGCGAATGCCTCGCCGCCGTCGTGCAATGCGGCGGCGGCGCGGCGGCCGCGATCCCCGGAACGCCGGTCGTGCCCTGCGCCGAGGTCGCGGCCGGCCCGGCGATGGCGGAAGACCTGTCGGCGCCGGACGCGCCCTGCAACATCTTCCTCACCTCCGGCACCACCAGCCTGCCGAAGCTGGTCCTGCACCGCCAGGACCGGGTCGTGCGCCACGCCGGCGACGCGGCGGCGGCCATGGAGCTCGGCGCGCCGGGCGCGGTGGCGATGCAGGCGCTCCCCTTCTGCGGCGTGTTCGGCTTCGTCTTCCTGATGGCGGCGCTGCGGGCGGGCGCGGCGATCGCGGCGCCGGAGATTTTCGAGGCCCGCGCCTGCGCGGAGATGGCGATCCGCCATCGCGTTACCCATGTCGCGGGCGGCGACGACATGTTCGACCGGATGCTGGCCGAGGGCGACCGGCTGACCGGCGGGGCGGAGCGGCCGTTCCCGTCGCTTCGCCGCTGCCCCTACGCCAGCTTCAATTCGGCGCTGGCCGATTTCCCGGAGCGGGCCTGGCGGCGCGGGATGCCGCTGCTCGGCCCGTTCGGGATGAGCGAGGTGTTCTCCTTCTTCTCGCTGCGCCGGGCCGGCGACCCGCCGGGGACGCGGACGCTGGGCGGCGGCTTCCCGGTCAATCCCGAGGCGCGGGTGCGCGCGCGCGACCCGGAGACCGGCGAAATCCTCGGCCATGGCGAGGCGGGCGAGCTGGAGGCGTGGAGTCCCAACCTCTTCGACCGCTACTACGGCGACGAGGCGGCGACCGCGCGGGCCTTCACCGGGGACGGCTGGTTCAGGACCGGCGACCTCGGGAGCACGGCGGCGGACGGCTCCTTCGCCTACCTGGCGCGGATGGGCGACGCGCTCCGCCTCGGCGGTTTCCTGGTCAACCCGCTGGAGATCGAGACGCATCTCTGCGCGCATCCGGCGGTGGCCGACGCGCAGGTCGTCGCCGTCGCGACGGCGCGGGGGAACCGGCCGGTCGCCTTCGTCGTGCCGGCGCCCGGCGGCGGCGGGATCGACGAGGCGGCGCTGGCCGCCCATTGCCGGGGCGCGCTGGCGGGGTTCAAGGTCCCCGTCCGCTGCCTGCCGATCGACGCCTTCCCCGTTACCGACGGCGCGAACGGAACCAAGATCCAGAAAACCCGCCTGCGCCGCATGGCGGAGGAGGCGGTGGCCGCGGGCGGTTAGGCCTCCGAAGCCGGAGCCGCCCGCGCGGCGCCCAGGGGGGCGGCGCGGGGCGGGAGATCGGCCCGGGTGGGCAAGCGGCGGATCGCGCCCCCGGTTTCCGTATCGGCGCGCGCCAGATCGAACTGGGCCCGCAGGTTGAGCCAGAATTGCGGGTCGACGCCGAACCAGTGGCCGAGGCGCGGGGCGGTGTCGGCGTCGACCGGCCGCGCGCCGTCGAGGATGGCGTCCACCCGGCCCGCCGGCATGTCCACCCGCCGCGCGAACTCCGCGGGCGCGACGCCGAGTTCCTCCAGTTCGTCCCGCAAGATCGAGCCGGGATGGACGACACGCTTCAACATCCGCCTCTTCCCTCTCAGGAATGGTAGTCCACGATTTCGACGCCGGTTGAGAAAGATTTGACGCGCCCCGGATCGCGCCGGCATACTCCCTCCATGGCGACGATGGAAACATTCGACACCTTGGCGGCGGCGCGCAGGCTCAGGGAAGCGGGCGTCGATCCCGGTCAGGCCGAGGCGCACGCCGAGACCATCGCGATGGCCGTCGGCTCCAGCGAGATCGTCACCAAGACGTATCTGCGGGCGGAGCTTGCCGAGCTTCGCGCGACGATGGAGCGCGGACAAAAGCAGATACTGTTCGCGATCGTCGCCGTCGGCGGGCTTGTCGTCGCCGCGATGAAGTACCTGTAACGGAGTCCCCCCCTACGCCCCCGCCGCCCGTGGGCGGGCGGACCAGGATTTTACGTAGTCCTCGTTCTCCACGCCGGGCGGGAGGTCGCCGATTTCCAGCGCGTCGCGCGCGTCGATCATCACCGCGTATTCGTCCGTCGCCGGTTTCGGCTGCGCCAGCATGTTGGCGAGCGCCTTGGGGTGCGGGCCGTGCGTGAAGCCGCAGGGGTGGAAGGTCATCATGCCCCGGTCGATGCCGTCGCGGCTGAAGAAGTCGCCCCGGTGGTAGAACAGCACCTCGTCGTAATCGTCGTTGTTGTGGAAGAACGGCACCTTGAGCGCGCCCGGATCGGTCTCGAAGGGGCGCGGGCAGAAGGTGCAGACCACGAAACGCTCGGCCAGGAAGGTGGTGTGGGCCGAGGGCGGCAGGTGGTAGCGGTGGCTCGCCAGCGGCCGGAAATCCGCCACGTTGATCCGCACCGGCATCAGGTCGCCGTGCCAGCCGATCGCGTCGAGCGGGTTGTAGGGGAAGGTCACGGTCGAAATCCGGCCCCGGCGGCGGACGCGGACCCGCCATTCCTCCACCGCGCCGTCGGGCGTCTGGCGGGCGCGGAAGGCGTCGTCGATCTCCGGCGCGGCCAGCATGGCGGGATCGAAGAAGGCGTGCCGGCCCACCAGCCCCTTGTCGGGCAGCCGGTAGCTGGCGTTGGTCGCCTCGACCATGAGGATGTCGGCCGGCCCGTCGAACTCGGTCCGCCACATCGTCCCGCGCGGCAGCATCGCGTAGTCGCCCGCGCGCAGGTCGAGCCGGCCGAAATCGCAGAACAACTGGCCCGCGCCCTCGTGGACGAACAGCAACTCGTCGCCGTCGCCGTTGCGGACGAGGTGGTCCATCGCGCCGTCGGCGCGCCAGAACGCGATCCGGCAATGGGCGTTGGCGAGCGCGACCGGCGCGTCCCAGGGCGAGGCGGCGCGGCCCTCGATGCGCGCGAGGTCGAAGGCGCGCGGGCGCAGCGGGCCTTCCCAGTCCGTCCAGCCGGTGGGCGGGCGGCGGTGGTGGAACTGCGCGGCCGGGCCGAAGAAGCCGTCCTTGCCCATCTCGCGCTCGTAGGTGCCTTCGGGCAGGTCGGCGTGGGCCTGGCGCGAGGCGGTCCCCTCGACCCTGGAGAGGCCGATATAGCTCTTCATGCGCGGGTCCTCCCCCTTCCCCGGGGCCCTTCCCCGGCCCCTTCCCCGGCGATCCCGCCGGCGGCGGCGTCACCGCCCCTCGAAGACCGGCTTGCGCTTCTCGACGAAGGCGCGCACGCCCTCGGCGTGGTCGCGGGTCAGCATACTGTCAGCCATGCGCTCGGCCTCCATCTGCAACTGCGCCTCCATCGGGAGGTGGTGGACCTGGTTGAACAGCGCCTTGGCGTTGGCGTAGGCGCGGGTCGGGCCGGCGGCGAGCCGGGCCGCGAGTTTGCCCGTCTCGGCCTCCAGGCCGGCCGCCGGGACGACCCGGTTGACCAGCCCCAGTTCGCGGGCGCGCTCGGCCCCGAAACGCTCGCCCAGCAGGGCCAGCTCCATCTGGTGCTTCATCCCCAGCGTGCGGCCGACGAAATAGGACGACCCGCCGTCCGGGCTGGCCCCGATATGGCAGTAGGCGAGCGTGAAGAAGGCGCTGTCGGCCGCGATCGCCAGGTCGCAGGACGCCACGAGGCCGAGGCCGAACCCGGCGACCGCGCCCTCGATGCTGGCCACCACCGGCTTGCCCATGCGGCGGATCGCGAACAGCGGCAGGTGCAGCAGGTGGATGCCTTCGAGGATCGCCCGCCGGCGCTCCCCCTCCGGCAGGTCCAGCCGCTCGACCATGGCGCGGATGTCGCCGCCGGCCTGGAAATGCCCGCCCGCGCCCCGCAGCACGACGCAGCGCGCGCGGTCGTCGAACTCCAGCGCGCCGACGGTCTCGCGCAGCGCGGTCCGCAACTCGCCCGTCAGCGCGTTGCGCACCTCCGGCCGGTTCAGCGTGACGGTGGCGACGCCGTCGGCGATGTCGAGGATGACGGGATCGGAACGCATCGGGCATGTCCTTTCGTTTCGCGGGACCGTTCGGGCGGCGGAATGCTATCCTCTCCCCGCTTCGGGCGGAAGGCGGACGGGAGGAGGGGGCCATGGGCGCGGGCGGCAGGCGGATCGTCGATCTTTCGGTGGCGCTCAGGGCGGGGATCGCCTCGGACCCGCCCGGCAACCTTCCGGGGATAGACTACCACGACCACAAATCGACCGCCGGCGCGATGGCGTCGCTCTTCCCCGGCCTGGCGCCGGAGGAGTTTCCCGGCGGCGAGGGCTGGGCGGTGGAGACGCTGACGGTCTCGACCCACAACGGCACGCATCTCGACGCGCCCTACCACTTCCACTCGACGATGAACAACGGCGAGCGGGCGATCACGATCGACGAGGTGCCGCTGGAATGGTGTTTCGCCCCCGGCGTGAAGCTCGACTTCCGCCGGTTCGAGGACGGCTACGTGGCGACGGCGGCGGATGTGGAGGCCGAGTTGCGGCGGATCGGCCACGAATTGCGCCCGTTCGACATCGTGGTGGTGAACACCGCCGCCGGCGCCCGCTACGGCGAGGACGACTATGTGTCCACCGGCTGCGGCATGGGCCGCGAGGCGACGCTCTACCTGCTGGAGCGCGGCGTGCGCGTGACCGGCACCGACGCCTGGAGCTGGGACGCCCCCTTCGTCCACACCGCCCGGCGCTACGCCGAGACGCGCGACGCCAGCATTATCTGGGAGGGCCACCGGGCCGGGATGGAGATCGGCTACTGCCACATCGAGAAGCTCGCCAACCTCCACCTGCTGCCGCCGACGGGGTACACCATCGCCTGCTTCCCGTGGAAAATCGAACGCGCGTCGGCCGGCTACACCCGCGCCGTGGCGATCTTCGAGGAGTGAGCGCGCCCCGGACTCGATCCGGGGCCCAGGCGGCGCCGGCGCTGTCCGGCGGTTCGCTCCGTCCCCGCCGCCCCTTCGGCGTCGCCCTACAGGTAGTCCCGCAGCAGCGCGACCAGGGGGGCGTCGGCGGGGGGCATGGGGTGGTCGTGGAGGCGGGCGGGGCGGACCCATCTCGTCGCCTGGCCCTCGCGCGGCGAGACCGCGCCGCGCCAGCGCCGGCAGAGGTAGAGCGGCATCAGCAGGTGGAACGCCTCGTAGGCGTGGCTGGCGAAGGCGAAGGGGGCGAGGCAGGACTCCTCCGTGTCGATCCCGAGCTCCTCGCGCAACTCGCGGACCAGGGCGGCTTCGGGCGTCTCGCCCGGCGCGACCTTGCCGCCGGGGAACTCCCACAAGCCGGCCATCGCCTTGCCCTCGGGCCGCCGCGCCACCAGCACGCGGCCGTCCACGTCCACCAGCGCCGCCGCGACGACCAGGACGATCCGCCGCCCGGCCGCCCCGCCGGTCTCCGCCTCCGCCCCGCCCGGCGCGGCCGCCGCCTCCGCGCCGCCGCTCACGTCCGGTAGTCGGCGTTGATGTCGATGTAGCCGTGCGTGAGGTCGCAGGTCCAGACCGTCGCCCGGCCGCGGCCGACGCCCACATCCACCTCGATCCGCACCTCGCGGCCGCGCATGTGCGCCGCCACCGGCGCCTCGTCGTAATCCTCGACCCGCGCGCCGTCGCGCGCGATGGCGACGCCGCCGAAGGCGACCGACATGCGGTCGCGGTCCGCCTTCTCGCCCGACTTGCCGACGGCCATGACGATCCGGCCCCAGTTGGCGTCCTCGCCCGCGACGGCGGTCTTGACCAGCGGCGAGTTGGCGATGGCGAGGCCGATCCGCCGCGCCGCCCGGGCCGAGGCCGCGCCGCGCACCTCGATCTCGATGAGCTTTTGCGCCCCCTCCCCGTCGCGCGCGACCTGGATCGCGAGGTCGAGCAGCACGGCGTGGAGCGCGCGCTCGAAATCGCGCAGCAGCGGGTCGCGGTGGCCGGAGGGCGCGGGATGGTCCGCCGCGCGGCCGGTGGCGAACAGCAGCAACGTGTCGCTGGTGGAGGTGTCGCCGTCCACGGTGATCGCGTTGAAGGTCGTGTCCGCGTTCCGCTTCAGCATCGGGCGCAGGATGTCGGCGTCGAGCCGCGCGTCGGTGAAGACGAAGGCGAGCATCGTCGCCATATCCGGCGCGATCATGCCGGACCCCTTGGCGATGCCGGCGATCGTAACCTCCGCCCCGCCGATCCGGGCGGTCCGGCTCGCGCCCTTGGGGAACGTGTCGGTGGTGGAGATCGCCCGCGCCGCCGCCTCCCAGCCGTCGGCGCCGAGGCGCGGCGGCAGGCCGGCGATTTCGGCCACGATCCGCTCGTGCGGCAGCGGCTCGCCGATCACGCCGGTCGAGGCGACCATCGCCTCGTCCGCCGCGCAGCCGATCGCGGCCGCCGCCGCCTCGGCCATCGCGGCCGTCGCGCGCCGCCCGCGCGCGCCGGTGAACACATTGGCGTTGCCGGCGTTGACCGCGAGGCCGCGCGCGCGCCCGGCGCCGAGGCGGGCGCGGCACCACTCGACCGGCGCGCCGGGCGCGGTCGAGCGCGTCAGCACGCCGGCGACCGCCGTTCCCTCGGCCAGTTCGACCAGCAGCAGGTCCGGCCGGCCGCGGTACTTCAGCCCGGTTTCGGCGACGGCGAAGCGCGCGCCGGCCACCGCCGGCATGTCGGGGAAGCGTTCGGGCGCGAGCGGGGAGACCGCGAGTTCCATGTCGTGCCGTCCTTGCTGGCCCGGCCGGGCGGCCGGGCGCGGTTACCGTTCGGAGGCCTTCGGATACGGGCCGCCGTCGTAGTTGAACCGCTCGATCTCGGTCGTTTCGTGAAGCCCCTGCAGGATGTCGACCAGCACGCGCTGGGCCATCTCCCCCTCCAGGCGCCGGCGCGCCTCCTCGAAGGGCGGCGGCGCGGCGTCGCGCCGGTCCTCGACCAGGATCACATGCCAGCCGAACTGGGTCTTCACCGGCTCGGTCGTGATGTCGCCGGGCGCGAGCGCGAAGGCGGCGTCCGCGAACTCCTCCACCATCTGGCC
Organism: Thalassobaculaceae bacterium; assembly: GCA_963665555.2. GTDB lineage: Bacteria > Pseudomonadota > Alphaproteobacteria > Thalassobaculales > Thalassobaculaceae > CAXXXW01. Next base: position 1,266,061 of record OY762308.1, read on the forward strand.
CGGGCCGAACCAGCCGAGGTCGCCGCCCTTTTCGGCCGACGGGCCGACCGAGCGGTCGGCGGCGAGTTCGGCGAAATCGGCGCCCTGGGCCAGTTCCTCGACGATCGCGCGGGCGTCCTCCTCCGTCTCCAGCAGGATGTGGCGCGCCTTGACCTGGTCGCCGCCGGCCAGTTCGTCCCTGCGCGCCTCGTACTCCGCGCGCACCGCCTCTTCCGTCACCTTCGCGCGCACCCGGTCGTTGACGAAGACCTCGGAGACGATCCGCCCCTCGACGGCGCGCAGGCGGCTCTTCACCTGCTCGTTCTCCGCGTAGCCGGCGGCGCGGCCGGCCCTGGCGATCAGGCGCGCGTCCACCGCCCGCTGCAACAGCGCCGGATAGACCGCCGGCAGCGGCATCCGCTTGTACTCGTCGGGCAGCCCGTGGGCCATTTCGAGGATTTCGGCGAGGTACACCTCCTCCCCGGCGACCCTGGCCACCACCGTGGTCGTGGGGTCGGAGACGATGGCGCCGGGCGGCGGCCCCTGCTGGGCCGCGGCCGGCGCGGCCGCGAGCAGGGCCGCGAGCGCGGCGGCGGCGAGGCCGGCCCCGAGGGCCGGCCGGGCGGAACGCGTGGGCATGGGGATGGCTCCCGTTCGTTCGGCGCGTCGCGCCCTCGGCGCCCCGGCGGCCGGGGCGCGCGAGCGGTAGCAGATCGCCGTTCCCCCCACAAGCGCGGATCGCCGCCCGCGCCCGGCATTGACAGGCGCGGCCGCGGACCCTATGTCTCCGTTGCGCCGCCCCGCCGGGAGCCGGCCCCTTCTTCCACGGGCGCGCGCCGCGCGCGGGAGGCGCCATGTTCGGAGCCCTGGCCAAGGCGTTTTTCGGTTCGGAGAACGAGCGCGCGCTCAAGCGCCTGCAGCGGCGCGTGGACGCGATCAACGCGCTGGAGCCGCAACTGGAGAACCTCTCCGACGACGAGCTGCGCGGCCGCACCCGCTGGCTGCGCGAGCGCCTGTCGGGCGGGGAGAGCCTCGACGACCTGCTGGAGGAATCCTTCGCCACCGTGCGCGAAGCCTCCAAGCGCACGCTCGGCCAGCGCCATTTCGATGTGCAGCTGCTCGGCGGCATGGTGCTGCACGAGGGCAAGATCTCCGAGATGAAGACCGGCGAGGGCAAGACGCTGGTCGCCACGCTGCCGGTCTACCTGAACGCGCTCCAGGGCAAGGGCGTGCACGTGGTCACCGTCAACGACTACCTCGCCCGGCGCGACGCCGAGTGGATGGGCGCGATCTACGGCTTCCTCGGCCTGTCGGTGGGCGTCATCGTCCACGGGCTGACCGACGAGGAGCGCAAGGCCGCCTACGCCGCCGACGTGACCTACGGCACGAACAACGAGTTCGGCTTCGACTACCTGCGCGACAACATGAAGTTCCGCCTGGAGGACATGTGCCAGCGCGACTTCGACTACGCCATCGTGGACGAGGTGGACTCGATCCTGGTGGACGAGGCGCGCACGCCGCTGATCATCTCCGGGCCGGCCGAGGACAGTTCGGAACTCTACCGCCGGATCGACCGGCTGATCCCGCTGCTGGGCGAGGAGGACCACGAGAAGGACGAGAAGCAGCGCACCGTCACGCTGACCGAGGCCGGGACGGAGCGTATCGAGGGCCTGCTGCGCGAGCACGGCGTGGTCTCCGACGGCGCGATGTACGACATCCAGAACATCTCCGCCGTCCACCACGTGAACCAGGCGCTGCGCGCCCACAAGCTGTTCGCGCGCGACGTCGACTACATCGTGCGCGACGACGCCGTGATCATCATCGACGAGTTCACCGGCCGCGCGATGGAGGGGCGGCGCTACTCCGAGGGCCTGCACCAGGCGCTGGAGGCCAAGGAAGGGGTCACGATCCAGAACGAGAACCAGACGCTCGCCTCGATCACCTTCCAGAACTATTTCCGCCTCTACCCCAAGCTCGCCGGCATGACCGGCACCGCGATGACCGAGGCGGCGGAGTTCGCGGAGATCTACGCCCTCGACGTGGTGGAAATCCCCACCAACGTGGCCGTGAACCGGGAGGACGGCGACGACGAGGTCTACCGCACCGAGGGCGAGAAGTGGGACGCGATCATCGAACTGATCGAGGACTGCCGCGAACGCGGGCAGCCGGCGCTGGTCGGCACGGTGTCGATCGAGAAGTCGGAGACGCTGGCCGGGCTGCTGGGCAAGAAGAACATCCCGCACCAGGTGCTGAACGCGCGGTTCCACGAGCAGGAGGCGCACATCATCGCCCAGGCCGGCGTGCCGGGAACCGTCACCATCGCCACCAACATGGCCGGCCGCGGCACCGACATCCAGCTCGGCGGCAACCCGGACATGCTGGTCGCCGACGAACTCGGCGACGGCGAGCGCGAGGCCGGCCGCGAGGCCGCGATCCGCGCCGAGGTCGAGGCCGGCAAGGGCGACGCCATCGCCGCCGGCGGCCTCTACGTGATCGGCACCGAACGCCACGAGAGCCGGCGCATCGACAACCAGCTGCGCGGCCGCTCCGGCCGCCAGGGCGACCCCGGAACCTCGAAGTTCTTCCTCTCCCTCGAGGACGACCTGATGCGGATTTTCGGGTCGGACCGCATGGACGGGATGCTGCGCAAGCTCGGCCTGGAGGATGGCGAGGCCATCGTCCACCCCTGGATCAACAAGGCGCTGGAGAAGGCGCAGCAGAAGGTCGAGGCGCGCAACTTCGAAATCCGCAAGCAGCTGCTCAAATACGACGACGTGATGAACGACCAGCGCAAGGTCGTCTACGAGCAGCGCAAGGAGATCATGCGCGCCGACGACGTGAGCGCGACCGTCGGCGACATGCGCCACCAGACGATCGAGGACATGGTGGCCCGCGCCATCCCGGAGGGCAGCTACCCCGACCAGTGGGACATCGACACGCTGGCGAACGAGACGCGCACGGTCCTCGCCCTCGACGAGCCGGTCGCCGACTGGGCGCGCGAGGAGGGGATCGCCGACCGCGAGATCGCCGAGCGGCTGACCGGCGCCTCGAACCGCCGCATGGCCGAGAAGGCCGCGAATTACGGCCGCGAACTGATGCGGATGGCGGAGAAGAGCCTGCTGCTGCAGATCCTCGACCAGCAGTGGAAGGAGCACCTGCTCGCCCTCGACCACCTGCGCCAGGGCATCAACCTGCGCGCCTACGCCCAGCGCGACCCGCTGAACGAGTACAAGCGCGAGGCCTTCAACCTGTTCGAGGCGATGCTCGCCAACCTGCGCCAGACGGTGACCGGCGTGCTCTCCCACCTGGAGGTGCGGATGGAGGCGCCGCCGGAGGAGGCCGAGGCGCCGGCCGAACCGGCCCCGGCGCGCCCGGACCCGTCGCGCATGAACGGCGCCGGACGGCCGGCGGCGCGGCGGCCCGCGGCCGGGCGCGCGGCGGCGGCGGCGGTCGCGCTCGATCCCGCCGATCCGGCGACATGGGGCAAGGTCCCGCGCAACGCGCCCTGCCCGTGCGGCTCCGGGCGCAAGTACAAGCACTGTCACGGGCGGCTGGCCTGACCGTCCGGCCCCCGGCCGCCCGCCCCGCGCCCGCCTTCCCGCGCCCGGCGCGCCGGGAAGGCCAGCACCGCCGCGCCCGGCCCCGGCGGCGGGGCCGCGACCACGCCGACCAGCATCACCGCCGCCGCCCCGCCCTCGCCGGCGAAGGGCAGGTGGAGCGCCGTCCGGCCCCCGGCGCGGACCGTCCGCGGCTCCATGCGCCGGGCCGCCGCCGCCGCCCCGTCGGCGAGGCGCGCGAGCAGCGGCTCCGGGTCGCTTCCGCGCAGCGCCTCCCCCGTCGGGTCGAAACCGAGCAGGTCCTGGACCTCGGCCCCGGCGAACTCGATCCGCCACGCCGCGCCGTCGCGGTAGCACAGCAGGATATGCGCCATCGCGCCGGAAAGGTCCGAGAGGAACAGCCGGTCCGACCGGGGCGCGCCCGCGCCGCCGCCGGCGCGGTCCCAGTAGCGGCGCAGGCGCTCCAGCGCGCCCGGCCCCGTCGCCCCCTCCCGCGCCGCGCGCGCCGCCGGCAATCGCACGATCGTCATCGCCTCCCCTCCGTTCCGGACTCCCGGAGGGGCTATGGACGGGCCAGGGCGGTTTTTCGGGGCGTGGGCTACGGCGGGACGGAAAAATCTTCGCGCCCGCCGGGGCGGACGGCCGCGATGCGCTGGACGACGGCGGGGCGGGGTTCGGCGACCGCGATGTCCTCGAAGGCGACGATCCGCAGCCCGGCCGCCCGCGCGAGGTCGCGCAGCTCGCCGCGCCGGAGCAGGAAGTCCGGGTTGCGCGGCCGCCCGAACGCCTCGTTGCCCTCGGCGAAAGTCTCGTAGACCAGCGCCCCGCCCGGCGCCACGGCGTCCAGCACATGCCCCAGGATCGGCCGGTGGAGGTAGTTCGCGACGACCACGCCGTCGAACCGCCGCCCGGCCAGCGGCCACGGCCCGCCGTCCTCCAGGTCGCGCGCGAGGATTTCGGCGCGCGGGTGCGACGCCAGGTCCGCGACCCGGCTCGTGTCCCGGTCGAGCATGGCGACGCGATGGCCGCGCGCCAGCAGCAGCCGCGCGTGCCGCCCGCCGCCGCAGGCGAGGTCGAGCGCCGTTCCCCCCTCGCGGACCAGCGCCGCGAAGCGGGCCACCCAGGCGGACGGCTCCGGGTCCGGTCCGTTCACGGCTTCTCCCTCCCCCGGCGGCGCGGCGTTGGACGGCGCGGGCCGGGGCCAGTATAGAATGGGGAAAAGCGAAAGGCCGCCCGATGATCCGCTACCGGCTCCGCTGCGCGCGCGCGCACGATTTCGACGCCTGGTTCCGCGACAGCGCCGCCTTCGACGACCAGGCGGCGCGCGGCCTGCTGTCCTGTCCCGAATGCGGCTCGGCCGAGGTCGCCAAGGCGCCGATGGCGCCGAGCATCGCGCGGTCGGCGCGGGACGCGCGCGAGGGGCGCGAGGCGCGGGAAGAGCGGAGGGGCGCGAGGCGCGCGGGAAGGCCGCGCCGCCGCCGCCGGCCGCCGCGCCCGCCGCCGCGCCGCCCTCGGAGCCGATGCTGCGCGCCGCCAGGCTGCGCGAGGAGTTGCCGAACTGCGCCGGCGGGTGGAGCGGACCTGCGACTATGTCGGCCCGCGCTTCGCCGAGGAGGCGCGCAAGATCCACTACGGCGAGACCGGCCCGCGCGCGATCTACGGCGAGGCCGGCCGCGAGGAGGCCGAGGCCCTCGCCAGCGAGGGCGTCCGCTTCGGCTCCGTCCCCTGGCTCCCCAAGGAGGACGCCTAACGCCCCGCCCGCCCCCGCCCGAGCCGGGCGGCGACCTCGCCGGCGACGCGAACCAGAGCCTCGACCGTGGCTTCGTCGGCGTCCATCGCGCCTTCGTACTCGGCGAGATTCCTTATGCGGTGCGCGCGGTCGAGAACCCGCCACTGTTCGTTGGGCAGGTCCAGCGTGTGCCGCAGGCATTGGAATACGAGGTAGCGGTTTTCGGCGCGGTAACCGGCGCGCCGCAAAGCCGCGAGGGACAGCGCGTGGGCGGCGTTGTAAGCCAGATCGAAACGGGATTCGAGGCTGAGGCCCTCCCTCCGCGCGCCGCGAGCCGGGCCGTTCCGGACCGGACAAGCCCGGCGACTTCCCCTTCCGCCGCCGCTTCCGGTTTCAGCCGCCCGATCGCGGCGAGGTTCTCGAGTTCCTCACGCGCCATCGAGGGAACCCGCGAGCACGACATGCGGCCCGTCCAGGACCCGGGCCAGGAATCCGGCCCCCGCCGCGCGCCGCCGGCCGAATTCGTCCGGCGTGTAGAGCACGGTGTCGACGCGCCGTCCGAGTCGGGCCTCCGCCGGCGCCAGGGCGGCGTAAACCTCCTCCAGCGCAAGGTCGCCGGAGACGAGCAGGAGATCGAGGTCGCTCGCCGCCGTGTCCTTCCGCCGGGCGGCCGATCCGAACAGCACGGCGAGGAGAAGCCGGCCCGACAGCGGTTCGAGAGCGGCGCGGAGCACGGTCTCCACCCCGGCCGTCTTGCGCACGATGGCGCGAAGCTCCTCGAACAGCGGCGAGTCGGGGTTCGCGCGGTAGTATTTGCGGTTGCCGGCCCGCGTCGCCGTCGCCAGCCCGCTCGCGGCGAGCCGGGCGAGTTCGCGCTGGGCCGCGCCGCGGCCGGAGCCGGCGAGCGCGACGATTTCGGTCACGAAGAACGCGCGGTCCGGCTGGCCGAACAACAGGCCGAGCACGCGGCGTTGCGTCGAGCCGAACAACGCGTCGGCCAGCGCCGACCCGCCTTCGGCGGGCGGAAGCGGAAGCGCGGCCGGAGATCGTTCCATACCCATTCCGGGGATGTTAGTACCCAAAACGGGGCGGTTCAAGTCCTCGCCCGATCAGTGCACCCTCGGGGCCTTCAGCATGTCGGAGCGGGCGATCGATTCGACCGAGAGCTGGACGACCTCGCCGTCGCGGCCCACCGCCAGCGGGACCTCGACGCCGGCGGGGCCGAGCGACCAGACCTTGCGGAACATGTCGGCCAGGGACTCGACGCGCCGGCCCGCCACCGCCAGCACGATGTCGCCCACCTGCGCGTCGGCCTTGTCCGCCGGGCCGCCGCGCGACAGGGCGGCCACCACCACCCGGTCCTCGACCTCGGCGCCGAACAGGCCGAGCCAGGGGCGCGGGCGCTTGCTGGTCCGCCCGTAGGCCGCCAGTTCGTCGTAGATCGGCTCCAGCAGGTCCACCGGCACCACCATGTTGCCGTCCGTCGTCTTGCCGCCCGACCCGCCGTGCTGGATGAACAGCGAGCCGACGCCGAGAAGCTCCCCGCCGGGGCCGATCAGCCCGGTGCCGCCCCAGTTGGGATGCGCCGGCGCGGTGAAGATCGCGCGGTCGAGCAGGTACTCCCAGTAGCCGGCGAACTCGCGCACCGCGATCACCCGCGCGCCGACCGAGCCGGACCGCCCGCCATGGCCCGCCAGCAGCACCCGGTCGCCCTCTTGCAGCGAATCGGACCGGCCGATCGGCACCGTCTCGGCGTTGAGGCGGCCCAGCGCCTGCACCAGGCCGAAGCCGCTCTCCTGGTCGTAGCCCAGCACATGCCCCGGCACGGCGCTGCCGGTGTGGTCGGTGATCCAGACGGTCTCCGCCTCGGTCACCAGGTAGCCGATGGTGAGCACGACGCCTTCGGGCCGGATGACGATCCCGTTGCCGCCGCGCTCCGTCCCCAGGATCTGGGCGGTGTAGGCGTCCTCCGGGATATGGGCGCGCAGCGACACCATCCCGGCGAAGACCGGGGCGAAGTCGAAGGCGTAGTCCCGCTGGTTCGGAGGTTTGCCCGATGCTTCGGCCATGACGCGCGCTCCGGCCCCGGTTGCGGAGCGCCGACTATAGAGGATCGCGCCGCCGCCTTGGAAGGGCGCCGTCGCCGGCGCGCGTCAGGGCAGCGCCGGCAGGTCGAGCAGGGGGGCGTGCTGCTGCGCGCCGTAAACGTCCGAATCCCCCGGCGCGCCGGAGCCGACCGGCCGGCGGATCGAGAACTTGATGGCGCGCGCGAAGGGGTGGAAGTCGAAGTTCAGCATCTCGTTCTCCGAGACGCCGTAAAGCGCGGCGACCGCCTTGCGCGTGACCAGCCCGGCCGCGCGCACCGCCTCGAACTCCTCCTCGCGCGCGAACAGCACGTCGAAGGTGACGACGAAGGGGCCGGCGTTCTTCGACCGGACCACCTCCGCGATGTCCGACAGCGGCGTCACGCCGCCATCTCCAGCCGCGCCAGCGCCTCCGGCTCGTCCACCTCCATCAGGTGGTAGATGTTGAAGGCGTAGACCGGGCCGGCCGGCGCGTCGGCCGGCGAGAACGGGAAGGCGATGTTGCCGGCCGTCGCCTTGCGGCCCTCGTAGCCGACATGCAGCAGCGTGCTGCGCGCCATGCCGCAGACCGTCTCGGCGAGTTCCGGCGTGTCGGCCACCACGTCGATCAGGATGCCGAGTTCGTGCGCCGGCGTCTTCACCGGCTCCCACGCCCCCATCGTGCCGTTCAGCCCGTAGCAGTGGAAGCCGAGCCGGTAGCTTTCGGGATCGACCGCGCCGCGCTGGAACTCCCGGAGATGGCGCGCGACCGACGCCTTCACCGTTTCGATCTGGCGGATGAAGGCCGGGTCGCGCGCGCCGCCGATCGCGGTGTGGCGGTAGCCCTCCAAACGCGCCCCCTCCAGCTTGACGAGGTAGCGGTCGGCCGGGCGGAAGGCGCTGCCCGACACCTCGACCCGGCGCGGGTCGATCTGCTCGAACCGGGCGGCGCGCAGGTCCACCGTCCCGCCCGGCCCGGCCAGCATCACCGGGTCCGTCTTCTCGTAGAAGGTGTGGGCCGAGACGGAAGCGACGGTGCAGGCCTTGGCCGGGTCCGTCGGCTCGACGACGAAACCGTCCTCCCGCAGCCGGCCGTAGATCAGGTCCGCCCCCGCCGTCGGCCGCGCCGCCAGGCTGCCGCATTCGAGGATTTTGCCCATGTGCAGCGCGAGGCCGCGCGGATAGCCGCGCATCAGCGGCAGGGCCGCGATGTTGGCCACGTCCCAGGCGCGGCCGGCGATCAGGATGTCCGGCTCGCGCCGGAGCGCCGGCCAGTAGGACTCGCAGCCCACCTGGGCGACGATGCGCTCGGCCCGGTCCACGTCGTCGGGCGAAAGCGGCGAGAAGGTCTCGAATGTGTGGACCCGCTGCGCGGCGATGGCGTCGCGCACCGTCTCGCGGTCGACCTCCGTCTTCAGCACGGCGATGCTGCGCGACAGGCCCAGTTCGGCGAGGATTTCCCTCGCGATCCGGACGAGGAAATCGACCTGCGCGTCGCCGCCCGCCCCGCCGGCCGAGCCGATGACGACCGGAACGTCCGCCTCCGCCCCGGCCTTCAGCAGCAGCCGGAGGTCGCGCCGCGTCATCGCCTCCGAAACGAAGGGCCGGCCGGAGCCGAGGTAATAGGCGCCGGGGTCGCTCGACCCCGCGTCGGAGGCGATCAGGTCCACCCCCGCCTCCATCGCCGCGTCCAGCGACGCTTCGGGGAAGCCGTAGCCGAGCATCCCGTTGGACACCACCGTGAATTCGCCGTCGCCCTTGCGTTCGATCGCCATCGCCTTCCGCCCCTTCGCTTCCCGTCGCTCCGCCCGCCGCACCGTTACGGCAGGTCCATTCCCCGCGCCGTCGCCGGGCGCGCCATCATCGCCTCGTACCACCGTTTCACGTTCGGGAACCCGGCCAGGTCCACCTCCTGCCAGTCGTGCCGGAACACCCAGGGCAGCGTGCAGAAATCGGCGATCGAGACCTCCTCGTTGGCGAGGTATTCGCGCCCCTCCAGCCGCGCGTCGAGCACGCCGTAGAGCCGCCGGCACTCGGTCGTGTAGCGGTTTATGGCGTAGGGCACCTTCTCTTTCGCCGCCCGCTTGAAGTGGTGCACCTGCCCGAAGATCGGCCCGATCCCACCCATCTGGAACATGACCCACTGGACGACCTCGTAGCGCCGCGCCGTGTCGGCCGGCATGAACCTGCCGGTCTTCTCGGCGAGGTACATCAGGATCGCGCCCGACTCGATCACCGTGCAGGGCTTGCCGCCCGGCCCGTCGGGATCGACGATGGCGGGGATTTTCGAGTTCGGGTTGATCCGCGTATAGTCGTCGGAGAACTGGATGTCGGTGGAAATGTCGATCGGGTGGATGTTGTACGGCAGGCCGCACTCCTCCAGCATGACCGTCGCCTTCCTCCCGTTCGAGGTCTTCCAGGTGTAGAGTTCGATCGGCGCCATGTTGCCTCCGGGCGTTCGTTCGCGCCGGCGCGGGCCGGCGGGCCGGGCGGGAGAGTAGAGCGGTTCCGCCGCCGGGGGAAGCGCGCGGCCGCGCGCTCAGATCCCCTCGACCAGCTTGCGCATCCCCTCCCCGATCCGCGTCATCGCGGCCTGGACCACGAAACGGTCCCAGCCGACGCAGAAATGGCGCACGCCGAGGTCGATATAGCGTTTCGCCTGCTCCGGCTCGGCGATCTCGATCCTCGGCGCGACGCCGTGTTCGCGGCATTTGGCGATGGCGCGCTCCTCGGCCGGGCGGATGGCGTCGGTGAACATCAGCCTGGGCTCGCCGCGCGAGAAGCCGTAATCCGCCGGCCCCCACTGCACCATGTCCACGCCCTTTTCGCGCGCCGCCGCCAGCACGGCGTCGATGTCCTCCATCGCCGCGTTCTTCTCCAGCATGACCGCGAACACCACCGCGGACAGTTGTTCGAGGTAGCTTTCCGGCGCGTAGCCCGACAGGCCGGGGCGGCGGATTTTCACGCCCATCCCGCCGCCCTCGCCGGGCGTGTCGGGGCGGATCGCGCGGTGGCAGGCGGCGATGTCGGCGGGCGCGCGGATGTCGGTGAACAGCACCGACTGGAACCCGGCGCCGAGCGCGGCCTGCGCCCAGAACCCCTGTCCCTCCTGGTCCAGCTTGATCATCAGCGCCAAGCCGCCGCACTGTCCGGCGCGCGCCATGTGGTAGAGCAGCGACATGTCGAGCACCGAGTACTCGGCCGCGTATTCGGCGTAGTCGAACAGGCCGGTGTCGCCGATCAGCTCCGGGATGTCGGGATCGGCGAACAGGAAATGCGTGCCGACGGTGGGCTTGCCGGCGTCGAGCGCGGCGCGGAAGGCGTTGGGCGGGATCATGGGCGCGGGTCCGTGTCCGGTTGGAGGAGGCGTCGTCGGCGCCGAGTATAACCGCCCCCTCCCCGCCCGTCGCCCGCCGCGAACGGCCGCCCGCGCCTTCCGACGGGACCGGCGGGGCCGGGCGCCCTTCCCCTCCCCCGGAACGAGGGAAGGCCCCCGGCGGGGGCCTTCCCGTGTCGGTCCGGCCGGGTTTCCGCCCCGCGCGGGGCGGGCCCGGTCACATGGCCGAGACGCGGCCGTAGATCGAGAGCGCCATCGCCTCGAACTCCACGCCGTCGCCGCTGACCTCGTCGTACATGAAGTTGTCGGGCCGCGCGTCGGAGCGCAGCACCTTGCCCTCGGGCCCGCGCGGAAGCTCGTCCGTCGGGCCGAACTCGGCCTCCAGCGCCGCGACCTCCCCGGCGTCGAGCGCCGTCAGCGAACAGGGCATCCCCTTCATGTGCGGGATTCCCTGCTCGCGGTCGATCAGGGCCGGGTCGTCGTCGGGCGTCACCTGCGCGTCCGAGAACGCCCACATGCCCGACATGTTGTCGAGGCCCTGGCGCGATTCCGGCTTCCACCAGCCGTGCGGCACGCGGACCAGCCCCTTGGGCATGGAGGACCGGGCGAAGACCCGGCCCAGCACGGCGCCGGTCGAGGTCTCCAGCCGCGTCCAGGCGCCCTCGGCGAGGCCGAGCGCCTCGGCGTCCGCCGGGCTGACCAGGAAGGTCGGGTCCTTGGCGCGGCGGCGCAGTTCGGGCACATGGCGGTGGCCGGAGCGGAAGTACTCGTCGTCCGGCAGGCCGACGAACATGGAGAGCGGGAAGCGCGCGTCCGGCTCCGCCGCCTCGCGGTAGTAGGGCAGCGGGTCGAAGCCGAGGTCCTCGAGGACGGAAGAGTACAGTTCCACCTTGCCGGACGGCGTGGCGAAGCCGGTCCTGAGGTATTTGCGCTCCCTGTCGTTGCCGGCCTGGCCGCGATGCAGGTTGGGCGTGCGCCCGGCCGCCACGGCGTCGGACCAGTCGGTCCCGCTCGGCTCCAGGCGGTAGTCCAGCAACTCCTCGCCGGTCTTCCACGGGAAGTGCTCGCCCATGCCCATCCGCCTGGCGAGTTCGTGCCAGAAGTAGACGATGTTGCGGCACTCGCCCGGCGGCTCCATCGCCTGCTCGCTGACGCCGGCGTGCATCGACGGCCGCTCCAGCCAGGCGTCGCCCGGCAGCACGTAGTCGGAAATCTGCGCCGTCGGCGACATCGCGTGCTCGTAGGTGACGATGAGGTCCTGCTTCATCATCGCCTCGTACACGCGCCTGGTGTTGGCGTAGGCCATCAGCGCGTTGTTGGCGATGGCGAAGAACGCCTTGACCGGATACGGGTCGCCGTCGGCCATCGCCTTGAACACCGCCATCGGGTTGGCCATGTAGCAGCCGGAGACGAGGTTGGCGTAGCGCGTGCCCCACACCTTCTCGGTCGCGTCCTCGAAGGCCCTCATGCCGCGATAGGTGAAGACGGGGAACTCGTCCGCGCCCAGCTGCTTGGCCTTCTGCGCCTCGGGCAGCTCCTCGTGCGCCTCGATCTCGGAGTCGGAGCGCACGACCGGGTTGAAGCCGACGAAGGTGTCGCCGCCCTTGACGTCCAGGTTGCCGGTCAGCGCCCGCAACATGCACTGCAGCCGGATGGCCGAGGTGCTGGAGACCTGCTGGTCGGTGATCGGCGACCACGGGATGCAGGCCGGCTTCGTCGTCGCGTACATGCGCGCGGCCTCGCGGATCGCCTCCTCGTCCACGCCGGTGATCGCGGCCACACGGTCGAGCGGGTATTCGCGGACGCGGGCGACGAGTTCGTCGAAGCCGACGGTCCAGTCGCGCACGAAGTCCTTGTCGTACAGCTCCTCCTCGATAATGACGTTGAGCCAGCCCAGCGTCATCGCCGCGTCGGTGCCGGCCCTGAGCGGCAGCCAGACATCGGCGCGCTCCGCGTTCTCGCTCCGCCTGGGGTCGAGGACGATCAGCCTGGCGCCGTTGGCCTGGGCCATGCGGATGGCCTTGTACTCCATGGTCCAGCTGTGGCGGCGCGGGTCGTGGCCGAACAGCACGATGCATTTCGAGTTCAGGATGTCGCCGCGCGGGAACCAGCCGTAGACATAGCGGTTCACGGCCGCCGTGTTGCCGGCGCAATAGGCGACGCCGCTGATCCAGTTCGGCGAGCCGAGCCGGTTCATGAAGCGGCGGCCGAGGCCGCTGTCGGCGATGCCGGTGGCGTTGCTCTGGCCGACGGCGAAGGCTTCCGGCCCGTGTTCGGCCACCACCTTCTTGAGCCGCGCGGCGATGTCGTCCATCGCCTCGTCCCAGCTCACCCGCTCCCATTCGCCGCCGCCCCGGGGGCCGACGCGGCGCAGCGGGTGCATGAGCCGGTCCGGGTGCGCGAAGGACTTGGGCGCGTAGGCCCCCTTCATGCAGATCACGTCCTTCAGGATCGGATGGTCGCGCGTCGTCACCTTGACGACGCGGCCGTCCTCGACCTTGGCCGCGACCGGGCAGAACCCGTCGCAACTGGCGCAAACCACGTTCTTCAGCTTCTCGCCGGCCTCGCCCGGATTTTGCCCGGACCGCGCGCTCGACAACCCGTCAGGCATTTCCGCCCCCTTTTTCCGTTCCCGGTCCCTCGAACCCCGGACTTTACCCGTACCGGCGCGCCCCCGGCAACGCGGAATCGGCCGGCCGTCCCGGCGCGCCTTGACAGCCGCCGGCGGCGCCGGTAGGTTCCGGCCTTCCTCGGGGCGGCGGACGGACGGGATCGGGCCATGAAGGTTGCCAATTCGTTGAAAACATTGAAGAAGCGGGACCGCAACTGCCGCGTCGTGCGCCGCAAGGGGCGGGTCTACGTCATCAACAAGACCAACCCGCGCTTCAAGGCCCGCCAGGGCTGACGCGCCCGCCAGGGCTGACGCGCACCCGCCGGCGCCCCGGACTCGATCCGGGGCCCAGGGGGCGCAAGGGCGCCGTCGGGCGGCGCTTCGTCGTCGACCGCTCGCGTCCCTCCCCTTCGCGCCGGCGCTGTCTGGGCCCCGGATCGAGTCCGGGGCGCGTCGGCGTCCGAGGCCCCTCGGGATGCCGGGGCGCCGGAACCGTCGCGCCCGCGCGCCGGCCGCGGTATGGTGGGCGCGGCGGAGGGCGCGGGTCGCCCCTTCGCCCCATGGGGCCGCCGGGGGAGCCTTCGATGCTGATGCCGAAACCGGACGCCGCGACGATGGCCCGGCGGGGCGAAATCGCCGCCCGGCTGCGCGAAATCGTCCCCGGCGAGGGCGTTATCGCGGACGAGACCTCGATGCGGGTCTACGAGTCGGACGCGCTCGCGGTCTATCGCCAGATGCCGATGGTCGTGGTCCTGCCGGAGACGACGGAGCAGGTCGCGGAAATCCTCGCCTACTGCCATGGCGAGGGGATCAAGGTGGTGCCGCGCGGGGCCGGGACCTCGCTCTCCGGCGGCGCGCTGCCGCTCGCCGACGGCGTGCTGCTCGGCCTCGGCAAGTTCAACCGCGTGCTGGAGGTGGATTTCGGGAACCGCGCCGCCGTCGTCCAGCCCGGCGTCACCAATCTCGGCGTCACGCACGCGGTGGAGGACGAGGGCTTCTACTACGCGCCCGACCCGTCGAGCCAGATCGCCTGCTCCATCGGCGGCAACGTGGCGGAGAATTCCGGCGGCGTGCACTGCCTGAAATACGGCCTGACCACCAACAACCTGCTCGGCCTCGAATTCGTCACCGTCGAGGGCGACATCCTGCGGCTCGGCGGCAAGCACCTCGATTCGGAGGGCTACGACCTGCTGGGCCTGCTGACCGGCTCGGAGGGGCTGCTCGGCGTGGTGACGGAGGTGACGGTCCGCATCCTCAAGAAGCCGGCGACGGCGCGCGCGGTGCTGGTCGGCTTCCCCTCCAGCGAGGCGGCGGGCGCCTGCGTGGCCCAGGTGATCGGGGCCGGGATTATCCCCGGCGGCATGGAGATGATGGACAACCCCGCGATCGTCGCGGCCGAGGATTTCGTCGGCGCCGGCTACCCGCGCGAGGCGGCGGCGCTGCTGATCGTCGAACTGGACGGGCCGGAGGTCGAGGTCGACCACCTGATCGGCCGGGTGCGCGAAATCGCCGAAGCCAACGGCGCCACCTCGCTCAGGTCCAGCGAGAGCGAGGCCGAGCGCGACTCTTTCTGGGCCGGCCGCAAGGCCGCCTTCCCCGCCGTCGGCCGCGTCGCGCCGGACTACATGTGCATGGACGGGACGATCCCGCGCAAGATGCTCCCCGAAATCCTGCGCCGCATGAAGGCGATGTCGGAGAAGCACGGCCTCGGCGTGGCCAATGTGTTCCACGCCGGCGACGGCAACCTGCACCCGCTGATCCTGTTCGACGCCAACCGGCCGGGCCAGCTGGAGGCGGCGGAGGCCTTCGGGGCCGACATCCTCAAGGCCTGCGTCGAACTCGGCGGCGTGCTCACCGGCGAGCACGGCGTCGGCGTCGAGAAGCGGGACCTGATGGGCGAGATGTTCACGCAAGTCGATCTCGACCAGCAGCAGCGCGTCAAATGCGCCTTCGACCCCAAGGGGCTGCTGAACCCCGGCAAGGTGTTCCCGCAACTGCGCCGCTGCGCCGAACTGGGCCGGCTGCATGTGCACAAGGGCCGGATGCCCTTCCCCGACATCCCGAGGTTCTAGGGCCGGCGCGGCGATGGCCTCCGCGTTCCGCCCGACCGACGACGCGCAGGTCCGCGAGGCGGTCGCCTGGGCGCTCGGCGCGGACGCGCCGCTGGAGCTCTCCGGGCGCGGGACGCGGCGCGGCCTCGGCCGGCCCGTGCAGGCGGAAAACACGCTCGACCTCTCGGCGCTCGCCGGGATTGTCGCCTACGAGCCGGAGGAGCTTTTCCTGTCGGCCCGGCCGGGAACGCCCGCGGCCGAGATCGAGGCGGCGCTGGCCGAGCGCGGCCAGATGCTGGCCTTCGAGCCGATGGACACCGGGGCGCTGTTCGGCGCCGCCCCCGGCTCGGGGAGCATCGGCGGCGTCTTCGCCTGCAACCTGTCCGGCCCGCGCCGGATCAAGGCGGGCGCGGCGCGCGACCACCTGCTGGGCTTCGACGCCGTGTCGGGCCGGGCCGAGGCGTTCAAGTCCGGCGGCCGGGTGGTGAAGAACGTCACCGGCTACGACCTGTCCAAGCTGGTCTGCGGCTCCCACGGCACGCTGGCGGCGCTGACCCAGGTGACCTTCAAGACCCTGCCGGCGCCGGAGAAGACCCGCACCGTGCTGGTCCTCGGCCTCGACGCCCCGGCGGCGGCGCGCGCGATGTCGGCGGCGACGCGGAGCGCGCACGAGGTGGCGGGGGCGGCGCACCTCCCGGCGGGGATCGCGGCGCGCTGCGGCGTGTCGCGCGTCTCCGGCGCGGGCGCCTCCGTCACGGCGCTGCGGCTGGAGGGGTTCGGGCCGTCGGTGGAGCGCCGCCTGGTCGAGTTGCGGGCGGAGATGGCGGGCTTCGGCCCGGTCGAGGAGCTGCGCACGCGCGACTCGGCGCGCTTCTGGGCCGAGGCGCGCGACGCCGCCTGGCTGGCGGAGCCGGCCGGCCGCCCGGTCTGGCGCGTCTCCGTCGCGCCGATGGACGGCTGGCGGATCGTCGCGGAACTGGCGGCGGCGGGCGATGTCGAGACCTTCCAGGACTGGGCCGGCGGCCTGGTCTGGGCGTCGTTCCCGCCCGGCGGCGACGGGGGCGCGGCCGCCGCGCGGGCCGCCGTCGCCCGGACCGGCGGCCACGCGACGCTGTTCCGCGCCCCGGCCGACCTGCGCGCCGCCGTCCCGGTCTTCCAGCCCCAGCCGCGCCCGCTCGCCGCGCTCGCGGCCCGGGTGAAGGAAAGCTTCGACCCCCGCCGCATCCTCAACCCCGGCCGCATGACGGCGGGCCTGTAACGGAATCGTGGGCGCCCAGGCCCGCGCGGGCCGCTGGAAACCGGCGCTCCGGCGGGTTACCTTGCGGCGGGACGCCCGCCACGGGGCCGCGCCGGGAAACGGGATCGAGGCCGTGCCGAACGCACATATCGACGCCGAGGCCGTCAACGACCGCGCCAAGCTGATCCTGCACCGCCTGGCCGCGCGGCGCCTCGCCCGCGCCCCGGAAACGCTCGACCTCGCGCGGGCCGAAATCGCGGCGCGGCGCGCCCGGGACGCGAGCGGCCGGGCGGAGTTTCTGGCCGAATGGGACGCGCTGCTGGCGGCGGGTCCGGCGGTTGTGCGCCGCAAGCTGGTCGAGAGGACGGAAACCATGCGCCGGCTGCGCCTGAGCACGCCGTTCGCCCTGCTGGCCGGCATGACGGACCCGGACTTCAGGCGGCGGGTCTGGCGCCGCGCCAGGGCCGGGCTGGTCCGGACGGATGCCTGAACACCGAACGCGCGAGGAACTGGAACATGCGGTTCGCGCCGTCGCTCGTCATTTCCACGCGGACGAGGTTGTCGTCGTCGGCAGCCAAGCCATTCTTGTCGGCTGGCCGCGCGCGCCGGTCATGGCCCGGGTCAGCGCGGAGTTCGATTTGTATCCCGCCAACAACCGGAAGTGGGAACGTCAAAATCCCGAGCTGGAAGCTTCGGAGGAAATCAACGCCCTGTTCGGCGAAGGCTCCGTTTTCCACGGAAGCTACGGCTACTACATCGATGGGGTCGACGAAAAAACCGCCCGGCTTCCGCCCGATTGGCGCGACGGTTCCGAGGTCTGGACCATCGAGGTCGACAACCGCCAGGTCCGCGTTGTCGCGCCGGCGCTCGACGATCTCATCGCCTCGAAGCTCTACAGGTTGTCCGCCAAGGACGAGCGGTTCGTCGCGGCCGCGTTCGAGGGCCGCTGCTTCGACTCCGCCCGTATCGTGGAGCGGCTGAAGGCGGCCGGCGCGCCGCCCGCCGTGTTGGACCGCGCCCGGAATTTCCTGACCAACATCGAGCGGCCGGCCCGGTTTTCGGAACCGGCCGGTCGCCCGGACCCGTGAACGGAGCCGCCATGCAGACGCATTTTTCGCTCGCGCAGCTGGCCGACCCGGAGATCGAGGCGGCGAACGGGATTTTGCGGAGTTGCGTGCATTGCGGCCTCTGCACCGCCACCTGCCCGACCTTCGTCCTGCTCGGCGACGAACTCGACAGCCCGCGCGGGCGCATCTACCTGGTCAAGGACATGCTGGAGAACGACCGGCCGGCCACGGCCCGCGTCGCCAGGCATATCGACCGCTGCCTGTCCTGCCTGTCCTGCATGACGACCTGCCCTTCCGGCGTGCACTACATGCACCTGGTGGACCACGCGCGCCGCCGGATCGAGGAGACGTTCCGCCGGCCCCTCCCCGACCGCTGGCTCCGGGCCGTGCTGGCGCGGATCATCCCGTCGCCGACGCTGTTCCGCCTCGCGCTGGCGGGCGCGGCGCTGGCGCGGCCGCTCGCTCCGCTGGCCCCGCTGGCGGGGGCCGCGCTGGGCGGGCGCATCCGGGCGATGCTCCGCCTCGCGCCGTCCATGCCCCAGCCGCCCAGCCCGATGGACCGGCCCCAGGTTTTCCCGGCCGAGGGCGCGCGGCGCGGGCGCGTCGCGCTGCTGACCGGCTGCGCCCAGCGGGTGCTGGCGCCCTCGATCAACGAGGCGACCGTGCGCGTGCTGACCCGGCACGGGTTCGAGGTCGCGGTCGTCGCGGGCGCGGGGTGCTGCGGCTCGCTGGCCCACCACATGGGCAAGGAGCGCCCGGCGCTGGCCGCCGCGCGGGCCAATATCGACGCCTGGACCCGCGAGGCCGATTCGCGGGGCCTCGACGCCATCGCGGTCAACGCTTCGGGCTGCGGCACGACGCTGAAGGACTACGGCTGGATGCTGCGCGGCGACCCGGCCTACGCGGACAAGGCGGCCCGTATCGCCGCGCTGGCGCGCGACGCGACCGAAATCCTGGAGGAGGCCGGGCTGCGCCCGCCCGTCGCCCCGGACGCCGCCGGCCGCGCCGTGACCTACCACTCGGCCTGTTCGATGCGGCACGGCCAGAAGCTGGTCGCCGGCCCGCCGGAACTGTTGCGCCAGGCCGGTTTCCGGGTGGCGGAGCCGAGGGAGGCGCATCTCTGCTGCGGCTCCGCCGGGACCTACAACATCCTGGAGCCGGAGATCGCCGAACGGCTGAAGGCCCGCAAGCTCGCCCATATCGCCGCGACCGCGCCGGAGATCGTGGCCGCCGGCAATATCGGCTGCATGGCGCAACTGGCGGACGGGGCCGGCGTTCCGACGGTCCACACCGTCGAACTGCTCGACTGGGCGACCGGGGGGCCGCGGCCGCGCGCGATCCCGCCGCGGCCGGGCGACGAAGGGGTTTGACCGGCCCGAGGCCCGCGCCATAATGCCGCGATGAAAGCGATCCCGACGCTCCTCGCCGCGCTGGCGATGCTGGCGGCGGCCGCCGGGCCGGCCAGGGCGGACCAGAAGGACCCCCGGCTGCCGGCGCTGTTCGCGGCGCTGGCGGCCGCGACGACGCCGGAGCAGGGGCTGCGCGCCGAGCGCCGCATCTGGTCGATCTGGATCCGGCACAGGAGTTCGCGGGTCGAATCGCTGATGCGCCTCGGCCTCCACTACATGGGCGGCGGCGCGCTGGACGGCGCGCTGCGGGCGTTCGGCAAGGCGGTCGAGAACGACCCCGAATTCGCGGAGGGCTGGAACAAGCGGGCGACGGTCAACTACCTGATGGGCGATTACGCGGCCTCGGTCCGCGACATCGAGCGCACGCTGGAGCTGGAGCCGCGGCATTTCGGCGCCTTCGCCGGCCTCGGCCTGATCTACCGGGCGATCGGCCGGCCGGCGAGCGCGCTGAAGGCTTTCGAGAAGGCGCTGGAAATCCATCCCCAGGCCGTCGCCTCCGCCCAGCACGCCGCCCGCCTGCGCGAGGAGTTGCGGGGCAAGGAGCTTTAGCCGGGCGGTCCGGGACCGCGCGGCCGGGGGAGCGGAGGACATGGCGGACGGCTTCGACCTCGCGATCGTCAACGGCCGGGCGATGACGCCCGGCGGCCTCGCGGAGACCGACATCGGCGTCTCCGGCGGGCGGATCGCCGCGCTCGCCGCGCCCGGAGCGCTGGCCGGCCGGGCCGCCGAGACCTTCGACGCGGCGGGGCTGCATGTGCTGCCCGGCGTCGTCGACAGCCAGGTGCATTTCCGCGAACCCGGCCTGGAGCACAAGGAGGACATCGCCCACGGCACGAAATCCGCGATCCTGGGCGGCGTCACCTCGATCTTCGAAATGCCGAACACCAGCCCGCTGACGCTGGACGAGGCGACGCTGGCGGACAAGCTCGCCCGCGCGGCCGCGGGCGCGTGGTGCGACCACGCCTTCTTCATGGGCGGCAACGCCGAAAACGCCCACCGCCTCGCCGAACTGGAGCGCCTGCCGGGCTGCGCCGGGGTGAAAATCTTCATGGGAAGCTCCACCGGCACGCTGCTCGCCCGCGACGACGAGACGATCGCCGCCGTGCTCGCCAACGGGACGCGGCGGGTGTCGGTCCACGCCGAGGACGAGGACCGGCTCGTCGCGCGCCAGCCGATCGCGACCGGCGCGGACGGGCCGGCCGCCCATCCCGACTGGCGGGACGTGGAGTCGGCCGTCCGGGCGACGCGCCGCCTGCTCGACATCGCCCGCGCGGCCGGGCGGCGGGTGCATGTGCTGCACATCTCGACGCGGGACGAGATGGCGCTCCTCGCCGCCGAGCGCGACCTGGCGACGGTGGAGGTCACGCCGAACCACCTCACCATGGCGGCGCCGGAATGCTACGAGCGGCTCGGCGCCTTCGCGCAGATGAACCCGCCGGTGCGCGACGCCGGCCATCGCGAGGGCCTGTGGGCGGCGGTGCGCGACGGGACCGTCGATGTCGTCGGCTCCGACCACGCGCCCCATACGGTCGAGGAGAAGGAGCGGCCTTACCCCTCCAGCCCCAGCGGGATGCCCGGCGTGCAGACCACGCTGCCCCTGCTGCTGGACCACGCGAACAAGGGCCGCCTCTCGCTGGAGCGGCTGGTGGACCTCACCTCGGCCGGGCCGCAGCGGGTTTTCGGGATCGCCGGCAAGGGCCGGATCGCGGCCGGCTACGACGCCGATTTCGCCATCGTCGACCTCGCCGCGGAACGCGAGATCGCCGACGAGTGGATCGCCAGCAAATGCGGCTGGACGCCCTTCGACGGAACGCGCGTCGTCGGCTGGCCGGTCGCCACCGTGTTGCGCGGGCGGGTCGTCATGCGCGACGGCGAGGCGCTCGGTCCGCCCGCCGGCCGGCCGGTCCGCTTCGTGGACACCATCGCGCCGGCCGGGCCGTGACGACGCCGGATTTCGAACGGGCGCTCGCCAGCACGATCCCGGAGGCCTTCCGCCGGACCGTGGAGCGCTGGCCGGACCGGCCCTTCCTCGCGGTTCCGGCCGCGCCGGGCCGGGGCTACCTGGAGGACGGGTTCGAGATGTCCTACGCGGGCGCGGCGCGCGCCGTCGCCGCGCTGGCGGCGCGCTACCGCGAGGCGGGATACGGCCACGGGCACCGGGTGGCGGTCGCGCTCGACAACCGGCCGGAGCATCTGTGGCACCGCCTCGCGCTCAACGAGCTCGGCGTCTCCTGCGTCCCGGTCAACCCGGACTACCGGCCGGGCGAGCTGGCCTACCTGCTGGCGCATTCGGAGGCGGCGCTGCTCGTCCACCTGGCGCGGCACGAGGACACCGCCCGGGCCGCGCTGGCCGAGGCGGGGACGGGCGCGGCGCTCTGGCGGCTGGAGGACGGGGGCGACGCCTTCCCGGCCGCGCCGGCGCGCCCGCCGGCCGTCGGGCCGCCGGGGCCGTCGGCCGAGGCCAGCCTGCTCTACACCTCCGGCACCACCGGGCGGCCCAAGGGCTGTATGCTCTCGCACGGCTACGAACTCGGCTGCGCGGCCTGGTACGCCGGCCTCGGCGGGCTGACCGGGTTCCGGCCGGGGGAGGAGCGGGTGTACAACCCCCTGCCGCTCTACCACATCAACGCGGGCGTCATTTCCCTGTTCGGCATGATGACGATCGGCGGCTGCCAGATCCAGCCGGACCGTTTCCATCCCCGCGCCTGGTGGCGCGACGTGACGGAGACGCGGGCGAGCGCGATCCACTACCTCGGCGTGGTGGCGCCGATGCTGCTCAACCTGCCGCCCGACCCGCTGGAGCGCGCGCACGGCGTGCGGTTCGGGATCGGGGCCGGCGTCGAGCCGGACCTGCACGCGGCGTTCGAGGAGCGGTTCGGCTTCCCGCTGGTCGAACTCTGGGGCATGACGGAGACCTGCCGCGTGCTCGCCGCCAACCGGGAGCCGCGCAAGCGCGGGACCCGCGCGATGGGCCGGCCGGGGCCGGGCGTCGAGGTCGAGGTGCGGGACGAGGACGACAACCCGCTCCCGCCCGGCCGGACCGGCGAGATGGTCGTGCGGTTCTCGGCCGCGGACCCGAGGCGCGGCGCGTTCTCCGGCTACCTGAAGGACGAGGCGGAGACGGAGCGCGCCTGGCGCGGCGGCTGGTTCCACACCGGCGACAGCGTCTACATGGCCGGGGACGGGATGCTGCATTTCGTCGACCGCAAGAAGAACATCGTGCGCCGTTCGGGCGAGAACATCGCCGCCGCCGAGGTGGAGGCGGTGCTGCAGGCGCGCCCGGAGGTGGCGCAGGTCGCGGTCCTCGCCGCGCCGGACGAGACGCGGGAGGAGGAGGTGTTCGCCTGCGTCGTCCGCGCGCCGGCGGCCGGGGGCGGCGACGCGGCGCTGGCGCGGCGCCTGTTCGACCACTGCGACGCCCGGCTCGCCTACTACAAGGCGCCGGGCTGGATGCTGTTCGTGGACGACCTGCCGAAGACGGGATCGCAGAAAATCCAGAAACACCGCATCTTCCCGCCGGGCGACGACCCCCGCGCCGCCCCCGGCGCCATCGACCTGCGCGCGCTGAAACGGCGGCGGTAGGGGGCGTCACCTTTCGGGGTCGGAGCGGCGGGCGCGAATCTCCGCGATGGCGCGCGGGGCGATCCGCCGATGCCGCCGCCATCCGTGGAACATGTACGCGGACCCGGCAAGGCAAACCGCGAAAATTCCCACGAACACGTACTTCCAGATGTCGTCGAAACTCCCGGTCGCCAGCGCGGCCAGGGCCGAAACGCCGGTTCCGATCCCCGTCAGCATCCACGCGAAGCTTTGGCCGGTCTGTCCGAACTGCTCTTCTATCCTTTTCAATTCGTCTTCCGTTACGATATACATCTCGATTTCAGGCGGAGGATGGATGACGATTTTAGGTCGGTTCTCGTCTTGAAATGACATCTATCTTTTTCTCCAATATCTGTCGGTTTATTGTTTTTCACCAGGGAAAATTGACCGGAACGGGCGCGCGGTCCGGCCGCCTTTCGTCCACTATCGGCTGCAAATGCTCGGCGAGAAACCTTTCGACCCCGTCGGCGATTTCGCCATCGACGGGCGCCCAGGTCACGAAAAGGTCCTTGTGGGCATGGCGCAACACGCGAATGTCGTCGCGATGGCCGCGCAGGCGTTCGGCGACATTGCCCTGGCCGACATAGACCGTCGCCGGGTTCCGGCCGCCGTGCCAGATCACGTAGACGCCCTCGAGGTTTCGCAAACGCTCGTGGTCGAGGTTCACCTTCAGGAACAGGCACCACATGTCGCCTTCGCATTTGCGCCAGGCGAGGGAGGTTTCGGGCCGGGCGATTTCGGCGGCGAGACTCATTGCGCAACCCCTCGCGGTTCGCGTCCGGCGGCGAGCGGCGCGGCCCGCCGCCGGCTCCGTCGTTCCCCCGACAGCCTCGCGCCCGGCGGGCCGCTTGTCAACGAGGCGCGGCAGGCCGGGCCGCGCGGCGCGCCGGCCCTCAGCTGCAGCCGCTGGTGCCGCCGCAGGTGTCGCATTTCAGGCAGGTGCCGTTGCGGACCAGGGTGAAGTTGCCGCATTCCTCGCAAGCCTCGCCCTCGTAGCCGCGGCTGCGGGCCTCGCGGATGCGCGCCAGCCTGCCGTCCGCCGCCGCGACGGCCGCGCCCGCCGCCCCGGCCGCCGCCGCGACCGCCTCCGCCCCGCCGACCGGGCCGCCGTCGGTCCCGGTCGCGCCGCCGCGCAGCAGCACGAGGTTGTTGCGCACATAGCCCCGGCTCGCCGCCGTATCGGCCCGCGCCATGGCGCCGGATTCCCCGTCGCCGCCGCCGATCGCGTCGGGCAGCAGGTCGTCCTTGCTGGCGTGGCTGAGGTCGTGCCGGTCGAGGTAGGAAATCGCCAGTTCGCGGAAGATGTAGTCGAGGATCGAGGTCGCCATCTTTATCGCGTCGTTGCCGGTCACCATGCCCGACGGCTCGAAGCGGGTGAAGGTGAAGGAGTCGACGAACTCCTCCAGCGGCACGCCGTATTGCAGGCCGATCGACACCGCGATGGCGAAGCTGTTCATCAGCGAGCGGAAGGCCGCCCCCTCCTTGTGCATGTCGATGAAGATTTCGCCGATCCGCCCGTTCTCGTACTCGCCGGTGCGCAGGTAGACCTTGTGGCCGCCCACCATCGCCTTCTGGGTGTAGCCCTTGCGGCGGTGCGGCAGGCGGTCGCGCCGGGCGCGCTCGGTCTCGACGATCTTCTCCACCACCCGCTCGACGACGCGCTCGGCGATGGCGGGCGCCCTGGCGGCGGCGGGCGCCGCCATCGGCTCCTCCGGCTCCTCCTCGTCCTCGACCAGCCCCGCCGCCAGCGGCTGGCTCAGCTTCGAGCCGTCGCGGTAGAGCGCGTTCGCCTTCAGCCCCAGCCTCCACGAGAGCATGTAGGCGTCGGCGCAATCCTCGACCGAGGCGGCGTTCGGCATGTTGATCGTCTTGGAGATCGCGCCGGAGACGAAGGGCTGCGCCGCCGCCATCATGCGGATGTGGCTTTCCGCCGACAGGAAGCGGGTCCCCGTGCGCCCGCAGGGCGAGGCGCAGTCGAACACGGCCAGGTGCTCCTCGCGCAGGCCCGGCGCGCCCTCCAGCGTCATGGCGCCGCAGACATGGGCGTTGGCCGCCTCGACCTCCGCCTTGTCGAACCCCAGTTCGGCCAGCATGTCGAAGGACATGTCGTCGAGCCGGGCCGGCGCGAAGCCCAGCGTCTCGACGCAGAACGCCTCGCCCAGCGTCCATTTGTTGAAGACGAAGCGAATGTCGAAGGCGGAGGCCAGCGCGGCCTCCAGCTTGGCGAACTCCGCCGCGCCGAAGCCCCGGGCGGCGAGGCTCTCGCGGTCGATCGCCGGCGCGCCCTCCAGCGTGCCGTGGCCGACCGCGTGGCGGGCGATGGCGTCGATCTCCTCCGGCGCGTAGCCGAGCGTCTCCAGCGCCCGCGGGACCAGCCGGTTGACGATCTTGAAATAGCCGCCGCCGGCCAGCTTCTTGAACTTGACGATGGCGAAGTCCGGCTCGATCCCGGTGGTGTCGCAGTCCATCGCGAGGCCGATGGTCCCGGTGGGCGCGATCACGGTGGCCTGGGCGTTGCGGTAGCCGTGCGCCTCGCCGAGCGCCAGCGCCCGGTCCCAGACCCGCCGCGCGGCCTCGGCCAGGCCCGCGTCCGGGCATTTGTCCGCGTCCAGCGGGACGGGAAGGATGCTCAGCCCCTCGTAGCCCGCCGTCTCGCCGCGGGCGGCGCGGCGGTGGTTGCGGACCACGCGCAGCATGTGCGCCTCGTTCTCGCGATAGCGCCGGAACGGGCCGAGTTCGCCCGCCATCTCGGCCGAGGCGGCGTAGGCCGCGCCGGTCATCGTCGCGGTGATGGCGGCGCAGAGTTCGCGGCCCTCGTCGCTGTCGTAGGCGAGGCCGGAGGCCATCAGCAGCCCGCCGATATTGGCGTAGCCGAGGCCGAGCGTGCGGTAGTCGTAGGACAGGCGCGCGATCTCCCGCGACGGGAACTGCGCCATCGTCACCGCGATCTCCAGCGTCGCCGTCCACAGCCGGACCGCGTGCTCGAACCCCGCCACGTCGAAGCGCCCGTCGTCGCGCAGGAACTTCATCAGGTTGAGCGAGGCGAGGTTGCAGGCGGTGTCGTCGAGGAACATGTACTCCGAGCACGGGTTCGAGGCGTCGATCCGCCCCCCCGCCGGGCAGGTGTGCCATTCGTTGATGGTGGTGTCGTATTGCAGGCCCGGATCGGCGCAGGCCCAGGCGGCGTGGGCGATCCGGTCCCACAGGTCGCGCGCCGCGACGGTCTCGGCGACCTCGCCGTCGGTGCGCCGGACCAGCCGCCACTCGCCGCCCGCCTCCACCGCCTCCAGGAAGCCGTTGCCGACCCGGACCGAGTTGTTCGAGTTCTGGCCGGAGACCGTGAGATAGGCCTCCGAATCCCAGTCCGTGTCGTAGGAGCGAAACTCGATATCCGTGAAGCCCTGGCCGGCGAACTGGATGACGCGCCGGATGTAGTTCTCCGGGATCATCGACCGGCGCGCCGCGCGGACGGCCCGCCCGAGCGCGGGGTTCCGCTTCGGGTCGAGGCGCGCGCCGTCGTCCGCGCCCGCCGCGCCGTCCCGTTCGGCGCAGGCCCGCATGACCGCGCCCAGATGGCGGGCGGCGAGCCGGGAGCCGGCCACCAGCGCGGCCACCTTCTGCTCCTCCAGCACCTTCCAGTCGATGAACTGGGCGATGTCCGGGTGGTCGATATCGACGGCGACCATCTTGGCCGCCCGCCGCGTCGTGCCGCCGGACTTGATGGCGCCGGCCGCGCGGTCGCCGATCTTCAGGAAACTCATCAGGCCGGAGGACCTGCCGCCGCCCGACAGCCGCTCCCCCTCGCCCCGCAGCCTGGAGAAGTTGGAGCCGGTGCCGGAGCCGTATTTGAACAGCCGGGCCTCGCGGACCCAGAGGTCCATGATGCCGCCGTCGTTCACCAGGTCGTCCTTCACGCCCTGGATGAAGCAGGCGTGGGGCTGCGGGTGCTCGTAGGCCGACTTCGAGCGGACGGCCTTGCCGGTGCGGTAATCGACATAGTGGTGGCCCTGGGCCGGGCCGTCGATCCCGTGCGCCCAGTGCAGGCCGGTGTTGAACCATTGCGGCGAGTTCGGCGCGCCCATCTGCCGGGCCAGCATGTGCGCCATCTCGTCGTAATAGGCGCGCGCGTCGGCCTCGGAGTCGAAATAGCCGGCCTTCCAGCCCCAGTAGGTCCAGGTCCCGGCCATCCGGTGGAACACCTGCTTCGCGCTGGTCTCGCCGGTCTCGCGCCGGTCCTCCGGCAGGGCGGCGAGCGCCGCCGTGTCGGGCGCGCTCCGCCGGAGCCAGTCCGGCACGCCCGGCTCGTCCACCGGCGCGGTCGCCGCCGGGACGCCGGCCTTGCGGAAATACTTCTGCGCGACGACGTCGGCGGCGACCTGCGACCACTCGTCCGGAACCTCGACGGCCTCGTTGCGGAAGACGACGGACCCGTCGGGATTGCGGATTTCGCTGGCCGCGCGGCGGAACGCGATTCCCTTGTAGGGGCCGCCCGCCTCGGTGGTGAATCGCCGCTCGATTCTCATTCCCGCTTCCCCCGTTCCGTCGGCGCGAAGCCGCCAACCGCCCGCGATGCCTACATATTGTGGGCCGGAAACACGAGTATACCGGATATGGTGGGAAAGCCTCAAGGGAATTTTCGCGGCCGGTCCGGGAAGCCCGCGCGGCGCCGGCCTCGCGGAATTATGGACCCTCGCCGGGCGCGCCGCAACGCCGCTTCGCGCGGGCGGCGGCCGGGCCCCGGTCCGGGCGCGCGATGGCGGCGGAACGGCGGATCGGGTATGGTCGCGGAACGCTTCCGGGAGATGTCCCATGACCGTCGCGACCGCCGAACCCGTCCCCGCTCCGCCGCCCGCCGCGCCGGCGGCGCTCGACGGCCTCGCGCCGGACGGCCGCAAGCTGCGCGACCGCCGCGGCATCGTCGATCCGGCCGCGCTGGAGGCCGCGGTCGAGGCCGCCTGGCGCGACACGGGCGAGGCCGCCGCCTTCCGCGCCGCGCTGCTCGCCGTCGTCCGCGACGCGCTCCAGGCCGGCCGCGCGGAGATCGAGGCCCGGTTCCTGCGCCGCAACGACGGGGCCGAGGCGGTGCTGGCCCACGCCTGGCTGATGGACACGCTGATCCGCGCCATCCACGACGCGGTGACCGCCCGCCTCTACCGCGCGCCCAACCCGACGCGGGCCGAGCAGATCTGCGTCGTCGCCGTCGGCGGCTACGGGCGCGGCGAGATCGCGCCGCATTCCGACATCGACCTGCTGTTCCTGCTGCCCTACAAGCCGACGCCGCATGTCGAGCAGGTGGTGGAGGCGATCCTCTACATGCTGTGGGACCTGCGCCTGAAGGTCGGCCACGCGACCCGCTCCATCGACGAATGCCTGCGCCAGGCCAGGGCCGACACGACGATCCGCACCTCGGTGCTGGAGGCGCGCCGCCTGTGCGGCGAGCGCGCGCTGCTGGAGACGCTGGCCGCCCGCTTCCAGGCCGAGATCGTGGCCGGCACGGCGCTGGAGTTCGTCGAGGCCAAGCTCCAGGAATCGGACGAGCGCCACCGCCGGTTCGGCGATTCGCGCTACACGATCGAGCCGAACATCAAGGACGGCAAGGGCGGGCTGCGCGACCTCCACACGCTGTTCTGGATCGGCAAATACGTCTACCGGGTCGAGCGGCCCGGCGCCCTGGTGGACAAGGGCGTGCTCCCGCTCGCCGAGGCGCGCCGCTTCGCCCGCGCGCAGAAGCGGCTGTGGACGATCCGCTGCCACCTGCACTACCTCGCCGGCCGCGCCGAGGAGCGGCTGACCGTCGATCTCCAGCGCGAGATCGCCGCGCGGCTCGGCTACACCGACCGCGCCGGCGCGGCGGCGGTCGAGCGCTTCATGAAGCACTACTACCTGACGGCGAAGGACGTGGGCGACCTCACCCGCGTCTTCTGCGCCGCCATCGAGGCCGAACACCGCCGCCGGCCCCGGCTGCGGCTGTTCCGGTTCTGGCGCGGCGAGCGGCAATGGGGCGATTTCCGGCTCGACGGCGACCGCCTGAACGCCGCCCGCGACGACGCCTTCGAGCGCGACCCGGTCAACCTGGTCCGCGTCTTCCATATCGCCCACGAGAACGGCCTGGAGTTCCACCCGAACGTGCTGCGGCTGGCCGCCGCGAGCCTGAAGCGCGTCGACGCGGCCTTGCGCAACGACCCGGAGGCCAACCGCGTCTTCCTCGAAATCCTGACCTCCCCCAAGGACCCGGAACGGGTGCTGCGGCGGATGAACGAGGCGCGGATTTTCGGCCGCTTCGTGCCCGATTTCGGGCGCGTCGTGGCGCAGATGCAGTACGACATGTACCATGTGTACACGGTGGACGAGCACACGCTGGTCATGCTCGGCGTCCTGCACCGCATCGAGCGCGGCGAACTGGCGGAAATCGCGCCGGTGGCGAGCGAGGTGGTCCACAAGGTGATCTCGCGCCGCGAACTCTACGTGGCGGCGCTGCTGCACGACATCGCCAAGGGACGGGGCGGCGACCATTCGATCCTCGGCGAGAAGGTGGCGCGCCGGCTCTGCCCCCGCTTCGGCATGACCGGGGAGGAGACCGAGACCGTCGCCTGGCTGGTGCGCTGGCACCTGCTGATGAGCAACACCGCCTTCAAGCGCGACGTGAACGACCCCAAGACGATCGCCGATTTCGCCGAGATCGTGCGGTCGCCGGAGCGGCTGCGGCTGCTGCTGGTGCTGACCGTCGCCGACATCCGGGCGGTGGGGCCGAATGTCTGGAACGGCTGGAAGGCGGCGCTGCTGCGCGACCTGTACTGGCGCGCCGAGGAGGCGCTGGCGGGGGAGACCGTCGCCGGCGGCCGCGACGCCCGGGCGGCGGCGGCGCGGGCCGAGTTGCGGGCCGCGCTGTCCGACTGGGACGACGAGGCGATCGCCGCCCACGAGGCGCGCGGCTATCCCGCCTACTGGCTCGGCCGCGACATCGGGACGCTGGAGCGCCACGCCCGGCTGGTCCGCGCGGCCGACGCCGAGGGCCGCCCGCTCACCGTGGACGCCCGGATCGACGGGTTCCGCGAGGTCACGGAGGTCACCGTCTACACCGCCGACCATCCCGGCCTGTTCTCCCGCATCGCCGGCGCGATGGCCTCCATCGGCGCCAACATCGTCGACGCCCGCATCGCGACGACGCGCGACGGCATGGCGCTCGACAGTTTCTGGATACAGGACATCCGGCGGCGCGCCTTCGACGAGCCGGACATGCTGGCGCGCCTGGAGACGGCGGTGGACCGCGCGATCCGCGGCAAGCTGAAACTGGCGCGCATCCTCGCCGAGCGGCCCGCGAGCCTGCCGAAGCGCGCCCGGGGCATGACGGTGGCGCCGCGCGTGCTGGTCGACAACAAGGCGAGCGCGACCCACACCGTGATCGAGGTCAACGGCACGGACCGGCCCGGCCTGCTGCACCGGCTCACCCGCGCGCTGGCCCGGGAGAGCCTGCAGATTTCCTCGGCGAAAATCTCCACCTACGGCGCCGGCATCGTCGATGTGTTCTACGTCAAGGACCTGTTCGGCCTGAAGCTCCGCGACGAGCGCAAGCTGGAGGCGGTCCGCGAGCGGATTTTCGCCGAACTGGAGCCGGCCCCGGCGGGCGCGGCGGCCCCGGCGGCGCGAGGGCGCAAGACGCCGGCGCGCGAAGCGGGCCGGGCGGCGCGCCGCCCCCGCCGGGAAGCCGCCGAATAGCGCCGCGCCCGGCGCCGCGCGGCGGGCCGAACCGTCCGGGTCCCGGCCGTGTCCGTGCTCCGGGCCGCCGCCACCGTCGGCGGCTTCACGATGGCCAGCCGGGCGACCGGCTTCGTCCGCGATGTGCTGATCGCCGCCGTGTTGGGGGCCGGGCCGGTCGCCGACGCCTTCTTCGTCGCCTTCAAGCTGCCGAATTTCTTCCGGCGGCTGACGGCCGAGGGGTCGTTCACGGTCGCCTTCGTGCCGATGTTCTCCGGCCTGCTGGAGAGCCGCGGCCGGGCCGCCGCGATGGCCTTCGCCGCCGAGGCGCAGGCCGCGATGGCGGCGGCGCTGTTCGCGCTCTGGGCCGGCGCGGTGCTGTTCATGCCCCAGGTCATGACCGTCATGGCCCCCGGCTTCGCCGACACGCCGGAGCGTTTCGACCTCGCCGTCGAGTTCACCCGGATCGCCTTCGTCTACCTCCCGCTGATTTCGCTGACGGCGCTTTACGGCGGCGTGTTGAACGGGCTCGGGCGGTTCGCCGCCTTCGCCGCCGCGCCGATCCTGCTGAACCTGGTCCTGGTCGCGGCGCTGGCCGCCTTCGCCGGCGCGCTGGAGACGCCGGGCCATGCGCTGGCCTGGGGCGTGGCGGCGGCCGGGCTGGCGCAGTTCCTCTGGCTCCGCGCGGCCGGGCGGCGCGCGCGCGCGGCGCCGCGCTGGCGGTTTCCGCGCTGGACGCCCCGGATCGCGCGGCTGTTCCGCCTGATGCTGCCGGCGATGCTCGGCGCGGCGGTGGTGCAGGTCAACCTGCTGATCGACCTGGTGCTGGCGTCGCTGCTGCCGGGGGGGTCGGTTTCGTTCCTCTACTACGCCGACCGGGTGAACCAGCTGCCGCTGGGCGTCGTCGGCGTCGCGCTGGGCACGGCGCTGCTGCCGGCGCTGTCGCGCGAGGTGCGCGGCGGCCGCGCGACGGCGGCGGACGAGGCGCGCGACCGGGCGCTGGAGGTCGGGATGCTGCTGACCCTGCCGGCGGCGGCGGGCCTCGCCGTGCTGGCCGGGCCGGTCGTCGAGGTCCTGTTCCA
Organism: Thalassobaculaceae bacterium; assembly: GCA_963665555.2. Taxonomy (GTDB): domain Bacteria; phylum Pseudomonadota; class Alphaproteobacteria; order Thalassobaculales; family Thalassobaculaceae; genus CAXXXW01. The sequence continues at coordinate 1,297,478 of OY762308.1, forward strand.
GCGCGGCGCCTTCGGGGAGGGCGACGCGCGCAACACCGCCGCCGCGCTCGCCGCCTACGCCGCCGGGCTGCCGGCCTTCGTGGCGGTCAAGGTGCTCCAGACCGGGTTTTTCGCGCGCGAGGACACCGCGACGCCGGTGAAGGTCGCGGCGGCCGCGGTGGTGCTCAACCTCGCGCTGAACCTGGTGCTGATGCGCTACTACGCCCATGTCGGGCTGGCGATGGCGACGGCGGCCTCGGCCTGGGCGAACGCGGCGGCGCTGGCGGCGCTGGCGCGCCGGCGCGGCCAGGGGATCGACCGCCGGGCGGCCGCGCGGGCGCCGCGCATGGCGGCGGCGGCGCTGGCGATGGCGGCGGCGCTGGCCGGGGCGGCGGGGCCGCTCGGCCCCTGGCTCGACGGCGGGCCGTGGGCGGCGGCGGGCGCGCTCGCGCTGCTGGTGCTCGGCGGCGCGGCGGTCTACGCCGGGGCGGCGCTGCTGTTCGGGGCCGCGCGGCCCGGCGAGTTGCGCGCCGCCTTCCGCCGCCGGCGCCCTTGACCGGGACGGGCGGCGCCGCGATAACCCCGGCCACGCCCCGCGCCCGGCGCGACACCGCGAGGAACCGCTTGCCATGGACCGCATCTTCTCGGGCATCCAGCCCTCGGGAAACCTCCATCTCGGCAACTACCTCGGCGCGATCCGCAACTGGGCGCGGATGCAGAAGGACTACGACTGCATCTTCTGCGTCGTGGACCTGCACGCGATCACCGTGCCGCAGGACCCGGCCGAGTTGCGGCGCGCGACGCGCGAGGTGGCGGCGGGCGTCGTCGCCGGCGGCGTGGACCCCGAACGCTGCATCCTCTTCAACCAGAGCCAGGTCCCGCAGCACGCCGAACTCGCCTGGCTGTTCAACTGCGTCGCCCGGCTCGGCTGGCTCAACCGGATGACGCAGTTCAAGGAAAAGGCCGGCGCGGACCGCGAGGGCGCCACGGTCGGCCTCTACACCTACCCGGTCCTGCAGGCCGCCGACATCCTGGCCTACAAGGCGACCGACGTGCCGGTGGGCGAGGACCAGAAACAGCATATCGAACTCTCCCGCGACATCGCGCAGGCGTTCAACTCGATGTTCGGGGTCGCGTTCTTCCCGCTCCCCGAACCGCGCATCCAGGCCGAGGCGGCGCGCGTGATGAGCCTGCGCGACGGGACCAGCAAGATGAGCAAGTCGGACCCGTCGGCCTACTCCCGCATCGACATGACCGACGGCCCGGACGACATCGCCCGCAAGATCCGCCGCGCCAAGACCGATCCGCACCCGCTGCCCGAAACGGCGGCGGAGCTGGAGGCGCGGCCGGAGGCGCGCAACCTGGTCTCCATCCACGCGGCTCTGTCGGACCGCTCGGTCGACGATGTGCTCGCCGAGTTCGCGGGCAAGGGCTTCGGCGCGTTCAAGGCGGAGCTTTCCGACCTGGCGGTGGACGCGCTCGGCCCGATCGGCGACGAGATGCAGCGGCTGATGGCCGCGCCGGACGAGGTGGACGCCATCCTCGCACGCGGGGTCGAGAAGGCGCGGGAAATCGCCCGGCCGATCGTGCGCGAGGCGCAGGAGATCGTCGGCTTCCACCGGCCCTGACGCGGCGGGAAACGCGCGTTCACGGCGCCGGGGCGGGGAGTCCGGCCGGCGCGAGGCGCAGTTCGGAAACGGTCCGCGCGCCGCCGGCGGGCGCGGCCGCCCTTCCGTCCAGCAGGCTGGCGGCGGCGCGTTCCGGCCCCTCCGCGCCCGCCGGGGCGGCGAGCGCCACGGCCCGCGCCGCGAAACCGGGGCCGATCCGTTCCGGCGGGACGAGCGGAAGCTCCAGCCGCCCGCCCGGCGCCACCGCGCCGCGCCGGATGTCGGCGCGCCGCCGGCCGGGGCGGATATGGTCCAGCGCCGAAAACCCGGCCGCCAGTTCGACGAAGACGGCCGCGTCCGAGCGGTTGACCGCCGCCGCGACCAGGCGGCAGGCCCGCCCCTCGACCGTCGCGCCCGCCGCCGGCTCCTCCGGGCCGGCCGGCCCGCCGCAATCGCCGCCCGGGGCCGGGCGGGCGACGCGCCACTCGATGGCGACCGCGGGCGCCGCCGCCGGCGCGGCGGCGGACGGTCCCGGCGCCGCCCGGTCCGGGAGCGGGTCGAAGGGCGGCAGCCGGGCGGCCCAGACGGCCGCGCCGGCGCCCGCCAGGACCAGCGCGAGCGCGGCCGCCGTCGCGGCGCGGCGGCGCTTGCGCCCGCCCGGCCGGGGCGGCGCGGCCCGTTCCGGGCGCCGCGCGCCGGCCGTCGCGGCGGCGGCCGGCGGCGGCAGCCCGATGCCGGCGAGCACGCGCTCGACCCCCGACTCGGCCATCGCGGTCGCGCCCGCCGGCAGGTCCGCCGCCTCCAGCAGCCTTGCCGCGTCCTCCGGCGCGACCACCGCGACCGCCGCGCCCTCCCGCGTCCGCGCCGCCAGCCAGTCGGCGGAGTTCGCCAGTTTGCGCGCCACCTCCGCGACCGGGCCGATCGCGAGTTCGCCGTCGAGCGCGCCGGTGGCCCATATCCACCGGCCGGGCGTCTCCCCGGCCCCGGCAAGGCGGCCGGCGGCGGCGAGCCGGTGCGCGAGGTAGAAGCCCAGTTGCCAGCTTTCGCCGCCGTCGATCCGGGCCGAGACATCGGCGCGGAAGGCCCCGTGGCCGAGTTCCCGCTCGATCACGCCGGTCGGGCGGCGGGTGAAGGCGTCGTAGGCCGGGCTGATCGGCAGGGCGCGCGTCGTCCGGCCGAGGCAGACGACGGAGCGCACCTCCGGCGCCTCCTCGGCGATCCGCAGCACGACGGACGGCCCCCGCGTGGTGCCGATCGCCACGCCGACGAGCGGGCCGTCCGCGCCGTTCCGCGAGGCCGTCACCGCAGGAACACTTCCGCGTCGGGATCGCCGAGACCGACGACCAGCTCCGAATCCGACTCGGCCAGCACCTGGATGCGCCCGTCCACGGGCGGCGGCAGCCGGAACTTCGCCGGCGCCGCGCCGGGCCGCAGGACGAAGAGCGTCTCGACCGGCCGCTCCCGGCCCGGCGGCGGATCGACGATCGCGTAGGTCTGGCCCGGCGTCGAGCGCGAGGGGACGAGCCGGACGCGGAACCCGTCCGCCAGCCGCCGGTCGAGCGCGCCGCCGCCGGCCGCGGCCGCCGCCGCCGGGAAGGCCGCGACGGCGGAGCGGCGGACCAGCCCCTCGAACAGTTCGGCGAGGCCGGGCGCGGCGCGCAGCGCCTCGGCCGCCGCCCGGTCCAGCTCCAGGTCCGGGTCCGCCGCCAGCGCGAACGCCGCGCGGGCCGAAAGCGCCGGTCCGGGGCCGGCCCGCGCCCGCTCCAGCAGGTCCTCGGCGGCGGACGCGGCCTCGAAGGCCCCGGCCGCGAAATCCCGCTCGGCCGGCGTCAGGTCGTTCCAGGAATCAGTCATCGCTGGCTCCGTAGCTTTCGCGGAAGACACGGGCGAAGACGGCCCGGTCGCGCTCGAAGGCGGCGGCGCGGGCGTCCGGCGGAAGGGCGGCGCGGGCGCGGGCGAGGAACGCCGCCAGCGCGGCGGCGAGGCCCTCCAGCAGCGGAACCGCGCGGCGGAACAGGTCGGCATGGGCCGGATCGGCGGCCTCGGCCTCGCCGAAACCCCGGCGCGAGACCCGCGCGAAGGCGCGCGCCGCTTCGCGCCCCTCGGCCGCGGCCGGCGAACCGGGCCGCGCCAGCCCGTCGAGCAGGGCGTCCGGCCGGATCGGCGGCGCCTCGGCGAACCCGCGCCGGCCCTCGCGCGCCGCGGCCGCCGCCGGGCCGAGATCGGCGTCGGGGAACAGGTCGCGCAACAGCGCCACGGCGTCGGGCATCCGGTGGCGCAGCAGCACATGCAGGCAGGCGAGCCGGCACAGCGCCAGCCGGTCGGCGATCGCCTCGAGGGCGGCCAGGCGGGCGGCGTAGGTTTCCGCCGGACCGTCGCGGATCGCCGCGGCCATGCGGCGCCGGCCGCCGCCGCGCCGCCGCGCCTCGGTCAGCCGCGCCTGCAGGTCGCCGAACACGCCCGCCCGCACGATCGTGAGCGCCAGCGCCGCCGCGTCGGCCCCGTGGCGCGCGAGCGGGCCGATCCGCTCGCGCTCGCGCTTGTTGAGGAAGGCGATCGCCGACAGCGGCGCGGCCTCCAGCGCCTCCAGCCGGTCCGGCTCCTCCTCCCAGCCCGGCGCGGCGGGTTCGGCGGCGCCGGGATCGACCTCCCCGGCCGCCCGGTCCGGCCCGATCGCCATGGCGTCCGCCAGCGCGCGCCGCTCCAGCGCGGACCGGAAGGCGCGGCGGAACCGCAGGAAGGCCAGCGCCACGGCGCGGTAGGACCGGACCTCCCCGGCCCGGTCCGGGAAACCGCCCCCGGCCCAGAAGGAGAGCACCGCCGCGTCGTCCACATCCTCCAGCCGGAACTCCGGCCCCCGTTCGCGGACCAGGTGCGCGACCATCCGCCGGTGCAGGCGCTGGTGGGTCGCCGTCGGCAGGCGCCCGCGCAGCCAGGCGTAGAGCGCGCGGGAGAGGGCGCCGGCGCGCGCCTCCGCCGCCGCCCGCGTCATCGGGCGCCGCGCGGCGGCCGCGACCGCCTCGTAGCCGATCGCGACGACCAGGAATTCGTAAAGCGCGGCCAGCAGCGGCATCCGGCCGTAATGCGCCACGAAGGCGCCGTCGCCGTAGCGGATGGCGATCCCGGTCGCCTCCGGCGACCAGCCGGGCGACGGCGGCGCGGCTTCGGCGGCCGCGCGGAAGCCGGCGGGCCGGGCCGGCTCGACGCCCCAGAAGAACCCGGCCGCCCCGTACCGCCCGCCGAGGCGCTCCGCCGGCCCCAGCAGGTGCGAAAGCTCCAGCAGGGTCGGCGCGTAGGCCCGCGCGACGATCGTCCGCGTCAGGGCGCGCATCGTCCGCTCGTCGTAGCGCGGGCCGGCCGCGCTCGCCGAATCGCGGAGCGACTGCAGGACATGGACCACCTCCTCGTCGGCCGGTCCGCCGCCGAGCGCCGCCAGCGCGGCCGCGACGCCGCTCATCGCCGCCGCGCCCCGGCGCGAACGCCTCGGAACCCGTGGGTCATCTTCCCTTCCCTCCCGTATCGGGCCGGACGCCGGCCCTCGATCCCCTTATGGACGGGCGAGCGCGGTTTTTCGGGCGCCGCCGCGCCGCCGGGCGCGATTTCCCCGTCCCGCCGCCGGATCGCGCCGCCGCGGGCGGCGGGCCGCCTCCCCCGATAGTGTGTGCGAGGCGCCATGGTATGTAAACATACGGGGTTCCCCGCGCCCAGCGCGGGGTTGCGCGCGCGCGCGCCGCGCCCCACAGTCGCCGGCGGAACCCGTCCGGTCCGCGGCCGGGACCGCGCGCGACGGAGACTCCCCGGCATGGCGCGAGAGACCGGCGGAAGGCGGGAGGCGGCGGCCGGGGCGCGCCGGCCGGTCCTGTCGGCGGTCGTTCCCGTCCTCGACGCGGCCGGGACGCTGCCGGCGGTGCTGGCCGCCCTCGAACCGGCGGCCGGGGCGGGCTTCGACCTCGAAATCGTGGTCGCGGACGGCGGATCGCGCGACGGTTCGGCCGAGGTCGCGGCCGGCCTCGGCGCGCGGGTGCTGTCGGCGCCGCGCGGGCGCGGGACGCAACTCGCCGCCGGGGCGCGGGCGGCGCGCGGGGAGTGGCTGCTGTTCCTGCACGCCGACACCGTGCTCGAACCCGGCTGGGCGGCGGAGGCGGCCGGCTTCGCGGCCGACCCGCGCAACCGGGAGCGGGCCGCCGTCTTCGCCTTCGCGCTGGACGACGACGCGCCGGCGGCCCGGCGGATGGAGCGGATCGTGCGCTGGCGCGTGCGCCGGCTCGGCCTGCCCTACGGGGACCAGGGGCTGCTGGTCCACCGCCGCCTGCACGACCGGCTCGGCGGCCACCGGGACTGGCCGCTGATGGAGGATGTCGACCTGGCGCGCCGGATCGGGCGGCGGCGCATCGCGCCGCTGGAGGCGCGCGCGGTCACCTCCGCCGCCCGCTACCGCCGCGACGGCTGGCTCGCCCGGCCGGCGCGCAACCTGTTCTGCCTGGCGCTGTTCCTGCTCGGGGTGCCGCCCCGGCGAATCGCCCGGCTCTACGGCTAGGGCCGGGCGGGGCGATGCGGCCGCCGCGCCACCTGGTCGTCTTCGCGCGCGAACCGAGGGTCGGGCGGACGAAGACGCGGCTGGCGCGCGGCCTCGGCGCCGTCGGGGCGGCGTTCTGGTATCGCCGGCAGCTGGCGGCGCTGCTGCGCCGGCTGGGGCCGCCCGGCCCGTGGAAGCGCTGGCTGCTGGTGGCGCCGGACCGCGCGCGGTTCCGCTTCCCCCGGCCGGCGGGCTGGACGGCGCGGGGCCAGGGCGGCGGCGACCTCGGCCGGCGGATGCGCCGCGCGCTCGCGCTTCCCGGACCCGGGCCGGTCCTGCTGGTGGGGAGCGACATCCCGGACCTGGACGCGCGCCATGTCCGCGCCGGTTTCCGCGCGCTGGGCCGGGCCGGGATCGCCATCGGCCCGGCGTCCGACGGCGGCTACTGGGCGATCGGAACGAGCGGGCGGCGCGCGCTTCCGCCGCTGGCCCCGGTGCGCTGGTCGAGCCGCCACGCGCTGGCCGACACGCTGGCGGCGCTCGGGCCGGGCCGGCGCGTCGCCCTGCTGGAGACGCTTTCGGACGTGGACGAGGCGGCGGACCTGCCGGACGGGGCGGTCAGGAGGCGCGGCCGAACAGTTCGTGCTCGCGCAGGCGCGGCATGATCTCGACGAAGTTGCAGGGCCGGAAGCGGATGTCGAGCTGGTTGCGCAGGATGCCGTCCCAGCCGTCGCGGCAGGCGCCGGTGGAGCCGGGCAGCGCGAACAGGTAGGTCCCGCCCGCCACGCCGGCGACGGCGCGCGACTGGATCGTCGAGGTCCCGATCTTTTCGTAGCCGATCCAGCGGAACAGTTCGCCGAACCCCTCGATCTCCTTCTCGAAGACGGAGCGGAACGCCTCCGGCGTCACGTCGCGGCCGGTGACGCCGGTGCCGCCGGTGGAGACCACCGCGTCGATGCCGGGATCGGCGATCCACCGGCGCAGCCGGGCGGCGATCCCGTCGATCTCGTCGCGGACGATGGCGCGGGCCGCGAGCACGTGGCCGTCGCCCTCCAGCCGCGCGACCAGCAGGTCGCCGGAACGGTCGTCCTCCGGGCCGCGCGTGTCCGAGACCGTGAGCACGGCGATGTTGACCGGAACGAAGGGGCGCGTTTCATCGATTCCCGGCATGGCTCCAACCTTCCGCCGAAACGCCGTCCACCGATTCGTAGCGCGGCCAGCCGCCGGCGGCGACCCGGTTCAGGCTGGGGGCCGGCTCGCCGCGGCGCATCCGGTACATCCACAGGTTCCGCAGCACGCCCTCGACGAAGCCGCGGGTCTCCGGCGAGGGGATCGCCTCGATGAAGAACAGCGGGTCGTCCTTGTAGTCCACCTCGCGCTCCCATTTGCGCAGGGTTCCCGGCCCGGCGTTGTAGGCGGCGAGCATCTTGAACAGGTCGCCGCCCACCGTCTCCAGGTCGAGCAGGCGGCGCACGTAGCGGGCGCCGAGGGCGACATTGACCTCCGGATCGAACAGCGGCCGGCGGCCGGCGGCGCGGCGCAGCGTCCCGCCGGGATCGACCGAGGCCGCCGTGCGCGGCATCAGCTGCATCAGGCCGCTCGCGCCGCGGCGGCTGCGGGCGCGCGCGTCGAACTGGCTTTCCCGGCGGATCACGGCGTAGAGCAGCGCCGGATCGACGCCCGCCGCCAGCCCGGCGCGCCAGGGCGGGAGGGGGAACAGCGCGGCGTAGTAGGGGCGATGCCCCCTCGCCCGCAGGATGTCGGCGGCGCGCATCGCGAGGCCGGGCATCCCGTTCCGCGCCGCGATCGCCATGACGACGGGCTGGAGGCGTTCGGGCGCGGCGGCGAAGACCATGCGGAACTCCCGCTCCGCGTCGCCGTGCCGGCCGACGGCGGCGAGCGCGAGGCCGCGGCGCGCGCCGGGGATGGCGAGGAGTTCGTCGAGGCGGTCGCCGGAAACCGGCGGCAGGCTCCAGTCGAGCGGCGTCTCGACGCCGAGCGCCCGGCGCGCCAGCAGGCCGTGGAAGCTGCCCGGCACGGTCGCCGCCTGGGCGAGCCAGCGGTTCGCCTCCCGGGGGCGGCGCATCCTGAGGCTCGCCCGGTGCGCCCAGTAGGCGCCGGCCGCGCGCGCCGGCGGCGGCGCCTCGATCCAGGTGGCGAGCGCGGCGAACATCCGCTCCGAGCGCGCGAAATCGCCCTGGCGCCACGCCGCGAGGCCGCCGGTCCAGGCCGCCACCGGGATGGCCCGCGAATCCTCGGCGATGCTCTTGCCGGCGAGTTCGAGCGCCAGCCCGTCCTTGCCGAAGGCGAAATAGCCGCGCGCGATCTCGGCGCGGGCCAGCGCGGTCTCGACCGGATCGAGGACGCGGCGCGCCGCCTTCGAGCGCAGGACGCGGTAGGCGCCGGTGGGCCAGCCCCGGCGGATGCGCGCCCGCATCTGCTTGCGCAGCGCCCGGACCTCGCGGCGGACCGCCGCCGAGCGCTTGCGGGGGGAGACATAGTCCGGCGGCTCCGCCGACGCCTCCCGGCCGCCGACGCGCAGCATCCGGCCGTTGGGCGGCGGCGGCGGCTTCCAGCCCTTCGGCCGGCGCTTCACGGCGAGGCGGTAAATGCGCGGCGCCTGGGGATGGTCGGCGTAGGACCGCATCCAGAGCAGCAACTCCTTGTATTTCGAGCGATATTTCGTCGGGTGCAGGTATTTCTGGGCCTGGACGTGGCCCATCAGCACATTGTTCTCCAGCGCCGCGACGACCCTGGCCGCCTCGCGCCAGCGGCCGTCCTCCTGGAGCGCGAAGACGCGGCGGTAGCGCGCGATGTCGTCGGCGGAGAGGATGTCCGGCGAGCGGCGCGGCCGGGCGACGGGCAGCGCCGGGCGCTCCGCCCAGGCGCCGTTTTCCGAGGGCGCGGCGGCGCCATCGGCCGGAAAGGCGCACAGCGCGAGCGCGCCGAGGGCGAGCGCGCGGAGGCCGCGCGCGGCGGCGCGGCGGAGGATTCGGGCGAGTCGCGACGCGACCATGGCCGCCTCCCGAACACGGCCGGCGGGGCGTTTCCGCCGGCGCGTTGACGAAGACGGTTCACACTACGCGAAAACCGATTGAATCGCAAAAGATTTTGTCCGCGCCGCGACGCCGGCCCCGCGCCGGGGGCCGGAGCCGCGGCGGCGGACGCCTAATCGAACCGGCAGCGGCTTTCGGCCTCGTCGATGCCGAGCGTGTCGAGGTCGTCGAGCCGGTGCTCGAACCCCTTCATCGGGGCGCGGTTCACCACCCAGTTCTGCCGCGAGATCAGCATCGGCTGGCGCAGCTGGTTGTTCCACGGCCGGAACCGCGACGGGTTGCCCTTCACCGTGTCGATCTCGATCTCGTCGCCGAGCAGGAAGTCGCGCAGCGTCGCGAAATCGGCCGAGGCCGTGCCCTGCACCGCCTTGGCGACCGCCTTCACGGCCATCCAGGCGGACCAGTCGAAGTCGCGCATCTGGCGGCCCGCCTCGCGCCGGAAGCGGTTCTCCAGCTGCGGCGCGCCGTGCCGCTCCCACGACCAGTGCCAGGCCGCGCCCGTCAGGCCCGCCGAGCCGACGACGGGGCGGGGCAGCACCGAATGGTAGGGCACGTCGCGGGCGAACTCCCCGTCCGAATCGGCGACGAAGATCACGTCGTAGTCCACGCCGCCGGTCAGCAGCACCACGTTGTTGCGGTCGCGCTCGCGCGGGTCGTTGCTCGGCGTGAAGGCGCGGGTCTCCACGATGTCGAGGCGGAACTTCGCCGCCGAGGCGCGGAAGGCGTCGGCGAGCGCCTTGTCCGCCTCCGTCGGGCCTTCCAGCACGAGCGCCTCGCGCCACCGCTTGAAGGAGAGGAACTGCGAAAGCGCGTCCATCGCCATGCGGTGGCTGGGGACGATGTGCAGCAGGTGGGCGTGGCACCCCTCCCCGCGCAGCCGGTCGTCGCGGGCCGAGACGTTGAGCAGCAGGATGTCCATGCCGGCCGTCGCCGCCGCCAGTTCGCCGAGCGCGTCGCCCGGCAGGTCCGCGACGAAGAAGCGGGCCCCGTCCTTCTCCGCCATCTTGCGGACCGCCTTGGCGAGCGAGGCCGCGTTCTTGCGCTTCTTGCGCTTCAGGCGGAACTCGACGCCGGCCTGCACGCCGTGGAACTTGATCTCGTCCATCGCCACCCGCGCGCCGGGATAGGGCCGGCCCAGCGGCTCGGCGAGGTAGCGGGCGAAGGCCCGCGATTCGAGATAGCGCGGGTCCTTCTTCAGCTGCAGGTAGCCGATCGTGAACTTCTCGGCCGCCAGCGCCGCCCCGGCCCCCGCGGAAACCGCGAGGACCGGGAGCGCGACCGCCAGGGCCAGCGCGGCGAGAAGCCTAGTCATCGACAAGCACCGCGTAGGGCACGCGGCCGACCCGGATCGACTTCACCACCGAGCGGTCGGCCATGTCGATGACGGTGATGTCGTCGCTCAACCCGTTGGCGACATAGAGCAGCGAATTGTCGCGGGTCAGGGTCGTGTTCCAGGCCCGCTCGCCCACCAGCACGTAGTCCTCGATCTCGCGCGTCGCGGCGTCGACGAAGGCGACATGGTTGGCGCGGCCGAGCGCGACGACGACGGTCTTGCCGTCGGCGGTCATCGCGATGCCGACGGGCGTCACATCCGACGGCCTCATGCCGCGGGGGAGGAACTCGAGCGTCGCCTTCTCGCTGTAGTCGGCGGTGTCGAGCACGGTGACCGAGGCGCTCAACTCGTTGGTGACCCAGAGTTCCGAGCCGTCCGGCGTCAGCGCGAAGCGGCGCGGCCGGTTGCCGACGACCACGTTCTGGGCGATCGCGCCGGCCTCGATGTCGATCACATGGACGAGGTTGGCGACCTCCGAGGTGACGTAAACGATCTTGCCGTCGGGATGGACCAGGATGCCTTCCGGCTCCGGCCCGGTCTCGATCGTCGTCAGGCCGGGCACATCGGCGAGACCGCTGTCGTCGTCGTCGTCATCGTCGTCGTCATCGTCATCGTCATCGTCGTCGTCGTCATCGTCGTCGTCATCGTCGTCGTCATCGTCGTCGCCCTCGGGGGACGGCGCCGCGACGACGAGTTCGGGCATCTCCCCGCGCCCGGCGAAATAGGCGTCGAGATCGAGGATGCCGAGCTTCGCGTCGTCCTCCAGCGAGATGTACATGGTCCCGCCATCGGCGCTCATGTCGAACGCCTCCGGGTCGCTGATGGCGTCGATCCGGTCCACCAGCTCCAGGCTGGCGACATCGATCACATCGATGGCGTCGCCGTCGCCGCAGGCGGCGTAGATCTGGGTCCGGTCCGCGTTGAACATCAGGTGGCGCGGCCGCTCGGCGGTGCCGATCTGCTTGACGACCTCGTAGGTCTTGCCGTCCAGCACCGTGACGACATTGTCCTTCTCGCTGCTGACGAACAGGTAGCCGGTGTCCTTTGCGGCGGCCGCGCCGGCGGCCATCGTCAGGGCGGTCGCGCCCAGCAGCGCGTTGCGAATGCGGCGAGTGCGGTTCATGGAGTTTCCCCCCCCCCCCCCTTGGTTTTCGAGTTCCGTTCGCCCCGCGGCCTTCCGCCGGCTAGGGGCGCCCTCCGCCGCGGCGGCGCGCCATGAGGCCGCGCGACGGGTCGTAAGCGAGGATAGCCAAGCCCAGCACGACGATCAACGCCCCCGCCGTCGCCGCCGTCGAGAGCGGCTCGAACTCCAGGTAGAAGGCGAAGCGGATCGTCTCGACGCAATGCGTGAAGGGGTTGAGCAGGGCGACCCATTCCAGCGTCCGGCTGCTCTCCGCCAGCCGCCACAGCGGGTAAAGCGCGGAGGAGGCGAAGAACATCGGGAAGATGACGAAGTTCATCACGCCCGCGAAATTCTCCAGCTGCCGGATCGCGGACGAGATCAGCAGCCCGATCGCGCCCAGCAGCAGCCCCGACAGGACCAGCGCCGGCAGCACCGCGACATAGCCCCAGGGCGGCAGGCGCACATCCAGGAACCACGCCAGCAGCAGGAAGGCGTAAACCTGGAACAGCGAGATCGTGACCGAGGCCAGCAGCTTGGAGGTCAGCAGGAACCAGCGCGGATAGGGGCTGACCAGCAGCGTCCTCATGCTGCCCGACTCGCGGTCGTACACCATGCTGAGCGAGGACTGCATCCCGTTGAACAGCTGCACCATCGCGCACAGGCCGGGCAGCACATAGACCTCGTAGAGGATGTAGCTCTCGTAGGGCGGCTGGATCGACACGCCGAGGATCGACCGGAAACCGGCGGCGAAGATCAGCAGCCACACCAGCGGGCGCACCAGCGAGGCGACGAACCGCTCGCGCTGCTGCACGAAGCGCAGCGTCTCGCGCCAGATCACGCCGGCGGCGCAGACGATCCAGCCGGTCACGCCGACGCCTCCGTCAGCGCGAGGAAGGCGCCCGCGAGGTCCTCCGCGCCCTGGCCCTCGACGATCTCGCGCCCGGTTCCCCTTGCCAGCACCTTGCCGCGATGCAGCACCACCACCGGATCGTCCGGCCCGATCTCCTCGATCAGGTGGGTGGCCCACAGCACGCCGATCCCGTCGGCCGCCGCGCGGTCGTGCAGATGGGCGACGATGTCGCGGCGCGATTTCACGTCCAGCCCCACCGTCGCCTCGTCGCACAGCACCAGCGAGGGTTCGTGCGTCATGGCGCGCGCGATCTCGACCCGCCGCGCCTGCCCGCCCGACAGCGTGCGCACCTTGCGGTCGATCACGTCCGCCACCCCCGCCCGCTCCAGCAGCGCGTCGGCCCGGGCCAGCGTCCGCCGGGCGGACATGCCGTGAAGCGCGCCGTGGTAGACGAAGTTCTGGCGGACCGTGAGGTCGTTGTCGAGCGAGCGGCTCTGGAACACCAGCCCCATCGTCGCCAGCGCCTTGCGCGGCGTCCGGCGCAGGTCGTGCCCGCGCACCGCGATCCGGCCCGAGCGGTTGGCGTAGAGCCGGGTGACGAGGTTGAACAGCGTCGTCTTGCCGGCGCCGTTGACGCCGAGCAGCGCCGTGAAGGAGCCCGGTTCGACCCGGAACGACACATCGTCGAGCGCCGCCAGCCCGCCGAAGCGGTGGCCCACGCCCTCGACCTCCAGGGCGGCGACGGTCACGCCGGCGCCTTCCCGGCCCGGCGCCCGGCCGCCCGAACGGGACGCGCGGCGCGTCCCCGATCCGCCGCCGCGCCGCATTGCCGCATATACGCCTCCCCGTCCGGCCGTTTAGCGCTTCACCGCCCCGAAACCGTCGCTATATTAGCCGCCCTGTCCAGAGGGAGCAAATCCATGCGCGCGCTCGGCCGGATTCTCGTTGTCGCCGCCATGCTGGCCGGTGGCGCTGCCCAGGCGGAAACGCCGACGCTGCGGATCGCCGTGCTGAAGTTCGGCACGGTCAACTGGCTGATGGACACGGTGCTCGCCAACGGCCTCGACGCGAAGGAAGGCTACCGGCTCGACGTTGTCGGGCTGGCCGGCAAGCCGGCGACGGTGATCGCCTTCCAGTCCGGCGACGCCGACATGATGGTGAACGACTGGATGTGGGCGCTGGCGCGGCGCGGCAAGGGCGACGACCTGCGGTTTTCGCCCTACTCCGTCGCGCTCGGCGCGCTGATGACGCGCGGCGACGTGGGCGGGCCGTGCGAACTGCGCGGGCGCCGGCTCGGCGTCGTCGGCGGCAAGGTGGACAAGAGCTGGCTGGTTTTCCAGGCGCTGGCCCGCAAGCGCTGCGGCTTCGAACTGGCGGCGGAGAACGAGGTGCTGTTCGGCGCCCCGCCGCTGATGGCCCGGCAACTGGACTCCGGCGGGGTGGACGCGGTCTCCACCTTCTGGCACTGGGCGGCGCGGATGGAGGCCGGCGGCAAGGCCCGGCTCGTGGGCGTGGCCGAGGCGATGGCGGAACTCGGCATCGCGCCGGCGCCGGCGCTGATCGGCTTCGTGTGGAACGCGGACCGGACCGACGCCGGAACGGTGGCGGCGTTCCTGCGCTCGGTGGCGGCCGCGCGGGCGCTGCTCGCCTCGGACGACGCCGCCTGGGAGCCGCTGCGGGGCCGGATGAAGGCCGGGGACGACAAGACCTTCGAAATCCTGCGGGACCGTTTCCGCGAGGGCATCCCCGGAGCCTGGAGCGACGCCGACACCGAGGTTTCGGCCCGCCTGCACCGTTTCCTGGTCGACCGGGCGCCGGCCTCCTTCGCGAAGCAGGCCGGCGTTTTCGATCCGCTCCTGTTCGCCGCCGCGCGGTAGGGGCCGGCCGGGTCGATGTCGGTTCGCCAGAGCCTGGCCTTCCAGTTCCTGTCCCTGGCGGCCCTGCTCCTGATCTGGACGGCGGTGGCTGGGGCGATCCAGTCCGACGTGCTGCCCGGGCCGGCGGCGGTGTGGCGCGCCTTCCTCGAACAGGCGGCGACGGAGGACTATTTCGGGCACCTGTACGCCACGCTGGCGCGGGTGGCGGCCGCCTTCGTGCTCGCCATGGCGATCGGGTCGGCCATCGGCATTTTCCTCGGCTCGCGCGCGCTGGTGGACCACGCCTTCGGGGCCTGGCTGATCGTGCTGCTGAACATCCCGGCCCTGGTCGTCATCATCCTCTGCTACATCTGGTTCGGCCTGACCGAGGCGGCGGCGGTCGCGGCCGTCGCGGTCAACAAAATCCCCAACGTGGCCGCGACGCTGCGCGAGGGCGCGCGGGCGATGTCGCGCGACCTGAACGAGATGGCCTGGGTGTACGGGTTCTCGCGGGCGCGCCGCCTGCGCCACGTGGCGCTGCCGCAGATGGCGCCCTATTTCGCCGTCGCCGCGCGCAACGGCATGGCGCTGGTCTGGAAGATCGTGCTCGTCGTGGAGTTGCTCGGCCGGCCCAACGGCGTCGGCTTCCAGCTCCACACCTATTTCCAGCTTTTCGACGTGGCGACGATCCTGGCCTACACGATCGGCTTCATTATCGTCGTGCAGGCCATCGAACTGCTGCTGTTCGAGCCTTGGGAGCGGTTCGCGAACCGGTGGCGGCGATGAGCGGTCTGGATGTCGCCATCGTCTCGAAGTCCTTCCGCGGGACGCCCGTGCTGGGGGAAATCCGCTTCCGCCTGGAGCCGGGGGAACGGGTGGCGATACTGGGCGCGTCCGGCATCGGCAAGAGCACGCTGCTGGCCGCCATCGTCGGCTACGACCCGGACTTCGCGGGCGAGGTCCGCCGTCCGGAGGGCCGCGCCGCGATGGTGTTCCAGACGCCGCGGCTGCTCCCCTGGCGCACGCTCGCGGAGAATATCGCGCTGGTTCCCGGCGCGGGCGGCCACGCGCGGGCGCGCGAGCTGCTGGGCGAGGTCGGCCTCGGCCGCGCCGCCGACGAGTTTCCCGAAAAAGTGTCGCTGGGGATGCAGCGCCGGGCGGCGCTGGTCCGGGCGCTGGCGGTCGATCCGTCGCTGCTGCTGCTGGACGAGCCGCTGGTCTCGCTCGACCGGGAAACGGCGGATTCGGTGCGGGAGTTGCTGGTCCAGGTGATGGACCGGACGGGGGCGACCTGCGCGATGGCGACGCACGACCGGCGCGAGGCCCTGGCGCTGGCGGACCGGGCGATCGAACTGGCGGGCCAGCCGGCCGTCGTCGTCTCCGACCGCCGTTCCCCGCTGGACCGGGCGGCGCGGAGCGATCCGGCCGCCGTGGAGGCGCTGCACGCCGAATGGTTCGGCCCGCCGGGACGGTAAGCGCCCGCCCGCCGGCGCCGCGGGTCGATCCCCCTCGCCCGGCTTGCGCCGCGCCCGGCGGTCACGGCCCGCCGAGCAGCCGCAGGATGGTCACCGTCGCCGCGACGCCGGCGGCCTGGAACCCGAAGATCACGCCGAACATCCATGTGCGGGTCTTCTGGATTTCGGTCGAAAGGTCGCCGCGAACCTTTTCGATCGCGGCCGACAGGTCTCCCCGCGCCTTTTCGATTTCGGTGGAGTGCACGCCCCTCATCCGTTCCAGCTCGACCCGCAATTCGGCCAGGTCGGCCTTGGTGGCGACCGTCTCGAACAGGGTTTCGAGGCGGATAATGCGCTGCTCGTGGTCGAGCCAGTAGTTCCTCGGGGCGTCGGGGCTTTCGGCGGCGGACATTCGGCTCCTCCCATTTGGACTTCCCGATGGTAGTCGTCTCCGACGCTCCATGCAACCGGAAAAACGCCCGGCAAGGCACGGCCCACGCGCGCCGAAAAAGAAGAAGGGCCGGCGCGAGGCCGGCCCTTCCGGGACTCGATGGCGAAACGCCGTCAGATGAATTCGCCGAACGGGATGTCCCTGATCCGCTTGCCCGTGGCGTGGAAGATCGCGTTGGCGATCGCCGGGGCCACCGGCGGCACGCCCGGCTCGCCCACGCCGGAGGCGTGGACCGAGAACGGGTGCGGCACGACGTGGGTATGGACCCGGTTCGGGAAGTTGTCCGACCGGACCATCTGGTAGTCGTGGTAGTTGGACTGCACGGCCGCGCCGTTCTCGTAGGTGACGGCGCTGTGCAGCGCGAGGGTCATGCCCTGCACGGCCGCGCCCTCCATCTGGCTGCGGATCCGCTCCGGATTGGCCGCGAAGCCGCAATCGACGGCCATGTGGATCTCCGGCACGGTGACCCGCCCGTCGTCCATCACCTTCACATGCGCGCAGGCCGCGACATAGGTGACGAAGGACCGGTGCACGGCCAGGCCGAGGCCCTCGCCCTTCGGCATCGCCCGGCCCCAGCCGCCCTTCTCGGCGGCCAGCTTCAGGACGTTCTTCAGGCGCATCGTGTCGATCGGGTACTCGTCGTACACCTCGCCGTAATCCCAGAAGTTGTCCGGGAAGCCCTGGCTCGGCGGGTCGAGCTTGCGGTCGGAGCCGATGAGCTCGAGCTGCATTTCGAGCTCGTCGCGCCCCATCTCGTGCGCCAGTTCCGAGACGAAGGACTGCACCGCCCAGGCCCTGGGGATGTTGGACACCGAGCGGAACCAGCCGATCCGCGCGTGCGCCATCGCCTTGCCGTTCTCGACCGAGAGGTTCGGGATCTCGAACGGAATGTCGACATGGCCCATCCCGCTCTCGATGAAGAACTGGTGGCCGCTGTCGGGGGCGAAGGTGGACAGGATCGACGGCGCGACGGAGTTGTGCCGCCAGCCGACGACCTTGTTGCCGGCGTCCATCGCGACCTCGACCCGCTCGCAGGAGACGGTGTGGTTGAAGCCGTTCTGGATGTCGTCCTCGCGGGTCCACTGGACCTTAACCGGCGTTCCGAGCTTCTGGCTCAGCAGCGCCGCCTCGAGCACGAAGTCGCACTTGGACTTGCGCCCGAAACCGCCGCCCAGCAGCGTGACGTTCACCGTGACGTCGGCGATGTCCATGCCGAGCGCGCCGGCGACGTCGCCCCGCGTCCCGTAGGGGGACTGCACCGGCGCCCAGACCTCCGCCTTGCCGTTCGCCACGCTGACGACGGCGGCCGGCGGCTCCATGGCCGCGTGGGCCATGTGGGCCTGGGTGTACTCCTGCCCGAAGACCTTGGCCGCGCCGGCGAAAGCCGCCGCCGCGTCGCCCTCGGCCCGGAACACCTTGCCGGGCTTGCGCGATTCCTCGCGCATCGCGGCCATGTAGGCGTCCGAGTTGTAGGAGTCGTGCGGGCTCGGCCCCCACTCGATCCGGAGCGCGTCGCGGCCCTTGATCGCGGCGTCGGTGTTCGACGCGACGACCGCGATCCCGCCCAGCGGCGCGAACTTGGCCGGCGGCATCGAGATCGGCAGGCCCATGATGTGCTCGACCCCCGGAACGTTCCAGGCATCGCTCGCGTCGTAGGAGACCGGGCGCGCGCCGACGACCGGCGGACGCGCGATGACCGCCACCTTCATGCCGTCCACCATCACATCGGCGCCGTACATGGCCTTGCCCGTGGTGATGTCGTGCAGGTCGGTGATCGGCACGTTGCCCTTGCCGATGTAGCGGAACTGCGACTCGTCCCTGAACGACAGGTCCTCGAAGGCGGGGACCGCCTCGTTCATGGCGTCGGCGGCGAGTTCGCCGAACCCGGCCTTGTTCGAGCCGGCGGAGACCTCGTGCACGCCCACCGTCACGGCGGAGGCGTCGACGCCCCACTTCTTGGCCGCCGCGCTGGCCAGCATGTGCCGGACCGAGGCGCCCATCTGGCGCATCGACTGGATGTGGTGGCGCAGCGAGCGCGACCCGTCCGTGTCCTGGTTGCCGTATTTGGGTTCGTCGCCCGGAGCCTGGACGATCTCGACCATGCTCCAGTCGGCGCCCATCTCGTCCGCCAGCACCATCGGCAGCGAGGTGCGCGAGCCGGTGCCCATCTCCGAACGGTGGGCGACCAGGGTCACCGTTCCGTCCGCGTCGATGGAGACGAAGAGGTGCGGGTCGTAGCGCAGGCCGTGCGGCATGAAGTCGCCGCCGGTCTTGTAGCGGGCGAAGGCGTCCGCCTCCGACGCGAAGGCCGCGACCGCGAAGACGGCGGCCGACCCCTGCAGGAAGTTGCGCCGCGAAACCTTGGCGAAGGTCAGCCCCGGCGCCTTGCGCGCGGGGGCCGACGCGATAGCGTGTTCCATCATGTGCAGCATGGCTCAGGCTCCCGTCGCGGCGAGCCGGACGGCCGAGACGATGCGCTCGTAGCACCCGCAACGGCAGATGTTGTCCGACATTCCCTGGAGGATCTGCTCGTCCGTCGGCCGCGGGTTCTCGGCCAGCAGGCTGGCCGCCTGCATGATCTGGCCGGACTGGCAGAAGCCGCACTGCGGCACGTTGGCCTCGCGCCACGCCACCTGGACCGGATGGTCGCCGTTGGCGTCCAGGCCCTCGATGGTGGTCACCGAACTGCCGGCGACCTCGCCCACCGTGATCTGGCAGGATTTGACGGCCTTGCCGTCCACATGGACCGTGCACGCGCCGCAAAGGCCGGTGCCGCAGCCGTATTTGGTTCCCGTGAGCCCCGCCATGTCGCGGAGGCCCCACAGGAGAACGGTGTCGTCCGGGCCGTCCAGGGCCCGGTCTTCGCCGTTGATACTGACCATCGCCATTTCGATCGTCCTCCCTTTTCGTGGATCGACCTTGTTTTTCAACCGTTTGGAAGGCTCCGGCCCGCCCGGGGCCGGGAGTCCGGAGTTCCGGGCTCAATCGCCGTCGTCGTCCTCTCCCTTCCGCACGACCAGTCCGATTCGATACGCGCCGCCGCGCTTGCCGACCAGGAAAACCGTGGTGGGCGGCCTGCCGGTGGCGGCGATCGGCTCCTCGTCGAAGACGACCCTGACCGCGTGGGTCATCTTCATGTTCGGCTCCAGCTTCCCGGTCGCGACGATGGCGTCCATGCCGTCCTCGGGAAACTCCTCCCAGGCGATGCTCGCGATCTCGCGGCCCAGGCTGCGGTGCAGATGGAACCGGACGACCCGTTTCTTGATCTTGCCCGCACCCTTCCAGAACACCAGGTCCTTCAGGAGATCGTAATCCTCGGTCTCGATCGCCTGGCGGATCTGCGCCATCAGGGCGTCCTTGTCGCGCGGCGGCTCCGCCGCCGCCGCGGCCGCCCCCCAGAGGAGGGCGAGGGCGGCGCCGGAGGCGAGAAGCCCCCGGCGCCAGTCCCGAATCGTCCCACTCGCCTTCATCGGCCTACTGGCTCAGCTTGAAGACCCAGATGACGCCGCCCTGCGGGACGGAAGGCATCTGGCGGTCGGCCGGCAGGATCTGCTGGAGCAGGCCCTGCATACGCTCGGCGTCGACGCCCCAGCCGGACTGCACGGCGATGTACTGCGTGCCGTCGACCGAGTAGGAGGCCGGCGCGGCGGTGATGCCGGAGTTCGTCGGGTACTCCCAAAGCATGTCGCCGGTGGTGGCGTCGAACGCCCGGAACATCCGGTCGTTCGTGCCGCCGGTGAAGATCAGGTTGCCGCCCGTGGACAGGATCGGCCCCCAGTACGGCGTGTCGTGGAAGTCGTGCGACCAGACCATCTCGCCCTTGTTCATGTCCCAGGCCTGGATCATGCCGATCGGCACCGGCTGGGTCGGGTCGACATCGTCGTGGAACCGCAGCGACGAGAGGATCACGTCGATCGGCACGCCGATGTACAGCTCGCCCGACACCCGCTCGCCCGCGTCGACGCCGGCGAACTCGGTGCAGAGGTTCTCGTGGGCGGGAATGTAGAACAGGCCGGTGTCCGGGTTATACGCTTCCGGCACCCAGTCCTTGCCGCCCCAGAGGCTGGGGCAGAACTTCGCCGACTTCTCGATGCCCGGCGTGTTGGCCTCGACATAGCTCGGCCGGCCGGTCTCCGGGTCGATCGACTCGAAGGCGTTCTGGATCACGTAGCGGTCGGCCGCGACGAAGTTGACCGGACCCTCGGTCCGCTCGAGCGTCCAGATGTAGCCGTTGCGCCCGGCGTGCACCAGGGCGTCGATCTTCTGGCCGTCGCGCTCGACGGGCATCAGGATCGGGGCCGAAACCTCGTCCCAGTCCCAGGCGTCGTTCCAGTGGTACTGGAAGTGGCCCTCGATCGAGCCGTCCTTGATGTCCAGCGCCATCACCGCGGTGGTGTAGAGGTTGTCGCCGGGGCGCGCGTCGGGCATCCAGGGGCCGCCGTTGCCGGTGCCGAGATAGAGGATGCCGGTCTTCTCGTCGTAGTTGGGCTGCATCCAGACCGAGCCGCCGCCGACCTTCCAGTCGTTGCCGCGCCAGGTCTCGGACCCCGGCTCGCCCGGCGCCGGGATGGTGTAGGTCCGCCACGCCTGCGCGCCGGTCTCGGCGTCGAGCGCGACGACATAGCCGCGGATGCCGTACTCGCCGCCCGACGTGCCGCTGATCACCTTGCCCTCGGCCGCCAGGATCGACAGCGTGGAGTAGTAGCCGTCCTTCCAGTCGGCGATCTTGACGTTCCAGACCAGCTCGCCGGTCTTGGCGTCCAGCGCCACGACGCGGGCGTCCACCGTCGCCATGTAGACCTTGTCGCCGTAGAGCGCGACGCCGCGGTTGGTCGGATGGAGCTGGAACAGGTCCTCCGGAATCTCGTGCGAGTAGCGCCAGATCTCGGTCCCGCTCGCGGCGTCGAGCGCGATCACCTGGTTCTGCGGCGTCGCGACGTACATCACGCCCCCGTTGACCATCGGCGGCGCCTGGTGCCCCTCGGTCACGCCGGTGGAATAGCTCCACGCCGGGACCAGGTTCCCCACGTTGTCCGAGTTGATCTGGTCGAGCGGGGAATGCCCCCAGCCCTCGTAGTTGCCGCGCCACATGAGCCAGTTTTCCGGCTCCGGATTCTGCAGGCGGGCGTCCGTCACCACGCCGTGGCCATCGGCGTGCGCCGCTCCCGCCACCCCGAGGATGGCGGCGGCCGCGCAAGCCACCCGAATAGAACGCATGGTCGTTCCCCTCCCAATTAATGTTTCCGGCGGGTTCCGGCGGCGGGGCCGCCGGCGCGCCGGTCAGGTTTTGGCCGCGCCGGGCTTGCCGGTGAAGCCATCGGTGGCGACGACGAAACCCTCGTCGTCGAGGCCAAGCGGGACCATCGGAAGACTCCGCTTGGCGGGTCCGCGCTTGATCCGCCCCCCCTGGAGGGCGGCGAATTGCGAAAGGTGGCAGTGGCAGCGCAGGTGGCGCTTCTCCGCCATCCAGGATTTGATCGTGCAGGCGCGATGGGTGCACAGCGCCGAATAGGCCAGCACGCCGTCGGCGCTCCGCGCGCGCGTGGCGTCGTCCATCTCGCCGGGGTCGAGGCGCAGCAGCAGCAGCCGGTTGCGGCGGTTCTTGCGGCGCAGCACGCCGGCGGCGGGATCGAACGGGAAGGACTCCACCGGGCGCCCGCCGACCTCCAGCATCTCGGGGCGCAGCTCCTTCTTCCTGAGCTTGCCGAGCACCGGCTGGATGCGGTCGCCCGGCTGGACGAACAGGTTGTCCGGCGCGTCCGCCGCGTCCGCCGGCGGAACGCCCGCCATGGAGACGACCGCCAGCGCGGCGGCCCCGGCCGCGACCTCGCGCCGCCCCGGCTCCGCCCGCCGGCTTTCGCGTTCGACTTCGTTGCCCGTCTCGGCCATCCGTGGTCCGTTCTTCTTCGTCGTTGCAGACCGTTCGCCATCTCGGCGCGGCCATCGTAACCGCTCGCCCGAAGCCGTCAAGCGCCTATCGACTCGCCGCGCCGCCGTCCGGTTCGACCGCTTTGTCCTCGTGTTCTCTATTAGGAAAACTTTTTAATACATTGATAAAAAATAAATTCCCCGAACGGGCCTCGGCCGGCGGGCGCGCGGCGTTCAGAGGCGGCGGACGGGGCCGGCGATGGCGATCCAACACATATGAAGATAATCGCGGCACCGCCGGACACGCGCCCGGCGCGACAGCCGGGCCAGTTCCCGCGCGACCTCGCGGCCCGCCGGAGCGGCCGTCGCCGGCCCGGCGCCGGCGCGTCCGGCGGCGAAAATCGCGCGCTCCAGCCGCCCGAAGGCGGATCGCGGCGCGCCCGGCGATTCGCCGCCGGCGCCGCCCCTCCCCGGAAGCGCGACGCCGGCGGCGGCGGACCACTCCAGGGCGGCGCGGTAGAGGTCCCCCGGCCCGCCGGCGGCGCAGCGCCGCGCCAGGAGCCGGTCCGCCCGCGTCGGCGCGAGCCGCCAGGCCAGGAACAGCGCCAGCGCCAGCAGCGGGACCGCGACGAGGGCCCCGACCGCCGCCGCGACCGCGCGCCGGCCGTCGTGCGCGGCCCGCGCCTCCGCCATCAGCGCGCCGACCAGCGCCTCGCGGTCGGCCGGGAGCGGCTCCAGCCGGCGGCCCGGCGCCGCGACGGTCTCGCGCTCGCGGCGGACCGGGTTCCAGTAGGGGACGACGACCGGCGCGACATAGACCACCCCGCCCCGTTCGAACTTCAGGTCCCAGGAGCGGGCGACCTTGCCGATCGCGCCGCGCGCCGTGATCTCGGTCCGGACCTCCGTCACCGCGTCGGCGATCCGCACGGCCAGCGTTCGGCGGTGGTCGGGCACGGCCACCCGGTGGCCGGTCGCGCCGTGAACGGTCGCGACGACCGTCCGGCGCACGATGTCGCCGACGCGGATTTCCTCGACCGGCTTGGACCAAATCTCCTCGACCTCGACGCGCGGGCTGACCATCCACCACTCGCCGTCCATGCTCGGATGGGCGCCGGCGACGGAGACCCGGAAGGCCGGGCCGCGCGCGTCGAACGCGATCTCGCGGTCGGAATCCTCCGGCGACGACACGCCGGCGGCGCGGGCCGGCGGGAACTCCAGCACGCCGCTTCGGGTCGGGAACAGCGCCACCACCGTCTCGAACACATAGCCCTCGCCGGCATAGGCCCCGGTGCGCCGCGTGCGCGGGCGCATCACCTCGACCTTCTGGACGCCCTCGGGCAGCGGGAGGTCGAAGTCGAGCGCCTCGAAGGGATGCTTGGAGACCAGCTGCGCCTTCAGCACGATCTGGCCGTACAGCCAGCCGCCCTCGGTCGCCGCCTCCGGCGGATCGAGCGAGACCAGCAGTTCCGGGACTTCGGGAAAGGCCGTGATCTGCGCCCGCGCCGCGCCGCCCGGCCCGAAGCCGACAGCGGCGAGCGCGGCCAGAAAGGCCAGCGCCGCCCGCGCCCGCCGAATCGCCGACGCGACTCGCGCCGCCCGCCTCACCGCTCCGCCTCCTCGCGGCGGCGGCGGTGGACGGTCTCCAGCCGCGCGGCGAGCACCTTGGCCGGGTTGTCCTCGATTCGCCGCAGCAGGATTTCCGCCTCCTGGGCGCTTTCGGCCAGCATCCGGGCGCTGCCGCCGCCGCCCCGCAAGTCGCGGCGCGCGTCCTCGGCCGCGCGGCCGCCGGCGCGCCCGGCCATGGCGTTGCGCGAGACCGGCGTGTCGCCCAGCACGCCCTCGATGTCCGTCCGCCCCGCGACGGGGGTTCGCGACCGCGCGGCCCGCTCCCTCTCGCCGCCGGTTCCGCCCTTTTCGGTCTTGTCGCTGTCCTCGCCGCCGCCGGCCTGCCTTTCGCCCTCGCCGTCGCCCTCGTCGAAGCGCCGGCGCATCTCGCGGCTCGTCGTCCGCTGCTCCTCCAGCATTTCCCGTTCGCGCGCCTCGGCGCGCTCGACCACGGCGAGGTTGTGGCGCGCGTCGGCGTGGCCGGGATCGAGCGCCAGCGCCTTGCGGTAGACCTGCTTGGCGCCCCCCCATTCGTGCAGCCCGGCATAGGCGTTGCCGAGGTTGTAGAGGCCGCGGACCCCGCCGTCCTTGAAGAACTCGGCCGCGGCGTGGCGGAACCGCCCGGCCCGGTACTCCGCGACGCCGCGCCAGGGCGCGTCCTCGAACAGGATCGCGGCCTCCTCCCCCCGGTCCTCCTCCAGCAGCTCCAGCGCGCGGGAGAAGCGGTCCGGCGGCGTCGCCGCCCTCGGCAGCAGCCAGGACGCGAGGACGGCGAGGCATGTCGCCAGCGCCAGCGCGGCGAGCCGGACCGTCATCCGTCCGTCCGCCGCCGGAACAGGCCGAGCCAGGCCAGCGCCGCCAGCCCGGCGATCCACGGCCCGAGGTCGAGCGCCGCGTCCGGCGCGCCGGCGCCGAGGCGGCGCGCGATGTCGCGGTCGTGCGCCGCGACGATCGCGGCCAGGTCGTCGCCGGTCCGCACCCGCGCGTCCCAGGCGCCGGCGGCGTCCTCCCAGGCCTCCGCGTCGCCGCCCGCCAGCGCGAGGACGCGCCCGGTCCCGGACGACGCGACGCGCACCGGCCGTTCGGGCGGCGGGCCGGCGGCGAACACCACGATGCGCCGGTCCACCGTGCCCGCGTCCGCCAGCAACGCCTCGGCATGGGCGATCCCGGTGGCGAGCGACCGGCCGTCCACCGGCATGACCTCCGGCGACAGGGCGAGCAGGTAGCGGTCGAGATAGTTCGGGTCGGTCGTCAGCGGCGCGACGGTGAACGCCTCGGACGCGGCCGCCACCACCGCGACCGGCACGCCCGTCGAAAGCTCGGCGAGCCGGCGCGCGCGCAGCCGGTGGTCCGGCAGGTCCTCCGGCGAGGACATGTCGATCACCAGCGCGCGCCCGGCGAAATTCGCGTAGTCGGACGGGTTCCCGCCCTCGACGATGGGCCGCGCGATGGCGAGCGACAGCAGCGCGGCCGTCGCCAGCACGAGGCCGAACCGCCGCGCGCCGCCGCCCTCCGCGCCCCGGGCCAGCCAGCCGCGCAGCGCCGGCTCCACCAGCCGGCGCCAGCCGCCGGGCAGCCGGGCCAGCGCCGCCGGCCCGCCCCGGCGCGCGAGGATCCAGGCGGCGGCGATCGGCGCGAGCAGCAGCAGCGCCAGCGGGTTCGCGAACATCACGGCTCCCGCGCCTCCCGCCAGGCGATCCCGCCGAGCGCGGCCAGCGCCAGCGCCAGCGGAATCCATGTCAGGTCGCGGACCAGCCGCTCGTCCCGCGCCGCCGCCGGGGCGAGCCGGTCGATCTCGCGGTGGATCGCGCGCAGGTCCGCGCCGGAGGACGCGGCGAAGAAACGCCCGCCGGTCGCCGCCGCGACCTTGCGCAGCGGCGATTCGCCGTCGCTATCCGCCTCGTCCACGAAGCCGATGGCGTGGACGACGATCCCGGCCTGGCGCGCCAGTTCGGCGGCGTCCAGCGCCGCGATCTCGCCCGCGTTGGTCTCGCCGTCGGACAGCAGCGCCAGCACGCGCTCGCCCGGCGGCTGGCGGCGCAGCACCCGCACGGCCAGCCCGATCGCCTGGCCGAGGTCGGTGCGCCGGCCGGGCAGGCCGATGGAGATTTCCTCCAGCATCCGCCCCACCGCGTCCCGGTCGAAGGTGAGCGGGGCCACCAGGTAGGCGTCGCTGGCGAAGCCGATCAGCCCGATCCGGTCGCCCCGGCGGGTGGCCACGAAATCGCGCACCAGGCCGCGCACGGCCTCGATGGCCGCGACCTCCCCTTCCCCGTCCGCGTCTTCCCCGTCCGCGCCCGTGAGGCGCTCGGACATGCTCGCGGAGAGGTCGACCGCGACCAGCAGGTCGCGCCCGGTGGGCGTCTGCAGCGCCGCGCCCCTGACGAAGGGGCCGGCCAGCGCCGCGACCAGCAGCGCCCAGCCGAGCGCGCGCAGGACCGGGCCGGCGGGCAGCGCGGCGGCGCGCCGGCGGCCGGCGCCGGCGGCGGCGTCCAGGAACGCCCAGGCCCCCGGCGGCAGGCGCACGGCCGCGCGCGCCGGCAGCGGCGGCAGCAGCCGCCACGCCGCCAGCGGCAGCGGCAGCAGGACGAAGGCCCAGACCCGCGCGAACTCGATCATGGCGACCCGCGCGGGCCGACGGCGCGGCGCAGGCGGTCGAGCAGCGCCGCCGTCTCGGCCGGGCCGACGCGGCCGGGCGGAAGGAACAGCGCCTCGGGCGGGCCGGCGTCCGCGCTCCGGCCCGGCCCGGCGCGCGCCCCCGGCCTCGGCCCGATCCGCCGGGCCAGCGCGATCGCCGCGTCCCGGCGCTCCCCGGCCGCGGCGATCCGGCCGATCCGCGCCAGTTCGCGCCGCGCCTCGCGCCGCCATTGGGCGCCGCGCCACCGGCGCAGGAGCATCGCGGCGGCGACGCCGGCCGCCAGGAGCGCCAGCGGCGCGGCGGCGAACTCCGCCGGCCGGGCGTCCGCCGGCGCCTCCGGGAGATGGACGTCGCGAAGGTCGAGGAGGATTTCCGCCGGCGTCGGCTCGCTCACCCGCCCGCCTCCGGCAGCCAGCCGAGCGCCTCGGTCACCCGCCAGCCGCCGTCGATCAGGCGGCGGCGGCGCGCGCGGCCCAGCGCGCCCGCGGCCTCCGGCGCGGCCCGGGCCGCGCGCGCGTCGATGTCGAAGACGCGGCGGTCCCGCGCCACGCCGCGCCGCGCCGGGTAGCGCCCGGCGGCGAGCGGCCGGCGCGCCATCGGGTCCTCCACGACCCAGGCGCGCAGCTCCCGGTTCTCCGAGAGGTCGCGGGTCGCGGCGAGCAGCGGGTCGAGCGGCTCGGCGAACTCGCCGATCGCGCAGATTTCGTCGCCGCGGCCGACCAGGCCCGCCGCCCGCGCCGCCAGCGCCGGGAAGTCGCCGGCCGGCGCCGTCGCGCCGCGCCCGTAGGCGCGGGCGAGCGCGGCCATCAGCCGCAGCGCGTGGCCCCGTCCCCGGCGCGCCGGCAGCGCGCCGCCCAGCCCGTCGGGCAGGACCAGCCCAACCGGCTCGTTCAGCGCCAGCGACTCCCAGGCCAGCCGGGCCGCGACCAGCGCGGCGGTCTTGGCCATCGGGCGCACGCGCGTGCCGAAATACAGGTCCTCGTGGAGGTCGAGGACGATGGCGCGGGCGCGGTGCGACTGCGCGGCGAAGCGCTTGACCTGCACCTCGCCGGTCCGGGCGGTGGCGCGCCAGTCGATCCAGCGCGCGTCGTCCCCGTGCGTCCAGGGGCCGATCCCGTCGAAATCGAGGCTCTGCGAGCGTCCCTTGCCCGGCCGCTCGCCCAGCGGCGCGCGCCGGCCCGGCGGAAACGGCCCGCGCACATGGTGCGGGCGGACCCGGGCCAGCTCCTCCAGCGTGAGGACGGCGGGATCGCGGGCGCCGGCCGGCGGGCGCTCAGACCACGTCCACACGGTCGAGGATCGCGTCGACGATCGAGTCCGGCCGCACGCCGTCGGCCTCGGCCCGGTAGTTGAGGCCGATGCGGTGGCGCAGCACGTCGTGGGCCAGGGCCTGGATGTCCTCGGGCAGCGCGTGGTCGCGCCCGCGCAGCCAGGCCCGCGCCTGCGCCGCCCGCGCCAGCATGATCGTGCCGCGCGGCGAGGCCGGATGGGACAGGTGCTCGCCCACGCCGGGAACCGGCTCCGGCGCGCCCCGCGTCGCCGAGACCAGCCGGACCGCGTAGTCGCGCAGCGCGTCGGAGAGGTAGACGCGGGCGACCGCCGCCTTCGCCGCCGCCACCTGGCGCCGGGAGACGAGGACGCCCGGCGCCGCGGCCGCCCCCTCCCCCGCCTCGGCCGCCAGCGCGTCGGCCGCCTCGCCGACCGCGAGGTCGAGGATCGCGCGCTCGGTCTCCGGCGCGGGGTAGTCGAGGTTCACCTGCATCAGGAAACGGTCGAGCTGCGCGTGCGGCAGGTCCCAGGTCCCGTCGTGTTCGATCGGGTTCTGGGTGGCGACGACGAAGAAGGGCGGCTCCAGCCGCCAGGTCGTCTCGCCGCTGGTGACCTGGCGCTCCTCCATCGCCTCCAGCAGGGCCGACTGCACCTTGGCCGGCGCGCGGTTGATCTCGTCGGCGAGGATGAAGTTGGCGAAGACCGGGCCGCGCTGGAAATCGAAGCGGCGCTCGTCGGAATTGTAGATGGACGCGCCCACCAGGTCGCTCGGCAGCAGGTCGGGCGTGAACTGGATGCGCCGGTAGTCGCCCTCGATCGCGCCGGCGAGCAGGCGGGCGATGCGGGTCTTGGCGAGGCCCGGCGCGCCCTGGAGCAGCACATGGCCGTCGGCGGCGAGCGCGACGACGAGATGCTCGACCGCGCGGGCCTGGCCGAGCACCATTCCGTCCAGGCGGCCGGCGAGCGCGCGGAAGACGGCCTGGGTCTCGGCGGCGTCGGGAGCGTCGAGGTCGTCCGGGCGCGCGGGCGCGTCCTCGACCGTTTTCAGCACGGCGTCGGGCATGGCGGCTCCCCCTAGCACGCCGCGCGGGCGCGCCGCAATCGGGTGGAGCGGCTTTTTCGGCGGGGAGATGGCGCAACCTCGGGCGTCAGGCGCTTGCCGCCGCCACTTGCGCCAGGCGGAAGGCCGTCGGGGGGTCCCAGGCGCCGGTGAGGTTGGCGGGGAGCCAGCGGCGCTGGAAGGCGAGGAGGGCGGCGGTCGCCTCGGCGTCCATGTCGTCGCCGCCGGGCGCGACGGCGTAGCCGAGGCGGGCGAGGCCCCGGCGCATCGCGGAAACCGGCCCGGCCTCGAAGCCGGCGGGCGGCGGCTCGATCTCCGGCCAGGTCCCGATCCCGGCGCGGGCGAGGCGGCGCCAGTCGAACAGTTCGCCGGGGTCCGGTTTGCGGCCCGGCGCCACGTCGGAATGGCCGAGCACGCGGCCGGCCGGGACCGCCCGGCGCGACAGGATGTCGCGGCACAGCGCCTCCAGCGCCGCCATCTGCGCCTCCGGGAACGGGCGGTAGCCGCGGCGGTGGCCGGGATTGGCCAGTTCGATCCCGATCGAGCGGCCGTTCACATCCGTCTCGCCGGCCCAGAAGGCGCGGCCGGCGTGCCAGGCGCGCCGCTCCTCCGGGACCAGCCGGAAGACCGCGCCCGCCTCGTCCACCAGGTAGTGCGCGCTCACTTTCGCCGCCGGGTCGCGCAGCCGGTCGAGCGCGGCCCCGGCCGTCCGCATCCCGGTGTAGTGCAGCACCAGCATGTCGATCGCCGCGCCGGGCCGGCGCGGGCCGTGGTTCGGCGAGGGCAGGTCGCGGATTTCCAGAGCCGTCCGCGTCATCCCGCGCGCGCCTCCTCCAGCGCCTCGCGGCGCGTCTCCAGTTCGAGCCAGCGGTCCTCCGCCGCCGCGAGTT
Organism: Thalassobaculaceae bacterium; assembly: GCA_963665555.2. Classification (GTDB taxonomy): domain Bacteria; phylum Pseudomonadota; class Alphaproteobacteria; order Thalassobaculales; family Thalassobaculaceae; genus CAXXXW01. Next base: position 1,327,033 of record OY762308.1, read on the forward strand.
CCGCCTCGGCCCGCGCCAGCGCCGCGCCGGCCCGCCCGAACCCCTCCGCGTCGCGGTTGTAGAGGCCGGGATCGGACAGGACCTCGCGCAGCCGCGCCGCCTCGGCCTCCAGCGCCGCGATCCGCTCCGGCAGGCCGGCGAGTTCCCGCCGGTCCCGGTAGCCGAGGCCGGAAGGGGCGCGGGGCGGGCGCCGGCGCGCGGCCCCGGCGGCGGGATCGCGGGCGTTCCGGCGCGCCGGCGCGCGGCCCTCCGGCGGGGCCGGCTCCGGGCGCTGCGACAGGTAGTCGGAATAGCCGCCGGCGTATTCGACGATCCGGCCGCCGCCCTCCAGCGCGACGATCGAGGTCGCGACGCGGTCCAGGAAGTCGCGGTCGTGGCTCGCCATCAGCACCGTGCCCTCGTACTCGGCCAGCACCTCCTCCAGCAGTTCCAGGGTTTCGATGTCGAGGTCGTTGGTCGGCTCGTCGAGCACGACCAGGTTGTGGCGGCGCGCGAACAGCCGCGCCAGCAGCAGCCGGTTGCGCTCCCCGCCCGACAGCGCGCCGACCGGCCCCGAGGCCTGGCGGTCGTCGAACAGGAAGTCGCGGAGATAGGAGACCACGTGTTTCGGCCGCCCGCCCACCTCCACCGTGTCGCCGCCGCCGGGGCAGAGCGTCGCCCGGAGCGTGGCGGCGGGGTCGAGGCTCTCGCGGCGCTGGTCGAAATAGACGGTCTCGATCCCGAAGCCGCGGCGGACCCGGCCCCGGTCCGGCTGCTCGCGGCCGATCAGCATCCCGAGCAGCGTCGTCTTGCCGGCGCCGTTGGGGCCGATGACCCCCGCCCGGTCGCCGCGCCGCAGGATCGTGGAGAACCCGTCGGCGATAACGGTCTCGCCGCCGTCCGGCGCGGCGAAGCGCCGGGAGAGGCCGCGGGCCTCCAGCACCAGCTGGCCGCCGCGCTCGACCTCCTCCAGCGTGAAGCGCACATCGCCCTGACGCTTGAGGCGGCCGGTCTTCTCGCGCCGCATGTCCCGCAGGCGCGCCAGCCGGCCCATGTTGCGCCGGCGCCGCGCCGTCAGCCCCTCGCGCAGCCAGCGGGTTTCCGCCGCGATCCGCCTGTCGAGGCGCCGGTTGCGGGCCTCCTCTTCCGCCAGGACCTTCTCGGACCAGTCCGCGAAGGCGGCGAAGCCCGCGCCGTTGCGCCGGACCGTCCCGCGCTCGATCCACACCGTGCGGTTGGAGAGCGCGCGCAGGAAGGCGCGGTCGTGGCTGACCAGCAGCAGCCCGCCCCGGAACCGCGCCAGTTCCCCCTCCAGCCACTCGACCGTCGGCAGGTCGAGATGGTTGGTCGGCTCGTCCAGCAGCAGCACGTCGGGATCGGAGACCAGGGCGCGGGCGATCGCCGCGCGCCGCGCCTCGCCGCCGGAGAGCGTGTCCAGCGCGCGGCCGCCGTCCAGCCGCAGATGGGCGAGCACGGCGTCGGCGGCGCGGTCGCGCGGCCGGCCGCCGGACTCCGCCGGCAGGCCCGCCGCGACATGGGCGCGGACGGTCTCGCCCGGCGGGAGCGGCGGGTCCTGGGGCAGGTAGGCGATCCGCGCGCCGGGCTGGACGAAGCGCTCGCCGGAATCGATCTCGACCTCGCCCGCCAGCGCGCGCATCAGCGTCGATTTGCCGCCGCCGTTGCGCCCGACCAGGCAAATCCGGTCGCCCGGCCCCACCGCGATGTCGGCGTCGCGGAAGACGACCTTGTCGGCGAAGGCGAGCGCGGCGCCGCGCAACGCGACCAGCGGCGGCGCGCTCCGGCTTGGGGAATCGGCCATGGCGGGGAGATACAAGCCCGCGGGCCGCCGTTCAAGCGCGACGGTTCGGCTTCCCCCCGGACGCCGCGAAGTGTATAAGTCCGAAGGCTCCGCTCCGGGAGCCGCCGCGGGACGCGCCGGCGGGAGATCGCTGTGTTCGATACGATGAAGACCGTCGATTCCCTGACGAGCGCCGGTATCGCGGAAGCGCAGGCCAAGGCGATAACGGCGGCGATGCGCGACGCGGTGACCGAGGGCGTGGCCACCAAGGCGGATCTCGCGCGTCTCGAAACGCGCCTTGTCCTCGTCAACCTCGCGACGGCCGGCGCGCTTTTCGCCGCGCTCAAGCTGTTCGGGGCCTGACGACGCGGGCCGCCGGGGCGCCGCGGCCGGCCCCCTACCCGACATTCGGGCTGTAGGTTCCGCGGCCGATGGCGCAGAGGCGGCCCGATTCGTCGCGCACGTCGATATCGACCGTCGCCACCGTCCGGCCGATCCGCCGCGCGGCCGCGGTCGCGACCAGCGCGCCGCCGCCCGCCGGGCGCAGGTAGTCGACGCGGAAGTTGATCGTCGGCACGCCGCCGCCCGCCTTCAGGACGACGGCGTAGTCGCCCGCGATGTCCACGAGCGCGGCGATCGCCCCGCCGTGGAACTGCCCCGTCCCCGCGCGCCGCTCGAATTCCGGGCGCATCGGCATCCGCAGGACCACCTCGTCCCGGTCCGGGTCGGCCGAAACGACCTCCAGCTTCATGAAGGCGATGTAGGGCGAGGCGTCGAGCAGGCGCTGCACATCCTCGCGGCCCAGGGGTTCGACAAGGGGTTCGGCCATGCGCTTGCCCTCCGCCGGCGCCGTTCAGGGGTTGATCACGACCTTGCCGAAGACCTCGCGGTCCTCCAGCAGGCGGATGCCCTCGCGCGCCTCCTCCAGCGGCAGGGCGGCGTCGATAACCGGGGCCATGCGGCCGTCGCGGATGTATTCCATCAGGGCCTCCAGGTCCTCCCGCTCCCAGCTGTTGGAGCCGAGGATCTGCAGCTCGAAGGTCCAGATGAAGCGGATGTCGGTGCGCGGGTCGAAGCCGGCCGTCGCGCCGCAGGTGAGCATCCGCCCGCCGCGCCGCAGCGACCGCAGCGACGGCACCCAGGTGTCGCCGCCGGTGAAGTTCACGACGACGGTCGCGCCGCCCTCGAAGTCGCGCCGGCGCGGCTTGCCGTAGAGGCGGTAGACCTCCTTGTGGAACTCGTTGCCCATGTAGGACATCGCATGGTCGGCGCCGAGCGCGCGCAGCCGCTCCATCTTCGCCTCGGACGACGCGCAGACGACCGCCTCCGCCCCCGCCATCTTGGCGAGCAGCAGCGCGCCGGTGCCGACGCCGCCCGAGGCGCCGAGGATCAGCACCCTGTCCCCGGCCCCGACCTTGCCGATCGTGAACATCATCCGCCGCGCCGTGCCGTAGGCGACCGGCAGGCTGGCCGCCTGGTCGAGGCTCACGCCGTCCGGCACGCGGACCAGCTGGTGCGCCGGCGCGCGGCAATACTCCGCGAGGCCGCCATGGACCGTCTCGCCGACCAGCCCGCCCTCGACCCGGTTGCGCGGATCGACCAGCACCCGGTCGCCCGGCCGCCAGCCCTGGGCCGCCGCCTCCGCGCCGGCCTCGGCGATTTCGCCCGCCACGTCGAGGCCGCAGATCATCGGCATGGCGATGCGGATGCCGGGCATTCCGTTGCGCGTGAAAATGTCGTGGTAGTTGAGCGAGGTCGCCCGCACCCGGACGACGACGTCGCCCGGCCCGCATTCGGGATCGGGAAAGTCGGACTCGAAGGCCAGGGCGTCCGGGCCGCCATGCCCCCTCAGCACCATCGCGCGCATCGCTCGCTCCCTCCAGGGCCGGGCGCCGGCGTCATCGCCGCCCGGACATTAGCACGGCCGCGCGCCGCGCGAGTTCCCGGCGGTCCACCTTGTTCGTGCCGGTGAGCGGCAGCGCGTCGAGGAAGGCGACGGCGCGCGGATGGCTGTAGGCCGGCCCGTGGGCGAGCGCGTGGCTCCTGATCTCGGCCTCCGTCGCCGCCGCCCCCGGCCGGGGCACGACGAAGGCGGCCGGCTTGAAGCCCTTGATCTCGTCGGGCACGGGCACGACGCAGGCCTGCTCCACCGCCTCGTGGCGCTCCAGCAGCTTTTCGACCTCGGCGGGATAGACGCTCTCGCCGCCGCAATCGAACATGTCGTCCGTCCGGCCGACGAAATAATGGAAGCCGTCGGCGTCGCGCCGCATGATGTCGCCGGTCCTGTACCAGCCGTCCGCCGTCATCGCTTCCGCCGTCTTCTCCGGCAGGTTCCAGTAGCCGGGCGTGACGGCCGGGTTCCGGCACTGGAGTTCGCCCCGCTCCGCCCCGGGATCGCGGCCGTCGTCGAGCCGGGCGATCCCGGCGAGCGGGTAGCCGACGGAAAGGTCGGGCCGGGCCAGACCGTCCGGGTGCGGGCCGTACACCGCCGGGCCGGCCTCGGTGGTGCCGTAGCCGTTGGCGATCTCGGCGCCGGGGAACGCCGCCCTTATGTCGGCGACCAGCCGGGCGCCCACCGGCGCGGACCCCATCCGCACGATCCGCGCGCTCGACAGGTCGGTCGCGGCCAGCAGGTCGCGCTCGCGCACCGCCATCGCCATCATCGCCGCGACGGAGGTGAGCCAGGTCGCGCGGTGCGCGCCGATCGCGCGGATATAGGCGCGCGCGTCGAAGCGCGGCATGAGCAGGATCGTGAGATGCGCCGCCAGCGCCAGCTTGCAGATCGCCAGCCCGTTCATGTGGTAGAGCGGCGCCGCGACCAGCATCCGGTGGTCCGGGTCCGGCCGCGGCGACATGCGCCGGCGGACCACCCAGAGATGGCCCTCGTGGGTCAGCGGCACACCCTTGGGCCGGCCGGTCGAGCCGGAGGTGTAGAGGAACATCGCCGCCTCGCCCGGCCCCGGGACGACGGTCTCGAACGCTCCGGGATCGAGCAGCGCGTCGAACGCCTCCGCGCCCCCGCCCCGGAACGAGACCGCCTCCAGACCGGCCGGGACGGCGGCGCGGCGGTCCGGGTCCGCGAAGACCAGTTCGCAGCCCGCGTCGGCCAGGATGAATTCGATCGTTTCCGCCGGGAAGCGGTGGTTGACCGGGACCGCGACCAGGCCGGCCCGCATGATCGCCAGGTACGCGACCAGGAACTCGGCGGAGTTCTCCGCGAGGATGCCGATCCGCGCGCCCCGCGCATGGCCCCGCGCGGCCAGCCCGCGCGCCGCCGCCCGGACCGCCGCGTCGAGTTCGCCGTGGCTCCAGGTTCGCGGCCCGCCCGGCGCGCCGAGATCGACCAGCGCCGCCTTGCCCGGATCGGCCGAACGGTCGACCAGGTCGCCGAGGTTGAAAAGCGCGTCCATTCCGTTCCCTGTCGCGGCGGGGTTCGCGGGGCGCGGACTATAGCGGGGGGCGGGGCGGTTCGGCTACGCTCCCGCGCCGGCCCGCCGCCCGCGAGGGAGAGACGCCATGCCCGCCACGCCTTCCGGCCGCCCGCGCGCGCGCGTCCGGCGCACGCAGGTCGGCATCGTCGGGGCCGGGCCGGCGGGGCTGCTGCTGGCCCAGTTGCTGGCGCGGCGCGGCGTCGAATCGGTCGTCCTCGAAAACCGCAGCCGCGCCCATGTGGAGGGCCGCATCCGCGCCGGCGTGCTGGAGCCGGGCACGGTGGACCTGCTGGCCGAGGCCGGGGCCGGCGCGCGCGCCGCCCGCGAGGGCCAGGTCCACGCGGGGTTCGAAATCTCGCACGACGGGCGGCGCGGGCGGATCGACCTCGCCGGCCTCACCGGCAAGCCGGGCGTCGTCGTCTACGGCCAGACCGAGGTGGTGAAGGACCTGGTCGCCGCCCGGCTGGCCGAGGGCGGCGAGATCGCCTTCGAGGCGGAGGATGTCTCGCCGCTCGACATCGAGAGCGGCCGCCCCCGGATCGCCTACCGCCACGGCGGCGCCGACCGGATGCTGGAATGCGACTTCGTGGCCGGCTGCGATGGTTTCCACGGCGTCTGCCGGAGCCGGTTCCCCGACGGCGCCTTGCGTACATACGAGCGCGTCTATCCCTACGCCTGGCTCGGCATCCTGGCCGAGGCGCCGCCGCCGGGCGAGGAGTTGATCTACGCCAGCCACCCGCGCGGCTTCGCGCTCTACAGCATGAGGCCGCCGGGCCGCTCCCGCCTCTACCTGCAATGCGCGCCCGACACCGACCTCGCCGACTGGCCGGACGCGCGGATCTGGGAGGAGCTGCGGCGGCGCCTCGGCCCGGACGGGGCCGGGATGCTCCGCGACGGGCCGGTGCTGGAGCGGCTGGTCGCGCCGATGCGCAGCTTCGTCGCCGAGCCGATGCGCCGCGGCCGGCTGTTCCTGGCCGGCGACGCGGCCCATATCGTGCCGCCGACGGGGGCCAAGGGCCTCAACCTGGCGGCGGCGGACGCGCGCTACCTCGCCCGCGCGCTGGGCGAATACTACGGAACGGGGTCGATGGAGGGGCTGGACCGCTACTCCGGCACGGCGCTGGCGCGGGTGTGGAAGGCGGAGCGGTTCTCGCGCTGGATGACCGCGACGCTGCACCGCGCCGGCGGCGACGGGTTCGACGACCGCATCCGGACGGCGGAGCTCGACTACCTGCTCTCCTCCCGCGCCGCGATGGCGGCGCTGGCCGAGAACTACGTGGGCCTGCCGTTCTGAGCGGGCGGGAGCCGCCGCCATTCGCGCGGAAAACCGGAGTCACCGTCGCCGGTAAACATCCCGCCGATGCGCGACCCGAAGGACGAGAACGCGCCGGGCGCCGTCGTCGATATTCGCGACGACGCGCCAGTCCCCCACCCGGTATCGCCAAAGGGGGATCGGGCCGGAACCCTTGAGAGCCGCGCCGGCGCCGCGGGGATCGTCAAGCCTGGCGAGGCGCCCGCGCAAGTACGAGAAGATTCGCCGCGCGACGGTCTTGTCCAGCCTGGCCAGATCCCTCAGCGCCGCGTCGTCGATTTCAACCGTCCAGGCCAAGCTCGCGCGCCGCCTCGTCCAGCGAGAGAGTCCGCGAGCGGCCGGCCCGGTTGTCCGCCAGGCGCCGCTCGGAGACGTACAGGTCCTCGAGGTCGTCGAGGCGGTCGAGGATGGCCTCGCGGACGTGGAAGGCCCTGTCGCGCCCGGTCGCCCTGGCCAGCGCGTCGAGCCGGGCCTCGTCGGCGGCGGACAATTCGATCTCGACCATGGGCCGATTCCCTTTCCGGCGCCCGCCCGCGCCTAGGCCCGCTTGCGGACGCGCTGCGGGCAGGGGCGGACCGTCCCGGCGATGGGGTCGAACTCGAAGCGGTCGCGGCTGGCGGGGCTGTAGCCGTAGACATGCAGCGACAGGCTCGGCGCGTCGCCGGTGTTGCGCACGCTGTGGATGTCCTCGGGCGCGAAGACGCAGGCGTCGCCCGGGCCGACCACACGCTCCCCGGCGGGGGAAAGGTCGGCGCGGCCGGGGCGGGAGCCGTCGTCGCGGCGCGCCCAGTCCACATTGGTCTCCTCGCCCTCGATGCCGACGACGACGCCCCAGGTCCGGTGGTCGTGCGGGGCCACGCCCCGGCCGGGCAGCCAGCAGATCGCCTCGACCATCAGCGAGTGGTCCTCCTCCTCGTTCAGGATCGCGATCCCGAAGCCCTGGGCCGGGTCGCACTCCCGGAGCGCCGGGTCGCTCCAGTCGGCCTCGGCGGCGAGGCGGCGGGCCAGCGGGACGATCCGCCCCTCGACCGTCTCGCGCGGCGCCCTGGCCGCGCCGTCGATGGCCTTGAGGTCGGCGACGAAGGCTTCGAGCGTGTAGCCGGGCATGGGGCGCTCCCTTGCGGTCATCCGTTGGCGTTGGCGGCGCGCGGCCATGCTCGCGCCGAATCGGCCCGAAGGCCAGAAGATTCGTCCGCCCCGCGCGCGGCGCGCGGCCCGGCGAGGGCGGGAACGGCGTCGCGGAACGCCCCGGCGGCCGGGTCCCAGGACGCCTCGGCGGCGGCGGGGCGGCCGTTGCGGGCGCGGAGCAGTTCGATCCGCCAGCGCGGGGCCTCGTCCGGCCAGGGCGCGCCGCCCGCCGAGGGGGCCGCGCGGACCCGCCAGCGCGTGTCCGGCCCGCCGCCCGCCGCCGCGCCGGCCGCGCCGGGCCGGACCAGGATCGCCGCCGCGCCGCCGGCGGCCGCGGCCAGCCGCAGGCGCCGCCAGACCGTCCCCTCCCGCGCCCCGGGCCGGGCCGGCCCCGCCTCGGCGACGACGGCGGCGAGGCCGGGGCGGCCCAGCGCCTCCTCCACCGCCCACAGCCGGTCCGCCCCGTTCGGCGCGTCCACGACCAGGACCCGGCCGGGATCGAGGCCGAGCCAGGCCAGCCCGCGCGCCGACAGCGCCCCGCCGAACGGGTTCGCCTCGTTCGGGCACCACAGCACGCCGGCCGCGCCCTCCGCGCCGCCCGCGTCGAGCAGCCGGCGCGCCAGGGCGGCGGCGAGGCCGAAGGGCGCGGCGTCGCGGACCTCCGCCCGCCCCTCCCCGGCGATCTCGTGGACCCGGCCGCGCGCCAGCCCGCCGCCGGGCAGCGCCCGGTCCAGCGCCGCCACGCCGAGCGGCGCGGCCGGCGGCGCGCCGCCGTCCCCGGCGCCGCCGCGCCCGATCGCCCGCACCCGCGCCCGCAAGGCTTCGAGGCCGCCGGCGCGCGGGCGCGCGAACACGGGGAGTCCGTCCATGGCTCGCTCCGTCCGCGGTTCGTCGTTCTTCGTATGTTCTATGACGAAGCGCGCGCCGGAGTCAACCCGCGGCGGCCGCGCGCGCCTACGCCCGGTGCGCCTCCAGCGCGTCGAGGTCGAAGCGGATGCCGTGGCCGGGGGCCTCGCCCGCCGTCGCGTAGCCCTCGACCACCTCCAGCGGCTCGGCGAGGAACCGCTCCAGCCCGAAGCCGTGGACCTCCAGGTAGGAGGCGTTGGGGATCGCGCCGAGCAGGTGGACATGGATGTCGTGCACGCCGTGCGAGGTGACGGGCAGGTTGCGCGCCTCGGCCAGGCGGGCCACCTTCGCCCAGACGGTGATCCCGCCGCAGTTCGACACGTCCGGCTCGATGTAGCTGACGCCGCCCGCCTCCAGCATGTGCTGGAAGTCGTACAGCGTGTGCAGGTTTTCCCCCGCCGAGATCGGCACGCCGCCCTCGGCCCGGATGCGGGCGTGGCCGGCGAAATCCTCCGGGACCGTCGGCTCCTCCAGCCACACGAGGTCGAAGGGGCGGAAGGCGCGGGCGGCCCGGATCGCCTCGTCCACGGTCCAGCGCATGTTGGCGTCCGCCATCAGCGGGAAGCCGGGGCCGAGATGCGCGCGCATCGCCGCCACCCGCTCCACGTCCTCGGCGAGGTCGTCGCGCCCGACCTTCATCTTGATGGCGCGGAACCCCCTGGCCAGGTTGGCGTCGGTCTGGGCCAGCAACTCGTCGAGCGTGAACATCAGGTCGATGCCGCCGGCATAGGCCCTCACCCTGGGGTCCGCGCCGCCGAGCAGGCGCCAGAGCGGCAGCCCGGTCCGCTTGCCCAGCAGGTCCCAAAGCGCGATGTCGACGGCCGAAAGCGCGTGCATGGCGAGGCCGCCGCGCCCGGCGTAGTGCAGCCGCCACCACAGCGCCTTCCAGGCCTCCTCGATCCGGTCGGCGTCGCGGCCGGCGAGGAAGGGCGCGATGTCGTCGGCGATGACGGCGTGGATCGCGCTCGCCCCGGCGCCGAGCACATAGGTGTAGCCGAGGCCCTCGCGGCCTTCCCCGTCGGCGACGCGGGCGGAGACCAGCTCGAAGCTCGGCATCTCGCCATGGGTGCTGTCGGACAGCGTGACGGGGAGCGGGATGCTGTAACGGTCGGCCTGGACGCGGGCGATGGTCATGGCGGGGCCTCTTTCGACGGGAGGGGCGCGGCGGCGCGGCCGGAGCATGGCGGCGCCGCGCCGGGATTGCAAACGGCGCGCGATCCGGCGCGGCGGCCGGCGGCGCGAAAAAGTTTTCACTTCCCGGACGACTCCCCCTATCTTGGCCGGCCATACTTGTCCCCGCGCGCGTCGCGCGGGAACGGGGGCAGTGACGCGACGGCGAACGGGGAGGAAGAAAAGTGACCGGACCGCGACATTTCCGAGCGGCGGCGTAGGGAGCGGGAAGCGTCCATGCCCGCTCGCCCGCTTCTCCTCCCGCCTCTCGCGGCGGCCGCGTTCGCGGCGGCGTTCGCCTGGGCCGCGCCGGCGGCGCGCGCGCAGCAGCCGGACGCGGCCGATCCGCCGGCGGCCGAACGCGAGGACCCCGCGCCGCCCGGCGCGGAGCCGGAGGCGGCCGGCCCCGAAACGCTGGAGCTGACGCTGGCCCAGGCGATCGAGCGCGCGGTCCGGAACAACACGAGCATGGTGACCTCCCGCCTCAACCGGACCCTGCAGAGGTTCGACCTCGAGGACGCCGAGACCATGTTCGAGCCGAAGCTCAACTTCGGCACGATACAGACTGGGCATTCCGTCGACCGGCGGGCCGATACGTCGAGCACAAGGCTCTCCGTCGGCCCCGGCATGGACATGCGCCTGCCCTGGGGCGGCTCGGTCGGCGTCGGCCCCAGCTGGTCGGCGACGGTCTCGCGCAACGGCGAGCGCGCGCATTCCGACAGCGCGGCGCTGAGCCTTTCGCTGCGCCAGCCCCTGCTGCGGGGCGCCGGGCTTGAGACCGGCCGGGCGCCGCTCGAACTCGCCCGCATCGCCGAGGAGGGCAATGTCCTGTCCTTCAGGGCCACCGCCATGGACACGATCACGACGACGATCCAGGCCTATCGCGCGGTGGTCCAGGCGGAGCTCCGGGCGGAGATCGACGAGCGGTCGCTGCGCCGGGCCCGGGAGACGCTGGAGATCAACCGGCTGCTGATCGACACCGGCCGGATGGCGGAGCAGGACATCACGCAGACCGAGGCGAACATCGCGCGCCGGGAACTCGCCCTGATCCGCGGCCGGGACGCGCTGGACGACGCCCGCCGCAACCTGAACGTGCTGCTCGACCTCGACGGCGACATCCGCGTCGTGCCGATCGAGCCGCTGGACATCGAGCCGGCCCCGCCGCCCGACCTCGCTGTCGCCCGGGCGCTGGCGCGCCAGTTCAACACCGCCTACCTCGGCGCGCTGCTGTCGGTGCGGCGCGCGGACATCGGATACGCGCTGGCGGAGAACGGCGCGCTGTGGGACCTGTCGCTCACGGCCGACGCGAGCTACGACGGGACCGGCGGCTCCTGGGGTTCGGCGCCGGGGGACCTGGCCGGCGATTTCGACAAGGGCCGCTACGCGATCGGCCTCGCGCTCACCGTGCCGCTCGGCGGCGACGCCGGGAAGGCGACCGAGCGGTCGCTGCTCTCCGCCCGCATCTCCCGGATGCAGGCCGCCTACGGCCTGGCGAGCGCCGAGCGCGGGATGGAGACGCGGGTGCGCAACGCCGTGCGCGCCGTCGAGGCGGGCCTGCAGGAAATCGCGTTCGCCCGCGAGGCCCTGGCGCTCGCCGAAAGGAAACTGGAGATCGAGCAGGAGAAGCTGACGCTGGGCCTGTCCTCGAACTACCGGCTCACCGACGCCCAGGACGACCTGGTGGACGCGCAGGTCAGCGAGCTGAACGCCCGGATCGGCTACCTCAACGCGCTCGCCGCGCTCGACCGCATCCAGGGCACGGTTCTGGACACCTGGGGCGTCGATATCGAAAGCGGGGTCGAATAATGGAACGGGAGACCCGCGGCGTCGCCGGCGTCCATGGCGGGGTGGTCCACGAGGGCGTCCTGGAGAACATGGACGCCGGCGCCATGCTCGTCGATATCCACGGCGGCATCGTGACCTGCAACAGGGCCGCCGGCGAAATCCTCGGCATTCCCTACGGCGAGCTGATGGGCCGGAACTTCGGCGAGGCGATGGTGACCCTGGAGGGCATGGACGCGCTGACCGAGGTCATCCTCGACACGATCTTCGAAAGGGAGCCCCTGGGCGCGCGCCAGGTCGAGGTCATGTCCGGCGAGCGGCGGCGGGCGCTGCGGGTCAACACCTCCTACCTGAGGTCCGACGAGACGGAGGCCGGCCGCGTCGGCGTCATCGCCGTCTTCTCGGACGTGACGGAACTGGAGGAGCGGCGCGAGTCCGAGGCCCGGCTGGCGCGCAAGGTCGAGGAGCAGTACACGGCCCTGCAGGGCGCCTACCGCGAGATCGAGGAGAGCAACAAGGCGCTGGGCGACGCCATGCGCCGGGGCCGGGTCGTGCGGGCGGTGGTGGGCGCGGTGGCGCTCGCGGTCGTCGCGGGCGGGTTGTGGCACGCCTGGGAGAGCGGCGAGATCCCCGGCGCGACCGTCGCCGAGGCGGCGCCGGCGGCGGCGCTCCCGGCCGGGCCGGTCGAGACCGTGACCGTCGCGCCCGAGCGGCTCGTCACGGCCGTCGCGGTGCCGGGCCGGCTGAAGCCGCTGCGCGAGACCAGCATCGTCAGCCCGGTCGACGGGACGGTGACGAAAATCCTCTTCGAATACGGCGACTCGGTCGAGGAGGGCCAGTTGCTGGTCGAGATCGACATTTCCGAGATGCGCCGGGAGTATCGCGGCCTGCGCGCGAAATCCATCGACACGGCCAAGCGCGTCGCCGAACTGGAGGACTGGGAGAACAGCGACGCGATGGTCGCGGCCCGCCGCGCGCTGGACAGGGCGCGCCGGGCGCTCGAAAAGCAGAAGCACAAGATCAACGAAACCTCCTTCCTGCTCGAAAAGGGCGTGATCCCGGCGACCGAGCACGAGTCCGCCCTCGAACGGAACGAAAACCTGAAGCTGGACCTCGACGCCGCCCTGCGCGAACTGGACAACGTCCGGGAAAAGGGCGGCCCCGGCCCGCTGGAGGCGGCGCGGATCGAGCACGAGAACCTGATCGACCGGATGCGCCGCATGGAGACGGCGATGGCGAACGCCGAGGTCCGCGCGCCGCTGTCCGGCGTCGTCATGCAGCCGCCCAGGGGGTTCGGCGGGTTCGGCGGCGGGGGGGAGGACAGCGGGCCGATCGTCGAGGGCAAGCCGGTGAAGCAGGGGAAATTCCTGGTCGGCATCGCGGACATCCGCGGCCTGTCGGTCACCGGGCTGGTGGACGAGGCGGAGATCGTGAAGATGCGCGTCGGCCAGCCGGTCGCCGTGACCAGCGACGCCTTCCCCGGCGTCCGGCTTCCCGGCAAGCTCAGCAACGTGTCCTCGCAGGCCGCCTCGGCCCTGTCGGGCGGCCCGGCCCAGTTCGAGGTGACCGCCGCGCTCGAACGGCCGGACCCGGAGGTGCGCGCCCGGCTGCGCCTCGGCATGTCGGCGGACCTGCGGATCGTGATCCAGGACCGGCCCGATGTGCTGATGCTGCCCTTCACGGCCGTGCGGGGCCGCGGCGCCGGGGCCGGGTCGGTCCGCGTGTTCGACCGCGAGACCGGCGCGGTGCGGGAGGTCGAGGTGCGCACCGGCGCGACGACGCTGGAGTCGGTGGAGATCGTGAGCGGCCTCTCGGCCGGGGACGAGGTGGTGCTGTCCGGCGGCGGGGCGGGGGCTTCGGGATGATACGGCTGGAGGACATCCGCAAGTCCTACGCGCTCGGCCCCGTCAGGGTGGAGGCCCTGCGCGGCGTCTCGCTGGAGGTGCGGGAGGGGGACCTCATGTCGGTCATGGGGCCGTCCGGGTGCGGCAAGTCCACGCTGATGAACATCGTCGGCCTGCTCGACCGGGCCGACAGCGGCTCCTACTTCCTGAACGGCCGCCAGGTCGTGGACATGAACGACGACGAGGTCTCGAAGGTCCGCAACGCCAATATCGGCTTCGTGTTCCAGTCCTTCCAGCTGCTTCCCCGGCTGACGGCGGAGCAGAACGCGGGCCTGCCCCTGGTCTATCGCGGCGTGCCGGAGGGCCGGATCCGCGAGCGCGCCCGGGAGGCGCTGGACCGGGTCGGGATGGCGGAGCGGGCCGACCACCGCCCGAACCAGCTTTCCGGCGGGCAGCAGCAGCGGGTCGCGCTGGCCCGCGCGCTGATCGGCGAGCCGGCCGTCATCCTCGCCGACGAGCCCACCGGCGCGCTCGACCCCGCCACCGGCGTCGAGGTGATGGACCTGTTCGACCGGCTGAGTTCGGAGCAGAACATGACCATCGTGATCGTGACCCACGACCCGAAGGTCTCGCGGCGGTGCCGGCGGCGGACCCGGATCGACGCCGGCGTCCTCGTCGAGGAGGGGGCCGAGGCCGGGGCGGCCGCGGCCGGGGAGGCCCCGCCGCCATGAGCATGAGGCTGTCGGCGACGGCCAAGGAGGCGATCTCCAGCCTGGCGGCGGTCCGCGGGCGCAGCATCCTGGCGCTGTTCGGCATCGTGATCGGCATCGGCTCGGTGATCGCGATGGTCTCCACCGGCGAGATCGTCAAGGAGGAGTCGCTGAAGCAGTTCCGCCAGCTCGGCACCGACATCCTGACGGTGCGCAAGCGCTATTCGGGCAGCGGGCGGGACGCGCCGAAAATCTCGCTGGAGGCCGTCCAGGCCCTGCCGGCGGAAACGCCCGGCATCGCCTCGGCGGCGGCCTGGATAAACCAGTCCTCGGAAACCCTGTACGGCGGCAAGAAGCTCGTGGACGGGCCGGTCGTCGGCGTGACCGAGTCTTTCGCCGACCTCGCCAAGCTCGAAGTGCGGCGCGGGCGGTTCGTGTCCGATTTCGACCGGGGCGAATTCTGGTGCGTGCTGGGCGCGCAAGTGGCCGAGGCCCTGCGGCGGCGCGGCGCGGAGGAGGTCCTGGGACAGCAGGTGCGGATTTTCAACCGGCTGTTCACCGTCGTCGGGGTCCTGGAGGGCGGCGCGGAGGGCGGCTTCAGGATCCCGTTCCAGATGGACAAGGCGATCTTCCTGCCCGTCGGGACGACGATCGCCGTCTCCCGCGGGCAGGCCGAGATCCAGCACATCATCGCCAGGATGGCCCCCGGCGCCGCGGCCGAGCAGGCGGCGCTGGAAACGGAGAACTTCCTGCGCCTGCGCGCGCCGGGCCTGCGGCTGCGGGTGCGGAGCGCGAAGCAGCTGATCGAGCGGATGCGCGGGCAGTCGCAACTGTTCACGCTGCTGCTGGGCGCGGTCGGCTCGATCTCGCTGATCGTCGGCGGCGTCGGCATCATGAACGTGATGCTGATTTCGGTGAGCGAGCGGCGCGGCGAGATCGGCCTGCGGCGCGCCATCGGCGCGCGCCGGCGCGACATCCGCCGGCAGTTCGTCATCGAGTCGGTGACGCTCTGCCTCGCGGGCGGGATGCTCGGCACGCTGCTCGGCATCGCCGCGTCCTGGGGCATCTGCTACTTCGCCGGCTGGCCGTTCTTCGTGTCGAACACGGCGATGGCGGCGGGGGTCGGCGTGTCCACCGCCGTCGGGATGTTCTTCGGCTTCTACCCGGCCCACCGCGCCTCCCGGCTCGACCCCATCACCGCGCTCCGGTCCTGACCGGCGCGAGCGCGCGGGGTAGCGTCAAGAGTTTTGTGTCAGTGGGAGGAGGGTTGGGACTCCCTGGTTTTGGTTTTCGTGCGCGAAGACGGCGAAGAGGATGCGCTCGGTCGAGGCGCGATCGTTGAGGACGCCCATGGGGCGGGTTCGGCGGCGGACTTCCCGGAAGCGGCGCTCGATGGCGTTGGTGGTTCGCACGGCGCGGCGCTCGGCGGGAGTTTTGTAGCGGAAGCAGGCGAGCAGATCGTCGAGGTCGTCGCGCAGGCAGGCGACGGCGGCGGGACAGGCGTCCCGCCAGTCGTCGGCGAAGCGCCTCGCGGCGGCGCGGGCCTGGGGGAGCGTGTCGGCGCGCATGATCCGGCGCAAGCCGTCCTTGGCGGCGGGCCGGTCGGCCTTGCGGAGTTTGTCGAGGACATTGCGGATCTTGTGGGCCCAGCAGCGCTGGACCGGGACGCGCGGCCAGACCATGTCCAAGGCGCGCGCCAGCCCCTTGCCGCCATCGGAGCAGACCATCTCCAGCCGTTCGCCGCTCAGGCCCCGGCGCTGGAGATCGCAGAGAAACGCCTCCCATTCCTCGAAGCTTTCGCCGCGCGCCAGGCGGTAGTCGACGATCTCCTTCTTGCCGTCGGGACGCAGGCCGAGCGCGCCCGGCACTGGCCGCCGGACGGCTCCGGCGCCGGTCTTGCGGGCGAGGAAGACGCCATCGAGCACGAGGACGCGCCAGGCGTCGGCGAGCTTGCGGCGGTGGAAGGCGGCGACATGGCCGTCGAGCGCCTTGGCGACGCGGCTGACGGAGGAAGGGGAGACGCGCCGTCCCAGGATCGGAACCAGCGCGGCCGCCACCTTGCGGGTCGAGAGGCCGAGCACGAAGCAGGCCAGGATCAGCCGGTCGATCCGCGGGGCCCGTCGCGCGTAGGCGCGGATCGCGCCGAGCGGGCTGAAGGTCCGGGTGCGCGGGATGGCCAGTTCGATCTCGCCCAACTCCGTCATCAGGCGGCGCGGCCAGCTCCCGTTGCGCCGGTCGGCGAGACCGCGCCGGCCCATGTCGTCGAGATGTTCGGCGACGAGATCGGCCATCCGGCCTTCCAGTATCCGCTTCAGCGCGTCGGCTCCCGCCCGCCGGTAATCCTCGTCCCACTCGACCCCTTCGGCGCGCATGGCCTTCATCGTCCGGAACGCTTCCGGTAGGCTCTCGATCGTCGCGGTTCGCGGCATGGGGGGTGCTCCTTTCCCGGGTCTCGACAACCCAGGGAGTACCCCCCTCCCAGAACCCGACACAAACTCCGCTACATCATCAGCGGGCGCGGGCGGTTGCGTTCGGCGCGGCGTCCGGGCAGGATGGCGTCGGCTCCATCGCGGAATTCGGGAGGAAGGCATGGCGCGAATCTCCTACGCCGGGCGGGAGGACCTTCCGGCCCGTTTGCAACCCCTGTTCGACGACATGGCGGGCTACGGCCCCTTCGGCAGCCTGGTCGGCGCGATGGCGCGCCGGCCGCCGATCTTCGAGCATGTGTTCGGGATGCTGACCGCGCTGCGCGACGAGGACCGGCTGCCGCGCCGCTACCTCGAACTCGCGCTGGTCGCGGTCTCCCGGCTCAACGCCTGCGAATACTGCGTTACGCACCACACCCCGTTCCTGACCGTCGAGGGGGTGACGCCGGCCGGCGCGGCGGCGATCCTCGACTACGAGGACCATCCCGAATTCGACGAGACCGACAAGCTGGTGGTCGAGTACACGATCGCTGTGACGCGGGACTTCGACCGGACGCGCGATTCCCTGTTCGCGCGCCTGGCGGAGCGCTTCGACGAGGAGCAGATCGTCGAACTGACCTGGCGCATCGCGCTGTGCGGCGCGTTCAACCGCTTCAACGATGTGCTGCAACTCGACATCGAGGAGGAGGCGGCCGCCATGGCGGCCGAGTAGCCGGCGGCGCGCGGTCAGTAGATCGTCACGCCGCTGTCCACCGGGATCACCTGGCCGGTGGTGATCTCCGACTCGTCCGAGGCGAGGTAGACGGCCAGGTTCGCGATGTGGATCGGCTGGCCGAACCCCAGCAGGTGCTGGGAGGCCAGCTTCTCGATCTCGGCCGATTTCGCCAACATCCCCTTCACCCGGTCCGACAACGTGACCGACGGGGCGATGGCGTTCACCCGGATCCTGTCCGGCGCGTACTCCACCGCCATGGAGCGGGTCATCGCGGCCACGCCCCCCTTGGCCGCCGTGTAGCAATCGCGCCCCGGCAGCGCCATCAGCGCGACGTTGGAGGCCATGTTGATCACCGACCCGCCGCCCGACGCCGCGATGGCCGGGATGCCGTGCTTCGAGCACACGAAGGTGCCGTAGAGGTCGAGCTTGATCGCGCGCCAGAACTCGTCGTCCGGCGCCTCGGTCACCGGGCCGTCCCGCAGCGTCGAGCCGCCGGCGTTGTTGTGCAGCACATGCAGGCCGCCGAAGCGCCCGACCGTTTCGGCCACCGCCGCCTTCATCGCGTCGTTCGAGGTCACGTCGGCGGCGAGGAACACGGCGTCGCCGCCGCCGTTGGCCGCCGCCTCCTTGGCAAGCCGGGCCGATTCGGCCCCGCGCCCGACATCGATGTCGATAACCGCGACGCGCGCCCCCTCCTCCGCGAACCGGATGGCGGTGGCCCGCCCGATGCCGCCGCCGCCGCCCGTGATCAGCGCGGCCTTGCCCGCGAGACGTCCCATTCCTTCCTCCCCCTCCGCGCGAGGCCAGGGCGCGCGCGCCGCCCCGCGCCGCTCAGTGCGCGAAAATCACCGGAACCCTGGACCGGTCGAGGATCGCGCGCGTGGCGCCCCCGAAGATCATCTGCGTCAGCCGGCTCTGCGTGTAGGCGCCCTTGACCAGGAAATCGACGCCCGCCGCCTCGGCCGTCTCCATGGCGCGCACGCCCGGATTGCCGCCGGCCGGCCCGGCGCGCAGCTCCGCCTCGATCCCGTGCCCGGCGAGATAGCGTTGCAGGGCCGGGCCGTCCGGGCCGGCGTGGACCCACCCCTCGACGACGATAACGACCACCCGCCTGGCCGACAGCAGCACCGGCAGCGAGAGCGCGACCGCGCGCGCCGTCTCCGTCGCGTGGTTCCAGGCGATCCCCACCGTGTCGCCGAACGGGCCGTTCCAGCCCTCCGGGACCAGCACGACGGGGCGCCCGCCGTCGAACAGCGCCATCTCGAACAGGGTCTGCCAGTGCGGGTTCTCCGGCGCGCGCGCGACCAGGGAGACGTCGTGGACCCGGCACGCCTCGCCCACCTGGCGCCAGTTCGACAGGCCGGCCGTGTCGATGTCGAGCCGGCCGGCGTCGAGCGGCGGGTCGCATTCGGCCGCGCGGTCGCGCATCCGCCCGGCCGCGGCCGCCTTCTGCGCCTCGATCTCCTCGTCCAGCCCGTCGTAGGAAACGACGCCGCCGCTCATCGGATCGACGATCACGGGGTCGGGCAGCCGGGGATAGAACATCGCCGTCACGCGCCCTCCGTGCCGCGCCGCCAGCGCCCCCGCCGCCGCGACCGGCGCGTCCCCGGCCGAATCCGACCCGAAGGGCAGAAGGATCCTTTTCATTCCGACCTCCCCGCGCGGGAGTCCGCGCCCGGCTTCCGGGGCCATCCTAGCACGGCCGGCGCGCCGGCGCCGCCCCGGCCCTCCGCACCGCCGGATCAGGCGACGCGGAGTTCGACCGCGCCGAGGCCCTCCACCTCGTAGCGCGCCAGGTCGCCCGGCGCGGCGAAGCGGGTGGCGAGCGTCGAGCCGCTCATCACGATGTCGCCGGCCGCGAGCGGGCGGCCCTGCCCCGCCAGCAGCGTCGCCAGCCAGGCCAGCGAGTTCAGCGGGTTGCCCATCGCCGCCCCGGTGGTCGCGGTCTCGGTTTCCCCGTTATAGGCCAGCGCGACCGGGACGGCGGACAGGTCCATCCCGGCCCAGGCCGTCGAGGGCCGGCCCAGCACGATCCCGCCGCACCAGGCGTTGTCGGCGACCAGCGAGGCCGCGTCGAGGGCGGAGTAATCGGCGTCCCGGTCCTCGATCAGCTCGAAGGCCGGCATCGCGGCGTCGACATGGGCGCGGATCGAGGCGGCGTCGTAAACCGCGCCGGCTTGCGTGTCGCTTCCCATGCGGAAGGCGAGTTCGAACTCCAGGCCGAGGCGCACGAACTCGGCGCGCCCGACCTCCGCCGGCCCGCCCTCGGGCGCGCGGCGCACCGTGGAGGCGAGGATCGCGGCGCCGCACGGCTCGTCCACCCCCACCAGGTCGCGGATCGCCTGCGAGGTGAGCGCGATCTTGTAGCCGGCGACCGAATCGCGCCCGTCCGCCGTCCACAGGCGCACCAGCGCCGCCTGCGCCTCGTAGGCCTCGGCGACGGAGTCCGGCGCCAGGTCGCCCGACAGGTTCTCGAACCGCCGGCGCGCGGCGTGCTCCTCGAACAGCCGGCGCGCGATGCGCCCGGCGCGGGTGTCGTCGGCCATGTCCGTTCTCCCTCTCGCCGCGACTCCGGCGGGCGCGTCACCGCCCCTCGAAGACCGGCTTGCGCTTCTCCATGAAGGCCTCGCGGCCCTCGCGATAGTCGCGGCTGTCGAAACAGGCGCGGGTCAACCCGTCCACCAGCGCCTCGTCGAACGCCGCGTCGTCCTTCGTCAACTCGTTGACGGTAAGCTTGGAGGCACGCATCGAGAGCGGCGCGTTCTCGGCGATCCGGCCGGTTATGTCGGCGACCGCGGCGTCGAGTTCGCCGGCCGGCACGCACATGTTGACCAGCCCCATCGCCGCCGCCTCGGCCGCCGTGTAGCGCCGGGCGGTGATCAGGATTTCCTTCGCCCGCGCCGGGCCGACCAGCGCGACCAGGTTCTTGAGGTTGATCCGGTCGTAGGCGATCGAGAGCCGGGCGGCGGGGACGCCGAAGGTGGAATCGTCCGACGCGACGCGGATGTCGGCGGCGAGCGCGATCCCCAGGCCGCCGCCCAGGCAAAAGCCCCGGATGCGCGCGACCAGCGGCTTCTCGAACGCGAGCAGCTTGCGCCGCCCCTCGACGGAAATCCGCGCGTAGGCCGCCGCCGCCTCGGCGTTGTCGCGGTTCGCCGCGAATTGCGAAATGTCCGCGCCCGAGGCGAAGGCCTTGTCCCCGGCGCCGGTCACGACGACGCAGCGGATCGCCGGATCGGCCGCGAAGGCGCCGATCGCCGCGCCGATCCCCTCCCACATCTCCAGCGAGATCGCGTTGCGCCGGGCCGGGTTGTTTATCTCGATCCGGCCGACGGGGCCGTCGGCGGCGGCGCGGATCTTGTCGGTCGAAAGCTCCATGCCGCGCCCCTAGATCACGCCGGCGGCGCGCAGTTCGCCGGCCTCGGCCGCCGAGACGCCGATCCCGGCCAGCACCTCCTCGGTGTGCTGGCCCAGGTCCGGCGTGGCGGCGTGCATCTTCTGCGGCGTGCGCGCGAGCTTGACGGCCTGGCCCACCATCCTGAGCCGCCCGAGGCGGGCGTGCTCCACCGCCGGGTCCATGTTCAGGGTTTCGACCTGCGGGTCGGCGAAGACCTCGCCCATGTCGTGGATCGGCCCGCAGGGCACGCCGGCGTCGGCGAAGGCCTCGACCCAGTGGGCGGTCGATTTCAGGCGCGTGTAGGCGGCGATCTCGGCGTTGATCGCCTCGCGCCGGGCGGTGCGGCTTTCGTTGGTGGCGTAGCCCGGGTTCTCGTAAATCTCCGGCGCGCCCATCGTGTCGCACATGCGCTTGAAGAGGTGGTCGGGCGAGGACTGGATGTTGATCAGGCCGTCGGAGGTCGGGAAGGTCCCCGTCGGCGTGTTGGTCGGGTGGTTGTTGCCCTCCTGGACCGGCACCTCGCCCGCGATCAGGTAGCGCGCGGCCTGGAGGTCCATCATCATGATCTGCGCCTCCAGCAGGGAGGTGTGGACCCACTGCCCCTCCCCCGAAGCCTCGCGCTCCAGCAGGGCCAGCAGCACGCCGTAGGCGAGGTTGATGCCGGCGGTCAGGTCCGCGACCGGGATGCCGACCCGCACCGGCCCGTTCTCCGGCATTCCCGTCACCGACATCAGCCCGCCCAGGCCCTGGGCGATCTGGTCCAGCCCGGCGCGCCGCGCGTAGGGGCCGGTCTGGCCGAAGCCGGAGATGCTGCCGTAGACGATCCGCGGGTTCGCGGCCCGCACCGTCTCGTAGTCGATGCCGAGCCGGTGCTTCACGCCCGGGCGGTAGTTCTCGAGGACGACATCGGCCTCCCTCGCCAGTTCGAGGAAAAGCTCCCGCCCCCGCGGCTCCTTCAGGTTGAGCGTGACCGAGCGCTTGTTGCGGTGCAGGTTCTGGAAGTCGAACCCGTCGCGCGGCCCGCCGAGCGCCGTTTCCGAGAGCGCCGGCGGCTGTTCGATCTTGATCGTGTCGGCGCCCCAGTCGGCGATCATGCGCGCCGCCGTCGGCCCGGCGCGGGCGCGGGTGAGGTCGAGGACGCGGAAACGCGAGAGGGGGCCGCTTCGTTCGGTCATGGATCGCTCCGCCGCCGGGCGCGCCGGCCGTTCGGTTTACGGATCGCGCCGGGGCCGGCGCGCCCCGAATGTGGCGCCCCGCCGCCCGAAAGGCAACGCGCGCCGCGCCGGCCCTTGCCAACGCCGCCGCGCCGGCCATGCTCCGCGCATGGGAACGCCGCGCGCGCCATCGCCGGACGGCCTCGAACCGGATCGAGTAAAATGCCGAAAGGGGAGGATATTGCCTCCTGATTCGGTAATGCTTAAGTTACCGTATCGCGGGCGCCGGTCCGGCGCCCTGGAACGGGAGGAAACGATGAGCGGCGCCGAGACCTTCGGGTTCGACGACTCCGTCGTCGAGGCCGGGACACCCGCCGTCGCCCCCGGCGAACGGGACCTCCAGCGCCTGCGCGAAATGCTGATCGAAGGGCGGGATTCCGAATTCGTGGGATTTTTCGACAAGGCGTATTTCGACGGCTTGCGGGAGCGCCTCGGCCAGCGGGCGGGCGCGTGACGCCGCCCCTACTCCGCCGCCAGGCTCGCGGCGGGGGACGGGGCCGGGAGCGCGCCGAGCGCGGCGACCAGCGCGCGCATGTCGCGGGCCAGCCGGAAAATGCCGGGGCGGCGCGCCAGCCGCTCCTCGTCCATGTAGATCGCGCGGTTGATCTCGACCTGCAGCGCGTGGACCCCCTCGCCCGGCCGGCCGTAATGGCGCGTGACGAAGCCGCCGGCGTAGGGCGCGTTGCGCCGGACCGCGTAGCCCATCGCGGCCAGCGCGCGCTCGGCCTCGGCCGTCACGGCCGGGTCGCAGGAGGTGCCGTGGCAGTCGCCCAGCACGAAATCGACCGCCCGGCCGCCGCGGTCCGGGCGCGGCCGCGCGGTCGCCGACGGCATCGAGTGGCAGTCCAGCAGGACGCAATGCCCGAACAGCGCCCGTGTCTCGTCCACCAGGCCGCGCAGGGCCGCGTGGTAGGGCCGGTAGTATTCGCGCACGCGCCGCTCGGCCTCCGCGAAGCGCAGCTTGCCGGCGTAGATTTCCTCCGAATCCGCGACCACCCGCGCGATCGTGCCGAGGCCGGCGGCGATCCGCGCGTTGCGGGTGACGGCGTAGCCGGGCAGCGCGTCGGCGAACATCGCCGGGTCGAGCTCCCAGGGTTCGCGGTTGACGTCGACGAAGACGCGCGGGAACTGGGCGCGCAGCATCGCCGCGCCCAGCGTCGGCGCGCCGGCGAAAATCTCCTCGACGAAACAGTCCTCCGAGGACCGCAGGCGGCGCAGCGGAATGCGGGCGCGGGCCACGAACTCCGGGGGATAGGCGCGCCCGCTGTGCGGCGAGGCGACCACCACCGGCGCGCGCCGCCCGGACGGCCGGTCGATCCTGAGCGGCGCGTCGGGCGCGCGCGGCCCCGCGGCCCGGCCGGGGTCCTCCGGCGGGGCCGGACGATGGGGAGCGTCCCTGGACATGCCCTTCCCTTACCCCGATCGCCCGCCCCTCGCCAGCCCCCCGCCGCCGGGCGCGGCGCCGCGCCCCGTTTCGGGCCGTCTTCGCGCCGGTTTCGGGCTTGCCAATCCGCGCCGCCGCGCTATAACCGGCGCGCATCCGCCGGAGGGGCGCGTAGCTCAGCGGGAGAGCACTACGTTGACATCGTAGGGGTCGCTGGTTCGATCCCAGCCGCGCCCACCACCGGCCCGGCGGCGGAGCCCCGGGACGGTTTGCCCTTTCCCCGCGCGGGCGCGCCGCTCGACCCGCGCCGGCCGGCGGTGTAGAACGGCGGCCGTCCGCCGCGCGCATCCCGGAGCCTCCCGCCATGACCGCAGAAGCCGCGCCGTCCGGCCCCCCGCCGCGCCCCGCCGCCCGCCGCCTCGTCCCGACCGCGACCCATTGGGGGACCTATTTCGCGGAGGTCGAGGACGGCCGCCTCGTGGCGCTGCGCGACTACGCGCGCGACCCCGCGCCGGCGATCATCGGGCCGGGGCTGGTGGACGCGGTGGACGACGCGGCGCGGGTGCGCCGGCCCATGGTCCGCCGGAGCTTCCTCGAAAAGGGCGTCGCGGCCGATCCGGCCGGACGCGGGGCCGAACCCTTCGTCGCCGTGCCGTGGGAGGAGGCGCTCGACCTCGCCGCCGCCGAGATCGACCGCGTGCGGCGCGACCATGGCAACGGGTCGATCTTCGCCGGCTCCTACGGCTGGGCGTCGTCGGGTCGGTTCCACCACGCGCTGAGCCAGATCCACCGCTTCATGAACGCCGCCGGCGGCTATCTCGGCAGCCGCAACAGCTACAGCCACGCCGCCGCCGAGGTCGTGCTGAACCGGGTCGCGGGCGATTTCCGGGGCCAGATCCTCGACCTCGCGACGCAGTGGCCGGACATCGCCTCGGATTGCGAACTGCTGGTGCTGTTCGGCGGGCTGCCGCACAAGAACGCGCAGGTGACCTCCGGCGGCGTCGGCCGCCACACGCTCCACGAGAACCTGCGGGCCTGTTACGACGCCGGCGTCGAGTTCGTAAACGTAAGCCCGCTGCGCACGGATGTCGCGGACATGTTCGAGCCGGAATGGATCCCCGTCCGGCCCGGAACCGACGCGGCGCTGATGCTGGCGCTGGCCCACACGCTGGTCGCCGAGGACCTGCACGACAAGGCGTTCCTCGCCCGCTATACGGTCGGCTTCGAGCGGTTCCGCCCCTACCTGACGGGCGAGAGCGACGGCCGGCCGAAGGACGCCGCCTGGGCCGCCGCCATTACCGGCGTTCCGGCCGAAACGATCCGCGGCCTCGCCCGGCGCATGGCCGACAGCCGGACCGTGGTCTCCGCCGCCTGGGGCCTGCAGCGGGGCGACGGCGGCGAGCAGCCGATGTGGCTCACCGTCGTGCTCGCCTGCCTGCTCGGCCGGATCGGCCTGCCGGGGGGCGGCTTCGGGATCGGCTACGGCTCGGAGAACGGGATCGGCAACCCGGTCCGGCCCTTCGAATGGCCGGCCCTGCCGCAGGGGCGGAACGCGGTGGCGGATTTCATCCCGGTCGCGCGCATCGCCGACATGCTGCTGAACCCCGGCGGCGAATACGACTACAACGGGGAGCGGCGGCGCTATCCCGACGCGCGGCTGGTGTACTGGGCCGGCGGCAACCCCTTCCACCACCACCAGGACCTGAACCGGCTGGTCGAGGCCTTCCGCCGGCCGGAATGCGTGATCGTCAACGAAATCTGGTGGACGGCGACGGCGCGCCACGCCGACATCGTGTTCCCGGCGACCTCCTCGCTGGAGCGCGACGACCTGATGATGGCGCATTGGGAGCCGTCGATCTCGCCGATGCGCAAGGCGATCGCGCCGGTCGGCGAAAGCCGGAACGACTACGACATTTTCGCCGAACTCGCCGGGCGCCTCGGCTGCCGGGAGGCGTACACCGAGGGGCGCGACGCCGAGGGCTGGCTGCGCCACCTCTGGGACCGGGCGCGCCAGCGGGCCGGCGAGGCCGGCTTCGCGCTGCCGGACTACGACGCCTTCATGGAAGGCGGGCCGATGGAGGCCGTCCCCCGCGCCGGCCCGACGATCCTGTTCGAGGCGTTCCGCCGCGACCCGGACGCCAACCCGCTGAAAACCCCGTCCGGCAAGCTCGAAATCCATTCCGAGGCGATCGCCGGCTTCGGCTACGAGGATTGCCCCGGCCACCCGGTCTGGCGCGAGCCGGCGGAGTGGCTGGGCGCGCCGGCGGCGGCGAAATGGCCGCTGCACATGATCTCGAACCAGCCGAGCACGCGCCTGCACGGCCAGCTCGACAACGGCGCGGTCAGCCGGGGCAGCAAGGTCCGGGGGCGGGAGCCGGTCACGATGCATCCCGACGACGCGGCGGCGCGCGGCATCCGGACCGGCAACATCGTGCGCATCCACAACGCGCGCGGCGCCTGCCTCGCCGGCGCGGTGTTGAGCGACGGCGCGATGCGGGGCGTGGTCCAGCTGGCCACCGGCGCGTGGTACGACCCGGAAACGCCGGGCGAGATCGGCGCCATGTGCAAGCACGGCAACCCCAATGTGCTGACCCGCGACGCCGGCGCCTCGAAACTGTCGCAGGGGCCGGTTTCGCATTCGGCGCTGGTCGAGGTCGAGCGGTTCGACGGCGAGCCGCCGGAGGTCACCGCGCACGCGCCGCCGACGATCCTGGAAAGGGAGGGCTAAGCGATGGACACGGGCGCGGACGGACTCGATTTCGCCGGCAAGGGCGTGCTGGTCACGGGCGGGGCGAGCGGCATCGGCCGCGCGGCGGCCGCGGCCTTCGCGGCGCGCGGGGCCGCCGTCGCGGTCTCCGACATCGACGCGGAGAAGGCCGGCGCGGCGGCGCGCGAACTCGGCAACCGCCATGTCGCGGCGCCCGGCGACATTTCGGACGAGGCCGCGGCCCTGGCGGTCGCCGAGGCGGCGCGGGCCGGGCTGGGCCGGATCGATGTGCTGCTCAACTGCGCCGGCGTGTCCGATGCGTTCGCGCCGACGCTGGAGCAGTCGGTGGCGCACTGGCAGCGGGTGCTCGACGTCAACCTGACCGGCACCTACCTGATGTGCCGCGCGGTCGCGCCGGAGATGCTCGAACGGGGATCGGGGGCGATCGTCAACATCTCCTCGCTCGCCGGGCTGGTGGGGCTGCCCTGGCGCAACGCCTACGTGGCCTCGAAGCACGGCGTCGCCGGGATCACCAAGACGCTCGCCATCGAGTGGGGCCAGCGCGGCGTGCGGGTGAACGCCGTCGCGCCGGGCTATATCGACACGCCGATGACCCGCCCGCTGATCGACGCCGGGCGGGTGGACGAGAAGCGCATCCGGCGGCGCACCCCGATGGGGCGGATGGGGCGGCCGGAGGAGGTGGCCAACCTGATGATGTTCCTCGCCTCGCCGCTCGCCTCCTATGTCAACGGCGCGGTGGTGCCGGTGGACGGGGGCTACCTCGCCTACGGCGCGGCCGGGGACGCCGCCGAGGTCGACTGACGCGCGGCGGCGCCGGCGGCGGGCCGGGCGGATGGGCCGCCGCGCCTGGTGGCGGGAGCGGTCCGGCGCGCTGGGCGTCGCGCTGTCGCTGGAGGCGCGGGTCGCGCACCGCGAGCGCACGCCCTTCCAGACCGTCGAAATCCTGGAGCACCGGGCGCTGGGGCGCGTCCTCGTCCTCGACGGCTACATCCAGGCGGCCGAGGCGGACGAGTTCGTCTACCACGAGATGGCCGCGCATCCGGCCCTGCTCGGCCGGCGGCGCGAGGCGGCCTCGGTGCTTATCGTCGGCGGCGGCGACGGCGGGGTGCTGCGCGAGGTCCTGGTCCACGATTTCGTCGCGTCGGTCGCCATGGTCGAGATCGACCGGCGGGTGGTCGAACTCTCCAACCGCTGGCTCGGCGTCCAGGGGGATTACGGCGACCCGCGCGTCGCGCTGGAGATCGGCGACGCGGCGGAATACGCGCGCCGGGCGCGGGCCGAGGGGCGGCGCTTCGATGTGGTCGTGCTCGACCTGACGGAGCCGGTCGGCCCATCGGCGAGCGTGTTCTCCGAGGCCTTCGTCGCGGACCTGGCGGCACTGCTGTCGCCGGAGGGCGTTATCGTCGATTCCGACAGCATGTTCCTGACGACCGGGGGCGGGCGGTTCCTGCAGGAGGAAAGCGCGGGCGGCGAGAACCTGGTGACGGCGATGCGCCGGACCCGCCTGCTGCCGGGCTTCGAGATGTACCGCGCGGCCGCGCCCTCCTATCCCGGCGCGGATTTCGGCTTCTTCCTCTACAGCCGCGACGGCGCCTCGCTGGCCGTTCCCGCGCGCGAGCACAACGGCCGCCATTACGACCCCGCCATCCACCGCGCCGCCTTCGTCCTGCCGCCCTGGCAGCGGGAGTGGCTGGGGGTTTGAGGGCGCGGCGGGGGCCGAAGCCCCGGTCCCGGTTCCGGCCGCTCCGTTTCGCTTGGCCGCCCGGCCGGCGATGTGTTTCAATTCCCGGCGGGGCGCGGCGCGCGGCGCGCGGCGAAGGGAGCCGGAACATGGGCGGACTTGCGGACAGGACGGTCCTGGTGACCGGCGCGGCGGGCAACCTCGGCCGCGCGGTGGCGGCGGGGGCGCTCGCGGCCGGCGCGAATGTCGCGCTGACGGACCGTTCCCTCGACTTCCTCCAGGCCCGCTTCGCGGAGGACGGGCGGACGGCGCTGTTCGAGACCCCGGACCTCTCGGACGACGCGGCGGCGGGCGGGCTGGTCGCGCGGACGGTGGAGCGGTTCGGGCGGCTGGACGCGGCGATCTCGACCGTCGGCGGCTTCGCCTTCGCCAACGTCGCCGACGACAGCCGCGCCACCTGGGAGCGCATGGCGATGCTCAACGTCTACACCGCGCTGGCGGTGAGCCGGGCCGCGCTGCCGGCGCTGAAGGCGGCCGGCGGCGGGGCGATCGTGCTGGTCGGCGCGGCGGCGGGCCTCAGGGCGCCGGCCGGGGTCGCCGCCTACGCCGCCTCGAAATCGGCCGTCATGCGGCTCGCCGAGAGCCTCGCCGAGGAATGCCGGGCCGACGGGGTGCGGGTGAACTGCGTGCTGCCCACGACCATGGACACGCCGGAGAACCGCGCCGCCATGCCGGACGCGGACCGGAGCGGCTGGGTCTCGCCGGAAAGCATCGCCGACACGATGCTGTTCCTGGCCTCGGACGCGGCGCGCGCGGTCACCGGCGCGCTGGTCCCTGTCTCCGGGGCCGGAAAGGGCTGAGGCCGTGTTCCGCGCCGACGCCGTCGCCGCCGCCGAGGCCGCGCTGGCCTGGGCGCAGTACTACCTGTGGTTCGGGCTGGCCTTCGCGCTCGTCTTCCTCGTTTTCGGCGTCGAGCGGGTGGCGCCGGGCGCGCGCGGGTCCTACCTTTTCCGGCTGGTCGTGCTGCCCGGCGCGGCGGGGCTGTGGCCGCTGGTGCTGTGGCGCTGGATCGTCCTGTCGCGGAGGGACCGGGAATGAAGGCGGCGCATCGCAGGATGCATTTCCGGGCCTGGATCGCGCTGGCGGCGCTGCTGGCGCTGGGGTTCGGGGCCGGGCTGGCGATGAAGCAGACGAAGCCGGTCGAACCCGGCGCCTTTCCGGCCGAGGCCGCGCGATGACCGTCGCCTACCGCCCGGTCCAGTGGAACCGCTACAAGCTCGCCTACGACGCCGCGCTGGCGGCCGGGATCGCCGTCTACATCCTGCTGTTCCTGCGGTTCGCGCCCGGCTGGCTCGACGTGCCCCGGATCGGCGGGGCGGAGCTGCGGATGCGCGCCTTCGGCTCCTGCGCCTATATCCTGCTGCACTTCGTTCTCGTCATCGGCCCGCTGGCGCGGCTGGACCGCCGGTTCCTGCCGCTGTTGTACAACCGCCGGCATTTCGGCGTCGCCCTGTTCGTCGTCGCGCTGGCCCATGCCTGGCAGGCGATCGGCTGGTATCAGGCGTTCAGCCCGGTGGACCGCTACGCGGCCGTGCTGGCCGCCAATTCCAACATCGCGTCCTTCGTCGGCTTCCCCATCGAGTATCTCGGCCTCGCGGCGCTGGCGATCCTGTTCGCCATGGCGGCGACGAGCCACGATTTCTGGCTCGACTTCCTCGGCGCGCCGGTCTGGAAGGCGCTGCACATGGCGGTGTACGCCGCCTACGGGCTGCTGGTCATGCATGTGACGCTGGGCCTGCTGCAGAGCGAGCGGAGCCTCGTCTATCCGGCGCTGGTCGGGGCCGGCGCGGCGATCGTCGCCGGCCTGCACCTCGCGGCCGCGCTCAGGGAGCACCGGGCGGACCTGCGGAGCCGTTCCGGCGCGCCGCGGCAAGTCGCCGGCGACGACACGCCGTGGATCGTCGCGGCGCGCGTCGCGGACCTGGCCGACGGGCGGGGCGTCGCCGCCCTCCTGCCGGACGGGGAGCGCGCGGCGGTGTTCCGCCACGGCCGGAAAATCTCCGCGCTCTCGAACGCCTGCCGGCACCAGAACGGCCCCCTGTCCGAGGGCCGCGTTCTCGACGGCTGCGTCACCTGCCCGTGGCACGGCTACCAGTACGACCCGGAGACCGGCCGCGCGCCGCCGCCCTTCACGGAGACGGTTCCCACCTTCCGGGTGCGCCGCGACGGCGCCCTCGTGCTGCTGGACCCGCGCCCGCTGCCCCCCGGAACGCGGACCGAGCCGATCGTCCTGGAGGCGGGCGAATGAGCGCGCGGGAGACTCCGGGCCGGGGGGCGGCCGCCTCGGCCTTCTTCGTCGGCTACCTGCCGACGCCCCGGCCGCTCGCCGTGTTCGTCGCGCTGGCGGCGGCCGCGATGGCGGGGATCGGCGTCGGGGCCGGCCTCGCGCTCGCGCTCGCGCAGCAGGACCACGGCAAGGGCCGCTTCGCCTTCGACCTGGGCTACCAGAGCCTTGCCGGCGTGGTCCAGGCGCGCCCCTACCCGGTGCTGCGCCTGCCGCCGGGGCCGGACGGCGAGGGTCCGCGGACGATCGTGCTGTCCGGCCGGGGCAAGCGCGGCGTGTTCCCCCGCGCCGCCGAACTCGACGGCGAGCGGGCCGATGTCGGCGGCGTGTTCGTTATCCGCGACGGCGCGCGGCTGCTCCAGGTCGGCGGGCGGGTCGGGATGCGCCCGGCGAAGGAGCCGGCGGCGCTGGAGGGCTTCGCGCCGGCGCCGGACGTCCCGCTGGGGCGGTTCCGGCTGCGCGGCGAGATCCTCGATTCGAAATGCTATCTCGGCGCGATGCGGCCGGGGCGCGGCAAGGTCCACATGTCCTGCGCCGGGCTGTGCCTGATGGGCGGCATTCCGCCGATGTTCGCCGTGTACCGCGACGGCCGCCCGCCCGACCTGCTGCTGCTCGCCGGGCCGGACGGCGGGCCGATCCCGGAGGACATGCTGGACAGCGTCTCGCTCTATGTCGCCCTGGAGGGCGAGGTGTCGCGGCGCGACGACCTGCTCGTCTTCCGCGTCGACCCGGCGAGCCTTGAGGCGCTGTGAGATGGCGGGGGCGGGCCGCCGGCTGCTGGGCCTCGCCTGGGCCGCCGCCGCGGGCGCCGGGCTGTGGCTGCTCTGGCCCGAGGCGCGCGGCCTGCTGAAGGGGACCTGGCTCAACGACCTGCGGTTCCCGGCGGCGCTGGTCTACGCCTGTTTCGGCCTCTGGATCGCGGAGCGGATTTGGGCCATGATCGCTGCCCGGTTCGCGGGCGGACGCGCCCCGGACGCGGGAGGACAGCCCTAGCAGGAGTTCCGCGATGCCCGTGACGAGCACCCAGGTGCGCCTCGCCGCCCGCCCGGTCGGCGATCCCAAGGAAAGCGATTTCGAGATCGCCCAAGTCGAGCTTCCCGATCCCGGCGACGGCGAAATGCTGTGCCGGACGATCTACCAGTCGCTCGACCCCTACATGCGCGGCCGGATGGACGACGCGAAATCCTACGCGCCCTCGGTGCCGGTCGGCGGCGTGATGGAGGCCGGGACGGTCTGCGAGGTCGTGGAGTCGCGCAACGCGCGGTTCCGGGCCGGCGACATCGTCTCCAGCCGGTTCGGCTGGCAAACCCACGCGATCAGCGACGGCGCCGGCGTGCGCAAGGTCGATCCCGCCGCCGCGCCGATCTCCACCGCGCTCGGCGTGCTGGGGATGCCGGGGCTGACGGCCTATGTCGGCCTGCTCGACATCGGCGAGCCGAAGGAGGGCGAGACGGTGGTCGTCGCCGCCGCTTCGGGCGCGGTCGGCGCCGTGGTCGGGCAGATCGCCAAGATCAAGGGCTGCCGCGTCGTCGGCGTCGCCGGCGGGCCGGAGAAATGCGCCTATGTCGCCGGCGAACTCGGCTTCGACGCCTGTCTCGACCGCCGCTCGGACACGCTGGCGCGCGACCTCGCGGCGGCCTGCCCCAACGGGATCGATGTGTATTTCGAGAATGTCGGCGGCGCGGTGTTCGACGCGGTGTTCCCGCTGCTCAACCCCTTCGCGCGGCTGCCGATCTGCGGCCTGATCGCGCGCTACAGCCATGTCGGCGGGTTTCCGGGGCCGGACGAACTGCCCCGCCTGATGCGCTCGACGCTCACCAACCGACTGAAAATCCAGGGCTTCATCGTCTCGGACCCGCAACGCTGGAGCCGCTTCCCCGACTTCCACCGCGACATGGCCGGGTGGATCGCCGAGGGGCGGCTGAAGTACCGGGAGGATTTCGTCGACGGCATCGAGAACGCGCCGTCGGCCTTCATGGGGCTGCTGAAGGGCGAGAACTTCGGCAAGCTCGTCGTGCGCGTTTCGGAGGACCCGACCCAATGAACGACACCATGGCGGACGCGGCGGAAAAGCGCCGTTTCGAGAGTTTCGAGGCCCTGCAAGCCGAAATCGGCAAGGAGCTCGGCGTGAGCGGCTGGATGCCGGTGGAGCAGGACCGGATCGACCGCTTCGCCGAGGCGACCGGCGACCGCCAGTGGATCCATGTCGATGTGGAGCGGGCGCGGCGCGAGTCGCCCTACGGCGCGCCGATCGCGCATGGGCACCTCACGCTGTCGCTGGTGCCGCGGCTGATCTCCGGCACGGTCGAGTACCTGCCGCGCACCGCCGGCATCAATTACGGGCTGGACCGGGCGCGCTTCATGTCGCCGGTGAAGGCGGGCGCGCGCATCCGGGGGCGGGTGCGGCTGAAATCGGCCGACCGGATCGACGGGAAGACGGTCAAGGTCTGCTACAGCACCACGGTGGAGATCGAGGGCGAGGCGAAGCCGGCCTGCGTGGCCGACACGATCGCGCTCTACCTGAACTGACGGGCGCCGGGCGCGGCGGCGATTCGTTCTTGCGCGGCGCGCGCGGCGGGTCTAGGGATGGCGCCCCGGCGGTCCGGTGGCAGAGTGGTTATGCAGAGGACTGCAAATCCTTGCACGTCGGTTCGATTCCGGCCCGGACCTCCATCCCCCCGCCGCGCCGCGCCGCCGAAACGGTTTGCGCCGGCCGGGCGGCGGTGCTATAGGCGGGGCGCGCGCGAGGCGCGCCCGCCGATCCCCGGTAGCTCAGCGGTAGAGCAAGCGGCTGTTAACCGCTTGGCCGGCGGTTCGAATCCGTCCCGGGGAGCCAATACGAACGGGGGTCCGGCCCAACGCCCGGACCCCCGTTTCCATTCCGGGCCAGCGCGCGAACGCGGTCGGGACTGGACAAAGCGTGCGCCGAAGGCGATGCTCCGCATATGAGCTCCTACCTTCCGATCAACCTGGACGACCTCCTCCATAACCGAGGCGTGGAGTCGGAAAGGGTCGAGTTCAAGAAGTCGTGGGACGAGGTTAGCGTCGGTCCCCAAGTTCTGCGAACGATCTGCGCCTTCGCCAACGACCTCCACAATCTGAACGGCGGCTATGTCGTGCTCGGCGTCGCGGAACGGGACGGGCGGGCGATCCTTCCCCCCGAGGGCCTTTCGGAGAGCGACTCGGCGGCGGCGGAAAGCTGGATACGCGGTAATTGCAACCGACTCGACCCGCCCTGCGCGCCGCTACTGTCGCGGGAGACGGTCGAAGGCCGTTCGATACTGGTCGTGTGGGCGCCGGCAAGCGATACGAAACCCCATCGGGCGCCCAATCGCCATGGCCAACCGCGGTTCTGGGTGCGCGTGGGCTCGGAGACCGTGGACGCCGAACAGCGCGGCGATCTCGCAAGGCAACTGATCGACCAGACGGCGCGCGTGCCCTGGGACGACCGGCGCGCCCACGACGCCAGGGTCGAGGATTTGCGCGAGACGAAGGTTCGCGAATTTCTGCGGGATGTCGGAAGCGGCCTGATCGACGAACCGGACGGGCGGGAAATCTACCGGCGGATGCGGATCGTCGCGCGGGCCAACGGGCACGAGACGCCCCGCAATGTCGGCCTGCTTTTTTTCTCGAACTCCCCTGAACAGTGGTTCCGCGGAGCGTCGATCGAAGTGGTTCAATTCGCCGCGGACCGGGCCGGGGATGTGTTGGAGGAACGAACCTTCCGCGGCGGTTTGGCGGACCAGCTTCGCGATTGCCTGAACTATCTCGAGAACCTTTCGGCGTCCCATTTGCAAAAACAACCGGACCGGAGCCAGGTGCGGGGCTGGGTTAGCTATCCGCTGCCGGCCCTGCGCGAAACGCTCGTGAATGCCCTGTACCATCGCGGTTACGACGCGGACCAGCCGGAGCCGGTGAAGGTCTATCTCCATCCCGACAGGATCGAGGTCATAAGCTATCCTGGGCCGGTCCCCGGTATCGAGACCGCCCACTTCGGAGCGGATGTTCGCGTTCCTCCCGAGCCGCCCGCTCGCAACCGCCGTATCGGCGAGTTTCTGAAGGAACTGAAGCTGGCCGAGGGCCGGCACACCGGGCTGCCGAAGGTGTTCCGGGCCATGGCGGAAAACGGTTCGCCGGCGCCCACCTTCGATTTCGACGAGACGCGCACCTGGTTCCGCGCAACCCTGCCCGCGCATCCCGAGTATGCGGCGCTGTTGGCCTTGCGCGACGCGGCCCACTTGCGGGCCTTGGGCCAGCACATGGAGGCCGCTCGCCGCATCGAGTCGGCCTGGACCGCGAACCCGGCTTCCGCGAATCTCGCCGTGGAAATGATTCGTTCCCATGCAAAAAACAACGATGTGGAAAAGGCCGAAGGTGTTTTCCAGAAATTCAACGATCGCGGTCCGCAAGCTAACGTCGCCGATGTCGCGAACGCGTTGATCGATGTGTTGTTCGAGGCCGGTTACGAAAGTCGGGCGCGTCGTATCCTGGAGCGCCATGGCTCTTCCCTGGTTGGGCAAGCCGCGATAGAAGCCGGGATTAGGGCCCGCCGTGTCCGGGATAACCGGAGCGCGCATCGCTACTTCCAACAAGCCGGCGACGCCGTACAGGGCGACCCACGCGCTCTGCTCGAATTCGCGCGGGCAAAGCTCTACTTGGCCCAAAAACCCGCCCGGCGCGGGAGTCACGATGTGAGGCGGCGGCTTCTCGGAGAGGCGCGAAAGCTGTTGGAACGAGCCATCCAACTCGACGCTTCGCCGGCCGATCGGGCTTGGGCATGGTGCGAACTGGCGCGCGCCATGGATCGGCAAAACGTACCGACCGCCGAGGTCGAACGCGCGTATCGCAAGGCAATCGAGTTTTTGCCGGACGAACGGCGGTTCACGAGCGAGTTGAAGAGGCTAAGCCACCGCCGCCGCGGCTGATCCTCCGCCCCTACTCCGCCGCCTTCGCGGCGGCGGGAGCGCGGAAGTGGGGCATGACTTCTTCGGAGACGCGGCGGTACTGTTCCAGCATGACGGCTTCCGGCGTGCCCATCGGGCAGGAGAGGTTGATGTGCTCCATGCCCGGATAGCGCTCCTCCAGCCGCTTCAGGTGGGCCACCAGCTGTTCGGAGGTGCCGGCGAACCAGGCGCCGAGGTCCATGAAGCGCTGGACGCGCGGCACGCCGGCCTCGTACCAGCCGCCGCGGCCCTGCGTCACCTTCACCTGCTCCGGCGTCAGGCCCGGCACGAAGCCGAGCGGACCGAACATCTTCACATGCTCCTCGTAGAGCGGCTCGATCTCGGCCAGCGCCTTCTCCGGCGTGTCGGCGATATGGGCGAAGAGGCCGACCGTCAGGTCCTCGCCCAGCTCCAGCTCCCGGCCGGCCCGCGCGGCGGCGTCGCGGTAGGCCTGGATCGGGCCGTCGGACATGGTGGCCGCGCCGCCGCCGACCGCGCCCTTGATGCCGTGGCGGATCATGAAGTCGAGGCCGCGCGGGTTGGCGCTCACCACCGGCTGCCAGCACTCGACCGGCAGGTTGACGGGGCGCGGCACCAGCGTGATTTCCTTCAGGTCGTAGCCGCGGTACGGCACTTCCGGCGGCAGCGTGTAATGCGTGCCCTTGTGCGAGAAGGACTCCTCGTTGAACGCCTTGAAGAGGATCTCGACCTGCTCCTCGAACAGGTCGCGGTTGGCGGCCTGGTCCATCATCGGCGCGCCGAAGGTCTCGACCTCGCGGGTGTGGTAGCCGCGGCCGACGCCGAACACGGTGCGCCCCTTCGTCAGGATGTCGGCGGTCGCGAAATCCTCGGCCAGCCGCAGCGGGTGCCACATCGGCGTGATGTTGAAGCCGCAGCCGATCTTGAGCCGGGGCGTCGCGTGGGCCAGGTGCACCGCGATCATAAGGATGTTGGGCAGGACCTCGTAACCCTCGTGCTGGAAGTGGTGTTCGGCCAGCCACAGCATCTCGTAGCCGCATTCGTCCATCGTTTTGGCGATGTTCTCGGTCTTTTCGAACACGCCGGCCAGATGCTCGTTGCCGTAGCGCCGCTCGTTGGCCGGCGTCGCGTGCTGGCCGAGGTCCGGCAGGTCCACATGGCCGGCGTAGACGGTGGTGAATTTGTGGATCATCGGGGCCTCCGGCGCCGCCTGTTTCGCTCTCGCGGCATTATCCGGCCCGCCGGCCCGCGCCGCAAGCCGGGCCGGCGGGCGATACGCCTCGCGGCCTATTGCGCGGTCAGGCCGCCGTCGATGACGAGTTCGCTGCCCGTGACCCAGGACGACTCGTCGCTCGCCAGGTAGACGCAGCCCATGGCGATGTCCGCGGGCTGGCCGAAGCGGCCGAGCGGCGTCGCGTCCATGCGCACCCGCGCGACCTCGTTGTTCGACAGCGCCGGCCGCGTCATCGGCGTCTCGACGAAGCCGGGATGGATCGAGTTGGCGCGGATGCGCTCATGCGCGTGCTGCACCGCCGTCGCCTTGGTGAAGATGCGCACCGCGCCCTTGGAGGCGTGGTAGACGGCGTTGCCGAAACTCCCCACCAGGCCGCAGATCGAGGAGATGTTGACGATCGAGCCGCCGCCGGCCGCGCGCATCGCCGGGATCGCCGCCCGCGTGCCGAGCCAGACGCCCGTCGCGTTGATCGACATGACGCGATCCCACGCCTCCATCGTGGTGTCCTCGATGGTGGGGCCGGGAACGATGGTGGTTTGCACCTTCATGTTCGGGTCGCGCCCGGAGACGCCGGCGATGTTGGCCAGCGCGTCGAGCTTGCCCCAGCGCTCCAGCGTCTCCGCGACCAGCGCCGCCCAGGCCGCCTCGTCCACCACGTCGAGCGGACGGTAGGCCGCCTCGCCGCCGGCGCCGGCGATTTCCGCCGCGACGGCCCGGCCCGCCTCGTCCTGGACGTCCGCCAGCATGACGCGCGCGCCCTCGGCCGCGAAGCGCCGCGCCGTCTCCGCCCCGATCCCCGACGCCCCGCCGGTGACGATGGCGACCTTGCCCTCCAGCCTCTGCCCGGCCATCGCGAAGTCCCTCCCCCGTTCGTTCGGCCCCGATGCGCGTTATCGAACGCCATCCGACCCGCCTTGCAAAGCCGCAGCCCGGCCGGACCGGGCGAATAGCGCATTCCCGATCGCAAAACCGGGCGCCGGCGGCTAATCTCCGGCGAGGGACAGCGCCCGGGGGAGGATCGCGGCCATGGCATTCGATTACATCGTCGTCGGCGCCGGCTCGGCCGGCTGCGTGCTCGCCAACCGGCTTTCGGAGGATCCGCGCAACAGCGTGCTGCTGCTGGAGGCCGGCGGGAAGGACAGCAATTTCTGGATCCACGTGCCCGTCGGCTTCGCCAAGACGCTCAACAATCCCGAGGTCAACTGGATGTTCCAGACCGAGCCGGAGGACAACGTGGCCGGCCGCTCGATCCCGATCCCGCGCGGCAAGGTGCTGGGCGGGTCGAGTTCGATCAACGGGATGCTGTATGTGCGCGGCCAAGCCTTCGACTACGATGTCTGGGCGCAGCTGGGCAACCGCGGCTGGTCCTACGCCGATGTGCTGCCCTACTTCAAGAAGGCCGAGAGCTTCGAGCGCGGCGGAGACGACTACCGCGGCGCCGGCGGGCCGATGAACGTCGCGGACATGTACGAGCGCCACGAACTGGTGGACGCCTTCATCGAGGCCGGGGTCGAGATCGGCTCGCGCCGCAACCCGGACTACAACGGCGCCGACCAGGAGGGTTTCGGCTACTACCAGGTGACGCAGCGCAACGGCCGGCGCGAGAGCACCGCCCGCGCCTTCCTCGACCCGGCGCGCGGGCGGCCCAACCTCAAGATCGAGACCGGCGCGCGGGCGACGCGGATTCTCATCGAGGACGGGCGCGCCGTCGGCGTCGCCTACTCCGTGAACGGCGCGGCGCGGGAGGAGCGGGCCAATGCCGAGGTCGCGCTGTGCGCCGGCGCGGTGCAGTCGCCGCAGCTGCTGGAGCTTTCCGGCGTCGGCCAGCCGGACCTGCTGCGCGAACACGGGATCGAGGTCGTCCACGAACTGCCGGGCGTCGGCGAGAACCACCGCGACCACTACGCCGCCCGGATGAACTGGCGCGTCAACAAGGCGGACACGCTCAACGAGCACACGCGCGGACTCCGGCTGGCCTGGGAGGGGCTGAAGTGGCTGACGACAAGGCGCGGCGTGCTGACCTGGACGGCGGGCGTCGGCCATGGCTTCATGCGCACGCGCCCGGAGGTGGAGACGCCGGATGTGCAGTTCTTCTTCGTCCATGGCAGCTTCAAGTCGGCCAGCGACCGCAAGCTCGACCGCGAGCCGGGGATGACGCTGGCGGTCTACCAGTGCCGGCCGGAAAGCCGGGGCAGCATCCATATCGCCACGCCGGACCCCTTCGCGGCGCCGAAAATCCGCCCGAACTTCCTCTCCGACCCGCTGGACCGGGAGACGATCGCGGCGGGCCTGCAACTGTGCCGCAGGCTGGGCCAGACGGAGGCGCTGGGCCGGCATGTGTCCTTCGAGATGAACCCCGGCCCGGACTACACGACGGACGAGGACATGATCCGCTTCGCCCGCGAAACCGGGGCGACCACCTACCACCCGATGGGCGCCTGCAAGATG
Source organism: Thalassobaculaceae bacterium (assembly GCA_963665555.2). Taxonomy (GTDB): domain Bacteria; phylum Pseudomonadota; class Alphaproteobacteria; order Thalassobaculales; family Thalassobaculaceae; genus CAXXXW01. Next base: position 1,365,586 of record OY762308.1, read on the forward strand.
GGCAACGACCCGATGGCGGTGGTGGACGACCGGCTGCGCGTGCGCGGGATCGCCGGCCTGCGGGTGGCCGACGCCTCGGTGTTCCCGACCATGCCGTCCGGCAACATCAACGCGCCGGTGATCATGGTGGCGGAGAAGGCGGCCGACATGATGCGGGAGGAGGGGCGAGCAAGCGCGCGGTCACCGGATTTGCAGACCGGAAAGCGATAACATACGTTTCTCTTAGCACTCAAGTAAAAATCATCTCGATAGGATCGTTCATCACCCACTGCAAATCATTGTCATTCGGGTATAGCTCACATCGCTCATCGGAAACTCGCAAGATCGCATAATTGTCATTAGTCACAACGTGCTTATACCAATTTTTCTCATTTTCAGTAGTAAATACGAAAAATTTATCGTATCCCCACCGATTCTTCATATCTATCGCAAGATATTCAGATATCATTATCTCCAATCTTCTAACAGAACCATTCGGGCTTCTTATCCAATCATATCTCCCCCGAAAAAAATTATCGCAATATATGACTGGACGAAATGCATAAAATAGCTCCAACATAAAATCGCTAAAAAACACTCTCATAGTTTCACGATCACACAACGCATTTTTTTTCGGCGGTGTTCTGCGAATTTCCTGAACCTGATCGGAAAATCCTCCCTGTCCCCTAGGTTTTTGGACTCCCACGTTACCCACTTGCTGATCTTTTCTAGCAATTGGCGCAAATTTTCCGCACTCATACAACAAATAAGCTTCCCGCAAAAAATCCATCACACTGTGTCGGATTTTTTCCCTTTGCACATATATTTTTTCGTCCGCAAACACCACGACTGGGATGTTTCTTTTCGTTTCAATGCGCATCTGTTCGTGTTCTATCTTTTCAGCTTCCAAATCTTTTTTCCATTTCAAATGTTCGATATCTTTTTTAGTAATAAAAAGGTTCTCTATGGACTTCAATCCGATAACATTTTCGTAAACTGTCACTGCACGTTCCACTTTAGCTCGGCGCTCTTCCTGCAGATAAATAACAAAAGCAATAGCAGCACCCACAACAGGGGTTATCCATTGGCAAATTTTCAATCGATTTTTTTGTTTCATATTACATACCTCCTTTAAGCTTCGCACAAAGCTTCAAAATCGTGCGGAAAGTCCTCCGTAGGCGTAGTCGCCTGCGACATCTGACAGTCTGTCAATGCCCTTTTACAAGGATTAGCGTCTGCGGCAGGGATGATCACGAGCAGCCCCGCTCCAAGGGCAAGGGTCGCCGCGATGGCGAGGCAGAGACGTTTCATGGCGTGGCCCCTCCGGCAGGGTTTCGGCTGAATCGAATTGTGATACCCGGTTACTCGGGACGCAAGCAATTTTTTGCATTCGAGCAAAAAATTTTTCCATGCCCGCAAACGCCCCCGCCCCCAGCACCCGAAATCCGGCGAAAACAACCGCTTACGCCGCCCCCCGCGCGCCCTCCAGCCGCTCCAGCGCCGCCTCCAGCCCCCCCTGCCGGGCGCGTTCGGCCTCCAGGCGGTCGCGGTTTTCCTCGACCACCTCCTCCGGCGCGCGGGCGAGGAAATTGGCGTTGGCGAGCTTGGCCTCCAGCTTGCCGACCTCCTTGCCGGCCTTGCCGAGGTCGCGGGAGAGGCGGGCGCGTTCGGCCGCGATGTCGATGAACTCCGCGATGGGCAGCGCCAGCGTCGCCTCGTCGAGCGCGCTCCGCACCGCGCCGGACGGCCCCTCCCCCTCGACGCACTCCGCGCGCCGCAGCCGCGCCAGCCGGCGGACAAGCTCCCGGTGGCGCGCCAGCCGCGCCGCCGTCGCGGCGCTCGCGCCCTCCAGCAGCAGGTCGATCTCGGCGCGCGGCGGCACGTTGGTTTCGGACCGGATCGAGCGCACTTCCGAGACCAGCCGCGCCACCCAGTCCATCTCCGCCCGCGCCTCGGCGTCCTCCGCGATCCCGGCGAGGTCCGGCCACGGCGCGCCGATCAGCGCCCCCTCCCCGCCGAGCCGGCCCCACAATTCCTCCGTCAGGTAGGGCATGAGCGGGTTCAGCATGTTCGCCGTCTGGCGCAGCGCCCAGGCCGTCGCGGCGCGGGTTTCGGCCGCCGCCGCCGTGTCGCCGCCAGCCAGGATCGGCTTGGTGAACTCCAGATACCAGTCGCAGAACGTGCCCCAGGCGAAGCGGTACACGGCGTCCGCCGCCTCGTCGAAACGGTAGCCCTCGATCGCCTCGGCCGTCCGCGCCGCCGTCCGCGCCGTCTCGCCCGCGATCCAGCGGTTGACCGTGAGCGTGCACGCCCCCGGATCGAAGGCCGGGTCGTGCGCGCAGCCGTTCATCTCGGCGTAGCGGGCGGCGTTCCACAGCTTGGTGGCGAAGTTGCGGTAGCCCTGGATGCGCCCCTCGTCCAGCTTGATGTCGCGCCCCGGCGCCGCCATCGCCGCCAGCGTGAAGCGCAGCGCGTCCGTGCCGTACTTGCCCGCGAGGTCCAGCGGGTCCATCACATTGCCCTTGGACTTGGACATTTTCTGGCCGCGCGCGTCGCGCACCAGGGCGTGGATATAGACGTCGCGGAACGGGACCTCGCCCATGAAATGCAGGCCCATCATCATCATCCGGGCGACCCAGAAGAAGATGATGTCGAACCCCGTCACCAGCACATCGCCGGGATAGTAGCGCGCCAGTTCCGGCGTCCCGTCCGGCCAGCCGAGCGTCGAGAACGGCCACAGCGCCGAGGAGAACCAGGTGTCGAGCACGTCCGGGTCGCGTTCGAGTTCGGCCGGCGCGCCGTAATGCGCCTCGGCGGCCGCGCGCGCCGCCTCTTCCGTCTCCGCGACGAAGACGCTCCCGTCGGGGCCGTACCAGGCGGGAATGCGGTGGCCCCACCACAGCTGGCGCGACACGCACCACGGCTGGATGTTGCGCATCCACTCGAAATAGGTGTTCTCCCAGGATTTCGGCACGAAGCGGGTGCGCCCGTCCTCCACCGCCTCGATCGCCGGCCCCGCCAGCGTCGCGGCGTCGCAGTACCACTGGTCGGTCAGCCACGGCTCCAGCGGCGCGCCGGAACGGTCGCCGTGGGGGACGGCGTGGAGCGTCTCCTCGACCCGCGCCAGCAGGCCGAGCGCGTCGATGTCGGCGACGACCTTCTCCCGCGCCGCGTAGCGGTCGAGGCCGCGATAGGGTTCCGGCGCGTTGTCGTTCGTCCGCGCGTGGCGGTCGAAGATGTTCACCATCGCCAGGTTATGGCGCCGCCCGACCTCGAAGTCGTTGAAATCGTGGGCCGGCGTGATTTTCACCGCGCCGGCGCCCTTCTCCATGTCGGCGTATTCGTCGGCGACGATCGGGATCGCGCGCCCGACCAGCGGCAGGATGGCGTTCCGGCCCACCAGGTCGCGGTAGCGGTCGTCGTCCGGGTGCACCGCGACGGCGGTGTCGCCCAGCATGGTTTCCGGCCGCGTCGTGGCGACGGTAATGCGCCGGCCATCCTCGCCCTCGACCGGGTATTCGAGATACCAGAGCCTGCCCTTCGTCTCGACCTGCTGCACTTCGAGGTCGGAGATGGCGGTGAGCAGCTTGGGGTCCCAGTTGACCAGCCGCTTGTCGCGGTAGATCAGGCCCTGCTTGTGGAGATCGACGAAGACCTTCGTCACGGCCCTCGACAGGCCCTCGTCCATGGTGAAACGCTCGCGCCGCCAGTCCGCCGAGGCGCCGAGCGAGCGCAGCTGGCGCATGATCGTTCCGCCGGATTCGGCCTTCCAGTCCCACACGGTCTCGACGAACCTGTCGCGGCCGAGGTCGCGGCGATCGACGCCCTTTTCCGCCAGCTGGCGCTCCACCACCATTTGCGTCGCGATGCCGGCGTGGTCCATCCCCGGCTGCCACAGCGCGTCGCGCCCCGTCTTGCGGCGGTAGCGGATCAGGATGTCCTGCAGCGCGAAGGTGAGCGCGTGGCCCATGTGCAGGCTGCCGGTGACGTTCGGCGGCGGCATCATGATCGTGTAGGGATCGGCGGTCGAGGCCTCGTCGGCCTCGAAAGCGCCGGCCTTCTCCCATGCGTCGTAGAGCCGGGCCTCGATCGAGGCGGGGTCGTAGGTCTTTTCGAGCATCGCGTTCGATCCAGCGTTCGGGGCGGGCGCCGCCGGGCCCGGGCGGCGGATTTCTAGCCCGGACGGCCCGGAACCGCCAGTCCCGCCGGCCCCGGCGCCGCCGGCGGGGGTTCCGTCACCAGGGGTCGCGGCGTTGCGAGCGGGCCACCAGCCGCTCGATCTCCTCGCGCACCAGGCGCTCGACGATTTCCGGCAGGTGGCGGTCGAGCCAGGCCTCCAGCATCGGGCGCATCGACTCGCGGGCCAGGCGCTCGACCGTCAGGCCGCCGTCCCCGTCCGGCGGGGCGGCCGGCTCGGCGTCGAGCGTCTCGTTGAGGCGGGCGAGCGCGCGGGCGGTCTCCTCGGCGCGGGGGGCGGACAGCAGGCCGGCCCCGGCTCCGGAAAGCGCGGCCGCGGGAAGGGCGGCCGCGGCCGCCGTCGGCGCCGCCCCGGCGGGTTCGCCCGGCCCGTCCCCGGCCTCCGCCCCGACGGAGGCGGGATCGCCGAAGCCGGCCGCCGCCGCGCCGTCCTCCTCGTCCTCCTCGGAAATGATGCGCCTTATGGAGGAGAGGATCTCCTCCATCGACGGCTCCTGCGCCGCGTCGCTCATCGCGCGGGCGGGGGCGCGGGCGGCGGAGCGGTCACGGCCCGGCCCCCGGCGTGTCGAGGCCGTGCGCCTTGTCCCGCACCGCGCGGTAGTGGCTGTCGAAATCGTAGATTTCGACCGGCAGCGCCATCTCCGCGGCGGTCAGCCGGCCCACCGACACCAGCAATTGCTTGGCCGCGACGAAGGCGTCGCGCTCGGCGCGCACCCGGCGCACCTGGGCGTCGAGCAGCGCCTGTTCGGCGTCCAGCACATCGAGCACGGTGCGGGCGCCGACCGTCGCCTCCTGCTCCACGCCCTCCAGCGCGACCCTGGCGGACGCCTCCTCCGCCTCCAGCGAGCGGGTCCGCGCCTGGGCGGTGACCAGCCCCTCGAAGGCGCGCGCGGCGGTGTCGGCGGCGGCGCGGCGCGTCGACTCGACCATGATGCGCCGGCGGTTCGCGTCCTCCTTGGCGGCCCGCGCCCGCGCCGAAACCCCGCCGCCCTGGTAGATCGGGACGCGCAGCTGCGCCTCGACGGCGAGCGTGGTGGACTCGTTGTCGAGGCCGCTGGTGTCGTGCGACCGGGAGGCCTGCCCGACCAGGCTGACCGTCGGCAGGAACTCGCCCTCGACCTCGGAGATGTAGGCGATCGCGCCCTCTTCCTCGAACCGCGCCGCCACCAGGGCGAAGTTGTTGGCGATGGCGAGTTCGACGGTCTCCTCCCGGCTTTCCGGCAGCCCGCCGGGGAGCGGCGGCTGCGTCAGCCCGGCCGGCGGCGCGCCGACCACCCGCTCGAAGACGACGCGCGAGGACACGAGGCTGCCTTCGGCCCGGACCCGGTCGGCCTCCGCGCGCGCGACCCTGGACTCGGCCTGCGCCACGTCGGTGCGCGTGACCTCGCCGACGGCGAACCTGTCGCGCGTGGCCTCCAGCTGCTTGCGCAGCCTTTCGAGGTTGTTGACGCGCAGCCGGAGCTCCGACTCGTCGCGGATCGCGTTCACATAGGCCGTGGCGGCGGCCAGCAGCACATTCTGCTCGGTCTCGAACAGGCGCGCCCGCTGGGCCTGGATGCGGCTGTCGGCGCGGCGCGCGCGGGCCTCGACCCGGCCGCCGAGATAGAGCGGCTGCGTCACCGTGAGGCGCGCCGTGGTCGGCAGCGAGCGGTTCGTCAGCGTGGGCGCCTTCGCGTTGAGGCGGCCGCGGGCGTAGATGCCGCCGCCCGTGAACACGGTCGAGACGGTCGGCCGCCAGCCGGACCGCGCCCGGGGCGCCTCCTCGTCCACGACGCGCAGGGCGGCGCGCGCGGCCCGCAGGTCCGGATTGCTCCGGTATGTCTGCGCGAGCGCGTCCTCCAGCGTTTGCGCCTGGACGGCCGGCGCGGCGAGCGCCGCCGCGCACAGCGCCAGCGCGGCCGCGAGCGCGGCCGGCCGGCGTTCTCGACTCTTCTTGCCGCTCATCCGCATGATCCTCGAACCCCCGAAGCGCGCCGAACGCCGGGCGCTAGAACACGAACCCGGGCTCGCGCGCGAAACCGGGAAGAAGCGGCGTCGCCGCGTCGAACAGGATACGGCGCGACACGGCGGCGCCGTTCTTCTCGTGGATCGCGGCGCGCCCGACGCGCGCCCCGTCCTCGTACAGCACCGCGACGAGCCGCCCGCCGTCGGCGATCTGGTCGAGCAGCGCGCCCGGCACGAAACCGACGCCGCCCGCGATCAGGACCAGGCTGAACGGCCCCTGCCTCGGGCAGCCCTCGGCGAGGCGCCCGGAGACGATCGCCGCGTTGTCGATCTCCAGCTCCTCCAGGCGCCGGTTGCCCCGCGCCGCCAGCGCCTCGTCCTCCTCGACCGCGACCACGCCGGAGACCAGCTTCGAAAGCACCGCCGTCGAATATCCCGGCCCGCAGCCGACATCGAGCGCCGTGTCCGCCCGCTCCGGCAGCGCGGCCTGCAGCAGGCGCGCCAGCACCATCGGCTCCACCAGGTAGCGGCCGCCGCCCAGGTGCAGGTCCTCGTCGGCGTAGGCGACGCCCCGGAACGCCTCGGGCGCGAAGCGCTCCCTCGGGACGCTCGCGAACGCCTCCAGGATCGCCGGGTCCGTCACCTTGTTGGCGCGGATCTGGTTCTCGATCATGTTGTGGCGCGCGGCGGCGTAGTCGTTCATCGGCCGTGTTCCCGTCCTCCGTCCGCCCGGCGGGCGCGCCCCGGACGGCCGGTTATACGCGCGCGCGGCGGCGAACTCAATCCGGCCCGCCGCCGGCCGCGCGCGCTATTCCGCCGCCGTGGGCAGCACATGGTCCTTGAACCGCTCCCGCAGGGCCAGTTTCGAGAGCTTCCCGGTGGCGGTGTGGGGCAGGTCGTCCACGAAGGCCACGTCGTCCGGCAGCCACCACTTGGCCACCTTGTCCGACAGGAAACCGGCGATCTCCTCCGGCGTGACGCTTTGCCCTTCCGCGAGCCTGACGATCAGGAAGGGCCGCTCGTCCCATTTCGGGTGCGGCAGCGCGATCACCGCGCATTCCGCGATGGCCGGATGGGCGAGCGCCGCGTTCTCAAGGTCGATCGAACTGATCCACTCGCCGCCGGACTTGATCACGTCCTTGGTGCGGTCCACCAGTTGCAGGAAGCCGCCGGGCTCGATCCTGGCCACGTCGCCGGTGCGCAGCCAGCCGTCCCCGGTGATCGCGGCCGCGCTCGCCGCCTCGTCGGCGTGGTAGCCGTCGATGACGGCGTGGCCGCGCACCTGGAGTTCGCCGAACGCCTCCCCGTCCCAGGGCAGGGGCGCGCCCTCCTCGTCCACGATCCGCATGTCGACGGTGAACATGCGCCGGCCCTGGCGCGTCTTCAGGTCGATCCGCCGGTCGAGCGAGAGTTCGTGGTGGGCGCGGTCGAGGACGCCGGTGGTGGTGCCGACCGGACTCATCTCGGTCATGCCCCAGCCCTGCACCACCTCGACGCCGAAATCCTTCTCGAACGCCTCGATAAGCGCGCGCGCGACCGCCGAGCCGCCGGAGAGCACGTATTCCAGCCCCTCCGGCTTGCGGCCGCGCTTGCGCATCTCCTCCAGCACGCCGAGCCACACCGTCGGCACGCCCCAGGCGGAACTGACCTTCTCCGCCTCCATCAGGTCGAACAGGCTGGCCCCGTCCAGCTTCGGCCCCGGGAAGACCAGGTTCGCGCCGATCAGCGGCGCGATATAGGGCAGGCCCCAGGCGTTGGCGTGGAACAGCGGCACCACCGGCAGGATGGACGCGCCCCCCGTCAGGCCGGCCGAGACCGCCAGCGTCAGCGCGCCCAGCGTGTGCAGGAAGGTCGAGCGGTGCGAGTACAGCACCCCCTTCGGGTTGCCGGTCGTCCCGGAAGTGTAGCAGAGGCTGGAGGCGGCGGTCTCGTCGAAGGACGGCCACTCGATGTCGTCCGGCTTCCCCTCCAGCAGGTCCTCGAAGCAGAGCGCGCCCTCGATCCCGCCCTCCGGCATCGCCGCGCGGTCGCACATCAGCACGACGCGCAGGTCGGCCGGCAGGTGCGCGCGCAGGGCCGCGATCAGCGGGACGAAGGTGACGTCGATGAACACGACGCGGTCCCGGGCATGGTTCATCACATAAGCGATCTGGCTCGGATGCAGGCGCGGGTTGATCGTGTGGCACACCGCGCCGATGCCCGAGATCGCGAAGTAGAGTTCGAAATGGCGGTAGCCGTTCCAGGCGATGGTCGCCACCCGGTCGCCCTCGCGGATGCCGAGGCCGCGCAGCGCGTGCGCCAGCCGGGCGGTCCGCCGGCGGGCGTCGGCGTAGGTGTAGCGGTGGACATCGCCCTCCAGGCGGACGGAGACGATCTCGTATGTCGAGCGGACATCCGCCGCGTAGTCGATGATGCTGGAGATCGACATCGGCATGTGCATCATGCGGCCCGTAAGCATCGGCGCCTCCATCGCCCGTCGAATCCGCGCCCCGGCGCGGCCTTTTCCGTACAGTGCGCCATCCGCCGGCCCGCCGCAAGCGGGCGCGCGCCGGCGCGCGCGGCGCTCAGGATCGCGCGAACGCCGCCGCCAGCGTCTCGACCCCGCGCCCATCCGTGATGTCGCGGCCGAGCGGCGTGACCGACACCAGGCCGCGGCGCAGCGCGGCGATGTCCTCGCCGGGGTCCGGGTCGTCGTTCTCCTTGCGCATGTAGATCCAGTAGTACTCCCGGTCGCGCAGGTCGACGCGGCGCTCCACCCTAGGGACCACCCGGACGGACTTGCCCTGCCGTGTCGCCGCGACGCCGGCCACCGCGTCGGCGGGTTCGGCCGGAACGTTCACGTTCGGCACGAAGGGCCAGGGCCAGCCCCCGGCCTCGACCAGCCGCGCCACCACGCGCGGAAGCCAGCGCCGCGAGGTTTCCCAGGGGATGTCGTCGCGCGCGCCCTTCCACGCCTGGCTCAGCGCGATCGCCGGCGCGCCGAGGTCGCGGGCCGCCAGCGCCGCGCCGACCGTGCCGCTGTAGCCCACGTCGCCGCCGATGTTCACGCCCGCGTTGACGCCGGAGATCACCAGGTCCGGCGGCGCGTCCCTCAGGATCGAGCCGAGGCCGACGAACACGCAGTCCGCCGGCGAGCCGGTGAGCGCGAACCGCCGCTCGCCGTGGCGGCTCAGGCGGAGCGCGCCGTGCAGGTTCAGCTGGCGCGAGCCGCCGCTGTAGTCCCCCGCCGGCGCGACCGTCCACACCTCCCCGGCGATCGACGCCGCCACCTCCTCGGCCACGCGCAGGCCGGGCGCGTCGATCCCGTCGTCGTTGGTGACCAGAACCCGCGCGATCGCGGGTCTCCCCGTTCCGTTCATGCAAACGATCCCTTCCCGGCCGGGGCCGGCGTTTCCCATCGGGTTTCTCGACAGGGCGGGAGCCTAACCCTATAACGACAGGCGCGCATTACGGAATCCGGCCGGCGGCGGCCGGGAGGGAGGCGGGCGATGGCGGGAGCCGGGCGGGACCGGGTCGCGGGCAAGGTGGCGCTGGTGACCGGCGCGGCTTCGGGCATCGGCCTGGCGGCGTCGCGGATGCTGGCCCTCCAGGGCGCGGCGGTCGTCCTCGCCGACATCGCCGCCGGGGCGGGCGAGGCGGCCGCGCGGGCGTTGCGCGACGAGGGGCGGGACGCGGCGTTCGTCGAACTCGACGTGACGTCCGAGGAGGGCTGGATCGCCGCGGTCGCGGCCGTCCGCGAGGCCCATGGGCGGCTCGACATCCTGGTCAACAACGCCGGCGTCGGGACCGGCGGCACGGTCGAGGAGACGACGCTGGAGGAGTGGCGGCGCGTCCACGCCGTCAACGCCGACGGCCCGTTCCTCGGCTGCAAGCACGCCATCCCGCTCATGCGGGAGAGCGGCGACGGCGGCTCGATCGTCAATGTGTCCAGCGTCGCCGGCATCATCGGCGCGCCGCAACTCGCGGCCTATTGCGCGTCCAAGGGATCGGTGCGGCTGCTGACGAAATCGACGGCGCTGCACTGCGCGCGCAAGGGCTACGGCATCCGCTGCAACTCCGTCCACCCGTCCTACACCGACACGCCGATGGTCGCCGGGATGGTCGCCCAGCACCGCGCGCCGGACCGCTACCGCGCGGCGCTGGAGGGCGCGTCGCCCACCGGCCGGCTCGGCCGTCCCGACGATGTGGCCGCCGCCATCCTCTACCTCGCCAGCGACGATTCGGCCTTCGTCACCGGCGCGGAGGTCGTGGTGGACGGCGGCCTGACCGCCACCTGACGGCGCGCCCGACCCCCTCGCCCAAGCAACCGGGAGCCAACCGCATGTTCGATCTGACCGGCAAGGTCGCAATCGTCACCGGGTCCACCAAGGGGATCGGGAAATCGATCGCGGAGAACATGGCCGCGCTCGGCGCCAGGGTCGTCGTCTCCAGCCGCAAGGCGGAGGCCTGCGACCGGGTGGCCGGCGAAATCCGCGACAAGGGCGGCGAGGCGGTCGCCATCCCCTGCCATGTCGGCAGCAAGGAGGCGGTGGAGGCCCTGGTGGCGCGGACCCGCGCCGAATGGGGCCGGATCGACATCCTGGTGTGCAACGCCGCCACCAACCCGGTCTACGGCCCGATGCGCGACGCCGACGACCGGGCCTACGAGAAGATCATGGACACCAATGTGAAGAGCGTCTTCTGGATGGCCAACCTGGTCTGCCCGGAAATGGCCGAGCGCGGCGACGGCGTGGTGATCGTCATCTCCAGCATCGGCGGCTTCAAGGGCAGCAAGAACCTCGGCCTCTACGCGCTCTCGAAGGCGGCGGAGCAGCAGCTGGTGCGCAACCTCGCGGTGGAGTGGGGGCCGCGCAATGTGCGCGTCAACGCCATCGCGCCGGGACTGATCCGCACCGATTTCGCCCGCGAACTGTGGGAGGACCCCGCCAAGACCGCCGCCGTCGAACGGATCACGCCGCTCGGCCGGCTGGGCGAGCCGGACGACATCGGGATGCTCGCCGCCGCGATGGCGACACGCGCCGGCGCGTACCTGACCGGCCAGACCGTCACGATCGACGGCGGCCGCATGGTCGCCGACCCGTCCTGAGGGAGCCGCGCCATGGCGACGCCCGGCCCGGTCACGGAGACGCACAGGTTCGACGAGGTCGGCCTCGACCGCTACCTCGCCGGCGCCGGCCTGCCGGGCTTCGGCCGGGGCGTCGCGGTGCTGCAGTACCAGGGCGGGCAGTCCAACCCGACCTACCTGGTCGAGGCCGGGAGCCATCGCTACGTGCTCCGCAAGAAGCCGCCGGGCAAGCTGCTGCCCTCGGCCCACCTGGTGGAGCGGGAGCACCGCGTCATGGCGGCGCTGGCCGACGGCGGCGTTCCCGTGCCGGCGATGCGCCACCTCTGCGAGGACCCGTCGGTGATCGGCTCCGCCTTTTTCGTCATGGACTGGATGGACGGCCGGGTGGTGGACGACACCTCGCTGCCCGGCGATTTCGCGCCGGAGGAGCGCGCGGCGATCTACGACTCGATGAACGAGGCGCTGGCGGCGCTGCACCTGGTGGATTTCCGCGCCGCCGGCCTCGCCGGTTTCGGCAAGCCGGAGAACTATATCGGCCGCCAGATCGACCGCTGGGCGCGCCAGTTCGAGGCGTCGAAGACCGACCCGATGCCGGACATGGACGCGCTGACCGCCTGGCTGCCGGAGCACCGGCCCGAGGGCGACGAGGTGTCGGTCGTCCACGGCGACTTCCGCATGGGCAACCTGATTCTGCACCCGACGGAGCCGAGGGTGGTCGCGGTGCTGGACTGGGAGTTGTCCACGCTCGGCCATCCGCTTTCGGACCTCGCCTACAACGCGATGCCCTACAGCCTGCCGCACGACGGCACGTCGCTGAACGGCCTTGTCGGGCTGGACCTCGAAGCGGCGGGCATCCCGTCGCGCGAGGACTACGTGGCCGCCTACGCGCGGCGGACCGGGCGGGGGGACATCGGCGATTTCGGCTTCTACCTCGCGTTCTCCTGCTTCCGCCTCGCCTCGATCTGCCAGGGCGTGTACGCCCGCGGCCTGCAGGGCAACGCCAGTTCCGAGAACGCCGTCGAGGTCGGCGCCAAGGCCCCCCGCCTCGCCCGCATCGGCTGGGAAATCGCCCAGTCCATGTGACGGCCCGCCGGCGGGGGGATGCCGCATCGGGTCGCTCATGTTCGCGCCCAGGGATCGACGATGGCGACGCCCATGCCGTCGAAATCCCGAACGTTGCGGGTGGCCACCGCCATGCCGCGCGCACGCGCGATGGCCGCGATCTGGGCGTCCGCCTGGGGTAGCGGGCGTCCGACGATCCGGCGGGCCGCGGCAATCTCCGCGTAAGCGCGCGCCGCCGCGTCGTCGAACGGGAGAATCCTCCCGCCGAAAGGGCCGTCGAGGGCGCGCTCCGCGGCCTCGGCGAGATCGCGCCGCCGCCGGCCGTCGGGAAGGAACGCGATGCCGGTCAGCACCTCCGCGACCGTTACCGCCGTCACGAACAGTTCGCGGGACGGCCGGGCGTCCAGCCAAGCCAGAACGCCGGGATGCGGGGAAGCGCGCATCGTTTCGGAAACGATGTTGGTATCCAGCACGATCATCGGCGGTTCAGTCGAACCGGGGCGGCGGGCGCATCGGGCCGCGCGGGGGCGGCTCCAGGTCCACGCCGCCGAAAGGCTCGAACAGTTCGCGCAGCGCCGTGCCCAGCCCCTTCGCCGGCGCCGGCGCCGGTTCGACCGCCGCGGCCAGAATCCGTCGCGCCTCCTCCTCCATCGAGCGGCCGCGCCCCGCCGCGCGATCCCGCAGGCGGGCCTTTACGCCGTCGTCCAGATTGCGGATCGTGATGCTCGCCATGGCCGCGCCCCCGTTCCCGCTCGACACGCGCCAAGCTAGGACGCGATCGCGGCGCGATCAAGGCGGCCCCGGTGGCGGCGGCCCGGAGCGGTGGGCTTTGCCGCGCGAATCGGCTTAGTCTCGGCACGAAGCGGACGGAGCGGGCGGCGGGGGGCCGCGTGGCCGACACTCTCACCAGGGCCGAGCGCGGCGAGCGCATGGGCCGGGTCCGGGGCAAGGACACCGGGCCGGAGATGGCCGTCCGGCGCATGGTCCACGCGATGGGCTACCGCTACCGCCTGCACCGCGCGGACCTGCCCGGCAAGCCGGACCTCGTCTTCCCGGCCCGGCGCAAGGTCGTGTTCGTCCACGGCTGTTTCTGGCACCGCCATCCCGACCCGGCCTGCAAGCTGGCGCGCTGGCCCAAATCGCGGCTCGACTTCTGGCGGCCCAAGCTCGAAGGCAACCGCGCCCGCGACGAGGCGAACCGGGCGAAGCTGCGCGAACTGGGCTGGGAAGTGTTCGTCGCGTGGGAATGCCGCCTCGCCGACAAGGCGCGCATGAGGGAGGAGATACGGGCGTTTCTGGAAGGACGTTGTGAGATCGGTTGAACTCTTCGCCGGGGCCGGCGGGCTGGGGATGGGCGCGGGCCGGGCCGGGTTCGCGCCCGTCGCCGTGGTCGAGCGCGACCGCCACTGCTGCGCCGCCATCCGGGGGAACCGGGACCGGGGGCTGGAGCCGCTCGCCCACTGGCCGCTGTTCGAGGGCGATGTGCGCGACTTCGACTTCGCGGCCGTCGGCGGCGGGATCGACCTGGTTTCGGGCGGGCCGCCCTGCCAGCCCTTCTCCCTCGGCGGCCGGCATCGCGGCCCGCTCGACGAGCGCGACATGTTCCCGCAGGCGATCCGCGCGGTGCGGGAATTGCGGCCGCGCGCCTTCCTGTTCGAGAATGTGCGCGGGCTGGCGCGCCCGGCCTTCGCCAAATACTTCGAATACATCCGCCTGCGGCTCGCCTGGCCCGAACGCGCCCCGCGCGCGGGGGAGGGCTGGATCGACCACCTGGCGCGGCTGGAGCGGCGGCGCGCGGGCGGCCGGTCCGGCGACCTGTCCTACCGGGTCGCGGCGCGCGTGCTGGACGCGGCCGATTACGGCGTCCCGCAGCGCCGGGAGCGGGTGTTTATCGTCGGGTTGCGGGCCGATCTCGGCGTCGAGTGGCGTTTCCCGCCGCCGACCCATTCGCGCGACGCGCTGTTGTGGGCGCAGTGGCGCTCCGGCGGCTACTGGGAGGCGCGCGGCCTGCCCCGGCCGGCCGGGGGCGGACGGGCCGAGGCGGCGGCGCGGCGGCTGGCGCGGGAGCCGGCGCTCCGCCCCTGGCGCACCGCGCGCGACGCGCTGGCCGGCCTGCCCGACCCGGAGACCGAGCCGGAGGCGGCGTCCCGCCACGCGAACCACCGTTTCCAGCCCGGCGCGCGGAGCTATCCCGGCCATACCGGAAGCCCGCCGGACGAGCCGGCGAAGACGCTGAAGGCCGGCGACCACGGCGTGCCGGGCGGCGAGAACATGCTGCGCCGCGCGGACGGGAGCGTGCGCTACTTCACGGTCCGGGAAAGCGCGCGGCTGCAAACCTTCCCGGACGCATTCCTGTTCCCCGGCTCCTGGACCGAGACGATGCGCCAACTCGGCAACGCCGTCCCCGTCGCGCTGGCGGAAACCCTGGCGAACAGTGTTTCGATACATCTGGAAAAACGGGAGGTCTCCACATGAACCGGCCGGAAAAACCGAACTTGATCCTGAGCGCATTGGAGCGCCTGAACGCCGAACTGGCGACCTTGCTCAAACCGCCCGCGATAAACGGCCTTCCACCGTATCGCGACAGAAGATCGATTCCGGGCTGCGCACGCTGATCACCCGAGCCGAAACCTTGACGCGCGATCTCGATCCGATCCGACATCCGCGCTTTGTCTTCGACCCAAGCGATCCCTCCGTCGTGGGCCGCTTTATCGCCCTCGCCATGATCGCTCAGCCGCGCGCGCCGCTATCTGACGTTGAGCGCTTTTACGGATCTGGTGTGTATGCCCTCTATTTCAGAGGCCCTTTCCCGATCTACAGCCCCACAAGGATACCGAAACCCCGATTTATGTCGGCAAAGCCGACCCGCGATCCGAGAACGCTCGAACGCCCAAGGAACAGGGTGACCGGCTGGCCGGCTTGGGGACCACCGGCGCACCATCGCCAAAGCGAGGGATACCTTGAACATCGATATGTTCGATTGCCGCTTTCTCGTCGTTCAAAGCGGTTGGCAGACCGCTGCGGAGGCCTATCTCGTCAATTGTTCCGTCCAGTGTGGAACAGCGAAACCGGCATCTGTTACGGTTTCGGCAAACACGGTGACGCGCCCTCGACTCGTTCTAACCTTCGCTCTCCTTGGGATACACTCCATCCGGGCCGCGATTGGGCTTGGCGCGACCCAAAAATGGAAGACGCTCGGCACCACGACCGGATTGTAGCCGACCTGAAAGCGCATTTTTCTACTACCCCAACCTACCAGGGTGTCGGCCAGGTACTGGATGGTTTCGTCAATGAGTTGCGCAGTTGTAATTTCGGCCGCCCTGGACCCGCACGCTGGGAGACGGTTTCGACGCGCGCGCTTCGGCCGTCCCCTTCACTCGAACGGATCGGGACTTCGCATCGTCGTAGCGGGCCATCAATTCCCTCGCGCTACGGAAACGCGGGAGGTTTTCCCGGTTCCGGGCCTCGCGGATCGCTTCGCGAGAGGCCGCGTTGGGAGCGCGCGCCGCGCGCCATCGCTCGCTTTCCGTCGCGGCCGGAGCCTCCGGCGGCGGCGTTCCGGGGATCGAGGCGGTTTCGGTCATCGTCGTTCCTTTCCACGACTTCCTCGCCGGCGCCGCGCCGCCGGAATTCGGTCGAATTCGGTCGGGATTCGCGCTATCCTGCGGCTTTGCAACCGGCTGGATCGCGAGATGGACTCGAAAATCCCCGTTACCGTGCTGACCGGGTTCCTCGGCAGCGGCAAGACCACCCTGCTCAACCG
Source organism: Thalassobaculaceae bacterium (assembly GCA_963665555.2). Lineage (GTDB taxonomy): Bacteria > Pseudomonadota > Alphaproteobacteria > Thalassobaculales > Thalassobaculaceae > CAXXXW01. Next base: position 1,381,596 of record OY762308.1, read on the forward strand.
CATCCTGACCGAAAACCACGGCCAGCGCATCGCGGTGATCGAGAACGAGTTCGGCGAGATCGGCGTCGACCAGGAGCTGGTCATCGACGCCGACGAGGAAATCTTCGAGATGAACAACGGTTGCATCTGCTGCACCGTGCGAGGCGACCTGATCCGGATCCTCGGCAACCTGGTCAAGCGGCGCGACAGGTTCGACCGCATCCTGGTGGAGACCACCGGCCTGGCCGATCCGGGACCGGTCGCGCAAACCTTCTTCGTCGACGACGATACCCGGGGCTCGTTCGACCTGGACGGCGTCATCACGCTGGTCGACGCCAAACACGCCGCCCTGCACCTCGACGACAGCGAGGAAGCCATGGCGCAGGTCGCCTTCGCCGACGTGCTCCTGATCAACAAGATCGACCTGGTCGATGGCGGGGCGGTCGAGGCGCTCGAACGCCGGCTCCGGTCGATGAACGCCATGGCGCGGATCGAGCGGGTCCGGATGGCCGACGCGCCCATGGACCAGGTGCTCGATGTCGGCGGCTTCGACCTCCGCCGCGCCCTCGACATCAAGCCGAGCTTCCTCGAACCGGAATACCCGTTCGAGTGGGGCGGCGTGCTGCGCCTCGACGGCGCGGCGACGTTCCGGCTTCGCAACGGTCCCGATCCGGCCATGTCCGCCGTGCTGGAGCCGGTCGGCGCGGCGACGCCCGAGGCGCTGATGGAAACGGCGGAACGGATCTTCCCCCGGTTCTCCGCGCCCGGCGAGGCGCCGGGGCCGGGCGCCCCGATCGCGCCGGGCGAGACGCTCTGGACGCTGCCGCTCGAGGGCGCCGACGGCTACGAATACACGCTCGCGGCCGACCGGCCGGGCCTTTACGCGCTGTTTACGGAGCACATGCCGGAGGAGTTCGAGGCCGGGTTCTTCGACGCCGCCGGCGCCAGGCTGGATGTCGCGGCGGAGCATGTCTTCAACCCGGAGCATACGCACGACGACAGCGTCCAGTCGGTCGCGCTCGAACTCGACGGCGAGATCCGGTGGTCCGCGCTCAACGCGTGGCTGGGCGGGCTGCTGCAGGCCCGGGGAACCGACATCTTCCGCATGAAGGGGATCGTGGCGATCGAGGGCGAGGACCGGCGGTTCGTGTTCCAGGGCGTGCACATGCTGTTCGACGGCCAGCCCGGCGATCCCTGGGGCGACCGGCCCCGCTCCAACCGGCTGGTCTTCATCGGCCGCGACCTCGACGAGGCCGCGCTGGAACAGGGGTTGCGCGATTGCCGGACGCGATGAGCGCGGCCGCGAACGGCTACAAGCTGGACCGCTGGGAGATCGACGCGCCGCTGACCGGCGTTTGCGTCGAGCGCGGCGGGCGGTACGCGGCGTTCGCCGGCGGGGACGGGTGCGTTCGCGTCGCGGACCTCCTCGACCCGGAGCCGTCCCTTTCGACATGGCCGCTCGCGCGGGGCGCGGTCCTGGCGCTGGTCCCCGATTGCCGGGAGGGCGCGTTCCTGTGCGGGACCGACGACGGCGCCGTGCACCGGGTCCACGCCGCGGACGGGCCGCGGGAGCTGGCCCGGCTCGACCGTTCCTGGCCCGACCGGCTCGCCACGCACCCGCGCGGCCCGCGGGCGATCGCCGACGGCCCGCGGGTCCGGGTGCTGGACGCCGAGGGGCGGACGGTCGCCGAATTGGGCGAACATCCGAGCACCGTCGCCGGCCTGGCCTTCGACCGCGACGGCGGGCGCCTGGCCGTTTCGCACTACAACGGGGCGAGCCTGTGGACGCTCGACGGGCGGGGCGGCGAGCCGCGGCGCCTGCATCGCCGGGGTTCGCACCTCGATCTCGGCTGGAGCGGGGACGAGCGGTACGTGGCGACGGCCACGCAGGAAAAGGCGCTGCACGTATGGGACCTCGCGTCCGGGCGGGACGCCAGCCTCGGCCCGTGCATAAACAAGTCCAGGTCCATCGGCTGGAGCGCCGACGGCGCCTGGCTGCTCGCGTCCGGGGCCGACACCGTGGCCGGCTGGCGGTTCTCGGACGGCCGCCTGCCGGCGGCGGCCCCGCGAATGCTGGGGCGGTACAGCGAATACCTGGTGGCCAGCGTGCGCGCCAACCCGCGCCTCGCCCTGGCGGCCGCCGGCTACAACGACGGCGGGATCGAACTGGTGAGTCTGGCCGCGCGGCCGCGGAGGCACACTCTCGCGGCCGCGCTGGCCAGTCCCGTCGTGGAACTCGCCTGGTCCCCGGAGGGAAGCCGCCTGCTCGGCGGCGACTCGGACGGGCGAGCGTTCGTCTATCGTTTCGACAGCGATTCGCTCGCCCGCCTGGTTTGAGCCGGTCCGGGCGTCCTAGACGACCGCGATCGGGTTGCCCGGCGAGCCCGTGGCCCCCTTGATCGGCAGCGTCGAGAAGATGAAGGCGAACTTGTAGACGCCGTCGGCGGCCAGGTGGTCGAGCCGCACGTTCTCGAGGATGTGGATGCCGTGCCGGCACAGGAAGATCTGGTGCACCGGGAACGCCAGGTTCGGGTCCGGGTTCGGCACGGCCTCGATCGCCCAGCAGTCGGCGGCGCCGACGGAAATCCCCTTGGACGCCAGCCACTCGCCCGCCTCGACGCCGATTCCGGGTTCGCCGGAATTGAACCGGGCGTTGTCCTTCATCCAGAGGTTCTCGCCCCAGCCGGTGCGCCACATCGCCGCGCAGCCCTCGGTGATGTCCGCCTCGGACATGCCCTGGCGGTCCAGGCAGCCCTTCAGGTCGGCGACGCTGATCTCCTCGCCCTTGTCGAGCATCCGCCCCTTCAGGCCCGCGACGTCGAACAGGACACCGCGGCAGAAGAACGGCTTGACGTTCTCCATGCCGAGCTTCTGCAGCCCGTAGGCGCCGGCCGTGGACCCCATGGCGTTGTCGTTGTTGTGGAGGTCCTTCGAGGTCCAGCCGTTGTAGAACACCTCCTGGGACAGGTCGCCGGCGTCGCCGATCCGCGCGCCGATATGCGCGAGGCCGTCGAACTGGGTGCCGACCTGGCCGATTTCGGTGGTCAGGATCTCGTCGTGCCAGATGATCTGGTTCTTGCCGAACGCGCCGCCGGTCGGCGCGCCGGGGATCCGGAGCACGAACGCCCGCTGGCCGAACAGGGGCATCCCGAACTCGTAGACCCGGCCCAGGCTGTACACCTTGCCGGTCTTGATCATGCTCGCCGCGTCCAGCGCGACCGCCGGCGTCATGTGGTTGGTGCCGCCGACCTGGTCGCCCTCGCCCCAGCGGGACGGCCACCACTTGTCGGCGATCGGCGTGCCTTCGATGCCGCCCTCGGCGGCGTGCGCCGGCTTCACGAGGTCCAGCTCGTGCATCACGCTGTCGCCGAAGGCCCCGATCGCGGCGCCGCCGGTGACGGCCGTCGCGACCTTGATGAAGCTGCGGCGCGACTGCGTCGTCGGCGCTTCGCCATCCTGATCCTGATCGGATTCCACGTCGGCTTCCCGCTCGACGGAATCGGTTGCGCGCATATCATCGGTCATGGCGGGGTCCTCCCGGTCGGTGTTGGACACGATGGATGTTATAACGTATCCGTCGCTGCGCGGCGATGGCAACGAAAAAAATGCCCCGCGAACTTCGGCGGCGATGTGTCCGAATTGTCCATGGAAGGGCCTCGCCGGCGCGCGCGGCGCGGCCCGCGCGGCCGCGCCGGGAGGCGTCCCGACGGCGGGGCGGCGGCGAAGGCTTTCGGCGGCTAGAGCGGTATCGCCGGGTCCATGGCGGCCCGGGCCTGCCGGACCGCCCGGGCCTCGCTCAGGCGCTGGAATTGCGGCAGGTCGAGGCGCAGGCTGTCCTCGACCGCGGCGCGGTCGAGATTGGAGGTGATGAACAAGAGCCGGGAGCTGTCCAGCTCGACCTCCGGCAGCCGCTGCGGCGGCTGGTAGACATGCTGGACGCCGTTGACGATCACCGGCCCATCGAGGCCCTCGATCTTTATCGCGCCCTTCGTCCGGTACATGATGTCGCCGTTGGTCTGCGTGCCCGCGTTCAGCCAGCCGTGCAGCGCGTCCCATTCGATCGCATAGGGGATTTCGATGGCGAATCCGTACAGGTCGTTTTCGAGCAGGTCGCTGCCGCCGTAATGCGGCGCGCCCAGCCACCCGCCGAGATCGCCGTCCAGCAGGCGCGTCTCCAGCCCCGCCCCGACCAGCGTGTCCGCGAGGCCCGGCCGATCGGACGGCGCCATATCGGCGACGGGGTTCAGGTTCCGCGCCCAGGCGCGGGTTTCCGGCGCGGCGCGCGACGCCGAATCGATAACGACGCGATCCGCGACCGCGACCTGTTTCGCGCCGTGGCGCGAGCGCGCCAGCGCGTCCGGGCCCTGGTCGCCGGCCACGACCGCGACGACGCTGTCGAGGCGGAAGTACTCGGTGACCAGGGCGTTGTTCAGCAGGGTTTGCATGACCGGCGCCGGATCGGCGTCGGCCAGGGTTTCGATCGCCACCCGGTCGAATTCGATTTCGCCCTGCGCGCGCCGGGCGTAAAGCCGGCGCAGGCTGCTGACCAGCCCCGAACGGGTGACGCAGCACAGGCATCCGATGGCGTGCGGCACCATCTGCCCGGCGACGCGCTCGGTCGCCGCGGCGGCGAACGACGGCCCCTCGACCTCGTTGCTGATCACCGCCCAGCGGGCGCCGCCCCCTTCGAGCAGGCGCCCGATCGTTTCGGTTCGCGCGCGGGCGTCGACCCCGCAAACCACGAGCGCGGGGACCTTTGCCTGGGCGGCTTCGGGGGTGAATCTGAGCATGGACGGTTCAGGCGCGCGGCCGCGTTCGGGCAGTGTCGCGCGCCGTACCGGCGCGCGCCCCGACGCAACGCGATCGCGCCTCCTTTCGACAAACAACCGATCGTCCGCGCCTGATACGACAAACGCCGCCGTCCGGCAAGCTCGTCCGGACGCCGGATCCCCGGAACCGGGCCGCCCGCCCCGCGCGCGATTCTCCCCCCGGGAGTCGAAAAACGGGGTTGATCGCCGAAAATGTAATAGTATAACATTCGATTTACGGAAGCGCGCCCGATGCGCGCGGTGTAGGATGGCCGGGGGCCGCGCCGGCTCGCCCCGCGATCGGGGGCCATGACCGGCGGGCGCGGCGGACCGGAGGAGGCACTGGCGGTGAGACCCCAGCGGAACACGGTGCGCGGGACGCTCCTTGTCGGAGTCGGCCCGAGGCTTGCCGGGGCGGTGCTGATCGCGATGTCGCTCTGGGCCATGTTCTGGTGGGCAACGGCCACGATAGGGAACCCATGACCTACGCCCTGGCATTCGACAAGCTGACCCTCGGCTACGACCGCCATCCGGCGGTGCGCCACCTCGACGGCGAGGTCGCCGACGGCAGCCTGACCGCCGTGGTGGGACCCAACGGCGCCGGCAAATCGACGCTGCTGAAAGGGGTGACGGGCGTCCTGCGCCCCCTGGCGGGGCAGGTCCGCTTCGGAACCTGCGCGCGGAACGATGTCGCCTACCTGCCGCAGCAATCGGACATCGACCGCTCGTTCCCGATCTCGGTCGTCGATCTGGTGGCGATGGGGCTGTGGAACGAGGTCGGCGGCTTTTTCGGACTGCGCGCCGCGCATCGCGCGCGCGTGGACGAGGCGATTTCCGCCGTCGGGCTCACCGGGTTCGCGGCCCGCTCGATCGGTTCGCTGTCGGGCGGGCAGTTCCAGCGCGCCCTTTTCGCGCGGCTCCTGCTCCAGGACGCGCGGCTCGTGCTGCTCGACGAACCCTTCACGGCCATCGACCCGAAGACGATGGTCGATCTCCTGGGCGTGGTGCGGCGGTGGCACGGGGAGGGGCGCACGGTGATCGCCGTCCTGCACGACGCCGAGGCCGTGCGGGCGCATTTCCCCGAGACGCTGATACTGGCGCGCGACCTGGTGGCGCACGGACCGACGGCGAAGGTGCTGACGGCCGCGAACCAGTTCCGCGCGCGCCAGATGTGCGAGGCCTGCGACGGCCCGCCCCACGATTGCGGAAAGCGCGCGTCCTGATGTGGGAGTTCCTGGTCCAGCCCTTCGCCGAATTCGGCTTCATGCGCCGGGCGTTGATGGGCTGCGTCGCGATTTCCGTGGGCGGGACGCCGGTCGGCGTCTTCCTGCTGTTGCGCCGGATGAGCCTGACCGGGGACGCGATGGCGCACGCGATCCTGCCCGGCGCGGCGGTCGGGTTCCTTATCGCCGGGTTCTCGCTCGGGGCGATGACGTTGGGCGGCCTGGTCGCCGGCATGGCCGTGGCGCTGCTCTCGGGCTTCGTCGCCCGCGCCACGGCGCTGCGCGAGGATGCGAGCCTCGCCGCCTTCTACCTGATCTCGCTGGCGCTCGGCGTGCTGATCGTGTCCACCCGCGGCAGCAACGTCGACCTGATGCATGTGCTGTTCGGCACCGTGCTCGCGCTCGACGACGCGGCGCTGATCCTGCTGTGCGGCATCGCGAGCGTCACGCTGGTCGCGCTGGCGTTCTTCTTCCGCCCGCTGGTCCTCGAATGCGTGGACCCGCAGTTCCTGCGCGCGGTGAGCGGACTGAGCGCCGTGACGCATTTCGCCTTCCTCGCGCTCGTCGTCATGAACCTTGTCGGCGGCTTCCACGCGCTCGGCACGCTGATGGCCGTCGGCATCATGATCCTTCCGGCGGCCGCCGCGCGCTTCTGGGCGGCGACCATCGGCGGGCTGATCGCCGCCGCGGTCGCCGTCGCCATCGCGTCGAGCGTCTGCGGCCTCCTCGTCTCCTACCATTTCGGGCTGCCGTCGGGGCCGGCGATCATCCTGGTGGCGGGCGTCGCCTACGGGATGTCGCTTGTTTTCGGGCCGCTCGGCAGCCTCGCCGCGCCGCTCTTTCGTCGTCGTGTCAACATCTGAAGGGACTCCGCAATGAACCGCCGCGGAAAACTGCTGATCTCCGCAACCGCCCTTGTCGGCCTTTCGCTGGCCGCCCCGGCGCCGGCATGGTCGGCCGACGACCCCATCCCGGTGGTCGCCACCTTCTCCATTCTCGGAGACATGGTCGAGCGCATCGGCGGCGACCGGGTCGCGGTCACGACGCTGGTCGGGGCCAACGGCGACGCCCATGTCTACCGGCCCGTCCCGGCCGACGCGCGCGCCGTGAACCAGGCCGAAATCCTCGTGTTCAACGGCCTCGCCTTCGAAGGCTGGCTGGACCGGCTGGTCGAGGCGTCGGACTTCGACGGCGTCCGCGTGGTCGCGACCGACGGGATCGAACCGATCCGGCTCGTGGAGGAAGACGACGATCACGGCGACAAGGACGAACACGACGACGACCACGGCGACAAGGACGAACACGACGACGACGACCACGGACACGGCCACGGCGCGTTCGACCCCCATGCCTGGCAGGACCTCGGCAACGGGATGGTCTATATCGACAATATCGCCCGGGCGCTGGCCGAGGCCGATCCCGACAACGCCTCGACCTACCGGGAAAACCGCGCGGCCTACGCGGCCGAAATCCAGGCGCTGGACGCCGAGATCCGCGAAACCGTCGCGGGGCTGCCCGAGGACAGGCGCACCGTCGTCACCCCCCACGACGCCTTCGGGTACTTTTCCGAGGCCTACGGCCTGAGGTTCGTGGCGCCGCTTGGCATCAGCACCGAAAGCGACCCGTCGGCCGCGGGCGTCGCCGCCCTGATCCGGCAGATTCGCGACGAGGGCATCGCGGCCGTCTTCGTCGAAAACCTCACGGACGAGCGCCTGGTCAGGCAAATCGCCGACGAAACCGGCGCGTCCATCGGCGGAACGCTGTACTCCGACGCGCTTTCCGGGCCGGACGAACCGGCGTCCACCTATCTCGACATGGCGCGCCACAATATCGCGATGCTCGCGGAAGCGCTGTCGCCCTGACCGGCCGGCGGACGCGACGCCCGCGGCCCTTGCTTTCGGCCGCGGGCGAAGCGACCGGCGAAGGCGGCCGGAACCGTGGCGGTTCCGGCCGTCTCCGCGCCTCGCGCCGGAAAGCGCCCGGCCTTTCGGAAAACGCCCCGCGCGGCCCGGTTCAGTCGTTGCGGCGGAACTCGTGCTTGGCGATGGCTTCCAGGTGCACCTCGTCCGGGCCGTCGGCGAGGCGCAGCACGCGGGCGTGGCCGTAGGCGCGGGCGAGCTCGAACTCCTGGCTGACGCCGCCGCCGCCGTGGACCTGGATCGCCTCGTCCACCACCCTCGTGGCCATGCGCGTCGCCATCACCTTGATCATGGCGATCTCCTTGCGCGCGGCCTTGTTGCCCACCGTGTCCATCTTGTGGGCGGCGTGCAGCACCATCAGGCGCGTGGCGTCGATCTCGATGCGGGCCTCGGCCACCTTGTGGCGCAGCGCGCCCATCTCGGAAAGGCGCGAGCCGAAGGCGACGCGGGAGTTGGCGCGGGCCTTCATCTGTTCGAGCGCGCGCTCGGCCTGGCCGATGCAGCGCATACAGTGGTGGATGCGCCCCGGCCCCAGGCGGCCCTGCGCGATCTCGAACCCCCTGCCCTCGCCCAGCAGCATGTTGCCGGCGGGCACGCGCACATCCTTGAAAGTCACATCCCCATGGCCGTGCGGCGCGTGGTCGTAGCCGAACACGGTGAGCGCGCGGTTTATCGTGACGCCCGGCGTGTCCACCGGCACCAGGACCATCGACTGCTGCCTGTGCCTCGGCGCGTCGAAATCCGTCTTGCCCATGAAGATCAGGATCTTGCACCGCTTGTCGAGGATGCCGGAGGTCCACCACTTGCGCCCGTTGACCACGTATTCGTCGCCGTCGCGCGCGATGGAGGACTCGATATTGGTGGCGTCGGAGGAGGCCACCGCCGGCTCCGTCATGGCGAAGGCGGAGCGGATTTCGCCGGCCAGCAGCGGCTTCAGCCACTTCTCCTTGTTCTCCTCGCTGGCGTAGCGCTCCAGCACCTCCATGTTGCCGGTGTCCGGGGCCGAGCAGTTGAACACCTCCGAACCGAAGGAGACTCGCCCCATGACCTCGGAAATCGGCGCGTATTCGAGATTGGTCAGGCCCGCGCCCTTGTCGGATTCGGGCAGGAACAGGTTCCACAGCCCGGCCGCCCTGGCCTTCCCCTTCAATTCGTCGAGGACCGGCGGGCAGTCCCAGCGGTCGCCGGCCTCGTCGATCTGGCGGTGGTAGAGCTCCTCGTTGGGATAGACATGCTCGTCCATGAACTCCTGGACGCGGGCGCGGAGCCCTTGCGAGCGCGCGGTCATCTCCGGGATCACGGTTTCCTCCTCGGTCTCGGCGCGGGGGCGCGGGGGTTCGGGCGGCGGGTCAGGCGAGGCCCGCGAAGCGGCGCCTGTGGTGGTCGGCGTTGCCGAAGGTCATGTCGATCGTGGCGAGGCGCTTCGTGTAGTGGCCGATCGCCATCTCCTCGGTCATGCCCATGCCGCCATGGAGCTGGATGCCCTCCTGGCCGACCAGGCGGCCGGCGCGGCCCATCTCCACCTTGGCGGCCGAGGCGGCCCTCGCCCGCTCGACCGGCCCGGCGGCGGAATCGATCGCGCCGGCGGCCCGGTAGGTCAGCGCCCGCGAGAAATCCTTGGCGCCGAGCATCTCCACCGCGCGGTGCTGCAGCACCTGGAACGACGAGATCGGCACGCCGAACTGCCGGCGCTCCTTCAGGTAGGCGACGGTGAGCGCCACCGCCGCGTCCATCGCGCCCGCCGCCTCGGCGCAGAGCAGCACGCGGGCGCGGTCCACCACCGCCGCGATCGTCTCCATCGCGCCGTCGGGCGGGCCGAGCACGGCCTCCGGCCCGACCGCGACGCCGTCCAGCGCGACCTCGGAGGCGCGCAGCCCGTCGATCGTCGGATAGGAGCGCAGCGCCACCCCCTCGGCCTCGCGATCGACCAGGAACAGCGTCACGCCCCCGGCGTCGGTCGCGCCGCCGGCCGTCCGGGCGGAGACGACAAGCGTGTCGGCGGTCTCGGCGTTGTGCACCACCGCCTTGTGGCCCGTCAGGATCCAGGCCGCGCCGTCGGCGCGGGCCTCCGTCTCGACATGCTCCAGCGCGAAGCGGGCGCGCGGCTCGACATGGGCGAAGGCCAGCAGCCGCTCCCCCGCCGCGACGGCGGGCAGGATCGCGTCCTTCTGCCCGGCGCTCCCCGCCGCCGCGACCGCCGCCGCGCCGAGCACGATCGTGGACTGGTACGGCTCCACCGCGAGGCCGCGGCCCAGGCATTCGAGCAGCACGGCGGCGTCCACCGTCGAGCCGCCGAGGCCCCCATGCGCCTCCGGGATCGGCAGGGCGAGCCAGCCGAGTTCGGCGAACCTGGCCCAGGTCGCGCGGTCGAAGCCGCCCTCCATCGCCATCGCGGCGCGCCGCGCCTCGAAGGTGTAGGCGTCGCGCACGAAGCGGTCGGCGGTTTCGGCGAGCAGCTTCTGGTCGTCGTCGAATGCGAAACTCATCGGGCGCCCCCGCTCCCCGCCGCCTACATTCCGAGCACGGCCTTGGCGACGATGTTCTTCTGGATTTCGTTCGATCCGCCGTAGATCGACGCCTTGCGCCAGTTGAAATAGTGCGGCGCGATGGCGGCGGCGTGCTCCGGCCCGACCGGGTCCTCGTTCCAGCCGGTCTGCATCGCCTCCGGGATGTAGGGATGGGCGTAGTTGCCCACCGCCTCGAACAAGAGTTCGGTGATGCCCTGCTGCAGTTCGGTGCCGCGGATCTTGAGGAAGGACGCCTCCGGCCCCGGCCCCTTGCCGGCGGTCTCGTCCGAGAGCACGCGCAGGACGACGGACTCCAGCGCCAGCAGGTCGATCTCGACGCCGGCGATCTTCTCGCGGAAGGCCGGGTCCTCGATCAGCGGCCGGCCCCCGCCCGGCTCGGCCGAGGCGATCTGCCTGAGCCGCGCGATCTGCGCCTTCGACCGGCCGACCGCCGCGATGCTCGTGCGCTCGTGCCCCAGCAGGTATTTGGCGTAGGTCCAGCCCCTGTTCTCCTCGCCGACGAGGTTTTCGACCGGGACCTCGACATCCTCGAGGAACACGTCGTTGATCTCGGTGCTGCCGTCGATGGTGCGGATCGGCCGCACCGTCACGCCCGGCTGCTCCATGTCGATCAGCATGAAGCTGATGCCCTGCTGGCGCTTGCCCTCGTCGGAGGTGCGGACCAGGCAGAACATCATGTTGGCGTGCTGCGCGAGGCTGGTCCAGGTCTTCTGGCCGTTCACGATGTAGCGGTCGCCGTCGCGGACCGCGCGGGTGCGCAGCGAGGCCAGGTCCGAGCCGGACCCCGGCTCGGAGTATCCCTGGCACCACCAGTCGTCCGAACGCAGGATGCGGGGGAGGTAGTAGTCCTTCTGCGCCCGGGTGCCGAAGGCCATCAGCACCGGCGCCACCATGACGACGCCGAAGGCGATCACCGGCGGCGCGCCGGCGGCCGCGCACTCCTCCTCGAAAATGTGCTTCTGCATCGGCGACCAGCCGGTTCCGCCGTGCTCGACCGGCCAGCCGGGCGCGATCCAGCCCTTCTCGTAAAGCGTCTTCTGCCAGCCGACATGCTCCGCCTTGGAGAGGCGGTAGCCGGTCATCGTCTTGCGGCGGATGTCCTCCGAGACGTTTTCGGCGAGGAAGGCGCGCACCTCGCCGCGGAAGGCCTCGTCTTCCGGGGTCAGGACCAGTTCCATGGCCGCCTCCCCTACACGACCTCGAACAGGCCGGCGACGCCCATGCCGCCGCCGACGCACATGGTGACGACGACGTTCTTCGCGCCGCGCCGCTTGCCCTCGATCAGCGCGTGGCCCGCCATGCGCGCCCCGCTCATGCCGTAGGGATGGCCGATGGAGATCGAGCCGCCGTTCACGTTCAGCCTGTCGTTCGGGATGCCGAGCTTGTCGCGGCAGTAGAGCACCTGCACCGCGAAGGCCTCGTTCAGCTCCCAGAGGTCGATGTCGTCCATCGAGAGGCCGTGGCGCTCCAGCAGGCGGGGCACGGCGAAGACCGGGCCGATGCCCATCTCGTCCGGCTCGCAGCCGGCCACGGCGAGGCCCTTGTAGATGCCGAGCGGCTCGATGTTGCGCTTCTCCGCGAGCCTGGCGTCCATCACGACGCAGGCCGACGCCCCGTCCGACAGCTGGCTGGCGTTGCCGGCGGTGATGAAATGCTCCGGCCCGCGCACCGGCTCCAGCCCGGCCAGCCCCTCCATGTTCGTGCCCGGCCGGTTGCCCTCGTCCCGCTCCAGCGTCGTCTCGCGCGACGACACCTCGCCGGTCTCCCGGTCCTTGACCAGCATGACGGAGGGCAGCGGCGCGATCTCGTCGTCGAAACGGCCGGCCTGCTGCGCGACGGCGGTGCGGCGCTGGCTTTCGCAGGCGTATTCGTCCTGCGCCTCGCGCGCGACGCCGTAGCGGTGGCCCACCGTGTCGGCGGTCTCGATCATCGGCATCCAGATTTCGGGCTTGGCCTCCATCAGGCCGTCCTCGGTCAGCCCGACCTTGTTGGTGTTCGGCGCGACCAGGCTGATGGATTCGAGGCCGCCGGCGACCATCGCCGGCACGTTGTCCATCACCACGCGCTGCGCCGCCATGGAGATCGCCTGGAGGCCGGAGCTGCAGAAGCGGTTCACCGTGGTGGCGCCGCTGGTCACCGGCAGGCCGGCCTTGATGGCGCATTGCCGGGCGATGTTGAAGCCGGTCGCCCCCTCCGGGAAGCCGCAGCCGAGGATCACGTCCTCGATCTCGTCGGGCGCGACGCCGGCGCGCTCCACCGCGTGCTTGACCGCGTGGCCGCCCATGACCGCGCCGTGGGTGTTGTTGAAGGCGCCCCGGAAGGCCTTGCCGATCGGGGTGCGCGCCGTCGAGACGATCGCCGCTTCACGCATGTCTTCCTCCCTCTCCGCCGCGCCGGTCGAGGCCGCGCGGCCGCTTCGCCGTTCGGGTTCAGGCGGCGAAATCCGCGAACCCCTTGCCCTCGCGCGCCAGCCTTTCGAGCAGCGGGGCCGGCCGCATCGGCTCCCCGTGCTCGGCGTGGAAGCGGCGCATGGTCTCGAAAACCTCGCCGAGGCCGATCGTGTCGGCCCAGAACATCGGCCCGCCGCGCCAGCGCGGGAAGCCGTAGCCGTAAATCCAGATCGTGTCGATGTCGGACGACCGGATCGCCAGCCCCTCCTCCAGGATTTTCGCGCCCTCGTTGACCAGCGGGTACATGCAGCGCCTGAGGATTTCGTCGTCGGAAATCTCGCGCCGCTCGATGCCGGCGTCGCGCGACGCCTGGAGGATCAGCGCCTCCACCTCCGGGTCCGGGAGCGGCGCGCGGCTGCCCGGCTCGTAGCGATACCAGCCGGCACCCGTCTTCTGGCCGAAGCGGCCGCGCTCGCAGATGCGGTCGGCGACGGCGGAGTAGCGCTGGTTGCTCGGCCGTTCGGCCGCCTTGCGCTTGCGGATGCGCCAGCCCACGTCGAGGCCCGCCATGTCGCCCATCGCGAACGGCCCCATCGGGAAGCCGAACTCGTAAATCGCGCGGTCCACCTGTTGCGGCAGCGCGCCCTCCTCGACCAGGAAGTTCGCCTCGCGGCCGTACTGGTGCAGCATCCGGTTGCCGACGAAGCCGTCGCACACGCCCACCAGGACGCCGACCTTGCCGATCGCCCGGGCGAGGCCCATCGCGGTGGCGATCGTCCCGGGCGAGGACTTGGCGCCCCGCACATTCTCCAGCAGGCGCATCACATTGGCGGGGCTGAAGAAATGCGTGCCGACCACGTCCTCCGGCCGGCTCGTCGCGGACGCGATCTCGTCCACGTCCAGCGTCGAGGTGTTGGTGGCCAGCACCGCGCCGGGCTTGCAGATCGCGTCGAGCTTGCGGAAGACCTCCTTCTTCAGGTCCATGTCCTCGAACACCGCCTCGATCGCGATGTCGGCTTCGGCGACGGCGGCAAGGTCGGTCGCGCCGGCGATCAGGCCCATGCGCCGGTCCATCGCCTCTTGCGACAGCCGGCCCCGGGAGACGGTGGCGGCGTAGTTGGCCCGCACCTTCTCCAGCCCGGCGTCGAGCGCCGCCCGCTCCGGCTCCACCACCGTGACCGGGATGCCGGCGTTGGCGAAGTTCATGGCGATGCCGCCGCCCATCGTCCCGCAGCCGACAACGGCGGCCGTCCCGATCCGCTTGCCCTTCTCGCCGGCCGGGAGACCGGGGATTTTCGCGGCCTCGCGCTCGGCGAAGAAGGCGTGGCGCATCGCCTTCGACTCGTCCCCCGCCACCAGTTCGAGGAACCGCGCGCGCTCGTTCGCCAGCGCCTCCTCGAAGGGCATGGAGAGCGCGGCCTCGACGCAATCGACGCAGGCCCAGGGGGCCTTCATGCCGCGCGCGGACCTGGCCATGCCGGCGCGGAAACGCTCGAAAAGGCCGGGATCGCCCCGCGCCTCGGCGAGGCCGTCGTCGCGGTCGCGCGCGCGCCGCCGCCCGCCCTCGCGCGCCAGCCGCTCGGCGGCGGCGACGGCGGCGTCCAGCGGGTCGCCCTCGGCGACCTCGTCGATCGCGCCGATTTCCAGCGCCCGCGCGGCCGGGACCAGCCGGCCCGACACGATCAGGTCGAGCGCGGCGGCCACGCCGGCGATCCGGGGCAGCCGCTGCGTGCCGCCCGCGCCGGGCAGCAGCCCCAGCGTCACCTCCGGCAGGCCGACCCGCGCGTCGGCGGCCGCGACCCGGTAATGCGTGCCGAGCGCGAGTTCGAACCCGCCGCCCGCCGACACGCCGTGGATCGCCGAAACGGTCGGCTTGTCCGAGTCCTCCAGCGCGGCGATGACGGCGTTCAGGTCCGGCGTTCCCGGCGGCGGCGTGGCGCCGAACTCGCGGATGTCGGCGCCGGCGCTGTACATCCGCCCCGCGCCCGCGACGACGATGGCCGAGACCGCGTCGTCCGCGAGGCCGTCCGCGACCGCGCGCGCGAGGCCGGTCCGCAGCGCCGCGCCCAGCCCGTTCACCGGCGGGTTGTTCATGCGGAGGACCAGGACCGGCCCCCGTCGCTCCGTCAGCACCGCGTCCATCGCCACATCGCCCCGTTTTCCGCCGCGCCGCTCCCCGCAAGGGGAAAGCGCAAACTGCCCCGGCCGGCCCGGAGACGCAAGGCCGGTCGCAATGCCGGCGGCCGCGCGCGGCCCTATCCGTCCAGCGCCGCCGCCAGCGCCCGGCCGGCGGCGCGGTTGGCGGCGTCCGCCTCGTCGATAATCCCCGTCAGGCCGAAGAAACCGTGCAGCACCCCCGGATACTCCCGGTACTCGACCGAGACCCCCGAACCGGCCAGCCGGGCCGCGTAGGCCCGCGCCTCGTCGCGCAGCACGTCGCAGCCGGCGGCGATAATGTGCGCCGGCGCCACGCCGGCGAGCGACTCCGCCAGCAGCGGCGAGGCCCGCCAGTCCGCGTGAAGCGCCGGATCGTCGCCCAGGTAGTGGCGGCGGAACCAGTACATGGTCTCCGCCTCCAGGATGCCGTAGCCCTTGGCGAACTCGTCGTAGCTGGCGCCCTCGCAGCGGTAGTCCACCAGCGGGTAGATCAGGCACTGGTGGCGCAACGCCGGCCCTTCGGGGTCGTCCCGCGCCATCAGCGCGACGACGGTCGCGAGGTTGGCGCCGGCGCTGTCGCCGCCGACGGCGAGCCGGTCCGCGTCGATCCCCAGCCGGCCGGCGTTGGCGGCGGCCCAGGCGAGGGCGGCGTAACAGTCCTCCACCGGGGCCGGGAACGGGTCCTCCGGCGCCATGCGGTAGTCGATCGAGAGCACCGCGCAGCCGCCGTAATGGCACAGCGCCCGCGCGCTCGCGTCGTGGCTGAACAGGCTGCCGATCACATGCCCGCCGCCGTGGTAGTAGACCAGCAGGCCCGGCGGCCCCCCGGCGTCGCGCAATGGCAGGTAGAGCCGGGCCGGGATCAGGCCGGCCGGGCCGGGCAGCCGCAATTCGCGCGTGTCGGCGATGGCCAGCGGCGGCGCGTCGCGCGCGGCCACCGCGCGCTCCATCTGCTCGCGCGCCTCCCTCGGCGACAAGTCGACCATCGGCGGCAGGTCCAGCGCCGCGATTTTGGCCAGGAACTCGGCCGTCTGCGCCGTCACGCCGGCGGGCGGGCGATAACCGCTCATTCCCCTCTTCCCAGAAAGTCGTCGATGGCGCCGGCGGTTTCCTCCGGCCTGTCGAAATCCGCGTGGTGGCCGGCGCCGGCGATAACGGCCTCGCGCACCGCGCCCGCCGGCCCGTCGCGGTAGAGCGGTCGGTGGCTCGCCGGGACCACCCGGTCCTCCGCGCCCCACACGACCAGCGTGTCGCAGGCGATCCGGCCGATCCGCGCGCCGAGGCCGGTGTCGCCGTTGGGCCAGAGCAGGCGCGCGGCGGCCTCGTTGGCGCGGATCTGCGAGACCTCCCACTCCAGTTCGTCCGCCCCGTCGGGCATCTCGCGATGCGCCTCCAGCGCGGCGGGATCGGCGCAGAGCAGCGCCGGCTGCCCGTTCGGCCGGACGGCCCAGGGATCGGCGATCGGCGAATGGCCGTCGCACAGGCCGAGCGGCGAGACCAGCGCCAGCCGCCGCGCCGTCCCCGGCCACACCGCCGCCACGTCCGCCGCCAGCGCCGCGCCGACGGAGACCCCCGCGAGGTCCGCGCCCGAAAGCCCGCACCCCTCCAGCAGGTCGCGGACCCGGAGCAGCCAGTCGAGTTGCGAGTCCAGCTCCACATGCGACCGCCCGCCGCCGCCGGGAAAGCCGGGCAGCGAGGGGACGACGACCCGCCGCGTCTCCGCCAGCCGGGCGAGGAAGGGCGTCCACTGCAACAGGCCGCCGAACCCGGCCAGCACGCCGAGCGCCGGCCCGGCCCCCGCCGCCCAAACCCGGTACTCGGCCCCGCCGAGGGAGAGCGCGCTTTCCTCGACCGCGCTCATTCCGCCGCCTCGGCCAGCGCGCCGCCGAGATCCGCGTCCGGGACCGCGCGCCGCGCGCGCGGCATCGGCGACGGCCACCAGCGGTCCTCCCACCTGTCGTCGAACATGTCGCGCAGTTGCGGCGCCACCCGCTCGGCGAACATGCGGGTGTTGTAGGCGGCGAGGTCGCGGCCCATGTTGCCGTACTGGCACAGCATCATCAGGTGGCCCACGTTCATCTCGGTCGCGGCGTGGCGCAACTGTTCGGCCACCTCGTCCGGGCTTCCGACGATCACGTAGCCCTGGCCGACGATCTCGTCCATCTCGGTCGCGGTGCGGGCGCGGGCGGTCGCCTTGCGGGCCGCCGCCGCGACCTGGCCCTCGACGCGGGCGCGGATCGTCGCCTCGGTGGTGTATCCCGGCGGCTGCGCGAAGCGCGGGTCGAGATGCAGGCAGCGGCCGTAGAAATACTCCGCCGGCTCCTTGTAGAGGCGCATCGCCTCCTCCCGGCTCTCGGCGACGCCGACGAACTGCAGGAACCCGGCGCGGTAGGGGTTCGGCTCCTTGCCCAGCCGCTCCATCTCCCGCCAGAAGCCGCGCATGGTGTTCAGGCCGATCTTGTAGCCGAAATAGGAGAGGTAGCAGTACACGTAGTCCATCTCGGCGCACCACCGCCAAGTCTCCACCGAGCCGCCGCCGGGAATCCAGATCGGCGGGTGCGGCTTCTGCACGGTGTGCGGCCAGATGTTGACGTAGCGCAGCTTGTTGTAGCGGCCGTTGAAGGCGAACACGCCGCGCTCGGTCCACGCCTTCTTCACCAGGTCGTGCGCCTCGTAGTAGCGGTCGCGCAACATGCTCGGGTTCTGGCCGTAGGCGAAGCAGGTGTCCATCGGCGTGCCGACCGGGAAGCCGGCGATCAGCCGGCCGCCGGAGATGCAGTCGATCATCGCCATCTCCTCGGCCACCCGCGTCGGCGGGTTGTAGAGCGCGAGGCTGTTGCCCATGACGCAGATCATCGCGTCGGAGGGCCGCCGCGCCAGCGCCGAGGCGATCAGGTTGGGCGAGGGCATCAGGCCGTAGCCGTTGGCGTGGTGCTCGTTCACGCACACCGCGTCGAAGCCGCAATCGGCCGCGAACTCCAGTTCGTCCATGAAGTCGTTGTACATGTAGTGGGCGCGGGCCGGGTCGAACAGGTTCGAGTCGATGTCCACCCACACGCCGGGGTTCTTCTCCCGGAAGTCGTCCGGAAGTTCGGTGTAGGGCATCAGGTGGAACCACATCAGCTTCATCGCGGCCTCCCCTTCCGGCGGCGGAGGCGGCCCGCCGCGCGCGGCGCGGAGTGTCGCGCGGAACGCCGGCCCCGGGCAAGCCGGCGCCCGATCGCGGTTCCGATGGTTCCCGGCCGCTTCCGGGGCTAGGATGGGCGCGACCCGCGCCCGCCCGCGCGCCGACAGCCGGAGACGACCGCCATGCCCATCCACAACCGCATCGCCGAGTTCCACGAGGACCTGACGGCCACCCGCCGCGACATCCACGCCCATCCCGAACTCGGCTTCGAGGAGCACCGGACCTCCGCGCTGGTCGCGGAACAGCTGGAGTCCTGGGGGATCGAGGTGCATCGCGGCCTCGCCGGGACCGGCGTGGTCGGCGTGCTGCGCGGCCGGGGCGACGGCGGGCGGACCATCGGCATCCGGGCCGACATGGACGCGCTGCCGATGCAGGAGAAGGCGTCGCCGCCGCACAAATCGACGGTGGACGGCAAGATGCACGCCTGCGGCCACGACGGGCACACGACGATGCTGCTCGGCGCCGCGCGCTACCTCGCCGAGACGCGGAACTTCGACGGCACGGTGAACTTCATCTTCCAGCCCGCCGAGGAGGGCGGCGGCGGCGCGCGCGTCATGGTCGAGGAGGGGCTGTTCGAGCGGTTCCCCTGCGACACGGTGTGGGGAATGCACAACGCCCCGCAACTCCCCGCCGGGACCCTCGCGGCCCGGGCCGGGCCGATGCTGGCGGCGGTGGACGTCGCCGTCGTCGAGATCGAGGGCCGCGGCGCCCACGCCGCGATGCCGCACCAGGGCGTCGATCCGATCGCCATCGCGGTCCAGCTCTACTCGGCGATGCAGACCATCGTTTCGCGCAACGTGGACCCGATCAAGTCGGCGGTGGTGAGCGTCACGATGCTGCACGCCGGCACGGCGCGGAACGTGATCCCGCAGACGGCGGAGCTTTCGGCCTCGGTGCGCACCTTCGACCCGGCGGTGCGCGAACTGGTGGAGCGGCGGATGCGCGAGCTTTGCGCCGGCCTCGCGGCGGCGCACGGGGCGCGGATCGACCTCGACTACCAGCGCGGCTACCCGCCGACGGTGAACCACGAGGCCGAGACCCGGATCGCCGCCGACCTCGCGCGCGTGGTGGCGGGCGAGGGCATGACGCGGGAGGACATCCCGCCGGTGATGGGCAGCGAGGATTTCGCCTACATGCTGGAGGCGCGGCCCGGCTGCTTCCTGTGGATCGGCGGCGGCAAGACCGGCAGCGACCCCGGCCTGCACCACCCGGAATACGACTTCAACGACGACATCCTGACGCTCGGCGCGTCGTACTGGGCGCGGCTGGTGGAGACGCGGCTGGCGCGGCCGGCCTGACCGGCGCGGCGGCGCCCCGCGGGCGGCCCGGCGGCCGGCGGCGGCCGACAAGCGCCATTGACCGGCGCGGCCGGTCCGATGCACACTCCGCGCCGCCGGCCGGGGCGGACGGAGGGACGCCGCCCGCCCGGGCCCTTCCGTCCCGGCCCCGCGCCGCTTGCCAGTCCGGCGGGACATGTGTAAGCCGGGGCCGCTCTCAAGAAAAACTCCCCAGGGGGACCGAACCGAAATGCAGTCAGTCCAATTCGAGGCGCCGGGGACCGTCGAGGAGGCGTGCGCGCTCCTGGCCGGCGCCGCGGGCGACGCCCGTATCCTGGCGGGGGGGACCGACCTCCTCGTCCAGCTGCGCTCCCACATCATCGACCCGGCGCTCGTCGTCGACATCAAGCGGATCGAGGAGACCCGGACGCTGGCCCGCAACGCCGACGGGAGCTACACCGTCGGCGCCGCGGTCGCCGGCGCGGAGGCCCACGAGCGCGGCGACATCGTGGCCGACTGGCCCGGCGTGATCGAGGCCTGGGACCTGATCGGCTCGACCCAGATCCAGGGCCGCGCCTCGCTCGGCGGCAACCTCGGCAACGCCTCGCCGGCCGCCGACAGCGTGCCCGCCATGATCGCGGCCGGCATGACGGCGAACATCGCCGGTCCGGGCGGCCGGCGCTCGATCCCGGTCGAGGAGGTGGCGACCGGCCCCGGCCGCACGAGCCTCGCCAAGGGCGAGTTCATCGTGAGCTTCGGCCTCCCGGCCCGTCCCGAGGGCGGCGGGGACGCCTACCTGCGGCTGATCCCGCGCACCGAGATGGACATCGCGGTGGTGGGCTGCGGCGTCGCGCTCGTGCTGGACGGCGACGGGAAGGTGGCGTCGGCCAAGGTCTCGCTCGGCGCGGTCGCGCCGACGGCGCTGGTGGTCGGGGACGCGGCGAGCGCGATCGTCGGCACCGGGCTGGACGACGGCGCGATGGCCGCGCTGGACGCCGCCTGCCAGGCCGCGTGCAGCCCGATCGACGACAAGCGGGGCACCGTCGAGTATCGAACCAAGGTCGCCGGCGTGCTTGCGCGCCGCGCGGCGAAAATCGCGGCCGAGCGCGCGGGGAGCCGGTAAACCATGGCCAAGCATCACGTTTCCACCACCATCAACGGCGAGCCGGTCGAGTACCTCTGCTCCACGAGGCAGACGCTGCTCGATGTGCTGCGCGACGAGTTGAACCTGACCGGCAGCAAGGAAGGCTGCGCCTCGGGCGATTGCGGCGCGTGCAGCGTCATGCTCGACGGGCGGCTGGTCTGCGCCTGCCTCGTCATGGGCGCGGAGGCCGAGGGCCGGGCCGTCGAGACGATCGAGGGCATGGCCGAGGGCGACAGCCTGCACCCGCTGCAGCGCATCTTCCTGGAGGACGCGGCGCTGCAGTGCGGCATTTGCACGCCGGGCTTCCTGGTCGCCGCCAAGGCGCTGCTCGACCGGAACGACAACCCGACCGAGACCGAGATCCGGTACTGGCTGGCCGGCAACCTCTGCCGCTGCACCGGCTACGACAAGATCGTCCGCGCGGTCCAGCGGACCGCCGCCGAAATGAGGGGAGAAGCCCGATGACCGAGGAGACCAACGTTTTCAAGTGGGTCGGCAAGCGCGTCGTCCGCCCCGACGGCCACGACAAGGTGACCGGGCGGGCGAAGTTCGGCTCCGACTTCGCGCTCCCCGGCATGTTGCACGGCCGCGTGCTGCGCAGCCCGCACGCCCATGCCCGCATCCGCGGGATCGACGCCTCGAAGGCGCTGGCGCTGCCGGGCGTGAAGGCGGTCGTCACCTCCGAGGACTTCCCCGAACAGTCCGCCGAACTCGCCGCCGCCGGCGAGGCGCTGGTCAGCTACCGCGACATGACCCGCAACGTCATGGCGCGGGAGAAGGCGCTGTACGACGGCCACGCCGTCGCCGCCGTCGCCGCCACCTCGGCCGAGATCGCCGAGGCCGCGCTGGAACTGGTCGAGGTCGATTACGAGGTCCTCCCGCACGTGATCGACGTCGACCTGGCGATGGAGGACGGCGCGCCGGTCCTGGACGAGGAGCTGAAGCCGGCGGGCATGGACGCCTCCGGGCCGACCAACATCGCCAAGAAGGTCGTGTTCGACCTCGGCGATGTCGGCAAGGGCTTCGAAGAGGCCGAGGTGGTGCTGGAGCGGTCCTACACCACGGCGGCGGTCCACCAGGGCTATATCGAGCCGCACGCGGCCGTCGCCAGCGTTTCGGCGGACGGGCAGGCGCAGATCTGGTGCTGCACGCAGGGCCAGTTCATGGTCCGCGCCTACACCGCGCGCCTGCTCGGCATGGACGCCTCGGCGATCCGCGTCACGCCGTCGGAGATCGGCGGCGGGTTCGGCGGCAAGACCGTCGTCTACCTGGAGCCGCTGGCGACCGCGCTGTCGGCCAAGACCGGCCGGCCGGTGAAGATGACGATGAGCCGCGAGGAGGTCTTCCGGGCCAGCGGGCCGACCTCCGCCGGCTCGATGACCTACCGGATCGGGGCGACGAGGGACGGGCGGATCGTGGCCTTCGAGGGCACGGTCAAGCTGGAGGCGGGCGCCTTCCCCGGCTCGCCGGTGCAGCCGGCCTGCATGTGCGCCGTCGCGCCCTACGACATCCCGAACGTGCGGCTCACCGGCTACGACGTGGTGGTGAACCGCCCGAAGGTGGCGGCCTACCGGGCGCCGGGCGCGCCGATCTCGGCCTTCGGGGCCGAGAGCATCCTCGACGAACTCGCCAAGGAGATCGGCGTCGATCCGCTGGAGCTGCGGATGCGGAACGCGGCCAAACAGGGCACCAAGGCCGCCTACGGGCCGACCTTCCGGCGCATCGGCTACGAGGAGACGGTCCGGGCGGCGATGGACAGCGAGCACATGAAGGCGCCGCTCGGCCCGAACCAGGGGCGCGGCGTCGCCTCGGGCTTCTGGTTCAACATCGGCGGCGAGTCGAGCGCGACCGTCAACATCGTCGAGGACGGCACGGCGGTCGTGGTCTCCGGCAACCCGGACATCGGCGGCTCGCGGGCGTCGCTCGCCCTGATGGCGGCCGAGGAGCTCGGCATCGACTACGACAAGGTGCGCCCGATCGTGGCCGACACCGCTTCCGTCGGTTACAACTTCCTCACCGGCGGCTCCCGCGTCACCTTCGCGACCGGCCTCGCCGTGGTCGAGGCGGCGCGCGACGCGGTGCGCCAGCTGTGCGAGCGCGCGGCGAAAATCTGGGAGGTCGAGCCGGACGGCGTGGTCTGGCGCGACGGCCAGGCCCATCCGGCCGGCAGCAACGTGGGCGATTTCGAGCCGCTGTCGCTGGCCGACATCGCCGCCGGGACGCCGAAGACCGGCGGGCCGATCTGCGGCCACAACGCCCAGAACGTGCAGGGCGCCGGCCCCGGCTTCGCCACCCATGTCTGCGACGTGGAGGTCGATCCCGAAACCGGCCGCGTCACGGTGCTGCGCTACACGGCGGTGCAGGACGTGGGCCGGGCGATCCATCCCTCCTATGTCGAGGGGCAGATCCAGGGCGGCGCGGCCCAGGGCATCGGCTGGGCGCTCAACGAGGAGTACATCTACAACGACAAGGGGCAGCTCGAGAATCCGGGCTTCCTCGACTACCGCATCCCGGTCGCCTCGGACCTGCCGATGATCGAGACGATGGTGGTCGAGGTCCCGAACGACCGGCATCCCTACGGCGTGCGCGGCGTCGGCGAGGTGCCGATCGTGCCGCCGATGGCCGCCGTCGCCAACGCCATCGAGAACGCCGTCGGCGTGCGGATGGAGCACCTGCCGATGTCGCCGCCGCGCGTGCTCGCGGCGCTCGACGCGGCGCGGCTGCCCGAGGCGGCCGAGTAGCCGGGGCGGACCCGTGGCCCGGGTCGTGCTCACCGACTCGCTGAGCAAGCAATTCACCGGAGGGGCCGGCGATTTCGACATCGCCGCCCCGACGGTGCGCAAGCTGATCCGCGAGCTGGAGGCGCGCTATCCGGGCCTCGGCGCCCAGGTGGAGGACGGTTTCATTTCCGTCGCCATCGACGGGGAAATCCACCAGGACGCCTTCCTGGAGGAGTTGCGGGAGGACAGCGAGGTCGCCTTCCTCCCGGCCATCCGCGGCGGCTGACCGCGCGGCCGGGGCCGGGCCGGCCCCCTCCCCGGCCCGCCGAAGCGTCAGAACAACAGCGCCCGCGCGCCGATCCAGACGCCCAGCAACAGCAGCGCGACGAAGAACACCCGCCGGAACAGCGCTTCCGGCAGGCGGTCGCGCACGCGCCGCCCCAGCGCCATCCCGGCCAGCGCCGGAACCGTCGCCGCCGCCGACAGCCAGGCGAGATCGGCCGGCACGGAGCCGCGCCCGCCCAGCGACAGGCCGAGCGCCAGCGTCGCGGTCGTGAAGCAGATGCCCATCGCCTGCACCAGCCCGTCCTTGCCGAGCCGCAGCGCCTGCAGGTACAGCACGCCGGGCACCGCGAAAGTGCCGGTAAGCCCGGTCGAAACGCCGGTCGCCAGCCCGACCGCCGGGGAGAGCCAGGCTTCGCGCCGCCCCGGCGCCGCGACCTGCGGCGTCGCCAGGCCGATGCCGGCGTAAACGACCAGCACCGCGCCCAGCAGGGCCGACAGCAGCGCCGCGTCGCTCCGCAGCATGACGCCGGCCGAAAACCAGGTCGCGACGCAGAGCATCGCCAGCATCGGCCAGATGCGGCGCACGATTTCGACGAGGCGCCCGCCGGCGACGGCCTGCCAGACATTGGTCGCCAGCGACGGCGCGAGCAGCAGCACCATCGCCTCCTTCAGCCCGAACGCCGCCGCGACCAGCGCCATCGAGATCGTCGGCAGGCCGAGGCCGACCACCCCCTTCGCCGCGCCGGCGACCAGGTAGACCGCGAGCACATAGGCGACCATCTCCGCCGGCGGGAACGCGACCGCGGCCACGGCCTCAGGCGTCCAGCATGTCGCGCAACGCGCGCTTCAGCACCTTGCCGGAGGGGTTGCGCGGCAGTTCGGCCATCGCCACGACCTCGCGGGGGACCTTGAAGCCCGCGAGGCGCGCGCGGCAATGGGCGACGATGTCGGCCTCCGCCGCCTCCATGCCCGGCCGCGCGACGATAACGGCGACCGGCCGCTCGCCCCAGCGCGGGTCGGGCCGGCCGACGACGGCGGCCTCGGCGACGGCCGGATGCTCGTACAGCACGCGCTCGATCTCGGAGGACGCGATGTTCTCGCCGCCGGAGACGATCATGTCCTTCTTGCGGTCCGTGAGGTAGAGGAAGCCTTCGGCGTCCATCCGCCCCACATCGCCGGTGCGGAACCAGCCGTCGGCGTGGAACGCCTCGGCCGTGCGCTCCGGGTCGCGCCAGTAGCCGCGCGTAATTTTCGCCCCCGCGAGGCAGATTTCCCCGGTCTCGCCCGGTCCGAGCGCGCGGCCCGAATCGTCGCGGATCTCGACCTCGACATGGGCCAGCGGCCGGCCCACCGAGCCGATCTTCTCGATCTCGCGCCCCGGCTCCATGAAGGTGTCGCCGCCGCAGCTTTCCGTGAGGCCGTAGGCGTCGATATAGCGGGCGCGCGGGAACAGGCCGCCGAAGGCGCGGATGCGCGATTCCGGCGTCCGCTCGCCGCCGCCGACCACCCAGCGCACCGAGGACAGGTCGAACCGCTCGCGCCCCTCGTGGGCCAGGCACATGTTCAGCATGGTGGGCGCGAACCAGAGGCCGTTCACGCGGTCCCGCCCGATCGCCGCCAGCGCCGCCTCCGGCGAGAAGTCGCGCAACAGGCTCCACATCCCGCCCATCCACAGCACCGCGATCCCCGGCAGGTCGAACGCGCCGACATGGTAGAGCGGCCCGCTCACCAGCAGCCGGTCCGCCGCCGTCAGGCCGAGGGCCATCGCCTGGTCGGCGCATTTCCAGTAGGCGTTGGCGTAGCTGTGCACGACGCCCTTGGGCCGGTCCGTCGTGCCGGAGGTGTAGACGATCCGGTACAGGTCGTCCGGGCCGCGCGGGACCGGGGGCGGCGGCTCGACGCCCGGCCCGGCAAGCGCGCGGGAATCGGCCTGGGCTTCGCTTCCCAGAAGAACGACGTTCGGCAACCCTTTGACGGATTGCGAAAATTCCTCGTCCGCCAGAACCAGATCGACGCCGGCGTGGCCGTGGATCCAGGCGATCTCGGCGGCGGCGAGGCGGTAGTTCATCGGCAGAAGAACCGCGCCCAGGTGGCTGGCGGCGAAGGCGGTTTCCAGGAAGGCCGGGGAGTTTTTCATGACCAGCGCGACGATGGCGCCGGGGCCGATCCCCCGCCCCGCGAGCCAGCCGGCCATGCGCAGCGCGCGGTCGTGGAGTTCCCCGCGCGAAATCCGCCGCCCGCCGAAGGACAGCGCGTCGGCCTCCGGCCGCAGCCGGGCGTGGTAGGCGAGGAAGCTCGTCAGGTTGTGCATCGGGGCCGAACCCGGGGGCGGGCGCGCGGCGCCGGGCCGCTAGACCCGGTAGCCGCCCATGCCGGCCCGGTCGAGCTGGCGCAGCAGGGCCGGCCACTCCCGCCCGACCTCGATGAAGCCGCCCGGCCCGTACATCTCCAGCCCCTGGGCGATCGACTTCTCTTGCGTCCCGGGCGACAGCACGGCCAGTTCCGCCCCGCCCGACAGCGCGTCGATCTGCTGCCGGCAGGCGGTCTCGATCCGGTACATCCACACGAACGCCTCGCCCACCGTGCGCCCGACCGTCAGCAGGCCGTGGTTGCGCAGGATCAGGACGCGCTTGTCGCCGAGGTCGCGCACGATGCGCGGCCGCTCGCCCTCGTCCAGCGCCGGCCCCTCGAAATCGTGGTAGCCGACCCAGCCCATCACGGTCAGCGCCTTCTGGCTCGCCGGCAGCAGGCCGCGGGCCTGCATCGCCACCGCCGTCCCGAAGCGGCTGTGGGTGTGGATAACGCAGTCGTGGCGGCTGTCCGACAGGTGGATCGCGCCGTGGATCACGAAGCCGGCGGGGTTGAGCGGATAGTCCGCCGCGCCGACGACCCGCCCCTCCCGGTCCACCTTGATCAGCGACGAGGCCGTGATCTCCTCGAAGAACATGCCGAACGGGTTGAGCAGGAACTCGTCCTCCTCCGCGCCGGGAACGCGCAGCGAGAAATGCGTGTTGTTGAGGTCGGTCCAGCCGTACAGCGCCGCCAGCCGGTAGGCCGCCGCCAGTTCGCAGCGCGCCTCCCATTCCGCCTCGGCCATCCCGTCCGGCGCGTCGGACGCCTCCCGCTCCAGCGCGATCGCCATGGCCGCTCCCCTTTCCGCTACCGTTCCGCCGGTCCCGCGCCGTAGTCTATACAACGCGTGGGCGCGGCGATGAAGCGCGGCCGGCCGAGACCGGAGGAGGGAACGGCGATGGGCGGATGGGACCTGGCCTATGTGGCGCTCGCGGCGCGGGACACGGACGCGGCGGCGGCGCTGCTCGGCGAAGACCTCGGACTGCCCCGGCTGGAGGCGGAGGGGCCGGGCGGGCCGGTCGCGTGTTTCGGCGTCGGCGAGACGGCGCTGGCCGTGTTCCCGGCCGGCGACCCCTTCCTCGCCGGCGGCCGCGCCGGGGTGGACCATATCGCGCTGGCCGCCCCGGACCCGGAGGCGGCGGCGGCCGCCGCCTTCCCCGACTCGCCGGCC
This sequence comes from Thalassobaculaceae bacterium, assembly GCA_963665555.2. GTDB lineage: Bacteria > Pseudomonadota > Alphaproteobacteria > Thalassobaculales > Thalassobaculaceae > CAXXXW01. The sequence continues at coordinate 1,408,736 of OY762308.1, forward strand.
CGGGCCGGCCCCGGCCTCGACGGCGCGCGCCAGGCGGCGATCGACCCGGCGGCGACCGGCGGGCTGGCGACCCGCTTCGTCGAGCCGCTCGGCCTGTCGGGCGCGCCCGGCGGGCGGATCGAGCGGATCGACCATCTCGGCGTCGCTTCGGCCGACAACCTCGCGGCGGAGGCCGTGTTCGCCGGCCGCCTCGGCCTGCCGGTGGAAAGCCGGCAGACGGACATGGAGGTCCGCCAGGCGATCGAGAGCTTCACCTCCGACAAATACGGCGTCGTCTACCGCGCCCGCCCGCCGGAGCCGGTCGGCGGCCTGCGCGCGTCCTTCCTCACCGTCGGGGATTGCGAACTGGAGTTCCTGCAGAATTTCGACCCGCGCCACGGCGTCGAAATGCGCCACGGCGCGGCCGGCGACACCAAGCAGGACCAGGGCGCCATCGCGGGCTACGTGGCGAAGAACGGGCCGGGCCTGCACCATGTCGCGCTCAAGACGCCGGACATCGACGGCGTGCTGGCCCATCTCGGCGCGCGCGGCCGACGCACCATCGACCGGGTCGGGCGGCCGGGCGGGCGGCGCTCGCTGATCGGCTTCGTGCACCCGTCTTCCTTCGGCGGCGTCCTGCTGCACCTGGTGCAGCGCGAGGACCTTCCCGGTGCTTAGGGCCGAGCGCCGGGGCGGCGTCGAAATCCTGACGATCGACCGGCCCCATGCCGGCAACGCGATAAGCGCCGGCCTCACGACCGAACTGCTGGAGGCGCTGGAGCGGCTGGCGGAAGACCGCGGCTTGCACGCCGTCGTCGTCACCGGGGCCGGGGACAGGTTCTTCTGCACCGGCGGCGACGTAAAGGAGTACCGCGCCATCGCGACGCCGGAGGAGCTGGACGCGCGGTTCGAGCGCACGCGGCGCGCGTTGGACATGCTGGAGGCGCTGCCCTGCCCCGTTATCGCGGCGGCGAACGGCTACGCGCTCGGCGGCGGCGGGGAGATCCTGCTGTGCTGCGACTATCGCGTCGCCGACGAGCGGGCGGAGATCGGCTGGCCGCAGGCGCGGCTGGGGATCATCCCGGCCTGGAACGGGATCGACCGGCTGGTCCGCGACCGCGGGCCGCGCGTCGCCTCGCGCCTGCTGACCACGGGCGAGCGGATAAGCGCGGCGGAGGCGCTGCGCCTCGGCGTCATCGACGAGGTCGCGCCCGCCGGCAAGGCGCTGGAGGCCGCGCTCGCCCACGCCCGCGCGCTGGAGGCGGCCGCGCCGATGGCCCTGCGCGCGACCAAGCGGGCGATCCGGGCCGCCGCCGCGCTCCCCCCGGCGGAATCGCGCGCGCTCCAGCGCGAGATGTTCCCCGGCCTCTGGTTCAGCGAGGACCACAAGGAGGCCGAGGCGGCCTTCGCCGAGCGCCGCCCGCCCGTGTTCAAGGGCCGCTAGACCCGCGTCGGACGACCCTCGATGGGGTATTGCGGGTCGTTGTAGCCGGGCGTCGAGGGGTGGCCGGCGGGGACCAGCGAGTCGACTAGCGCCTCGTCCTCGGCCGTGTACTCGTAGTCCAGCGCGCGGAGGTAGCCCTCCCATTGCGCGAGCGTGCGCGGGCCGGCGACGATCGCCGTCACGATCTCGTTGGCCAGCAGCCAGCCGATGGCGACATCCGCCGCGCCGGCGCCCTTCGCCGCCGCGTGGGCGGCGATCCGTTGCGCGATCCCGATCGATTCCGGCCGCCATTCGGTCTGCATCATCCGCCGGTCGCGCAGCGCCGCCCGGCTGCCCTCCTCCGGGGCGACATTGGGCGCGTATTTGGCGGTGAGCACGCCGCGCGCCAGCGGGCTGTAGGGCGCGACGCCGAGGCCGTAATGCCGGCAGGCCGGCAGGTGGTCGGTCTCCGGCATCCGGTTCATGGCGTTGTAGTAGGGCTGGCTCGCGACCGGCCGGTCGATCCCCATGCGGTCGCACAGGTTGCAGATTTCCGCGACCCGCCAGCCCCGGTAGTTGGAGACGCCGAAATAGCGGATCTTCCCCGCCCGCGCGAGGTCGCCCATCGCGCGCACCGTCTCCTCCAGCGGCGTGTCCGGGTCCTCCTTGTGGAGGTAGTAGACATCGATCCAGTCGGTCTTGAGGCGGCGCAGCGAGTCCTCGCAGGCCTGCGCGATCCAGCGGCGCGACAGCCCGCCGCCGTTCGGCCCGTCCGCCATCCGGTTGGCGACCTTGGTGGCCAGCACCCAGCGCTGGCGCTCGGTACGGATGCAGCGGCCGACCAGGCGCTCCGACTCGCCGCCGACATAGGTGTCGGCGGTGTCGATGAAGTTGACCCCGGCGTCGCGCGCCGACGCGACGATCGCCTGGCTCTCCCCCTCGTCCGCGCGCCCGCCGAACAGCATGGTTCCCAGGCACAGCGGCGACACCTTGAGGCCGGAACGGCCGAGATTGCGGTAGTCCATCCCCGTCTCCCCCCTTGGCGAAGCGCCGCACGATGGCGGATTCCGCCGAACCCGTCCACCGCGCCGCGCGGCGGCGGGTCCGGGGACACGGAAGCCGGCGGATAGGCCGGCCGCGGCTGGCGCGGGAGGTTGCCGGCGGGCGCGGCGCGTGCTTCCATGGCCGGCCGCTCGGACCGGACCCGGAAGCCGCCGCATGGACGTGACGATCTACCACAACCCCCGCTGCTCGAAATCGCGCCGGACGCTCGCGCTGCTGCGGGAGCGGGGCGTCGAGCCGCGTATCGTCGAATACCTGAAAACGCCGCCGGACGCGGCGGCGCTGGAGGACATCCTGGGCAGGCTCGGCGTCGAGCCGCGCGGCCTGATGCGCCGCAAGGAGGCGCCGTACCGGGAGCTGGGCCTGGCCGATCCCGGCAAGCCGCGCGCGGCGCTGGTCCGCGCGATGGCCGAGCACCCGATCCTGATCGAGCGCCCCATCGTGCTCGCGGGCGGCCGGGCCGCGCTGGGCCGCCCGCCGGAAGCGGCGCTGGCGATCCTGTAGGCGAGGGCATGGACGCCAAGGCGCCCTGGATCGCGCTCGCCGCGACGCCGGACCTGCCGATCCTGGAGGAGCCGGTCGCGGCGGCGGCGGGCGGGCGGTACGGGATCCGGACCGTCCCCCTGCCCTACCGGCCGCTCGACGCCGGGGAGACCGCGCGCTGGGCCGGCGAATTCGCCGGGGCCGGCGGCGTGCTGCTGCGCTCCGGCTACATCGCCGCCGAACTGCTCGACCTCCTGCCGGACCTCCGAGTGGTCGCGGTGCACGGGGCGGGGGTCGATCCGGTCGATCTCGCGGCCTGCGCGGCGCGCGGCGTGGCCGTGACCAACACGCCCGGCGCCAACGCCAACGCGGTGGCCGAGCTCGCCATCGCGCTCATGCTCTCCCTGCTGCGCGGGATTCCCGACGCCGCGCACCGGGCGCGGCACGAAAAGGCGTGGGACGCGGCCCGCCGCACCGGCGGCGAGTTGCGCGGCCGGACCCTGGGCCTGGTCGGGCTGGGGCGGATCGGCGCGCGCGTCGCGGCGATCGCGCGGGCCTTCGGGGCGCGGACGCTGGCCCACGACCCGGCGCTGGCGGACGCGGAGATCGCCGCGCGCGGGGCCGAGCCGGCGGGGTTCGAGGCGCTGCTCGCGGCTTCCGACATAATCTCGCTGCACGCGCCCGCGACGCCGGAGACGCGCCGGATGATCGACGCCGCCGCCCTTTCGCGGACGCGGCCCGGCGCGCTGCTCGTCAATTGCGCGCGCGGGAGCCTGGTGGACGAGGCGGCGCTGGCGGACGCGCTGCGCCGCGGCCGGCTCGGCGGCGCGGCGCTCGATGTGCTCGACGGCGAGCCGCCCGATCCGGCGAGTCCGATATACGGCGCCCCGAACCTCGTGCTGACGCCGCACATGGCGGGATCGACGCGCGAATGCCTGCGGGAAATCGCGGCCGTCGCCGGGGCCGACATCGTGCGCGTGCTCGACGGCGAGGCGCCGCTCCACCCCGTCGGCGCGCCGGGCGCGCGGTGAAGGCGGCGCGTCGCGCGACCGGGCCGCAAGTTGCGATGCCGTGGAAAGACGGCGATACAGCCTTCCGAGAACAGGGGAGAAACGGGATGCCGGAGAAAATCGCCGTCGTGGGGGCCGGGCTGATCGGCCGGTCCTGGGCCATGGTGTTCGCGCGGGCCGGGCGCGAGGTCGCGCTGCACGACCCGTACCCCGAGGCGCTGGACGAGGCCGAGAGGCTGCTCGACATCGCGCTCGCGGACCTGGAGGACAACGGCCTGATCGCGTCGGCCGCCGAGGTCCGCCCCCGCATCGCCCGCGCGGCCGCGCTGGAGGACGCGCTCGACGGCGCCGCCTGGGTGCAGGAGAACGCCCCCGAACGCCTCGAGGCGAAGCGGCCGCTGTTCGAGGCGATGGACGCGCTCGCCCCGCCGGAGACGATCGTCGCCAGCTCCACCTCCGCCATCCCGTGCAGCGAGATTTCCGCCGGCATGGCGGGGGCGGCGCGGATGCTGGTGGCGCACCCGGCCAACCCGCCCTACCTGCTGCCCATCGTGGAGCTTTCGGGCGCGCCCGCCACCGCCCCGGACACGATCGCCCGCGCCCGCGCCTTCATGGAGGACATCGGGATGGCGCCCGTCGTTATCCGCAAGGAGATGCGGGGCTTCGTGCTGAACCGGCTCCAGGTCGCGCTGCTCGCCGAAGCGTTCAAGCTGGTCGAGGACGGCGCGATCTCGGCCGAGGACCTCGACAAGACGGTGAAGCACGGCCTCGGCCTGCGCTGGTCCTTCATGGGGCCGATGGAGACGATCGACCTGAACGCGCCGGGCGGCATCCGCGACTATCTGGGCCGGTTCGGCCCCGCCTTCGGCGAGATCGCGCGCGAACAGTCCGAGCACCGGGCATGGGACGACGCGCGCTACGCCCGGCTGGAGGCGGAGCGGCGCGAGACGGCGGCGCCGGAGGACCTGCCCGGCCGCGCGATGTGGCGCGACCGCCGCCTGATGGCGCTGCTGCGCCACAAGAGGGAGGCGGACGGAACCTACGGGACCTGAGCGCCGCCGGGCGGGCGTCCACCGCCTATCCGATCTTGCCAGGGCGCGGCCGCCGGCCCGCTTGACGCGCCGGGGCGCGGCTCGCAAGGTCCGGGCGCATCGCATTCGGGGAGGGCCGCGCCGTGATCGACTCGCTGGATCTGGGACTGGAGGGCAAGGTCGCCATCGTCGCCGGCGGCGGGGCGGCGGGAGACGGCATCGGCAACGGCCGCGCCGCCGCCATCCTGCTGGCCGAGGCCGGGGTCCGCGTGCTGGTCGTGGACCGGGAGGAGGCGCTGGCGGCGCGCACCGCCGCGATGGCCGCCGCGCGCGGCGGCGAGGCGCGGGCGATGGCCGCGGACCTGATGGACCCGGCCCAGTGCAAGGCGGCGGTGGACGCGGCGACCTCCGCCTGGGGCCGGCTCGACATCCTCGACAACAACATCGGCATCGGCAGCCGCCTCTCCGTGGTGGACGAGACGGAGGAGCACTGGGACCGGGTGATGGGCGTCAACCTGAAGCCGATGTTCCTGATGTCCAAGCACGCCATCCCGGCGATGGCCGCGTCCGGCGGCGGGTCGATCGTCAACATCTCCTCGATCTCGGCGACGCGGCCCAAGGGGCTGACCGCCTATTCGACCTCCAAGGGCGCGGTGCTGGCGCTGACCCAGGCGATGGCGGTGGACCACGGCGCGGACGGGATCAGGGTGAACTGCGTCCTGCCGGGGCCGGTGTACACGCCGATGGTCTATTCCCCCGGCATGTCGGGCGCGCAGCGGGAACAGCGCCGGGAGGCGTCGCTGCTGCGGATCGAGGGGGAGGGCTGGGACATCGGCAAGGCGGTGGTCTACCTCGCCTCCGACTGGGCGCGCTACGTCACCGGGCACCTGCTGACGGTGGACGGCGGCTGCTCGCTCTCCGCGCGCCCGCGCGGCTGAACCGGACCCGGAGAGGAGCGCGCCATGGCCCGCCTGCCCTATCTCGACCCCGAGGACCTCGCCGAGGCGGACCGGGACCTGCTGAAACGGCCGATCAACCTGTTCCGCCAGCTGGTCCACAGCCCCGGCGCGACCCGCGCCTTCGCCACGCTCGGCGGCTATATCCGCCACGGGAGCACGCTGGACCCGAGGCTGCGCGAGATGGCGATCCTCCAGGTGGGATACCTTGCGCGCAGCGAGTACGAATACACGCACCACGTGCGCCTCGGCACGGAGCAATTCGGCGTGAGCGAGGCGGACATCCGCGCGATTACGGCCGAGACCGAGGGGCGGGAAAGCGGCCTGCCGGAACGCGAACGCGCGGTCCTCGCGGCGGCGCGCGCGATGGTTACCGACCTCGCGATCCCCGACGCCGAATTCGCCGTGCTGGAGGGCGCGCTCTCGCGGGAGCACCTGGTCGACCTGGTCGTCGCCATCGCGTTCTACTGCGCGGTGGTGCGCGTGCTGGCCACGCTGGAGATCGACAACGAGCCTCGCTACAAGGAAGTCCTGAAGACCTTTCCGCTGCCCGCGTAACGCGAGGGGAGACGGGCATGTCCGGCCTGGAAGTCCTGATCGACGGCCTCACCTTCCCCGAAGGCCCGCGCTGGCGCGACGGGCGGCTGTGGTTCTCCGACTTTTATTCCCACTCCGTGGTCGCCGTCGATCCCGGCGGCGCGCGGGAGACGGTTTGCGAGGTTCCGAACCGGCCCTCCGGCCTCGGCTGGCTGCCGGACGGCCGGCTGCTGGTCGTCTCGATGATCGATTGCAAGGTGATGCGGCTGGACCCCGGCGGCCTGGTCGAACACGCCGACATCTCCGCCCTCTCGCGCCACCGCTGCAACGACATGACGGTGGACGCGGCCGGCCGCGCCTATGTCGGCAATTTCGGCTTCGATTACGACGCGAAAGAGGAGCCGCGCACGACCACGCTGGTCCGGGTCGATCCCGACGGGAGCGCGCGCGTGGCGGCGGACGGCCTGTTCTTCCCCAACGGCATCGCGATAACGCCGGACGGGCGGACCATGGCGGTGGCGGAGTCGTGGGGGCGGCGCCTCGCCGCGTTCGACATCGACGGCGACGGGAACCTGTCGAACCGCCGCGTCTGGGCCGATGGCGGTTACACCTGGGTCCCGGACGGCATCTGCATGGACGCCGAGGGCGCGCTCTGGATCGCCGACCCGGTGAACAAGGAGGTGCTGCGCATCCGCGACGGCGGCGAAATCGCCGAGCGCCGTTCGACCGGCGACCGGGGCGCCTACGCGGTCGCGCTCGGCGGGGCGGACCGGCGCACGCTGTTCGTCTGCACCAATGTCTGGCGCAACCCGGATCGCGTCGCCAACCCGATGGGCCGGATCGAAACCATGCGCGTCGAGGTTCCGGGGGCCGGCTGGCCATGAGCGGCGCGACCGCCGCGCCGGGCCGGCCGGGCCTCGTTCCCGGCGGAACGACCCGGGTGTTCGCGCTGATCGGCCATCCGGTCGGCCAGGTCCGCTCGCCCACCGTGTTCAACGAATACGCCGCCGCGAACGGGATCGACGCCGTCATGGTCGCGCTCGACCTCGAACCCGGCATGGCGGAGGCGCATTTCCGCGCCGTGCGCGCCTGGCGCAACTGCGGCGGCTGCGCCGTCACGATCCCGCACAAGCAGGCCGCGCTCGCCCAGGCGGACACGGCGAGCGAACGCGCGCGGCGGGTCGGCGCGGCCAACCTCGTGCGGCGAGACGCCGACGGGCGGCTCCACGCCGACATGGTGGACGGGCTGGGCTTCGTCGCCGCGCTCGCCGGGCATGGCGTTTCCCCCGCCGGCAAGCGGGCCGTGGTGGTCGGCGCCGGCGGGGCCGGAAGCGCCATCGCCGACGCGCTGGCCGAGGCGGGCGCGGCGCGGATCGCGGTTGTCGAGATCGACCCGGCGCGCCGGCGCCGGCTGCTGGACGCGATCGGGGCGGCCTGGCCGGCCGCGGAGCTGTCGGACGATCCCGGCGACCCCGGCGCGATCGACATCCTCGCCAACGCCTCGCCGATGGGGATGGCCCCCGGCGACCCCCTTCCCTTCCCGCTCGACGGCGTGCCGCCCGGCGCCCTGGTGGCCGACGCCGTGACGAAGCCGGCGACGACGCCGTTCCTCGAAGCCGCCCGCGCGCGGGGATGCGCGATCCAGCGCGGCGCCGAGATGGCGGAGGCGCAGCTTCCGATCTTCCTGGAGCGGTTCGGCGTCGTCCCGCCCGCCCGATAACCCGGAGCGTCCCCATGCGTTGCGAATTCATCGCCATCGGCACCGAACTGCTGCTCGGCCAGATCGTCAACTCCAACGCCGCCTGGATCGGGGAGCGGCTGGCGCTCGCGGGGATCGACTGCCACTACCACGTCACGATCGGCGACAACCGCCGGCGGATGACCGACACCATCCGCCAGGCCCTCGACCGGGCCGACGCGGTGATCGTCTCCGGCGGCCTCGGCCCGACCCAGGACGACATCACCCGCGAGGTCGTCGCCGAGGTCATGGGCGTCGAACTGGAGCGCGACGAGGAGATCGCGGCGCGCATCCGCGACCGTTTCGAGTCGCGCGGCCGCTTCATGAGCGAGAACAACCTGCGCCAGGCCGACATCCCCGTCGGCGGCGCGGCGATCCCGCAAATGCCGGGAACCGCGCCGGGCCTGGTCTGCCCGGTGGGCGACAAGGTGGTCTACGCCGTGCCGGGCGTGCCCTTCGAGATGCGCGCGATGGTCGGCGAAACCGTCATCCCGGACCTGCAGCGCCGCGCCGGCATGACGGCCGTCATCCGGAGCCGGGTGCTGAAGACCTGGGGGCAGACCGAGTCCGGCCTCGACGAGATGCTGACCGAACGCATGGCGGAGCTGGACCGCACCGGCCGCGCCACCATCGCCTTCCAGGCCAGCGGCATCGAGGGGCTGAAGGTGCGGGTGACGGTGAAGCAGAACACGGAAGAGGAGGCCGCCCGCGTGCTCGCCGAGGAGGAGGCGGCCGTGCGCGAGGTGATCGGCCGCTACGTCTTCGGGACCGACGACGAGACGATGGAGTCGGTGGTGCTGGACCTGCTGCGCGAACGCGGGCTGACGCTGGCGGTCGCCGAGTCGGTGACCGGCGGCATGGTGGGGGCGCGGCTGACCTCGGTTCCGGGATCGAGCGACGTGCTGCGCGGCGGGGTCGTCGCCTACGCCAGCGACGTCAAGTTCGACCTGCTCGGCGTGCCGGAAGGCCCGGTGGTGACGCCGGACGCCGCCCGCGCCATGGCGGAGGGCGCGCGCCGGGCGCTGAACGCCGATGTCGGCATCTCCACCACCGGCGTCGCCGGGCCGGCGGAGCAGGAGAACCAGCGGGCGGGGACGGTCCATCTCGGCCTCGCGCTCGGCGACCGGATCGAGGCGCAGACCACGCACCTGCCGGGCGACCGGGCGCGGGTGCGGGAGTACGGCGTCATCAGCCTGCTGAACTTCCTGCGGCTGCGCCTGCTCGGCCGCGACCCGAACACGCCCTTCGCCGGGCGGACGGGGTGACGGCGCGGCGCCGGCCCCGGCCGCCGGCGCTACCCCTCGCCCGCGATCTCGGCGTTCCAGATCACCGAGCCGAGGACGAGGCCCCGGACGGTGACGTCCCGGTCGAGCCAGGCCTCGTAGCGCGGCGCCGCCTCGGCGGCGAGGTCCTCGACCCGGCCGGGCGCGCCGGCGCCGGCGGCGACCAGCAGGTACTCCTCGCCCTCGTCCGAGACCAGGTGCACCGGCCCGCCCGTCGGAAGCTGGCCGTCGAAGAGCGGCAGCCGCATCGCCCGCCCGCGCCGCGTCTCGCGCCCGTCCATCGCCGCTCCCCCGTTTCCGCCGCGCCGCGCCTACAGGGCCGCGCGGATCGCCTCGGCGAGCCGCTCCGGCGTTACGTCGTGGCCGAAATGGGCGAGGTAGCCGCCCTTCGGCGCCATCAGGTAGGTCAGCGCGGTGTGGTCCACCAGGTAGTCGCTCGCGCCCTCGGCCTCGACCTTCTGGACATAGACCCGCCAGGCCTTCGCGGCGGCGGCCGCCTGCTCCGGCGTTCCGGTGAGGAAGCTGAAGCGGGGGTGGAAATGCTCGCTGTAGGCGGCCAGCGCCGCCACCGTGTCGCGCTCGGGATCGACCGTGACGAAGATCGGCTTCACGCGCGCGGCGTCCGCGCCCAGCAGGTCCAGCGCCCCGGAGATCGTCGTCAGGCCGGCCGGGCAGATGTCGGGGCAGAAGGTGTAGCCGAAATAGACCAGTTTGAGCGTCCCGGCGAAGTCCGCCTCGGTGACGGCGCGCCCGGTGTGGTCCGTAAGCCGGAACGGCCCGCCGACCAGGTCGCTCCCCTCCCCGCCGGCGTCGCGGCCCGCGCCCACGAGCCAGACCCCGGCCCCGGCCGAGGCGAGGAAGACGACCGCCAGGCCGGCGATCAGGGCGAGGAAGGCGCGCTTGGACATCGGCGGCGGGGCCTCGGAGGGACGGCGTTCGCCCGCCCGGTATGGCGCCTTCCCCCGCCCGCCGCCAGCCCCGTTTCGCCGCGGCGGCGCGCCCGCCGGGCGTCAGAGGACGAGCGCCAGGACGATTCCGGCCGCGCCCAGCGCGATCGTGGCGGCCAGCGCGAGGATGGCGTGCCTGTTGGCGCGCCGTTCCCTCCCGACCCGCTTGTCGACCTCCGGCCGCGCGTCGTCGAGCGTTCGCGCCATTTCGGAAAGCTCGACGAACATCTCCATCGCGGGCCGGGGATCGACCTCGTTGGGCGACGACGTCGTTTCCGCCAGGTTCCGGGCTTCCCTGGTTTTCTTCCGGATGCCTCCGTAGTCCGGCACGATGTCGGCCACGACGGTTGTCCTGTAATCCGAGTCGAAGTCTCCGATTTTCTCGAGGGCGAACAAAACGCCCGCCCAAGCGGAAATACGTTTGGCCTGTCGGCAATGCCAGATCGCGCGTCGAAGCGCGTCGTCGTCGGCAAGCCCGCCGTTGTCGTCCAGGGCGTCGAGAAGGCGTCGGCCGGCGAGCCCCAGTTCCCGATGAGGGGAGATCTCGAAATCGGTCCCGAAGTTCGACACTTTCTCGACGAACGCCTCGGCTTCGATATATTCCCGGCGAAACCGCGCGATGGAAACCGGCTCCCCGGCGGAGCGATTGTCATCGGAATTTGTGTCGGCGGATCCGCTCAAGGGTCTTTTCCAAATCCGCGTCCGTCGAGGACCGGGGGGGCGCGGGGCGCCAAGGGTTTCCATCGACAGCCATGGCGATTCGCCAAGCCGCCTCGCGATTCCGCGCTTCCACCTCCTCCGGCGATGGCGGCGCCGGGGGGATAAAGTTCCTCATTCCCTTCATCCACTCCCTGGCCCATTCGATCGGGTTCATGGTCCGCGACCTCCCGGCGGCTTCCGTTCCGGCCTTGCCGTTATACGCCGGCCGGGCGCGGAGCGCAAATTCGCCCGCGGCGCCGGCGTTCCGGCGCCGCGCCGCGCCTTCGCCGCCGAAAGGCCCCGGCGTCGCCCCGGAGCCGCCGGAACGCCGCCACGGTCGGCGGGTCCGATGGGGAAGGCCGCGCGCGGGCCTACCCGGCGGCGCGCGGGGTTGCTACAACCGGCGGCGAACGGGGCGGGGCCGGCCGCCGGCGCGCCGGCCCGACACGGAGGGACCGAACATGCTGACCATCCACGGACGCGACAACTCCTCGAATGTCCAGAAAGTCGTCTGGGCCTTGCGGGAACTGGAGACGCCCTACGAGCGGCTCGATGTCGGCGGCCCCTTCGGGATCGTCGACACGCCGGAGTACAAGGCGATGAACCCCAACTCCCGCGTGCCGACGATGGAGGAGGACGGCTTCGTCCTCTGGGAGTCGAACGCCATTGTCCGCTACCTCGCGGCAAGGGACGATTTGGGCGGCCTGTGCCCGGCCGATCCGCGCGAACGCGCCGACGCGGACCGCTGGATGGACTGGCAGCAGACCACGGTGGCGCCCCAGATCACGCCGATCTTCCTGAACCTCGTGCGCAAGCCGGCGCCGGAGCGCGACCTCGCCGCCGTCGAGGCCGGCCGAGTGGGCATGGTCGCGACGATGGCGATCCTGGACGCGCGGCTGGCCGGGCGCGACTACGTCATGGGCGGACGGCTCACCATGGCCGACATCCCGCTCGCCGTGATGGTCCGGCGCTGGCTGGAGCTGGTCGAGGACCGCCCGCCGACGCCGAATGTCGAGGCCTGGTTCGGGCGGCTGTCGGGGCGGGCGGCCTTCCGGGCCGCCGTCCTCGACATCCCGATGACCTGACGGCCGGCGCGGCGGAGGCCGGGGAGATGTTCGCGCGAATCCTCGCGGCGCTGGCCCTGGCGGCGCTGCTGGCGGCGGCGCCGGGCGGAGCCGGCGCGCGCGACCGGCTCACCATCGGGATGACCCAGTTCCCGTCCACCCTGAACCCGGTCATCGATTCGATGCTGGTGAAGTCCTACGTGCTGGCGATGGCGCGCCGCCAGATCAGCATTTTCGACCACGACTGGAAGACGGTCTGCCGGCTCTGCACCGAACTCGCCACCTTCGAGAACGGCCGGGCCGAGGCGTTCGACCATGTGGGCGACGACGGCAAGCCCACCGGCGAGCGCGGCGTGCGCGTCCGCTTCACGCTGCGCGACGACGCCTTCTGGGGCGACGGCGTTCCGGTCACCGCGAAGGATGTCGTGTTCGCCTGGAAGGTCGGCCGGCACCCGGACACCGGCGTGGCCGACCGCCGCTCCTTCCTCGACATCCTCGACATCGAGGTCCACGACGACAAGAACTTCACGATCGTCAACCGCAAGCTCGACTACCGCTACTACGCGATGAACGGGTTCGAGCTGCTGCCGGCGCACCTGGAGGAGCCGGCCTTCGCGGTCCCGCGCGAATACCGCCGCCGCACGCTGTACGAGACCGACCCGGCGAATCCCGGCCTCTACAACGGCCCCTACCGGATCGCCGAGGTCGCGACCGGCGCCTATATCGTGCTGCGCCGCAACGAGGAGTGGCGGGGCAAGCGGCCGGCCTTCGAGGAAATCCAGGTCCGCGCCATCGAGAAGACGGCGGCGCTGGAGGCGCACCTGCTGTCCGGCGCGATCGACTACATCGCCGGCGAGGCCGGGCTGTCGCTGGACCAGGCGCTGGCCTTCGAGCGGCGCCACGGCGACCGCTTCGACGTGCTCTACAAGCCGGGCCTGATCTACGAGCATCTCGACGTCATGCTCGACAACCCGATCCTGGCGGATGTGCGCGTGCGCCGCGCCCTGGTCCACGCGATCGACCGTCAGGCGATCGCCGACCGGCTGTTCGCCGGCAAGCAGCCGGTCGCCCACAACAAGGTCCATCCGCTGGACTGGATGCACACGGACGACATCCGCGAGTACGACCACGACCCCGACAAGGCCCGGGCGCTGCTGGACGAGGCGGGATGGATGGCCGGCGCGGACGGCGTCCGGCGCAACGCGGCGGGCGAACCGCTGGCGCTGGAGATCATGACGACCGCCGGCAACCGCGTGCGCGAACTGGTCGAACAGGTGCTGCAGAGCTACTGGAAGGCGGTCGGGATCGAGGTCTCGATCCGCAACGAGCCGGCGCGGGTGCTGTTCGGCGAAACGATCTCGAAGCGCCGGTTCACCGGGCTGGCGATGTTCGCCTGGCTCTCGGCGCCGGAGCACCTGCCGCGCACCACGCTGCATTCCGAGGCGATCCCGTCGGAGGAGAACGCCTGGGGCGGACAGAACTATCCCGGCTTCCGCGACGAGGAGATGGACCGCCTGATCGACGCCATCGAGGTGGAGCTCGACCGCGAGGAGCGCGGCCGGCTGTGGGCGCGCCTGCAGCAGATCTACGCCGAACGACTGCCGGCGATCCCGCTCTACTTCCGCTCCGACGCCTTCATCCTGCCGAAATGGCTGAAGGGCGTGCGGCCCACCGGGCACATGTACACGACCACCAACTGGATCGAGGACTGGCGGGCGGAGTAGCGCCCGCCGCCCCCGCCCGGCGCCGGGGAGCCGGCCCCCGATGCTCCGCTTCGTCCTCGCCCGCCTCGCGCAGTCGGCGGCGGTGCTGCTGGGGATGTCCTTCGTGGTCTACCTGCTGCTCGGCCTGATGCCGGGCGACCCGGTGGACCTGATGTTCGGGGCCGATCCCAACGTGACGGCCGACGACGTGGCGCGGCTGAAGGCGCTGCACGGGCTGGACCGGCCGATCGTCGAGCGTTACCTCGCCTGGCTCGCGGGCGCGCTGCAAGGCGATTTCGGCTATTCGCGGCTGTTCGCCAAGCCGGTCCTCGAAGTGCTCGGGCCGAGGCTGGCGAACTCCCTGGTCCTGATGGCGGCGGCGCTCGTTCTCGCGCTGGCGATCGCGGTTCCGGCCGGCGTCCGGGCCGCGCTCAGGCCGGGGTCGTGGACGGACCAGGCGATCAACCTCGCCTGTTTCGCCGGGGTTTCGATCCCGCCCTTCTGGCTCGCGCTGCTGCTGATCCTGCTGTTCGCCGTGGCGCTCGGGGCGCTGCCGGCGGGCGGCATGTGGACCGTCGGCGACGGCGGCCCGCTCGACCGGGCGCGCCACATGGTGCTGCCCGTGCTGACGCTTTCGGCGGCCGCCATCGCCGGCTACACGCGGCACATCCGCGCGGCGACGATCGAGGCGCTGCGCGAGGACTACATCCGCACCGCGCGGGCCAAGGGCGTGCCGGAGGGGACGGTGCTGCGCCGCCACGCGCTGCGCAACGCGATGGCGCCGGTGGTGACCATCGCCGCGCTCGATTTCGGCGCGCTGTTCTCCGGCGCGCTCGTCACCGAGACCATGTTCGCCTGGCTCGGCATGGGCAAGACGATCTACGACGCGACGATGGGCAACGACTACAACCTCGCCCTGGTCGGCCTGCTGCTGGCGACGGCGGTGACGCTCGCCGCCAACCTCGTGGCCGACATCGCCTACGCCTGGCTCGATCCCCGGATCGTGTACCGGGCGGAGGGCGCGGCGTGAGCGGGCGCGCGGGTCCGGGATGGCGCGCCTGGCGGCGGTTCCGCCGCCATCCCTCGGCCGTCGCCAGCCTGGGCGTGCTGGCCGCGATGTCGGCGCTGGCGGCGGCCGCGCCGGCCCTCGAGGCGGCGCTCGGCCTGGACGCCGAGGCGGTGGACCTGTTCGCCCGGCTGGAGGGGCCGGGCGCGGCGCACTGGCTCGGCACGGACGAACTCGGCCGCGACCTGCTGCTGCGCCTGCTTTACGGCGGCCAGGTCTCGCTGTTCGTCGGCCTGGCGGCGGCGGTGTGCGCGGCGGCGATCGGGACCGCGCTGGGGCTGGCGGCGGGCTATCTCGGCGGGCGGACCGACGCGCTGCTCATGCGTTTCGCCGACGGCGTGATCTCGCTGCCGCTGCTGCCGCTGCTGATCGTGCTCGCGGCCATCGACCCGGCCAAGCTGGGCCTGCCGGAGGCCGCGGTCGCGTCGCGCTCCTACGACCTCTGGCGCATCGTCGTGCTGGTCGCGCTGGTGGGCTGGCCCGGCGTGGCGCGGCTGGTGCGGGCGTCGACGCTCGGCCTGCGCCAGCGCGAGTTCGTGCAGGCCGCCCGCGCCCAGGGGTTCGGGCCGGCGCGGATCGCGTTCCGGCACATCCTGCCCAACGCCGCCTCGCCGATCCTGGTGGCGTCCACGCTGGCGGTCGGCAACACGATCCTGTTCGAGAGCGTGCTGAGCTTCCTCGGCCTCGGCATCCAGCCGCCGGCGGCGAGCTGGGGGGCCATGCTGACCGGCGCGCAGGACCTGATCCACGAGGCGCCGGCGCTGGCGGTGTGGCCGGGGATGGCGATCTTCGTCGTCGTGATCGCGTTCAACCTGCTGGGCGACGGCTTGCAGGCCGCGCTCGACCCGCGTTCGGACGCCGACGCGCGGCGGCGCTGACGGCCCCTATCCGACCGGGACGGCGGGCGCGAGCCGGGGCAGCGCGCGGTCGATTTCCGCCGCCGTCGGCAGCCCGTCCTGCGCGCCCTCGCGCAGGCAGGCGAGGCCGCCGGCGACGCTGGCCCGGCGCAGCGCCTCCGGCGCGCGCGAACCGACGTCCAGCGCCGCCGCCAGCGCGCCGACGAAGGCGTCGCCCGCGCCCACCGTGTCCACCGGCGCGATGTCGAGCGCGCCGATCCGCCACGCGCTCCCGTCCGCCGCCGCCAGCACCGCCCCCGCGCCGCCGAGCGTGACCGCGCAGTCGAGCGCGTGGCGGCGCGCGAGGCTCCGCGCCCGGGAGAGCGCGTCGCCCACCCCGCCGGCCAGCGCCTCGGCCTCCACCTCGTTCGCGACCAGCGCATCGCAGGCCGAAACCGCCGCCGAGTCGAAGGCGCGCGCCGGCGCGAGGTTGAGCACGACCCGGCCGCCGGCGGCCCGCGCGCGACGGATCGCCGCCGCCGTCTCCTCCGGCCGGACCTCCATCTGGACCACCAGCGTCGCGCCGGGGCCGAGCGCGGCGCCGGGGATGTCGTCGGCGCGGGCCGCGAGATTTGCCCCGCTGGCGACGACGATGCGGTTGTCGCCGTCGGCCTCGACCATCACCGCCGCCGTCCCGGTGGCGCCCTCGACCGCGCGCACCGCGCCCACGTCCA
The DNA here is from genome assembly GCA_963665555.2 of Thalassobaculaceae bacterium. Lineage (GTDB taxonomy): Bacteria > Pseudomonadota > Alphaproteobacteria > Thalassobaculales > Thalassobaculaceae > CAXXXW01. The sequence goes on from OY762308.1 coordinate 1,425,287, forward strand.
CGCCCGCCGCCCGCAGCGCGTCGAGCACGGGCGCGGCGAAGGGGTCGCGGCCGACGCAACCGGCCATCGCCGTCTCCGCCCCGGCGCGCGCCGCCGCGACCGCCTGGTTGGCGCCCTTGCCGCCCGGCCGGAACTCGTAGCCGGGGCAGAGCACGGTCTCGCCGCGCGCCGGCGCGCGTTCGACGCGCAGGAACAGGTCGGCGTTCAGGCCGCCGAAAACCACGATCATCCGCCGCCCCTTCCGCCGGACCGGGATTGCCGGTATAGGCTGGAGCCGCGACGGCCGCGGGTCAAGCGCGCGGCCGCGGCTCCGCCGGGAAGGCCGCGCCGAGGGGGCCATGGCGAAAATCCGACCGATCGTCCTCTCCGGCGGCTCCGGCGTCCGGCTGTGGCCGGTCTCGCGGCCGGACCTGCCGAAGCAGTTCCGCCGCCTCGGCGGGGCGCGGACGCTGTTCCAGGAGACGGTCCTGCGCTTCCGCGGCCCGGACGCCTTCGCGCCGCCGGTCGTCGTCTGCAACGCCGAACACCGCCACGCCGCCGCCGCGCAACTGCGCGAGGCCGGCGTCGCCCCGTCCGGTTTCGTGCTGGAGCCGGAGGGGCGGAACACCGGGCCGGCGGTGGCGCTCGCGGCGCTGCGCGCGGCGGAGGAGGACCCGGACGCGCTTCTCCTCGCGACGCCCTCCGACCACGCGATCCGCCGGCCGGAGGCGCTGCGCCAGGCGGTCGCGGCCGGCGCGGCGGCGGCGCGCGCGGGCCGGATCGTCGTCTTCGGCGTCCCCCCGGACCGGCCGGAAACCGGCTACGGCTATATCGAGGCCGGGGCGGAAATCGCCGGCGCGCCGGGCTGCCGCGCCGTCGCCCGCTTCGTCGAAAAGCCGGACGCCGGAACGGCCCGCGCCTTCCTCGCGGCCGGCGGCCATTTCTGGAACGCCGGGCTGTTCCTGTTCCGCGCCGGCGCGCTGGCCGGGGAATTGCGCCGCCTCGCGCCCGAAATCGAGGCCGCCTGCCGGGCCGCGCTGGCCGGCGCGCGGCGCGACGGCGCGACGCTCCGGCCCGACCCGGCGGCGTTCCGGCGCGCGCCGGCGGTCGCGCTCGACCGCGCCGTCATGGAGAAGACCGGCCGGGCGGCCGTCGTCCCGGCCGATCCCGGATGGAGCGACGTGGGTTCCTGGGCCGCGCTGTGGGAGGCCTCGGAGCGCGACGCCGACGGCAACCGGCTCGACGGCGACGCGGCGGCGTTCGACACGCGGAACGCGCTGGTGCGGTCCGAGTCGCGGCTGGTCGTGGCGGTCGGAATCGAAGGCGTGGCGGTGGTCGAGACGCCGGACGCGGTGCTGGCGGTCGCGCTCGACCGGGCGCAGGACGCGCGCGCCGCCGTCGAGGCGCTGCGGGCGGCGGAGCGGCCGGAGGCGGCGGCGCATTCGCGCGCGCGCCGGCCCTGGGGGAGCTTCGAGCGCCTCGACGCCGGCCCCGGCTACCAGGTCAAGCGCCTCGTCGTCGATCCCGGCGCCGCGCTGTCGCTGCAGCGCCACGCGCGCCGCGCCGAGCACTGGACCGTCGCCGCCGGAACCGCGCGGGTCGTGCTGGGCCCGGACCTCGACCGGCTGGAGACCGTCGAGCTCGGCCGGGGCGCGTCCATCGACATCCCGCTCGGCTGGGTCCACCGCCTCGAAAACCCCGGCGGCGCGCCGCTGGTCGTTGTCGAGGTCCAGACGGGCGGCTATCTCGGCGAGGACGACATCGAGCGCTTCGAGGACCGCTACGGCAGGGCGCCGGCGCGGCCGCCGGGCGATGTGCTATGAAACCCGCGAACCGCAACCCGGAGGGACGACAGAGATGACCGCCTTGCTGATGGTGCGCGCGAAAGTGGACCCCTCGGTCCGCGACGCCTTCGACGCCTGGTATCGCGCCGAGCACCTGCCCGACGCCCACAAGGGCATGAAGCCGGACCGCGCCCGGCGGGGCTGGAGCCGGCTGGAGGAGAACACGCACATCGCGTTCTACGAGTTCCCCGACCTCGCCGCCGCCGAGGCCGCCGTGAACTCCGGCGGGGTGGCGGAGCTGATCGCCGAGTTCGACCGCCACTGGGACGGCAAGGTGACGCGCACCCGCGAGGTGCTGGCCTTCGACCAGGAAATCCCGTAGGCGCGCCCTCCCCGGCGGCGCGCGGCCGGGGCGGCGGTGGTGCGGGCGGGGAGGCTCGAACTCCCACTTCCGTAAGGAAACCAGATTTTGCGGACCGCCCGCGGCTTCCGCCGCCGCCCCGCCGCCGGAAAGGCGGGGCGTCGCGGCCTGGACTTTCCCTTCGCCATGCCCCGTCGCCGGGGTTTAGGCGGGCGCCGTCAAGTCTCTACACCTTCCCCGCCGGAACGCCGTTCCGCCGGGGCTTGGCTCGGGATCGGCAGCGGCGCGACCCGTCAGCTTTCCCCGAGTTTGACGCCTGCTACCGCCGGGTTTCCCCGGCGGCGACCCACATTCGAGTCTGGCGCGTCTACCTGTTCCGCCACGCCCGCGACCACGCCCGCCTTCTACCGCGAAACGCCGCCGGGGGGAAGCGCGGAATCGCCGGGGGCGCGGGGCGGGGGGCGACGCGCGCCGGAACGGCCGCTTGCCGCGCGGGCGGGCGGCGTCCATACTGCGGGCCGGACAACGCGCCGGGGGAGAGCGGGCATGTCGGACGGGTTCACGATCACGCGGTTCAGGGATGTCGCGGACGGTTTGCAGGAGGGGCAGTTCGCCGTCGGCGAGCGCCGCCGGGCGGCGAGCCTCGACGACCTCGATCCCGTCCACCGGGAATTGCTCGACCGGCCGATCACGATTTCGCTCGGCGTCATGACGCCCGACGGGCGCATCGGCCTGACGCCGATGTGGTTCGACCACGAGGACGACAAAATCCTGGTGAACACGGCCTCGCACCGGGCCAAATGCGGCTGGATCCGGGCTAACCCGCAACTCACCGTGCTGGTCGTCAACCCCGACAACCCCTACCACTGGGTGCAGATCCGCTGCACGGTGGAGGAGGAGTTGCGCGAATGGGAGGACGGCGGCGAGCGCGTGACGCGGCAACTCGACAGGATCTGGACGAAATACACCGGCGCCGAGCCGCCCTACGGCCTGCGCGACCCCGCGATCGACGAAAAGCGCGTCCTCTTCGTCTGCCGCATCGACCGCGTCGCCACCTTCGGCCGCCCGGCGTGAGGGCAGCGCGCGGGGGCCGGGGGCGAGAAGCCGGGGCGGCCATGCGCATCGACAGCCTCCGGCTGAAGAATTACCGGTGCTTCGAGGATCGGACCTTCACTTTCGATCCCCGCTTCACCCTGCTGATCGGCAAGAACGCGACCGGGAAGTCCGCGATCCTCGACGGCATGGCGGTCGCGCTGGGCGCGGCGCTGATATCGGCGCCGGATACGGCAAGCGTACGGATCGAGCGACGGGATGTGCGCCGCCGCAATCGACCGACGGAGATCGCGCGCGATTACATCGAGCACTATCCGGTCCAAGTCGAAGCGATCGGCTCGATCGGGGACAAACGTCTGTCCTGGACGCGCGAGTTGACCCGCCCGAATTCCAGCACAACATACAAAAAAAACAAAAGAACTTCGTAAGGCCATGGAAAACCTGATGGAGCTCGACGTAAAAGACGAACCCGTCGTGTTTCCTTTTATCGGATACTACGGGACCGGCCGTTTGTGGGGCGACCGCCGGCTGAGGAGCGAACTCCCACTCCATCCGGCCGGACGCGCAACCCGTTACGCCGGGTATCGGGACTGCCTCGATCCGCGTTCCAACGAAAAACACATGCGCGACTGGATTGCGCGCCTCGCTCTCATCCAGGCGCAACGCCGCATCCAACTTGCGACGCTGAGCGCCGTTTACGAGGCTATCGCGGCCTGCGTGGAAGGCGCGCGCGCCGCCGAGTTCGACCTGAAGGAGAACGATATCGTCGTCGAGTTCGAGGATGGCGCCCACTTCCCGCTCGGCTTCTTGAGCGACGGACAGCGGAGCATGGTCGCGCTCGCGGCCGACATCGCCATGCGGTGCGCGCAGCTCAATCCTCATTTGAACGATGGCGCGCGGCTGGAAACCCCCGGCGTCGTTCTGATCGACGAACTCGACCTGCATCTCCATCCGAGTTGGCAGCGTCATGTTGTCGAGGACCTGATGGAAGCGTTCACGAAACTCCAGTTCGTCGCGACCACCCACTCCCCGTTCTTCGTGCAATCCATGCGGCGGGGGGGGGGCGTGATCAATCTCGACAGGAAAGACGGCGATCCCGAAAAAATCCGCGAAAAGAGCATCGAGGACATCGCCGAGGACATCATGGGGGTCGCGCAGCCGCAACACAGCCGGCGGTACATGGAAATGCTCAAGGCGGCGGAACGGTACTACACGGCGATCGACGACGCGGCGGCGGCTTGCGATCCGGCCGAGATCGAAAAGTTGCGCAACTGTCTGGACGAACTCGAAGAACCGTTCGCCGACGACCCGGCCTATGTGGCGTTCCTGCGCGCGCAGCGGGCGGCGAAGGGCCGAGAATGAACCGGCGGCGCGGAACGGACGAAATTCCGGCGACGGGAGCGGTTCATGCGATGCGTTGAGCGCGGGCCGTGGCCCAAGGACGACAATTGCAAAAAGAAGATTTTCGCGCCGTACAAAACCGCGAAAAATGACTTGATGAACAAGCTTGGCGATTATTGTTGTTATTGCGAGCGGCCCGGCGACCTCGACATCGATCATGTCGTTCCCGTGGACCGCCAGCCCGCCCTGGAGGAAGATTGGACCAATTTCCTGCTTGCTTGCAGGAACTGCAACGCCACGAAGGGTGCGCGAAATCTGTCACGGGACAGATATATCTGGCCGGACCTCGACGATACCGAATCCGCCTTCGAATACCTGCCCAGCGGCGGTGTGAAGGTGCGGGAAGATCTCGACGAACCCTTTCGAGCCAAGGCGCAAGCGCTCTTCGACCTCGTTGGCATCGGGCGGCCTCCGTGGAACGATCCAATGGCACGCGATTCGAGATGGCGGAAACGCCGCGCCCGTTGGAACAGGGCCGAAGAACTGAGGGAAAGGTTGGCCAATGGCGACACAACAATCGATGACATCGTGGCCTCGGCGAAAGATCTCGGTTTCTGGTCGGTATGGATGACGGTGTTCGCCGACCATTGCGAGGTACGCGCCCGTTTGCGCAAAGCCTTTCCCGGCACGCGCCGGCGCGCCAGCCGTTCCCCGCCGAACGGGTAAACCGCCCCCCTCACCCCCGCGCCCGGATCGCCGCCTGGGCCGCCGCCAGACGGGCGATGGGGACGCGGTAGGGGGAGCAGGAGACGTAGTCCAGCCCGGCGCGCTCGCAGAATTCGATCGACGCCGGGTCGCCGCCGTGCTCGCCGCAGATGCCGATCTTGAGGTCCGGCCGCGCCGCCCGGCCGCGCTCGACCCCGGCCGTCACCAGTTCGCCCACGCCGTCGGCGTCCAGCGTCACGAACGGGTCCTTCTCCAGGATGCCGCGCTCGCGGTAGACGCGCAGGAAGGCGCCGGCGTCGTCGCGGCTGACGCCGAAGGCGGTCTGCGTCAGGTCGTTGGTGCCGAAGCTGAAGAACGCCGCCGGCCCGGCGATCTCGCCGGCGCGCAGCGCGGCCCGGGGCAGTTCGATCATCGCGCCCACCAGGTAGTCGATCGGCGCGCCGGTCTCCGCCGCCACCGCCGCCGCCGTCCGGTCCACCAGCGCCTTCAGGATTTCGACCTCGGCCCCGGTGGCGGCGAGCGGCACCATCACCTCCGGGACCGGCGCCGGCCCGCCCTCGGCGGCGACGGCCGCGGCCGCCTCGAAGATGGCGCGGGCCTGGGTTTCGGCGATTTCGGGATGGCTGATGGCGAGGCGGCAGCCGCGATGGCCCAGCATCGGGTTGGCCTCGCGCAACTCCCGCGCCCGGCGCGCCGCCGCCTCGGCCGAAAACCCCATCGCGCGCGCCATCTCGGCCAGTTCGCCGTCGTCCTGGGGCAGGAACTCGTGCAGCGGCGGGTCGAGCAGGCGGATCGTGACCGGCCGGCCGTCCATCGCGCGGAACAGTTCCGCGAAGTCGGCGCGCTGCATGGGCAGGATTTTCGCCAGCGCGGCGCGCCGGCGCTCCTCCCCGTCGGCCAGGATCATCTCCCGCGCGGCGGCGATGCGCTCGGCCTCGAAGAACATGTGCTCGGTGCGGCAGAGGCCGATCCCCTCGGCGCCGAACTCGCGCGCCTTGCGCGCGTCTTGCGCCGTTTCGGCGTTGGCCCGCACGCCCATGCGGCGCGCCCCGTCGGCCCAGGCCATGAGCGTGGCGAACTCGCCCGAAAGCTCCGGCTCCAGCGTGGCGACGCGGCCCGGCATGACCTGGCCGGCGGCGCCGTCGATGGTGATCCAGTCGCCCTCCTCCACCGTAACGCCGCCGGCCTCGAAGCGCCGCGCCTCGGCGTCGACGCGGATGCGCCCGGCGCCGCACACGCAGGGCCGGCCCATGCCGCGCGCGACGACGGCCGCGTGGCTGGTCATGCCGCCGCGCGCGGTCAGCACGCCCCGGGCGGCGTACATGCCGTGGATGTCTTCCGGGCTGGTCTCGCGGCGCACCAGGATAACCGCCTCGCCGGCGGCCGCGCGGCGCTCGGCCTCGCCGGCGGAGAAGACGGCGGCCCCGCCCACCGCGCCGGGCGAGGCGGGCAGGCCGGTGGCGATCGGCCGCCGCTCGGCCGCCGGGTCGATGACGGGATGCAGCAGGCCGTCGAGCGCGCCGGGATCGACCCTGAGCAGCGCCTCCTCGCGGCCGATCGTCCCCGCCTCGGCCATCTCCACGGCGATGCGGATGGCGGCCGCCGGCGCGCGCTTGCCGGCGCGGGTCTGCAGCATGTAGAGCCGCCCGCGCTGCACGGTGAACTCGATGTCCTGCATGTCGCGGTAATGCGCCTCGAGGCGCCGGCCGGTCTCGACCAGTTGCCGGAAGGCGTCCGGCATCGCCGCCTCCATCGACACGCCGTCCGGCCCCGCGGCGGCGGCGGCGAGCGGCGGCGGCGTGCGCACGCCGGAGACCACGTCCTCGCCCTGCGCGTTCGCCAGGAATTCGCCGTAGAACCTGTTCTCCCCGGTCGAGGGGTCGCGCGTGAAGGCGACGCCGGTGGCGCAGTCCGCGCCCATGTTGCCGAACACCATCGCCTGGATGTTGACCGCCGTGCCCCAGGCGTCGGGGATGTCGTGCAGCCGGCGGTAGGTCACGGCGCGCTCGCCCCGCCAGGAGCGGAGCACCGCGCCGATCGCGCCCCAGAGCTGCTCCCCGGGGTCGTCCGGGAAATCGCGGCCGACCTCCTCGCGCGCCGCCGCCTTGAACGCCGCGACGAGGCGGCGCAGGTCGTCGGCGTCGAGTTCGGTGTCGAGCGCGGCGCCCTTCTCCTCGCGCGCCAGCGCCAGCAGGTCCTCGAAACGGTAGCGGTCCGCGCCGAGCACGACCTCGGCGTACATCTGCACGAAGCGGCGGTAGCTGTCCCAGGCGAAGCGCGCGTCGCCGGTCCGCGCCGCCAGCCCGGCCGCCGTCGCGTCGTTCAGGCCGAGGTTGAGCACCGTGTCCATCATCCCCGGCATCGAGGCCCGCGCGCCGGAGCGGACCGAGACCGGCAGCGGGTTTTCCGGGTCGCCGAACCGGGCGCCGGCAAGCGACTCGACGCGCGCCAGCGCGGCCGCGACCTCTTCCTCCAGGCCGTCGGGATACGCGCCGCCATTGGCGTCGCAATGGGCGCAGACCTCGGTGGAGACGGTGAAGCCCGGCGGCACCGGCAGGCCGAGCGCGCTCATCTCCGCGAGATTGGCGCCCTTGCCGCCGAGCAGGTCGCGCATCGAGGCGTCCCCATCGGCCGCCCCGCCGCCGAAGCCGTACACCCATCGGCGCACCTTCGGTGCTATCTTGTTGATTTTGCGTTGCATTTTTCTTCCGATCGGCCGTTCCCGGCGCAACTCCACTTCGGTTTTGCCCCCGGCCGCAACTGGACATGGGAGGGAAAACATGGCGACCGTTCGCCTCACGCAACGCCGGGTCGATGGGCTTCGACCGCGCAAATCCGTTTACGACATCCGCGACCGCGGCCTCAAGGGTTTCGGCGTCAGGATCGCCCCCTCCGGGGTAAAGAACTACTTCCTGCACGCCCAGTCGGACGGGCGGCGAGTCTGGAAGAATCTCGGCAAGGCGGCGGAGCTTGGCCTCGACGACGCCCGCGCCCGGGCCAAGGCGGCGCTGGCGGCGATCCGACGCGGCGGCGGCGGGCCGGCCGCGCCGGCGGAAAGCCCGCCCTTCGAGGCGGTCGCCGAGAACGCCTTCGAGAGCCATGCCCGGCTGTGGAAGCCGGGCACGCTCCGCGTCAACCGGAACTACTACAAGAACCACATCCGGCCCGCCTTCGTGGGGCGCCCGATCGCCGAGATCGACGGGCCGGAAGCGCGGCGCTGGTTCGCGTCCCTCCACGCGCTCCCCGCCTCCGCCGACCGGTCGCTCCCCATCCTGTCGGTCGTCATGCGCCACGCGGAGGTTCTCGGACACCGGCCGGAGGGAAGCAACCCGTGCAAGGGCATCCGTCGCCATCGCCGCCGGGGACGGGAGCGTTTTCTGTCGACGGCGGAGTTCGCCCGCCTGGGCGCGGCGCTGGCGCGATGCGCGACGGACCGGCCGGCCGAGGCGGCGATCTTGCGCCTGCTGCTGCTGACCGGCTGCCGCAAGGGCGAGATACTGACCCTGAAGTGGCGCGACTACCGCGAAGGGCGGCTGTTCCTGCGCGACGGCAAGACCGGACCGCGCACGGTGTGGCTCTCGACGGCCGCGCGGGAGGTCCTGGATCGGTTGCCGCGCAGGTCGGCCTGGATTTTCCCCGCGCCGCGAACCGGCGGGCCGCTCCCCGCGCGAACGCTCGACGCGACCTGGTTCGCGCTCCGCGCCGAAGCGGGTTTGTCCGATGTCCACTTGCACGACCTGCGCCACTCCTACGCCAGCATGGCTCTGGCGCGGGGCGAGACCGTGCTCGCCATCGGCCGGTTGCTGGGCCACTCCGATCCGGCGACGACGCTCAAGTACATCCACTTGGCCGACCCGACGGTGCGCGCGGCGGCGAACGCCGTCGGCGCGGTCCTCGCTGGGGAGGGTTGAGCCATGGCGGCGAAGCGGGCGCGGTTGACCGACGCCGGCGTCGCCAGGCTCCGCCCGGCGGCGCGGGAGTACACGGTCCGGGACGCGAAGATCGCCGGGTTGGGCGTTCGCGTGCGTCCATCGGGGCATCGGAGCTTCGTTTACCACCGCAACGCGGAGGGTCGGCCAACCCGGATCGCGCTCGGCGCGGCGGACATGTCGAGCGTCGAGGAGGCGCGGCGGCGCTGTCTCGAAATCGAATCCGACGCCGGCGCCCGGTTCCGGGCCGCGAAACGGGGCGCGACCCCGACCTTCGCCGAATTCGTCGCCGGGCCGTGGCGGGCGGACCATGCCCGGTGCAAGCCTTCGACGCGGCGGGGGATGGACTCGATACTGAGATCCCAACTCCTGCCCGCCTTCGGTCGAATGCCTTTGGAACGTATCGCGCCGGGCGACGTGGAACGCTGGTTCGCGCGCCACAGCCGGAACGCGCCGGGCGGGGCGAACCATGCGCTCAAGCTGTTGCGCCGGATACTGAACCGGGCGATCGCGCTCGGCCTCGTCGAGACGAATCCGGCCAGCGGCCCGAAGCCGAACCCACGACCGAAACTCACGCGCTTTCTGTCGCGGGAGGAAATCCGGCGGTTGCATTACGCGCTCGATACGCTCGTCGCGGAGCGGCCGTCGCGACGCCCGCAAGCCGACATAATCCGCCTGCTGCTGCTGACCGGCTGCCGCAGAAGCGAAATCGTCGGTCTCCGCTGGAGCGAGGTCGATGGCGACACGCTGAGGCTGGCCGACGCCAAGACCGGGCCGCGCGCCGTGTTCCTCAACCCCGAGGCGCACACGATTATCGACCGCCAGCCGAGGACGGGGAGCGCCCATGTCTTCCCCTCGCCGCGCGACCCGGCGCGGCCGCGCCACGGAGAACTTCACCTGTGGTACGAGGCGCGCCGGCGCGCGGGCGTCGAGGACTGCCGCCTGCACGACCTGCGCCATACCTTCGCCAGCCAGGCGGTCCTGGCCGGCGTGCCGCTACCCGTCGTCGCGCGCCTGCTCGGCCACAAGCATCCCCGCATGACGCTCCGCTACGCCCATGTCGGCGACCGCGAGACAGAAGCCGCCGCCGAACGCATCGGAGCCGCCATCGCGGCCGCGCTGGAGGGCAAGGGCATTTGAGCGGACCGCGCGCCGCGCGGTCACGGTTCGCCGGCGGGCGCGGCGAACGCCGGCGTTTCGCTCTCGCGCGCCGCCGCCAGTTCGCGCTGGATGTCGGCGGCGACCTCCTCGACCTCGATCGCCACCCGCGACTCGATCCCCAACTCCCGCTCCAGCGCGGTCGCCAACGGCAGCAGCAGGTTCGCCGACGGCGAGGCCCGGACAAGCTCCAGCATCCGCGCCGGGCCGAGGGCGTTGGCGAACAGGAACAACGAATCGACGATTTCCGTCGGCGGGATACCGGGTTCGGGGAAGACGGCGAGAACCTCCGCGACAGCCCGTTCGCAAGCGGATCGATCTCCAAGATCATGGGCCACCACCGCGCGGATCAGGTGGCCGAGAAATCGAACACCGTGCTGCTGCTCGCCGAGTCTGTCGAAGGCGCGATCGACCGCTTCCAACGCCTCTTCGTGCAGGCCTTGCCTCGATTTGATTCCCGCTATCCGAATCAGCGTTTCCCCCATCTCCACGTCGAGTTCCGGCGCGCCGATCGTTTCCAACCGAGTTACCCCATGTTCCAGCGCGACAAGGGCTTGCTCCAACCGATCGAGCCTCTCAAGCGCCGCCCCCTTGCTCAACAGAGCTTCCGCAACCAATCCAAGGACCTTCGGCCGATCGTCCTTTCCGAAACGACGCACGCCCTCGTCCCAAGCGGCGATAGCTTCCTTCGGCCGATTCTGGGCGGCCAGCGCGCGCCCCCTCCTGACAAAGCCTTCCGCCACCAGCCGGGAAACATCCGGCGCATTGTCGTTACCGAAACGACGCGCGAGTTCATCCCAAACCGCGATGGCCTCGTCCGACCGACCCAAGGCGGCGAACGCCCGCCCCTTGTGCACAAGAGCGTGCGCGATAGCCCAAACCTTGGCCGGCGCGCCGACCGTCTCCAACCGCCGCACGCTCTCGTCCAACGCGGCGATGGTTTCCAAGGGCCGCTTCAGCGTCTCCAGTGCGTAGCCTTTCCCCCACCAGACCCACGCCAGCAATTCGCCAACCGCTCCCTTTTCGTTCGCGCCGAACCGATCGACCGCGTCGTCGAGAAGGGCCAACGCATCCTCCATCCGGCCCGGATCGTTCATCAGGGCGGACGCCTTCCCGAGAAGCTCGCGCAACTCCCCCGCCGCCGCGCCCTCGCTGTCCCGCGGGCGCGCCGCGTCGGCCGCCCGGCCCCTATCCAGGCCTTCGACGAAATCCCGCGGCGCCATCGCCAGCAGTTCCGCGCGATCCGGCTCCAGCGCCGGGAGCGCGACCAGCCGCTCGAAGGCGAGCCGGTGCAGCTGCCGCAATTCGCCGTCGAGGCCGTCCGCCTCGCCGGCGATCCCGGCGGCGATGTCCCTGAGGCCGGACCGGCCGTAGAAGCCCTCCATGAACCGCACCAGCGCCGCGACCATCGGGTCCGGGCCGCGGGCGCCGCGCATCAGCCAGTAGATGTTGTAGAGCCGCTCCGATAGGTAATACAGCTTGCGCCGCCGCCCGCCGCCGGGCGCCTCGACCGCCGCGCCGCGGGCGATCAGGCGGGCCAGATGGGCGCTGCACTGGCCGGTGCCGAGGCGGGCGCGCTCCGCCACCTCGCGGGCCTCCGCCGGGCGCCACAACTCGGCCAGCGCGAGATAGACCCGCCGTTCTTGCGCCGGGAGCGCCTCCAGGTGGCTCCTGAAGTACTCCGTGTGGTCGTCCACCAGGTCGAGCAGGCCGGCCATCGGTTCGCGGAACGCCCGGCCGGCCCCGAAACGGGCCAGGATGGCGATCAGGCGCGGACTCCCGCCGGTCAGGATCTCCAGCGCCCGGATCGTTCCGCCGGCCGGGGGCTGGCCGGCCACCCCTTCCCACAACGCGGCGCATTCCGCCGTGTCGAGCGGACGCAGGACATCGACCTTGAGCAGGTCGTACAAGGCGCGGTCCGGGTCGTCGATTTCGTCGAAGCGGGCGGTCGCGCTGGCCAGCAGGAAAATCCGCGGTTCGGTCTGGAGCACCTTGCGCAGCCGCCAGCCGGCGTCGCCGTCCGCCATGTCGGCGAACATCGCGTTCAGGTTCTCGACGACCAGGACCAGCCGCTTGCCCTCGCGGTCCGCGAAGTCGAGCAGGGCGGCGAGGCAGCGCTCGCCCAGCGCCCGGTCGTCCCGCGTCGCGCGCAAATCCTCCCAGGTCGCGCGGAGGTCCGGCGCGCCGTCATGGGCCGGCGCCCGGTCCGCGAGCCGGTGCAACGCCTCCAGCCAGAACTCCCCGGCGGTCGAGACCCGGTAGCTTTCCTCGGCGAAGACGACGGGGAGGAAGCGCGCCGAGAGGTCCGGGTCGCGGCGGATTTCGGCGGCGGCGCGCAGCAGCAGCATGGTCTTGCCGGCGCCGCGCGGGCCGATGACCAGCCGGTGCGGGTTCGCGGCCCCGTCGGCCTCGCGCAGCGCCTCGACGACGGTCTCGAACTCGTGCTCCCGCACGCGGAAGGATGCGACCAGCTCCTCGTCGGCGAGGAAGCCGGGATTGTATTTGCGCGCGACCGGTTTCATGCGCCGCCTCCCCTTCGGGTCCGGCTTCCGATGGGCGGGAAGCCGTGGCCGTGCCGCGCGCGCCACCAGTCCTCGAGCAGCCCGGAGACGAAACGGTAGCCGCCCTCCCGCCGCTCCAGGTATCCGTCGTGCTGGAGGATATGCAGCACGTGGCCGATCGGCGCGGGCGGGGTTCCGGCGTCCCCGGCGTCGGCGGAGGCGTCGAGTTCCGCGCGGTAACGGGCGACGGCGCCGTCGCTCAACGCACCGCCGGAGACGGCCGCTTCCGTCAAAAGCGCGAGGGCGGTCCGATACCCCTCCCGTCCCAGAACCGCGAGCAGGCGGCTCTCGTAATGCGCCATGTCCGCCTGCCCCCGGACCGAGAGCATGTCGTCCTCGTAAACGCGCTCCGCGTCCTCCATCCTGGCCTCGCGCCGGTCGGCGCGGCGCAGGCGCGCGTGCAAATGGTCGAAATACTGCTGGACATGGTGCGGAACCTGGCGGCGCAACCGCCCGCACATGGCGCGGCGCACATCGCCGGGAAGGTCGAGGCCGTACTTCGCCGCCAGTTCTCCCAGGCAGTCCATCGCGGTCTTCTCGTCCCAGGGCTCCAGGTCGAGCGGCGCGTAGATGTTCGCCTGCGCGCTCAACCCGGCCTGCTCCAGGACCGGTTCGAGGCCGACGCTGCCGGAGAGGACCAGCACGACCCGGCCGCGATGCTCCTGTCCGTTCTTTCGCAGCCAGCCGAGGAAAGCATCCGCCGCCCGCCCGCCCTCCGGGGACGGGCCTTCGCCGCCTTGCTTGAGCATCCGGTCGATGAGGATCGGCAATTCGTCGAGCGCCAGCACCGCCGGCCGCGCGTTCCCGGCCAGCGCCGCGAACACGGCGTCGCCCCTCTGGCGCCAGTTGCCGGCGTCGATCCCGGCGCGGAGTTTCACCCGCAGGTCGGGGAGGCCCACCTCTTCGATCCGGTCGCCGACGCCTTGCAGCAGGTTGGCGAACGCGCCCGCGATCCGCCGCCAGGCCCCTTGCGCGGACCGCGACCGGACGGCGATCTCCGCGATGGCGTCCGCGGCGCCGGAGGCGTCCTCCAGGTCCGCGAAGACCGTCTCGAACGCGCCTTCCTCGGCCAACCGCCGCAGCGATTCCCGAACCAGGCTCGTCTTGCCCATCCGGCGCTGCGCGGTCAGCAGCGTGTGGATTCCCTCCCGCGCCCGCTCCGCGAGGGTTTCGAGTTCCGCCTCGCGGTCGAAAAACCGCTCCGGCCCCTCGACCCAGTTCGCGCCGGCCTTCGTCAGCGGCATCGCGCGGCTCTCCCAACGACATTGTTGGAAACAATATCGTTGGCAACGGACGCGTTGTCAAGCGGGCGCGTGGCGTCCCGGAACGGGTTCGGCGGCGCCGCCTAGCGGAGGGCGAGGAAGCGGCCGCCGTCGCGGTCCAGCGCCAGGGTCCGCTCCAGCCCCGCCATCGCCTCGGCCGCCTCCCTCGAGGCCTCGGCCCCGGCCAGCCCTTGCGCGAACCGGAAAAAGCAAACGTTCGTCGCGTGCCCCATCTCGAACTTCGTCGTGACCGAGACCCGGTCGAACCCGGTCCCGGCCTTGCGGGCGGCGTACTCCACCCGCGCGTCGACATGGCCGTCGAGTTCGCCCCGCGCGTCCACCGTCCCGGCGCCGAACAGTTCTCCGAGGCGGCTCCGCGGTCGCGCGGACCGCATCGCCCTCCCGCGCCCGGGAAGCTCCGGCCGGGTCAGGTCTCGCCGCCGAGGGTTTCGGCCGCCGGTTGGCCGACCAGCACGATGCGGTCGCCCTCGGAGGCGTCGAAATCCGCGACCTCCGACGCGCTCTCGACATGGAACACATCGGCCCCCGCCCCACCGTACAATGTGTCGGTTCCCGCGCCGCCGTGCAAGGTGTCGTCGCCCGCGCCGCCGGACAGCGTGTCCGCGCCCTTGTTGCCGTGGAGCACGTCGCCGCCGGCGTTGCCGTACAGCAGGTCGTCGTCCCTGCCGCCGTACAGCGCGTCCGCCCCGGACGAGCCGACAAGCGTGTCGTGCCCCCGGTTGCCGTACAGCAGGTCGTCGCCGCCGCCGCCATCGAGCAGGTCCCCGCCGCCCCCGCCGGTGAGCAGGTCCCCGCCGCCGCCGCCCGATATCGTCTCGTCGGCGGAGGCGCTCCCGCCGGAGTCCAGCCACAGGATCGTGTCCTCGCCCGCGACATGGCCGCCGGCCGCGAACACGGACGCCGTGTCCGTCCCCCCCGCCAGGTAGAAGGTGTCGGACCCGGCGCCCCCGTGCAGCGTGTCCCCGGCGTTGCCGTAGAGGATGTCCGCCCCGGCGCCGCCGTACAGCGCGTCGTCCCCCGGCCCCCCGTCGAGCAGGTCGTTCCCGCCGCCGCCCGAAAGCGTGTCGTTCCCCGCGCGGCCGTACATCTCGTCGTCCGCCGCCCGGCCGGTCAGCGCGTCGTTCCCGCCGCCGCCCCAGAAGACGACGAAGTCGGTTCCCTCCGCCAGGTCCTCGATCTCGTCCAGGCTCTCGACATGGAAAGTGTCCGACCCGGCGCCGCCATGCAGCGCGTCCGTCCCTTCCCCGCCGTAAAGACGGTCGTTCCCCGCGCCGCCCGAAAGCGTGTCGTTGCCCGCGCCGCCGCGAAGCTCGTCCGCCCCGGCGCCGCCATGCAGCGTGTCGGCGCCGCCCCGGCCGTCGAGACGGTCGCCCGCGCCGCCGCCGGCGAGGAGGTCGTTGCCTTCGCCGCCGATCAGGTAATCGATCCCCTCGCCGCCGGACAGCGTGTCGTCGCCGTCCTCGCCCCAGAGGAAATCCGTCCCGAAGCCGCCGTCGAGCAGGTCGCCGCCGCCGCCGCCGTAGAGCCAGTCGTCCCCCGCGCCGCCCGACAGCGTGTCGTTCCCGGAGCCGCCCGACAGACGGTCGCCGCCGCCGAGGCCGTAAACCAGGTCGTCGCCGCCGCCGCCGTCCACCGAGTCGCCGCCCGGACCCCCGGTATGGATGTCGTTCCCGTCGCCCAGCTTCAGGACGCCGTTGTTCGCGTCGCCGCCGTCGTCGTCGTCCGCGCCGCCGCCCGGCGGGGCCTGCGCGAGGTTCCCGGCGCCGGAAAGCCAAACGATCGTGTCGTCGGCCGCGACATAGCCGCCGGCGGCGAAGACATTGGCGGTGTCCGCCCCGCTCGCCAGGTAGAACGTGTCGTTCCCCGCGCCGCCGTGAAGCGTGTCGCCGGCGTTGCCGTAGAGGATGTCGGCGCCGGCGCCGCCCGAAAGCACATCGTTACCGCCGCCGCCGTCCAGAGTGTCGTTCCCGGAGCCGCCCGACAGCGTGTCGTCGTCCGCGCCGCCATCGAGCGAGTCCGATCCCCATTCGCCGCGCAGGAGGTCGTCGCCGGCGAGGCCGGAGAGCGTGTCGTTGCCGAAGAGGCCCCGCATCGTGTCGGCCGCGGCCCGGCCTGTCAGCGCGTCGTTCCCGCTCGTGCCCCAGAAGACGACGGCGTCGGTCCCGGTTTCCAGATCCTTAATCTCGTCCAGGCTCTCGACATAGAAAGTGTCCGCCCCGTCGCCGCCCCAGAGCGCGTCCGTTCCCGCCCCGCCGTACAGCTCGTCGTTCGCCGCGCCGCCGGACAGCGTGTCGTCCCCGTCGCGGCCGAAAAGCGAGTCGCTTCCGCCGTTGCCATGCAGGATGTCGTCGCCGCCTTCGCCCACGATGTAGTCGGCACCGCCGCCGCCAGACAACGTGTCGTTGCCGGTTCCGCCGTAGAGTTCGTCGTTGTCGCCGCCACCGTCGAGCAGGTCGCCGCCCCCGCCGCCCCAAAGGGCGTCGTCTCCGGCGCCGCCGGACAAGGTATCGTTTCCGTCGTCGCCCGAGAGTATGTCGTATCCGGCCCCGCCGTAAAGGCGGTCACTATCGTCACCCCCGTAAAGATTGTCGTCTCCGGGGCCACCCGACAAAATGTCGTTCCCGCTTTCGCCCCAGAGGAAGTCGTCCCCGTCACCGCCCGACAACATGTCGTCTCCGGCGCCGCCGGACAGAAAGTCCCTGCCGCCCAGACCGTAAATCAGGTCGTCGCCACCGAGGCCGTATATGAAGTCGTACGAGGATGCTCCGGAGAGTGTGTCATTCCCCTCGGTGCCGCTAACGATAGGCATCGCCCGCCTCCCGGAAGGTCAGGTTTCGCCTCCGACGGTTTCCGCCGCCGGTTGGCCGACCAGCACGATGCGGTCGCCCTCGGAGGCGTCGAAATCCGCGACCTCCGACGCGCTCTCGACATGGAACACATCGGCCCCCGCCCCGCCATACAGTGTGTCGGTTCCGGCACCGCCGTGCAAGGTGTCATTGTCCGCTCCGCCATACAACACATCGTTTCCCGCGCCGCCGGAAAGAATATCGTTCCCCGCGCCGCCGGACAGCGTGTCGCCGCCATCGCCGACCGCCCCGCTGGCTCCGGCCGCCCCGCCGGCGCCGGCGGCCGCCTCGACGATCTTCGGGCCGACGCCGCCGTACAACACATCGTCGCCCGCGCCGCCGGAGAGAACATCGCCGCCGGCGTCGCCGTGCATGGTGTCGGCGCCGGCCGTGCCGGACAGCGTGTCGGCCCCCGAGCCGCCACGATACTGGACGACATCGCTCCCGAGCTCTTCTGGGTTGTCCAACAAAATGTCACTGTTGTCGATATAGAAAGTATCGATGCCGTCGCCGCCGGACAGCAGATCGCTTCCGGGACCGCCTTGCAGGACGTCATTCCCATCTCCGCCGAACAACGAGTCGTTCCCGAAGCCTCCGTTCAGGTCGTCGTGCCCGGCGTTGCCGTACAGCAAGTCGTCCTTGGCACCACCATACAGGCTGTCGTCCTCTCCGCCGCCGTAGAGCGCATCGTTCCCGCTCCCACCATCCAAAGTGTCGTTGTCGCGTCCGCCGGAAAGCGTGTCGTCGCCATGGTCGCCGCGCAACGAGTCATCGCCATCTCCGCCGGAGAGAATGTCGTCTCCGCCTTCGCCGAAGAGGAGGTCGTCGCCGCCGTTACCGTACAGTTTGTCGGGGTTGACGCCGCCGTGGAGCCAGTCGTTCCCGCCACCGCCGTGGAGAATGTCGTTCCCGCCCAGGCCGAAGATCGTGTCGTTCCCGCCGTGGCCGTACATCGTGTCGGCGACGCGCCGGCCCTCCAAATAGTCCTCTCGGTCCGTGCCCCAGAAGACGATCACATTGGTGGTATCGTCCGGGTCCTTCACCTCCGGCATTTCCTCGATATAGAAGGTGTCGACTCCCCCGCCGCCATACAGCCGGTCGAGCCCGGCGCCGCCGTACAGCGCGTCGTTTCCGATCCCGCCGGACAACGTATCGATCCCGGTGTTGCCGTACAGGACATCGTTCCCGCCTTCGCCGGAGATCGTGTCGTTCCCGGCCCCGCCGTGGATGGTGTCGGCGTACCGGCTCCCGATCAGCTCGTCGTCCCGATCCGTCGCAAGCCAGACGATCGAGTCGTTCGCCTCGTCGAAATCCTCGATTTCGGCCGCGTCGGCCACATGGAAGGTGTCGGCTCCCTCGCCGCCAGACAGCGTGTCGTTCCCCGCGCCGCCGTGCAGGACATCGTTCCCGGCGCCGCCGTGGAGCTCGTCGTCCCCGTCGCCGCCGGAGAGCGTGTCGGCGTCCGCGTTACCGTACAGGATGTCGTCTCCGCCGCCGCCGTACAGGATGTCGTCGCCGCCCTTGCCGGAGAGAAGGTCGTCCCCTCCGTTGCCGTGCATCGTGTCGGCCACGGCCCGGCCGGTCAGCGTGTCGTCGCCGTCCGTGCCCCAGAAGACGAGCCTGTCCTCGGGAGCGAGCGTGTCCGCCACCTCCGCCTCTCTTTCGACATAGAAGGTGTCGGCCCCCTCGCCGCCGTACAGCGAATCGGTCCCGGCGCCGCCGTACAGCGCGTCGTTGCCCTTGCCGCCGGAGAGCGTGTCGTCTCCGCCGCCGCCGTACAAGATGTCGTCGCCGCCCTTGCCGGACAGAAGGTCGTTCCCGCCGTTGCCGTGCATCGTGTCGACGCCGTCCGTGCCGGTCAGCGTGTCGTCGCCCTCCGTGCCCCAGAAGATCACGACATCCTTCCCGGCCTCCCGGTCCTCGATCTTGTCGGCGTTGTCGATGTAGAAGGTGTCGTTTCCGGCGCCGCCATGCAGCGTATCGGCCCCGGCGCCGCCGTACAGCGCGTCGTTGCCCTTGCCGCCGGAGAGCGTGTCGGCGCCGGCGCCGCCGTACAGGATGTCGCCGCCGCCGTTGCCGTACAGGATGTCGTTCCCGGCGTCGCCGTGAAGCGCGTCGTTCCCGATCCCGCCGTGGAGCGTGTCGGCGTTCAGTTCGCCGTGGAGCGTGTCGTCGCCTTCGCCGCCGTGCAGCAGGTCGGGGGAGCTGAACTTCGGCGTCCCGGTGGCCAGCCCGCCGTACATCAGGTCGTCGCCGCCCTGGCCGTAAAGCGTGTCGCGCCCCTCGTTGCCGTACATGGTGTCGGCGATGTCCCGGCCGGTCAGCGCGTCGGCGCGCCGCGTGCTCCAGAACCAGAGCACGTCGTCGCCGTCCCCGAAGTCCTTCGCGTTCCGGTGATCGATCACCAGGAAGGTGTCCGCCCCGCCGCCGCCGTACAGGAGGTCCTTCCCGTCGCCGACGAGGCTGTCGGCGCCGGCGCCGCCGTAAAGCAGGTCGTTGTCGGCGCCCCCGTAAAGCAGGTCGTTGTCGGCGCCGCCCGACAGCGTGTCGTTCCCCGCCCCGCCGAGCAGGGTGTCGTTGCCCTTGCCGCCGTAAAGCAGGTCGTCGCCCTTGCCGCCCGCGAAGCGGTCGTCCCCGGCCGTGCCGGATCTCGGGGCGTTGGCCGGACCCGCGACCGGCGCGCCGAAGACGGGCTCCAGGGCCTGGCCGGAGGAGAGCAGGGCGTTGAGCGGCAACGGGAAATTCGGCATCGGTTCGTCTCCAAAGCTTGCGGCCCGCCGTTCGCGTGTCGCGAAGGCGCCGGATTCCGGGCATACGCAAAGCAGCCCCGTCAACACGGGCAAGCGAACGATCGCATACCTAATGATCCATAGATTGGATACGAACTTCGGGATATGCCAGCGAGCGGGCGCGCGGACGCGCCGGGTCAGGTCTCGCCGCCGACGGTCTCCGACGGGGGCTGCGCGATCAGGACGATGCGGTCGCCCTCGGAGGCGTCGAAGTCCGCGACCTCCGACGCGCTCTCGACGTGGAACACATCCGCCCCCGCCCCGCCATACAATGTGTCGGTTCCCGCACCGCCATGCAAGGTGTCGTCGCCCGCCCCGCCGTACAGCGTGTCCGCGCCCTTGTTGCCGTGGAGCACGTCGCCGCCGGCGTTGCCGTACAGCAGGTCGTCGTCCCTGCCGCCGTAAAGCGCGTCCGCCCCGGACGAGCCGACAAGCGTGTCGTGCCCCCGGTTGCCGTACAGCAGGTCGTCGCCGCCGCCGCCATCGAGCAGGTCCCCGCCGCCCCCGCCGGTGAGCAGGTCCCCGCCGCCGCCGCCCGAAATCGTCTCGTCGGCGGAGACGCTCCCGCCGGAGTCCAGCCACAGGATCGTGTCCTCGCCCGCGACATGGCCGCCGGCCGCGAACACCGACGCCGTGTCCGTCCCGCCCGCCAGGTAGAAGGTGTCGGACCCGGCGCCCCCGTGCAGCGTGTCGCCGGCGTTGCCGTAGAGGATGTCCGCCCCGGCGCCGCCGTACAGCGCGTCGTCCCCCGGCCCCCCGTCGAGCAGGTCGTTCCCGCCGCCGCCCGAAAGCGTGTCGTTCCCCGCGCGGCCGTACATCTCGTCGTCCGCCGCCCGGCCGGTCAGCGCGTCGTTCCCGCCGCCGCCCCAGAAGACGACGAAGTCGGTTCCCTCAGCCAGGTCCTCGATCTCGTCCAGGCTCTCCACATGGAAAGTGTCCGACCCGGCGCCGCCATGCAGCGCGTCCGTCCCTTCCCCGCCGTAAAGACGGTCGTTCCCCGCGCCGCCCGAAAGCGTGTCGTTGCCCGCGCCGCCGCGAAGCTCGTCCGCCCCGGCGCCGCCATGCAGCGTGTCGGCGCCGCCCCGGCCGTCGAGACGGTCGCCCGCGCCGCCGCCGGCGAGAAGGTCGTTGCCTTCGCCGCCGATCAGGTAATCGATCCCCTCGCCGCCGGACAGCGTGTCGTCGCCGTCCTCGCCCCAGAGGAAATCCGTCCCGGAGCCGCCGTCGAGCAGGTCGCCATCGCCGCCGCCGTAGAGCGAGTCGCGGCCGCCCTCGCCATGCAGCCGGTCGCCGCCGGCCCCGCCGTAGAGCCGGTCGTCGCCCGCGCCGCCCGACAGCGTGTCGTTCCCGGAGCCGCCCGACAGACGGTCGCCGCCGCCGAGGCCGTAAACCAGGTCGTCGCCGCCGCCCCCGTCCACCGAGTCGCCGCCCGGACCCCCGGTATGGATGTCGTTCCCGTCGCCCAGCTTCAGGACGCCGTCGTCCGCGTCGTCGCCCGCGCCGTCGTCCGCGCCGCCGCCCGGCGGGGCCTGCGCGAGGTTCCCGGCGCCGGAAAGCCAAACGATCGTGTCGTCGGCCGCGACATAGCCGCCGGCGGCGAAGACATTGGCGGTGTCCGCCCCGCTCGCCAGGTAGAACGTGTCGTTCCCCGCGCCGCCGTGCAGCGTGTCGCCGGCGTTGCCGTAGAGGATGTCGTCGTCGGCGCCGCCCGAAAGCACATCGTTACCGCCGCCGCCGTCCAGAGTGTCGTTCCCCGAACCGCCGTCGAGCACATCGTCGTCGGTCGTCCCGACGTAACGGGCGCTCCCGCCGTACAGCCAGTCGTTCCCCCCGCCGCCGGAGAGCGTGTCGTTCCCGGAATACCTTTCGGACAACGTGTCGTCGCCGTCGCCGCCATGGAGCGCGTCCGAACCGAATTCGCCATCGAGGAAGTCGTTCCCGCCGCCGCCCGAGAGCGTGTCGTCGCCCATGAAGCCGGACATCGTGTCGGCCACGGCCCGGCCGGTCAGCGTGTCGTTTCCGCTGGTGCCCCAGAAGACGACGATATCCTCGGCGTTCAGGTCCTCGATTTCGTCCAGGCTCTCCACGTAGAATTTGTCGACGCCGGCGCCGCCATGGAGCGCGTCGGTTCCGTCGCCGCCGGCAAGGATGTCGTTCCCGGCCCCGCCGGACAGCGTGTCGTCCCCGGCTCGGCCGTAAAGGTCGTCCTTGCCGGCGTTCCCGTACAGGATGTCGTTGCCGTCGCCGGCCTCGAGCCAATCGTCGTCCGCGCCGCCGTGAAGGACATCGTTCCCGCCGTGGCCTTCGAGTTTGTCGTCTCCCCCGTCGCCGGAGAGCGTGTCGTCCCCCGAACCTCCGCCCAGGTAGTCGTTTCCGGCGCCGCCATGGAGGAGGTCGTTCCCGCCTTCGCCCTTGAGACGGTCATCGCCGTCGCCGCCGGAAAGGGTGTCGGCTCCTTCGCCGCCGTACAGGAGATCGCTGCCGCCGAAGCCAAAAACGAGGTCATCGCCGCCAAGGCCGCCAATCCAGTCGACACCGTCACCGCCGGAGATCGTATCGTTCCCATCGGTGCCCTGAACCATCGCGCGCCTCCCTCTCGCCTCTGAAAATGCGCCGTCCGGGCGGTCAGGCCTCGCCGACAAAGGTCTCAAACGGCGCCTGACCGACCAGCACGATACGGTCGCCCTCGGCTTCGTCGAAGTCCGCGACCTCGGACGCGCTCTCGACATGGAACACATCGGCCCCCGCGCCACCGTAAAGCGTATCGGTTCCCGCGCCGCCATACAAAACGTCATTTCCCGCATTGCCGTACATCAGGTCATCGCCCGCCCCGCCGTACAGCGCGTCGGAATCCGCGCCGCCGTGCAGGACATCGTTTCCGGCGCCGCCGGACAAGGTGTCGTCACCGCTACCGCCGGAAAGCGTGTCGCTCCCGTCGCCGTCCGTCGCGCCGGCGGCGCCGGCGCCCGTCTCGCCGCCGGAGACGCCGGGACCCGTGCCGCCATACAGCACATCGTTTCCGGCGCCGCCGGAGAGAAGATCGTCCCCGCCGGCGCCATGCATGGTGTCGGCTTCCGCCGAGCCGGAAATCGTATCGGCCACCTGTCTTCCCAGGGGCTCGTGCCAATCTCCTTGCGCCCTGTCGAAGTCCCAATCCGGATCGATGAGCAAGGTAACGAAAGTGTCCGCGTCGGGGCCGCCGAACAATTCGTGGGTTCCCCCCTCGTTGATCAGCCGGTCGTTCCCGCCGCCGCCCGACAACGTGTCGACTCCGTCCATGCCAGACAGCGTGTCGTCGCCCTCGCCGCCGTCGAGCAGATCGTTCCGGAGTCCGCCAGAGAGGTCATCGTCCCCCGCGTCGCCGGAGAGCGTGTCGTCCCCGTCGTTGCCAAAGAGATCGTCGTCGTTCCCGCCGCCGCGGAGGAGATCGTTACCACCCTCGCCGGCGATAGTGTCGTTCCCGCCGCCGCCGGAGAGTGTATCGGCTTCCTTGCCGCCATAAAGCTCGTCGTTGCCGCCGCCGCCGTGAAGGACATCGTTCCCATCCTGGCCCCAGAGCGCATCGTTTTCGCTACCGCCGTAAAGCGTGTCGGCCCCGTCGCCGCCAGCCAGCGCGTTGCGCCACCCCTCGTCGCCGCGAGGCGCGTCGTTCCCCTCGTCGCCGTAAAGCGCGTCGTTCCCCGCGCCGCCGTCGAGCGTGTCCACCCCGTCGCCGCCGTAGAGGATGTCGTTCCCGGCGTTGCCGGAGAGGACATCGTTTCCGTCCTCGCCGGAGATCGTGTCGTTCCCGCCGTTGCCATGCATCGTGTCGGCGTCGCTCGTGCCGGTAAGCGCGTCGGCACCCCCCGTGCCCCAGAAGACCACGACATCGTCCACGCCGCCGATGTGCAGGTCCTTAATCTCGTTCGGGCTTTGCACGTAGAAGATATCGGCCCCCGCGCCCCCATATAGCGAATCGGTCCCGCCGTTGCCGTACAGGATGTCGTCGCCGGCATTGCCGTACAGGATGTCGTTCCCGCCGTTGCCGTGCATCGTGTCGGCCACGGCGCGGCCGGTCAGCGTGTCGTCGCCGTCCGTGCCCCAGAAGACGAGCCGGTCCTCGGGAGCGAGCGTGTCCGCCGCCTCCGCCTCTCTTTCGACATAGAAGGTGTCGGCGCCGTCGCCGCCGTACAGCGAATCGGTCCCGGCGCCGCCGTAGAGCGCGTCGTTCCCCGCGCCGCCAGAGAGCGTGTCGTCTCCGCCGCCGCCGTACAAGATGTCGTCGCCGCCCTCGCCGGACAGAAGGTCGTCGCCGCCGTTGCCGTGCATCGTGTCGACGCCGTCCGTGCCGGTCAGCGTGTCGTCGCCCTCCGTGCCCCAGAAGATCACGACATCCTTCCCGGCCTCCCGGTCCTCGATCTTGTCGGCGTTGTCGATGTAGAAGGTGTCGTTTCCGGCGCCGCCATGCAGCGTATCGGCCCCGGCGCCGCCGTACAGCGCGTCGTTGCCCTTGCCGCCGGAGAGCGTGTCGGCGCCGGCGTTGCCGTACAGGATGTCGTTCCCGCCCTTGCCGGAGAGAAGGTCGCTCCCGCCGTTGCCGTGCATCGTGTCGGCGCCGTCCGTGCCGGTCAGCGTGTCGGCCCCGTCCGTGCCCCAGAAGACCACGGCGTCCTTCCCGGCCTCCAGGTCGACGATCTTGTCGGCGTTGTCGATGTAGAAGGTGTCGGCCCCCTCGCCGCCATGCAGCGTGTCGGCGCCGGAGCCGCCGTAAAGCGCGTCGTTGCCCTTGCCGCCGGAGAGCGTGTCGTCCCCGCCGCCGCCGTACAGCGCGTCGTGCAGGCCGCCGCCGTCGAGCAGATCGTCCTCCGCGCCGCCGTCGAGAACATCCCAGCCGCCGCCGCCGGAAAGCGTGTCCGCGCCCCCGCCGCCGTCGAGGCGGTCCGAACCCTTGTCGGCGCGCAGCAGGTCGTCGCCCTCCCCGCCGGAGAGCGTGTCGTCGCCCCAGGAGCCGCCGTCCAGCGTGTCGCTCCCCTCGCCGCCGTCGAGCAGGTCCGTGCCGGCCTGGCCGGAAAGCACATCGTCGCCCCCACCGCCGTAAAGAATGTCGTCGCCCGCGCCGGCGGAGAGCGTGTCGCGCCCACCGTTGCCGTACATCGTGTCGTCGCCGTCGCGGCCGACCAGCAGGTCGTCGCGGTTGTCCGCACTCCAGATCAGGACCTTGTCTTCCGCGCCGGCGTCCCGCGCGTTGTTCGCATCGGTCACGAGGAACGTGTCCGCCCCGTCGCCGCCGTACAGCGAATCGGCGCCGGCGCCGCCCATGAGGATGTCGTTGCCCTTGCCGCCGCGGAGCAGGTCGTCGCCATCGCCGCCGTACAGCGAATCGCTGCCTATGTCGCCCGACAGCGTGTCGCCGCCGACCCGGCCGAGCAGTATGTCGTCGCCCGCGCCGCCGACCAGCGAGTCGTCGCCCTCCCCGCCCGCGAGCCGGTCGTCCCCGGCCAAGCCGTAAAGCGTGTCGTTCCCAGCCCCGCCGTCGATTGCGTCGTCGCCATCGCCGCCGGAGTACTCGTCGTTGCCCGGGCCGAGGGTCGTTCCGCCGCCGAAAATCGGCTTCGGCTCGCCGGTGAGGAACAGGGAATCCAGCGGGAACAGGTAGCCGGCCATCGGGAGTCTCCAATTTGCGTCGCGCCGTCCGCCTGTGACGAACGAAGCGGATTTCGGGCATACGCAAGGCGGTTCTGTCAACAAATTCGATCGAACGATCGCATACCTAATGATCTACCGGTCCCATAATGACTCCCAGGTATGTTTACGATAGCGCGCGCGGGCGTTCGCGCCCCGGGCCGCGGCTTTTGCCGTTGACTCCCGGCCCGGAGTCGTCGGACGCTCCCGGCGGTCCGGCATACGCCGGGGCCGGAACGCAATCGCGCGGGGAGACCTTCGATGTGCGAGCTCTGCCGGCGGGCGGGCCTGAACGAGGCGGAGATGCACGGGGGGGCCGCGCGCAACCCGTATCTCGACGACGCGCCCAGGATTTATGCGCAAAACCCGATTTTCAACGAAATGGAAAATTTCGGCGATGGCGCTGTCGTTCGGGTGTGGGATATGCCGGGTTGGTTTATGGATATTCTCAACACCAGTATGTTCAGTCGTGCGGCGAACATAGTATTCGTTTCCGAGTCGAATTATTTCAACTCGGACATTTGGTTTAATGAACGATATATCGACAAGACACATGGCGTGTTGGGGGCGGCATTCAATTCTTCTAGTTCTGCTGGTATCGTCGAAGTGAGACTCGATATTTACGATGTTTACGCTTTTTCGGTCGAAGAAGCCGCCGTGCTCGTTTTCCATGAACTCGGTCACGCGACCGGTCTGGCGCATGTCCGGGAGACGGACGGCCGCTTGTCCGGTTACGAAGTGCCGTATACGTCGCATTTGCAGGGCACGGCATTGATGGAACCGTATTTGCGGGATTTTTTTTACTATGACAATTACCTGATTAAGGAAACAGCCGCGCTTCAGTATATCTACGGCGCGCCGGCGGTTTACGTTTCCCCCACGGGCGACAGCGACGATGTGCTGTTCGCGCGGACGGCGGGATCGACCATCCACGCGGGCGGCGGCGACGACTATGTCATCGGGCGCGAACACGGCGCGGGGGCGGATGTTTTCCACGGAGAGCACGGCGCCGATGTCCTGATCGGCCTCGCCGGCGGCGACATCCTCCATGGCGGGAACGACGCCGATACTCTCGACGGCGGCGCCGGCGCCGACATCCTTTACGGCAACAAGGGCCTCGACCGAGCGGTCGGCGGCGAGGGGAACGACACGCTTTACGGCGGCCAGAACGCGGGGCCGCCGCGCGCGACGGCCGGCGATCCCGAACCGAGGATGCGCGACGGGGTCGAAACGCTTTGGGGCGGCGGCGGCGACGATGTGCTCTACGGAAACCGCGGCTCCGACGAACTGCGCGGCGAAACCGGCGCCGACGCGCTGTACGGCGGCAAGGGCGACGACGCGGCGGACGGCGGGCGGGGAAACGACGCGCTTTACGGCGACGAGGGGAACGACCTGCTGCGGGGCGGGTCCGGCGACGACACGCTGGAAGGCGGGGCCGGCGCGGATGTCTTCCACTTCTCCGAGGGCGGCGCCGATGTCGTGCGCGATTTCGACCCGGCCGAGGGCGATCGGCTCGCCTTCGAGGGCGCCGTGACGGGCGCGGGCGCGGGGCCGGAAGGCCATCTGCGGGTCCACCACGCCGGCGGAACGGTCGATCTGCTCGACATCGCGCCGGAGCAATGGGACCCCGCATGGGCGCTGCCGGTGGCGTGACGGCGCGGGCCGGGGCAGGGCGGGTCAGGGGAGCAATCCGTTGCGGCGGAGGCGTTCGCGGAGGTCGCGGTATTGCCGGTCGTGTTCCAGTTCGGGCTTCGCGGCCAGGATTTGTCGGAGGCAATCGGCGAGTTTGTAAAGGTATTGGGTCTCGTCCCCGATCGTTCGATCCAGAAAATCCAGGGCGGCGTCCGGGAATCTTTCGCACAAACCCGAGTCTACGAGAAAATGGCCCAAGCTCGAATAATTTTCCCTCGACCCCAACCAATACCGAAGCTCCTCGACCGCCAGCGGGAAAGCGTCTCCCGCCTCGATGCAAAGTCTGGCGAGCCTGCCGGAGACCGCCGGCGTTCGGCGAGCCGCCGCTTGCGGCCAGACCTTCCGAAAGTACGGCGAAACGCGGTTCCGCCAATACTCGGCGCGCCGATCCCCGGCGGCCTTCAGCGCGTCCCCGACCGCCCGCGCCGCCTCCAGCAGCCCGTTTTCCGGCAGGTTCGCGGTCGCGCCTCGCAACTCCGATTCGTCGAACAGGTCGTCGAATTCGAGAGCGGCGAACGTAAGGAGGCGAACATAGTTCGAGCGGAACGTGCCAAGACCGTCGTAATGATGCGAAGTTTCGAGAAACGGCTCCTTTATCGCCGTGAGCGAGGATCGCTCCAAGCGCGGCGACCAGAGGAAGCCGCTCCAAGCCCCTCGCGCCTCAGCGTTGTCACGGTCCCAGTCGAACAACGGCAAGAGATGTTTCTCCGTCCATGGCCGGTCGACGCGAAACAGGAACTGGGCGCGGGACGCCAACACAACGCGCCCATGGCGGAACCGTCGGACCTCGGTGTCGCAAAGTTCGGTGAATATCGGCGCAAGATCGGCCGGCAATCCCTGTCCGTCCTCCGGCGGAGTCCGGCCCCGGAGGACCAGCAACGCCTCCGTGACGATTCCCGCCGGACGGTCGATCGCCGTGTTCAACGGATCGCGGTCGGTCTCGTCCGCGTCTTCTTCCTCGCTCGCCGCCAGAACGCGCCGGCAAAGGTCGAAGAACCGCGGCTCGTCCAGGGCGGGCAGTTTGGCGGCGGCCGCGAGCCACCTGGAGAGGGCGGGCGCGAACGATCCCAGCGCATCGGCCGGCGCTTCGAGAAGCGCGGGGCTCATGTAGCGCCATGAGCGCGCCGCCTGATTTCCTCGACACCAAACGCGCAATGCTTGGGTCCAACGGCCAGCGGGCCAAACGCCCTCCCTGGCGAGCGCGCACAGCGCGCAAGCGGCGGTCGGAAAGTCGTCCTTGCATCGCCGGGGCCAATCGTCCTCTCTGAAGTCGTCCGGTTCGGGACGATCCCTCAACCACGCCGCCAACTCAGGGCGTCGCCGCGGCGTGCGCATCGAGGCGGACGATCGGACGCCCACTTCCACTGGCCCAAACCACATGGGGAACTCGTCGCGTTCTTCCGGGCATCTGGGCCAATCGGGATGCCGCGTCCGAATGGCTTCCAGCCTATCTCGCGCGGCCGGCCCCAAGGCCGCGCCGGATTTCTCCAGACCGCCGAGGCGGAGCCATATGTCGCGGTCGATCTCCTCGGCCAAATGATCGGGATCGGCGGATGGCTCGAACATCTCGCCGGGCGGTCCGGCAAGGATGGCGCTTTCGAGTTCGGCGCGCGATTCGGCGTCCAGTTTCGGCGCCAGCGCGGCCAGCAGGCGCATCGCTTCGCGTTGGGTTTCCACGAACCAAAGCCACCAGTGCTCGTCGGTCAACAGCCAGTCGAGGCCCTGTCGGGGCGGGATCGGGCCGTCGTCTTGCGCCGCGGCGAAGAAGGCGAGGCGCCGGAACACCGGATAGGGCGCGCAGCTCCATGCTTCGGCGACGCGCCTCGCCCGGTCCGGATCGGTTCGCGCCGTTTCGAGCCAGGCGTCGCGCGCGAGATCGATCAAGGCGGTCCAATCGTGAAACCTTCGATTCTGCTCGTGTTCGGAGATCGAGGGCTGGTCGAAGCAGGAGCGGTCTTCCCGGTCGTCGGCTCCGCCGAGTTCGCGGAACAGGTCCATGAGATCGCGCAGCAGCATGTGGAAATCATCGAGCAATTCCGGCAGTACGCTCCGCCAATGTCCATTCTCGGATTTCGCATTTCCGAAAGCCGAATGCGCATCTTTCAAAGACAACGCCATTTCCCAATCCACGAGATCGTCGATCCGGCCGGTATCGGCGGCTCGCTCTTCGCCGATATCCCAGTCCCAAGGCGGCCGCAACAAGACGCGCGGCGCCAGCAGCGCGCGCAGCTTCAACCGCGAACCGGGCGTCGGTCCGTCGCGGTCCAGCCGTTCCAGCCAGTCGTACATGGCGTGCGTCATCGACATCTCCGGCCCCACCCTCCCGGCAAGCAACAAATCCCAAAGCTTGCGCATCGCCGGCCTCGGGATCGCGTGGGGCGCGTTGGCGCGGATGCGCTCCAGTTCGTCCGTCTTGCCCTCGCGTTCGAGACTGCGAAGCTCGCGCAGCCGCCGCTCGACCGCCTCGGCGAAATTCGGGTGGAGCGCGCCGCCGCGCGCGGCCAACCACAGGACAAGCTTCGGATCGTCGAGATGGCGGGTCAGCCACCACGCCAGGAATCGCATCCGATCGTCCCAACCGCCATTGGCGGCGTGTTCGACCGTCAACCCCATCCGGGGCGCGAGCGCGTGGGGCGTCGGCCGGCGGAGCAGGCCGAACGCAAGCTTGTCGTCCTCCCGCTCGCCCGGCGCCACGCCGAAGCGGGCGAGATCGGCCGCGCCGTAACGATCCTCGAAGAGCGGCCCCAGCCAGGCCAGCGACGGCACAGGATCGAGTTCCGCGAAACGCCGCGCCGGCGCCCCGCTGGGGTCGCTCAACGCCCACATCGTCCGGCCGACGAAGTTGTCCTCCGCCGTGCTCCCGGAAGGGTTTCGATGCGCGTGCTCGGCAACGATCCGCTCCTTGCCGGCGATCCCCTCGGCGTAGACCCTCGCCCATTCGCGCAGCGTCTCGTGCAAGCGGGCATGGCCGCCGGTCTCCGGATACGGAACCGGCGTCACGTTTTTCGCCCGCCATTCGGCGACGGCCGCGTCCCCGCCGCCTTCCGGATGGCCGGCGAAAGCGAACATCTCGCGGGACGCTTCGCCCATCAGCCGGTCGGCGGCCAGGGCGTCCGTCATGTAGCGCAGCACCGGGTCTTCGAGGCTGTAGCCGACGAAGCAGACCGTGAAGTTGCGGAACAGTCCGCCGACGAACCGCGCCGCCCAGCCGTCGTTCAGATAAGCGAGGCCGAAATCCCCGCTGGAGACCACAAGGCGATCCAGCGCGCCGGGATCCGGTTCGGCTGGAAGCAGACCGTGCAGGTAGGCCAGGCCGCTCCAGCTTCGCTTCGGCGGAGGCAACAGGGGTGCCGCGAAACGTTCGACATCGAGGTCCCCGGCCCCGATCGCCGCCTCGAACAGGCGGTCGAAGTTCGTGGTGACAAGGCGCGCGCGGCCGCTCCCGCGCTCCCGGCCCAGCGTCAGCAGCGCCTCGTGCGTCGCGGTGGCGCCAGGCCGGTCGAGGTCCGGCGCGAGGATTTCGGCCAGCTCTTTGCGCACCGCCTCGCGGCCGCCGACGGCCCGCTCCTCCAGCAGGCCGATCGCCCGGTCGTATTGCCTGTCCCTTACCGCCGCGTCGATCGCGGCGTCCTCGACCGGCGCCGCGGCGCGCAGCCGCGCGACCAGCCCGGCGAAACCGGGCAGGCCCGCCGGGTAGGAAATCCCGGCGCCGCAGAAGAAGACAACTCGGCCGTCCTCGTGCGCCCGGACCAGCCGTTCGGGAACCTCCGGCCCGTTCGTAACGAACTGCATCCCGCTCCCGCCCACCGTGCCCGCGCCCGCGAAGGGCCGAAACCCGCGCCGGAGATATACGCCCGCCCCGCCCGCGCGGGAAGCCCCGGGGGCCGGCGTTCGCGCCGCCTCGCCGGCTGAAACGCCGGGCCGGATGTGTCAGGATGGCGCCTCGGCCGGCGGCGGTCCGCGGCCGGCCGGCTCCCGATTTGCGACGAAGGACGGAGCGTCCGCGAACATGGACTCCCCCGACGCGCGGCCCGAACCGCTTCGCAACGACCCCGCGCGGGAGGCGACGGGGGCGATGCGCGGTTACGACTACCAGATATGGCGCTCGGTGCTGGCCTGGATCGGGCTGGTGGACGGGGAGGATCTCTTCCTCGAAGGGGCGGAGGATTTCGACCTGATCGGCCCCGACGGCGCGACGGCGACGCAGGCGAAGGACACCGCGCGGTCCGGGACCGTGACCCTGCGGTCGCCCGGCGTCGTGCAAGCGATCGGGAATTTCTGGGCGCATCGCCGGCGCAACCCGGACCGGCGGGTGCTGTTCCGATACCTGACGACTTCGCGCGTGGGCCGGGAGCGGCCCGATCCGTTCGGGCGGGGGTTGCCCGGCATCGAACTCTGGCGGCGGGCCGCGAACGACGCCGACCCGGCGCGGCAAAAGGCGGATTTGACGGCCCTGCGCGCGTTCCTGATCGCGGAAGAGCGCTTGCCGGAGGACCTTCGGGAATTCCTCGCCGGTTGCTCGCTGGACGAATTCCTGAGCGAGGTCGTCCGGCCCATCGAGTGGGACACGGACGCGGCGGATACGGAGGAGGTTCGCCAAAGCGTTCTCGACCGGCTCGTGGAACACGGCGACCGCAAGGGCGTCTCCGCGCCGGACGCCGAGCGGGTGCTGGACAGCCTCCACGCGGAAGCATGGACCGTCGCGACCGAGGACCGCGACAGATGGCTCTCCCGGGCCGGCTTCCTTCGACTGTTCGACAAGAGCACCAGGGTTTCCGTTCCGATTTCCGCGCTCGGCCGCCTCGCGCCGCCCTCTCTCCGCCCGGACGGAGCATCGCCCGCCGCCCCGGCCCCGAACGCGCCGCCGCCCCTCTCGCCCGCCGAAACGGCGGCGGTGGAGCACGCCTTCGGCGCCGCGTCGCGCGCCTTGCTCGACTGGCCGACGGAGATCGACGGCGCGTGGATCGAACGCCCGGAACTCGACCGGCTGCGCGAACTGGCGCCGGCCGAGGAGCCGTCGGTCGTCGCGCTGCTGGGCGCGCCGGGAAGCGGCAAGTCGGCGCTGCTGGCCCGCCTCGGCGCGCGGCTGCGCGCGGACGGCGCGATCCTGCTGGCGATCAAGGCGGATCGCGCGCCCCGCGACATGGCGACGCTCGACGACATCGACGAATGGATCGGCTGCCCGGTCCCGGCGGTCGCGGCGCTGAGACAACTCGCGGAGGAGCGGCGCGTCGTCGTCCTGATCGACCAGCTGGACGCGCTGGCCGACCTGATGGACACGCGCGCCGGGCGCCTCTCCGCCCTGCTCGCGCTGGCGAACGGCCTCCGCGGGACGCCGAACCTCCGGGTTATCGTGTCGTGCCGCGCGTTCGAGTTCGAGCACGATGTCCGGCTGAACACGCTGGAGGCGGAGAGGATCGACCTGCCGCTCCCGCCCTGGGAACGGGTGGAGCCGCTGCTGGCGGCGCGCGGGTTCGACACAGGCGGCTGGAGCGACGAGGCCCGCGAGGTCCTGCGCGCGCCGCAGCATCTCGCGCTGTTCCTCGAACACGCCGACGCCACGGAGGGCGCGCCGGCCTTCGACACCTACCACGGCCTGCTGGAGCGGGCGGTCGGGCGCCTGGCGAGCGAGCGCGGCGAAGGCGCGGTCGCGGCGGCCGAGGCGGTCGCCATCGCCATGGCGAAGGAGGAGGAACTCGAACTCGCCGCCGCCCGCTTCGAGGCGCGGTTCCGGGCCGAACTGAAGGCGCTGGAGGCGGACGGTTTCCTGGTCCGCTCCGCGAACGGCTTCCGAATCGCCTTTCGCCACCAGACCGTGTTCGACTTCCTGCGCGCGCGGGCCTTCGCGCGGACCGGACAGTCCCTCGCCGATTACGTGCTGGAGGAAAAACAGGAATCCCTGTTCGTCCGCCCGGTGTTGTGGAGCGCGCTGGCCTGGCTCCGCGCCGCCGACCCGGCGATGTACCGGCGGGAGTTCGGCCGGCTGTGGGCGCGACAGGGCTTGCGGCCGCATCTGCGCGACCTCCTGATCGCCTTCCTCGGCCAGGCCGACCGCCCGACCGACGAGGAGGCCGGCCGGTTGCTCCCCCTGCTGGACGATCCGGCGCGCCGCGCGCGGGTCCTCCAGGCGATCGCCGGGAACCCGGACTGGTTCGCGCGGTTGCGCGGGCGGCTGCCGGGCCTGATGGCGGATTCCGAACATGCGGGCATGGCCGCCATCCTCTTGGGCAGAGCGGTCGCGTTCGACCGGGAAACCGTGCTGTCCCTCATGGAAAAGTACTGGTTGCCCGACGAATGCCGCGACGGGAATGTGTACTTCATCATGCGCGCCCTGGATGCGTGGGACAAGCGGAGCATCGACATCGCCAACATGCTGGCCGACCGGCAAACGATCGGTAGGTTCGAGATTGTGCAGCTTGCCAAACGACTGTCCGAGTCCGAACCGGAAGCGGCCCTCGGCGTTATCGTTCGCCGCCTGTGGACGGAAACCCGGAAAGCGACGGGCGACAAACAGTCCTTGGAGCGCATTTTCCGTGGTGACGTGGACTCCGACTGGTATGGCGTCGACAAAATTGTCATGAAGGCGCCGAAGATTTTTCTCGAACGAATTTGGCCTTGCCTCATCGAAATTATCGAAAAATCGATTATTACTAAAAATAAGAAACTTAATAAGTACCGCCGACGTCCTCATTTTTTGTTTCCTGATTATAAATCAAGCAGATCGTATCTTGAAAATGCTATCGAAGTCGCAATCCGGGAATTCTCCAAAATGGATACGGCGAATTTTGTCGATTTCGTCAACGATAAGAAGGACACCGATATCGAGATCCTTCACACGCTTCTGGTTATCGGCCTCAGAGAAGTCGCCGCCGAGCGCCCGAAGGCCGTTCTCGACTATCTCCTCGAGGACTCGCGGCGTTTCGCCCTCGGTGGCTGGCCGGATAGGCACGGCGTCAGCGGCGCGCTGATCCGGGCGGTCGCGCCGGCCCTGGGCCAAGCGGACGCCCGCCGCCTCGAAGACGCGATCGTCGCCTGGTCGCCGTATCGGCGCATCTTGCCCAAAGACATCGCCGAAACTCGTTTTCGTCGCTTGAAGCGGTCGCGCGAGGATCGCCTGACCCTCCTGCGCTACTTCCCGTTCGGCCTCCTGTCTCCCGTGGGGCAACGGCTCCTGCTTCAGGAAGAGAGGGCTTTTCCGAATCACAAGGAAGTCTCCGAACAACATTTCAAGGGGACCATAATCGAAAATCCGATGTCCACCGACCAGATGAAAAAGGCATCGGACGAACATATCCTGTCACTTTTCGAGAAGTTGACCGACAATAGCGAATGGCATCATCCGACGCGCGATTGGGCGGAACATTTGGGCGGCAGCGTTCAGGCGTCCCGAGAGTTCGCCGAATTCACCAGGGCGGAGCCGGACCGGGCCTTGAACATCGTCCCCCGCTTCCAGCCGGGCCAGACCGAACGGCCGGCGGGCGCGGCCCTGGCGGCGTTGGGCGGAAGCGCGGTCCCGGCGGAAACGCTGGTCGCCCTCGTGCGCGACCTCGACCGGCGCGGGTTTGCGTCGCAAGAGTTTCGGGAGGACGCCGCGCGATGCTTGCGGGCGGTCGCCCGCCGCCCGGACGGCCTCGACGATCCGACGTGCGACATGCTCGAAGGCTGGATCGTCGATTGGCGCGCCCCGGAGGACCCGTCCGGACCTCGATCCGTTGGCGCCGGCGACACGGACGGCAAGGAAAGGAGCGACGCGAGCCTTTTGTGGGGCATGAGCGGGTGGGCGGCCGTTCCGCATGGCAACTATCCGTTCCTCGAAGCTCTGATGGATGGTTTTCTCCAACGCGAGCCGCCGGACGCGGACCGTTGGCTGGATATTCTGAGACGCCATTTGGACCGCCCGGAGAACCCGGAAGTTTGGAAGGCCATGGGCCTGTACTTCCAGAGCCTGGAATGGGCCAACGGGACAATGGCGGTGGACTTCTTGCGCGCGTTTGTCGATCGGTTCCCCGCCGTGTTCGACGACGAGGCGGGCGTCCGCGCGGTCGCGGATGTCGAACACTGGATGCCCGACGACCTGCTCGACCGCATCCTCGACCGCTGGATCGTCGGCGATTGGGCGGACGGCCCGCAAGCCGCCGGAGAGATCGCGGCCCTGAAACTCTGCCGCGCGCCTGGGAACGCGGCCGCGGCCGACCGGGTCGAGCGCCACATGGCCGCCGCCGGCCGCGAACCCGCCGTCGCCGAGGGATTGCGCGCGGGCCTCGCCTACACGCTGGCCGCCGGCTGGCGCGAGCCATCTTTGCGCGCGCCGACAACCCCGCTGCTGATCCGCCTCGCCCGAAACGCGGAGGGCGCGATTGCGAACGCGCTCGGCTCGGTCTTTCTGGCGAAGGACGGGCCGCCGCCGGACGACTTCACGCGCCGACTGCTCGAAGCGTTCCTCGAACGGCCGGAAATTCTCCGCAAGGAGATGTTTTTCGTCCTGAAAGGGTTGAAGGCGCTGTTGCGGGCCGTGTGGAACCCGCGCTTGGCTCACAAGGTCGCCAAGGCTTTGGCGGCCGGCGCCGGATCGGAGCCGGGCAAACCTGGGCCCCGGATCGGTGGGATCGAGGGGGGACACCTGGCCGACATCGCGCTGACGCTCCACCGCATCCCGGAAACCCGCGTCGAGGGCCTCGAACTCTTCGAACGCCTGATGGCGTCGCGGGCCTACGACCTCGACACGCGCCTCCGCGAAATCGACCGCCCCGCCTTCCCGCCCGGCCCGGCGCGCGGCTGACGATCCGCGTCGTCGCGCGGCCCCGGCCGCCGGACTGGCTCCAGGGCCGCCTCGACCCATGAGAGTTGGCCCCCATCGCCCGGAAGGGTCGCCGCCCGCGCCCGGAGCCGGATAACGAGATCGGCCGCGCGGCGACGCGTCCGCTCCCGCTCTTCGCCCTCGGCGTTTTTCGCTTCCCCGATCGTTTCCGCCAGGCGGTGCGCCATCCAGCGGCCAAGCGTATCGACGCTCGAAACGAGACCGAGCTCACGGACGATCCGGTCGCCAAGGTTCAAGACATCGTTCGGCAAGCTCGACGGCGCCGGATCGCCGGAGGAGGAAGATGCGGTCGAATGCGGCGTTCCTTGCGTTTTGCGGATCATGGGAGCGCTCCCCTGGTCGTCCTTCGCGCCGGGTTATCGTGACTTCGGCGATCAGGTCGAGACCGCGCGCCTCCAGGAACGCCGCCAGATCGTCCCCGCCGACCGACAGCCTGCGCCCGGAGCACCGGAAGCCCAACGACACGCGGTCCTCCTCGTCCTCGCGGCGTCCCCAGGCCTCGTGGACGAAGGCCGGTTCGCCGCCGGCGCGAACCCATTCCACGCGTCCGTCGCGCAATCGGCGCTCCAGCCCCAGCGCGGCCGTAACGGCCGCGCCCGGGACATAGGGCAATGTGGCGAACCCTCGGCGATTGCGATACGGATCCTTGTCGTCGTAGCCCGAATCTCCGTGGTTCTCGGCGAGCCAGCCGCGCAGCAGATAATCCGGCTCGGCGATTTCGTGTTCGTGCCCCTCCGGGCACAGGTGGAAATCCCAGTGGTTCTCCGCCGTTTGCAACGCCCGAACGAGCGCGCGGGCGGTGTCGGGCGAAACCAGCGCGGTCGAGACCGAAATCTTTTCCTCGCCCGCGCCAAGTTCTGTCTCGATCCACGCCTCGGCGACGATCCGGTCCGGCCGGTCGGCCGGAAACAGTTCGCGGAGGAAATCGTCGTCCTCGATGCCGTCGAGCCAACCCTCGTCCGTCGGCGCGTCTTCGCGCCACCTGTGCCGTTGCAACGGTCTCGGCCCCACGAAATCGCTGAGCCAGTAAGGGGGATGGGTCGGTTTGCCGGCGCTCTTCTCGGACGCCAAACTGTAAAAACGTCCCGGTTCGGACGGCCTAAGGCGGTGCGTTTCGAGCAATTGCCCGGCGGCGCACCACATCGCGTGCCATTCGAGGTATATCGCGTATTCGTCCACGGTCGGGATGGTTCCGTGACTGTTGCGATGCATCCTGTAATGCCGATTCCCAGACCGCTCCGGGCGTGGGTCCATCGGCCGGGGCCATTTGTCGCCCGGCCTCGGCCGAACGCCCCACTTGTCGACGATCCAATTCTCGGCGGCGTCGAGGAACTCCGGCATCGTCAGGTTTTCGAAAACCTCCAGCCATCCGGCGTACCAGTATCTCAGCGTGTCCACGCCGTCGAAACGAAACCGGCGACCTTCGACCACGCCGATGTCGCCATAAGGATGGTACAAGTCGTAACTCGATCCTGTGTGAACCGAGGTTCCGGGCGTGCCGGCGTTGACGCGCGCCAGCGCTTCCGTCTCGCGCGGCTCCAGCGGCAGGCGTCCGGCCGCAACCAGTTTCCGGCAGGCGTCGGCCGCGTAGTCGCGGACCAAAAGGTGGGGAAAGGCGTCGTCGAGAGCGATGTCGAGGAGCTTCCGCCCGTGCGGGGCGGCCGCGTCGGGGGTCTCCTCGGCGATCCGGTCGAGGGCGATGACGAGCCACAGGCGCGCCGCCAGCCAGTAGAACGGCGCCTCGCCCATGCGGAAGGCCGGTTCCTCGGTCCGGCCGTAGCAGGCGACGATTTCCGCGATCGTTTCCGTCTCTCCCAGCCGCGCGAGGCGCCGGAGGGCATGGGCAGCCCGCCAGCGTTGGCGCAGGTCGATGTCGCCCATGCAGGCGTAGAGGAACCGCCCGACCCCGCCCGCCGCGGTGTCGGGGATCTCCGCCGGCGGAACCGCTTCCCGGGTTTCGGCCGGGATGCGTTCGAACAGGCGGTCGATATACCAGTCGCGGAGACCGGCCGCGTCCTCCGGCGCGAGCTTCGCCGCGACGGCGCCCGCCAGGGCGAAGGTTTTGCGGACATCCAGCCTGTCGGCGTTGCGCTCGATCCCTTCCAGCAGCACAGCCCGCGCCGCCGCGTCGGAAAGGCCGGCCAATTGCAGCGCGGGACCGAGGCAGTCGTCTTCCCAAGGCAGCGGCCCTACGAAAGCCGGCAGGCTCTCGGCGATCGCCGCCGGAAGTTTCTCCTTACGCCATCGCGCGATCGACGGTTGGTCGCCCCAGTCCGTCGCGGCTTTCAGGATGGCATCGGCCACACTCGAACGCTTCTCTTGGCGAAGAATATCCGCGAGGGCGTCCAGGCATTGTCGGCGCGCGGTGGATGGCGCAAATTCGATAGCGCGTTCGAGAATGTCGCCCAGAGAGGCGAAACCTTTCGCCTCCCTCACGGCTTCAAGCACCATTTCCGCTTCGTCGAGAAGCGTCCTCCCATCGGAAAAAACTTCTGGGCGCCAGGCATGGGTTTCGACGAACGATGCGACCGGTAGCCGGTGCGCTGGCGCGGTCCCACCCTCGCCTTTGCGCCCATACGGCAAGGTACGGAGAAACTCGGATTGCTCGACATACCGCCTCGCCCAATACCCGTCTCCGTGCTCGGCGATAAACGCCTCCAGCTCGGCGGAACCCGAAATCCGCTCCGTCAGAGTATCGCGCGCGAACTCCTCCGCCATGGCGGCCGCGCGTCCTTCCTCAACGGCCTTTTCCATGACAGACCGCAAAGCATCGGTATCCGGCCAGTCGTTCAGGCCAAGCAGCGCCGCCGCCTGCGCCGCGTTCGGATAGCCGGTTTTCAACCCGAAAGAGATCGCGGCCGGCAATGTCGTGTGGACATACGCGACTTCGCTATCGTCCCAGCGCGCGGCGGCGGCAAGGGCGGTTGGGACATCGAGGCGAGCGACGGTCGACATTGCCTCGGTCCAGGGAAAATACTTCGAGTAATCCCGCAGCCGAACCGCCGCCTCGGCGACGAACGCGGCCGCCTTGGAGGCATGGGAGACGCGGTTCTCGGCGAACGTATTTTGGGCGTTGCCGGACACGGCATCGAGAAAATAAAACCTATCCATCGTATGAATATTCAACTCGCCGATCGCATCGATAGCGCCTTGGAAGGTGGCGGTAGTCTCATCTTTATCGATCGGTATCGACAATTCCGCGAGATCGGCAAGTGAGTCGGCTTTGTCGGTGCCGCTGGAGCGCTCGTCCTGCATTATCGCGATCGCTTTAACGATTGTGGAAAGGAGTCGGTCGTGTGTTGCGGGAATCGGATAAAGCCGCGCGCAAAGCTCGTCCATACCGAAATCGTTGCCGGGGAAAATCCTTTCCCTGATGCCGAAACAAAGATCCGCGACGTCACCGGCATTGGCGCCAATGGCCATCAAGTCCACCATCATAGACGACAGCCTTTCGCGGAAGCCCCAACTGTCGTTCCGCATTGTGTTGTGGAACAAATTATAGGACGGCAAGGAGTCGACGATATTTTCAATCCGGAGAGATTTGCCTTTGTTGCCTTCGCTCGAAACGATCGCGTTCGCCCGTGCGACGTACAGCGGCGCGATAGCCTCCAGGAGGGATCGCAGTTTTCGCTCTTCTTCGTCCGCGTATCGCGTTTGCGCGTCCGGCCGCTTTCGATCTTTCGGTTCGGGGTCGGGGCTCGGCGTCAACACATCCGCCGCGCGGACCGGCCTGCCGTCCATCGCTTGCGCGAGGCACCAGGACCGAAGAATCGCGTCGAGAGCGGGAATATCGTGCTCGCTGGCCCGGCGTTTGTCGATCCGCCGGAATTCGGGGTCGAGAAAGGGCGTCAGGACGGTTTCGCAAACGGTCCGGTGAACGCCGCGCCCGGCGAGGATTTCCGCCGCGCTCAGCATGGTATCCGCCACGTAGGATTCCGGAGCTTCGTCGCCGATCGCGGCACCGAATCGCCTCGATTTCTTCGGGTCCGAAGGGAAGCGCTTCGCCAGAACCGCGAGACCGCGCGCGAGCCGATCCACGTCGATCCGCCGGCCGGCCCGCGCCAGCGGAACGAGAAGGAACACGGATCGCGAAGGACGGCACTTCGCGGCAATTTCCTCCGCGAGATCGAAGCGCCGTTCGGCAAGCAGTCGTTCCACGACGACCTCGCCGACCCGGATCGCAAAACGGAGCGGTCGAACATGGGAAAAATGACGAAGCGCCGCCTCCGCCCCGTCGAGGCAGGCCGTGGCGTAAACGAGAGCGGCGCCGTCTTCCGGCCCGAATTGCCAGCGGAAGCCGAAATCATGATCGTCGTGATCGTGCTCGGCCCGCGCCTTGTGTCTGGCGTCTCTTGCGTCGAACCACGCATTCAACCGTCGCCAGTTTTCGCGCACGCCGACGGCGTCGCCCCGCGCGGCGTCCTCGGCCATCATGTGGCAAAGCAAGGGGCCGTGCTGGGCGATGCGGGCGCGGTCGCCGAGGATAAGGCGGCCGCCGGTGTCCCGCGCAAAGCGCGCCGTCAGGCGGGGATGGGCGGCCAGCAGGTCCCGGAAAGCTTCGTCGGTCCCCTTCGCCTCCGCGCCGATCGCGACGAAGCGGAGCGCGCGGGCGGAGTCGCCCGCCGCGCGGCAGACCCCGATGGCGGCGAGCAGTCGCCCGTCGTGGATTTCCCGTCGGCGAACCGGGTCGGGGACCGCCCTCGCATCCGGTTCCGGCTCGCGCTCCACGAGGTCCAGAAGCTCCTTGTTCCGGCCAGCGGCGCGCAGCAGGTTCGCCACATGGGCGGCGGCGTATTCGTCGCTCGAAGCGTTCCGCGACAGGCGTTCGGCGGCGACAGCCCGGATTTCGTCCGCGGCCACGCCCGCCCGCTCCCGCAGATGGTTCTCGAAATCCTCGTCCGCGAGGCCGAGAAAACCATCCCGGTTCTGGATGCCGGGAGCAAGATCGTTGCAAATGTCGGTCGTGGCCATCGGCGAGACATCGAGGACGGCGGCGAGTTCCGAAACCGGGATCGGCCTCGGCAGAACGATCAGCCCGGCGCAAACCCGCGCGACAAACGCTTCGTCGCCGTGTTTGGCGCACGCTTCGGCGAATCGCTCGTCGAAGATCGTTGCGAGGTCCTTGCCGGCGGGCCGCAGCGCCGCGAGCGCGTCCCCCGGATCGCCGCCGGCGCGGCCGAGCGCATAGGCCTGGACGCGAGGGACGCCGCCGGACAGGCGGTGGAAATCCTCGATCCGGCCTTCCGGCGCATCGGCCCAATGCCGGGCGACATTTCGGCCGGTTTCCTCCCGCGTGAACGCGCCGATTTCGATTCGCTCGAAGTCGGCGGGCGGCTTGAGGTCGTCCAGCCGGCCCGTTCGCGCGCTGACCGCGAGTCGCACATTTTCCGGCAGGTCGCCGAACGACATCAGTTCGGTAACGAAAGCCGGATCGCCGCCGGTTTCGCGCGCCGCGGCGATGGCGTTGTCGGCGGCGTCCACCGCGATGACGAGTAGCGCGCCGGGATGGGCGGCGGCGAGCGTATCGGCGGCGGCCTCGAGGCGCCGGCGAAAGGCCCGCGCATGGTCTTGCGCCTTGTTCGGTTCGAGCAGCGCCGGCAGGCGGAGCCGCCGCGCGAGATCGTTCGACAGATGCGGGAACGCCTCGCGCGGCCGGTGGCGCGTCCGGCTGGCGTCCAGATACGATCCGGCGCCGTAGCAATCGAACAGGACCGCCTCCGAACCGGGCGGCAACAAATCGACGACCTCCCGCAGCGCCGTGGTCTTGCCGACGCCGGCGGCGCCGTGCAGGCAGACTTTCCGCGCGCCCCGTTCCATCGCTTCGGCAATTTGCCGCGACGCCGCCCGCGGCACGGCGTTCTCGACCGGCGCGAACTCGGACGGACAGGGAAAGAGCACGCTTTCGTCCGACACGCCGACCGCGAGCAGGATGCTTTCCCTCGTGATCGCCTCGCCCGTCGCTTCGGGAAGCATCTTGCGGCGGACATAATCGCGAAGCCGGTCCGCGATCCCGGCAAGTTCCGTATCCGCCCATTGGGCAATCTCGCCGAGCGCGGCTTCCTCCACGGCGAAACGGGAGCCGGTCCGGCCGAAGAAGCGCATGGCCGACGCGAAGTCCCGGAACGCGCCATGGGAAAGGCCGCTGGCCTTCCCGAGCCTGTCGAGATCGGCGCCGCCCGCCTCGCCTTTTCGGGCCTTCTCGAACGCCGACTTCAGCTCCGGCAAGATCGGCTGGTTCGTGACCAGCGCGACCTCGATCGAATCGGGTCGCTTGCCCGCGCGTGCCTTTGTCGCTTCCGAAAAAGCCTTCGCCAGCTTGCGGATCGGCGATGTCGCCGCCCGACCGTCGCGGCCAGCGCACAAACGGGCGACCGTCCATGACCGGTTCGGGGTCGCGGCCGAGTACTTCAGTTGCTGGATTTCGACGCGCTCGGCCTCCGCCAGCGTTTCGCCGCCGTACAGCAGAGCGCAATCCACCGCGTCCCAGTGGGCGTCGCCGCCCGCGCCCGCGGAGACGCCCTCCACCGTTATCGCGGCGAGACCGTCCGCCCCATCCAGCAGGCGGAGCGCCTGGCGAACGGCCCAGAGTTCGTGAAAGGCGTCGCCGGCGTTCGATCCCCGCGCGCCGCGATAGTCGATACCGGGACTACGCATGGAACGGCGCCCTCACCCATCCCGCTCGAAACCGTACCCGCCTTCCGGCAGGCCGAGGTCGCGGGCGTTGGCTTCGGCGGTCTCGACGACATCGTGCGCGTAGCCGCCGTCGCCGGCCTCGCCGGCGAGGTCGAGCGTGGCCTTGAGCGTGCTGCCCGGCCCGCGCGTCAGTTCCGCCAGCAGCCCGTCCATGATCCGCGCGACCTCGTGGGCGGCGCGATCGGGGTCGAGCGGGACGGTGGCGAAGAAGCGCGCCGGGCCGGGCGGCGGCGCGGCGGATTCGGGCGCGGCGCCGGAGCCAGGCGCGGCCCCGTCCGCCGTCCCGGAGGCCGACGGCGCGGGCGCGGCGCCGGCGCGCGCTCCGCCTTCCGGCCGGGCGGGCGCCGGTTCGGGCGGGGGCAGGGCCTCGCGACGGACCAGCAAGCCGCCCTCCGCCGCGCCGGGCGGGAGCGCCCGGCCGGCGTACACGCCCCGATACGCGCCCGCCGCCTCGTCGAACCCTTCGGCCCAGGCGTAGGGATGCGCGAGGTCCTCGGCCGAGCGCCCGATCGCTCCGTCCAGCACCGCCTCGTCGCGCGGGCGCGGCAGGTAGAGGTAGGAGGCGAACCATTCGCGCAGCTCCTCGACCGCGATATGCGCCCGCCCCTCCGGCCAGATCGGCTCCAGCGCCTCCTTCAGGTTTTCCGGCCCCAGCCGGGAGAGCACGGCGCCGTCGCCCTCCGCCTTGTCCCAGGCCGCCAGCGCCACGCTCTTGGCGCCGCCCCGGTTCACGATCCGCGCGGCCTGGAAGCCGATACGGGGCGGCCCGCCGGCGGCGGGAGTCGCCT
The DNA here is from genome assembly GCA_963665555.2 of Thalassobaculaceae bacterium. Taxonomy (GTDB): domain Bacteria; phylum Pseudomonadota; class Alphaproteobacteria; order Thalassobaculales; family Thalassobaculaceae; genus CAXXXW01. The sequence continues at coordinate 1,468,749 of OY762308.1, forward strand.
TGTCCGGCGGCGCGGGACAAAGCAGGTGCACCCAGGCGCCGCGCACGCTCCGGCGCAACGCCTCCAGCGCGCGGCGCGACTGGCTTTCGGCGTCGGCGGTCTGGGCGGGGGTGAGGTTGGCGCGCAGGTCCGCGTCCCTCAGAACCGAGTTCCAGCCCCGCTCCAGCCGGGCGTTCTTGCGCGCGGCGACGAGCAAGGCCGCGTCGGCGGCGACGAAGACCAGCGCGTTGCGGTAGCGCCGCTGGCCCGCCCCGCGCCGCTCCAGCATGTCCCGGGCCAGCCCGGTCGCGGCCGAATCGCCGCCGGCCCCACCGCCATGCGGCGCCGAGGGCGGCAGGATCGCCAGCGCCGCCTGGCGCCGGTCCTCGATCCCGAACGGGTCGTCCGGCGCGGCGTGGACGCGGTGGAACCGGCCGCGGTCGCGCGCCTCCTCGCGCAGCAGTTCGACGATCCGCCGGTCCACCTCTTCGTCGGACACTTCGCTCGCGCGGCCGCGCGCCAGCCGACCCAGCGTCGGGTGCGGCGAGAACCAGTGGCGGTCGCCCTCGCGGTAGAGATGGCCGGCCTCGTCCGCCAACGCGCCCAGCGCCTCCCCGTAAACGGCGATCTGGTCGCCCGGCCGGGCGCAGGCGAGGCGCAGTTCCGGCCCGCCGACCGCCCCGCGCGCGAGGCCGGCATGGGGCGCGGTGGCGAAGAACACCGCGCGCGCCGCCAGCGTCGCCGCCCGCGCCTTGGCGAACCTGGGCCTCTGAGCCTCGATCCGCGCCGTCAGCGCCTGGCCGCCGTCCACTTCGCTGTCCAGGATCGCCCCGTAAGCGGGGTCGAGCGGCTCCAGCAGGGCCGTGCGCACCCGCCCCTCGTCGAAAGGCAGCATGGAGGGCAGGATCAGCGGGGCCGCGTTCTCCTCGCGCCACAGCGCATAGACCGCGTGCGCCATGATCTTCAGGATGCCGCGCGTGCGCTGGAACTTTTCCAGCGCCGACCAGTCGCCGGAGAAGCGGCGCAACACTTCGGGGTGCAGCGGATAGGCCCGGCGCATCTCCTCTCCATAGGCCGCCTCGCGGGTTTCCGGCGGGAAGTCGGCCCGGTTGTCGCGGTAGAGCTTGCGGAAGGCGGCGACGGTGGCGTCGCGGACCTTCTCTCCGTCCTCGTCGAGGGGCTGGAACAGGCGCCGGCGCACGATCTCGTAGGTTTCGACGCCGCTGGCCGGCGTCCAGGCGGACTGCACGCGCCCGAAGATTTTCTCGAGCCTGGCGAGCGCGTCGCGGCCCTGCTCGTCGCCCGCCTCGACGCCGGACTCCGGGAGCGAGCCGACCACCATCGCGCGCGGCGCCGCGGCCGCCGCCTCTGTCAGCGACTGGACGAAGGCGTGGAAGGCATCGTAGGGCACATCGCGCAGCTGGCGCGCGAAAGCCACCAACTCGTCCAGCAGCACCAGGCAGGGCGCGGCGCCGGCGAGAATGGGCCGCAGCTTTTCGGCGCCGGGATTTGTCCCGGCTTCCTCGGAAGCGGCGATGCTGTCCACCGCCGGCCAGCCGCCGAGCCGCCAGGCGATGTAGCCCCAGAGCGTGCGAACCTCGCGCCCGTCGCTCGCGTGCATCGGTTCGGCCGGCCCCTTGTCGGTGCCGACGAAGACGGCGCGCCTGACGGCAAGCAGCGTATCGACGCCCGCCTCGGCGAAGATCGATCCCAGGCCCGCCAGCGTTTGCGGGCCGGGCTCGCCCCCCGCGACGCTGGCCAGGTGGTGGAGGGCGAGCAGCGTGTGCGTCTTGCCGCCGCCGAAATTGGTTTGCAGGCCGATCACCGGCTCCCCGCCCTCGCCCGAAAGGCGCCGGACCGCCTGGACCAGCACCCGGCGCAGCCCCTCGGTCGCGTAGGTGGCCCGGAAGAAGTCCGCCGGATCGGCGAGATGGGCCTCGCCCTCGCCCCGGTCGGCAAGCGCCAGGTTGGCGGCGAAATCGGCGTCGACGAAACGCGCGGCCAGCACGTCGGGATGCGGTTCGCAGACCTCGCGCCACGGGCGGAGCCGGGCCGGCGGCGGCGGTTCGGCGGGCGCGGGAACGAGGGCGGGGGCCGCCGGAGTTTCCTCCGGCGCCGGAGCCGCCGCGGCGCCCTGGGCCGCGGCCTGGTCGTCGTACAGGCGGCGGAGGATTTCGACCTGTCGCGTCGCGCCGGCCGCCTCCAGCACCTCGCGCATGGCGTCGAGATGGCGCAGCGCCTCGCGGCGGTCCATCCGGCCGGCGAAATGCGCGGCGCTGTTGCGCGCGTCCATGGCCAGCGAGACGAAGCTGCGCGCCCGGCGCATCTTCTCTTCGTGGCCGAACACCTCCCGCCAGTTGTCGAGCACCGTCTTCAGCAGCGCGTGGGCGTCGAGTTCGCGGCCGGACGCGCCCGCGCCGCCGGCGCGGCTGGCGTAGTGGCGCCAGCTTTGGCCGCGCTTGGCCCGCATGTGTTTCTCGACATAGGGGCCGAGGCCGACCCTGAGCGCCTCCAGCCCGTCCTCCACCCGCCGCTTGGCCGCCCGGTCCGGCGTGTCCCCGGTCGCGTTCATCCCGTCCGCCCTCCCATGCCTTGGGGCGGTTCGGTTGTAGAAGGTTTCGCGCGCGGTTGGAAACGGCGTGGCCGCGCGGGCCGGCGCTACAGCAACTCAACTTGTCGGGGGGCGGTTTCCATGCGGCCGGCCGCTTCCTCGATGGAGGGCCATTCGCGGACAAGGGCGTCCCAGGACTGGGCCTCGGCGGCGCGGCCCTTGCGCTCGGAGATGTCGTAGAGGCGGTAGGCGAGCAGGCGGGCGTCCTCGGCCCTCTCCGGCGGCATGGCGGCGAGCAGGCGGGCGGCGGCGTCCACGCCCCCGTCCTCGGCCTCCAGCGCGCGGGCCAGATGCCACGCGCATTCCCAGACGGTGAGCGTGGCGTCGGCTTCCGGCCGCCAGCCCGGCGGCAGTTCGTGGCGGCGAGGCAAGCGGGCGCGGCCGCCGCGCGCGAAGAACACGCCGGCGGCCTCCAGTTCCTCGACGCCGACGCCCTGGGCCTGCGCCATCACGATGGCGTCGCCGACCGGGGCCTCCACGACGCCGAAATGGTCGAACCAGTCGATGCAGAAGCGCGTGGCGGCGTCGTAGCCGGCGGCCTCCTCGCCGGAGATCTCGTCGCGGGCGCGGTTGATCAGCGCGATGGCGGCGCGGACGGTCATCGGCGTGTCGTCGGGTTCGAGCACGCGCGAGGCGGCGGTGAAAACCTCCATGCCGGGGCCGAGCGCGGCCTGGGCCATGTCCACCGGGCCGACGCCGCCCCGGCGAATCGTCTCCAGCGCGCCGGGGAGCGTCGCGCGCAGCCGCGCCATAAACTCGCGCCGCGAGATCGCCGGCGCGTCCGCCGGCCGCTTGCGGCACACAATGACGATGGAGGAGGCGAGGGCGTTCGAGCGCTTCTTCAGGTTTCCGGCAAGCTCGGTCCGCATGGGCCAAGTGCCGTCGATCGTGTAACCGGCATCGACGATCCCCTGCAGGAAAGTGGCCCAACCGGGTGAGATCAGTCCTTCTTTGGCGATCTCCGATTGCTTGAAGGCGTAGTAGAGCGTGATAGGATATTCATCGGAGCTCGACCGATGGATGTTTCGCAACGCCTTACCAATGCCATCCATAAAGAACTTCTGCGCCGCCAACCTGTTTTTGTGACGGTGGGATGTTGCGACGAGCTCCTGCGCTTTGGGTGTTGCGACACGGCGAAATGTCCTTGGCCAAACTTCGTGGAGCGAGCGGCGCTGCCAGACGTAGAAGAAATCCGAGAGGTCGGCATAGCCGATGTTGTCGTAGTAAGGTGGATCGGTAGCGATCATGGCCTGATCAGCCAGCGGCGTTTTCTCAGCGGCGTCTTGTTGGATCACGGCTCCTTCGGCTCTGGTGGCCGGCGTTTCCATAACGACGTTAGCGAGATAGTCCACCTGACCGACGAAGTTCCCCGTCGAATCGCTGAAAGGATTTCCTTCGCAGAAGTCCCAGACCATGGGCAATGCCTGTCGAGCAAACACCTGCTGAATGTTGCCTCCGCGACTGTCCCAAAAATTAAGGCTAGATGACCGATTGGCCAACCTGCTGACGCAGAGGCCGAGATATGTCGCCACCGCGTCGGCATAAGCCTCCGCCCCGTTTCCGCCCTCGACGAGCCGAGGCGCGCCGGATTCCAGACCCGCCGCCAGCGCATCCGCCAGCGCCTTTTCGCGTGCTTCCGCGACCAGATCGGAAAAAGTTATCAGCGCGACAAGCTGCCGGTCCGTGAAGAGATGGCCCCACGTGCTCAACCCGTAAGCCGAACAAACACCGCCCGTGATCATCGCTCGGGTCGGGGTCGCGCCGGACAGAAAACCGGAGCGGACATTCTCCATATCTTTACTATATCCACTAACGTCGATTTCTTCGTGCATTTCATTCGAGTCGATATAATGCCTACTTCTCTTTTTCTGCACTGTTATGGCAATAAGGCGCTTCCGCAGCCGGCCGGCTTTTCCTTCATCTCGAATATAATGTCTCGGAATCGGTGTCCCGGTGACGGAGCATCGAAAGTCTTGAGATTTGGGGATTCTGGTTCCTTGTTTTCTTTCCGCAATCTCTCGATCCGTCAAGTTTCCGGTATTGACAATAAACCGCCAGCCGTCCCGCCCCGTCGAATCCCGGACTACCTCAGCCCAGGCCAATCTGTTCTTTTTCGTGGACAGCATAAACGAAGACAGGAGCGGCACATGGGCGCCGCGCGCCGACGGGTCCGGGGAGGCGACGGTGCGCGCCCAGAGCCAGGCGATGACCGTCGCCTCGGTCCCGTCCTCCAGCCGCGCCTTCGGGTAGAGATGGCCGATCCGCCTTTCGGCCTTGTCGCGCATCCAGCGGCCGTAGTAGCGGACGTCCTCGGCGAGGCCGCGCGCGCCGGTCCACTCCGCCAGCGGATCGCGGCCGGGATTCACCGGCGGCCGGCCCGCGAAGCGCGGCGGTATCTCGCAAGTCGCCTTCGAGACCAGCACGGCGACCGGGTTCAGGTCCGATCCCCGCGCCCGCAGGCCCAGCCGCTGCGCCTCCAGCGGGATCGAGCCGCCGCCGCAGAACGGGTCGCAGACCGGCGGGGCGTGCTCCGCGAGCCAGCCCAGCACCGCCTCGGGGTCGCCCGGGTCCGGCCCCGCCTCGCCCCGGCCCCGCGCCAGCGAACGCGCGATCTCCGCCCGCGCCCGGCGGAGCGCCGGCCCGTCCCGGCTCGCCTCCCAGGGCACGATGTCCTCGATGACCTTGTGCAGCCGTTCGCGCTCGCGCGCTTGCGCCGACTCGGTCGGGAACATGTCCGGCCAGGCCGACGGATCGTCCACGATCTGCGCGAACAGCACCGCCCGGCACGCCGCCAGCGGCCGCCGCGCCCACCACAGGTGCAGCGTCGAGGGATGCCCGTGCCGAATCGACTTCTCCCGCGCCGAGGCCGCGTCGATCGCCGGCAGCGGCAGCGAAACCTCGATCAGTTTCTTGCGATGAGGGGCGGCGGTCATGGGTTTTGCCGTGTCCTTTCCCGGATCGCGTCCAGCGAGATCGCCCGCGAGACCTCGGCGAAGCCCGGTTCGGGGCCGAACAGGCGGGCCGGGTCGGCGAGGTAGAGCGGGCGGTGGACGAATCCGCCCTCCACCGATACCACGGCCAGAGTATAGGACGCGCCCGCGTTCCACGCCGCCAGCATTTCGTTGCGCGTGACCGTGACGGATCGCGCGTCCGCGCGGCGGCCCTTTACCTCGACGAAGGAAAGCGCGCCACTGGCGGGATCGCGGCTTTCGATGTCGTAGCCCCGGTTCTCGGCCGAAACGTCGCGCGGGACGCGGCCCCGGCGGCGCTCCTCCGCCATGACCGCCGCCATCGCCGCCGCCTCGACCTCGGCGCGGGCCGCGGCGTCCGGCGCCTCGTCGAAACCGCCGGCGGGCGGGGGCGCCTCGGGTTCGGGCCGGAGCAGCGCCGCCGGGACGACCAGCGCGGCGCCGAGTATCTCCGGCGGCAAGGCCGCGATCTCCCGCTGGAGCGCAAGGTCCGCGAGGCGGGCGGCGAGGCGGCGCGCGAGGTCGTCGCTCTGGCGGCGCAGGTTTTCCGAGTTAAGCCGCGGCGTCCCCCCGGCGCGCTCTTGCGCCTCGACCTCGACGGCGCGGCGCTGGAGCCAGGCGATCTCGCGCCGCAGCCGCTCGCGCACGGCGGTTTCGATCCGGTCGAGTTCGGGCAGGCGCCGCGCCCGCGCCTCGGCCAGATGGCGCGCCGCCTGTTCGCCCTCGGCCAGCGCCCGCGCCCGCTTCGCCGGGGCCTCGCCCAGCCACGGCGCCGCGAGGATGCGCGCGAGTCGGGCGCGCTCCTCCGGGCGCGCCGGACGGAAATCGAGATAGGGCGCGGAGCCGGCCTCGACCGCCGCGCCCTCTTCATCCAGCCAGACGAAGTGCAGGCGCTCGGAGATGCGCTGGGGCGCGCCGCCCGGCCCGGTCCGGCCGTCGGCCAGCGCGTGACGGAAACAGACCAGCACGCGCGGGCTGTCCCAGCGGTCCGAATCGTCGACCAGCACCGCGCCGCGCCGGAGCGCCTCGCCATGGCGGGCCAGCGTATGGGCGACCGTCGCGTCCAGCAGCGGATGGCCGGGGGCCAGCAGCGCGGCGGCCGGCGGGCCGTCGGCATGTCGCTTGTCGAAACAGAGCCGGGCGTAGCGGGCCGGGATGGCGTGGCCGCGCTCGCGCCCGGCCGCGCGCAGTTCGCCGGGCACGCGCACCGCCTCGGCCCGGCCCGCCTCGCGCGGGCGCAGCACGCCGCCGGCGTCCCGGAACGCGGCCTCGAAGAAGGCGCGGATATGGTGCGGCTGCAAGCGGCGCGCCGACGCGCGCTCAAGTTCCTCCCGGGCGGCGCGGACGGCCGCCGGGTCCAGCCCCTCGCGCGCCAGCTTGGCGCGCGCGACCAGACGCTCGATGGCGGCGACATCGACCGCCCCGTCGACGGCCTGGAACAGGCGCCGGCGCGCGTCCGGCCGTTCCCCATGGCGGATCGCGTCCACCAGCAAGTCGCGCAGCGGACGCCCCTCGAAGAGTTCGCCCAGCACATCGTAAACCCTCCCGCCGAGGGCGCGGCGCGCGGTCTCCAGCTTCTCCAGCAAGCGCTCGTGGACGGCGCCCTCGCGGGTCTCGCCCGCGACCAGGTTCCAAAGGTGGCAGGTCTCGGTCTGGCCGATGCGGTGGATGCGGCCGAAGCGCTGCTCCAGCCGGTTGGGGTTCCAGGGCAGGTCGTAGTTGACCATCAGATGCGCGCCCCGGTGCAGGTTCACGCCCTCGCCGGCGGCGTCGGTGGCGAGCAGGAAGCGAACCTCCGGGTCGTCGTTGAAAGCGGCGATCGCGGCGCGGCGGGCGGCGGGCGGCACGCCGCCATGCAAGACCGCGACGGCGCCCGGATCGCCCGCGCGGTCGCGGATGCGGCTGGCGAGGTCGTTCAGCGTGTCGCGCGACTCGGTGAAGACGACGAGCTTGCGCCGCCCGCCGGAGCCGGGCGATTCGAGGACCGGATCGTCCAGGATGCGGTCGAGTTCGCGCCACTTGGCGTCCGCCCCCGAACGGCGGAGCGCGGCCGCCATCGCCTCCAGCCCGCGCAACTCGGCGATCTCCGCCTCCAGTTCGGCGGCCGTGCGGGCGGCGGTGGCGTTGCCGGCGAGCGTGTCCTCCAGCGCCTCGACCTCGGCGGCCGGCGCCTCCTCCAGATCGTCCGCGTCGAAGGCGAGGCCCAGGGCGGCGGGTTCCGGCGCGGCCCGGCCGAGGCGCGCTTGCGCGAGCCGCTCCTCCAGTCGCGCCAGCCGGCGTTTCAGCGACTCATGGATCGCCGCCGGCGACGACGCGAGCCGGCGTTGCAGCACCTGCAGCGCGAAGCCCACGGCGTTGCGCCGGCGCGCGTCGACGTCGATCCGGTCGACCCGGTCCATTCCCTCGGCCACATAATCCGTCACCGCCCGGTAAAGCGCGTTCTCGGCCTCCGAAAGGCGGTAGGAGACGGCGCGGGCGCGGCGCTCCGGGAACAGCGGCGCGCCGTCGAAGCGCCGCAACTCCTCCTTGGTAAGGCGGCGCATCGTGTCCGACGGGTCGGCCGGTCGAGCGCCCGGGCGGGGCCGGCCGGCGAAACGGTCCGGGTCCAGCAGCGCCATGAACAGCTGGAACTCCTCCTCCTTGCCGTTGTGCGGCGTCGCCGTCATCAGCAGGAAGTGGCGCGCTCGACGACCCGCCAGCGCGCCCAGCCGGTAGCGCCTGGTGTAGGCGACCTCCGAGCCGGAGACGCGCGCCGACATCCGGTGCGCCTCGTCGCAAACGATCAGGTCCCAGACCGGCGCGGCGGCGAACAGGGCCTGGAGCCGGTCGTCGCGCGCCAGCATGTCGAGCCGGACGATCAGGCGCGGCGCCCCGGCGAAGGGATTGGCGCCGTCCGCCGCCGCCATCCGCTCGCGGGTCAGGAGGTCGAAGGCGAGGTCGAATTTTTCCGCCAGTTCGTCGCGCCACTGCTCGACCAGCGCGCCGGGCGCGACGACCAGGCAGCGTTCGAGGCCACCCCTGATGTGCAACTCCTTCATCAGCAGGCCGGCCATGACGGTCTTTCCGGCGCCCGGATCGTCGGCCAGCAGGAAGCGCAGCGGCTGGCGCTCCAGCATCTCCCCGTAAACCGCCGTCAACTGATGGGGCAATGGCTCGATCCGCGCGGCATGAACGGCCGCGTATGGGTCGAACAAATGGGCCAGCCGGATACGCGACGCCTCCGCCGCCAGCCGGAACGCGGCCCCATCGGCGTCGAACGGGAAGCGCCGGCGGCCCGGTTCTCCGTTTTCGATCTCCGCCAGCCCGGCCGCCATTCCATCCCCGCCGCCGATCGCGTTTCCCCCGTTTCGCCGTCGCGACGGCGGACCCGGGTAGACTGTATAGCCGATCGCGGCCATACTCGTTCGCTCCTCCATGCGGTAAGCCGCAATCCCGATCCGAAACCGCGGACGCGTGCGGTAATCGCCAAAACGACGCGCGGCCGGGCCAAGCGCGCGCAAGAGCGGGGGCCAGAAAAAGTTGCGCTCCACCGATAACCACGAAACAGAGGTCGGCGACCGGTCCCGTCGGCGTGGGAGAGGCGATCTGGTGGCCACGATGTTTGAATTCGTCGACAAGCGCGACCTGTCGCCAGCGGGCGCCCTTACCGCCGAAGAACGGCGCGTCGTTCGAGACGTGGCGCGCGGGTCCGGGAGCGAGGCGGACCGGGCGCTCGCGCGGAGCGTCATCCGGCGCGCCCGCGAGCGCGGCCTCTGGCTCGGGTGCGGCTGCCGGCGGGAGGAGGACGGTCGGCGGCCGGTCGTCGCGCCGTGCCGGAGCCATCGGGGCGCCCACTACTGGCGCGTTCTGGGCGGCCGGCACGCGCGGCACGGTCCCGGCTGCGTCTTCCACCGGAAACACGCCGAAAGCCCCCCGGAGGCGTCGCAGGATCGGCCGACGAGGAAAGCGCCGGAGGGCTACTTCGCGGTGCCTCTGGACTGGCCGGAAGGCCTGCCGGCCTTGGAGGCCCGAACAGGCTCCGGACGAACCGGGAAACGGCCGGGCGCCCATCCTCCGGCGCTGTCGCAACGTCTGCTGAAGCTGATGGAAGATACCGAGCTCAACCGGTTCCGGCCGGGGGACGAAGGCCGGGAGTCGTGCCTCTGGCTCGCCGCGATGCGGGAACGGGCGAAAGAGGACAAGATCGAGATCGCTCCGGGCCGCCTGTTGTCCAACTTGTGGTTTCCCCGCGTCGCAATGTGGCGGGGCAGGTGGGCACACGCGCAGATCCGGAAAGCGGCGCGAAACTGGCCGAAGGGGCAGAAACCGCAAGGGTTCCTCTGCTGGGTCGTTCGGAAGGTGGACGAGCACAGCGTGAGCGTGCGGGACGGGAAAGGTCGGGTCGAGGTTCTTTCGGGGGTCCGCCAACCGCTCATCGGAGGCAACCCCGTTTCGCCGCCCTATCTCTTCATCGGTGTGGTGGGCTTGCCCCAAGGTAAAAGCGGATACGAGTGCCTGGAAGGGTATGCGCAGCCGATCGTGTCGGACCATCGCCCGATACCGGTCGATTCGGACTACGAGCGCAAGGCGTTCAGGACGCTGCGGACGACGCTGCGCATCTTGAGCAGGGAGTTTCCGGACGCCTCGTTCGAACTGGAGAAACCGGTGTTCGAGCGCGATACGAAGGAGGGGCCGTGCCTTCCCGACTTTCTCATCCATGCGCGTCGCGGCGCCGACAAGGCGAGATTCGTCGTCGAAGTCATGGGCTTCGACCGTCCCGAATATCTCGAGGGCAAGGAGACGACCCATCCTCGGATGAAGGAGCTGGGACCCCTCTATACGATGCAAGCGAGTGCGTTCGATAGCTCGTCCCACGGAGTCACGGAAGAGGGCCGCAAGGTGACGGATGGTATCCTGCAAAAGCTCGAAGAACGGTGGGGTGGGCGGCGATAGGGGCCGGCGGCTGGCCGGGAGCGTTCGATGGTCGCGACGGTTGTGCGATTGAAGGCGGCGGCTTCGACGGTGTCGTATTTCGAGGCGGACGGGTACTACGCGCGGGGGGACCCGGCGCACCGGGCGGCGAGCGGGTGGCATGGGGCGGGCGCGGCGGCGCTGGGGTTGCGCGGGCCGGTCGCGCCGAGGCGGTTCGCCGCCGTGCTGGCGGGGTTCGTGCCGGGGGAAGACATCCGCCTGGGGCGCTTGCGCGACGGGGAGCACCGACACCGGCCGGGGATCGACATCACGTTTTCCGCACCCAAATCCGTTTCCCTCGAGGCCCTGGTCTACGCGCCGGGGCGCACCGGGGCGCGGGTTATGCGGGCGCATGACGAGGCGGCGCGGGCGACGCTTGATTTCGTCGAGGCGGAGTTGCTGCAAACGCGCGGCTACGACCCGGCGACGGGGCGGCGGCCGCGCGTCGCGGCCCACGGCATGGTGGCGGCGACCTTTCGCCATGTCGCCAGCCGCAACCTCGACCCGCAACTGCACACGCACGCCGTGCTCGCCAACATGACGCGCGACCGGGCCGGCGGCTGGCGGAGCGCCGAGTTCACTTCCATAGAGCGCTCCAAGCTGTTGATCGGCGCCTGTTACCGCGACGAGTTGCGGCGCCGGCTGGAGGCGCTCGGCTACGCGACCGTGCCGACGCTGGTGGGCCGGGTTCCGGGGTTCGAGATCGCGGGCTATTCGCGCCCGCTGCTGGAGGCGTTCTCGACGCGGCGCCGCGCGTTGCTGTCGTACATCGAGGACCGGGGCTGGGCCTACACGCCGGCGGCGGCGCAGCAGGCCGCGCTGTATACGCGCCGGCGCAAGGCGGAGCCGGACCGGCGCGTGCTGGCGGCGGCCTGGCGGGCGCGGGCGCTTGAGGCCGGGCCGGCGCGGGACCGCGAGGCGGCGCGCGGGCGCGACCGCCGGGGGCTTGCCGAGCGGGCGGCGGCGCGGGCGCGGGAAGCGCGCGGCCAACCCCATCCGTCGGCGCTGGCCACGGTCCGCCGGGCGGTGGAGCACCTGGAGGAGCGGCGCACGGTGTTCGCGGCGAACGACTTGCGCGCCTGGGCGCTGGCGCATGGCGGCGGGCGGCATTCGCTGTCGGCGCTGGACGGGGCGATCGGGGCGTTGCGGCGCGACGGCCACCTGGTCGCGGCGACGGCGCGGCGCGCCGACCTCGCCTTCGTGACGGACCGGGCGGTGGCGGCGGAACGCGAGGTTCTGGCCGCCATGCGGGCGGGGGTCGGCGCCGGCGCGGCTCTGGCGCCGGAGAGCGAGGTCGAGGCGGGGCTGGCGGCGGCGGGCCTCAACGACGGGCAGGCGGCGGCCGCGCGGGCGATCCTCCTGTCGCCGCACCGCGCGGTGGGGGTCCAGGGCCATGCGGGGTCCGGCAAGACGACGATGCTGCGCGCCGTCGCGTCGCTGGCGGGCGAACGGCCGGTTATCGGCCTCGCGCCCTCGGCGGCGGCCGCGCGCGTGCTGGAGCGCGAGGCGGGCGTTCCGGCGCGCACGCTGCAATGGTTCCTGGCGCGCTACCGCGATGTGGGCGACGGGATCGCGCCGCCGGAGCGCATGGACGACGCGCGGGAAGCCTTGGGCGGGGCGATCCTCGTTCTCGACGAGGCCTCCATGGTCGGCACGGTCCAGATGCGGGCGCTGGGGCGGATCGCGGCGCGGGCCGGGGTCGCGCGGCTGGCGCTGGTCGGCGACCGGCGCCAGTTGCGCGCGGTGGACGCGGGCCAGCCCTTCGGCCTGCTCCAGGACGCCGGGATGCCGACCGCCGTCATGGACGAGGTGTTGCGCCAGCGCGACGCCGGGCTGAAGGCGGCCGTGCTCCACCTGCTGGCCGACGAGCCGCGCCTCGCGGTCGAGGGCCTCGGCGCCGGCGTGCTGGAGGCCGAGAGCGACGAACTGGCGCCCATGGCGGCGCGGCTGTGGCTCGACCTGTCGCCTACCGAGCGCGCCGGAACCGCGATCCTCGCGCCGACGCACGCCCAACGCCTGGAGATCAACGAAGCCGTCCGCGAGGGGCTGGCGGCGGAGGGCGCGTTGCGCGGCCCGGAACTGGAGATCGAGCGGTACGTCAACTTGCGCCTGACGCGCGCCCAGAAGGGCGAGGCGGCGAACTACCGGCCGGGCGACGTGGCGATCTTCCACCACGATGTCCATGGCGTGCGCGCGCGGGCCGGCGACGCCTTCCGGGTCTCGGCGGTCGAGGACGGGGAAGTGACCTTGGCGGGGCCGGACGGCAAGGCGCGGCGGGTCGACCCGTCGGGCTACATCCGCTACCGGCTCGACCTGTTCGAGACCGCGGCGATGACGCTGCGCGCCGGGGACCTTGTGCGCTGGACGCGCAACGACGCCACGCGCGGACTGGTCAACGGCGAGCGGGCGGAGGTCGTTTCCATCGGCCGGCGCGATGTGCGGATGCGGCGGGAGGACGGGCGCCCGATCGCGCTTTCCCGCGACGACCCGCAACTCCACCACCTCGACCATGCCTATTCCTCCACCGTGCACGCGGCCCAGGGCATGACCCGCGACCGGGTGATCGCGGTGCTGGACTCGGACCGGGGGCCGTTGACGGACCAGGCGGCGTTCTACGTGGAGTTGACGCGCGCCCGGGACAACATCGTGCTGTTGACGGACGATCGCGACGCGCTGGTGGACGCGCTGGAGACGGCGCGGGGCGGCGAGGCGTCGGCGCTCCGGGCCATCGGCGAACGGTTCGCCGTTCCGGCCCCGGCGGGGGCAGAGACGCTCGCGCCGTTGCGCGAGAAGCCGGCGATGCTCGCCGAGGCGGAGCGCGAACGCCGCCGGGCGGCGGACCGGGCGATCGCCGCCGCCCTGTCCCAAGCCGCCGCGGCCCTGCGCGACCGCGACCGCCTCGCCGGCAAGGCGGACGAGGGCGCCGGCGTCGCCCTCGCCCCAGGCTACGCCGAGTGGCGCGAGCGGGCCGAGGCGGCGCTCGCGGGCTGCCGGACCGTCCTCGACGGCCGGGAATACGCCCCGCGCCTCGCCCGCCAACCCGGAGCGGCCGAGCGGCTCGCGGATTTGTCGCGACGCCTCGACGACGCGCTGGCCGCGGATCGGGCGGAGGCCGCCCACCGCGAGGAGCGCGAACGCGCCCGCCGCGAGGCGGCGGCGCGCGCCGAGGCCGCGCGCCGCGCCGAGGAGGAACGCCGCCGACGCGAGGCCGCCGAACGCCAACGCCGCGAGGAACGGGAGCGCGCCGAGGCCATGCGACGCGCCGAGGAAGAGCGGCAACGGCGCGAGGCGGCCGACCGCGCCATCCGAGGCGCCGTATCGGGCCTCGAAGCCGCCGCCCGGCGGCGCGACGCAAGGGAGACCCGCGCGCGCAAGTGGGGCACGCACATAACCCTCCAGACCGGCTACCCAGAGTGGCGCGCCAACGCCGAAGCGGCGCTCGAAGCGGGACGCGCCGTACTGGACAATCGGGAGCACATCCCGCATTTGGCCCGCCATCCGGACGCGGCGGAGCGAATGGAACGGTTGGCGAACCGCCTCGACCGCGCCCTTGCCGCCGACCGGAAGGAGATCGCCCGGCGCGAGGCGCAAGAGCGCGCCGAGGCCGCGCGCCGCGCCGAGGAGGAGCGCCAGCGGCGCGAGGCCGCCGACCGCGCCATCCAGGGCGCCTTGTCGGGACTCGAAGCCGTCGTCCGGTCGCGCGAGGAGGGCCAACGGGCCGCCGCGCGCCGGAAGGCGCACATCGTCGAATTTCCCCAGTACCCCGACTGGCGCGAGCGGGCGGAAGCGGCGCGGACCGCCGCCCGGACGATCCTCGACGACCGGGAGACCTACCGCCCGCACCTCGCCCGCCATCCCGGCGCGGCCGAGCGCATGGCGCGCCTGTCGCGGCGTCGAGGCGCGCGCCTCGACGCCGACCGCGCCGAAATCGCGCGTCGCGAGGAGGAGCGCCGACAACGCGAGGCGGCGGAACGCGCCGAGGCCGAGCGCCGCGCGGAAGAAGAACGACGAAGGCAAACGCAAACGCGTTCGCGCGGCCGGAGGATGTGAGCCGCCGAGCGCCGCCCCTACAGGTCGAACAGCGTCCCCCGGGGCGCCGGCGGCGGCTCCGGCCCCGCGGCCGGGCGGGGCGGCGCGGGAGTGGCGCGCGCCATCTCGCGCGACGCGGGTTCGGCCAGGGACGCCAGCAGGTCTCGGAGTCTGGCAAGCGACCCGCCTTCCGCCCCGCCCGCGCCCGCCATGCGTTCGGCGAGGAGGGCAACGCGGTCGTACAGCTCGCGTTGCTCCGCCGCCGTCAGCGCCAGACCCGGCGAAGGCGCCGCCGCTTTCGCCCCGGCCGCCGGGTCCGCCGCCAGGCCGCGCTCGACCAGGTAGCGCGAGATCGACAGCCCGCGCCGCGCGGCCCGCGCCCGGATGCGCTCCCACTCCGCGTCCGTGCAGGAGAGCGACCACACCTTCGGCAAGGCGCCCCGGCGCTTGCGCGGCCGCTTCACGACCCGCCCTCCCGGTCGCCGTCCCGCGCCCGCGCCGCGCGCGCGAGAAACGCCAGCGCCTCCAGCGCCGACCTGTCCGCCCCAGGCGCCCGCTCCGACAAGGCCCGGCTCCAACGGTCGAGCCGCGCGACCCGTTCGTACAAGGCTCGCTGCTCCGCCGCCGTCAGGACCAGGGGATGGCCCGGCCCGCCGTCCCCGTCCTCGCCGTGCAAGGCGCACGCCACCAGGAAGCGCGAGACGCTCACGCCCGCCGCCCCGGCGCGCCGCCCGATCTCATCGCGCTCCGCCGCCGAGCAGTAGAAGCTGCGCTGGCGCGACCGCTCGCGCGCCGGGGGCGCTCCAGCGCCGACGGGCGCGACCGTCGAACCGCCCGCCGTCATCCGAGCCTCTCCTCCATCGCGACCCGCGCCTCGGCCCGCTGGACCAGCGCCTCCCACGCCCCGGCTTCGCCAGTGTCCTCCATTCGCTGGCGCTCGACCTCGTGGAGCACGCGGACCATCCGCTCCACCCGCGCCACCGCGCCCGCGAGGTCGCGCGCCGCCGCCGGGGCGTCTTTCGCGGCGTCCCCGCCGGCGGGCGCCGTCAGGCGCTCGACGACGAAGCGCGACACCTCCATCCCGGCCGCCGCCGCGCGCTCGCGCACCAGCGCCCACTCGCTGTCCGTCGCCATCACCGCCCGCTGGCGCCGCCGCCCGCCCGTCTCCGCGCCCATCTCCGCCACCTCTCCCCGCCGGCCGGTCGAGAACCGCCGCCCGCGAACGGGATCGCCTCCGAGCGGCCGTCATTGACTATATAACATATATACTTGTGTAGCAAACGCCAGCCGATGCGTCGTCCCGTCCGCCGCCCGCCCGGCGGCGTCCCGGCCGGCTATACAACTCGCCGTTCGCAAGCCCGACAGGGCCGATTCGAGATCGAAAATTTCCTACGGAACTCCTACGTTCTTTTCTATCCACAAGAACTACGCTTGTATAGTCATTATGGAGCCATGGTTCTCTTTCTCGCCTCGCTTTCCGTCCGCCCCCGCTCCGCATCCTTCGTCCGGAACTCCCGCTTTTCGGTTTTCCCCCGAACGCAACTTTTTTCCGGACCCGCGCTCCCGCTTGTAGAGTTCGCCCGGCGTCCGTTTTTCCTTGACAGGCCCGCTAACTATCTGCCACCGTTCCCTTATCGGGAGCAACTCGCAACGCTGTATAGCTCCTTACGGCGCGCCGAATCGGGTTTTCCTATTGTCACACCCATCGGCCATCGCTTTGTCCCTCGGTTCGGGAGGAGCCGGCGACGCGGTCGGGCGTTCCGCGGCCGCGGCCCGCGCGCCGCGCCGGCCGCCTCGCGCGTTCGTTTACGACATCCGGGGCGGCGGCCTCAAGGGTTTCGCCGCGGCCGCGGCGCGGGCCGCGCGGGCGGACGTTTTCCCGGCCTTCCGCGCGAAGCGCAAACGGAACCGGCCGACGCCGAAAAACGGGTTTTTCGCAATGGAACACGCGTTGGAAAATCCCCGCTTCTCGTTTAGTATACCGTGAAAGCGATCCTCGAACGCGACCGCTTGCCGGGACGGAATCCCGGCGGCGGAACCGCGGCGACATCGGGAGGACGGACCGTTGAACGGACACGACGACGCCCCGCGCGAGCGCATCGCCGGCCTGAGCGCGGCGATCCTGCGCATGGGCGCGAGCCTCGACCTCGACACCGTGCTGAAGGAGGCCGTCGACGGCGCCCGCGCGCTGACCGGCGCGCGATACGGCATCATCGTGACCTCGAACAAATCCGGGGGACCTCGGGACTTCATCACTTCGGGAATCGCGACGGACGACCGCCAGGCGATTATGGAATGGCCCGACGGCACGGCGTTGTTCGAGCGTCTGCGCGACCTCGGAGCGCCGCTGCGCGTGCCCGATATCGATGTCTGGACGCGCGCGCTCGGCTATTCGCGATTTCCGGTGCGTTGCGGGCCCTTCCAGGCGACGCCGATGCACCACCGGGGCGCGATGGCCGGCCAGTTCTTCCTGGCCGGCAAGGAGGGCGCGTTCACGGACGGGGACGAGGAGGTGCTGGTGCTGTTCGCCGCGCAGGCGGCGGCGGCGATCGCCAACGCCCGCGCGCACCGCGACGAGCAGAGCGCGCGGGCCGACCTCGAGGCGCTGGTCGAAACCTGCCCGGTGGGCGTGGCGGTGTTCGACGCCGCCACCGGCGCGCCGCTGTCGCTCAACCGGGAGGTGCGGCGCATCGTGGCGGGGCTGGGCGTGACGGATTTCACCGCCGAAAACCTGCGCGAGACGCTGGTGTGCCGGCGCGGGGACGGCCGCGAGCATGCGCTGGCCGATCTCGGCGGCGCCGAGGAGATGCGCGCCGAGGAGGTCGAAATCTCGGTCCGCGGCGGCAAAAGCGTGCGGACGCTGATCGACGCCACGCCGATCCGTTCCGCCGGGGGCGCGGTCCAGCGGGTCGTGGCGACGCTCCAGGACCTGGCGCCGTTCGAGGCGCTGGAGCGCTCCCGGGCGGAGTTCCTGGGTCTGGTGAGCCACGAACTGCGGGGACCGCTCGCCGCCATCAAGGGTTCGGCGGCGACCGCGCTGGGCGACGCGCGGGACCACGACCGGGCGGAGCTGCGCCAGTTCCTGCGCATCGTCGAGGAGCAGGCCGACCGCATGGACGGCCTGATCGGCGACCTTCTCGACGCCGGGCGCCTCGGCGCCGGGATGCTGCCGGTCGACCCGGCCCCGGAGGACCTGGCCGGCCTCGTCGAACGGGCGCGGACCGCGTTCGCCGCCGGCGGCGGGCGGCACGGCGTGGTCATCGAACTGGACCCGGGCCTGCCCCGGGCGATGGCCGACGGACGGCGGGTCGTCCAGGTGCTGGGCAACCTTTTCGCCAACGCCGCGCGGCATTCCCCGGAGACCGCCCCCATCCGGGTGGCGGCGCGGCGCGACGGGGCGGAGATCGAGGTCTCGGTTTCCGACGGCGGCGAGGGCGTGGCGCCGGAGCGGCTGCCGCACCTGTTCCGCCGGCACGACGGCGGCGCGGGGGTGGGCGGGGGCTCCGGCCTCGGACTGGTCATCTGCAGGGGGCTGGTGGAGGCGCATGGCGGGCGCATCCGCGCCGAGAGCCCCGGCCCGGGCCGGGGCACGCGGATCGTCTTCACGCTGCCGGCGGCCGAGGAAGAGGGCCGCGCCGCCGCCGCTTCCCCGGCCCTGCCCGAAGCGGGGCCGGACAAGACGCCCATCCTCGTGGTGGACGACGATCCGCGCGCGCTGCGCCATGCGCGCGACGCGCTCGCGGCCGCGGGCTACGCCCCGATCGCCACGACCGAGCCGGGGGCGGTGTCCCGCCTGGCCGGGACCAGGAAGCCCGCCCTGGTGCTGATGGACCTGGTGCTGCCCGGAACCGACGGCATCGAACTGATGCGGACCCTCCCGGCCCTCTCCGACCTGCCGGTGATCTTCGTCTCCGCCTACGGGCAGGGCGACACGATCGCGCGGGCGCTGGAGGCGGGCGCCGCCGACTACATCGTGAAACCGTTCTCGCCGGCCGAACTGGCGGCGCGGGTCGGGCTGGCGCTGCGCCGGCGGTCCGCGCCCGGCCCCTTCGTGATCGGCGACCTCGCCATCGACCGCGCCAGCCGCCGGGTCACGCTGGCCGGCCAGCCGCTGAGGCTCACCGCCATCGAGTACCGCCTGCTGCACGCGCTCTCGCTCGACGCCGGCGGCGTGACGACCTACGACGTGCTCCAGCGCCGGGTCTGGGGAGACCGCGGCGCCAACGCCCAGGCGGTGCGCGGCGCCATTCGCAAGCTCCGCCGCAAACTCGACGACGAGAGGGCCAATCCGAAGTACATCTTCAACGTGCGCGGCCTCGGCTACCGGATGCCCGCCCCGCGCGACGGGTGAGGCCGCGGCCGCGAGGCGCCGCCCCGCCGCGCCGTTCCCTCCGCCGGAACGCCGCCGGCCCGCGGCGTCCGGTTGACCGGATTCGGCGCCGGCGCGTACCGTTCCGCCATGCGGGATTTGCTCGACTTCGCGCTGGAGAACCGGGTCGCGCTGATCGGCGCCTGCCTCGCGCTGGTGCTGGCGGGCGAGCGGCTGGCGCCGGCGCTGGCGTGGCGCGGCGGCCGGCCGCGGCTGTCGCGCAACTTCTGTTTCTGGGCGCTCAATTTCGGCCTCGCCCTCGGACTCGCCGTGCCGCTGACGGCCTGGGCGTCGGGATCGGCGCTGGACTGGCGGCCGCGCTGGCTGGAGGGCGCGGCGGGATTCGCGCTCGACATCCTGCTGCTCGACCTGCTGTGGTACTGGTGGCACCGGGCGCACCACGCCGCGCCGCTGTTGTGGCGGTTCCACGAGGTCCACCACCTCGACGAGTTCCTCGACGCCTCCACGACCTTCCGCACGCATTTCGGCGAGTTGTCGTCGACCATCGCGGTCCGGGTGGCGTTCTTCCTGGCGATGGATATTTCCCTCGTGTCCCTGCTGGTTTTCGAACTGGCGGGAACGATCGTGGCCACGCTCCAGCACGTCAACGCCCGGCTGGGGCCGCCCCGGCTGGGGCGGGCGCTTTCGCTGGTTTTCGTCACGCCCTCGGTCCACTGGGTCCACCATTTCTCGGCGGACGAATACAAGCATTGCAACTACGGCCTGATTTTCAGTTTCTGGGACCGGGCGTTCGGGTCGTTCAAGCTGGAGCGCCGGTCGCCGGGGACGGGGATCGGGATCGAGGGAACGCCCGACGCGCCGTTCGCGGCCCTGCTCGCGCGCCCGTTCCGCCGCCGCGCCGAAGGCCCCGCGCCGGCCGGCCGGTAAAGGCCGCGCCGCCCGCCGCGCGGCCGCGCCGAAAGCCCCGCGCCGGCCGGCCGGTAAAGGCCGCGTCAGCCTTCGACCTGGGAGAAGTCGGCGACGCGGTCCATCGTCGCCACGACCTCGGACAGCAGGCGCAGGCGGTTGCCGCGGGCGGCCGGGTCGTCGGCGTTGACCGTCACCTTGTCGAAGAAGGCGTCCACCGGGCCGCGCGGTTCGGCCAGCACGGCCATCGCGCCGGCGAAGTCGCCGGCCGCGAGCGGCGGCGCGACGCGCGCGCCGATGTCGTCCAGCGCGCCGAACAGCGCCCGCTCCTCCGGCGCGCGGAGCAGGTTCGGGTCCGGCGCGTCGCGGTAGCGCCGCCCGTCGCGCTTTTCCTCGATGCGCAGGATGTTGGCGGCGCGGCGGTAGGCGGTCAGCAGGTCGCCGCCGTCGTCCGATTCGAGGAAGTCCGACAACGCCTCGACACGGGCGATCAGGCGGTTCAGGTCGTCCTCGGCCCCCGGCGCGAAGACGGCCGACACCAGGTCGTGCCGCGCGCCGTTCGCGCGCAGATGGGCGCGCAAGCGGTCCACCGTGAAGTCGAGCAGGCCGGGCGCCTCGTCCAGCCCGTCGTAGCCCTCCAGCGCGAGGCGGATGGCGGACCGCAGCGGCAGCGCGATCCCGTTCTCGACCGCCAGACGGACGACGCCGAGCGCGGCGCGGCGCAGCGCGAAGGGGTCCTTCGAGCCGGTCGGCCGCTCGCCGATGGCGAAGAAACCGGCCAGCGTGTCGAGCTTGTCGGCCAGCGCGACCGCGACGGAGACGGGCGCCCTGGGGCAGGCGTCGGACGGGCCGGCCGGCGCGTAGTGCTCGGCGATCGCGGCGCAAACCCCGGCCGCCTCGCCGTCGTTCGCGGCGTAATGGCGGCCCATCGCGCCCTGGAGTTCCGGGAACTCGCCCACCGTCCCGGTCGTGAGGTCCGCCTTGGCCAGCCGCGCGGCGCGGCGCGCGGGCGCGGCGTCGCAGCCGGGAACGAAGGCGGCGAGCTTCCCCGCCAGCGCCTCGATCCGCTTCGCCTTGTCGGCCATGCTTCCCAGCCGGTCGTAGAACGCGACCTCGGCCAGCGCCGGCAGGCGGCTTTCCAGGGTCTCGGCGCGGTCCCGGTCCCAGAAGAACAGCGCGTCGGAGAGGCGCGCGCGCAGCACCTTCTCGTTGCCGGCGACGATCGTCGCGTCGCGCGCGGGGTCGGACGCCATGTTGGAGACGGCGACGAAGCGCGGGGCGAGCGCGCCGCCGGCGTCCTCCAGCGCGAAATACTTCTGGTGCGCGCGCATCGCGGTGACGAGGACCTCCGGCGGCAGGTCCATGAAGGCGGCGTCGATCCGCCCGATCAGCGGGACCGGCCATTCCACCAGCCCCGCCGCCTCCTCCAGCAGGCCCGGATCGTCGCGGAGCCGCAGCCCCTCGGCCGCCGCCAGCGCGGCCGCGCCCTCGGCGATCGCGGATTTGCGCTCCTCCCGGTCCAGCACGACGAAGGCCTCGCGCAGCTTCCGGCGATAGTCCGCGAAGCCGGAGACCGCGAATTCGGCCGGGGCGAGGAAACGGTGGCCGCTCGTCCGGTTCGCGAACCCGAGGACCGCGCCGCCGAGATCGAGGCCGCCGGCCAGCGGCGCGCCGTCGAACACGGCCAGCACGCGGTGCAGCGGGCGCACCCAGCGGAAGGAATTCCCGGCCCATCTCATGCTCCTGGGCCAGGGAAGCTCGTGGATCGCCTCGACGAGCAGGCCCGGCAGCGCGTCGCGCGTTTCCGCCCCCTTCTCCTCGACGACGGCGAACAGGAAGCGGCCCCGCGGCGTGTCGCGCTCCTCGACCTGCTCGCGCGCCAGGCCGACGGAGCCGAGGAAGCCGGCGATGGCGCGTTCCGGCGCGTCGGCGCGCGGGCCGCGGCGCTCCTCCCGCCGGTCGGGCGCGCGCGCGGGCAGCCCGTCCACCGCGAGCGCGAGGCGGAGCGGCGTCGCGAAGGCGGCGGCGGACTCGAAGGTCAGCCCGGCCTTTTCGAGCTTGCCCGCGACGAGGCGGCGGAGGTCGTCCGCCGCGCGCGCCTGCATCCGGGCGGGGATTTCCTCGGAGAACAGTTCGAGCAGGAGTTCAGGCATCGCCCGCCCCCGCCCCGGCGATCTCCGCGCCGCGGACCCACGCCTCGCAACAGCCGCGCGCCAGCGCCCGCACCCGCCCGATATAGGCCTGGCGCTCGGCCACGCTAATGACGCCGCGCGCGTCGAGCAGGTTGAAGAAGTGGCTCGCCTTCATGCACTGGTCGTAGGCGGGCAGCGCCAGCGCCCCCTCCGGCCGCGCCAGCAGCCGGCCGCATTCGTCCTCGGCGTCCTGGAAGTGGCGCAGCAGCGCGGCCGTGTCCGCCGCCTCGAAATTGTAGGCGGAGTACTCGCGCTCGGCCCGCAGGAAAATGTCGCGGTAGCGCTTGCCGCCGCGCTCCGGCGGGACGCCGTTCCAGTCGAGGTCGAAGATCGAATCGACGCCCTGGATGTACATCGCCAGCCGCTCGATCCCGTAGGTCAGTTCGAGCGGGACCGGGTCGCACTCGATGCCGCCGACCTGCTGGAAATAGGTGTATTGCGAGACCTCCATCCCGTCGCACCACACCTCCCAGCCGAGGCCCCAGGCGCCCAGCGTCGGGCTTTCCCAGTCGTCCTCGACGAAGCGGATGTCGTGCGCCATCGGGTCGAGGCCGATCGCCGCCAGCGAGCCGAGGTAGAGGTCCTGGCTGTCGGCCGGCGACGGCTTCATCAGCACCTGGAACTGGTAGTAGTGCTGCAGGCGGTTGGGGTTCTCGCCGTAGCGCCCGTCGGCCGGGCGGCGCGAGGGCTGGGCGTAGGCGGCGTTCCACACCCGGTCCGGCCCCAGCGCGCGCAGCGTGGTGGCGGGGTGGAAGGTGCCGGCCCCGACCTCCATGTCGTAGGGCTGCAGCACGACGCAGCCCCGTTCGGCCCAGTAGGCCTGGAGCGTCAGCACGAGGGACTGGAAATCGGCGCGCGGGGCGGTGTTGGGCATCGGTTCCGGCGGGGTCCGTGTCGCGGCGCCGGAACATAAACCGCCCCCCTCCCCCGGCGCAAGAAGCCGGTGGAACGCCGGCGGGAACGCCCGCTCCGCCGCCGCCGCTCCCTCCGTCGCGCTCCATCGCCCGGCGCGCGCGCCCCGGCCGCGGAGCCGGGGCCCCAGGGGGCAGGGGCGCGGGGCGCTCGACGGTGGCGGCGGGGAGTTTTCGGGAGCGCCGAAGGGGCGGCCCTGGGCCCCGGCGCAAGGCCGGGGCGGCGCCAACGCGCGTCACGCCGCCATGCGGAGGATTTCCTCCACCTGTTCGGGCGTCGAGATCGGGCGCGGGTTGGAGAAGGTCCAGTCGTCCAACATGCAGTCGGCGGCGAGCCTGGGGAAATCCTCCGCGCCGACCCCCACCTCGCGCAGGCGCCGCGGCATTCCGAGGCCGGCGATCAGCCCGTCCAGAACCTCCGGCGCCGGCGCGCCGGGCCGCCCCAGCGCCGCCGCCAGCTCCGCCTGCCGGGCGCCGTTCGCCGGCGCGTTCCACTCCAGCACCCAGGGCAGCATGACGCAGGAGGTGTGGCCGTGCGGCACGCCGGCGCTCCCGCCCAGGATGTGGCCGATGGCGTGGCTCGCGCCGAGCCGCGTGCCGGTGACGATCCCCGCCATCGAGAGCCAGGCGCCGACCAGGCACCGGAGGCGCGCGTCCGTGTCGCCGGGATCGGCGCGGACCCTGGGCAGCGCCTCGCCCAGCAGGCGCAGCGCGTGCAGGGCCGAGGCGTCGGTGTAGTCGTTGGCGTCGATCGACAGGAAGGTCTCGACCGCGTGGTCCACCGCCCGCACGCCGGTCGAAAGGAACAGCCATTCCGGCGTGTGGCGGCACACCGCGCCGTCGAGCACGACCGAGACCGGCACGATGCCGGGATGGATGAAGGACTGCTTGCGCCGCGCGCGCGGATCGACGACCCCGGCGCGGGCGTTGAACTCGCCGCCCGACAGCGTGGTCGGCACCGCGACCTGCCGGACGGACGGGGCGGCGTAGTCCGGGTTGCGCCGCTTGCCGTCCGGGCCGACGACGGTGCGGAACGGCTCCAGCCCGTCCATGTCGGTCACGCCGTGCTCCAGGCAGATCGTCGCGGCCTTGCCGCCGTCGGTGACCGAGCCGCCGCCGAAGGTGACCAGCAGGTCGGCCCCGGCGGCGCGGGCGGCGGCGGCGCATTCGACCACGGCGTCGCGCGGCGAGTGCGCCGGCATCCGGTCGCACAGGCCGGCGAAGCGGCCGCCGAGCGCCTCGCGCATCCGGGCGACCTCCTCCGTCTCCCGGTTCAGCGTGCCCGAAGCGAGCAGGAAAACCCGCTCCGCCCCCAGCCGCGCCGCCTCCGCCGCGACCGCGCCCGCCGCCGGCTCGCCGAACACGACCCGCTCCATCCCCGTAAACGCAATCCGCCCCATCCCCGCCCCCGCGCCGGAAAAACGCCGCCGACGAGCTTACGCCCCGCGCCCGCGCGCCGACAGGGCGAAAAATCGGGGTTGACGGGGGCGGCGGGTTGGGGTAGGAAGGCGGCTCGCGCCGATTTGAGCCTCCAGCTTGCGGGCGCGTAACAAATGCAGCTAAAGCGGCGGTCGAACCCGCCCGTAGCGCCGTGGCGGGTTTTCCGTTTCCCGGAAACCCCGAACGAACGGCGGCGCCGGAACGGTCCTTCCCCGCGAGTGGCGGCATGTCATCGACCGCGCGCCGGAACGCCCCGGCGCGCCCGGAAGGAAGGACGGAACGACCATGACCGAGAACACGCGGCATCCCGAAACGCTCGCCCTGCACGCCGGTTACCGGGCCGACCCGGCGACCGGCGCGGTGGCGGCGCCGATCTACCAGACCACCTCCTACCAGTTCCGCGACACCGCGCACGCCTCGGACCTGTTCGCGCTGAAGGAGCTGGGCAACATCTACACCCGCATCATGAACCCGACCTGCGACGTGCTCGAGCAGCGCATCGCGGCGATGGAGGGCGGGGCGGCGGCGCTCGCGGTCGCCTCCGGGCAGGCCGCCTCGGCGATGGCGCTGCAGAACCTGGCGCGCGTCGGCGACAACGTGGTGAGTTCCACGGACCTCTACGGCGGCACCTGGAACCTGTTCGCCAACACGCTGAAGGACCAGGGGATCGAGGTGCGCTTCGTCGATCCGGCCGATCCCCAGGCCTTCCGCCGCGCCAGCGACGAGCGCACGCGCGCCTGGTACGCCGAGACCCTGCCCAACCCGAAGCTCCATGTCTTCCCGATCGCCGAGGTGGCGGCGCTCGGCCGCGAGGCCGGCATCCCGCTGATCGTGGACAACACGGCGGCGCCCGTGCTGTGCCGGCCGTTCGACCACGGCGCGGCCGTCATCGTCTATTCGACGACCAAGTATATCGGCGGCCACGGCACCTCGATCGGCGGGCTGATCGTCGACGGGGGCAACTTCCCGTGGGACGAGTTCCCCGAACGCCAGCCGGCGCTGAACACGCCGGACCCGTCCTACCACGGCGCGGTCTGGGTCGAGGCGACGCGCCCGCTGGGGCCGGTGGCCTATATCGTGAAGGCGCGCACGACGCTGCTGCGCGACCTCGGCGCGGCTTCCTCGCCGTTCAACGCCTTCCTGGCGATCCAGGGGCTGGAGACGCTGCCGCTGCGCATCCGCGAGCACAGCCGCAACGCCCAGGCGGTCGCCGACTACCTCTCCGGCCATCCGGCGGTGGCGAACACGATCCATCCGAGCCGGCAGGACGGCGAGACGCGGCGGCGCGCCGACGCCTACCTTTCGGGCGGCTACGGCGGGCTGGTCGGCTTCGAGCTGAAGGCCGGGCGCGAGGCCGGCCGGCGCTTCATCGACGCGCTGGAGCTTTTCTACCATGTCGCCAATATCGGCGACGCGCGCTCGCTCGCCATCCACCCGGCGAGCACGACGCACAGCCAGCTGTCGCCGGAGGACCAGCTGGCGACGGGCGTCTCGGACGGCTATGTGCGCCTGTCGGTCGGGATCGAGCACATCGACGACATCCTGGCCGACCTCGACCGCGCCCTCGACCGCGCGACCGGCGAACGCGCGGCCGCCGCGGACTGAGCGCGGCGGCGGACCGACGCGGGAGGCAGGCCCCCCGGCCCCGGCGCGCGCGAGCGCCCGGGGCCGGAACCGCCCCACCGCCGCCCCGGCCCTCCACCGCCGCCCTGCCTCCGACGCGCCCCGGCCTCCGAGCCGGGGCCCAGAGGACACCCACCCCGGCTCCAGCCCGTCCAAAAAGGTGCTCGCGGCGCCATCCGCGCCCGTGTTTTCAGCGCCTTACCGGACTGACCCGCCGTCTGGACCCCGGCTCGGGGGCCGGGGCGCCATCGAGCGAACGGCGGCGCCGGAGCGAATGGGCGATGGTAGAAGGCATCACACACCACTGGACTCCGCCGCTTGCGCGTGCGACGGTAGCCTTACCGAACTCGGTGCCACCCGGCCGAAACACGATCCAACCGGACGCCATGGAGATGGTCATGATCACCCACTACGGCTTGTTCTGGTCCGAACGCGATGTCTTCTGGGGTGAACAGGGCAAAAAGAAAGGCGGCGAAGGTAAAAAAGGAGAATTTCTCGGCAGGGAAAAAATTCGCCTGCTTCGTCGAGGTGCACCCAACAAAATTGAAAAAGAAAAAGCGAATGATTTCAAGAAATATATCGGAATTTACTGTCTTTATGCAAACAGACAACTTCTCTACATAGGAGAGGCTGGGTTGGGGAATAAAGGAAATTTGTTTAATCGAATAAAACAACATCGAAATGATGCTTTGGCAGATCAATGGGATAGCTTTTCTTGGTTCGGACGTGCAAAGTGCGAGGGGGAGACCCCTGTTAAGGACGCTCTGAAGCAACTTGAGGCTATCTCTATCGCAATCGTGAATCCTGGCTTCAACAGGCAATCCGGCGCGTTCGCCGGCGCGAAGCAAGTGTTCCAAGTGCCTCACGACGACGCCGAGGGTGATTTTGAAACCAAGCTGAACCGGATTGCCGACCAAACGAGGGACTTGGACGCGGCGATAAAGAAATTGGCGTAATTACAAATACTGGCCTGCTTGTCCATCTAGCACCGGGATGCGGGTACTCCGCAGACGCGCGGCGATTGCCGCCGTCGCCGCCCCAAAAGGCGTTACCCTGGCTCGGAGCCGGGGCAACGCCGAGGAAGCGGGCGCGATCATGCTTTCCCGTCGGGTCCGAACGTAACGGGCCGGTAGCCGCGGCGGGACGGCGGAGGTAGTTCGACGCCGTGTTCCGGTCCGAAGTGCCGCTCGAAAACCTCGGACGGTTTCGGCCGGCATTCGCCCTCCGGGTATTCTCGCCCCGCGGCCATCGATTCCCGCACGCGGCGATGGCGCGTGAGGTTTTTCCGGGCGCGGGCCTCCTCGATCGCCGCGCGGGTGACGGCGTTGGGGATTTTCTCCCGCGCGGGCACGTCCTCTCCCGGTTCGGTCTTGCGGCCGGTCTCGGCAGTCCCTTCGGCGGCCATTGCGGTTCTCCCCGAGCCGGTTCCGGCGCATCGTTTCCTGCGCGCGCGGGTTGCACTGTAGTACTATCCGGCAACCCAAAAGGCGGCGCAAGAAAAAAATGTGTCACAGGTCGCCCCTCCCCCTACCCCGCGATCTCGCCGCCCAGTTCGTCCTCGACGAAGGCGCGGATCACGGCGTCCATCGACTCGTCGGCGGCGAAGCCGAGCGCGCGGGCCTTGGCGGTGTCGAATTGCGGCGGCCAGCCGTCGACGATCGCCTGCGTGAACGGGTCCGGCTCCCAGTCGATGCGGGCCGCCGCCGCCGGGCCGGCGACGCGGGCCAGCGCCTCGGCCATCGCGCCCACCGCGATCGTGAAGCCCGGCAGCGTCGCCTCGCGCGACGGCCCCCAGGCCGCTTCGGGCAGGTTGTGCGCGCGCACGACGTTCTCCACCACCGTCCGGGGCGAGGCGAGGAACATCCGCGACTCCGGCGAAACCGGGCAGACCGCGCGCTGGCCTTGCAACGGCTCGCGGATAATCGAACTCGCGAAGGTCGAGGCCGCCTTGTTCGGCTTGCCGGGCCGCACCGCCACCGTCGGGAAGCGCAGCGCCCTTCCGTCCACGAAGCCCTTGCGGCTGTAGTCGTTCACCAGCAACTCGCCGATCGCCTTCTGCGCGCCGTAGGAGGTTTGCGGCGTGCGCGCCGTCATGTCCGCGACGGTCTCCGGCGTGTCGCCGCCGAACGCGGCGCAGGAACTGGCGAAGACCAGGCGGGGCCGCGTCCCGTGCCCGCGGCAGATTTCGAGGATCGCGCGCGTCGCGTCCAGGTTCACCGCCATGCCGAGGTCGAAATCCTCCTCCGCCCCGGCGCTGACCACGGCGGCGAGGTGGAAAACGCTGTCGGTGCCGGCCGGCAGCGCGCGCTCCAGCGTCGCCCGGTCGGTAATGTCGCCGGTAACGACCGCCACGCGCGGGTCGGCGGCGAGGTCGGGCGGCGGCGCGGCGGCGTCGAGCAGGACCAGCCGCTCGACCCGCGCTTCCGTCCCGTCGCGCCCGGCGAGCGCGTTGGCGGCGAGCAGGCGGCGCGCCAGCCTGGCGCCGAGGAAGCCCGCCGCCCCGGTGATCGCGACGTTCATCGCCCGGCCCCCCGCATCCAGCCCAGCCCCTCGACCGTGCCGCCTTTCGGCCGATACTCGCACCCCACCCAGCCGTCGTAGCCGAGCCGGTCCATCTCCGCGAACAGGAAGGGGTAGTTGACCTCGCCCACATCCGGCTCGTGGCGGCCCGGCGTGCCGGCGATCTGCATGTGCGCGACCAGGCCGATCAGGTCCCGCATGTGGACCGCGAGGTCGCCCTCCATGATCTGGCAGTGGTAGAGGTCGAACTGCAGGCGCACATTGTCCGCCGCGACCTCCTCGATAATCGCGCGCGCCTGGGCCTGGTAGTTCAGGAAGTATCCCGGAATGTCGCGCGTGTTGATCGGCTCCACGATCAGCGTCTTGCCGCGCGCGGCGGCCGCGGGCGCGGCGCGGCGGAGATTGGCGACCAGGGTCGCGCGGTGCGCCGCCGGGTCCGCGCCGGCGGGGACCAGCCCGCTCATCGCGTGGATGCAGGCGTTGCCGAGGACCTCCGCGTAGTCGAGCGCCCGCTCGACCGCCGCCTCGAACGCCGCCTCGCGGCCGGGAACGGCGGCCAGCCCGCGCTCCCCCGCCGCCCAGTCGCCGGGATGCGTGTTGAACAGCGCCTGCTCCAGCCCGTGCGCGTCGAGCCGCGCCTTCAGCTCGGCGGCGGGCCATTCGTAGGGGAACAGGAACTCGACGCCCGCGAACCCCGCCCCGGCGGCGGCGGCGAAACGGTCGAGGAACTCGTGCTCGGTGAACATCATGGAGATGTTGGCCGCGAATTTCGGCATGGCGCGGGCGTCTCCCTCGGCTATCGTTGCGGAACCGGCTCCCGGCGGCACGGTACACGACCGCGGGCGGGCCGGCCAGACCGCGACCGAGCGAAGGAGCCGCCCCATGGCCCCGATCCTGGGCTGCGTCGCCGACGACTTCACCGGCGCCGCCGACCTCGCCAACATGCTGGCGCGCGGCGGGCTGCGGGTCGCGCAACTGCTGGGCGTCCCGGCGGAAGGCGACCCGGCGCCGGAGGTCGATGCCGTCGTGGTCGCGCTGAAGTCGCGCGCGATCCCGGCGGCCGAGGCGGTCGCGCAATCCGTGGCGGCGCTGGAGCGGCTGCGCGCCTGGGGCGTCCGCCAGGCCTTCTTCAAGTACTGCTCCACCTTCGACTCGACCGACGCCGGCAATATCGGCCCGGTGGCGGACGCGCTGATGGACGCGCTGGGGACGGATTTCGCGATCGCCTGCCCGGCCTTCCCGGAGACCGGGCGCGCGGTGTTCCACGGCCACCTCTTCGTCGGCGACCGGCTGCTGTCCGACAGCCACATGCGCCACCACCCGCTGACGCCGATGACCGACAGCGACCTCGTGGCGGTGCTCCAGCGCCAGACGCGCCGCCGGGTCGGGCTGGTGCGCTACGCCGAGGTCGCGGCCGGGCCGGAGGCGGTCGCCGCCGCCTTCGCCGCGCGCCGGGCCGAGGGGGTCGGGATCGCGGTGGTGGACGCGGTGGAGGACGCGCATCTCCACGCCATCGGCCGGGCCTGCGCCGGCCTCGCGCTGGTCACCGGCGGGTCGGGGATCGCGCTCGGCCTTCCCGCCAACTACCGCGCCGCCGGCTGGGCGGCGGAGAACCCGGCGGCGGACCGGGTTCCGGCCGTCGCGGGGCCGGAACTGGTGCTGTCGGGGAGTTGTTCGGAGGCGACGCTGGAACAGGCGGAGGTTTTCGCGGCGCGCTGGCCGGCGTTGCGGCTCGACCCGCTGGAACTCGCGGCGGACGAGGGCGCGGCGGACCGGGCGGTCGGCTGGGCGCGCGCGCGCCTCGCCGCCGGGCCGGTGCTGGTCCACGCCGGCGCGCCGCCGGAGCACGTGCGCGCGGCGCGCGAGGCGCTGGGCCGGGAGGCGGCGGGCGCGCTCGTCGAGCGGGCGATGGCGCGGATCGCGGCGGAACTCGTGGCGGGCGGCGTGCGCCGGCTGGTCGTGGCGGGCGGCGAGACGGCCGGCGCGGTGGTCGGCGCGCTCGGCGTCAGGGCGCTCCGCATCGGCGCGCAGATCGACCCCGGCGTGCCCGGCGCGGTCAGCCTCGGCGACCCGCCGCTGGCGCTCGCGCTCAAATCCGGCAATTTCGGCGCCCCCGACTTCTTCGAAAAGGCGCTCCGCTCGATGCCGTAAAGCGGGCGGGCCATGCGCGATTCGATGGGGCGGCCGCCGCCGTGCTCCCGCCCCACGGGCGTCACGCCGGCCTTGAGCCGGTGCCCAGTCAATGCCGGTGGCGACCTCGACGTGCCAAACCTCTGGACCGGTGCCTTCGCCGGGGAGTTTAACGCCTTAAGCCCCGATGGGCCCTCGGCGGAGACTCCGCGATCACATACCCGACTAAACGCTGAACGGCACAGTAGACCCTGCCGCCTTACATGTCTTGATTGACAATAAGCCCTTGACGGAGGCCTTTCCGGGGCGTAACCTGCCACTTGAACAGTTAGTAGGGTTCGCTTTCCGCGAACCATGTGGCTCTTGTGAGCGCTGACGAAACTAGATTTCCGAGGAGCACGAGATGAACGCCAACCTTCAGATGCCTACCGCCGACGACTTGCTGTGGCCTACGCTCAAAGCGCTCGATAATATCGGAGGCTCCGCGTCCATTCAGGAACTGTTGTCGCGAATGTCATCGGAAATGAAATTGTCCGATGATATTATCAACAAGCTTAATCGCAAGGGCAATCAAACAACATTCTATACGAATTCTGCACTGGCGCGGTCAGAGCTCAAGCGGATTGGCGCCATCGACAACACGGAAAAGGGTGTTTGGGTTATTACCAACACGGGACGAAAATTTCAAAGCGAGGACCAAGTTCGCGACCAAGTGCGCGAATTCCGTGCAAATCAATGGGAAGCCAAAAAAGCGAAAGGTGCCGAATCGTCGGACTCCAAACCGGTCGATGTCGACGATGATCAAGATTGGAAGGATGCACTTCTCGACACCCTTAAGAATATGGCGCCCGACGCGTTCGAACGGCTCTGCAGGCGCATTCTTTTGGAATCCGATTTTACCCGGGTCGACGTGACGGGGCGTCCCGGCGACCAAGGCATTGACGGCGCGGGAGTGCTTCGCTTTAACCTCATATCCTTCCACGTGCGGTTCCAGTGCAAGCGCTATTCGGAATCGGTGGGAGCACCGCATATTCGTGATTTCAGGGGCGCGCTAAACGGTCGTGCCGACAAAGGGTTGTTTATGACTACTGGCACTTTTACTACGGAGGCGCGAAAGGAAGCCGAGCGCGCGGGAGCGCTCGCTATCGACCTCATCGACGGTGCCGAATTGTGCGACCTCCTAAAGAAACTCAAACTCGGTGTCAGCACAAAAATGGTGCCAGAGATCAGTATTAATCCGGAGTTTTTCGAAACATTTTAGAGGATTGCTCAAAATTTTATTTTGAATTCACAATGACAACCACTTGACGAACTAAAGTCGGCTTGCCTGACGAGGTCAGCGTCCGCCACCCGCCGCTGGCGCTCGCGCTCAAATCCGGCAATTTCGGCGACCCCGACTTCTTCGAAAAGGCCCTGCGCTCGATGCCATAGCGCGAGCGGGCCATGCGCGGTTCGAGGGGGAGTCCGCTCCGGCGCTCCGGCCCCTCTGAGTCACGCCGGCATTGAGCCGGCGTCCAGGCGGCGCCGGCTCAAGGGTGAGGGGCGCGCGGCTACATCGCGCCGATGCCGGCGTTCGGCCAGGGCGTTCTCTGGATGCCGGCTCGAGGACGGCATGGCGGACTCCGACCGGCTGGCGTCGGACAAAAACGGCCGGCGCCTCGGCCCGCCGGCGCTCCGCCTCATGCCGTAGGGCCCGCCGGCCCCGAGGCGGGGCCGGGCCGGGGCCGGAAGGGTCAGCCGTCGTCCTCGACGATGCGGGCGGGGGCCGGGGTTTCGGCGGTCGAGACCGGGGCCGGGGCCTGGACGCTCTGCTGGTGGTAGGCGCCGGAGCACCCGCCGCCGCCCGCGAAGGCCGCGCCGGCTCCGAGGACGATGGCGGCGGCCGCCCCGTGGGCGGCAAGGGTCGTGAACAGCCTGGGCATGTCGGGTCTCCCTCCGTGGTCCGGCCAGCATAACCCGCCGCCCGGCCGCCGCAAAGCGCGGAATCGCGCCTATTCGGCCAGCAGGGCGCGATATATGTCGGCCGAGGCGCGGTCGAAGCAGCAGAACACGATCCGCTCCAGCGCGGGGAGCCGGCCCGCCGCCTCGCGGACCGCGGCCGCGGCGACGCGCGCCGCCGCCTCCGGCGGGTAGCCGTAAACCCCGGTGCTTATGGCGGGAAACGCGACCGAGCGCGCGCCATGCCCGGCCGCGAGTTCGAGGCTGTCGCGATAGCAGGCGGCGAGCAGCGCCGGCTCCCCCGCGCCGCCGCCGCGCCAGACCGGGCCGACGGTGTGCACGACATGCCGCGCCGCCAGGTCGTGCCCGCCGGTGATCCGCGCCTCGCCCGTCGGGCAGCCGCCGATCCGCCGGCACTCCTCCAGCAGGCCCGGCCCGGCGGCGCGGTGGATCGCCCCGTCCACGCCGCCGCCGCCGAGCAGGCTTTCGTTCGCGGCGTTGACGATGGCGTCCACCGCCAGTTCGACGATATTCCCCTCGAAAACCTCAAGCCGCGCCGCCATGGCCCGTCCCTCCCCCGCTATCCGCCGATCGCCCGCGCCGCCAGCGCCGCGAGGTCCGCCTCCGGCCGCGCGCCGTAATGGCTTACGATTTCCGCCGCCGCGACGCCGCCGAGCCGCCCGCACAGCGCCGGGCCGAACCCCCGCGCATGGCCGTACAGGAACCCGGCGGCGTAGAGGTCCCCCGCGCCGGTGGTGTCCACCGCGCGCGCCGCCGGCTCCGCCGCCAGCACATGCGCCGCCCCGCCGGCCAGCACGACCGACCCCTTCTCGCTCCGCGTCAGCGCGGCGATTTCGCACAGCCCGCGCGTCGCCCGGACCGCCTCGTCGAAATACGCCGCCCGGTGGAGGGCGACGATCTCCGCCTCGTTGGCGAACAGGATGTCCACATGGTTTTCGACAAGGTCGCGGAAGGAGTCGCGGTGGCGCTCGACGCAGAACGGGTCCGAGAGCGAGAGCGCGACCTTGCCGCCGGCGGCGCGCGCGATTCCCGCCGCCTTCAGGAAGGCCGCGCGGGCGCGCGGCGGGTCCCACAGGTAGCCTTCGAGATAGACGGCGCCGCTGGCGCGGATCGCGTCCTCGTCCACATCCTCCGGCCCCAGTTCGAGGCAGGCGCCGAGATAGGTGTTCATCGAGCGCTGCGCGTCCGGCGTCACCAGCACGAGGCAGCGCGCGGTCCCCGGCCCGGCGGCGGCGGGCGGCGTGTCGAACCGCACCCCGGCGGCGGCGATGTCGCGGCGGAACGCCGCGCCGGCGGCGTCGTCCCGCACCTTGCCGACGAAGGCCGCGCGCGCGCCCAGCCGCGCCAGCCCGACGGCGGTGTTGGCCGCGGAACCGCCGGAAACCTCCGCCGCCGACCCCATGCGGGCGTGGAGCGCGGCGGCCCGGGCCGCGTCCACCAGCGTCATCGCGCCCTTCTCGACGCCGTTCGCGGCCAGGAAGGCGTCGTCGACCCGCGCCACCGCGTCCACGATGGCGTTGCCGATCCCGGTGACGTCGACGGCCTCGGCCGGCATGGCTCCCGCGCTCCCCTTTCCGGTGGCGGCGCGAGACTACCGCCGCCGCGCGCCCGGTCAATCCGTCGTTCGGCCCGCCGTTCGGCGGCTACCGCACGAGTTCGACCTCGACCCCGATGTCGAGTCCGGCCCAGGCGCGGTCCGCCGTGACCACGGGAAGGCCGAGCGCGAGGCCGAGCGAGAGGCAGGCGCGGTCCCCCAGCGAAAGGCCGAGGCGGCGCGTCGGCGGGCGCAACAGCGCGGCGCGGCGCGCCCGCGCGGCGTCGAACGGGTGGATTTCGAGGCCGAGATCCCCGATCCGCGCCGTCGCCTCCTCGGGCCCGGCGCCCCGCTCCAGCATCTTGGCCAACGCTTCCGAGAGGTTCACCGCGCAGATCGCGCCGCTCGGCAGACGGGGGCGCACCGTCGCCGCGCCCGGTTCTCCGAACAGGGAAGCGAGCACGGCCGAGGAGTCGAAGACGGCGGTCATTCGGCGTCCTCGCGCCGCGCCTCGGCCCGCCGGTCGGCGATCAGCTCGTCGACCAGGGACACGCCCGGCGGAACCCTCTCCGCCAGATGCCGCTGCAGCCACAGGAACGCCGCCGTCGGCGACACGACGCGCAAGGCCCCGTCCGTCACCCGCGCCGTCACCGTGCCGCTCCCGTCCAGCGCCATCGCGGCGCGCATGTCGGCGGGTATGACGAGCCGCCCGTCGCGGCCGACGCGCAGGCGGCGCGGTTCGACATCGCCGGGTTCGGGCGCCGCGGCCGGTCCAGCGGGCGAATGCGCGTAGGGCGCGGCCGCCTCCCGCGCGGCGAGCGGGGCCGCGGGCCGGGCCTCCGGCCACGAACGCCCCGCGGCGGCTTCCGCCGGCGCGCCTTCGGCCTTGTCGCGTTCGGGTTCCATATCCCGTCCCTCCATCCAGCGTGGATACGATTTGGCAGATTGCACGGATTCTGCCATGATGCAATGCATTTTCCGAAAAAATCTCCGCCCGGCGGGTTTTCCCGTTCCCTCCGCCGCGCGCGCCGCCCGCGCGCCGCGCCTTCGGCCTCGCGCCGGGGCGGTTCCGGGGTTACCATCGCCGCGCCGCGCGGCAAGGGGGAGCGGAGCGATGGACGGGCATTACCGGGTCGTGGTGGTCGGCGGCGGCGTGGTCGGCGCCTCGGTGCTGTACCACCTGGCGAAGTTCGGCTGGACCGACATCGCCCTAGTCGAGCGCTCGGTCCTGACGGCGGGGTCGTCCTGGCACGCGGCCGGCGGCGTGCACGCGCTGAACGCCGATCCGAACATGGCCGCGCTGCAGGCCTACACGATCGACCTGCTGCCCAAAATCGCGGAAGAGAGCGGCCAGGACATCGGCCTGCACATGACGGGCGGCCTCAGCGTCGCCTCGACCCCGGCGCGCTGGGAGTGGCTTCAGGCGGCCTACCGCGTCTTCCAGACCATCGGGATCGAGGATTGCCGCCCGATGACGCCGGCGGAGGTCCGCGACGCCTGCCCGATCATGGACACCGACGGCGTGCTCGGCGGCCTGTGGGCCGACCGGGAGGGCTATATCGACACAACCGGCACGGTCCACGCCTACGCCCGGGCGGCGCGCAACCGGGGCGCGACGGTCATCGAGAACAACCGCGTCCTCGAACTGGTCCCGCGGCCCGGCCCGGCCTGGGACGTGGTGACCGAGAAGGGGACGATCCGCGCCGAACACGTGGTCAACGCCGCCGGGCTGTGGGCCAAGCAGGTCGGCCGCATGGCCGGCCTCGACCTGCCGGTGGCGCCGCTGGCGCACCACTATTTCGTGACCGAGACGATCCCGGAGGTCGCGGCGCTCGACTTCGAGGTGCCGATGACGGTGGACCTCGAGGGCTTCACCTACCTGCGCCAGGACCAGCAAGGCGTGCTGGTCGGCATCTACGAGACGAACTACGCGCACTGGAACATCGACGGCGCGCCCTGGGATTACGGCTTCGACCTGATCGAGGAGGACACGGACCGCATCGCCGGCGAGCTCGAAATGGCTTGGCGGCGCTATCCCGTGCTGCGCGAGGCCGGGGTGAAGCGGTGGGTCAACGGCGCCTTCACCTTCTCGCCGGACGGCAACCCGCTGGTGGGACCCGTCGCGGGCCTTCCCAACTACTGGCTCGCCTGCGGCGTGATGGCCGGTTTCCTGCAGGGCGGCGGCGTCGGCAAGTCGCTCGCCGAGTGGATGATCCACGGCGAGCCGGAGGCGGACGCCTGGCCGATGGACAACGCACGCTTCGGCCCCTTCGCCGCGAACCGGGAATACATCCGCCAGACCACCGGGCAGTTCTACGCGCGCCGCTTCGTGATGACCTACCCGAACGAGCAGCTTCCGGCCGGGAGGCCGCTGCGCAAGGCGCCGGCGCACGACGCGATGGCGGCGGCGGGCGCGCTGTGGGGCGTCAGCTGGGGGCTGGAGACGCCGCTGGTCTTCGCCCCGCCCGGCTTCGCCGAGACGCCGAGCCTCAGGCGCTCCAACGCCTTCCCGCTGGTCGCGGCCGAATGCGAGGCGGCGCGCGACGCCGCCGGCCTGCTCGACAGCGCCGGCTTCTCGCGCTTCGAGGTGACGGGCCGGGACGCGCGGGCCTGGCTCGAAAGGACGCTGGCCGGCCGCCTGCCCGCGCCCGGCCGGGCGCGCCTGTCGCCGATGCTCTCGCCGCAGGGGCGGCTCAAGGGCGACCTCACGGTGTTCGAGCGGGGCGGCGGGGCGTGGTGGATCATGGGGTCCTACTACCTGCGCGCCTGGCACATGCGCTGGTTCCGCGACCGGATCGCGGAGGCGGACGACGATGTCGCGATCCGCGACATTTCCGACGACATCGTCGGCTTCGCGCTGGCGGGGCCGGAGTCGCGCGCGGTGCTGGCCCGGCTGGCGGGCGAGGCCGCCGTCGATCTGCCCTTCATGGGCTGCGCCGGGATGGATGTGGGGCTGGTCCGCGCCTTCGTCCGCCGGATGTCGGTGACGGGCGAGCTGGGCTACGAGATCGACTGCGGCGCCGCCGAGCATATCGCGCTGCGCGAGGCGCTGCTGGAGGCCGGCGCGGGGTCGGGCCTGCGGGAGATCGGCTACTACGCGCTGGACTCGCTGCGGCTGGAGAAAAGCTTCGGCGTGTGGTCGCGGGAGTTCACGCAGGGCTACACGCCGGGCATGACCGGCCTCGACCGCTGGATCGACTTCTCGCGCCCCTTCGTCGGCCGCGACGCCGCCTTGCGGGAGCGCGAGGGCGGCGGCCCGTCGCAACGCCTCGTCACGCTGGAGGTCGACGCCGACGGGGCGGACGCCACCGGCTACGAGCCGGTCTGGCGCGGCGGGCGGCGGGTCGGTTTCGTGACCTCCGGCGGCTACGGCCACCGCGTGGGCAAGAGCCTCGCGCTCGCGCTGGTGGAGCGCGGCCTGGCGGCGCCGGGAACGGATTTGACGGCCCATATCGTCGGCGTCGAACGCGCCGCGCGCGTCATCCCGCCCTCCCCCTGGGACCCGGACGGCGCGCGGATGCGCGCCTGACGCCCGCCCGGCGCCGGGGGCGCCAGCGCGGCGCGAGCGCGGCCCGGAGCCCGCGCAGCCCGCGGCGGAGCGCGGTCCAGCCGCGCGCGGCCGGCGCGCGCCGGCGGCGGCGCCCGTAGGTGTCGTCCTCGATCACGGCGCGCCAGTAGATCAGCAAGGCGTTCATCTCCGCCTCCTCCCGCCGCCGGACCGCGCCTCTCGCGCCCCTCGCGGCTGTCGAAACGCCGATGGTAGCGCACATGGTGCGCATCGAGAAAGGAATTTTCCACAGGTCCGCGAATTTTCCCGCGAACCGCCGCCCGGCCCCGCTCCGGCGCCGCCTCCCGGAGCGCCCGTCCCGCGCCGCGCGGCCCCTTCCCCCCGCCCCGTTCCGCCGCTAATGTCCCGCCCCATGTTCGAGACGCTGCTTATCGCCAACCGGGGCGAGATCGCCTGTCGGATCGCGCGCACCGCGCGGGCCATGGGGATCCGCACCGCCGCCGTGTATT
The DNA here is from genome assembly GCA_963665555.2 of Thalassobaculaceae bacterium. GTDB lineage: Bacteria > Pseudomonadota > Alphaproteobacteria > Thalassobaculales > Thalassobaculaceae > CAXXXW01. Next base: position 1,506,849 of record OY762308.1, read on the forward strand.
CCGAGGCCGACGCCGGCGCGCTCCATGTCGCGGAATGCGACGACGCCTTCCCGATCGGCCCGGCGCCGGCGGCGGAGTCCTACCTGCGCATCGACGCGCTGGTCGCCGCCGCGCGCGCCGCCGGGGCCGACGCGGCGCATCCCGGCTACGGCTTCCTGTCGGAGAACGCGGCTTTCGCGCGCGCCTGCGCCGAGGCCGGCCTGGTCTTCGTCGGCCCGTCGCCGGACGCGATCGAGGCGATGGGATCGAAGGCCGGGGCGAAGGCGCTGATGGCGCGGGCCGGCGTGCCGCTCACGCCGGGCTACCATGGCGAGGACCAGTCGGAAGAGGCGCTGGCGGCGGCGGCCGACGGGATCGGCTACCCCGTCCTGCTGAAGGCGAGCGCCGGGGGCGGCGGCCGCGGGATGCGGATCGTCGAGTCGCCGGACCGCCTCGGCGGCGCGATCGAATCGGCCCGGCGCGAGGCGACGCGCGCCTTCGGCGACGGCCGGCTGCTGGTCGAGAAGTACCTCGCCCGCGCGCGCCATGTCGAGGTGCAGGTGTTCGGCGACGCGCACGGCAACGTCGTCCACCTGTTCGAGCGCGACTGTTCGGTGCAGCGCCGCCACCAGAAGGTGCTGGAGGAGGCGCCCGCGCCCGGCCTCGCGCCGGAGGTCCGCGCCGCGCTGGCCGGCGCCGCCGTCGCCGCCGCCCGCGCCATCGGCTATGTCGGGGCCGGGACGGTCGAGTTCATCCTCGACGGGTCCGGCTTCTACTTCATGGAGATGAACACCCGCCTGCAGGTCGAGCACCCGGTTACCGAGGCGATTACCGGCCTCGACCTGGTGGAGTGGCAGTTGCGCGTCGCGGCGGGCGAGCCGCTGCCGCTTCGCCAGGAGGAGATCGCGCTGTCCGGCCACGCCTTCGAGGCGCGGCTTTACGCCGAGGACCCGGCGAGGTTCAGGCCCAGGACCGGCCGGATCGCGCGCCTGCGCCTGCCCGGCGGCGGAGCGCGGGTGGACGCCGGCGTGCGCGAGGGCGACGCGGTGACGCCGTATTACGACCCGATGATCGCGAAGATCGTGGTCCGCGGGCGCGACCGGGCGGCGGCCTTGGCCCGGCTGCGCGCCGCGCTGCGCGAGACCCGCGTGGCCGGCCTGGTCACGAACCAGCCCTTCCTCGCGCGCGCCGCCGCCCATCCGGCCTTCGCGGCGGGGGAGGTCCATACCGGCTTCATCGAGGAGCACGCGGCCGACCTGCTGCGCGAACCCGCCCCGGCCGGGCCGGCGGAACTTGCGCTGGCGGCGCTTGCCGTGCTGCGGGAGCGGCAGGGCGCGGCGGCGGCGGCGCGGGACGGGGGCGGGGGCGATCCCGCCTCTCCCTGGCGCGCGGCGAGCGGCTGGCGGCTCAACGGCCCGGCCTTGCACCGGGTCGAGCTGGAGGCGGACGGGGAGCGCCGCCGCGTCGTGCTCGAAGCGCGCGGCGACGGCTGGGAGACGGTCGCGCCGGAGCCGGGCTGGCGGCTTTCCGCCGGCGCCGGGCCGGAGGGGGCGTTGCGCGCGGCCCCGCCGGAGGGCGCGGAAGGCCGCCCGGTCGCCGCCGTCGCGGCGTTGCACGGGCCAACGGTCACGCTGTTCCTCCCCGACGGGCCGATGGCGATCGGGATCGTCGATCCGCTGGAGGCGGCGGAGGGGCGGGACGACCCGGCCGGCCGCCTGTCGGCGCCGATGCCGGGACGGATCGTGCGGGTCCATGTCGCGGCCGGCGCCGCCGTCGCGCGCGGCGCGCCGCTGGTCGTGCTGGAGGCGATGAAGATGGAGCACACCATCGCCGCCCCGGCGGACGGGCGCGTCGCCGCCGTGCACTACGCCGCCGGCGACCTTGTCGAGGAGGGCGCGGACCTGCTCGACTTCGAGGCGGCGGACGGATAGGCCGCGCGCCGGCGGACGGCTCCCGTGACCGTGCATCTCCTGAAGCTGTGCGTCGGCGTCGACTCGATCCGCCAGCTGGAGGCGTTCCAGGCCGGGCGGCGCGACCGGGCCCGCGCGCGCGGCGAGCCGCCGGAGAACGTGCATGTCACCCGCAACGCGCCGCGCCGGGCGGCGGAGGTGCTGGACGGCGGCTCGCTCTACTGGGTGATCCGGCGGCGCGTCGCGGCGCGCCAGCGCATCCTGCGGCTGGACGAGGCGGTGGACGGCGAGGGGCGGCGGCGCTGCGGCATCGCGCTCGACCCCGCGCTGGTGCGCGTCGAGCCGCGCGCCTGGCGGCCGTTCCAGGGCTGGCGCTACCTGGAGCCGGCGGACGCGCCGCCCGACCTCGACCCCGCCCGCGCGGCGGAAGCCGGCGAGGCCGACGAAATGCCGGAGGAAATGGCGCGGGAGTTGCGCGCCCTCGGCCTGCTCTGAGGCCGCGCGCCGGTTGACCCCCGCCCCGCCCCGCGCCACTCTCGACGCCCGCGGCCGGAAACGGGCGCGGCGGCGCGGCGGCCGCGAGGAGGCGCGCGATGGCGGAGATCGAGGCGGCGGGCCGCGAGTTGCTGTTGTTCCGGCACGGGCACGCGGAGGCGCGGGCGGCGGGGCTGGCGGATTTCGACCGGGCGCTCGACGCGCGCGGGCGGGCGGACGCGGAGCGGATGGCGGAATGGGCCGCCGGGGCCGGGCTGCTTCCCGGTCTGCTGGTGTCGTCGCCGGCGCGGCGCGCGCGCGAGACGGCGGAGATTTTCGCCCGCGCGGCCGGGCCGGGCGTCGGCGCGATCGCCTGGGAGGCGCGGATTTACGAGGCCGGCGCGGGGGCGCTGCTGGCGGTGCTGGCCGGGCTTCCGGCGGGGCCGGGCCGCGCGATGCTGGTCGGCCACAATCCGGGCTTCGAGGACCTGGCGGGGTATCTTTCGGGCGGCCCGGCGCCCCGGCTGGCGACGGCGGCGATCGCCCGGCTGCGCCTGCCGGCGGACTGGCGGCGCCTCGAACCGGGCGCGGGGGCGCTGCTCGGGGTCGTCCGCCCGCCGAAGCGGTAGGGGGCGGTCAGAGAATTCCGTACACGCGCGCCGTCATGGCGACGAGGATCAGCGCAATGAAGCCGAGCACCCATTTCAGGATGCTCATCTCGGCCTTCAGCGCCGCGACATCGGCTTTCACCGCGCCGAGTTCGTCCTTGAGTTCCGTCCTGACCGCGCCGAGTTCGTCCTTGAGTTCCGTCCTGACCGCGCCGAGTTCGTCCTTGAGTTCCGTCCTGACCGCGCCGAGTTCGTCCTTGAGTTCCGTCCTGACCGCGCCGAGTTCGTCCTTGAGTTCCGTCCTGACCGCGCCGATGTCGTCCTTGAGTTCCGTCCTGACCGCGCCGATGTCGTCCTTGAGTTCCGTCCTGACCGCGCCGATGTCGTCCTTCAGCGCCGCGCCGAGTTCGGCGAGGTCGGCCTTGGTGGCGACATTCTCGGTCACGGCGTCGCGCATGGTGGCGACGATGACGCGGGCCTGTTTCGGCTCGACGCCGGCGTCTATGAGGGCGTCGGACGCCTTGAGCGTGTCGAAAACGGCGGTCGCCATGGTCGTCTCCGCGAGGGGCGGGGGAACCCTACACCGCCTCCCCGCCCGCGCGCAACGCCGCCGCCAGGCGCCACCGGAGGGACGCCGCCCCTTCGGCCGCGCCCCTTCGATGTCATGCCGGCCTTGCGCCGGCATCCAGGAGGGGAAGGGACGCCGGCGCTGGCCGTTCGAGAGCGCTCCGTCGCCTACCGCTCGCGCCCCTTCCCTTCGCGTCCGAGCCGCTGGGCCCCGGATCGAGTCCGGGGCGCGTCCAAGGCCGGGGCGGCGCCTGGGAGGGGGCCGGCGGCGAGGCGAACGCTCCGCGCGGCGCACGCCGGCAACGCGCCGCCCACCCCGCCCCTTCGCGGCGCCCCGGACTCGATCCGGGGTCCAGGAGGGGCAAGGGCGCGGGCGCCGAAAGGGAGTCGCGCACCGTCGCCGCCTCCTTCGTCATGCCGGCCTTGCGCCGGCATCCAGGGGGGAAAGGGCGCCGGCGTTTGCCGGCGGAGCGGCGCCAACCGGCCGCCCGCTCGCGCTCCTTCCCTTCGCGCCGGCGCCGCTGGACCCCGGCGCAAGGCCGGGGTGACGCTTGAGGGGCGGCTGGCGGCGAGGCGAACGCTCCGTGCGGCGCACGCCGGCAACGCGCCGCCCTCCCCGCCCCTTCGCGGCGCCCCGGATTAAATCCGGGGCGCGTTTAAGTCCGGGGCGCCTCGGAGCCCGGGGCGCGTTCGCGTCCGGGGCGATGCTTACTCAACTCGGAGATAGCCCACTCCCAAATATCGGTGATCGCCGGAACCCGGTCGATCCATGACGAAGCTTGTTTTTCCTTGAAAGACATGCTCCGAATGTTGGTCAACGGAACGAGGTCAACAGAGTCATCATCGTTCAAAACAAATACGTATCGAGAATTGGATCCGATAAATCTTGATTTTTCCTCATTATACAAATTATTTTCGACGTCAATGTTAAATGTTTCATAATTTTGATTATTTTTGATTCTATCGATTTTCCAACTCGACAGAATGCACAAAACAACAACAAACATAAGCGGAAAACATATCAACATGTACACAAATCTCCAATTTTCAAAGAATTTTCTTGTAAAGGAGGCAATTGCTGTAGATCCCACAATAGGAATTAGTGCCACAAAAAGCCAAAAATTGTCTCCGTAAAGCCCCGAAAACAAGATGAGAATAATGCCAATATAGAAACCCCATTTCCATTTCTTGACTTTAATTTCCTGCTCCTGTCTTGTAATAGTCGGTTTCCCGACCATATACGGCGCAACCATGAATGCAAGCATCACAAGCACCGCCAGCAAAGCAATACCGGCGATCATAATTTGATCCAAGCTAATTGCGAGATAATCATTGATTGAGAAAAAATGGTGAGACGGAACTCCGAAATAACCATACACTATCGATACGTGAACATATCCCCCAATGATGCAAAGGATCGATATCCAGGGCAAATACAGTGTCAAATCTCGTACCACTTTCCGAGAAAATAGCACTTTTTTGTGGAAGATTTTAGCCCTATACATAACCCTTACCCCTCCCCCGAATTCATCTCCAGCAGCGCCTCAAGCGCGTCCTGCTCCGAGATGTCGGTGTCCCAACCGTATGCGGCGGCCACCGCCTCGTCAAGCGCATCATGTGCGTCGGCGAGCCATTGCGGTTTCGCGTTGTAGAGGGCGGTGAGGGTGCGGGCGCGGGCGGCGTTGGCGGCGGGGGCGTCGCGAGGGGTTGGGCGCGGGGGGTAGCCGGGGGCGGGTTCCTCTTGCCATTCGACCCATTCGGGCGGGTTCAGCCAGCTTTCGCGCAGGTCCGAGAGGCGGCGCGCGGCCCGGGCGATGGCGCCGCCGCGGGGGTCGGCGGCGCGGGCGGCGGCCGGAACGTCCGGCGACAGGCCAGGCGGGAAGGGAAAGGTCTCGAAAGTCGTGGTCGGCGTGTAGCGCGGCCGGTCCTCCAGGCTGGTTCCGAGCCGGAGCGACCACGCCTCGTGGAACCGGCTGTGCAGCACCCCGAAGGTCGCGTCGTCGTCGCGCGCGATGGCGATCAGTTGCTTGTCGGGACAAACGGGGAAGTCGAGCCAGACGAATATCCGGTGCTTGGACATGGTGGGGGTCGCGATGTAGCGCGACAGACCTTCGAGCGCCCTCCACATTTCGGGTCGCGGCCGCTCGTGCCGCCACCAGAAGTCCCGGAGCTTCGGATCGCGGTTTCGCCGCCGCACCGGCTTTACCCGCTCGGCGATGTAGGTGAACGGGGCCTCGTAAAGCGCCGCGTCGGCCTCGCTCATCGAAGGTCCGAAATCGACGATCCATTTGTCCGCAGAACGCCGGGTCAAGGACATGCCGTTGATCCAGGGCTTGAGCACATCCGAGTTCGGGCGGCCGTTCGGATTGGCCGGAAGCCGTAGCCATTCCCGCGCCAGGTCGCCAGAAATGTCGAAGGGGCCGTTTTTCAGATTTCCCATGAAAGCGATGTTCGAGTTGCGCGGCAGGCGCGACGCCCTTGCAAGATCGATCGCCCCGCCGCTCAGGTCGGCGTTGATCCTCGGCGCGCTTTCGCCGTCGAGCCGGACCGGCAGGCCGGCGTCCCTCGGCGCGAAGCAGACCAGCGACACCCGGACATTGGCGCCGTCGATAACCCAAGGCTCGTCGGACCATGCGTCGAAGATCGCCGCGTCCGCGACGATGCGGTCGAGCACGGCGCGGTTGCGCCCGCCGCGGATCGAGTTGGTGGCGACGAGGCCGGCGCGGGCGATCTTGCCGTCGGCGACCAGCTTGCCCGCCTTGTGGAACCAGTAGCAGACCAGGTCGGCGAAGGCCGGCACGCGCCCCTTGTAGGCCGCGCGCAGGCGGCGCGTGTAGTCGTCGCCGAGCACGCTGAGCATGGGCTTGGTTCCCAAAAACGGCGGATTCCCGATGACGACATCGGCCTCCGGCCAGTCCGGCTCGCCGCCGTCGGGCGACAGGATGGCGTCGCGGCATTCGATCGTCTCCAGCGGCCGCAGCACCGGGTCGCGCGGCAGGCCGAGGTTGTTGCGCCGCAGCCACTGGATCTCGCCGATCCACACGGACACGCGCGCCAGTTCGGCGGCGTAGGGGTCGATCTCGATGCCGCGCAGGTTGGCCGGGCCGACGGCGGGGAAGCCGCGCTCCAGCCCCATCGCTTCGGCCTCCAGCCGGGCGCGGTGCTCCAGGTCCTTCAGCGCGCCGAGCGCGAGGTAGAGGAAATTGCCGGAGCCGCAGGCCGGGTCCAGCACCGTGAAGCGGCCCAGCCGGTCGAGGAAGGCGCGCAGCGGGGCCAGCGCCGCCTCGCGCGCCCGCGCCCGCGCCGCCGCGCCGCGCGCCCGCCCGGCCCGCGCCGCGCCGGCCGCCGCCTTCGCCGCCTCCCACTCCGCCGCCAGCGGCCGCGAGACCGCCGGCTCGACGATCGCCTCGATCTTGTCGCGGTCGGTGTGACAACAGGAAAGACCGAAACAGCGCACCGTAAGGAGCTATACAGCGTTGCAAGATTCTCCCGATAAGGGCGCGATAGCAGATGGTTAGCGGGCCTGTCAAGGAAAAACGGGCGGCGGTCGAACTCTACAAGCGGGAGTCCGGGGCCGGGAAAAAGTTGCGTTCGGGGGAAAATCGCGGAACGGGCAAGCGCGATGGACAGCGTGGAGCGCGAGCGGGCGAAATGGCTGGCGGGAAAGGGATCGAGCGAGACATAACGACTATACAAGCATAGTTTTTGTGGATAGAGGGAGCCGTAGGAATTCCGTAGGAAATTTTCGGTCCTGAATCGGTCCTGTCAGGCTTTGGAGCGGTGGATTGTATAGCCGATCGGGACGACGCCGCGCGGGCAGGCGGACGCGGTGGGCGAATCGATTCGGCCGCTCCGAACGCGCGGCGGACGGGGCGAGGCGGTGGTCGGAGTTTGCTATACATGGATATATGTTGTATATCAACGCGGCGGTGGGGAACGGCGGCGAACATGAGCGTGGAGACGGGCGGGCGGCGGCGCCAGCGGGCGGTTATGGCGACGGATACGGAATGGGCGCTGGTGCGCGAGCGCGCGGCGGCGGCCAGGATGGATGTGTCGCGCTTCGTCGTCGAGCGCCTGACGGCGCCCGCCGGCGGGGACGGCTCGGCGGAAGACGTTTCGGCGGCGGCGCGCGACCTCGCGGGCGCGGTGGCGCGGGTGGAGCGGATGGTCCGCGTGCTCCACGAGGTCGAGCGCCAGCGGATGGAGGACAATGGCGAGGCCGGGGCGTGGGAAGCGCTGGTCCGCCGGGCCGAGGCGCGGGTCGCGACGGAGGAGAGGCTCGGATGACGGCGGGCGGAGCCGCCTCGGCGCGCGCCGGGCCGCAAGCCTCGCCGGCGCGGGAACGGTCGCGGCAGCGGAGTTTCTACTGCTCGGCGACGGAGCGGGAGGAGATCGGGCGGCGCGCCGAGGCGGCGGGGATGAGCGTGTCGCGCTTTCTGGTGGCGTGCGCCTTGCACGGCGAGGACGGGGACGGGCCGAACCATCCCGTCGTCCTGACGGCGGCGGAGCAACGGGCCTTGTACAAGCGGATCGCGCGGCTCGACCGTTGGAGCCGGGCCTTGTCGGAGCGGGCGCCGGGGGCGGACATGTCGGCGCTGGAGGCGCTGGCGTTCCTGGCTCGCGCGGCGCGGGCGCGGGACGGTAACCCGGAGGACGGGCCGTGAAGCGGCCGCGCAAGCGCCGGGGCGCCTTGCCGAAGGTCCGGTCGCTCTCCTGCACGGACGCGGAGTGGGAGCGCATCCGGGCGCGGGCCGCGCGGCGCGGGCTGTCGATCTCGCGCTATCTGGTCGAGCGCGGCCTGGCGGCGGACCCGGCGGCCGGGGCGAAAGCGGCGGCGCCTCCGCCGGGTCTGGCGCTGACGGCGGCGGAGCAATGGGAGTTGTACGACCGCGTTGCCCTCCTCGCCGAACGCATGGCGGGCGCGGGCGGGGCGGATGGCGGGTCGCTCGCCAGACTCCGAGACCTGCTGGCGTCCCTGGCCGAACCCGCGTCGCGCGAGATGGCGCGCGCCACTCCCGCGCCGCCCCGCCCGGCCGCGGGGCCGGAGCCGCCGCCGGCGCCCCGGGGGACGCTGTTCGACCTGTAGGGGCGGCGCCCGCCGGCTCACATCCTCCGGCCGCGCGGGCGGGTTTGCGTCTGCCTTTGCCGTTCCTCCTCCGCGCGGCGCTCGGCCTCGGCGCGTTCCGCCGCCTCGCGTTGTCGGCGCTCCTCCTCGCGCCGCGCGATCTCGGCGCGGTCGGCGTCGAGGCGCGCGTCGAGCCGCCGCGACAGGCGCGCCATGCGCTCCGCCGCGCCGGGTTGGCGGGCCAAGCGCGGGGCGTGCTCCCGATTGTCGAGCACGGCGCGGCCCGCTTCGAGCGCCGCCTCGGCGTTGGCGCGCCACTCGGGGTAGCCGGTCTGGAGGGTTATGTGCGTGCCCCACTTGCGCGCATGGGTCTCCCTTGCGCCGCGCCGCCGGGCGGCGGCTTCCAGGCCGGACAGGGCGCCTCGGATGGCGCGGTCGGCGGCCGCGCGCCGTTGCCGCTCTTCCTCCGCGCGTCGCATGGCCTCGGCGCGCTCCCGTTCCTCGCGGCGTTGGCGTTCGGCGGCCTCGCGTTGGCGGCGCTGTTCCTCCTCGGCGCGGCGCGCGGCTTCGGCCCGCGCCGCCGCCTCGCGCCGCTGGCGTTCGCGTTCCTCGCGTCGTTCGATCTCCGCCCGATCGGCGGCCAGCGCGGCGTCGAGGCGTTGGGACAGGTCACCGAGCCGCTCCGTCGCGCCTGGATGGCGGGCGAGGCGCGGGGCGTATTCACGGTCGTCGAGGACGGTCCGGCAGCCCGCGAGCGCCGCCTCGGCCCGCTCGCGCCAGTCTGGATAGCCTGGGGCGATGGTTATCCCGGCGCCCTCTCCCGCCTCGCCGGCAAGGCGCGCGCGGTCGCGCAAGGCCGCGGCGGCTTGCGACAGGGCGGCGGCGATGTCGCGGTCGGCGGCCCGGCGGCGTTCGCGCTCCGCCTCGGCGAGCATCGCCGGCTTCCCGCGCAACGGCGCAAGCGTCTCCGCCGGCGCCGGCGCGGCGAATTGTTCGCCGATGGCCCGGAGCGCCGACGCCTCGCCGCCGCGTGCCGTCTCCAGCGCGTCCGCCAGCGCGTCGCGGTCGTCCGTCAGCAGCACGATGTTGTCCTTGGCGCGGGTCAGCTCCACATAGAACGCTGCCTGGTCCGTCAACGGCCCCCGGTCCGAGTCCAGAACCGCGATCACCCGGTCGTATGTCGCCCCTTGCGCGGCATGAACCGTGGACGAGTAGGCGTGGTCGAGGTGGTGGAGTTGCGGATCGTCGCGGGCGAGCGCGATGGGGCGCCCGTCCTCCCGCCGCATCCGCACATGGCGCCGGCCGATGGAAACGATCTCGGCCCGCTCGCCGTTGACCAGTCCGCGCGCGGCGTCGTTGCGGGTCCAGCGCACAAGGTCGCCGGCCCGGAGCGTCATCGCCGCCGTCTCGAACAGGTCGAGCCGGTAGCGGATGTAGCCCGAAGGGTCGACCCGCCGCGCCTTGCCGTCCGGCCCCGTAAGCGTCACTTCCCCATCCTCCACCGCGACCACGCGGAAGGCGTCGCCGGCCCGCGCGCGCACGCCGTGGACATCGTGGTGGAAGATCGCCACGTCGCCCGGCCGGTAGTTCGCCGCCTCGCCCTTCTGCGCGCGCGTCAGGCGCAGGTTCATGTAGCGCTCGATCTCCAGTTCCGGGCCGCGCAACGCGCCCTCCGCCGCCAGCCCCTCGCGGACGGCTTCGTTTATCTCCAGGCGTTGGGCGTGCCTCGGCGCGAGGATGGCCGTTCCGGCGCGTTCGGTAGGCGACAGGTCCAGCCACAGCCGCGCCGCCATGGGCGCGAGTTCGTCGCTCTCGGCCTCCAGCACGCCATTGCCGAGGCCCTCGACCGCGAGCCGCGGCTCGTCGGCCAGCAGATGCAGCACGGCCGCCTTCAGGCCGGCGTCGCGCTGGCGCAGCACCTCGTCCATGACGGCGGTCGGCATCCCGGCGTCCTGGAGCAGGCCGAAGGGCTGGCCCGCGTCCACCGCCCGCAACTGGCGCCGGTCGCCCACGAGCGCCAGCCGCGCGACGCCCGTCCGCGCCGCGATCCGCCCCAGCGCCCGCATCTGGACCGTGCCGACCATGGAGGCCTCGTCGAGAACGAGGATCGCCCCGCCCAAGGCTTCCCGCGCGTCGTCCATGCGCTCCGGCGGCGCGATCCCGTCGCCCACATCGCGGTAGCGCGCCAGGAACCATTGCAGCGTGCGCGCCGGAACGCCCGCCTCGCGCTCCAGCACGCGCGCGGCCGCCGCCGAGGGCGCGAGGCCGATAACCGGCCGTTCGCCCGCCAGCGACGCGACGGCGCGCAGCATCGTCGTCTTGCCGGACCCCGCATGGCCCTGGACCCCCACCGCGCGGTGCGGCGACAGGAGGATCGCCCGCGCGGCCGCCGCCTGCCCGTCGTTGAGGCCCGCCGCCGCCAGCCCCGCCTCGACCTCGCTCTCCGGCGCCAGAGCCGCGCCGGCGCCGACCCCCGCCCGCATGGCGGCCAGAACCTCGCGTTCCGCCGCCACCGCCCGGTCCGTCACGAAGGCGAGGTCGGCGCGCCGCGCCGTCGCCGCGACCAGGTGGCCGTCGCGCCGCAACGCCCCGATCGCCCCGTCCAGCGCCGACAGCGAATGCCGCCCGCCGCCATGCGCCAGCGCCCAGGCGCGCAAGTCGTTCGCCGCGAACACCGTGCGCCGCTCCTCCAGGTGCTCCACCGCCCGGCGGACCGTGGCCAGCGCCGACGGATGGGGTTGGCCGCGCGCTTCCCGCGCCCGCGCCGCCGCCCGCTCGGCAAGCCCCCGGCGGTCGCGCCCGCGCGCCGCCTCGCGGTCCCGCGCCGGCCCGGCTTCCAGCGCCCGCGCCCGCCAGGCCGCCGCCAGCACGCGCCGGTCCGGCTCCGCCTTGCGCCGGCGCGTATACAGCGCGGCCTGCTGCGCCGCCGCCGGCGTGTAGGCCCAGCCCCGGTCCTCGATGTACGACAGCAACGCGCGGCGCCGCGTCGAGAACGCCTCCAGCAGCGGGCGCGAATAGCCCGCGATCTCGAACCCCGGAACCCGGCCCACCAGCGTCGGCACGGTCGCGTAGCCGAGCGCCTCCAGCCGGCGCCGCAACTCGTCGCGGTAACAGGCGCCGATCAACAGCTTGGAGCGCTCTATGGAAGTGAACTCGGCGCTCCGCCAGCCGCCGGCCCGGTCGCGCGTCATGTTGGCGAGCACGGCGTGCGTGTGCAGTTGCGGGTCGAGGTTGCGGCTGGCGACATGGCGAAAGGTCGCCGCCACCATGCCGTGGGCCGCGACGCGCGGCCGCCGCCCCGTCGCCGGGTCGTAGCCGCGCGTTTGCAGCAACTCCGCCTCGACGAAATCAAGCGTCGCCCGCGCCGCCTCGTCATGCGCCCGCATAACCCGCGCCCCGGTGCGCCCCGGCGCGTAGACCAGGGCCTCGAGGGAAACGGATTTGGGTGCGGAAAACGTGATGTCGATCCCCGGCCGGTGTCGGTGCTCCCCGTCGCGCAAGCGCCCCAGGCGGATGTCTTCCCCCGGCACGAACCCCGCCAGCACGGCGGCGAACCGCCTCGGCGCGACCGGCCCGCGCAACCCCAGCGCCGCCGCGCCCGCCCCATGCCACCCGCTCGCCGCCCGGTGCGCCGGGTCCCCCCGCGCGTAGTACCCGTCCGCCTCGAAATACGACACCGTCGAAGCCGCCGCCTTCAATCGCACAACCGTCGCGACCATCGAACGCTCCCGGCCAGCCGCCGGCCCCTATCGCCGCCCACCCCGGCGGATCGCCGCGAGCCTCGCGCGGCGAAACCGTTAACGGGCACGACATGCCCTGCCGCTAATGGCGCGCCGCTTCAACGCGAGCGCGGACCGCCGTACCGTCGGTCCGCCACATTTAGCCGCTCCATGCGGCCCGGAACCGTCGTCTCTCAGCCGGTTCCCATTCCGCTTGCGCCAGCGCTGCCGTCCCTGCGCCGCCTCGACCGCTCCGGTTCCGACTCTACGCTTCCAGCGCGGCGATCAGCTCTTGCGTATCAAAATTGAGGAGGAACTGCGCGTAGAATGTGCTAAATAGGTCCGAAATATATTCGGCAATCTCAACATCTTTTTTTGAATCTTCTTCTCCATATTGGATAATGCCAAATTTACGATTCTTCGTGATTGTGTAAAGAAACAAGGTATGAAAATAGACCGCCGAAACGTAGCGTTTCTCCGCCGTAGCGATTGCTTCCTCTTTGGTCAGCTTCGCGCGATGAGACAGCAAGGCGTGACTATCCATATTGATATAGACAGCACTCAGCGCGTCACCCTCGACAAGTGGATGGACGACGATACCGTGCTCCATTGGGATACCGCTTCCCTCCAGGCTGTCCCATGTCGGCTTGCCCCGGCTCGCATCCTTGTAGACCATATGGAGTTGGGGCAGGCCGAGTCGATTGTCCGGCCGGCCGTCCTTTTTCGGGTTTGTGTTCTTCCTTTCGGGCTCCCCGATTCGCACCATGAATATCTGTTCCAATGATCCCTCCGGGCTGGACAGGGATGCTTGGAGCTTGATGTGGTCGCCAACCTTCGTCTCTCCGGTCGGCTTCATCACAACCCGAATCGTCCCGTTCCGAGGGCTCGACCTAGCCACGTTAAACACGGTTTCGACGCTCCTGGGCAGTCCCGACCGGTCTCCTCCTCCGGTCTCGTTTGAGATAGGTTCCAGCAGACCGATCTGCAGATCTCCCGCATCCTGTAGCCGATCAAAATACTGGTCCTCGACATCGGTGGAAAACCTAATCGTGCGTTCGCCTCCGATTGGCACCTGCACCATCGGAAACACTTCGTCGTCAACCGGCTTAGCGTCAATCCTAAAGTAGCTCGGATACCGCTTGGCGGAGAATGAGAATTTTCCCTCAGGTTCTTTACGAGGCGCGTTCCTCGTTTTTTCCTTCCGCTTGCCGTCGCGTTCGTCGCCCAGCTTGAAGGTCTGACCAAGCAGATCTGCTAGCTCGTCGCGAATAGGGAGGTTCCGGGTGAGGCTGCGCAGAAGCTCTTCGGTATCCCCGCTTTCAACCGTGATGGACGCTTTGCGCTCCTTGTGGACTTCCTTCAGGCGGCCATCGGCCAGAAGGCCAGTGAGCTTGCGCCGAAGGCTCCCGGATTCCTTACCGTCCTTAAGACGGTCGCGCGATGCCATGAACAACTCGTTACGGAACTCGGTGTGAAGGGCTGCGCAGTCCACATGAACAAGCAAGTAGTCCCTTAGCAGCGGAAACTTAAGTGATCGCGTGATGAACTCCGACGTGTAATGCCCATGAACCTGACCGTTGACGGAAAACAGAACCGACATATTATTCTTGAAAAATTCCCTCCGGATTGTCTCTCGGGTTTCTTTGACGGTGCGCCGATCCACACGTGGTTTGAACACGTAGCAGGTAACCCTGATCCGACCGATTTCCCGGTCGATCACATCCTCGGAGAAAAACTGATCCACGTATCGGCTGTCGTCTTCCTCGAGGCGTTGCTTAAGCCCGTGCAGATCGCGTGCAAGGTTGCGGTCATCCGGGTAGCGTTTCGGAGTGTCGATCGTGAAGATCGGCAGCGCGGGATTGAAGAGATACTCGTTGATGCTTTGATTCAAATCACGCGAGATGACCGACCTAGACCCGATGGGCAAATCGTAGGAATAGAGTTTAATCGCAGTGCCCGTTGTGAAATCGCGGTTGTGGAGGCCCAGATCTAGCGGCCCACAAGCAAAAGCCGGAATCAGATCGCCGAGAACAAGGTACTCGTACCATGTCGCCTTTCTGTGCTTTTCTTCATCGGCTGTCAGGGGATGGCGGCGCACGAGCGTGAACCCGAGTTTGTCGCCACCATCGAACCGTTTGGAGGCTATGAGCTGATAGCGCCGCCGGCCGCAGAAAACGACCGCGCCGGCGCCGCCCATATTGTATTTGCCTTGAACGAAATGGATATCGTTCTTGTTGCCATTCAACAGCGAAAGAAAGGTTTTTTCGAAGTGGTCCGGCGTTTGGCCTTCGCCATCGTCATAGACCACCAACGAGGTTTCCCTCCTCGGGCCGTCAGCAAGAATCTGGAGTCGTTCCGCAAGCTGACGCCTTTGTCGCCGCAGGTCCCAGTTCTTATGGTCGGGGAAAAAACGGTCCAGTGCCTCGTTGATCGACCGCGGCGCACCCTTTGAACGGGGGTCAATCCCATTTTCGATGCAGGCCCGCATCAGGATGGCGTCGATCCCGTTGGTGATTTTTTCGATCAAGGCCGGAATGGGCGAGGATTGTTGATTTTCCACCACCCCAAAGTTGCTGTAGTTTTGCCCATAGGGGCGCCAGCACGCGGGATTCTCCGCCAGACGATAGCGCTCAAGAATCTTGTCAACATCCCGTTCGACCGGTGCCCTATAGAGCTCCCAGAAAAGTCTTTCGACATCCATGTTTTGCCTCCTTGCTTGGAGCATATTCCCTCGTTCACGCGCCCCGCCGGCCGACATGCCCTTATGCCATCGGAATCATGCGATCGCAAGCTCCCGAGCTCGGTTAGCGCGGAATTTAGTGCCGCCAACGGCGGGAGGCTTGCGTTCCCCTAGGTGGGGCAGACTCTATAGCCTACCCATCCAGTCTTTAGAGACTAGCGCGCCGCCGACGATCCGTTCATCGTCGCCACTCTGGAAGAGATCGCTCGGGAAGGGCGGACGGCCACCGAGGAAATGGCGCGAACGGTTCGGCGCGCGGCGGAGGCTCTTGCTTCCGCCGCCATACCCTCGAAGGCGGGCGACGGCGGCTGGTTTCCGGTGAGTCGGCGGCCCGAGCGCGCTTTCCGGCTGTACGACCGGCCGCCCACCGGATTCCTTGGGGCGGCCGATCGCCTCCTTTTGGCGGACTTGGCAAGAGCCGACCTTCCGCCGGGGCTGGACGAAAGCGGGTTTCGGGACAGAGTGCGCTCTCTCTTGAGAGGCATACCGCTGGCGGAACCGCCCTTCCAAACCACCGACGATTTCACATTGACGCGGGCGGATGTGCGAGAGTCCTTGGAAAAAGTCGAGACCGAGGATTTTTCCGCGGAAGATATTTGGATTTCTTTTGTTCATTGGATGGCGTATTTCCATGACGATAAATTTATGAGGCAGGAAATTTCCGAAATCGGTCTTCGTCGTGCGAGAATTATTCGATAGTTAGGTAACTGAAACGCACAAATTTTCACTTATGGCACGCAAGGCAAACCTTGGCCTTTCCGTACAGATCGTCGATGTCGAGCGGTTCGTTGTCGGGCCTCAGCGGGTTCGGTTGGACCTTGGCGCGGAGGCGCGCGAGGCGGCGTTCGTGGTCCCGGCGGATGCGGGCGACGCGGTCCGGCCGGGCGAGTTCCTCCAGCGATTCGCCCTGGCTCCATGTGAACGGCGAGCCGTGGTCGATTGCGGTTTTCTCGTACGCCTTGGCTTCCTCGAAGGCGTCGGGGTGGCGCTCCATCAGGCGCACCCACTCGATTTTTTGCTGGAAGAAACAGAAAGTGCAGCCGCTCCGGGTGCGCCACTCGTAATACGACGGCAGGCCGAGGCCCGCGCCGTCGAGGATGTCGAGCACGCCGGCCTTGTCGATGCCGTCCTCCTTGAATGGCAGGCGGACCGCGAGGTTGTCGTGGCGGGAGGAGTAGCCTTCGCGGTACTCCTCGTCGGCGCGAATGGCGACATAGGAGAACACGCGCGCGCCGGCGGCCAGCGCCGGCGCGATCCACTGCTCGAAGGGACGCAGCTTCAGCTGCCTGGTGCACCATCGGGTCCGTGGCGACGGCAGGAAGTCGTTGTACTGCTTCAGCCAGAAGTCGAAGTCGCGATCCGGGTTGAGCCGGTGGATGGGCTTGCCGAGGAACCCTTCGAGCCGGCCGAGAAACTCGTAGACCTCCGGCAACTCCTTGCCGGTGTCGGTGAAGAAGTAGTCGATTTCGATCTCCGGGCGGTTCTGGCGCATGTGGACAGCCAGCGCGGCGCTGTCCCGCCCGCCCGACAGGCCCAGGACATGCCATTCCTTCGCGGCGGCGATCACGACGCTTTCCGCTTGCGCCGAACGCGCGCCCGCGCGCCCTGGGGATCGAGATGCCGGGCGCTCAATTCGGCGAGGGCGGCGAGGACGATGTTGCGCCGATCCGGCCCGCTGTCTTGCAAAACCCCGTCCAGGCGTTCCATGAGGGCCTCCACCTCCTCCCGTTCGCGCTCCGAGACATCGAACTCGTCGTGGATCGCGGCCGGCCGGCCGTCGAGGCCGACCACCACCGCCATCGCGTGTCGCTTGTCGCGCCGCCCCTTCACGCGCGCGAACGCTTCGGCGCGCACGAAGCGTTGCGCCAGAGCGGCGAGTTCGACCGTCGCGCGGTCGATGTCGGGATCGACCCAGTTCCGGGGCGGTTTGTTCGCCGCCATGCCGGCGAGGCCCTCGATGTCGGCGTCGGTTCCGTCGAAACCGGCCAGCCGGACGATGAAGGCTTCCATGCGGTGGTCGCCGCCGAGCTCCCGGATGTTCTCCGCGCGGTCGCGCAACTCCGCCAAAGCCGCCGGCGAAGCGTTCGGAGTCCGGGTTTCTTCGAGCAGGGTATCTCGCAAGCGGCCGAGCAAAGCCGGCCATGCCTGGCGCAGTTCGATCAAGCCTCGCCGAACCCGTTCCGCGATCCGCCGCGCGGCCCCTTCGCCGTCCGTATCCACGGTCCCGTCTTCGGCGCTCGGCGACAGGCCGGGCAGGTCGTCGAAGATCAGCCGGTTGGGGTCCTTTGCCTGCTTGAACAACTCGCGGAGGCGTCGGGCGCTGCTGGAGAGGCGTTGCGTGCGCCTTGTCCAGGACGGCAGCCCGTCATGGATCGAGATCAGGCCGCGCGCGACCTCCAGAGGTTCGAGGTCGAGAAGCCGGTTCTCCTCGTCCAGTTCGCGCACGACATTCGCCAGTTCGGCCAAAAGGTCGCGCGACACGCCGGACATATCCATCCATCGAAGCCGGATCGCCGCCGGGTCCGCCAACAGGACATCGACATCCAGATCGGTCATGCGAGACTGGAACACGCCTTCGCGGTACAGCGCCAACTCGCCGCGTCGCGAGAGGAAGAACGCGACCGCGAGCACGGGCAACAGGCCGTCCTTGACGCCGAAGGGCGGCTTTCGCCACAGGCAATAGAGTTCGGAAACCGTGACGGCGCGATGCTTGTTCTCGCGCAGCAGGCGACGCGCCGCCTCCCAAGCCGGCGCCAAACGGGCGGGATCGTCCTCCTCCCCGTCCGGAGCCGCGAAGCGGCATCCCTCTTCGGCGACACGATGCAATCCGGTCGCGTGGAGCAAGGAAGCGTATAGCCCGCCCTCGGCCGGAAAGCCCTCGATGCCGAGCCGCTGCTCCCGCTCGTTCACGACCATGCGACGCAAGAGAACGTTTCGCGCGGCCGCGGCGCTGCTCGAAGGTCGCGCGCGGCCCAGAAGCTCGTTATGCAGGCGAGGCGCGCGCTCGAAACGGGTGTCGGCGAGGTCGGACGCAAGGCCGCTGAGCGCGGCGCGGGAGAGCGATGTTGCCTTGCCGTCCGCTCCCCAACGCCAGGTCGCGCCGTCGAGCGCTCGGGCCAGCTCGGTCTCGAGGCGGTCCCGGACGGACGAAATGCGCGCGAGAACCTCGGCGCGCGCCACTCTGTCGCCCTGAAGCTCGGGCGTGGACTCGCGAACGAGTTCCAACGCCGCCAACTCCGCCGCGAGCGCGGGGATGCCCCAAGCCGCCGGCGAGCAGCCGGCCACGACATCGCGGTCGGCGAACATCGCCGTCGCCCGACGGCACAGGCGCCTCGCCTCCGCATCGGTCTCGCCCCCGGTCGGTATCGCGAGCAGGAAAACACCGGCCGCCTTGCCGTGTCGCGCGTGACGTGCGGCCGCGCGTTCGATTTCCGCGACCGGCACGGCCGCCACGTCGAACCATCTGAGCGCACCGGTTTCGTGATAGTGCCGCTTGGCCACGATCGGCCGCAGTCCGCCCACCGCGTCGAGCGCAGTCGTTTCGATCCTGGCGTCGTTCCGCGACGCCTCCTCGACCGCTCGCTCGATGTCGAAATCGCTCCCCTCGAAGATCGCCCAAGCATCGGCGAACCTCCGATAGACAACGAGGGACCGGCTTTGCAGACGCTCTAGCGCCGCGTGGATCGTCGTGGGCGCATAATCGGAATGGGCGAGAACAAGAAAGTCTCCTCGGGCAGGAAGGCCCGAGCGATCCTTCAAAAGGTCCGCCAAAGCGATGGTTTTCAGAAGTCGGACCTCCAACTCGTCTCCCCCAGCCGCGTCGCACCGTCGGAGCGCCTCCGCGGCCAGCGCCCAGCGATGACCATCGGGCGAGGCGAGGATCGAGGGTTCGAGGTTGATCCGCAGGTAATCCCACAACCGGTCGGGGCGGTAGAAGTCGAGCTCGGTCGCGTCCCTCAGGAAGTCCTGGAACCCGCCCGGTTCGGCGGAGTTGAGGAAGCCGAAGACGCTCCTCTGGTTCTGCCCGAAACGACGGCGCGAAAGCGGGCCTAGCAGGCACGCCGTCAATGGGTGCAACGGCCAGCACGCCTCCAGCATGCAGGCGAGGCGCGGAGAGGCCGCTGGTCCGACCAGCCGAGCCGCGTTCAGCGCCGAGGCGCCGGGAGGAACCGATCCGCGGCCGTTCTCAATGGCGCGGCCGAGCACAACGATCTGTTCCTCCCCGGAGGCGCTGATGGCGAGGTCCACGAAACGGCCTTGCACCTTGGCCCATTCGTCGCGCATCTCGCGCGACAGCCGGTGCGCGTACTCCTCGAAGGACTGGTGCAGGATGCCGACGACAATCAGCCTGCCGCCGCTGCGGGATGCGCGCTCGGCCAGTTGCTGAAAAAGATGGATGTCGGACCCATCGCGCGCGGCGGCCTCCAGGAACTTCCCCATCTCGTCGATGAGAACCATCAGGCCGCCCCTTGTCACGGGAGCGCGCGCCGCAAGGCTTTCGAGCGTGTCGAGAACGCGGAGGTCGGTCCAGACTCTGGGCGTCGTCCGCCTCTTGGCAAAACCCGCCGCCCCGATCGCTTCGCCAATGGCTTGCGCCGGACGGTCGCGCCGTCCGGCCACGGGAAGCACGCGCCAACCGAGGCGGCGGCGCGGAAACGCGCTCGCGAGAAGCTCGGAGAGCGAGTCTCCAAGAACGGTCTCCGATCTCCCGCGCAACAGCCCATCGCCGCCCAAAGCCGCGGCGAGAACGACGGCCAAGCTCGATTTTCCGGCGCCGTAAGGTCCGGTCCAGGTAAACGCGCCTTGGCCGCTCTCGCGAACGTGTCGCGCCATGGTTCCGAGCGCTTCGGCCGAGGACGGCGGGCAAACGAAGCCTTCCAAGGCCGCCGGATCGCCCAAGTCGGCGTCGATGCCGATCGCGCGCCGGTATCGCCGCGCCACGCGAACATGCCCGTCGAGACCCATCAGGCGGCCTCCCTCCAGATTTCGGACCGGTAGTCCCCGCGCACGAACTCGAACAGCATCTCGTCGTTCGGCTCGCGCACCTTGATCAGTTGCCTCAGACCGGCGGTTTCCGACCATCGATAGGCTCCGCCGCTGTCCTCCTCGATGCTCGAAAGCCGGTCCGAGAGTTCCGTTTCGTCGAGCAAGAATACCCGGCCGGGCGAGCCCGGCTCGTGGGACAAAGCCTCGAAGGACAGCGTTTGCGCGCCGCCTGACCGAGCCCAGAACTTGCTCAACGCGAACAAGAACACCCCCGCGCCGAGCGTGGGCTTGCGCCCTCGCACGAATCGGAACCCGCTCCCCTCGCCATCGGCCCGAACCAAGCCGAGTTCCGCGAGCGGCGACTCCAGAGAGTCCTCATGGACCGGGTTTCCGGTCGGAGACTCCGACGCGTAGGAACGCACCAGACATGCGATATCGTTTTTGACGGTCGAAGCGGCGGCGCGACGCCATCCGAGATCGCTCGCGAGCCGGCCGATTCGCTTGGCGAGACCCTCCCGTTCGAAGGTTATCTCGGGGTAGTGGCTGAAGGCCCAAAACCATGTCGTGTTACGCGAGTCGCCACATAGGTGCCAATGGGCGAGCCAGATAGTAGCCGGGTTTTCCATGTACGGATCGAGACCTTCCGCCGCGAACAGGAGCTCGCCGAGCGGAGTTGTCGAACATCCGTCTTCCGCGACCACGCCCATCGCGGTCGCCCAATGGCGCATGGAGGCGACCATGTTCTTGCCCACGCCGAAGCGCGCGATCGCGTCGTCGGTAAGGAAGACCGGCTTGCCGCCGTCCGCAGTGGAGACGGCGTCGAACGCCTTCTTCAACCACCCGTAGCGAAGTGGAAAAGTCTCGTGCCCCGAGAATTTCGGCTTATACCCGTCCATGAAAAGAGGGCCGCGCGTCATGGTCTCCTCCCCGCTGGGGAGCGTGTCCAGTTGGACTTTAGCCGTCCTCGGCGGTATCGTCAAAGCCGGCCTGGCGGCCGTAACCAGGGAGGCGCCGAACGCCATGCCCGACGGGCCGATCCTGTACGCCGACTATCAGGCGACCACGCCGCTCGATCCTCGCGCCGCGGCGCGCATGGCGCCGTATTGGGCCGAGGTCTTCGGCAACCCCCATTCCGTCGATCACGCCGCCGGATGGCGGGCTGAAGAGGCGGTCCGGGAAGCGGCGGAGGCCGTGGCGGCCTCGATCGGAGCCGATCCGGACGAGATCGTCTTCACCTCCGGCGCCACCGAGTCGAACAATCTGGCCCTGTTCGGCCTTGCCCGGCGCGCGCCGCCTGGCCGTCGGCGCATTCTGGTGAGCGCCATCGAGCACAAATGCGTTCTTGCCGCCGCTCGCGCGCTCGCCGCGCGCGAGGGCTTTACGATCGATCCGTTGCCCGTGGACCGGGAGGGTGCGGTCGATCTCGACGAGCTCGAACGGCGGCTCGACGACGATGTCCTGCTCGTCTCGATCATGGCGGTGAACAACGAGGTCGGCACAATTCAGGACATACCGAAAATCGCCCGCCTGCTCGCCGAGCGTGACATCCCGTTCCATTGCGACGCCGCGCAAGCTCCTTGCGCCATGGACATGCGCGACCTCGCCCTTCACGCCGATACGATCAGCCTCTCGGCGCACAAGATGCACGGGCCGCAAGGCATCGGGGCGCTTGCGGTTCGCCGCGATCTTCAGGACCGAATCGAACCCCTCGTCCATGGCGGCGGACAACAGAACGGCCTGCGGTCCGGCACCGTGCCGGTCCCGCTTTGCGTCGGTTTCGGCGCGGCCGCGCGCATTGCCGTCGAGCCGGGCGCGGCCGACGAGCGCGCGCGGGTGGCGCGTCAACGCGGCGACTTCGTTAACCGCTTGCGCGCCGGCGGCGCGCCGGTGGCGATCAACGGCCCGATCGGAGAGCGCCGCCATCCCGGCAACGCGAATCTCCGCTTCGCCGGTTTCGACGCCAAGGCCGTTCTGGGCGCCTTGCAACCGCGCCTCGCCGCCTCGACCGGCGCGGCGTGCGCCTCCGGCATTCCGGAGCCGTCGCATGTGCTTCGCGCTCTCGGTCTTTCCGCCGAGGAAAGCGACGCCTCGATCCGTTTCGGCTTCGGCCGTTTCACCGTCGACGACGAAATCGCGACCGCCGCGACCCTTGTCCTAGAGGCGTTGTCGTCGTCGGCGCCCGATTGTCGGGTTGCCGCGCAAGCAGGCGGTTGAAAGCGGCTGGCGGCCATCCTCCTCGCGTTGACGGCCTCCCGGGCGCGGCCCTAGGGCCGGGGCTCATATCCAGCAAGTGACGGTGGCGACGATTGCGACGGCGGCGAGGAAGGCGGCGGCGAGCTTGTCGTAGCAGGTCGCGACGCGGCGGAAGTCCTCGAGGCGACAAAAGGCGCGCCCGGTCGCGTTGCGCTGGCGGCAAGCCTTCGCGTCGAAGGGATGCGCGCGCCGGCGGCACCGCACGGATCGCGGCGCTGTCGCAGGCCATGTCCGCGAGGCATGTCTCCGGATAGCGAGCGCCGCTTGACCGGCGGCGCTCGCGGCGCGACCTGCCAGAGCATGTGCTAGAGCGGAATCCGATCATCATGCGCTGTATCCGGCGGCGGCGAAGTCGTTTCTGCATTCCTGGGGCGGGAAGGCGGTCGAGATGCGCCCAATGGCGGCCCAGAGGGCCTCGACGGCGCCTTCGGCGGCCTTTCGGAGCAGGGCCTTGAGCTTCGAGAAGGCGAGTTCGATGGGATCGGGGTCGGGACTGTAGGGCGGCGGGAAGAGCAAGCGCGCGCCGGCGGCCTCGATCGTGGACCGGACCGTCGGCCCCTTGCGGTTGGAAAGGTTGTCCATGACGACGATGTCGCCGGGGCGGAGTTCGGGGACGAGGACCTTGCCGACATAGGCCTCGAAGGCGTCGCGGTCGATCGGGCCGTCGATGACGAAGGGGGCGACCATGCCGCGGCGCGCGAGGCCCGCGACGAAGGTGGTCGTTTTCCAGTGGCCGTGGGGAACCGCCATGCGCAAGCGCTGTCCGCGCGGCGCCCACCCGTGGGCGCGGGCCATATTGGTCTTGGCAGAGGTTTCGTCGACGAAGACCAGCCGGTCGGGGTCGAGGCCGGGCTGGCTGTCGCGCCAGGCGCGGCGCTTTCTCAGGATGTCGGGGCGGTCCTGCTCGGCCGCGTGGGCGGTTTTTTTTCGCGTAACGCCGTGGCGTTCGAGGAAGCGGTGCAGCGTCCCGTAGCCGAAGGCCAGGCCGCGCGCGCCCAGGGCCATGCGCAACTCCTCGATGGTCGTGTCCGGCCTCTCCGCCAGCAGCGCCAGGATCGTCGCGCGTTGCGCCTCGATGCGGCCCGAACGCCGATCGCCGCCGAGCGGCCTGGCCCGCGGCTCCCCCTGCTCGCGCGCCCGCGCCCGCCAGCGGCTGACGCTCGCCGCGCTGACATCGAGGCGTTCGGCCGCCGCGCGATGGCTCGACCCCGCCGCCACCGCGGCGAGCACGCGAACGCGAAGATCGAGGGAAAGCGCTTTCGCCATATCCGCCGGCCTCCTCCTTCCGGCGGACATCTCGAACCGCAAATCGCCGCCCTCGGGAAGCCCCAACGATTCACTCCGGCCGGACGATGCTCTAGAGCGGCAAGGCATTTTTCATGGCATGATGACTCGACCAATTCCACCAGTTAATCACTTATAGGATCGCTTATGTGAACTAAAGACGGCTTATATCGCATCGTTGGCCAAATATAAATTCTACGGCCTATATAAATTGCTTGAAAGTGATCATCTTCCGGGTGGCGGCCCGGAAGAGGAAATGGTCGCCCCTTGCGGCCGTTTACCGTCGAGCTCGTCGGCGAAGGCATTGATCCAGCGGTTAAGGACGATGAGGTCGCCGGACAGGCCCCGGGCGCCGAAAAACTCGTAACGCTACGCGCCGTTGGCCCGCTCGACATGGCCGTCGGGCTCGGAGGAGCGTCGCGGGAGGTCATGCAACGCGATGCCGTGGCGCCGGCACTCGGCCTCGAAGCCGGCGTCGAACCCGGAATCGCGGTCCGCCGCCATTCGGGCCCGGGGCAGGCTCCGAATAACGCCGACCCGAAAGGCCACGATTGCGGTTCAAGATGTACGCCGGGAGGTAGAGGCCAGCGGAGATCTCGAACCGCATCCAACGGCCAAGGGGAATCCCCCTATAGGCCCGGACCCTAGTCTCGCGCCGGAAAGACGGGCTACTCGGAGGTTCGAGGCGGCGCGCCGCGCTGGCGCGCGCGGTTCATTCTCCATCCTTGCCGAACAGGTCCGCTATCGCCTTGGCGGCGCGGGCGCGCCGGGCGGCGGTGGCGCGCCGATGCGGCGCGTCGTGCGCGTTGTGGCAGCGCTGGCAGAGCAGGCGAAGGTTTGCGCGATCGTTGTTGGCGGGGTCGTGGTCGAGATGCGCCACTGTCAGCACGACCGGGCCGCCGGTCTCGGGGTGCGGGGCGCCGTCGGGCGCCCGGCAGTCCGGGTAGAGCGGCGATCCCTCGCGGCGGTCGGAAGCGCGGCGTTGTATCTCGGATCGGATCCGGCGCCATTCCGGCGAGCGGATGCTTCCGCCGGGGTACTTCGTCATGTTCTCGGGGGCTATCGGCATCGTCCGCCCTCGCGTCGGCGGGATCGCGAGCCTTGGGCTTTAGCGCTCGCCGAAACCCGCGCCGACGGCGAGGGTCACTCGGAGGTTCGGTCGGAAGAGGCCGCGGGTTCGGAGGGAGCGGGAGTTTGGGTTTCGACGGTTTTCTCCAGCGCGGCGAGGCGGGCGTCGAAGCGTTCGTTGCGGATTTCGACGACGGAGATCAACCGGTCGATCTTGCCCGAAATCTCGACGAGTGTGTTCTGGACGCCGTCGATGCGCCGATTGGTCTCGTCGATCCGGGCGTTCAAGCTTGCGTTGGAGGCGTCGATTCTGGCGTCGAGGCGCGCGCCCATTTCGTCGATTCGGGCGTCGAGCCGGGCGCCCATTTCGTCGATCCTGGCGTCGACGCGCTCGATGCGGATTTGGGTCTGGGTTTCGCCTTGCATGACGACGAACACGATCCCGATAAGGCCGATGGCGACCACGATCGGGTTGGCGTGCTCGGCGAGAAACCGCTTGATCCTGTTTTCGGTGGCCATGGTCCGTCTCCCGTGCGCGGAGCGTGTCGGCGCGGGTTCGCAAGTCTGCGCCTTGTCCCAATCCCGGGTCAAGAGTGGGCCGGGGGCCGCGCCTTCTTCCCCAGGCTTCGTCCTTTCCCGGCTTTCCTTGCCTTAGGTCGTCGGAGCGGCGGACGTCCCGGTCGATCTTGTTCGGCGTCCGGCGCGGGCGGGGGCATGAACTGGCCGGTGCTGTGATTGGGTTTCGGCGGCCGCCGGAAGAAGAGAATGCCGCAAAGTTCGAGGTGGGAGAGAACGGCTTCGGCGATCGAGCGGTGCGCGCCGAAGTCGCCCGGCGCGCGTTTGCGAGGCCAGAGGCGGCGGTTCCGCCCGAGCGCGTATTCGATGTCGAACAGAATGGCCTTGCGGGGAACGGGTTTGGGTTCGCGCTCCATGGGGCGCTCCGTCGAAGAACATAAAAGGAACTATCCCTCGGGCCAACGCGACGGGGCTGTCAAGCGAGATTCGTGCCGCGCGTCTGAGGTCATGGATCGGCGCGGCGCGCGGGACGCGCCTGGGGAGTATCGGCGGGGCGGAGGGTGGAGGGGGAAATGCCGTCGAAGGATGCCGACGGGAATCCGTGCCGGGATCGGCGGCTGGCGCCGGTTAGATCGAGGAGGGTTCCGGCATTCGCAACCGGTGGCCCTGAGCGTCCGCGACGGCCGGATCGAGGAAGGCGTGGCAGGCCTCCAGTTGCCGCCTCGCGTGCTCGACCGAGCGCCAGTCGACGGAGGCGGTCCAGCGCTGGGCGTAGTCGAGCGCCTGGATCAGCGGCTCCGGCCGGAGGTTCAGCGACAGCGCCTTCAGCGCCGAGAGATAATTGGCGCGGAAGACCGTGGGGACCACGATCCGCTCTTCCCCCGCCGCCGCCAGTTCCGCGTTCATCATGATCCGCGCAACGCGACCGTTGCCGTCGGCGAAGGGATGGACCTCGGCGGCCAGGAACATGACGAAGACCGCGCGCTGGAACGGTGTCTCAAGGCTTCGGTACAACTCGAACCCCCGTTCGAGCGTTCCGGCCACAAGCTCAGGCGCCACGAACACCGTGGCTCCGGCCCGATTGCCAACGGTCTTGAACAGGCCGGGGCGCATGTCGGGCCGGGCCGCCATGATCCGGGCGTGCCGCGCCTTGAGCAAGGCTTCGAGCGCGGTCGGGCGGGCCGGCGTGCGGCCCATCTCCCGGCTGTCGGAAACGATCCGCCAGGTTCCGAGCACGTCGTGCGCGTCCTGCGGCCGCTCGTTGGGGATGGCCCCCTCGAACACGATGGCGGCCGCCTCCTCGACGGCGAACTCCGTCCCCTCGATGAAGTTGGAGAAATAGGCCTCGAAAAAGGCGAGCGTCGCGGCGCCGTCCGCGTCACGCTTCGGCGCCGGCCTGGTCTGGGGCGGACGGTTCCGCAGCGCGGCGTGCAACGCCAGGAACAGTCGTTGGCGATCCGTGTCGTAGGGGCGGCCGCGCCGGCGGGCGCGCCCCTGGGCCGTGGACAGGGCCGCCTTTTGCGTGCCCAGCATGGCGCCGATCGTCGCGTCCAGCTCCGAGGCCGCGTCGCGCGCGCCGAGCTCCGGCGCGACGGCGCGGATTTCGTCCCGCAGCCGGTTGGCCACGTCCTCGCCCGAGCGGGCGATCGACGTTTCGAGACGCTCCTCGATCTCGGACCGGGAGAGTGTGCGCGCCACCCGGCCGCCGCGCGCGCGGGACGGCCGCATGTTCTCGAGATAGGCGCGCGCCGTCGAACTCAGGAAAAGCCGGCCGAGGAAAGGCCGGTCGGACGCGAGCGGCCCGACGCCGCGCCGGGGCCGGAGGATATGGCCTGGCAACGCAATGTCGCCGCCCCGGGCCGCGACCAGGCAGACCGAACCGTCGCGGGCGGGGGCGTTTTCCAGCGCGGTCCGGTCGGCGATCAGCGCGCCGGGGAAGTAGCCGGAGACGATCTCCCAGAGGTTGCGGGCGACGATCCGCTCCGGCGGGTCCGCCATGTTCGACGTGTAGAGCCTGGAGGCGAGCCTGCGCAGCTTGCCGGCCTTGAGGGCGCGCGAGACCGCCCGGCTGGCCGCCGTGTCGGAGACGAGGACCTCCGGCGGGTTCTCCAAGTCTCGGCGGGGGGAAAATTCGGGCATTAGCGGTTCCTCCCGAGCCAAGATAGCGAAACATTCGAGGATAAGGACCAAAATACGGGAATTATTCGAGCTTAAGCCGCTGGCGCGAGGGTGGCGAGGCTTTTGTCGGAGCGGGCGGGGGAACCTCCACGTTCCGGCCCGTTCCGCTCCTCGTCGCTCCCCTTCCCTTCCGCCGTTGCGCGGCGTCGGCGCGGCGGCCGCGCCCGAACGGGCGCCAAGCGGGCTTCGCGGCCCGTCGCGATTCCGGTAGCGTGCGGGCATGGACATTCTCCCGTTCTGGGGCAAGGCGCGGCCGGAGGACGCGGACCGGGGGCCGGGCTGGCATCCGCTGGCGTTCCACGGCCTCGATGTCGCCGCGGCGGGCGAGGCCTTGCTGGAGGCGGACCCCGGCCTGGCGGCCCGGCTCGCCGGCCTGTTCGGCATGGGGGAGCGGGAGGCCGCGGGACTGCTTCGCTTCCTCCTCTGCCTGCACGACATCGGCAAGTTCGCGCGGAAGTTCCAGGCCAAGGTCCCCGAGCGGTTTCCGCCCTGTTTCGGGATCGAACCGACCTCGATCCCGACCTCGTTCGACCACGGCGCCGGCGGCCTGCGTCTCTTCATCAAACATCCCGGGGTTTTCGGAATCCCGGCCGGGAAAACGGCGGATAGCTGGCTCCCGATCGTCTCGGCGGTCGCCGGGCATCACGGCGCGCCCCCGGACCCGCCGCCGCCCCGCGACAATTTGCGGCCGGACTTCGGGCGCCAGGGGATCGAGGCGGCGCGGCTGTTCGCCGACGAGGCGCGCCGTCTGCTGGCGCCGCCGGAACCGCCGGCGAACGCCGACAGGGATCGGTTGCGGCGCGCCTCCTTCCTCGTCGCCGGGCTGGCCGTGCTGGCGGACTGGATCGGATCGAGGCAGGAGTGGTTTCCCTACCGCGCGCCGGACGACTTCTCCGGCCTCGACGCTTATTGGGAATACGCGCGCGGGCGGGCGAAGATCGCCATCCGCGAGGTCGGCGTCGAGGCCGCCGCGCCCGCCGGCCGTCTCGGCTACGGCGACCTGATCGGGCGTGGTGCGGCCCCCGGCCCGATGCAGCGCTGGGCGGGCAAAGTCGAACTCCCGGACGGCCCGGCGCTGTTCGTCGTCGAGGACGAGACGGGAAGCGGCAAGACCGAGGCGGCGGCGATGCTGGCGCATCGGCTCATGGCGGCGCGCCGGGCGAACGGGTTCTATTTCGCCCTGCCCACCATGGCGACGGCCAACGCGATGTTCGACCGGCTGGGCAAGGCGCTGCCCCGCCTGTTCGCGGACGGGGAAACGCCGTCGCTGGCGCTGGCCCACGGGGCGCGCGACCTCCATCCGGGTTTCCGGTCCGCCATGGCGGGCTTCGACCGCGCGGACGCCGGCCGCGGATCGAACTACGGGGACGGGGACGGCGCGGCGGAGATCGCCGCTTCCGCCGCGTGCGCCTCCTGGATCGCCGACGACCGGCGCCGCGCCTTCCTCGCGGACGCGGGCGCGGGCACGGTGGACCAGGCGATCCTCGCGGCGCTGCCGAGCCGCCACCAGTCCCTGCGCCTGCTGGGCCTGGCCCAGCGCGTTCTCGTCCTCGACGAGGTGCACGCCTACGACGCCTACATGCAACGCGAGATCGAGGCGCTGCTGACCTTCCAGGCCGCGCTGGGCGGCTCCGCGATCCTGCTGTCGGCGACGCTGCCCGCCGCCCACCGGCGCGGGCTGGCCGACGCCTTCGCCGAGGGGCTGGGGGAGGACGCGCCGGCGCCCCTTGGCGAAACCGCCTATCCGCTGGCCACGGTCCGGGCGCGCGGCCGGGCGGTGGAAACGCCGGTCCCGGGGCGGCCCGGCCGCGGGCGCCGCCTGCCGGTGCGCTTCCTCCGCCGCCCGGAGGACGCGCTGGCGGAGGTGGAGCGCGCGGCCCGCGAAGGCCGTGCGGCGCTCTACATCCGCAACACGGTGGACGACGCGCTGGAGGCCCACGCGGAACTGGCGGCGCGCGGGATCGAGGCCGACTTGTTCCACGCCCGGTTCGCGCTGGCGGACCGGCTGGAGATCGAGCGGCGGATCGTCGAGGCCTTCGGCAAGGCGAGCGAGGCCGAGGGGCGCGCCGGCAAGGTCCTGGTCGCGACGCAGGTCGTGGAGCAATCCCTCGACCTCGACTTCGACGCGATGGCGAGCGATCTCGCCCCGATCGACCTGCTGGTCCAGCGGGCCGGCCGTCTGTGGCGCCACGACCGGCCGGAGCGCGCGGACCAGCCGGAACTCCTCGTCGTCGCGCCGGCGGCGGAGGAGGACGCGGCGGAGGATTGGTGCAAGGCCCTGTTCCCGCGCGCGGCCCATGTGTACCGGGACCACGCGCGCCTCTGGCTGACGGCGCGGACGCTGGAGGAGGCGGGCGCCATCGAGACGCCCGGCGGGCTGCGCGCGCTCATCGAGGCGGTGTACGGCCCGGAGGCCGAGGCGCGCGTCCCGCCGGGACTTCGGGCGAGCCTGTGGAGCGCCGAGGGGAAGGCCGGCGCCGACCGGGGCGTCGCCAACATGAACACGCTGAAGCTGTCGCCGGGCTATGTGCGCGACGCCGGCGCGTGGGACAGCGATGTCCGCACGCCGACGCGCCTCGCCGACGATCCGAGCGCGACGCTCCGCCTCGCCCGCGCGCGCGGTGGGCGGATCGAGCCGTACGCGGCGGCCTCCGCGCCGGGCGAGCCGTGGCGCGCCTGGCGCCTGAGCGAGGTCGATGTCTCCCAGCGCCACGCGACCGGCGAGGCGGTTCCGCCCCGGTTCGCCGAGGCGGCGCGGGAGGCGAAGGCGGGCTGGGGGCGCCACGACGCCGACAAAATCCTCGCGGTGCTGGAGGAGGACGGCGACGGCCGGCTCGCCGGCGCGGTCATGGGGCCGGAGAGAGAGCGCGTCGTTTCGTACAGCCCGGGCACCGGCCTCGCGTTCGGGCCGCGGGCGGAGTGAGGCTCCGGGTTGACGGGCAATGCCCGCAGTTATAGAACAATACAGAAACTTTCATCGAAACCCCCGCGGCCATGCGGAACGATCTTGCATCCCCTTTCAACCTGATTCGCACGCCCTGGCTTCCCTTTCGGCGGCGGAGCGGGGGTGTGGAACGGGTCGCGCCGGCGCGGATCGTGGACCGAATCGGGGACGATCCCTTCGTCGGCTTCGCCTGGCCGCGGCCGGACCTAAACGGCGCGGCGCACGAGTTCCTGATCGGGCTGCTGTCCACCGCCGCCGCGCCCGCGGACGACGAGGAGTGGGAGGAGTGGTGGGAGGCGCCGCCGTCGCCGGAGGTTCTCGCGGCGCGGTTCGAGGCGGTCGCCCACGCCTTCGACCTCGACGGCCCCGGTCCGCGCTTCCTGCAGGACCTCGATCCCCTCGACGGCGCCGAGGACAAGGAGGTCGCGGCCCTGCCGATCGACGCGCCGGGGGCGCAGACCTTGCGCAACAACGCCGACCTGTTCGTGAAACGCGGCGGCGCGCCGGTCCTGGGCCGCGCGGCGACGGCGATGGCGCTGTTCGCGCTCCAGGCCCACGCGCCGTCCGGCGGCGCCGGCCACCGCACCTCGTTGCGCGGCGGCGGGCCGCTGACGACGCTCGCCGTCGCGGGCGACACATTGTGGGGCCGGCTCTGGCCCAATGTCGAAACCCGCGAGTCGATTCGCGGCCGCTGGCCGGAACCCGGCGGCGCCTTGCCGGAGGACCCGGCCGCGACCTTCCCCTGGCTCGCCCCGACCCGGACCTCGAACCCGAAGGCCGGCGGGCGGTCCACCACGCCCTCCGATGTCCACCCGCTCCAGGTCTATTGGGGGATGCCCCGGCGCATCCGGCTGAACTTCGAGGCGGCGGAGGGGCGGCGCTGCGCGCTGACCGGGGCCGAGGACGCGGCGGTCGTCGCGACGTACCGGACCCGGAACTACGGCGTCGATTATTCGGCGGGCTTCGAGCACCCGCTGACGCCCTACTACCGCCAGAAGAAGGCGGACACGACATGGTTGCCCGTGCATCCCCGGCCCGGCGGCCTGTCCTACCGCCACTGGCCCGGAACGGTGACGGCAAGCGGCGACAGGTTGCGCGAACCGGCCCGGTCCGTCCGCGACGCGAGGGGCGGGCGCCGGCGGGCGCTCGGAGAGGATGTCCGGTTCGCGGCCTTCGGCTACGACATGGACAACATGAAGGCGCGCGCCTGGGTCGAGGGCGAATGGCCGCTGCCGCTCGGTCCCGAAGGGGAGGCGCGGGAGGCGTTCGACGATTTCCTCCGCCGCGCGGTCGCTGGCGCGGAGACCGTCGCGCGGCTGCTGACCGGCGCGGCGAAGTCCGCGCTCCACGACCGGCCGAGGGACGCGCCGGGCGACTATGGTTTTATCGCCGAACGCTTCTTCCGGGATACGGAAGCGGCGTTTCTTGGCGCCCTCGAAAACGCGAGGAAGGCGATCGGGGCCGGCGGCGGGCGGGACCCCGAGGATCCGGCGGTCGAGGTCCTCGAGGCCTGGGCGCCGGTCCTGAAGGGCGCCGCGCTCGCGCTGTTCGACGAATACGCGCCCGACGACGGGCTGGAGAGCCGCGACATGGAGCGGCATGTCCGCGCGCGTTTCCTGCTGCATCTCGCGCTCGGCGGGCGCGGCAAGGCGGGCAAGGCGCTGTTCGAGACCGATCTCGGCATCCCCGCGCCCGAAACCGCGAAACCTCGCGCGCGTTAGGAGGCCCCATGACCGATTCCGACAAGAAGAACGACCCCGCCGACATCGCCTTCGGCTGGTGGCGGGGCCTGAACCCGGAAAACCGCCCCCGGACAGGCCCGCAACGCGCGGCGATGGCGCGCCTGCGCCGGGCGCGCGATACGCTCGAAGTTATCCGCGAGCCCGAGGGACTGGCGCTGGTCGCGCGATTTCCGGTCTGGCGGCGGGAGCGCGCGGCCGTTCTGGCGGGCGTCCTGGCCTTCGTCCGCGAGGACGGGGGCGGCCCCATCGCCCGTGTCGTCGGCCGCATTTCGCTCGACGACGCCGAATCCGCGTCGATGTCGGAGCCACGCTTCCGCCGCCTGCTGCAAACCGAGGACGCCGAGTTGATGGACACGATGCGCCGGCTGGTCCGGTTCGCCAAGGGGCGATGCAACGTGCGCGACTTGTCCCGGTCCGTGTTCGACTGGGACGATCGCGTCAAGAAACAGTGGATCTACGACTACTACAACGTGGGAGGCGCCGCGCCTTCCGCCGAGCGACGGGGAGACTCCGCGCCATGAGCGATTTCCTGCAACTCCACCTGCTGACGGCCTACGGCCCGTCCAACCTGAACCGCGACGACACCGGCCGGCCCAAGAGCGTCGTCTTCGGCGGGGCGCCGCGCCTGCGCGTCTCCTCCCAGAGCCTGAAACGCGCCTGGCGGA
Source organism: Thalassobaculaceae bacterium (assembly GCA_963665555.2). Classification (GTDB taxonomy): domain Bacteria; phylum Pseudomonadota; class Alphaproteobacteria; order Thalassobaculales; family Thalassobaculaceae; genus CAXXXW01. Next base: position 1,539,547 of record OY762308.1, read on the forward strand.
CCTCCGAGGTCTTCCAGGCGAGGCTCGACGGCCATCTCGGCGAGCGCACCCAGCGGATCGGCGAGGAAATCCGCCGCTATCTGGCCGGGCGCGGCATGGACGCCGAGGCGGCGCTCGGCGCCGCGCGCGCCATCGCCGACGCCTTCGGCAAGCTCCGGCCGGAGAAAAACAGCAAAAACGAGGTCTTGCCCGACGCCGCCTTCACCGAGCAACTCGCCTTCGTCTCGCCCGAGGAGCGGGCCGCCGCCTTCGCGCTCGCCGACCGGGCGCTGGCGGGCGAGGACATCGCGGATGAGGCCAGGGCCGACAAAGTGCTGCGCCGGACCGACGCCGCCGCCGACATCGCCATGTTCGGCCGGATGCTCGCCGACGACCCCAAGTTCAACCGCGAGGCCGCCGTCCAGGTCGCGCACGCCATCACCACCCACCGCGCGGTCGCGGAGGACGACTACTACACCGCCGTGGACGACCTGAAGTCGCGCGAGGAGCCGGAGGACGCCGGGGCCGGCTTCGTCGGCGAGCAGGAGTTCGGCGCCGGCGTCTTCTACCTCTACCTCTGCGTCGATCGCGGCCTGCTGCTCGACAATCTCGGCGGCGACCGCGCGGTGCGGGACGCGAGCATCGCCGCCCTGGTCGAGGCGGCCGCGACCGTCGCGCCGCGCGGCAAGCAGGCCAGCTTCGCCAGCCGCGCCCGCGCCTTCCACGCGCTCGCGGAGACGGGGGAGGCGCAGCCGCGCAGCCTCGCCGCGGCGTTCCTGAAGCCGGTCTCCGGTACGGACCAGGGCAAGGATTCGATCGGGGCCCTCGAGAAGTTCCGCGACCGGCTCGACCGCGCTTACGGGGCTTGCGCCGACGCCCGCTACACGATGAATGTCGAGGAAGGCGAGGGCACGCTCGCCGAACTCGTCGCTTTCGCCCGGCGCTGAAGCGATGCGGTTCCTGCTCTTCGCGCTCTACGCGCCGATGTGCTCGCTGGGCGAGATCGCGGTGGGCGAGCGGCGCATGGGCTGGGCGCGGCCCGGCCGCTCCGCCGTGCTCGGCCTCGTCGCCGCCGCGCGCGGCATCGACCGAAGCGACGAGGCCGCCCACGCCGCCCTGGAGGCCGGGCTGCGTTACGCGGTCCGAACCGACGCGCCCGGCCGGCCCTTCGTCGACTACCACACCGCGCAGTCGCCGGTCGCGCGGCGCGGCCGGACCCACGCCACCCGCCGCGAGGAACTGTCGGCCGACCGGCTCCACACCGTGCTGTCGAGCCGGGAGTGGCGCGCGGACGCCTGCTTCACGGTCGCCCTGTGGCCGCGGGCGGAGGGGGCGGCGGACCTGGACGCGATCGCCGCGGCGCTGAGGCGCCCCCGTTTCGCGCTCTGCCTGGGCCGCAAGTCCGCGCCCCTCGGCCTGCCGCTCGACCCGGAAATCGTCGAGGCGGCAAGCTTCGTCGAGGCGCTGGCCGGACGGCGCGCGCCGGAGGCGCTCGCGGACCTCCCTCCGGCCGGGGGGACGGCGCGGGCGCCCGAGATCGCCTGCGACGCCGACGCGCCGGGAGCGCCGGCGGGCGGACGCCTCGAACGCCGCCGCGACGCCGTCGCCAGCCGCGCCCGCTGGCAGTTCGCGGACCGGGCCGAGCGCGTTTTCGGCGAGCCGCCCCGGCCCGTCCTCCGCGAACCGGAGGACGAAGCATGACCGCCCCGCCCTTCCTGTCGCGCGTGCGGCTCGCGCGGACCGCCTCGGTCCGGGCGCTCGCGCCCCTTCTGTTGGGCAATGGCGCGGGCGGCGGCCACGGTTCGATCGACGCCGACCATCGCCTGGTCTGGTCCCTGTTCGCCGACGGGCCGGACCGGCGGCGCGACTTCCTGTGGCGGCGGATGGACGACGGCGCCTTCCTGGTCCTCTCGGCCCGCCCGCCGGAGGACCGCCACGGCCTGTTCGAGATCGACGCGCCGAAACCCTTCGCGCCGGCGCTGGAGCCGGGCGACCGGCTGCGCTTCTCGCTGCGCGCCAACCCGACGGTCCGCCCGCGCGACCGGGAAAGGCGGCACGCCCGGCGCCACGACGTCGTGATGGACGCGCTCGACCGCCGGCCGGAGGGGGCGCGCGCCGAACAGCGCGCCGCCGCGATCCGGGACGAGGGCCTGGCCTGGCTGGCCCGGCGCGGCGAGGCCGCCGGCTTCGCGGTCCGCGAGGGCGAAACGGGGGTCGAGGGCTACCGCCAGCACAGGGTCGGGCGCGGTCCGGGGAAAGAGGCCATGGCGTTCTCGACACTGGATTTCGACGGCGTGCTGGAGGTGCGCGACCCGCCGGCCTTCGTCCCCGCCGTCGCGCGCGGTTTCGGCCCGGCCAAGGCCTTCGGCTGCGGCCTGATGCTGGTGCGGCGGGCGTGAGCGCCATGCGCGCCGCCGCCATGCCCGGCATCGCGCCGCCGCGCCCGATCCCGATCCGGGACCGGGCCTCCATCCTGTTCGTCGAGAGGGGCCAGCTCGATGTCCTCGACGGCGCCTTCGTCGTGGTGGACCGGACCGGCGCGCGCACCCACATCCCGGTGGGCGGCCTCGCCTGCCTGATGCTGGAGCCGGGCGCGCGCGTCTCGCACGCGGCGGTGGCGCTCGCGGCGCGGGTCGGCTGCCTGCTCGTCTGGGTCGGCGAGGCCGGCGTGCGGCTCTACGCCGCCGGCCAGCCGGGCGGCGCGCGGGCCGACCGGCTGCTCCACCAGGCCCGGCTCGCGCTCGACCCCGCGGCGCGGCTCAAGGTCGTGCGCAAGATGTACGACATGCGCTTCGGCGAGCCGGCGCCGGAGCGCCGTTCGGTGGACCAGCTGCGCGGCGTCGAGGGGGCGCGGGTGAAGCGCCTGTACGAGACGCTGGCCCGCCGCCACGGCGTCGCATGGCGGGCGCGGCGCTACGACCCCGGCGACTGGGACGCTTCCGACCTGCCCAACCGCTGCCTGAGCCAGGCGACCTCCTGCCTCTACGGGCTGGCCGAGGCGGCGGTGCTCGCCGCCGGCTACGCGCCGGCCATCGGCTTCCTCCACACCGGCAAGCCGCGTTCCTTCGTGTACGACGTGGCGGATGCGTTCAAGTTCGAGACCGTGGTCCCGATCGCCTTCCGGGTCGCCGGCGCGGCGGCGCGCGGCAAGCGCCCCGAAGCCGGCGATCCGGTGGGCGAGGTCAGGCGCGGCTGCCGCGACAGTTTCCGCAAGACGGGCCTTTTGAGGCGACTGATCCCGGCGATCGAGGAAATGCTGGCGGCGGGCGGGCTGGAGGCGCCGCCTCCGCCGGAGGAGGCGCAACCCACGGCCATCGTCGAGGAGGCGAGCGGCGATGATGGTCATCGCGGTTAGCAACGCGCCGCCCCGGCTGCGCGGCCGGCTCGCGGTCTGGCTGCTGGAGATTCGCGCGGGGATTTATGTCGGCGACTATTCCCGGCGCACGCGCGAGACGATCTGGGAGCAGGTGCGCGCGCATATCGGCGAGGGCGACGCCATTATCGCCTGGTCGGCGCCGAACGACGCCGGCTACGACTTCGACACCTGCGGCGCCAACCGCCGGATGCCGGTGGACATGGACGGCTTCAAGCTGGTGCGCTTCGCGCCGCTCGCCCCGGCGGCGGACAAGGAACGGGAGCGGCGCGGCGCCCGGCCCGGCGGCCCCGCCGCCGCCGGCGACCGGCCGCCCGGAACGTAGCACGAATATCCGGTGCGCTGTTTGACATCGTGAAAAGCGCGTTCTATCAAGCGCTTCCAGCAAGAGCGTTCCCCGCCCACGCGGGGATGAACCGATTTTCCTCGGATTCACGGCCACGACGTGGTGGCGTTCCCCGCCCACGCGGGGATGAACCGCCGGGCCAGCCGTGCGGGAAAATCGCCTCGATGCGTTCCCCGCCCACGCGGGGATGAACCGCGACCTGGCTCCGTCCTGCGTCCCCTTGGCTCGCGTTCCCCGCCCACGCGGGGATGAACCGTCCAAGGTCGCGGCGCAATATCGCGCCGGCCTGCGTTCCCCGCCCACGCGGGGATGAACCGCCGCTGATCGAGATCTCCAGGGCCGACGGCGTGCGTTCCCCGCCCAGGCGGGGATGAACCGGATGGTCCCAGGGGTACAACCTCAGCTACTGGGCGTTCCCCGCCCACGCGGGGATGAACCGTGTTGTTCTGCATCGCTTGGTAAACGCTGGCCGCGTTCCCCGCCCACGCGGGGATGAACCGGTGCTGTGGCGCGACGCGATCGGCCGGCCGGTGCGTGTTCCCCGCCCACGCGGGGATGAACCGTTCTCGATCCGCTTCAGAAGGTCGTCGTTCATGCGTTCCCCGCCCACGCGGGGATGAACCGTCTTCGAGGGCCTGGAGGAAATGGGCTACGAGGCGTTCCCCGCCCACGCGGGGATGAACCGCCGGCGGCGCTTCCGCGTCCACGCTTCCGCGAGCGTTCCCCGCCCACGCGGGGATGAACCGTTCAAGCCGCGCGGCGCGCGGTTTCCGGGGTGGCGTTCCCCGCCCACGCGGGGATGAACCGGCCGCGTTGAGGCCGGTTTCGAGGATGTCGAGGCGTTCCCCGCCCACGCGGGGATGAACCGGCATATTCGTGAGCTTGCGGATCGCCCTGGTGGCGTTCCCCGCCCACGCGGGGATGAACCGGCATATTCGTGAGCTTGCGGATCGCCCTGGTGGCGTTCCCCGCCCACGCGGGGATGAACCGCCCCCCGCGGGGGAGAGGGGAGGCTCCGGCGGGCGTTCCCCGCCCACGCGGGGATGAACCCCATTGATTTCGCGGGCCGGCGGCGCGCGGGCCGCGTTCCCCGCCCACGCGGGGATGAACCGTCCGGGCGATCCGGTCGAACGCCGGCCTCGAAGCGTTCCCCGCCCACGCGGGGATGAACCGGCGGCGGCGCATCTCTACGGGCGGACGGCGCAGCGTTCCCCGCCCACGAGGGGATGAACCGGCCAGGAGGCGGGTAACGGATTAAGGCTGAATGCGTTCCCCGCCCACGCGGGGATGAACCGCACCAGCATCGAGCATCACGCGAGCTTCGGCCGCGTTCCCCGCCCACGCGGGGATGAACCGTCTGCTTCCTGGCCGGCGACGGGCGCCGGTTGGCGTTCCCCGCCCACGCGGGGATGAACCGGTTTCGAGCGCGGCGGACTGCTGTCCGGAAAACGACCGTTTGACGGACAATCCCCCTCCCCGTCCGAAAACCCCCTTGACGACGGTTTGCCGGACACTATGATTGCCGGACGGGTTGACGGACAACGAGGCGAGCATGGGCGCCTTCGCCGGCTACGCGCGGGTCTCCACCGAGGACCAGTCGCTGGACCTGCAACGCGACGCGCTCCGCGAGGCCGGGTGCCAGCGCGTCTTCGAGGATGTGAGTTCCGGCGCCAGGACGGCGCGCCCCGGCCTCGACGAGGCGCTCGCGTGGCTGCGCGAGGGCGACACGCTGGTGGTGTGGAAGCTCGACCGGGCGGGCCGGTCCCTGCCCCACCTGGTCCGCATGGTCGCCGATCTGGGTGCGCGCGGGGTCGGCTTCAAGTCGCTGACCGACCCGATCGACACCACGACCGCCGGTGGGAGGCTGCAATTCCATGTCTTCGCCGCCTTCGCCCAGTTCGAGCGCGACACGATCTCCGAACGCACGCGGGCCGGCCTCGCGGCCGCCCGGGCCCGGGGCCGCGAAGGCGGCCGCCGGCCCGTCGTGACGGCCGATGTGCTAGCGGGGGCGGAAAAGTTGATGGCGGCCGGCTTGACGGTCCGCGAGGCGGCTGCTAGGCTCAGGATCGGCAAGAGCGCGCTTTACGACGCACTGAAGGGATCTAGCGATGTTCGACAAACTTAAGGGTGGTCGTATCGGCTTGGGTCATTTGACGCTCGCCGTTACCGTGATTACCGCCAGTCTTGCGGGATACGCCGCTTGGGAAGCGCGCGAGACTAGACTTTCCCAAAAGAGATATGCCCTTATTAATCTTCAATTGTCTAAATTGCACGCTCTGTCAGATGTGTTCGGAGAACCCGGTCAACGCGTCGCAGCGATGGGCGGAGATCTTTATCATCCAAACCGGTACAACGTTATGCCTTATACTACTGTGCCCGCGCCAAAACAATGGTTCATGAAGCAACAGAGGGATTGGCACTATTTGGAGAGTTTCGCGAAATCTAAGATGTACCTCGTCGCTGACAGTGATTATAAGGAGGAAATAGACGCCAAGGTTGGTAACGTTATCGCCCATTGGCCTACTTTTAGTAAAGAATTTATCGAATTTCTGGATGGTAAGCGTAAAATTGATGATAACAGTCTTGCTAAATCCTACAAAAGGTATCATAACGCAAAAGTGACATTTGCCAACTATGTTCTCGCTCGACTATATGACGAATATAGCGCTAAATCGCAACAACTTTCGGCGCTTAGAGAGTAAAACATTAGGCCGTTTGGTGTGGCAGATCCGAACTACTAACTCCGGGTTGAACCACGCACAGTTCGAGGCACCCTTGCGGCGGATGGCCTCGTAACCCCCGACGGTGCCCGTAGCCAGTTGCCCGTCGAGGTTCTGGTCGGCGGTGGAGGTGCGGGCGTAGCCGATGCGGGCCATGGAACCGTCCGTTTTGAGTGTGCCAAGGCGAGAAACCGTCCGATAACCCGGACGCGGCCCTAAATCAACGCCTGCGGGCCACTTGGTCGCGCACGTTGCGACTGTGGGCATAGGGTATGCTTCGTCTTCCCCAGTCGATCCGGCCGATCCACGGAATCGGCTTCCGCATATGGCGCTCCCGGCCGTATCTCGCGCCGTTGCTCTCTGCGTCCACCGACAACTTGCAACCGGAGGGCGCGCGCCTCGGCCATCGTCGCGGCGTCGGCATTCCAAGGCATTGCAGCGCCCGCTCACGTCTTCTCGCCCTCCAGCGCCCGGGCGATAGCAGCCCCGATGCGTTCGGCCGCCGCCTCGGTCTCGCGGTCGCCGACATGGGCGTAGCGGAGCGTCATGCGGGGGTGCTTGTGGCCGAGCAGGCGGGCGACGACGGGCAGCGGGACGCCGGCCAGCGCGGCCTGGCTCGCGAAGGTATGGCGCAGGTCGTGGAGGCGGCAATCCTCGATCCCCGCCCGCCGCCGCGCCTCGTACCAGAGCGGCAAGGCGGAGGAAATCGGCCGCGTCGGGTCCAGAGACGAGGGGAAGACATGGATACTCCCCGTCCTCGGCTGGCGGCCGAGGATCGCGCGGGCCTCGGCACTGAGGAACACAGTGCGCGGTCCGGTCTTGGCTTCGGCCAACCTGAGCGTGTCCCCGTCCACCTCGCGCCAGCGCAGGCCGACGATCTCGCCCCGTCGGCAGCCGGTGAGCAGCAGCAGGCGAACGATGTCGGCCTGGATGCGCCGCGAAGGCTGTTCCGCGACGCAGGCGTCCAGCGCCCGGCGCAGCCCCCGGACTTCCTCCCGCGAGAGGAAGCGCGTGAGCCTCGGTCGCGGATTGCGGCGGATGTCGCGCGCCGGGTTGGTCTCGACGAGCCCCTGCGCGATCGCCCGGTTCAGGATCTGGCGGAGCGCGTCCAGTGTCCTGTTGGCGCCGCCGGGCGCGGTCCGGCTGTAGCGGACGAACCAGCGCTCCACCAGCGCCCGATCGATCCGGTCAAGCGGGAGCTGGCCGAAAACGGGCAGGAGCTGATTTTTGAGCATCGAGTCCAACCCCCGCCGAGTCCAAGGCTTGCAACGCTCGTAATTCGCCCGCCACGGCCCGGCGACGAACGCGGCGAAGGTCGGGATCGCGCTCCGCGTCGGCGTCTCCCGCCGGGCGGCGGCCTCGACGCCGGTCTCGATCTCGACGCAACGCCGCCGCGCCTGCTCGACGCCGAGTACGGTCGCCGAACCCAGCGCGATCCGGCACGGTCCGTCCGGTCCTTTGCGGTGGTAGACGAAGCTCCGATGGCCCGAACGGCGCACCCTGACGCCGAACCCGGCAAGACGCGTGTCCCAGACCGTAAATTCGCTCTCTGCCGGCTTCAGCCGGGCCACGCCGGCGTCGGTCAACCGCGCCCGTCTCGCGGCCATCGTTCAATCCCTCCCCGCGAGTATCGGCGCGACGGCGTTCGCGGCCTCGCGCACCGTCGGGTCGGCGAGATGGATGTATTTCAGCGTGGTCGCCGGGTCGGCGTGTCCGAGCAACCGCCCGATGGCGAGCACGGTCTCGCCGTGGGCGAGCGCCATGCTCGCGTAGCTGTGGCGAAAGTCGTGGAGGTGGACGTCGTCCAAGCCGATTTCGGCGCGGAGCGAGAACCAAGCCGCGTCGAGCGTGCGCGGGGGCAACGGTCCGCCGGTCCTCGGCGCGGGGAACACCCAGACCGACTTGCGCGGCAATCCGTCCAGGACCTCCCGCGCCGCCACGCAGAGCCACACCGTGCGCGGCCCGGTCTTGCTGTCCGCGAGGAACAGCCGCCCCTCGCGGTAGTCGCGCCACTTCAGGGAGAGGAGTTCGCCCTTGCGGCAGCCGGTCAGCAACAGCAGACGAACGATGGCGATCTCAATTGGCCGGTTTGCCGCCAGGCGGTCCAGGGCCTTGCCCAGTCGGCCGAACTCCGCCGCCGACAGAAAGCGCTCCCGGCCCCGGCGGCGATGCCGCCGGATGCCTTTGCAGGGATTGCTCCCCTCCGGCCGGTGTCCGAGGGCCTCGGCATGGCGCATCACGACCGACAGGATGGGGAGCGAGCGGTCGGCGGAGGCGGGCGTGTCGCCGAGCGACGCGAACCAGCGCCGGACCTCCGGCCCGTCGATCTCGGCGACCGATCGCCCCGCGAAGGCGGGCAGGATGCGGCTCTTGTAGTAGCTTCGGTTGACGGCGAGCGTTCCCGGCTTCCACAGCCGCGCGTGGCTTCGGAACGCGTCCTCCGCCACCGCCTCGAAGGGCGGGCTTGCCGTCGGCGCGGACGGTCCCTCCTCGCCGCGTCGCGCCGCCACCGACATCTCCCTGGCGCGGGCGCGGGCGTCGTCCGCCCCCAACTCCCCGACCTTGCCGAGGGTCGTCCAGACCCGCCGCCCGTCGCGCTGGGCATGGACGAACCAACTCTTGGCGCCCGAAGGCGCGACCCTGACCCCGAAACCCTTGAGGTCGCGATCGCGCACATCGTAAACGGATTTGCGCGGCCGGAACGCATCGACCCGGCGTTGCGTGAGGCGAACCCTCGCCATGCTTTTCCTCCCGTATCCGGTTGCGGCCGGGGGCGAAACCGGGACGGGATCGCCCTTCGAACGGCCGGTTCGGGAGAAAAAAGCAACGCTGTATCGAATAGATAGCACCGAAGGTGCGTCGGTCGGTGTAGTGGGCGCCGAGCTGGGCGCGCTTGGCGGGGTTCAGGCCGCGCTCGAACAGCGTGCCGAGGATGGAGGGGTCGATCTCCGACCAGTCGAGCGCGGCGGCGGCGAGCGCGGCCTCGATCCGGGCGCGGTCGAGCGGCAGCGCGGAGGCGTCGTCGAACAGGCCGCCGTCGAAGCGGTCCACCGGCTCGAAGCCCACCAGGCCGCCGTCCGCCATCGCGCCGAACAGCGCCGAGGCCATGCCCTCGAAGGCCTCCGGCCGGCGGCGCGCCTGCTCCAGCATCCGGGTGAACATGTCGTCGGGGAGCAGGCCGACATCCTCGGCGAACATGCAGAAGACCAGCCGGTTCACGAAATGGGCGACGGCGCGGGGATCGTGGCCGGCGGCGCGCAGCGCGCGCGCGAGTTCGGCGAAGGCGGCCGCCGCGCGCTCGGTCAGCATCCGGCGGGTGAGGCCGGGGCGCAGGCGTTCGGGGTCCGACATGGCCCATTTCAGGACCTCGCGGCCGGCCGGGTCGGCGAGGTCCTCGAGCCGGACCTCGCGGGTCTCGCTCACCGTGTTGGTCCAGTTGGTGCGCAGCCGGAACCGCTCCATGTCGGAGACGATGAGCAGCGGCGGGTTCTCCAGCGCCAGCGCGTACTGGCGCAACTGGCCGAAGGCGGCGTCGAGGTCGGCGTCCTTGCCCTTGTACTCCCAGGCGAAACGGTGGCGCCGCCAGACATCGGCCCAGCCGGGGGCGCCGCTGTCCTTGCGCGCGCCGCGCTCGAAACAGTAGGTCTCGCCGGAGGGGTCGGCCTCGGCCGGCGTCGGCTCGCCGAGCAGGCGGCAGAGGTCGATGAAATGCTCCTGCGCGGCCGAACGCTCCTTCAGCTCCGAGGCGCGCCACTTGGCGATGAAGGCCTCCGGCGTCATGCGGGCGGGGCGGCGTAAAGGCCGGCGGCGCGGGCCTTCGTCGCCAGCAGGGCGAGCACGCGGTCGATCGTCGGCGTCGCCAGGCCGGCGGCGGCGGCGAAGCGGGAGACGATAACGCCGATCGAGTCGATCTCCATGGCGCGGCCGGCGTCCCAGTCCTGCAGCATCGACGGGCGGTGCTCGTAGCGGTGGCGGGGCGAGAGCAGGATGTCCCAGTCGAGGTCGAGGTCGATCCCGTGGGCGGCGGCGACGGCGGCGGACTCGCGCACCATGTCGCGCGCGATGGCGGAGACGGTCGCGTCGCGGGCGAGCTCCAGTTCCGACACGCCGGCCAGCACCGACAAGGGCGAGCGCGAGAGGTTGACCACGAGCTTGGCCCAGATGGCGCGGCGGATGTCGCCCGTCGCCGGGACCTCCATGCCGCCGCTCTCCAGCAGCGCCGCCAGCGCGGCGAGGCGGGGGGAGCGGGAGCCGTCCGGCTCGCCCAGCGTGAAGCGGCCGGGGCCGTCGGTGTTGCAGGCGACGACGCCCGGCGCCTCGACCCGGTTCGGGCAATCGACGACGCAGCCGATGGCGCGCTCCGGGCCGGCGTTGGCGCGCAGGCTCCCCGTCGGGTCGAGCAGGCCGGCGGCGGCGCCGGGCAGGTCCGGGCGCGCGTGGGCGTACCACCAGGGAATGCCGTTCATGGCGAAGACGACCGGCGTCTCCGGCCCCAGCAGCGGCCCGATCGCGTCGCCGACGCCGGGCAGCGCCGGCCCCTTCACCGCGACCAGGACCGCCTCGACCGGGCCGAGGCGGGCGGGATCGTCCGAGGCGCGGGGGCGGACCGTGAAGGACGCGCCGCCTTGGCGCAGCGTCAGGCCGTTCGCGGCGATCGCCGCCAGCGTCGCGCCGCGGGCGAGCACGGAGACCTCGTGCCCCGCGCGGGCCAGCCGCGCGCCGAGGAAGCCGCCGATCGCGCCGGCGCCCAGGATGCAGACCCTCATCGAACCGCCCTTTCGCGGGAGTTTTCGCGCGGGGCGGAGCGTAGGGCGATTCGCCGCCGGAGGGAACAATCCGGCGGACGGCGCGTCAGGCGGCGTCGCGTTCGCCGGGCTGTTCGGGCCGGTCTCCGGTCCGCGCCGCCAACCCGGCGAGTTTTGCCGTCAGCCGGGCTTCCATTCTGGCCAAGTCGACCCGCAACTGGGAGAAGACGAGGACCATCGCCACGATGATCGTGGCCCAGCCGACCGTCAGCAAGATGATCGCGTCTTCGCTCATGCCCCGTCCTTACGCCGCCGCCGCGCGGCGCGCAACCGTTCGCCGCGGCTTCCGGCGGGCCTTGCGCCGGGGGCGCGCGGGACGCACACTCGCGCGAAACCGCGAAACCGCTCCCGCCGCCGGAGGACCCCCATGCCCGACGACCGCTTCGACGATCCGAACAGGGGCAAGCGCCGCTCCTCGCAATGGTACGGCAAGGCCGACAGGGACGGCTACGCCCACCGCTCGTGGATGAAGAACCGCGGCCTGCCGGCGGACCATTTCGACGGCCGCCCGGTGATCGGCATCTGCAACACCTGGTCCGAGTTCAACCCCTGCAACGCGCATTTCCGCGACATCGCCGAACGGGTGAAGCGCGGCGTGTACGAGGCGGGCGGGACGCCGATGGAGTTCCCGGTGTTCTCCAACTCCGAAAGCCAGTTGCGGCCCACCGCGATGCTGTACCGCAACCTCGCCTCGATGGATGTGGAGGAGTCGATCCGCGGCCTGCCGATGGACGGCGTGGTGCTGCTGGTCGGCTGCGACAAGACCACGCCGGCGCTGATGATGGGCGCGGCCTCCTGCGACCTGCCGACGATCGCCGTCTCCGGCGGGCCGATGCTGAACGGCCGCTACAAGGGCGAACTTATCGGCTCCGGCACGCATGTGTGGAAGTTCTCCGAGATGGTCAAGGCCGGCGAGATGACGCTGGAGGAGTTCCTGTCGGCGGAGCAGGACAATTCGCGCTCGGCCGGCCACTGCATGACCATGGGCACGGCCTCCTCGATGGCCTGCCTCGCCGAGTCGATCGGGATCGCGCTCCACGGCAACGCCGCCATCCCGGCGGTCGACTCGCGCCGCTATGTGCTCGCCCAGCTGGCCGGGCGGCGCATCGTCGAGATGGTGCGCCAGGACATCACGATGTCGAAACTGCTGAAGCGGGAGAATTTCGAGAACGCGATCGTGGCGAACGGCGCCATCGGCGGCTCGACCAACGCGACGATCCACATGCTGGCCATCGCCGGGCGGATGGGCATCGACATTACGCTCGACGACTGGGACCGGCTGGGCCGCGAGGTGCCCTGCCTGGTCAACCTGATGCCGTCGGGCGAATACCTGATGGAGGACTTCTTCTACGCCGGCGGCCTGCCGGCCGTGATCCGCGAACTCGGCGACTTCATCCACAAGGACGCGATGACGGCGAACGGCAACACGATCTGGGAGAACTGCAAGGACGCCGAGAACCACGACCGCCGCGTGATCTTCCCGATCGGCGCGCCCTTCAAGCCGAACGGGGGGCTGGCGGTGCTGCGCGGCAACCTCGCGCCCGGCGGCGCCATCGTCAAGCCGTCCGCCGCCTCGCCCGAACTGATGACGCATCGCGGCCGCGCCGTGGTGTTCGAGAGCGTCGAGGACTACCGCGAGCGGATCGACGACGAGGAGCTCGACATCGACGAGACCTGCGTGATGGTGCTCAAGTATTGCGGGCCGAAGGGCTATCCGGGCATGGCGGAGGTCGGCAACATGGGCCTGCCGCCCAAGGTGCTCCGCAAGGGCGTGACCGACATGGTGCGGATTTCCGACGCGCGGATGAGCGGGACGGCCTACGGCACGGTGGTGCTGCACACCGCGCCCGAAGCCGCCGCCGGCGGGCCGCTGGCCTTCGTGCGCAACGGCGACTTCATCGAACTCGACGTGCCGAACCGCCGCCTGCGGCTCGACGTTTCGGACGAGGAGATGGCGCGCCGCCGCGCCGCCTGGAACGGCTTCGTCTCGCCCTACGACCGCGGTTACACGAAAATCTACGTGGATCACGTGAACCAGGCCGACAAGGGCGCCGACCTCGACTTCCTGGTCGGCAAGAGCGGCACGCCGGTGCTGCGCGAGTCGCACTGACCGGGGCGCTCCGGGGAGGGCCGGCCCGTGTCCGGGGCGACCGGCTTGCTGCGCCGGCTCGTGCGGCTCGACACGCGCGATCCGCCGGGCCGGGAGATCGAGATCGCGACGCTGGTCCACCGCCGGCTGGCCGGGGCGGGGCTGGCCTCGGAACTGGACGAGTTCGCGCCGGGGCGCGCCAATGTCCTCGCCCGGATCGCGGGCGGCGGGCGGCGTCCCGCCATCGTGTTCTCGGCCCATTTCGACACGCTGCCTCTGGGCGGGCGGCCGTGGTCGCGCGACCCGTTCGGGGCCGAGGTCGACGGCGGCCGTCTCTACGGGCGCGGCGCGGCGGACATGAAGGGCGGCATGGCGGCGATGGTCGTCGCGGCCGAGCGCCTCGCGGCCTCGGCCGGCGGCCTGGGCGGCGACGTCGTCCTCGCGTTCACCGCCGGCGAAAGCTCGAACTGCCTCGGCGCGCGCCGCCTCGCCGAAACGCGGGCGCTGGAGGGCGCCGGCGCGCTGCTGGTGAGCGAGCCGTCGTCGATGGAGGTGCTGCTGGCCGAAAAGGGGGCCTTGTGGCTGCGCCTGGCCGCCCATGGCGAACTCGGCCACCGTTCCGGCGACGACGGCGCCATGGGCGGGGGGCGCAGCGCCATCGAGCGCGCGATGGAAGCCCTCGCGGCGCTGCGCGGCTTCGCGCTCGACACGCCGGACCATCCCCTGCTGGGCGCGCCGTCGCTCTCCGTCGGCACGGTGCGGGGCGGCGCGGCGGTGAACCTCACGCCCGACCGCTGCGAGGCGGAGATCGACATCCGCCTGCCGCCCGGCGCGGAGCCGGAGGCGGCGGAGCGCGCCGTCCGCGCCCTTGTCGGGGACGACCTCGACCTGGAGCGGATCGACTACAAGCCGCCGGTCGAAACGCCGGCGGACCATCCCTTCGCGCGGCTGTGCCTCGACGCCGTTTCGCGCGAGCGCGGGGTTGCGGCCGTTCCCGGCGGCGCCTCCTACTACAGCGACGCGACGGTGCTGACGCCGGCCTTCGGCCTGCCCATGGCAATCGTCGGCCCCGGCGCGCTCGGCATGAGCGGGCGGACGGACGAATATGTCGAAACCGCCGATGTCGAGCGGGCGGCCGCGCTGTACGAACGCATCGCGCGCGACTGGCTCGACCCCGCCCGGCCGGCCGGGGCGTAACGCCGCCCCGCGCCCCTTCCCTACCCCCGGTTCATGCGGTTGGCGACCAGGTCCTCGACCACGGCGGGTTCGGCCAGCGTCGAGGTGTCGCCCAGGCTGCCGTAGTCGTTCTCGGCGATCTTGCGCAGGATGCGGCGCATGATCTTGCCGGAACGGGTCTTGGGCAGGCCCGGCGCCCACTGGATCAGGTCCGGGCTGGCGATCGGGCCGATGTCCTTGCGGACCCACAGCACCAGTTCGCGGCGCAACTCCTCCGTCGGCTCGACGCCGAGCCGGAGCGTCACATAGGCGTAGATGCCCTGGCCCTTGATGTCGTGCGGATAGCCGACCACGGCCGCCTCGGCCACCGCGTCGTGCCCGACCAGCGCGCTCTCCACCTCCGCCGTGCCCATGCGGTGGCCGGAGACGTTGATCACGTCGTCCACCCGGCCGGTGATCCAGTAATACCCGTCCTCGTCGCGCCGGCAGCCGTCGCCGGTGAAGTAGCGGCCGGGGAAGGTCGAGAAATAGGTTTCGACGAAGCGCGCGTGGTCGCCGTAGACCGTGCGCATCTGGCCCGGCCAGGACTCGGCGATGCACAGGTTGCCCTCGGCCGCGCCATGCAGCTCCCGCCCGTCGCCGTCCACGATGAGCGGCTTCACGCCGAAGAAGGGGCGCGTCGCCGAGCCGGGCTTCAGGTCCGTCGCGCCGGGCAGCGGCGAGATCAGGATGCCGCCGGTCTCGGTCTGCCACCAGGTGTCCACGATCGGGCAGCGCCCGCCGCCGACGATGTTGTAATACCAGAGCCAGGCCTCGGGGTTGATCGGCTCGCCGACGGAGCCGAGCAGGCGCAGCGACCCGCGGTCCGCCGCCTCGACCGGGCCGTCGCCCTCGCGCATCAGCGCGCGGATCGCGGTCGGCGCGGTGTAGAAGATCGACACGCCGTGCTTGTCGCACACCCGCCAGAACCGGCTGGAGTCCGGGTAGTTGGGCACGCCCTCGAACATCAGCGTCGTCGCCCCGTTGGCCAGCGGCCCGTAGACGATGTAGCTGTGCCCGGTCACCCAGCCCACGTCGGCGGTGCACCAGTACACCTCGCCGTCGCGGTAGTCGAAGACGTATTCGTGCGTCATCGAGGCGTAGACGATGTAGCCGCCGGAAGTGTGCAGCACCCCCTTCGGCTTGCCGGTCGAGCCGGAGGTGTAGAGGATGAACAGCGGGTCCTCCGCCCCCATCTCCTCGGGCGGGCAGTCGGCCGGCGCGGCGTCCACGATCTCGTCGTACCAGTGGTCGCGGCCCGCGACCCAGCCGATGTCGGCGCCGGTGCGGCGCACGACGACCACGGTCCGGCAGTTCGGGCAGCTTTCGAGCGCCTTGTCGGTGTTGGCCTTGAGCGGGATCGCCCGGCCGCCGCGCACGCCCTCGTCGGCGGTGACGACCAGCGTGCTGTCGCAGTCCTGGATACGGCCGGCCAGCGCGTCCGGCGAGAAGCCGCCGAACACGACGGAATGGATGGCGCCGATGCGCGCGCAGGCCAGCATGGCCACGGCGGCTTCGGGGATCATCGGCATGTAGATCGTGATCCGGTCGCCCTTGCGCGCGCCGAGGCCCTTCAGCGCGTTGGCGAACCGGCACACCTCGGCGTGGAGTTCGCGGTAGGTGATCTTCTTGTCCTGCCCCGGATCGTCGCCCTCCCAGACGATGGCGGTCCGGTCGCCGCGCTCGGCGAGGTGCCGGTCGAGGCAGTTGGCGGAAACGTTCAGCGTCCCGTCGTGGAACCACCGGATGCGGAGGTCGTCGCGGTCCCAGGAGACATCGCGGACCTGGCTGTAGGGCCGCATCCAGTCGATCCGCCCGCCGTGCTCGGCCCAGAACGCCGCCGGGTCCTCCGTCGAGCGGCGGTACATCTCCAGGTAGCCGTCGCTGTCGATCGCCGCGGCCGCGCGCACGGCCTCCGGGACCGGGAACAGGCTGTTGTCCGACATGTCGCGCCTCCCTCGCTCGCGCCCGCCGCCCCGCCCCCGCGCGGGACCCGGCGGCGCCTCCATCCAGCACCGCCCACTATCCCGCGCCGGCCGCCCGGACGCAACCGGCGCCGCGGCGGCGGGGCGGCGGTTTACGGTTCGACAAGCGGGCCGCGCGGGCTATAATCCGGCGCTGGAGCAACCGGGCGGGTTTCGGAGGAGGCGGATGAGCGGGTCGAACCGGCCGATGTCGCCGCATTTGCAGATCTACCGGCCGCAGCTGACATCCGTCCTGTCGATAACCCATCGGGCGACCGGGGTGGCGCTGGCGGCGGGGCTGTTGCTGCTGACTTGGTGGCTGGCCGCGGCGGCGGCCGGGCCGGAGCATTTCGCGCTTGCCCGGGAGGCGGCGGGGTCGTGGATCGGCCTCGCGGTGCTGCTCGGCTTCTCCTGGGCGCTGTTCTACCACCTGTGCAACGGCGTGCGGCACCTGTTCTGGGACGCCGGGATGGGGCTGGAGCTCGGCGCGGCCTACAGGTCCGGCTGGGCGGTCCTCGCCGCCTCGGCCGCGTTGACGGCCGCCGCGTGGATCGCCGGCTGCGCGTTGCGGGTCTGAGGGAGCGGCGGGGATGAGCGGCAAGGGCATGAGGACGGAGCTCGGCCGGGTCCGCGGCCTCGGCGCGGCGCGCGACGGCGTGCACCACTGGTGGATGCAGCGGCTGACCGCCGTCGCGCTGGTTCCGCTGGCGCTGTGGCTCGTCGCCTCGCTGGCGGGGATCGCGGGCGCGGACCACGCGGAGGCGGCGGCCTGGATCGCCTCGCCGCCGGTGGCCATAGCCCTGGTCCTGACCGTCGCGGCGTCGTTCTGGCACGCCGCCCTGGGCCTCCAGGTGGTGATCGAGGACTACATCCACCACGAGGGCTGGAAGCTGCTGTGGATCGTCGCCGCGAAGTTCGCCTGCGTCGCGCTGGCGACGGCGGCGGTGTTTTCCATCCTGAAGCTGGCGTTGTAAGGGAAGCGGACGCATGGACGCCTACAGGATCGTGGACCACAGCTACGACACGGTCGTCGTCGGGGCCGGGGGCGCCGGCCTGCGCGCCACGCTCGGCATGACGCTGGAGGGGCTGAAAACGGCCTGCGTCACCAAGGTGTTCCCGACGCGCAGCCACACCGTGGCGGCCCAGGGCGGCGTCGGCGCCGCGCTCGACAACATGGGCGAGGACGACAACTGGCGCTTCCACATGTACGACACCGTGAAGGGGTCGGACTGGCTCGGCGACCAGGACGCCATCGAGTACATGTGCCGCGAGGCCATCCCGGCGGTGGTCGAGCTGGAGCATTACGGCGTGCCCTTCTCGCGCACCGAGGAGGGGAAAATCTACCAGCGCCCCTTCGGCGGCCACATGCTGGAGTACGGCAAGCGCCCCGCCAAGCGGGCCTGCGCGGCCGCCGACCGCACCGGCCACGCCATCCTCCACACGCTCTACCAGCAATGCCTGCGCCACCGGGCGGAGTTCTTCGTCGAGTATTTCGCGATCGACCTGATCGTGGACGAGGACGGGGCCTGCCGCGGCGTCATGGCGCTCGACCTCGCCGACGGCACGCTGCACCGCTTCCGCGCCCACAAGACCGTGCTCGCCACCGGCGGCTACGGGCGGGCGTATTTCTCCTGCACCTCCGCCCACACCTGCACCGGCGACGGCAACGGCATGGTGCTGCGCGCCGGCCTGCCGCTGCAGGACATGGAGTTCGTGCAGTTCCACCCCACCGGCGTGTACGGCGCCGGATGCCTGATTACCGAGGGCGCGCGCGGCGAGGGCGGCTACCTGACGAACGCCGAGGGCGAGCGCTTCATGGAGCGCTACGCGCCGACGGCCAAGGACCTCGCCTCGCGCGACGTGGTGAGCCGCTCGATGACCGTCGAGATCAACGAGGGCCGCGGCTGCGGGCCGAACGCCGACCACATCATGCTCCACCTCGAACATCTCGACCCGGCGGTGCTGGCCCAGCGCCTGCCGGGGATTTCCGAGACCGCGCGGATTTTCGCCGGCGTCGACGTGACGCGCGAGCCGATCCCGATCCTGCCGACGGTGCACTACAACATGGGCGGCATCCCGACGAACCACCACGGCGAGGTGCTGGCGCCGACGGCGGACGACCAGGACCGGGTGTGCCCCGGCCTGATGGCGATCGGCGAGGCGGCCTGCGTGTCGGTGCACGGCGCCAACCGGCTCGGCACCAACTCGCTGCTCGACATCGTGGTGTTCGGGCGCGCCGCCGCGCATCGGGCCGGCGAGACCGTGCGCCCCGGCGAGCCGCACAAGCCGCTCCCCCCGGACGCCGGCGAGGCGGCGGTGGCGCGGCTGGACCGGGTGCGCCACGCCTCCGGCGGGCGCCGCGCGGCCGACCTGCGCCTGGAGATGCAGCGCGCGATGCAGCACCACGCGGCGGTCTTCCGCACCTCGGAACTGCTGGAGGAGGGCGTGCGGAAAATCCAGTCCATCGCCTCGGGCATGGCGGACCTGTCGGTCACCGACCGCTCGCTGGTCTGGAACACCGACCTGGTGGAGGCGCTGGAGCTCGACAACCTGATGGGCCAGGCCGTCGTCACGCTGACCTCGGCCGCGCTGCGCAAGGAAAGCCGCGGCGCCCACGCCCACGAGGACCACCCCGAACGCGACGACGAGAACTGGATGAAGCACACCTGCATGTGGCTGGACGACGCCAACGAGCACCGCGTCCTCTACCGCGACGTGCACGCCAACACGCTCTCGAACGAGGTCGAACCGATCCCGCCGATGGCGCGGGTCTATTGAGGCGCCGGCCGCCCGGACCGGGCGGCGAACAGCGAGGGACCGGACCGCCATGGCCGAATTCACCCTGCCGCGCAACTCCAGGGTCAAGCCCGGCAAGACCTGGGAGGCCGAGGCCGGCGCCGCGCGCGCCCGGCGGTTCAAGGTCTACCGCTACGACCCGGACACGGGCGAAAACCCCAGGCTCGACACCTACGAGATCGACCTCGCCGAATGCGGGCCGATGGTTCTCGACGCGCTGATCAAGATCAAGAACGAGGTCGACACCACGCTCGCCTTCCGCCGCTCCTGCCGCGAGGGCATCTGCGGCTCCTGCTCGATGAACATCGACGGGACCAACACGCTGGCCTGCCTGAAGCCGATCGACGAGGTGCGGGGGGAGGTGAAAATCTACCCCCTCCCCCACATGGAGGTGATCAAGGACCTGGTGCCCGACCTCTCGACCGCCTACGCCCAGCTGGAGTCGGTGGAGCCCTGGCTCAAGGCGCGCACGCCGCCGCCGCCGGACGAGGAGCGCCGCCAGTCCATCGAGGAGCGCGAGCGGCTCGACGGGTTGTGGGAATGCGTGCTGTGCTTCTCCTGCTCCACCTCCTGCCCCAGCTACTGGTGGAACGGCGAGCGCTACCTGGGGCCGGCGGTGCTGCTGCAGGCCTACCGCTGGATCGCCGATTCCCGCGACGAGTACACCGGCGAACGGCTCGACGCGCTGGAGGACCCGTTCCGGCTCTACCGCTGCCACACCATCATGAACTGCACCAAGACCTGCCCCAAGGGGCTGAACCCGGCCAAGGCGATCGCCGAGATCAAGAAGATGCTGGCGCTGCGGCGGTAGGGCGCGCGGGACGGGGCGGCGGAAGGCGGAGCGTCCCCCGCCGGGGCCGGCTTCGCGGAGGGCGGTTCGCGTGAACAAGCTCTACTACGGCGATTGCCTCACCATCATGGCCGGCATGGCGCCCGCCAGCGTGGACCTGGTCTATCTCGACCCGCCGTTCAACTCGAACCGCGACTACAACGCGATCTACAAGGACGAGACCGGCCGGCCGCTGCCGGACCAGATCGAGGCGTTCAGCGACCTCTGGCAGCTCGACGGGGAGCGCGAGCGCGCGATCCGCTACCTCCCCGTCCGGCTGCGCGAGGCCGGCGTGGACAACGGCGCGGCCGAGTCGATCCGCCTCTGGATGGCCGCGCTGCGCCACGCGCAGCCCCGGATGCTCGCCTATGTCTCCTACATGGCCGAACGCCTGACGGCGATGCGCCGGCTGCTGAAACCGAACGGCTCGATCTACCTGCACTGCGACCCGACGGCGAGCCACTACATCAAGGTGACGATGGACGGGTTGTTCGGGTCCGGGAGTTTCCGCAAGGAAATCGTGTGGAGGCGCACCTCCGGCCACAGCGACGCCAAAACGCTCGGGTCCGTGCACGACACCATCCTGTTCTATTCGATGAGCGAGCATTTTACCTACAATGTCCAGTACACGGATTACGACGAGGCCTACATCGCCCGGCGCTACAGGCGCGCGGACGCGGACGGGCGGCGCTGGATGGACGACAACCTGTCGGCCAAGGGGCTGCGGGGCGGCGGTTACGAGTACGAGTACAAGGGCGCGACATCGCTTTGGCGCGTCCCCATCGAGCGTATGCGCGAACTCGACGCCGAGGGCCGGCTCCATTTCACGTCGCGCGGCGGCATCGGGATCAAGCGGTATCTCGACGAAATGCGCGGCGCGCCCCTGACCGATGTCTGGACCGACATCCCGCCGATCAACTCGCAGGCGCGCGAGCGCCTCGGCTACGCGACGCAGAAGCCGCTGGCGTTGCTCGACCGCATCGTGCGCGCCTCCACCAATCCCGGCGAGACGGTGTTCGACCCGTTCTGCGGCTGCGCCACCACGATGGAGGCGGCCCACCGCCTCGGCCGGCGCTGGATCGGCATCGACATCGCCATCCACGCCGTCAAGCGCGTCGCCAAGGTGCGGCTGGCCGACCGTCTGGGCCTGGTCGAGGGCCGCGACTTCGAGATCGACGGCATCCCGCGCGACCTCGAAGGCGCGACCGACCTGTGGCGGCGCGACCCCTACCAGTTCCAGAAATGGGCGGTCGAGGAGGTGGACGGCTTCGTCACCGCGCGGCGGACCGGCGACGGCGGCGTCGACGGCCGGCTCTATTTCGACCTGCCGGGCGAGCGCGACCTGCGCTCCATGGTGCTGGAGGCGAAGGGCGGCGCGCGGGTCGGCGTCTCGGCCGTGCGCGACCTGCGCGGCGTGCTGGAGCGCTACGGCGCGCCGATGGCCGGGCTGATCCTGCTGCGCGAGCCGGGGCCGGCCCGGCGGCGCAACTTCGCGGCCGAAATGGCGAAGGCGGGCGACATCGAGGCGCTCGGCGTGCGCTATCCCCGGATGCAGATGCTGACCGTGGCGGAAATCCTCGACGGAAGGCGTTTCGCCACGCCGTCCGTCGCGCGCGCCGCGCGGGGCGCGGCGGAGCCGAACCTGCCGGGCGTCGGCTGAAGGCGTCGGCCGACCGGCCGGCGGGACGAATCGGGAGGACTGGAATGAGCGCCATCGACTTGCGCGAGGTGTTCCTGCACATGAAGGACGACCTGTCCGTCGATCCGGTGCCGGTGGACGAGGCGTTCTGGGCCGAGATCGGGCAGCGGACGCATCTCCACGACGGCCGCCTGGCGATGGTCTGCGCCATGGACCGCACCTGGCCGCACTGGGAGCGCCATCCCGCCGGCGACGAGATCGTCCTGCTGCTTTCCGGCGCCATGGACCTGGTGCTGGAGGAGCCGGGCGGCGAGCGGACCGCCGCGCTGCGCCCCGGCCTCGCGGTCGTCGTGCCGCGCGGCGTCTGGCATCGCGGGATCGTGCGCGCGCCGGGCGCGGCCCTGTTCGTGACGCCCGGCCGCGGGACCGAACACCGCCCGGTCGAGCCGCAGGAGCCGGCGTAGGCGGGCGCCGCCCCGCGCCCGCGCCGCTTCGCCGCCGCCCGATCCTTCCGGTTGAAGCGGCGCCGGGCGGCGGGCTACTGTGCGCGCCGCGACGGGGCGGGTTCGGGGGAGGAACGGGGCCATGGCCGACACCAACGAGATGACCGGCGGCGAGGCGCTGGCGCGCTGCCTGCGGGCGCAGGGGATCGGGCCGATGTTCGGCATGGGCGGGTTCCAGCTCCTGCCCTTCTACGACGCCGCGCGCCGGCTCGGCCTCGCCCATTCGCTGATCAACGACGAGCGCTGCGGCGCCTTCGCGGCCGACGCCTACGCCAAGGTCACCGGCCGGGTCGGCGTCATGGACGCGACGCTGGGGCCGGGCGCGACCAACCTCGTCACCGGCCTGGTCGAGGCGCTCAACGCCGGCACGCCGATGGTCGCCGTGGTCGGCGACAGCCACCGCCTGCACTCCTGGAAGAACATGACGCAGGAAAGCCGGCAGCTCGACATCCTCGCCCCGGCCGTCAAGGAAGTCATCCGCGTCGAGCGGATCGAGCGGCTGCCGGAACTGACGCGCCGCGCCTTCCAGGTGGCGACGGCCGGGCGGCCCGGCCCGGTGGTGCTCGACGTGCCGGAGGACGTGTGCCACGACACCTTCCCCTTCGACCCCGACCAACTGGACATCCCCCAGGCCAACCAGGCGGCGCCGTCGCTGCGCGCGCGCCCGGCGGCGGACGCGGTGGAGCGCGCGGCGGAGATGCTGTCGAAATCGGCGCGCCCGCTGGTCCTGGCCGGCGGCGGCGTGCACATTTCCGGCGCGGCCGGGGCGCTGGAGGCGTTCGTGCGCGCCTTCTCCCTCCCCGTCGCGCACACGATGACCGGCAAGGGCGCGATCGCCTGCGTCGATCCCCTCAACGCCGGCCTGTTCGGCCGCTACGACCGGATCGCCAACGGCCTGATGGAGGAGAGCGACTGCCTGCTGGTCGTGGGCTGCAAGCTGGGCGAGATCGCCACCAAGCGGTTCACCCTGCCGCCCGCCGGCAAGCCGGTCATCCACCTCGAAGTGCTGGCCGAGGAGATCGGCCGCACGCTCCAGCCCGACCTCGCGCTGTGGGGCGACGCGCGCGAGGGCGTGCGCGACCTCCACGCCGCCATGGAGGGCGACGCGGCGCGCCAGCGCGCGGCGCGGGCGGACTACGCGGCCGAGGTGGCGCGGCGGATGGCGGAATGGCGCGCCTCGGTGGACGCGCGGCTCACCTCGGCCGAGGTCCCGGTCAACATGGCGCGGCTGATGCACGAGTTGAACCGGGGCCTGCCGGAGGACGCGATCCTGGTCGCCGACGGGGGCTTCGCGGCGCATTGGGGCGGGCTGCTGTTCGACACCGGGCGGGCCGGCCGCGGCTTCCTGCCGGACCGCGGCTTCGCCTCGATCGGCTACGGCCTGCCCGGCGCGATGGGCGCGGCGCTCGCCGGCAAGGGGCCGGTGGTGGCGCTGACCGGCGACGGCGGCTTCAACATGACGCTCGGCGAACTGGAGACGGCGCGGCGCATGGGCCTCGACTTCACGATCATCGTCGTGAACAACGCCGCTTCGGGCTATGTGAAGGCGCTCCAGCACCTGATGTACGGCGCGGGCGCCTACCAGTCGAGCGACCTCGCGGAGACGAACTACGCCGAGGCGGCGCGCGCGCTGGGCTGCAACGGGCTGCGGGTCGAGCGGCCGGAGGAGCTCGCGGGAGCCATCGCGGCCGGCCTGGCGCATTCCGGCTCGCCGACGGTGATCGACACGGTGGTGACGCGCGACCCGGCGAAAATGCTGCCCGGCGTGGACAACCGCGCCGCGACGGTCAGGAAGGGCGACCGGGTGGCCTGAGCGCCGCCTCCGCCAAGCCGGAACGCGCGTCGCCCCCTCCTCGGGCCGGCGGGCGCCGCCCGCCGGCGTCAGACCGGAACCGTGCCCTTCACCACCGTGCGGTGCAGGACGCGGGGATGCGCCGCCATGTCGTAGTTGCGGTCGGCCCGGTGCAGCAGGCAGCGGTTGTCCCACATGACCAGGTCGCCCGCGCGCCACTCGTGGCGGTAGACATTGGCCGGAACCGTCGCGCGCTCCAGCAGGCCGTCGAGCAGGGCGCGGCTCTCGGCCTCCGGCATCCCCTCGATCCGGTCGACATGCATTCCGAGGTAGAGCGACTTGCGCCCGGTGGCGGGATGGGTGCGGACCAGCGGATGGCTCACCGGCGGGCGCTCGCGCTTCTGCTCCTCCGTCGCCGGCCTGTTGCCGGTGTTGCGCCGGCTGGCCTCCCAGCTGTGGATCGCTCGCAGCCCGTCGAGCGCGCGCTTCTCGCCCTCAGGCAATGCGTCCCAGGCCATGTGCATGTTGGCGAACAGCGTATCCCCGCCCGCCGGCGGAACCTGGATCGCGTGCAGCATCGTCAGCAGCGACGGGACCGCGTGGTAGGACTTGTCGGTGTGCCAGAAATAGTTTCCGTGCGTGGCCGGCGCGGCGGTCGGCTTGCCGGTGGCGTGGTCGAGGTTGGTCACGGTGTGGACCAGCGGGTACTTCCCACCGCCGGGCAGCCGGCCGACATGCTCCTCGATCTCGCCGAAATCGAGCGTGAAGGCGAACTGCTCGTCCTTCGTCAGCTCCTGGCCGCGGAACACCAGCACATGGTGGGCGACCAGCGCGTCGAGGATCGCGTCGCGGACATCGGGCGGGATCGGCCGGGACAGGTCCGGGCCCGCGATCTCCGCCCCGGCGGCCGGGGAAAGCCGGATGGGCGCGAAGGGCGCTGGCGCGGCGGGAACGGCGTCGAGGGCGGCGGCGTCGGTCATCGGGGGAGCCTCCGTGCGATGGGCGCGGCTTCCGCCCCGGGGAGGCTGGAGCGGGCGATGGGATTCGAACCCACGACTTCAACCTTGGCAAGGTTGCGCTCTACCCCTGAGCTACGCCCGCGCGCCGCGCCGGCCGGAGGCCCGGCCGGCGGATCGAGACCGGAATGTACCCGCCCGCGCTGCCCCGCGCAAGCGCCGCGCCCGCCCTTTTTCGCCGGCGGGCGGGACGGGTGGTGGGCGCACAAGGACTCGAACCTTGGACCCGCTGATTAAGAGTCAGCTGCTCTACCGACTGAGCTATGCGCCCGCCCGGCCCGTGGGCGGTGGATAGCGGGTTCGGGCCGGGTTTGCAAGCGCGACCCGCCGGGGAAACGCCGCCTCAGGCGTCCTCGTCGCCACGGCGGCCGATATGGAGGTCGCGGTGGACCCAGACGCACATCGCCAGCCCGATCGCCGCCATCGTCGTCAGCATCGCCGTGCCGCCGTAGGAGATCAGCGGCAGCGGCGCGCCCACCACCGGGATCGTCCCGGTCACCATGGCGATGTTGACGAACACGTAGAGGAACAGCGCGAAGGACACGCCGCCCGCCAGCAGCCGGCCGAACTGGCTGCGCGCGCCGAGCGCGATCGCCACGCCGTAGCCCACGACCGCCACGAACAGGCCGATCAGGCCCAGCCCGCCGACCAGGCCGAACTCCTCGGCCAGCATCGTGAAGACGAAGTCGGTCTGCTTCTCCGGCAGGAAGTTCAGGTGGCTCTGCGATCCCTGGAGGAACCCCTTGCCGAACACCCCGCCCGACCCGAGCGCGATCTTCGATTGCTGGATGTGGTAGCCGCCGCCGAGCGGATCGGCCCCCGGATCGAAAAAGGTGAGGATGCGCCGCTTCTGGTAGTCCAGCAGGAAATGCCAGACCGCCGGCGCCGACGCGGCCCCCAGCGCCAGCAGCGCGCCGAACTTCCACGCCCGCACGCCGGCGAGGAAAAACATCGCGCCGCCGCCCAGCAGGATCATGCAGGCGGTGCCGAGGTCGGGCTGGCGCAGGACCAGGACCGCCGGCGCCAGCACCATCAGCAGCGGCGCGACGAGATGGCGCGGTCGCCCGATCTCCTCGTGCGACAGGCCGTGGAAATACCGCGCCAGCGCCAGCACCAGCGCGATCTTCATCGGCTCCGAGGGCTGGAGTTGCAGGACGCCGAGGTCGATCCAGCGGCGCGCGCCCATGCCGGTCTCGCCCGCCGCCTCCACCGCGCCGAGCAGCGCGAGCGCGACCGCGTAGGCCGCGTAGGACCAGCGCAGCACCAGGCGCAGGTCGATCGCGGCGAGCGCCAGCGCCAGCGCCAGCCCCGCCGCGAAGCGGATCGCCTGCCGGTAGGCCCACGGACTCCAGTCCCCCCCGGCGGCCGAATACAGCATGGCGAAACCGATCGAGGCGATCGCCGCCGTCAGCGCGACCAGCCCCCAGTTCAGCTGGCCGAGCTTGCGCGCCACGCTCGCCCCGTCCGGGTCGAACGGCGCCGCGTCCAGGCCCCGCCGGCCCCATCCTCCGGGCGTCACGACCGCGCTCCCGAGGGCGGGGGCGGCCCGGCCGGGGCGACGCCCGCCGCGTCGAGCCGCGCGGCCTCGACCAGGATGTCGCGGGCGATCGGCGCCGCCACCCGGCCGCCCGAACCGCCGTGCTCGACCACGACGGCGATGGCGTGGCGCGGCGCCTCGGCCGGCGCGACGCCGACGAACAGGGCGTGGTCGCGGTGGCGCCACGGCCGGTCCTCGTTCCGCACCTTGCCGGCGCGCCGCTCGGCCCGCGTGATCCGCCTGACCTGCACCGATCCGGTCTTGCCGGCGATGCGGAGGCCGCCGTCCTGGTCCCGGATCGCGCGCGCCGTGCCGCGCGGCCCCTCGACCACCCGGACCATGCCCTCCAGCACCGCGTCGAGATGGCCGGACGCGAGGCCCATGCCCTCGAAAACCGGCTCCGGCGCGGCGGGATCGCGCAGCAGCCGGGGAACCGCCGCCCGGCCGCGATTGGCGAGGCGGGCCGTCATCGCGGCCAGTTGCAGCGGCGTGCAAAGCAGGAAGCCCTGGCCGATGCCGGCGATCAACGTCTCGCCGGTCCGCCACGGCTCGCCGCGCGCCGCCAGTTTCCAGTCCGGCGTCGGGACCAGGCCGGGCCGCTCGCCGGGCAGGTCGACGCCGAGCGGCGCGCCGAGGCCGAAGCGCCGCGCCATCGCCGCGATCCGTTCGATGCCGACGCGCCTGGCCATCTCGTAGTGGTAGACGTCGCAGCTGCGCTCGATCGCGCCCAGCATGTCGATCGCGCCGTGGCCGTGGCGCGCCCAGCAGTGGAAGCGCTGCCTGCCGAGTTCGACATGGCCCTCGCAGGTCACCTCGGTTTCCGGGGTCGCGATCCCGGCCTCCAGCGCGGCGAGGCAGACCAGCATCTTGAAGGTCGATCCCGGCGGGTACTGGCCGGAGACCGCCTTGTTGATCATCGGCGAGCGCGGGTTGGAGAGCACCCGCTCCCAGTCGCCGGGGCTGAGGCCGCGGTTGAAGGCGTTGGGGTCGAAGCCGGGGGTCGAGGCCAGCGCCAGGATGTCGCCGCGATGGATGTCCATGACGACCGCCGCCCCGCTCTCCGGCGTCGCCAGCGCGCCCTCGGCGTCGAGCGCCACGTCGCCGTCCTCCGGGCCGATGTCCATGCCGGCCCGCCGGGCGGCCCGCTGGGCGGCGCGGGCGCGGGGATCGTTCCTGGGCACGAGTTCGGCGGCGCCCAGCGCCAGCCGCGCCGAGGCCATCGCCTGCAGGCGCGCATCGACGGTGAGCGCGATGTCGCGGCCCGGCCGCCCCTCGTCGCCCGGCAGCGCGCGCACGACCCGGCCGACGGCGTTGACCTCCACCCGCCGCCGGCCGCAGACGCCCCGCATCTCCAGGTCGTAGCGCTTCTCGATCCCGCTCTTGCCGATGCGGAAATCCGGCAGTTCCAGCGCGGGATCGCCGGTCAGTTCGGACGGCGAGACCGGGGCGACATAGCCGGTGACGTGGACGGCCGAAGCCGCGAAGGGGTATTCGCGCGAATGGCCGATCTCGATCCGCACGCCCGGCAGGTAGGGCGCGTTGACGGCGACGCGGGAAATGTCCGCGCGCGACAGGTTCTCGACCACGGCGATCGGCAGGAAGCCGCGCCGGCGCCGGGCGGCGCGCAGGACGCGCTCGACCTCGGCGTCCTCGACCTCGACAAGGCGGCGCAGCGTCGCCAGGACGCGGGCCGGGTCGCCGGCCTGTTCGGGGACGATCTCGACGCGGAAATTGTCCCGGTTGCCGGCCAGCGCAAGGCCGTTGCGGTCGAAAATCCGCCCCCGCGCGGGCGGCGTCAGTTCGAGGTCGAAGCGGTTGTCCCGCGAAAGCGCGCGGTAGCGCTCGGCCTCGACGACCTGGAGGTAGTACAGCCGGCCCGCCAGCCCGCCGACCAGGGCGAGCTGCCCCGCGCCGAGCAGCAGCGCGCGGCGCGTGAAGACGCGCCGCGAGTCCTGGTCGCTGGCCCTGCGCATCCCGTCCCCCTACCGCACCACGTGGCGGTGGATCCGCACGAAGGCCCAGGCCGCCAGCGGAAAACACGCGACCGTGGCCGCGAACTGCGCCGGCGCGGCCAGCGTCGCCAGCAGGCGCGCCGAAAGCACGCAGATCGACAGCCAGACGAGCAGGAACGCCCCCGCCGCGATCGCCGCGAAGCCGATCCACGAGACCAGGAACGGCTTGCCCAGCAGCACCCGGCGCTGCGACAGCGCGGCGCCGTAAACCGCCAGCAGCGCCAGCGCCGTCGAGCCGGCCGGATGGCCGGTCAGCACATCCTGGAACAGGCCGACGGCGAACACCGCCGCCGGGGGCAGCAGGTCGGGCCGGTGGACGGTCCAGTAGAACACCGCCATCATCGTGAAGGCCGGCGCGATGTCGGAGACGGCCGACGCCCCCACCGGCGCGACGGCCGGAAGGACCAGGCAGAACGCCGTCGCCGCCGGGACCGCGCGCCGCGCCCAGCCGTCCAGGCGGCGCGCCCAGGCCAGCCTCACGGCCCGCCGCCCCCGGCCGCGCCGCCCGGCGGGGGCACGACCCCGTCGAGGCGGTAGTCCAGCAGCCGCAGATGCTCCAGCCGGTCCCAGTCCACCAGCGGCTTGACGCGCGCGCCCGACGCGCCGACGGAGGCGACGGTGCCCACCGGGATGCCCGGCGGCAGCGCGCCGCCGAGGCCCGACGTCACCACCGCGTCGCCGGTCGAGATCGCGGCGTTCTGCGGCAGGAACAGCAGTTCCGGCCGGTTCGAGTTGTCGCCCGACAGCACGCCCGGATCGCGCGTCGTCCGCACCGTCACGGGAATCCGCGAGTTGAGGTCGGTCACCAGCAGGACCCGCGCGTGCAACTCGCCCACCTCGACCGTCACGCCGGCGAGGCCGGCCCCCGAAACCGCCGCCAGCCCGCGGCGCACGCCGTGGCGCCGGCCGGCGTTGACCAGCACGCTGCGCACGAAAGGCCCGCCGGCGTTCGAGATCGCGCGCGCCGAGATGTAGTCCGGCTCCGCCGGCGGCACGAAGCGGGCCAGCCTGCGCAGCGCCCGGTTCTCGGCTTGCAGCCCCTCCGCCGCGCGGCGCCATTCGCGCAGCCGCAGGTTCTCCTCGCGCAGGCGCGCGACCTCGCCGTGGAGGTCGCGCAGCGCGGCGGCCCCCTCGACCGCGCGCGCCACCGCGCCGGCCGGCTCGGCCAGGACTTCGAGGACGGGCGTCGCGGCGTCGGCGATGGCGAGCCGGGCGCGCTCGACGACGACCGAATCGGCCTTGCCGAACAGCATCGTCGCGAAGGCGGCCGCGACCAGCGCGCCGAAGGCGAAACGGCGCCAGAGCGACTGGACCGGGCGGGCCATCCTGACGACGATCGCCGGTCTCAGGGCCATCTCCGCCCCCTTCCCCCTTCCCTTGTCCGCGCCGGCGCCGGCGCCCGCGCCGCGCCGGTCAGTTGGCGCCGATCAGCACGTTGCGCAGCACCTTCATCTCCTCCAGGCACCGCCCGGTGCCGAGCGCCACGCAGGACAGCGGCTCGTCGGCGATCGAGACCGGCAGCGCGGTGGAGTGGCGCAGCACGTAGTCCATGTTGCCCAGCAGCGCGCCGCCGCCGGTCAGCACGATCCCCTTGTCCACGATGTCGGCCGCCAGTTCCGGCGGCGTCTGTTCGAGCGCCATCTTGACCGCCTCGACGATCTGGCTCACCGGCTCGGTCAGGCTTTCGGCGATCTGGCTCTGGTCGATCACCAGCTCCTTGGGCACGCCGTTCAGCAGGTCGCGCCCCTTGATCTCCATGGTCTGGCCGGCGCCGTCCTCCGGCGGGTAGGCGGAGCCGATCTGCTTCTTGATCCGCTCGGCGCTGCCCTCGCCGATCAGGAGGTTATGGTTGCGGCGGATATAGGCGATGATCGCCTCGTCCATCTTGTCGCCGCCGACCCGCACCGAGCGCGAATAGACGATGCCGCCGAGCGAGAGCACGGCGACCTCCGTCGTGCCGCCGCCGATGTCCACGACCATGGAGCCGGTCGGCTCGGTCACCGGCAGGTTGGCGCCGATGGCGGCGGCCATCGGCTCCTCGATCAGGAAGACGCGGCGCGCGCCAGCGCTCTCGGCCGATTCCCGGATCGCGCGCCGCTCCACGGCGGTCGAGCCGGACGGGACGCAGACGATGACCTGCGGGCTGGCGAAGCTGCGCCGGTTGTGCACCTTGCGGATGAAATGCTTGATCATTTCCTCCGCCACCTCGAAATCGGCGATCACGCCGTCGCGCAGCGGCCGGATGGCCTGGATGTTGCCGGGCGTGCGGCCCAGCATCTGCTTGGCCTCCTCGCCGACGGCGAGCACGCGCTTGCGCGCCTTCACGGTGGCGATGGCGACCACGGAAGGCTCGTTCAGCACGATGCTGCGCCCCTTGACGTAGACGAGCGTGTTCGCCGTGCCGAGGTCGATCGCCATGTCGGCCGAAAGCATTCCGAGGAGGTTCGCGAACATCGAGGGGCATCCGTGACGATCGGCCCGGCCCGGACGATTCGCCCGCGCCTCGCGGCCCCGCCGTATAGCACGGAAGCGGGGTTTCCCGAAAGCCGGGCCGCGCCCGCCGGGCCGGCCGGCGGCCCGCGCCTACACGAACCGCGCGGGCATCCAGCGCAGCCGGCGGCGTTCGAGGCGGGAGCGCGCCGTCTCCCCCTCGTAGTCGATGGGCGACGGCTCCGGCACCCGCTCCGGCGCGATGTCGAGGGCGTTGACCACGCAGGTGGCCAGCGTCCGGCCCGCCGCCCCGTCCTCCATCGTCGCCGCGACATAGACGCCGCAGGCGGCGCAGACGATGTAGTCGGTGATCCCCAGCCCCATGCGGTAGCGCGACAGCTTGCCCTCGTCCGCGACGGCGATCTCCAGCCGCCCGTCCGGGTCCGCCGTCGCGCGCACATTGTGCTTGCGGCAGAAGGAGCACTGGCAGGCCCGGACCGGCAGGTCCTCGAACGCGCCGGCGGCGTGGAAGGCGAGCCGGAGGTTGCCGCAATGGCAGCCGCCCTCGATCCGCTCGGCCATCGCCCACCCCCGGCCCGGCGCGCGGCCTACTCCCGCGCCTTCTGCTCCTCCGCGCGCTGGCGGAGCGCCGCGCCGAGGATGTCGCCGAGGCTGGCGCCGCTGTCGGAGGAGCCGTAATCCTCCATCGCCCGCTTCTCCTCCTCGACCTCGCGCGCCTTGATCGACAGGGTGAGGCGCCGGCTCTTCTGGTCGATCTGCGTGACCTTGGCGTCCACCTTCTCGCCGACCGCGAAACGGTCCGGGCGCTGCTCCGAACGGTCGCGCGACAGGTCCGACTTGCGGATGAAGCCGGGGATGCCGTCGGCCACCGTCACGTCGAGGCCGGCGTCGGTCAGCCGGGCGACGGTGCAGGTGACGACGGCGCCCCGGCGCACGCCGGCCGCGCCGGCCCGGAACGGGTCCTCGCCCAGCTGCTTGACGCCGAGGGAGATGCGCTCCTTGTCCGGGTTGATGTCGAGGATCTTGGCCCGGACGATGTCGCCGCGCTTGTAGTCCTTGATCGCGTCCTCGCCCGGCCGCTCCCAGTCGAGGTCGGAGAGGTGGACCATGCCGTCGAGTTCGCCGGACAGCGCGACGAACAGGCCGAACTCGGTGATGTTCCTGACCTCGCCCTCGATCTCGGTGCCGATCGGGGAGCGGGCCATGAAGTCCTCCCACAGGTTGGGCAGGCACTGCTTCAGGCCGAGCGAGATGCGCCGCTTCACCGGGTCCACGTCGAGCACCATCACCTCGACCTCCTGGCTGGTCGAGACGATCTTGCCCGGATGGACGTTCTTCTTGGTCCAGCTCATCTCGGAGACATGGACCAGCCCCTCGATCCCCGGCTCCAGCTCCACGAAGGCGCCGTAGTCGGTGATGTTGGTGACGCGGCCGGTGAACCTGGTGGCGACCGGGTACTTGGCGACCACGCCCTCCCACGGATCGGCCTGCAGCTGCTTCATGCCGAGCGAGATGCGCTGCGTCTCCGGGTTGAAGCGGATCACCTGCACGCTGACCGTCTGGCCGATCTGCACCGCCTCGGTCGGGTGGTTGATGCGCCGCCAGGCGATGTCGGTGACGTGCAGCAGGCCGTCCACGCCGCCGAGATCGACGAAGGCGCCGTAGTCGGTGATGTTCTTGACCACGCCCTGGAGGACCTGGCCCTCCTTCAGGTTGGCGATCAGCTCCGAGCGCGCCTCGGCGCGGCTCTCCTCCAGCACGGCGCGGCGCGAGACGACGATGTTGCCGCGCCGGCGGTCCATCTTGAGGATCTGGAAGGGCTGCGGCGTGCCGAGCAGCGGGCCGATGTCGCGCACCGGGCGGATGTCCACCTGGCTGCCGGGCAGGAAGGCGGTGGCGCCGGACAGGTCCACCGTGAAGCCGCCCTTCACCCGGCCGAAGATCGCGCCGGTCACCCGCTCGGAATTGTCGAACGCCTTCTCCAGCACCGACCAGGCCTCCTCGCGCCGGGCCTTCTCGCGGCTCAGCATCGCCTCGCCGTTGCGGTCCTCCATGCGCTCGACATAGACCTCGACCTCGTGGCCCGGCTCGAGGCCGTGCTCCCGTCCCGGCGGGGCGAACTCCTTGAGCGCGACCCGGCCCTCCGATTTGAGGCCCACGTCGATCAGGGCGTGGTCGCCCTCGATGGAAACGACGACGCCCTTGACCACGCTGCCTTCGATGCTGACGTGGTCGCCGAGGGCCTCGGCGAGCAGGGCGTCGAAATTCTCCGTCTCGACGCCGGCCGCGGCGATTTCAGCCATGGAAACTCCCTGTCGTTCGTCGGTGGCCCGGAGGCGCGTTCCCGCGTTCCGGGCGTCGTCCGGGCCGGTCCCCCGGCCCGGGGCGGGCCGGCATGGCCGGCCCCCGTCGGGTTGCGCGAGCCGGCCCGGCGCCGAGGCGCGGCCGGCGGTTCACGCCCTTGCCGACTCGACGAAGGCGCGCGCGCGTTCGAAGGCCGCGTCGGGGTCGAGGCGCGTGGTGTCCAGTTCCATCGCATCCCCGGCCTTGCGCAGCGGGGCGTCGGCGCGACCGGAATCGCGCGCGTCGCGCTCCCGCAAGTCGGCAAGAACGCGGGCATATATAGACGCCTCGCCGCGCGCGAGCAACTCCCTGTGCCGGCGCCCGGCGCGCGTTTCGAGATCGGCGACGACGAAGATCTTCCGTTCCGCCCCGGGGCAGACGACGGTGCCGATGTCGCGCCCGTCCAGCACCGCGCCGGGCGCGCCGCCGGGCGGGGCGGCGGCGAAGCGGCGCTGGAGGTCGAGCAGCGCCGCGCGCACGCCGGGAAAGGCGGCGGCCCGGGAGGCGGCGGCCCCGACGCGGGCGCTCCGGACCTCCGGGTCCCCGGCCAGCGCCGGGTCGAGGCCGCGCGCCGCCGCCGCCGCGGCGGCCGGGTCCGCCGGGTCGCCGCCCGCGCGCAGCGCCGCCAGCGCGACGGCCCGGTAGAGCGCGCCGGTGTCGAGATGCGCGTAGCCGAAATGCGCCGCCAGCCGCCGCGCGACGGTCCCCTTGCCCGACGCCGCCGGACCGTCGATGGCGACGATCACGCCGCCCCCTCCTCCCGGATGTCGGCGCCGAGGCGGCGCATGGCCCCGGCGAAACCGGGGAAGCTGGTGGCGATCGTCGCGCCGTCGTCGATCCGGACCCCCTCCCGCGCGGCGAGGCCGAGCGCGAGGAAGGCCATGGCGATCCGGTGGTCCATGTCGGCGGCGATCGTCGCGCCGCCCGGGATCGCGCCGCCCGTCCCGTGGACGACGAGGCTGTCCTCGCCCTCCTCCACCGCGACGCCGCAGGCGGCCAGCCCGCGGGCGATGGCGGCCAGCCGGTCGCTCTCCTTCACCCTGAGTTCGGCGAGGCCGCGCATGGTCGTCGTCCCCTCGGCGTGGGCGGCGGCGACCGCGAGCGCGGGGTATTCGTCGATCGCCCGGGGCGCGATCTCCGCCGGGACCTCGATCCCGCGCAGCGGGCCGGAGCGGACCGCGATGTCGGCCAGGGGCTCGCCCCCGTCGTCCTCCAGCGGCGCGATGTCGAGGTCCGCGCCCATCTCGGCGAGGATTTCGTAGAGGCCGGAGCGCAGCGGGTTCATGCCGACGCCGGCGAGGCGGAGCTCCGATCCCGGAACGACCAGCGCGGCGACGACCGGGAAGGCCGCCGAGGACGGGTCGGCCGGCACGCGGACGCGCCGCCCGGCGAGCTCGGCCTCCCCCGCCACGGCGACGGCGCGGCCGCCCTCCGCGCGTTCCTCGACGCGCACCGTCGCGCCGAACTGGCGCAGCATGGTCTCGGTGTGGTCGCGGGTCGGGCGCGGCTCGACGATCCGGGTCTCGCCCGGCGCCGCCAGCCCGGCCAGCAGGATCGCCGACTTGACCTGGGCCGAGGCGACGGGAAGCGTGTATTCGACGGGCGCCAGCGTCTCCGGGCCGACGCAGGCGAGCGGCAGCCGCCCGCCCTCGCGCGCGACGAACCGCGCCCCCATGCGCTCCAGCGGGTCGATGACGCGCGCCATCGGCCGGCGGCGCAGCGAGGCGTCGCCCGTGAGGAAGGTCGCGCCCGGCGTCGCCGCCGCCACGCCCATGAGCAGGCGGACGCCGGTGCCGGAATTGCCGAGGTCGAGCACCCGGTCCGGCTCGTCCAGCCCGCCGGCGCCGCGCCCCGAAATCCGCCACGCGCCGTCCGCGCCCCGTTCGACGCCCGCGCCGAGGGCGCGCAGCGCGGCGGCCGTCCGCAGCACGTCCTCGCCCTCCAGCAGGCCCTCGACAACCGTCTCCCCGAAGGCGAGCGCGCCCAGGATCAGCGCGCGGTGGGAGATCGACTTGTCGCCGGGAACCGGCATGTCGCCGCGCAGGCCGCGCGACGGGCGGGCGATGAGCGTGGTCACGGCGGCGGTCTCCCGGCGGGCGGACCGGGCGCGGTCCGGGCGGCGGCCGGCCGGCGCGCTCCGGCCGCGCGGGCGTGTTTAGCACGGAGTCCGGCGCCTGTCCGTCGGGATCGCGGGCGCGCCGGCCCCGGCCGGGCGGCGGCGCGGGAGCGGGGATTTTTCGCTTTGACATCCCCCGCCCCGGTGGATATTCCCGCGGCGCGGCCGGACGGCGGGCCGCGCTGCCGGAGGCGGGGAATTGGCTAAACCGGAATGGGGCATCAAGCGGATCTGCCAGTCATGCGGAACGCTGTATTACGACCTCCGCAAAACGCCCATCGTCTGTCCCAAATGCGGCGCCGAGTTCGACCCGGAGGCGGTCCTGAAGAGCCGGCGCGCCCGGCCGATCGCCGTCGAGGAGCCGAAGCCGCGCCGCCCCAAGGCCGCGGACGGCGAGGACGCCGAGGAGGAGGCCGGCGAGGACGAGGACGGCGAGGAGGATTCGGACGCCGAGGACGAGGAGGAGAAGGACGAGGAGGGCGCGGACGACGGCCCCCCGGTCCTGACCGGCGACGGCGACGAGGACGACGACGGCAAGGCGGCGATCCCCAGGATCGACGCCGACGGCGGCGCGCTCGACGGGGCGGGCGACGACGAGGAGTCCCTCCCCGAGGACGGGATCGGCGAGGAGGAGGACGACGCCGACGAGGACGCCCGCTAGGGCCGCGCGCCCGCCCCCGCTTCGGGGCGGCGATTTCGCTTGCGAAAGCCCGGCGCCGGCGCTATGCACCTCCGCGCGGCCCGTCGCGGCCGCCGCTCCGGGGCCATAGCTCAGCTGGGAGAGCGCTACAATGGCATTGTAGAGGTCAGCGGTTCGATCCCGCTTGGCTCCACCACCGAAACCCCTCGGCAAACCGGGGGGTTTCGCCTTTCCCGGCCTCCGCGCGCCGCGCCGCCGCCGGCCTCGCCCCGACGCCCGGAAACGGATGGACCGGCCCTCCGGCCCGGCCTATCGTTCCCCGGACGCCGGCGCGCCCCGCGCGGGCGGCGCGAGGAAAGGCGGCGGACATGAAAGTCGGAACGATCGGCCTCGGCGGCATGGGCGGCCCCATCGCCGAATGCATCCTGCGCGCGGGCCACGAGGTGACCGTCGCGGACCTGCGCCCCGAACGGGTGGCGATCCTCGCGGCCGCCGGCGCGACGGCGGCGGCGACGCCGGCCGAGGTCGCGGCCGCCTCCGACATCGTGATCGCCTCGCTGCCCTCGAACGCGGCGAGCGAGGAGGTCGCCCTCGGCCCGGACGGCGCGCTCGCCGGCGCCAAGCAGGGCGACGTCTTCATCGACACCAGCACGATCTCGCCGGGCGTTATCCGCCGGATCGCCGAAGCGGCCGCCGAAAAGGGCGTCGGCGTGCTCGACGCGCCGGTCAGCGGCGGCATCGCGCAGCGGCGCGAGGGCCGGCTCACCGTCATG
Source organism: Thalassobaculaceae bacterium (assembly GCA_963665555.2). GTDB lineage: Bacteria > Pseudomonadota > Alphaproteobacteria > Thalassobaculales > Thalassobaculaceae > CAXXXW01. Next base: position 1,576,485 of record OY762308.1, read on the forward strand.
GTGGGCGGCGACGCCGCCGTGGTGGAGCGCGCGCGCCCGGCGCTGGAGGCGTTCGGGAGCAACGTCTTCCATGTCGGCGGGCTCGGCGCCGGCGCGACCGTGAAGCTGGTCAACAACCTGATGATGGCGTGCAACGCCGCCGCCGCGCTCGAATGCACGCTGCTCGGCGTCAAGGCCGGCCTCGACCCGCGCGTCGTCCGCGAGGTGGTGGGGGTCAGCACCGGCGGCAGCCGCATCTTCGACAACATCGTCGGCCGGGCGCTGGATACGCCGTCCGCGCCGCCGCCCGGCGAGGGGCCGGGCCAGGGCCTGCACACCGTCGCCAAGGATGTGCGCCTCGCGCTCGACCTCGCGCGCGAGACCGCGATGCCGATGCCGGTCGGCTCCGTCGCCGCCCAGGCCTGGATCGCGGCCGAGGCGAGGGGCCTCGCGGACCGCGAGATCTGGGCGCTGGCGGAAGTCTTCGAGGCGCTGTGCGGGACCGCGCTGCCGAAGCCGGACGGCGGCGCGGGAGGCGCGCCATGAGCGCGGAGGCGGTCGGCTTCGTCGGGCTGGGGCACATGGGCGCGCCGATGGCGGCCCATGTCGCCGGGGCCGGGCGCGAACTCGTCGCCTTCGACATCGCCGGGACCCAGGCGCGCGCGCCGGCCGGCGCGGTTTGCGCCGGCTCGACCGAACAGGTCGCGGCGGCGGCGGGCGTGATCTTCCTCAGCCTGCCCGACGTGGCGGCCGGGCGCGAGGTCGTGGGGCGGATCGCGGGCGCGGCGGCGCCGGGCGCGCTGGTCGTCGACACCGCGACGGTCGGCCCGGCGGCCGCGCGCGAGGCCCACGCGCTGCTGGCGGCGCGCGGGATCGGCTATGTGGACGCGCCGGTCTCCGGCATGGCGGCGCGGGCGCGGGAGGGGACGCTGATCTCGATGTATTCGGGAAGCGCGGCGGACCTGGAGCGCGTCCGCCCGCTGGTCTCGCGCTATTCGGCCAGGCTGGTCCATGTCGGGACCGCGCCCGGCCAGGGGCAGACGATGAAGCTGGTCAACAACTTCCTCGCCATCTCCCATTTCGTCACGACCAGCGAGGCGATCGCGACCGGGCTTCGCGGCGGGCTGGACATGGGCGTCATGCTGGAGGTCATCGAGGGCGCGACGGGGCAGAACTTCGTCGCCAGCCACGTCTTCCCGCGCCACATGGCGACGGAAACCTACGACAGCGGCGGGGCGGCGACCCTGCCGCGCAAGGACCTGTCGCTGTTCGTCGCCGCCGCCGGCGAGATGGGCGCGCCGCGCCATGTCGCCCGGGCGACGCTGGAGGTGCTCGACGCCTTTGCCGACAGCGAGCCGGAGTCCGACCAGTCCGCCATCTACCGCTTCATCCGCGACGGCGGCGAGCCGGGATAGGCCGGTCCGCGAGACAGGGAGCGCGTTCGCTCCCCCCCTACGGCGCGGCGATGGCGTCGATTTCGGCGATTTCCTCCGGCGTCGGCGTCCAGGCGAGCGCGGCGGCGTTGGCGTCCACCTGTTCGGGCGTCGTCGCGCCGGCGATGACGCTGGCCACCGTCGGGCGCGCCGCCGTCCAGCCGAAGGCCAGCTCCAGCAGCGTGTGCCCGCGCGCCCGCGCGTATTCCCCGAGCGCCTCGACGATCCCGAAGTTCCGCTCCGTCACATAGCGGCGGTTGGCGAAGCTCGGCATGTCGGTGAGCCGCGCGCCGGCGGGCATGGCGTCGCGCCGGTACTTGCCGGTGAGCATCCCGCTCGCCAGCGGGAAATAGGGCAGCAGGCCGCAGCCGTACTCCTCCATCGCCGGCAGCAGGTCCGCCTCGATGGCGCGGTTGAGCAGGCTGTACTCGTCCTGGCAGGACACATAGCGCGCCGTCCCGGTCGTGCGCGCGATCCACTGCGACTCCACCATCCGCCAGGCCGACAGGTTGGAGCAGCCGATGTAGCGGACCTTGCCCTGCGCCACCAGGTCCTCCAGCGCGCGCAGCGTCTCCTCCATCGGCGTCAGCGGATCGGGCCGGTGCTGCTGGTAGAGGTCGATCCAGTCGGTGCGCAGGCGGCGCAGCGACGCCTCGACCGCCGACATAATGTAGCCGCGCGACGCGCCGCGCTTGCGGCCGTCGTCGCTCATGTCCATGGCGAATTTGGTGGCGAGCACGATGTCCTTGCGGCGCGGGCCGAGGATTTCGCCCAGCTGCTCCTCGGAGCCGCCGCGGCCGCCGTACATGTCGGCGGTGTCGAACAGCGTAATCCCCCGGTCGATCGCCCGGTCCACCACGGCGCGGGTGCGCGCGAGGTCCAGCCGCATCCCGAAATTGTTGCAGCCGAGGCCGACCGTCGAGACCCGAAGCCCGGACGCGCCGAGATTCCTGTGTTCCATCGCGCTTGCTCCCCCGTCGCCGCGTCGCGGACGCGCGGCCGCGCCGCGCGGCGGGACTATCCCGCGGCCGCGCCCGCCTGTCCAGCCGCCGCGCGCGACCGCCCTGGGGGCGCGAACCGAACGCGATTGCGAATTATTCGCAAAAAAGTCCTTGACAGCGTCCCGCGCCCGGCGGAAAAGGCGGAAAGTTGCGAATGCTTCTCAATCTCTCGAAGGGGGACCCGAAATGCGGAATCGGATCCGGCGCGGCCGCCCGGCCGCGATGGCGGCGGCGATGGCGGCGATGGCGGCGGCGTTCGGCCCGGTCGGCCCGGCGGCGGCCGCGGAAGTCAACGTCTACTCCTATCGCCAGCCTTTCCTGGTCGAGCCGCTGTTCGCGGCGTTCACCGAGGCGACCGGCATCGCCGTCAAGACGGTCTTCGCCAAGAAGGGCCTCGTCGAGCGCCTGAAGTCCGAGGGCGCGAACAGCCCGGCCGACCTGATCTTCACCGTCGATATCGGCCGCCTGAACGACGCCTTCGAGGCCGGCGTGACGCAGGCCGTCTCGACGCCCGCGCTGGAGGAGTCGATCCCCGAACGCTACCGCCACGCCGACGGCCACTGGTACGGCATGACCACGCGGGTGCGGATCGTCTACGCCTCCAGGGACCGCGTGGCGCCCGGCGAGATCGAGACCTACGAGGGCCTCGCCGATCCGAAGTGGAAGGGCCGCGTCTGCTCGCGCAGCGGCAAGAACGGCTACAATGTCGCGCTGATCGCCTCGATGATCGCCCATCACGGCGAGGCGCGGGCCGAGGAGTGGCTGCGGGGCGTGAAGGCCAACCTCGCCCGCAAGCCGCAGGGCAACGACCGCGCCCAGGTCAAGGCGATCTCGGAAGGCGTGTGCGACCTCTCCATCGGCAACCATTACTACTACGGCAAGATGCTCCGGAAGGAGGAGCAGCGGCCCTGGGCGGCGTCCGCCTACCTGGTCTTCCCCAACCAGGGCGACCGCGGCACGCATGTGAACATCTCCGGCGTGGCGATGACGGCCGCCGCGCCGAACCGGGACAACGCGATCGCGCTGATGGAGTTCCTCGCCGGGCCGGGCCAGACCCTCTACGCCGAGCAGAACTTCGAGTATCCGGTCCGCCCGGGCGTGCCGTGGCTGCCCGAGGTCGAGGCGTGGGGCAAGTTCGAGTCCGACCCGCTGAGCCTCGCGACCGTCGCCGGGCTGCGCGCGGACGCCATCCGGATGGTGGACCGGGTCGGCTTCGACGACTAAGACCGAAACGCGCCGGCCGGACCGGCCGGCGAAATCGCGGCGGGGGGCGCGGCGGCGCGCGCTCCGCCGCGTCGCGCCGGGAGGGGCGGGTTTGGCCGGACTCGAGGACGCCGCGCGGGCGGCGGGGATTTCCGACGGCGGCGCCCGCGCCTCGGTCGCGGGCGCGCGCGCCGTCTGGACGGCCGGCGCGCTGGCGACGGCCGGGCTTATCGTCCTGCCCATCCTTTCGATCCTCTGGATCGCCGCCTTCCCTTCCGAGAATGTCTGGGGCCATCTCGCCGCGACGGTCCTGCCGGGATACATCGCCAGGACGGCGCTGCTGATGGCGGGGGTCGGGATCGGCGTGGCGGTCGTCGGCGCGGGGACGGCGTGGCTGACGGCGGCGTGCCGGTTCCCGGGGCGCGCCGTCTTCGACTGGGCGCTGATCCTGCCGCTGGCGATGCCGTCCTACGTGGTCGCCTATGTCTACACCGACCTGCTGGAATACGCCGGCCCGGTCCAGGGCGCGCTGCGCGAGGCGTTCGGCTGGACCTCGGCGCGGGACTACTGGTTCCCGGACATCCGGAGCGAGGGCGGCGCGATCGTCGTGCTCGCGCTCGTCCTGTACCCCTATGTCTACGCGCTGGCGCGCGCGGCCTTCCTCGAACAGTCGGTCCGCGCGCTGGAGGTGGGGCGCACGCTGGGCCGCCGGCCGGTCGCGGGGTTCTTCGCGGTCGCGCTGCCGCTGGCGCGGCCGGCCATCGTCGTCGGCGTCACGCTGGCGCTGATGGAGACGATCGCCGATTTCGGCACGGTGGACTATTTCGCCGTCCGCACGCTGACGGCCGGCGTGTTCGACGTCTGGTACGGCATGGGGAATCCGGGCGGCGCGGCGCAGATCGCGCTGGTGCTGCTCGGCTTCGTGGTCCTGCTGGTCTGGCTGGAGCGGGCGTCGCGCCGGCGCCAGCGCTTCCACCAGGCCGGCGCGCCGGAGGGCGAGGGATCGCGCTTCGTCCTGGCCGGCTGGCGGGCGGCGCTGGCGGTCCTGGCCTGCGCGGTTCCGGTGGCGGCGGGCTTCGTGCTGCCGGCCGCCGTGCTGGCGCGCTACGCCCTCGGCGAACTCGACGGCTTCTCCGCCGGCCCTTACCTTTCGAGCGCGGGCAACAGCCTGATGCTGGCGGCGCTGGCCGCCGCGCTGGCCGGCGCGGCGGGGATTTTCCTGGGATACGCGCGCCGCCTGCGCCCGACGCTCGCGGTGCGCGGCGCGGTGCGGCTGGCCGGCCTCGGCTACGCCGTTCCGGGGGCGGTGCTGGCGATCGGCGTGCTGTTGCCGGCGGGCGCGTTCGACAACGCGCTCGACGGCTTCCTGCGCGCGCGTTTCGGCGTCTCGACCGGCCTGCTGGTGAGCGGGAGCATCGCCGCGCTGCTGATCGCCTACGTGGCGCGGTTCATGGCGATCTCGCTCGGCGCGGCGGAGGCGGGGCTGGCCCGGGTGACGCCGAACATCGACATGGCGGCGCGCACGCTGGGCCACGGCCCGGCGGCGACCCTGCGGCGCGTGCACCTGCCGCTGATCCGGGGCGCGGTGCTGACCGGCGCGGTGCTGGTGTTCGTGGACACGATGAAGGAACTGCCGGCGACGCTGATCCTGCGCCCCTTCGATTTCGAGACGCTGGCGACCTTCGTCTACCAGTACGCCTCCGACGAGTTGCTGGAGGAGTGCTCGCTGGCGGCGCTCACCATCGTCGCGGCCGGCGTGCTGCCGGTGATCCTGCTCAACCGCGCCATCGCCTCCGGCCGCGCGACCGGAACGGAGTAATGGCGGGGCGGGGCCGGGCCGGCGGCGGTCAGGCGTGGGCGCGGCGGCGGGCCGGCGCGGCGGCGCGGCGCCCGGCGCCGGGGCGGCGCGCGGCGTCGTCCTCGTCGAACAGGTCGGCGAGCTGGTTCATCATCGTGCCGCCCAGCTGCTCGGCGTCCACGATGGTGACGGCGCGGCGGTAGTAGCGCGTGACGTCGTGGCCGATGCCGATCGCCACCAGTTCGACCGGCGAGCGGGTCTCGATGAACTGGATGGCGTCGCGCAGGTGCTTCTCCAGGTAGTTGCCCGGATTGACCGAGAGCGTCGAGTCGTCCACCGGCGCGCCGTCGGAGATCACCATCAGGATGCGCCGCTCCTCCGGCCGCGCCAGCAGGCGCTGGTGCGCCCACAGCAGCGCCTCGCCGTCGATGTTCTCCTTCAGGATGCCCTCGCGCAGCATCAGGCCGAGGGATTTCCGGGCGTGGCGCCACGGCGCCTCGGCGGCCTTGTAGACGATGTGCCGGAGGTCGTTCAGGCGGCCGGGGTCCTTTGGCTTGCCGCTCCCGATCCACCTCTCGCGCGACAGCCCGCCCTTCCAGGCGCGCGTGGTGAAGCCGAGGATCTCGACCTTCACGCCGCACCGCTCCAGCGTGCGGGCGAGGATGTCCGCGCTCATCGCGGCGATGGTGATCGGCCGGCCGCGCATCGAGCCGGAATTGTCGATCAGCAGCGTGACCACCGTGTCGCGGAACTCGGTGTCCTTCTCGACCTTGTAGGACAGCGGGTAGAGCGGCGCGGTGACGACGCGCGACAGCCGCCCGGCGTCGAGGATGCCCTCGTCGAGGTCGAACAGCCAGGAGCGGTTCTGCTTGGCGAGCAGCTTGCGCTGCAGCCGGTTGGCGAGCTTGCCGATCAGCCCCTGGAGGTGGTTCAGCTGCTGGTCGAGCAGGGCGCGCAGCCGCGTGAGTTCGGCCGGGTCGCAGAGGTCGGCCGCCGGCACCACCTCGTCGTATTCGGTCGTGTAGGCCTTGTAGGCCGCCTTGCGCGCGTCGTCGGCGTTGCGGGGCGTCGGCGGCGTTCCGGGGTTGCCCGGCTCCTCGTCGCCGCCGCCCGGCTCCATCTCCATGTCGTCGCCGTCCTCGCCCTCGGCGGAGTCGTCGCCGGCCTCCATCTCCGAGGGAAGCATTTCGGACTCGGCGCCGTCCTCGCTGGCGCCGCGCGTCCCGGAATCGTTCATCTCGTCGGACTCGCCCTCGCCGTCGTCCTCGGAGTCCGTCGGCTCCTGGTCGGAAAGCCCCTCCTCGCCGATCTCCAGGTCGAGATCGACGATCAACTGGCGCGCGCGTTCGGCGAAGGCGGCCTGGTCCGCGACCACGCCCTCCAGCTCCCGCATCGTCTCGCCGACCTTCGAGGCGACCCAGGGCCGCCACAGTTCGACCACGCGCCGGGTCGAGGGCGGCGGGGCCGCGCCGGTCAGCGCTTCGCGGGCCAGCAGCCGGATCACGTCGGTCAGCGCCGCCTCGTCCCGGTCGGCGATCCGCTCGAAGCCCTGGCGGCGGTAGCGGTCGTCCAGCGCGACTTCGAGGTTGTCCGCGACGCCGGCCATGCGCCGCGCCCCGATCGCCTCGACCCGCGCCTGCTCGACCGCCTCGAAAACCTCCCGCGCAGCCTGGCCCGACGGCATCCGGCGGGCGTGGATCGCCGCGTCGTGGTGGCGCTTGCGCAGCGACAGGCTGTCGGCCTCGCCGCGCACCTTGGCGAGTTCGCGCGGTTCGAGGTCGCGGGGGGGGAGCGGCAGGCGCACCCGCTCGCCCGACGCGCTCGGCGTCTCGGCGCCGAAGCTCACCTCCAGTTCGCGCTCGCCCGACATGGCGCGCACGCAGGCTGCGGTCGAACGCTTGAACACCTCGACCGGGTGCTCCTCCTCGCGCGGGGGCGAAGCCATCGGGCGCTCCGTCGCGGGCCGGGGGTCAGGCGGCCTTGACGACGGCCGTGTCCAGCTCCCTGCCGAAACAGCGCTGGTAGTACTCGCCGACCGTCGGGCGCTCCACCTCGTCGCACTTGTTCAGGAAGGTGACGCGGAAGGCGAAGGCCACGTCGTCGAAGATCGCCGCGTTCTCGGCCCAGGTGATCACCGTGCGCGGCGACATCACGGTGGAGATGTCGCCCGCCATGAAGCCGTGGCGCGTCAGGTCCGCGAGCGCCACCATCGAGCCGATCGTCCGGCGCCCCTCGTCGGTGTCGTAGGCCGGGGTTTTCGAGAGCACGATCCCGGCCTCCGTCTCGTGGCCGAGGTAGTTGAGCGTGGTGACGATGTTCCAGCGGTCCATCTGGCCCTGGTTGATCTGCTGCGTGCCGTGGTAGAGGCCGGTCGTGTCGCCCAGGCCGACGGTGTTGGCGGTCGCGAACAGCCGGAAATGCGCGTTCGGCGTGATCACCTTGTTGGTGTCGAGCAGGGTCATCCGGCCGTCCTGCTCCAGCACGCGCTGGATGACGAACATCACGTCGGCGCGCCCGGCGTCGTACTCGTCGAACACCAGCGCCGTCGGGTTCTGCAGCGACCAGGGCAGGATGCCCTCCCGGAACTCCGTCACCTGCTTGTTGTCGCGCAGCACGATGGCGTCCTTGCCGATCAGGTCGATCCGGCTGATATGGCTGTCGAGGTTGACCCGGATGCAGGGCCAGTTGAGCCGCGCCGCCACCTGCTCGATATGGGTGGACTTGCCGGTGCCGTGGTAGCCCTGGATCAGGACGCGCCGGTTGTGGGCGAAGCCGGCGAGGATGGCCAGCGTCGTGTCCGGGTCGAACACATAGGCGTCGTCGCGCACCGGCACGTACTCGCTCGGCTCGGTGAACGACGGGACGGTCATGTCGACATCGATGCCGAACGCCTCGCGCACGCGGATTTCGCTGTCGGGGGTCTCGAAGTGGTGCGCGGGCTTCCGCTCATAGATATGTGCTGCCGACATGGCCTTTTCCAAGGTTGCGGGGATGGGGCGTCCGGGGAACGCCGGCGGCCAATCTAGCGGCCTACGCCCGGCTAAGGAAGCGCTTCAGTGTCGTATAGGCCCCGTTGACGGATTTCAACCTTTCTTCGGCCCGCCGGTCGCCGCCGTTGCGGTCCGGGTGGTCGCGCATCGCCAGCTCCTTGTAGCGCGCCTTCACCTCCTCCAGCGTCACGGGCGCGGACAGGCCCATGACGGCGAGCGCGCGCGCCTCCTCCGTCCCCGGCGCCGGGCCGTTCGCGCGCGCGCCGGCCCCGGCGCCGCCCCGGCGCCCCGGCCCGGCCGGATCGCGCCCGAAAACGCCGAGCGGGTCCGCGAAGGCGCCGTCCGCGAAGGCGCGGGCGGCCCGGCGGCGCGCCCCGAACGGCCAGCTCGGCCGCTCCCAGGTGACGGAGCGCCGGATCGCGCGCTCCATCTCCGCCTCGGACATCCCGGCGTGGAAGTTCCACGACTTGTTGTAGGCGCGCGCGTGTTCGAGGCAGAACCAGTGGTAGTCGTCCAGCCGGTCGGGCGCCTTCGGGGCCCTGTGCGCGCCCTCCAGGGCGCAGCCCGGCGAATCGCAGGGCCGCGCCTCCGGCTCCGCCCCGAAGGCGTCCAGCGCCAGGGCCGCCGCGCCGCGCCGCGCCCCCGTTCGCGTAGCCTTTGCCATCGCCCCCCGCCCCTTGTCCGGCCGGCTCTTTCGGCGTTGCCGATCCCCCGCCGGCGCGCCATGCTGGCGGCGCACCATAACAGGGAGGGAGGGCGAGGCGCCATGTCCGTCGCCGAGTCGATCGGGAACAAGCTGGAGCGGGCGTTCGCCCCCGTCCGCCTCGAAATCGTGGACGAGTCGCACCTGCACGCGGGCCATGTCGGGGCGCGGCCGGAGGGCGAGACCCATTTCCGGGTCGTCGTCGTCTCCGACCGCTTCGCCGGCCGGAGCCGGGTGGCGGCGCAGCGCATGGTGCACCGGGCGCTCGCCGAGGAACTGGCCGGGCCGGTGCACGCGCTCTCGGTGTCGGCGTCGGCCCCGTGACGGCGCCGCCCCGGTTCCGGTTGCAATCCGCCCCGATTTTCGGAATTATCCAGTCCCCGAACATCGGGGGCTTCCTTGTCGCTTCGACGGTCGGGCCGTGTCCACACTCGTAAGCAAAAACGTGGTCGCGAACGCGCGCCGGACCAGTATGCGGCTGGAGCCGGAGATGTGGGACGCGCTGGACGACATCGCGGCGCGCGAGCGCGCGACCGTGAACGGCCTCGCCACCGCGATCGACCGGCGCCGCGGCGAGACCGCGCTCACCTCCGCCGTCCGGCTCTTCGCGCTCTGCTACTACCGCCGGCGCGCGGCCGAGTACGAGGCGATGCTGGCGGGCGGCCCGCCGGCGCGCCGCGCCCTGGCGGGCCTCGACGAGGTGCTGGACGGGATTTTCGGCGCGCCGTGAGGCCCGGCCGGTCAGTCCGGCTCCGCCCCGCGCACGCGCAGCTGCGTCACCTGGTTGCGGCTGCGGCGCAGCACCGTGAAGCGCACGCCGTGGAACAGGAACTCCTGGCCGACCGCCGGTATCGTCCGCGCCTCGTGCAGGACCAGCCCGGCGACCGTGGTCGCCTCCTCGTCCGGCAGGCTCCAGTCGAGTTCGCGGTTGAGGTCGCGGATCGTCGCGGTTCCGGCCACGACGAAGGACCCGTCCGGCTGGCGGCGCGGCCGGGCGGCGGAGACGTCGTGCTCGTCGTCGATGTCGCCGACGATCTCCTCCAGGATGTCCTCCAGCGTGACGACGCCCTGGAAGGTCCCGTACTCGTCCACCACGACCGCGAAATGCTCCCGCCGCGCGCGGAAGGCGCGCAGCTGGTCGAGCAGGTTGATCGAGTCCGGGATGAACCAGGGCGGGCTGGCGACCTTCTCGATGTCGAGGTCCCCCGGCCCCCCGGCCCGGGGATTCCCCAGCGCCCGCAGCAGCCCCTTGATATGGAGGACGCCGACGATCTCGTCCTGGCTGCCGCGGTAGAGCGGGATGCGGGTGTAGGGACTCTCCATCGCCGCCTCGAGGATGCGCTCCAGCGGCAGGTCGGCGTCGATCGACGCCACGTTGCGCCGGTGCGTCATCACCTCCTCGACCAGCACCTGGTCGAGGTCGAGGATGCCGCGCAGCATGGCCCGCTCCTCGCCGATCTCCGGTTCGGGGCCGCGATGCATGTCGATCAGCCCGCGCAACTCCTCCTCGCGCGCCTCGGGGCCGAAATCGGCGGAGACGCGCAGGCCGAACAGGCCGAACGCGCCCCGCACGATGGCGCGCGCCCCCGCGCTCGCCGGCTTCAGGACCCAGACCGCGACCCGCACCGCCGGCGCCACCGCCAGCGCCGTCCGGTCGGCCCGGTTCAGCGCCCAGGTCTTGGGCAGCACCTCGGCGAAGATCACCACCAGCGTCGTCATGCCGATCGTCGCGTAGGCGACGCCGGCCTCGCCGAACATCGCGATCAGCACGCTGGTGGCGAGCGCCGAGGCGGCGATGTTGGCGATGTTGTTGCCGATCAGGATGGCGCCGAGCAGCGTCTCGTTCTGCTGGCGCAGTTCGCGCACGATCCGGGCCCGGCGGTGGCCGCGCAGGGCGAGCTGGTGCAGGCGGGCGTCCGAGGCGGCGGTGAGCGCCGTCTCCGAGCCGGAGAAGAAGGCGGACAGCAGCAGCAGCGCCAGGATCGCCGCGAGCGCGATCACCGGGCCGTCGCCGAGGGCCGCGAAGTCCGGCATGGCGCGCCTACGCCCGGCGGGCGGCCAGCGAGCGGGCGACGACCGCGCGCGCCGCGCCCTCCCCGACATCCGCCGTCACGAAGGCGTCGCCGATCCCGCGCGCCAGCACGAACCGCATCCGGCCGTCCAGCACCTTCTTGTCGTGCCGCATCCGCTCCACCAGCCCGTCCGCCGTCCAGCCGCCGGCGCCCTCGATGTGCCCGATCTCGGTCGGCAGGCCGGAGCGGGCGAGGTGGCGGCGCGCCCGGTCCGCGTCCTGGCCGGGGCAGAGGCCCATGTCGCGCGACAGGTCCAGCGCCAGCCCCATGCCGATCGCCACCGCCTCGCCATGCAGCAGCCGGCCGTCGAACCCCGCCTCCGCCTCCAGCGCGTGGCCGAAGGTGTGGCCGAAATTCAGCAGCGCCCGGCCGCCGGCCTCGCGCTCGTCCTCGGCGACGACGCGCGCCTTGGCCCGGCAGCTTTCGACGATGGCGACGCGGCGCGCGTCCGGGTCGCCCGCCAGCACGCGATGGCCGTCCGCCTCCAGCCAGTCGAAGAAGCCGCGGTCGCGGATCAGCCCGTACTTCGCCACCTCCGCGTAGCCCGCGCGGACCTCGCGCTCCGGCAGTGTGTCGAGCGCGGCGGTGTCGATGACGACCAGGCCCGGCTGGTGGAAACTGCCCACCAGGTTCTTGCCCTGGCGCGTATTGATCGCGGTCTTGCCGCCGACGGAACTGTCCACCTGGGCGAGCAGCGTGGTCGGGACCTGCACATAGTCGAGGCCGCGCAGCGCGATCGCGGCCGCGAACCCCGCCAGGTCGCCGACGACGCCGCCGCCCAGCGCGACCATCAGGCCGTCGCGCCCCACCCGCGCGTCGAGCAGCCAGTCCAGCAGGCGGCCGAGATGCGCCATGTCCTTCATCGCCTCGCCGCCCGGCAGGACGATGTGGCGGGGATCGAGGCCGGCCTCCGACAGCGCCGCCAGCGCCGGGGCGAGCCAGTGGCGCGCCACCCGCTCCTCCGTCGCGACGAAGGCGCGCCGGCGCCCGAACCGCGCGCGCGCCAGTTCGCCGAGCCGCGCCATCGTGCCCGCGCCGACATGCACATCGTAGGCGCGCTCGGCGAGATCGACCCGCACGGTCTCCATCGCGGTCACGGCGCCGCCTCCGCCCCGTCGCGGCCGGCGGCCAAGCCCTCCAGCGCCTCGACCGCCAGGGCCACCGTGCGCTCGATCGGGCCGTCGCGGGACGAGACCGTGAGGTCCGCCTCCGCATAGACCGGGTATCGCTCGGCGATCAGCGCCTCCAGCGTGGCGCGCGGGTCCGGCGTGCGCAGCAGCGGCCGGTCGGAGCGCCGCGACACCCGCTCGTACAGCGTGTCGAGATCGGCGCGCAGCCACACCGAGACCGCCGCGTCCCGGATCGCGGCCCGCGTCCGGGGCGACATGAAGGCGCCGCCGCCGGCGGCGATCGCGCGCGGCGGCCCTTCGAGCAGGCGGGCGATCACCCGCTCCTCGCCGCGCCGGAACTCCGCCTCCCCGAAGGTCTCGAAGAAATCCGCGATGGTGCGTCCGGCGGCGGCCTCGATCTCCTTGTCCGCGTCCACGAACTGGACGCCGAGCCGCTCCGCCAGCCGCTTGCCGACGCTGGTCTTGCCCGCGCCCATCGACCCCACCAGCACGACGCTCCGGGACAGCGGCCGCAGGCGGAAGGCCGGCCGCGATACGGAACCGGCGCTCATCGCGCCGGACGCCCCGGCCGGAAGCGTCGTTGAATCGCGGGCCGCCGCCCGGTATCTTGCCGCGATCGCGCCATGGGCCGACGGTATCACGATTCCCCGCGCCGCCGCCAGACGCGGCGCGCGGGAGTCCGAAGGCGGGCCGGACCGCCGCCGGCCGGGCCGCGCGTAAGGATTCGGAAGCCTGCGATGAGACCCTGGATCGTCCTGCTCGCCATCGTCCTGCTGGTCCTCGCCGGCGGATTCGCGTTCCTGTCGGTGTGGGACATACCGCCGCCGGTGGAGCGGGTCGAGAAGGTCGTGCCCGATGACAGGCTGGCGCGCTAGCCGGCTCGCCGCCGCGGCGGCGGCGCTGCTGCTGCTGCTTGCGGCGGGCGCGGCGGGCGCGCAGGCGCCCCGGCCGCTGCTGCCGGAGGGGCCGCTGGAGCTGGACCGCGGCGGCGCGCGGGCCGCGCCCGACGCGCCGGAGCCGGCGGCTCCGCCGCCCGCCGCCGCCCCCGTCGCCGCCGCCCCCGCTCCCGCCATCGCCGCGCCGGAGCCGCCCGGCGGGGAGGACGCGGCCGCCGGGCCGGCCAAGGCCGGCATCGGCGTCGGCGGGCTGGCCGGCGTGGCGCTGGAGACCGTCGGAACGCTCGACGCCGCCTCGGGCGGGTTCCCGCACGACATGTGGGCGGGCACGCCGCGCGCCGTCGTCGCGCGCCTCGTCGACCTTATGCCCGCCGCCATGGCGTCTCCCGCCGCGCGGGACCTGCGCCGGCGCCTGCTGCTGACCGCGGCCGAGGCTCCCGCCGGGCCGGAGGGGCCGGCCGGGGACAGCCTGCTGGCGGCCCGCGCGCGCGCGCTGTTCCGGGGCGGCGAGGTCGCGGCCGCGCGCCGCCTGCTCGGGGCCGCCGCGCCGCTGCACCGCGACGAGGCTCTGGCGCGGCTTGCCGCCGACGCCGCCTTCCTCGCCGGCGGCGCGGGGCTGGCGCGGGCCTGCGCGGCGGCCGGGGACTGGGTCGCGCTCTCCGGCGACGCCTACTGGCAGAAGGCGCGCGCCTTCTGCGCGGCGGCGAACGGCGAATGGGAGCGCGCCGAGTTCGGCGTCCGCCTGCTGGTCGAACTGGGGGAGGAGGACGAGGTTTTCCTCGCCCTGATGCGCCGCCTCTCCGGCGAGGAAGGCTCCGCGCCCGGCATGGACGCGGCCGCGCTCCGGCCGCTGGACGTGGCGATGGCGCGCGCCGCCCGCGTCGCGCTGCCCGTCGCCGGCGCGGAGGAGGCGCCGGCATGGGCGCTCGCCGCCTACGCGGACGATCCGGCGGTCGCGGCCGACTTCCGCCTCGCCATGGCGGAGCGGGCGGAGCGGCGCGGCGCCGTCGCCGCGGCGGACCTGGCGACGCTTTACGCCGCGACCGCGCCCGGCGACCCGGCCGGGGACGGGGACGAAGCCGCCGCCGCGCCCTGGGGGCCGGCGGACCGGGCGGCGCTGTACCGGGCGGCGCTGGCGCAGAACTCGCCCTTCGGGCGCGCCCAGGCGATCGCCCAGGCGTCGGGGATCGCGGCGGCGCGCGGAAGCCTGGCCGCGACGGCGCGGCTCTACGCGCCGATGCTGCGCGGGATCGCGCCCGAATCGGCGTTCGGCTGGTTCGCGGCCGACGCGGCGCTGCTGCATGTCGCGGCGGGCGGCGGCGTCGATGCCGCCCGGCGCTGGATGGCGCTGGCCCGGCGCGAGGCGGCGCTCGACGCGCAAGCGCGCGCCGGTTGGGACCGGGCATGGCCGGCGATTCGCCTCGCGGCGGGCGGCGCGGAGCCGGAGCCGGCGCGGCTTTCCGCCTGGCTCGACGACCGCCCGGAAGGGTCCGCGCGCGGGACCGCGCTGGTCCTCGGCCTGTTCGAGGCGCTGGGCGACCCGGTTCCGGAGACGGCCTGGCGCGGGCTGGCCATGGCGCGGGAGCCGGAAGGCGCGCCCCCGGACGGGAACGGCGCCGGAGACGCGCCCGCCGCCCGCCCGGGTTTCGGTTTCGCCGCCGCCCGCGCGCTCGCCGAGGCGGCGCGGGCCGGGCGGCTCGGCGAGACGGTGGCGCTGGCTATCCTCGCCGCCGGGACGCGGCCCTTCGCCGCCGCGCCGGCCGCCGACCTCGCGGGCGCGGTGGCGGCGCTGCGGACCGTCGGGCTGGAGGACGAGGCGCGCCGCCTCGCCTTCGAGATCGCGCTGGCGGCGGGGTTCCGGCGGCGATGACGCGCCGCCCCGCGCCCGGCCGCCCGGCCGCCGCGCGGCCCCCGCCGTCGGTCCATATCGAGTCGTTCATCGAGGCGATGCTGGCCGAGCGCGGCGCGGCGGCCAACACGGCGGCGGCCTACCGGCGCGACCTGGAGGATCTGGAGGGGTATCTGCGCCGGCGCGGAACGGCGCTGGAGACCGCCGGGCCGGAAGCGCTGAGCGACTACGCGGCGAGCCTCGAACGGGCCGGCCTCGCCCCGTCCACGGCCGCGCGGCGGCTCTCGGCGATCCGGCAATTCCACAAGTTCCTCTACGCCGAACGCCTGCGCCCGGACGACCCGAGCGCGACGCTGGACGCGCCCCGGCGCGGCCGCCCGCTGCCGAAAATCCTCTCCGCGGAGGAGGTCGAGGCGCTGCTGGCGGCGGCGCGGCGGGCCGGGGGCGCCGACGGCAAGCGCCTCGCCTGCCTGCTGGAGATCGCCTACGCAACCGGCCTCAGGGTCTCGGAACTGGCGGGGCTGCCGCTTTCCGCCGTCGCGCGCGACCGCCGCCTGCTGACCGTGCGCGGCAAGGGCGGCAAGGAGCGCGTCGTGCCGCTGACCGACGCGGCGGCGGACGCGCTGGCCGAATGGCTGGCGGCGCGGGCGGAGCGCGCCGCCGGGGCCGCGCGCCGCGCCGGGGGCGCCGGGCCGCCGGACGGGGGATCGCCCTTCCTGTTCCCCTCCCGCGCGGCGGCCGGCCACCTGACCCGCCGGCGCCTGGGCCAGATGCTGAAGGAGCTGGCGGGCGCGGCCGGGGTCGATCCCGCCAGGGTCTTCCCGCACGCGCTGCGCCACGCCTTCGCCACGCACCTGCTCGACCATGGGGCGGACCTGCGTAGCGTCCAGCGGATGCTCGGCCACGCCGACATTTCGACGACGCAGATCTACACCCATGTGCTGGAGGAGCGGCTGAAGGCGGTCGTCGCGCGCCACCACCCGCTGGCGAAACGGGGCCGGGAGCCGTCCGCCGGTTAGGCTTCGCCGCTGTCTCCCGGCGGGCGGAACTCCGGGACCAGCCGGCGCAGTTCGGCGAGCGCGGCCGGGGCGTCGCGGCGGCGCGCGGCGTCCTCCAGCGCGTCGAAGGCGCGGACCGGGACCTCCAGCCCGGCGGCGCGCGGCGCGACCGCGCGGATCGCCGGGACGGCCGTTTCCGCCAGCGTCTCGCCGGCGCCGGCCAGCGCCTCGCGCAGCTTCTCGCCCGGCCGGGGGCCGGTGAACGCGATCTCCACCCCGTCCCCGGGCGACAGGCCGGACAGGCGGATCATCTGCCTCGCCAGGTCGAGGATGTTGACCGGCTCCCCCATGTCGAGCACGAAAATCCCGCCCGCCGGGCCGGCGCCGCCGGCCGCGCCGTTGCGCGCCAGCGCCGCCGCCCGGAGGACCAGCGCCACCGCCTCGCGCACCGTCATGAAGTAGCGCGTCATCTCCGGATGCGTCACGGTGACCGGCCCGCCGGCCGCGATCTGGCTTTGGAACAGCGGGATGACGGACCCGCTCGACCCCAGCACATTGCCGAACCGCACGACGGCGAAGCGCGTCGCGCCGGGACCTTCCGCCGCGCCGGCCGCGTCCATCGCCTGGCAGTAGAGTTCGGCGGCGCGCTTGGCCGCGCCCATGGTGTTTTCGGGATCGGCGGCCTTGTCGGTGGAGATCAGCACCATCGTCCCGGCCCCGGCCGCGCGCGCGGCGTCGGCGACGTTGCGGGCGCCGACGGCGTTGACGAGGACGCCCTCCAGCGGGTTCGCCTCCACCAGCGGCACATGCTTCAGCGCGGCGGCGTGGAGCACGATGTCGGGCCGGACCCCGGCCATCGCCTCCGCGACCCGCGCCCGGTCGCGCACATCGCCGATCAGGGCGCGGCGCTCGACGCCGGGCGCGCGCTCGGCGACCTCCCGGTCGATCCGGTAGAGCAGGTATTCCGAGGCGTCCAGCAGGGCGAGCGAGGCGGGGGCGAGCGCGGCCGCCTGGCGCGCGAGTTCGCCGCCGATGGTCCCGCCCGCGCCGGTGATCAGCACCCGCCGCCCGGCGATCAGGCGGCGCACCGGCGCCGGGTCGAGCGCGGCCTGGGCGCGGCCCAGCACATCCTCCACGTCGATCGGTCGCGGCGCCAGGCCGGCCGGGCCGCCGTCGGCCCGGTCGAGGGCGTCGAGCCGGGGCAGGCGCGCCGCCGGCACGCCCAGCGCGTCGGCGGCGGCGACGATCCGGCGCACGGTCGCGCCGTCGATCTCCCGGCTCGTGATGACGAGGCGGCGCGGGGCCGTCCCGGCGCGGCGCAGGCCGGCGACCGTTTTTTCGAGGTCGTCGAGGCCGCCGAGCACGGGAACGCCGCGGATGCTCCGGCCCACCCGCGCGTCGCGGTCGTCGACGATGCCGACCGCGCGGTAGGGCGCCTCGCGGCCGCGGGCCATCTCGCGGACGAACAGGTCCGCGCCGTCGCCCGCGCCGACCAGCAGGACCGGAACCCGGTCCCCCGCGCGGCGGTCGAGCAGCGCGGACAGCTCCCCGTCCCTGACCAGCCGGTGGAGCAGCCGCGGTCCGGCCAGCAGGCCGGTCAGCACGAAGACCTCGATAACCAGGAAGGAGCGCGGGAAATCCGCCAGCCGGTTGTACGCGAACTGGCAGGCGACGAAGAGGGCGACCGTGAGCACGGCCGCGCGCAGGATGCGGCCGAGGTCGCCGACGGAGGCGTAGCGCCAGACGATCCGGTGCAGTCCCATCCACGGGAACACCGCGCAAGCCACGGCGACGAAGATCGCAAGCCCGCCCAGCACCGTCTCCCGCGGCCACTCGAACAACTCGTCGCCGAGGCGCAGGTACAGCGCCAGCAGGAAGGCGGCGGCCGCCATCGCGAGGTCGTGCAGCAGGTTCGCGGCCAGGCGTCGGGTTCCGCTCCTCATCGCGCGGCGGCCTCCCCGGGCGGCGCGCCGGCGCCGCGGCCCTCCAGCGCCGCGACCGTCCGCGCCAGCCCGTCGGCCATGTCGAAGGGCGGCGTCCAGCCGTAGGCGCGGGCCATGCCGTCGTCGGCGATCTCCAGCGAGCCGTAGAGGCGGCGCGCCGCCTCCGGCCGGAGCGCCGTCGCGGCCGCGCGCGCGAGGCCGAACGGGTCCGGCGCGAGGCGGTCCGGCTTGCCCAGCGCCCGCAGGATCGCCCGGCAGAGGCCGCTCGTCGTCGCCGGCGCGCCGTCGTGCACCATGAACAGGCGGTCCTCCCCGCTCTCGTCCTCGACGCAGCGGGCCAGCGCCGAGGCGAGGTTCCCGACATAGACCAGCGCGCGGCGGTTGCCGATCCCCGACAGGGGAAGGACCCGGCCCGGCGCGCGCGAAAGCAGGCGGACCAGCGCGGCCACGTTCCCCGTTCCGCCGGGGCCGTACACCGCCGGCGGGCGGACGATCGTGACCGGCGCGCCGCCGTCTCGCGCGATGGCGAGGAGGCGCGCCTCGGCCTCCAGCTTGGCCCGGCCGTAGAATGTCTCCGGCCGGGGGGCGCTTTCGGGCGTAAAGGGCGCGCCGCGCGTCGCTTCCCCGTTCGCCTTGATCGAGCTGACGAAGACCAGGCGGCGGACCGGGCCGCCGGCCGCGGCGCGGGCCATGGCGGCGGCGCCCTCGACGACGACCCGCCGGTACTCGGCCTCCGCCCGCGCCTCGCCGCTCTCCGCGCCGGGCGGGGCGGCGAGGTGCAGGACCGCGCCGGCGCCGTCGAGGATGCGGGGCCAGTCCGCCTCCGGCCCGGCGTCGTCGAGGCGGAGGATTTCGCTGGCCGCCTCCAGGCCGGGCGCGTCGGGCCGGCGGACGACGGCCACGACCCGGTGGCCGGCCGCGCGCAGCGCGGCGCAGGCGTGGCGGCCGACGAACCCGCCGGCGCCGATTACCGCCACCCTCACCGGCCCGGCTCCGGCCCAGCCCCGCGCGCCGCCCGCGCCATCCACAGCAGCAGCGCCGCCACCGCCGCCGCCGCGAGCGCGAGCGCGAGCGCGGGCCGGGACGGCGCGACGCCCCACGCCGCGAGGACCAGCGCCGCGTCGCACAGGATGACGCGCCGGCACACCGCCGCGTGGGACCGGCCGCCCGCCGCGGCGCGCTGGTAGAAGTGGAGGCGATGCGCCCGGAAAATGTTTTCGCGCCGCCACAGGCGCCCCGCGAGGACGATGGTGGCGTCGGCGAGGTAATAGGCCGGCAGGATCGCCGCCGCCGCCCAGGCCGCCTTCTCGCCGGGCGCGCCGGCCGCCGCGCTCAGCAGCAGCCAGCCGAGCAGGTAGCCCAGCGGCACACTGCCCACATCGCCGAGGAACACGCGCGCCGGCGCCCAGTTGACCGCGAGGAAGCCGAGCGCGGCGGCCAGCAGCGCCACCGACGGGTCCAGCAGCGCCGCCGGCGCGAGGCCCGTCGCCGCCAGCCCGGCCAGCCCGGTCGCGATGGCCGCGGTCTCCACGCCGCTCAGCCCGTCGATCCCGTCCATGAAGTTGAACAGGTTGACGAACCACATCCACAACAGCCCCGAGAGGCCGAGGTCGAGCGCGGGGGGGAGGATCGCGGCGAACGGCCCGCCGGTCTCCGAAAGGACCCACAGCCCCGCCGCGACCGCCAGGACCTGCGCGGCCAGGCGCGGCGCCGCCGGCAGGCCGCGCAAATCGTCCGCGAAGGAGACCACGCCGAGCAGGACCGCCGCCGCCAGCACCGCCGCGTCGGCCGGCGGCTCGCCGGTCTCGATCCAGCGGCCGAGCGCCCAGGCGGCGACGGCGGCGGAGACGACGGCGATCCCGGCGCCGCGCGGCGTCGGGACGGCGTGGCTGCTGCGCTCGTTCGGCCGGTCGAGGACGCGGCGGCGCGCGAGCCAGCGCGCCAGCCAGGCGCTGCCGGCGAGCGAGACGGCGACCGCCAGGCCCGCGACCAGCGCGAGGCGTATCGGCTCGGCGACGATCATCGCGCCGGCCGGACCGGAAGCGCGCCGCGCGGCGGCGGGCCGGGCCGGCTCAATCCCCCCGGAAGGCCACGCCGCCGACCGCGTTCGGCCGCCTGTCCTCCGCCGGGCCGAACGTGTCGGGCGCGCGGACCAGTTCGACCAGCGCCTCGGCCGCCGCCTCCAGGAGCCGCTCCCCCTTCTCCGCCGACGCGGCCGTGGGGTCGCCGATCGTGCCGTTCGGCGTGACGTGGGGCAGCGCGCGCCAGCGGAAGGAGCCGGCGCCGGCGGCGAGGAACTTCACGCCCATCGGTCCGCGCGCGGCCTCGAGGTCCGAATCGTCCACCAGGTCCGGCTCCAGCGCCATCATCATCGAGGTCTCGGCCTCGCAGGCGTGCATCACGTTGTCCTGGACGTCGAGGATGTCCGCGAAGCGCGACGCCGCCTCCAGCCAGTAGGTCGCCGCGACCACGGGCAGCCCGGTTTCGATGGCGAGGTCCTGCGCCGCCGTCTGAATCGCCACGATGTTGCCGCCATGGCCGTTCAGGATCAGGATTTTCCCGAACCCGTGGCGCGACACGCTGAGCACGACGCCGCGAATCGCCAGGAAGAAGGCCCGGCTGTCGAGCGTGACCGTGCCGCCGTAGGGCATGTGGTGCTCCGACAGGCCGTGCCAGATGACCGGCAGGACGACGGCCGGCGTCCCGGCGGCGTCCGCCTTGGCGGCGGTCCGCCGGCCGACCTCGCCCGCCAGCCTGGTGTCCACCATCACGGGCAGGTGCGGCCCGTGCTGCTCGATCGCGGCGACGGGCACGATCGCCACCGCGTCCCGCGCCGCGCGTTCGCGCAACTCGTGCGCCTTCAGCCGCGCCCATTCGACCTCGGCCATCGCGAAGCCTCCCCTTCCCGCATCCGCGCCGCGCCGCCCGCCGGCGCCGCCGGCCGGCCGCGCGCGTCCTCGCGCCTCAGCGACCAGCTTATCGCGATTTCGCCCGCTTCGCGAAGTCCCTCAAGCGATTTCCAGATCGCGACCTGGTCGCACCGCTGGCGCGCGCGGGCGCCGAAATAGACGCTCTCGTTCAGTTCGAGCCACTCGTCGGCGCTGAGCCGCCAGCCGCCGCCGGCCGGCCCGCGCAACAGGGCCGAGGCGCCGCCCCGCACCAGCGAGACCGCGATCCGGGGATGCAGGTGGAAGCGCAGCACGGCCATGCGCGGCGCGGCGCCGGGATCGCCGGTGTAGACCAGCCGGTCCTCGCCCGACAGGTCGTCGCCGGTTTCGGACAGCCGCAGGCGGCGGCGGTGGAGCACGCCGAACCTGGCCCGGTATCCGTCGTGCTCGGCCCGCAGGATGGTCGCGCCGTCCCGCTCCTCGCGCGCGCTGGAGACGGAGACCGGGCCGCCGCCCAGCCCGCCGCGCGAGGTCACCGCCGCCGCGTTCACATCGTCGATCGCGAGCGTGGAATGGGCGGCGGTGGCGCGCAGCGGGCCGCTCCACCTCGGATCGCCCGGACTGGCGCCGCAATTGACGATCAGGCGCTGGCGGCCGGCGCTCAACTCGAAGGACAAGAGGCCGGCGTGGGCGGCGCCGTCCAGCGCCGCCGGGGCGCCGGTGTCGACGATCGCGCGCACCCGCCGCGCCGCCAGGCGGTGGAAGCCGGCGTCCGGCGCCTCGCGCGGGGCGCGGCGGCGCGAGCCGGACCGCGCCAGCAGGTTTTCGAGGAAGGCCGGTTCGCCCTCCGTCGAGCGGTTGAACAGCGCGAGGCCGCCGTCGCCGTGGCGCCACAGCCGCAGCATGGCCGTCATCCGGGCGATGGCGTCGTCCAGCGCGGCGGGGACCGGCCGGCCGCCCGCGCGAAAGGCGTCCCGCGTGTCGATCAGCGCGGCCAGCGCGTCGCAATGGCGCGCCGGCGAGCGCGAGGCGTGCGCGCCGTCGGGAAACACCTGGCGCGCGAGCTCGCGCGACAGCGCCGCCTCCGCCGTCTCCAGCCCCTCCTCGAAGCCGAGCGCGGCGCCGGCGATGGCGAGGCCGCCGATCGCCTCCAGCCGGCCCGCGCCCGCCGGGGCGGCGGCAAGGTCGCGCGCCGCGTGGCCGGCCTGGCGCGACAGGCTGGCGAGAACGCGGGCCTGGAAGGCTTCGGGCGCCGATTCGCAGAAGAAACCCCAGGTCCCGATCCAGGAGGCGAGCCGCCGGCCGAGGATGTCCGGGCGCCACGGGAGCGGGCGCCAGCGCCCGTGCCGGTCGATCCAGCCGCCGACCAGCTCCCGCGCGGCGGTCCGCGCCGCCTCGCCGCCGAGCGCGCGCAGGTCGCGCAGCCAGGCGAAGCCGTGGAGATGCGCCGCCCGCGCCTCGTCCCGGACCGGCCGGTCCCAGGGCGCGGCCGCGTCGGCGACATGCGCCCCGTCGCGCGCGATCGCGCCCTCCAGGATGCTCCGCCCCGCGTCCGGCGAACCCGGCCACACATCGCCGGGCGGCGCGACGAGGCGCTCGGGGCGGGGCCGGTCGAGGCGCCAGTCCGACAGCGGCGAGCGGAAATAGAGTTCGCGCATCGCGCGGAAAACGCCCCCGGCGGGCACGTTCACTCGCCTCTCAGACGGGCGATGTTCCCGGCGTAGGCGGCGGGCCCGCCGCGGAACACGGCCGTTCCCGCGACCAGCGCGTCGGCCCCGGCGGCGACGGCCCGCGCGGCCGTTTCGGGGCCGACGCCCCCGTCGACGCAAAGCTCCACCTGCCGGCCGGCGGCGTCGATCCGGCGCCTGACAGCGGCGATCTTGGCGATCTGGCTCTCGATGAACGACTGGCCGCCGAAGCCCGGATCGACCGTCATGACGAGCACTTGGCCGATCGTGTCGAACAGGTTGTCCAGCGCCTCCGCCGGCGTGCCCGGATTGAGCGCGACCCCGGCCCGCCGGCGTCGCGGACGGCCCGGAGCGAGCGGTGGATATGCGGGCCGGCCTCGGGATGGACGACGATGAGGTCCGCGCCGGCGGCGGCGAAAGCCGGGATCCAGGGATCGACCGGCGAGACCATCAGGTGCGCCTCGAACGGCAGGCTCGTATGCGGCCGGAGCGCCTTCGCGACATCCGGCCCGAACGTCAGGTTGGGGACGAAATGCCCGTCCATCACGTCGAGATGGATGGCGTCGGCGCCCGCCGCCTCGAGCGCGCGGACCTCCTCGGCGAGCCGGGAGAAATCGGCGGCGAGAATGGAGGGGGCGATACGAACGGGTCTCCGCATGGCGGAATCCGGTAACATTTCGCGCCCGCCCCCGCAAGCGCCGGCGCGGCCGGCGCGCGACGGACGCGCTCGCGTCAGGCGCCCATGTGGCGGAACAGGGCGACCACCAGTCCCGCGATCCCGACGAACCCGGCGATCTGCACCCAGATCATGCGGAAGAACATCCGCTGGGTCTCGACCCGCGTTTTCTGGATCTCCGATCCCAGCTCGCCGCGCACCGCCTGGATCGCGACCGCGAGTTCGCCGCGAACCTTCTGGATTTCCGCCCCGAGTTCGCCGCGAACCTTCTCCAGGTCGGTCCTGGTCGCGAGGCTCTCGCACAGGGTTTCGAGCCGGGTCAGGCGGCGGTCGTGTTCGAGCCAGGGGGCGCCCGCGGGGGCCTCGGTCGTGTCGGTCATCGGGTTCCCTCCACCATTCCGCGCAGGATAGGCGGGGACCGCGCGCGGCGCAAGCGCGAAAATCCGGCCGCCGCGAAATCTATTCCCGGACCAGCCGGACGGCGTAAAACCCGTCGAGGCCGCCGTGCTCGGCGAGGTGGACGGGCAGGGTCCGCAGCGCGCCGTCCGCGTCGATCAGGGCGTCGAGGCCGCCGATCTCCTCCGCCCGGACGGGATCGCGCCGCGCCGGCGCGCCGCCCCTCGGGAACGCCTCGACGCGCCGCCCGCCCTCCTCGGGCTGGAGCGAGCAGACGCAGTACACGATCCGCCCGCCGGGCCGGACCGCCGCGACCGCGGCCGCGAGCAGCCGGTCCTGCAGCGCCGCCAGCCTCGCCAGGTCGCCCGGCGCCTTGGCGCGCAGGATGTCGGGATGGCGGCGGATCGTCCCGTCGGCGAGGCAGGGCGGGTCCAGCAGCACGGCGTCGAAGGGCCGGCCGGGGCGCCACTCCGTCGCGTCCGCGACCGCCGTCTCCGCCCGCAGGCCGAGCCGCGCCAGGTTGCGCCGCAGCCGCCGCAGCCGGGCTTCCGAACGGTCGAGCGCCGTCACGCGCGCGCCGGCGGCGGCCAGTTGCGCGGTCTTGCCGCCGGGGGCGGCGCACATGTCGAGCACGCGCTTGCCCGCCACGTCGCCGAGCAGGCGCGCGGGCAGGGCGGCGGCCGCGTCCTGCACCCACCACGCGCCTTCCGCGAAGCCGGGCAGCGCGTCCACCGGGCCGTCGAAGCGCCGCCTGAGCGTCCCCGTCGGCAGCACGACGGCGCCGAGCCGGCGCGCCCACTCCCCGGCGTCCGCCTTCGCCACGATGTCGAGCGGCGGCTCCAGCAGCGACGCCGAGGCGATTCGCGCCGCCGTTTCGGCCCCGAACGCCTCGACCCAGCCGGCGAACATCCAGTCCGGCACGTTGCGCGTCTCCGGCACGGCCGCGAGCATGTCCGCGCCCTCGCGCGAGAGGCGGCGCAGCACCGCGTTGACCAGCCCCTTGAACTTGCCGAGCCGGCGCGATTCGGCGAGCGCGACCGCGCTGTCGACGCTGGCGTGCGGGGCGACGCCGAGGAACAGCATCTCCGCCGTCGCCAGCCGCATGATGTCGCGCGCGGACTCGCCGGCGCGCGGCAGCGGCCGCTCCAGGCACTCGTCGATCGCCGCGTCGATCTGGCCCAGCCGGCGCAGCGCCGTCGCGGCGATCGCGCGCGCGAAGCCCCGGTCCCGCGGGGGGAGCCGGCGGAACCCGTCGTGGATCGCCATCGCGTCGTCGAAGGTCTTGCGCCGCGCCAGCACCGAGCGCAGCAGGTCGAAGGCGACGCTCCGCGCGGCGGAGACTTCCCGTGTCCCGGTCATCCTCCCCCGATACGGCCGGCGCGGCGGCGGCGCAAGGGCGAACCGCGCCGCTTGCGCGCCGGGCCGCGCGGCGCCATGTTGCCCGCGCCATGGAGACGCCGCGCATCTTCTCCCGGACGGCCGTCCGCGACGCCGCCGGGCCGCCCGCCCCGCCCGCGCCCGCCGCGGCGAAGGCAAGCGGCGCGCCCGCCCGTCCCGCGGCGCCGGCCGCGCCGCCGCCCGCCCCGCCGGCCCCGCCCGCCGGGGGCGACGGCTTGCCGGTCGAGATCGGCGGCCATGGCGGGCCGGAGCCGACCCGCTACGGCGACTGGGAGCACAAGGGCCGCTGCACCGACTTCTGAGCCGGCCGGGAGCCGCGCGTGCTTGCATTTCAGCGACGGCTGGCCCGGCGGCTGCCCTTCTTCTACGGATGGGTGGTGCTGGGCTGCGCCTGCTGCGCCGGCTTCGCGCGCCAGGGGCCGGCGGTGGCGACGCTCACCATCTTCATCGCCCCGATGACGGCGGAGTTCGGCTGGTCCTCGGCGGAGATGGCGGGCGCGGTCTCGCTCGGCGGCGTGCTGGCGGCGCTGACCTCGCCGCTGCTGGGGCCGCTGGTGGACCGCCGCGGCGCGCGGGCGATGCTGTGCGCCGCCGTCGCGCTGACCGGGGCGGCGTCGCTGCTGCTCTCCCAGACCGCCTCGCTGTTCGCCTTCTACCTGCTGTTCTGCGTCGCGCGCACGAACTTCGCCGGGCCGTTCGACCTCGGCATCTACGGCGCGGTGAACACCTGGTTCGTGCGCCTCAGGCCGATCGCCAATTCGCTGGTCACGGTCGCGCTGATGACCGGGCTGACGGCGATGCCGCTGATCGCGCATTTCGCGATCGCCGGCGGCGGCTGGCGGGCCGGCTGGATCGCGGTCGGCGCGACGGTGCTGGCGGTGGGGTTCACGCCGGTGTTCTTCCTGATGGCGCGCCGCCCGGAGGACATGGGGCTGGAGCCGGACGGCGGCGCCGCGCGGCCGGGCCGGGCCGGCGCGGGCATCGACTGGCGGAGCGAGCCGGTGTTCACGCGGGCCGAAGCGATGCGGACCCCGGCCTTCTGGCTGTTGCTGGCCTATGTCGTGTTCGCGTATCCCGTGCAGGCGGGGGTGAGCCTGCACCAGGCGCCGCACCTGCTCGACCGCGGCCTCGACCCGGAGACGGCCGCCTATGTCGTGAGCGCGTTCTCCGCGATCTGCGGCGTGTCGGGTTTCGCCTACGGGCTGGCGACGCGGCGGCTCGGCGCGCGGGTTGCGCTGTCGGTCTCCGGGGTCTTCATGGCGGCGGGCTGCCTCGCCATGGTGGGGATCGAGGGCGCGCCGCAAGCCTGGCTGTCGGCGGTGCTGTTCGGGGCGGGCCTCGGCGGGCTGCTGACGGTTCCGCCGATCGCCTGGGCGGACTATTTCGGCCGCGCGAGCTTCGGCGCGATACGGGGCGCGGTGCTGGCCGCGCAGGTGACGGCCCAGGCCGCCGGCCCGCTGGTCTCCGGCGCGCTCCGCGACCTGACGGGAGACTACACGCTCTCCCTCTGGGTCTTCGCCGCCGTTTCGCTGGCGGCGGCCGCGGCGGCGCTGGCGGCGCGGCCGCCGGGGCGCGGTTGACCGTGGGGAGCGCGGGGTTGCGGCGAGCGGACGAATCCGCCATACCGGCGGCGGAAAGCGCTACAGGCGCCGCCCGCCGGTGGAGATGCACGCGATGTCGAATGTTCAAGGAAAGTACGTGTCGCCGTCAATCGACAGGGACGCCTTCCATTGCTCGCATTGCGGAACGTTTGCGAAGCAGGATTGGTTGAGAGCTTACGTCGGAAGTTGGAAAACTTTCACAACCGATGAAATAAAAGAAATGTCAGACGACCGTGAAGATTTTCGTCCTCTCATAAAGAAAATGAATCGTGACATGTACGGAGATGAATATATTGATAATATGTGGTTGTCAAAATGTCAATATTGTAAATATTTGTCGCTTTGGGTTGATGATCGCATGGTTTATCCGGATTATGGTCCGGTACATCTCGTAAACCCCGATTTGCCGGATGATATTCGAAATGATTACGAAGAGGCTGCTAAAATTCTCGGTAAATCTCCGCGCGGAGCCGCGGCGTTGCTTCGTCTTTGCGTCCAGAAAATTTGTGTGCATCTCGGCGAGAAAGGTGACAATCTTGCCGCAGACATTGGCGCGCTGGTAAAACAAGGTTTGGATCCGAAAATCCAACAAGCGCTGGATACCGTCCGCGTCGTGGGGAACAATGCGGTCCACCCTGGTCAATTCGACCTGAAGGACGACACTGCGGCCGCTGAGAGCTTGTTTGAATGGGTGAATTGGATCGCGGAGCAAATGATCAGTCGACCCAAGCGTTTGGAAGAAAGTTACAATCGCCTCCCCGATGGCGACCGGGAAAAAATCGATAAACGCGACGCCGGAAAACAAGCACCCAAAAAGTAGCGAGGCTCTTGCGGCACCCTTCCGTGACGGTTCGGTGGAAGGGGCGATCAGTCCCCAAGCCCGCGCTCCAATGCGGGCGCGCAAGCGTGACAATGAGTTGTCGGTCACGGGTGTTCTGAGCAACACGGCCTCCTCCGCAATCGCCCGATCCAGCGCCGCGCGATAGGCCCGAACTCAGAGCGCGCCCCGGCCTCAATCCGGGGCATCGCGGAAGGAGCGCCGCGCGGTTGACCGGGGGGCGGCCTTCGGCGATGGTTCGGCGGGCCGGAAACGCCGGGAGGCGCCCGCGATGGGGATTGCGAGAAGCTGGAGCCGCCGGGTTTGCGCCGCGCCGGTGCTCGTCTGGCTCGCGGTCACCGCCGCGCCCCCGGCGGCGGCGCAAACCTTCGAGGAGGCCTTCGCGGCTTACGAGCGCGGCGACTACGCCACCGCCTTTCGCGGGTTCCGAAGCTACGCGGAACAGGGCGACGCCGACGCGCAGGATATCCTCGGTCTCATGTACCTCAAGGGCGAGGGCGTTCCCCAGGATTACGCCGAGGCCGCGCGATGGGCTCGCCGCGCCGCCGAACAGGGCCACGCGGATGCGCAAAACAGACTCGGCGTCATGTACTACGACGGCAAGGGTGTTTCCGTCGATCATGCTGCGGCCGCTATGTGGCTTCGCCGCGCCGCCGAACAAGGAAACGCCTATGCGCAGTGGAGTCTCGGCTCCATGCACGAGGAGGGGCGCGGCGTTCGCCGAGACTATGTGCTGGCTCACAAATGGTACAATCTCGCCGCCGCCCGCTTTCTGGCGTCGAAACAAGGCCTCCGCCGCTTGGTCGCGCAGAAGCGAGATTGGGTCGCCTTGAAGCTTACCCCGAACGAAATCGCCCTCGCGCAGCGGATAGCGCGTGAATGGCGACCACGCGAGGAAACCGCCGCGCCGTCGCGAGAACCGCTGGAAGAGGATCGGGACATGGTAGCGAAGGCGCAGCGCGAACTCGCGCAACTCGGCTACGATCCCGGGCCGGTGGACGGCACGATGGGTCCCAGAACCCGCGCCGCCATACGAGCTTTCGAGCGGAACAGAGGGTTGCCGGCCACGGGTGTTCTGACGGACGACCTTGCGTTTTACATCGCCGCCGCCGCCATAGCCGTCGCGACGGAGACCGCCTCGCCACTCCCGTCTCTCGAATAAGGATCGACCGGCTCCGGCTTCCGGGCGGGCGCGCGACCGGGGACATTCCGCAAAACGTGAATTTCGCCGTCGCCGCCGGGGCCGCGCGCGCCTTTCTCGACGCCGAGGGCGTGTCCTACGCCACCGCGCGGTCGGACGCGGCGCGCTCGCCCGAGGACATCGCCGCGGCGGCGCGGGCCTTCACCGTGCCGGTGGAGTGCTGGAAGCCGAGGGGTTGAGCCAGGCGCGCCCCCCAACGCCGTCACGCCGGCCTTGAGCCGGCGTCCAGGAGGGGAAAGGGCGCCAGCGCTTGAGGACGTCGCACCCCACCGCCGCCCGCGCGCGCCCCGTTCCTTCGCGCCGGCGCCGCTGGGCCCCGGCGCAAGGCCGGGGCGACGCTTGAGAGGCGGCGGCGGCGGCGCGAACTCCCGGCGGCCGTCAGAACAGGCCCTGGACCTGGCCCTCGGCGTCGAGCGTGATTTTGGTCGCGGCGGGGACGCGCGGCAGGCCGGGCATGGTCATGATGTCGCCGGCGATCGCCACCACGAACTCCGCGCCGTTCGACAGGCGCACCTCGCGGATCGGCAGTTCGTGGCCCGACGGGGCGCCCTTGGCGTCCGGGTCGGTGGAGAAGCTGTACTGCGTCTTGGCGATGCACACCGGGAGGTGGCCGAGGCCCATCCCCTCCCAGTCGCGCAGCTGGGCGAGCACGCGCGGCGGCGCGGTGGCGTCGGCGGCGTGGTAGATTTCGGTGGCGATGGCGCGGATCTTGTCCATCAGCGGCGCCTCGTCGCCGTAGATCGGGCGGAAGTCCGCCGTCCCGCCGTCGGCCAGTTCGACGACCTTGCGCGCCAGGTCCTCCGCCCCCGCGCCGCCGTCGGCCCAGTGGTTGCACATGATCGCGTCCACGCCGTGCGCCGCCAGCGCGTCCTGGACGGCGGCGATCTCGGCGTCGGTGTCGCCGGAGAAGCGGTTGAGCGCGACCGCCACCGGCACGCCGAACTTTTGCGTGTTGAGCACATGGCGCTCGATATTGACGGCGCCGCGCCGCGCCGCCTCCACGTCCTCGCGGCCGAGATCGGCCCGCGCCACGCCGCCGTGCATCTTGAGCGCCCGGATCGTGCCGACCACCACGGCGGCGTCGGGGCGCAGCCCGGCCTTGCGGCACTTGATGTCGAAGAATTTCTCCGCGCCGAGATCGGCGCCGAAACCCGCCTCTGTCACCACGTAGTCGGCGAGCTTGAGGGCCGTCCGCGTCGCCATCGCCGAGTTGCAGCCGTGCGCGATGTTGGCGAAGGGGCCGCCGTGGACGAAGGCCGGGTTGTTCTCCAGCGTCTGCACCAGGTTCGGGGCGAGCGCGTCCTTCAGCAGCACCGTCATCGCCCCGTCGGCCTCCAGGTCGCGGGCGTAAACGGGCTTCCTGTCGCGCGTGTAGCCGACGACGATGTTCCCCAGCCGGCGGCGCATGTCCTCCAGGTCCGTGGCGAGGCAGAAGATCGCCATCACCTCCGACGCCACCACGATGTCGAACCCGTCCTCGCGCGGGAAGCCGTTGGCGACGCCGCCGAGCGAGCCGACGATGGAGCGCAGCGCCCGGTCGTTCATGTCGAGCGCGCGCCGCCAGGCGATGCGGCGCTCGTCGAGGCCGAGCGCGTTGCCCCAGTACATGTGGTTGTCCACCATCGCGGCCAGCAGGTTGTTCGCGGCGCCGATGGCGTGGAAATCGCCGGTGAAGTGGAGGTTGATGTCCTCCATCGGCACCACCTGGGCGTAGCCGCCGCCGGCCGCCCCGCCCTTCACGCCGAAACAGGGGCCGAGGCTCGGCTCGCGCAGGCAGATCAGCGCCCGCTTGCCGATGCGGTTCAGCGCGTCGCCGAGGCCGACGGAGGTGGTCGTCTTGCCCTCGCCGGCGGGGGTGGGGTTGATGCCGGTGACCAGGACCAGCTTGCCGTCGGGCCGGCCGTCGAGGGAGCGGATATGGTCCATCGAGAGCTTGGCCTTGTCGTGGCCGAAGGGGTTCAGCGATTCGGCCGGGATGCCGAGGCCGGCCCCGACCTCCAGGATCGGTTTGAGCGTCGCCTCGCGGGCGATCTCGATGTCGGACTTCGCCATGGTCTGGGTCTCCCGGGGTGGATGCGGCCGGGGCGCGCCCGCGCCCGCCCCGGCTTTAGCGGATTCCGCCCCGCCCCGCCAGCGCCGCCGCTTGCCCATTGTCGCGGCGGCGCGACGGCGCGTAGGATCGCGGCCGGACGGACATGGCGGGAGGAGCGGGCGATGCTGGACCTGGCGATAACGGGCGCGACGGCGGTGGACGGGCTGGGCGCGCCGCCGCGGCGGGCGGATGTGGGCGTCCGCGACGGCAGGATCGTCGAGATCGGCCGGCTGTCGGAATCGGCCGCCCGGACGGTGGAGGCGGACGGGCTGGTCCTCGCGCCCGGCGCGATCGACACGCACACGCATTACGACGCCCAGATGACCTGGGACTCGACCGCCTCGCCCTCGCCGGCGCTGGGCGTGACCACGGTGGTGATGGGCAATTGCGGCTTCGGCATCGCGCCCTGCCCGCCGGCGCTGCGCGAGACGGTCGCCTCCAACCTCTCGGTGGTCGAGGGGATGGACCTGGACGCGCTCGCCGCCGGGATCGACTGGGATTTCGAGACCTTCCCGGAATACATGGACCTGCTGCGCGCCAAGGGCGTCTATCCCAACACGGCCGTGCTGGCCGGCCATTCGGTGACGCGCACCGCCGTGATGGGCAAGGAGGCGTCCGAACGCGCCGAGCCGACCGGCGCCGAGATGGCCGCGATGAAGGCGGCGGTCGCCGAGGCGCTGGCGGCGGGCGCGATCGGCTTCGCGTCGTCCTTCTCGCCGAACCATCTCGGCTGGGGCGGCGTGCCGATGCCGTCCACCGTCGCGAGCGACGCCGAGGTGCGGGAACTGGCCGGGCTGATGCGGCCCACCGGGCGCGGCGTGTTCCAGATCGCGTCCGGCGCGCGCGGCACGGTCGAGGTCATGGAGGGCATCGCCGCGGCGACCGGCGGGCCGGCCTTCATGACCACCGCGCTCACCATGTACAACGAGGCGCTGCCGGGCCGGGCGCGGGAAATCCTCGACGCCTGCGCCGCCGCCCGCTCGCGCGGCCGCGAGGTGTACGCGCAGGTGACGTGCCAGCCCTTCTCGATGGACTTCACGCCGGCCAACCCCTACCCGTTCTACAGCCACGACGCCTTCGCCGGCGTGAAGGCCTCGCCGCCGGACATCATGGCGAAGGCGTATGGCGACCCCGGCTTCCGGGCGGCGTTCAAGGCGAACCTGGAGGCGCCGAAGCCCGGCGGCATCTTCTACGGCGACTGGAGCCGGGTCGAGGTGACGATGCCGGCCGAGGCGCGCAACGCGGCGCTGGCCGGGCGCGACATCGCCGCCATCGCCCGCGAGGGCGGCCGCGACCCGGTGGACGCCTTCTGCGACCTCGCGCTGGACGAGAAGCTGGAGACGACGCTGGTCGGCCGCTTCCTGAACGCCGACGATTCCGGCGTCGCGCCGATCCTGGCGCACGAATCGAGCCTGGTCTCGCTGTCGGACGCGGGCGCGCACCTGGTGTTCATGTGCGACGCCGGCTACGCCACCTACATGCTCGGC
The DNA here is from genome assembly GCA_963665555.2 of Thalassobaculaceae bacterium. GTDB lineage: Bacteria > Pseudomonadota > Alphaproteobacteria > Thalassobaculales > Thalassobaculaceae > CAXXXW01. The sequence continues at coordinate 1,608,745 of OY762308.1, forward strand.
CACTGGGTGCGCGAGCGCGGCGTCTTCGACCTCGCCGAGGGCGTGCGGCGGCTGACGAGCCATCCGGCGGCGCTCTACGGCATCCGCGACCGGGGCCGGATCGCCGTCGGCGCCTTCGCCGACCTGCTGCTGTTCGACCCCGCGACGATCGGCATGTCCGGCCCGAGGCGCGTCGCCGACCTGCCCGGCGGCGGAACCCGCACGATCCGCGAGCCGCGCGGCGTCCACGGCGTCTGGGTCAACGGCGTCCGCGTGTTCGACGGCGAAAGCTACGACGACCTCCCCAAGGGACCGGGCCACGTCCTCACCGAATTCGACCGCCCCGGCGCCTGAGGCGCGGCGGCGGAGCGGTTCCGTTCGGGCGGGCGCGAAGCGCTTCGCGCCGCCGCCCTTCGCCGCTAGACTGCCTGTCCACCAACGGAGCGACCGGAACGATGCGCACCTACACGGCGGTTATCGAGCGCTGCCCGGACACCGGCCTTTATGTCGGCCATGTCCCCGGCTTTCCCGGCGCCCACAGCCAGGGCGAGACGCTCGACGAACTCAACGCCAACCTGAGGGAAACGATCGCCATGATCCTGGAGGACGGCCCGCCCGCGACGGTCGGCGAATATGTCGGCACGCAGACCATTGCGATCTGACCGCGCATGTCCTCGGTTCCCGTGCTCAAGCCCCGCGAGGCCATCGCCATCCTCGCGGCGCTGGGTTTCGAGGAAACGCGCCAGCGCGGCTCGCACAAGCGGTTCCGCCATCCGGACGGTCGCGCCACGACGGTTCCCGTGCATCCCGGCCGCGACCTTTCCCCCATCCTGCTACGCTGCATCGCCAGGGACACGGGCCTGACTGTCCGCGAATTCGTCGCGCGCCGCGGGTAGGCCGCCGCCCGAACCGCGGCCTGCTTGCGCGGAGGGTCATGACCCCGTTCGGGCGGATGCGGGACACGGTCCCCGGGTTCGGGCTGGAGCCCTCGAAGCCGTTCGTTGCGAAGCAAACGATTCGAAGGAGGACCCCCATGCGGATTGGCGACCGGCGCCGGCGGTTCGACCGAGAGGCCCGGCCGGCGTCGCGGGAGAACGACGAGGAGAGCGCGGAAGCGACCCGCCGGCGCGACGCGGTGGCGCGGTGGGAGCGCGCCCGCGAGCAAGGCGCGACCGGGGAGGAAGCGGCCCGGGCGATGGGTATTTCGCGGGCGACGCTGTATCGCTGGACGGCGCGGCCGGAGCCGCGCTCGCGCCGGCCGTTGCGGATGCGCCAGCCCCACCGCCCGCCGGCGCTGGTGGAGGCGGTGCGCGCAACGCGGGCGGACCGGCCGACATGGGGCAGGGCGAAGATCGCCGCCCTGCTGCGCCGCGAGGGCTGGGCGGTCTCGGAGAGCACGGTGGGGCGCATCCTGAAGGCGCTGGCCGACCCGGACGCCGCGATCCCGATCCGCCGCCCGGACGAGGAAACCTGACATCGCTCCCGGACCCGCGCGGGGCGGTTCCCTCTCCGCGCCGGGCGGTGTACGGTCGCGCGCCGCCGCCGGCCGGCCGGCTGTTCCCGTCCTTTCCCGGAGGTCCCGTGAGCGCGTCCGCCGAGTCCGCCGTCCCCGCCGGCGCGGGTCCCGAACCCGGCTCGCTGCCGATGCGCCCGGCCGACCGGCCGCGCCCGGTCAGGCCGAAAGACTCCGCCAGTATGCTCGTCCTGCGCCGGGGGCCGCGCGGGATCGAGGCGCTGATGGGGCGGCGCGGGCGCAAGGCGGTGTTCAACGATGTCTGGGTGTTCCCCGGCGGCAAGGTGGACCGGGCCGACCGCGCCGCCGTCCCCGCCACCGACCTCGACGCCGAGCTGCGCCGCCGCCTCTCCAGCGATCCGGCGCGCGGGCGCGTCTTCGCGCTCGCGGCGGTGCGCGAGACCTTCGAGGAGACCGGGCTGGTCCTCGGCGCGCCGGGCGATCCGGGCGGCGGCGCGGGCGAGAGCTGGGCGCGGATGCGCGCGCTCGGCCTCGCGCCGGACCTGGCGAAGCTCGGCTATGTCGGGCACGCGATCACGCCGGCCTCGCGCGCGGTGCGGTTCAACGCCCGGTTCTTCAGCGCCTGGGCCGACGACCTGAGCGGCGAACTCGGCGGCAGCGGCGAACTGGAGGACCTCGCCTTCCTGCCGGCGCGCGACGCGCTCGACCTGCCGCTGGTCGATGTGACGAAGTTCATGCTGGAGGAGACGCTGCGCCGCGAGGCGGCCGGCTTCCCCGCGCCCGCCGCCTATCCCTTCTTCGGCTACCGCAAGGAGCGCCCGAACCCGCGCTACCGCTGACCGCTCCCGAGGGTCGGCGGGTTACTTGCCGGGCAAGCGGTAGCGGCCCTCGACGGTAAGCGGGCCGAGGGCTTCGGCGCGCCCCTCCTCGACCAGGTGGACCAGCGTCGCCAGCAGCGAGCGCGCGGCGGCGGCGTGCAGCGCGGCGGCGGTGTCGGCGTACACTTCCGGGACCATCGCGCCGACGGTCTCGATCCCGGCCTCCAGGCAGGCGAGGACCTTGTCCTCGCGCGCGCGGCGATGGGCGACGAAGGCGCGCACCAGGGGCAGCGGGTCGCGGATCGCCGGCCCGTGCGTGGGGTAGTAGAGCGAATCGTCGCGGGCCAGCAGCTTGTCGAGGCTGCGCATGTAGTCGCCCATGTCGCCGTCGGGCGGCGAGACGATGCTGGTGGACCAGCCCATCACATGGTCGCCCGGGAACAGGATTCCCCGCTCCTCCCAGGCGAAGGCGAGGTGGTTGGAGGTGTGGCCCGGCGTGTGGACGCACGACACCGCCCAGCCGTCGCCCTCGATCCGCGCGCCGTCGCCCACGGTCTCGTCCGGCGCGAACTCCATGTCGCCGCCGGCCTCGACCGCGCCGCCCTCGCGAAACCGGCCGCCGCCGTGCGGGCCGAAGCCCCAGGTCGGCGCGCCGGTCGCCGCCTTCAGCGGGGCGGCGGCGGGGGAGTGGTCCATATGCGTGTGGGTGACCAGGATGTGCGTCACCGTCTCGCCCTTCAGGGCTTCGAGCAGCGCGTCCACATGTTCGCGGAGCGCGGGGCCGGGGTCGATCACCGCCACCCTGCCCTCGCCCAGCACATAGGTGCCGGTGCCGTGGAAGGTGAAGGGGCCGGGATTGCGGGCCGTGATCCGGCGGATGCCGGGCGCGACGCGCTCCAGGACGGCGTGGGGGACCTCGAAGTCCCGGTCGAAGGGGATTCCGTCGCTCATGCCGCCTCGCCCGCCGTCTCGCGCCGGCGCGCGGTATAGCGCGTTTCGGCGCCGGGGGGAAACGGCGCGCCCCGGACTCGATCCGAGGTCCAGGGGGGCGGGGGCGGGGGCGCCGGACGGTGGAACGGGCGGCGGCGTCCGCCAGGTCCCGGCGCGGGGCCGGGGCGCGCCGGGGGCCGGGGCGACGCCCGTCAAGATGGAAAAAAATTTCTTCCGGTTTTTCGCCCGAATCGATCCGGGAGCGAAGTTTTGTCCGGGGCGCCGGCCCTAACCTCCCGAAGCAACGCTTCGGGAGGGACGCGATGATCCTCGACACACATTTCGCCGGCGGGCGGGAGAAGCTGGCGCGACAGGTTTTCGCGGCGGCGCGGGAGGAAGTCGCGCGCCGCGGGGCGAGCCTCGAAATCACGGGAAACCTCGATGCGTTCCACGCCGTGGACCGGGGCGGCGCCCTGCCTTTCGACGCCCATCATCCCGACTATACCGTCGCGGTCCGGGGCGCGTCGATCGTAGTCCGCGCCGGAGCCGAACCGATCGCCACCGGCACGGCCGCGCTGTACGACACCTACGAGCGTTCGATGGCGGACCTGATCCGCGAGAACGGCGTTTACAACGACGGCGCGCCGGCCCGTATCGACATGTCGCGCGAATGCCTCGACTGGCTGGAAAGCATCGCCGGCCGGGTCATGTACTCCGGCGGAGTCTGGATTCGGGCGGACCGCCGCAAATCGGAGTTCTCACGGCTGCTGGTCCCGCTCATTCCGCTGGTCGCGCGCACCGTCGCGGTCCAGCTTTGGGACGCCCAGCACATCGTCAGCTTTCTCGAGCACGCGATCGCCGCCAAGGGCATCGCGCGACGCTATCGCGCCTGGTTCGCGTGGCCCGGCATGGTGTGGCGCGCCCGGGACAAGGACGTTCCGCTGATGCTCGCCTATACGGCGCCGATACAGGCGACGCTCGACGCGCGCGCCTTTATCCGCTCAGGTTCGGAATCCCTCGTATCGCCGTCGACACCGCCTGAGAGAAGCGGTTCGATCCGGCGCGCCGCGTAGGGACCGTCAGGATCGTGTAGTTCACGCTGCCCAGATGGACGAAGGAAAACACGGGATCGCCGGTGATCAGCGCCCGCCAGTTGCGCTCCGCCGCGGACCTCGAAACCTCCCTGTCGGGGATGTCCACGAGGCGGCCGCCCCTCTGGCCCGGCTGGACGAACGGGTTGAACCCGCCGATCGCGCCGAACAGGAGTTCCCCATCCTTCTCGTAGACCGATGTGATCCGGTCGGTCGCCTGCCGCAGCCGGTGGACGACGCATTCGTGCACGCGGGTCTCCCGCGCGATCTCGCCCAGCGCGCGGACATTGGAGAAACGGTCGTCGAGCCGGTCCAGACGTTCGGCCGGCAGCGGGACGACGACGACGGGCGGGCGCGGGGCGCCGATCTCCGGGAGGTCGCAGCCCTCGCGCCGGAAGGCGTCGCGCACCGCGTCCAGCGTGCGCCGGTGGCCGGTCACCTCGCCCGGCCGCGCCATCCAGCGGCCCAGCGTCTTGCGGGCGATCCCGGCCCGCGCGGCGAGGTCGGCCGCCGTCAGCCCGGTGTAGGCCAGACCGGCGCGCAACTGCCTGCCCGTGAATCCGTCCATGCCGAACTCCCCCGGAACGGAATAACACAATGTCCCGCCAAGGGACAAAATTTTTGACAGGGCCGGCCCCGGAGCCTAGTTTCCTCCTAAGGTGTTATTGGCGACCCGCGCGAACCCGGCCGGACGGGAGGCGCGGGCCGGGACCGGAACGGGCGGAGGCGATCGGGCCATGCAACGGAAGATTCGCAATGTGGAGGTCGCCGGCCACCGCACCAGCTTCCGGCTGGAGGAGGCGTTCTGGGACGCGGCCAGGGACTGCGCCGCCGAACTCGGCGTGACCATGGGGCAGCTCGCCACCCGCGCGGTCGAGACGCATGGCGGCGGCGGCGTGTCGATGTCGTCGGCCATGCGCGTGTTCCTGATCCTCCACTACCGGAACCGCTTCCTCGCGGCCCGGCGCGGGTACCCGCCGGCGTAGCGGCCCGCCGGCGCTCAGGGGGCGGGGATGTCGTCGCCCGGCGGCGCCTCGCGCAGCCGCTCGAAGACCTCGACGACCTTGTCCTCCACGGCTTCCAGCCGCCGCGCCTCCCAGCCGTCGATCTCCCGCATCAGCGCGCGCATCGACGGGTCCATCCCCGGATAGAGCCGGTAGCGCCAGGCCTCCGCGCCCGCGGCGGTCGCGGCGAACACGAACAGGCGGAAATCCACGTTCCTCACATAGAGGAAGGCCAGCGCCTTGATCCAGGCGGACCGCGAGGCGCAGAAGAACGACGGGTAGACGAGTTCGCCGTCCGCCGCGCCGGCGACGACGGCGTTGCGGTCGATCCGCGCCGCGCCGGCCGCGCGCGCCAGGATGTCGGTCGGCGCCTCGACCGACCACCCGATTTCCAGCTCCGTGTCCATGCCCATCGGGCTTGCGCCTCCCCGCCGCGCGGCCGGCCCCAGTATAGACGGCCCGCGCCGGGCGCGGCGCCCTAGGAGGACGCGGCGCGGCGGCGCCGGCGGTCGCTCCACTGCATCGCCAGGATGCCGCCGAGCACCATCGCCGCGCCGGCCAGCCGGTCCGGCGTCAGCGCCTCCTGGAACAGCGCGACCGCCGCGACGATGCTCGCCACCGGCTGCAGGTTGTTCAGCATCGCCGCCGGCTCCGTCCCGATCCGCTGGATCGCGAAGTAGTAGAGCGGGATCGAGCACGACTGCAGCAGCACGATCGCCCACAGGCCCCACCAGCCGCTCGCGGCGCCGGGCCAGCGGAACTCCCCGGTCCAGACCGCCAGCCCCGCCATGACGACCGCCGCCACGCTCGACTGGTGGAACACGATGACGAAGGGGTGCAGCCCGCGCGCCCGCCGGCTCATCCAGACGATGTTGACGGCGCAGGCGGCCCCGGCCGTCAACCCGATCGCCACGCCGCGCGGGTCGAGGCCGTCGAAATCGACGCCGAGCATTACGGCCAGGCCGGCGAAGGCGGTCGCCATCGCCGCCATCTTCGCCGCGCCGGGCGGCTTGCGGTCCAGCGCCGCGTTGAGCAGCGCCACCATGGGCGGGTACACGAAGAACAGCAGCGCCGCCAGGCTCACCGGGATGTACCTGGTCGAACCGACATTGCCGTAGGCCATGTGCGAGAACAGCAGGCCCAGCGCCAGCAGGTGCGGCCACAGGCCGGGCGGCGGCCGCAGCGACAGCCCGGCCGCCCGGCACATCGCCGCCATGAAGACGACCGAGAACGCCGAGCGGCAAAGCGCGACCGTAAGCGGCGTCGTGCCGCCGTCGAACGCCACCCGCCCGAACGCCACCGCGAGGCCCAGCCCGATCGAGCACAGCACGGCGCAAGCGAGGCCGCCCGCCCGGCCGCGCGGAGGCGCGAGGAGGAATCTCGGCAGGGACAAGGCAGCGGGGTCCTTTCGCGCGGGGCGCGGGCGCGGCGGCCGCCGTCAGGCCGGCGCCTCCTCGAACGGGTTGCGCCCCGCGCGGTCCTCGACCTCGAGGACCCAGATGTCGGGGTCGCGGCCGGCCTCGCGTTCGAGCCAGGCGTCGGCCTCGGCCTCGGCCACCGGGGCGTCGCCGGTGGCGCGCAGCCAGGCCATGCGCCCCTCGCCCGTCCGCGCCCGGTTCAGCACGGCGCAGCCCCGCTCGAACAGGTTGAGCTTCACATAGACGGCGCCCGCGTCGGGGTCGCCCCGGCGCGCCACCGTCGCCGCCACGCCGCGCTCGGAGCACAGCCGCACCCCGGCCTGGACCAGCAGCTTCGACCTGAGGCGGGGTTCGTCCATGCGCGAAAGCCTTCCCGTGGCGGGACGCGCGGGCTTCTTGCCGGCCCGGCCCGGTCCGGGCAAGCGAAAACGGAGGCCGGAGAGAAAAGCCCCGGAGCCGCGAGGCTCCGGGGCGAGTCGAACAGGGAGGTTTACGTCCAGGAGACGAGGGACCCGAAGGCCCCGATCCGGGCGGGGGACGCCCGGAGGAAGCATACGGGAGAGGAATAAGGCCGAAACCGCCCCGGCGCCATGCCCGATCGGACAGACCGGCCATGCGTTTTTTGCATGGCTCGCGCCGCGGGAGGGGGCGGCGGACGGCGGCCTCGGACGGCCTCAGAAGGCGGTCTTGGACACTTCCGAAATCAGGAAGTCGCGCAGCACCGCGATCCGCTTCGACTGGCGCAACTCCTCGGGATAGACGAAATAGGCCGGCGCGCTGGGGCCTTCCAGGTCGGGCAGCAGGCGCACCAGGTTCTCGTCCTCGCCGGCGAGGTAGTCCGGCAGGGCGGCGACGCCGACGCCGCCCCGCACCGCCCGGAAGATGGCGTAGTAGTTGTCCACCTGCACCGCGCGGGCGCCGCGGCCGCGGCCGCCGCCCGCCGCCAGGTCGCGCAGCCAGTTCACCTGCGGAAAGGGCGGGTGGAGCGAATCGCCGTACACGACGATCCGGTGCGCGCGCAGGTCCTCGACCGAGCGCGGCGTGCCGTTGCGCTCCAGGTAGGACGGCGCGGCGTAGAGGTGGAAGCGGATCGTGCGCAGGTGGCGCTGGATCAGGTCCGGCTGGCGCGGCGGGGTCAGGCGCACCGCGACATCGGCCTGGCGCATGGAGAGGTCGAGTTCGTGGTCGCCGATCAGCAGGCTGACCGAGATTTCGGGATAGAGTTCGAGGAAGCCGCCGATGCGCGCGGCGAGCCAGGTCGAGCCGAAGGCGACGGTGGCGGCGATGCGCAGCGGCCCCTTCGGCCGCTCGCGGCCCTCCCCGATCAGCGCCTCGGCGGTCGCCAGCTTGGCGAACACGTCGCGCGCGGTCTTGTAGAGGATTTCGCCCTGTTCGGTCAGGATCAGGCCGCGCGCGTGGCGGTGGAACAGCGCCGCGCTGACGCTTTCCTCCAGGTGCCCGACCTGCCGGCTCACGGCGGACTGGCTGAGGTTCAGCGTCTCGCCCGCGTGGGTGAAGCTTCCGGCCTCCGCGACCGCGTGGAAGACACGGAGTTTGTCCCAGTCCATCGCCCGTTCCGCCGTCCCGAACCCGGGCCTCCCGCGCCCGGCCGCGCCCCCCGCCCGCAATGTGCCGCAAACGCGCCCCGGAAGGAAGAGGGCGCGGCCGGAGCCGGCCGTCCCGGCGCCCCGCCCCCCGTCAGTCCGCGGCGGCGGGGCGGGCGGCGTCTTCCAGGGCGGCGAGGTGTTTTTCGGCCTCCAGCGCGGCCATGCAGCCGAGGCCGGCCGCCGTCACGGCCTGGCGGTACACCTTGTCGGCGCAGTCGCCGGCGGCGAAGACGCCGGGCACGCTGGTCCGGGTCGTCCCCGGCTCGACCAGGATGTAGCCGTCGGAATCGCGCTCCAGCCGGCCGGCGAAAATTTCCGTCGCCGGGTCGTGGCCGATGGCGACGAAGCAGCCCTCGGCCGGGATGTCGCGCGCGCCGCCCGAGAGCGTGTCGCGGACCCGCACCGCCTCGACGCCGCCCATCGGCCTCGCGCCGCCGAGGATTTCGTCGACGACCGCGTTCCAGGCGATCTCGATCCTGTCGTTGCGGAACAGCCGGTCCTGGAGGATGCGCTCGGCGCGCAGCCGGTCGCGCCGGTGCACCAGCGTGACGCGCGAGGCGAGGTTGGCGAGGTAGAGCGCCTCCTCCGCCGCCGTGTTGCCGCCGCCGACGACGACCACCGGCTTGCCCCGGAAGAAGAAGCCGTCGCAGGTGGCGCAGGCCGACACGCCGCGGCCGTTGAACCGCGCCTCGCTTTCCAGGCCGAGCCAGCGCGCCTCCGCCCCGGTCGCGACGACGACCGTGTCGGCGAGGTAGCGGGCGCCGCTGTCGCCGCGCGCCTCGAAGGGGCGGCGCGAGGCGTCGAAGGCGACCGCGATGTCCTGGACGATCCGCGCGCCGACCTGGCGGGCCTGCGCCTCCATCCGCTCCATCAGCCACGGCCCCTGCACGACCTCGGCGAAGCCCGGATAGTTCTCCACGTCGGTGGTGATCGTCATCTGCCCGCCCGGCCGCAGCCCGGCGAGCACCAGCGGCTCCATGCCGGCGCGGGCGGCGTAGATGGCGGCGGTCAGCCCGGCGGCGCCGGAACCGAGGATAAGGATTTTCTCGCGGCGCGCGGCCATCGGATGCCCGTCCCCTCCCGAAGCGGGCCGACGAGGCGCCCGCGCGAAGGCGGCAAAATAACGCCCGGCCCGGCGCCGGACAAGCCGGCGGAAGGCCGCTCGCGCGCCTCTCCCATCGCGCTGCCGCTAATTCGCGCGCGGGCATCGACAGGTTCGGGCGGCGCGGCTAGGGTTCGGCTCCCGGACCACCCGCGGGGAGTACGCAGCCTTGCGCCAGATGACCCTCGTCGCCTTCCTCCAGGCGCAGAACTGCACCAATTTCGCGGCCTCCTGGCGCCATCCGGACTCCCGGACCGACTCGACCTCCCGGACCGACTCGACCTCGCCGGACTTCTACCGCCATCTCGCGCGCGTGCTGGAGGCGGGCCGGTTCCATGTCGGCTTCTTCGACGACCGGCTCGCCATGCCCGACATGTACGGCGGCAACCACGAGCACACGGTCGAGGGCGGCATCCGCTGCGTCAAGATGGACCCGGTGACGGTGCTGATGACCATGGGCATGGCGACCGAGCGGCTCGGCCTCGGCTCGACCTATTCGACCACCTATTACGAGCCGTTCCATGTCGCCCGCGTCTTCCAGACCCTCGACCTGATGAGCAAGGGGCGCGCGGCGTGGAACATCGTCACCTCGCTGAACGACGGCGAGGCGATGAACATGGGCCGGACCGAGGTGCTGGAGCACGATGCGCGCTACGACCGGGCCGACGAGTTCCTGGAGATCGTGCTGGGCCACTGGAACGCCTGGGAGGACGACGCGATCCTGAACGACAAGGCGAACAACCGCTTCGCCGACCCGTCGAAGATCCACCGCCTCGATTACGAGGGCCAGTACTACCGCTCGCGCGGGCCGTTCACCGTGCCGCGCTCGCCGCAGGGCCACCCGGTGCTGATCCAGGCCGGGCAGAGCGGGCGCGGGCTGCGCTTCGCGGCGCGCTGGGCCGAACTGGTCTTCGTCGCCTATCCGACGCTGGAGATCGGAAGGCGGGAATACGCCGCCTTCAAGGGCATGATCGCCGAGCGCGGCCGCGACCCGGACAAGGTGGCCGTCGCGGCGCTGGCCCACTGCGTCGCCGCCGAGACCCGCGCCGAGGCCGAGGACAAGCGCGCGCTGATCGACAAGCTGCCCACCGACCTCGACCAGCTCTCGCTGCTGTCGGAGGCGCTCAACTTCGACTTCGCCCGGCGCGGCCTCGACGAGCCGCTGGCGACCGAGGAGCTTACGGGGATGCAGGGCATCCAGGGCATCCGCGACCGCGTGCTCGCGGACAGCGGCAAGGCCAACCCCACGCCGCGCGAGTTCATGCGTTTCAGCGGCCGCGGCCTGCTGCACAACCCCTGGGTCGGCAGCGGCAAGGACGTCGCCGACATCATGGAGGAGTGGTTCGAGACCCGCGCCTGCGACGGCTTCGTCGTCGCGGCGACACATGTGCCGGGGGCCTACGAGGACTTCGTGAAATACGTCGTCCCCGAACTGCAGCGCCGGGGCCTGCACCGCAAGGAGTACGCCGGCGCCACGCTGCGGGAAAACCTCGGCCTCGACTGGCCCGGGCCGGGGCACTGGGGCCTGCCCATGCCGTCGGGCGGCCACGAATAACGGGGGAGGACGGCCGATGCCCACCGTAAAGGCGGAACGCCTGCGCGCCATCGCCGACGCGCTGCTGCGCGGCGCCGGCGTCCCGGAGGAGGAGGCGGAGGTGGTGGCGCGCCATGTCGTCGACGCCAACCTCGCCGGGCACGACAGCCACGGGATCATCCAGATCCCCACCTATATCGACCGGGTGGACAAGGGCCATATCGTGCCGGGCGCCCCATGGGAGGTCGTGCGGGAATCGCCCGCGACCCTGGTCGTGGACGGGCATTGGGGCTTCGGCTACACCGTCAACGAGCGCGCCGCGAGGCGCCTCATCGAGAAGGCGGAAAGCGCGAACGTGGCCGCCGCCACGGTGTTCCGCCAGGGCCATATCGGCCGGCTCGCCAGCTATCCCCTGATGGCGGCGGAGCGCGGGATGATCGCGCTGATCACCGCCGATTCGGGGCGCGGGCCGAAGCATGTCGCCCCCTTCGGCGGGCGCGAGAAGCGGCTCGGCACCAACCCGGTCGCCATCGCCATGCCGTCCAACCTCGACGGCCCGTTTTTCGTGGACATGGCGACCTCGGCGGTGGCGGCGGGCAAGATCGCGCTGGCCCGCGCGCGCGGCGCGGCGATCCCGGAGGGCTGGGTCGTGGACAGGGACGGCCGCGCCACCGCCGACCCGGAGGATTTCTACGCCGGCGGGCCGCTGCTGCCGCTCGGCGGGACGGAGGGGTACAAGGGCTACGGGCTGTCGGCGATGGTGGAGGTGTTCTCGGGCATCCTGACCGGCCTCGGCCACGGCGTGGAGCCGACCGGCCGGCACAACGACGGCTGCTTCATGGCGGCCTTCAAGGTGTCGGCCTTCCGCGACCTGGAGACATTCAAGGCGGAGGTGACCGACTTCGCCATGTACCTGAAGGACACCGCGCCGGCCGAGGGGTTCGAGGAAGTGCTCTACCCCGGCGAGGTCGAACATCGCGCGCGGCTGGCCCGCGAACAGGACGGCGTGCCGGTCGAGGACGCAACCTGGGACAAACTCTCGGCGCTCGCCGCGAAATACGGGCTGGGCGGGGCGCTGGGGTTGTAGGAGAGGGGCGCCGGGATTGTAGGAGAGGGGCGCCGGCGCTACGCCGGGGCGGCGGGCACGGCCTGTACGTCGCGCCACATCTTGTCGAAGGAGGGCGCGCCCCGGCGGGCGGCGTCGAGGTCGAATACGGCGGTGAACGCGGCCTGGTGGAGGATCGGGTCGTATGGCTGGCCACAGGGCATACGCGCCGTCAGCCATTCCTTGGCGCCCCTTACCGCTTCCGGGTCGGCCGGCGACGCGGAAATGTCGAGGCCGTGCAGTCCATGGATCGAAGAGCCGGCGGCCAGAAACCAAGCCTCGTATTCGGCCTTGGCCAGCACCACGCGGATGTCGAAATCCGACCGCGCGGCGCGGGCGCGGGCCAGAAGCGCCGGGCCGAGTTCGGCCGGACAATCGTCGTCCGCGTCGAGCAGGATAAGGATGCCGCCCGTGTCTCCGGCGGTTCGGGCGGCAAGTTCCACGGCCCTTTCCAATTCTCCTTCGCGAGGCAGCATCGAGCGGCTAATTCGAATCGGGCGCGGAATCTCGACATAATGAAGCGGCGGCACTGTCGCGGCGATTCTCTGAAGCAGGAGGCGCAGCGCTTCGTATTCGCCGTGCCCTTCGACGATCACCGCGATCTTGTTCATGGCTAAAGACCGAAAAGGTCCACTTGTTTCGATCGCGGCGTACAAGCGACCGGGTCCGGCTCAATCTGGCCCATTTTGAGCAGTTCCCCGACCGTATAAAGGCGGTCCTTGAGCACCGAGCGGTTCACCTCGTCGAGAGACCCGACGCGGCTCTCGCCGTGCTCGGCTTCGACAGCGAGGATAGAATCCGCCGAGATGTCCTTGTCGTCCAGCAGGTCCGGGCTGTGGCTCGTCACCAGAACCTGCGTCCGCGCGGCGGCGTCGCGCAGGCTGTCGATCAAAACCCCGGCGGCGCCGGGATGGAGCGCGACCTCCGGTTCCTCGATGCCGATGAGGCCTGGCCTCGCACGGCCGTTGCCGCCGCCCTGGAACAGCGCAAGCAGCACGCCCAGCCCGCGCAGCGTCCCGTCCGACATCTGGCCGGCGGAAAAACGCCAAGGCTTCGCACTCGCGGGATTTTCTTGCGAGAACTCAAGGGTCTCCCTGCCGCCGAAGGGTCTGCGTTCCACCGAAACCAGGCCGGGAACGACCTTTTCGAGATACTCTTCGATATGCTCCTTCGCCTCCGGCGCGTACCGTTTCAAGTTATCCAGAACGCTGGCGGCGTTGCGCCCGTCGCGTTGAAGGAGATCGCCGGGGTCCGAAGGTTGCGGGTCGCGGAGGGCTTGCAGGTTCAGGTTATAGAAGCCCATGTTCGACAACGCGGCGTACGCCGCTCGGAACTCTCTCGCGCCCGATGCCCGCACAAGGTACATCTGGTCGGCGGCGGCGGCCGGCGGCGACTGAAAATTGCTGAGGATAACTTTCCCGCTTTTCACACTGTAAAAGTACGTCCCACGATTTTCCGGCGCAACAACGATACAGTCCTCGCGATTGATCTCGTAAGCGCCTTCCTTCTTCGATTTCATGGAGAATGCGAAACGCCCCCGAGCGCCATTCGGCAAATTGAACTCGATGCGCATTCCGAAACCGGCCGGACGCCCGAGTCCGCCGGAGCGCCGCCGCACCTCGTGGATGCCGCCGCGGTCACGGAGCGCGTGGTCGAGGGACTGGCGGAGCGAGTCGGCGATGAAGCGGAGCGCGTCGAGGAAGTTGCTCTTGCCCGACCCGTTGCGGCCGACCAGGAAACACAGTTGCGCCGGCGAGACGTCGCAGGCCGCGAAGCTCTTGTAGTTCTTCAGGACCACCCGGGTCAGAAGCCGCCGTTCCGCCGCCATCGCAGGTTCCCGCCCCGAAGCCCTCGCGCGCCGGCAGGCTACCCGACGGGCGATCCGCGGGCAAGCGGCGGGGGCCGCGGCTTTCGACGCCGCGCCCCGCCGACGGGTCAGCCGTCGGCGGGGGCGCTGTCCGCCGGCTGCTGGCCGGTCAGTCGGATGAGATCGCCCTCCGCCTCGTTGTAATCGGCGACCTCGCTCCGGCTCTCCACGTAGAAGGTGTCGGCGCCCGCCCCGCCGAACAGCGTGTCGGCGCCCGGCCCGCCCCTCAGCACATCGTCGCCGGCGCCGCCGGAGAGCACATCGTCGCCCTTGTTGCCGTAGAGTTCGTCGTTGCCCTGGCCGCCCGAAAGCGTGTCGTCCTCCTGCCCGCCGTAGAGCCTGTCCGCGCCCCAGCCGCCATGCATCAGGTCGTCGCCGACATTGCCGTAGAGCACATCGTCGCCCCAGCCGCCGGAAAGCGTCTCCACGCCGTCGCGCCGGAGCGTCTTGTCGCTGTCGTCCGTCGCCCTGGGCGTGCCCGAGTTCTGTCCGCCGTACAGCCGGTCGTCGCCGTGGCCGCCGTCCAGCAGGTCGAGGCCCTGGTTGCCGTACAGGATGTCGTCCCCGTGGCCGCCGGAGACGGTGTCGTCGCCCGACCCGCCGGAGAGGAAGTTGTCGGCGGCCGTGCCGACGATCCTGTCCGCCCCCGGGGTCGCGGTCGCGACGGGCGGAACGCCGTCCCCGGGCCCGCCGGCGACATTGAAGATCACGTCGCCCTCGTCGCGGTCGAAATCCTTCACCTCCGAGGCGTCGTTGACCCAGAAAGTGTCGGCGCCGGGGCCGCCGTAGAGCGCGTTGTTCCCCGAACCGCCGTCGATCAGGTCGCCCCCGGCCCCGCCGGAAATCGTGTCGTCGCCGGCGTTGCCGGACATCGTGTCGGCGCCGCCCGTCCCGGTCAGCATGTCGGCGCCGGTCGTGCCCCAATGGACGACCGCGTCCTCGCCGGCGGTGAAGTCCGCGATCTCCGCGATGTCCTCGACGTAGAAAGTGTCGGCCCCGGCGCCGCCGGAGAGCGTGTCGGCCCCGTCGCCGCCGTACAGCCGGTCGTCGCCGCCGCCCCCGGAAAGCGCGTCGGCCCCGGCGCCGCCGGAGAGCGTGTCGCCGCCGCCGCCGCCGTCGAGCGTGTCGTTCCCGCGGTCGCCGAGAATCGAGTCGGCTCCGGCCAAGCCGGTCAGCGCGTCGGAACCGGACGTGCCCTGGATGACGACGACATCGTGGGCCGGGTTGTAGCCCCGGCTGGCCACTTGGCTCGCGTCCTGGACATAGAACGTGTCGTTGCCGGCTCCCCCGTACAAGGAGTCGCCGCCGGAGCCGGCGTAAAGCCTGTCGTCGCCGGCGCCGCCGTACAGCGAATCGGCGCCGGCGCCGCCGGAGAGCGTGTCGTCGCCGGAGCCGCCCGAAAGCGTGTCGGCGCCGCCGCCGCCATCGAGCAGGTCGTTGCCCGTCCCGCCGTCGATCCTGTCGTTCCCCGCGCCGCCGCGGATCGTGTCGTCGCCGCCATTGCCGGACATCGTGTCGGCGGCGTCCGTGCCGACGAGGGAGTCGTTGCCGTCCCCGCCCCAGAAGATCACGACATCGGTTTCGCCGCCGGTGTCCAGGTCCGCGATCTCGGACCTGCTCTCCACGTAGAAGGTGTCGACCCCGCCGCCGCCGTACAGCGTGTCGTTGCCCGCGCCGCCGTACAGCGCGTCGTTGCCGCCGCCGCCGTAAAGCGTGTCGTCGCCGTCGCCGCCGTACAGCGCGTCGGCGCCGGCCTCGCCGGAGAGCACATCGTTGCCGCCGAGACCCTGGATCGTGTCGGCCGACTTGCCGCCCTTCAGCCTGTCGTTCCCCTCGGCGCCCTGGTGGATGACGACATCGCCGGCCCCGCGGTCCGCGATCTTGGTCTCCTCGCGGACATAGAAGGTGTCGGCGCCTTCGCCGCCGGAAAGCGTGTCCTTGCCGTCGCCGCCGTACAGCACATCGTCGCCGGCGCCGCCGTACAACCTGTCGTCGCCGTCGCCGCCGGAGAGCGTGTCGTTGCCCCCGTCGCCGGAAAGCGTGTCCTTGCCGTCGCCGCCATCCAGGAGGTCGCCGCCGCCGCCGCCGGCGATCGCGTCGTTACCCTTGCCGCCGGAAAGCGCGTCTTCGCCGCCGCCGCCCGAAAGCGTGTCTTTCCCGTCGCCGCCGTCGATCGTGTCGTCGCCGGAGCCGCCGGCGATCGAGTCGTTGCCGTCGCCGCCGTACAGCGCGTCGGCGCCGGCGCCGCCGTCGATCGTGTCCCTGCCGTCCTCGCCGGAGACCGTGTCGGCGCCGGCCCCGCCGTCGATCGAATCGTTGCCCTTGCCGCCGGCCAGCAGATCGGCCCCGTCGTCGCCGGAAAGCGTGTCGTTGCCGTCCTCGCCCGAAATCGCGTCGTCGTCGGTCCCGCCGTCGATCGAGTCGTTGCCCTTGCCGCCGAGTATCGTGTCGTCGCCATCCTCGCCGTGGATAACGTCGTTGCCGTCGTCGCCATAAATCAGGTCGGCGCCCGCCTGGCCGACGATCGTGTCGTGACCGCCGTTGCCGTAAACGAGATCGGCGCCGTCGCCGCCGTAGATCAGGTCGGCGCCGCTGCCTGTCTTCCCGGTGTCGCCGTAAATCGTGTCGTCGCCTTCGTGACCGTCGAGCTGGTCGCCGCCGGCGCCGCCGATCAGGATGTCGGCGCCGAAGCCGCCCTCGACCGTATCGTCCCCGGCGCCGCCGACCAGGGAGTCGTCGCCGCCGTGGCCGAAGATCCGGTCGGCGCCGTTCTCGCCCCAGATCGTGTCGGCGCCGGCCAGGCCGGTGATCGTGTCCGCCCCGGACCCGCCGGTGATCAGGTCGGCGCCGCTCGTGCCCTCGTAATCGACGCCGCCGCTTCCGAGTTGCGTATCGACCATCGTTCTCGTCCCTTCGGGGAAATCGCGAAACCGTCGCGCGGGCGCGGGAAGGCCCGGAGGGGCCTCCGCAACCGCCAGCCGAATCGGACCTTCCGCGATTCGCGGCGGTCCGGCAAGCGAAAAACGGCGCGCGGGATCGCCGCCGCCGGGCCCCGGTCAGGCGGCGGCGCGCAAATGCCCGCGTTCGACCAGCGCCTCGGCGATCTGCACGGCGTTGAGCGCGGCGCCCTTGCGCAGGTTGTCGGACACGCACCAGAACGCCAGCCCGTTCGCCACCGTCGGGTCGCGGCGCACGCGGCTGATGTAGACCGCGTCCTCGCCGGCGCATTCCTGCGGCGTCACATAGCCCTCGTCCTCGCGGTGGTCCACCACGACGACGCCGGGGAAGGCGTTCATGGCGGCGCGCGCCTCGTCCTCCCCGGCCGGGCGCGCGGTCTCGACGAACACCGCCTCGGCATGGCCGATGAAGACCGGCACGCGCACGCAATGGGCGACCAGGCGGATGTCGGGATCGAGGATCTTGCGGGTCTCCGCCGCCATCTTCCACTCCTCCCGCGTCGAGCCGTCGTCCATGAAGGCGTCGATATGGGGGATGCAGTTGAAGGCGATCCGCTTGGTGAACTTCTCCTTCTCGACGGGATCGTTCACATAGACCGCGCGGGTCTGCTCGAACAACTCGTCCATGCCGGCGTTGCCGGCCCCGGAGACCGACTGGTAGGTCGCGACGACGACGCGGCGCACCGCGAAGGCGTCGTGCAGCGGCTTCAGCGCCATCACCAGCTGGGCCGTCGAGCAGTTGGGGTTGGCGACGATGTTGCGCGCGCGCGCGCCGGCGAGCGCGTGGGCGTTCACCTCCGGCACCACCAGCGGCACGTCCGCCTCCATCCGCCAGCGCGAGGAGTTGTCGACCGCCAGGCAGCCGGCCGCCGCCGCCTTCGGCGCGAACTCGCCCGAAACCGCGCCGCCGGCCGAGAACAGGCAGATGTCGGTCCGCGCGAAGTCGTGCGCCTTCAGGGACTCGACCTTCAGCGTGCGCTCCTCGCCGTAGGAGACCTCCTTGCCGATCGACGCCTCGGAGGCGAGCGCCGCCACCTCGTCGGCGGGGAAGTCCCGCTGCGCCAGCGTTTGCAGCATCTCCCGGCCGACGGCCCCCGTCGCGCCGGCCACCGCGATCCTGTATCCCATCGCGCTCCTCCGCCCGTCCGCCGGCGCCGTCAGGCCGCCTTGTCCAGTTCCGCGAGGATGGCGTCCATCATCCCGGAGGTGGAGACCGTCTCCATGCCGTCCTGCGCGATGTCGGCGGTGCGCGCGCCCCCGGCCAGCGTGCGGCCGATCGCGGCGTCGATGGCGTCGGCGTCGGCGCCCATGTCGAAGGAGTAGCGCAGCGCCATCGAGAAGCTCAGCAGTTCGGCGATCGGGTTGGCGATCCCCTTGCCGGCGATGTCCGGCGCCGAGCCGTGCACCGGCTCGTAGAGCGCGTGGCGCTTGCCGGTGTCCGGGTCCGCCGCGCCGAGCGAGGCCGAGGGCAGCATCCCCAGCGAGCCGGTCAGCATCGCCGCGCAGTCCGAGAGCATGTCGCCGAACAGGTTGTCGGTGACGATCACGTCGAACTGCCGAGGGTCGCGCACAAGCTGCATCGCGCAGTTGTCGGCGTACATGTGCTCCGTCTCGAGGCCCCCGCCCTCGGCCGCGAACAGCGCGGCCATGGTCTCGCGCCACAGCACGCCGGACATCATCACGTTCGCCTTCTCGACCGAGGTCACCTTGCCGCGCCGCTTGCGCGCGAGGTCCATCGCCACGCGGCCGATCCGCTCGATCTCCGGCGTGGTGTAGAGGTTGGTGTCGTACCCCTTGCGCGTGCCGTCGGGCAGGTCCTCGATGCCGCGCGGCTCGGCGAAATAGATGCCGCCGGTCAACTCGCGCAGGATCAGGATGTCCAGCCCCTCGACCAGTTCCGGCCTGAGGCTGGAGGCGCCGGCCATCGGGCCGAACACGATGGCGGGCCGCAGGTTGGCGAACAGGTCCATTTCCTTGCGCAGGCGCAGCAGGCCGCGCTCCGGCTTCTGTTCGAAGGGCAGGTCGTCGTAGCGCGGGCCGCCGACCGAGCCGAACAGCACCGCGTCCGCCGCCATCGCGTCGGCCAGCGTCTCGTCGGTGAGCGGCGTTCCGTGCCGGTCCCAGGAGGCGCCGCCGACCGGGGCCTCCTGGAGGTCGAAGCTGGCCGAGCGGTTTTTCGCCAGCCAGTCCACCGCGCGCAGGGTCTGGCCAACCACTTCGGGGCCGATGCCGTCGCCGGGCAGCACCAGCAGTTTCCTGTTCGACGCCATGATGTCCTTCCGCGGTCGCGATAGGGCGGGGGCGGGGGGCGCGCCCTCGCCTAGGCCCAGGGCTGCTCGGCCGCGCGGCGCGCCTCGAAGGCGTCGATGGCGGCGCCCTTCTCCAGCGTCAGCCCGATGTCGTCGAGGCCGTTCAGCAGGCAGTGGCGGCGGAACGGCTCGACCTCGAAGGCGATCCTCTCGCCGTTCGGCCGGCCGATCTCTTGCGTCTCCAGGTCGATGTCGAGCACCGAGTTGGCGCCCTGGCGGGCGTCGTCCATCAGCGCGTCCAGCTCCGCCTTCGAAACCTTGATCGGCAGGATGCCGTTCTTGAAGCAGTTGTTGTAGAAGATGTCGGCGAAACTCGTCGAGATCACGCAGCGCACGCCGAAGTCCAGCAGCGCCCAGGGCGCGTGCTCGCGCGAGGAGCCGCAGCCGAAATTGTCCCCGGCCACCAGGATGCTGGCGCCGCGCCAGCCCGGCTTGTTCAGCACGAAGTCCGGGTTCTCCGACCCGTCGGCGTTGTAGCGCATCTCGTTGAACAGGTGCTTGCCGAGGCCGGTGCGCCGGATCGTCTTCAGGAACTGCTTGGGGATCACCTTGTCGGTGTCGATGTTGATCATCTCCAGCGGCGCGGCGACGCCGCGATGGGTCCGGAACGGCTCCATGCCTCTTCTCCCTAACCGTCGGCCAGTTCGCGCACATCGGCCAGCCGGCCGGCGATGGCGGCGGCGGCGGCCATGGCGGGGCTGACCAGGTGGGTGCGCCCGCCGAAACCCTGGCGGCCCTCGAAATTGCGGTTGGAGGTCGAGGCGCAGCGCTCCCCCGGCTCCAGCCGGTCGGCGTTCATGGCGAGGCACATGGAGCAGCCCGGCTCCTTGCGCCAGTCGAAGCCGGCGGCGCGGAACACCTCGCCCAGCCCTTCCTCCTCGGCCTGTTCGCGCACCAGGCCGGAGCCGGCGACGATCATCGCGTGCACGCCGTCGGCGACCCGGCGGCCCCGCGCCACCTCGGCGACGGCGCGCAGGTCCTCGATCCGGCCGTTGGTGCAGGAGCCGATGAACACCTTGTCCACCGCCACGCGCGAGATCGGCGCGCCGGCCTCCAGCCCCATGTATTCGAGCGAGCGGGCGATCTTGGCGCGCCGCCCCTCGTCCGCGATCCCGGCGGGGTCGGGGATGTTGCCGGTAACGGGGATCACTTCCTCGGGGTTGGTGCCCCAGGTGACCTGCGGCGCGATGTCCGCCGCGCGCAGCGTCACCTCCCTGTCGTAGGCCGCGCCCTCGTCGGAGGGGAGCGTGCGCCACCAGGCGACCGCCTGCTCCCAGGCGCCGGCCTTCGGCGCCATCGGCCGGCCCCGGAGGTAGTCGAAGGTGGTCTCGTCCGGCGCGATCATGCCGGCCCGCGCGCCGGCCTCGATCGCCATGTTGCAGACCGTCATCCGCGCCTCCATCGACAGGCCGCGGATGGCGTCGCCGGCGAACTCGACCACATGGCCGGTGCCGCCGGCGGTGCCGATCTCGCCGATGATGGCGAGGATGACGTCCTTGGCCGTGACGCCGAGCGGCAGCGCGCCCTCCACCGAGATGCGCATGTTCCTCGCCGGCGCCTGGACCAGGGTCTGGGTCGCCAGCACATGCTCGACCTCGGAGGTGCCGATGCCGAAGGCCAGCGCCCCGAAGGCGCCGTGGGTCGCGGTGTGGCTGTCGCCGCACACGATGGTCATGCCGGGCTGGGTGAAGCCCTGCTCCGGGCCGATGATGTGGACGATGCCGCGGCGCTCGTCCTCCAGGCCGAAATAGGGGACGCCGAACGCCTTCACGTTCGCCTCCAGCGTCTCGACCTGGATGCGCGAATCCTCCTCGGCGATGCCCTCGGAAATGTCGGTGGTGGGCGTGTTGTGGTCGGCGACGGCCAGCGTCAGGTCGGGGCGGCGCACCCCGCGCCCGGCCTGGCGCAGCCCCTCGAACGCCTGCGGGCTGGTCACCTCGTGGACCAGGTGGCGGTCGATGTAGATCAGGCAGGTCCCGTCCTCCTGGCGGTGGACCAGGTGGGCGTCCCAGATCTTGTCGAACAACGTGCGCGGCTTCGCCATCCCCGCGTCTCCTCTTCCGGTGGTTCGCGATCGCGCCCCCGGCTCGCGGCGGGCGCGCGGCCGGCTATTCCGCCGGCGCGGCGGCCGGCTTGCGCGCCGGCCTCGTGACCTTTTCGGGGATGCGCGCCGCCTTGCCGCGCCGCCCCCGCAGGTAATAGAGCTTGGCCCGGCGCACCCGGCCGCGCCGCACCACCTCGATCCGCGCGATGCGGGGCGAGTACAGCGGGAACACGCGCTCCACGCCCTCACCGTAGGAGATTTTGCGGACGGTGAAATTGGCCTCGATCGCGCCGGCCTTGCGCGCGATGCACACGCCCTCGAAGACCTGGACGCGCTCGCGCGTGCCCTCGACCACCTTGACATGGACCCGGAGCGTGTCGCCCGGCCCGAAATCCGGGATCGGCCGCCCGGCCGCGATCTCCTCGGCCTGCTCCCGGCCGATCCGCTCGACGATGTTCATCCGTCCCGCTCCAAGTCCCGTCCGGCGGCGGCCCCGGCCGCCGCGCCGTCCCGTTGCTCCAGATACCGCGCCCACAGGTCCGGGCGGCGTTCCCGCGTCAGCCGCTCCGCCCGTTCGCGGCGCCACGCCCGGATGCGCGCGTGGTGGCCGGAGAGCAGAACCTCGGGCGCGGCCATGCCGTTCCACTCCCTGGGCCAGGTGTAGTGCGGATACTCCAGCAGCCCCGCCGCGAAACTCTCCTCGACCAACCCCTCCGCCGCGCCGACGACGCCCGGCAGCAGCCTGACGCAGGCCTCCAGCGCCGCCAGCGCCGCGGCCTCCCCGCCGGAGAGGACGAAGTCGCCGAGGCTGACCTCCTCCAGCCCGCGGGCCTCGATCACGCGCTGGTCGAGGCCCTCGTACCGCCCGCAGACCAGCACCGCGCCCGGCCCGGCGGCCCACTCCGCCGCCATCGCCTGGTCGAAGCGCCGCCCCCGGGGCGAGAGGTAGACCCGGCGCCCCGGCTCCCCCTCGACCGCGGCCAGCGCCGCGTCCACCACGTCGGCCCGCAACACCATGCCGGCGCCGCCGCCGAAGGGGGCGTCGTCCACGGAGCGGTGCTTATCGCGCGCGAAATCCCGGATGTCCAGCGTTTTGAGCGCCCAGACGCCGGACCGCAGCGCCCTTCCCGCCAGCGACAGGCCGAGCGGCCCCGGAAAGGCCTCCGGGAACAGCGTCAGGACCGCGGCCCGCCACGGCCCGGCCGGCCGGCCGGCGGTCACGCCCCCTCCCCGCCCGCCGCGCCGGACTCCCCGGCCTCGTCCAGCAGGCCGGGCATGGGATCGACCGTGAGCCGCCCGCCGTCGAGGTCCACCTCCGGCACGGTGGCGGCGTCGAAGGGCAGCAGCACGGTTTTCCGGCTTCCCGCCAGGCGCACCTCGATCAGGTCGCCGGCGCCGAAATCGTGCGCGGCGACGACCTCGCCCACCGGCGCGCCGTCCGGCCGCTCCGCGCGCAGCCCGACCAGGTCCGCGTGGTAGAACTCCCCCGGCTCCGGCGGCGGCAGGGCGGCGCGCGGGAGGTAGAGCCGGGTTCCCTTGAGCCGCTCAGCCGCGTCGCGGTCCTCGACGCCGGCGATCCGCGCGACCAGCGCCCCCTTGGCGCGGCCGCGGACCTCGACCTCGAACCGCCCGCCGTCCTCGCCGGACAGCGGGCCGTAGGCCGCGATGTCCTCCGGCCTTTCGGCGAAGCTCTTGAGGCGGACGAGGCCGCCCACGCCGTGCGCGCCGGCGATCGCGCCCATCAGCACCGTCCGGCCCGCGCCGGCCGGCCCGCGCGCGCCGCCCCGCGCCACGGCCGCGTCCCGGTCAGGCGGCGGCCTTCTCGGCCGCCGCCGCCTCCCGCTCCAGGCGCTTCTTGCGCGGCGCGGACTTCTTCGGCTGCTCGCGGATTTCGTAGGCCGGCATGAGGCCGAGCGCCCCGAAAAACTTGTGGACCCGCTCGGTCGGCCGCGCGCCGACGGAAAGCCAGTAGCGCGCCCGCTCCTCGTCCACCGAGAGGCGCCGGGGATGGTCCCTGGGCACCATGGGGTCGTAGGTGCCGATCTTCTCGACGAAGCGGCCGTCGCGGGGCGCGGTGTTCTCCGCCACCACGATCCGGTAGAAGGGCCGCTTCTTGGCGCCGCCGCGCGCCAGGCGAATCCTCAATGCCATCTGTCCGTTGTCTCCCCTGTGTCCCGGTCGTTGTCCCGGCCGCGCCGGGTCCGTTCCCTCACCTCTTCGCGCGCGCCCGGCCGCGGCCGCGCCGCCCGGACGCCGCGAACCCGCCGTGGAGGCCGCCGCCGAGCGCGCCCGGAAGCCCGCCGGGCAAGCCGCCCCCGAAACCGCCCGCGAGGCCCCCCGGAAGCGCGCCCGGCGCCCCGGCCGGCCCCGCCGCGCCGGCGATCTCCTCCGGCGTCGGCCCGCCGACGCCCATCGCCGCGCCCAGCCCCTTCAGGGCGCCCATGCCCTTGAGCCGCTTCATCGCGCGGCCCATCTCCATATGCTCCTTCAGCAGGCGGTTGACCTCCTGCACCGTGGTCCCGGACCCCGCCGCCACCCGGCGCTTGCGCGAGGCGTTCAGCAGTTTCGGGTTGCGCCGCTCCGCGCGCGTCATCGACTGGATGACCGCCGCCTTGCGCAGGATGGCCTTGTCGTCCATGCCGGCGCCGGCGAGCTGCTTGCGGGCCTTGGCGACGCCGGGCAGCAGCCCCATCAGCCCGCCGAGGCCGCCCATTTTCGCGACCTGGCGCAGCTGGGCGAGCATGTCGTCGAGGTCGAACCGCCCCCGCGCCATCTTCTCGGCGAGGCGTTCGGCCTCCTCGGCCTCGACGGTCGCCGCCGCCTTCTCGACCAGGCCCACCACGTCGCCCATGCCGAGGATGCGGCCGGCTACCCGTTCGGGGTGGAAATCCTCCAGCGCGTCGAGCTTCTCGCCGACGCCTGCGAGCTTGATCGGCACGCCCGTCGCGGCGCGCATCGACAGCGCCGCCCCGCCGCGCGCGTCGCCGTCCATGCGGCTCAGCACGATGCCCGTCAGCCCGATCCGCTCGTGGAAGTTGCGGGCGGTGTTCACCGCGTCCTGCCCGGTCATGGCGTCGGCGACCAGCAGGGTCTCGACCGGGTTCGTCGCGTCGCGGATTTCGCGGGCCTCCTCCATGAGGCCCTCGTCGATCGAGGCGCGGCCGGCGGTGTCCAGCAGCACCGCGTCGTAGCCCTGCAGCCGCGCCGCCGTCATCGCGCGCCGGGCGATGGAGAGCGCCGTCTCGCCTTCGGCGACCGGCAGCGTGGCGACGCCGGCCTGCTCGCCCAGCACGCGCAGCTGCTCGCGCGCCGCCGGGCGGCTGGTGTCCAGCGACGCCATCAGGACCTTCGCGCGGTCGCGGCCGGAAAGGCGGGCCGCGATCTTGGCCGTGGTGGTGGTCTTGCCGCCGCCCTGCAGGCCGACCATCAGGATCGCCGACGGCGGCTCGGCCCTGAGTTCGATCCGCGCCGCCTCGCCGCCCAGCATCTCGACCAGGTTGTCGTGGACGATCTTGACCACCTGCTGGCCGGGCGCGACCGAGCGGATCACCTCCTGCCCGACGGCGCGCTGGCGCACGCGCTCGATAAACGGCCGGACGACCTCCAGCGCGACATCGGCCTCCAGCAGCGCGATCCGCACCTCGCGCAGCGCCGCCGCCACGTCGCCCTCCTTGAGGGCGCCGCGCCGTTTCAGCCGGTCGAAAACATCGCCGAGACGGCCGGACAATGCGTCGAACATGCCGCGCGCTCCGCTCGCCGCGCCGCTTCCGGGACGCCCAAGCGATGCCGCGCCCGCGCCCGAAACTCGGGGACGGACGGAACCCGCGAGGGCCGGAACGGCGCGCGCTGTCGAAAAACGCGCGGACCCTAACAGCGGCCGCAAGGCCCGTCAAGCGCGTCGCGCCACGGGTTCCGGGCCGCCGAACCGGCGCCTTCGCCGGGGCGTCCGGCGCCCCGCTCCCGCAAGGCCGCGCCTACTCCGACCGGCGGCGCCAGCGCTCGGCGGCGCGGCGGCCCCAGGCGCGCCCGCCGGCCGCGGGGTCGTGGCGGATCGAGCCGTCCTCGTCGACAACGTAGCCGTGCCAGTTGAGGTCCTCGACGAACCACTCCTCGCCGCCGTATTCGGCCGCCATCTCCTCGATGCTGTCCGACTCCTTCAGGACGCGGGCGCCCCAGTCGGGGCCGCAAGCGTCGAGGTAGCCCCCGATGTAGTGGGGGTCGCGCTTGTCCCTGCGGAGGAGGTCCCGGCGGGGGCCGGAACGCTTCATGTGCGGCGGGTACACGAACTCCGTGGCGTACCAGTACGGCATCTCGGCTCCTCCCCGGCCTTGCCCGCCCGCGCGGTTCCGCCGAACGGACGCGGCCGCGCCGCGCCCATCGGGATAGAAACCTTACAACACGGGAAACCGGAACGGGATACCGATCCGCGCGCGAACCCCGAAAAATCGCGACCGCGGACTTGTCGAAGCCGCCGCGCCCCCTACCCCCGCGCGGCGGCTTCGAAGCGGTCCGGGGACATGCCGGCGCGGACGCCGGACTCCGTCATCTCCGCCCAGGTGTTGGGGTCGATGGGGACGCCCTCGGCCCTGCGGCGCTCGACCGACTCGCGCTCCGGGTCGCCGGGGACGCGGATGCGGTCGAAGCCCTCGGCCGGCTGGCCGGACTTCGCGTAGGCGACCAGGCTGTCGAACTCCGCGCCGAAGGAGACGCCGGAGGCGAAGCGCGCCGGGTCGATCACCACCGTCAGCATGTTGTTGCGGATCGTCTCGCCGTCGTTCAGCTCCGGGCGCGCGGTGCCGCCGCCGGGCAGGCCGCCCGCCAGCAGGTCGCACAGCAGCGCCAGCCCGTAGCCCTTGTGCTGCCCGAAGGAGAGCATCGCCCCCATCGGGTCGCGGAACACCGCGCCGGGGTCCGTCGTCGGCCTGCCGTTGGGGCCGACCAGCGCGTCGTCCATCGGCATCGGCTTCCCGGCGTAGTGGGCGACCCGCACCTTGCCGTGGGCCACCCGGCTGGTCGCCATGTCGAGCACCATCATCGGCGTCGCCGCCGTCGCCGGGATGGCGGCGCAGAAGGGGTTGGTGGAGTAGCGCGCCTCGTAGCCGCCGTAGGGCGCGACCAGGGGCTTGTGGCCGGTCGCGTTCACCCAGTGGATCGAGACATAGCCCGCCCGCGCGCACATCTCGCCCCAGGCGCCGATCCGCCCCAGGTGGTGGACATTGCGCAGGCCGACGATGGCGGAGCCGGTCCGGTTCGCCTTGTCGATGGCGAGCCGCATGGTCTCGGCCCCCACGGTCTGGCCATAGCCCATGTTGCCCTCGACCAGCAGGTAGGCGCCGTCGTCGGTCGCGACCTCGGCCCTGGCGCCCGGGTTCATCGCGCCGGAGAGCGCGTGCGCCATGTAGCGGGGCGCGAGGCCGACCCCGTGGCTGTCGTGGCCCATCAGGTTGGCCTCGACCAGGTTTTCGGCGACCGCGCGCGCCTCCTCCGGCGCGCTGCCCGCGCTCCGGATCATCTCCTCCACGATCTCCGTCAACGCCTCGTGCCCGACGATAACCACCGGCCGCCTCCGCTCTCCGTTCGTTCGAGGGGCGCGACCTTACAGAAAGCGCCGGCCGCGCGAAAGCGCCGCGCGCCGCCCCTTTGAACGCGGGGCGGGAGGCGCCATATTGCCGCCATGACGCGGATCGCCTTCACCAAGATGCACGGGCTGGGCAACGACTTCGTGGTCGTGGACGGCCGCGCCGGCGCGCCGCGCCTCGGCCCCGCCGACTACCGCGCGATCGCGGACCGGCGGCGCGGCGTCGGCTTCGACCAGTTCCTGACGATCCTGCCGGCGCGCGGCGGCGGCGACGCCCGGATGTCGATCCGCAATCCCGACGGGAGCGAGGCCGGCGCCTGCGGCAACGGGACGCGCTGCGTCGCCGCGCTGCTGATGGCCGAGAGCGGGCGCGACGAGGCGGCGGTCGAGACGGCGGCCGGCACGCTCGCCTGCCGGCGCGGGCCGGACGGGCGGATCGCGGTGGACATGGGGCCGGCGCGGTTCGGCTGGCGCGACATCCCGCTGGCGCGCGCGGCCGACACGCTGCGCGTCCCGCTCGACGGCGCGCCGGAGGGGTTCGGGGTCTGCGCCTGCGTCGATGTCGGCAACCCGCACGCCGTGTTCGTCGTGCCCGACGCCGCGGCCGCGCCCGTCGCCTCGGCCGGGCCGGCGCTGGAGCGCCACCCGATGTTCCCGGAGCGCGCGAATATCGAGTTCGTCGAAATCCGCTCGCGCCGCGAATTGCGCATGAGGGTGTGGGAGCGCGGCGCCGGCGAGACGCCGGCCTGCGGATCGGGCGCCTGCGCCGCCCTGGTCGCCGCCGCCCGCCTCGGCCTCGCGGACCGCCGCGCCGAGGCGGTCCTCGACGGCGGAACGCTGGAGATCGAATGGACCGACGCCGGCCGCGTGACGATGACCGGCCCCGCCGAAACCGCCTTCGCCGGCGTCCTCGAACGCCCGGACGGCCCCTGAACGGGGCGAAGACACGGACTGGCGACGGCCTCGTCCGCGCCGTATTATCGCGGCATCGGATCTGTTCCGGCGGAGGCGCGGGCGGTGGCGGTGGTCGGGGTCGATGGATGCGGGGCCGGGTGGTTCGCCATCCGCATCGAGGACGGCGGGGCCGGCCCCTACGAGCTGGGCGTGTTCGGCGAAATCGCCGAACTGGTCGATGCGTGGGACGACGCGGCGCTGATCCTGATCGATGTCCCGATCGGCCTGCCGGACGACGGAACCCCGCGCGCCTGCGATGTCGAGGCCCGCAAGAAGCTCGGCCGCGGGCGCCGGTCCCCGCCGGCCCCGCCTTGCCGGGCCGCGCTCGACATCCGGCTTCGCGAACTCGGCCCCGAGGAGGCGTCGGGCGCGGGTCGCGAACGAACGGGAACACGGCCGGCGCCGCGGGCTTCCAGGTCGGACCGGAGGATCGCCGAGGTGGATCGCCTGATGCGGGGGCGCGACGCGAATTCCCGTCCCGCGATCCGGGAAACGCACCCGGAAATCTGCTTCTGGGCGCTCAACGGCGAAAGGCCCGCCGACCACCGCAAGGGATGCGAAGCGGGACGGCGGGAAAGGTTCGACATCCTGTCGCGGCATTATCCATCGACGATAAACCTGTACGACGAGGCGCGAGCGCGGTTCCGTCGCCGGGCGGTCGCGGACGACGACATCCTCGACGCCGCCGCCGCCGCGCTGACGGCCGTGCCGGCGGACCGGGGCGCGGACTTGCGCGCGCTTTCGGACGGGCGCGCGGACGCTTTCGGCCTGCCCATGGAGATCGTCTACACCCGCGACCCGGCCCTCCCGCCGAAGCCGTCGATCCACCGCCTCTCGCGCATCGTCGAGGGCGGCGGAGCGGAGCCGCCGGCCCCGGTCACCCCCATTGTGCGGAATTTCGAAATCCTCGGCGGCGCGCCGGTGTTCGCGGGGACCCGGGTCCCGGTGAGCATCCTGACGGAATACCTGGAGGCGGGCGACCCGCTCGCGGAGTTCCTCGCCGACTATCCCTCCGTCTCGAAGGACCAACTGGTCGAGGCGCTCGAACTGGCGAGGGAGATCATCGACGGGGTCCTGGATGAAGCTGCTGCTCGATGAGTCCGTCCCGGCGCGGCTGCGCGCCGTTTTCCCGAAAAGCATCCAGGTCGAGACGGCCGCCCGGATGGGATGGGCGAGCATGAAGAACGGCGACCTGTTGCGGGCCGCCGCCGCCCGCGGGTTCGACGCGATCGCGACCGTCGACCGGAACATGGAGTTCCAGCAGAATCGCGACACGCTCCCCATCCCCGTCGTCGTCATGGTCGCGTTCCGGAACCGCGCCGCGGAACTGGAGCCACTCGTTCCCGCCGTGGCGAAACTCGTCGAGGGCGGTTTGGAGAAACGCTTTTACCCGGTCGGCGGCCGGAACCCGCGGGCGGGCGCTCGGGGTCCATAGGCGCCCCGGCGCCCATCTCCCGCTCCGGCATATCGCCTACCCGATGGCCGGGGGGGCGGGGCTCGGGTATGGTGCGCCCCCCCATCCGACGGCGAGCGCGGCGATGCACGATTCCGACTCCCTCCTCCGCGACGCGACCGCGCGCATCTTCCGCGACCTGTGCGACCCCCGGACCGTCAATGCCGCGCGCGACGACGCCTGGCGGGACGCGCTTTGGGCCGCGGTGGAGGAGGCCGGCCTGGCGCTGGCCTGGGTCCCGGAGGCGCGCGGCGGGGCCGGGGCGGCGCTTTCGGACGGGTTCGACATCCTCGCGGTCTCCGGCGAATTCGCGGTCCCGGTTCCGCTCGCCGAAACCCTGCTGGCCGGCTGGCTGCTGGCCGCCGCCGGGATCGACTGCCCCGCCGGCGCGATGGCCGTCGCCCCGTCGCGGCCGCGCGACCGGATCGCGCTCGGCGCGGACGGCCGGCTTTCCGGCCGGGCGCGCGGCGTTCCCTTCGCCGCCTCGGTCGCGCATGTCGCCGTGCTGGCGGAGCGCGGCGGCGCGCCCTGGGCGGCGCTGGCGGCGGCGCGGGATTGCGCGATCCTGTCGGCGCCGGGCCTCGCCGGCGACGGGCGCGACGCCGTGGCCTTCGACGGCGCGGAGCCGGTCGCCGCCGCGCCGCTGCCGGACGGGTTCCGGCCCGACGGCCTCGCGCTGATGGGGGCGGCGGCGCGGGCGGCGCAGATCGGCGGCGCGCTTCAGGCGATCCTCGCGCTCGCCACGGAGCACGCCAGGGAGCGCGTCGCCTTCGGGCGCCCGATCGGCCGGTTCCAGGCGGTGCAGCACAACCTGGCCCGGCTGGCCGGCGAGGCGGCGGCGGCCGTGGCGGCGGCGGGTTCGGCCGCCGACGCGATCCGGGTCGCCGGCGCGCCGGACGACACGGTGTTCCTCGAGGCGGCGGCCGCGAAAATCCGCGCCGGCGAGGCGGCGGGCGAGGGCGCCGCCATCGCGCACCAGGTCCACGGCGCCATCGGCTTCACGGAAGAGCATGTGCTCCACCGCTTCACGCAACGGCTGTGGTCGTGGCGCGACGATTTCGGGAGCGAGAGCGAATGGGCCGTCCGGCTCGGCGGTTTCGTCGCCCGGGGCGGGGCGGACGAGCTCTGGCCGCTGCTCGCCTCGCGCTGACCCGGCCCCTCCCCCTCCCCCTTCCCCGCGAACCGGAGTCGCGCATGTCCCAGGCCATCCGTTTCGACCCGATCCGCCTGCCGCCGGAGGCCGAGGAACTGCGCCTCGAAGTGCGCGCCTTCCTGGCCGAGGAAATCGCCGGCGGCGCCTTCGATCCCGCGACGGCGCCGATGCGCGGCGGCTTCGACCGCGCGTTCAGCAGGCGCGTCGGCGCGCGCGGCTGGATCGGCATGACCTGGCCGAGGAAATACGGCGGCGGGGAGCGCAGCTTCCTCGAACGCTACGTGGTGACGGAGGAGTTCCGGGCCGCCAGCGCGCCGGTGGGCGCCCATTTCACCGCCGACCGGCAGAGCGGGCCGGTGCTGCTGAAATACGCGCCGGAGCATGTGAAGCTCGACGTGCTGCCGCGGATTGCGCGCGGGGAGTGCTGTTTCTGCATCGGCATGAGCGAGCCGAACTCCGGCTCCGACCTGTTCGCCGCCAGCACCCGCGCGACGCCGGCCGACGGCGGCTACCTGGTCAACGGGACCAAGCTTTGGACCTCGAACGCCCACAACGCCGACTACATGATCGGGCTGTTCCGCACCTCGCCGCCGACCGGGGAGAACCGCCGCCACGGCCTCACGCAGTTCCTGGTGGACCTGAAACGGCCGGGGATAACGATCTCCCCCGTCCGCGACATGGCGGGCCGGCGCGAGTTCAACGAGGTCGTGTTCGAGGACCATTTCGTCCCCGCCGACCGCGTGCTGGGCGAGGTGGACGGCGCCTGGAAACAGGCGACCAGCGAACTCGCCTACGAGCGCAGCGGGCCGGAGCGCTTCCTGGAGACCTTCTACGTGCTGACCGAACTGGTGCGCGCGCTGGGCGACGCGCCGGACGCCCGCGCGGCCGAGGGGGTGGGCCGGCTGGTGGCGCAGCTGCACACGCTGCGGCGCATGTCGGTGTCGGTGAACGGAATGCTGCAGGCGGGCAAGGAGCCGGTGCTGGAAGGCTCCATCGTCAAGGACCTCGGCACGGTCTGGGAGCAGGCGCTGCCCGCCCGCGCGCGCGACCTCGCCGCCTTCGTCGAGGAGGAGCCGGGCAACCGCGCCGCCTTCGACGAACTGCTCGCCTTCGCGACGACGATCGCGCCCAAGCTCACCATCCAGGGCGGGACCACCGAGGTGTTGCGGGGGATCATCGCCCGCGGCCTCGGCCTGCGCTGAGCCGGCCCGGTCCCGTGCCGGACCTGTCCGCCCTGCTGTCCCCCGCCTCGGTGGCGGTGGTCGGCGCCTCGCCGGACCCGCATATCCTGCGCGGCCGGATCGTGACGGTGCTGGGCCGGCACGCCTTTCCCGGCCCGATTTACCCCATCAGCCGCTCCCACGCCGAGATCGGGGGGCGCAAGGCGTACCGCGGCCTCGCCGAGGCGCCGGGGCCGGTCGATCTCGCGGTGCTCATCATCCCGGCGGCGAGCGTGCCGGCGGCGCTGGAGGAATGCGCCGCGGCCGGGGCGAAAGCGGCGCTGATCCTGGCGTCGGGCTTCGCGGAGGAGCCGACGGAAGCCGGCCGCGGCCTGCAGGACGAGATCCGCGCCATCGCGGCGCGCACGGGGCTGCTCGTCGCCGGCCCGAATTCCGAGGGCTTCGCCAACATGGCGCTGAGGCTCTGCCCCACCTTCAGCCCGGCGGTGGACGGCGAGGACATGGAGCTGGTTCCGGAATGGAGCCGGGCCGGGCGCGTCGCCGCGGTGGCGCAGAGCGGCGGCATGGGCTTCGCCTTCTACGACCGGGGCCGGCCCAAGGGCTTGCGGTTCTCCCATGTCGTGACCACCGGCAACGAGGCCTGCATCGAAAGCCTCGACGTGGTCGAGCACCTGATCGACGCCGACGAGGCCGATGTCTTCCTGATGTTCATGGAGGACGCCAAGACGCCGGCCAAGCTGGCGCGGGTGGCGGAAAAGGCGCTGCGGGCCGGCAAGCCGATGGTCGTGGCCAAGATCGGCGCGTCCGAGGCCGGCGCGCGCGCCGCCGCCTCGCACACCGCCGCGCTCACCGGCTCCAGCGACATCTACCGCGCGATCTTCCGGCGGTACGGCGTCGTCGAGGGGCGGGACGCCGAGGAGATGGCGGACATCGCCGCCGCGTTCTCCCATTTCGCCGGCCGGCTTCCGGCGGGGCGGCGGGTCGGGATTTTCACGGGATCGGGCGGCGGCGGCGGCTGGCTGGCGGACGCCTGCGTCGAGGCCGGGCTGGAGGTTCCGGCGCTCGACGACGCGACCCGGGCCGGGATCGACCGGCGCCTGCCGCCCTACGGCTCCTCGCGCAACCCGGTGGACGGCACGGCGAACGCGATCCGCGAGATCGGCTACGCGCGGATGAAGCGGACGATCGCCGGGTCGGACTCGGTGGACGCGGTGCTGTCGATCGCCTCGGCGCGCAACCCGCTGCTGTTCCGGCGCGAGGCGGAAGCGCTGGCCGGACTCGCGCGCGAAACGGCGAAGCCGATGGCGTTCTGGAGCTACACGCTCCCCCATCCGGACGCGGCGGAGGCGCTGGCCCGCGCCGGGCTGCCGCTGTTCACGAACATGCGCAACGCCGCCCGCGCGATGGCGGCGCTGGCGGAGTACGGGGAGCGCCGGCGCCGCTTCCTCGCCGAACCGCCGGCCGCGGCCGGACCGCTCGCGCCGGCGGCGGCCGCCGCGCTGGACCGCGCGCCCCGCGCCATCGCCGAGGTCGAGGCGATGGCCGTCCTGAACGCCGCCGGCATCGCGGCCGAGGCGGGGACGCTGGTCCGGGACGCCGAGGCCGCGGGCGCGGCCGCCGAGCGCTACGGCCGGCCGGTGGTCCTCAAAATCCAGTCGCCCGACATCCCGCACAAATCGGCGGCCGGCGGCGTTGTCGCCGGCGCGCGCGGGGCCGGGGCGGCGCGGCGGGCGCACGACCGTATCCGGGCCGCCGTCGCGCGCAACGCGCCGGACGCGCGCATCCTCGGAACCCTGGTCCAGCCGATGGCGCCGCCGGGGCTGGAGATCGCGCTCGGCATCGACAACGCCTCCGGCTTCGGGCCGATACTGATGGCCGGCCTCGGCGGGACGGGGGTCGAGGCGGCGCGCGACACGGTCTTCGCCCCGGCGCCGGTCTCGGCGGAGGAGGCGCGCGCCCTGCTCGGCGAACTGCGCTGCGCGCCCCTGCTCGACGCGGCGGCGCGCGACGTCGCCGCGCTGGCGGACCTGATGGCGCGGCTCTCCGCCTTCGCCGCCGCCGCCGCCGGCCGGATCGCCGAGATCGACCTCAACCCGGTGCTGGTGCACGGGCCGGGCGAGGGCGTGTCCGTCGTGGACGCGCTGATGTTCAAGCATTCCGACGAACGGCGGCCCGGCCCCGCGCCGGCGCCGCCGCGAACCCCGCCGCGAAACCCGAACGGAGACCCCGCATGACCGCCTTCCCCGCATACGACGACATCGGCGTCGCGATCGACAGCCATGTCGCCACGATCGAAATCCGGCGCCCGCCGCACAATTTCTTCGACTACGCGCTGATCCGCCAGATCGCCGACGCGATGGAGACGGTGGACGCGGCGCCGGGCCTGCGCTGCGCCGTGCTGTGCGCGCAGGGCAAGTCTTTCTGCGCCGGCGCGCAATTCTCCTCCGACGGGACGAGTTCGAGCCAGCGCGGCGCCGGCGGCGGGGAGCACCTGTATATCGAGGCGGTGCGCCTGTTCTCGATCCGCACGCCGATCGTGGGCGCGATCCAGGGCGCGGCGATCGGCGGCGGCCTCGGCCTCGCGCTGGTCCCCGACTTCCGGGTCGCGGCGCCGGAGGCGCGGTTCGCCGCCAATTTCACCCGGCTCGGCTTCCATCCGGGCTTCGGGCTGACGCACACGCTCCCGGCGCTGGTGGGCCAGCAGCGGGCGGCGCTGATGTTCTACACCAGCCGCCGGATCAGGGGGGAGGAGGCGGCCGAGTGGGGGCTGGCGGACCTGCTGGTCCCGCTGGCGGAGCTGCGCGGCGCGGCCCAGGCGCTCGCCGCCGAGATCGCCGAGAACTCGCCCCTCGGCGTGGTCGAGACCCGCGCGACGATGCGCCGCGGCCTCGCCGACCGGGTGCGCGCGGCCACCGACCACGAACTCGCGGTGCAGACCCGCCTGCGCGAGACCGAGGACTTCAGGGAAGGAGTCCGCGCGGTCGCCGAACGCCGCGTGCCGAACTTCCGGGGCGTGTAGGGAAACGGACGAGTACTTGTCCGGCGACTTGGGGATCGCCGCGACGAGGCACACCATCTTGCTCCGAAATTCCATTCGTGCTAGGTTGCCGCCGTTCCACGGAAACGACGGCGGGAGCCGGGCGCGATGGCGTATCGCAGAATCCTGAGCCTGGACGGCGGCGGCGTGCGCGGGCTGATCCCGGCGCGCGTGCTGGCGGAGATCGAGGCGCGGGCGGGCCGGGCGATCCACCTCCTGTTCGACCTCATCGTCGGCACCTCGACCGGCGGCATCCTCGCCTGCGGCCTCGCCGCGCCGGCGGCGCAACGCCGCCCCCGCCCCTTCCCGGCAAGCGAGATGGCCGCGCTCTACCGCGACCGCGGGCGCGAGATTTTCGCCCGCTCGTTCTGGGACGGCGTGGCGAGCCTGGGCGGCGCGGCGGAGGAGCGCTACGACGCCGCGCCGCTGGAGGGCATCCTGGCCGAAATGCTCGGCGAGGCGGAGTTGAAGGACACGGCGGTCGACATCGTCGTCACGGCCTACGACATCGAGGCGCGCCGGCCCTACCTGTTCAAGACCTCCCGCGCCCGCGAGGGGGCCGCCGGGCGCAACCACCTGCTGCGCGACGCCGCCCGCGCCACCTCCGCCGCGCCGACCTATTTCGAGCCGCTGCTGCTCGACCGCGCGCGCTGGGCGGGCGAGGAAAGCCGCCGCCGCGCGCTGGTCGACGGCGGCGTGTTCGCCAACAACCCCTCGACGATCGCCCTGTCGGAGGCGCTGGCCTCGGGCGCGCGGCTCGACGACATCCTGGTCTGCGCCATCGGGACCGGGACGACCGACCGGCCGATCCCTTACGAGGACGCCAGGGACTGGGGCGCGGTGCGCTGGGTCCGGCCGGCCATCGCCGTCATGATGGACGGGATGTCGGACGCCGCCGACTACCACATGCGCGCGCTGCTGCCGGGCGCGGGGGCGGAGCCGGCGGCCCAGCGCTATTTCCGCTTCGACGTCCCGCTGACCCGCGCCCTCGACGACCTCGACGCCGCCCACCGCGCCAACATCGCCGCGCTCGACGCCGAAGCGGACCGCATCGTCGCCGACCAGGGCGCGGAGATCGACCGCCTGGTCGAACGCCTGCTCGCCGCCGCGCCGGAAAGCCTTGCCTAAAGCTCCCCGTCGCGGCGCAGCATCCGGAGCGCCTCGCGGAAGGCGTCGGCGGTGTGTTCGAGGTCCTCTTGCGTGTGCGTCGCCGAGAGCAGGCAGCCCGGCGCGCTGGACAGGTCCACGCCGTTCACCGCCGTCGCCAGCCGCAGCTTCATCACCAGGTCCGGCCGCCGCGCCTTCAGCGCCTCGTAGGGGACCGAGGCCGGGTCGAATTCCGACGGCCGGATCGCGGCGCCGTCCGGGTTCATGAACAGGTGCACGCCGGAGAAGGTCCCGTAGGCGGCCCAGGGCGCGTCCTCCGCCTCGAGGATTTCGTTGAACCGGCCGCGCAGCCACGCCGCCGATTCGCTGGCGCGCGCGCAGGCGTCCGTCGTCTCGATGATCCTGAGCGCCGCCACGCCGGCCGCGGCCGAGACCGGGTTGGCGTTGAAGGTGCCGGGATGGGCGATCTTCTCGCGCCCGGCCTCGGCGGCGCGCTCGAAGTCGAGATGGGCGAGGATTTCCTCCGGCCCCGCGACCGCGCCGCCCGGCAGCCCGCCGGCGAGGATTTTCGCCATCGTCGTCAGGTCCGGCGTCACGCCGTAGGCCTCCTGCGCGCCGCCGGGGGCGCAGCGGAACCCGGTCACCACCTCGTCGAAGACCAGCAGCGCGCCGGTCCGGGCCGTGACCTCCCGCAGTTCGGCCGCGAAGGCGCCGTCCATCGGCACCATCCCGAAGGACGCGCCCGTCGGCTCGCAGATCACGGCGGCGATGTCGTCGTCGCCCTCCAGGATCGCGCGCACGTCGGAAATGTCCATCGGCGCGGCCAGCACGACATGGCTCGCCACCGGGCCGATCACGCCGACCGTCGCCGTCCCGTCGAAATGGCTGGCGTGGCCGGCGGTCATGTGGTCGTGCCAGCCGTGGAAATGCGTCTTGAAGCGCACGAATTTCGACCGCCCGGTATGCGCGCGGGCCAGCCGCAGCGCCATCAGCGTCGCCTCGGTGCCGGAGGAGGTGAAACGCACCCGCTCCGCCGACGGGACCATGCGGATCGCCTGCTGGGCCCACGCGACCTCGCCCGGATGGTTGGCCCCGAAATGCGTCCCCTGGGCCAGCGCTTCCGCGACGGCCCGGGACACTTCGGGATGGCAGTGGCCGAGCAGCAGCGCGCCGTGGCCGCCGAAATAGTCCACGTAGCGGTTGCCGTCGACGTCCCATTTGTGCGGCCCGGCGGCGCGCTCGATATAGAGCGCGTAGGGCTTCAGGTAGCGGGAATCGTGGGCGATGCCGCTGGGGAGCGCTTGCGCCGCCTGTTCGGCGAGTTCGGCGGAGCCGGGCGTCTTCTCGCGATAGGCGGCGACGACGCGGGAATTGGTCAGCATGGTGTCGGGCATGGCCGCGCTCCCGGTTGGGACTGGAGGCGCCAGTTATAGCGCTTCCGGGCGCCGGCGCGCGAAAAATCACAGCAGGAAGAACGCCGCGAGGCCGAGGAAGGCGAAAAACCCGACCACGTCGGTGACCGTGGTCAGGAACACGGTCGAGGCGACCGCCGGGTCGAGGCCCGCGCGCTCCAGCCCGATCGGGATCGCGGCGCCGACGAAGCCGGCGACGACCAGGTTCGCCACCATCGCGGCGCCGAGCACCAGGGCGATCCTGGGGTCGCCGAACCAGGCCCAGCTCACCGCGCCCGCGATAACCGCGAAGACGACGCCGTTCAGCCAGCCGACGGCGGTCTCCTTCAGCACGAACTTGGCGGCGTTGGTCGCGGTCAGCTCCCGCATCGCCAGCGCGCGCACCGCGACGGTAAGCGACTGCGCGCCGGCGTTGCCGCCCATCGAGGCGACGATCGGCATCAGCACCGCGAGCGCCACCATCTTCTCGATGCTGCCCTCGAACGCGCCGATCACGGCCGAGGCGGCGACGGCGGTGCAGAGGTTGACCGCCAGCCAGGAGAACCGCGCCCGCGAGGTCGCCACCGGCCCGACATGCATGTCGTCGGCCGCCACGCCGCCGAGGCGCATCAGGTCCTCCTCCGCCTCCTCGTCGATCACGGCGACCGCGTCGTCCACCGTGATCATGCCGACCAGCCGGTCGCCGCCGTCCACCACCGGCGCCGAGACCAGGCCGTAGCGGCGGAACAGCATCGCCACCTCCTCCTGGTCCATGTCCACCGGGACGCGGTGGAAGCGGGTCTCCATGATGTCGGCGACCGGGGCCGGGCGCTTGGCCCGCAGCAGCCGGCCGAGCGCCAGCTTGCCGAGCGGCCGGCCGTCGGAATCCACCGCGAAAATGTCGTGGAAGTCCTCGGGCAGGTCGCGCGAGGTGCGCAGGAAGTCGATCGTCTGCCCCACCGTCCACCGGCCCGGCACCGCCACGCGCTCGCGCTGCATGAGCCGGCCGGCGGTCCCGTCGGCGAAGGCCAGCCCCTCCTCGACCAGCAGCCGGCCCCGTTCGGGGATTGCGCGCAGCGCGCGCTCGCGGCCGGCCTCGTCGAGTTCGCCGACCACCTCCACCGCGTCGTCCGACGGCAGCGCCGCGACCGAGCGGGCGAGCACCTCGTCGTCGAGCCAGGCGACGACCTCCTCGCGCACCGTCTCGTCGAGTTCGCTCAGGATGTCGGGGTCGAAGTACCGGCCGACGATGGTGACCAGCAGGCGCCGGTCCTCGCCGGAATGGCGTTCGATGAGGTCGGCGAAATCCGCCGGGTGCAGCGGCCGGACCAGCCGGTAGAGGCGGCGCCCGCGGCCCCCGGCGATGGCGTCGGAGACCTCGCGTTCGAGTTCCGGCGTCAGGCCGTAGAGCTTGGCCCCGCCGGCCGGCCGGACCGCCGCCTCGCGCTTCAGCGCCTTCAGGCGGCGTTCGAGCTTCTTGCGCTTCCGGCGTTCGCGCGCGGCCTTGCCGGCGCCCGGCTCGCGCCGCGCCGCCGGCCCGGTCCGCTCCTCCTCCCGCCGGTCCCGCGCCATCGCGCCCGTCCCCGCCGCGATCGCCGCGCGGCCCGGCCGCGGGTCCGCCGCCCTCGGGCGGCGCGAGATGGTGCGGTCGAGAAGACTCGAACTTCCACCCGGTTTCCCGGACAGCGACCTCAACGCTGCGCGTCTACCAATTCCGCCACGACCGCACTATCCTCGCGGAACCCGGCCCGCGTCGGCCGGGACGCGCGGGATTAGCAAATCCCGGCGGGGGAATCAAGCCGGCCGAGGACGCCGCGACCGATGAATCCCGCCTTGCCGACCGAGGGGCCTCCCGCCGCGCTTTCCGCGGGGCGCGGGCGCGCGGCCGGGGACGCGCCGGAGGTCGAGTGGCGCGTCTCGGACCGCCCGGTGGCCTACGGCGCCGCGGTCGCGGCGATGGAGCGGCGGGCGGCGGACATCCGCGCCGGCGCGGCGGCGGAACTGGTCTGGCTGCTCGAACATCCTCCGGTCTACACCGCCGGGACCAGCGCGCGCCCGGCCGACCTGCTGGAGCCGGACCGTTTCCCGGTGCACCGCGCCGGCCGCGGCGGGCAATACACCTACCACGGGCCGGGACAGCGCGTGGCCTATGCGATGCTCGACCTCGACGCGCGCCGCCGCGATGTCCGGTGCTACGTGCGCGCGCTGGAGGAGTGGGCGATCCGGGCGCTGGCCAGCTTCGACGTGACGGGAGAGCGGCGCGACGGCCGGGTCGGCATCTGGGTGCGGCGGACCGATCTGGGCCAGCCGTCGCGCGAGGACAAGATCGCCGCGATCGGCGTGCGCGTGAAGCGCTGGGTGACGCTGCACGGGATTTCGCTCAACGTCGCGCCGGACCTCGGCCATTACGGCGGCATCGTGCCCTGCGGCGTTTCGGAGCACGGGGCGACCAGCCTGGAGGACCTCGGCCTGCCGGTCTCCATGGCGGACGCGGACCTGGCTCTGCGGGCCGCCTTCGACGGGAGTTTCGGCCCGGATTCGCCCATGGCCCGCGCCCGCCGGTCCCGCTGAGCGCCGGCGCCCCCGCGGCCGCCGCCGGGCGGCTCCCTTGCATTTCCGGGCGGGATGTCCGATGAAGCGGGCTTCATCGGGAAACGGGCGCGCGGCCATGCCGATCAAGATTCCGGAGGACCTTCCGGCGAGCGACATCCTGGAGAAGGAAGGCGTGCTCCTCATCAAGGAGACCGACGCCATCCGCCAGGACATCCGGCCGCTGCGCATCGCGCTGCTGAACCTGATGCCGAAGAAGATCGAGACCGAGACGCAGATCGCCCGCGTGCTCGCCGGCTCGCCGCTGCAGATCGAGATGACCCTGGTCGCGCCCACCGGCCACCGGCCGCGCAACACGCCGCGCGAGCACATGCTCGACTTCTACCGCGAGTTCGACGCCGTGCGCGGGGAGAAGTTCGACGGCCTGATCGTCACCGGCGCGCCGATCGAGCAGCTGCCCTTCGAGGAAGTGTCGTACTGGGACGAGTTGCGCCGGATTTTCGACTGGTCGCGCCGCCATGTGCACGGGCTGTTCAACCTGTGCTGGGGGGCGCAGGCGGCGCTGTACCATTTCCGCGGGATTCCGAAATACCAGCTGCCCGAAAAGCGGTTCGGCGTCTTTCCGCACCGCGTGCTGAACGGCCGCTCGCTCCTGACGCGGGGGCTGAACGACTTCACCGCCGTGCCGGTCTCGCGCCACACCGAGAACCGGCGGGCCGATTTCGACGCCGATCCGAAGCTGGAGGTGCTGATCGAGTCCGAGGAGGCCGGCCCCTGCCTGGTGTGGGACGCCGAACTGCGCCAGGCGCACATGTTCAACCATCTCGAATACGATTCGGGCACGCTGCACGCCGAATACATGCGCGACCTCGAACAGGGGGCGCGGATCGCGCCGCCGAAATACTACTACCCCGGCGACGATCCGGCCCGGGCGCCGGTCAACACCTGGCGCGGGGCGGGGCACCTGCTGTTCGCCAACTGGATCAACCAGCTCTACCAGACCGCCCCCTTCGACCTCGACCGCGTCGGCGCCGAGGATTGACCGGCCGCGCGCCGCGCGTAGGCTGGCGGAAGACGGGCGACGCGGCGACGGCGCGGAGGATCGGGCGATGAAAACGACAACCGCGAAAATCGTGCGGGTCAACGATTTCGGCCTGTGCGAAGTCGAGATTCCGGAGTTCGATGTCCGCACGGGCTTCACGCTGAAGAAGCTGCGCGGCTACCGGGGGGAGCCGCCCCGCAAGCTCGGCCTGAAGCCCGGAGCCTTGATCGAAGTCAGCCTGAAGGACGACCGCGAACGGATCGAGTCGGCTTTCCTTCCGGTCAAGAATCCGTAGAGCGGCGCCGATCCACCGGCCATCATGCAGGTCTTCCTCGACCCGGCGCGAATTGGGCGAACGACGGGAGAAGTCAAGGCGCCCGCCCAACTCCCGGACCGCGTTCGGGAATTCGGCTACCTTCCGGACTTGAAAGTGTGGCGGCCGGGCGACTTGTTGCTGTTCTCCGCGCTGGAGCCGACCGGCGTACAGAAAGAGATCGAGGAAACCCAGCGACGCCTCGAATACGCCGACGAAGATTCCCTCTGGCACCACGCGGCCGTGTATATCGGCGACGGCTACCTTTGCGAGGCGCGCCCCGGCTGGATCCGGCCGCTCGCGCGGGTCCGCCGCGTCGTGGATTATGTCGGACGCCACCTCATCCGGGTATTGCGAGACGAGCAATTGCTGGAGTCTTCGCCGGACGCCGGTTTCCGAATCGCGATCGCCGCGCTGAAGAGGCTCGACCGGCCCTATTCCATTGGAACGGCTCTCGGGCAATGGCTCGGTTCGTTTTCGCCCGACCCGGTGGAGCACGGAATTCGAGCGCCGAAACGCGGCATGATCTGCTCGCAATTGTTCTACGAGGCCTATCTGGAAGTCGCGGACCGTCGGCCGATGAGGAGCACGATCGCCGAGGCCCGACTGCCGCTTCCCGCCGCGCTCAGCGCAAGCGACCGGCTCGACGACGAGAAAAAGGTCGCCTGGGCGAAGCTGGCGTAGCCGCCCCCCGCGACCTTCCCCCATTCCGCCCCTTGACCCGCGCCGCCGGCGCGCCGACACTGGCGGCAAGTCCGCGAGGACGGCGCGAAAAAACGCACAAGAACGCACAAGGAGGGAACCGAGATGCCCACCGTGACCATGACGGTGAACGGGAAGGCGGCGTCCGCCGAGGTCGAGGCGCGAACGCTGCTCGTGCAATTCCTGCGGGAGAACCTGCGGCTCACCGGCACGCATGTCGGCTGCGACACCAGCCAGTGCGGCGCCTGCGTCGTGCATGTCGACGGCGTCTCGGCCAAGAGCTGCACGATGCTGGCCCTCCAGGCCGACGGCGCCGAGGTCGTCACCGTCGAGGGGCTGGCCGACGGCGACGCGCTGCACCCGATGCAGGAGGCGTTCCGCGACAACCACGGCCTGCAATGCGGCTTCTGCACGCCGGGCATGGTGATGAGCGCGATCGACCTCGTCGGGCGCGATCCCGGCGCCTCGGAGGCGGACATCCGCGAGTGGCTGGAGGGCAACATCTGCCGCTGCACCGGCTACCACAACATCGTGAAGGCGATCCGGCAGGCCGCCGGGGCCATGGGAGGCTGACATGCCAGACGGAGCCACCGGAACCGGCATCGGCGCCGCCGTCAAGCGCGTCGAGGACCGGCGTTTCCTCACCGGCCGCGGCAACTATGTGGACGACATCGACCGGCCGGGCCAGACCCACGCCCACATCCTGCGCAGCCCGCACGCCCACGCCCGGATCGCCGCCATCGACACGGCGGCCGCCCGCGCGGCCGACGGCGTCGTCGCCGTCTTCACCGGCGAGGACATGCAGGTGGGCGGCCTGCCCTGCGGCTGGCTGATACACAGCGAGGACGGCGCGCCGATGCACGAGCCGCCGCATCCCGCGCTCGCCCAGGGCAAGGTCCGCCATGTCGGCGACCAGGTCGCCGTCGTTATCGCCGAGACGCTGGAGCAGGCGCGCGCCGCCGCCGAACTGGTCGAGGTCGATTACGAGGTCCTGCCCGCGGTCATGGACATGAAGGCGGCGGAGGCCGGCGGGCCGCTGCTGCACGAGGAGATCGGGACCAACAAGTCCTACGACTGGGGCCTCGGCGACAAGGCGGCGGTGGACGCGGCGCTCGACGGCTCGGCCCACGTGGTCGAGATCGACATCGTGAACAACCGCCTCATCCCCAACGCGATGGAGCCGCGCGCGGCGGTCGCGGAGTACAACGAGGCGAACGGCGAGTACACGCTCTACACCACCACGCAGAACCCGCATGTGATCCGCCTGCTGATGGGCGCCTTCGTGCTGCAGATCCCGGAGCACAAGCTGCGGGTGATCGCGCCGGACGTGGGCGGCGGCTTCGGCTCCAAGGTGTTTCTCTACGCCGAGGAGACGATCCTCACCTGGGCGGCGCCGCGGGTCGGCCGGCCGATCAAGTGGACGGCCGAGCGCTCCGAGAGCTTCGTGACCGACTGCCACGGCCGCGACCATGTGACGAACGCGAAACTCGGCGTGGACGGCGACGGCAAGTTCACCGCGCTCAAGGTCGAGACCTACGCCAACATGGGCGCCTACCTCTCGACCTTCGCCACCAGCGTGCCGACCTACCTCTACGCCACGCTGCTCGCCGGCGTGTACACGACCCCGGTCATCTACGCCAACGTGAAGGCGATCTTCACCAGCACCGTTCCGGTGGACGCCTACCGCGGCGCCGGGCGGCCGGAGGCGACCTACCTGCTGGAGCGGATCGTGGACAAGGCGGCGCGCCAGACCGGGATCGACCCGGTGGAGCTGCGCCGGCGCAACATGATCCAGCCGGACGCCTTCCCCTACCAGACGCCGGTGGCGCTGGCCTACGACAGCGGCGACTACCAGGCGACGCTGGACACGGCCCAGAGGCTCGCCGACGTGGACGGCTTCGCGGCGCGCCGCGCGGCGTCGGAGGCGGCGGGCCGCAAGCGCGGCCTCGGCTATTCGACCTATATCGAGGCGTGCGGCATCGCGCCCTCGGCGGTGGCGGGCGCGCTCGGCGCGCGGGCCGGGCTGTACGAGTCGGCGGAGGTCCGGGTGCATCCCACCGGCATGGTGACGATCTTCACCGGCAGCCACAGCCACGGCCAGGGCCACGAAACCACCTTCGCGCAGCTGGTGTCCGAGCAGCTCGGCGTTCCGCTGGAGCATATCGAGATCAACCACGGCGACACCGGCAACGTGCAGTTCGGCATGGGCACCTACGGCTCGCGCTCGCTCGCGGTGGGCGGCGAGGCGCTGGTGCGCGCCGCCAACAAGGTGATCGACAAGGCCAGGAAGATCGCCGCCCACATCCTCGAAGCCTCGGCCGGCGAC
Organism: Thalassobaculaceae bacterium; assembly: GCA_963665555.2. Lineage (GTDB taxonomy): Bacteria > Pseudomonadota > Alphaproteobacteria > Thalassobaculales > Thalassobaculaceae > CAXXXW01. Next base: position 1,652,771 of record OY762308.1, read on the forward strand.
ATCGAGTTCGAGAACGGGACCTTCACCGTCGCCGGCACCGACCGGTCGATGGCGTTCGGCGAGGTGGCGCTGGCGGCCTATGTGCCGCACAACTTCCCGCACGACGAGCTGGAGCCGGGGCTGGACGAGTCGGCGTTCTACGACCCGGCCAACTTCACCTTCCCCGGCGGCGCGCATATCTGCGAGGTCGAGGTCGATCCCGAAACCGGCGTCGTCTCGGTGGAGCGGTTCACCGCCGTGGACGATGTGGGCCGGGTGATCAACCCGATGATCGTCGAGGGGCAGGTGCACGGCGGCGTCGCCCAAGGCATCGGCCAGGCGCTGCTGGAGGGTTGCGCCTACGACGCCGAGGGGCAGCTGCTGACCGGCTCCTACATGGACTACACCATGCCCCGGGCCGACAACCTGCCGAACTTCGAGGTCGCGACCGAGACGACGCTGTGCGCCCACAACACGCTCGGCGTGAAGGGCGTGGGCGAGGTCGGGGCCATCGGCTCGCCGCCCGCCGTCGTCAACGCCGTGGTCGACGCGCTCTCGGACCTGGGCGTGACCGACATTTCCATGCCCGCCACGCCGTCCAGGGTGTGGAAGGCGATCCAGGACGCGCGCGCCTAGGCGCGGGCCGGGACCGGGACAGGGAAGGAATCGAACCCATGCACGACTTCAACTACACGAAGGCCGGCAGCGTCGCGGAGGCGGTGGCCGCGCTCCGCGCCGCCGAGGACGGCCGGGCGCTGGCCGGCGGCATGACGCTGCTGCCCACCATGAAGCAGCGCCTCGCCGCCCCGTCCGACATCGTGGACCTCGCCGGCGTCGCCGAACTCGCGGGCATTTCCGTCTCCGGCGGCGCGGTTGTCCTCGGCGCGATGGCGACGCACGACGCCGTCGCGCGCTCGGCGGAGGTCCGGGCCGCGATTCCGGCGCTCGCCGACCTCGCGGACGGGATCGGCGACCCGCAGGTGCGCAACCGGGGCACCGTCGGCGGCTCGGTCGCCAACAACGACCCGGCGGCGGACTATCCGGCCGCCTGCCTCGCGCTCGGCGCGACGATCCGCACCGACCGGCGCGAGATCGCGGCGGCGGACTTCTTCACGGGCCTGTTCGAGACCGCGCTGGAGGAGGACGAACTGGTCGTCTCCGTGAGTTTCCCGGCGCCGGAGGCGGCCTGCTACATGAAGTTCCCGAACCCGGCCTCGCGCTACGCCCTGGTCGGCGTCTTCGTCGCCCGGACGGCGGGCGGCGTTCGCGTCGCCGTCGCCGGCGCGGGCGAGGACGGCGTGTTCCGGGCCGGCGCGATGGAGAGCGCGCTCGCGGCGAACTTCTCCGCCGCCGCGCTCGACGGCGTGTCGATCCCGGAGGACGGGCTGCTGAGCGACATCCACGCCGGCGCCGACTACCGCGCGCACCTGGTCGGCGTCATGGCCAGGCGCGCCGTCGCCGCGATGGCGGGCTGACCGCCCCGGCGGCGCCGCGCCGCGACCGGGCGAAACGACAGGGGCCGGCCCCGCGACGGGCCGGCCCCTTTCCCGTTCCGGGCGCGCCCGGCGGCGCTATTCGTGCTCGAAGCTGGCGTAGCTCTCCAGCGGCTCCCGGTCCACGACCAGGGCGCATTCCGGCCGGCTCCAGTCGGCGTGGCCGAGCGCCATGCCGCACACGACGATGTACTCGTCGCCGATCGCCACATGCTCGCGGATGGTCTCGTGGAAGTGCGAGAACGCGGCCTGCGGGCAGGTCTCCAGCCCGTGGCTACGGGCCAGCACCATCACGTTCTGCAGGAACATCCCGTAGTCGAGCCAGCTGCCGATCCTGAGGTCGCGGTGGACCTTGAAGATCATCCCGACGGGCGCGTCGAAGAACACCAGGTTGCGGTCGTGCTGCGCCTTGGTGCGGGCGTAGTCGCCCTTGCCGATGCCGAGCAGGCCGTAGAGGTCCCACCCCACCTTGCGGCGGCGCCCCCGGTACGGCTCGAAGAACCGCTCCGGGTAGTAGGGGAACTCCGACGTGTTCACCGCGTCCGGGTCGTTCGCGCGGGCGGTCAGCCCGTCGGTCAGGCGCCGCAGCGCCGGGCCGGTCAGCACATGGCACATCCAGGGCTGCATGTTGGTGCCGCTCGGCGCCCGGCCGGCCAGTTCGAGGATGCGGCGCACGGTCTCCATCGGCACCGGCCGGGGCAGGAAGCCGCGCAGCGAGCGGCGCTGGGAGACCGCCCGTTCGACGGGGTTCAAACCGGCGTGCGGGGTGTGTATGATCGGGGCTTCGCCCGCCGGGCCCTCCCCGGCGGGAACTTCGTGCAGCAAGGCTTCGCTCATCGGGAGTCGATCCACTCGTCATGGTTAGGGAAACAGCCACGGGGCCGCTCGCCGGCGTCCGCGTCCTCGACATGACCTCCGTCCTCCTGGGGCCGATCGCGACCCAGATCATGGGCGACATGGGGGCGGATGTCGTCAAGGTGGAGTCGCCGGAGGGCGACATCACGCGCAATATAACACCGTTCCGCTCGAAGGGAATGGGCGCGGTCTTCCTGAACTGCAACCGCAACAAGCGCGGCGTCGTCCTCGACCTGAAGAAGCCTTCGGCGCGCGGCGCCTTCCTGCGGCTGGTGCGGGGCGCGGACGTGGTCGCGACCTCGGTCCGGCCGGACGCGATGCGCCGCCTCGGCCTGCATTACGACGCGCTGGCGGCGGAGAATCCGGGCCTGGTCTATTGCGGCGCCTACGGCTTCGGCGAGGCCGGCCCCTACGCCGGCCGCCCGGCCTACGACGACATCATCCAGGCCGCCAGCGGCTTCGCCACGCTCCAGGCCGGCGAGGACGGCCCGCCGAGCTACGCCAACACCGTGATGGCCGACAAGGTGGTCGGGCTGACCGTGCTCTCGGCCATTGCGATGGCGCTGTTCCACCGCGAACGGACCGGCGAGGGCCAGCATGTCGAGGTCCCGATGTTCGAGACCATGGCCGCCTTCATGCTGGCCGAGCACCTCCAGGGCGCGACCTTCGAGCCGGCGATGGGACCGGCCGGCTACGCCCGCGTGCTCGCCCCGCACCGCAAGCCGCAGCCGACGGCGGACGGCCACGTGGCGCTGCTGCCCTACACCACCGCGCACTGGCGCCGCTTCTTCGAGGCGGCCGGCCGGCCGGACATGCTGGAGAAGGAATGGGTGCTCGATCCGGTCGAGCGCTCGCGCCGCATCGGCGACATCTACGCCGAGGTCGCCGGAATCACGCCGGGGCGGACCACGGCCGAGTGGCTGGCCCTGCTGAACGAACTCGACATCCCGGCGATGCCGGTGAACGGGCCGGAGGACCTGCTCGCGGACGCGCACATGGCCGAGATCGGCTTCTTCCCGCTGTTCGACCATCCGAGCGAGGGCCGCCTGCGCGCGGTGGGGCAGCCGATCGGCTACGCCCGCACGCCGGCGCAGCCGACGCGCCTGCCCGCGCCGCGGCTGGGGGAGCACGGCGTCGAAATCCTGACCGAGGCGGGGCTGGACCGCGCGGCGATCGACGCCATGGCGGCGGAGGGCGCGACCGCCTTCCCCGCCGCCTGAGCCGCCGGCGCGCGGTGCCCGGCGCCCCCGGCGGCGAAAGCGCGCGTCGTTTCGGTTTGCCGGCGCCGCCGGGCGTGCTATTCCCCCTCCGCGTCCGCTCCCCGAAAGACGATGGAAGGCCCATGACGCGCGCGCTCCCGGCGACCGTAGGCGACACGCTCGAACTCCTGGCGGCGGGCGGCTATGTGGCGGACATGTCGCTCGCCACCGCGCTGCACCTCTCGCTGGCGCTGAACCGCCCGCTGTTCCTCGAGGGCGAGGCCGGCGTCGGCAAGACGGAGATCGCCAAGGTGCTCTCCGCGACCCTGGGCCGCGGGCTGATCCGCCTGCAATGCTACGAGGGGCTGGACGTCTCCGCGGCCGTCTACGAGTGGAACTACCCCCGCCAGATGCTGGAGATCCGCCTCGCCGAGGCGGCGGGCGGGGCCGACCGGGCGGCGCTGGCGCGGGACCTGTTCTCGGACGCCTTCCTGATCGAGCGCCCGCTCTTGCGCGCGCTCAGGCCCGAAGCGGCCGGCCCGCCGGTGCTGCTGATCGACGAACTGGACCGCACCGACGAACCCTTCGAGGCCTACCTGCTCGAAATCCTCTCCGATTTCCAGGTCACCATCCCGGAGATCGGCCCCGTGCGCGCCGCCGAGCCGCCCATCGTCGTCGTCACCTCGAACCGCACGCGCGAAATCCACGACGCGCTGAAGCGGCGCTGCTTCTACCACTGGGTCGATTACCCGGACGCGGAGCGCGAGTTGCGCATCCTGCGCGCCAAGGCCCCCGGCGCGCCGGAGGACCTCAGCCGGCAGGTCGTCGCCTTCGTCCAGAAGCTGCGCGGCATGGACCTGTTCAAGGCCCCCGGCGTGGCCGAAACCATCGACTGGGCGCACGCGCTGGTCCAGCTGGACCATCTGGCGCTCGATCCCCAGGCCGTGGACAACACGCTCGGCGTGCTCCTGAAATACCAGGACGACATCGCCCGCATCCAGGGCAGCGAGGCCAACCGCGTGCTGTCCGAACTCCAGGCCGAACTGGCGATGGCCCGAAGCGGCCGGCGGCGGGCGTGAACGCCGAAGCCGAAGGCGGTTTCCCCGCCGCGCCGACCGCCCTCCCGGCGCCGGGCGGACCGGGCGGCGGCCGGCTGGTCGCCAATGTCATGCATTTCGGCCGCGTGCTGCGCGCCGCCGGCCTGCCGGTCGGGACCGGGCAGGTGCTGGACGCGCTGGCGGCCGTGCGCACCGCCGGGATCGCCGACCGCGAGGCGTTCTACTGGGCGCTGCACGCGGTCTTCGTGAAGCGCCGCGACCAGCGCGAGGTTTTCGACCAGGCGTTCCATGTGTTCTGGCGCAACCCCCGGCTGCTGGAGCGCATGATGCGCACCGTGCTGCCGACCTTCCGGGTCGGCGGCGCGACGGACGACGCCGACGCGCCCAACCGCCGGGTCGCCGACGCGCTCTCCCAGGGCGCGCGCGAGGCGCCGGGCGACGGCGGCGCCGACGGGGTCGAGGAGGTCGTGTTCGACGCCGCGATGACCTGGTCGGCGGAGGAGGTCTCGCGGACCATGGACTTCGAGAAGATGAGCGCGGAGGAGGCCGCCCGCGCCCGCGCCGTCATCGCCCGGATGCGCCCGCCGGTCGCCGACGCGCCGACGCGCCGGTTCCGGCCCAGCCCGCGCGGCCGGGTGGACGCGCGCGCCAGCCTGCGCGCCAGCCTGCGCGGCGGCGGCGACACCGTGCCGATCCGCCTGCGCCGCCCGCGCCGGCGCCCGCCGCCGCTGGTCGTGCTGTGCGACATATCCGGGTCGATGAGCCGGTATTCGCGGATGCTGCTGCATTTCACGCACGCGCTCACGAACGACCGGGCGCGCGTCCATACCTTCCTGTTCGGGACCCGGCTCACCAACGTCACCCGCCACCTGCGCCACCGCGACGTGGACGAGGCGCTCGACAAGGCCGGCCAGGCGGCGGGCGACTGGTCCGGCGGGACCCGGATCGGCGAATGCCTGCGCGCCTTCAACCGCGACTGGTCGCGCCGCGTGCTGGGCCAGGGGGCGGCGGTGCTGCTGGTCAGCGACGGCCTCGACCGCGACGCCGGGACCGGGCTGGCGGAAGAGGCGGCGCGGCTGCGCAAGTCCTGCCGCCGGCTGATCTGGCTCAATCCGCTGTTGCGCTACGACGGTTTCGCTCCCAAATCCATGGGCGTTCGCGCTATCCTCCCGCATGTGGACGAGTTCCGGCCGGCGCACTCGCTCGACAGCCTGGAGGCGCTGGCCGCCGCGCTGACCGCGCCCGGCCGCGACGGGGCGGGCGCCGGGATGGCGTCGTGGCGCGAAAGGCTGCGCGAGATCGAGGCGGCGGAGATCGAGGGGTAGGAAGATGGCCGAAACTTTCGACGCGCTGGCGCGCGACGACGTTCTCGGAACCGTCGCCGCCTGGCGGGCCGAGGGCCGGCGGGCGGCGCTGGCCACCGTGGTCGCCACCTGGGGCAGTTCGCCCCGCCCGGTCGGCAGCCAGCTCGGGATCGACGGCGACGGCGCGCTCGTCGGCTCGGTCTCCGGCGGCTGCATCGAGGGCGCGGTGGCGCAGGAGGCGCTCCAGGTGATGGAGGGCGGCGCGCCCCGGGTGCTGGAGTTCGGCGTGTCCGACGAACAGGCGTGGGAGGTCGGGCTGGCCTGCGGCGGCACCGTCCGGGTCTTCGTCGAGCGGGTGGAGGACTGAGCGGCCATGCGGGCCGAAACCCTGGACGCGATCCTGGAGGCGCGCGCCGCCAAGCGCGCGCTCGCGGTCGTCACGCGGCTTTCCGACGGCGCGCAGAGCCGGTTCGACGGCGAGGCGGCGGCCGGGCCGCTGGCGCTCGGGCCGGAGGAGGCCGCCGAGGTCCGGCGGCGGATGCGCGCCGATGCGAGCGGCCCGATCGCCGGCGGCGCGCTGTTCGTCCATGTCCACAACCCGCCGGCGCGGCTCGTCGTTGTCGGCGCGGTGCATATCGCCCAGGCGCTGGCCCCGATGGCGCGGATCGCCGGCTACGACGTGACCGTGGTCGATCCGCGCGGCACCTTCGCGACGGCGGAGCGGTTTCCCGACACGGCGCTGTCGGACGAATGGCCGGACGACGCGCTGGAGGCGCTCGCGCCGGACGCGCGCACCGCCGTCGTCACGCTGACCCACGATCCCAAGCTGGACGACCCGGCGCTCGCGGTCGCGCTGCGCGGGCCGGCCTTCTACATCGCCGCGCTCGGCGGGAAGCGGACCCACGGGCGCCGGCTGGAGCGGCTGCGCGAGGCCGGCTTCGACGAGGCGGCGCTGGCGCGCATCCGGGGGCCGGCCGGGCTGGACATCGGCGCGGTCTCGCCGGCCGAGATCGCGGTCTCGATCCTGGCGCAGGCCACCGCCGCGCGCCGCGGCCGCGAGGCGGAGGCCGGGCGATGATCTTCGGCGAATGCCCCGTCGAGGAGGCCGAGGGCGCGATCCTCGCGCACAGCCGCCGTCTGCCGGACCGCGCGCTGAAGAAGGGCCGGGCGCTGACGGCGGCGGACATCGCGGAGCTGCGCGCGGCCGGCTACGAGCGGATCGTCTGCGCCCGGCTCGGCCCGGACGACATGCCGGAGGACGACGCCGCCGACCTGCTGGCCGAGGCGGCGCGCGGCGAAAACCTGTCCCGCGCCGCCGCGTTCACCGGCCGCTGCAACCTGTTCGCCGAGGCCGACGGGATCGCGGTGTACGATTCCGGGCGGCTGGACCGCTTCAACCTGGTGGACGAGGCGATCACGCTGGGCGTCGTCCCGCCCTTCCAGCGCGTCGCCCGGGGCCAGATGGTGGCGACGCTGAAGATCATTCCCTTCGCGCTGCCGGCCGCGCGCGCGGCCGCCGCCGCCGCCATCGCCGGCGACGGCGGGCCGATGATCCGCGTCGCGCCGTTCCGCCCGCTGCGCGCCGGGCTGGTGCAGTCGCGGCTGGAGGGGACGAAGGAGTCGGTGCTCGACTCCACCCGCGCCGTGACCGAGGCGCGGCTGCGCGCGATCGGCTCGGCGCTGGTCCACGAGACGCGGCGCGCCCATACCGAGGCCGACATCGGCGCCGGGATCGCGGAGGCGCGCGCGCGGGGCGCCGACCTGGTGCTGGTCTCCGGCGCCTCGGCCGTCGTCGACCGCCGCGACGTGGTGCCGGCGGCGATCGAGAAAGCGGGCGGCGAAATCCTGCATTTCGGGATGCCGGTCGATCCCGGCAACCTGATGCTGGTGGGCCGGCTGGGCGAGGTCCCGGCGATCGGGATGCCCGGCTGCGCCCGCTCGCCCAAGCTCAACGGGTTCGACTGGGTGCTCCAGCGCATCGCGGCCGGCGTTCCGGCCGGCCGCGCGGAGATCATGCGCATGGGGACCGGCGGGCTGCTGAAGGACGTGGCGGCCCGGCCGCTGCCCCGCGCCCGGGCGCGGCGCGGCGCGGCCGGCGGCGGGGAGGACGACGCGAAAGCCGAAGCCGGGGCCGAAGTCGCCCGCGCGCCCCGGATCGCCGCCCTGCTGCTCGCCGCCGGGCAGTCGCGCCGGATGGGCCGCGACAACAAGCTGCTGGCCGGGATCGACGGCGTGGCGATGGTGCGGCGCGCGGCGCGGAACCTGCTCGCTTCCCGCGCCGCCTCGGTCACCGTCGTCACCGGGCACCAGCGCGCGGCGGTCGAAGAGGCGCTGGCCGGGCTGGACCTCGCCTTCGCGCACAACCCGGACTACGCCGAGGGGCTGAGCGCCTCGCTGCGGGCCGGGCTGGCGGCGCTGCCGGCCGACATCGACGGCGCGCTGGTCTGCCTCGGCGACATGCCGAGGGTCACGGCGCACGCCATCGACCGGCTGATCGCCGCCTACGACCCGCTGGAGGGGCGCGCGATCTGCGCGCCGACCTGGCGCGGCAAGCGCGGCAACCCGGTCCTGTGGGACCGCCGCTTCTTCGAGGAGATGGCGGAGGTCGCCGGCGACACGGGCGCGCGCCACCTGATCGGCCGGCACGACGAACTGGTCGTCGAGGTCGAGATGCGCGACGAGGGCGTGACGGTCGATGTCGATACGCCCGACGCGCTGGCGCGGCTGGCCGGGCGCGGCGCCGGCGCGGCGGACCGGAAGTCCGGCTAGTGCTCGAAAGCCTCTACCACCGCGACATCGTCGACCTCGCGCGCGCGTCGCGGACGCGCGGCCGCCTCGCGGCGCCGGACCGCTCCGCCCGCGCCGACAACCCGCTCTGCGGCGACCGGGTGACGATGGACCTGGCGCTGGACGGCGGCGGCGCCATCGCGGCGATCGGCCATCTCGTGCGCGGCTGCGCGCTCTGCGAGGCGGCGGCGGAGGCGATCGCCGAGACCGCCGTCGGGATGGAGCCGGCGGAGATCGCCGCCGCGCGCGCCGGCGCCCGGTCCTGGCTCAAGGGCGAGGCGGCCGCGCCGCCCTGGGGGCGGCTGTCGCTGTTCGCGCCGGTCCGCGACGTGCCGTCGCGCCACGAATGCGTGCTCCTCCCCTTCGCCGCCGCCGAACGGGCGCTGGCCGACGACGGAGCCTGAGCCGGCGGGCGCGGCGCGGGAAGCGTCAGGCGCCCTCGCGGTCCTTCGGGTGGTTGCGGCCGTCGAAGGGGACGACCGTCGCGCTGGCGCGCACGGCGTCGAAATCGTCGAGGCAGCGGGCGTTGACCGACAGGCGTTCGGGATGGGAGCGCGGGCGGCCGTACACATGGATGCCGCAATGCCGGCAGAAGCGGTGCTCCGCCGTTCCGGTCCCGAAGCGGTAGAGCGACAGCGCGCCGGCGCCCGCGACCAGCGCGAACCCGTCCTCCTCGACCGGGCAGTGGAGGATGCCCTTCTTGACGCAGATCGAGCAGTCGCATTCGATCAGCCGGTCGATCGGGGCGGCCCTGGCGGCCTCGAACCGCACCGCGCCGCAGTGGCAGCCTCCCCGGTAGAGCGGCATCGCCCGGCCCCGCCTCAGATCGGCGGATCGCGCTCCAGCGCCGCCACGAGCCGGGCCGGATCGACCGCGACCTCGACGCCGGCGCGCTCCAGCTGCAGCTTCATCGACACGCGGGAGTCCATGCCGCCCCAGCCGCGGTTCAGCGCCTCGGTCATCTCCTCCAGCGTCAGGTTGGCGACCCGCATCGGCACGCCGAACTCCCGGCCCAGCGCGGTCGCCAGCGACACGTCCTTGTGGGCTAGGCGCAGCGCGAAGGCGGGCGGCTCGTACTCGCCGGGCAGGAACTGCGCGACCAGGCCGTCGAAGGTGCGCCGCCGGCCGAGCACGCCCTGGCGCACCGCCTCCCACAGCGCGAGCGGCTCCAGCCCCGCCTTGACGCCCATGGCGAAGACCTCGGCCAGCGCCGTCTGCACCGTGTAGCCGGCGCAGTTGTGCACCAGCTTGGCGATGGAGCCGGCCCCGATCGGGCCGATATAGGCGGCTTGGTCGCCCATCGCGTCGAGCAGGGGCTTGCAGGCGTCGAACCGCTCGCGCTCGCCGCCGACCCAGATCGCGAGCTTGCCGGACTTGGCCCCGGCCGGGCCGCCGCTGACCGGCGCGTCGAGCAGGTGGAAGCCGCGTTCGGCGAAGGCGGCGTGGAGGTCGCGCATGATCGTCGGGGAATTGGTCGAGAGGTCGAAGACCGTGCCGCCCGGCCGCAGCCCCTCGACCAGCCCGTCGGCGCCCGCCGCCACCGCCGCCACTTCCGGCGGCCCCGGCAGGGAAAGGAAGACGACATCCGCCGCCTCCCCCACCGCTTTCGGCGAATCGGCCCAGACGGCGCGGTTGGAGAGGAACGGCTCCGCCGCCTCGCGCCGCGCGTCGTGGACGACCAGTTCGTGGCCCGCCCGGGCGAGGTTCGCGGCCATGCCGGCGCCCATGGTGCCCAGCCCGATGAAACCGACGCGCATGTTCAGCCCTCCCCGCCTTTCGTTTCCGCGCCCGCGCCCGGCGCGCCGGCCGCCTCGATCCGGCGCGGCGCGGTCCCGGCCGCCGCGACGCGCCGGGGCTTGCCGTCCTCGCCGACCGTCCGGGCGATGCCGGTGATCAGCGGCAGCATCTCCGCGCGCGGCGCGAATTTCTGGATGCCGCCGTCGCGCAGCACCATGATGTAGTCCACATGGTTCAGGATGCTGGGGCGGTGCAGGATCACCGCCACCGTCGTCCCCCGCGCCTTCAGCGCCTTCAGCGCGCCGACCAGGGCCTCCTCGCCCTGGGCGTCGAGATTGGCGTTCGGCTCGTCGAGGACGACGAGCCTGACATCGCCGTACAGCGCGCGGGCGAGGCCGATCCGCTGGCGCTGCCCGCCGGAGAGGAAGCCGCCGTTCTCGCCCACCTCGGCGTACAGGCCGCCCGACAGCGCCTCCACCACCGGCCGCGCGCCGGCGAGGTCGATGGCGCGCCACGCCGCCTCCTCGTCCGCGTCGATCTCGAAGCGGGTGACGTTCTCGAACACCGTCCCGGCCATCAGTTCGACGCGCTGCGGCAGGTAGCCGACATGCCGGCCGCGCTCCTCCGAGGGCCAGGCGTGCAGCATCGTGCCGTCGAGGCGCACATCGCCGGCCGTCGGCGCCTCGATCCCCGTCAGCAGGCGGGCGAGCGAGGACTTGCCCGACGCGGTGGGGCCGACGATGCCGAGGGACTCGCCCGGCTTCAGCGCGAAGCGGACGCGGTTCAGGATCGTCCGGCTGACATTGGGCGGGCGGTACACCAGGTCCACGACTTCGAGCCGCCCCTCCGGCGCCGAGGGGACGATGCTTTCCCGCCACGCGCTGTCGTCCGCCTTCAGCGCCTCGCGCAGCATCCGGAAGCTCCGCAGCGCGTCCACGATCTCGTCGGAGGAGCCGACCACCAGCTCCAGCGGCATGATGCACCGCCCGACCAGCAGCAGCGCGGCCATCATCACGCCGGGCGCCATGGCGGATTCGGGCTGGAACATCTGCACCGCCGCCACGGTGATGACGGCGGCCATGGAGCCGACGCGCATCATCTTCACGAAGGCGTGGAACAGGCCGGCCCGCCGGCTGGCGACGGCCTGCAACTCGATCATCCGGTCGTTCGTCGCCCGCCAGCGCTGGACGACGCGCCCGGTCATCCCCAGCGCCTCCATCGAGTCGGCGTTGCGGATCGCCATCCCGGCGAGCGCGTTCGCGCCGGCGGCGGCGGCGCCGGCGTCGCGCCGGATCTTGTCGGTCGCGAGCCGGCTGCCGATCGCCAGCACGAGCACGATCGACATCACCGCCAGCGCCGTCAGCCCGATCCACACATTCATGACGAACAGCACGAGCACGAAGACCGGCACCCAGGGCGCGTCCATCACGACGAAGATGCGCGGGCTGGCGATGAACTGCCGGAGGCGCTGCAGCCGCGACATCAGCGTCATGTCGGCGGCGGCGCCGCGGGGGATCGAGCGGCGGATCGACAGGTCGAAAAGCCGGCGGCCGACCCGGCGGTCGATCCACCGCGCCACATGGCCGAGCAGCAGTGTCCGGGCGACGTCGATCGCCAGCTGCACCGCCAGCACCCAGACCACCACCAGGCCGAGCAGGCCGAGCGTGCCCAGGCTCTCCGTCGGCAGCACCAGCGTGAAGACGCTGAACATGTAGAACGGCATCGCCAGGATGGCGATGTTGACCGCGAAGCTGAACGCGGCGGCGGCGACGAACGCGCCCCGCGCGGCGCGCATCATGTCGCCCAGCGGATCGCGGCTGTTCGCCAGCGCCTCGTCCGACCATTGCGCGTCGATCGCCGCCATGTCCCCAGAGTCTCCGTTTCGCGCGGGCGCGTCCGCCCCGGACGGTCCGTCGAATAGCGGCGGCGCGCGCGGAAGGCAAGCGGCGCGGCGCGGCGCGCGCTACGCCGCCGGGGCGCCCTTGCGCACCAGGTAGGTCTGCGTCCCCTCCAGCACAAGCTCGCCGCGCTGGTTGTGGACGGTCGAGCGCACGGTCACGACGCCGGTGGTCCGCTGCGGCTTCAACGCCACGATCTCCAGCATCGGGTACACCGTGTCGCCGGCGTAAACCGGGCCGAGGAACCGGGACGACTGCTCGACGAAGGCGACCAGCGAATCGCCCATCACATGGGCCAGCGCCCCGGCGCCGGCCGCCGTCTGGACCAGCACCTGGAAACCGTGGGCCAGCAGGCCGGGATGCCCGCGCGCCTTGCAGTACTCCACGTCGTAGTGGATCGGGTGGTTGTCGGCCGAGGCCGCCTGGAAGGCGGCGAAATTCGCCTCGCCCAGCGTGCGCGACGGGATGTAGTAGCGCTCGCCCACCTTCATGTCCTCGAACCGGAGCGAGACCGGGTAGCGGTGCTCCCGGGGGTCGAACGCCGCGCTCATGCCGCCTCTCCCGCGTCTCCCGCCTCTCCCGCGTCCAGGACCGCGCCGCCGGCCAGCAGCGCGGCGATCTCGGCGTCGGCGTAGCCGTGCTCGCGCAGCAGGGCGCGCGTGTCGCCGCCGAGCGCGGGCGCGATCCCGTCCACCTTCTGGCCGCCCGGCAGCCTGGGGGCCGGGACGGCGGCGAATTCGGGCTGCGCCGCCATGTCGTAGCCCCCCGACGCGGCGACCTGCGGGTCGGCCATCCAGTCGCCGAAATCGTTGACCGGGTTGGCGAGCACGCCCGCCGCCTCGCACCGTTCGGCCCATTCGGCCGTCGTCGCCTCCAGGAAGCGCTCCTGCAGCGCCGCCGTCACCTCGGCGATGTGGCGGGCGCGAAGCGCGAAACTGGCGAAGCGCGGGTCCGCCGCCACGCCGGGAAGCTCCATCGCGCCGCACAGCCGGGCGAAGTTCTCCTCCTTGACCAGCGCGACCGCGATCCACCCGTCGCTCGTCCAGTAGGTCCCGGCGGGCGCGTTCAGCGAGGGCTGCGGGCCGCCGCGCAGGTGGAACTCGGCGATATTCGGCGCCAGCAGGTTGGCGGCGGATTGCGCGAGGCTGACATCGAGCAGCCGCGCCTCCCCGACGCCCCCGTAAAGCGCCATCGACACCGCCTGGAAGGCGCAGAGGCCGGTCAGCGCGTCGATCATCGTGGTGCCGACGCGGTGCGGCCGCCCGTCCATGTCGCGGTTGATCGAGATCAGGCCGGAAAACGCCTGGATCACGGTGTCGGACCCCGGCCGGCCGACATACGGCCCGGCCTGGCCGAAACCGCTGACCGAGCAGTAGAGCACGCGCGGGTTCAGCGCCCGCACATCCTCGAAGCCGACGCCGAGGCGCGCCGCGACGCCGGGGCGGAAGTTCTCCAGCACCACGTCGGAGCGCGCCGCGATGCGCCGGACGACCTCGACCCCGCGCGGGTCCTTCAGATCGACCGCGATCCCGCGCTTGCCCCGGTTGTAGGTCGCCGAATAGGCGGTCTGGCCGTCGCGCGCGATCCCCAGCCCGCGCATCCAGTCGCCGCCCGGCGGCTCCACCTTGACGACCTCCGCGCCGTACTGCGCCAGCAGCAGGCCGCAATAGGGCGCGGCGACGCCCTGTCCGAGATCGAGCGCGCGCACCCCGCGCAAGGGTTTGTCCGCCATGCCTTCCCCGCCTTCCCCGCTTTCCCGCCAACGGCCGGCGCCACATATAGAGCGATTCCGCCGAGGGGGAAATCGCCCCGGCGCGCGCCTCCCCCGGGGCCGGTTCGCGCTGGCGCGGGCGCGCGGGGGCCGGTAAGGTTCGCTCCGTCCGGCGCGCGGGCCGGGTTCGGGGGAGAGGGACGGGCATGGCTGTTCGCGACGGATTCGTCGGCGCCATCGGCAACACGCCGCTGATCAGGCTGCGGCGGGCGTCGGAGCGCACCGGCTGCGAGATTCTCGGCAAGGCGGAGTTCCTCAATCCCGGCGGCTCGGTGAAGGACCGGGCGGCGCTGGCCATCGTGCGCGACGCCGAGGCGCGCGGCGCGCTGCGGCCCGGCGGCGTGATCGTCGAGGGCACGGCCGGCAACACCGGCATCGGCCTCGCGCTGGTGGGCAACGCGCTCGGCTACCGCGCCACGATCGTCATGCCGGAGACGCAGAGCCAGGAGAAGAAGGACATGCTCCGGCTCTGCGGGGCCGACCTCCGGCTGGTGCCGGCGGTCCCCTACCGCGACCCGAACAACTATGTGCGCTATTCCGGCCGCCTCGCCGAGGAAATCGCGGCGGACGAGCCGAACGGCGCCGTCTGGGCCAACCAGTTCGACAACCAGGCCAACCGGCGCGGCCATTACGAGACGACCGGCCCGGAAATCTGGGAGCAGACCGGGGGGCGGGTGGACGGCTTCGTCTGCGCCGTCGGCACCGGCGGCACGCTGGCCGGCGTCGCCATGGCGCTCCGCGAGCGCAACCCGGCGGTGCGCATCGGCGTCGCCGACCCGCCGGGGTCGGCGATCCACAACCACTACGCCCACGGGGAGCTGAAGTCGGAGGGCGACTCGGTCACCGAGGGGATCGGCCAGGGCCGGGTGACCGGCAACCTCGAAGGGCTGGAGGTGGACGAGAGCTTCCGCATTCCCGACGAGGACGCGCTGGCGGCGATTTTCGAACTGACGGCGGCCGAGGGCCTGTGCCTCGGCGGCTCGACCGGCGTCAACGTGGCGGGCGCCGTCCGGCTGGCGGAGCGCCTGGGGCCGGGCCATACGGTCGTCACCGTGCTCTGCGATTGGGGACACCGCTACCAGAGCAAGATTTTCAACCCCGAATTCCTGCGCGCCAAGGGGCTGCCGACGCCGCCCTGGCTCGACTGAGCGCCGCCCGAAAGGACCGCCCGATGGACTACGCGAACCCCGACGCCCTGGTCTCCACCGGCTGGCTGGCCGACCGGCTCGACGACCCTTCCGTCGTCGTCCTCGACGGGACCTACCACCTGCCCGCCGCCAACCGCGACGCCGGCGCCGAGTTCGCGCGGGAGCACATCCCCGGCGCGCTGCGCTTCGACATCGACGAGGTTTGCGACAAGGCGAACCCCCTGCCCCACATGGTTCCGCCGGCGGATGTCTTCGCGGCGGCGGCCTCCGCGCTCGGCGTCGGCCCCGACACGCGCGTCGTCGCCTACGACGTTTACGGGATGCAAAGCGCGGCGCGGGTCTGGTGGATGTTCCGGCTGTTCGGGCACGACGGGGTCTCGGTGCTCGACGGCGGCCTGCCGAAGTGGAAGGCCGAGGGGCGCGCGACGACGGCCGAGGCCAGGCCCGCCCGGCCCGCGCGCTTCGCCGCCCGGCTGCGCCCGGACCTGCTGCGCGGCATCGACGACATGCGCCGCAATGTCGAGACGGGCGGCGAGCAGATCCTCGACGTTCGCGCCGCCGGCCGCTTCACGGGCGCGGAGCCGGAGCCGCGCGCGGGGATGCGCTCCGGCCACATGCCGGGGTCGCTCAACCTGCCCTTCGGCGAGTTGCTGGCGGCGCCGCACAAGACCTGGCTCGGGGCCGGCGCGATCCGCGACCGGGCCGCCGCCGCCGGCCTCGACCTCGACCGGCCGGTCGCCGCGAGTTGCGGTTCGGGCGTGACCGCCTGCGTCGCCGCGCTCGGCCTCTATCTGGTCGGCAAGGAGGACGTGGCCGTCTACGACGGCTCCTGGAGCGAATGGGGCGGGCGCGACGACACGCCGGTCGTCGGGCCCGGGGAGGAATAGGCCGTGGCGCGCCCGCCGGGGCCGCCGCCGGCGGAGTCGCCCTGCCCGCTGGAGACGGTCGTCACCTATCTGGAGATGCGGGAGCGGCCGCCGCGCCCGCCGTCCCCGCCGCCGGCCGGCCTCAAGGCCGCCCTGATCCGGGCCGAGGCGCCGACGGTCGCCTTCTACCGCTTCCTGTACGACACGGTGGGCGCGCCCTGGACCTGGGTCGAGCGCCGCCTGATGGACGACGCGACGCTGGCGGCGGCGGTGCGCGCCGAGGGGGTCGAGGTCTATGTGCTCCACGCGGCCGGGGTCCCGGCGGGATACGGGGAGGTGGACCGCCGCGCGGCGCCGGGCGCGGGCCGGGGGACGGTGGACCTCGCCTATTTCGGGCTGATGCCGGAGTTCATCGGCCGCGGCCTCGGGCGCTGGTTCATCGAGGCGATGGTGGACATCGCCTGGTCGAGCGGGCCCGGGCGGGTGCGGGTCCACACCTGCGACCTCGACCATCCGCGCGCGCTCCGCAACTACCAGCGCGCCGGCTTCGTCGCGTACAACCAGGCGGTCGAAACCGTGCCCGACCCCCGCCTCGCCGGCCTCCCCTGGCCGGCCCGCCGCGCGGCGGGCGGTTGACTTCGCGGCCGCGCGGGAACAGGATTCGATCGGCGGGTTTCGGGAGAAACGGGATGCGCAGGAAGGTCGTTCACGAACGGGATTTCCGGCGGCTGTCGCGCGCGCTGGGCTACCGGCGGGAAGATTGCCTTTTCGTGGAGGAACATCCCGACGGCCTTCTGCTGCTCCGCAAGAGGCCCGGCCGCGCCGGCCGGCCGAACGCGCCGCGGCGGGAACGGGAAGCGAACAGAAAGGAATGCGCCGCGAGCGGGCCGGAAAATTCCGGACGCGCGGACCCGGAACCCGCCGAAGAGCTGCGGCGCGTGATCGAGGAGCTCCGGCGCATCTACCGCGGGGACCGGGACCGGGTGGCCGCCTTCCTCTCCCGGCCCCACCTGTCGCTCGACGGAGAGACGCCCTTCGACGTGGCGCGTTCCGGCCCGGCCGGCGCCGAGAGGGTGTTGGAGATTATCGGTCGCGCCGAGGCCGGCGTGGCGATATGAGCGGGCCGCACGGCTTGCCGGCGACGAAGGCCTACCGCATCGGCGACGACCGGGGGCGCTTTCGCGTGTGGAGCGGGGAAGGCGCGAAACGCAATCCCGGCAGATGGAATACGCATGGGGCGGAGGTGATCTACGCCGCCGAGCACCTTTCGACCGCGATGCTGGAAGTGCTCGCGCACTGGACCGGCGACACGCCGCCGCAAAAGCAGAGCTTCATCGAGATCGCCATCCCCTCCGGCGTTTCCCGCGAGGAAGTAACCGGCGGCTCCGTTCCGGGTTGGGAAGCGCCCGACATGGAGGCGTCGCGCCGTTTCGGACATGCGTGGTACGAGGAGGCGCGCAGCGCCATACTGTTCGTTCCCTCGGTCGTCGTTCCCGTGGAACGGAACCTCGTCGTCAACGTCAACCATCCCGACTTCGAACGGCTGGTCCCGGGCGGCGAGACTCCCGTTCCATGGGACACGCGCCTTTTCCGTCGACTGGAGCGGCGAACGGCGATCGACCCCGAGGTCGACGACGCGCTCTCGGCGTCGGGCGGATGGTGAACCGGCTCTTCCCCCCTCGCCCCCCCCCCCCCCGCCTCAGTGCGCGAGGATCTGGCTCAGGAACAGCTTGGTGCGGTCGGATTTCGGGTTTTCGAAGAACTCGTCCGGCGTGTTCTGTTCGACGATCTCGCCGAAATCCATGAAGATCACCCGGTCGGCGACGCGCTTGGCGAAGCCCATCTCGTGCGTGACGCAGAGCATGGTCATGCCGGTCCCGGCGAGTTCGACCATCACGTCGAGCACCTCAGAGATCATCTCCGGGTCGAGCGCCGAGGTCGGCTCGTCGAACAGCATGATCCGGGGGTTCATGCACAGCGACCGCGCGATCGCCACGCGCTGCTGCTGGCCGCCGGACAGCTGCCCCGGATACTTGTCCGCCTGTTCGGGAATTTTCACCCGCCGCAGGTAGTCCATGGCGATGTCCTCGGCCTCGGCCTTCGGCAGGTTCTTCACCCAGACCGGCGCCAGCGTGCAGTTCTCCAGCGCGGTCAGGTGCGGGAACAGGTTGAACTGCTGGAACACCATGCCGACGTCGCGGCGGATCGCGTCGATGTGCTTCAGGTTGTTGTCCATCGTCACGCCGTTGACCACGATGTCGCCGCGCTGGTGCTCCTCCAGCCGGTTGATGCAGCGGATCAGGGTCGACTTGCCGGAGCCGGAGGGGCCGCAGATCACCACCCGCTCGCCCTTGCGGACCGCGAGGTCGATGTCCTTCAGGACATGGAACTCCCCGAACCACTTGTTGACCCCGTCCATCGAGATCACGATCTCGTCCGACGCGGCGGACTGGAGCTGGTCCTCGCCCTGCGCTTCCGCGGCCATCGCGCCCATTTCCGTCTCCCCGCCGGTTCCGTCCTAGCGCCGCTCGCCGGCGCCGAGCTTGCGCTCCAGGTGCTGACTGTATTTCGACATCGCGAAGCAGCACACGAAAAAGATCACGGCCGCCGTGAACAGCGGCTCGTGGTGCAGGCCGATCCATTGCGGGTCCTGGCTCACCGCCTTGATCATGCCGAGCAGGTCGTAGAGGCCGATGATGCTGACCAGCGTGGTGTCCTTGAACAGGCCGATGAAGCTGCCGACGATGTTGGGGATCATCAGCTTCAGCGCCTGCGGCATCACCACCAAGCCCATCGCCCGCCAGTAGCCGAGGCCCATCGCCTCCGCCGCCTCGTACTGCCCCCTGGGAATCGCCTGCAGGCCGCCGCGCACGGTCTCGGCCATGTAGGCGGCGGCGAACAGGCAGACCGCGACGATGGCGCTGGCCAGCTTGTTGAACACCAGCCCCTCGGGCAGGAACAGCGGGAACATCGTGGTCGCCATGAACAGGATGGTGATCAGCGGCACCGAGCGGAACAGTTCGATGAACGCGATGCACATCACCCGGATCACCGGCATCTTGGACCGCCGCCCCAGCGCCAGCACGATGCCCGCCGGCAGGGCGGACGCGATGCCGATGCCGGAGATCACCAGGGTCAGGAACAGCCCGCCCCATTTGTTCGTCCCGACCTCCTCCAGCTCCCAGCCGGAGATCAGGAGGAGGACGGCGAGGAAGGCGGCGGCCGCGAGGCCCAGCTGGGCCAGGTTGCGCGCGCGCGCGTCCCGCCGCCTGTAGCCGGTAAGGCGCACCGTCCACCGCCCGATCCAGCCTCCCAGGCCGCGGCCGGTGAAGAGGCAGAGCGCGACATGCAGCATCGTCGCCGCGAACCACGTCATCGAGACCGCGACCGCGACGGCCATGAACCAGCCGCGCTCCCCGCCCAGGAACATGTAGCCGGCGAGGAAGGGGAAGACGAGCACCGCGCTCAGCCCGATGGCGATCTTCGCGGTCACGCGCGGCAGCCACAGCGGCGCCATCCACAGCGCCAGGACCAGCGCCGCCAGGTCGACCCGCCAGGTCTCGGCGTCCGGGTAGCGGCCGTACATGAACCGCGCGAACCAGAACTCCACCCCGGCCCAGCAGGTGCCCCACTCCTTGTCGATGCGGCATTCCTGGCGGTTCGCCGCCTCCCACACGCCCCGGACGAAGGCCCAGTCGTAGAAGGCCAGCGCGATGTAGAGGAGCACGGCGGCGCCGACCAGCGTCGCCAGCGTGCTGGCGACGCCGTTGAACAGGTTGAACCGCAACCAGCCGATCGCGCCGGTGGTGTTGGGCGGCGGCGGCAGGCTCGGCTTCGGCCGGAAGACGGCCGGCGTCCCGGCGGCGGTCGCGTCGGTCATCGCCCCATCGCCCCCTCAGCGCTCCTTCAGCTGCACCCGGCTGTTGTAGAAGTTGAGGCCGGCCGAGATGGTCAGGCTCACCGTCATGTAGAACAGCATGACCATGGCCACGATCTCGATCGCGTGGCCCGACTGGTTCAGCGATGTCTGCATGAACACCGCCACCAGGTCCGGGAAGCCGATGGCGATGGCCAGCGAGGAGTTCTTCACGATGTTCATCCACAGGCTGATCATCGGCGGCACGATGGCGCGCATCGCCTGCGGGATGACGACCAGCCGCATCGTCCAGGACGGCTTCAGGCCGAGGGATTCGGCCGCCTCGGTCTGGCCCCGGTTCACCGACTGGATGCCGGCGCGCACCATCTCGGCCGCGTAGGCGGAGTGGTACACAACCAGCGCGACCAGCACCGAGCACATCGCCGGCAGGACGAAGGTGCCGCCCCGGTAGTTGAAACCCTTGAGGACCGGGAGCTCCCAGGACAGCGGCATCCCGGTGGCGACGAAAACCGCGGCCGGAAGCCCCGCCACCGCCGCCAGACCCGGCCAGAAGCTGGACGCGTATTCGCCCGTGTCGAGCTGGCGCAGCCGCGCGCGGCGCGCCAGCAGCGCCGCGATCGCGATCCCGGCCAGCAGCGCCACGCCCGTCAGCCAGAACCACTCCCCGGTCTCCGCCTTGGGGAAGTAGAAGCCGCGGTTGTTCAGCACCAGCCAGTCGATGCCCAGCACCTCGAAGGACTGTTTCGGCCGGGGCAGGTTGGCGAAGGCGCCGAGATACCAGAAGATGATCTGCAGCAGCAGCGGCGTGTTGCGCAGGATCTCCACGTACCAGGCGGCGAGCCGGGAGACCAGCCAGTTTTTCGACAGCCGCAGGATGCCGACGACGAAGCCGAGCGCGGTGGCCAGCACGATGGAGATCGCCGACAGGATCAGCGTGTTGACGATCCCCACCCAGTAGACGAACAGGTAGGAGTCGTTGGGCTTGTAGTCGAGCGGCGTCCAGGCGATGGCGAAGCCGGCGGTGCCGAACAGGAACTCGAACCCGGCCGTCATGCCGCGCGCGGCGAGGTTGTCCTGCGTGTTGCCGACCAGCGTATAGGCGAGCCAGGCGACGACGCCGAACGCCGCCACCTGGTAGAAGACGGCGCGGTAGCGGGCGTCGTTGACGACGGCGCCGACGCCGCCCGCCTCTTCCGGCCTGCCGATAACGGCCATGGCGCCCCCTCCGCCGCCCCGTCCGGCCGACGGGGGAAAGGCGGGGCCCGGCCGGCGTTTCCCCCGGCCGGGCCTTTCCTCGTCAGCGGAACGGCGGGGCGTAGATCAGGCCGCCCTTGGTCCACAGGTCGTTCTGCGATCCCGCGCGCGGGATGCCGATGCCGTCCGGCGAACCGTCGCCCATGTACGTATCGTAGATTTCGCCGTAATTGCCGACGGCCTTGATCACCTGGTGCGCCCAGGACCGTTCGAGGCCGAGGCCCTTGTGGAGGTCGCCCTCGACGCCGAGCATCCGGGCCACTTCCGGACTCGGCGGGTTGGCCGCCATGTCGTCCACGTTGGCCTGCGTGATCCCGTGCTCCTCGGCCGCGACCAGCGCGAAGACCGTCCAGCGCACGATGTCGTACCACTGGCCGTCGCCCTTGCGGACCATCGGGCCGAGCGGCTCCTTCGAGATCGTCTCGGGCAGGATGGTGTGCGCGCCCGGATCCGGGAAGCCGGCCTTGTCGGAGGCGAGGCCGGACTTGTCGTTGGTGAGCGCGTCGCAGCCGCCCTTCAGGTAGGTCTCGTTGCGCAGGTTGCGGTCCTCGAACACGACCGGCTGGATGTCGAGGTTGTTGGACCGGCTGAAGTCGGTCAGGTTGAGTTCGGTCGTCGTGCCGGTCAGCACGCAGACGGTCGCCCCCTCGAGCTCCATCGCGCTCCCGATGCCGGCGTCGTTCGGCACCATGAAGCCTTGGCCGTCGTAGAAATTGACGGTGGTGAAGGTCAGGCCGAGCTGCGAATCGCGGTACAGCGTCCAGGTGGTGGTGCGCGAAAGCATGTCCGACTCGCCGTTGGCGAGCGCGGTGAAGCGCACGGTCGAGGTCACCGACTGGAACTCGACCTTGTCCGGGTCGCCGAAGATCGCGGCGGCGACGGCGCGGCAGACCGACACGTCGCTGCCGACCCAGGAGCCGTCCTGCTTGAGGTTGTAGAAGCCCGGCGACGGAACGCCGATCTGGCAGCGCAGGTGGCCGCGCTTCTTCACGATGTCGAGCGTGCTCTCGGCCTGCGCGGGCGGCGCCGCGAAGGAGAGCGCCGCGAGGACGCCCGCGCCGAGGGCGGCGAGTTTGAATCCGTTCATGTCGAGTTTCCCTGTTCCAGTGCCCGTTGCGGAACCGCGCCGGCGCGCCGGCCGCGGACCTCGCGCGACGGAGGGGCGGAGCGGCGGCCGTTCTCCGCGCGCCGCGGCGCGCCCCTCCCCGTCCCCCGGACTCCGCCATCGCCGCCGCGCCTTTGTCAAGCGCCGCGCGATTTCGCGCGGCGCCCCGGCGCCGCCGTCAGGTTTCGCCGGGGACGCTCTCGGCGGCGGGTTGGGCGACCAGGACGATGCGGTCGCCCTCGTCGGGATCGTAGTCGGCGACCTCGCTCCGGCTTTCGACATGGAACACATCCGCGCCCGCGCCGCCGTACAGCAGGTCGCGTCCCGCGCCGCCCCACAGCGTGTCGTCGCCGCCGCCGCCCGACAGCGTGTCGGCGCCCCTGTTGCCGAACAGCAGGTCGTCGCCGTGGTTCCCGGCCAGCAGGTCGCCGTCCTTGCCGCCGTAAAGCGTGTCCGCCCCGTGCGAGCCGACCAGCGTGTCCGCGCCCCGGTTGCCGTAGAGCACATCGTCGCCGGAGCCGCCGTAGAGCAGGTCCGCGCCGTTGTTGCCGTACAGCGTGTCGTCGTTTCCGCCGCCGTACAGCGTGTCCGCGTCCTTCCCGCCGTAGAGCGCGTCCTCGCTCCAGCCGCCGGAAAGGACATCCGCGCCGCGGTTGCCGTAGAGCACATCGTCGCCCGGCCCGCCGGAGAGCGTGTCGGCGCCATCGCCGCCGAGGAGCGTGTCGTCGCCCGCGCCGCCGTCGATGCGGTCGGGGCCGGGGCCGCCGCGGAGGATGTCGTCGCCGCCGCCGCCGTCGATCGTGTCGGCGCCGCCGAGGCCGCGGATCGTGTCCGCGCCGCCCAGGCCGTGCATGGCGTGGGCGCCGTCCGTCCCGTCGAGCGCGTCCGGGCCGTCGGTTCCCCGGAAGACGAGCACGTCGCCCTCGGCCGCGTCGAAGTCCTCGGCCTCCGCCGGGTCCTCGACGAAGAAGGTGTCGGCGCCCTCGCCGCCGGAGATCGTGTCGTTCCCCGGCCCGCCGTACAGCATGTCGCCGCCCGGCCCGCCGGAAAGCGTGTCGTCCGAGGCGAGGCCGGAGATCGTGTCGTCGCCCTCGCCGCCGGAAAGCGTGTCCTCCTCCGGCGTGCCGACGACCAGGCGGCCGGCCGGCGTGTCGTCGATCGCGGCGCCGCCGGCGCCCGCGTCGCCGCCGGGGTCCGAGGGCTGGGCGCCGGGGGCGGCGACAAGCGTGTCGCCGAGCCAGACGATCTTGTCGCCTTCGGCCTTGACATAGCCGTCGTTCCCGAACAGCGCGGCCGTGTCGGCGTCCTTTTCGGACATGTCCATGTAGAAGGTGTCGGCGCCGCCGCCGCCATGCAGCCGGTCGCCGGCGTTGCCGTAGAGGATGTCGGCGCCGGCGCCGCCCGACAGCGTGTCCTCGCCGGCGCCGCCCGAAAGCGCGTCGTCGTTGCCGCCGCCGTCGAGCAGGTCGTTCCCGCTTCCGCCGCGGATCGTGTCGTTCCCCACGCCGCCGGAGAGCTCGTCGTTCCCGCCCTGGCCGGAGATCGTGTCGTCGCCGTCCAGCCCGTCGATCGTGTCGGCGAGCGATCCGCCGATCAGCAGGTCGGCCCCGCTCGTCGCGTGCCAGAAGAAGGCGTCGCCGTCGTCGTCCGGCTTGTAGTCCTTCATCTCCGCGTATTGCGTGATGTAGAAAGTGTCGGCGCCGGCGCCGCCGTACAGCGCGTCGGCCCCTTCGCCGCCGCTCAGGATGTCGTTGCCCTCGCGGCCGGAAAGCGTGTCGTCCCCCTCGCCGCCGTCGAGCGTGTCGTCGCCCTGACCGGTGTCGATGTACCAGGAATAGTCCCCGTAAAGGAGGTCGTCGCCGCTTCCGCCGTGCACCGAATCCGCGTGGTCGTTGCCGTAAAGCGTATCCCCGCCGTCGCCGCCGGAGAGCGTGTCGCTCCCGTGGCCGCCGGAGATCGCGTCGCCCCCGGCTTCGCCGAGGACGGAGTCGTCGCCATTCCAGGTCCCGATCCGGTCGGCGCCCGAACCGCCCCAGACCGTGTCGTTCCCATAGTCGCTATTGATCGTGTCGGCGCCGCCATTGCCGTAAAGGAGGTCGTCTCCGTAGCCGCCGGACATCGAGTCGGCGTAATCCGTGCCCGACATCGTGTCGTTGTTGGGAGAGCCCTTGAAAAGGACGAAATCTCCCTCGCCATGGTCGAGGTCCTCGATTTTGTCGGTGGAATCGACCACGAAGGTATCGGCGCCTCCTCCGCCGTGCAGCCAGTCGGCGCCCACGGATCCAAGATGGGCCACGAGGTAATCGTCGCCGGCCCCGCCCGAAAGCGTGTCGTCGCCGTCCTCGCCCTTCAGCGTGTCGTTGCCGTCGCCGCCGTGCAGGATGTCGTCGCCGTCGCCGCCGAGGAGGCGGTCGTCGTCGGCCCCGTCGCCGCCGTAAATGACATCGGCGCCGCCGAGGCCCGAAATCGTGTCGTTCCCGCCCCCGCCCCAGATCGTGTTGTCGGCGTCGTTGCCGACGATCGTGTCGTCGTCGACCCCGCCGCTGTAGGTGTCCGTGCCGGTGGGCAGCGTGTAATCGACCATCCTGCGTCGTCCTTTCGCGAAGCGCCGCCGTTCGCGATGGGGAAGGGAGGCGATCCCTCCCTTCCGCATTGGGATACATGCGGCGCCGGGTCGTTATCCGGGGGGTTCCGCGCCGCGAAGGCGCGTTGGGGACGACGGGCGGAGGCTCCGCCGCCGCGCCGCGCCGGACGGCCGCGCGGTTACGCCCGCGGCCGTGGTCCGGCGAGTCTCTGTGTATGTTTCAGGGGGGGGGGGTGAATACCATGCTACCCGCGCCCGGCGCGCGGCCGTGCTCCGCCGCTCCTCGCGGAGCCGAATCCATGCAACCCATTGTGCGACGCCTTTCCCTCCGGTTTCCCTCGCGCGGGAGGGAGCCTGCGGCGGGCCGGAAAGAATGTCAACGGCATGTCTGTATTTCTTCGAAGAATGTTTCCGGGCGGCGGCGCCCTTCCGCGGCGCCCTTCGATGGCGCCCCGGACTTGTTCCGGGGCCCGGGAGATGCAAGGGGGCCGCGCGCGATCGCCCGACGCCGCCGCCCCTCCGGCGCCCTCGCGGGCGCCATGGCGGCATGGCGGCGGCGCGGCGGCTCGGATATGCTGGCGGCCGCAACCCGCGCCGGAGGCCCGCGCCATGACCCTCGCCAACCAGCGAACCGTCTACCTCAACGGCGAATTCGTCCCAGAAAGCGAGGCCCGCATCCCGATCAAGGACTCCGGCTTCAAGTTCGGCGACGCGGCCTTCGACACCACCCGCACCTTCGGCCACCGCATCTTCCGCCTGCGCGAGCACCTGGAGCGGTTCGAGCGCTCGCTGCGCTACCTCGGCCTCGACCCCGGCCATACGACGGACGAGTTCGCCGAAATCACCGAGGAGGTGGTGCGCCGCAACCTGCCGCTGCTGGCCGGGGACGAGGACTACTGGGTCAGCCAGCGCGTCAGCCGCGGCCTCGCCGAGGGCGACCGCGAGGCGTGGCCGGACTGGCCGGACGCCACCGTGGTCGTCGAATGCTCGCCCCTGCCGCTGGCGGCGCGCGCCCGGCACTACCGCGACGGGATCGAGGTGGTCACGCCCGCCGTGCGCCGCGTCGCCCCCGAAATGGCCAGCCCGCGCGCCAAGACGCACAACTACATCAACCTGGTCCTCGGCGAACTGGAGGTCGCGGCGCGCAACCCCGACGCGCTCTCCGTCCTGCTCGACCGCGACGGCAACCTGGCCGAGGGCAAGGGCAGCAACATCTTCCTCGCCAGCGCCGGCCGGCTGAGGACGCCGCGCGAACGCTTCGTGCTGCCGGGCGTGAGCCGCCAGGTGACGATGGAACTCGCCGCCGGGCTGGGCATCGAGGTCGAGGAGGCCGACATCGACCTGTTCGACGCCTACAACGCCGACGAGGCGTTCATCACCTCCACCAGCTTCTGCATCTGCCCGGTGCGCTCGGTGAACGGCCGGCGCGTCGGCGAACCGGCGATCCCCGGCCCGCTCACGCGCCGCCTGATCGAGGCCTATGTGGACCTGGTCGGCTTCGACTGGCACGCCCAGTACCTCGCGAAGCTGCGATAGCGCCGCTACCCCGCCCCGTCTCCCGTCCCGTGGCGGACGGCCTTCATCATCGCCGAGGACAGGCCGGCGCGGCCGAGTTCCGACAGCGGATGCCAGACCGCGCCCGGCGGGGCCGGCGGCGAATCGGCGAGCCGCGCCTCCAGCACCGTCAGCTCCAGGCGGAAATGCGTGAAGCCGTGCCGCACCGCGCCGGGCAGCGCGCGCCACTCCGCCGCCAGCGGGGCCGAATCCGCCGCGCGCGCCGGGTCGGGCGCCGGCCCCTCGACCCATTCGCTCGACGGGATCTCCATCGTCCCGCCGAGCAGCCCGGCGTGCGGCCGGCGGCGAAGCAGCACCTCGCCGCGCGCGTTGACGCAGCGGAACGCGGTCCCGCGCCGCGTCGGCCGGTCCGGCCTTGGGGCGCGGCGGGGAAGCTCCGCCGCGATCCCGGAAACGCGGGCGGCGCAGTCCCCCCGCCACGGGCAGAGCGGGCATTTCGGCCGCCGGGGCGTGCACACCGTCGCGCCGAGGTCCATCGAAGCCTGCGCGTAGTCGCCGGCCCGGCGCGCCGGCGTCGCCTCCGCCGCGAGCCGGCGCAGCAGCGGCCGCGCCCCCGGCAGCGGCTCCTCGACCCCGCGCAGCCGCGCGACCACCCGCTCCACGTTGCCGTCCACCGGCGTCGCCGGCCGGTCGAAGGCGATGGCGGCGATCGCCGCCGCCGTGTAGGGGCCGATCCCCGGCAGCGCGGCAAGCTCCGCCTCGGTGTCCGGGAACCGCCCCCCGCGCGCCGCGACCTCCCCCGCGCAGCGGTGCAGGTTGCGGGCGCGCGCGTAGTAGCCGAGGCCGGCCCATTCGGCGAGCACCTCCTCGACCGGCGCCGCCGCGAGGGCCGCGACCGTCGGCCAGCGCGCGAGGAACCGGGCGTAGTAGGGCGCGACGGCGGCCGTCGTGGTCTGCTGCAGCATGACCTCGCTGAGCCAGACCCGGTAGGGGTCCGCCCGTTCGCCCGGCGGCGCGCGCCACGGCAGGTCGCGCCGGCCGGCATCGTACCAGGCGAGCAGCGCCGCCGGCAGAAGCCGGCGCGTCCGGGGCGAAAGCGCGCGGGTCATCCAGGCCAGCCTACGGCGATTCCGCCGCGCGGGGAAACGCCCTACACTCGCCGGCGCGCGCCCGCCGGCGCGCGCGCAACCGGCCCGGGAGGCTCCGGCGCGACGATGGAGCGCAACGGCGAAGGCGGCGGCAAGCGGCGGCCGGGCCTGCGGGCGCTGTCCGCCTCGATGTCCGGGGCGATGGGCAAGGCGATGCGCCGGCGCGGCTTCGTCGAGGCGTCGATCGCCCGGCGCTGGCCCGACATCGTGGGCGCGGAGATCGCCGCCCGCTGCGCGCCCGACCGCGTCGTCTGGCCGCGCGACCGCGGCGCCGGCGCGACGCTGCGCCTGGTCGTCCCCGGGGCGCGGGCGGTGGAGATCCGGCACCTGGAGCCGGTGGTGCTGGAGCGGGTCAACGCGGTCTTCGGCTACCCGGCCTTCGCGCGGCTGTCGATCCGCCAGGGCCCGGCCCCGGCGCGCGCCGCGCCCGCCCGCCCGGCGCCGCGCCCGCTCGCCCCGGCGGAGGAGGCGTGGATCGAGGCGCGGACGGCCCGGGCGCGCGACCCGCGCCTCGCCCTTGCCCTGCGCGGCCTGGGGCGCGCGATCCTCGCCCGCCGCCCCCCGGCGGCCGAGGCCGAACCGCCGGCGCCGGAGTGACGGCGGCGGTTGCCCGGCGCCCGAATCGGCGCTACGATACGCAACATCTTGTGGATCGGAGGTCGCCATGCGCCGCAGATCGCTACTCCTCGGGGCGGGGATCGCGCTCGCCGCGCCCGCAATCCTCGCCGGCCGGCCGGCCCGGCCCGACGACGGGATCGACCTCGAAGCCGCGCTCGCCCCGCGCTTCGTCGGCGATCCGGGCGCGAAGGTCGTGCTGGCGGAATACTTCTCGCTGACCTGCCCGCACTGCGCGCGCTTCCATCTCGGCGCCTACCCGAAGATCGTGGAGAAGTATGTCGACACCGGCAAGGTCCGGATCGAGTTCCGCGACTTCCCGCTCGACGGGGCGGCGCTGCGGGCGGCGGCGCTGGCGCGCTGCCTGCCGGCGCGGCAATACCCGGCGATGATCGATGTGCTGATGCGCCGCCAGGAGTCCTGGGCCACGGCGAACGACGTGCTGGGCGCGCTGGTCCGGATCGGCAAGCTCGCCGGGCTGTCGGAGGAGCGCGCGCGCGCCTGCATGGGCGACGAGAAGCTGCTCGACGGCATTCTCGAAACCCGGCTGGAGGGCACGGAGAAATACGACATCCGCTCCACCCCCTCCTTCGTCCTCGACGGCGAGAAAATCTCCGCCTTCGAGTTCGAGGAGTTCGACCCCCTGCTGTCCAGGGCCGCCTCCTAGGCCGGCGGGGAGACCGCGCCTTGCAGTTCGTCCGCCTCGGCCTCGCCGGCTTCAAGTCCTTCGTCGATCCGGCCGAGCTGGAGATCGCCCCCGGCCTTACCGGCGTGGTGGGGCCGAACGGCTGCGGCAAGTCCAACCTCGTCGAGGCGCTGCGCTGGACGATGGGGGAGTCCTCCGCGCGGCGGATGCGCGGCGACGCGATGGACGACGTGATCTTCGGCGGCTCCGCCTCCCGCCCGGCGCGCGAGGTCGCGGAGGTCGTCCTCACGATCGACAACGCCGGCCGCACCGCGCCCGCCGCGCTCAACGACGCGCCCGAACTGGAGGTCGCGCGGCGGATCGAGCGGGGCAAGGGATCGGTCTACCGGGTCAACGGGCGCGAGGCGCGCGGCCGCGACGTCCAGCTGCTGTTCGCCGACGCCGGCACCGGCGCGCGGTCGGCCAGCATCGTCGGCCAGGGCCGGATCGGCGCCCTCATCGCCGCGAAGCCCTCGGAGCGGCGCGCCCTGCTGGAGGAGGCCGCCAATGTGCGCGGCCTGAACGCGCGCCGCCGCGAGGCGGAGCAGCGGCTGCGGGCGGCGGAGGACAATCTGGAGCGCCTGGAGGATGTGCTGAACGCGCTGCGCGCCCAGCTCGACGGGCTGCGCCGCCAGGCCCGCCAGGCCGCCCGCTACCGCAAGCTCGGCGCGCGCATCCGCGAGGCCGAGGCGGCGCTGTTCCGCGCCCGCCGCGCCGCGCTGGAGGCCGCGCGGGACGAGGCCGCCGGCGCCCTGCGCGCGGCCGAGGCCGCCGTCGGCGCGGCGACGGGCGAGGCCGCGCGGGAATCGGCCCGCCGCGCCGACCTCGCGGCCCGGACGCCGGCGCTGCGCCGGGCCGACGCCGAGGCGGCGGCGCGGGCGCGGGCGCTCGAACTGGCGCGCGGCGAACTCGACGGGGAGCAGGCGCGCGTCGCCGCCGCCCGGTCGGAGACGGAAACCCGCCTCGGCCAGATCGCCGGCGACATCGGCCGGGAAGAGGCGCTGGCCGAGGAGGCGCGCGAGGCGGTCGCGGCGCTCGCCGCCGAACGCGCGGCCATCGAGGCGGCGCGCGAGGGCGAGGCCGCGCGCGCGGACGGCGCGGCGGAGCGGCTGGCCGAAGCCGGGCGGCGCGCCGAGGCGGCCGAGGGCCGGATCGCGGCGCTCACCGAACGGATCGCCGTCGCCGAGGCGCGGCGCGCGGCGCTGGAGCGCCAGGCGCGGCTGGCCGAGGCGCGGCGCGCCGACCTCTCCGGCCGGCTCGACGCCCTGGAGCGCGAGGAGGGGGCGCTGCGGGCCGGCGCGGCGGCGCCCGGCGCGCTGGAGGCGGCGGAGCGCGCGGCGGAAGGCGCGGCGGCGCGGCTGGAGGCGGTCCGCGCCGGGGCCGAGGCGGCGGAGGAGGCGCGGGCCTCGCGCGGCGCGGCGGCCGAGGCGGCGCGCGGCGCGCTGGCGAAGGCCGAGGCCGAGGCCGCGGGGATCGCGACCGAGGCCGGGTCGCTGCGCGACATGCTGGCGCGCGACGCGCCCGCCGGCGCCGCGCCGGTCCTCGACCGGCTCGCCGTCGCGGCCGGGTACGAGACCGCGCTCGGCGCCGCGCTGGGCGACGACCTGGCCGCGCCGCTGGCCGGCGATGGCGTGGAGGACGGCGGGAACTCCGGCGGCGCTCCGGGCGAAGGCCCGGACGACGGCGGCGACGGCGGCTTTCGGCGCGGCTGGACCGGCAACGGCGCCCGCGCCGCGGCGCCCGCGCTTCCCGAAGGGGCGGAGCCGCTCGACCGCGCGGTGTCCGGCCCGGCCGAACTGGCCGCCCGGCTCGCCAGCGTCGGCGTGGCCCGGGATGCCGAAGCGGCCCGCGCCCTGCAGCCCCGCCTCGCGCCGGGACAGCGGCTGACGACGCGCGCGGGCGGGGTGTGGCGCTGGGACGGGTTCGTGGAGGCGCCCGGCGCGCCCGGCGCCGCCGCGCTCCGGCTCGCGCGGCGCAACCGGCTGTCGGAACTGGCGGGCCTGTCCGAGGAAGCGGCCGGGCGGCGCGCGGCGGC
Organism: Thalassobaculaceae bacterium; assembly: GCA_963665555.2. GTDB lineage: Bacteria > Pseudomonadota > Alphaproteobacteria > Thalassobaculales > Thalassobaculaceae > CAXXXW01. The sequence continues at coordinate 1,683,684 of OY762308.1, forward strand.
CGCCCGGGCGCTCGCGGGCGCGCGCGAGGCCCGCGACCGGGCGGTCGAGCGCGAGCGGACGGCGCGCGAGGCGCTCCGACAAGCGCGCTCCGAACTGGAGGCGGCGCGCGCCCGGCTCGCCGAGGGCCGCGCGCTCATGGCGGAGCGCGACGGCAAGCTCGCCGCCATCGCCGAGGCGCGCGCCCGGCTCACGGCGGAGCGGGAAGAGGCGCTGGAGCAGAAATCCGCCGCCGAGGCCGAGCGCGCCGGGCTGGAGGATGTCCCGGCGCTGCGCGCGGCCGCCGCCGGGGAGCGCCGCGATCTCGCCGAACGCCGGGAGGAGCTGGATACGGCGCGGGCGGCGCACGACAGGCTGGTCCGCGAGGCGCGGGACCGCCGGGCGCGCCTCGCCGCGATCGGGACCGATACGGCCGCCTGGGCCGAGCGCATGGACCGCGCGCGGGCGCGGGCGCGCGACCTCGCCGCCCGGCGCGATTCGGAAGCGGCGGAACTCGAAAAACTGGCGGCGCGGCCGGCCGAGATCGCGGCGCGGCGCGAAAAGCTGGTCGAGGCCCTGGCGGCGGCCGAGGCGGCGCGGCGGCGCGCGGCCGACAGCCTCGCGGCGGCCGAGGCCGCGCTGGAGAAGGCGGACGCCGCCTCCCGCGCGGCCGACCGCGCGGTCGCGGCGGCGCGCGAGGAGCGGGTGCGGGCCGAATCGGGACTGGCCCGCGCCGACGAGGCGCTCGCCCTGCTGCGCGAGCGCGCCGCCGAGCGGCTGGGCGGCGATCCCGGCGATGCCCTCGATGCGCCCGACACGGCCGGGGAGGGCGAGCCGCCCGACATCGACGCCACCGAGGCGCGCCTCGAACGGCTTTCCCGCGAGCGCGAGCGGATCGGCCCGGTCAACCTGCGCGCCGAGGCGGAGGCGGGCGAACTGGAGGAGCGGATCGCGGGCATGGAGAACGAGCGCGACGACCTGGCCGGCGCCATCGCCCGGCTGCGCCGCGCCATCGCCGCGCTCAACCGCGAGGGCCGCGACCGGCTGGAGGCCGCGTTCGAGAAGGTGAACGGCCACTTCCAGCGGCTGTTCGTACAGCTGTTCGGCGGCGGGCGGGCGCGCCTCGCGCTGGTCGAGGCCGACGACCCGCTGGAGGCCGGGCTGGAGGTGGTGGCCAGCCCGCCGGGCAAGACGCCGCGCACCCTGTCGCTGCTCTCCGGCGGCGAACAGGCGCTGGCCGCGCTGGCGCTGGTCTTCGCCGCCTTCCTGACCAACCCGGCGCCGGCCTGCGTGCTCGACGAGGTGGACGCGCCGCTCGACGACAGCAATGTCGACAGGTTCTGCGACCTGCTCGACGAGATCGCCCGCGACACCGGCACGCGCTTCCTGGTCGTCACGCACCACCGGCTGACCATGGCGCGGATGGACCGGCTCTACGGCGTCACCATGGCGGAGCGGGGGGTGAGCCGGCTGGTGTCGGTCGACCTGGCGGGCGCGGCGGCCTTGCGGGAATCGCCCCGGCCGCGCCGCGAAGCCGCCCCTCCGGCCGCGCTTTCCGCCTAATGCACTGATTTTCGGTGGATTTTTCGACGCGAACGCGCGCCGGTTCCGCCTTGACACGCGCCCGGGCGGTTCCTTATGTTGCGGGCGCTTTTCGCGGGGGAACGCGGGGGCGTGGACCACGGCCGGCGGGCGGCCATGACCGGAAGCGGGAACGGGAAACCACCTTCGCTCGACGACCTGGGCGCGCGGGTGCGCGCGGCCCGGGGCGCGGCGGAGCGCGGGAGCGGCCGGCGCCCGGCCGGGAACGGACCGCCGCCGGGCCTGGCCGGCATGGCGATGCGGGCCGGGATCGAGGTGGTGGCGGGCGTCGCGGTCGGCGCGGCGGCGGGTTACGGCCTCGACCTCTGGCTCGGCGCCTCGCCCTGGCTGCTGATCCTGGGCTTCGCGCTCGGCTCGGCGGCCGGGATGCTGAACGCCTGGCGGGCCATTTCCAACGCCGGCATGGCGCTGGGATACCGGCCGGGCGACGCGGGAAGCGGCCCGTCCGGCGACGGCCGGGACGGCGGTTGAGGGGGGGAGGTCGCGTGGCGTCGCCTGTCGAACAGTTCAAGCTGAAGCCGCTGGTCCCGCTGGAGGTCGGCGGCGTGGACCTTTCCTTCACCAACTCCTCGCTGTGGATGGCGATCACGGTGATCGGCGTCACCGCCTTCCTGACGCTCAGTATGCGCGGGCGCCGCCTGGCGCCGGGGCGCTGGCAGTCGCTGGCCGAGTTGTCCTACGAGTTCATCGCCAACATGGTGCGCGAGAACGTCGGCGCCGAGGGGCGGCGCTATTTCCCGTTCGTCTTCACGCTGTTCATGTTCATCCTGTTCGGCAACCTGTTCGGGATGATCCCCTACGCCTACACCTTCACCAGCCAGATTGTCGTCACCTTCGCGATGGCGATCACGATCTTCGTCGGCGTGACCGTGCTGGGGCTGGCGCTGCACGGCGTCCGCTTCTTCACGCTGTTCGTGCCGTCGGGAACGCCGCTCGTCATGGCGCCGCTGCTGGTGCCGATCGAGGTCATCTCCTATTTCGTGCGCCCGGTGAGCCTTTCGGTGCGGCTGTTCGCCAACATGATGGCGGGCCACACCATGATGAAGGTGTTCGGCGGCTTCGCCGTGATGCTGGGCGTGCTCGGCGTGGCGCCGGTGGCGCTGCTGGTGGCGCTGACGGGTTTCGAAATCCTGGTCGCGTTCCTGCAGGCCTATGTCTTCACCGTGCTGACCTGCCTCTACCTGCACGACGCGATCCACCTGCACTGACCGCGCCGCCCGGCGGACGGCGCCCCTCGCGAACCCAACCCGCACGAACCCAACCCGAAGGAAGGACCCCCGACATGGAACTCGACGCCGCCAAGATGATCGGAGCCGGCCTCGCCGTGATCGCCCTCGCGGGCGTCGGCGTCGGCATCGGCAACATCTTCTCCTCGCTGGTCTCGTCGATCGCCCGCAACCCGGCGGCGCGCGGCGAGGTTTTCGGCATCGGCATCCTCGGCTTCGCGCTGACGGAAGCCATCGCGCTGTTCGCGCTCCTGGTGTCGTTCCTGATCCTGTTCACCTGACCGCCGCCGGCCCGGCGCGCCGCCGTTCGCGGAACGCCGCCGGCCGAAAGCCCCTGGGGGAGCGCATGAGCGCGAATCTTCACGCGGTCCGGCGGCGCCCGGGCCTCGGCCTCGCGGCGTTCGCGGCGGCGCTGGCGTCGGGCGCGCCGGCGCTGGCCGCCGGCGACGGCGGCGGGGCCAAGCTGCCGCAGCTCGACATCGCCACCTATCCCTCGCAGGTCTTCTGGCTCGTCGTCAGCTTCGCCGTCCTCTACATCCTGGTCGCCAAGGTCGCCGCGCCGCGGATTTCCGAAGTGCTGGAGGAGCGCCAGGAGCGCATCGCCAACGACCTCGACAAGGCGGAAACCCTGCGCCAGGAGGCCGAGGCGGTCCGGGCGGAATACGAAAGGGCGCTCGCGGACGCCCGCGACAAGGCCCACGCGGCGGCGCGCGAGGCCCAGGACGCGGCGGCCCGGAGCAACGCCGCGGCCGAGGCCGAGGCGCGCGGCAAGGTCGCCGCCATGCTGGCCGAGGCCGAGGCGCGCATCGCCGCCGCGAGCGACGGCGCGATGGACAATGTCCGCGCGGTCGCCGGCGAGGCGGCGGCCGACGCCGTCGAGAGGCTGATCGGCGCCCGCGTCGCGGCCGAGGCGGCCGACCGCGCGGTGGCCGCCGCCATGGAGGGCGAAAGCGCATGACCTTCACGCCGGAAATCGCGGTCGCCATCGCCTTCGTTATCTTCGTCGCCCTCGTGCTGTGGAAGGGCGTCGGGAAGGTGACGGCCGCGCTCGACAAGCGCGCCGGCGACATCCGCCGGCAACTGGACGAGGCGCAGAAGCTGCGCGAGGAGGCGCAGGCCGCGCTCGCCGGCTACCAGCGCCGCCAGCGCGACGCGCTGGCCGAGGCGGAGGACATCGTCTCCCGCGCCAGGGAGGAGGCCGCGCGGCTGCGCGCGGACGCCGAGGCGGCGCTCGCCGCGACGCTGAAGCGCCGCGAGGAGCAGGCGATGGACCGGATCGCCCAGGCCGAGGCGCGGGCGCTCCAGGATGTGCGCGACCGGGCGGTCGACCTCGCCATCGGCGCGGCGGCGCGGCTGATCGGCGAGAACATGACCGGGAGCACGCGCGACCGCCTGGTCGGCGAGGCGACGGAGGAGCTCGCGGCCAAGCTGCGGTAACGCGCTCCGCCCCGCCCCGCCCCGCCCCGCGAACGGGAGCGGTTTTCCCGCCGCCGGCCGGGACTCCGGCCGCGATCCCTGCTATATCCTCGCGCGACGGGGAGCCGCCGGCTCCGCGCGAACCACGCGAACGACGGGAGAAAGCGCCATGACCGCCTGTATCGTCGGCTGGTCCCACCTGCCCTTCGGCAGGCACGAGGACGAGGATGTCGAGAGCCTGATCGTCAAGGTCGCGGCCGGCGCGGTCGCCGACGCCGGGTTCGCGCCGGAGGATGTGGACGCGATCTATCTCGGCCATTTCGGCGGCGGCTTCTCGCCCCAGGGCTTCACCTCCAGCCTGGTGCTGCAGGCGTCGGAGGATTTCCGCTTCAAGCCGGCGACGCGGGTCGAGAACGCCTGCGCCACGGGCAGCGCGGCCGTCCACCAGGGGATCGACTTCCTGGAGGCGCGGCGCGGCCGGGTCGTGCTGGTGGTGGGCGTCGAGAAGATGACGGACCTGAAGGGGCCGGCGGTCGGCGAGGCGCTGCTGACCGCGAGCTACCTCAAGGAGGAGGCGGGCATCGAGGGCGGTTTCGCCGGCGTCTTCGCGCAGATCGCGCGGCAGTACTACCAGCGCTACGGCGACCAGACGGACGCGCTGGCCGGCATCGCCGCCAAGAACCACAGGAACGGCGTCGCCAACCCCTACGCGCAGATCCGCAAGGACCTCGGCTTCGAGTTCTGCCGCGATGTGTCGGAGAAGAACCCGATCGTCGCCGGGCCGCTGAAGCGCACCGACTGCTCGCTGGTGTCGGACGGCGCGGCGGCGCTGGTGCTGACGGACGTGGAGACGGCGCTCGGCCGGCCGAAGGCGGTGGCGGTGCGCGCGCGGGCGCAGGCGAACGACTACCTGCCGATGTCGCGGCGCGACACGACCCTGTTCGAGGGCTGCGCCAGGGCGTGGGACCGGGCGCTCGGCGACGCGCGGCTGACGCTCGACGACCTCTCGCTGGTCGAGACGCACGACTGCTTCACCGTCGCCGAACTGCTCGAATACGAGGCGATGGGGCTGGCCGCGCCGGGCCAGGGCGCGCGCGTCGTCGAGGAGGGGCTGACGCAAAAGGACGGCAAGCTGCCGGTCAACCCCTCCGGCGGCCTGAAGGCCAAGGGCCACCCGATCGGCGCCACCGGCGTCTCGATGCATGTGCTCACCGCCATGCAGGTGCGCGGCGAGGCCGGCGACATGCAGGTGCCCGGCGCCAGGCTCGGCGGGATTTTCAACATGGGCGGCGTGGCCGTCGCCAATTTCGTCTCGATCCTGGAGCCGCTCCGCTGAGCCGGCGCGACGGCCGCGAGGGAGCGGGGGCGTGAGCGCGTTCCGCGCCCTGGTGCTGCGCGAGACCGGCGAAGGCGGGGTCTCGGCCGCCGTCGAGACGCTGGCCGAGGCCGACCTGCCCGAGGGCGACGTGACGGTCCGCGTCGTCCGCTCCGCGCTGAACTACAAGGACGGCATGGTCCTGAACGGGGTCGGCCGCCTGGTGCGGACCTACCCGCATGTGCCCGGCATCGACTTCGCCGGCGTCGTGGAGTCGTCCGCGCATCCCGACTACCGGCCGGGCGACGAGGTCGTGCTGACCGGCTGGCGCGTCGGCGAGCTGCACTGGGGCGGCTACGCCGGCAAGGCGCGGGTCCGGGGCGAATGGCTGGTCCCGGTCCCGGACGGCCTCGCGCTGGCGGACACGATGGCGATCGGCACCGCCGGCTTCACCGCGATGCTGGCCGTCCGCGCGCTGGAGGCGAACGGGCTGCGGCCGGACGGGGGCGAGGTGCTGGTGACCGGCGCGGCCGGCGGCGTCGGGAGCGTGGCGATAGCCATCCTGGCCAATCTCGGCTACCGCGTCGCCGCCTCGACCGGCCGGCCGGAACAGGCCGCCTACCTGGAGTCGCTCGGCGCCGCCGCGACGATCGACCGCGCCGAACTGGCCGCCGCGCCGTCGCGGCCGCTGGGGCGCGAGCGTTTCGCCGCCGCGATCGACAATGTGGGCGGGACCACGCTCGCCAACCTGTTGACGCAGGTCGCCTATGGCGGCTCCGTCGCGGCGGTCGGCCTCGCGGGCGGGTCCGGACTTTCGACGACGGTGCTGCCGTTCCTGCTCAGGGGCGTGAGCCTGCTCGGGATCGATTCCGTCATGTGCCCGCGCGAACCCCGGATCGAGACCTGGCGCCGGCTGGCCCGCGACCTGCCGCTCGACCGCCTGCGCGGCATGGTCGAGACCCACGCGCTGGAGGACCTGCCGGAACTCGGCCGCCGCATCCTCGCCGGCGAGGTCCGCGGCCGCGCCGCGATCGCGCTCGACTGACCGGCGCGGCGCGCCTCCGGCCCGACGGGCGCCCCTCTCACAGGAGGCCGGAGGCGCGGAAGCTGGTGTGGCCGGAGCGGCCGACGATCACGTGGTCGTGGACCAGCACGCCGAGCGCGGACGCGGCGGCGGCGACCTCGCGGGTCATGGCGATGTCGGCCTCCGAGGGCGCGGTGTCGCCGCTCGGGTGGTTGTGGACCATGATGATCGCGGCCGCGCCGAGCTCCAGCGCCCGCCGCACCACCTCGCGCGGGTAGACCGGCGTGTGGTCGATGGTGCCGGTCTGCTGCACCTCGTCGGCGACCAGCCGGTTCTTGCGGTCGAGGTAGAGCACGCGGAACTGCTCGATCCGCTCGAACCCCATCGCGGCCCGGCAATAGGCGACCAGCTGGTCCCAGTTGCGCAGCACCGGCCGCCGGTCGAGCGGCTCCGCCATCAGGCGCAGCGCGGCGGCGCGCACCGTCTTGATCGCGGCGAGCGCGGCCTCGCCGACGCCCGGAACCCGGGCGAGGTCGGCCTCGGGCGCGCTCACCGCCTCGGCGAAGCCGCCGTAGCGGCGGATCAGCTCCTTGGCGAGCGGCTTGGCGTCGCCGCGCGGGGCCGCCAGGAACAGCACCAGCTCCAGCAATTCGTAATCCGCCACCGCGTCCGGCCCGCCGGCGAGGAACCGCCGGCGCAGCCGCCGCCTGTGTCCCGCCGCGTCCGCCGCGTTTGTCGCGTTCACCGCCGCCGCGCCCGCCGCGCCGTCCGGCGCGCGCCTCTTCCGGGTCCCGTTCACCGCCTGGGCCTCCCCCGCGTCTTCCCGTCCGGGGGGTTATGCAAGGGCCAGGGCGGTTTTTCAGGCGTCGTAGGGCGGTTTCGCGAATCCGGCCGGAGAATATGTGAAAACCTCGCACCCCTCGGCCGTGACGCCCAGCGAATGCTCGAACTGGGCCGAGAGCGAGCGGTCGCGCGTCACCGCCGTCCAGCCGTCGTCGAGGATTTTCACCGCGTGCTTGCCGCTGTTGATCATCGGCTCGATGGTGAAGAACATCCCCTCGCGCAGGACCGTGCCGGTCCCGGCCGAACCGTAGTGGAGCACGCTCGGCGCGGCGTGGAAGGCGCGGCCCAGCCCGTGGCCGCAGAAATCGCGCACCACCGAGCAGCGATGCGCCTCGGCGTGGCTCTGGATGGCGTGGCCGATGTCGCCCAGCGTGGCGCCCGGCCGCACCGCCGCGATCCCGCGCGCCAGGCATTCGTAGGTCACGTCCATCAGCCGCGCCGCCTTGACCGGGACCTTGCCGACGCCGAACATCCGGCTGGTGTCGCCGTGCCAGCCGTCGAGGATCACGGTGACGTCGAGGTTGACGATGTCCCCCTCCGCCAGCTTGCGCGGCCCCGGAATGCCGTGGCAGACGACATGGTTGACCGAGGCGCAGATCGACTTCGGATAGCCCTTGTAGCCGAGCGGCGCCGGCGCGGCCCCGCGTTCGAGGATGAAGTCGTGGCACAGCCGGTCGAGCTCGCCGGTGGCCACGCCGGGCCGCACATGCGGCGTCACGAAGTCCAGGGTCTCGGCCGCGAGCCGTCCGGCCCGGCGCATCCCCTCGAACTCCCCGGCCGAATGGATGCGGATCTGCCGCGTGTCGCTGTCGTTCGGCGCCATGGCCTCTCGGGGGGCGGGTCCTCGGAACGGGGCGCATGTTTACGGACGCGCCGCGCCCGGGTCAAGCGGCCGGCGCGGGCGCGGCGCGGGGGGGATTCATGCTGGACGCGCCGGCCGTTTGCCGCGATATTCCCGGCGAACCCATCGAAACGCCGGGGCGGCCATGAAGATCGTGGAGTCGAAATTCGCGCTGGGGGCCATCGTCCGGCACCGGGTGTACGATTTCCGGGGCGTCGTCTTCGATGTCGACCCCGAATTCGCCAACACCGAGGAGTGGTATCGCTCGATCCCGGCCGACCGCCGGCCGCGCCGCGACCAGCCGTTCTACCACCTGTTCGCCGAGAACCCCGAAAGCTACTACGTCGCCTATGTGTCCGAGCAGAACCTGGTCGAGGACAGCGAGAACGGGCCGGTCGGCCATCCGCAGATCTCCGGCATGTTCACCGGGCCCGAGGACGGGCGCTACATCTGGCGGTCGATGCCCGCCTGACCGGGCGGGAACCGGCCGGAAGGCGGAAGGGCCGTGACGCCGGCGGAGTTCAAGCGGGTCCGCAAGCACCTGAAGCTCTCGCAGAAGGAGATGGCGGCCGCGCTCGGCCTGAAGCGCCGCGCCATCCAGTACTACGAGAAGGGCCAGCGCGACGGGGAGCCGTTCCCGGTCCCGCGCGCCGTCGAACTCGCGTGCTTCGCGCTGATGCGCGGCGTCGAGCGGTTCGACTTCGACGCCGCCCGCGAGGGCCGTAGCCGCCGCCCGGCGCCGCCGCCCGGGGGCGCGTCCGCGGGCCGAGAACCCGGCCGCAACGGAAACGGGGGCCGCGCGCGGCCCCCGCCCCCTCGCCTCCCTGGGGAGGATCAGTCGAGATAGGTGTTCTTCAGCGCCTGGGCGTCGCCCCAGAGTTTGTACTTCGCGCGGAAGGCGAGGTAGCTGTCGGCGAACTCCTTGAAGGTCTCGTCCTTCGCCGACTCCTCGTCCAGCACGTCGCGCCACGCCTGCTCGAACACGGCGAGCTGCTCGTCGCCCCAGCGATGGTTGGTGACGCCGTACTTGGACTTCATCTCCAGCATCGCGTCCGGGTTCATCGCCTCGGTCTCGGCGTAGGTGTAGATCAGCTGCCAGCCGAGCGACGCGTCGACCATGTCCTGGTAGGACTGCGGCAGGCTCTCGAACTTGGTCTTGTTGGTCAGGAACTCGCCGATCGACACCTGCTGGTGCCAGCCCGGATAGTAGTTGTTCTTGGCGATCTGGTAGAAGCCGAGCTTGATGTCGATGGTCGGCATCGAGAACTCGGTGGCGTCGATCACGCCGCGCTCCAGCGCCGGGTAGATGTCCGCGCCCGCCAGCAGCTGGGTCGAGACGCCGATCTTGGTCATCACCTTGGCGCCCAGGCCGAAGAACCGCATCTTGAGGCCCTTCAGGTCGTCGAGCGACTGGGGCTGGAACTTGAACCAGCCGGAGGTCTCGGGGCCGATGCCGAAGCAGTCGAAGCCGAGCAGGTCGTGGTTGGCGTAGATGCGGTCGCGGATCTCGTTGCCGCCGCCGAACCACTTCCAGGCCATGTATTCGCCCATGCCGGGGCCGAAGGGCACCGCCGTCATGAAGGCGAGGCCGGCATAGCGGCCGGCGTGGTAGCCCGGGCTGGTCCAGGCCGATTCGATCGCGCCCTTGGACACCGCGTCGAAGGTCTCCAGCGCCGGCACCAGCGCGCCCGGCTCGTGGAACTTGATGCGGAATTTCTCGCCCGACATGCTGTAAACCTTGTCGGAGAAACGCAGCGCGCTCGGCCCGAGATGGTCGAGGCTGGAGGGGAAGGCGCTCTGCATCTTCCACTTCAGGCGTTTCTGCGCGTCGGCCTCGCCCGGCGCGCCGAGCGCCAGCGCGCCGACCGCCGCGCCGGCGAGCGCCAGCCCGATCGTCCGTCCGATTTCCATGGATCGTTCCTCCCCTGTGAAGTCCCCCGCGCGAAGGCGCGGAGGCGCCCGTTGGCGCCGCCCGATCCTCCGGCGGCGCATATTACATACCCGATCCGCGCCCCCCGGGCAAAGCCCCGAATCCGCCCGCCCGCCCGCCGCCGCTAGAGCCGGGCGACGAGGTCCCCGATCGCCTGCTTGTAACGATCCAGGGATTCCTTGTTGAGCCGGGTGGCCTGGCCGTCGATGTCGTACTTCCCCACGCGCAGGTCCCGGATCGGCAGGCCGAGCCACGAGGCGACGATGGCGACCGTGTGCGCGTCCGGAATTTCGATGAAGATGTCCTCTCCCGGCGGCCGGGAAAGGCTTCGCGGCAGCGCCGCCGCCTGCCGCTCCACCCGGCCCCGGATGTTGTCGAACATTTTCTCGAACGCCCTGGCGGGCCGCTCCCGATAGGTCGTGGAACGGTTGAGCGCCACGAGATGAAGGCGCGGCGGCGCCATCGAGAATGTCTCCGCCTTGGCGCCGAAGCTCGCCGCGCGGTATTCGGGCGGGACGCCGTGCCCGTACACCAGCTGCCCCACATTGTCGATCGCCCGCGCCGAGGACCCGTCCGCCGTGCACGGGACGATGAGGCGTTCGGCCGCGAGGATCGCCTGGGCGGTGTAGATCGCGAAGCTCGGGTTGCAGTCGATGAAGAACGCGCATTCGCGGAACCGCGCGATGGCCGCGTGCTGCAGGTCCACGATCCAGGAGTGCACGTTGCGCCACGCTCCCTGCGGAATATCCATGCCGGCGATGGCGTTGACGGTCCGCGCCTGGGTTTCGAGCAGCGGGTCGCCCGCCACCAGATGGAGGTTGGGCGGCGCGTTCGGGTTGAGGTCGCGGACCCGGACCGGGAAATCGCTTTCCGTCCCGACGCGCGCGTGCGGCTGGAGGATGCGCTGGCCGAAATAGCCGCCGACGGTCCGCCCGACCGGCGTCCTTCGCGCGAGCTCCTCCAGCCGGTCGCCGCCGCTGCCGTTGCCGCCCAGCAGTATCTCGCTGAGATTGGCCTGCGGGCACATGTCGATGGCGACGACCGCCGTCTCCGGGTTCTGGAGCGCGTATTCGGAAGCGGCGGCGAAACACAGGAAGGTCTTGCCGACGCCGCCCTTGTTGTTCCAGAAGGCGTACCGCATGTTCCCTCCGCCGGCCGGCGGAACCGGCCGCCCGCCGCCGCCCCGTCAGATCGCCAGGTCCTTCGTGTTGTAGTCGCGGATCACGCGCTCGAAGGTCTCCGGGCCGAAGCGGAAGCCGTCCTCCAGGCCCGCGAAGGGGGCGTAGCGGTACGGCGCCTCCTCCGGGAAGCGGCGGCTCCGCGCGTCGATGGCCACCTGGATGACGGCGGAGCGCTCGAACACCCGCTTCTCGTCGTAAACCTCGGTCGCCGCCATGCTGAGCGCGCCGCGCTGGCCGATCACCGAGCGGCGGCGGTGGAAGCCGAAGGTCACCGAAATCCGCGGGTCCGGCGAGGAATTGGCGAAGGAGCCATGCAGCATCTGCCGGTTCACCGCCGTCGCGTCGCCGGGTTCGCACAGCAGCGGGATCGCGTCCGGCAGCTTCTCGTCGCCGCCGTTCGCCGCCACCCGCCCGGCGATGTCGATCCGCCCCAGCCGGTGCGTGCCGGGAACGATCCACAGGCAGTTGGCCGGCGTGGTGGGGTAGAGCTGGACCTGGAAGTTGAAGCCGTGGCTGCCCTCGTCCCAGTCCGGGCTGTCCCAGTGGGTCACGCCGTCCTGGTGCCAGGCGACCGAGCCGCCGACGCCCGGCTGCTTGACGAAGATCGCGTCGTTGAAGGGCACGAAGTCCGGCCCGTTGATCGCCTCGGCGATCGTCAGCAGGCGGGGGTTGCCGTAGAGGCGCAGCGCCGCCGGCACGGCCTGGCACATGCCGTACACGATGAAGACCACATGGTCCGGCGCGCCGGCGTCCGGCGCCGGCTGCGTCATCTGCGTCGGGTGGCGGCCGTTGAGCTTGCCGGTGCCGCCCCAGGGATCGGACAGCGGCTGGATCAGCGTGTAGGGGTCGCGGGCGTAGTCGCGCCCCAGCGCCGGCCGGCCCCGGGAATCCACCTCCGCGCCGGGGCGGACCGGGGCGCGCTCGATCATGTCGCCGACGCCGTCCCGCAACTCCGCGATCTCCCCGGCGCCGACCGCGCCCTCGAACACGTAGAAGCCGTGCTTCCAGTAGGCGGCGAGGATGTCGGGATGGAGCTTGCCGTCGGGGCCGAGGCGGACGGGGCCGCGGTTGCCGAACGCGCGGGCGCGGCGCGCGCCGTCCTCGAAATAGGCGCCGCCGCGGCTGGCGTGCTCGGACCGGCTGGGGCCGGAGGACGGGGGGGAGAGTTCGTTCATCGCCGGTCTCCTTCGGGTCGGGCGCGGGCTTTCGCGCGAGCCTACCATCGGCTATCGTCGCGCGGCAACGCGGCCCGGCCCGGCCCGCCGCCCCATCCGCTCCGAGGAGGCCCCCATGCCCAAGACGCCCGACTATTTCCGCGGCAAGACGATCCTGATCACCGGCGCCGGCAGCGGGATCGGGCGGGCGGCGGCGCTGGTCTTCGCGCGCGAGGGGGCCAACGCGGTCTGCGCCGACATCGACGAGGAGGCCGCCCGGCGGACGGCCGAACAGGTCGTCCAGATGGGCGCGCGGGCGACGCATGTGCGCTGCGACGTGACCGACCGGGGCGCGGTGGACGCGGCCGTGGCCCAGGCGATCGCCGATTTCGGGCGCGTCGATTTCGAACTGAACGCCGCCGGCGCCGCGCTCGCCCGCAAGCCGTTCCTGGAGATCGACGAGGAGCTGTGGGAGCGCACCTACGCCCTCAACGTGAAGGGCACCTTCAACGGCGCCCAGGCGATCCTGCCGCACATGCTGGAGAACGGCGGCGGCGTCATCGTCAACATCGCCAGCATCGCGGCCCGGATCGGCGGGGCCGGCAACTCGGTGCACTACGCCTCCTCCAAGGGCGCGGTGGACACGATGACCATGGGGATCGGGCGGGAGTTCGCGGGCCGGGGCGTGCGCTGCCTGTCGATCTCGCCGGGCATCGTGGACACGCCGTTCCACGACAACACGCCGGACGAGGTGCTGGAGGGCTACGCGGGCCTGACGCCGATGGGCCGCATGGCCCAGCCGGAGGAGATCGCCGAGACCGTGCTGTTCGCCTGCTCCGACGCCGCGCCCTACATGACGGCGGACACCATCATGGTCACGGGCGGTCTGCGGTAGGGCCGGGATCGCGGGCGGGCGGCGGCCGGGCCGGGATCGCGGGCGGGCGGCGGCGGGGGGCGCTCAGGCGGCGTTCCCGGCCGCGCCCTGGGTCAGCAGCGCGAAGATCGCGTCGCGGGTCTCGCAGCCGCGCAGCTTGTCGCACATGTCGGGGTCGCGCAGCAGCCGCGACACCTTGGCCAGCGCCTTCAGGTGGTCCGCCCCGGCCGATTCGGGCGCCAGCAGCAGGAACACCAGGTCCACCGGCCGGTCGTCGATGGCGTCGAAATCGATCGCCCGGTCGGCCCGCGCGAACAGCCCGTGGAGCCGGCCGAGGCCCGGCAGCTTGCCGTGCGGGATCGCGATGCCGCCGCCGACGCCGGTGGTGCCCAGCCTTTCGCGCTCCAGCAGTACGTCGAACACCTCGCGCTGCTCCAGCCCGGCGATTTCGGCGGCGCGCCGCGCCAGTTCCTGGAGCGCCTGCTTCTTGCTCGAGGCCTTGAGGTGGGGGATGACCGCGTCCGGCCCGATGATGTCGTGGATTTCCATGGCTCCGTTCGCCCTCCGCGACGCGCGCGCGGCCCTCCGGCGGGCGGCCGGTCAATCCTGGGCGGCGCCCCTGGGATCGACCCAGCCGATATTGCCGTCGGCCCGCCGGAAGACGACGTTGAGGCCCCCGTGCGCCGAGTTGCGGAACATCAGCGTCGGCGCGTCGGCGAGGTCCATGCGCATCACCGCCTCCTCCACCGTCAGCGTTTCGATTTGCGTCGTCATCTCGGCGACGACGACGGGCCGCCACTCCTCCCGGTCGTCCGCGTCCGCCCCGGCGGCCTCGGCGGGCGCGTCGGCCCCGGCCTCCGCCTCGGCGTCGGCCGCGAGCACCGCCTCGCGCGCGTCGAGGGCGTCCGGCTCGGTCTCGCGGTGGTGGTGGTCGCGCAGCCGGCGCTTGAAGCGGCGCAGCCGCTTGTCGATCCGGTCGTTGGCGGCGTCGAAGGCGGCGTAGGGTTCGGCGGCCTTGCCGTGGCCCTGGATGCGGATGCGCTTGCCGACATGCACGGAAATGTCGGCCCGCACCGCCGCGCCCTCGCGCGTCACCGTCACCGAGGCGTCGAGCGGGTTGCCGAAATACTTCTCGGCGATCCGCTCCACCGAGGATTCGATATGCGCCCGCAGCGTTTCGCCGACGCGAAACTGCTTGCCGTTGACAGCAACCCGCATGATGTCCGCCCGCCGTTCCAGGATATTCGGGGCAGGGCCCCGCGCCGTCCGCGCAAGCCCGGCCGGGCGGAAAATCCCCCGCCGCCCGAAAAGCGCCGGAACATAGGATCGCCGCCGGGCCGAGTCAAGCGCGCGCGGCGGCGGATGATGTAGCGGAGTTTGTGTCGGGTTCTGGGAGGGGGGTACTCCCTGGGTTGTCGAGACCCGGGAAAGGAGCACCCCCCATGCCGCGAACCGCGACGATCGAGAGCCTACCGGAAGCGTTCCGGACGATGAAGGCCATGCGCGCCGAAGGGGTCGAGTGGGACGAGGATTACCGGCGGGCGGGAGCCGACGCGCTGAAGCGGATACTGGAAGGCCGGATGGCCGATCTCGTCGCCGAACATCTCGACGACATGGGCCGGCGCGGTCTCGCCGACCGGCGCAACGGGAGCTGGCCGCGCCGCCTGATGACGGAGTTGGGCGAGATCGAACTGGCCATCCCGCGCACCCGGACCTTCAGCCCGCTCGGCGCGATCCGCGCCTACGCGCGACGGGCCCCGCGGATCGACCGGCTGATCCTGGCCTGCTTCGTGCTCGGCCTCTCGACCCGCAAGGTGGCGGCCGCGCTGGTTCCGATCCTGGGACGGCGCGTCTCCCCTTCCTCCGTCAGCCGCGTCGCCAAGGCGCTCGACGGCCATGTCGCCGCCTTCCACCGCCGCAAGCTCGCCGACGCCTGGCGCGTCCTCGTGCTCGATGGCGTCTTCCTCGCCCGCAAGACCGGCGCCGGAGCCGTCCGGCGGCCAGTGCCGGGCGCGCTCGGCCTGCGTCCCGACGGCAAGAAGGAGATCGTCGACTACCGCCTGGCGCGCGGCGAAAGCTTCGAGGAATGGGAGGCGTTTCTCTGCGATCTCCAGCGCCGGGGCCTGAGCGGCGAACGGCTGGAGATGGTCTGCTCCGATGGCGGCAAGGGGCTGGCGCGCGCCTTGGACATGGTCTGGCCGCGCGTCCCGGTCCAGCGCTGCTGGGCCCACAAGATCCGCAATGTCCTCGACAAACTCCGCAAGGCCGACCGGCCCGCCGCCAAGGACGGCTTGCGCCGGATCATGCGCGCCGACACGCTCCCCCAGGCCCGCGCCGCCGCGAGGCGCTTCGCCGACGACTGGCGGGACGCCTGTCCCGCCGCCGTCGCCTGCCTGCGCGACGACCTCGACGATCTGCTCGCCTGCTTCCGCTACAAAACTCCCGCCGAGCGCCGCGCCGTGCGAACCACCAACGCCATCGAGCGCCGCTTCCGGGAAGTCCGCCGCCGAACCCGCCCCATGGGCGTCCTCAACGATCGCGCCTCGACCGAGCGCATCCTCTTCGCCGTCTTCGCGCACGAAAACCAAAACCAGGGAGTCCCAACCCTCCTCCCACTGACACAAAACTCTTGACGCTACCCGGCGGCGTTGCGGGGGCGCGGGGGGAGCGGCTAGGATCGCCGCGAGGGCCGGCGCGGCCGGCCGGCGTCCCCCGGGGAGCGAGAGCCATGCCCGAAATCGTCGTCGACGGACAGGCCGTCGCCTACGACGCGATCGACGCCACGCCGCCCTGGCGGAACGCCGGCGCGGCCGTGATGTTCGTCCACGGCGTCGGGGCCGACCGCGACATCTGGAGCGACTGGCTGCCCGAACTGTGCGGCCTGTTCCCGATCGTCCGGCTCGACCTGCCGGGGCACGGCGCGTCCGCGCCCTGGTCCGGCGCCGCGGCGCTCTCGTTCGACTTCTACGCCCGCCTGATCGCGGCGGTGGCCGACGCCGAGTCGCTTCCCGGCCTGGTGCTGGTCGGCGAGTCGATGGGCGGGACCATCGCGCTCCACGCCGCGAGCCGGCCGGCCGCGCGGGTCCGCGCGGTCGCGACCTGCTCGACCGCCCATCGCGGCGGCACGCTGCGGCATGTGCGGGCCTGGCGCGAGGCGATGGCGGCGGACGGGCTGGAGGCGTGGTCGCGCGACATGCTGGACAAGCGGTTCCTGCCCGGCGCGGTGGCGGAGCCGGTGCGCGACTGGTTCCACGGCGCGCAATGCCGCGCCGACGCGGAAAGCATCCTCGCCATGGCGGAGGTCCTGGTGGGGGCGGACCTGACCGCGCGCCTGCCCGAAATCGCGGCGCCGGTCCTGCTGATGCAGCCCGATTCCAGCCCCTTCATCCCGCTCGACGTCCCGGCCGAGCTGAAGGAGCTGCTGCCCGACGGCCGGCTCAAGGTCGTCCCCTCGGCGCGGCACGGCATCGCGTGCTCCCACGCCCGCGAATGCGCGCGCGAGACGCGGGCCTTCCTCGCGGAGAAGGGGATCGCTTGACGCCCGCCCGGGACCGATCGTCGCGTTGTCCGACGGGCCGGTCCCGTGCCATGCTTGCCTCCGGGGCAACGCTTCCATGAGGAGTTCGAAATGGCGATTCGCAACAGCCTGGCGCTGATCTCGGGCGAGAGCGCGGAATCGGCGGCGGAGACCGCGTTCCTGCTGGCCGAAAAATCCGGCGGGCACGTCACCGGCCTGCACGTGACCGGCGACGCGGTGTTGAACATGCCCGCGATCATCGAGGGCATGACCGAGCGGCAGATCGTCCGCGAGTTCGAGACGATGCGCGAACGGCTCGGCGGCGCCCAGACGGAGGCCCGCGAGGTCTTCGAGGCGGCCTGCGCGCGGCACGGCGCCAAGGCGGTCGAGAAGGCCGCGCCCGGCCAGGGCGTCACGGCCGCCTGGGAGGTCGTGGGCGGACGGACCGACAAGGTGCTCGCGGAAAAGGCGCGGGTCTACGACCTGCTGGTCAGCGGCGCCGCCGGCTCGGCGGCGGGCGAGACCGTCCTCGAAGCGGTCGAGCACGCCCTGTTCGACGCCGGCCGCCCGGTCCTGGTGACGCCGCGCGAGGCGCCCAAAACCGTCGGGACCAACATCGTGATCGGCTGGAACCGGGCCGCCAACGCCGCGCGCGCGGTGATGGCGGCGATGCCGCTGCTGGAGGCCGCCGACAAGGTGACGATCGGCCATGTCGACACCGGCGCCAAGGCCGGCCCGTCGGCCGAGGACCTCGCGGCCAGCCTCGCCTGGCACGGGATCGACGCGGCGGTGAGCCACATCCCGGCCGGCGGCGCGCCGGTCTCCGACCTGCTGATCTCGGAGGCGGCCAATATCGGCGGCGACCTGGTGGTCATGGGGGCCTATTCCCACAGCCGGATGCGGGAGTTCGTCCTCGGCGGGGTGACGCGCCACGCGCTGCGCCACGTGGTGACGCCGATCATGCTGATGCACTGAGCGGGGCGCGGAGGACGCCGGGGCGCGGGGCGCCGGGGCTATTTCGGGATCGCGGCGCGGGCGAGCCGGTCGGCCCGCTCGTTGCCGGGATCGCCGGCGTGGCCCCGGACCCAGCGCCACTCGACCTCGTGCGGCGCCATCGCGGCCTCCAGCCGGCGCCACAGGTCCACGTTCTTGACCGGCTTGTTGGCGGCGGTGCGCCAGCCGCGCTTGCGCCAGGCGTGGATCCACCTGGAAATCCCGTCGCGCAGATAGGTGCTGTCGGTGTGCAGGGCGACGGCGCAGGGCCGCTTCAGCGCCTCCAGCGCGGCGATCGCCGCCATCATCTCCATGCGGTTGTTGGTGGTGTTCCGCTCGCCGCCGGAAAGCTCCCGCTCGGCCGCGCCCCGGCGCAGCACCGCGCCCCAGCCGCCGGGGCCGGGATTGCCGCTGCACGCCCCGTCGGTATGGATCGACACCCGCTCCATCGCCGCCGCCGTCACAGCCCGTAGGCGGCGGGGCCGCCGGCGCCCCGGTGGAAGCGCAGCTTGCGCAGGTACTCCATCGGGTCCTTCGGCTTCACCAGCGCCCCCTCCGGGCGGTTCAGCCAGTCGTAGAGCCGGGTCAGCAGGAAGCGCATCGCCGATCCGCGCGCCAGCGCCGGCAGCGCCTCCAGCTCCGCCGGCGAGAGCGGGCGCGCCCGGCGGTAGGCCGAGATCATCGCCCGCGCCTTGGTCACGTTGAAGCCCCCGTCGGCCTCGAAACACCAGGCGTTGAGGCAGATGGCGAGGTCGTAGGCGAGGAAGTCGGAGCACGCGAAATAGAAGTCGATGACGCCCGACACCTCGCCCCGCAGGAAGAACACATTGTCCGGGAACAGGTCGGCGTGGACGACGCCCGCCGGCAGGCCCTCCGGCCAGTGGCGCTCCAGCCAGTGCAGCTCCCGGTTCAACTCGTTGTGCAGGCCGATATAGATTTCCCGGTCCGGGAGCCGGCAGGACTCCAGCAGCGGCCGCCACGAGCGCACCGACAGCGCGTTCTCCCGCCTCCCCGCGAAATCGGCCCCGGCGAGGTGCAGTTCGGCAAGCGCGCCGCCCAGCGCGCGGCAGTGTCCGGGTTCGATCCGGCGCGGCCCGACGCCTTCGAGGAAGGTGACGATGGCCGCCGGCCGGCCGTTCAGCCGCTTCAGCGTCCCGCCGTCGCGCCCGGCCACCGGGGTCGGGCAGGACAGGCCGCGCGCCGAGAGGTGCCCCATCAGGCCGAGGAAGAACGGCAGGTCCTCCGGCGCGACGCGCTTTTCGTACAGGGTCAGGATCCAGGTCCCGCCGGTGGTGCGCAGCAGGAAGTTGGAGTTCTCCACCCCCTCGGCGATGCCCGACAGCGAGGTGAGTTCGCCGATGTCGTACCCGGCCAGGAAGGCGGCCGCGTCCTCCCCGTCGACCCGCGTGTAGACCGCCATCGCGCGCGTCCGTCAGGCGCGGGCGGAGCCGGCGCCGGCGCGCGGGGCCGCGAGGGCCGCGAGGGCGATGGAGGGGGGCGGCTGGGTCATGGGGCGGGTTTTCCCGCGAAACGGCCGCGATGTCCATAGCCCGCCGCCGCCCCGCGCGGGCTTCGCGTTGCGGCCCGGCCGGGCGCGGGATAAGCTGGCGGCCGGACCGGCGGAGGCTTTCCGATGCGCGCGAAACCGTTTCTCGCAACGCTCCTCGCGGCGGCGGCGTTGTCCGGCTGCGCCTCCGATCCGCCGCTGGCGGGGACCTGTCCGGCGACCGGCTTCGTCGCCGGGCTGGAGCGGGCGACGGTCTTCGCCCCCGGCGGCGGGACGGAGCCGTCCGACATCGCCTGGTCCGCGCGGATGGGACGCCTGGACGCGGCGTGCGAACTCGAAACCGGCGGCGCGACGGTGGCGGCGCGGTTCGCGATCGACGCCGAGCGCGGGCCGGCGGGCGGCGAAGGCGCGGCGCGGCCCTACTGGTTCGTCGCGATCGCCGCGCCGGGGGGCCAAATCCTCGCCAAGGAGGTCTTCTCCAGCGAAATCCCCTTCGAGGGCGGCCGGAGCCGGGCCGCGCGCGAGGAGGAGGTGGCGCCGTTCCTGCCCGCCCGCCGGGGCGGCCTCGACTTCGCGGGCTACCGCGTCCTGATCGGCTTCCAGCTGACGCCGGAGCAGGTCGAGCGCAACCGCGCGGAACGGGCGCGCTGAGCCGGCCCTCCTCACGCCCCCAGCCTGGGCTTGCGGGCGACGATGTCGGGCAGGCGGGACCACGCGCGCTCCACCCAGTCGCACAGCGCCGGGCGGGTCTCGCGCGGGTCGATCATGTCGTGGATCGCCAGCGATTCGACGCGGGGGACGGCGGAGTAGCGGTGCGCCATCGCCGCCTCCAGTTCGGCCCGGCGGGCTTCGGGGTCCGGATGGGCGTCGATCTCCCGCCCGAAGGCGACGGCCACGCCGCCCTCCACCGGCACCGCCCCCATCTCCGCCGACGGCCAGGCCAGCACCCAGGCGCCGGGGCCGTAATGCGCCACCGCCGCCACGCCGAAGGAGCGCCGCACGATCACCGAGGCCCAGGGCGCGGCGCAATCCGCCGCCGCCAGCGCGAGGTCGGTCCCGTGGCGGATCGTCGCGGCCTTCTCCGCCTCGGGGCCGATCATGAAGCCCGGCTCGTCGATGAACGTGACGATGGGGAGGTTGAAGGTCTCGCAGGTCTGGATGAAGCGGCGCGTCTTCTGCGACCCCTCGGCCGTCATCGCGCCGGCGTAGTGGCGGCAGTCGTTGGCGAAAATCCCGACGGGCCGCCCCGCCAGCCGGGCGAGGCAGACGATCTGGCCGCGCGCGTGGCCGCGCCCCATCTCGAACACCGAGTCCCGATCGGCGACCATGGCGATGACGCGGCGCATGTCGTACACCTTGCGCCGGTCCTCCGGCACGATGTCGCGCAGCGCCTCCTCGCGCCGCCCGGCCGGATCGTCCGCCGCCGCGACCGGGGGAAGCTCCCAGGCGTTGGCCGGCATGTAGGAGAGGAAGCGGCGGATCTGGCGGAAGGCGTCGGCCTCGTCCGCGGCCAGGTTGTCCACCACGCCGTTGCGGGCGTGGACCTGGGCGCCGCCCATCTCCTCCTTCGAGATCGCCACGCCGAGCGCGCGCTCCACCACCTTCGGCCCGGCCACCAGCACTTGCGAACCCTCGCGCGTCATGACGGAGAAATGCGAGGCGACCAGCCGCGCCGCCGGAAGGCCGGCCACCGGCCCCAGCGCCGCGGCGGCGACCGGCACGGCGCGCATCGTCCGGGCGACGGAGCGGAAGCGCGGCGCGTGGAAGACCGGGTTGCCGGCCGGCGCGCCGCCCTTGCCGCCGGCCCCGGTCACGCTGCCCCCGCCGCCCTCGTGCAGGCGGACCAGCGGGCAGAGGTATTGCAGCGCCAGTTCCTCGGTATAGACGCTCTTGCGCAGCCCGGCCTCGTTGGGGGAGCCGCCGCGCAGCGTGAAGTCCTCGCCGCCGATCGCGCAGGGCCGCCCGTCGATCCGGCCGAAGCCGAGGACGAAATTCGCCGGCGAGAACCCGGTCAGCCGCCCGGCGGCGTCGCGCTCCGCCCCGCCGGCGCCCGGCCCGACCTCGCGGAAGCTGCCGGGGTCGAGCACGCCGTCGATCCGCTCGCGGACGGTGAGCCGGCCCTTGGCGTGCTGGCGCGCGACGTTTTCGGCCCCGCCCTGCTCCAGGGCGAGCGCGCGCTTGCGCCCGATCTCCTCGATTTCGCGTTCCCAGGCCATGGCGCCCCTCCGGCTCCCGCGTCGCGTGGCGGCGCCGGTTTATACAGGGCGCGGGCGCCGGGCGTCACGGCCGTTCGCCGGCCCACTCCGCGAGGACGGCGATGTCGCCGCCGTATCCGCCGGCCGCCGCCGCGCGGGCGAACCGGACATCCGCCGTCGCCAGCCGCGCCCCGAGCCGCCGCGCCAGCGCGAGGTAGACGCAATCGTAGATCGGGACATCGAGGTCGAGGGCGAGGCGAACCGCGTTTCCGGCAAACGCCTCCTCCTCGAACCAGACGACGGGAAACCGCGCGATCCTCGCCGCCAGCATCCCGGCGTGCGCACGGTCGATGCTGCCCCTCCGCGCCTTGACCCAAATGGCGTTGCCGACCTCGACCGCCATCAGGCGCGGCGCGTACAGTTCCCGATGGCCGGTCCGCAGACGCTCGGCGAGGTCCGCGTCCTTCTCCTCGGGAACCAGCCACTTCACCGCCACGCTGGCGTCAACGACCAGGCTCATTGGGCCAAACGTAGCCGGCCCTGGCATCGCGGGCCTCGCGAATCATGACCTCCGACGGCGGATGCGAAGGTTTCTTCCTCCGGGCGATCGACTTCCGCGCCTCCTCCCGATACCAGGCGTCGAACTCCGCGCGCTGATCGTCCAGGTCCCGCATGGTCGCGGACACGGAGCCGAGGATCGCGCGCGCCTCCTCCTCGACGGTGCGCTCGTTGAAGGCCGCGCGGCGCTGGAGGCAGCGGATCGTCTCCTCGTCCAGGTCGCGCACTTCGATGGTCGCCATCGTCCGCCCTCCGGCCGGTTCGCGCTCCATGGTTATCGCGCCCGGCTGGCGCGCGCAAGCTCTCCGGGCCGAAGCGCGCCCTTCCCTACCCCCGCTCGTAGAGCGCCTCCAGGCGGTCGCCGTAGACCTCCATCGTCTTGTGGCGGCGGACCTTGAGGGTCGGCGTCATCAGCGCGTTGTCGGTGGTGAACGGCTCCTCCGCGACGACGACGCGGCGCACCCGCTCGATCCGCGACAGGCGCGCGTTGACCCGCTCCAGCGCCGCGTCGATGGCGGCGCGGAAGGCGTCGTCGCCGGCGAGCGCGGCGAGGTCGGCCGGCTTGCCGTTGGCGGCCGCCCATTCGGCGATGAAAATCTCGTCCGGCACGACCACCGCGACGAGATGCGGCCGCTTGTCGCCGTGGACCATCGCCTGGGCGAATTCCGGCTCCAGCACGATCGCGCCCTCGACCCGCGCCGGCGCGATGTTGTCGCCGCCGGAGTTCACGATGATGTCCTTCTTGCGGTCTGTGATGCGGAGGTAGCCGGCGGCGTCGATCTCGCCCACGTCGCCGGTGTGGAGCCAACCGTCGACGACCGCCGCGGCCGTCGCCTCGGGGTCTTGCCAGTAGCCCTTCATCAGCAACTCGCCGCGGGCGAGGATTTCGCCGTCCTCCGCGATCCGCAACTCGACGCCGGCCAGCGGCGGCCCCACCGTGTCGATGCGGATGTCCTCCGGCCGGTTGCAGCTGATCACCGGCGAGGCCTCGGTCTGGCCGTAGCCCTGGAGGACGCGCACGCCGAGCGCGAGGAAGAAATGCCCGATATCGGGGTTGAGCGCCGCGCCGCCCGACACGAAACCCTTCAGCCGCCCGCCGAACCGCCCCGCCACCTTGGTCCGCACGAGCCGGTCGAGCAGGCGGTCGAGAACCCGGTCCAGCGCCGTCATCGCCTCCGGCGACTCGCGCCGCTTGCGGCCCAGTTCGACCGCCTTGCGGAACAGCACCGCGCGAAGGCCGCCGGCCTGTTCCACGCCGCGGCGGATGCGGTCGTGCAGCACCTCGTAGAGCCGGGGCACCGCCGTCATCACGGTCGGCCGCGCCTCCTGCAGGTTCTGGGCCACCCGGTCCGGCCCCTCGGCATAGTAGATCTGCGCGCCGATGGAGATCGGGAAATACATGCCGGCCGTGTGCTCGTAGGCGTGCGAGAGCGGCAGCAGGGACAGGAACACCTCGTCCCCCAGCCCCAGCTCCTTCAGGATTTCGTAGGCGCCCATGCAATTGGCGAGGATCGAGCCGTGGGTCAGCATCGCCCCCTTGGGCCGGCCGCCGGTGCCCGATGTGTAGATCAGGCAGCACACATCGCCCCGGGCCATGCCGGCGGCGCGTTCGCGCGCGTCGTCGGGCAGCCCGTCGCCGAGGTCCATCGTCTCCTCCCAGCCGAGGAGGCGGACCCCCTCGCCGCCCTCGGGCAGCGGCGCGTCCATCAGGATCGCGGCCTCGCAGGCCGGGGCCTCGCGCGCGGCCGGCAGGACCCGCCCGGCCAGCGCCGCGTTCGAGACGAAGACGGCCCGCGCGCCGGAGTGTTCGAGGAGGTAGCGGTGGTCGTCCACGGTGTTGGTCGTGTAGGCCGGCACGGAAACGGCCCCGGCCGCGACGATGGCGAGGTCGGCGGCGACCCATTCCGGCCGGTTCTCCGCGACGATCGCCACCCGGTCGCCCGGTTCGACCCCCAGCGCGCGCAGGCCGCGCGAGAGGCGGCTCACCGTCGCGGCCGTCTCGGCCCAGGAGCGCGGCCGGTACGCCCCGCCCCGCTTGGCCCAGAGGAACGGCTTGTCCCCCAGCGCGTCCGCCCTGTCGAAGAACATCGTTGCGAGATTGCCGACCGACTTGTAATCCATGACCGCCTCCCGGATTCGCGCGGCGCCGCGCCGGCCCGCCAAGCCTCCAGACGATGGATACCCCCAATGGCCGAAGCCGCACAAGCCGCCGTCCCGCCCGAATGGGATCTGACGGACCTTTACCCCGGCCCGGACTCCGGCGCGCTGCGCCGGGACCTGGACGAGGCGGCGCGCGGCGCGCGGGCGTTCAAGGAGCGCCACGCGGGCCGGGTCGCGGCGCTGTCGGGCGCGGAACTCGGCCGCGCCATCGCCGAATACGAGCGCCTCGACGAGATCGTCGGGCGGATAATGTCCTACGCCCAGCTTGTCTACGCCGCCGACATGTCGAGCGTGGAGAACGGCCGCTTCCACCAGTCCATGCGCGAACGGGCGACGGAGATCGCCGGCGACCTGCTGTTCCTGACGCTGGAGGTCAACCGGATCGGGGACGAGGCGCTGGAGGACGCGCTGGCGGCCCCGGAACTGGCGCGCTACCGGCCCTGGCTGCGCGATGTGCGCGCGTTCCGGCCGCACCAGCTGTCCGACGAACTGGAGGAGATGCTGCTGGAGAAGAGCGTCGCCGGCCGCGGCGCCTGGGTGCGCCTGTTCGACGAGACCATGGCCGGCCTCTCCTTCGAGGTCGGGGACGAGACGCTGACGACGACCGGGGCGCTCGACCGGCTCTCCCACAAGGACGCCGCGATGCGCGAGGCGGCGGCCCGCGCGATCTCCCGGACCCTCTCCGCCAACGCGCGGCTGTTCGCGCTGATTACGAACACGCTCGCCAAGGACAAGGAGGTCGAGGACAAGCGGCGCGGCCACGCCCGCCCGGTCTCGGCCCGCAACCGGGAGAACCGGGTCGAGGACGAGGTGGTGGACGCGCTCGCCGGCGCCGTGGCGGACGCCTATCCCCGGCTGTCGCACCGGTACTACGCGCTGAAGGCCGGGTGGTTCGGGGTCGAGGCGCTCGACTTCTGGGACCGCAACGCGCCGCTGCCCGACGACGACGACACGGCGGTGTCCTGGGACGACGCGCGGCGGATCGTGCTCGACGCCTACGCCGCGTTTTCGCCGCGCATGGCCGGGATCGGCCGGCGGTTCTTCGACGGGCGCTGGATCGACGCCGGGTTGCGCCCCGGCAAGGTCTCCGGCGCCTTCTCGCATCCCGTCACGCCGGGGGCGCATCCCTACATCCTGATGAACTTCCAGGGCCGGGCGCGGGACGTGACGACGCTGGCCCACGAACTCGGCCACGGCGTGCACCAGGTGCTGGCGGGCCGGCAGGGCCACCTGATGGCGGACACGCCGCTGACGCTGGCCGAGACCGCCTCGGTGTTCGGCGAGATGCTGACCTTCCGCTCGATGCTGGACGCGCGCCGCGACCCGGCGGCCCGCCGCGTCATGCTCGCCTCCAAGGTCGAGGGCATGTTGAACACGGTGGTGCGCCAGATCGCCTTCCACCGTTTCGAGACACGGCTGCACGACGCGCGCCGCGAGGGGGAGCTGACGCCCGACGCGATCGCCGACATCTGGATGGAGGTCCAGGGCGAAAGCCTGGGGCCGGCGATCCGCTTCGACGACGACTACCGGATTTTCTGGTCCTACATCCCGCATTTCGTCCACTCGCCGTTCTATGTGTACGCCTACGCCTTCGGCGACTGCCTGGTGAATTCGCTCTACGCGGTCTATCGCGATTCCGAACGGGGCTTCGCGGAAAAGTACCTGGCGATGCTGGAGGCCGGCGGGACGCTGCGCCACAAGGAACTGCTCGCCCCCTTCGGCCTGGACGCCGGCGACCCGGCGTTCTGGCGGCGCGGCCTGTCGGTGATCGAGGGCTTCATCGACGAGTTGGAGGCCGCGTAGCGCGCGGCGGCGACGGCGGCCGGGCCGGACCGCGCTTGTCCCGCTCCCGGTTCCGAATCGTTTGCCGGCTCACTCCTCGCGCGCGAACCTTCGTCCGAAGGCGGCGGGAGACAGTATCGGCACGGGAAACACATCCGCGAGCGCGAGTATGTCGGCGTCGCCGGTCGCCAGCGCGTCGGCGCCGCCGGCTATCGCCAGTTCCAGGAACGGCCGGTCGAAAGGATCGCGGCATTCCGGGACCGCGGGCGGCGGCTCCGGCACGGCGACGGTCTCGCAAAACGGCAAATAGTCGTCGAGAAGGTCGCGCCGCTCGCCGGCGTTCAACGCGAATTTGGGATAGGCGAGAACGCGGACCAGCTCGGCGGTCGTTTCCCGGCTGGCGAGAGGGCGAACACGGCCGCCGCGCCAGGCGCCGCGCGGCCAGGACAGCGCGCCGGAACGGAACAGCAGCGCCGACAACAGGACATTCGTGTCGAGAACCGGTCGGACCGGCGTCATGCGCCCGGCCGGGCCCAGGCGACGGCGTCGGATATGTCGGTCTCCGAAAGCCCCATCTCCGCGAGCTTCGCGCGCACCCCGTCGGCCCGGTTCACGCGGACCGGCGTCAGCACGATGCGGCCGTTCTCGGCGACCACGTCGAAATACTCCGTGGCCTCCACGGCGGCGGTGACGGCCTTGGGCAGGGTCAACTGGTTCCTGGAGGTCAGTTTGGCGAGCACGGCCGCCTCCCGCGAGGAGTCCACGGTAAGCGAACCGTACTTCCTTGCGGCCATGCCGGCAAGAGGCGAGCGGGGCGCCGGAGCGTCCCTTCGCCGTCGGAAGGCCGCGCCGGCCCGCCGCGCCCGGGCGGTTCGGCGTGGCGGAGTTCGGGGAGCGGGCCGGTCGGGCCGACGGGCGTTTCCGCGGCCGACGGCCGGCCCTCCGCCGGCGCGCCTCAGAACCGCATGTTGAGTGTGGCGAAGAAGGTGCGTCCCCAGCCGGCGGCGCGCGGCCCGTCGGTCGCGGACGGGATCGCGGTGTTCGTGGAGAGCTTCGCGTCGGCGACGTTGTACACGCCCGCGGTGATCCGCGTGTTTTCGAGGCCCAGCGGCGCTTTCCAGTCGAGCGTCAGGTCGTGCCCGGTCCAGGACTTGAACCGGCCGTCGCCCCAGCGGTTCTCGATCTCGTCGCGGTAATTCAGGGCCCAGAAGGCGGTGAGGTCGCCGCGCCCGGCCGAGGCCACGACGCGCACGGCGTGGCGCGGGAGCGGGTACGCCCGCTTCTCGCCCGCGATGTACTCGTCGCTGCCGGCGACATAGCGCCAGAACCCGCGCATGGCGACGAAGCCCCAATCGGTCTCCGCGCGGGCCCCGAACCGGGTGTTGAGCCCGGTAACCCTGGTCTCGACGATGTTCGCGAAACTGTCGTGGATGGTGATGTCCCCGGCCGCGCGCTCGATGCAATCGCCGCCGCCGCCCGGCGGGCATTCGGGATGGTTCAGCATCGCCCAGGTGGCGCCGCGCCGGCCCGGCAAATCCTTGGTGGCGAGGCGATACCAGTCGGCGACGAGGTAGAACGGCCCCTTGCGGGCGCCCGCGCCGAAGGAGAGCCTCTGCGACCTCGACGGGTCGAGATCGGGGTTGCCGCTGGTCTGGCGCGTCACCTGCCGGTAGTTCGCCGCGTCGCAGCCGCGCGGCGGCGGTCCGCTCTCCGGGACGCAGCGGACATAGGGATGGTCCTGCGCCGCGGTGCTGTGCAGGTGGTACATCGAGGGCGCCTGGTCGGCCACGCTCCACGAGCCGCGCAGCGACACGATGTCGGTCGCGCGGTACACGGCCCCGAGGCGCCACGCGCGCAGCCCGCCGACGTCGTCGTACTCGTCGGCCCGCGCCGCGGCCCTCACATCCACGGCGTCGGCGAAGGGGACGGACACCTCCGCGAAGGCGCCCGCCGTGTCGCGCTCGCCGGCGTAGCTGGTGCCGCCCGATCCGAGCACGCCGTTCACGTCGCGGGTCCGGCCGTCGCTCGCCCGGAACTCCAGCAGCCGGTGGGCCTCCACGTTGGCCAATTGGACCCCCGCGGTCCACGCCGTGTCGCGGTCGCCGACGCCCGGAGCGGCGCCCTCGAGCGCGAGGCGCGCGCCCAGATACTCTCCGCCGAACGCCTCCTCCTCGCGCAGGCTGCTCCGCGCGATCGCTTCCAGGTGGTCGGGGTCCGTCGACAGCGGATTCGCGAGGTCGTACCTTCCGGCCGCGATTTCGCGCCCTATCGTCTCGGCGTCCACGAAGGTTTCGCCGGTCACCGAGCCGTCCAGCCGCCAGGCTTCGACGCGGGCGTCGTAACCGAGGTCGTCGGCGAGCCGGCCCTCGACGGTCGCGGAAAAGTCGTACTCCTCCGTGTCCGTCCACCAGTCCCGGGCGCCATGGCCGATGAAGCGGTGCCCGACCGCGAAAATGTCGTCGCTCGTCGCCTCGAACGCCGGGTCGGCCGCGCGCGCCGCCGCGTCGATCGCGTCGAGCAGGCCCTCGCTCGGGGCGACGGAGAAGACATCGACCGACGGCGCGTAGCGGAACGCCGAGCTTCCTTGCGTGACGTTCGCGTCCACGTGGAGCCGGGCGTCCTCCCCGACGGGGTAATCGAGGTTCAGGATCGCGTTCTTCTGGTCGTAGCTCTCGCTGTCCCACCAGAAATCGCCGTAGGCGAACCCGCAGCCCTTGTCGCCGGACCGGATCCCCGGCGGGTTGCCGAGCGGGCCGGTGTAGCCGAGCGCCGGGTCGCACGCGCCGAGCGGCACGGCCCTCAATTCGCGCTCGCTCAGGTCGAAGACATAGACGGTGTTGCCGCCGACGCTCACATTCTTCGCGTCCGCGAAAGTCCCGCCCGTCGTCCACTCCGAGCGGCTGTGCTCGCGGGTGGCGCCGGCGATCCTCTGGCGGTCGAGGATGTCGACGCCGAAGGTCATGTGTCCGCCGTCGCCGATCTCGCCGCCCCAGACGACGCTGCCCTGGCGCGCGTCGCCGCCGTCGCGGGCCGGCTGCCGGGCGACGGCGCGGACATCGAAGCCGTCCAGGTCCTTCCGCAGCACGAGGTTGAACGCGCCGCGCACCGCGGCGTGGCCGCCGAGCGTCCCCAGGCTCTCGGCCCGCAGCACCTCGATCCGCTCGACCGCCGAAAGCGGGAGGGAGTCCAGGTTGTGCGCGGTCGTCGCGTAGGGCCGGCCGTTCACCATGATGAGCAGGTTGCGCCCGCCGGTGAAGAAATAGCGGATGATGCCCGTGTCGAGCATCTCGCCGAAGGTCTGGGCGCCGGAACGCTCGATAAAGGCGCGGTCGTACTCGGCGATGGTCTCGGGGGCCGGCGCGAGGGGCCCGGCATGGACCTGGGCCGTCGCGAGAACGGCGGTCGCGGCGAGCGTGGCAAGGACTTTTCTCATCGCGGGCTACCCCAAGGCGTGGCGTGTAAAGGCCGGCGCGCGCCATATCGGCGCCGCTCTCCGCAGCTTGCCGAGGCCGGCTTCGAAGTCAAGACCCAAGCGGCCGCGGGCGCGCGCCACATCCCTGTTGACGCCGGGCGCCGCGAGGGGGAGGATTCGCCGCTGGGGGAACCCGCCGCGAGGCCGGCCCGGCCGGTCCGAGGGCGGCGGCCGGCGCCCGGGCGGCGGAACCGCCGAACCCCGCCGCCATTTCCCTTTCCGGCCCCGGGAGACCGCGCCGATGTCCTCCTCCGGCAACATCCACGATTTCGACACGCTCTCGCTCCACGCCGGCCAGCGGCCGGACCCGGAGACCGGCGCGCGCGCCGTGCCGATCTACCAGACCACCTCCTATGTCTTCCGCGACGTGGACCACGCCGCCTCGCTGTTCAACCTGGAGCGCGCCGGCCACATCTATTCGCGCATCTCCAACCCGACCGTGGCGGTGCTGGAGGAGCGGGTCGCGGCGCTGGAGGGCGGGGTCGGCGCGGTGGCGGCGGCGAGCGGCCACGCGGCCCTGGTGCTGGGCATCGTCACGCTGATGGGCCAGGGCGGGCATATCGTCGCCTCCAGCGCGCTCTACGGCGGCAGCCACAACCTGTTCAGCCACACGCTGCCCCGTTTCGGGATCGAGACCACCAAGGTCCACCCGCGCGACCTGGACGGCTTCCGCGCCGCCATCCGCCCGGAGACCCGCCTGGTCTTCGGCGAGACCATCGGCAATCCCGGCCTCGAAGTGATGGACATTCCCGCCGTCGCCGAAATCGCGCACGCGGCCGGCGTGCCGCTGATGATGGACTCGACCTTCGCGACGCCCTGGCTGTGCCGGCCGTTCGAGCACGGGGCGGACCTCGTGGTCCATTCCGCGACCAAGTGGCTCGGCGGGCACGGCGTGGCGATCGGCGGCGTGCTGGTGGACGGCGGCGTGTTCGACTGGGAGGCGTCGGGCAAGTTCCCGACGCTGACCGAACCCTACGCCGGCTACCACGGCCTCGATTTCGCGGAGGAGTTCGGCCCCCAGGCCTTCGCGATGCGCGCCCGGGCGGAGGGCCTGCGCGATTTCGGCGCCTGCATGGCCCCGGCCACCGCCTTCCACATCCTCCAGGGCGTGGAGACGCTGGGGATGCGGATGGACCGGCATGTCGCCAACGCGCGCGAGGTGGCGGCGTTCCTCGCAGGCTCGGACGCGGTGGCGTGGGTCGCCTACCCGGAACTCGACGGCCACCCGGACAAGGACCTCGCGGCCCGGCTGATGCCGCGCGGCGCCGGCTCCATGATCGCCTTCGGCATCGAGGGCGGGCGCGAGGCCGGGCGGCGCTTCATCGAGCGGCTGTCGATCTGGTCGCACCTCGCCAATGTCGGCGACGCGAAGTCGCTGGTGATCCACCCCGCCAGCACCACGCACCAGCAGATGGACGCGGAGACGATGCGCGCCGCCGGCCTTTCGGAGGACCTGGTGCGCCTGTCGGTGGGGCTGGAAAGCCCCGGCGACCTGGTCGCCGACCTGCGCCAGGCGCTGCGCGCCGCCACGCTGCGCCGGGCGGGCTAAGCCGATGGAGTTCGCGGTCGCCGGCAAGCCGGTCTTCGCCGCCACGGGCGGGCGCCCCTTCGACCCGGCGCGCCCGGCGCTGGTCCTGGTGCACGGCGCGGGGATGGACCACACCGTGTGGTCGATGCAGGCGCGCTGGTTCGCGCATCGCGGCTTCTCGGTGCTGGGGCTGGACCTGCCGGGCCACGGGCGGTCCGGCGGGCCGCCGCCGGCGACGATCCCGGACTGCGCGGACTGGCTGGCGGCGTGCCTGGAGGCGGCGGGCGCGCGGGAGGTCCATCTCGCCGGCCATTCCATGGGCGCCCTGGTCGCGCTGGCGCTGGCCGGCCGGGCGGGGAGCGGCGTGCGCAAGCTCGCGCTGCTCGGCGTCCTGCCCCGCATCCGGGTCCACCCGGACCTGCTGGCGGCGGCGCGGGACGACCCGCCCGCCGCCTTCGCGACCGTGGTGGGCTGGGGCGTCGGGCGGCGCGCGCAGATCGGCGGGAACCGCGCGCCGGGCGGCTGGGTCGCCGGGGCTTGCCTCAGGCTGCTGGAGGCCGGGCCGGCGGGCGCGCTCGCCAACGATTTCGCGGCCTGCGACGCCTGGGAGGGCGGGCCGGAGGCGGCCGCCGGCGTCGCCTGCCCGGCGCTGCTGCTGCTCGGCGCCGACGACCGGATGACGCCGGCGCGCGCCGCCGCGCCGCTGGCCGACGCGATCGCCGACTGCCGGACGGTCGTCCTGCCGGAGACCGGCCACATGATGACGGTCGAACGGCCGGAGGAGACGCTGGACGCGCTCGCCGCCTTCCTCGCGCCGAACGGCGGCGGGTAGCGCCGGGCCGGGCCGCCGGGACGGAAAGGGCCGGCCCCGTTCCCGGAGCCGGCCCCGCCTTGCTGTCGCCGCCGGACGCGCCGGCGGTCCGCGCCGCGCCCGGTCAGGCGGCGGCGCCCTCGATCCGCCCGGCCGGCCGGCCGATCGCGATCTTGCGCGGCTTTTTCTCCTCCGGCACCTCGCGGGCGAGGTCGATGCGGAGCAGGCCGTTCTCCAGCGCCGCGCCGGTCACGACGATGTGGTCGGCGAGGTCGAAGCGCCGCTCGAAGGCGCGGGCCGCGATGCCGCGATGCAGGTAGTTCGCGGCCGCCTCGCCGTTTTCGGGCGCGAGCTTGCCGGCGACGGCGAGCGTGCTCTCCTTCACCGTCACGTCGATGTCGGCCTCGCCGAAGCCGGCGACGGCCATGTCGATCCGGTAGCCGTTCTCGCCGGTCTTGACGATGTTGTAGGGCGGGTAGCTCGGCTGCGCGGCCGGCTCGGCCTGGAAGGCGGCGTCGAGCAGGCGCGCCATGCGGTCGAAGCCGACGGTGGAGCGGAAGACGGGGGTGAAATCGATGGTGCGCATTGTCCGGTTCCTCCATGGAAGCGAATGGGACATGTGGCGGCCCGCCGTTCGGCCGGACCTTTTCCTCGTCGCCCGGCCCCGCTTTCGGCGGCCGGACGGCTTCCATGTGGGAACGCCGCCGTCCCGTTCAAGGGGCGGCGGAGGAAATTTCCGGGGAGCCGCGGCGCGGGAAGAGCGGCGCGCGCCGCCGTCCCGCGCGCCGGCGTCATTCCCCCTCGGAGATCAGCAGGTAGCCGCGGTTCTCGACGGTGTCGAAGGTGCGCATCGCGCCGACCAGGTCGGCCGCCTCGACCCAGACCCAGGGCGCCCGGTTCGGGTTCACGTCCATGACGAGGAACGAGTCGCTCGCCTCGTCGTAGGCCCCGAGCGGGGAGATGTGCCCGCCGCCCGTCTGGCCGAGCGCCTTGCGGGCGTAGTTGACGAGCACATAGTCGTCGCGGGCCGCGAGGTTCTCCGCGAGTTCCCGGCGGATCGCGTCGACCGGCGCGCCGTCGTCGACCACGCGAACCGTCACGGACACGCCGTGGGAAGCGAGCGCTTGCGCGAGCTGGCGCAGCTGCAGGCCGTAATCCTTCACCGTCCGGCCGCCGATCCGGATCGGCTTGCCCAGGACCTCCGCCGTGGTCTTGGTCCGGTCGCTCAGCACGTTGTTCGGCGTGTACTTTCGGAGGAACGGGTCGAACCCTTCCGGCAGCCAGGCGCCGTCCGCCTCGCCGATCGACAGCGTGTCCCGCGGCAGCCCGTCCCGCTTGCGCAGCCGCAGCGCGTTCAGCACGATCGCGGACGAGGCCGGGCCGCGGAAAATCTTGTTGTCCTGGCTCGTGAAATGGTTGCTGAGCGGGAAGAAGTCCGCCTTGTGCGCCGACCGCGAGAAGCGCGCCGCGCTTTCCTCGGAACTCCACTCGACCGGCGCGGCGCCCGACGCCGGCGCGGCGAGCAGGACGAGGACCGCCGCGAGCGCGCTCCCGGCGCCGCGCCGGCGCCGCCGCGCGTTCACGACTTCAGGCCGAGGCCCGCGAAGCGCTTGTTGAACTGGGCGACGCGGCCGCCGCTGTCGACCACGCGGCGCTGGCCGGTCCAGGCCGGGTGGGTTTTCGGGTCGATGTCGAGGCGCAGCACATCCCCCTCGCTCCCGTAGGTCGAGCGGGTCTTGTACTCGGTCCCGTCGGTCATCACGACGACGATCTCGTGGTAGTCCGGGTGGATGTCCGGCTTCATCGCGTCCGCTCCCCGCGCGCCGCCCGCGCTCCGTTCCAAACGCGCGGCGATATAGCGGCTTCCCCGGCCCCGCGCAAGCCCGTCGGCGCGCCGGCGGCGATTGCGTTCCGCGGCCGCGGCCCCTATCCTCCGGCCCGGATTCCGGGGGCGGCGGATGGCGGTTGGGCTTTCGAGAGACGATCCGGCGGCCGGGCGCCGGCGCGACCTTTCGCCGCTCGCGGGCGCCCTGCCCTGGCTGGCGCCGTACCGGGCGGCGCTGGCGGGCGCGGGCGCGGCCTCGCTGGTCGCCGCCGGCGCCGTGCTGGCGATCGGGGCCGGGCTGCGCTACCTGGTGGACGAGGGCTTCGCCTCCGGCGATCCGGCGCTGCTGGACCGGGCGGTGGTGGCGCTCGTCGGCGTCGTGCTGCTGCTGGCGGCGGCGAGCTACGCGCGCTCCTTCCTGATCGCCTGGGCGGGCGAGCGCGTGGTGGCGGACCTGCGCAAGGCGGCGTTCGGGCGCGCTGTCGGGCTGGGGCCGGTCTTCTTCGAGTCCCGGCGCGTCGGCGAGGTCGTTTCGCGCATCTCCGCCGACACCACGCTGGTGCAGACGGTGATCGGCACCTCGGCCGCCATCGCGGTGCGCAACGCGCTGATGTTCGCCGGCGGCCTGGCGATGCTGGTGGCGACCAGCCCGAAACTGTCGGGCCTCGCCCTGCTGGCGATCCCGCTGGTCGTGGCGCCGGTCGTCGTGCTGGGCCGCCGCCTGCGCCGGCTCAGCCGCGAAACGCAGGACCGGGTGGCCGATATCGGCGCGCAGGCCGAGGAGACGCTCGGCGCCGTCCGCGTCGCCCAGGCCTTCGGGCGCGAGGAGTCCGAGCGCCGGCGCTTCGGCGCGCGGGTCGAGGACGCCTTCGCCGCCGCGGCCCGCCAGGCCCGGGGCCGCGCCGCGCTGGCCGCCATCGCCATCGCCGTCGTGTTCGGCGCGGTGTCGGCGGTGCTGTGGGTCGGCGGGCGCGACATGGTGGCCGGGCGGATCACGCCGGGGGAGTTGTCCGCCTTCGTGTTCTACGCCGTCGTCGTCGCCGCCTCGACCGGCGCGCTGTCGGAGGTGCTGGGAGACCTGCAGCGCGCCGCCGGCGCCGTCGAGCGGCTGATGGCGCTGCTGGAGGAGCGGCCCGAAATCGCGCGCCCGGCGAACCCGCGCCCGCTGCCCGACCCGCCGGCCGGGCGCGTCGCCTTCGAGCGCGTGACCTTCCGCTACCCCTCGCGGCCCGGCCTGGCGGCGCTGGAGGAGTTCTCGCTGGCGGTCGAGCCGGGCGAGACGGTGGCGCTGGTCGGGCCTTCGGGGGCCGGCAAGACCACGGTGTTCCAGCTGCTGCTGCGCTTCTACGACCCCGCGGCCGGGACGGTGCGCCTCGACGGGGTTCCGCTGGTCGAGGCCGACCCGGCCGAGGCGCGGGCGCGGATCGGCCTGGTGCCGCAGGAGGCGACGATCTTCTCCGGCGACGTCGCCGGCAACATCCGCTACGGCCGGCCGGACGCCAGCGACGCCGAGGTGCGGGCGGCGGCCGAGGCCGCGCACGCGCTCGAATTCATCGACCGGCTGCCGGAAGGCTTCGCGACGCAACTCGGCGAGAAGGGCGCGCGCCTGTCGGGCGGGCAGCGCCAGCGCATCGCCATCGCCCGCGCCGTGCTGCGCGACCCGGCCGTCCTGCTGCTCGACGAGGCGACCAGTTCGCTCGACGCCGAGAGCGAGCGGGCGGTGCGGAGCGCGCTGGAGCGGATCATGGCCGGCCGGACGACGCTGGTGATCGCGCACCGGCTCGCCACCGTGCTGCGCGCGGACCGGATCGTCGCCATGGACCGGGGCCGGGTCGCGGCGACCGGGCGCCACGCCGAACTGCTGGTCCGCAGCCCGCTCTACGCCCGCCTCGCCGCGCTGCAGTTCGGCTTCGAGGACGACCGGCCCCCCGCCCGCGCGGCCGCCGCCGGCTGACGCGCGCGGCGCGCCGGCGGGCGCGCCCGCCCTACCGCTGGGTCAGCTTCATTTCGATCCGGCGGTTGCGGCGGCTCCGCCCGCCCGTGGGGTCGATGGGCTGGAACTCGCCGTAGCCGGCGGCGGACAGGCGTTGCGGCGGCACGCCGCGGTCGATCAGGAACCGCACCACCGAAAGCGCGCGGGCGGCCGAAAGCTCCCAGTTCGACGGGAAGCGGTCGGTGAAGATCGGCACGTTGTCGGTGTGCCCCTCGACCTGGAGTATCCAGTCGATGTCCTCGGGTATCCGCGCGCGGATGTCGTTCAGCGCGTCGGCGAGGCGGCCCAGTTCGCCATGGCCCCCGGCGGCGATCTCGGCCGAGCCGGAGCCGAACAGCACCTCGGACTCGAACACGAAGCGGTCGCCGACGACGCGGATGTCCTCGCGGTGCTCCAGCACCTCGCGCAGGCGGCCGAAGAACTCGGAGCGGAAACGCGCCAGTTCGTGCACCTTGGTGGCGAGCGCGGCGTTGAGGCGCTTGCCGAGGTCGAGGATCCTGACCTGTCGCGCCTCGTTCTCGGCTTCCGAGGCGTCGAGCGCGCGCTGCAGGGACGCGAGCTGGCGGCGCAGCGCCTCCAGCTGCCGGTTCAGCAGGTCCACCTGGCGCCGGGCGTTGGCCGAAAGCCGCTGCTCCTCCGTCAACTGGTCGAGCGCGAGGTTGTAGTTGGAGAGCAGCTCCTCCAGCCGGATGTCGCGGTCGTCGATCTCCTCCTGCGCCAGTTGCGTGCGCCGCTCGGCCGCGGCGAGGCGGGCGGCGAGCGCGGCGCTCCGGTCGCGGCTGTCCGAAAGCAGGGCCGTCAGTTCGGCGATGCTGGCGTCGCGGTCGGCCTTTTCCGCCTCCAGCGCGACCCCCCTTCCCCGTTCCGCCGCCAGTCTGGCGACCAGGGAGGCGAGCAGGCCGCGCGCCTCGTCGAGGTCGGCGCGGGTCAGCGCCGCCTCGTCGCGCGACGCCGCGAGGTCCGTCTCCAGCGCCGCCCGCGCGGCCGCCAGTTCCGCGACCCGGCGTTCGAGGTCCTCGCGCACGCGGTCCAGCGCGGCGATGTCGCGGCGCAACGCCTCCAGGTCGCGGAGTTGCAGCGCGATGGTGGCGCGGTCGGCCTCGATCTCCTCGCGGGCGTCGAGGAGTTCGGCGTTCAGGTCGTCGCGCTCGGCCTTGACGAGGCGCGCGTCGCGTTCGACCGCGTCGAGCTTGGCCAGCAGGGCGTCGCGCTCCGTCGTCGCCCGCGCGATCCTGAGGTCGAAATCGGCGCGCGCGGCCTCGATCTCGACGATGCGCCGCTCCAGCGTCTCCCGGTCGGCGAGCGCGGCGGCGAGGCGGGCGGCGAGCGTGTCGCGATCCCGCGCCAGCCGGTCGAAATCCGCCTTCAGCGCGTCGCGCGCGGCCGTCGAGGCCTGGTGCAGCGCCGACGCCTGGGCCACTTCGAGACGCAGTTCGGCGCTCTTCTCGCGTTCGAGGCCCAGGTCCCGCTCCAGCTGGGCGATCTGCTGCTCCAGCCGGGCCACCGTGTCGTCGCGGCCGGACAGGATCTGCGTCAGGTAGAACTGGGAGACGATGAAGATCATCAGCACGAAGACGATCACCATCAGCAGCGCCGCCAGCGCGTCGACGAAGCCCGG
Organism: Thalassobaculaceae bacterium; assembly: GCA_963665555.2. Lineage (GTDB taxonomy): Bacteria > Pseudomonadota > Alphaproteobacteria > Thalassobaculales > Thalassobaculaceae > CAXXXW01. The sequence continues at coordinate 1,721,026 of OY762308.1, forward strand.
CCAGGTGTTGGTGTCGCGGGCGCGCGTCCGGCGCGCGATCGCCGCCATGGCCGCCCGCCTCCCCCCGGCCTAGCGGTCTTCCCGCCCCAGCGCCGCGACGGTGCGGGCCAGCAGGCGGATTTCCTGGCGGATTTCCTCGACGTTCCGGGCGCGGGCGGCCTCGCCGTCCTCGATCTGGCGCGCCAGGTGGTTGTCGATGTTGCGGAGATGGACCAGCGCGTCGTCCCGGCCGGCGGGGCGCGCCTCGGCCAGCCGGGCGAGGATGGGCTTCAACTCCATCTGCGCCTCGCCGATCCGCAGCATCAGGTCCTGTTCGACCCGCATCTGGTCGGTCAGCGCGAGCAGCTTCTCGTTGAGGCCCATCAGGCCGGCGTTCGCCTGGCGGCGGTCCTCCTCGCCGCGCGCGATGACGCGCTGGAGCCGGTCGAGGCTTTCCGCCGTCTGCTCGAACAGCGCCGCCTGGTAGGCGCCGGCGGACAACTCCCCGTCGCCGATCATCGCCCCGCCGCCGCTCAGCCGCGTGAGGCTCGACAGCCACTCCTCCAGGTCGTTGTAGAAGCGGTTCTGCGCCTGGCCCAGCTGCAGGTCGAGGAAGCCGAGCACCAGCGACCCCGCGAGGCCGAGCAGCGAGGAGCTGAACGCCGTCGCCATGCCGGAGAGCGGCGATTCGAGGCCGCGCTGCAGGTCCGAGAACGCCGCGCCGAGATCGCCGCTCTCGATCGTGAGGCCGCCGATCACCAGGCCCACCGCGCCCACCGTGTCGAGCAGCCCCCAGAACGTGCCGAGCAGGCCGAGGAAGATCAGCAGCCCGATCAGGTAGCGCGCGATGTCCCGCGACTCCGAAAACCGCGACTCCAGGCTGTCCAGCAGCGAGCGCAGCGACATCGCCGACAGGCTCATGCGGCGGTCCTCGCGCCGCTCGCCGAGCATCGCGGCGATCGGCGCCAGCAGGTTCGGCGGGCGGCGGATCGAGTGGCCGGGCCGGCCCGCCCGCCAGGACTCGATCCACGCCGCTTCCGGGCGCAGCAGCAGCACCTGGCGCACGATGAAGAAAATCCCGACCGCCAGCCCCGCGACGATCATGCCGTTGAGCGCCGGGTTGGCCATGAAGGCGCCGTAGAGCGGCCGGAACAGCGCCAGCGCGACGGCGGCCACGATCCCGAGGAAGACCAGGATGCGGGTCAGGAAGCGGCCGGGATCGGTCACCTTGCGCCTCGCGGGGTCGTGCCGGACCGGCCTCTCATCGCCGTCCGGGCGGTTCGCCGGCGAGGGCGACATCGACCCGGTCGGCCGGGCCCCCGTCGGCCGGATCGCCGCCGGCCCGGACATCCATGCGCGCGCCGATCACCCCGCGCGCGATCAGGTGGGCGCGGACGGCGAGCGCGCGCGACAGCGCCAGCCGGCGGGCGGTGGCCGTGGCCTCGCCCGCGGCCGCGTGGGCCTGGATGCGCACGCGCCGCGCCTCGTCGGCCGCGAGCGCCGCCACCAGGGGCGCGAGCGCCTCGGCCGCGCCGTCGGGCGGGTCGGCGGAGCCGGGCGCGAACACCAGGCGGACCGCCGAGGCGGCGGCCGCCGCCGCGACCTCTTCCGCTTCGGCCTCTTCCGCTTCGGCTTCTTCCGCCCCGGCCTCTTCCGACTCGGCCCCGGCGTCGGTCCCGGCCTCGGCCGACTCCGGCTCCGGCGGGTCCGGCCGGGTGGCTTCCGGCCGCGCGGGCGCGGCGGCGGGCGGCGCCTCGGGTTGCGGTTTCGCCGGCGCGGCCGCGGCCGCGGCCGGCGGCTCCGGGACCGGCGGACGCGCGGGGAGCGCGGGCGCGGGCCGGGGCGGGGCGGCGGGCGCGGGCCCGAGCGCCGGCCTCGGCGGCGGCGGAAGCGCGCCCGCCGGGAAGGCGGCCGCCGGCGGGACCGCGACCACCGAAGGCGGCGGGACCGCCGGCTTCTCCGGCGCGACGACCGGGCCGCCCGTCCCGAAGGGCGGCGGCGCGGGAACCGGAAGCCCGCCGGTCCCGAAGGGCGGCGGGGCGGACGCGGCCGGCGCGGCGCCGGGCGGGGGCGCGACGGCGGCCGGCGGCGGCAGGGCCGCGACGGCGGCCGGAGGCGGAAGGGCCGCGACGGGCGGGGGCGCGACGGGCGCCGGCGGCGCGGGCGGAACGGGGGCGCGGGCGACGGGGGCCGGCGGCGGCACGGCGGCGGCGGCGCGGATCGCCGACCGCGCGCGGGGGCCGCGCGCGAATCGGGCCGTCGCGACCGAAACCGTCGCGACGCGGCGGCGCAGCAGGTCCGGCAGCGTCGGCGCCGGCGGCAGGCGGTCGAGCGCGCGCGGATCGACGGTCACACCGGGAAAGGCGCCGGAGACCGCGCCGATGTCCCGCGCCGGCGCGGGGCCGGGAAACGCCACGAGGCAGGCGAGGAGCGCCGCCCCGGCGAGGGCGGGAATCGGCGGCCGCCGCGTCTTGCGCGCGATCCCCGCCGGCGGACTTGGCATGGTCATTCGGTCGGTTCCGGTCGCGGCTGGCCAATCCGTCGAGCCTATCCCAACCCCGCGCGCCCGACAACAGCCGGGCGCCCCGGCGCGGCGCGGCGGCGCTCCGGTCCCGGGGCCGCTCAGAGCACGACCGCCGGCCGGCCGGCCCCCGCCGGGCGCACCAGCCGCAGCAGGCGGTGATGGGTCCGCGCGTTGGCCGCGACCACGTCGCCGGTGCGCATCATGCGCCCGCGCCCGGTCAGGTCGGTCACATAGCCCCCGGCCTCGCGGACCAGCACGATCCCGGCGGCGATGTCCCACGGCTTCAGCCCGATCTCCCAGAACCCGTCGCAGCGCCCGGCGGCGAGCCAGGCGAGGTCGAGCGAGGCGGCCCCCAACCGGCGCACGCCGGCCGTCCGGGCCATCACCTCGCGCGTCTGGGCGAGGAAGGCCTCGTGGTCGCCCTGGCCCAGGAAGGGCGCGCCGCAGGCGACCAGGCAGTCCGCGAGGTCGCGGCGCTCGGAGACGCGGATGCGCCGGTCGTTCATGTAGGCGCCGACGCCCTTCTCGGCCCAGAACAACTCGTCGCGGATCGGGTCGTACACGGCGCCGGCGACGAGTTCGCCGTCCTCCTCCAGGCCGATGGAGACGGCCCATTGGGGCATCCCGTGCAGGAAGTTCGTCGTCCCGTCGAGCGGATCGACGATCCAGCGCCGGCCCAGCGGGTCGCGGCCCTCGACCGGATCCCCCTCCTCCAGCAGGAAGCCGTAATCGGGCCGGGCGCGCGAAAGCTCCTCGACCAGGCGGCGCTCGGCGGCGCGGTCGGCGGTGGACACGAAGTCCGCCGGCCCCTTGCGCGAGACCTGCAGCTGCTCGACCTCGCCGAAGTCGCGGATCAGGCCGCGCGCGGCCTTGTAGCAGGCCTTGGCCATGACGTTGACGATCGGTGTGCGGGTCGCCACTGCGCCTCCTTGGGGGTCGGGGAAAGCGTCGCCCGACGTTCAGTCCTTGGCCCGCTCCACATAGGCGCCGTCGGACGGCCGGACCACGACCCGCGTTCCGACGGCGATATGGGGCGGCACCATGATGCGCGCGCCGTTTTCGAGCACGGCCGGCTTGTAGGAGGAGGAGGCGGTCTGCCCCTTCACCACCGCGTCGGCCTCGACCACCTCCATGGTCACCGTGTCGGGCAGCACCACGGACAGCGTCTCGCCCTCGTGGCTCTCGACGGTGACCTCCATGCCGTCGGCGAGGTAGATCGCCCCGTCGCCCAGCATTTCGGCGCCGATCGCCGTCTGCTCGTAGGTTTCGGCGTCCATGAAGGTCACGATGTCGCCCTCGCGGTAGAGGTACTGGGCCTGGCGCTGCTCCAGGCGCACCCGCTCGACCTGCTCGTCGGCGCGGAAGCGTTCGTTCAGCTTGGTTCCGTTGCGGATGTCGCGCAGCTCGACCTGGTTGAACGCGCCGCCCTTGCCGGGCTTGACCGCCTGCGTCCTGACCGCGACCCAGAGGCGGCCGTTGTGGTCGATCACATTGCCCGGACGGACGGCGTTGCCGTTGATCCTCATCCCGCCGCTCCCTCGAAACCCGATGCCGCCGGCCCCGCGGGCCGCGCGGGCTTGTAGCAGGCGCCGGAGGGGCTGTCCATGCCGGGGCCGGCCGCCGGCCGCGGGAAGAGCCGGCCCGCGCGGCGCGGACCGCGCGGATCGTGTATAGTCGCGGGCGGGGCCTCGGGACGGCCCCCGGAGGGTCTTGCCGGACGGCGCGCATGGGGGATCGGGAGCGGACGGGCGTCCGGGCGCGGCTGCGGGCGCTGGCCGGGGACAGCCAGCTCCGGCTCTCGGCCCTGGCGCTCGCCATCGGCGTCGTGGCCGCCTTCGGGGCGGTGGCGTTCCGCGAGGCCATCGACCTTTTCCAGCAGGGTTTCCTCGGCTTCGCGTCGGAGCGGGTCGCCTCGCTCGCGGCCGAGGCGCCGGCCTGGCGGGTGGTGCTGGCGCCGGCGGCGGCCGGCCTCGCGGTAGGGCTGATCGTCCGGTTCTGGCTGCCGGGCGCGCGCCCGCACGGCGTGGCCGAGGTCATCGAGGCGAGCGCGGTCCGCGGCGGGCGGATGCGGGCGCGCGACGGCCTCGCCGCCGCGCTGGCGAGCGCGGTGTCGATCGGCGGCGGCGCCTCGGTGGGGCGCGAGGGGCCGGCGGCCCATCTCGGCGCGGCGCTGGCCAGCGGCATGGGGTCGCTGTTCCGGCTCGACCGTTCGGAGGGGCGCATCCTGCTCGGCTCCGGCGTCGCGGCGGCGATCGCCGCCTCCTTCAACGCGCCGATCGCCGGCGTGTTCTTCGCCCACGAGGTGGTGATCGGGCATTACGCGATCCCGGCCTTCGCGCCGGTGGTGATCGCGTCGGTGACCGGGACGGTGATCGCGCGCGTCTGGTTCGGCGATTTCCCGGCCTTCGTCATGCCGGGCCACGAGATCGCGTCCTTCCTGGAGCTGCCGGCCTTCGCGCTGCTCGGCGCGGTGTCGGCGGTCGCGGCGATCGCGTTCATCCGGCTGGTCCCGCTGGTCCAGGCGTTCCACGCGGCGGCGAGCGTGCCGCGCTGGGCGGCGCCGGCGCTCGGCGGGGCGGCGGTCGGCGTCCTGGCGCTGTGGGTCCCGGAGGCGCTCGGCGTCGGCTACGAGGCGACGGACCGGGCGCTGAACGGGGAGTACGCGCTGGCGATGCTGGTCGCGCTGGCGGCCGCCAAGCTGCTGGCGACGGCGGTGTGCCTGGGGTCGGGCTTCGGCGGCGGCGTGTTCAGCCCGTCGCTGTACATCGGCGCGATGACGGGCGGCGCCTTCGGGATCGTCGCCGCCCTGCCCTTCCCCGAACTCGCCTCCTCGCACGGCGCCTACACCGTCACGGGCATGGGCGCGGTCGCGGCGGCGGTGCTGGGCGCGCCGGTCTCGACGACGCTGATGATCTTCGAGCTGACCGGCGACTACCGGCTCACCATCGCGGTGCTGGTCGCGGTCGCGGTGTCGGTGGCGCTGACGCGGGCGCTGCACGGGCCGTCCTATTTCCTGTTCATGCTGGCGCGCCGGGGCGTCGACCTGCGCGGCGGCCACGACGTGGGCGGCCTCGCCGGGACGCGCGTGTCGGACCTGATGCGCGGCGACCATGTCGTCATGGACGCCGGCGAAAGCCTGCCGGCGCTGCGCGCCGTGCTGCCGCGCGCGCCCCACGGGGAGGTGTTCGTCGCGCGCGACGGCGCCTTCCTCGGCCGCCTGACGCTGGCGGACCTGGGCGACGCCGCCTTCGACCCCGGCCGCGACGCCGGCCGCACGCTGGCCGACCTGGCGGCGGCGGGCCGGGTCTGCGTGTTCCGCGACGACACGCTGGAGCGGGCGGTGGAGGTTTTCGCCTCGGTCGAGGATTCGCTGCTGGCGGTGCTGGACAACCCCGAGGACCGGCGGATCGTCGGCTGCCTGCACGAGCGCGACGCGATGCGCGCCGAACGCGCCTACGCCCGCGCGCTCGAACGCCGCCGCGCCGAGGAGCACTGACCCGGCCGGCCGGGACCGCCGCCGCGATTCTGCAGGCGTGCGTCCGATATGCCTCATGTCAAGACAGGGGAATCGCTTGAAGGTCATTCGTGTTTCTGAGCGATGGCGTTGAGGAGGTAGTCGTCGTCCCAGGCGGCCGTTTTCCGTCGGGTTTTGAGGCTTGCCCTGTCGGGGACGGCCTGGATGAGGTTGAGGGCGGCGTGCTTGACGACGGCCATGTCGGTGGGGCCGTTGTCGGTCCTCAGGCGCATGAGGTCGTCGTGGAAGACGGTGTCCATGACCCAGTGGAGGCGGTTCTCGACGCCCCAGTGGCCGCGGACGGCCTGGGCGGTCCGCCGGGCGGAGAGCGGCGCGGAGCCGATGTAGAAGCGGCGCGACCGGGCGGTTTTGCCGTCGCGCTCGACGACGGCCTCGACCATGGCGACCATTGCGAGGTCGGGGAAACGGGGTTCGCCGGGCGCGGCGCGGTCTCCGTTGAGCCATCCGACCTCGTGGGAGACGGTGGCGCGGCGGGTTTCGATGCGGCCGTGGTCGCCGTCGGCGGTCTCGAAGCTGTCGAGGCCGGCGGCGGTGTCGAAGTAGAGCGCGACCTCGCGGTGGAGGGAGGGCTGGTTGGCCTTCAGGGCGATGAGGTAGTCGGCTCCGCGGTCGCGGACGGCGCGGGCGATCCCGCGGTGGCAACCCATGGCGTCGATGGCGACCGGCGCGCCCTTGAGTTCGAGGCGTTCGCGCGGGAGGGGGATGGCGGCGATCTCGTTGGACTTGCCGTCCGTCGCCCGCTGTCCGAGCACGAGGCGCTGGCGCGACGCCCAGGCCGAGACGAGATGCAGCGGCCTTGCGCCCCGGGCCCGGGCGGCGCGCGAGGTCTTGCCGTCGATCGCCACGATGTCGGGGTCGGCGTCGCGCAACCCCTCGACCCAGGCGGCGAAGCAGCCGGCGAACGCCTCGGCCGGCAACGCGTTCATGACATCGTTCAGTGTGTCGTGCGAGGGCACGCCGCGGGCGAACGGCGCCAGGCGGCGCAAGAAGTCGATCTTGCGGTTGCCCCAGCGCTCGACCTCGACGAAATCCTCCGCCCCGGCCATCGTCGCCGACAGCACAAGCAGCAGGATTTCCTCCAGCGGATAGAGCACCTTCCAGGCGTGGCGCGGGTCCTCCAGCGCCGAGAAACGGGCCAGCAGCGTCCTCGCCGACATCGGAAACCTCCAAACCGTGAGGCTTCCCATGAACCGCAACGCAATCCCGAAAGGAATCCCCTAACCCTTCAAGCGATTGCCCTGCATGTCAAGATATGCGCTTGCATCGAACTCCAGCACGCTATATGCTGATCAGAGGCTCCCCAGCGCCCCCGCCAGCGACGAATCGTCTTTGGCGCGTCGAACTGAGGAAGAGGAAAGATCGATGTCGAGCTCTTTTGAAAATAAATCTGGACGTATTCATGGTTTTTGGGGGTTGCTTTTTTCTGTTTACGCATTTGCTGGAATTGTTGGGGAATCTACCGAAGTTTATTTTTTGGTGATGCAATTCTTTTCTGGAATTGGGATATCTATTATGATATGGCTATGGGGTTGTGATCGCAGAGGAGCGAATTATTGGCCTGTTTCTTTTAAAAACCGTCAATATATTGGACATATTTGTATTATTGTGATAGTGGGAAGCCTATTGATAGGACCCCCTCTCAGGATCTACCTTCTTTTGGTTATGGGCGTTTATGGGGCGATATTTTTTACGGCATATCTTAGTGTGGATTTGATTTTGTACGATACAAAAAGTCGATATGATGCAAAAACGCAACACAATATTGAAAATTTTAGTGAATATAATCAAACCTTTAAGAATATTCACCATAACAAACACCCGTACAATGTGCTTTTGGTTGCGCTCACAATTTTGATTTTGTTGATCACTTTTATTAGTCAGTACGATAGCATGGAAAAACAAATTATGAATTGGTGGTATTACATAAAAAATTATGGCGATTAGTGTTTAATTGAACGCATTGTTATTTTGTCGTCTTCGGGACCGTAATATGATCGATAGCGAAACAGCTCAAGGCCTGACCACGCACTGCTCCGCGCCGCCGTTCCCGGAGGCGGGCGCGCCGCCGGTCGGCCGCTACCTCGCCGGCCTCAACACGGCGCAGCGCGAGGCTGTCGAGGCGGGCGACGGGCCGCTGCTGGTGCTCGCCGGGGCCGGCACGGGCAAGACGCGGGTGCTGACGACGCGGCTGGCGCACCTGCTGGCGTCCGGGCGGGCGCGGCCGTGGGGCGTGCTCGCCGTCACCTTCACCAACAAGGCGGCCCGCGAGATGCGCGAGCGCGTCGCCGCCATCGTCGGGCCGGCGGCCGAAAGGCTCTGGCTCGGCACCTTCCACGCGCTCTGCGCCCGCATCCTGCGCCGCCACGCCGAACTGGTCGGCCTCCGGTCCAACTTCACCATCCTCGACGCCGACGACCAGATCCGCCTGCTCCGCCAGATCCTCCAGGCCGAGGGGATCGACGACAAGCGCTGGCCGCCGCGCGCGCTGATGGGGCCGATCCAGCGCTGGAAGGACCGCGGCCTGGCGCCGGAGCAGGTGTCGCGGGACGACGCGGGCGACCTCGCCGGCGGCCGGCTCGCGGAGGTGTACGCGCGCTACCAGGACCGGCTGCTCGTGCTGAACGCGGCCGATTTCGGCGACCTGCTGCTGCACTGCCTGACCCTGCTGCGCGAGCGGCCGGACGTACTGGGCCTCTATCGCGACAGGTTCGGGCACATCCTGGTGGACGAGTACCAGGACACCAATGTCGCGCAGTACCTCTGGCTGCGCCTGCTGGCCCAGGGGCGGGGCAACATCTGCTGCGTCGGCGACGACGACCAGTCGATCTACGGCTGGCGCGGCGCCGAGATCGGCAACATCCTGAAGTTCGAGCGCGACTTCCCCGGCGCCCGAATCGTCCGGCTGGAGCGCAACTACCGCTCGACCCCGCGCGTGCTCGCCGCCGCCTCCGCGCTGATCGCGCACAACCGGGGCCGGCTCGGCAAGACGCTGTGGACGGAGGGCGACGAGGGCGACAGGATCGCCGTCCGCTCGGTCTGGGACGGCGAGGCGGAAGCGCGCGCCGTCGGCGAAAGCGTGGAGGCGCGCCAGCGCGCCGGAACGCCGCTCGGCGAGATGGCGGTGCTGGTCCGCGCCGGCTTCCAGACCCGCGAGTTCGAGGAGCGGTTCCTGACCCTCGGCGTGCCCTACCGGGTGGTGGGCGGCGCGCGGTTCTACGAGCGCATGGAGATCCGCGACGCGGTGGCCTATCTGCGCGCGGTCCACCAGCCGGACGACGACCTGGCGCTGGAGCGCATCCTAAACAAGCCGAAACGCGGGATCGGCCGCGCGAGCGAGCAGGCGGTCCAGGCGCTGGCCCGGGCCGAGGGCGTCTCGCTCTGGGCCGCCATCGGCAAGATCGCCGGGACCGACGAACTGCGCCCCGCCGCGCGGCGGACGCTGGCCCGGCTGGCCGAGGATTTCGGGCGCTGGCGCGCGCTCGCCGAGGGCGGGGACCATGTGGAGCTCGCCCGGACCGTGCTGGAGGAGTCGGGCTATGTGGCGATGCTCCAGGCCGACAAGTCGCCCGAGGCGCCGGGCCGGCTGGAGAACCTGAAGGAGCTGGTCGGCGCGCTCGGCGAGTTCGACAGCCTCGCGGGCTTCCTGGAGCATATCGCGCTGGTCATGGAGAACGCCGAGGCCGCCGACGGCGACCAGGTGAGCCTGATGACGCTGCACGCCGCCAAGGGGCTGGAGTTCGATGTCGTCTTCCTGCCCGGCTGGGAGGAGGGCGTGTTCCCGAACCCGCGCGCGCTCGACGAGAAGGGCGCGGCCGGCCTGGAGGAGGAGCGCCGGCTCGCCTATGTCGGCCTCACGCGGGCGCGCAAATCCGTCGAGATCAGCCACGCCGCCAGCCGCCGGCTGTACGGCGGATGGCAGAGCGCCATCCCCTCGCGCTTCGTCGAGGAGCTTCCCCCCGAACATGTCGAGCCGGTGGACGAGAGCGGCCTCTACACGCCGGTGCTGCGCCGGCGGCTCGGCGGCGGGCCGGCGGTCGAGGAGATCGCGCCGGACCGGCGCGCGCGCTACGGCCCCGGATACGGCCGCCGGGGCGGCGCCGGCGGGCGGGTCCGCGCGCCGGAGATCGACGGCGAGGGCTACACGATCGACCGCTCCGGCCAGGGTTCCTTCGCGCCGGGCGACCGCGTGTTCCACCGCAAGTTCGGCATGGGCGATGTCGGCGCCGTGGACGGCGACAAGCTGGAGATCGACTTCGACAACGCCGGCCGCAAGAAGGTGGTCGCAAGTTTCGTCTCCCGGCCATGAGCGGCGCCGGCGCCGGCGCGGGCCTCTGGCGGGTTTCCGTCGCCGCGCCGCCGGCGCTCGCCCCCGTCTTCGGCGCGGCGCTGGAGCCGCTGGCCGACAGCGTGTCCGCCTTCACCGTCGAGGGGCGCCCGGAACCCTCGGTCACCGCGCTGCTGGCGCGCTACCCGGACCACGCGGCGATCGTGGCGGCGGTCGAGGCCGCGGCGCGGGCGGCCGGCGCGCGGACGCCCGATGTCGCGATCGAGCCGCTGCCGGAGATCGACTGGCTGGCGCGCAACCGGGAGTCCTTCCCCCGGCTGCGCCACGGGCGGTTCCTGGTCCACGGCTCCCACAACCGGCCCGCCGCGCGCGGCGGCGCGCTGGCGATCGAGGTCGACGCCGGGCGCGCCTTCGGCTCCGGCACGCATGGGAGCACGGAGGGCTGCCTGCGCGCGATGGAGGGGCTGTCGCGGTCCTTCCGGCCGCGCCGCGTGCTCGACCTCGGCTGCGGGTCCGGCATCCTGTCGGTCGCGGCGGCGCTGCTGTGGCCGCGCGCGCGCGTGCTGGCCGCCGACATCGATCCCCACGCCGCGCGGACCGCGCGGGGGAACGCGGCGGTCAATGGCGTCGCCCGGCGCGTCGCCGCGATCCGGTCCGACGGGTATCCGGGGCCGCCCCCGGCGCCGGGGCGGCGTTTCGACCTCGTCGTCGCCAACATCCTCGCGGGGCCGCTGGTCGCGATGGCGCCGGAGGCCGGGCGCCGGCTGCGGCCGGGCGGGCGGCTGCTGCTGAGCGGCCTGCTGGCCGGCCAGGAGCGCGAGGTGCTGGCCGCTTACCTGCCGCGCGGCTTCGCGGCGGCGCGCCATACGCGCGTCGGGATGTGGAGCACGCTGTCGCTCGTCCGGGGCCGGGCGCGCCGCCCGGCGCGATAAGGCGCGATAAGGAAGGAGGGCGTCCCCGCCATCGGCGGGAACGCCCTCGCGCGCAAGCCGCCCCTTGGGGGAGGGGGATCAGGCGGCCTTGCGCGGTTCGACGGTCGCCGGGGCCGGCGGGCGGGCGTTGGCGTTGGCCGCGCCGGGCGCCGCCGGGACCGGCCGCGCGGGCCAGCGCCCGGCGCGCGCGTCCCGGACCAGCCGGTCCACGTCGCACGCTTCGAGGCCGATGTCGCGCAACTGCCGCTCGGAGAGCGCCTCCAGCGCCGCGCGGGTCCGGCGCGCGTCGTTCCAGCGCCCGACGGCGCGGGCGAGGCGGGCGAAGGCGCCGGCGGCGGCCCGCGCCGTCGCCCAGCCTTCGAGGCGCGGTCCCGGCTCGCGGGCCGGACCGCGCCCGGCCGGCCGGTTTCCGCCCGCGCGCGCGGCGAGGCCGGCCGCGGCCGATTTCGCCGCGCGCGCGAACGCCGACACGATCCAGGCGTTGCGGGCGGCCCGGCTTTCGGCCTCGTAGCGGCGGATGTCCTCGTGGCCGGGATAGCGGCCGGCCGGGAAGCGCGTGTTGGCCGGCGCGAACGGCCCCGCCGCGAAGGCGAGCGTGAGCGGGAGGGCGGCGGCGCGGACGGTTTTCATCGGGGACCTCCTTCGGGTCTGTTCGGTCGTCGGTCCCGCCAGGGGCCTTGGCCGCGTTTCGATACAGGGAAGATGGGGCCGCGCCCGGCGAATGAGCAGCGGCGAAACCGAACGGCTGGATTGCGCCGGCGGCATGGCCCGAATGGCTCCCGGCGGCGGCGCTCCGGCGCGCGCGGCGCGGGAAAGCGTCGTTTCCGGGACAGGGCGGCGCGCGGCGGCGGGACGGAGCCGCCGCCCGGCCCGGCGGCCGCGCCCGCCCCGCATGGCCGGGTTGCGCCGGGCGCATGGACCGGCGCGGCAGCGGCCGGCGCGCCGGCGCGCCCGCGCTTGCGGCGGCGGGCCGGGCCGGCCTATGGTCCGGCTTCGGCGCGCGCGGCGCGGCCCGGAGCGACGGGAGACGGAAGACGATGGCGGCACGCCCCGAAGGCGCCGATCGCGCGGACTCGCCCGCCGCCCGCCTCGCCGGCCTGCGCGCGGCGCTCGGCGCGGGCGGCCTGGACGGGTTCGTGCTGCCCCGCGCGGGCGAGAATCCGGGCGAGGCGACGCCCGCTTGCGCCGAACGCCTGGCCTGGTTGACGGGGTTCGACGGGTCGGCCGGCCTCGCGGTCGTGCTGGCGGACCGGGCGGCGGTGTTCGCCGACGGGCGCTACACGCTCCAGGTCCGGGCGCAGGTCGATCCCGCGCTCTACGAGGCCCGGCATATCGGCGAGGAGCCGCCGACGGCCTGGATCGTGGAGCGTCTCGGCGCGGGCGGGCGGCTCGGCTACGACCCGTGGCTGCACACGGTGGACGAGGCCGAGCGGCTGCGCGCGGCGGCCGAGGCCGCGGGCGGGAGCCTGGTCCCGGTCGAGCCGAACCCGGTGGACGCGCTGTGGACCGGCCGGCCCCCGCCGCCGCGCGCGCCCGCGGTCCCGCACGGGATCGAGTACGCCGGGCGCGATTCGGCCGACAAGCGGGCCGAGATCGCCGAAATCCTCGCCGCCAACGGGCTGGACGCGGCCGTGCTCTCGGCGCCGGAGTCGATCGCCTGGCTGCTCAACATCCGGGGCGGCGACGTGCCGCGCACGCCGGTCGCCCTCGCCTACGCCATCCTCGACCGGACGGGCGCGGTCGACCTCTTCATCGACGACCGCAAGCTCGACGGCGCCGCGCGCGCCCATCTCGGCAACGCGGTGACGGTCCGCCCGCCGGACGCGCTCGGCCCCGCCATCGACGAACTCGCGCGGGCCGGCCGCGCGACGCGGATCGATCCCGGCGCGACGCCGGACTGGATCGCCCGGCGGATCGAGGCCGCCGGCGGCGCGCCGGCGCGCGGGCCGGACCCGTCCGCCCTTCCCCGCGCCCGCAAGAACGACGTCGAACTGGCGGGCGCGCGCGCGGCCCATCTGCGCGACGGCGCGGCCTTCGCCCGGTTCCTCCACCGGTTCGCCGAGGAGGCGCCGAAGGGAACGCTCGACGAGATCGGCGCGGCCGAGCGGCTGCGCGCGTTCCGGGCCGAACAGCCGCTGTTCCGCGACCTCAGCTTCGACACCATCTCCGCCGCCGGCCCGCACGGCGCGATCGTGCACTACCGGGTGACGCCGGAAAGCAACCGGCCGATCCGCCCGGGCGACCTCTACCTGGTCGATTCCGGCGCGCAATACCTCGACGGCACGACCGACATCACCCGCACGATCGCCGTCGGCGATCCGGGCGCGGAGGCGCGCGACCGTTTCACCCGGGTGCTGAAGGCGCATATCGCCATCGCCACGGCGCGCTTCCCGGAGGGCACGGCGGGCGACCGGCTCGACCCGCTGGCGCGCGCGCCGCTGTGGCGGGCCGGCCTCGACTTCGACCACGGCACGGGGCACGGCGTCGGCTCCTATCTCGGCGTGCACGAGGGGCCGCAGGGCATTTCGCCGCGCGCGCGGGGGACCGCGCTGGAGCCGGGGATGGTCGTCTCCAACGAGCCGGGCTTCTACAAGGAGGGGGCCTGGGGCATCCGGCTGGAGAACCTGGTGGCGGTGACCGCGGCGCGGCTGATGGCCGGCGGCGACCGCGACACGATGGCGTTCGAGACGCTGACGCTGGCGCCGTTCGACCGCTCGATGGTCGATCCCGGCCTGCTGGAGCGCGAGGAGTTGCGCTGGCTGAACGGCTACCACGCGCGGGTGCGCGACAGGCTCTCGCCCCTGGTCCCGCCGGAGACGGCGGCGTGGCTGGCGCGCGCGACGGCGGAAATCGGCTGAACGAGGCGTTCGGGGGAAAGCCCATGGACTACAAGACCATCCAGTTCGACATCGACGGCGGCGTGGCGCGGATTACGCTCGACCGGCCCGAGGCCGGGCACGCGATCAACCGGGAGTTCGTCTACGAGTTCATGGACGCCGCGATCCGGGCGAGCGCGGACCCCGCCGTCCGCTGCGTGCTGCTGTCGGCGACCGGGCCGATGTACGGCTTCGGCGGCGACCTGAAATACTTCTCCACGCAGATGGACCGGATCGAGTCGCGGCTGATCGAGTTGACGGCCATCGTCCACCAGGCGATCCAGCGCCTGCACCGCATGGAGGCGCCGCTGGTTATCGCGGTGAACGGCATGGCGGCCGGCGGCGGCTTCAGCATGACGCTGTTCGGCGACATCGTGCTGGCGGCGCGCTCGGCGAAGTTCACCATGGCCTACACCCGCGCCGGCCTGTCGCCGGACGCCAGCTCCTCCTACTTCCTGCCGCGCGTGGTGGGGCTGCGCCGGGCGCAGGAGCTGATGCTGACCAACCGGACGCTGTCGGCCGAGGAGGCGCGGGACTGGGGCATCGTCACGACCGTCGTGGACGACGACAAGCTGGCCGAGGAGGCCGGCGCGCTGGCGGCGCGGCTGGCGGACGGGCCGACGAAGGCCTATGGAGCTGTGAAGCGGCTGCTGTCGCGGACCTTCGAGCAGTCGCTGGAGACGCAGCTGGAGGTCGAGTCGCGCAACATCGCCGCCATGGCCGCCTCCACGGATGGGCGCGAGGGGCTGGGCGCCTTCCTCGAGAAACGCCGGCCGGTCTTCAAGGGGAAGTGAGGACGCGATGGAGACTTCGGAGATTTCCGCCGCCGAGCCGGCCAAGCGCTTCGTCGAGGTCGAGGGCCGGCGCATGGCCTGTGTCGAGAGCGGGGAGGGTCCGCCCGTCGTCTTCCTGCACGGCAACCCCACCTCCTCCTACCTCTGGCGCAACGTCATGCCGCATGTGGAGGGCCGGGGCCGCCTCGTCGCGCCGGACCTGATCGGCATGGGCGATTCCGACAAGCTCCCCGGCTCCGGCCCCGGCCGCTACCGTTTCGTCGAGCACCGCAAGTATCTCGACGGGCTGTTCGACGCGCTGGGGATCGCCGGGGACGCGACGCTGGTCGTGCACGACTGGGGGTCCGCGCTCGGCTTCGACTGGGCGCGCCGCCACCCCGACCGGGTCAGGGGGATCGCCTACATGGAGGCCGTGGTCCGGCCGCTCGAATGGGCGGAGTGGAACGAGCGGGCGCGCGGCGTCTTCCAGGGCTTCCGCTCGCCGAAGGGCGAGGAGATGGTGCTGGAGAAGAACGTCTTCGTCGAGCGGGTGCTGCCCGGCTCGGTGCTGCGCGGCCTTACGGAGGCGGAGATGGCGGTCTACCGCCGCCCCTTCGCCGCGCCCGGCGAGGACCGGCGGCCGACGCTGACCTGGCCGCGCGAAATCCCGATCGGCGGCGAGCCGGCGGATGTGTGCGCCATCGCGCGCGACTACGCCGCCTTCCTCGCCGCCTCGGACATCCCGAAGCTGTTCGTGAACGCCGAGCCGGGCGCGATCCTGATCGGCGCGCAGCGCGAATTCTGCCGGACCTGGCCGAACCAGACGGAGGTCACGGTCCGGGGCAGCCACTTCGTCCAGGAGGACTCGCCGGCCGAGATCGGCCGCGCCATCGCCGCCTGGCTCGACGGGTTGGAATAGGCGGCGGGCGCGGCGCCGCGGCCGGCGGAAGGTTTCCGTCCGCGGCCGAGGCGCCGTAGTCTGGCCCGGAACCCCCAACCCCGGAGGCGCGCCATGAAGCTCTACCAGTCGATCGGCCCGAACCCCCATGTCGTGCGGATGTTCCTCGCCGAAAAGGGCGTCGAGGTCCCGATGGAGACCGTCGACCTGATCGGCGGCGAGAACCTCGGCGCCGACTACCTCAAGGTCAACCCGCGCGGCCAGAGCCCGGCGCTGGTCCTCGGCGACGGGCGCCTGATCTCCGAGATCGTCGCGATCTGCGAATACCTGGAGGAGTTGCATCCCTCCCCGCCGCTGATCGGCGCGACGCCGGAGGAGCGCGGCGAGACCCGCATGTGGACGCGCCGCATCGACCTCGGCTACTGCGAGCCGGCGACCAACGGCTTCCGCTTCGGCGAAGGGCTGAAAATGTTCGAGTCGCGGACGCGCTGCCTGCCGGAGGCGGCGGACGGGCTGAAGGCGCGGGCCCAGGACCACCTCGCCTGGCTCGACGGGCAGGTCGCGGGCCGGACCTGGGTGTGCGGGGAGCGGTTCACGCTGGCCGACATCGTGCTGTACTGCTTCCTCCACTTCGCCATCGGCGTCGGCCAGCCGATCGGCGAGGGCCTGTCGAACGTGGCCGCCCTCTACGACCGCGCCGGCGCCCGCCCCAGCGCCAAGGCGTAGCGGGGGGCGATCGGTTACGCCGCCTCGCGGCGCCAGGCCAGCGCGGCGGCGGCGAGGATCAGGGCGAGCGCGAGGAGCGGCGGCGCCAGGCTCGCCTCGCGCACGCCGGCGACCTCGTGGGCGGCGTTGCGGCGCAGGCCGATCCAGCCCCGCCCGGCGGCGGCGCGGCCGGGACGCACGCGGCGGAGTTCGGGAACCCCGTCCTCCGCCGCCCAGTGGACGCCGCCGCCGCTCGCCGCCGCGACGGGGCCGAGGATCGCGTCCGTGGTCCGCAAATCCTCGAACTCCGCCGGGTTCAGCGCGCCCACCGCCGCCAGCCGCGTCAACTCCCCGTCGGAGAAACGGTAAAGCCCGGCGCCGCCCGCCTCGAAGACGGCGGTGGCGAGGCCGGGGCCGGCCGGGACCAGCGGCCGGGTCTCGGTCGCGCCGTCCGGCCCGGTCGCGGCGACCGAGCGCGGCCGGTCGTCGAGCGAGCGGCGCGCGACCTCGATGCGCGAGCCGTCCACCGTGGCCCGCAGGTCCTCCTCCTCCAGTTCCGGCTCGCGCATCAGCCAGTGGGCGACGCGGCGCAGCAGTTCCGCCGCCGGCCCGCCGCCCTCGAAGCCGCGGCTCCACAGCCAGATATGGTCGGAGAGCAGGTGCGCGACGCGCCCCTCCCCGACCCGGTCGAGCAGCAGCAGCGGCCGCCCGCCGGCCCCGTCGAGCACCGCCGCGCCGCGCGACGCCCGCGCCTCGACCTGCCGGAACCAGCGGCCCCAGCCGGCGCCGCCGGCGCGCGCGCCGTCGGGGCCGGGCCGCGCGGCGCCGGGCAGGCCGGCCGCGACGGGATGGCGCAGGCCCCGCTCGGTCACGCGGGGGCGGAAACCGGCCTCCACCACCTCGCCGGTCGGCACGCCGGGCAGCACATCGCCGAGCGGGGAGCGGGCGAGGCTCAGCGGGCCGGCGAATTTCGGCCCGGACGCCTCCAGCAGCGCCCCGCCGCGCCGCACATAGGCCGCGATGTTCGCCAGGTAGGCGCGCGGCAGCACGCCCCGGCGGCGGTAGCGGTCGAACACGATCAGGTCGAACTCGTCCAGCTTCAGCTCGAACAGTTCGCGCACCGGGAACGCGATCAGCGACAGTTCGCGGATCGGCGTGCCGTCCTGCTTCTCCGGCGGGCGCAGGATGGTGAAATGCACCAGGTCCACGGCCGGGTCGGCCTTCAGCAGGTCGCGCCAGGTGCGCTCGCCCGCGTGCGGCTCGCCGGAGACCAGCAGGACGCGCAGCCGGTCGCGCACGCCGACGATGGCGCGGGCCGTCCGGTTGTTGAGCGGCGAAAGCTCCCCCGGCCGCGCGTCGGCGCGCAACTCGACGATGGTCTCGCCCGCGCGGGTCAGCGGGACCTGGATCGCGAGGATCCGGTTGGCCGGCGCCCGCACCGCCCGCGGCGCGCCGCCGTCGATGGAGACCGTCACCGGGACCGGCGTCCCGTCGGCCAGGTCCGGGTCCTCCAGCCGCAGGTTGAGGACCGTCTCGCGGCCGACCATGCCGAAGGCCGGGGCCTTCTCGACCGCGACGCGGCGGTCGCTCTCGCCGCGCCGGCCGGTGAGGATCGCGTGAAACGGGGCGGGCGGGCCACCGCCCTCCGGCCCGGCGGCGGCGGGCGCGTCGTGGACCTGGCCGTCGGTGATCGCCACGATCCCGGCGAGCCGGCCGCGCGGGATGTCGCCGACGGCGCGCTCCACGGCCGCGAACAGAAGCGTGCCGCGCCGGCCGGAGCGCGCGCCGGCCCCCTCCGCGCCGCCGGAGACGCGGACGACGCGGACCTCCAGGTCCGGCATCCGCTCCATCGCGGCGGAGACGCGCTCCAGCGCCGCGTCGCGGACCTCGGCCCGGCCGCCGATGTCCTGGCTGGCGCTGTCGTCCACGACGATGGCGGCGACGTCCGGCCGGGCGATCCTCTCCTCCTCCACCAGCACCGGGTTGGCCAGCGCGAACAGGAAGGCCAGCGCGGCCGCCAGCCGCCAGCCGGTCCCGGCCGCCCGGACCCAGGCCCCCCAGGCGAGCAGGGCGAGCGCGGCGGCGGCCGCGACGGCGAGCACGGCCCAGGGCGCCAGCGGGTCGAAGGCGATGTCGAGGGCCGACACCGCTACTGCCCCAGCCGTTCGAGGATGGAGGGCACATGCACCTGGTCCGCCTTGTACTTGCCGGTCAGCGCGTACATCACCAGGTTGACGCCGAACCGGAAGGCGTATTCCCGCTGCGCCTCGCCGCCGGGCACGACGGGAAAGGCGAAACCGCCGTCCGCGCCGCGCGCCCAGGCGCCGCTCCAGTCGTGCCCGCCGAGGATCACCGGCGTGACCTCGCCGGCCCCGGCGGCGTCGCGGTCGTCGCGGACCCAGACCGCGCCGCCGGCGTAACGGCCGGGGAACTCGTCCAGAAGGTAGAAGGCGCGGGTGAGCACATGGCCCGGCGGCGCCGGGGCCAGCGCCGGGATTTCCAGGCTCCTTCCGAGCTCGCGCAGCCGCCGCATCCCGGAGCCGCCCGCGCCGCCGGCGGATTCGAAACGGTCGCGCGTGTCGAACAGGATCGCGCCGCCGTTGCGCATGAAGGCGTTGACGCGCCGCGCCGCCTCGTCGCTCAACGGCGGGTGGCCCGGCGGCACCGGCCAGTAGAGCAGCGCGAAGAAGGCGAGTTCGTCCGCCTCCAGGTCCACGCCCATCGGCGGCCCCGGCTCGACGGCGGTGCGCCGGGCGAGCGCGTCCGAAAGGCTGGCGAGGCCGGCCTGGCTCACCCGGTCCACCGCCTCGTCGCCGACGATCACATAGGCGAGGCGGGTCTCCAGAGTGGCTTCGAGGGCGAAGGCGTCGCCCGGACGCTCCATCGTCTGGGCGGCGGCCGGCCGGGGCGCGCCGGCCGCCCCGGCGAGCGCCAGCGCCAGCAGCGCCGCCGCCGCCGCGCGCCCGCCCGCCCGGCGGACCGGCAGGTAGCCGCGCAGCGCCATGGTCGCGACGAAATCGGCGAGGAACAGCGCGAACGCCGCCAGCAGCAGGAACGGCGCGAGGTCGGTCTCCGCCGGCCCGGCGAAGGTCCGCGCGGCGACGCCCGGCGGCGGGGCCGGCTGCGGCGCGAGCGCGTCGGGGTCGATCGACAGGTTGAAGGCGCGGCGCGACGCCTCGGTCCCGTAATAGCCCGGCGGCAGGCCCGGCCCGGCGCTCGGCTCCGCCCCGTCCGGCGCCGGCGACCAGGCCCCGGCCGTCGCCGGCGGCGGGCCGAGCCGGCCGAACCCGTCCAGCGTCTCCAGCGGCGCGAGCGCGCCGGCCCGCTTCGTCCGGACGGCGCCGCCGGACCCCAGCCCGACCAGCCGGCGCAGCATGTCCACGAACAGGCCGGACAGCGCGAGGTCGCTCCATTCCGGGCTGGCCGTGGTGTGGAACAGCACCAGCCAGCCCCGGCCCATCGGCCGGCCGGTGACGATCGGCGTCCCGTCGGACAGGCGCGCCCAGGTCCGCTCCGCCAGATCGACCGAAGGCTCGGCCAGGACCTGGCGGCGCACCGTCGCCTCGCCCCAGGCGTCCATCCCGGCGAGCGGCCCGTCGGGCGCGAACCCGGTTATGGCCAGCGGCCGCGACCACGAGAGCGCGCCGCCCAGCGTCCGGTCCCCGGCGCGCAGGCGCACCGGCGACAGCGCCTCCGCCGCGCGGCCGCCGCCCGCCAGCCCGGCCGCCGCGAGCTTCGGCCCGGCGAAGCGGATCAGCGCCCCGCCCGCCTCGATCCATTTCGCGAGCCGGACCCGCTCGACCTCCGGCAAGGCGCCCGAATCGGCGAGGATCGTCGCCGAGACGCCGGAGGCCAGCAACTCCTCCAGCCGGCCGCGCGTAACCTCCGCGAAGGGCGCGAGCGCGCCTTCGAGATAGTGCAACTCGTCGAGCAGCGGCTGGGCGCCGCGGAAGCCGCTCTCCGCCACCAGCCCGACCGAGCGGCGCGCGAAACCGTCGTCGAGCAGCGCGACGCCGCCCGCCGCCTCGCCCTCGACCTCGATCCGGCCGATGTCGTTGCGCAACTCCGCCGGCAGCCGGAACTCCAGCCGCGCCCGGCGCTCGCCCGCCGCGAAGGCGCCGGCGGTCCGGGCCAGCACGCGGCCGTCGCGCGCGACCGCCCGGACCGCGACCGGCGCGGCCGGCCCGGCGGCGGGACGCGCGACCTCGACCGCCGCCGCGCCGCCGGAATTGTCCGGCGCCAGCGCGATCCGGGGGCCGCGCCCATCGTGCGCGACCACCGTAAGGCCGCCCCGGCGGCGCAGGATTTCGATCGCCTCCGCCTCGCCGGGATCGGCGACGCCGTTGGAGAGCCAGACGATGTCGCCCCCCTCCGGCGGCGGGTCCGCCTCCAGCGCCTCGGCCAGTTCGCCGAGCCGGGCCGGCCAGGGCTTCGGCTCCATCGCCCGCGCGAGGTCGAGCGCGCGCCCGGCGGGGAGCGGGCGGACGGACGGACCCTCGCGCGGGTCGAACCCGGCCGTGGGCATGAGCACGACCTCGCGGCCGCGCCGGCCGGCCCGCTCGACCAGCGCCTCCATCGCCGCCGCGCGCCGGGGCCAGTCGCGCCCAGCGGCCCAGTCGTCGTCCACGACGATCGTCACCGGCCCCTCGCCGGACAGCCCCTCGTCCGCGTTCAGCAGCGGCCTCGCCAGCGCCAGCACGGCCAGAGC
Source organism: Thalassobaculaceae bacterium (assembly GCA_963665555.2). GTDB lineage: Bacteria > Pseudomonadota > Alphaproteobacteria > Thalassobaculales > Thalassobaculaceae > CAXXXW01. The sequence continues at coordinate 1,742,241 of OY762308.1, forward strand.
GGCCATGGCGAGGCGCAACAGCAGCAGCCACCACGGCGCGGCGTCCGGCGTCTCCTCGCGCGGCTCGAGGCCGCGCAGCAGGCGGATCGCCGGGAAGCGCGCCACCCGCGGCGCGGGCGGCGTCACCCGCAGCAGCAGCCACAGCAGCGGCAGGCCGAGCAGCGCCGCCAGCACCCAGGGGCTGGCGAAGGCGAGCGCGCCGAGCGTCAACATGCCGGCGTCACCCGAACGCGGGCGGGCGCGCCAGCGCCCCGTAAAGCGACAGCAGCGCGCCGACGGCCGGCTGTCCCGTGCCGTGGCGCGCGAAGCTCCAGCCCGCGCGCGACGCGAGCGCGCGCAACGCCTCGCGGTGCTCCGCCAGCCGGCGCTGGTAGTCGCCCCACACCCGGTCGGCCTGGCGCAACAGGTGCGGCGCCTCCCCCTCCAGCCCCTCGAAACGCACGCGCCCGCCGAAGGGGAACACCTCCTCCGCCGGGTCGAGCACCTGGAGCATGTGGCCGGCGCAGCCGCGCGCGACGCAGGCGGCCATCGCCTCGCGGTAAACCTCGACCGGCTCCAGGAAGTCGGCGATCCACACGACGGCGGCGTGGCGCGGCGGCGGCTCCGGCGGCGGCGCGCTCCCGCCGCCCGGCGAGGCCAGCATGGCGGCGATGAACAGTTCGAGGCCGGCCCGCCCGCCGCGCGCCGGCATGTCCTCGCCCAGCAGCGCCACGTTCTCGCCGCCCTCGATCGCCAGGATGGCCAGCGCGGCGGCCAGCACGTCCGCCCGCCCGGCCTTCTCCGGCAAGTCGCGGCGGGAGCGGTAGCGCATCGAGGGCGAGGCGTCGCGCCAGATCCAGACGCTCTGCGCCGCCTCCCATTCGGTCTCCCGCACGAACAGTTCGCGGCCGCGCGCCGAGCGCCGCCAATCGACCCGCCGCGCCTCGTCGAACCGCTCGTACCGGCGGAAGCGCCAGAAGGTTTCGCCCTGGCCGGCGCGGCGGCGCCCGTGCGCGCCCTGGAGCACCGTCGCGGCGACGCGCCGCGCCTCGACCCGCAGCGGCGGGAAGCGCGCGGCGAGCGCCTCTGCCCGCTCGCGGATCACGAGTGGCGCTCGCACAGCCGGTCGATCACCCGGTCGAGCGTCACGCCCTCGGCCCGCGCCGCGAAGTTCAGCGCCATGCGGTGGCGCAGCACCGGACGGGCCAGCGCCAGCACATCGTCCGTCGAGGGGGCGATCCGCCCGTCGAGCACGGCGCGGGCCCGCGCGGCGAGCAGCAGCGCCTGGCTGGCGCGCGGCCCCGGCCCCCAGGCCACGTGGCGGCGCACCTCCTCGATGTCGGTGGTCTCCAGCCGGCCGGCGCGCACGATGTCGAGGATCGCCGCCACCGTGCTCTCGCCCACCGGCGCGCGGCGCAACAGCGCCTGGGCGGCCAGCAACTCGTCGGCCGCCATGGCGGGGAGCGGCGGCTCCTCCGGCGCGCCGGTGGTGACCAGCAGCATTTTCCGCTCCGCCGCCGTGTCGGGGTAGCCGACATCGATCTGGAGCAGGAAACGGTCCAGCTGCGCCTCGGGCAGCGGGTAGGTCCCCTCCTGCTCCAGCGGGTTTTGCGTCGCGAGCACATGGAAGGGCGCCGGCGCGGCGTGGGTCTGGCCGGCGACGGTGACGGTCCGCTCCTGCATCGCCTGCAGCAGCGCCGACTGGGTGCGCGGGCTGGCCCGGTTGATCTCGTCCGCCATCAGGATCTGGCAGAACACCGGGCCGGGGATGAAGCGGAAATGCCGCCTGCCGGCGGCGTCCTCCTCCATCACCTCGGAGCCGAGGATGTCGGCCGGCATCAGGTCCGGCGTGCACTGGATGCGCTTGGCGTCGAGGCCGAGCACGGTCCCCAGCGTCTCCACCAGCCGGGTCTTGCCGAGGCCCGGCACGCCGATCAGCAGCGCGTGCCCGCCGGCGAGCACGGAGACCAGCGCCTGGTCCACCACCTCGCGCTGGCCGAAGATGACGCGCTCGACCCGTTCGCGCACCTTGCCCATGCGCTCGCCGAGCGCGTCGATCTCCGCCAGCAGCCGGTCTCCCGGCGGGGCGTCGAGGGTGGAGAAATCGGTCATGGGCGGCTACTCTTTCCGGCGGATTGCGAGCGGGCCGTGCGGCCCCCTGTTATTGGACGGATACGGTGGACAAGCAAACGGAAACGGCGCCGGCCGAGGGCGGCGGGCCGCCGCCGCGCCATTTCGGGATGCGGATCGCCCGCGACGGCGCCTGGCACTACCGGGGATCGCCGATCCGGCGCCTCCCGCTGGTCAGGCTGTTCGCCTCCGTCCTGCGGCGCGAGGCGGACGGGCGCTACTGGCTGGTCACGCCCGCGGAGCGCGGCGTCATCGATGTGGACGACGCGCCCTTCCTTGCCGTCGAACTGGAGCATCGGGCCGGCGCGAACCCGGAAGGCCGCGACGACGCGCTGGCCTTCCGCACCAACCTGGACGAGGAGGTCGTGTGCGGCCCGGACCGGCCGCTGCGGGTCGAGATCGACCCCGACACGGAGGAGCCGAGTCCGTATATTCGCGTCCGCGACGGGCTGGACGCGCGGCTGACGCGCGCGGTGTTCCTCGAACTGGCGGACCTGGCGCGCGAGCGCGAGGTCGATGGAGAGAAGGTGCTCGGCATATGGAGCGAGGGCGCGTTTTTCGTGCTGGGGCCGGCGATCCCGGACTGTTGACGCTGGACGGCTTCCGGGCCGCGTTCGAGCGCGCGATGGCGGCGCCGGGCGGCGGCCGCGGCGACCACGACCTGAACCCCGGCATGGAGCCGCCGCATGAGCGCCGCCCGGCCTCGGTGCTGGTCCCGGTGGTCGGGCGCGAGGCGGAGCCGACCATCCTGCTCACCCAGCGGGCCGAGGACCTGCCGCACCATCCGGGCCAGGTGAGCTTCCCCGGCGGGCGCGTCGAGGCCGGCGACCGCGACGCGGTGGAGACCGCGCTCCGCGAGACGGAGGAGGAGATCGGCCTCGACCGCTCCCATGTCGAGGTGATCGGCCGGCTCGACGACTATGTGACGCGCACCGGCTTCGTGGTCACGCCGGTGGTCGGGCTGGTGCGCCCGCCCTTCGAGACGGCGGCCGACCCGGTCGAGGTCGCGGCCATCTTCGAGGTGCCGCTGTCCTTCGTGCTCGACCGCTCCAACCACGAGCGCCACAGCCGGGAATGGCAAAACCGGATGCGGCATTTCTACGTCTTCCCCCACCCGGAACGCTACATCTGGGGCGCGACGGCGGGGATGCTGGTCAACCTGGCCGACCTGCTGCTCGGCGCGGCGGGGGAGTGAGGCGCGCGTGGCCGGCCCGGCCGCCCCGGCGGACTGGCGCGGCGATCCGGCGGTCCGCGCGGTCATGGCGGCGCTCGGGGCCGACGCGGGCGAGGCGCGCTTCGTCGGCGGCTGCGTGCGCGACGCGCTGCTCGGCCTGCCGCCCGGGGACATCGACATCGCGACCGCGCATCCCCCGGAGGAGGCGACGCGCCGGCTGCGCGCGGCCGGGCTGGGCGCGCGGCCGACCGGGTTCTCGCACGGCACGGTCACGGCCGTCGCCGCCGGCCGCTCCTTCGAGGTCACGACGCTCCGGCGCGACGTGGAGACGGACGGGCGCCGCGCGGTCGTCGCCTTCACGCGCGACTGGGCGGAGGACGCGCGCCGGCGCGACTTCACGATGAACGCGCTGTCGATGGCGGCGGACGGGACGATCCACGACCCGGTCGGCGGGGCGGCGGACATCGCGGCCGGCCGGGTGCGTTTCGTCGGCGACCCGGCCCGGCGGATCGCGGAGGACAGGCTGCGCGTCCTGCGTTTCTACCGCTTCCACGCGCTGTACGGGCGCGGGCCGATGGACGGGGCGGCGCGGGCCGCCTGCCGCGCGGCGGCGCCGGGCCTCGACCGCCTGTCCGGCGAGCGGGCGTGGGCGGAACTCTCCCGGCTGCTCGGCGCGGCCGATCCGGCGGAGACGGTCCGCGCGGCCGGGGAGGACGGCGTGATCGCGGCGCTGCTCGGCGCGCCGGCGCGCGCGGGGGCGCTGGCCCGGCTGGTCGCGCTGGAGGACGGGGCGGCGGACCCGCTGCGCCGCCTCGCCGCGCTCGCGCCCGCTCCGGCGGCGGCGCTGGCGGCGCGGCTGCGGCTGTCCGGCGCGGAGCGCGCCCGGCTGGCCGCGATGCGCGCGGACCGGCTCGACGCGGGCGCGGAGGACGCGGACGGCGCGGCCGCGCGGGCCAGCCTCTACCGGATGGGACGGGCGCGGTTCGCGGACGCGGCGCTGCTGACGGGCGCGCTGGACGACGGCGCTCTGGAGGGGGGCGCGCCGGAAGAGGGCGCGGCCGGGCGCGCGCGGGCGCGCCTCGAACTGGCGCGGTCGTGGGAGGCGCCCGCCTTCCCGCTGCGCGGCGGCGACCTGCTGGCGCTCGGAATGCCCGAAGGGGCGGCGGTCGGCCGGCTGCTGGCGCGGATCGAGGCGCGCTGGATCGCGGGGGATTTCCGGGCCGGGCGCGGGGAATGCCTCGCCTGGGCGCGGGAGGCGGCGGCCGGGGAACGGACGCCGGGCGGCGGCGCCTAACCGGCCAGCACGGTTTCGAGCTGGGCCGCCACCTCGTCGATCAGGGCCATGCCGTCGACGCTCTTCAGCGCGCCGCGCGCCCGGTAGTAGGGCAGGATCGGCGCGGTCTGGGCGCGATAGACCTCGAGCCGGTTGCGCAGCGTCTCCTCGTTGTCGTCGGCGCGGCGCTCGGATTCCGGCGTTTCGGCGATGCGCGCGCGGATGCGCCCGACCAGGATTTCCTCGTCCACCTTCAGTTCGACAACATGGTCGATCGCCAGGCCCTTCTCCGCCAGCATCGCGTCCAGCGCCTCGGCCTGGGCGACGGTGCGCGGGAAGCCGTCGAGGATGAAGCCGCCGGCGCAATCCGGCCGCTCGATCCGCTCGGAGATCATCGCCACGACGAGCGCGTCGGGGACGAGTTCGCCCGCGTCCATGATCGACTTCGCCTCGCGGCCGAGGTCGGAGCCCGAGGCGACGGCGGCGCGCAGCATGTCGCCGGTGGAAAGCTGGACCAGCGAGAACCGCGCCTCCAGCCGGCGCGCCTGCGTGCCCTTGCCGGCGCCGGGCGGGCCGAGCAGGATCAGGTTCATCCGCGCCTCCCCCTGAGCCGCGACCGGCGCACCAGCCCCTCGTACTGGTGCGCCAGCAGGTGGGACTGGATCTGGCCCACCGTGTCCATCGTCACCGTCACCACGATCAGCAGGCTGGTGCCGCCGAAATAGAACGGCACCTGGTACTGGCTGATCAGGATTTCCGGCAGGAGGCAGACGCAGGCGAGGTAGAGCGCCCCCACCGTCGTCAGCCGGGTCAGCACATAGTCGAGGTAGTCGGCCGTGTTCTTGCCCGGCCGGATGCCGGGGATGAAGCCGCCGTAGCGCTTCAGGTTGTCCGCCGTCTCGGCCGGGTTGAACACGATCGCCGTGTAGAAGAAGGCGAAGAACACGATCAACCCGATATAGACGCCGAGATAGAGCGGCTGGCCGCGCCCCAGCAGGGCGTTGACCGCGCCGAGCCATTCCGGCCCGCCGCCGCCGGCCGAGAACTGCGCCATCGTCACCGGCATCAGCAGGATCGAACTGGCGAAAATCGGCGGGATCACGCCGGAGACGTTCAGCTTCAGCGGCAGGTGCGAGGCCTCGCCGCCGAACATGCGGTTGCCGACCTGGCGCTTGGGGTACTGCACCGTGATCCGCCGCTGCGAGCGCTCGATGAAGACGATAAACGCGATCACCGCCACCGCCATCGCCAGCAGCAGCACGATGAAGGCGGCCGACAGCGCGCCGGTGCGGCCCAGTTCCAGCGTGCCGGCCAGCGCACTCGGCAGGTTGGCGACGATGCCGGCGAAGATGATCAGCGAGATGCCGTTGCCGACGCCGCGCGCGGTGATCTGCTCGCCCAGCCACATCAGGAAGATCGTGCCGCCGACCAGCGTGATCACCGTGGTCGCGCGGAAGAACAGGCCGGGGTTCGTCACCGCCGAGCCGCCGGAGCCGCCCATGTTCTCCAGCCCCACCGAGATGCCGTAGGCCTGCACGGCGGCGAGCAGCACGGTGAGGTAGCGGGTGTACTGGTTGAGCCGCTTGCGCCCGGTCTCGCCCTCCTTCTTGAGCGCGTCCAGGTTGGGCGAGACCGCCGTCATCAGCTGCATGATGATGGCGGCCGAGATGTAGGGCATGATGTTGAGGGCGAAGATCGTCATCCGCCCCAGCGCGCCGCCGGCGAACATGTCGAACATGCCGAGGATGCCGCCGGCGTTCTGCTGGAAAATCTCCTCCAGCACCACCGGGTCGATGCCGGGGATCGGGATGTAGGTGCCGAGGCGGTAGACGACCAGCGCGGCCAGCGTGAACCAGATGCGCTTCTTCAGTTCGGTCGCCTTGGCGATGGCGCCGAAATTGAGTGTGGAAGCCAGTTGCTCGGCGCTCGACGCCATGGCGCTGTCCTAACCGGAGGTTTCCGCGGCCGCCGCCTTCGCGCCCTCGGGCAGTGCGACGGAGCCGCCGGCCTTCTCGACGGCCGCGACCGCCGCCCGGGAGGCGCCGGCCACGCTCACGCTTATCTTGGCGCTCAATTCGCCCTTGGCAAGGAGCCGGACGCCGAATTTCGCCTTGCCGACCAGCCCGGCGCCGCGCAGCGCGGCCTCGTCCAGCGGCGCGGCGGCGTCGAGGCGGCCCGCGTCGATCGCCTTCTGCACATCGCCGATGTTGACGACCTCGTATTCCTTGCGGAATGGGTTCTTGAAGCCGCGCTTGGGCAGCCGGCGGTAGATCGGCATCTGCCCGCCCTCGAAACCGGCGATGCTCGCGCCCGCGCGCGACTTCTGGCCCTTGTGGCCGCGCCCGGCGGTCTTGCCCTTGCCGGATCCGGCGCCCCGGCCGACGCGCTTGCGCTTCTTGCGGGCGCCGGGGTTGTCCCTCAGTTCGTTCAGCTTCATCGCTCCCCCGATCCGCCGGGCGGCGGGCCGCGCGTCAGGCGCCGTCCTCGACCCTGACGAGGTGTTTGACCTTGTCGATCATGCCGCGCACCGCCGGCGTGTCCTCCAGCGTGCGCGTCCTGTGCATCTTGTTCAGCCCCAGCCCGATCAGCGTTTCGCGCTGTCCGGGCTTGCGGCCGATCGGACTCTTGACCTGGGTGACCGTGACGGTCCCCTCCGGCTTGCTTCCCGTCATCGCGCCGCTCCGCCGTCTCAGCCCTGGGCCTGGGCCGGTTCGGCGGGCCGCGCGGCGCCGCCGGCCGGCCGGCCGAAGATTTCCGAGACCTTCTTGCCGCGCTTGGCCGCGATCGCGCGCGGCGAGCGGACGCGCGAGAGCGCGTCGAAGGTCGCCTTGATCATGTTGTGCGGGTTGGACGAGCCGGTCGATTTCGCGACCACGTCCTGCACGCCGAGGGACTCGAAGATCGCCCGCATCGGGCCGCCGGCGATGATGCCGGTGCCCGCCGGGGCCGCGCGCAGCAGCACATGCCCGGCCCCGAAATCGCCCTTCGTGTCGTGGTGCAGCGTGCGCCCCTCGCGCAGCGGCACCCGGACCATGCCGCGCTTGGCCTGCTCGGTCGCCTTTCGGATCGCCTCGGGCACCTCGCGCGCCTTGCCGGCGCCGTGCCCGACGCGCCCGCGCCCGTCGCCGACCACGACCAGCGCCGCGAAGCCGAAGCGGCGCCCGCCCTTGACGACCTTCGCCACGCGGTTGATGCCGACCAGCTTCTCGATCAGTTCGGGATCGTCGTTCCGGTCGCGGCCGCCCCGGTCCCTTCCGCCCCGGTCCCTGCCGGGACGGTCCCTGCCGGGGCGGTCGCGCCCGCCATGATCCTGCCTCTCGCCTCGCGCCATGATGGCCCCTTCCCTCGGGAGCGTGCCCGTTTTCCCGTCCGGGAGAACGCTCGAACCTTCCCCGCCGCCCCGGAGCGGCGGAGCCGCCCTAGAACTTCAACCCGGCCTCGCGCGCGCCGTCGGCCAGCGCCTTGACGCGCCCGTGGTAGCGGTAGCCGCCCCGGTCGAACACCGCCTCGGTCACGCCCTTCTCGACCGCGCGGGCGCCGACCAGCCGGCCGACCGCCGCCGCCGCGTCCTTGTCCGCCCCGGTCCGCAGCGTCTCGCGCAGCGCCTTGTCGAGCGACGAGGCGGCGGCGATCGTCTCGCCCCGCGCGTCGTCGATCAGCTGGACGTGGATGTTCCGGGACGACCGGAAGACCGACAGGCGCGGCTTCCCCTGCCCGCGCAGGCGGAGCGCGTAGCGGGTCCGGCGCGCGCGGCGCGCGAAGAGTTCCCTGGCGTTCGGCATCGTCCCGTTCCCTACTTCTTCTTGCCTTCCTTGCGCCGCACGTTCTCGCCGGCGTAGCGGACGCCCTTGCCCTTGAACGGCTCCGGCGGCCGGTAGCCGCGGATTTCGGCGGCCTGCTGGCCGACCTCCTGCTTGTCGATCCCGAAGATCGAGATCGCCGTCGGCCGCTCGCACTTCATCTCCACGCCGTCCGGGATCGCGTGGCGGACCGGATGGCTGAAGCCGAGCGACAGCACGAGGTCCCGGCCCTCCACCGCCGCGCGGTAGCCGACGCCGACGATCTCCAGGTTCACCGTGAAGCCCTCGTTCACGCCCGCGACCATGTTGGCGATCCGCGCCCGCGTGGTGCCCCACATCGCGCGCGACCGCTTGGCCATCGATTTCGGCGCGACCGCGATCGCCCCGTTCTCGCGGGTCACGGCCACCTCGTCCGAGAGCGCCATCGACAGTTCGCCGAGCCTGCCCTTCACCGCGACGGTCCCGCCGCCGAGTTCGACGGCGACGCCGTCGGGCAGCGCCACCGGGTTCTTTCCGACCCGCGACATCGGCCTTCCCTCCCCGCCTAGAACACGTGGCAGAGGACCTCGCCGCCGACATTGGCGGCGCGGGCCTCGTTGTCGGACATCACGCCCCGGGGCGTGGACAGGATGGCGATCCCCAGCCCGTTGTGCACGCGGGGCAGTTCGGAGATCTTGGCGTAGATCCTGCGGCCGGGCTTGGAGACGCGCTTGATCTCGCCGATCGCCGGTTCGCCCTCGTAATACTTCAGTTCGATGGACAGGTCGCGGGCGTTGCGCGCGCGCGGCGAGTCCGATTCGGCGTAGCCGCGGATATAGCCCTCGCGCAGCAGGACCTCCAGCACGGCGCCGCGCAGCCGCGAGGCCGGGCTGGACACCGTGTCCTTGCGCGCGCGCTGGCCGTTGCGGATGCGGGTCAGCATGTCGCCCACGGGATCGCTCATCGTCATGGCCGGCCTCCCCTCACCAGCTCGACTTGACCAGGCCCGGCACCTGGCCGGCCGAGCCGAGTTCGCGCAGCGCGATGCGGGACATCCGGAACTTGCGGTAGTAGCCCCGGGGCCGGCCCGACACCTCGCAGCGGTTGCGCACGCGCACGGCCGCGCCGTTGCGCGGCATCTCGGCCAGCTTCAGCGTGGCCTGGAAACGCTCCTCGATCGGCAGGCTCCGGTCCTTGGCGATCGCCTTCAGGCGCGCGCGTTTCGCGGCGTGGCGCTCGGCCAGCCGGACGCGCTTCCTGTTTCTCTCGATGGCGCTTTTCTTGGCCATGTCCGTCCTCCCGGCCCGCTCAGCCCGTGCCGAACGGGAAGTTGAAACGGCGCAGCAGCTCCCGCGCCTCCTCGTCGGTTTTCGCCGTGGTCACGACGACGATGTCCATGCCCCGGATCTTGTCCACGCGGTCGTAGTCGATCTCGGGGAACACGATCTGCTCCCGCAGCCCCAGCGCGTAGTTGCCGCGCCCGTCGAAGCTGCGGGGGTTGAGGCCGCGGAAGTCGCGCACGCGGGGCAGCGCGACATTGATCAGGCGGTCGACGAACTCGTACATGCGCTCGCGCCGCAGGGTCACCTTGCAGCCGATCGGCATCCCCTCGCGCAGCTTGAAGCCGGCGACCGAGCGCCGCGCCTTGGCGATGATGGGTTTCTGGCCGGCGATCGCCGCCAGCTCCTCGGCCGCCAGGTTCACCTGCTTGGAGTCCTGGACCGCCTCGCCGACGCCCATGTTCAGGACCACCTTCTCCAGCTTCGGCACCTGGTACGGGTTGTCGTACCCGTTCGCGGCCAGAAGCTCCGGGCGGATGGTCGTCTCGTAAAGTTCCCTCAGGCGCGCCATGGCTCAGCGTCCTCCGTCGGCTTCAGGCGTCGATCACCTCGCCGGACCGCTTGGCGAACCGGACCTTGCGGCCGTCCTCCAGGAAGCGGTAGCCGACGCGCGTGGGCCGGTTGGTCTTGGGATCGACATGGGCGACGTTGGAGATGTGGAGCGCCGCCTCGCGTTCGACGATGCCGCCGGTCGTCGTCTGGCTCGGCCGCGTGTGGCGCTTGACGATGTTCACGCCGCGCACCAGCACCCGGTCGCGGTCGCGCAGCACGCGCAGCACCTCGCCCCGCTTGCCCTTGTCCTTGCCGGCCAGCACCGTCACCTGGTCGCCCCGGCGAATCCTGAACTTGCGCGCCATCACAGCACCTCCGGCGCCAGCGAGACGATCTTCATGAAGCTCCGGCCGCGCAACTCCCGCGTCACCGGGCCGAAGATGCGGGTCCCGATCGGCTCGTTCTGGCGGTTGATCAGCACCGCCGCGTTGCGGTCGAAGCGGATCGCGGAGCCGTCGGGGCGGCGGATTTCCTTGGCGGTGCGCACGATCACCGCGCGCAGCACCTCGCCCTTCTTGACCCGGCCGCGCGGGATCGCCTCCTTGACCGACACGACGATGACGTCGCCGACCCCGGCGGTCTTGCGCTTCGAGCCGCCCAGCACCTTGATGCACTGGACCCGGCGGGCTCCGGAATTGTCCGCCACGTCGAGGTTGGTCTGCATCTGAATCATGACGAAACTCCGGCCTTCCCGGTCAGGCGGACGCCGCCCCGGGACCTTCGATCACTTCCCAGGTCTTGCGTTTGGAGATCGGCCTGCACTCGCGGATGCGCACGATGTCGCCGGTCTTGTGCCGGTTCTCGGGGTCGTGGGCGGCGAACCGCTTCGACCGCGTGACGATCTTCTTGTAGACCGGGTGCGCGACGCGGCGCTCGACACGGACGATCACCGTCTTGTCGGGCTTGTCGCTCACCACCGTGCCTTGCATCGTGCGCCTCGGCATTCTCGACCGCTCCCTCCAGCATCGCCGCGAACCGCGCCCTCAGGCGCCGGCGCGCGCCTTTTCCGCCAGGATAAACTTCGTCCGCGCGATGCCCTTGCGGACATCGCGGATCCGCGCCGTGTTCTCCAGCTGGCCGTTGGCCCGCTGGAAGCGCAGGTTGAACTGCTCCTTGCGCAGGTCGATGAGGTGCTCGCGCAACTCGTCGACCGACTTGGCCCGCAACTCGATGGCCTTGTCGTTCGCCATCGTCCCGTTCCCCGTTCCTAGGCGTCGCCGAGGCGCGCGACGAAGCGCGCGCGCAGCGGCAGCTTGGCGGCGGCGAGCGTGAACGCCTCCCGCGCGAGGTCGCGCGGCACGCCGTCGAGTTCGAACATGATCCGCCCCGGCTTGACCCGGCAGACCCAGTATTCGGGCGACCCCTTGCCCTTGCCCATGCGCACCTCGGCCGGCTTGCTCGAGACCGGCACGTCCGGGAAAATGCGGATCCACACCCGCCCGGCGCGGCGGATGTGGCGCGTGATGGCGCGCCGCGCCGCCTCGATCTGGCGCGCCGTCACCCGGGCCGGACTCGTCGCCTTCAGGCCGTAGGAGCCGAAATTCAGTTGCGTCCCGCCCTTGGCGTTGCCGTGGATGCGGCCCTTGTGGGCCTTGCGGAACTTGGTGCGTTTCGGACTGAGCATCGCGTCCTCCCCCTCGCGCGCGCGATCAGCGCACGCCGCCCGGCTGCTGTTCGGCCATGCGCTTGTCCTGGGCCATCGGGTCGTGCTGCATCACCTCGCCCTTGAAGACCCAGACCTTCACGCCGCAGGTCCCGTAGGTGGTCTTCGCCGTCGCCTCGCCGTAGTCGATGTCGGCGCGCAGCGTGTGCAGCGGCACCCGGCCCTCGCGATACCACTCCATGCGCGCGATCTCCGCGCCGCCGAGCCGGCCGCCGCAATTGATGCGGATGCCCTGCGCGCCGAGGCGGATCGCGGACTGGACCGACCGCTTCATCGCCCGGCGGAAGGCGACGCGCCGCTGCAGCTGCTGGGCGATGTTGTCGGCGACCAGGCTGGCCTCGATCTCCGGCTTGCGGATTTCGACGATGTTGAGGTGCACGTCCGCGCCGGTCATGCCGGAAAGGTCGCGCCGCAGCTTCTCGATGTCCTGGCCCTTCTTGCCGATCACGACGCCGGGCCGGGCGGTGTAGATGGTGACCCGCGCGCGCTTGGCCGGGCGCTCGATCACGATCCGGCTGACGCCGGCCTGCTGCAGGCGGCCGCGCAGGTAGCGGCGCAGGCGCAAATCCTCGTGCAGCAGGGCGGCGTAGCCCCGCGACGCGAACCAGCGCGAATCCCAGGTGCGGTTGATGCCGAGCCTGAGGCCGATCGGGTTGACCTTCTGTCCCATCACGCGGTCTCCTCGCGTTCGCGCACCACGACGGTGAGGTGGGCGAACGGCTTGCGGATGCGCCCCACCCGGCCCCGGGCCCGGGCCCGGAAGCGGCGCATGACCAGCCCCTTGCCGACCGTCGCCTCCTTGACATAGAGGCGGTCCACATCGAGCTGGTGGTTGTTCTCGGCGTTGGCGATCGCCGACTGCACGGTCTTGCGCACGTCGCCGGCGATGCGGCGGCGCGAGAACTCCAGCGCCGCCAGCGCCTTGCCGGCGTCGAGGCCGCGGATCGTCTGCGCGACGAGGTTGAGCTTGCGCGGGCTGACGCGCATGTTGCGCGCGACCGCCATCGCCTCGTCGTCCGCCAGCCGGGGTTTGGCCGATTGCTTGCCCATCGCCGCGCGCTCCAGTCCCTGTCCCTACCGCCGCGCCTTCTTGTCGGCCGCGTGGCCGTGGAAGGTGCGCGTCGGCGCGAACTCGCCGAACTTGTGGCCCACCATGTGCTCCGTCACCAGCACGGGGATGAATTTGTGGCCGTTGTGCACGCCGAAGGTCAGGCCGACGAATTGCGGCATGACGGTGGAGCGGCGCGACCAGGTGCGGATCACCGTGTTGCGGCCGGACGCCAGCGCCTTCTCCGCCTTCTTCAGCAGGTATCCATCGACGAACGGTCCCTTCCAGACGGATCGGGCCACGGCCTTTCTCCCTACTTGCGCCGCCGGCGGACGATCAGCCGGTCGGTCTTCTTGTTGTTGCGGGTGCGCTTGCCCTTGGTCGGCACGCCCCAGGGCGTGACCGGGTGGCGGCCGCCGGAGGTGCGCCCCTCGCCGCCGCCGTGGGGGTGGTCCACCGGGTTCATCACCACGCCGCGCACCACCGGCCGGCGGCCGAGCCAGCGCTTGCGGCCGGCCTTGCCGAGCTTGATGTTCTGCTGGTCCGGGTTGGAGACCGCGCCGACGGTCGCCATGCATTCGGCGCGCACCATCCGCACCTCGCCCGAGGCCAGCCGCAGCAGCGCGTAGCCGGCGTCGCGGCCGACCAGCTGGGCGTAGGTCCCGGCGGCGCGGGCCATCTGCCCGCCCTTGCCGGGCTTCAGTTCGACATTGTGGACGACGGTGCCCACCGGGATCGCGCTCAGCGGCATGGCGTTGCCGGGCTTGATGTCGGCGCGCGCGCCCGCGACCACCTTGTCGCCCGGCGCCAGGCGCTGCGGGGCGAGGATGTAGGACTGCTCGCCGTCGGCGTAGGTCACCAGCGCGATGAAGGCGGTGCGGTTGGGATCGTACTCCAGCCGCTCGACCGTGCCCTCCATGCCGAACTTGCGCCGCTTGAAATCGACCATGCGGTACTTGCGCTTGTGGCCGCCGCCGCGGTGCCACATGGTGGTGCGGCCGTGGTTGTTGCGCCCGCCCGTCTTGGTCAGGCCCCGGGTCAGCTTCTTGACCGGCTTGCCCTTCCACAGGTCCGAGCGGTCCACCGTCACCAGGTGGCGCATCGACGGCGTGACGGGGTTGTAGTGCTTGAGCGCCATCGCCCTAGACTCCCTGCGTCACGTCGAAGTCGCGGCCGTCCTCGAAGGAGACGACGGCCTTCTTGAAGTCGGACCGGCGGCCGGGGCGGCCGCGGAAGCGCACGCGCTTGCCCTTCTGGCGCAGCGTGTTGACGGCCTTGACCTTGCGGCCGAACAGCCGCTCCACCGCGACCGCGATCTCGGGCTTGGTGGCGTCGAGCGCGACGACGAAGGTGACCTGCCCGTGCTCGGAGCCGAGCGTCGACTTCTCGGTGATGAGCGGGCGGCGCACGATCTCGTACATCCGCTCGCGGCTCATCTTCACCTGGCTGGCGTTATGGGGCCTCATGCTCATTTCAGGCGCGCCTCCAGATGCCGGACGGCGTCCCGGGTCAGCACCAGGGTGTCCCGCCGCAGGATGTCGTAAACGTTCGCCCCCTGTTGCGGCAGCACGTCGACCCTGGGGATGTTGCGGGCGGCGCGGCGGAACATCTCGTCCGGCTCCGGCCCGTCGATGAACAGGACGGAGGACCAGCCGCGCGCCGCCAGCTTGCCGGCCAGTTCGCGCGTCTTGCCGGTCGCCTCCTCGGCGCGGTCGAGCACCACCAGCCGGCCCTCTTCCCGCTTGGACGACAGCGCGCATTTCAGGCCGAGCCGGCGCACCTTCTTCGGCAGGGCGTGGGCGTGGGAGCGCGGGACCGGGCCGTGCGCCTTGCCGCCGCCCCGGAACTGCGCCGAGCGCAGCGACCCCTGGCGCGCGCGGCCCGTCCCCTTCTGGCGGTAGGGCTTGGCGGTGGTGCCGCTGATCTCGCCGACCCGCTTGGTCTTGTGGGTTCCGGCGCGGCGCTTGGCGAGTTGCCAGTTGACGACGCGGGCGAGGATGTCGCGCCGGACCTCGACGCCGAAAATCTCGTCGTCGAGATCGATCTCGCCGGCGCCGTCGGCGCCGAGGCTGTCGACGGGGAATTTCATCGCCCTACTCCTCCCCCTCCGGCGCGGCCCCGGCGGGCGCGCCCGCGCCTTCCGGCGCCTCCGGCTCCGGCGGCCGGACCGAACCCGGGAAGGGCGCGTCCTCGGGCCGCGCGCGCTTGATCGCGTCGCGCACCAGCACCCAGCCGCCCCGCGCGCCCGGCACCGCGCCGCGCACCAGGATGACGCCGCGCCCGGCGTCGGCGGAGACGACGGAGAGGTTTTGCGTCGTCACGCGCGCGGCGCCCATGTGGCCGGCCATCTTCTTGCCCTTGAAGACCTTGCCCGGCTCCTGGCTGTGGCCGGTCGAGCCGTGCGAGCGGTGCGAGACCGACACGCCGTGCGAGGCGCGCAGGCCGCGGAAATTGTGCCGCTTCATGGCGCCGGCGAAGCCCTTGCCGATCGAGGTCCCGGTCACGTCCACCTTCTGGCCGGGGACGAAATGGTCGGCGAGCAGTTCCGACCCCACCTCGATCAGCGCGTCGGGTTCGACCCGGAACTCCGCCAGCTTGCGCTTCGGTTCGACCCGCGCCTTGGCGAAATGGCCGCGCATCGGCCGGGTCGTCCGCTTGACCTTGGCCCGGCCGGCGCCGAGCTGCAGCGCGGTGTAGCCGTCGCGCTCCTCCGTCCGCTGGGCGACGACCTGGCACGACTCCACCTGGAGCACCGTGACCGGCACATGCTCGCCGTCGCCGGCGAACACCCGCGTCATCCCCATCTTCCGGGCGATCATTCCGCAGCGCATCGGACCGTCCCCGCCCCTACAGCTTGATCTCGACGTCCACGCCGGCGGCGAGGTCGAGCTTCATCAGCGCGTCCACCGTCTGCGGGGTCGGGTCCACGATGTCGAGCAGGCGCTTGTGGGTGCGGATCTCGAACTGCTCGCGGCTCTTCTTGTCGATATGCGGCGAGCGCAGCACCGTGAACTTCTCGATCCGGTTCGGCAGCGGGATCGGGCCGCGCACCTGTGCGCCGGTCCGCTTCGCCGTGCTGACGATCTCGCCGGTCGACTGGTCGAGCACGCGGTGGTCGAACGCCTTGAGGCGAATCCTGATGTTCTGGCTGTCCATCGCTCCGTTCCCGCGTGTCCGCCCGTTCCCCGAAAAGGCCCCGGCCCCGTTCCAGGGAACGGGGCCGGTCTTGCTGTCGATTACTCGATGATTTTGGCGACGACGCCGGCTCCGACGGTGCGGCCGCCCTCGCGGATCGCGAAGCGCAGCCCCTCGTCCATCGCGATCGGCGCGATCAGGTTCACCTCCATCGAGATATTGTCCCCCGGCATCACCATCTCCGTCCCCTCCGGAAGCGCCACCGATCCCGTGACGTCCGTCGTCCGGAAATAGAATTGCGGGCGGTAGTTCGAGAAGAACGGCGTGTGCCGCCCCCCCTCGTCCTTCGTCAGGATGTACGCCTCGCACGAGAACCGCGTGTGCGGCTTGATCGACCCCGGAGCCGCGATCACCTGCCCGCGCTCCACGTCCGTCCGCCCGACGCCGCGCAGCAGAAGCCCCACATTGTCCCCCGCCTCGCCCTGGTCCAGGAGCTTGCGGAACATCTCCACGCCCGTGCACACCGAGCGCGAGGTCTCCCGGATGCCCACGATCTCGACCGGCGCCCCGACCTTCACCACGCCCATCTCGACACGGCCCGTCACCACCGTGCCCCGGCCCGAAATCGAGAACACATCCTCGATCGGCATCAGGAACGGGCGGTCCTTCGGGCGGTCCGGCTGCGGGATGTAGCGGTCCACCTCCCCCATCAGCTCCAGCACCGAGGAACGGCCGATCGCCTCCTCCCCGTCCTCCAGCGCCGCCAGCGCCGAACCCTTCACAACCGGGATGTCGTCGCCCGGGAAGTCGTAGGAGCCGAGGAGCTCCCGCACCTCCAGCTCCACGAGCTCCAGCAGCTCCTCGTCGTCCACCTGGTCCGTCTTGTTCAGGTAGACCACCAGCGCCGGGACGCCCACCTGGCGCGCCAGAAGGATGTGCTCGCGCGTCTGCGGCATCGGCCCGTCGGCCGCCGAGACCACAAGGATCGCCCCGTCCATCTGCGCCGCGCCCGTGATCATGTTCTTCACGTAGTCCGCGTGGCCCGGACAGTCGACATGCGCGTAGTGCCGCGCCGCCGTCTCGTACTCGACATGCGCCGTCGAGATCGTGATCCCCCGCGCCTTCTCCTCCGGGGCCTTGTCGATCTGGTCGTAGGCCGTGAACTCGGCCCCGCCGGCCTCCGCCAGCACCTTCGTGATCGCCGCCGTCAACGTCGTCTTGCCATGGTCCACATGGCCGATCGTACCAATGTTGCAGTGCGGCTTCGTGCGCTCGAACTTCGCCTTGCCCATCGTCCCTACTCCGTACCCGAACCGTCGTTTGCGTCCCGGCGCCCCCGGCGCGGCCGCGTCAGGCCATCTTGGCCGTGACTTCCTCGGCCACCGCGCGCGGCACCTGCTCGTAGTGGTCGAAATGCATCGTGTACTGCGCCCGCCCCTGGCTCATCGAGCGCAGGTTGTTGACGTAGCCGAACATGTTGGCCAGCGGCACCCGCGCCACGACAACCCGCGCGTTGCCGCGCTGGTCCATGTCGGAGACATGGCCGCGGCGGCTGTTCAGGTCGCCGATGATGTCGCCCATGTACTCCTCCGGCGTCACCACCTCGACCCGCATCACCGGCTCCAACAGCCGGGGGCCGGCCTTGGCGATCCCCTCCCGGAACGCGGCCCGCGCCGCGATCTCGAAGGCCATGACGCTGGAGTCCACGTCGTGGCTGGCCCCGTCCACCAGCACGGCCCTGAAGTCGATCATCGGGAAGCCGGCGATCGCGCCGGACTCCTTGGCGTCGGACAGGCCCTTCTCGACGCCCGGCACGTATTCCCTCGGCACCGCGCCGCCGACGACCCGGCTCTCGAACTCGAAGCCCGTCCCCGGCTCCGACGGCTCGAAGGCGATCCTGACCCGCGCGAACTGACCGGAGCCGCCGGTCTGCTTCTTGTGGGTGTAGTCGATTTCGGCCGCCCGCGCGATGGTCTCGCGGTAGGCAACCTGCGGCGCGCCGACATTGGCGTCCACCTTGAACTCGCGGCGCATCCGGTCGACGATGATGTCGAGGTGCAGTTCGCCCATGCCCTTGACGATGGTCTGGCCGCTTTCGCGGTCGGTCGAGACGCGGAAGGACGGGTCCTCGGCCGCGAGCCGGCCCAGCGCCGTTCCCATCTTCTCCTGGTCGCCCTTGGTCTTCGGCTCGACCGCGACCTCGATCACCGGGTCGGGGAACTCCATGCGCTCCAGCACCACCGGATTGCCGGGGTCGGCGAGCGTGTCGCCGGTCGTGGTGTTCTTCAGCCCGGCCAGCGCCACGATGTCGCCGGTGCGCGCCTCCTTCACGTCCTCGCGGCTGTTGGCGTGCATCAGCAGCATCCGGCCCACCCGCTCGCGCCTTCCCTTGACGGCGTTCAGCATCGAGGTCCCGGCCTCCAGCACGCCGGAATAGACGCGCACGAAGGTGAGCGAGCCGACATAGGGGTCGTTCATGATCTTGAAGGCCAGCCCGGAGAAGGGCGCGGAATCGTCGTTCTCGCGGACGACCTCCCTGTCGGAGTTCGGCGCGACGCCGCGCACCGCCGCCACGTCGAGCGGCGAGGGCAGGTAGTCCACCACCGCGTCCAGCAGCGGCTGCACGCCCTTGTTCTTGAAGGCCGAGCCGCACAGCACCGGCACGAAGGCGCCGGCGATCGTGCCCTCCCGGATGCAGGCCCTGAGCGTCTCCTCCGACGGCTCCTCGCCCTCCAGGTAGGCCTCCAGCGCCGCCTCGTCGCGCTCCACCGCCTGCTCGACCAGCGCGGCGCGGCGTTTCGCCGCCTCCTCGGCCATGTCGGCCGGGATTTCGCCGGTCTCGAACTTGGCGCCCAGGCTCTCGTCGAGCCAGCGGACCGCCTTCATCGCCACCAGGTCCACCACGCCGGAGAAGCCGGACTCGGCCCCGATCGGCAGTTGCGCGACCAGCGGGCTGGCCCCGAGCCGGTCGTCGATCATCTCGACGCAGCGGAAGAAATCGGCCCCCACCCGGTCCATCTTGTTGACGAAGCAGATGCGCGGGACGCTGTACTTGTCCGCCTGGCGCCACACCGTCTCCGACTGCGGCTCCACGCCCGCGACCGAATCGAACACGGCCACCGCGCCGTCCAGCACCCGGAGCGCGCGCTCGACCTCGATGGTGAAGTCGACATGGCCGGGCGTGTCGATGATGTTGATCCGGTGGTCGCGCCAGGCGCAGGTGGTCGCCGCCGAGGTGATGGTGATGCCGCGCTCCTGCTCCTGCTCCATCCAGTCCATGGTGGCGTTGCCGTCGTGGACCTCGCCGAGCTTGTAGGAGCGGCCGGTGTAGTACAGCACCCGCTCGGTCGTGGTGGTCTTGCCGGCGTCGATATGCGCCATGATGCCGATATTGCGGTATCGGCCGAGGGGTGCGGTTCTGGCCATGGTCGAAGTCTCGCGCGCCCGGTTCACCAGCGGTAATGGGAGAAAGCCTTGTTGGCTTCCGCCATCCGGTGGGTGTCTTCCTTTTTCTTGACCGCCGAGCCGCGGTTGTTCGCGGCGTCGAGCAGTTCGCCGGAGAGCCGGCCCACCATCGTGTTCTCCGAGCGCTTGCGCGCCGAATCGATGGTCCAGCGGATCGCCAGCGCCTGCGCCCGGTCCGTCCGCACCTCGACCGGCACCTGGTAGGTGGCGCCGCCGACGCGGCGCGAGCGCACCTCCACCTGCGGGCGCACATTGTTCAGCGCGTCGTGGAACACCGAGACCGGCGTCTGCCCGGTGCGCGACTCGATCCGGTCGAAGGCGCCGTAGACGATGCGCTCGGCCACCGAGCGCTTGCCCGCGTACATCAGGCAGCTCATGAACTTGCCCACCACCGGATCGCGGAACTTGGCGTCCGGCTGGATCTCGCGTTTCTCGGCGCGATGGCGTCTGGACATCCCCGGGCCCTCCTATTTCGGCCGTTTCGCGCCGTATTTCGAACGGCGCTGCCGGCGGTCGGCCACGCCCTGCGTGTCCAGCGCGCCGCGGACGATGTGGTAGCGCACGCCCGGCAGGTCCTTCACGCGGCCGCCCCGGATCAGCACGACCGAGTGCTCCTGCAGGTTGTGGCCCTCGCCGGGGATGTAGCTCGTCACCTCGAACCCGTTGGTCAGCCGCACCCGCGCCACCTTGCGCAGCGCCGAGTTCGGCTTCTTCGGCGTGGTGGTGTAGACGCGCGTGCAGACGCCGCGCTTCTGCGGGCATTCCTCCAGCGCCGGAACCTTGTTCCGCGCGACCGGCTTCTTGCGGCCGTGCCGGACAAGCTGGTTGATCGTCGGCATCGAGGCGATCCCTCTCGACAAAAAACGCGCGAAACCCGAACCGGCCGGGAACACGGGTCCCCCGCGGTCCGAACGTTTCGCTCCATCCGCATCCGCGGGAGGGCGCGCCGTCCGCCCCGTCCCCGGCGCCGTGTCCGCCCCCGAAGCCCGGAGGCTCCGCCCGAGGCGGGGCCGGCCCCGCGAAAGCGCGCGGATACTATGTACGCCGCCCGGGCGGGTCAACCCCGGATTCGCAAGAAAACCGACTTTCCCGCGCGCCGCCCCGGCGGCTTTCGCGGTTCGGCGCGCGGCGCCCCTCGATTCCCGTCCCGCGCCCCTTGATTCCGGTCCGGGGGGCCGTTACAAGCGGCGCTTCCCGCGAGGGAGGCCGCCGCGTCCGGGCCCCGGGGCATACCCGGCCGGCGGAGGGAGCGGCGCGGCGGAGCACGGCTTCGCGCGGCGCCGGCGCAAGGAGGCACGGAGAGCGAAATGCCCAAGCTGAAGTCGAAAAGCGGCGCGAAGAAACGCTTCCGCGCCACCGGGACCGGCAAGATCCTGCACAACCACGCCTGCAAGCGCCACGGCCTGCGCAAGCGGCCGAAGGACATGAAGCGATCCACCCGCGGCACGACGACGCTGTCCAAGGCGGACAGCCGGATCGTGCGCAAGTTCCTGCCCTACCTGTAAGGAGGACCGGCCATGGCGCGCGTGAAACGCGGTGTGACGGCCCACGCCCGGCACAAGAAGGTCGTCGCGAAGGCGAAGGGCTATTACGGGCGGCGCAAGAATGTTTTCCGGGTCGCCGTGCAGGCGGTGGAGAAGGCGGCGCAATACGCCTATCGCGACCGCCGGGTGCGCAAGCGCCGGTTCCGGGCGCTGTGGATCCAGCGCATCAACGCCGGCGCGCGGGCGGACGGGATGACCTATTCGCAGTTCATGAACGGCCTTGCCCGGGCCGGCGTCGGACTCGACCGCAAAGTGCTCTCGGACCTGGCGATCCACGATCCGGCGGCCTTCTCCGGCCTGGTCGCGCGGGCCCGGGCGGCGCTCGCCGGCGCGGAACGGTAGGGGCCGGGACCCGCCGGCGCGGCGGCGGGACCGGCCGGACGGCGGCGGCGCGATGCACGACACGGACGGTTTGAGGCGCGAGGCGATCGGCGCGGTCGAGGCCGCGGCCGACCTCGGCGCGCTGGAGGAGGCGCGGGTCGCCCTGCTCGGCCGCAGGGGCCGCATCACCGGGATGATGAAGGGGCTGGGCCGGCTCGACGCCGAGGCGCGGCGCGAGGCCGGGCGCGCGCTCAACCTGCTGCGGGACGAGGTCGCCGCCGCGATCGAGGGCCGCAAGGCCGCGCTGGCCGAGGCGGCGCTGGAGGCCCGGCTGCGCGCGGAGCGGATCGACGTCACCAAGCCGGCGCGCCCGGAGCCGCGCGGCTCGCTGCACCCGATCACGCGGACCGTCGAGGAGTTGACGGCGATCTTCCGCGACATGGGCTTCTCGGTGGCCGAGGGGCCGCATATCGAGACCGACTACTACAACTTCACCGCGCTCAACATCCCGCCCGAACACCCGGCGCGGCAGGAGCAGGACACCTTCTACCTCCCGCCCGACGGGAGCGGGACGCCGCGCGTGCTGCGCACCCACACCTCGCCGGTGCAGATCCGCTACATGGAGCGGAACCCGCCGCCGATTCGCATTATCGTGCCGGGCCGCACCTTCCGCTCCGACCACGACGCGACGCATTCGCCGATGTTCCACCAGGTCGAGGGGCTGGTCGTCGACAAGAGCACCCATATGGGCCACCTGAAGGGCTGCCTGGTCGATTTCTGCCGCGCCTTCTTCGGCGTGGACGACCTGCCGGTGCGCTTCCGGCCCAGCTATTTCCCGTTCACGGAGCCGTCGGCCGAGGTCGATATCGGCTGCACGCGCGAGGGCGGGGCGCTGCGCATCGGGCCGGGCGACGACTGGCTGGAAATCCTCGGCTCCGGCATGGTGCATCCGCGCGTGCTGGCCAATTGCGGCGTCGATCCCGATGTCTACCAGGGCTTCGCCTTCGGCATGGGGATCGAGCGCATCGCCATGCTGAAATACGGCATCCCGGACCTGCGGCCGTTCTACGACAGCGACATCCGCTGGCTGCGCCATTACGGCTTCTCGCCCTACGACGCGCCCGACATCGCGGGGGGGACCGGCCGGTGAAGTTCACGCTTTCGTGGCTGGGGGAGCACCTGGAGACCGACGCCGGGCTGGACGAGATTCGCGCGCGGCTGCCGATGCTCGGCCTGGAGGTCGAATCGGTGGAGGACCGGGCGCGCGGGCTGGACGCCTTCACGGTCGCCCATGTGGTCGAGGCGCGCCCGCACCCCAACGCCGACCGGCTCAGCGTCTGCGTCGTCGAGACCGGGGCGGGCCGGGTCCAGGTGGTCTGCGGCGCGCCGAACGCGCGGACCGGCATGAAGGGCGTGTTCGCGCCGCCGGGCGTCGTTGTCCCCGGCACCGGGCTGGCGCTGGAGCGCGGCGTCATCCGGGGCGAGGACTCGAACGGGATGCTCTGCTCCGAGCGCGAGATGGGCCTGTCGGACGAGCACGAGGGGATTATCGAACTCCCGGACGACGCGCCGGTGGGCGCGAAATTCGCCGACGTCGCCGGCCTCGACGATCCCGCGATCGATGTCGCCGTCACGCCGGACCGGGCGGACTGCCTCGGCGTGCGCGGCATCGCCCGCGACCTGGCGGCGGCCGGCCTGGGCCGGCTCCGGCCGCTCGACGCCGCGCCGGTCCCGGGAACCTTCCGAAGCCCGATCGGCTGGCGCGTCGAACTGCCCGAGCAGGACCCGCCGCTCGCCCCCTATGTGGTCGGGCGCTATTTCCGCGGCGTTCGCAACCGCCCCAGCCCGAAATGGCTGCGCGACCGGCTGACCGCCATCGGCCTGCGCCCGATCTCGGCGCTGGTGGACATCACCAACTACGTGACGATGGACCTCGGCCGGCCGCTGCACGCCTACGACGCCGCCAAGGTGTCGGGCGACATTTTCATCCGCCTCGCCCGGCCGGGCGAAAGCTACCTCGCGCTGGACGGCCGGGAATACGCCTTCGACGAGGACGCGATCGTCATCGGCGACGACCATGGCGTGGACGACCTCGCCGGCATCATGGGCGGCGCGCGCACCGGCTGCGGCGACGACACGACCGACATGTTCCTCGAGGCGGCGATCTTCGATCCGGTCCGCACGGCGGCGACCGGGCGCAAGCTCGGCATCCAGTCCGACGCGCGCTACCGCTTCGAGCGCGGGCTGGACCCGACCTCGCCGGTCTGGGGGACCGAGGTCGCGACGCGGCTGGTGCTGGACATCTGCGGCGGCGAGGCGAGCGAACTCGTCGTCCACGGGCGCGAGCCGGACTGGCGGCGGACCTACACGCTGCGCCACTCGCGCATCCGGGGCCTCGCCGGGATCGATGTTCCGGAGGAGGAGGCCGTCCGCGTGTTGCGCGACCTCGGGTTCGAGGTTTCCGGCTCCGGCGAGGCGATCCGCTGCGCCGTCCCCTCCTGGCGCGGCGACGTGGTCGGCGAGGCGGACCTGGTGGAGGAGGTCGCGCGGGTCCGGGGCTACGACGGCATTCCGGCGGTCTCGCTGGCGAGCGGCCGCGCGGTGCCGGCCCCGGCGCTGTCGCCGGCCCAGGCGCGCGAGCGGCTCGCGCGGCGCGCGCTGGCAGGGCGCGGCATGGCGGAGGCGGTGACCTTCTCCTTCCTGCCGTCGCGCCACGCCGAGGCGTTCGGCGGCGGGGCGGCGGAGCTGCGCCTGTCGAACCCGATCAGCGCCGACCTCGACGCGATGCGCCCGTCGATCCTGCCCAACCTGCTGGCCGCCGCCGCCCGCAACGCCAACATGGCCGAACACGACCTGGCGCTGTTCGAGGTCGGGCCGGTCTACGCCGGGGCCGCGCCGGAGGACCAGCGGGAGGTCGCCGCCGGCCTGCGCGCCGGCCGCGCCGCGCCGCGCGACTGGTCCGGCGCGGCGCGCCCGGTCGACGCCTTCGACGCCAAGGCCGACGCCCTCGCCCTGCTGGAGGCGCTGGGCGCGCCGGCCGGGAACATGCAGGTCTCGACGGACGCGCCCGGCTGGCTCCATCCCGGCCGGTCCGGCGCGCTGCGGCTCGGCGCGCGGGTCTTCGCCCGGTTCGGGGAGGTCCACCCGCGCATCCTCGGGACGTTCGGCCTGCGCGGGCCGGCGGCGGGCTTCGAGGTCTTCCTCGACGCGATTCCCGAACCCCGGTCGCGGGGGCCGGCGCGGCCGCTCCCCGAACTCTCGCCCTTCCAGCCGGTGACGCGCGATTTCGCCTTCCTGGTGGACGCGGACACGCCGGCCGAGGCGCTGATCCGCGCGGCGCGCGGCGCGGACCGCAAGCTGGTCGCCGAGGTCGGGCTGTTCGACGAGTACGCGGGCGAGGGCCTGCCCGACGGCAAGAAGTCGCTCGCCATCGCGGTGACGCTGCGCCCGCGCGACGCGACGCTGACCGAGGAGGAGATCGAGGCGGTGTCGCGCGAAATCGTGGCCCGGGCCGAGAAACACGCCGGCGGCATCCTGCGCGGATAGCGCCGCCGGGCGCGGCCCGCCCGCCGCCCGCTTACCGCCCCGCCGCCGTCACGAAGCGCAGCCGGTCGCCGTGGAACTCGGCCGCCGTCAGCACGCCGGTCAGCACCGCGCCCGTGTCCACGCCGATCCGGTGGGGATGCACGACCGGCTCCCCGTCCGGCATTTCGATGGTGTGGCCGTGCACCGCCAGCACCTCGAAGGGCCAGGCCGGGGGGCGCAGGAAGGCGTCGCGGATCCACAGCATCGCCTCGCGCGTCTGGCGGTGCAGCGGGCGGCGCGGGTCGATCCCGGCGTGGACGAACAGCAGGTCGCCGACCCGGCGCGACGCCTCCATGCGGGAAAGCAGGCCGCGCGCCGGCCCGGCGAGCCGTTCGCGCACCGCCTCCGACAGCGCGGCCGCGTCCCGCCATCCGCCGCCGAGACCGAGGGAGCGCAGCGTCGCGCCGCCGCCGTTGTCGAGCCACATCCGCGCCTCCGGCCCGGTCAGCGTCCCGTCCACGGCGCGGATCAGCCAGTCGTCGTGGTTGCCGGCGAGGGCCACGTCCTCCACCGGCCGGCCCGGCGCGAAGGCGGCCAGCCCGCCGGCGGCCAGGCCCAGGCAGTCGAGCGAGTCCGGCCCCCGGTCGATCAGGTCGCCCAGCAGCACGCAGACCGCGCGTTCGGGTTCGAGCCGCGCGACATCTTCCGCCAGCGCCCGGTACATCGCCTCCAGATGGCCGGCGCAGCCGTGCACATCGCCGATTCCGACCGCCATATGGCCGTCGGGCAGCGGCTTCGGGTTCTCCCGCCAAGGCGTGCGCGCGACCCGCATGGCCGTGTCCTCCGCGTTCCGGCCGGCGCGGCCGGCGGCGCGCCTACCCCTCGGCGTGGGCAAGCGCCGCCTCGGCGAGGAAGGCCGAACGGCTGAGCTTGCGCCGTCTGGCCGCCGCGTCGATCCGGCTCAGCGCCGAGGCGCGGAACGACACGTTCACGCGCACCGTCTCCGTCTTCGGCGCCGGAACGACGATGAAGGCCAGGGCGTAACCGTTCTCCGGATCGCTCATCACGGTTTCGAGGCTGGAGGGAAGCGGGACCTCCTCCCCGTCCTCCTCCATGCCTTCGATATGCAACGCCAGGACCTCCGCCGCCATCTCCTTGGCTTCGTCCACGGTCGAACCAACGGAGACGCATCCCGGAAAATCCGGAAACACGACGCCGTAGTCGGAGTCCGGGGCCTTGTCGATGATCGCGATGTATTGGGTCATTCTTCTCTCCGGCCGGAACCGGTTCACCGTTCACGTCGCCGCAGATCGACGCCGGACTGCCTCTCGATGCTGCCGATGACGCCGGGCGACAAATCCTTGTTCGAGCGAGGAACGCTGACCAGACCGGGTTTCGCATCGTGCTTGAACTGCACGTGGCTACCGCGCTGGCGATCTTCATACCAACCGTCGTGCCTCAGCAACCGAACGACTTCTCTGTACCTCATAGGGCCTCCCCCCGATATAGCACCTGTACATGGCGTCCTCCCCTTACTTTCCCCGAATTTGTCATGTGTAGCACTACACATCACATGTCCAATGTATCTCATATCCGCGATCCCCATGTCAACCCGAAAGTTCACCGGTTTCCACCGCCCGTGAACTTCCCGCTTGGGCGCGGACCGCGCCGGCGCTACGATCCGGGCGGTACGCGACGCGAATCGAGGGAGGGCGCGATGGAGCTGACTCGGGAACAGGTCGAGGCCTACGGGCGCGACGGGTTCGTCCGCCTGCCGGGGCTGCTGTCGGCGGCGGAGGTGGATGTCCTGGCGGCCGAGACCGAGCGGCTGCGCCATGTCGAGGCCGACGGCGTCTTCCGCGAGGGCGGCGACGGCAAGGCCAAGACGATGTTCCGGATGCACGAGCCGGACGGGGAGACCTTCTCGCCGGCCTACCGGGCGCTGTCGCGGCTGCCGCGCACGCTCGGCGTCGCGCGCCGGCTGCTGGGCGGCGACGCGCTCTACATGCACCACTGCAAGACCAACATGAAGCCCTCGATCGAGGGCACGGTCTGGCACTGGCACCAGGATTTCGGGTCCTGGAACATCGACGGGATCGCCGAGCCGCGGCTGGCCACGCTGATGGTCATGCTGGACGAGGCGACGGAGATCGGCGGCTGCCTCTACATGCTGCCGGGCAGCCACCGCATGGGCCGGTTCGACCCGTATTTCGAGGATTCGACGGTCTACAGGTTCTGGGCCACGCCGGCGGAGCGCGTGCGCGCGGCGATGGCGCGCTGCCCCGCCCCGGTGGCGATCACCGGCAAGCCGGGCGACGCCGTCGCGTTCCACTGCGAGACGCTGCACGCTTCGGGCCACAACCTGTCGGCGCGCGACCGCTGGCAGATCTACCTCTGCTACAACCTCTGCGCCAACCGGCCGGCCGATGTGGAGAACCCCAGGCCGGACTATGTGCGCTCGCGCAACTGGGCGGCGATGGAGATGGAGCGCGACGACGCGATCCTGACCGCGCTGCCGCTGGCGGCGGAGTAGACGTCAGGCGCCGGCCCGCCCGCGCCCCCGGGGCGCGCCGGGGCCGGGGCCGGGGAACATCGCGCGGGCGAGCGCCAGCGCGACCAGCGCCGTCAGCAGCGCCGCCAGCAGCGCGTCGCTCGGGAAATGCGCGCCGACGCCGAGCCGGTGCGCCGCCACGGCCAGCGTCGCCGCCAGCGCGCCCGCCAGCGCCCAGCGCCGCCGCGCCCCCCTCGCCAGCAGCGCCAGCGCGACCAGCCCGGCGGCGAAGGCCACGTCGCCGGACACGAAGGCGCAGTTCGACGCGCACTGGTCCGCCGGCGCCCAGGCGGCGCTGAAGGACCGCTCGCCGCCGAACTCGGCGATGTCGCGCGGCCGGGCGCGGCCGATGAATGTCTTCAGCAGCCCGTTGACCAGCAGCCCCGGCCCCAGCGCGTAGACCAGCCCGACATAGGCGACGGCGCGCGGCGGCCAGCCGACCAGGCGGCCGCGCGACGCCAGCGCGAGGCAGGCCAGCGCCAGCAGGACGAGCGAAAGCGCGCTCGCGGCCGGCCGGACCGCTCCCCGGAAGAAGCGGTCCGCCGCCCCGCCCTCCAGCGCGAAGGCGCCGCCGCCCTCGTAAAACAGCCGCGCGCCGGCGAGGTCGAGGCCCGGCGCGGCGACGAAAACGATGGAGGCGGCCGCCGTCGCCAGCGCGACGGCCGCGACCGCCGCGCGGCCGGGCGGGCGCGGCGCGAAGGGTTCACTCCCCCGCATGGCCGTCCAGCAGGCTGAGCCGCAGCACCCGCTCCCGCCCGCCGCCGAGATCGACGCGGATTTCGCCCGCCGGAACGGCCGTCCGGAAGGCGGCGGGAATCCGGGGGTCGTTCCACCGCGCCGCCAGCAGCGCCCGGCCGCCCGGCCGGGGCCGGTAGCGCGCCGCGAGTTCGTAGTGGTTGTCCGGGCGGCCGTCGAAATCCCACATGCGCGGCCGCCACGGCGCGTTCCGGCCGTAATAGAGCAGCGCCGCCATCGTCTTGCGGTCGTCGAGCAGCAGGGTTCGGCCGGGATGGGCGCGTATGGCGGCGGAAACGCCGGCCGCCGTCTCCTCCCAGCCGCGCATCCGGCGCAGCGGGTCGCTCTCCAGCGGCGGCCGGACGCCGGGTAGGTCGAGGACATAGACCGAAACGACCGCCGCCGCCGCCAGGTGGAGCGCGACCGAGAGCTTCGCCAGCGCGAGCCGCCCCTCCCGGGCCGCCCATCCCGCCAGCGCGACCGTCGCCGCGACATAGGCCGGCGCCGCCCAGTTGGCGTTGGCGCGGGACAGGAGCGCCTGGACCGCCACCAGGGCGAGGATCGGCAGGCAGAAGCACAGGAGCCAGCCCTCGCGCGGGTCGGGCCGGCGGCGGAACAGCAGCGCCGTCCGCCAGGCCAGCGCCGCGAGGAGGAGCGGTCCGAACACGCCGGCCTGGGAGAAGAGGAAGGCGAGCAGCTCCGCCGGCCGGAACAGTTCGCCGCCGAGATTGGCGTTGGCGCCGACATGGGCGACGGTCGCCCAGCCGTTGGCGAGGTTCCAGGCGACATTCGGCGCGACGACGGCCCCGGCGACCGCCAGCGCCAGCAGGCCGTGTCGGCTCGCCAGCAGCCAGCGGTGCTCGCGGCCGAGCGCGCAGGCAAGCACGGCGCAGGGCAGGAAATACCCCATCGCGTATTTCGACAGCAGGCCGCAGCCGGCGGCGAGGCCCAGCGCCGCCGCCCAGCCGAGGCTCCGCCCCTCCAGCAGCCGGACCAGCGCGTAGAGCGCCGCCGTCCAGAAGAACAGCAGCGGCGCGTCGGTGGAGATCGCGGCGCTGGAAACGGCGACGCCGGGCAGCGTCGCGTACAGGATCCCGGCCCAGAACCCGGCGCGCGGACCGTACAGCCGCGCCGCCAGCGCCGCCGCCAGCAGGCTCGTCCCGGCGTGCAGGAGCGGCGAGGCCGCGCGCGCGCACCACTCCGCCTCGCCGCAGACCGACTGCGCACCCCGGATCGCCCAGGCCACCATCGGCGGCTTGCTGAAATACCCCCAGGCGAGGTCGCGGCTCCAGGACCAGTACTGCGCCTCGTCGCCGTGGAAGCCGAGGCCGGACGCCGCCAGCACGCCGATCCGGACCGCCGCCAGCGCCGCGACGACCGCGACAAGGAGCCGCCAGTCCGGGCCGGTCATTCCCCCTTGTCCGCCGCCGCCTCGACCGCCTCGACGATGACGGGCCAGTACTTGTCGCCGTTGCCCATCTCGATGGCCTTCTCCAGCATCCGGCCGGCCAGTTCGGCCCCCGGCGCGGGCACGCCGCCGTCCCCGGCCAGGACCAGGGCGTAGGACAGGTCCTTCAGCGCGTAGCGGGCTGGGAACTGGCGCAGCGGGAAGACGCCCGGAACCATCGCCTTCGCCCCGTGGCTGCGCCCGACGAAGGAGCCGCCGGAACTGGCGTTTATCGTGTCGAGCAGGCGCGCCGGGTCCATCCCCGCGCGCCGCCCGATCGTCAGCGCCTCGGCGAGCGCGACGCCGTTCTGGAACACCACCATGTTGTTGAGGATTTTGGCGATCTGCCCGCAGCCCGCCGGGCCGCAATGCGCCACGTCCGGCCCCATGCGGAGCAGGATTCCGCGCACCCGCTCCAGCACTTCCGCCTCGCCGCCGACCATGATCGAAAGATTGCCGTCGATGGCGGCCTGCTGCGTGCGGGCGACCGGCGCGTCGAGGAAGTCGGCCCCCGCCGCCGCGAACCGGGACGCGAGGTCGCGCGCGAGGCGGACCGGCGCGGTGGACATGTCGACCACGGTCCAGCCCGGCCGGGCGGCGGGCAGCAGGCTTTCCCGCGCCACCGCCTCCACCTCCGGCCCGCCGGGAAGCGAGAGGATGACGAGGTCGGCCGCGCGCGCCAGTTCGGCCGCGCTCGCCGCGCGCCCCACGCCGTCCGCCGCCAGCCGCGCCAGGGGTTCGGGATCGAGGTCGAAGGCGGTCACCGAGGCGATCTCCGGCTCGCCGCCGCGCGTCGCGATGTTGCGGCACATGTGCTCGCCCATCGCGCCGGTCCCGATGAAGCCGACCGCGATCCCCGCCATTGCGCGCCTCCCGCCCCCGCGCCGCCGGCTTGCCCCGCCGCCGCGCCGCCGTCTACCCTCGCGGCCATTCATGCGGCCGGCGCGGGCCGGCGTCAACCGGGAGGGAAACGCGATGGACGGCTCCGGCGAGCGCGAGGCCTACGAGGTTTACGCGGTCAAATACGCCCACAACGCCAACCGCACGCGCAACGGCAACCTGCTCTTCATGGACCCGCACGACGCGCCGATGCCGCTCGACTACTATGTCTGGGCGATCCGCAACGAAAACCGGACCTACGTGGTGGACACCGGGTTCGGCCATGTCGCCTCGGCCAAGCGCGGCACGCCGCTGCTGCGCACCCCGGCGGAGGGGCTGGCGCTGCTCGGCATCGACGCCGCCTCGGTCGAGAACGTGATTATCAGCCACCTGCACTACGACCACGCCGGCGGGATCGCCGACTTCCCGAACGCGAATTTCGTGCTGCAGGACGGGGAGATGGCGTTCGCCACCGGCCGGTGCATGTGCTTCCCGGCGGTCCAGAGGCCCTTCGAGGCGGACGATGTGTGCGCGATGGTGCGCAACGTGTACGCGAACCGCGTGCGCTTCGTGGACGGCGACGCCGAACTGGCGCCGGGGCTGTCGGTCCACCGGATCGGCGGGCATTCGGCCGGGCTGATGTGCGCGCGGGTGTGGACGCGGCGCGGCTGGGTGGTGCTGGCCTCGGACTGCGCGCATTTCTACGAGAACATCCGCGACCGCAACCCCTTCGTCATCGTCTACAACCTCGGCGACATGATGGAGGGGTACAAGACGATGGAGCGGCTGGCCGATTCGCCGGACCACATTATCCCCGGCCACGACCCGCTGGTGATGGAATACTACCCGCCGGCCGCGCCGGAACTGGAAGGGATCGTCGCCCGGCTCGACATGGACCCCGTGGCGGGTTAGGCGGCGCCGGCGCCGGCTTCCCGCGCCTCCGGCAGCCAGCCCGACAGTTCGCGCAACGCCAGGCTTTCGAGCATGTCGATCCCGGCGGGCGAGGCGTTGAGGCAGGGGATGTAGGCGAAGGCCTCCCCGCCCGCGTCCAGGAACGCCTGGCGCAGGCCGATCGCCACCTCCTCCAGCGTCTCGACGCAATCGGCCGCGAAGCCCGGCGCGACGACGGCGAGCCGCCGCACGCCCCGCGCCGGCAGTTCGACGACGACATCCGCCGCGTAGGGCCGCAGCCACTCCTCGCGCCCGAAGCGCGACTGGAACGCCGTCTCGACCCGCCCGGCCGCGCCGCCGAGCGCCTTGTCCAGCAGCCGCGCCGTCTTGGCGCAGTGGCAGTGGTAGGGGTCCCCCGCCTCGAAATAGCGTTGGGGCAGGCCGTGGAAGGAGGCCAGCAGCGCGTCCGGCCGCCAGTCCAGCGTCTCCAGATGCGCGCGCACCGACCCGGCCAGCGCCGCGATATAGGCCGGGTCGTCGTAATAGGGCGGCGCGACCCGGACCGCCGGCTGCCAGCGCATCCCGGCGAGCGCGGCGAAGGCCTTGTCGCAGGCCGTCGCCGTCGTCGCCGCGCTGTATTGCGGATAGAGCGGCGCGAGAAGCACCCGCCGGCAGCCCCGCGCCCGCAGCGCCTCCAGCCGCGCGGCGATCGGCGGCGCGCCGTAGCGCATCGCCCAGTCCACCTCCACGCCGCGGCCGGCGAGGCGGGCGGCCAGCCCGGCGGCCTGTTCGCGGGTGTGGCGGCGCAGGGGCGATTCGCCCGTCTCCCGGTCCCAGACCTCGCGATAGGCGCGGGCCGCGACGGCGGGCCGGACATTGAGGACGATCAGGTTGAGGACGAGCGCCCAGACGATCCGGTTGGCCTCGATGACCCGCCGGTCCGACAGGAACTCGCGCAGGTAGCGGCGGATGGCGCGGGGTTCCGGCGCGTCGGGCGTGCCGAGGTTCACCAGCAGCACGCCGACCCGGTCCGCCGGCAGGTCGGGATGGCCGGCGGGGCGGGGGCCGCCCCGGTTCGGTTCGGAGGCCATGCGGCGGAAGCCGCGCCCGTCCGGCCTAGCGCGGCGCGATCACCATGATCATCTGGCGCCCCTCCATCCGGGGGAACGCCTCGACCTTGGCGATTTCCTCGGTGTCGCCGCGCACCCGTTCGAGCACATGCGCGCCGAGTTCCTGGTGCGCCATCTCGCGGCCGCGGAACCGCAGCGTGACCTTGACCTTGTCGCCCTCGGCAAGGAACCGGTTCACGTTCCGCATCTTGACCCGGTAATCGTGCTCGTCGATATTGGGACGGAGCTTGATTTCCTTGATCTCGATGATCTTCTGCTTCTTCTTGGCCTCGTTCTTTTTTTTCTGGGCCTCGTACTTGAACTTGCCGTAGTCCAGGATCTTGCAGACCGGCGGGCTGGCGTTCGGCGAGACCTCGACGAGGTCGAGTCCCCAGGACTCCGCCTCGGCGATGGCCTGGACGGTGCGCATGATTCCCATCTGATCGCCGTTCGGCGCGATGCAGCGGACCTGTTCGGAAAGTATGTCGCGATTCACGCGCGGGCCATCCTTGACCGGCGGGTGAAAGAAGGGCGGTCTGGCGATCTATCGCCTCCTCTGGCGGTTGGCGTGGTCCCCGGACGGCCGCCGCCTCACGCCGGCGGGGCCGCCTCCCCGGCCAGTCTAAGGACGGCGTCGTCGAGCGCAAGGACTTCTTGCGCCTTGCCGCCGAGGCGGCGCAGCGCCACCGTCCGGTCCTCCGCCTCGCGCGCGCCGACCACCAGGATGGCCGGGATTTTCGCCGCGCTGTGCTCGCGGATCTTGTAGCCGATCTTCTCGTTGCGCGTGTCGGTCCCGACGCGCAGGCCGGCGGCGCGGCAGGCCGCCGCCACTTCCCTGGCGTAGCCGTCCGCCGCCTCGGTAATCGTCGCCACCGCCGCCTGCACCGGCGCCAGCCAGAGCGGGAACCGGCCGGCGTGCTGCTCGATCAGGATGCCGATCCAGCGCTCCATCGACCCCAGGATCGCCCGGTGCAGCATGACGGGGCGCCGGCGGCTGCCGTCCTCGGCGACGTAGGTCGCGTCGAGGCGTTCGGGCAGCACGAAATCGACCTGCAGCGTGCCGCACTGCCAGTCGCGCCCGATGGCGTCGCGCAGCACGAACTCCAGCTTCGGGCCGTAGAAGGCGCCCTCGCCGGGGTTGAGTTCGGTCTCCAGCCCGGCGGCGGCGCAGGCGTCGCGCAGCGCCGCCTCGGCCCGGTCCCACACCGCGTCCTCGCCGGCGCGGACCGGCGGCCGGTCGGAGAACTTCACCAGGATGTCCTCGAACCCGAAATCCCGGTAGATTTGCCGCAGCAGGTCGCAGAAGACGATGCTTTCGGCCGTGATGTCGTCCTCGGCGCAGAAGATGTGGGCGTCGTCCTGGGTGAAGGCGCGCACCCGCATGATGCCGTGCAGCGCGCCCGACGGCTCGTTGCGGTGGCAGGAGCCGAACTCCGCCATGCGCAGCGGCAGGTCGCGGTAGCTCTTGATGCCCTGCTTGTAGATCTGCACATGGCCGGGGCAGTTCATCGGCTTCAGCGCCAGCGTGCGGTCGTCCTCGCTTTCGGCGGTGAACATGTTCTCGCGGAACTTCTCCCAGTGGCCCGACGCCTCCCACAGCGAGCGGTCCACCAGTTGCGGCGTCTTGACCTCGACATAGCCGCCCGCCTCCAGGCGGCGGCGCATGTGGCCCTCGATGGCGCGGTAGAGCGTCCAGCCCTTCTCGTGCCAGAAGACGGAGCCGGCCGCCTCCTCCTGCAGGTGGAACAGGCCGAGTTCGCGGCCGAGGCGGCGGTGGTCGCGCTTGCGGGCCTCCTCCAGCATCGTCAGATGCGCCTTCAGCTGCTTCTCGTCGGCGAAGGCGGCGCCGTAGATGCGCTGCAGCATCGGCCGCGAGGGGTCGCCGCGCCAGTAGGCGCCGGCGAGGCTCGTCAGCTTGAAGGCGTGGCCGACATGGCGCGTCGAGGGCGCGTGCGGGCCGCGGCAGAGGTCGAGGAAGCCGCCCTGGCGGTAGAAGGAGATCGCCTCCCCCTCCGGGATGCCCTCGACGAGTTCGACCTTGAAGGGTTCGTTCTCGCGGCGGTAGTGCGCGACCGCCGCCTCGCGCGTCCATTCCTCGCGGCGGATCGGCTCGTCGCGGTCCACGATCTCGTGCATCCGCGCCTCGATCCGCTCCAGGTCCTCCGGCGTGAATTTCTCGGCGCGGTGGAAGTCGTAGTAGAAGCCGTTCTCGATCGCCGGGCCGATGGTGACCTGGGTTTCGGGCCAGAGTTCCAGCACCGCCTCGGCCATCGCGTGGGCGGCGTCGTGGCGGACGATCTCCAGCGCCGCCGGGTCGCGCCGCGTGACCAGGGAGACCGTCGCGTCCTCCGCGATCGGCCGGGCGAGGTCGCGCGGCTCGCCGTCCACCAGCGCGGCCAGCGCCGCGCGCGCGAGGCCGGGGCCGATGTCGGCGGCGATCTCGGCGGCCGTCACCGGGCCGTCGTAGCGCCGGACGCTCCCGTCGGGCAGGGTTATCGCGGGCATGGCTCCGTCCCTCGGCCGCGCCGGTCCGTCACGCGGCCTCCCGGGCGGGCGCGAGCGGCTTGCCCGACACCGTGATCCGGTGCATCAGGCGGCGCTGGCCCTGGTAGTCGTTGAGCGCGCGGTGCCAGGTCGCCCGGTTGTCCCAGAAGGCGAGCGAACCCGGCCGCCAGCGGAAGCGGCAGGTGAACTCCGGCCGGCTGGCGTGGGCGTAGAGCCAGTCGAGCAGCGGCTTCGATTCGGCGTCCGTCCAGCCCTCGAAGCCGAGGGTGAAGCCGGGATTGACGTAGAGCGCCTTGCGGCCGGTGTCGGGATGGCGGATCGCGACCGGATGGACCGCGTCCTGCGTCGCGAGGTGCGGGTTGGCAATCCGGCCCACCGTGTCGTCGCCGCGCGCGGCCCGCGCCTCGCCGAAGACATGGCGGCTGGAATGGCGCGCGCGCAGCCCCTCCAGCGTCGCCTTCAGCCCGTCGGACAGGGTTTCGTAGGCGGCGTACATGCTGGCGAACATCGTGTCGCCGCCCGTCGCCGGGACCTCGCGGGCGTAGAGGATCGACCCCATCGCCGGCTCGGCGTCGTAGGTGTGGTCGGTGTGCCAGCCGCCGCCGATGTTGTCCTTCTGCTCCGGCTCCTTCAGGACGGCCGCGACCTGCGGCCAGCCCTCGACCGGCGCGAAGAAGCGGTTGACGTCGATCGGCGCCCAGCGCTCGGCGAAGGCGACATGGCGCTCCGGCGTCAGCTCCTGGTCGCGGAAGAAGATCACGCCGTACTCGCCGAAGGCGGCGCGGATTTCGGCGAACTGCCCGGCCGGCAGGTCGCGCGACAGGTCCACGCCATGGATTTCCGCGCCCAGCGCCCCCGCGACGGGGCGGACGTCGATGGTTTCGTAACGCACGCTCACGGCCGCGCTCCCTCCCGCCGATGCCGAACCGGCCGCCTTATTACGCCGCCCCCGCCGGCCGGGCAAGGGCCGCGGCGGGGACGCGGACGGGAAGCGGCGGCCCGCGCGCCGGTCTCGCGCCAGGACCGGCCGAAGGGAGTTCTTCTAACGCGTCTCGACCAGGTCGTATGCATCCCGGAAGGCGGTTTCTATGTCCTCGGCCGCTCCGGGATAGCTGGCCCTGCCGCGCCGGCTTGGATGCGGCACGCAAAAAACCGGGCCGGCGAAACGGAGACGGTCCGCCATTTTGCGCGCCCACCGTCCCTGCGCGACCATCGCCGCTGGCGCGGCGGCGTCCAGAAGCCGTCGACAAAACGACAGGTTCTCTGCGATCGCCCTCATGCCCGGCTTTTCGCCGTAGGCGCCGAAAGCGTTCCACGGCGTCACGGCGGATTTCGGAATCCCCAAACGCCCGAAAAGCTCCTTGCTCCACTTGGCCGTCGGATCGCCGTTGTCGATGTCCACGCAACGCGAAACCATGGCGCCCGAACCGGGCGTGTGGACGCCGCCGCCGGGGTCTTGCAACAGGCTGAAAATTCCTCCGGGGAAACCCGCGTGGCCGGCGCCGATCCGCGGCATCGCGCGGCCGCGCCGCGCCTCTTCCTCGGCGACCAGGGCGTTCAACCGTTCGAGCATTCGCAATCCTCTCCAATCCCGGCCTTGCCGGCGCGGCGCCGGGACCCGGCGAATCCCGCGGCCGGCGAGGGAAGCGGGAGGTTACGGCCCGCCCGTAATCGGGGGCAAGGCTCCCGCCCGCCAACCCGCTTGCGCTTCGGGCGCTTGTGTAGGAGTTTCGGCGGCCCGCTCCGGGGAAGGCCCGGCGCGGACCGGAGCGACATCGACACGCGAGGACGCCATGACCTCTTGCCCCCAAGACCCCCTCGCGCGCGGCGGCGTCGCCGGCTTCGCCGCGGACCTGCGGGCCGGCCGGACCACCTCCGCCGCCGCGACGCGCGCCTTCCTCGACCGGATCGAGGCGCTGGACCCCAGGCTCGGCTCCTTCCAGCACGTCGCCGGCGAGCAGGCGATGGCGGCGGCGGCGGCGATGGACGCGCTGCTGGCGGCGGGAACCGACCTCGGCCCGCTGATGGGCGTCCCGGCCGGGATCAAGGACATCTACGCCGTCGAGGGGATGCCGCTGACCAACGGCTCGCTCTACGACGCCTCGCACATCACCGGGCCGGAGGGGCGGTTCGTGAAGGGGCTGAAGCGCGCCGGCTGCGTCCTCCTCGGCAAGACGAAGACGGTCGAGTTCGCGCTCGGCGCCACGGGCGTGAACGACGCGCGCGGCACGCCGTGGAACCCGTGGGACCTGGAGGTCCACCGCACGCCCGGCGGCTCCTCCAGCGGCTCCGGCGTGGCGGTCGCGGCGGGGCTGTGCGGCTTCGCCATGGGGTCGGACACCGGCGGCTCGGTGCGCATCCCGGCCTGCCTCAACGGGATTTTCGGCCACAAGACGACGATCGGCCTGCTGCCGACCGACGGCGTGTTCCCGCTGTCGCCGACGCTGGACACGGTGGGGCCGCTGACGCGCGCGGCCGCCGACGCCGCCCTCGTCCACGCCGCCGCGACCGGCGAGGACGCGCCCCGTCCGGCCGCCTTGCGCGGGCTGCGCCTCGGCCGGCCGACGGGTTTCTTCTTCGAGGGGTGCGAGCCGGAGGTGGTCTCCCGCGTCGAGGCGGCGCTGGCGGCGCTGGCCCGGGCGGGGGTCGAGATCGTCGATGTCGACATCCCCGACCCGAACGAGCGCGAGTGGCTGTTCCCCGCGATCTGCCCGCCGGAACTGCTGGCGGCGCTGGGGGAGAACGCCTTCCGCCAGGCGCGGCCGAACATGGACCCGGTGACCGGCGCGCGGGCCGAGAAGGGCTTCGAGGTTTCGGGGCGCGAGCACGCCGCCGCCATCGCCCGCCACCACGCGCTCGCGGCCGAGGCGGAAGCGGCGATGGCCGGGGTCGACGCCTGGGTCGGCCCGACCAGCCCGTTCCTGCCCATGCCGGTCGGCGACTTCTCGGACCCGGACGCGCTGGCGCGGTCGTTCCTGACCTCGCGCAACACGCAGCCCTCGAACCTGTTCCGGCAATGCGCCGTCACCACGCCGGTCCACGGCTTCGGCGGCGGCGGCCTTCCGGTGGGGTTGCAGATCATGTGCCGCAACGGCGACGACGCGCGCGCGCTCTCCATCGCCATGGCGGTGGAGGAACTGTTCGGCCCCGCCCCGGCGCCGGACCTTTCCGCGATCGGGGGCGGCGCGTGAGCGGAAACCGCCGGCAACGCTTCGGCGCCACGGCGCGCCATCGGGAGGAAACGCGATGAAGATCGGATTTATCGGCCTCGGCATCATGGGCGCGCCGATGGCGGGGCACCTGCTGGCCGCCGGGCACGAGGTGTTCGCCTCGCTGCATGTGAACCCGGCCCGGCCGGAACTGCTGGAGGCGGGGCTGGAAATCGTCGACTCGCCGCGCGCGGCGGCGGAGGCGGGGGAGGTCGTCGTCGTCATGGTCCCGGACACGCCGCAGGTCGAGGAGGTGCTGTTCGCGCCCGGCGGCGTCGCCGAGGGCCTGTCTCCCGGCAAGCTCGTCATCGACATGAGTTCGATCTCGCCCATCGCGACGCGCGACTTCGCCGCGCGCGTCCGCGAGAAGGGCTGCGGCTATCTCGACGCGCCGGTCTCCGGCGGCGAGGTCGGGGCCAAGGCGGCGTCGCTGACGATCATGGTCGGCGGGCCGGAGGACGAGTTCGAGCGCGCGCGGCCGCTTTTCGAACTCATGGGCAAGAACATCACGCTGGTCGGCGAGAACGGCGTCGGCCAGACCGTGAAGGTCGCCAACCAGATCGTCGTCGCGCTGACCATCGAGGCGGTGGGCGAGGCGCTGGTGTTCGCGTCGAAGGCGGGGGCCGATCCGGCCAAGGTGCGCCAGGCGCTGATGGGCGGGCTGGCCCAGTCGCGCATCCTCGAAGTGCACGGCCAGCGGATGATCGAGCGGACCTTCGACCCCGGCTTCCGCATCGAACTGCACGCCAAGGACCTGAACCTCGCGCTCCAGGGCGCGAAGTCGCTCGGCGTCGCGCTCCCCAACACGGCGACCGCGCAGGAGTTGTTCAATTCCTGCGCCGCCCACGGGGACGGCGCGCTCGACCATTCCGGCCTGGTGACGGCGCTGGAGCGGATGGCCAACCGCAAGGTGGCGTAGGCGCGGGCGCCGCCGCCGCTCCGGCCTATTCGTCGAGGCCGCCGGCGCGCCAGACGATCAGGTTGGCGACGGCGTAGATCGCCAGGAAGACGCCGCCGAGCGCGCCGAACAGCCTGGCCGCGCCATCCTGGCCGTCGAGCAGCGCGATCGCCGCGACGGCGAAGCAGAGGACCACCCCCGCCACCGCGCGGCCCGGCCGGCGCACGAAGGTCCGCCGCGTCCACCGCCGGCAGGTTTCGGGCGAGGGGAGCATCGGCGGCCCGGAGGCGCGGCGCGCGCCGCCCCGCCTAGGCCAGCCCCTCCAGGCCGGCGTCCACGCTGATCGCCTGCCCGGTGATCGTGCTCCCGATGTCGGCGCAGAGGTAGAGGATCATGCCCGCGATATGCCTTGGCGGCACGAACCGCCGCAGCGAGGAGACGGAGGCGAAACGGTCGCGCATCAGGTTCTCCGACACGCCCTCCACCTCGGCCTTGGCGCGGATCACGCGGTCGATCCGGGCGCCTTCCACCGAGCCGGGCTGGATGCAGTTGCAGCGGATGTTGTGCGGGCCGGCCTCCAGCGCCGTCGTGCGGGTCAGCCCGACGATGGCCCATTTCGACGCCACGTAGGGGCTGCGATGCGCGAAGCCGAACTTGCCGGCCGCCGAGGACAGGTTGACGATCGAGCCGCCGCCCGCCGCCTTGAGCCGCGGCAGCGCGCGCTGCGTGCCGAGGAAGGCGGCGGTCAGGTTCACGTCCACGCAGGCGCGCCAGTCCTCCAGCGCCACGTCCTCGATGGCGGCGGTCGGCCCGGCGGTGCCGGCGTTGTTGACCATGATGTCGAGGCCGCCGAGGTATTCGTCCGCCCGGGCGAACAGCGCGTCGAAAGCGGCCGGGTCCGAAACGTCGGCCGCCATGCCGGCGATGTTGTCGCGCGCCGAGAGCACGCCGGAAAGCGCGTCCTCGTCGATGTCGCAGACGAACACGCGCGCCCCGCCCTCGGCGAAGGCGAGCGCCGTCTCCCGCCCGATGCCGCCGCCGCCCGCCGTGACGATCGCCCGCTTGCCGGTGAAATCCAGGCCCATCCCCGCCTCCCCTAGCGTTCCCGCCCGATGCCGCGGACCATAGCGCGGCCGGGCGGCGGGGGAAACGGTCCGGTCGCGGGCCGCTAAGTCCTCCGCGTTCAGATCCGCCATCAACTCCTCGACACTGTGGAAGACGGGCAGATCGCCGCGCCGAAGCTCCTCCATCGCCGCCCTGGTTTCGGCGTTGGGCGCGCGAAACCGGCTGGCGCGCTCGACGCGGCGCGCGACCCGCTTTCCGGCGACAGGCCCGCGCGGTTTCGTCGCGATCCCGGGCATGGCGCTTCTCCCCTGACCCGCTCTCGATACACCTGCCCCGCCTCGGGGGCGACCGCCCGCGCAAAGCCGACGGAGAACCGAAAGTAGCCTCCGACCGGCGGATTCGCAAGGCAAACCGGCGACGCCCGCGGTAACGATCCCCCGCTTGCCGGTGAAATCCAGGCCCATGCCCCGCCTTCCGTCGGCGTTCGCGGTCCATCGCAGGACCATGGCGCGATTCCGCCGGCGGCGGGGGAAATGGCCCGGCCGCGGGCCGCTAAACCCTCCGTGTTCAGGTCCGCCCACATTTCTTCGATGCCGGTCGCGGCGGACAATTCTCCGCGCCGCGCTTCCTCGATGGCCGCCCTGGTCTCGGCGTTGGGAATCCGGGCCCGTTTCCGGTGGCGCGCGGTTCGCTTCCCGGAGACGGGTCCGCGCGGTTTCCCGACGATCTTGTGTATGATTGACTCCCCCCTCACGGCTCGTTCTGGCGGAGGATTTCGCGTTGGGTGCGGCCGCGGTACTGGGCGCGGGCGCGGCCGCGGCGGCGCAGGATCGGGACGACGAGATCGACGAACTCCTCGACCGCGCCGGGCGCGTGCGTCGCCGTCAGCATGAAGCCGTCGCCGCCCACCTCGTCGATCCAGGCCTCCATCCGGTCGGCGACGCCCTCCGGCGTGCCGACGAATTGCGGCAGGCCGACGGACTGGCCATGCCGCGCCGCGACCTCCGCCGCCGTCATCGGCGTCCCGTCCGGCTTTCGGAAGCGCGTGCGCATCCGGTAAAGCTCCGGCTCCTCGCGCTCCGTCATCAGGGCGTCGGGCGGGATTTTCGCCAGGTCGAAGTCGAGATGGGCGGACAGGATCGCCATCCCGCCCTCGAGCGGGACCAGCGCGTTGTGCGCCTCCTGGCGTTCGCGCGCCTCCTCCTCGGTGCGGCCGAGGATCGGCTGCATCCCGAACAGGACGCGGCAGTCGTCCGGGTCGCGGCCGAACCCGGCCATCGCGCCCTTGATCGAGTCGAAATAGGCCTTCGCGTCCTCGGCGCGCGGCTGGATGGCGAAGATCGCGTCGGCGTATTTCGCCGCGAAGCTCCGCCCCTTCGGCGAGGTTCCGGCCTGGAGGATCGCCGGGCCGTTCTGCGGCGAGCGCGTGACGTTGAGCGGCCCGCGCGACTTGAAGAACCGCCCCTCGTGCTCGATCCGGCGCACCTTGGACGGGTCGGCGAAGACGGCGTTCTCGCGGTCCATCGCCACCGCGTCCTCGTCCCAGGAGTTCCACAGCTTGCGGCACACCTCGATGAATTCGTGCGCGCGGTCGTAGCGCGTGTCGGTCGGCTGGCGGACCTCGCCGTAATTGGCGGCCTGGTTGCCGTTGATCGAGGTGACGACGTTCCAGCCGGCCCGCCCGCGCGTCAGGTGG
The DNA here is from genome assembly GCA_963665555.2 of Thalassobaculaceae bacterium. Taxonomy (GTDB): domain Bacteria; phylum Pseudomonadota; class Alphaproteobacteria; order Thalassobaculales; family Thalassobaculaceae; genus CAXXXW01. Next base: position 1,784,154 of record OY762308.1, read on the forward strand.
TCGAGCGTCGCCCACAGCCGGGCGGCGTAGAAGGGGTGGCTGTGGCTCACCGAGAAGGTGGAGGCGACGCCGATCCGCTCCGTCGCCGCCGCCATGAAGGACAGCAGCGGGATCGGGTCGTGCTCCGGCGCCTGGGCGGCCGACCGCAGCGCCGGGCCGAGGCTGCCGGTGTAGCTGTCGGCAATGTAGTTGAGGTCGGCGAAGAACACCGTGTCGAACAGGCCGCGTTCGCACACCCGCGCGATGTGCTGGTACAGTTCGGGCCGGCTCCAGTCGTAGCCCGCCCGCGCGGTTTCGGGATGCCGCCACATGGCGAGGCTGTGCCAGGTCGGCCCGTGCACCAGGAACTGCGCCAGGTGGATGATCTTCCGGTTCCCGGCCACGGCCGGCCGCCCCGCCCGTTCCGCGCCCGCCGGCCGTCAGGCGGCGGCCAGCGCGTACACGCCCTCGACCCCGCCCGGAAGGCGGGTCTCGGTCCAGGTCGCGCCGCCGTCGGCCGTCCCGAAGACCTGGCCGCGCCGGGCGGCGCACCACACCCGCTCGCCGGAGCGCGCGCCCTCGGCGACGATCATCAGCGTGCTGTCGATCGAGACGCCGCGGTCGAAGCGCGTCCAGGTCTCGCCGGCGTCGTCGCTGCGCCAGAGCGCGCCGGCGTCGCTGTCGGCGGCGACGGACAGCGCGGCGTAGAGCCGCCGCGGGTCGTGGGCCGAGACCTTCACGTCCCGGGCGTAGGTGAGCGGCGAGAACCGGCCGATCCCGAACTCGCTCCAGCTGGCGCCCCGGTCGGCGCTGCGGAACAGGCCCATGCGGTTGGCGAGCCACAGCGTCCCGCTCCCGGCCGCGGCCGCCAGCGCGTGGGAGTCCATCATCCCCTCGGTTTCGGTGTCGCTGACGATCCGGCTTTTCAGGCGGTCCTGTTCGGCCAGCGCCAGCAGGGAGGCGTTGCCGCTCTCCCAGGTCGCGCCGCCGTCGAGGCTGCGCGCGGCGCCGCCGACCTCGAAGGCGGCATGGATTTCGCGCCCGTCGGCGGGGTTCACGGCGATGCGCACCACCCGGCACGGGAAGCTCATGCGCACCATGCCCGGCGGCGGCGCGACCGGCAGCCGCTCCCACGGCCCGCCGTTCCGGCCGCGGAACACGGCCGTGCCCTGCGTGCCGACATAGACCGTCTCCGGGTCCGACGGGTCGAGGCAGATCGACCAGACGACGCTCTCCTCCGCGCTCGTCCCCTCCGGCAGCGGAAGCGCGGTCCAGCTTTCGCCGCCGTCGTCCGAACGGCACGGCCCGGACTGGGTTCCGGCCCAGACGGTCTCCGGCCGGTCCGGGCGGATCGCCAGCGCGCGGACCTCCACGCCGGCCGGCAGGCCCCGGGTCAGCGGCGTCCAGCCGCCGGACGCCTCGTCGTAGCCGAACAGCCCGCTGGCGTTGGCCTCGTCGGCGGCGGCCCGCCACTGCCCCGCCCCGGCGAACACCGAATAGCCCATCGTCCCGCCTCCCGCGCCATGCCCTTCAGGGCCGGAGCTTGCGCCAAAGCCGGAGCGATGTCCATTCCGCGATACGCGCGAAGTCGCGGTCGGCGGACAGCATGGTCAGCCCGCGATCGATGCACAGGCGGGCCAGCAGGGCGTCCACCGTTCCCGTCTGGACGCCGCGCCGGCGGCATTCGCGGAGCAGGCGCGCGGCCTCGATATGGTCCTCGCGCGTCGGAACGATCGTGTGGAGAACCTCGAAACGTTCGAGAATGCGCGGTTCGTCGCGCGGACCCTGGAACCCCTGCAACAATTCCTGGAGCACCATTCCGGTGGTGTAGATGGCTTCGCGGACGGCGACCGCGCGGCGCAGGCGTTCGGCCTCCGGCGCCGGGGAGGGCAAATCGCGCCGGAAGACCAGGGACCAGACGCTGGTGTCTACGAAAAGGCTCACCCGCGCGACCGCGCGGCTTTGTAGTCGTAGTCGTCGTCCCAGTCGAGCTGTCCGAACAGCTCGAGTATCCGACTCTGATCGGTGGACCCGACAGGGTCCGCCTCCCGGCGCTCGATGTATTCGCGCAACGCCTGGGCGATGACGGCCTTCTTGGTTTTCTGGCCGCCGATCGCCAGCGCCTTTTCGAGGAGGTCCGGGTCTATCGCAAGATCGGTCGCCATGGAGCCATCCTCCCCGCGCCATTCTCCGCGCATACTGGCGTCGAAGCGCCGCCCGGTCAAGATCGCAACTTCCGCGCCGACGCCTCGGCCCGGCGTTCAGCCCACCGTCAGCACGATCTTGCCGAAGTGTTCGTTCGCCCGCATCCGGGCGAGCGCGTCCGCGACCTCCTCCAGCGGGAAGGTCCGGTCGATGGGGAGCGACAGCCGCCCGTCGGCCACCGCCTCGCCGAGGTCCTCCCGCGTCTTGCGGGTAATCTCGCGGATTTCGCCGATCGAGCGGGTGCGGAAGGTGACGCCGATATACCGGATGCGTTTCAGCGCGTGCAGGTCGAAGTCGAACTCGCCCCTGAACCCGCCGAGCCGGCCCACGTTCACGATGCGGCCGCGCACGGCGGCGGCCTTCATGTTGTCGTTGGCGGCGTAGCCCGACACCTGGTCGATAACCACGTCCACGCCCTTGCCCCCGGTCGCCTCCAGCACGGCGTCGGCCCAGCCGGGATCGCGCGAGTCCAGCGCGAGGTCGGCCCCGAACTCCGCGAGCCGCGCGCGCCGGCCGGGATCGGTGGAGGTCCCGATCGCCAGCCCGGCCCCCTTCAGCCTGGCGATCTGGAGCGCCATCAGGCCGACGCCGGAACTGGCGCCCTGGACCAGGATCGACTCGCCCTCGGCCAGCCGGCCGTTGGTCACCACCGCGTCGTGCATGGTCTGCAGCGCGATCGGCAGGGTGGCGGCGGTCTCGTGGCTCATGTTCGCGTCGGGGATGGGGGCGGCGCGGCCCCAGTCGGCGACGGCGTATTCGGCCCAGCCGGCCGCGCCGGAGCACATCACCCGGTCGCCCTCCTTCAGGCCCTGGGCCGCCGCCTCGGCGCCGAGGCCGGCGACCTCGCCCGCGAACTCCATGCCGACGATCGTCCCGGCCCCGCCGATCGCCCCGTGCGCGGCCCCGGCGGCCACCATCAGGTCGGCGCGGTTGAGGCCGCAGGCGCGCACGCGCACCAGCACCTCGTTCGGCTTCGGTTCGGGCGCGGGCGCGTCCAGGACCTGGACGCCCTTTTCGGTGACGACGGCGGCTTTCATGGGAGTCTCCCGATGGCGGTGTTGCGGGAAGGCCCGGCCCGCGGGCCGGGCCGGAAGCGGCGCGCATTATCGCCGGGGAAGCGCGGCGCGCAAGGCGGGGGGCGCGGGGTTGCGGGGGGCGCTTAGTTTGGCGGCGGCGAGGGCGCCCGGTTTTCGACGGCTTGGCGAAATCGGGCGCGCATCTTTTTTCTTTGATCTTTGTCCAAATTACCCAAATTGAGTTTACATATTCCAAGCATTCGCCTATCGAAATTTGAAGGAATTTCACGCTCTCCACTATTCCAATAAACTTTTACCTCCTCAATGTCTTGATCGGACATTTCGCCAACGAACCTATCGACCAAGCTTTCGACGGACAAAATTTCGTTCTTTTCGTGCTTGATTGGTTCATTATTCTTATAGAATTGAGTTCTAGTACTTTCTTTTGGCATGAACGATGACGGAGAACGCAAAGACAGAAACACCTCAATATCTTCCCGGCGCCATTCTTTTTTTGTATCGGCCTCCTGACGCAGCCTGCGAGATTGATCGGCTCTGCGCGATTCGACGCCGCCGTAAGAGTGGTTGTACGAAATACCAAGAAGATGCACCCGAACACCATAATTTTGTGCGATCTGTACTCCCACACGGACATCTTCGTCCGGTGAAAGCAAAATGGCATCCGTTATGGACTTCAATCTCGCCAATTCGATCAGATCGGTAACAATGAGTGAATCTACGCCTTTTTGTTGGTTGTTATCGTTAACGATCCCCAAGCGAAGCTTTACGTTGTCCATTTCAGCCAGATTGGACTGATCGGTGGTCAATTCCGACCCCACGGGCACGCCATCGTACCAATATATTCTCAAAAGATCGCAATGCGGCGCTCTTTCGTTCGCAGTATATTTCAAAGCCTTGACAGCTTTCGACGCATCCAAATTAAGCTGAAGTCTTGGCGTCGGCTTTGTCTTATCCGTCAAAGCCTTGCTGCCTTGGGCGAAAAAGTACCCGGCGTCGACAAATATCGCCACGCGATTCATGAAGCCCTCCCGGCGCACGATATATGGAGGGCTCCCGCAGGAGCCCTCCTATGCCGTCCCGGCCCATATCGTATAGCGGGGCGCGACGGAATACCGATTTCTAGCCCAAGCTCCCAACCGCCGCAAGGAAAAATTGGCCGGCGCGGCGGCGGAGGGGCCGCCGCGGTCGCGCGAACGCCGCGCCGCGCCCCCTACGCCCCCTCCCCGATCCCCTCGCCGAAGGTCCAGGCGCGGCCGGGGGCGGCGGCGAAGAGTTCGCGGGTGTATTCGTGCGACGGGTTGTCGAAGATCGCGGCGGCGTCGCCGTACTCCACCACCTCGCCCTCGCGCATCACGGCGAGGCGGTGGCACACCTGGGCGGCGACGCGCAGGTCGTGCGTGATGAACAGCATGGCGAGGTCGAGGTCGCGGCGGATGTCGTCCAGCAACTCCATCACCTGCGCCTGCACCGAAACGTCCAGCGCCGAAACCGCCTCGTCGGCGATCAGCAGTTCCGGCTCCATGGCGAGCGCGCGGGCGATGCACAGCCGCTGGCGCTGGCCGCCGGAGAACTGGTGCGGGTAGCGGTCGAGGGCGTTGGGGTCGAGCTTCACCAGCTCCATCAGCGAACGCGCCCGGTCCCACGCCTCCGGCCGCGGCAGGCCGAAATTCACCGGCCCCTCGACGATCGACGCGCCCACCGTGCGCCGCGGGTTGAGCGACCGGTACGGGTCCTGGAAGACGATCTGGACGCGGCGGCGGTGGCGGCGCAGCCGGCCGGCCGGCAGGCGCGCGATCTCGTCCCGGCCGATATAGACGCGCCCCTCCGTCGGGTCGATCAGCCGGGCGACGCAGCGCGCCACCGTGGTCTTGCCGGAGCCGGACTCGCCGACGATGCCGAGCGTCTCGCCGCGGCGCACCTCGATGTTCACGTCGCGCGCCGCCGCGACCGCGCGCCCCCGGCCGAACAGGCCCGTGTCGCGGTAGGTCTTGGCCAGCCCCTCGGTCGCCAGCGCGACCGGCGCCTCCCGCCGGCCGCCCCGGTGGCGCGCCGCCATGCCCGGCACGGAGGAGACCAGCATCCGCGTGTAGGGATGCTCCGGGCGGCGCAGCACCCGGTCGGCCGTCCCGGTCTCCACCACCCGGCCCCATTGCATCACCGCCACCCGGTCGGCGATCTCGGCCACCACGCCGAAATCGTGCGTGATGAACAGCACGCCGGCGTCGCGGCGCGCCTGCAGCTCCGCGATCAGCTGGAGGATCTGCGCCTGTGTCGTCACGTCGAGCGCCGTCGTCGGCTCGTCGGCGATCAGCAGCACCGGGTCGAGCACCAGCGCCATCGCGATCACGATCCGCTGGCGCTGGCCGCCGGAAAGCTGGTGCGGGTAGGAGGCGGCGAGCCGGCGCGGGTCCGGCAGGCGCACCTGCTCCAGGATGTCGAGGATGCGCGCGGCCCGGGCGGGCGCGGCGAGGGCGGTGTGGGTGCGCAGCACCTCGTCGATCTGCGCGCCGCAGGTCATCACCGGGTTCAGCGCGGTCATCGGCTCCTGGAAGATCATCGACATGCGCTCGCCGCGCAGGTCGCGCAGCCGGTCGCGGCCGGCGCGGAGCAGGTCCTCCCCCTCCAGGCGGACGGCGCCGGCGGTCGGCGTCAGCTGGCCCTCGGGCAGCAGGCCCATCACCGCGTGCGCCGTCACCGACTTGCCGGAGCCGGACTCGCCCACCAGGCAGAGGATTTCGCGCCGGTCGACGTGCAGATCCACCGCCTCGACGGCGTTGCGCCGGTCCGTCCCCTTCGGGAGTTCGACGGTGAGGCCCGCGATGTCGAGGACGGTCCCGTTCCCGGCCGGCATGGCGCGCCCCTAGATCCGCCGTTCCAGGCGGGGGTCGAGCGTGTCGCGCAGCCCGTCGCCCAGCATGTTCACCGCCAGCACGGTGACGGCGAGGAAAATCCCCGGGAACAGGATGTTGTGCGGATGGACGCGGAACAGCACCCGCCCCTCCGCCATGATGTTGCCCCAGGTCGGGATTTCCGGCGGGATGCCGCAGCCGAGGAAGGACAGGATCGCCTCCACCAGGATCGCCGAGGCGGCGATGTAGGTCCCCATCACGATCAGCGGCGCCACCGTGTTGGGCAGCACGTGGCGGACCAGGATGAGCGGCAGGCGCGTGCCCACCGAGATCGCCGCCTCGACATACGGCTCCTCCCGGATCGACAGCACGATCGAGCGGGTCAGCCGCACCACGCGCGGCACCTCCGGGATGGCGATGGCCAGGATCACCGTGTCCAGCCCGGCGCTGGACAGCGAGACCAGCGCGATCGCCAGCAGGATGCCGGGTATCGCCATCAGCCCGTCCATCACGCGCATGACGATCCCGTCGAGCCAGCGCACATAGCCCGAGACCAGCCCGATGGCGAGGCCGACGGCGATCGACAGCGCGGCGACCGCGATGCCGACCAGCATCGAGACCCGCGCGCCGTAGATCACGCGGCTGTAGGTGTCGCGGCCCAGCGTGTCGGTGCCGAGGCGGTACACGCGCTCGGCCTCCGTCCCGTCGGTCAGCGTCAGCACCTGGACCGCCCCCGGCTTCTTGTTGCGCCAGGCAGGGTCGATCTCCGCCGGGTCGATGGTGCCGAGGAAAGGCGCCAGCGCCGCCACCAGCACCATCAGCGCCAGCGCCGCGCCGCCGCCGACCACGCTCGGGTTGCGCAGCAGGCGCTCCCAGACCGAAAGCTTGCGCGCGGCCGCGTCGGCGCTGGCGGCGGCGTCCACCGCCGCGGCGGCCGCGAAATCCCGGCCCGGCTCCGGGGCGCCGGTCAATACCTGATCCTCGGGTCGAGCACGCTGTAGAGCAGGTCGATCGCCAGGTTGATCGCCACGTAGACGAAGGAGAAGACCAGGATGACGGCCTGGATGGTCGGGTAGTCGCGGCCGAGCACCGCGTCCACCGTCAGCCGGCCGAGGCCGGGGATGTTGTACACGCTTTCCGTCACCACCACGCCGCCGATCAGCAGGGCGACGCCGATGCCGATCACGGTGACGATGGGCACCGCCGCGTTGCGCAGCGCGTGGCGCAGCAGCACCGCGCGCTCGGTCAGCCCCTTGGCGCGGGCGGTGCGGATATAGTCCTCGCCCAGCACCTCCAGCACGCTGGCCCGCGCGATCCGCGCGATCAGCGCGATGTAGATCACCGACAGCGTGATGGCGGGCAGGATCAGCCTGTGGATAAAGGGCAGGAACCCGTCGGAAATCTCCTTGTAGCCCTGCACCGGGAACAGCTTCAGCTGCATCGCGAACACGTAGATCAGGATGTAGCCGACCACGAAGACCGGCACCGAGAAGCCCATCACCGAGAAACCCATCACCCCCCGGTCGATCCAGGTCCCGCGCTTCCAGGCGGCGATAACGCCGATCGGCACCGCGATCAGCACGCTGAGCGCGAGCGTCGCCGTCGCCAGCGCCAGCGTCGGCTCCACCCGGAGCAGGATCAGCTCCGTCACATCCTTCTTGAAGAAATAGGACTGGCCGAGGTCGCCCCGCAGCAGGTCGCCGAACCAGATGGCCATCTGCGTCGGGATCGGCTCGTTCAGCCCCAGGCTCTCGCGGATTTCCGCGATCTGCGCCGGCGTGCCGTTGTCGCCGGCGAGCACCGCCGCCGGGTCGCCCGGCGTCATCCGCAGCATGAAGAAGACGAAGAGCGCCACCATCCCGAGGACCGGGATGGCGGCGATCGTTCGTCTCACGACGAAGGCGTACACGGCCCCGCCGCCCGCGGGACGCGCCGGGCGCGCCGGTTTCGGCCTACTGCTTCTTCTCGATGTTCCAGAAGTAGCTCACCGGCCCGTCGAGGACGCCGGACAGGCGGTCGCCGCGATAGGCGATGGGGTTGTACCACTGGCCCCCGTGCACATGGGTGACGACCTCCATGGCGCGCACCTGGATTTTCTCCGCGATGGCCCGCTGCTTGTCCGCGTCGGTCTCGCGGGCGAAGGCGTCGCGCAGGCTCTCCATCTCCGCGTCGCAGGGCCAGCCGAACCACGCCTTGTCGCAGCCGGCGTTGAAGCCGGCGGCCATGATCGGGTTCAGGATGTCCGCCGCCGTCCACGAGGTCATGAAGACGTTCCAGCCGCCCTCGGAGGGATGCTCGCGCTTGGCCCGGCGCGCCACCAGGGTCTGCCAGTCCATCGCCTGCAGGTCGGTGACGAAGCCGCCCTTCTGGAGATGCGCGTTGGCGACGGGGCCGAGGTTGTTCAGCACGTTCACGTCCGTGGACTGCATGATCACGATCGGCGTGCCGTCGTAACCCGCCTCCTCCAGCAACGCCTTCGACATCTCGTAGTCGGACCGGAGCGCCAGTTCCGCGCCCGCGTCGGTCGCCAGCGAGGAGCCGCAGATGAACATGGCGGCGCATTCCTTGTAGTACGCCGGATCGCCGATCACCGCCTGCATGAAGTCCTGCTGGTTGATCGCCGCCAGCGCCGCCCGGCGCACCTTCACATTGTCGAAGGGCGGGTGGAGGTGGTTCAGGCGGAACATGAACTGCGCGCCCAGCGGGTTGATGATCTTGAGCGAGACGTTCTCCTCCGCGTCCAGCAGCGGCAGCAGGTCGCTCGGCGGCGATTCGATATAGTCGATCTCGCCCTCGATCAGCGCGTTGACGGCCGTCTGGTGGTCCTTGATCGAAATCCACTCGACCGTGTCGACCTTGACGTTCTTGCCGCCGGAACCCCAGCTCGGCGCCTCGGCGCGGGGCTTGTAGCCGTCGAAGCGGGTGAACACCGCCTTGTCGCCCGGCTTCCAGTTGGCCTCGTCGAACACGAAGGGGCCGGAGCCGACATACTCGGAAATCTGCTCGCTCGACGGTGTGGCCGCGACGCGGGCCGGCATGATGAACGGCACGTTGGAGCTCGGCTTGGCGAGCGACATCGTGACCAGGCCGTAAGGCTCCTTCAGCACGATCCGGAAGGTCGAATCGTCCACCGCCTCCATTCCGGCGACGAACTCCATCAGCTTCTGGCCCATGGAGTCCTTCGATCCCCAGCGCTGGATCGACGGAATCACGTCGGCCGAGGTGACCGGCGCGCCGTCGTGCCAGACGAGGCCGGGCCGCAGCGTGAAAGTGTAGGTCAGCTGGTCGGCGCTGACCTCGTGGCTTTCGACCATCTGCGGATGGATGGCGGTGTTCTCGTCCATCGCGAACAGCGTGTCGTAGACCATGTAGCCGTAGTTGCGCGACATGTAGGCGGTGGTCCAGATCGGATCGACGATCTTGAGGTCCGAGTGCATCACGACGCGCAGCGTGTTGTCGGCCGAGGCCGGCGCGCCGATCGCGGCGGCGGCGAGCAGGGCGGCGCCGGCCGCCCCCATCGCCAGCCCGCGTGTCCGGTGGCGTTCCATGGGCGAATCCCCCGTTGAGTGGCTCCAGGCCGCCGGCGCCGGGGGCCCCGGCGGGCGGACGGCGCGATGGTGACTCCGCGCGCGCCGCCCCGTCAATGGCGATGCGCGCGCCGGCGCGCGGGCCGGGGACGGCGGCGCGACGCCGCGCCGCGCCGGCCCGCGCTCCTCAATCCTCCGCGCCGCCGGAGCGGACCAGCGCGCGCAGCCGCTCGGCGCCGTATTCGGCGTCCAGCCGGGCGGCGGCGGCGCGCGCCTCCGCCTCCAGGTCCGGGCCGCATTCGACCGGCTCGGAGCGGCGCCATTCGTCGAGATAGGCGCCCGCCTCGGCCGCGCCCGCCCGCATCGCCGCCGCGTCGATCGCCGCCGCGAAACGGGCCGGCAGCTCCACCTTCGCGCTCTCCCGCCCGCGCCCGCGCCCGCGCTCGGCGACGACCTGCGCCGGAATCCCCCGCCACCGCACAACCCGCAACCGCCCCCCGGCGGAGCCGCTCATGGCGCCGGCGCGGGAGCCGTCATCGCCCATCCCGGATCGCCTCCTCGACGAAGCGCCCGATCCGGTCGCGGTTCGGCTTCAGGCTGGAGAACTGCTTCTCGCAGACGTCGCTGAACCGGGCGAGCACCTTTCGATTAATCGTCTCCTGATCCTCGAAGATCGCCAAGGATCGGAAAGGGATGCCCCATCGCTCGAACTGCTGCAACGCGATCGTGGCGTCGCGCGTCGGTCCGTCGCTGGCGAGGCCATAAACGAAAAGCGGACGCGCCATGCCATTGATTCGACAATCGACCGTATACAACCTTTGCGAATCGCGTTCTGGGTCGTGCCAATCAAAAACCCTACGCTCTTCAGGCGCGACATTGCCCAACAACAACCGAAAATCATCCATGAACGTCGAGTGCACACGCTCTCGCGAGAGATAGGACACATCCGAAATTTTCAGTATGGCTTGCACGAAGGAATACAAAGCATCGCCATACCGTTCGTCCGGTGCCGGAAGCGCCAACTCACCGTTGCGCTCCTCTACCCGGAAAGTAGACAAGGCGTCGGAAATGATCTTCTGGCGAGTCCCACGCCGGAAATCTTTCTCATCCACATCGTATGTAAGACGCATGTAAGTGTGTCCTTCGTCGGACAAAATCCATTTTTCTCCTTCTTTTTTCAGTATGACAACGAGATGGTCGCCGTCCTCGAACAGAAAGGGGGTGTACACGCGGTAGCGTTCGATGCCCTCGGCCTGAAGCCGAATTTTCGCCGACACCTTCTCGTGAAACGACCGCTCTATCGTTTCGACAGTCATGATCTACCTCTCCTCGAAAAGATTAGGTCGACCGTCCGAAGGGATACAAAAATTTGCGTCATCAATCAAACGCTGGATCGCCCCCCGAAGGTCGTGGTAGCGGTCGGTTGGTTCGGCATAAGCGTCTTCGCGCGTGCCGTAATCTTGGTATCGCTCGGTCGCCATATGGATATGGAATCCATCGAACGTATTGCCTTCGATATGGTTAGTGTGCTCATGGCTGTTGCCGTTGTAGCGGCGAAGCCGGAACATCCTGTTCGACCGGGGAACCCGCAAGGCCAGGATAACCGAAAAATCGAAGGGGTTGCCGCCGCTCCGCCTCAGGATCACCCGGAAGTCGTTGCCCGCGTCGCCCCTGAGGTCCACGGACGCCTCCTCGTGCCCGGTTTTCTGGCGCAATCGGGTTCGCCGGCTCCAATTCGCCGGCATGAGCTTGCGCTCCCCAAGGAGCGATGCGATTTCCCCATCGGTGTAAAGCACCGCCATCGGCTACCCTCCCCCGCCCGCCTCGGCGGCGGCGGCGCGGATGAAGTCGCCGAGTTCGCCGTAGCCGCGGTGGCGGTGCTCGAAGGCGAGGCCGAGGCGTTCGGCCGCCGCCCCGGCCTTCGCGCGGAGGTCCGGGTCGCCGGTCTGGGAGATGTGGATCAGCCTGGTGTAGTTGCCGAAATAGACGCCGAGCAGTTCCGGGTGGCGGTCGAGGCCGAGGCCCTTCACGACGATCCGGTCGAAATGGCGGGCCAGGTAGTCCGTCAGGTAGAAGCAGCCCGGCTCCGCCTCGGCGGTCGCGTCGAACTCCGGCGCGCCCATCAGGAAGCTGTAGCAATGCGGGCCGGGCACGCGCTCCGCCCCCGTCCCCTCCAGCGCCCGGTCGAGGTCGCCGCCGGTCCCGCAATCGCCGTAGGCGACGTAAATCCGCTCGTAGCGCCCGCGCGCCTCCAGCACCTTGGCCCGAACCGCCGGCGCGATCTTCTCCGGCCTGTTGTGCCAGTGGGCGGGCAGGCAGGCGATGTCGAGTTCCGGCCAGGCGGTCGCCCGGCGCAGCGCGACCAGCTCCCGCGCCAGCGCGCCGCAGGCGACGACCAGGGCGCGCGGCCGCGCGGTTTCCGTGTCCGGGGCGGGCGAGGCGTTTTCGTCCATGTCGCGCTCCCTCCCGTCCTTGCCGGCCCCGCCGTCCGGCCGTCAGGCGACGCCCATCGCGGCGGCGTTCGAGCGGCGCAGGACGGCGACCAGGTTCTTGGCGGTCTCCACCGCCACCGCCGCGTCGCGGCAATAGGCGTCGGCCCCGATGCTCTCCGCGAAGGCCTCGTTGAGCGGCGCGCCGCCGACCAGCACGATGTAGTCGTCGCGGATGCCGCGCTCCTTGAGCGCGTCGATCACCACCTTCATGTAGGGCATGGTGGTGGTCAACAGGGCGGACATGCCGAGGATGTCGGGCTTGTGCTCCTCCAGCGCGGCGAGATAGGCCTCGACCGAGTTGTTGATGCCGAGGTCGACCACGTCGAAGCCGGCGCCCTCCATCATCATCGAGACCAGGTTCTTGCCGATGTCGTGGATGTCGCCCTTGACGGTGCCGATCACCATCTTGCCGAGCTGCGGCGCGCCGGTCTCGGCCAGCAGCGGGCGCAGGATCGACATGCCGGCCTTCATGGCGTTCGCGGCCATCAGCACTTCGGGCACGAACAGGATGCCGTCGCGGAAGTCGATGCCGACGATCCGCATCCCCTCGACCAGCGCCTCGGTCAGCACGCGGTAGGGCGTCCAGCCGCGGTCGAGCAGGATGCGCACGCCCTCCTCGATCTCCTCCCTGAGGCCGTCGTAGAGGTCGTCGTGCATCTGCTTGACGAGTTCGTCGTCGTCGAGTTCGGCGAGGACGATATCGTCCTGCTCTTCGGCCATGGCCCGCTCCCTCTCCCCCGGAGCGCGCGGCCCGCGCGCTCCGCGCCGTTCCGTAGGCCGCCGGCGCCCCGGACGCTAGCGGTTCCGCGACACGATCTGTCAAGCGAACGACAGCGCCGCGCTTGCCCCGGTCCCGGGATTGGGCGACACTCGGGGCGCAACGACCGTGGCCGGCCCCGCCGGACCCGGCAAGGAAAAACGGAGGGACCGATGCGCAAAATCGCGATCCACGCGGGGGCGGCGCTCATGCTCGCCGCCGTGGCCGCGCCGGCCGCGCTGGCCGACGGCAAGGGCGCCATCAAATACCGCCAGAAGGTCATGGCCGCGGTCGGCGGCCACACGGGCGCCGCCGCCCTGATCCTGAAGGGCCAGGGCGGGCAGGCCGCCGATCTCGCCGGCCACGCCCACGCGCTGGCCGAACTCGCCAAGGTGAGCCGGAACGTCTTCCCGGCGGGCTCCGGCCCCGACGCGGGCAAGACCGGGGCCAAGGAGGAGATCTGGGCCGAGCCGGACGCCTTCGCCGCCCTCGTGGACGATTTCGTCGCGCTGGCGGCGGCGTTCTCGGACGCGGCGGCGTCGGGCGACATGAAGGCGACCGGCAAGGCGCTGGGCGCGCTGGCCAAGAACGGCTGCAAGGCTTGCCACGAGAAGTTCCGCGAGAAGCACAGCCACTGAGGACCGGACCGGCGGGCGCGCGGCCGGGGCGCGCCCGTCAGCCGAACAGGCCGATGTCCACCGGCAGGCGCTTGCGCCCCCAGTCGCCGGGCGGGCCGTCGAACACGCCCGCCATCGCCTCGCCGCAGGACAGGCAGCGGCCCTCGCCGTCGAGCGCCCAGTCGGAAAGCTCGTACCAGTCGCGCCCGATCGCGCGCGCGCCGCAGGCGTGGCAATAGGACGAGGCCCGGCCGAAGTCGTGCACATTGCCGACATAGGCGTGGCGCACGCCGTTGCGCCGCGCGACCCGCCGCGCCATGGCGAGCGTTTCGAACGGCGTGCGCGGCTTGTCCAGCATCCGGTAGTCCGGGTGGAAGGCCGAGAAATGCATCGGCACGTCCGGCCCGAGGTTCTCGACGACCCAGCCGGTCATCTCGTCGATCTCGCGCTCGGAGTCGTTCTCGCCGGGGATCAGCAGGTTCGTGATCTCGAACCAGACCGATGTCTCGCGCTTCAGGTAGAGCAGCGTGTCCAGCACCGGCCCCAGCCCGCCCTTGGCGACGTCGCGGTAGAACCCGTCGGTAAACGCCTTCAGGTCCACGTTCGCGGCGTCGATCTTCTCGAAGAACGCCGGCCGCGCCCGGTCGGTCAGGTAGCCGGCGGTGACCGCCACGGTCCGCACGCCCGCCTCGCGGCAGGCGTCGGCGATGTCGCGCGCGTATTCGTGGAAGATCACCGGGTCGTTGTAGGTGAAGGCGACGGAGCGGCAGCCGAGCCGCCGCGCCGCCCGGGCGATGGTCTCCGGGCTGGCCCGCGCGCGCATCGCGTCCGTCTCGCGGCTCTTCGAGATGTCGTGGTTCTGGCAGAAATTGCAGGCGAGGTTGCAGCCGGCGGTCCCGAAGGAAAGCACCGGCGTGCCGGGAAGGAAATGGTTGAGCGGTTTCTTCTCGATCGGATCGACGCAGAAGCCGGAGGACCGCCCGTAGGTGGTCAGCACGACGGCGCCGCCCTGGCGCGCCCGCACGAAGCACAGGCCGCGCGCGCCCTCCCGCAGCTTGCAGTAACGCGGGCACATCTCGCACCGGACCCGCCCGTCGTCGAGCGCGGTCCAGAACTCCGTCGGCACGACCGGCCCGCGGCCGGGGGCCGGGGGACCGAACGCCGTATCGGGCCGCGCTTCCGCCATCCGCTCCCGCCGCTCCATGCTTCCGCGCTTCCTCGCGCGCCGCCTTCATGGTAAAGGTTTCGCATGTCCCTCGATATAGCCCCGGACCGGATTCGCGCGCCCCGCATGGCCGGGTCCTGGTATCCCGCCGGCCGGGAGGAATGCGCCGCCGTCGTGGAGGCGTGCCTGCGCGCGGGCCGCGCCTCGCCGGTCCCGGAGCCGAAGGTCGTCGTCGCGCCGCACGCGGGGTTCTCCTACTCCGGCGAGATCGCCGGGACCGCGTTCAAGGGCTTGGCGGCGCGCGCCGGGCGTATCCGGCGGGTCGTGCTGGTCGGGCCGGCCCACCGCGTCGCCTTCAAGGGGCTGGCGACCACCGGCTCGGACGCCTGGGCGACGCCGCTGGGCGCCGTCCCGGTGGACTGGGTCGCGCTGCGCGCGTTGATGGCGCTGCCCGGCTTCGCCGTCATGGACCGGGCGTTCGAGAACGAGCACAGCCTGGAGGTCCACCTCCCCTTCCTGCAACGCGCCCTCGACGGCTTCTCCATCGTCCCCATCCTGGTGGGCGACGCCGGGACGGGCCTGGTCCGCGAGGCGCTGGAGCGGGTGTGGGGCGGGCCGGAGACGCTGGTCTCGGTGTCCTCCGACCTGTCGCATTTCCTCGACTACGACGCCGCCCGCGCCCTCGACGGCGCGACCGCGCGCCATATCGAACTGCTGGCCCACGACAGGATCGACGCCAGCGGCGCCTGCGGCCATCGCGCGCTGGCCGGCGCGCTGTCCCTCGCGCGGAGCCGCGACCTGCGGGCGACCGGCCTCGACACGCGCAATTCCGGCGACACGAGCGGGCGGCGCGACCGGGTGGTGGGCTACGGCGCCTTCGCGCTGGAGCACGCCGCCTCGGCGCGCCTGCCGGACGACGACCGCCGGCGGCTGCTCGACGCGGCGCGCTACGCGCTGCGCTTCGGGGCGGAGCACGGCCGCGAGCCGAGGGCGAGCCTGGGCGGCGGCCTGCCGGCGTCGCTCACGGCGCACCGGGCGAGCTTCGTGTCGCTCGAGGCCGGCGGGAAGCTCAGGGGCTGCGTCGGTTCGGTCGTCGCCCACCGGCCGCTGCTGCTCGACGTCATCTCCAACGCCTGGAAGGCCGGGTTCGCGGACAAGCGCTTCCCGCCCCTGACGGTCGAGGAACTGTCCGGGATCGAGCTGGAGGTCAGCGTGCTGTCCTTCCCCCGGCCGATGCGGTTCGACGGCGAGGGCGACCTGGTCCGCCAGTTGCGGCCCGACATCGACGGGCTGGTCCTCCAGGACGCGGGCCGGCGCGGCGTCTTCCTGCCGAGCGTGTGGGCGGGCGTGCCCAGGGCCGACGCCTTCGTCCGCCACCTGAAGCGCAAGGCCGGCTTCGCGCCGGACCACTGGTCCGGCACGCTGCGCGCGTTCCGCTACACGGCGGAGCGGTTCGGCGACCCGGCCGGCCGGCCGGAGGGACGGGCGCCGTGACCGCGGATTCGCGCGAGGCCGCCGGTTCGCGCCGACCCGGCCGCGCCCGGTCGCGCGCGCTGGCGCGGCGGCTGCTTGTCGAGCATGTGCGCCCCCACGCCGGCCTGCTGGCGCTGGCGATGGTCCTGATGGGCGTGGTGGCCGCGACCACGGCCGCGCTCGCCTTCCTGATGGAGACCATCCTCGACGATGTGTTCACCGCGCGCGACCGCTCCAGCCTCTACATGGCGGCGGTCACGGTGATGGCCGTGTTCGTCGCCAAGGGCGCGGCGACCTTCGGCCAGCAGGTGGCGATGAACCGGGTCGGCCAGCGCATCCTCGCCGACATGCAGAAGAGCATGTTCGACCGGCTGCTGCGCGCCGACCTCGGCTGGATCCACGGGCGGTCGAGCGGCGGGCTGATCTCGCGCTTCGTCAACGACGTGGAGAAGATGCGCGGCTCGGTCTCCGACACGATCACCGCCATCGGCCGCGACAGCCTGACCGTCCTCTTCCTGATCGGCGTGATGTTCTACCAGGACTGGGTGCTGGCGCTGGCGTCGTTCTTCGCCTTCCCGACGGCGGTGCTGCCGCTGCTGCGGATCGGCCGGCGGATGCGCAAGGTCTCGGCGAACACGCAGCGCGAACTCGGCGACTTCACCGGGCTGCTGCGCGAGGTCTTCCAGGGCGCGCGGCAGGTGCGCGCCTACGGGATGGAGGCCTACGAGCGCGAGCGCGCCGGCGGCGCCATCGAGCGGATTTTCCGGCTCGCCGTCCGGGCGGCGCGCACGCGGGCGGTGTCCTACCCGATCATGGAGACGCTCGGCGGCACGGCCGTCGTCGTGACGATCTGCTACGGCGGCTGGCAGGTGATCGAGGGCGGGCGGACCACCGGGGAGTTCTTCTCCTTCGTGACCGCGCTGCTGCTGGCCTACGACCCGCTGAAGAAGCTGGTGGTGCTGAACGCGAACCTGCAGGAGGGGCTGGCGGCGGCGGAGCGGGTGTTCGAAATCCTCGATGTGCGCCCGAACATCGTGGACCGGCCCGGCGCCCGCGCGCCGGCCCCGGTGCGGGGCGGGATCGTCTTCGAGAATGTCGATTTCTCCTACGCCGCCGACGCGCCGGCGCTGCGCGGCGTGAGCCTGGCGGTCGAGGCCGGGCGCACCGTCGCCCTGGTCGGCCGCTCCGGCGCCGGCAAGAGCACGATCCTCAACCTCATCCCGCGCTTCTTCGACCCGGACGCCGGGCGCGTCCTGCTGGACGGGACGGACCTGCGGGACCTGCCGCTCGCCGCGCTGCGCGCGCATGTCGCGCTGGTGAGCCAGGACGCCATGCTGTTCGACGACACGGTCGAGGCGAACATCGCCTACGGCCGGCTCGGCGCCGGGCCGGAGGAAATCCGCGAGGCCGCGCGCAACGCCGCGGCGCACGCCTTTATCGAGGCGCTGCCCGCCGGCTACGCCACCCAAGTCGGCGAGCGCGGGGTCCTCCTGTCCGGCGGCCAGCGCCAGCGGATCGCCATCGCGCGGGCCATGCTGCGCAACGCGCCGATCCTGCTGCTCGACGAGGCGACCTCCTCCCTCGACACGGAATCCGAGCGCGCCGTGCGGGGCGCGCTGGCGGCACTGATGCGCGGGCGGACCACGCTGGTGATCGCGCACCGCCTGTCCACCGTCCGCTCGGCCGACGCGATCCATGTGGTGGACGCCGGCCGCGTCGTCGAATCGGGGCGGCACGACGAGCTGCTGGCGCGCGGCGGCGTCTACGCCCGCCTGCACCGGCTCCAGTTCGCCGAGCGCGGCGAACGGGCGGCGCTCCGGCTCGCCCAGGCCGGCGGCTGAAAGCCGGCGATGCTGAAGCGCCTGCTGCGGAGCCGGGCCGGCGAGGCCGCCGCCGCCTGGCTCCTCGCCGCGGCCATCCTCTCGGTCCGCCGGTCGATCCGCTGGACGGTGGTGCGCCCGGAGGTCGGCCGCCGGGTCATGGAGTCGGACGGCCCCGCCATCCTCGTCTTCTGGCACGGCCGGATCATGCTGATGACGGAGATCTGGCGGACGGCGCGGCCGCTCTGGGCGCTGCAGTCGCCGCACCCGGACGGGCGGCTGATCGCGCGGGCGGCGGGCCGGATGGGCTTCCGGACGATCTGGGGGTCCTCGACGCGCGGGCGGGGGGCCGCGGCCGGGCTGCGCGCCATGGTCGCGCGGCTGCGGGCCGGCGGCGTCGTCGCGATCACGCCCGACGGGCCGCGCGGCCCCCGGATGCGGCTCGCCCCCGGCGCCGTCGCCGCCGCCCAGCTGAGCGGCGCGCCGCTCGTCCCGATCGCCTGGAGCGTCGAGCGCCGCAAGACGCTGCGCACCTGGGACCGGATGGTCCTCGCGCGGCCCTTTTGCCGGGGCGTGCTGGTCTGGGGCGAACCCGTCGAGGCGCCGAAATCGTTGACGGCGCGGGAGCGGGAAGACTACAGGCTAAAGGTCGAGGAGCGGCTGAACGCGGCGACGCGCGAGGCGGACCTGTATTTCGGGCACGCCCCCGTCGAGCCGGGCGGCCCGGACGAGAGGAAGGGGCGGGCCAAACGCCGATGACGCCTTGGTTCCACGAATGGGCGACGCCGCGGGCCTACGGCGCGGCGATGACGCTCGGCGCGCCGGCGATCGAACTGCTCCTCTCGCGCCGCGCCGCCCGGGGCCGGGAGGACCCCGCACGGCTCGGCGAGCGCCGCGGCGAGGCCCTCGCGCCGCGCCCGCCCGGCCCGCTGGTCTGGCTCCACGCCGCCAGCGTCGGCGAGAGCGCGGCGGCGCTGTCGCTGATCGGGCGGCTGCTCGACGCCGGACCGGACCGCCGCGCCCTGGTGACGACCGGCTCGGTCGCCTCGGCCCGGCTGATGGCGCGCCGCCTGCCGGAGCGCGCCCTGCACCAGTACGCGCCGGTGGACCGGCCGGCCTGGGCGCGCCGGTTCCTCGACCACTGGCGCCCCGACCTCGCCATCGTCATGGAGGCGGACCTCTGGCCGGCGCAGCTGGCGCTCGCCCACGCGCGCGGCGTCCCGATCCTGCTGGCCAACGCCCGGCTGTCGGAGCGGTCCTTCGCCAACTGGCGGCGCGCCGGCCGGTTCGCGCGGCCGCTGTTCTCGATCCTCGACCTTGTGATGGCGACCAACCCGCGCCAGGCCGGGCGGTTCGAGGCGCTGGGCGCGCCCCGGGTCTCGGCGCCGGGCAACCTGAAGCGCGCGGCGGCGCCGCTGCCGCTGGACCGGGCGGCCGCCGCCGACCTCGCCCGGGCGATCGGCCCGCGCAAGGTCTGGCTCGCCGCCAGCACCCACGGGGGCGAGGAGGAGGCGGCGCTGGCCGCCCAGGCGGCGCTGCGGGAGCGCCATCCCGGCCTGCTCGCCATCGTCGCGCCGCGCCATCCCGAACGCGGCCCGGAAGTCGCCGCGCTGGCGCGGGACCGGGGTCTGTCGGCGGCCCGGCGCGCGGCCGGCGAGCCGCCCGGCCCCGACACCGAGGTGTACGTCGCCGACACTTTCGGCGAGATGGCGTTGTTCTTCGCCGCCGCCGACGCGGTGTTCGTCGCCGGCTCGCTCGTTCCGGTGGGCGGCCACAACCCGGTCGAGCCGGCGCATTTCGACTGCGCCATCCTGTTCGGCCCGCTAATGTCGAAGAACGCCGAGATCGCCGACGAGATGGCGGACCGGGGCGCGGCGGTGCGGCTGGACGGCGCCGGGGCGCTCGCCCCCGCCGTCTCGGCGCTGCTGGAGGACGACGCGCGGCGCGCCCGCCTGCGCGAGAACGCGCGGCGCTACGCCCGCGAGGGCGAGGCCGTGCTCGACGCCGTGCTGGACGGCGTCGCGCCCTTCTTCCACGGGCCGCCCGGCCGCGCGGCGCCGTGAGGGGCGCGCCGTGAGGGCGCCCGCCTTCTGGGAGCGCGACGGACCGCTCCCGCGCCTGCTGGCCCCGGCCGGGCTGGCGTTCCGGGCCGGCGCCGCGGCGCGCCGCGCGCTCTCGCCGCCCCGGCCGGTCGGCGCGCCGGTGGTCTGCGTCGGCAACCTGGTGGCCGGCGGCGCCGGCAAGACGCCGGTCGCGCTCTCCGTCGGCGCGACGCTGGCGGCGGGCGGCCGGCGCGTCGCCTTCCTCTCCCGGGGCTACGGCGGGCGGCTGTCCGGCCCGGTCCGCGTCGATCCGGCGCGCCACGACGCGCGCGATGTGGGCGACGAGGCGCTGCTGCTCGCCGAACTGGCGCCGACATGGATCGCCCGCGACCGGGCGCGCGGCGGCCGGGCGGCGGCCGCCTGGGGCGCGGAGGCGATCGTCATGGACGACGGGTTCCAGAACCCCGGCGTGGAGAAGGCGCTCTCCCTGCTCGTCGTCGATGGCGTCCAGGGTTTCGGGAACGGGCGCACGATCCCGGCCGGGCCGCTGCGCGAGCCGGCGGCGCGCGGGCTGGCGCGGGCGGACGCGGTCGTGCTCGTCGGCCCGGACCGCGCCGGCGTCCGCCCCCTCCTCCCCGCCGGCAAGCCGGTGCTGCGCGCGCGCGTCGAACCCCGCCCGCATCCCTGCCTGGCCCCCGGCGCGCCGGTGTTCGGCTTCGCCGGCATCGCGCGGCCCGCCAAGTTCCGCGCCAGCCTGGAGGCGCTGGGCCTGGAGGTGCGCGGCTTCGCCTCCTTCCCCGACCACCGCCCCTATCGCGCGCGGGAGATCGCCGAGTTGCGCCGCCGCGCCGCCGCGCTTCGCGCCGCGCCCGCCACCACCGCCAAGGACCACGCGCGCCTGGCGCCCGCGATCCGCCGCGAGGTCGCGCGGATCGACATCGAGCTCCGCTGGGACGATCCGGCGGCGCTCGCGCGCCTGCTCGACGGGGCGCTGGACCGTGGCTAGGGGCGCGGCCCGCCGCGCGCCGTGGACGAAGCGGCTGCTGCGCTGGCCCGCCGCCGGCGCGGCGGCGTGGATCGGGATGCGCCTGTTCGGCCTGCTGCCGCCGGACGCGGCTTCGGCCGCCGGCGGCGCCATCGCCCGGACGCTCGGCCCGCGCCTGCCGGCGAGCCGCCGGGCGCGGCGCAACCTCGCCGACTGTTTCCCGGACTGGCCCGCCGCCCGGATCGAGGCGACGGTGCGCGCGATGTGGGACAACCTCGGCCGCGTCGCGGGCGAGTTCCCGCATCTCGGCGATTTCGACCTGTCCGGCGCCGACCCCCGGGTCGAGGTGCGGGGCGGCGAGATCGTGCGGCGCCTGCGCGACGACGGGGCGCCCGGCCTCTTCTTCTCCGCCCATCTGGGGAACTGGGAGCTGCTGCGGGGCCTCGGCCCGGCCAACGAGCTGCATGTGCTCAGCATCTACCGCCGGATGAACGCGCCGCTGGCCGAGCGGGCGCTGCGCCGGGCGGGCCGCGAGGCGGGCGACCTGGCGCCGAAGGGGGCGGAGGGAGCGATGCGGATCCACCGCGCGCTGCGCCGGGGCGGCCATGTCGCGGTGATGGTGGACCAGCGGCTGAACGAGGGGATCGAGGCGCCGTTCTTCGGCCGGCCGGCCCGCACCGCGCCGACGGTCGCCGTGTTCGCGCTGCGCCACCGCTGCCCGGTCGTGCCGCTGCGGGTCGAGCGGCTCGGCGGCGCGCGCTTCCGGGTGACGGTCGAGCCGCCGCTCGCGCTCCCCGACAGCGGCGACCGGGACGCCGACATCCTGGACCTCACGACGAGGATCAACCTCGTCGTCGAGGACTGGGTGCGCGCGACGCCGGGCCAGTGGTTCTGGCTGCACCGGCGCTGGGGGAAATAGGGGGTCCCGGAACGCCCGGAACGACGCTCAGAACAGGGAGTCCTGCCCGGCCGGGGCCGGGCGCGGCGGACGGGGGGGGCGCGGGCGCGCGCGGGCGGGGCGCGGGCCGATCGTCGCCGCCGCCTCGCCGTCGCGGAACCGCAGGGCCACCGCCTGGCCCGGCCGGGTTTCGGCGGCGGACCGGACCGGCGCGCCGGCGCCGTCGCGCACCAGCGCGAAGCCGCGCTCCAGCACGCGCTCGAACGATCCCGCTTCCAGCAGCCGCCCGGCCGCCTCCAGCCGCGCGGCGGCGCCGGCGAGGGCGCGCCCGATCCCGGCCTCCAGCCCTCCGCCGGCGCGGCCGAGGTCCAGCCCGGCCTGGCGGACCGAGCGTTCGAGCGGCGCCGGCCCCAGGCGCGCCGCCGCGCGGCCGAGCGCCGCCCGGCCGCGCTCCAGCCGGCGCTCGCCGGCCGCGCGCAGCCGCTGGTCCAGCACCGCCAGCGCGCCGGCCGCGCGCGCGACCCGGGCCTCGGGGCGCGGCAGCCGGTCCGACATCCGGGCCAGCGCGAGGCTTCGCCGGTCGAGGTCGCGCGCCGCCGCCGCGTCGAGCCGGCCGTCGAGCCAGTCCAGCGCCTGCGCCCGCGCCTCGACCGGCGCGCCCGGATCGCCGAGGCCGCGCGCCAGCCCCTCCAGCCGCGCCCCCGCCTCGCCCAGCAGGCGGCCGATGGCGTTCAGCAGCCGCGCTTCGCGGTCGGCGACCCGCGCCAGCAGCTCCGCGCGCGCCGGGACCGCCATCTCGGCCGCCGCCGTCGGCGTCGGCGCGCGGCGGTCGGCGGCGAAGTCGATCAGCGTCGTGTCGGTCTCGTGGCCGATGGCGGAGATCAGCGGGACCGGGCTGGCGGCGGCGGCGCGCGCCACCTCCTCCTCGTTGAAGGCCCAAAGGTCCTCCAGGCTCCCGCCGCCGCGCGCGACGATCACCAGGTCCGGGCGCGGGACCGCGCCGCCGGGGGGGAGCGCGCCGAACCCCTCGATGGCGGCGGCGACCTGCCCCTTCGCCCCCTCCCCCTGCACCAGCACGGGCCAGACCAGCACATGGACCGGGAAACGGTCCTCCAGCCGGCGCAATATGTCGCGCAGCGCGGCGCCGGTCGGCGAGGTGACGACGCCGATGATATCCGGCAGGAACGGCAAGGGGCGCTTGCGCGCCTCGTCGAACAGCCCCTCGGCGGCGAGCCGGCGCCGGCGGTCCTCCAGCATCTTGAGCAGCGCGCCCTCGCCCGCCGGCTCCATCGATTCGACGACGAGCTGGTATTTCGACCGGCCGGGATAGGTGGTGATCCGCCCGACGCAGACCACCTCCATCCCCTCCTCCGGCCGCACGGCGAGGCGCGCCGCCGTCCCGCGCCAGCACACGGCGTCGAGCACCGCCTTGTCGTCCTTCAGCGTGAGGTAGACATGGCCGGACGCCGCCCGGCTCGGCCGGGAGATTTCGCCGCGCACCCGCACCCGGCCGAACGCCGTCTCCACCGTGCGCTTGACCCGGGCCGACACCTCGGAGACCGAGAGTTCGGGCAGGTTGTCGAGGGGTTCGGCGGGCCGCGCGTCCATCGCGGCAATCTATGCTACAAGCCCGCCTTCCGAAAGCGCGGGGAGGGCGGCGATGCGGATTCTCGTGGTGGGTTCGGGCGGGCGCGAGCACGCGCTGTGCTGGGCCATCGCCGCCTCGCCGCTGTGCGACGCGCTGTTCTGCGCGCCCGGCAACGCCGGCGTCGCCCAGGACGCCGAATGCGTTCCCGTCGAGGCCGGGGACATCGAGGGCCTGCTGGATTTCGCGCGGCGCGAGGGGATCGATTTCGTCGTCGTCGGGCCGGAGGGGCCGCTGGCGGCGGGGCTGGCGGACCGGCTGGCGGAGGCCGGGATAAAGTGCTTCGGCCCCACCCGCGCGGCGGCGCGGCTGGAAAGCTCCAAATCCTTCGCCAAGGCGTTCTGCGAGCGCCACGGCATCCCCACCGCCGCGCACCGGACCTTCGCGGAGGCCGAACCGGCGCTGGAATATGTCCGCGCGCGCGGCGCGCCCATCGTCGTCAAGGCGGACGGGCTGGCGGCCGGCAAGGGGGTGACGGTCGCGGCGACGGTCGCCGAGGCGGAGGCGGCCATCCTCGCCGCGCTCCGCGACGGGGCCTTCGGGGCGGCGGGCGCGAAAGTCGTGGTCGAGGAGTTCATGGAGGGGGAGGAGGCGAGCTTCCTCGCGCTCTGCGACGGGACGCGCGCCCTCCCGCTGGCCGCCGCGCGGGACCACAAGCGCGCCGGCGACGGCGATTCCGGCCCGAACACCGGCGGCATGGGCGCCTGCTCGCCCGCCGCGATCGTGGACGAGGCGATGGCGGCGCGCATCGCGGCCGAGATCGTCGAGCCGGCGGTCGCCGGCATGGCGGCGGAGGGGACGCCGTTCCGGGGCGTGCTCTACGCCGGGCTGATGATCGGGCCGGAGGGGCCGCGCGTCGTCGAGTTCAACGCGCGGTTCGGCGATCCCGAATGCCAGGTCCTCATTGCGCGGCTGCGCAGCGACATCCTGCCGGCGCTGGTCGCCTGCGCGGACGGGCAGCTGGCGCATTTCGACCTGCGCTGGCGCGACGAGGCGGCGGTCTGCGTCGTCATGGCCGCGCGCGGCTATCCCGGCGCCCACGGCACCGGATCGCGGATCGAGGGGATCGAGCGCGCGGAGGAGGACCCGGAGGTCGCGGTGTTCCACGCCGGCACGGCGCGCGACGATTCGGGAGCGCTCGTGGCGCGGGGCGGGCGCGTGCTGGGCGTGACCGCGACCGGGCCGGACCTCGCCGCCGCGCGCGCCGCCGCCTACGCCGCCATCGGGCGAATCGACTGGCCCGAAGGCTTTTGCCGGAGCGACATCGCCGGAACGGGCGCGTAGCCGCCGGCCCCGCCGCCTCCGTCGCCGGCCCCCGGCCGCCTCAGGCCAGAAGTCGCGCCAGCAGCGCCGCCAGCGCCAGCAGGACGGCGAGCGTCGGCAGTTTGCGCGCGCGGGCGTACCACGCGGGCAGCCGGCCGGCGGCGGCCGCGCGCGCGTCCCAGACCCAGACGGCCGCGAACCCCGCCGCCAGCACGCACAGCCCGGCCGCCGGCACCAGTTGCGTCGCCAGCCAGGCGGCGAGCGCCGGCGCGGCGCTCCAGGCGAGCCGCCGCCGGGCGTCCCCGGCCCCCGAGGCCAGCGCGGCCCCCCAATGCGCGGCGCCGAGGAAGGCGAGCGCAACGGCCGCGTACTGGATCGCCGCGTCCGTCCCGACCAGCCGGCCGAACGGGTCGAGCGTCCAGGCGGCCGCCGCCCCGGCGACCAGCGGCGCCGCCCCCGCCGCCGCCATCGCCCGGACCGCGCGCCCGGTCCGCCCGCCGTCGCCGTCGCCATCGACGTCGCGCGCCACATCCGCCTCCCCGTCCTTCGGCCCCTCGCCCCGCCCGGCCCGATCTGCTATACCGCGCGCGGCTTTGCAACGGGGTCGGAACGGAGGGCGAAATGGACGTGGCGGGCCACGCGGCGCTGGTCACCGGCGGCGGAAGCGGCTTGGGCGCGGCGACGGCGCGGGCGCTGGCGGCGGCCGGCGCGCGGGTCGCGCTGCTCGATGTGAACGAGGCGGCGGCGAACGCGGTCGCGGAAGAGACCGGCGGCCTCGCCGTCGCGTGCGACGTGTCGGACGCGGCGTCGGGCGAGGCGGCGGTGGCCGCCGCGCGGGCGGCGCACGGGCCGGCGCGCGTGCTGGTCAACTGCGCCGGCATCGGCCCGGCGGAGCGCATCGTCGGCCGCGCCGGCCCGATGCCGCTGGACAATTTCCGCCGCGTGATCGAGGTCAACCTGGTCGGCACCTTCAACCTGACCCGGCTGGCGGCGGCGGACATGATCGGCCTCGACCCGCTCGAGGACGACGAGCGCGGCGTCGTTATCTCCACCGCCTCCGTCGCCGCCTTCGAGGGGCAGGTCGGCCAGGCCGCCTACAGCGCGTCCAAGGGCGGCGTCCACGCGCTCACCCTCGTCGGCGCGCGGGAGTTCGCGCGCAACGGCATCCGGGTGAACACCATCGCGCCCGGCCTGTTCGACACGCCGCTGCTGATGGGGATGCCGGACGCCGTGCGGACCAGCCTCGCGGCCTCGGTCCCCTACCCGCCGCGGTTCGGGCTGCCGGAGGAGTACGCCAAGCTGGCGATGGCGATCGTCGGCAACGTCATGCTGAACGGCGAGACGATCCGGCTCGACGGCGCGATCCGGATGCAGCCGCGCTAGGCCCGGCCCGGCGGCCCCGGACGGGAGGGCGCCATGCCGTTGCTCTTCGAGGCGGCGATGTTCCTCGCGGCGGCCGTGCTGGTCGTGCCGCTGCTGAGCCGCGCCGGGCTGGGATCGGTGCTCGGCTACCTCGCGGCCGGCATCGCGATCGGCCCGGACGTGCTCGGCTTCGTGAGCGACTACGAGAACATCCTGCGGTTTTCCGAGTTCGGCGTCGTCCTGCTGCTGTTCCTGATCGGGCTGGAGCTGCAGCCCTCGCGCCTGTTCGGGCTGCGGCGGCCGATTTTCGGCCTCGGCGGCGCGCAGGTCGGGCTGACCGGGCTCGTGCTGGCGGGGATCGGCCTCGCGCTCGGCCTCGGCGCGGGCACGGCGCTGGTCACGGGCTTCATCATGGCGCTGTCCTCGACCGCGCTGGTGGCGCAGCTGCTGGCCGAGAAGGGGCAGTTGCGCAGCCGGGCCGGCCGCGCGGCGTTCTCGATCCTGCTGTTCCAGGACATGGCGGTGATCCCGCTGCTGGCCCTGATGCCGGTGCTGGCGCTGCAGTCCCCGGCGGGCGGCCTCGCCGACGGGCCGGAGCGGTTCCTGTTCGCCGCCGCCGCGATCGCGGCCGTCGTCATGGCCGGGCATTTCCTGCTGCCCCATTTCCTGCGCCAGGTGGTGGCGACCCGGATCGCGGAACTGTTCACCGTCTCGGCGCTCTTCGTCGTCGTCGGCACGGCGGCGCTGATGGAGTTCGTCGGCCTGTCGATGGCGCTGGGCGCGTTCCTCGCCGGCGTGATGCTTTCGGATTCGGAGTACCGCCACGCCCTGGTGGCGGATATCGAGCCGTTCAAGGGCCTGTTGATGGGCTTGTTCTTCATCGCCGTCGGCATGTCGGCGGACCTCGACCTGATCCTCGCCCGGCCCCAGGAGGTGCTGGGGCTGGCGGCCGGGCTGCTGGCGGTGAAATGGGCCTGCCTCTACGCGCTCGCGCTGGCGGCGCGGCTGCCGCGCCCGGTGGCGCTGCGCGTCGCCTTCGCGCTGCCGCAGGGGGGCGAGTTCGCCTTCGTGCTGTTCACCGCCGCCGTCGCCAACGGCGTCGTCGAGCGGAGCCTGGCGGACCTGATGATCCTGGTGGTGACGCTGACGATGATCGCGACGCCGCTGCTCCACCTGCTGGGCGAGAAGCTGGCCGGCCCGGTCCGCCGCGACGCGCCCCGGCCGGCCTACGACCGGATCGAGGCGGGCGAGGCGCGCGTTATCATCGCCGGCTTCGGCCGCGTCGGTCAGATCGTCGGGCGCGTGCTGCGCAGCGAGGGCGTGCCCTTCACGGCCGTCGATTACGATTTCGAGCGCATCCGGGTCGTGCGCCGCTTCGGGATCGAAATCCATTACGGCGACCTGACGCGGCTGTGGATCCTGCGCGCCGCCGGCGCGGACCGGGCGGACATCCTGATCTGCGCCATGGACAACGTGGACGCCTCGATCGCGCTGGTGGACCTGGCGCGCAAGCATTTCCCGCACATGAAAATTTACGCCCGCGCGCGCGACCGCGACCACGCCTTCCACTTCATCGAGCACGGCGTGGACCGGGCGGTGCGCGAGACCCTCGGCGCCGGGCTGGAGATCGCGGCCCACGCGCTCCAGGGCCTCGGCGTCGGCGCGGCCGAGAGCCACGCGGCGGTCGAGCGCTTCCGGGTCCGCGACGAGGCGCTGCTGCACCGCCAGGCCGCCGAGCGCGAGGACCCGTCCCGCCTCGTCCCGACAACGCGCGAGGCGGCCGCCGAACTCGAACAACTCTTCGAGGACGACCGCCCCCGCGCCGACGGCGGCAAGGACGGCGGCTCAACGTGACGACACTGTTCGGCTATTGAAAGGCGGGAGCGACTTGAACAGGTCTCCGCAATAGGCCGAGAGCGTGGCGTCCGCGACTTCGTGGCCGTGGGCGAACAGAAGATCGTACTCGCGTCGCGTGAATTTTCGCAGGGTGGTGTCAATCCCGGCAGCCTCACGGACCTCCGAGACGCTCAGGGAATCATGGAGAATATGTCTCGGCACGACGGGAATCTTCGCTTCGCGGTAGATGTATTCCGCAGTGTTTCTCATTTTCAGATAGGCGCCAGCGCCGGGGTTACGCTCAAGATGGGAGACGACGGCGCGGGCGCGCAAGCCTCGAACCTGATCGGTCGCGATATCGATCAGGCGGAGGGGTGCGCGCAGCCCTCGGGCCTCGGGTTCGAGTGGAGCGGAAGCATCGGAAACGACCAAGAAATCGAAGCCGTCCCTGTAGCCGCCACTGAGCTTGAACAGCGCTTCCACGCCGAGATTGTCGTAGACTCCACCGTCCCAGAGCGAAAACGAACGGAACAGGGCGGCGTGAGGTTGCGGTGTGCCCGCCTTATCGTAGCTAAACCACTGAAACCGGCGGGCATCGAGCCGCAGAGGACCGATCACCCCGGGGACGGCGCACGACGCCGCAACGGCCTGGGCGATCGGCAGTCGGGGCGAGGCGACATAGCCGCCGACATAATCGCCCATGCGCTTCTTCATAAAGCGCCAGTTCTTGCCCGTCTCATAGCATGTGGCGTTGACGATCCATCGGGGATTATCCGGCAGGTCGGAGAGGAAACCGGCGACGGACCAGCAGTCCCGAAGCGCTCCCGCCAACGCGGCGGCGCGGCCTCGACGCAATGTCCAAGGAGAGAAAAGCATATGCCGCAAATAGGCGCGGTCGAGACCTCGGGTAGTGAGCAGGCGACGGGTCTTCGGGAGCGTATCCCGAAGAAAGGTGTCGCTGTCGGGCCAGGAATCGCCGGAGCAGGCGCGGACCAAAGCGACCGAAAGGCTGCCACCCGATACGGTCGAAAGAAAGACTACATTTTCGAGAAGCGACTGCCGGGCAAGCCGCGCGAGCGCGCCGAGATGGAAAACAGACGCGCGAACGCCACCGCCCGACAATGCAAGACCGATCCTCATCAATCGATTTGGTGGATGCGTTGGAGGCCCTTGCTGGAGACGGCGACCCGAACTCGGCCAGCGCGCTTAGTGGTGTAGTACTTGATTGTTTCACCGGAGGAGAAAAGGACGCCGAGCGGATCGCTGCGAAAGGCAGGGTGGGTCTCCGAGTTTCCCCAGATATCGCTAATAAAGGTAGCGTGGGGGCGGATAGCATCCATCATTTCCTTACAATACCCGCTTTTTCGCCCATGGTGAGGAGCGACGAGGAACCGGCAGTTTGCGCTGCGGATAAGGGGGCGGTATACCGCTTCGTAGCGTTGCCAAAGCTCGCGCCACCCGAGCGGTTCGATGTCTCCCGGACAAAGGAACAGCACGCCTGCGTACAATAGCATAACGACAAGAGAAGTGTTGTTCCCTTCGATAGCGGCACGTCCATCGGACACGGCGTTGCTCACCGATTCTCCATGCGCAAGCCCACGGACGATATACTGCACGCCGCCGTTGCAAGTTGGGTTGGCTGGATCTTCGGCTGGGGCAAGGCTCCCATTGAACCGGCTGCAGAGACCAGCGTATTCTCTCTGATAATTGAGTTGCAGCTGTCCGAACGTATCGGCTTTAGGGAGCGATTTATTGCGGTGCAAGCATCTAGGGTCACCGAACATATTTCTGAATTCTGGCAAATCTTCGAGATGGTCCCTATCGGGATGGCTGACGATGAGGTAGTCGATATTGCGGACGCCATAGTCGCTGTAGACATACTCGCTCGGCGAGAAGTTCGGAGTCCGGCCAAGGTCGATCCAGTGGTTGCTCCCGTTCGGGGTTTCGATCCAGATGGAAAGCCCATGCCCGACATCCCAGAGGGTGAACACGAGGTTGCCGTTGGCCATCGCGAAAATCTCCGTTGGGCGAGGGAAAGCTCGAAAGCCCGCGTAGTCCACAGATAGAGGCGCCGCCGCAATTTTCAAGGGCCATCGGAAACAAAAAAATGCGAACTCGGGCGGGCTTCCTCGTCCGATACCCACGTGCGGGTTGCTTTCCTCCGGCCGGTATCCCAGTGTCCGGGTTTACGATCGCGGAACCCGCCCGCGCGCGGGGCGGCGGGGGAACCGGACGGGGGAGGCGAGGATGAGCGGGCGCATCGAACACTGGATCGGCGGCCGGCCGGCGGCGGGCGCGAACGGGGCCTTCGGCGATGTTTTCGACCCGGCGACCGGCGCCGTGCGCGCGCGGGTCCCGCTGGCCGGCGCGGCGGATGTGGACGCCGCCGTCGCGGCCGCCGCCCGCGCCTTCCCGGCCTGGGCCGCCACGCCGCCGCTGCGCCGCGCGCGCGTCATGTTCCGCTTCCGCGACCTGGTCGAGGCGAACCTCAAGGAACTCGCCGCCATCGTCACCGGCGAGCACGGCAAAATCCTCTCCGACGCCGAGGGGTCGGTGATCCGCGGCCTGGAGGTGGTCGAGTTCGCCGCCGGCATCCCGCACCTGCTGAAGGGCGAGTTCACCGAGGAGGTCGGCGGCGGCATCGACAGCTGGTCCACCCGCCAGCCGCTCGGCGTGTGCGCCGGGATCACGCCGTTCAACTTCCCGGCCATGGTGCCGATGTGGATGTTCCCGGTGGCGATCGCCTGCGGCAACGCGTTCGTCCTGAAGCCCTCGGAACGCGACCCGAGCTGCGCCGTGCGGCTCGCCGAACTGCTGAAGGAGGCCGGCCTGCCCGACGGCGTGTTCAATGTCGTCCACGGCGGCAAGGAGGCGGTGGACGCGCTGCTCGCCCACGAGGACGTGGCGGCGGTGAGCTTCGTCGGCTCGACGCCGATCGCCGAATACGTCCACCGGACCGCCGCCGCCGCCGGCAAGCGCGTGCAGGCGCTCGGCGGGGCCAAGAACCACATGGTGGTGATGCCCGACGCCGACATGGCGCAGGCGACGGACGCGCTGATGGGCGCCGCCTACGGCTCGGCGGGCGAGCGCTGCATGGCGGTCTCCGTCGCGGTCGCGGTGGGCGAGGCGGGCGACGCGCTGATGGAGCGGCTCGCGCCCCGGGTGCGCGCGCTCCGCGTCGGCCCCGGAACCGACCCCGACAGCGAGATGGGGCCGCTGGTCACCGCCGCGCACAAGGCGAAAGTGGAGGGCTATATCGACCGCGGCGTCGCCGAGGGCGCGGAACTGGCGGTGGACGGGCGCGGCCTCGTCCTGCAGGGCTACGAGGACGGGTTCTACACCGGCGGCACGCTGTTCGACCATGTGGACGCCGGCATGTCGATCTACCGGGAGGAGATTTTCGGCCCGGTCCTCTCGGTGGTGCGGGCGCGCGACTACGGCGAGGCGGCCGGAATGGTCAACGCGCACGAGTTCGGCAACGGCGCCGCCATCTTCACCCGCGACGGCGACGCCGCGCGCGACTTCGCGAACCGGGTGAATATCGGCATGGTCGGCGTGAACGTGCCGATCCCGGTGCCGCTCGCCTTCCACAGTTTCGGGGGCTGGAAACGCTCGATGTTCGGCGACCACCACATGCACGGGCCGGAGGGCGTGCGCTTCTACAGCCGCTACAAGGTGGTGACGGCGCGCTGGCCGACCGGCATCCGCGCCGGCGCCGAGTTCACCATGCCGACGATGGGGTAGGCGGGCGGGGCGCGCGCCGCGCCGCGCCGCCCCCGGCCGCCCTCAGGCGTGGATCAGCTTGTTCCGGCCGGAGCGGTCCGTGCCTCGCATGTGGTAGATCTTGCGCTCGGAATGGTCCGGGACGCGCATGTTGGCGAACTGCTCGCGCGCCAGCCGGTGGTCGAACACGCTGGTGGTGGGCATGAAGCGCATGGTCATGCCCCGGCGCGGCTTGCCGGAGACGTTCGGCTCCGAGCCGTGCACCAGGTAGACGTCGTGCAGCGAGATCTGGCCGCGCTCCAGCACCAGGTCGACGGCGCGCCCCTCGTCGTATTCCGACTTCAGCAGTTCCTGGTTCAGCGTCAGGTCGTCGCTCGGGTTGGTCTCGTGTTCGAGCAGGCGCTTTTCCCTGTGCGAGCCCTCGATGATCCGCAGGCAGCCGTTCTCGCGCGTCGAGTCGTCCACCGCCAGCCAGACCGAGCAGGTGGCGAGCGGGCGGATCGGCCAGTATTCGCCGTCCTGGTGCCACGGCGTCGCCTTGCCGTTCAGCGCCGGCTTGGCGAAGAAGCTGGAGTTCCACAGCGCGATGTCGGGGCCGATCAGCTGCGCCACCATGTCGAGGATGTCGTCGTCGCGGCAGTAGTCCGCGAACCCCTCGTCGTATTGCAGCAGCGCGGGGCAGTAGTCGCGGAACTCCGGATGCTTGTCCAGCAGGCGGGCGTGGCGGTCCGCGATGGCGTCGAGCGTGTCCTCCGGCATCCGGAAGTCCGGGATGACGTATCCCGCCTCGTTGTACCGCGCGACCTGGGCTTCCGACAGCATGGCGGCCTCCTCCCCCTTCCCCGGCGTCGAGACCCCCCATCCTGCCCCGCCCCCGCCCGCCGGGCAAGCGGTTCGACGGGGCGGCCGGAACCGGCTATACCGGCGAGCGGTCCGCGCGGCGGGATCGCGGCGGTCCGGGGCCGCGGCGCGCGGGCGGAACGGCGGGGGAAACGATGCCGACCCTGAACTGGCTGACGCGGGAGGCGGACATTCGGGCGGCGTCGCGGGCGCCGTACCGGCTGCTGGAGGAGGCGCGCGAGCTTTCGGCGGGCGATCCGGAAGCCGGGAACATGCTGATCCAGGGGGACAACCTGGAGGGGTTGAAGGCGTTGCTTCCGTTTTTCGCCGGAAAGGTGAAATGCGTCTATATCGACCCGCCCTACAATACGCGGTCGGCCTTCGCGCATTACGAGGACAATCTGGAGCACGCCCGATGGCTGGCGACGATGTGGCCGCGGCTGGAACTGCTGCGCGACCTGCTGGCCGAGGACGGCTCGATCTGGGTTTCCATCGACGACCACGAGGGACATTATCTCAAGGTCGTCATGGACGAATTGTTTGGGCGGAAAAACTTCATTACTAATGTGATATGGCGAAAAAACTATGCGCCGAAATCGAGTGCTCGGCATTTTTCCGAAGATCACGACCATGTTCTGGTATATGGACGAAATTCCGAAACCTGGATGCCCAATCCTATGCCGCGAACGGAAAAACAAAACAAAATGTACAAGAATCCAGACGACGACCCACGAGGTCAGTGGCGCCCCAATAACCTCGCGGCTCGAAATTTCTATAGCAGAGGAACTTACAGCATCCGATGTCCAAGTGGTCGCCTCATCGCTGGGCCTCCGGCTGGGTCGTATTGGCGCGTTTCGGAGGAAAAATTCTGGGAGATGGATCGGGACGGACGCATCTGGTGGGGAAAGAACGGCAACAACGTCCCTGCACCGAAGATATATTTGAGCGAAGTAAAGCAGGGCGTTGTTCCGCAAACGCTCTGGAGTTACGAGGATGTTGGCCATACGCAGGTCGCGAAACAGGAAATCGTTAAGCTGTTCGGAGCGGATGTTTTTGGCACCCCGAAACCCGAACGCCTGATCCAGCGCATCCTCCATATCGCGACGAATCCCGGCGACCTCGTCCTCGACTCCTTTCTCGGCTCCGGCACGACCGCCGCCGTCGCGCACAAGATGGGGCGGCGCTGGATCGGGATCGAGATGGGCGACCACGCCGTAACCCATTGCGCGCCCCGGCTCGCCCGCGTCGTCGAGGGCGAGGAGGGCGGCGTGTCGAAGGCGCTGGGCTGGCGCGGCGGCGGCGGGTTCCGCTTCCACCGCCTCGGCCCGCCCGCCTTCGACTCCGACGGGCGTATCCAGCCCGGCGTCGTCTTTCCCGTGCTCGCCGCCCATGTCTGGTTCTCGGAGACCGGCCGCGCCTGGAACGGCCAGCCCGCGGGCGCCGCCGCCTCCCCCGTACTCGGCGTTCACGAGGGGCGCGCCCGGGCGCTGCTCTACAACGGCGTTCTCGGCGACAGGCGCCCGCGCGGCGGCAATGTGCTGACCCGCGCGACGCTGGCCGCGATCCGCGCCGGCCTCGACGCCGCCGGGCCGGGCTTCGCCGGCCCGCTCACCGTTTACGGCGAAAGTTCGCGCCTCGCGCCCGCGACGCTGGCGCGCGAGGGCGTGACGTTCCGGCAAATCCCCTACGAGATCGCGGCGCGCGGCCGGGAGGCGACGGCATGAACCCCGAACCCCAGACCCTGAAGCGCTACCAGCGGGAAACCCTCGACGCGCTGCGCCTGTATCTGGAGGAGGCGCGCGTCGCCGGCGCGGCGGCCGCCTTCGACAAGATAACGGCCGAACCGGAGCGCGCGGCCCGGCTCGGCCGGCGGCGCCCGTACCGGCCGCTCCCGGGCCTGGAGGAAACCCCCTATGTCTGCCTGCGACTGCCGACCGGAGGCGGCAAGACCGTGCTCGCCGCCCGCGCGGCCGCCATCGCCCGCGACGCCTGGATGGAGACGGATCGCCCGCTCGTTCTTTGGCTCACGCCGACAAAGACAATCCGCCTGCAGACCGCCGAGGCGCTGAAGAATCTCGACCATCCCTATCGCCGGGCGCTCGACGACGCTTTCGACGGCCATGTGCGCGTTTTCGACATCGCCGACTTCGCCCATGTCCGGCCCCGCGACCTGGAGGCCAATTGCTGCGTCGTCGTCGGCACGATCCAGGCGCTGCGCGTGAAGGACACGGTAGGCCGCAAGGTCTATGCCCATCACGAGGACATGGAGCCGCACTTCGCCCGGCTCCGGCGGTTTCCCGCCGGCCTCGAGCGGCTCGACGACGGCGGGCCGAAATTCTCCTTCGCCAATCTCTTGCATATCCATCGCCCGCTTACGATCGTGGACGAGGCGCACAATGCCGTCACCGGCCTCACGCGCGAAATGCAGGCGCGGCTGAACCCCTCGGCCATCGTCGAGTTCACCGCGACGCCGCGCGCCGATTCCAACATCCTGCACGCCGCGAGCGCGCAGGATTTGAAGGACGAGGAGATGATCAAGCTGCCCGTCGTGCTGCGCGAGCACGATTCGTGGCAGGCCGCCGTGAACGGCGCCGTGGCGAAACGGGCCGAACTCGCCGAGGCGGCGCGGCGCGATCCCGACGGCGTGCGCCCCATCGCCCTGTTCCAGGCCCAGGATCGCGCCGGAGAGGTCCCGGCGGCCGTGTTGCGCCGCCACCTGATCGAGGCGGAGAACGTGCCCGAGGAAAAGATCGCGGTGGCGACCGGGGAACAACGCGAACTGGACGGGATCGACCTGCTCGACCCGCGATGCCCGATCGAGCATGTCGTCACGGTGAAGGCGCTGAAGGAGGGGTGGGACTGTTCCTTCGCCTATGTGTTCTGCTCGGTTTCGCGCATCCAGAGCGCGACCGACGTGGAGCAGTTGCTGGGCCGGGTGCTGCGGATGCCCTTCGCCAGGCGTCGGAGGGAAGCGGCGCTCAACCGGGCCTACGCCTTCGTCTCCGAACCGTCCTTCGGCCGAGCGGCGCACGCGCTGGCGGACAAGCTGACGAAGATGGGGTTCGACGAGGAGGAGGCGCGGGAAAACATCGAGCCGGCCGGGTACGCGCTCGACCTGGAGGGAGGCCTTTTCGACCGGAAGCCGCCAGGCAAGCCGGTTTTCGCGCATGTCGTCCCCGCGCCGGCGGACACGCTCGCCGCGCTGGCCGCGCTCGACGGCGTGACCGCGCGCGCCGCGGCCGGCGGCGGAATCGAAATCGAGGTGGAGGGATGGATCGGCGACGGGCTGGAGGCCGGGATCGCGGACGTCGTTCCTCCCGCGGCGCGGCCCGGCCTGGCGGAAGCGGCCGCGCGATACCGGGCCGAGGTTCGGAATCGCCTGTCTCCCGCCGCGCGCGGCGAGCCGTTCATCGTGCCGGGCCTCGCGGCGCGCATCCAGGGGGAACTGGAGATCGCCGACACCGACATCTTCATGGAATGGAGCGACTGGTCGATCCTCGACCACCCGTTCCTGCCGCGGGCGAACGAGTTCGAGCTTCGGGAAACATCGCGCGGCTTCGAGATCGATATCGGCGGCGGACGGCCGGTTTTTAGCTACGCCGGAGAGGAAGAGGCGCCGTCGCTGGATTTCGCGGTCGAAGGCTGGACGGCGGCGAACCTCGCCGCGTGGCTCGACAAGCGGCTGCGCGCGCCCGACATCGCCCAGGGCGATCTGCTGCGATGGTCGAGCGATCTGGTCCGGCATCTGACCGTCCGGCGCGGAATCGCGATCGCCGCGCTGACGCGCTGCAAGTTCGTCCTCGCCCGCGCGGCGCGGGACGCGATCGCGGCCGCCCGGGAAAACGAGCGCGGCCGCGCCTACCGAGCAGCCTTGTTCGAGCCGGACGCCCGGCCCGAAATCTCCTTCGACATGGCGTTCGCGTTCCGCGACGGCATGTACGAGGGCCAGCGCCTCTATCGCGGCCCGTGGTGGCCGAACAGGCATTTTCTCGGCCCGAACAAGGTTCCGGCCTTCGACGGAGCCGCCGGGGGCGAGGAGGAACAATGCGCCCGGGCCATCGACAGCCTGCCCCGGACACGATTCTGGATCCGCAACATTGCGAACCATCCGGCGTCTTTCCGGTTGCCGTTGGCGAATGGCCGGTTTTATCCGGATTTCGCGGTCGAACTGACGGATGGGCGGCTCCTGGTCGTCGAATACAAGGGCGCCCATCTCGCCGATACGCCCGACACCGCCGAGAAGGAGGCCGTCGGCGCGCTGTGGGAGCGCCAGAGCGGCGGCAAGTGCCTGTTCCTGACCGCGACAGAGTCCGCCGAGGGCCGGGACGCGCGCGAGCAACTCCTCCGTAAGGTCGGCGGGTAGGGCCGTCGCTCCCCCCATGGCCAGCCCCGGCGCGGCGCGCTATACGGCGGTGTGGGAGCAAGCGGGCGGGACGCGTGGGCATGGGCGGCGGCAGAGGCAATCCCTTCGTCCTGGACTTGCGGGAGTTCGGCGGCGCGTTCGGGGACCTCGGGACGCTGCTGCCGTTGATGCTGGGCGCGATCGCGGTGGCCGGGCTGGCGCCGGCGCCGGTGCTGCTCGGCTTCGCGGCGTTCTATATCGGGAGCGCGCTGTACTACCGGCTGCCGATCCCGGTCCAGCCGATGAAGGCCGTCGGCGCGGTGATCCTGACCGCGGGGGCGACGCCGGCGGAACTGGCGGCCTCGGGCGCGATGCTCGGCGCGGCGCTGCTGCTGCTCGGCGCGACCGGATGGATCGCGCGCATCGCCCGGCTCGTGCCCGTCGCGGCGCTGACCGGCCTGCAGGTCGGCCTCGGCGCGACGCTGGGCTGGATGAGCCTGGAGATGATGGCGGGCGCGCCGGTCGTCGCGGCCGTCGCGCTGGCGGCGCTGGCCGGGATGTTCGCCGCCCCGCGCTGGCCCTGGGCGCCGGTCGCGCTGGCGGCGTCGGCGCTGGCGGCGCATTTCCTCGGCGCGCCGGGCCTGGAGATCGCGCCGGCCGGCGGCCTCGCCCTCGCCCCGCCGCCATGGCCGGGCGTCGCCGAACTGGAGCGCGCGGTCTCCGTCCTCGCGCTGCCGCAGCTTTCGCTCACCGTCACCAACGCGGTGCTGGTGACGGCGCTGGTCGCGGGCGACTATTTCGGCGACCGCGCCGCCCACGCGACGCCGGCCCGGCTTTCGATCACCAGCGGCCTCGCCAACCTGTTGCTCACGCCGCTCGGCGCGCAGCCGATGTGCCATGGCGCGGGCGGGCTGGCGGCGCATTACCGTTTCGGCGCGCGGACCGGGACGGCGCCGCTCCTGATGGGGGCGATGCTGGCGGCGCTGGCGGTCCTGCCGGCCGGGCCGGCGGCGATCGCCGCGATCCCCGCCGCCGGGCTGGGCGCGCTGCTGCTGGCGGCGTCGATCGAACTGGCGCTGTCGAAGCGGCTGTTCGAGAGCGCGCCGGCGCTGTGGCCGGCGATCGCGGTCTCCGCCGGCGTCACGGTCTGGACCGGCCCCTTCTGGGGCCTGCTGGCGGGCTGCGCCGCCGAACTCGCGCGCCGCGCCGGCGCCCGCGCGCTGGGCCGGGCCGGGGCCGGCGGCGGATAGCGCGGCGGCGCGGGCGGGACCGCCGCGAAACGCCGCGCGCGGCCGGGCTTGCAAATCCGCGCGGGAGGGGCGATGTTCCGGCTCCGGCGGAGCCGGCGGAGACCGGACAGCCCGCCCGGACAGGAGGAGGGACCGCACATGTTGAAACGCCTCGCGAGCGCCCTGGTTGTCGCGCTCGCCCCGACCGTGGCCTTCGCGCAGAGCGTGGAGGACATCCGCAACGACGCCGCGACGACCGGCGACGTCCTGACCTACGGCATGGGCCAGGGCCTGCAGCGCTACAGCCCGCTGGACGGCATCAACGCCGGCAACGTGAAGCGGCTCGTCCCGGTGTGGAACTACAGCCTCGCCGACAACCGCGGCCAGGAGTCGCAGCCGCTGGTCCACGAGGGGGTCATGTACGTGACCACCCACGACACGACCCACGCGATCGAGGCCGCCACCGGCAAGCGCGTCTGGGTCAACGCGATCGAGTACCCGCCGGAGACGCCGCGCATCGTCTGCTGCGGCATCGTGAACCGCGGCGCGGCGATCCAGGACGGTATGCTGTACCGCGTCACGCTGGACGCCCATGTCATCGCCATCGACATGAAGACGGGCGAGGAAGTCTGGCGCTCCCACGCCATCGACTATTCCGACGGCTATTCGATGACGGTCGCGCCGCTGCTGGCCGACGGCGTGCTGATCACCGGCATTTCCGGCGCGGAGTACGGCATCCGCGGCTTCATCGACGGCTGGGACCCGAAGACGGGCGCGCACATGTGGCGGCGCTACACCGTGCCCGGCCCCGGCGAACCGGGCAACGAGACCTGGCCGGGCGACACCTGGAAGCACGGCGGCGCCTCGACCTGGATCACCGGCAGCTACGACCCCGACCTCAACCTGGTCTATTGGGGGACCGGCAACGGCGGGCCGTGGAACGCCGAGTTCCGCAAGGGCGACAACCTCTATATCGGCTCGGTGCTGGCGCTGCGGCCGAAGACCGGGGAGATCGCCTGGCACTACCAGTTCTCGCCGAACGACCCGTGGGACTACGACGGCGTGAACGAGAACATCATGGCCGAGATCGAGGTCGACGGCGCGATGCGCAAGGTCATCATGCACGCCGACCGCAACGGCTTCTTCTATGTGATCGACCGCGAGAACGGCGAGCTGCTGCGCGCCAACCAGTTCGTCAAGTACCTGAACTGGGCGGAAGGGATCGACATGGAGACCGGCCGGCCGATCGAGTCCGAACTCACCCAGCACATGCGGACCACCGGCGAGAAGGTGCAGGTCTACCCGTCGGCCTTCGGCGGCAAGAACTGGAACCCGATGGCCTACAGCCCGAAGACCGGGCTGGCCTACGCCAACACGCTCGAAATGGGCATGGGCTACAAGCCGATCGAGCCGAAATACGTGAAGGCGACCTTCTATCTCGGCATCGACCTCGGCGAGGCCTCGCTCTCCATGGAGGAGGGGCAGCCGCACTCCGTGTTCCGCGCCATCGACCCGCTGACCGGCGAGTCGAAATGGGAGGCCGGGTTCGACCTCGCCAACATGGCCGGCGCGATGGCGACCGGCGGCGACCTGGTCTTCACCGGCACGCTGACCGGCGAGTTCATGGCCTTCCACGCCGAGACCGGCGAGGAGCTGTGGCGGTTCCGCACCGGCTCCGGCATCATCGGCCTGCCGATCACCTGGGAAAGCGACGGCGTGCAGTACATCACCGTGCTGAGCGGCACCGGCGGCGCCTATCGCAACTACTTCCCCGTCATGGGGGCGGCGCACACCGAGACCGTGAAGCTGCTCGACAGCATCCCGGCCGGCGGGTCCATCTGGACCTTCGCCCTGATGGAGGAGTAGCCCTCCCGCCTTCGACAGGGGGCCGCCGGCGCGTCCGGCGGCCCCCGCCCGGGGGCCCGCTCCCGACAGTCGCAAAGACCCTCGACATGACCGAGACGCCCGTTCCGCGCGCCCGCAAGACGCGCCGCGCCGCCCTCGCGCCGCTGGCGCCGGCGCTTGTCCTCGCCCTTGCCTGGGGCGCACCCGGGGCGCGGGCCGACGAGGCCGAACGCGCCGCCGCCGGCAAGAGCCTCTACGCGACCTATTGCATCATCTGCCACGGCGCCAACATGGTGAACCGGGGCACCCGCGCCACCGACCTGCGCAAGTTCCCGCTGGACAAGCGCGACCGCTTCGACAAGTCGGTGAAGGAGGGCAGGAACGACATGCCCCCCTGGGGCGATATCCTGGACGACGAGGCGATGGACGCGCTCTGGGCCTATGTCCGCACGAGGGGGAAAACGAAATGACGCGCGAACGCCGCCCGGTCGGCGCCCTGCTGCTGGCGGGCGCGATCGCCGCCGGACTCGCGGCCGCGCCCGGCGCGCCGCGCGCCGCGGAGCCGCTCGCCGTCTGCCTGGAGGAAGACAGCCCGCCTTTCTCCTACAAGTTCGGCAAGCGCCGGGGCGGCTTCGACCTCGCCGTCGCGGGCGCGGTGGCCGACGCGATGGGCCGGCCGCTCGCCGTCCAGTGGTTCGAGAGCGAGAACGACGACGAGAACATCCCGGCCTGGGAGGCCAACGCGCTGCTCGCCAACGGGTTCTGCGACCTGCTGGGCGGATACCCGCTGTTCGCCGCCGCGCTCCGCGAGCCGCCGGCGCCCGGGATCGGCCGGCTGCCGGATTACGAGGGCCGCAAGCCCGCCGACCGCTGGAAGACCGTGCGCCTCGGCGTCGTCGCGCCGACCCGGCCCTACCGCCGCACCGCCTTCGCCATCGTCCTCGGGCCGGACTCCGGGATCGGGACGGTGCGCCGCCTGCGGGACCTCGCGGGCAAGCGGATCGCGGCGGAGGCCGCCACGCTCGCCGGCGCGCTGCTGGTCCGCCACGACGGCGGAAGCCTTATGGACGACATGGTCCAGGTGGCGCCGGGCGACGCGGCGCTGGAGGGGCTGGAGGCCGGCGCGTTCGACGCGGCGCTGATCGAACTGCACCGCTACGACTGGCGGCGCCGCCGCAACCCCGAAGGCGGCCTCGCCTGGAGCGGCTACGCGCATCCCGTGGGCGTCAACCACGGCTTCCTGGCGCTGGCCGGGAACGAGGCGCTGATCGCCGAGACCGGGCGCGTCCTGGAGGACATGCTCGCCAGCGGCGCGCTGGAGGCGCTGGCGCGCGCGAACGGCCTCACCTGGATCGCGCCGGCGCCGCCGGATGTGCTGCGCGCCGTCACGCCGGAGATGCTGCGCGCGGGTTGACCGGCGGCGGAGCGCCGGCGCCTCACTCCCTCTCCGGCGCGAGCAGCGGGCGGACGCGATCCGCGTTGGCGAGGAGCCAGTCCTTGTAATCGATCGCGCGCAAGGGCCGGCCGGGACCGTCCGTCGTAACCGCCATGACATCGCGGCTGCGATATGTTCCCCGAGCGGCGCTCTCGTACCAGCGTATCAACAGGTCGGCGCGGCCGTCCCCGGTCCAGTCGGCGCGGCCGAGATAGCCCGCGGCCCGATACCAGGAGTCGCGCCCCTCCCATTTGAACGAGATCGTGAAATAGTCCGGATGCAGCCGGTAGGCGGGAGGGTCGGCGCCTTCCTCCTCGGGAAACCCGTTCGAGGCGAGGATGCCCGCGGCCTGGTCGCGCAGGTAGACGGGGTCCGGCAGGTCTTCCCAGTGGCTGCCGCCGGGCATTCCCGGCACGAAGCGCAGGTCCAGCCCGTTCCAGATGTCGAGAATCGGGGCGGAGGGGCGGAAATCGTCGGCGCGGTAGGGTTCCGCCAGGGCGCGGAACGCCCACAACACGCAGGGGATGTATTTCCAACTCGTCCGCGATCCTTCCTCGTCGGGAAACTCCTCCGGGTCGTCCAGCGCGGCCGTCATGGCGCGGCAGTCCGGCGGCCGCAACCCGACCACGTCCGCCTCGGTTATGCCGGTGTTCCGAACATCCTCGTTCCACTCCAGGATGGATTCGACCTCCGGCATGTAGCTCGGCGGCGTCCCGTCGGCGCGGGCGCCGGGCGCGAAACAGGCCGCGCCCAGCGCCGCGAGGAAGGCGAGGAGGGCGGTCAACGCCGCCGCCGGCCGGGTTGCGCGTTCGGCCATCGCTTCATTCCTTCCCCGGCGCGAGCAGCGGGCGCACGCGATCCGCGTTGGCGAGGAGCCAGTCCTTGTAGTGGATCGCGCGCAAGGCCCGGCCGGGGCCGTCCGCGGCGATTACCATGACGTAGCTGCTGAGATAGGTCCCCAGGGCGGCGTCCTCTTCCCACACGATCAGCAGGTCGGCGCGGCCGTCCCCGGTCCAGTCGGCCCGCCCACGATAATACCCGAGCCGATACCAGCGATCGCGGCCATCCCATTTGAACGCGATGTCGAAATGGTCCGGATGCAGTTCGTAGTCGGGCGGTTCGGCGCCTTCCTCCTCGGGAAACCCGCTCACGGCGAGGCGTCCCGAGGCCTGGTCGCGCAAATAGACGGGTTCCGGCAGGTCTCCCCAGTGGCTGCCGCCGGGCATCCACGGCACGAAGCGCAGGTCCAGCCTGTTCCAGACGTCGAGCATCGGGGCGGAGGGGTGGAAATCGTCGGCGCGGTAGGGTTCCGCCAGAGCGCGGAACACCCACAACACGCAGGGGACATAGTTCCAATTCGTCCGCGCTCCCTCTTCGTCGGGAAAATTGTACGGATCGTCGAGCGCAGGCAGCAGGGCGCGGCAGTCCGGCGGGGCCAGCCCCGCCTCGCCGGCGCGGGCGTCGGGCGCGAAACAGGCCGCGCCCAGCGCCGCGACGAAGGCGAGGAGGACGGTCAACGCCGCCGCCGGTCGGGCTGCGTGTCCAGCCACCGCCTCAAATACCGGGCTTCCGTCCGCCGACGCGGACCGTGCTCGTCCTTGAAATCCATCAACTCGTCGTAGGCGCCCCACCAGTCCTGCTCCGTCACATAGCTCCAGAAACGAGGCGTCGCCCTTGCCAACCCCGAACCGCGGTGCCAAGCGACCGAAACGATCACGGTCCGGACCGGGCGCGGCAATTCCGAGAATCGCTTGCGCGGCGGCCGCTTGCCCATGACGGCGCGGTTGTAGGCGCGCTCCAGGGGCTCTAGTATGCCGCCCCCGACAAGGCGGTCAAGCTCGTTCGCCTCGCTTTGCGAGATTGCCAGGGGGTTGGCCGTCGCGAAAAGGTCCGCCTCGGCCCGCCTGAGGCCGAGATAGGGCGCCAGTTTCTCCCGCAGGTCCGCCGGCACGCGGAGGCGTTCGAGTTCCGCCATGTCGCGTTGTCCGAGATCGACGCCGGTGGCGATCGTCACGCCGGAATTTTTGTAAACTTCCCCCTGGCTGTTTTTGGGGACATAGCCGTCGAGGCGCTGGCCGCCCTCGTGGCCGGAAATGAAGCTCCAATCGATGTCCATGGACACGGTCTCCGTCGGGCGCGCGGCCCGGCGGAGGCGCGGGGCGGCGCGCGAGCGTTGCGGGGGCATGGCCGGGCGCGTCCCGCGCCCGCGCCGCCTTCGCATCCCGCTTCGGCGTCGCCATGGGGGTTTTCGGGGAGGGGATCGCGGCGGCGGGCCTCCCGCCCGCCCGGCCGGCGCGTCC
This sequence comes from Thalassobaculaceae bacterium, assembly GCA_963665555.2. Lineage (GTDB taxonomy): Bacteria > Pseudomonadota > Alphaproteobacteria > Thalassobaculales > Thalassobaculaceae > CAXXXW01. The sequence goes on from OY762308.1 coordinate 1,827,820, forward strand.
CGCGCCCGGCCTCGACCGCTCCTCGTCCGTGCCGCGCAACATAGACGCGCGGCGGGATAATTTCAAGAACTTTCAACCGATTGTCCGGCTACGCGCGCGGCGCGCGACCCCCGAGCGGCGCCCCGGACTTGTTCCGGGGCCCGGCGGCGCCGGCTTCGAGAGAACGGGCGTCTTCGTTCGGCGACGGGACGCGACGCCCTCCCCGGCGGCGGCGCCCCTTCCCCTCCTGGCCCCCGGCTCAGGGCCGGGGCGCCGCTCAGGGCCGGGGCGGGCCGCCCAGGATGTCCTCGATTTCGCGTTGGGCGAGGCCCGCCTCGCCGGCCGCGACGAGGATGTCGGCCCACGCCTCCTCGGCCAGCGGCAGGCCGTCGCGCAGGCGTTCGGCCATGACGCGGCGCTCCTTCTCGCCGGGGACCAGCACCTCCCCGCCCGGCGCGACCGGCCGCGCGCTTTTCAGGAAGGCGACATAGGCCCGCACCTCGCCGACGAAGGAGTCGTCCGAATGACCGAACGCCTCCGGCGACAGGTAGATCGAGAACATGCCGTTGCAGAACCGCCGCTTCGGCTCGCCGAGCGCGCCGGCGCAGCCCGAGCCGGCGAGCGCGCCGGCCATCATTTCCATCAGGAAGTTGAGGCCGGACCCCTTGTGCTCCCCGAAGGCGCGCAGCGCGCCCGGCCCGTTGGCGGGGTTGGGGAACGCGCCCTGGCGCGTCTCGCCGTAGAGCGGCCGCGGGTCGCCCGTGACCTCGCCGGTCTCCGAGACCACCGCGTCGGCCGGCAGCGGCTTGCCGCCCTTCAGCGCCACCAGCGCCTTGCCCTCCGCCACCACGGAGGTCGCCATGTCGAGGATTATCGGCGCCTCGCCGCCGTCCAACGGCACGCCGGCGCAAAAGGGCGAGGTGCTCATGCGCCGGTCGACGCCGCCGAAGGGCGCGACCAGCAGGCTGCCGCGCACATTCACCATGTGGATCGAGACCAGCCCCGCCGCCGCCGCGCGCTCGGCCCAGTCGCCGATCCGCCCCAGATGGCCGGAATTGCGCAGCGCGACCATCGCCACGCCGGCCTTCGCGGCCTTGGCGATCCCGATATCGACCGCCTGCTCGCCGACGGTCTGGCCGAAGCCGTACTTGCCGTCGAGGACCGCCAGGACATCGCTCTCCATGACGACATCGACCGTCGCGCCGGCGACCTGCACGCCGTCGCGCAGCCACTGCGCGTAGCGGGGGACGCGGATCGCGCCGTGGCTGTCGTGCCCGCGCAGGTTGGCGCCGACCAGCCGGCCGGCGATGCGCGCGCCCTCCGCCCCGGAGCAGCCCAGGCCGGCGAAGGTCCGCGCGACCAGCGCCTCCAGCGGCCCGGCCGGGACATGGACCTGCCCGCCCGCGCGGCGCACCCCCGCCACGGCTCCCGCGCCCCGGCTCAGGACCGGACCTCGGCGACCCCGGACGACACCGCCTGCGTCAGCAGGCGCACATCGTTGGACAGGGTGGCGAAGTCGAAGCCGGCCGCGTACATCTCCTTGATGTAGGCGGGAGTCATGCAGTGCAGGCCGGCCTTGATGCCGGCCGCCTTGGCGGTTTGCATGACATGAGCGATCGCGTCGCGCACCTTGCCCGGCTTGCGGTCCAGCCCCGGCGCCTCGCCCATGGTGATCGAGAGGTCGCTGGGGCCGACATAGATGCCCGTCAGGCCCGGCGTGGCGCAGATCGCCTCGGCGTTGTTCACCGCCTCCTCGGTCTCGATCATCGCCATCGAGACGATCTGGGCGTTCGCCTCCCCATGGTAGTCGCCGTGGACGATCCCCGCGCGCACCGGCCCGGAACTGCGGTAGCCGTCGGGCGCGTAGCGGGTGGCGCCGACGAAGCGCTCGGCCTCCTCCCGGCTGTTGACCATCGGGCAGATGATGCCGAGCGCGCCGGCGTCCAGCAGCTTCATGATGATCCCGGCCTCCAGCCAGGGCACCCGGCACAGCACGGTCGCCGTGCCGCCCGACATCGCCTGCATCATCGGCACGGCGGTCGTGTAGTCGATCAGCCCGTGCTGGAGGTCGATGGTGATCGAGTCGAAATCCTGCCTGGACAGGATTTCGGCGGAGAAGGTGCTCGGAATGCCGAGCCAGCCGTTCAGGGCCGGACGGCCGGCGCTCCAGACCTCGCGAAGGCGGTTTTGCATCGGGGTTTCCTCTCTCGCGCGGGCGCGCGGGGCGGGTTTCGGGTTCGCTTTGCGGGCGGGCGCGGGCGTCAGCCCTGGAGCGTGTGGGCGTTGACGACGCAGTCCGGATCGGGCCGGCCGTCGAACACGCGCAGCACGTTGTCCACCGTCTGTTTCGCCATCCGCTCCATCGACTCGACCGTGACGCCGGCGATGTGCGGGGCGAGCAGGATGTTGTCGAGCGCGAACAGCGGGTGGTCGGCGGAGGACGGCTCGTCCTCCAGCACGTCGAGCGCGGCCGCGCGGATCTGCCCGGTCGTCAGCGCCGTGTGCAGCGCGTCCTCGTCGATGATGCCGCCGCGGGCGCAGTTGACGATCACGGAAGTGGGCTTCATCGCCGCGAACTGGGCGGCGGAGAACATGCCCGTGGTCTCCGCCGTCTTCATGCAGTGGACGGCGACCGCGTCCATCTCCGGCAGCGCGGCGTCGCAATCCGCCACCGGCTCCGCCCCGCCGGCGCGGATGACGGCGTCGTCCACATAGGGGTCGTAGGCGTACACCTTCATGTCGAAGCCGCTGGCGCGCCTGGCGACCCGGCTGCCGATCCGGCCGAAGCCGACGACCAAGAGGTTCTTGCCCTCCAGTTCGAAACCGCGCGTCGGGAAGCGGTCCGCCCAGTCGTCCCGGCGCGCGACCGGGTCGTAGAACGCGATCTCCTTGGCGAGCGCCAGCAGGAAGGCCATCGCCTGCTCCGCCACCGAGACCATGTTGGAGTGGACGGCGATGCAGAGCGGGACGCCGCGCCGGTTCAACTCGTCCAGGTCGACCGAGTCGTAGCCGACGCCGTGGCGCGAGACCACCATCAGCTCCGGCGCCGCGTCCACGATCCGCTTGGTGATCGGCGCGACGCGGACGGTCATGGCGTGGACGCCCTCGGCCGCCGCCGCGATGTCGGCCTCGTCGGTGGAATCGCAGCGCACGATCTCCACGTCGTCCCGCGCCTCCAGCATCGCCATGCCGGCGGGGTGCAGGCCCTGCAGGACCAGCACGCGCTTCTTGTTCGGGGCCGTCGTCATGGCCGGTCGTCCTCCTCAGTGGATTTCGGCCGAATCGGCCATGGCTTTCTTCAGGACCTCGACATCGAAGCCGGGCGCGCGCGCCACCTCCAGGATCACCGCCTCGCGCCGGGTCAGCAGGTCGATCGCGGCGGGCAGTTCGCGCACGCAGCGACGGGGCACCACCACCGCGCCGTGGCGGTCGGCGTGGACGATGTCGTCCGGGCGGACCGACATGCCGAAGATATCGACCTCGCGGCCGATCTCGACGAGGTGCACCCAGGCGTGGCTCGGCCCCACCTTGCCGCCGAGAAGCTGGAAGCCGGGCGCGCAGGCGTCGATGTCGCGGAACGAGCCGTTGGTGACGACGCCGAGGCAGCCGAGGCCCCGGTGGATCGCCGTGTTGACCTCGCCCCAGAACGCGCCGAAGCCCGGGATCGGGTCGAGGTCCTGGATGACGGAGATGGAGGGCGCGGGATCGGCGGCGATCGTCTCGTAATAGGCGGCGCGCTTGTCGCGGGCCTGTTCCGGCGTGTCCTCGGCGGGCGTCATCGCGCGGATCGTCGCGGTGCGCGCGTAGCCGACGATGGGCGGCAGGGAGGGGTCGAAACAGTGCATGTGCTCGACCGTGAAGCTCTTGGTTCGGAACTCGACGCCGAGATGCTCCAGCCCGTTGCAGATCGTCGGCGTGTCCCAGCGCCTCAGCGCTTCCAGTTCGATGGCGGTCGGGTTCGTGTCGCCCATGCCCCGGGCCTCCCTGCGGTGTCGGTTCCCGGGCCGCGCGGCGCGGCCGGGCGCGGCCCTTTTAGCAAGCCGGGCGCGCCCCGGTACAGGCCCGATCCGCCCCGGCGCGGCCGGATCGCGGATGCGATGGGGGCGGGCGGCGATGGGGGCCGAGAAAGAGGGGGCGGGACACGGGCCAAACCTGGGCCCGGAAAAAAGCATTGACGCCCGCCCAATCCGCGCGCCATGCTCCCGACCACTTGCTCCCCTTGGGACTTGCCCGCAAGGGCCCCCAGGGGGTATTGCTTTTCAGGGGCCGGAATGATCGAGGAACCCGCGACCAAGCGCGCCGCGGCGGATCGGATCGAAGCGCGTCCGAAAGGCAAGCGCCCGCGTCATCCCGATCTCGCCGCCGACAATGGTTTCGCCCCGAAGGCGCGAGCATGATCCCGCCGGAGATACACCTCGGCGACTGTCTGGCCGTTACGCCGAATTTCCCGTCCGGGTCGTTCGACCTGATCTACATCGACCCGCCGTTCAACACCGGCCGGCCCCAGGCGAGGAAGCGCTTGAGAACCGTTCGCGACGATGACGGCGATCGGACCGGCTTCCAGGGCAAACGGTACAAGACCGTGTATCTCGGGGAATCCCGTTTCGACGATGCGTTCGAAGACTTCGCGGCGTTCATGGAGCCGCGCCTGCGGGAGGCCCATCGCCTGCTCACGGCCCACGGGTCGTTCTTTTTGCATATCGATTACCGGGAAGCCCACTACTGCAAGGTGATGCTGGACGGCATTTTCGGCCGGGACTCGTTCGTCAACGAGATCGTGTGGGCTTACGACTACGGCGCGCGATCGAAGCGCCGTTGGTCCGCGAAGCACGACACCATTTTCTGGTACGCCAAGGACCCGGGCCGATACACGTTCCGCTACGACGACATCGACCGAATCCCATATATGGCGCCTGGCCTCGTCGGACCGGAAAAGGCCAAGCGGGGCAAGACGCCGACCGATGTCTGGTGGCAGACCATCGTGAGTCCGACCGGCAAGGAGAAGACGGGCTATCCGGCGCAAAAACCCATTGCGATCCTGAACCGGATAGTCCGGGTCCACAGCAATCCCGGAGACCGGGTGCTCGATTTCTTCGCCGGCAGCGGCACCACCGGCGAGGCGGCGGTCCGTAACGGTCGGAGCGCCGTTCTGGTGGACAGCAGCCCGGAGGCGATCCGGGTAATGTCCGATCGCCTCGCCTTCGCCAATCCGGCGATTTACGGAAGGGAAAGCCATGCCACGCATCGACGATCCGGAGGTCGGGATTTTGGCGACCTGTTCGAAGGCGCTGTGCGCTGAATATGAAGATTCGCGGGCGATTTCGTGGAAAGGCAGCCCCTTCGGCTGGATAAAGGCGGCACCGTCCAGAACGCGGGGCGCAGTTGGAGAGAAACTGGTCACGGACTATTTGACTCGCAAGAAATTCGATGTCGCCCCATGCGGGGACGGCGACGCCGATATAACCATCGAGAGCAATCGCGTTGAAATCAAGATGAACACACTCTGGGCAAATGGCTCCTATGCGTTCCAACAATTTCGTGATCAGAGTTACGACTTCGCGGTGTGTTTGGGGATCAGCCCTTTCGACGTACATTGCTGGGCTTTGCCAAAAGAAACGATACTCGAACGCTGGGCGGCCGGCGACATCCGCTCGCAACATGGCGGGGCGGCGGGCGTCGATACGGCGTGGCTGCGGGTGCCCGTTCGCAGAATCCCCGTTTGGCTGAACGAGTGGGGAGGATCGCCGTCGGACGCCGTGAGGGCGATCGCCGAGATAACCGGCCAGGAACCTCTGCCTTGAAAGACAGCCCGGTAGCCGAACGGTATCCCATGGACCAACCTTTCCACGACGCGCATCTCGACCCGCGGGATTATCGCCCCAGGCGGTGAGGGGCCGGGCGCGCCGGCCCGCGCCGATCCGTTTCCCCTGGCGGACGAAAAGCGCTACGCTTCCCTTGCGCGGCGATTTCGCGCGCGAACGGAAGACGCGGGTCCGGTTATGCGCGGGCTTGCGCTCCGGCAATGGAGGGGGTTGCGACATGGGGAAAATCGCCACGATCCTCGCCGTGCTCGCGCTCGCGGGCTGCGCGACCGTGCAGAACTACCAGGCGATCCTCGAATCCTTCGTCGGCCGGAGCGAGCGCGAACTGCTCATGCGCTGGGGGCCGCCCGACAGCGTCTACGAGAGCGCCGGCGACAGGTATCTGACCTACCGCCGCTCGGAAACGGTCTATGTGCCCGGCGCGCCGCCGATCCTGCGCACCTGGCGCCTCGGCGACGCGACCTACGCGGCCCCGGTCGGCGGGACGCCCGGCCGGTTCGAGGAGATGGCCTGCAAGACCACCTTCATCCTGCGCGGCCGCGCGGTCGCGGGCTGGCGCCACGAGGGCAACAATTGCGTCGCCACGGCGCCGTAGGGACGGGCGCGCCGCTACCCCGCCTCCCGGGCGAGCGCGCGGGCGACGGCGGGCCGCGCCGACATGGCCGCGAAATGGGCCGCGACGGCGGGAAAGCGGGCGATGTCCACATTGTCGCGCTCCAGCCAGCGCGCGACGGTGAAGAGGTAGGGGTCGGCGACGGTGTAGGCCGCGCCCATCGCCCACGGCCCCCGGAACATCCCGTCCTCGATCGCCTGGAAGCAGGCCGCGACGGTCTCCGGGACCTTGCGGCGCATCGCCTCGATGGCGTCGGGGTCGTCGGCCCAGCGATGGCCGCGGCCGCGATGCGCGTGCGCGACATGGACGGTCGCGCAGAGGTAGCTGGCGAACGCCTGCAGTTCGGCGAAGGCGAAGGGGTCGCCCGCCGGCGCCAGCCCGGCCTCGGGATGGCTCTGCGCGATAAAGGCGAGGATGGCCGGCGTCTCGGTCAGCACGCCGCGCGGCGTGACCAGGCTCGGCACGCGCCCCTTGGGGTTGACGGCGAGATAGGCCGGCGCGCGCTGCCCGCCCGCGTCGAAATCGACCCGCCGCGCCTCGAACGCCGCCCCCGCCTCCTCCAGCGCGATATGCGAGGCCAGCGAACAGGCGCCGGGCGAATAGTAGAGCGTGTACATGGGAGCTTCCCTCCGGGACAAGCGGCTTGACGGCGTCGAACCGGCCCACGCGACCGGGGCGCGGCAAGCGGCTACCGCCAGTTCTCGACTTCGAGGCCGGGAACGCGGCGGAACTCCCCGACATTATCGGTAACGAGAACGGCGCCCAACGCCCTCGCATGGGCCGCGATCAACAGGTCGTTATGGCCGATGCTCCGGCCCACCCGCTCCAGATCGGCCCGGATCGCGCCGTAATGCCGCGCGGCCGGCTCTTCGAGCGGCAACACATCGACGGCGGACAGGATCGTTTCCAGACGTTCGTCGAGGCTTGGAGAGGCGCGGCGGGCGGCGCCGTATCGGAGCTCGGCCGCGACGATTACGCTCACTCCGAAGCTGCCCTCCTCGAGCGCCGCGACCCGGCGCGCAAGCGCGCCGTCGGGTTCGCGCATCATGTCGGACACGGCGTTTGTGTCGAGCAGGTAACGCAAGCGGGCCAACTCAGAAAACATCCTCCGGCCGCGCGGGCGGGTCGGCGATGTGCGGGAAATCCTCGTCCAGCGGCTCCAGACCCGCCAGAACCTCGGCGAGCGAGGGCCTGGGTTCGACCGGTTCGATCACCAGGCGGCGGTCCTCGCGGCGGATGAACGCCGTTTCCGCCGCCAGTTCGAATTCGCGCGGGATGCGAACGGCCTGTCCCAGGCGGTCGCGAAACAACGGGGTTTGTCGCGCCGAAGCCCGCATGGCGGTTCGCCTCCCGAAAGCCCGCCGCAGCTTATGGCGCTTTCCGGCCCCTGTCCAACCCGGAAAGTCCGCCCCTCAGCGCGGCTGGACCGCCTCCGTCGCGCCGAGGACGGCCTGGCGGAAGCGGGTTTTCAGGTAGGCGCCGTCGCGCGCCGGCAGCACCGGGCGCGGCGCGGCGGGCGCGACCTTGACGGCGGCGACCAGCGGCAGCGGCCCCCCGGACAGCGCGCGGGCCAGCGCCTCGACCCCCGCCATGTCGCGGACCGTCATCGTTTCCGGCACGCCGGCCGCCGCCGCCATCCCGGCCAGGTCCGCGCCGTGGAAGGTGTGGGTGCGCTGCATCCCGGTCTCGCCGTAATGCTCGTTGTCGAGCACGACGACGGCGAGGTTGGGCGGCCGCGCCGCCGCGATCGTGGCGAAGGCCCCGGCGCCCATCAGCGCCTCGCCGTCGCCGGTCAGCACCCAGACCCGCCGGCCCGGCTGGGCCAACGCGCAGCCCAGCCCCACCATCGCGGCGCAGCCCATGCCGCCCCAGAGGTAGAAGTTCTCCGGCCGGTGGTCCGCCCCCGCCACGTCCCACACCGGCGAGCCGAGGCCGGCGATCGCCAGCGCGTCGCCCCGCGCCGCCAGCAGGCGCGCGACCGCCGCGCCGCGGTCGAGGTCAGGCGCCGGCACGGGTCGTCTCCTCGGGCGCGGCGTCGGCGACGAAGGACTTGGCGCCGATCAGCCGCTGGCCGATCAGCACCGCGACGGCGGCGTCGGAAAGGAACGCCATCTTGAGGCCCGCCTCGATCGCCTCGACGGCGTCGCGGTCCGTCTCGACCTCGTGCACGCGCGCGCCGACGCTGCGCAGCAGCGGGGCGACGGCCTGGCCCATCGGGATCTGCCAGGGGTTGGACTCGCCGTACTGGCCGCGCATGGCGACGATGGCGAACAGCGGCATCCGGCAGGCGGCGATCAGCGAGGCGATGGCGTTGGCGGTGTTGCCGACGCCGCTCGACTGCATCAGCACCGCCGCCTTCTGGCCGCCGAGCCAGGCCCCGGCCGCGAGGCCGATCCCCTCCTCCTCGGTGGTGAGCGCGACGGCGCGGATGTCGTTGTCGGCCTCGCAGGCGTTAATGAGTTCGGTCAGCCCCGCGTCGGGCACATAGCCCACCTGGCGCACCCCGTGCTCGCGCAACAGGCGGTGCGCCGCCGCCGCCCATCCCTCGCCCGCCTCGCCGGCCATGCCGGAACCCTCCCGAAATTGCGCCCGGGCGTGTCGTTAGCACGGCGCGAACCGCGACGGAAACAGGGTTATGGGATGTCGGGCGGCGCGCCGCGCTCGCGGCGGCGGGCTTGCGTCGCGCGGCTCGGGCAGGTATGGCGCGGTGTGGACGCCGCGTCCGGCGGCCCCCGGCGGGAGGCGCCTCGCATGAACCGGCTCTACTACGGCGATTGCCTCACGATCATGCGGGACATGCCGGCGAAGAGCGTGGACCTCATCTACCTCGACCCGCCCTTCAACTCCAACCGCGACTACAACGCCATCTACAAGGACGAGACCGGCCGGCCGCTCCCGGACCAGATCGAGGCGTTCAGCGACCTGTGGGAACTCGACGAGGAGCGCGAGCGCGCGATCCGGAACATGCCGATCCTGATGCGCGAGGCGGGGATCGACGACGGCATGGCCGAATTCTGGACGCGCTGCCTGAACGCGCTCAGAAATGCGCAGCCGCGCCTGCTGGCCTACCTGTCCTACATGACCGAGCGGCTGTTGCCGATGCGCGGCATCCTGAAGCCGACCGGCTCCATCTACCTCCACTGCGACCCGACCGCGAGCCACTACATCAAGGTGATGATGGACGCGATTTTCGGGGTCGACAACTTCCGCGGCGAAATCGTGTGGAAACGCACCAGCGCCCACAGCGCCGCCCGCCGGTTCGGCCCGGTCCACGATACGATCCTCCACTACTCGCGCTCGAACCGGTACACTTGGAACCGGGTCCACCAGCCCTACGACCGGGACTACGTGGACAGGTTCTACCGGCACGTGGACGAGGACGGGCGGCGATACCGGATCGGCGACCTGACCGGCGCCGGGACCCGCGCGGGCGAGTCGGGAAGGCCGTGGCGCGGCGTCGATCCGACGGCGAAGGGGCGGCACTGGGCGCCGCCCCGGGCCTTCCCCGGCGGCGAGGACGTTCCCCGGCCGGTGGCCGAGGCGCTCGACCATCTCGACCGCGTCGGGCGGATCGCGTGGCCGGCGCGCGGCGATGTGCCCGGCTTCAAGCGGTATCTCGACGACATGGACGGCGTGCTCGCCCAGGATGTCGTCACGGACATCAAGCCGGTGCCCGCCCATGGCCGCGAACGCCTCGGCTACGCGACGCAGAAGCCGCTGGCCCTGCTCGACCGCCTCGTGCGCGCCTCCAGCAATCCCGGCGACACGGTGTTCGACCCGTTCTGCGGCTGCGCGACGACACTGGAGGCCGCGCACCGGCTCGGCCGCCGCTGGATCGGGATCGACATCGCGATCCACGCCATCCGGCGCGTCGCGGCCGTGCGGCTGCGCGACCGGATCGGCCTGGTCGAGGGAACCGACTTCGCGGTCGAGGGCATCCCGCGCAACATGGAAGGCGCGCGCGACCTCTGGGAGCGCGACACGTACCAGTTCCAGAAATGGGCGGTGGAGCAGGTGGACGGCTTCGTCACCGCGCGCCGCACCGGCGACGGCGGCATCGACGGGCGGCTCTATTTCGCCGTCCCGGACCGCCGGGAACTGCAATCCATGGTGCTGGAGGTGAAGGGCGGCGCCAGCGCGAGCATTAACGATGTGCGCGCCTTGCGCGGCGTGTTGCAACGCGAGGAGGCCGCGCTGGCCGGGCTGGTCGTCATGGACGAGCCCGGCGAACGCCAGCGGCGGAACTTCGCGCGCGAGATGGCGAGCGCCGGCGACATGGAAATCCTGGGAACGCGCTATCCGCGAATGCAGATGCTCACGATCCAGGAGATTCTCGACGGCAAGCGGTTCGCCACCCCGTCGGTCGTCGGCCGCGGCGACCGCGCGCCCGTCCTGCCGGGGGTGTGAGAACGCAACGCCGCGGGGCGTCGTCGGCCCGCTTCCCGACCGGCCGGGCAACCGCGGACCGTTGCCGGCCGGGCATTCGGCCCGAGCGGCGCTTGAGCGGCGGCGCCCGCCGCGCGCTCGCGGGAACATGTCCCGCACCGCCGCGCGGCTTCCGGGCGTCGCTACGGGAAGCAATCGGCAACGAGACAATGCGGGACGGCATGGCGGCCGGGTAGCGTCAAGAGTTTTGTGTCAGTGGGAGGAGGGTTGGGACTCCCTGGTTTTGGTTTTCGTGCGCGAAGACGGCGAAGAGGATGCGCTCGGTCGAGGCGCGATCGTTGAGGACGCCCATGGGGCGGGTTCGGCGGCGGACTTCCCGGAAGCGGCGCTCGATGGCGTTGGTGGTTCGCACGGCGCGGCGCTCGGCGGGAGTTTTGTAGCGGAAGCAGGCGAGCAGATCGTCGAGGTCGTCGCGCAGGCAGGCGACGGCGGCGGGACAGGCGTCCCGCCAGTCGTCGGCGAAGCGCCTCGCGGCGGCGCGGGCCTGGGGGAGCGTGTCGGCGCGCATGATCCGGCGCAAGCCGTCCTTGGCGGCGGGCCGGTCGGCCTTGCGGAGTTTGTCGAGGACATTGCGGATCTTGTGGGCCCAGCAGCGCTGGACCGGGACGCGCGGCCAGACCATGTCCAAGGCGCGCGCCAGCCCCTTGCCGCCATCGGAGCAGACCATCTCCAGCCGTTCGCCGCTCAGGCCCCGGCGCTGGAGATCGCAGAGAAACGCCTCCCATTCCTCGAAGCTTTCGCCGCGCGCCAGGCGGTAGTCGACGATCTCCTTCTTGCCGTCGGGACGCAGGCCGAGCGCGCCCGGCACTGGCCGCCGGACGGCTCCGGCGCCGGTCTTGCGGGCGAGGAAGACGCCATCGAGCACGAGGACGCGCCAGGCGTCGGCGAGCTTGCGGCGGTGGAAGGCGGCGACATGGCCGTCGAGCGCCTTGGCGACGCGGCTGACGGAGGAAGGGGAGACGCGCCGTCCCAGGATCGGAACCAGCGCGGCCGCCACCTTGCGGGTCGAGAGGCCGAGCACGAAGCAGGCCAGGATCAGCCGGTCGATCCGCGGGGCCCGTCGCGCGTAGGCGCGGATCGCGCCGAGCGGGCTGAAGGTCCGGGTGCGCGGGATGGCCAGTTCGATCTCGCCCAACTCCGTCATCAGGCGGCGCGGCCAGCTCCCGTTGCGCCGGTCGGCGAGACCGCGCCGGCCCATGTCGTCGAGATGTTCGGCGACGAGATCGGCCATCCGGCCTTCCAGTATCCGCTTCAGCGCGTCGGCTCCCGCCCGCCGGTAATCCTCGTCCCACTCGACCCCTTCGGCGCGCATGGCCTTCATCGTCCGGAACGCTTCCGGTAGGCTCTCGATCGTCGCGGTTCGCGGCATGGGGGGTGCTCCTTTCCCGGGTCTCGACAACCCAGGGAGTACCCCCCTCCCAGAACCCGACACAAACTCCGCTACATCATCTGGCGGCCGCCGGTCGTTGTCTCGAGCCCGAAGCGCCGGTAACGTGTGCGTTGGCGCAAGGGGGAGGCGGTCATCGGGCCGCACAACGGCGGCCGCGCTCGTCGAGGCGCGTCGCCGTTGGGCGCGTTTCCGGCTCGCTGTCGCCGGACGGTCCGCGACCTTGCGGGCGGTCCGAGCCATCGTCCGCGCGGCTCGATTTGCCCTACGCGGCGGCGTGCACATGGACAATCGCCCGATCGGGGAAACGGAGAAGCCATGGACCTGGATGTCGAACGCCTCCTCGGCGCCGTGGAGCGCACGGTGTCGTCCCTGGAGCGCGATGGACAGGCCGCCCGCGCGGTCACCCTCGCTCGCGGCTACGCGACGACGGTGGAGGACCTCTGGGACGCCGTGACGAGCGCCGAACGAATCCCGCGCTGGTTCCTGCCAGTCAGCGGCCGCCTCGAACCCGGCGGTCGCTACCGGCTGGAGGGAAACGCGAGCGGCGCGATCGGGCGCTGCGAGCGTCCCTCGTATCTCGGCCTGACGTGGGAGTTCGGCGGTGACGTGAGCTGGGTGGAGGCGCGTCTGTGCAGCGGCGCCGCCGGTTGCTCGCGCCTTGCGATTACGCATACCGCGCTGGTGTCGGACCACTGGCGCGAATTCGGTCCCGGCGCCGTCGGCGTAGGTTGGGAGATGGGCTTGCTGGGCCTGGAACTGCATCTTGCGCGGCCGAACGAACCCAAGTTGGACAGCGCAACGTTCCATACGACTCGTGACGGAAAGGCGCTCATCGTCGGAAGCAGCGCGGCGTGGGGCCGGGCGGCCGAGGCGGCGGGAACGGACCCCGACGTTGCGCGCGCGGCGGCGCGGCGAACGGCGGCCTTTTACACGGGCGACACGGTCGCGCCGGATTGACGCGCGCTTTCGACGCGCTCCGCGACCCGGAGCGCCGCGGCGCCATTGTCGATGCGTTATCGGTCGTGGGGGTCGGCCCGTCGTCGCGGCGGCGACGATTGCTCCGGCCTTTTCCGCCGCTTCGACAAGGCGCTCATCGGCAAGGCGGGCGTAGCCCGCCGTGGCGCGATGCCGGTCGTGCCCGAGAAGTCGGCGGACGAGCGGCAAACCTTCGCCCGACATAACCGCCTGACTTGCGGCGGTATGGCGCGGGTCGTGCGGGCGCGGGCTGTCGGGCTTCGCCTCCTCGCGGACCGCGCGCCGGCAGGCCGCGAGACTGTGCGCCCATCCTGCCGGGGGTGTGAGATTCTGCCGTCTATTTCAAGTGGGGATTGAGCCATTCGACGAAAAAATCGCCGTACCCCCATATCAATGTGCCAGAAATTATCCCAACCCAAGACATACAATGAAAAATATGGTTCCGTATGGAGACCTCTCGCGCAGTTAGCGCTGGCTTGTTCTCTATCAAAACACTACTAGCCACCTCCGGTTCCTTGACGGAAATTTGGCGCAATTCCAGAACGATGAACAACGCCACCAGCGCCGAACCGGACCTTTGAAACCACTCGACTTCATCGTTGGACATGTCCCACCACAACGAAGCCGCGACACACGCGACTCCCGCCGTCGCGATAGCCACATCCGCGGCGAAACGAAGTTTGGGCGACGACAATTCCGGTCCCCCGCTTCCCCCTCCCCGGCTCTCCGCGTCAGCGGGGGAGGTCGGTGGTTCCCATCAGGCGCTCGTCGATGGCGCGGGCGCATTGGCGGCCCTCGCGGATCGCCCAGACCACCAGCGACTGGCCGCGCCGCATGTCGCCCGCCGCGAACACGCCGTCCACCGAGGTGGCGTAGGCCTCCTCGTTCGCCGCCACGTTGCCGCGCCCGTCGCGCGCGACGCCGAGCGCGTCGAGCATCCCGGCGTGGACCGGATGCACGAAGCCCATCGCCAGCAGCACCAGGTCCGCCTTCAGCGCGAATTCCGAACCCGCGACCTTCTCCATGCGCGGCCGGCCGTCCGCGCCCGTCCTCCACTCCAGGCGGACGCCGTTCAGCGCCGCGACCCGGCCGTTCCCGTCGGCCGAGAAGGACTCGGTCGCCACCGACCAGTCGCGCGCGCAGCCCTCCTCGTGCGAGGAGGAGGTGCGCAGCTTCATCGGCCATTCGGGCCAGGACAGGCCCTTGTCCTCCCGTTCCGGCGGGCGGGGCAGCAGCTCCAGCTGCGTCACCGAGGCGGCGCCCTGGCGGATCGAGGTGCCCACGCAGTCGGACCCGGTGTCGCCGCCGCCGATCACCACCACATGCCGCCCGCCGGCCAGGATGTCGGCCTCCGACGGCGCGTTCGCGCCGGCCACCCGGTCGTTCTGCTGCGAGAGGAACTGCATGGCGAAATGCACGCCGTCGAGTTCGCGGCCCGGCGCCGGCAGGTCGCGCGGCGCCTCGGCCCCGCCGCACAGCGCCACGGCGTCGAACCCCGCCAGCAGGTCCGCGACCGGGATGTCCGCGCCGACATGGCTGTTCGGCCGGAACTCCACCCCCTCGGCCCGCATCTGCTCCATGCGGCGGTCGATCAGGTGCTTTTCCATCTTGAAGTCGGGGATGCCGACGCGCAGCAGCCCGCCGATGCGCGCGTTCTTCTCGAACACGACGACGCGGTGCCCGGCCCGCGCCAGCTGCTGCGCGCAGGCCAGCCCGGCCGGGCCGGAGCCGACGACGGCGACGGATTTGCCGGTGGGCCGCGCCGGCGGTTCGGGGAGGATCCACCCCTCCGCCCAGCCCCGGTCCACCAGCGCGCATTCGATGGTCTTGATGGTGACCGGAACATCGTCGATGTTCAGCGTGCAGGCCGCCTCGCAAGGCGCCGGGCAGACCCGGCCGGTGAATTCCGGGAAGTTGTTGGTGGAGTGCAGCAACTCCAGCCCCTCGCGCCACTTGTCGCGCCAGACCAGGTCGTTCCACTCCGGGATGATGTTGTTGACCGGGCAGCCGCGGTGGCAATAGGGGATGCCGCAATCCATGCAGCGCCCGCCCTGTTCGGAGACCTTCTCCGGCGGCAGGGGGACGACGAACTCCTCCCAGTGGCGGACCCGTTCGGCGACCGGCGCGTAGCCCCGGTCCGCCCGGGCGATCTCCAGGAAACCCGTCGGCTTGCCCATCGCGCTATTCCCCGGCGGCCGCGGCCGCGACGGCGCGCTCCTCGGCGGCCGCCTTGCGCCGCATCTCCAGCAGCGCGCGGCGGTACTCGACCGGCATCACCTTGACGAATTTCGGCAGCACCGCGTCCCAGTCGTCGAGCACGCGCCGGGCGACGGCCGAACCCGTGTAGCGCGCGTGGTTCTCGACCAGCCGGCGCAGGCGGCGCTCGTCGAAGCGCGTCGGGTCGGAGTCGATGTCGGCGGCCGGGTCGTTGGCGGCTTCGCGGTCCGGCTCGACCGGCTCCAGGTCCGCCATGGCGGAGTTGCACAGCGACGCGAAGCGCCCCTCCTCGTCCAGCACATACGCGATCCCGCCCGACATGCCGGCCGCGAAGTTCCGGCCCGTGCGGCCCAGCACGACGACGGTCCCGCCGGTCATGTACTCGCAGCCGTGGTCGCCGCAGCCCTCGACCACCGCGCGCGCGCCGGAGTTGCGGACCGCGAACCGCTCGCCCGCGACGCCGCGCAGGTAGCACTCGCCCGCGATGGCGCCGTAGAGCACCGTGTTGCCGACGACGATGTTCTCCTCCGGCGCGAGCGGGCTGTCGGCGGCGGGGTAGATGGCGATGCGCCCGCCGGACAGGCCCTTGCCCACATAGTCGTTGGCGTCGCCGACGAGTTCGAGCGAGACGCCGCGGGCCAGCCAGGCGCCGAAGCTCTGCCCGGCGTTGCCGGAGAGTTTCACGTGGATCGTGTCCTCCGGCAGGCCGGCGTGGCCGTGGCGGCGCGCCACCTCGCCCGACAGCATCGCGCCGACGGAGCGGTTGGTGTTGCGGATCGGGGTTTCGATGCGCACCGGCCGGCCGCCGTCGATGGCGTCGCGGGCGCGCGCGATCAATTCGTTGTCGAGCGCCAGCCGGAGGCGGTGGTCCTGCTCCTCGCAATTGCGGGTGGCGACGCCCTCGGGCGCCTCGACCGGGGCGACCAGGGGCGACAGGTCGATCCCGTGCGCCTTCCAGTGGTCGGCGGCGCGGCGCGTGTCGAGCGCGTCGCGGCGCCCGATCATCTCGTCGATCCGCCGGAAGCCGAGTTCGGCCATGATCCGCCGCGTGTCCTCGGCGACGAACCGGAAGAAGTTGACCACGTGCTCCGGCTTGCCGGTGAAGCGCTTGCGCAGTTCCGGGTCCTGCGTCGCCACGCCGACGGGGCAGGTGTTGAGGTGGCACTTGCGCATCATCACGCAGCCCTGGGAGATCAGCGCCGCCGTCGCGAAGCCGAACTCGTCCGCCCCCAGCAGCGCGCCGACGACCACGTCGCGCCCGGTGCGCAGCCCGCCATCGACCTGCACCGCGATGCGGCCGCGCAGCCCGTTCATCGTCAGCGTCTGGTGCGTCTCCGCCAGTCCGAGCTCCCACGGCCCGCCGGCGTTGAGCACCGAGGTGATCGGGCTGGCGCCGGTGCCGCCGTCGTGGCCGGAGATCGTCACATGGTCGGAATAGGCCTTGCTGACCCCGGCCGCGACCGTGCCGACGCCGACCTCGGAGACCAGCTTGACCGAAATCCGCGCGCGCGGGTTGACGTTCTTCAGGTCGTGGATCAGCTGCTTCAGGTCCTCGATCGAATAGATGTCGTGGTGCGGCGGCGGCGAGATCAGGCCGACGCCGGGCGTCGAGTGGCGCACCCGGGCGATCCACTCGTCCACCTTGTGGCCCGGCAGCTGCCCGCCCTCGCCCGGCTTGGCGCCCTGGGCCATCTTGATCTGGATGTCGTCGGAATTGACCAGGTACTCCGCCGTCACGCCGAAGCGGCCGGAGGCGACCTGCTTGATACGCGAGCGCATCGAATCCCCGCCGGGCAGCGGCTTGTAGCGCTCCGCCTCCTCGCCGCCCTCGCCGGTGTTCGAGCGGCCGCCGATGCGGTTCATCGCGATGGCGAGGTTGGTGTGCGCCTCCCAGGAGATCGAGCCGAAGGACATGGCGCCGGTGGCGAACCGCCTGACGATCTCAGAGGCCGGCTCGACCTCCTCCAGCGGGACCGGCGGGCCGGCGGGCCGGAGGTCGAACAGGCCGCGCAGGTTCTTCAGCTTGCGGCTCTGGTCGTTGACGATTTCGGCGTAGGCCCGGAAGCCGGCGAAGTCGCCCGCGCGCACCGCGTGCTGCAGGCCGCCGATGGTTTCCGGCGTCCAGACATGCTCCTCCCCGCGCAGGCGGTAGGCAAGGTCGCCGCCGACGTCGAGTTCGGTGCGGTAGATCGGCGCGTCGCCGAAGGCGAGCGCGTGGCGGCGCTCCGTCTCCTCGGCGATCTCGGCCAGACCCGCGCCCTCGACCTTGGTCGAGGTGCCGGCGAAATAAGCGTCCACCAGTTCGCTCGACAGGCCCACGGCGTCGAAAATCTGCGCCCCGCAATAGGACTGGTAGGTCGAGATGCCCATCTTGGACATCACCTTCAACATGCCCTTGTCGATCGCCTTCACATAGTTCTTGTGCGCCTTCTCCTCGGTCAGGCCGTTGGCCCGGTCGCGCGCCAGGTCGGTCAGCGTGTCGAAGGCGAGCCACGGGGCGATCGCCTCGGCCCCGTAGCCGGCGAGGAGGCAGAAATCGTGCACCCGGCGCGCCTCGCCGGTCTCCACGACCAGACCCACCTCGGTGCGCAGCCCGGCCCGGATCAGGTGGTGGTGCGTCGCGCCGACGGCGAGCAGCGCCGGGATCGCCACGCGCCCGGCGTCGATCCCCCGGTCGGACAGCACGATGATGTTGCAGGCGCCCTCCTCGACCAGGCGGCGGGCCTCCTCGCGCACCGCGCGCAGCGCCGCCTCCATGGTCGTGGCCTCGGGGCCGGTCCTTGCGTAGCAGATGTCGATCGCCCGGGCGCGGAAGGCGCCGCCCGCGCGGGATTCGATCCGCCGGATGCGCTCAAGGTCGTCGTTGGTCAGGATCGGCTGGTCGAGTTCGAGGCGCATCCGCGAGGCGCCGGATTCCGGGTCGAGCAGGTTCGGCCGCGGGCCGACGAAGCCCGCCAGCGACATCACGAGCTCCTCGCGGATCGGGTCGATCGGCGGGTTGGTGACCTGGGCGAAGTTCTGGAAGAAATAGTCGTAGAGCAGCCGCGGCCGGTCCGACAGCGCCGCCAGCGGGATGTCGCGACCCATCGAGCCGACCGGGTCCTCCCCATGGTCGGCCATCGGGCCGAGGAAGAAGCGCAGGTCCTCGCGGTTGTAGCCGAAGGCCTGCTGGCGGTCGAGCAGCGTGGCGGCGTCGGGAAGCGGCGGCCCGGTCTCCGGCGGCAGGCTGGACAGGCGCAGCCGCGCCCGCTCCAGCCATTCCCGGTAGGGCCGCGCCGCCGCCAGTTCCGCCTTCAGCTCCTCGTCCGAGACGATGCGGTGCTGCTCCAGGTCCACCAGCAGCATCCGGCCCGGCTGCAGGCGCCATTTGCGCACGATCCGGCTTTCCGGGACCGGCAGCGCGCCGACCTCCGACGCCATGACCACCATGCCGTCGTCTGTGACGATGTAGCGCGCCGGGCGCAGGCCGTTGCGGTCCAGCGTGGCGGCGATCTGGCGGCCGTCGGTGAAGGCCATCGCGGCCGGCCCGTCCCACGGCTCCATCAGCGCGGAGTAGTACTCGTAGAAGGCCCGGCGGTCCGGGTCCATCAGGTCGTTGTCCTTCCACGCCTCCGGGATCATCAGCATCATCGCGTGCGACAGCGGGTAGCCGCCCATCGCCAGCAGTTCGAGCGCGTTGTCGAAGGTCGAGGAGTCGGACGGGCTGTCGCCGATCACCGGCCAGACCTTCTCCAGGTCGTCGCCGAGGACGCGCGAACCCATGCCGTGGCGGCGCGCGTTCATCCAGTTGACGTTGCCGCGCACCGTGTTGATCTCGCCGTTGTGGCAGAGGTATCGGAAGGGCTGCGCCAGCCGCCACGACGGGAAGGTGTTGGTCGAGAACCGCTGGTGGAACAGCGCCATCGCGGTGGCGAAGTCCGGGTCCTGGAAGTCGAGGTAGAAGCGGGCGAGGTTCGACCCCAGCACCATCCCCTTGAAGACGACCGTGCGCGCCGACATCGAGACGATGTGGAAATCGTCGAACGCCTTCAGTTCCGCGGACCACAGCGCGTGGTGCGCCTGCTTGCGCACGACGTAGAGCTTGCGCTCGAAGGCGTCGGTGTCGGGCGCGTTGGCGCCGCGCCGGACCAGCACCTGGCGGATGACCGGGCGGTTCGCCTTCACGCTCTCGCCGAGCACGGCGTCGTCCACCGGCACGTCGCGCCAGCCGACCAGGCCCTGCCCCTCGCGCGCGATCGCGGTCTCGATGGCCCGGACGGCAAGCTCGCGCCGCGCCGCGTCGCGGGGCAGGAAGACCATGCCGACCGCGTAGTCGCCCCGGGGCGGCAGGTCGATCCCGCGCGCCGCCATCGCCTTGCGCAGGAAGGCGTCGGGAAGCTGGATCAGGATGCCGGCGCCGTCGCCGGCCAGCGGGTCCGCGCCCGACGCGCCGCGATGGTCGAGGTTGTGGACGATCTCCAGCGCCTGGTGGACGATCTCGTGTTTCGGCTCGTTGCGGATGTTGGCGATGAACCCGAAGCCGCAGGAATCGTGCTCCTTCGCGGGATCGTACAATCCCCGCGCCGGCGGCAGCCCCAATCCCGTGTGCCCGATCTTCCGGTCCATGCTCCGACTCCTGTTTCGACCCGCCTTTTTAAGGCTTGCCGGCGAGAGCGCAATCGACGAATCGGGAGATTGCCGCGTTCCCGCGCGCGAAGGGCCGTTCGGACCGGAGGTCTCGACCATGCCGCGTCGCTCGTGAATAGGCGGTTATAGCGCATCGCGGCGCGCGAGTCTCGCGCGACATGGCGCCGCTCCCGGAGCCGCCCGGCGCGCCGGCGGCGTCCCGGGTTTTCGCGCGCCCGCCGGCCCCCGGCGCGGCGCGGGGCCGGCCCCGTGTCGAACCGGCGCTTTTTACCGGACAATGGTCCGGCAGTGGCGAAATTACTCCGATTGTGCTAGTATTCGGGATTGCACACAAGCGCGTGTCTTTCCCCGGACAACCGCCCCCGCGCCCGGAGCGCCGCGCCGACAAGGAGGCCCGAACCGTGACTCCGTTCCCCTCGCCCGCCCGGCCCCGGCCGCGCCGCGCCGCGCGCGCGGCCCTCCTCGCCGCCGCCGCGACCCTCGCCCTCGCCGGCGAGTGCGCGGCGGAGGCGAAATCCGCCGAGGCGTTCCTGGCGGCCGACAACCTCGCCGGGCTGGGCGCGCTGGCCCTCCAGCTCCTGGTCGTCGCCGCCATCCTCCAGCTCGGCCTCGGCTTCGTGTTCGAGAACAGGTGGTTCGTGCGCCATTTCGAGGGCCGCGGCGTGAAATCCGTCGTCTCCTTCCTCGGCGCGCTCGCCCTGGTCGCGCCGTTCGACCTGAACCTGGTCGCGGGCCTGGTCGGCGCGGTCGGCGCGCCGCCCGCCGCCGGCGGCTTCGCGGAGGCGTGGAGCATGGCGCTCACCGCGCTGATCGTCGCGGGCGGCGCCTCTTCCGTGTTCCGGCTGTTCCGCGCCTTCGGCCTCCGCCTCCCGCTCGACGAGGCGCGCCTCGCCGATTTCGAGCGGACCGGGGATTTCGCCCGCGTCGGCTTCCGCGTGCGGACCCCGGCCGAAACCGGCGCGGACGGCAAGCGGGTCTCGCGCAACATCGAAATCTACGCCGGCGACGAACTGCTCGCCAGCCGGCCGGCGGCGTATGCGGGCGGGATCGTGGAGATCGGGACCGGCCGCTGGGCCGGGCTGCTCGCCCGCGCCGGGACCCGGACCTTCCGCGTCGTCGAGGGCCACAAGCGCCCCGGCGCGCGGCAATGGACGCACGCGCCGGTCGGGATCGGCAAGTCGCGCCGCGTCCCGGTCTTCATCGACATGACGGCGCCCGCCGAAACGGTCCCGGAGGCCGCGGCCGGGCCGGCCGGCGGCGGGGCCTAGCCCGGCGGCCGGTCCTCCAGGGCGGCGCGCGCGAAGCCGGCCCAGATTTCGGCGGGAACGCCGCCGCCGGTCACGCCCTCCATCGGCCGCGCGTCGTCGCGCCCGACCCAGACGCCGGCGACCAGGCCGCCGGCGTAGCCGACGAACCAGGCGTCGCGGTGGTTCTGGCTGGTGCCGGTCTTGCCGGCCGCGCCCGCCACCGCCGCGCCCGCCGCCCGGCCGGTGCCGGAGCGCGCCGCCTCGCGCAGCATCGCGTCGAGCGCGGCGACGGAGCGCCGGCCGGCGACCGGCGCGCGCCGGGCCGGCCGCGCCCGGTACAGCACCGCCTCGCCCGCGCCGGAGCGCGCCGAGACGCGCTCGATCCCGCGCGGCTCGACCGGGCGACCGCCGTTGGCGAAGGCGGCGTAGGCCGCCGTCATCTCCAGCAGCGTCGCCTCGCCCGCGCCGAGCGCCAGGCTCGGCCCGGGCGACAGCGGCGAGACGATGCCGAGGCGGCGCGCCAGGTCGAGGACGCGGCGCCGCCCGACTTGCTCGGACAGCCGCGCCGTCGCCGCGTTGAGCGATTCCGCCAGCGCGCGGCGCAGCGGGACCGGCCCCCGGAACCGGCCGTCGAAATTGCGCGGCCGCCAGCCGCCGATCGAAACCGGCGAATCGTCCACCGGGTCGTCCGGCGCCCAGCCCGCCTCCAGCGCGGCGAGATAGACCACCGGCTTGAAGACCGAGCCGGGCTGGCGCAGCGCCTGCGTCGCGCGGTTGAACTGGCTCGCCCGGTAGTCGCGCCCGCCCACCATCGCCCGGACCGCGCCGTCCGGCCCCATCGCCACCAGCGCGGCCTGGCGGCCGGGCGGGCTTTCCGCCAGCCCCTCGGCGACGGCCGCCTCGGCGAGGCGCTGCAGGCGGCGGTCGAGCGTCGCGCGGATCGTCCGGTCGGCGCGCGCCGGGCCGGCGTAGCCGGCGGCGCGGTCCAGCGCCCAGTCGGCGAAGTAGCGCGCGCCGCGTCCGCCCGCCGCCGGCCCGCGCGCCGCGACGGGGTTGGCCATCGCCGCCTCGGCCCGCTCGCGCGTCAACAGGCCCGCGTCCACCATGTTCAGCAGCACAAGCCGCGCCCGCGCCGCCGCGCGGGCCGGGTTGGCGGCCGGGTTGTAGCGCGACGGCGCCTTCACCGCGCCCGCCAGCATCGCCGATTCGTACAGGCCGAGCCGCTCGGCCGGCTTGCCGAACCAGCTTCGCGCCGCCGCCGCGACGCCGTAAGCCCCCGCGCCGAAATAGACCCGGTTGAGGTAGATCGTCAGGATTTCGTCCTTCTCGAAGCTGGCCTCCAGCCAGAAGGCGAGCAGCAGTTCGCGCAGCTTGCGCTCCAGGTCGCGTTCGGGCGTGAGGAACAGGTTCTTGGCCAGTTGCTGGGTCAGCGTGCTCGCCCCCTGGCGGATCGCGCCCGCCCGCAGGTTGACCCAGGCCGCGCGCAGCACGCCTAGCGGATCGACGCCGAAATGGCTGTAGAACCGCCGGTCCTCCGTCGCCAGCAGCGCGTCGACCAGTTCGCGCGGCAGCCGGCGCGCGTCCACCGGCGGGTCGTGGACCGCGCCGTGCGAGGCGAAGTCCGTCCCGTCCGCCGCCACCAGCCGGACGCCGCCGCGCCGCTCGTGCGAGTCGAGGTTGGAGATGTCGGGCAGTTGCGTCGCCTGGTAGGCGAGCAGGACGACGACCGCCGCCACCGCCCAGATCCCGGCGGCGACGGCGTAGCGGAGCAGCCGCCGCCCCAGGGTCCGGCGCCCGCGCGCCGGCGCGCGCCCGGCGCCGCGCCGCGCCGCCGGCT
Organism: Thalassobaculaceae bacterium; assembly: GCA_963665555.2. Lineage (GTDB taxonomy): Bacteria > Pseudomonadota > Alphaproteobacteria > Thalassobaculales > Thalassobaculaceae > CAXXXW01. The sequence goes on from OY762308.1 coordinate 1,850,972, forward strand.
TGCGCGCCTTCGCCGGCCTCGGGGACGCGGCTTTCGCCGACGCGGCCCTGGCGGACGCGGTTTTCGCCGAAGCCGTTTTCGCCGGGCCGGCCTTCGCGCGCGCGGATTTCGCGGCGGCGGGTTTCGCGGCGGCGGGTTTCGCGGCCCGGCCGGGCCGCTTGCCGCCCCCGGCTCCCGGCTTCGCGGCCCGCCCCCCTCCCTTGCCCGTTCCGCCCGAAGCGCTCACGGCGGCGGCCGCCGCGCTATCCGAACGCCGCCGCGACGCGCGCCCAGTCCTCGATGGCGTCCTCGTTGCCGGGCGTCAGCTGCACGGCGAACTGGCTGTAGCCGGCGTCGCGCAGGGCCTCGACCCGGCCCTTTATGTCGTCCTCGGTCGCGGCGAAGGTGGTGGCGCGAATCAGGTCGGCGGTCACGAAGGGGCGTTCGGACTCCTTCACGAACATCAGGTGGCCGCGATGGTTCTCTAGCCACGGCGCGTCCGCCGGCTCGAACCCCCGCGCCAGTTCCACGTAGCCGGCGACCGCGTCGGCGACCGCTTCCGGGATGGCGCTGCTGTTGGGCAGGCCGGAGAGCGCCGCGTCGGCCGCGCGGTGCAGCAGCACGGCGGCGCGCGGCCCCGCCTGCGCCATCGCGCGCGGCGAATCGGCCGGCTCCCCCGGCGCGAGCACGCAGCCGCAGACGAAGGCGGTCGCGTACAGGTCGCCGGCCGCGCGCCCGGCCTCGGCCCAGCTTTCGCGCATCGATTCGATCCCGGCCACGCCCTCGGCCGCGCCGTTGAAGAAATAGAGCCAGTCCGCCCCCAGCCGCGCGGTCAGCCGTCGCCCGCGCGGCCCGTAGGCCGAGACGTGCAGGCGCACCGGATGTTCGGTGTCGATCAGGCCGAGTCCGGGGTTGAGGAAGCGGATGCGCCGCGTCTTGCCCTCGAACTCCGCCTCCAGCGTCTCGTTCGCCAGCAGGCCCGTAACGACGCGGATGTACTCCTCCATCTCCGCCAGCCGGAGCGCGCCGAGGCCCATGGCGCGCCGCCCGGTGAAGCCGGTGCCGACGCCGAAGTCGATCCGCCCCGGCGCCAGCCGGTTCAGCGAGGCGAAGGCGTTGGCCGCGACCGGCGCGATCCGGTTCGACGGGATCAGCACGCCGGTGCCGAGCCGGATGCGCGAGGTGCGGACCGCCGCCGCCCCCATGGCGACGAAACAGTCCGCGCTCAGCATCTGCGTGTCGTAGAACCAGGCGTGGGAGAAGCCGAGCGCCTCCGCCCGTTGCGCCACCTTCCACGAATCGGCCGAGGTGGCCATGACGATCCCGAAATCCACATCCCCCTCCCGCGCCCCGCGCACGCCCCACCCTACCACGCCCCCGCCGCCGGAACACGGCCGCCGGCGCGCGGCCGCTTGCCGGGCGGGGCGGCGGGCGCCATCCTGAGGGGCGGCCCGCGGGCGGGCGCGGGCGGCGGGACCGGGAGCTCGGCGGGAATGGACTACCGGCCGATCGAGGGATGCCACGACGAGATGGCGGCGGAGGACGGGACGGTCCGCGCCGCCTACGCCGCCGTCGAGCGCTGGCTGCGCGAGACCGACCCGGCCCTGCTGCGCCAGCGCCGCCGCGAGGCGGTGCTGATGTTCATGCGCATCGGCATCACCTTCGCCGTCTACGGCGAGGGCGGCGACCCGGAGCGGATCATCCCCTTCGACATCGTGCCCCGCCCGATCGGCGCAAGCGACTGGGAGCGGATCGCGCGCGGGCTGGAGCAGCGGACGCGCGCGCTCAACATGTTCCTCGGCGACGTCTACGGCGCGCGCGAGATCCTGCGGGCCGGCGCGGTGGACGAGGCGCTGGTGCTGCGCAACCCCGCCTTCCTGCCCGAACTGGCCGGCCTCGCGCCCGCCGGCGGCGTCTTCGCCCACATCGCCGGCATCGACATGGTGCGCGTCGGCGATCGCCGGCATCGACATGGTGCGCGTCGGCGAGGACGAGTTCTACGTCCTGGAGGACAATGTGCGCACGCCGTCCGGCGTGTCCTACATGCTCGAGGACCGCGAGATCACCATGCGCCTGTTCCCGGAACTGCTGGCGCGGCACGACGTGGCGCCGGTCGAGCACTACCCGGCCGAACTGCTCGCCACGCTGAAGAGCGTCGCGCCGGGCGACCGCGATCCGGTCGTCGTGCTGCTGACGCCGGGCATGTACAACAGCGCCTATTACGAGCACACCTACCTCGCGGACCGCATGGGCGTGGAGCTGGTCGAGGGGCAGGACCTGTTCGTGGACGGCAACCGGGTCTACATGCGCACCACGCGCGGCCCGGAGCAGGTGGACGTGATCTACCGCCGGGTGGACGACGCCTTCCTCGACCCGCTGGCGTTCAACCCCGATTCGGCGCTCGGCGTGCCGGGCCTGATGGCGGCGCTGCGGTCCGGGACGGTGGCGCTCGCCAACGCCCCCGGCGCCGGCGTCGCGGACGACAAGGGCGTCTACCCCTTCGTGCCCGAGATGATCCGCTTCTACCTCGGCGAGGAGCCGCTGCTGCGGAACGTGCCCACCTGGCGCTGCGCCGAGGCGGACGACCTCCGCTATGTGCTCGACAACCTCGACTCGCTGGTGGTGAAGGAGACCCGCGGCTCCGGCGGCTACGGGATGCTGGTCGGCCCGCACGCCACCGCCGCCGAGCGCGCCGCCTACGCCGAGCGCGTGAAGGCCGACCCGGAGGACTTCATCGCCCAGCCGACGCTCTCGCTCAGCACCTGCCCGACCTTCGTGGAGCGCGGCGTGGCGCCCCGGCATGTCGATCTGCGGCCCTTCGTGCTGACCGGCGCGGACGGCCCGCGCATCGTGCCGGGCGGCCTCACGCGGGTGGCGCTGCGCGAGGGGTCGCTGGTGGTGAACTCCAGCCAGGGCGGCGGCACCAAGGACACATGGGTGCTGCGCGGCCCGGCGCCGGAAGGGCCGGAGGCGGCCCCGTGCTGAGCCGCACCGCCGGAAGCCTGTACTGGCTCGCCCGCTACCTGGAGCGGGCCGAGAACCTCGCCCGGCTGCTGGAGGTGGCGGAGCGGTCGTCGCTGCTGCCCCGCGCGGACGGGCAGAGCCACGACGAGTGGCAGTCGGTGCTGGTCTGCTCCGGCGCGTCGGCGTCGTTCCGGGACAAGGGCGAGGCGGCGACCCGCGAGACGGTGGTGGCGCATCTCGGCCTCGACCGCTCCAACCCCTCCTCGATCCTGTCCTGCATCGACACCGCCCGGAGCAACGCCCGCGCCGTGCGCACCGCGCTCACCGCCGAGATGTGGGAGACGCTGAACCAGAGCTGGCTCGACCTCGCGGCGGGCCGTCAGGCGATCCGGCGCGGCGAACTGCTGCCCTTCGTCGATTGGGTGAAGGAGCGCGCCCAGGCGTTCTCCGGCGGCGTCCACACCACCATGCTGCGCGACGAGGGCTATTCCTTCGTGCGCCTCGGCACGCTGATCGAGCGGGCGGACAACACGGCCCGCATCCTCGACGTGAAGTACCACATGCTGCTGCCGGAGGACCAGGGCGTCGGCGGCGTGGTGGACTACTACCAGTGGACCGCGCTGCTGCGCTCCTTCTCGGCCAACCGCAGCTATTACGGCGTCTACCGCGACACGCTGAAGCCCTGGCTGATCGCCGAGTTCCTGATCCTCCAGCCGCAAATGCCGCGCTCGCTCGCCGCCTGCCTGGCCGAGGCGGACGAGCGGCTCGAGGGGCTGGCGGACTCCCACGGGCGCCGGCACGAATGCCACCGGCTGGCCGGGCAGCTGAACGCCCGGCTGCGCTACACCCGGATCGAGGACATTTTCGAGGACGGGCTGCACGAGTTCCTGACCGGATTCATCGCGCGCAACAACGCGCTGAGCGACGAGATCGCGTCGTCCTACCTGAACTGAGCGCGGCCCATGGACATCCGCATCGACCACCGCACCGAATATGTCTACGACCGGCCGGCGCCGCACTCGATCCAGATCCTGCGCCTGACGCCCCGGTCGAACGACGGCCAGCGGATCGCCGCCTGGTCGGTGTCGGGCAACGGGCGGCGCGACCTGCCCTCGGTCGAGGACGCCTTCGGCAACCGGGTCCACACCTTCTCGGTCGCCCGGCCGCACGACCGCGCGACGATCGCGGTGTCGGGCGAGGCGCGCACGGAGGACACCGCCGGCGTCCTGCGCGGCCTGGTCGAGACGCTGCCGCCGGCGATCTACCTGCGCGAGACGGGGCTTACCCGGCCCGACGAGGCGATCCGCGACCTCGCGGCGCCGCACGCGGCGCGGGCCGCCGCCGACCCGCTCGACGCCGCCCACCGGCTCATGGGCGCCGTGCGCGCGGCGGTGGACTACGGGACCGGGCGCACCGACGCCCGCACGACGGCGGCCGAGGCGCTCGCGGCCGGGCGGGGCGTGTGCCAGGACCACGCCCATGTCCTCGTCGCCTGCGCCCGCCTGCTCGGCCTGCCGGCGCGCTATGTGAGCGGCTACCTCGCCGCGGACGACGCCGACGCGGAAGGCGAGGCCAGCCACGCCTGGGCCGAAATCCTGGTCGAGGGGCTGGGCTGGGTCGGCTTCGACGCGGCGAACCGCGTCTGCCCGACGGAGCGCTACGTGCGCCTCGCCCACGCGCTCGACTATTACGGCGCGGCCCCGGTCGCGGGGGCCAAGCGCGGCGGCGGGGCGGAGCGCCTGGAGGTCTCCGTGCGGGCCGGCCCGGCCGGCCGGCCGGCGGCCGGGGACTCCGGGCAATGACCTATTGCGTCGGCGTGGCGCTGGCCGGCGGGCTGGTGATGCTGTCCGACACCCGCACCAACGCCGGCCTCGACGACATCGCCACCTTCGGCAAGATGTTCGTCTGGGAGAAGCCGGGCGACCGGGTGATCGCGCTCTGCGCGGCCGGCAACCTCGCCGTCACGCAAGCGGTGGTGAACCTGCTGGACGAGGGGCTGGAGGGCGAGGACGGCGCGGTCGAGACGCCGTGGACCGTGCCGTCGATGTTCCGCGCCGCCCGGCTGGTGAGCCGCGCCACCCGCGCCGTGTACGCCGAGCACGGCCCGGCGATGAAGGCCCAGGACATCGCGTTCAGCCAGTCGATCCTGCTGGGCGGCCAGCTGGCCGGCCGCGGCGTGCGGCTGTTCCAGCTTTACGCCGCCGGCAACTTCATCCAGGCGACCGCCGACACGCCCTACCTCCAGATCGGCGAGCACAAATACGGCAAGCCGATCCTCGACCGCACGCTGGCCTACCGCTCGACGGTGGAGGACGCGGTGAAGGCGTGCCTGGTGTCGATGGACTCGACGCTCAGGAGCAACCTGTCGGTCGGCCCGCCGATCGACCTGCTGGTCTATCGCCGGGACGCGCTCCGGGTCGGCACGCGGCGGCGGATCGACGAGCAGGACCCCTATTTCATGGACCTGCGCGAGCGCTGGTCCACGGCGCTGCGCGAGGCCTACCAGGCGATCGCGCGGCCGGACTGGCTGGCCGACGGCTGAGGCCGGCCGCGGCCATTGAAATTCCGCCGCCATGCGGCATCATGGGGCGAAACCACGCGGGAGGGCGTTCGATGACAAGGACACTGGCGAGCCTGGCGGCGGCGGCGATGCTGGCGGCGGGGCCGGCGCTGGCGGCCGACAAGGTGAAGATCGGCTTCGTGACCACGATCACCACGCCGGCCGGCTCGATCGGCAAGGACATGGTGGACGCGGCGAACCTGGCGCTGGAGCATATCGGCGGCGAGATGGCCGGCCTGCCGGTCGAGCTGATCGTCGAGGACGACGGCTTCAAGCCGGCCATCGGCAAGCAGAAGACCGACAAGCTGGTCAAGCAGGACGACGTGGACTTCGTCGCCGGCTTCATCTGGTCGCATGTGCTGCTGGCGTCGCGGAAATCGGCGCTGGACGGCGGCAAGTTCCTGATCAGCTCCAACGCCGGCCCGTCGCAGATCGCCGGCAAGCTGTGCCACGAGAACTTCTTCTCGACCTCGTGGCAGAACGACCAGACGCCGATGGCGATGGGCGAGGTGCTGAACGCCAAGGGCGTGAAGTCGCTCTACGTCATGGCTCCGAACTACGCCGCCGGCAAGAACATGGTCGCGGGCGTGGAGCGCACCTTCGCGGGCGAGATCGTCGGCAAGGACATGACGAAATGGGGCAAGGACGCCCAGCTCGACTTCTCGGCCGAACTGGCCAAGGCGAAGGCGTCGGACGCGCAGGGCCTGTTCGTGTTCTATCCGGGCAAGGCCGGCGGCGCCTTCATCAAGCAGTACGAGCAGGCGGGCCTGCAGGACCGCATCCCGCTCTACTCGGTGTTCACCGTCGACTCGCTGAGCCTGCCCCGGCTGCAGGCCGCCGGCATGAAGGGCGTGCTCGGCTCGACGATGACGCAGTTCTGGGCGCCGGACCTCGACACGCCGCAGAACGCGCGCTTCGTCTCCGGCTTCAAGGAGAAGCACGGGCGCTACCCGTCCTTCTACGCCGCGCAGTCCTACGACACGATCTTCCTGATCCAGAGCGCGGTCGAGGCGGTGGGCGGCGACCTGTCCGACATGGACGGGATGCGCGCGGCGATGGCCAGGGCGGACTTCCCCTCGGTGCGCGGGCCGTTCCGCTACGGCAACAACCACATGCCGATCCAGAACTTCTACAGCCGCGAGGTGGTGGAGGATTCCGACGGCGTGTGGACCACCTCGATCCGCGAGACCGTGCTGGAGGACCACCAGGACACCTACGCCGGCGACTGCCCGCTGTAGGGCGGAAGGCTAGCGGGCCGGGAGCGCCGCGCCCGGCCCCGACGTCGCCCCGGCCTTGAGCCGGGGCCCAGGGGCTCGGGCGCGAAAGGGCTGGACGCGAGCGGTCGGCGATCGGGCGCCGGCGAAACGGGCGGCCGGCGCCGGCGCCCACGCCTTCCCTGGGCCCTGGCTCAAGGCCGGGGCGCCGATTTCGTCGGGGCCGACGACCCCGCGCGCCCGCGAATTCCTCGTTCGCCGGACGGCTCCTTCGCGCGGCGCGGCGCGCCCTGGCGGCCGTCGCGCTGGCGCCGGCGCTCGCGCTGGCCGCGGCCGGGAGCGCCGAGGCCGGTTATGTTTGCATGAAGAACGCGGGCGGGTTCGTCCTGCAAGTCAACCTCAGCTCCGGATCGGGCATCAAGGGCAAGACCAGCGGAAATATGTCCGCCGGCACCACGTACTACTGCGCGGGATTTCGCAACAAGAGTTTCGGGATCGTCCTGAACGCCTATACGGGGTTCTTCAACACCACGACCCACGCCTGTTCGATCAGCGTCGGCGACAACAAATTTATCAAGTTCAAAATCGGCGGCACGCTCTACAATGAGTCGTGCACGGCGGAAGTCAACGAGGACGTGACGGGAACCCACATCAAGGACTGCGCGAATAACAGCAACTGCGACTACGTCGACATCGCGATGTTCGACAATTCCGATGGGGACAGGTGGGTGAGTTGTACGAGACCCGCTTGCGTGGCCAACGCCAACACCAACTCGTGGAACGTTTGCAACTGCAAAGACAAGGACTGGTGAGACAACGCCGGCGTCCAGGCCGAGCGTCGGCGCGCGCACGGCGACGCCGCGCCCCGGCCCCGACGTCGCCCCGGCCTTGAGCCGGGCCCCAGGGGCCCGGGCGCGAAAGGGCTGGACGCCAGCGGTCGGCGATCGGGCGCCGGCGAAACGGACGGCCGGAGCCGGGGGCCCCGCCTCCCCTGGGGCCCCGGCTCGCGGCCGGGGCGACGCCTTGGGGCAGCGCGGCGCCTGGTCCTTTCGCGGCGGGCCAGGGCGGTCTATAAGGCGCGGGCACGGGCGCTCCGGCCGCGAAGCGGGCGGGCGGCCCTTCCCTCCGTCCGCGCGCCGGGGCCATGGACTGGACCCTCCTCATCGTCCAACTGCTGAACGGGCTGCAGCTCGGCGTGCTGCTGTTCCTGCTGGCGTCGGGGCTGACGCTGGTGTTCGGCATCATGGATTTCGTCAACCTGGCGCACGGCTCGCTCTACATGGTGGGCGCGTATTTCTGCGCCACGCTGGCGCAGTGGACCGGCTCCTTCGCGCTCGCCGTGCTGCTCGCCCTGCCGGCGACGGCGCTGGTCGGGCTGGCGCTGGAGATCGCCGTGGTGCGCCGGCTCTACGCCCGCGACCATCTCGACCATGTGCTGGCGACCTTCGGCCTGATCCTGTGTTTCGACGCCGCCGCGCAGTTCCTGTGGGGGCCGGAGGGCATGGCGATCCGGCTGCCGGAAATCCTCGACGGGCGGGTCGAAATCCTGCCCGGCGTCGAGTTCCCGGCCTTCCGGCTGCTGATCATCTCGGCCGGGCTGGCGATCGCCGCCGGCCTCTATGTCGTCGTGACCCACACGCGGGCCGGGATGCTGGTGCGCGCCGGCGCGTCGAACCGGACGATGGCGGCGGCGCTGGGCGTGGACATCGGCCGGCTTTTCGCGCTGGTCTTCGCCGCCGGCGCCGCGATGGCGGGGCTGGCCGGGATGCTGGTCGCGCCGATCGTCGAGGCCAGCATCGGCATGGGCAACGACATCATCATCGTCGCCTTCGTCGTGATCGTGATCGGCGGCATCGGCTCGGTGAAGGGGGCGTTCGCGGCGGCGCTCGCGGTCGGCTTGATCGACACGATGGGCCGCTCCTTCCTCGACACGCTGCTGAAGCTGGCGATGTCGGCCCAGGCGGCGGAGACGGCGGCGCCGGCGCTGTCGGCCATGTCGATCTACATCGCGATGGCCTGCGTGCTGGCGTTCCGGCCCCAGGGCCTGTTCCCGCCCCGGGGGCGCTGAGCGGTGCGCCGCCTCGCCGCCTCCCCCCGCGCGGTGCTGGCGGCGCTGGCGCTGGCCGCGCTCGCGCTGCTGCCGGCCTGGACGGCGTGGACCGGGCAGGCCTTCTACCTCGACCTCGCCTGCCGGCTGATGATCCTCGCCATCGCGGCGGCGAGCCTCAACCTGATCCTCGGCCATGGCGGCATGATCAGCTTCGGCCACGCCGCCTGCCTCGGCATCGGGGCCTATTGCGTCGGCATCCCGGCCTATTACGGGATTTACGACGGCTTCCTGCACTTCCCGCTGGCGATCGCGTGCTCGGCGCTGTTCGCGCTGGCGACCGGGCTGGTTTGCCTGCGCACGCGCGGCGTGTACTTCATCATGATCACCATGGCGTTCAGCCAGATGGCCTTTTTCGCGCTGGTCAGCATCGAGGAGTACGGCGGCGACGACGGGCTGGTGATCGACATCCGCAGCGCCTTCCCCGGCCCGCTCGACCTGGAGGGGACGACCGGCCTCTACTACTTCGTCTTCGCCTCGCTGCTGGCCAGCCTGTACCTGGTCCGCCGGATCATGCGGTCCGGCTTCGGCATGGTTATCGAGGGCGCGAAGGGCAACGAGCGGCGGATGCGCGCGCTGGGCTACGACGTCTACCGCCACCGCCTGGTCTGCTATGTCGCCGCCGGCGCGCTGTGCGGCCACGCGGGCGCGCTGCTGGGGAACTTCACCAATTTCATCAGCCCGGAGATGATGGACTGGACGGCTTCGGGCGAGCTGATCTTCATGGTGGTGCTGGGCGGCGCCGGAAGCGCGTTCGGCCCGGTGCTCGGCGCGGCCGCCTTCGTGCTGCTGGAGGAGTGGCTGTCGGCGCTGACCGTGTACTGGCAGTTCCTGTTCGGCGGGATGCTGGTGCTGGCGGTGCTGTTCGGGCGCGGCGGCATCGACGGGCTGCTCGCCCGGGCCGGGGCGCGGATCGGGAGGGCGGGATGGCGGCGCCCCTCCTGAGGGTCGAGGGGCTGCACAAGTCCTTCGGCGGCGTCGCCGCCGTCGACCGCGTCGACCTCGATGTGCGCGAGGGCGAGGTCCACGCCGTCATCGGCCCGAACGGGGCGGGCAAGACGACGCTGGTGGCGCTGGTCTCCGGCGAGTCGCGGCCGGACGCGGGCCGCGTCGCGCTGGCCGGGCGGGACGCGACCCGCCTTCCCGTCCACGCCCGCGCGCGGCTCGGCGTCGCGCGCTCGTTCCAGATCACCAGCCTGATGCTCGACATGACCGCGCGCGACAACGCGATCCTCGCGGTGCAGGCCCATGCCGGCCACGCCTTCCGGTTCTGGGCCGACGCGCGCCGGCGCGACAGCCTCGCCGGGCCGGCGACGGCGGCGCTCGAACGGGTCGGCCTCGGCGAACGCGCGGACGCGCCGGCCCGCGCGCTTTCGCACGGGGAGCGCCGCCAGCTCGAAATCGCGCTCGCGCTCGCCGGCGCGCCCCGGCTGCTGCTGCTGGACGAGCCGATGGCGGGCATGGGGACGGAGGAGAGCGCGCGCATGGTGGAGCTGCTGCGCGGCCTGAAGGGCGAGGCGGCGATGCTGCTGGTCGAGCACGACATGGACGCCGTGTTCTCGCTGGCGGACCGGATCACGGTGCTGGTCGAGGGCGCGGTCGCCGCCTCCGGCCCGCCGGAGCGCATCCGCGGCGACGCCGCCGTGCGCCGCGCCTATCTCGGCGACGAGGCTCCGGCGGAATGCTGACGGTCGCGAACATCGAGACCTTCTACGGCGCCAGCCAGGCGCTGTTCGGCCTGTCGCTCGAAGTGGGCGCGCGCGAGGCGGTCACCCTGCTCGGTCGCAACGGCATGGGCAAGACGACGACCGTCCACTCGATCATGGGGGTGGTCCCGGCGCGGCGCGGCGAAATCCGCTTCGAGGGGCGGCGTATCGACGGCCTGCCGAGTTTCCGCGTCGCGCGGGCCGGCCTCGCCCTGGTCCCGGAGGGAAGGCAGGTCTTCCCCAACCTGACGACGCGCGAGAACCTGGTCGCCACCGCCGCCGACCGGACCGGCCGCGCCGATCCGTGGACCGTCGACCGCGTCTTCGCCATGTTCCCCGAACTCGCCGCGCGGCGCGGCAGCATGGCCAACCTGCTGTCGGGCGGCGAGCAGCAGATGCTCGCCATCGGCCGGGCGCTGATGACCAACCCGAAGCTGCTGATCCTCGACGAGGCGACCGAGGGGCTGGCGCCGCTGGTCCGCCGCGAAATCTGGCGCTGCCTCGAACGCCTGAAGGCCGACGGGCAGGCGATCCTGATCGTCGACAAGAACATCGAGGACCTGGCCCGCATCGCCGACCGCCACTACGCGATCGAAAAGGGCCGGGTCGTCTGGACCGGGAGCTCGGCCGAACTGCGCGCGCGGCCCGACATCCTCTCGGAGAAGCTCGGCGTCTGAGGCGGACGGGCGGGAAAAGCGCGGCGCGGCGCCGCTTCGGGGGAGGGGGGACGGCGCCGCGCCGGTCTTTTCGGCGCGCCCGGCCCCGCCGGGGGATGGCGTGCGGGCCGCGCCGCGACGGCCCTTCCCGGACCGCCGATACCCCGCATATGGGGTCGATACGGCGGCTTTGCGAGGGCCGGGCGGCAATTTTGTGGCGCGCGGCCTCCCTTCGGGCTAATCCATGGCCCGGAGCCGGCGCGGCCGGCGGGCGCGGACGCAAAGGGAGAACGGCATGGCGGTCCAGGAAATCGGGGCGGAGCGCGACGACCGCCTGTTGAGCGAGGTCCGGGACGGCGTCGCCTGGATCGTCTTCAACAACCCGGCCCGCCACAACGCCATGGCGCGCGACATGTGGGACGGCGCGGCGGACCTGCTCGACCGCCACGCGGCCGACGATTCGGTGCGCTGCGTCGTGCTCACCGGCGCCGGCGACCGCGCCTTCGTCGCCGGGGCGGACATTTCCCGCTTCGAGAGCGAGCGCGCCTCGGCCGAGGCGATCCACGCCTACGAGGTCTCGGTCGCCAATTTCCACCGCGCGCTCGCCGCCGTGCCCAAGCCGACCGTGGCGCGCGTGAACGGCTACTGCATCGGCGGCGGGCTGGCGATCGCCATCGGCTGCGACATCCGGGTGTGCTCCGACAAATCGACCTTCGGCGTGCCGGCGGCCAAGCTCGGCATCGGCTACAAGTTCGCCGGCATCCGCGAACTCGAACGGCTGGTCGGGCCGGCCTTCACGGCCGAAATCTTCTACACCGCCCGCCAGTTCGACGCCGAGGAGGCGCGGGTCATGGGGCTGGTGAACCGGGTGGTCCCGGAGGACGGCCTCGACGCCGCGATGGACGACCTGATCGGCCGCATCGCCCGCAACGCGCCGCTCTCAATCCGCGCGGTCAAGGCGACGCTGGTCGAACTGGCCAAGCCGGAGGCGGAGTGGGACCTCGACGCGCCCGAAGCCGCCGTCGCCCGCTGCCGCGAGAGCCGCGACTACGAGGAGGGCCGCCGCGCCTTCATGGAAAAGCGCCGCCCGGTCTTCGTCGGCAGGTAGCGGCGGCCGGGGCCGGCGCGCCGCGCGGACACGCTACCCCTTCGGCCGGGTGAGGCCCTCCAGCGTCGGGCGCAGGCGTTTCGTCGTTCCCTCGGAGAAGCGGAAGGCCCAGCCTTCCGTGCGCCCGGCGATGCCCGCCGCCTGCTTCCGCGCCTTCTCGGCCGCGTCCGCCGCCGCCTCGACCGCGAAGAGCGCCCAGGGCCGCGCGTCGCCGTCCCCTTCCGCCGGCGCGGCCCAGGAGAGCGCCAGCGCCAGCCCGTCGGTGGTGCGCCACTCCGCGCCGCCCAGCGCCGGATCGGCCGCGAGACCGTCGGCGGGGCGCACGTCGTCGAGGATCAGGCGCTCCGAGACCATGCCGGCCCGCAGCAGTTCGTAGCGCGACTTCACCTGCCGGTCCTCGGGCAGGCCTTCGATCTCGAACCGCTTGCGCGCCTCGTCCCAGACCAGCGCCACCGGCGCCGCGCCGGGCGCGGCCAGCGTCGCGCGCGCGATCCGCTCGCGCTCGATCGAGGCGACCAGGATGGGCAGCCAGTCGAGCCGGCCGGCCCGCACCTCCAGTTCGCCCCGGGCGAGCCAGGTCCGCGCCTCCCCCGCGCGGCGGATGTAGATCGACGGCGTGCCCCCGGACAGGCTCGGCACGCGCTTGCCGAAGAGCGCGTCGAGCACGGCGCCGCCATTCGGGTCCTCCAGCACGACGCGCAGCGCGCGCGAGTCCGGCCGGTCGATGTCGGAGAGGTGGAGCTTGGCGTACCGCGCCGGGTCGCGGGTCTTCGCCTCGATCGTCTCCAGGTCGGAGAGGCCGATCAGCAACTCGCGCACCGCCGCGCGGCGGGCCGGGTAGCCGCCCGCCTCCTCGACGATCCAGCCGTCCCCGGTTCCGGTCCGCGCGACGGTCAGGCTCCCGTCCGCCCGCGCGATACGGACGCGCGCGACCTCGCCGAGCCTCTCCCCGATTCCGGGGAAGGCCGGGCGCGCCTCCACCGAACGGATCGTGTCGGCCCAGCGCTGGTATTGCGCGGCGACGGCGGCGGCCGAGACGACCGCCGTCAGGACGGCGAGGCCGAGGACGAAGCGCCGGGTCAGCACGGTCCGCCTCCCCTTCCCGCCCTCAGCCCGCCGCCGCCTCGTGGGCGCGGTCGCGCCGGCGCGCCGCGCGCCAGACGCCGAGCAGGATCGCCAGCGCCGTGATGGCGATCGGCGCCGCCGCGATGTTCAGGAACCACAGCCGGGCCTCCAGGCGTTCGAAATCCTCGTTGAGCGAGCGCCGGACCTCGCGCAGTTCGGCGCGCAGCCGCAGGATGTCGCGCTGGAACCGCGCCATCGCCCGGCGGTCGCGCTCCGGCACGACGGCGGCGGCGTCCGGGTTGCGCAGCCGCAATTCGCGCAGGTCGCGCTCGGTCTTCTCCAGCGTCTCGCGCAGTTCGCGCTCCTTGTCCTCGAACTTGCGCGCCGCCTCGCGCTGGATTTGCAGCAGCACCTCGAACGGGCGCGAGACGGCGCCCCGGCCGCGCAGGTCCAGCAGCGCGCTCGACCCCGCCAGCGCCTCGATCGCGTTGAGCACGAAATCGCCGTTGTTCGCCGTCGGCGTCGGGATCCGCCCGCCGACGAAATCGCTCATCACGACCCAGAAACGGTCGGCCAGGATGTCGGAATCCCCCACAACGAGCACATCGAGCGGCTCCCGGGACTCGGCCAGGACCGGCCGGGTCCAGGGCGGGTCGGCGGGCGCCTCGTCGTCCTCGTCCCGCGCCGCGACCGGCGGCCCTTCGGGGAAGCCGCTCGGCGCCATGCCGGAAATCCGCGCCGCCAGCACATAGCGCTCCCCGGTCGGCTCGTATTCGCGCAGCAGCCGGGCCGGGTCGCGGAAGCCCTGCACCTTGGCGGCCTCCGCCAGCGCCGAGCCGGGCGAGCTCGTCAGCAGCGGGTCCATCGCGACCGGCGCGCCGTCGCGCAGCTTGAGATAGCCCGCGCTCGCCACCGCCACCGTGTCCACGCCGGAGGTGATCGGCGATTCCCGGTCGATGTTCGGGCCGCGCAGTTCGAGCCAGGGCACGTACTCCAACAGCCGGTCGCTGTCCTGCGCGACCACCTTGCGCGCGGTCAGCCGGTCCGCGACCACGGTGTCGACGCCGAATTCGAGTCCCCAGGCGGCGAAGGATTCGGGCAGCGCGCTGCCGTCGAGGACCGTTCCGAGCATCTGGCCCTGCATCCCCTCGGCCTCGGAGAAGGGATCGACGAAGACCATCGCCTTGCCGCCCGCCATGACGAACTGGTCGATGGCGAAACGGGTGCGCGGCGTCGCGTTGCGGGGGTGGACGACCAGCAGGACGTCGATGTCCTCGGGGATTTCGTCCGCCTGGGCGCCGAGGAAGCGGGTCTCGAACAACTCGCCGATCTGCGTGCGGATCACCCAGGGCGGCACCTGCTCCTGCGTGCCGGTGGCGGTCATCCGCATCGTCCCGTCGGTGGGCAGCGAGGACAGGAGGCCGACCTTCGGCGCGTCGAGCGCGGTGAGCGCGTACAGCATCCGCGAGAGGTCGTATTCGAGGAAGGCCTCGCGGTCGAGCCGCATGAAGGGGACGGTCTCGATGTCGTCGGTGGCGTTGGTCCCGACCAGGCCGAAATAGAGGTTCTCGCCGCCGGCCGTCGCCGGCACGCCCTCCAGCCCGGCCGCGACCGCCCGGTCCTCCACGTCGGAGAAGGGTTCGGGGTCGAGCACCTCCAGCCGCACCATGCCGCCCGAAACGCTTTCGTATTCGCGCAGCAGGTCGCGCACGCGGCTGGCGTACACGCCGAGGCTCGGCGCCGCCTGCGCCAGGCCGGCGGAAAGGTAGAGCCGGAAGACGACCGGCTCCGAAACCCGTTCGAGCAGGTCCAGCGTGGAGTCGGAGAGCGTGTAGAGGCGGTCCGCCGTCAGGTCCAGCCGCGCCGAGGTGAGCCAGGCCGAGGACAGCGCGTTGATCGCGACGAACAGCGCCGCCAGCAGCGCCAGCGCGGCCGCCGCCATGCCCGGCCCCGCCCGCGCCGCGCCCGCGGCCTCCCGCTCCGCCCCGCCCGCCATGCTCAGGCCGCCTTGCGCCAGTCGACGACGATGGCGTTCGCCGTCAGCGCGATGGCGATCGCCGAGACGAAGAACACGATGTCGCGCAGGTCGATCACGCCGCGCTGGATCGACTGGAAATGGGGCAGGAAGCCGAGGCCGCCGACGGTCTCCACCGCCCAGGGCGGCGCCCAGGCCGACAGGAAGTCGAGCACGAAGGGCGAGCCGGCGAGCGTCAGCAGGAAACACACGGCGGTGGCGACGACGAAGGCGATCACCTGGTTCTTGGTGGCGGCCGAGATCGTCGAGCCGATGGCGAGGTAGGCGCCGGCCATCAGCAGGCTCGCGATGTAGGAGGCGAGGATCACGCCATGGTCCGGGTCGCCCAGGTACGCGACGGTGATCCAGAACGGGAAGGTCAGCGCCAGCGCCGTCGCCGCGAAGGCCCAGGCCGCGAGGAACTTGCCCAGCACCGCCTGCGTCATCGAGATCGGCAGCGTGAGGAACAGTTCGATCGTCCCCAGCCGGCGCTCCTCGGCCCACAGCCGCATCGACAGCGCCGGCACCAGGAACAGGTACAGCCAGGGATGGAACTCGAAGAACGGCGTCAGGTCCGCCTGCTCGCGCGACAGGAACCCGCCGAGGAAGAAGGTCAGCAGCCCGGCCATCGCCAGGAAGACGACGATGAAGATACAGGCCAGCGGCGTCGCGAAATAGGCGGCGAACTCCCGGCGGAAGACGAGGGCGACGTTACGCATCGGCGGTCGCCTTGCGGAAGGCCTCGTCGAGGTCGCCGGAGCCGGAGCGCGCCTTCAGCTCCGCCGGCGCGCCGTCCGCCACCACGCGGCCGCGCGCGACGATCATGGCGCGGGTGCACACCGCGTCCACCTCCTCCAGCACATGGGTGGAGATGACGATGCACTTGTCCGCCGCCATGCCGCGGATCAGCTCCCGCACCGCGTGCTTCTGGTTGGGGTCGAGGCCGTCGGTCGGCTCGTCGAGGATCAGCACCGCCGGATCGTGCAGCAGCGCCTGGGCGAGGCCGACGCGCCGCTTGAAGCCCTTGGAGAGCGTGTCGATCGGCTGGCTCGCCACCTCGGCGATGCGGGTCGCGGCGATGGCGTTGTCCACGCGCTCGCGCCGCCTCGCGCCGTCGTAGCCGCGCACGCCGGCGACGAAGTCGAGGAAGGCGCGCGGCGTCATGTCGGGCCAGGCCGGCGCCCCTTCGGGAAGGTAGCCGACCGCCGCCTTGACCCCGATCGGGTCGCGCAGCACATCGCGGCCGAGCACGACGGCCGTGCCGGCGTCGGGCGCGAGGAAGCCGACGACCATCTTCATCGTCGTCGACTTGCCGGCGCCGTTGGGCCCGAGGAAACCGAGCACCTCCCCGGTCCGCGCCTCGAAGCTCACGCCGTCCACGACGGTCTTGTGGCCGAACCGCTTGGTCAGCCCGCGTATGGACAATGCCTCGGTCACCGCTTTCCGCCCGCGCTCCCGCCGCGTTCCCCGGATGCTCCCGGCCGTCGGTTTACGCAAATCGCCGGGAATTTCAAGGGCCGCGACGCGCGCGCGGCGCGAAGCCCCTATTCGTCGTAGCTCACGATGGAGGCGAAGGGGGCGTCGAGGCGGGCGCGGCCGCCGAGGAAGGCGAGTTCCATGATGGCGGCGCTCCCGGCGACCTCGGCGCCGATGCGGCGCAGCAGGTCGGTCGCGGCGCGCATCGTCCCGCCGGTCGCGAGCAGGTCGTCCACGACGACGACGCGCTGGCCCGGCCGGACCGCGCCCTCCTGTATCTCGATCGTGTCGGCGCCGTATTCGAGCTCGTAGTCGTGCGCGATCGTCGCGCCGGGCAGCTTGCCCTTCTTGCGGATCATGTGGAAGCCGAGGCCGAGCCGGAGCGCCAGCGGCGCCGCGACCAGGAAGCCGCGCGACTCGATCCCCGCCAGCACCTCCGGCCGGAAGGGCGCGACCGCCGCCTCGAGGCGGCGCGCGGTCTCGGCCCAGGCGGCGGCGTCCGCCAGCAGGGTTGAGATGTCGTAGAACAGGATTCCCGGCCTCGGGAAATCCGGCACCTGGCGGATATGCCGCTTCAGGTCCATCGCCGCCCCCCGCGCCGCGCCGGCCGGACTAGGCGCGCGCCGGCGGGCGGGCGCGCAGGCGCTCCTTCAGCAGGTCGAGCCGCTCGGCCCCCCAGAACAGTTCGCCGTCGAACAGGAAGGACGGCGTGCCGAACACGCCGTTTTCGTGCGCCTCCTCGACCAGCGCCCGGAACGCCTCGGCCCCCTCGCCGGCGCGGAAGGCCGCGAAACCGTCCGCGTCCGCCCCGGCCGCCGCCAGCGCCGCCGTCACCGCCGCCTCGTCCTCGATGTCCAGTTCGCGCCGGAAGAACCGCTCGAACACATGGTCGATAAAGGCGTCCGCCACTTCGGGTCCGGCGCGCTTGGCATGGAGCAGCGCGATCGACGCGATCGTGGAGTCGTAGAGCTTGCGCGGGCCGAGGATCGTCATCCCGCGCTGGTTGGCGAGGCGCCGGCAGTCCATGTAGGAGTACTTGACGCGCCGCCACTGGTGGTCGTTGCGGGTGTCCAGCGCGCCCATGAAGTCGGCCAGCGGCAGGTTGTAGGGCCGCCAGTCGAGGTCGGCGCCGTATTCCAGCGCCATCGCCCGGGCCTGCTTGACCGAGAGGAAGGCGTAGGGGCTCTTGAAGTCGATATAGA
Source organism: Thalassobaculaceae bacterium (assembly GCA_963665555.2). Taxonomy (GTDB): domain Bacteria; phylum Pseudomonadota; class Alphaproteobacteria; order Thalassobaculales; family Thalassobaculaceae; genus CAXXXW01. Next base: position 1,869,023 of record OY762308.1, read on the forward strand.
CCGGGATTTCGAGGCGGCTCATTCGGCGTTCCTTTCTGGCGGCGGTTTTCGGCGGGTCGCGGTTCGCGGCGGCGGCGCCCTATCCGGCGGCCGCGCGGCGCGGCGGTTCCGGCGGAGCCAGGGCGACGGCGGCGAGACGGCATCCGGCCGGAACATCGATGTCCTCCGGCGCGCTGGGAGGCGCCAGCTCCTCGCCGTGCGCCTCCAAAACGATCGCGCAGTCCCGAAGCGCCTCTCCGGCGTTTTCCAGCGCCTCCTCGACGGTGTGGCCCATCGCGACGACGCCGGACAGGTCGGGAAAGACGACGCCCCAGGCGCCCTCCTCGCCGTCGATAAGCACGGGGTATTCGATCTTGCCCATCGCCCGCTCCGGCCCGTCCAACGCGCGCGCCGATCCCTACTTCCGCCCGGGCGGCGGAGTCAACCGGCGGTTCCGGCTCACTCCAGCCTCTCGCGGCGCAGGCGGAGGCCGGCGGCCTCGCGGTCCCAGGCGTCCGGGGTGACGCCGGCCTCGCGCAGGCCGGTCTTCCGGACCTTCTCCGTCGGCGTCTTCGGCAGTTCGTCCATGACGCGGATGTAGCGCGGGACCATGAAATGCGCCATGCGCGGGACCAGGAAGGCGACGAGCGCCGCCGGATCGACCTCCGCGCCCGGCATCGGCGCCACGGCCACCATCACCTCGTCCTCGCCGTGTTCGCTGGGGACCGGGTAGGCGGCGCATTCCCGCACCGCCGGGTGCTCGTTCGCGACCGCCTCGACCTCGAAGGAGGAGATGTTCTCGCCGCGGCGGCGGATCGCGTCCTTCAGGCGGTCGACGAACCGGTAGTTCCCGCCGGCGTCGCGGCGGAAGGCGTCGCCGGTGTGGAACCAGCCGTTGCGCCAGGCCCGCGCCGTCGCCTCCGGGTTCTTGCGGTAGCCGTGGCTGAGCGCCCAGGGCAGGCGCGGGCGGACGACGAGTTCGCCGACCTCCCCGTCCGGGACCTCGATGTCGTGCTCGTCCACGATCCGCAACTCGTTGGCCGGGCGCGCGCGGCCGGCGAGGCCCGGCTCGCGGGGGTTGGGGCCGGAGAAGATCGGCGTGTTGACCTCCGTCATGTTGAAGACGGTGCGGACCTCGACCCCGAACCGCTCGGGAAAGCGCGCCCCCTCCTCGGTCAGCGGCACGGCGAAGGCCATGCGCAGCGGGTGGTCGCGGTCGTCCGGGCGCGGCGGCCGCTTGACCAGGAAGGCGCACATCGCGCCCAGCAGGAACACCGCCGTGCTCCCGGTCTCGCGCGCGACGTCCCAGAAGGTCTCGGTGCGGAAGCCCGGACTCATCGCCAGCGAGCCGCCCCGGCACAGCATGGCGTGGGCGATGAAGCAGCCGCCGATATGGAACATCGGAAGCTGGACCAGCATCCGGTCGTCGGCGCGCAGGCAGGGCCACGCCTCCTCGTTCATGCCGTTCCAGGCGTGGAAATAGGAGGACATCGCGCCCTTGGACGGCCCGGTGGTGCCGGAGGTGTAGACGATGGACTGCAGGTCCCAGGGCCGGATCGGCCGCGGCGGATCGGCCGGCGCGCCGGCGGCCGCGACCGCCGCGCGCCAGTCCCGGAACGCGAGGCCGGGGACCGCCGGCTCCTCCCCCGCGCCGGCGAGCAGGACGGTCCGCAACCGCGCCGCCGGGATTTCGGCCAGCCGGGGCGCGAGGCCGCGATGGGCGACGATCGCCTCGGCGTCGGAGTTCTCCACCGCGTGCGCCAGCAGCGCGCCCCGGTAGCCGGTGTTGATCGGGATGTAGACCGCGCCGATGTAGCAGACCGCCAGATACGCCTCCAGCGCCTCCGGCCCGTTGGGCAGCCAGACGACCACATGGTCGTCCTGCCCGACGCCGATGTCCTGAAGCGCCGCCGCCGCCTTGCGCGTCCGGGCGAGCGTTTCGGCCCAGCTCCAGGCCCCGCCGCCCTCGAACACCGCGAAGGCGTCGTCCGGCCGTTCGCGCGCGTGGCGCTCCAGCGCGTAGCGGGTGACGCAGGCCTCCGCCGGCGGCAATCCCCCGGACACCGGCGCGGCCCCGTCCCGCCTACGCCAGCAGTTCGGAGAGGCGGGCGACGATGCGGTCCGGCGCGACGGTGGCGCGCGCCGGCAGGCGGCCGACCTCGCGCGGGTCGCGCCAGACGGCGTGGATGCCGAGGCGGCGCGGCGCGGCGACCTCCCATTCGAGGTTGTCGCCGACCATCCACGTCTCCTCCGGCCGCGCGCCGAGCGCCGCCAGCGCGCGCCGGTAGGCTTCCGGCTCCGGCTTGCCCACCCCGGCCTCGCCCTCGATCTGCACATGGTCGAAATGGCGTTCGAGGTCGAACCGCTCGATCTTCTCGCGCTGGACCTCGGCGGCGCCGTTGGTGACGAGCGCGAGGCGCACCCCCTCCGCCGCCAGCCCCTCCAGCGTCGCCACCGCGTCGGGGTAGAGCGCGGTGCTCTCCCGCATCAGGACGCCGCAGCGGTCGGCGATGTCGCGGCGCGCCGCCTCGGCGAAGCGGCCGTCCGGGCCGAGGCCGACATCGAGGATGCGGAACCGCGCCGCCGCGAGGTCGAGCCGCCCGGTCCGGTGGCGCGCCGGCTCGGACCAGAACCACCGCGCCGAACGGTCGATGGCGGCGACCAGGTCGTCCAGGTCCTCCGGCGGCCAGGCGTCCGGCCCGGCGGCCGCGCCCCGGGCGAGCGCCAGGGAATCGCGCCAGAACTCGGTCCGGTGCGAACCGGGGGAGATCAGCGTGTCGTCGAGGTCGAACAGGATGGCCTTCGGCCGCATGGCGCGTCGCTCCCCCGGGGCCGGCGGCGCCGTCCGCCGCCCGGCCCGCCTATCCGCGTTTCAGCCGCCGCGCGGCGGCGACGGCGAAATAGGACAGCACGCCGTCCGCCCCGGCGCGCTTGAAGGCGGTCAGGCTCTCCATCATGCACGCCTCGCCGTCGAGCCAGCCGTTGCGCGCCGCCGCCTGGATCATCGCGTACTCGCCGCTCACCTGGTAGGCGTAGGTCGGCATCCCGAACGCCTCCTTCACCCGGCGCACCACGTCGAGATAGGGCAGGCCGGGCTTGACCATCACCATGTCCGCGCCCTCGGCGATGTCGAGCGCGGTCTCGCGGAGCGCCTCGTCGCCATTGGCCGGGTCCATCTGGTAGGTCGCCTTGCTGGCCGTCCCCAGCGTCGAGGCGGAGCCGACGGCTTCGCGGAACGGGCCGTAGAAGGCGGAGGCGTATTTCGCCGAATACGCCATGACCTGCACATGCTGGAACCCGTGCGCGTCGAGCGCGCGCCGGATCGCGCCGACCCGCCCGTCCATCATGTCCGACGGGGAGATAATGTCGCAGCCCGCCTCGGCCTGGACCAGCGCCTGGCGGCACAGGACCTCCACCGTCTCGTCGTTCAGCACCTCCCCGTCCTCCGACAGCACCCCGTCGTGGCCGTGGCTGGTGAAGGGGTCGAGCGCCACGTCGCACTGGACGCCGATTTCGGGGCACGCCGCCTTGATCGCCCGGATGGCGCGGCAGACCAGGTTGTCCTCTTGCGTCGCGATGGAGCCGTCCGGGTCCTTCAGGTCCGGCTCGACGAAGGGGAAGACGGCGATCGCCGGGACGCCGAGCTCCGCCGCCTCGCCCGCCGCCTCGGCCAGCGCGCCGCACGAATAGCGCACGACGCCGGGCATCGCCTCCACCGGCTCGCGCACATCGCGGCCCTCGCGCGCGAAGACGGGCCAGATCAGGTCGTTCGCCGCCAGCGCGTTCTCGGCCGTCAGCCGCCGCGACCAGGCGGTCCGCCGGTTGCGCCTCATGCGCGTCGTCGGGAAGGCCGGGGCCGGCGCCGCCGTCCGGTCCCGCGCCGCCTCGCGGAGCTTGCCGTTGAAGGGCATGGCGTCCCCTTTCCGGTTGTGGGCGGGACGACGGATATACTAAGGCTGGCGCTCCGGCGATGGAAGGGCCGCGTCCGCGGCCGGTCGCCGCGGCGGCGGGAGGGGCGCGATGCGGATTATCGTCAACGGACAGCAGGCCTTCGGCAAGGCCTGCCTCGACGCCATCGTCGAGAAGGGCGCGGACGAGGTCGTCGCCGTTTACGCCGCCCCCCGGGCCGAGGGCGCGCGGCCGGACCCGATCGAGCAGGCCGCGCTGGACCATGGCCTGCCGCTGCGCCAGCCCGCCGACTACGCCGATCCGGCGGTGCTGGACGAGTTGCGCGCCTGGGACGCGGACCTGATGGCGCTCGCCTATGTGACGCTGTTCGTGCCCCGCGCCGCGCGCGACATCCCGAAACACGGCACGATCTGCTTCCACCCCTCGCTGCTGCCGCTGCACCGGGGGCCGAGTTCGATCAACTGGCCGATTATCTGGGGCGCGGAAAAGACCGGGCTTACGGTTTTCTGGCCCGACGACGGGCTGGACGAGGGCGACGTGCTGCTCCGGAAGGAGGTCGCGATCGGGCCGGACGACACGCTGGGCAAGGTCTATTTCGAGCGGATTTTCCCGCTCGGCGTCGCCGCGATGCTGGAGGCGGTCGACCTCGTGCGCGCCGGCAACGCGCCGCGCCTCCCGCAGGACGAGTCGAAGGCGACCTACGAAAGCTGGTGCCGCGCCGCCGACGCGCGGATCGACTGGGCGCGCTCGGCCGGCGAGGTCTACAACCTGGTCCGCGGCTGCGACCCGCAGCCCGGCGCCTGGACGACGCTGGACGGCGAGACGCTGCAAATCTTCGACTGCGAGCGGGCGGAGGGGTCCGGCCGCGTGGGGCGGATCTGCGCCGTGGACGCCGAAAGCTTCACTGTGGCCGCCGGCCGGGGCGGCATCAGGGTCAGGCGCGTCCGCCTCGGCAAGAACGCGAAGGCCGCCGCCGCCGACCTGGTCGCCGAACGCGGCCTGAAGGTCGGCGCGCGGCTGGGGACGTGAGGGGAATTCGTTCGATGGAAGACATTCGCGCCATCCGCTCGGAAGCCGACTACGACCGGGCGCTCGCCGAGATCGAACCCTGGTTCCTGGACGAACCCGAACCGGGTTCGGCCGAGTCCCGGCGCTTCGACGCGCTTGCGGCCTCGATCGAGGCCTACGAGGCAAAGCGCTGGCCGATTGAACCGGCCGACCCGGCGGAACGCCCGATCCACCCGTAACGGCTCGACGCCGGGTAGGGGCGAGGGCCACGCCCCCTTCCCCCGGCCCCTCCGGGCGCGCTAGATTGGGGGGATGGATACGGCGGCGATGGCGCGGGCGGATTCTTCCGCCGAACTGCAGGCGCGGCGGCAGGAGCGCAACCTGGCGAAGCTGGTCGGCAGCCAGGCGCCGGACCTGAAGTCCGACGTCGCCGCCCAGGACGCCGGGCGGCCCTTCGAGGTGGTCTCCGACTTCGCGCCGGCCGGCGACCAGCCCCAGGCGATCGGCGAACTGGCCGGGGGCCTGCGCGGCGGCGAGTGGGACCAGGTGCTGCTCGGCGTCACCGGCTCCGGCAAGACCTTCACCATGGCGCATGTCATCCGCGAGACGCGCCGGCCGACGCTGATCCTCGCCCCCAACAAGACGCTGGCGGCGCAGCTGTACGGCGAGATGAAGGCGTTCTTCCCGCACAACGCGGTCGAGTACTTCGTCTCCTACTACGACTACTACCAGCCCGAAGCCTATGTGCCGCGCACCGACACCTATGTCGAGAAGGAAGCCTCGATCAACGAGCAGATCGACCGGATGCGCCACGCCGCCACGCGCGCGCTGCTGGAGCGCGACGACGTGATCATCGTCGCCTCGGTGTCCTGCATCTACGGCATCGGCGCGGTCGAGACCTACGGCAAGATGACGGTGGCGCTGAAGGTCGGCGCGACGGTGGACGCCCAGGCGCTGGCGCGCCGGCTGATCGAACTGCAGTACCGGCGCAACGACACCGCCTTCCACCGCGGCGCCTTCCGGGTGCGCGGCGACACGCTGGAGATTTTCCCGGCCCATCTGGAGGACCGCGCCTGGCGGCTCTCCTTCTTCGGCGACGAACTCGAATCGGTGCGCGAGTTCGACCCGCTGACCGGCCGCGCGACGGCGGAGCTCGAACAGGTGCGCGTCTTCGCCAACTCGCACTACGTAACGCCGAAGCCGACGCTGACCCAGGCCGTCCAGCGGATCAAGGCCGAGTTGAAGGCGCGGCTGGCCTGGCTGGTCGAGCGCGGCAAGCTGCTGGAGGCGCAGCGGCTGGAGCAGCGCACGACCTTCGACATGGAGATGATGGAGGCGACCGGCTCCTGCGCCGGGATCGAGAACTACTCGCGCTACCTGTCGGGCCGCGAGGCGGGCGAGCCGCCGCCGACGCTGTTCGAGTACCTGCCCGAAAACGCCATGCTGATCGTGGACGAGAGCCATGTCACGGTCCCGCAGCTCGGCGGCATGTTCAAGGGCGACTACGCGCGCAAGTCCACGCTGTCCGAGTTCGGCTTCCGCCTGCCGTCCTGCATCGACAACCGGCCGCTCAAGTTCGAGGAGTGGGAGGACATGCGCCCGCAGACGGTGTTCGTCTCGGCCACGCCCGGCCCGTGGGAGCTGGAGCGGACCGGCGGCGTGTTCACCGAACAGGTGGTCCGCCCGACCGGCCTGATCGACCCGGTGTGCGAGGTCCGCCCGACCGCGAGCCAGGTGGACGACGTGATCGCCGAGTGCCGCGACCGGGCCGACCGGGGCCAGCGCGCGCTCATCACCACGCTGACCAAGCGGATGGCCGAGGCGCTGTCCGAATACATGGCCGAGGCGGGGCTGAAGGTCCGCTACATCCATTCCGACGTCGACACGCTGGAGCGGATCGAGATCATCCGCGACCTCAGGCTCGGCGTGTTCGACGTGCTGATCGGCATCAACCTGCTGCGCGAGGGCCTCGACATCCCGGAATGCGCGCTGGTGGCGATCCTCGACGCCGACAAGGAGGGCTACCTGCGCTCGCGCACCTCGCTGATCCAGACCATCGGCCGCGCCGCCCGCAACATCGACGGCCGGGTGCTGCTCTACGCCGATACGACGACCGAGAGCCTGCGCTACGCCATCGACGAGACGAACCGGCGGCGCGAGCGCCAGCGGGCCTACAACGAGGCGAACGGGATCACGCCCGAATCCGTCCGCAAGAGCATCGGCGACATCCTCGAATCGGTCTACGAGCGCGGCGACCGGGTGACGGTCGAGACCGGCGGGGAGGAGGGCGCCTTCGTCGACAAGGACCTGAAGGAGATTATCGCCGAACTGGAGGCCCGGATGCGGACGGCGGCGGCGGACCTGGAGTTCGAGGAGGCGGCGCGCCTGCGCGACGAGATCCGCCGCCTGGAGGCGGCCGAACTCGGCGTGACGCCCGAGGGCAAGCCGCTGCCGCGCGGCGGCGTGGTGCGCATCCGCGCCCCGGTCCAGCCCCCCTCCGGCCGCAAGCCCGAAGGCGCGGCCCGCGCCCGCCCCCGCCGCCGGCGCGGGCGGTAGCAAGGGGGCGCGACAAACCCTTAGCGCCGAAGCGGCGTTCGGTGTAGGCTGACATCCTGGCCGAGGAGGCGAAAACGGTTCGAGACCGGATGGAACGGATCCTGTGCGGAATCGGCGCCGCCGTCGCCGTAATCGGCTTTATCGGCGTGGTGTTCTTCCGACACACGCCGCTCCGGTGTTTTACCGAAGGGAACACGACATGGACGCGCACCGGCTCGGACACGCCTTCATGCTCGGCGCCGCGGCGCTGGCGGCGGTTTCGTTGGTTCTCGGCCTAATCTTCTGAGCCGCTCCGCGAGCCGGACACGGCGTTCGCCAACAGGCCAACGAGCAAGCCGAGAAACACGTAGCCGTACAGCGCTTCGAGCGCCGCCACGAGCCTGTACTCGCGAGTGGGCTGAATGTCCCCGTATCCGAGCGTGGTGAACGTCAGGATGCTGAAATAGGCCGCGTCGCGGGCCGTCAAGGTTTCGCGGACTCCGTTGTCCGATTCGGGCATGACCAAACCGACCTGGAGGTAAACGACCGCGTGGGCCGCGATAGCGGTCGCCGCAGCCACGAACACTATCGTAGCCAGCCAAGGAAAGCCGAGGCGACCGGCGACGACATAGGGCACATAGGACAAGCTGAAGACTATGGGAGCGAACAACACGCCACACAAGAAATAAAAATTCATATATTCGGCAAAATAGCTTCCCGTGAAAACGCTCGCCACGGTGATGACCGAGTACAATATGTGGGCAAAAACGTCCCTGCGATTCATGCCGCTCTCCTCCCCGTGCCTGGACACAATGCGCGGGGCCGGCGCCGAACCGGCCGGCCCCTCCGCCTCGCCCTCTCCCCCAACGCCCCTACCGCTCCAGCTCCACCGCGAAGTCGGAGACCTCGCCCGGCTCCTCGATCAGGCCCTGTTCGACCAGGAAGGCGGCGAAGCGCTCGTACCGGCCCCGGTCGAGCGCGGCGGGGCGCAGCGCGAAGCGCGGCAGCGTGTCGCGGAAGGCGCGCCGGTTCAACTCGTCGTCCAGCCCCTCCCTGAAGTCCCTGAACATCTCCCAGGCCTCGGCCGGATGGTTCACCGTGTACTGCGCCGCCGCCTCCAGCGCGCCGACGAAGGCGGCCAGTTCGGGGCGCCCGAGGTCGGCGCGGTTCGCCACGACGATCAACTCGTCGTAGGCCGGGACCCCCTCCTCCTCGACATAGAAGGCGCGGCCGGGCCGGCCGACGATGTCCATCTGGTTCAGTTCGAAATTGCGGTAGGCGCCGATCACCGCGTCCACCTGGCCGGAGATCAGCGACGGGCTGAGCGAGAAGTTCACGTTGACCATCTCCACATCGCCGGCCGAAAGCCCGTGCCGGCCCAGCATGGCGGACAGCAGCGCGTCCTCGAACCCGCCGACCGAATAGCCGACCTTGCGGCCCTTCAGGTCGGCGATCGACCTCACCGGCCCATCCGCCAGCACGACCAGCGCGTTGAGCGGCGTCGCCACCAGCGTGGCGATGCGCGCGAGCGGCAGGCCCTCGGCGTGTTGGAGGTGCAGTTGCGGCTGGTACGAGATGGCGATGTCGGCCCGGCCGGCGGCGACCAGCTTGGGCGGGTCGTTCGGGTCGGCCGGCTCGATCGCCTCGACGTCCAGCCCGGCCCGCGCGAACAGGCCGAGCCGCTCGGCCACCGCGATCGTGGCGTGGTCCGGGTTGACGAACCAGTCGAGCATGACGGTGAGTTTCTCTCCGGCGGCGGCCGGGGCGGAGAGGATGGCGGCGCCCAGCAGCGCGCACGCGGCGGCGGCGGAACGGAACGGAACGGTTTTCGGCATCGGAGCGGCTCCCCGCGCGGTTCCCGGACAGGCGGCGCGCGGCGATTCCGTGGCTCCGGCCACGATCCAGTCCCCACGCCGGCATTACCCGGATCGGGTTCGAAGGGTCGCCCCGGCGCGCGGCCGGGGTCTCTCAGCCGATGTACGGCTCCCCCAGGAACCGCCAGCGTGCCGGCGCCGCCCGGCCGAGTCAAGCGCCGCGCGCCCGGGCGAGTCCGGCGGCGCGGACGGCGGCGAGGCGGGCGCGGCTCACCGGGGCCTCCCGGCCGCCGGTCAGGCGAAGGACGACGCGCCCGCCCCGCCGCGTCGCCCCGGACACGTGGCGCCGGGCGACCCACCAGGAACGATGGACCCGCAGGCCGCCCGCGCCCTCGAGTTCCGCCACCGCGTCGGCGAAACGCATCAGCACCAGCGCCGAGCCGGCCGTCGTGAACGCCTCGACATAGTGGTCGGCCATCTTGAGGCAGACCAGGTCGCGGCCGATTTCCGGCGGCAGGCGGTCGAGGAAACGGTTCGGCCCCGCGGCGCCGCCGCCCGCCGGCGCCTCTTCCGCGCCCGCGCCGCCCGGCGCCGGCCCGTCCTCGACCGACCCGTCCTCCGCCGGCCCGTTTTCCGCCGGCGGCGCCGCCGCGCCGCGCCGGGCGGCGAAAAAGGCCGCGGCCGGCAAGCCGATCGCCAGCATCAGCACCGCCACCGCCGCGTAGATCGTCGGCAGCACGCCCGGGTCGGAATAGCCCGGCCTGAACACCTCCTCGGCGGTGAACACGACCCCGGCGCCCGGCGCGGCCGCCGCCAGCGCCGCCCCGGCCAGCGCCAGCATCCGGCGGCCGCGCGACGCGGCCCACGCCAGCCGGAGCGCCAGCCACATCGCGGCGGCGCAAAGGAGCCAGTTGATCCCCAGCGTCAGCGCCCAGTAGCCCAGCCGCCCGAACGGGGGAATCGAATCGTAGGTGCCGAACGGGCCGGCGAAGGCGAACACGCCGACCAGGGCGGCAAGCGCCAGCCCCTGGCCGGCCAGCGACCGGGCGCCGGGCGATTGGCGAAGCGTGAAACGCAGATCCCGCAACTGACGAAAAACCCCGTGGCGTTCGCGTATTGGGCAATGATTTCCGCAAGCTACGCGGCCCAGTCTGGCGAGGCAAGCGCGCCGCCGATCCCGGCGGGCGCCGACCGCGAAAACGGGAGGCAACGACCATGAAACGCAAAACCTTCGCCGCCGGCCTCGGACTCGCCGCGTTGCTGGCCGCCGGCCCCGCCCAAGCCGCCGACCTCGATGTCGCCGTCACGGGCGTGCGCTCGGACGAGGGCGCCGTGCGCGTGGCGATCCACCGGCGCCTCGCCGGAGCGGAGTTTCCCGCCGAGGAGAGCGTCGTCGCCGGCGCGTTCTTCCGGGCCGGGAGCGGCCCGGCGCGCCTGGTCTTCGCCGGCCTGCCGCCGGGCGACTACGCGCTGGCGGCGTTCCACGACGCCGACGGGGACGGCGAGCTCGGAACCAACCTCCTCGGCGTCCCGGTCGAGGGCTACGGGTTCTCCAGGGGCGCGCATGGCGCCATGGGGCCGCCGGCCTTCGACGACGCGGCCGTGACGCTCGGCGCGGACGGCGGCGCGGTCTCCGTCGTCGTGCCCATCGGCTATTAGGAGGCGGGGAGATGAACCGGAACCCGACGCGCCGGGCCGCGCTGCGCGCGCTCGCCGGCCTGCCCGCGCTGCTCGCGGCGCGGCCCGGAACCGGCCTCGCCGCCGCCCTCGCGGACGAGCCGCCGTGGCTCGGATTCGCGACGGCGCGGGCCGAGCGGCTCTCGGCCCCGCTCGCGACGCTTTCCGGCCGCCCGCCGCCCGGCCTGGCCGGCGTGCTGTGGCGCAACGGTCCGGGCGAGCACGACCGCTTCGGCCACCGCTACGGCCACTGGTTCGACGGCGACGGCCTGTTCCAGGCCTTCGCCTTCGGGCCGGACGGCGTGTCGCACCGCGCCCGCGTCCTCGACACGCCGAAGCGCCGCCGGGAGACGCGCGCCGGGCGGCGCGGCCTGCCGACCTTCGGCACGGTCCCGGCGGACCCCTTTCCGGTCCGCCGGCCCGACGACATGAACGCCGCCAACACCGCCCCGCTGGCCCATGGCGGCCGCCTGATGGCGCTGTGGGAGGGCGGTTCGGCCCTGGAGGTCGATCCCGAAACCCTCGACGCCGGCGGGTTCGTGGAGTGGCGCGCGGACCTGTCCGGCGCGCCGTTCTCGGCCCACCCGAAGGTCGAGCGCGACGGGACCCTGTGGAACATCGGCTGCGCGACCGGGCGGAAGCCGATGCTGGTGTTCTACCGGATCGACCGGGCGGGCCGACTCGTCGCGGCCAACGCCGTGCCGGCCGAGCGGCTTGGCATGGCGCACGACTTCGTGACGACGGCGCGCCATATCGTCGTGTTGCAGGCGCCGTTCGTGCTGGAGCCGGACCGGCTCGGCTCCGGCCGCGCCGGTTTCCTCGGCGCCCATGCCTGGCGTCCCGAACTGGGGACCCGGGCGCTCGCGATCGACAAGGACACGCTGGAGGTCGCGCGGCGCTGGGAACTGCCGGCGGGGTTCCATTTCCACCACGGCAACGGCTGGGAGGAGGCCGACGGAACGATCCGGCTCGACCTGTGCCAGGCGTCCGATCCCGCCTTCGTCATCGAAAACATGCGCGCCGTCATGCGCGGGGCCCGGGGACCGGCGTCGTCGCGGCCGCGCTACCGCGCCGCCGTGCTGAGGCCGGACGGGACCGCCGGGATCGAGGACGTCGCGCCCGGCGCCGCCGAGTTTCCCCGCATCGACCCGCGCCGGACCGGGTTGCGGCACCGCGCCGTCTTCGCCGCGACGGCGAGCGGCGCGCGCGAGGCCTGGCCCTTCGACCGGATCTCGCGCCTCGATCCCGAAGGCGGCGAGGCGGACGGCTGGACCTATCCGGCGGGGCGCGTCCCGGAGGAGCATGTGTTCGTCCCGCGCGGGGCGGCGGAAGGCGACGGCTGGCTCCTCGGCCCGTTCCTCGACACGGCGCGCGCCGCCTCCGGCCTCGCCGTGTTCGACGCCGCGCGCCTCGCCGACGGCCCCGTTTGGGAGGGCATCCTGCCCTACCCGCTGCCGCTCGGCCTGCACGGCGCCTTCCAGGCGGCGTGACGGCGGGGCGGGGGCGACGGAGAGGCTGGCTGGGGAACCTGGATTCGAACCAGGACCGACGGAGTCAGAGTCCGCTGTTCTACCGTTAAACTATTCCCCAGCGGCGCGGCGGAACATAGCGGCCCGCGCGCGGCGTGGCAAGCCGGCGGCGCGGGCCGCTTCAGTCTCCGGGCCGGCGGAGCCGCCCGGCGGCGAAAACGCCGTCGCGGCGCGCGCGGGCATGGAGCGGGGCGGGCGGCGGCGGTATCATGGCGCGACGCCGCGCCCGGCCCCGGGCGCTCCGATCCGGGATGGAGACATGTCGAGCGGTTGGCGACCCAGGCCCCGCCGGCCCCGCCGGGGCGGCTCCCGGCCCGGACCCGCCGAGGCCGGGCCGGGCCGCGCGCGCGGCGGGCCGGTGCTGGCGGCGCTCGACCTCGGGACCAACAACTGCCGGCTGCTGATCGCCCGGCCGGACGGGGACGGCTTCCGGGTGATCGACGCCTTCTCGCGGATCGTGCGCCTCGGCCAGGGCGTCGCCGGGGCCGGCGCGCTGTCCGGCGAGGCGATGGACCGCACGGTCGAGGCGCTGCGGATCTGCGCCGGCAAGATGCGCCGGCGCGAGGTCACGCTGGCGCGCACGGTCGCCACCGAGGCCTGCCGGCGCGCCCGCAACGGCGCGGAGTTCGTCGCGCGCGTCAAGCGGGAGACCGGCCTCGACCTGGAGGTGATCGGCAACGCCGAGGAGGCCGAACTGGCGCTGGCCGGGTGCCGGCCGCTGTTCGACCCGGCGATCCCGGACGCCATCGTCTTCGACATCGGCGGCGGCAGCACCGAACTCGCCTGGCTCCGGCGCGACGCCGAGGGCCGCCGGCTCTCGCTGGACGTGATGTCGATGCCGATCGGCGTCGTCACCCTGCGCGAGCGCTACGGCGGCGACCGTTTCGGCGAGGACGCCTACCGGGCGATGGTGGCGGAATGCGCCGCCCGCCTGGCCCCGTTCGACGCGCGGCACGCCATCGCGGCGCGGGCGCGCGCGGGCAAGGCGCAGATGCTCGGCACTTCGGGGACCGTCACCACGCTCGCCGGAATGCGCCTCGGCCTGCGCCGCTATGTCCGCGACCGGGTGGACGGGACCTTCCTCGACGCCGGCGAGGCGAGGCGGCTGGCGCGCGCGCTGGCGGCGGACGATTTCGCGGCGCGCGCGGCGCAACCCTGCATCGGCCGCGAGCGCGCCGACCTGATCGTCGCCGGCTGCGCCATCCTGGAGGCGATCTGGGAGACCTGGCCGACGGACCGGCTGCGGGTCGCGGACCGGGGGCTGCGCGAGGGCATCCTGCTCGGCCTGCTGGAGCGGGCGCGGTGAGGGGACGCGGCGGGCCGGGCGGCGGCTCCAGGGCGGACTCCGTGCGGCTCAGGACCGCGAAGGGCCGCTCGGCGTCGTCCCAGCGCTGGCTGCGCCGGCAGTTGAACGACCCCTGGGTCCAGGAGGCGCGGCGGCTCGGCTACCGCTCGCGCGCCGCCTTCAAGCTGCTGCAGCTGGACGAGCGTTTCCGGCTGCTGCGGCCCGGCCTGCGCGCGGTCGACCTCGGCGCCGCGCCCGGCGGCTGGACCCAGGTGGCGGCGGCGCGGCTCCTGCCCGGCGGCGGCGGCGCGGGGCGGCTGGTCGCGCTCGACCTGCTGGAGATGGACCCCGTCGCGGGCGCCGACATCCTGCGCGCCGACTTCATGACGGAGGACGGCCTGCGCGCCGTGCTGGCCGCGCTGGACGGCGAGGCCGACCTGGTGTTGAGCGACATGGCCGCCCCCGCGACCGGCCACGCGGCGACCGACCGCGCGCGGACCGAGGCCCTGTGCGAGGCCGCCTGGGACTTCGCCGCCCGCGCGCTGGCCCCCGGCGGGGCCTTCGTCGCCAAGGTGTACCGGGGCGGGACGGAGCGGAGCCTGCTCGCCCGCGTGAACCGCGCCTTCGCCGCCGTCCGCCACGCCAAGCCGCCGGCGAGCCGCCCCGAATCGCCGGAAACCTACCTCGTCGCCCGCGGCTTCCGCGGCGCGGCGGAGGGGTAGCGCCGCCGGCGATCCGGCGTTGACCTCCGCCCCCCGCCGCGCCGCTTTCCCTTCCCCGCGAATGCCGCTTGGCTTCGGCGCGGCGGCTTGTATAGTGCGCCGCCATCCCAGCCGGCGGGAGGCGCGCCCATGGAGATCCGCGAGGCCCTGACCTTCGACGATGTGCTGCTGGAGCCGGCGCGCTCCGCGATCCAGCCGGCCGAGGTCGAGACCGCGACGCGCCTCACGCGCGAAATCCGGCTCGGCATCCCGGTGATGTCCGCCGCCATGGACACCGTGACCGAGCACCGGCTCGCCATCGCCATGGCCCAGCTGGGCGGCCTCGGCGTCATCCACAAGAACATGCCCATCGCGCGCCAGGCGGCGGAGGTCCGCGCGGTCAAGAAGTTCGAGGCCGGCATGGTGGTCGATCCCGTCACGATCCACCCCGACCGCCCGCTTTCCGAGGCGCTGGAGACGATGCGGCGGCATTCGATAAGCGGCATCCCGGTGGTGCGCCGGCGCTCCGGCCGGCTGGCGGGCATCCTGACCAACCGCGATGTGCGCTTCGCCGCCGACCCGGACCAGCCGGTGCGCGAACTGATGACGCGGCGCGTCGTCGCCGTCTCGGAGGACACGACGCCGGCCGAGGCGCGCGCCCTGCTCCACCGGCACCGCATCGAGAAGCTGGTCGTGGTGGACGGCGAGCGCAAATGCGTCGGCCTGATCACGGTGAAGGACATCGAGAAGGCCGCCCGGCACCCGAACGCCAGCAAGGACGAGCTCGGCCGCCTCAGGGCCGCCGCCGCGACCGGGACCGGCGACGACGGCCTGGCGCGGGCCGAGGCGCTGTTCGACGCCGAGGCGGACCTGATCGTGGTCGACACCGCGCACGGCCACTCCGAGAACGTGCTGCGGACGGTCTCCGCCATCCGCAAGCTTTCCAACTACACGCAGATCGTCGCCGGCAACGTGGCCACCGCCGACGGCGCGCGCGCCCTGCTCGACGCCGGCGCGGACGCGGTGAAGGTCGGGATCGGGCCGGGTTCGATCTGCACGACGCGGATGGTGGCGGGCGTCGGCGTGCCGCAGCTGACCGCGATCCGCGACGCGGCCGAGGTCTGCGGCAAGGCCGGCGTCCCGGTGATCTCCGACGGCGGGATCAAGTATTCCGGCGACCTCGCCAAGGCGATCGCGGCGGGGGCCGACTGCGCCATGGTCGGCTCGCTGTTCGCCGGCACCGACGAAAGCCCCGGCGAGGTCTATTTGTACCAGGGCCGGTCCTACAAATCCTATCGCGGCATGGGGTCGATCGGCGCGATGGCGCGCGGCTCGGCCGACCGCTACTTCCAGGAGGAGGTGTCGGACAGCCTGAAGCTGGTGCCGGAGGGGATCGAGGGCCAAGTGCCCTACAAGGGGCCGATCGACGCCGTGGCGCACCAGCTGATCGGCGGACTGAAGGCGGCGATGGGCTACACCGGCAACGCCACGATCCGCGACATGCAGACCGGCTGCCGGTTCCTGCGAATCACCAATTCCGGCCTGCGGGAGAGCCACGTCCACGACGTCGCCATCACCCGCGAGGCGCCGAACTACCGGCCCAACCTGTGACGCCCGCCGCCCGCATCGCCGCCGCGATCGAGATCCTGGAGGCGGCGGAGCCGTCGCCCGGCGAACTCGACCGGGTGTTCGCCGCCTATTTCCGCCGCCGCCGCTACGCCGGCTCCAAGGACCGGGCCTTCGTCGCCGCGAGGGTTTACGGCGCGGCGCGGCGGCGCCTGCGGCTGGACTGGCGGCTCGGCCGGCTCGGCGCGGAGCCGTCGCCGCGCGCCCGCCTGCTGGTCGATCTCGCGCAGTTCTGGAACGCCTCGGCCGAGGACATGGCCGCCTTCTTCGACGGCTCGGCCCACGCGCCGCCGGCGCTGGCCGGGGCGGAGGCGGAGATGCTGGAGCGGCTGCGGTCCGGGGGGCCGGGCGGCGCCCCGATGCCGCTCGCGGCGCGCGTCGAATGCCCCGACTGGATCGCCCGGCGGCTGC
This sequence comes from Thalassobaculaceae bacterium, assembly GCA_963665555.2. Lineage (GTDB taxonomy): Bacteria > Pseudomonadota > Alphaproteobacteria > Thalassobaculales > Thalassobaculaceae > CAXXXW01. Next base: position 1,885,497 of record OY762308.1, read on the forward strand.
GCCCCGTGCTGGGGGACAGGTTCGAGGCCTGCCTCTCCGGGCTGGCCGAGGAGGCGCGGTTCGACCTCAGGATCAACCCCGCCGTCCAGCCGGACCGCGAGGCGGCCCGCCGCGCGCTGGCCCGGGAGGGGCTGGACTGCGAGCCGACGCCGCTCTCGCCGCTCGGCCTGCGCGCCGCGACGCGCCGCCGCGTCGAGGGGCTGGCCGCCTGGAAGGCCGGCGCGGTCGAGGTCCAGGACGAGGGCGCGCAACTCGCCGCCATCCTGACCGGCGCGGCGCCGGGAATGCAGGTCGCCGACCTCTGCGCCGGGGCCGGCGGCAAGACCCTGCCGATCGCCGCCCTGATGGAGAACCGGGGCCGCGTGCTGGCGATGGACGTCTCGGCCGAGCGGCTGGAGCGGGCCGGGCCGCGCGTCGCCCGCGCCGGCCTGCACAATGTCGAGCGCCATGCGCTCAAGAGCGAGAACGACCGCTACCTCAAGCGCCGGGCCAGGCGGTTCGACCGGGTGCTGGTGGACGCGCCCTGCACCGGCATCGGGACCTGGCGCCGGCGCCCGGACGCGCGGTCGCTTTACGGCGAATCGGACCTGGCCGCGATGGTCGACCTGCAGGACCGCATCCTGGCGAGCGCGGCGCGCCTGGCCGCGCCCGGCGGGCGGCTGGTCTACGTCACCTGCTCGCTGCTGGCGGAGGAGAACGAGGAGCGGATCGCCGCCCTGCTCGCGCGGCGGCCGGACTACCGCGCGCTCCCCATCCGGGAGGTCTGGCGCGAGACGGTCGAGGCGCTGGGCGGCGGCCCCTGCCCGGCCGATGGCGACGCGCTGCGGCTCGCGCCCGACCTGCACGGGACCGACGGCTTCTTCGTCGCGGTGCTGGAGCGGCTCCCGGCGGAGGACGCGGCGGCCTGAGCGCGGCGGCGACGGGCGCGATTCGGGTTGCGCCAGCCGGGCGCGCGCGCGAGGATGCGCGCGTTCGCGACACGGCAACGGGAGAGGAACCGTGAGGAAACTGCTTCTGGCGGCCCTGCTGTGCCTCGGCGCGGCGGGCGCCGGCGACGCGCGGGCCGGCGAGGCCGGGCCGCCCGAAACCGTCGTCGGCAAGCACATGGCCGCGCAGGCGATGCTGGCCGCCCATTATGTCGCGGCCGCGCTGGAGGCCGGCAAGACCGCCGCCGAGATCGACGCCGTGCTGGCCGGCATCGCGGAGCGGAGCGTGATCGGCGAGTTCTGGATCAGCGACGAATCGGGCCGGATCGCGTTTTCCAGCGCGCCGGCCCAGGGCTTCGCCTTCCCGACGGACCCGGAGGCCGGGACCCAGGCCGCCCCCTTCGCCCGCCTGCTGACCGGCGAGGCGTCGGTTGTCGCGCAGGAGGCGCGGCCGCGCGAACTGGACGGCAAGACGTTCAAATACGTGGGCGTCGCCGGGGTGGACGGCCCCCGCATCGTGCAGGTCGGCCTGCCGGCCGAAGCGCCGGAGTGATCCGGCTTGCCCGCGCGGGATTTTGCGGCCACACTCCGAACCGCGACGCGCCGCGACAGCGGCGCGCGGGGGAACCGACGGGGGTTCGAGGCATGAGGAACGCACGGAACGCGGCGGGCGCCGCGGCGCTCGCGGCCGTTTTCGCCGCCGGCCTCGCGGCCTGGCCGTCCGAGGCGCGGGCGGCGGTCGCCCCGGAGACGCAGTTCGTCCTGAACAGCTTCTCCTTCCTGATCTGGGGCGCGCTGGTGATGTGGATGTGCGCCGGGTTCACGATGCTCGAATCCGGCTCCGTGCGCACCAAGAACGCCTCCGTAATCTGCCTGAAGAACATCGGCCTCTACTCGATCGCCGGGCTGGCGTTCTACGCCGTCGGCTACAACATCATGTATGTCGGCGTGGACGAGGGCGGCTGGTTCGGCTCGCTCTCGTTCGGCTACGGAACCACCGGGGCGGAGGTCGCGCTGCTCGCCGGCGAGGGCGACGCGGCGGCCGTGGTCGACAACGGCTACGCCACGATGTCGGACTGGTTCTTCCAGATGGTGTTCGTGGCGACCACCGCCTCGATCGTTTCCGGCACGCTGGCGGAGCGGGTGAAGCTGTGGTCGTTCTTCCTGTTCATCGCCGTGCTGACGGCCGTGATCTATCCGATCGTCGGGGCCTGGACCTGGGGCGGCGGCTGGCTGGCCGAGATGGGGTTCCAGGACTTCGCCGGATCGACCATCGTGCATTCGACCGGCGGCTGGGCGGCGCTGGCCGGCGCGCTGGTGGTCGGGCCGCGGCGGGGCAAGTTCCGGGCGGACGGGACGGTGAAGAACACGCCGCCCTCGAACGTGCCCGTGGTGACGCTGGGCGTGTTCATCCTCTGGCTCGGCTGGTTCGGGTTCAATGGCGGCTCGCAGCTGGCGCTGGCCGGCGCGGCCGACGCGGTGGCGATCGCCAACATCCTGTCCAACACCAACCTGGCCGCCGCCGCCGGCGTGATGGCGGCGATCGCGCTTTCCCGCCCGGTGCTGGGCCGGGTGGACCTGCTGGCCGGGCTGAACGGCGCCATCGCCGGGCTGGTGGCGATCACCGCCGGCCCGGACATCGTGGACCACCACTGGGCCATCGTCATCGGCGCGATCGGCGGCGCGGTCGTCGTCGTCGGGATCAAGGCGATGGACGCGATGAAGATCGACGACGTGGTGGGCGCGGTGCCGGCGCACCTGTTCGCCGGCGTGTGGGGGACGATGGCGGTTTGCATCGCGGCCGGCGGCGACCCGCTGGCGCAGCTTGTCGGCGTTCTGGCCGTCGGGGCGTTCGTGTTCGTCGCGTCCTTCGCGATCTGGCTGGCGATCGACCGGACGATCGGCGCGCGCATCACGCCGCAGGTCGAGGAGCTGGGGCAGGACGTGGCGGAACTCGGGATCGAGGCCTATCCCGAATTCGTCGTGATGCCGGACGCGGACGATTGACCTTCGCGCGCCGTCCGGCGCGAAAACGGGATTTGGGGCTGGCGCGGGGCCGCCGAACGCGCTATACAGCCGTCGGCCCGGAGCGCATGGGAGACGAAGGCGATGGAATTGACGACCGAGCGTCAGGACGGCGTGTTGTCGGCCCGCGTCAACGGACGCATCGACGGCACCAATGTCCGCGAGTTCGAGGAGGCGATCCGGGGCGCGATCCAGAAGGACGACCGCGCGCTGATCATGGACTTCGAGGAACTGTCCTACATCAGCAGCGCGGGCTTGCGCGCGATCCTCCTCACGGCCAAGACCCTGCGCGGCCAGAACGCCCAGTTCGCGCTCTGCTCGCTGTCGAGCCAGATCCGGGAAGTGTTCGAGATCAGCGGCTTCGACAAGATCATCGCGATCCACCCGAACCGGGGCGAGGCCCTGGCCGCCATCGGCGGCTGACGCCCCCGCCCCGGCCCCCGAGCTTGCCCCGGACTCGATCCGGGGCCCGGACGCCGCCGCGATGGCCGCCCGCGCCGGCATCGCCCCGGAGGAACTCGCGTCGCTCGCCGCGGAACTGTCGGCGCGCCCCGGCCACGAAAAAGTCCGCTCCCTCCTGCACCGGCTGCTGACGGACGGCCTCGGCGTCGAGAGCCGCGAGATCGATTTCGAGAAGCCGGCTCCCGAGGTCAACGGCCGCATCGACGCGCTGCTCGGCCGCACCGTCTTCGAACTGAAATCCGACCTGCGCCGCGAACGGGCGGCCGCAGAATCGGCGCTGGCCCGCTACATGGCCGACCGGGAGCGCGATTCCGGCGCGGCCTATGTCGGCGTCGCGACCGACGGGGCGGAGTGGATCGCGTATTTCCTCGAGGGCGAGGCGGTGGTCGCGGCCCAGGCCCATCGCGCCGACCCCGAAGAGCCGCGCGAATTGCTGGTCTGGCTCCAGGGCGCGGTCGCGACCGGCGACGCGCTGGCGCCGGACCCGCACACCACCCGGCGCGAATTCGGGCGCGGCAGCCTCGCCGCGCAACGCGCGCTCAAGGAACTGGCCGGCCTCTGGGCGCGCCTGCGCGAAACGCCGGAAGCGGGGCTGAAGCGCGCGCTGTGGAGCCGCCTGCTGCGCCTCGCCTACGGGGCCGAGGCGGGCGACGACGCGCCGTTCGCGCGACACGCCGACGACGCGCTGTTCCTCCAGCATACCTATGTCGTCGTCGTCGCCAAGGCGATGGCCTGGGCGGCGGTGCACCGGACTCCGCCGACGGACCCGGCGGCGCTGCTGCGCGGGACGGCGCTTTCCGCCGCGGAAGCCGCCGACGGGGGCGAGCCGGACTTCTTCGACTGGATGCTCGCGGCCGAGGGCGGGCCGGAACTGGTCATGCGGATCGCGCGCGAGGCCTCCCGCTTCCGCCTCGACGACATCCGCGTCGACATCCTGAAGGCGCTTTACGAAAGCCTGATCGACCCGGAGACGCGCCACGACCTCGGCGAGTACTACACGCCGGACTGGCTGGCCGCCCGCATGGTCCGCGCGACGGTGGACCGGCCGCTGGAACAGCGGGTCATGGACCCGGCCTGCGGCTCCGGGACCTTCCTGTTCCACGCCGTGCGCGCGGTGCTGGCGGCGGCGGCGGAGGCGGGCCTTTCCCCGGCCGAGGGGGCGCGGCGCGCCATGGATAACGTGGCGGGGATCGACGTGCACCCGGTCGCCGTGATCTTTGCCCGCGTCACCTACCTGCTGGCGCTGCTGCCGGCGCTCCGCGCGGGGCGCCCGGGCGCGAGAGCCCTTCCCGTCTATCTCGGCGACGCGCTGCAATGGAACCTCGCCCGCACCGGCGAGAAGGGGCGGCAGCCCGACATGCTGGCCGGCGCCGAGGCGCTGGAGATTTTCGTTCCGGGGCAGACGCTGGCCGACCCGGAACCCCGGCGGCTCGACCCGGCGACGCTGCGCTTCCCCGCCGCCGTCGCCGGCGACGCGCGCCTCTTCGACCGGCTGCTGACCACACTGATCCAGTACGGCGCGCAAGGGGTTTCGTCCGCCGACTTCGTCGCCTGGCTGCGCCGCCAGTCGCTCGACTCGGCCGAGGACATTTGCGTGCTGCGCGACACCTACGAGGCGATGCGCCGCCTGCAATCGGAGGGCCGCAACCATATCTGGGGCCATGTCGCCCGCAATCTCGCGCGCCCGGTCTGGCTGTCGAGCGAGGGCCAGAAGGCCGATGTCGTGATCGGCAACCCGCCCTGGGTCTCCTTCCGCTACATGGGAGCGGCGTACCAGCGCCGCTTCCGCGAGGAATGCGTCGCCGCGCGCCTCTGGGCCGGCGGCAAGGTGGCGACGCACCAGGACCTGTCGGCCTATTTCTACATGCGCGCGGCGCTGCTTTACATGCGCCGCGACGGGCGGATCGCGCTGGTCATGCCCTACGCCGCCATGTCGCGCCGGGCCTACGCGCCCTTCCGCAAGGGAGAGGCGGCGCGCAACGGCGAGGTCGCATTCCGCCTGCGCTTCGAGGAGGCGTGGAGTTTCGGGCCGGAGGTCTGGCCGCTCTTCCCGGTGCCGAGTTGCGTGCTGTTCGCGCGGCTGCATGACAGCGTGACCGCCGCGCCCCTGCCCGACGAAGTTCGGGATTTCGTCGGGACCCTGCCCCGGCGCGACGCCGACGAGCCGGAAGCGGACGGGAATCTGACGGAGGCGGCGATGTCGTGGCCCGAACCGGCCGTCGCGTCGAATGGATCGCCCTACCGCCGAGTCTTCCGGCAAGGCGCGATACTGGTGCCCCGGCGCCTGGTGCTGGTCGAGCCGATGCCGGCCACCGGCCTCGTCGGGCCGGATCTGGAGAATCCCGCCGTCAGGGGACGCAAGGGCAATCTGGACAAAGCGCCGTGGAACACCGTGGAGCCGCCGAGCGGCGCGGTCGACGCGGAGTTCTTGAAACCGGTGCTGCTCGGCGAGTCTATCGCGCAGTTCCGCGTTCTGCGACCCTTTATGGCGGTTATCCCTTGGGATCGGGAAAAACGCGACCTCATGGACGCCACGACCGCCCTTCGCCGAGGCTTTCAGCATCTCTGGTCCTGGCTCGGACGAACCGAGGCGCTTTGGGACCGGCACAAGCGCAGCCGCCTTACCCTACTCGAACAATGCGACTATTACGGGAAGCTGTCGGCCCAGTTCCCGATTGCGCCGATTCGCGTCGTTTACACGGCGTCGGGAACGATTCCCGCCGCCTGTGTCGTGCGCGACGGCAATGCGATTATCGATTCCAAACTCTATTGGGCCGCGTTCGAGAAGCTCGACGAGGCACGATATATCTCCGCTGTCCTCAACAGCGAGGTCCTGCGCGCCGGCGTCGAGCGCTACCAGTCGCGCGGCCAGTGGGGCGCGCGGGATTTTCACAAGTATGTCTTCAACCTCCCCATCCCCCGTTTCGACCGCGATTTCGCCCTGCACCGGGCGCTGGCCGGGGCGGCGGCCGAGGCGGAGAAGGCCGCGGCCGAGGTTGCGTTGCGCGAGGGCGAGCACTTCTCCCGCGCCCGCAAGCGCGTCCGCGCCGCGCTCGCCGAAACCGCCGCCGCCGCCCGCGTCGAAACCCTCGCCGCCGAACTCCTCGCCGACGGCTGACGCCGCTTCCCGACGGCGGCGCCCCTTGAGCGGCGGGCCAATCCGCGCGAGACTGTGGTCAGGCGCGGCGCCGGCGGGAACGGAGGATCGGCCATGACCGACGGGAACAAGCAGACCCCGACGCCGCGAAAAGCGGCTCCCCCGACATTCTGGGATTCGCCAACGCTGGCGGAATTGGCGCGCGCCCAGAAAGTGGAGCCGGTGACGGACATACGCGCCCTGTACGGAACGTGGCCGGGCGAACCGGACGACGGTTTCGAGCGAACGATCGACGACCAGCGCCGTCCCGGCCGGAAAAAGGCCGGCGGCCCGTGACCGGCCTCGAACTCCTCGCCGGGGAGTCCGCGCCGGCGGCGGTCGCATCTTCGGCGGCGCCCCGGATTTAGTCCGGGGCCTAGCGAACGCATCCGCTCGCGCTGTCGCCGAACGGGCCGGCGCCGGCGCCCCCGCCCCTCATGGGCCCCGGCTCGAGTCCGGGGCGCGCCCCCTCAGAAGTTCACCCTGTCGCCGCCCTTCAGGCCGAGCATCGCGCGGGCCTCTTCCGGGGTCGCCACCTCCAGCGACAGGTCCTCGACGATGCGGCGGATTTTCGCCACCTGGTCGCGGTTCGACTCCGCCAGCTTGCCCTTGGCGATGTAGAGGCTGTCCTCCATGCCGACGCGCACATTGCCGCCGAGCATCGCCGCCATCGTCACGAAGCTCATCTGGTGGCGGCCCGCCGCCAGCACCGACCAGCGGTAGTCGTCCCCGAACAGCTTGTTGGCGATGCGCCGCGCGTGCATCAGGTTCTCCTCGTCCGCGCCGACGCCGCCCAGGATGCCGAAGATCGACTGCACGAACAGCGGCGGCTCGACCAGCCCGCGGTCGAGGAAATGCGCCAGGTTGTACAGGTGGCCGATGTCGTAGCACTCGAACTCGAACCGCACGCCGTGCCCCTCCCCCAGCTCCTTCAGGATGTATTCGATGTCCTTGAAGGTGTTGCGGAAAATGAAGTCGCGCGAGTTCTCCAGGTGCTTGCGCTCCCATTCGTGCTGGAAGTCCTGCATCTTGTCGAGGATCGGGAACAGGCCGAAATTCATCGACCCCATGTTGAGCGAGGTCATCTCCGGGCTGGCGCGCAGCGGCGCGGCGAGGCGCTCGGCGAGGCTCATGCCGTGGCCGCCGCCGGTGGTGATGTTCACCACCGCGTCCGTCGCCTGCTTGATGCGGGGCAGGAACTCCATGAACACGTCGGGACTCGGCGTCGGGCTGCCGTCCTTCGGATCGCGAGCGTGCAGGTGGATGATCGACGCCCCGGCCTCCCAGGCGCCGATCGACGCCTCGGCGATCTCGTCCGGCGTGATCGGCAGGTGCGGACTCATCGTCGGCGTGTGGATCGAGCCGGTGACGGCGCAGGTGATGATGACTTTGTCGGCCCCGGCCATGGCGGTGTCCTCCGTTCGCGGGTTCGGGCGGGCGGCCAGCCTATCGCGTCCGCCGCCGGGTGGGAAGCGGCGCCGGCGCCCTTGAGCCGCCGGCCCCGGACGGGGTAGACCGTCGCGCGCGAACGGAGACGGGGCGGAGGGACGCATGGCGCTCGACCGGGAGGCGGAGGACGATCCGGCGGGCTGGATCGCCGGGATCGCCGGGCGGGCGCGGGTCGAGGAGACCCCCGGCCCCGGCGGCCCGATGGTCTGGCGGCTGTGGGGCGGGGCGGACGGCGAGCCGCTCGCCCTGCTGCACGGCGGGCACGGGTCGTGGAACCACTGGTGCCGCAACGTGGAGCCGCTGGCCGCCGCCGGTTTCCTGGTCGCCGCCGCCGACCTTCCGGGCCTCGGCGACAGCGCCGATCCCGGCCCGCCCTACGCCGCCGATCCCATCGCCGAAACCGTGGCTTACGGCCTCTCGCGGCTGTTCGGCGACGCGCCGGTCCATATCGCCGGCTTCTCCTTCGGGGCCGTGGTCGGCGGGGCGGCGGCGGAACGGCTCGGCCCGCGCGTCGCCAGCTTCAACGCGGTCGGCGCCGCCGGCTTCGGCCCCCGCGCCCGCCGGCCGGACCGGATGCGCCGCATCGACCCCGACATGCCGGAGGCGGACCGGCGCGCGGCCGCCCGCAACAACATGGAATGGCTGATGCTGGCCGACCCGGCGAATGTCGGCGAACTCGCCGTCCACATCCAGCTTGCGAACACCGCGCGCGCCCGCACGCTCTCCCGGCCGATCTCCAACACGCCGCGGCTGCTGGACGCGCTGCCGGCGATCCTCGCGCCGGTCGCCGCGATCTGGGGCGAACGCGACCGCACCGTCCTCGGCGCGCTCGACGAACGGACCGCGCTGCTGCGCGAGGCGCGTCCCGACGCGCGGATCGACATCGTCGCGGAGGCCGGCCACTGGACCCAGTTCGAGGCGGCGGAGCGCTACAACGAATTGCTGGCGGACGCGATCCGGGGATAGGCGCGCGGCCGCCGGGCTTGCGTCCGGGACGCCGGGCGGGCATACGGGGCGCGGCGGACGGCCCGGCGCGCGTTCCCGCGCGACGGCGCGGCCGGCCCCTCCGACGGGAACCCACGGGAGCGGGCCATGGCGCCGGCCTACGAGCACTATTTCCTCCAGGCCAGGACGGAGAGCGGCTGGGAGACGCTGGAGCGGCGCGGCGCGCCCGACGGGCTGCGCGCGGCGGCGCGGGCGCGGCTGGGGCCGGGCGCGGAGGCGGCGTGCCGGATCGTCGGCGCCGCCTACGACGAGGACGCCCGCGCCTGGACCTACGCGCAGGTGTTCCGCATCGACCGCCTCGCCCCCGGCGCGCCGGCCGCCCGGCCGTCCCCCCCGCGCGCGGCGGCTTCCCGCGTCCCGGCCGCGGCGGGCGCGACCGACATGCGGCTTGCCTATCTCGCGCTGGCGATGGGCGGCGCGATCGCCCTGCTGTCCTTCGGCATCCGCTCCGGTTTCGGCCTGTATCTCGGCCCGATCTCGCTGGAGCTCGGCCAGGGGCGCGAGACCTTCGCGCTGGCGCTGGCGATGCAGAACCTGGTGTGGGGCGTCACCCAGCCCTTCGCCGGCGCGCTGGCGGACCGGGTCGGCCCGTTCCGCTCGATCGCGCTCGGCGCGGTGTTCTACGCCGCCGGCCTGCTCCTGATGTCGCAATCGGGCACGCCGGAGATGTTCCACCTGAGCGCCGGCCTGCTCATCGGGATCGGCCTGTCGGGAACCTCGATCACTATCGTGCTCGGCGCGGTCGGCCAGTTGTTCCCGGCGGCGCGGCGGTCCTGGGCGCTCGGCGTGGTCGGCGCGGCGGGTTCGCTCGGCCAGTTCCTGGTGGTCCCGGCGACGCAGCAGCTGCTCGACGGCTTCGGCTGGAGCGGCGCGGCGGCGGTCACGGCGATCGCCGCGCTGGCGATGGCGCCGCTGGGGCTGGCCTTCCTGAAGGCGCGGCCCGTCGCGGCCGTCGCCGCCGGCCCGGAGCAGACCGTCCGGGCCGCGCTGGCGGAGGCCGCGCTGCATCCGAGCTTCTGGCTGCTGGTCGGCGGCTTCTTCGTCTGCGGCTTCCATGTGACCTTCATCGCCGTGCACCTGCCGTCCTACGTGTCCGACATCGGCCTTTCGCCGGAGACGGGGGCCTGGGCGCTCGGCATCGTCGGGCTGTTCAACGTGGTCGGCTCCTACATGGCGGGCGTGCTGGGCGGCCGGTTCCCGAAGAAATACCTGTTGAGCGCGCTCTACCTCGGCCGGGCCGTCCTGATGGCGGGCCTGCTGCTGCTGCCGGCGAGCGAGGCGGTGGTCTATGTCTTCGCGGCCCTGCTTGGGTTCGTGTGGCTCGGCGTGGTGCCGCTGACCTCGGGCCTGGTGGCCGACAATTACGGGCTGCGCCACATGAGCATGTTGTTCGGCATCGTCTTCCTCGGCCACCAGCTGGGCGGCTTCCTCGGCTCCTGGATGGGCGGCCTCGCGTTCGACCTGACGGGGGCCTACGACATCGTGTGGTGGATTTCGATCGTGCTGGCGCTGGCCTCGGCGGCGCTGCACTGGCCGATCCGCGCGCTGCCCCGGATGGCGGCGGCGCCGGCGTGAGGGCGCGCCGCGCCCGGCCTCAGCCGTGGAGTTGCGCGAACCGGGCGAGGTAGCGCCGCCGCGCCTCCTCCGGCGGGCCGGCGCGCGGGACGATCCCGGCCCCGGCGCGCGGGCGGCCGAACAGGCGGCGCGCCTCGGCCTCGCCGAAGCCGGCGAGATGCGTCGCCTCCAGGAAGGCGGCCGCGCGGTCGGCCCGCTTTACGAGGTCGCGCGCCCGTTTCGGCGGAACCGCCGGCAGGCCGAAACGCAGGTGGATCGCCGCCTGCAGCCGCGCCTCGAAGGTTTTGTACTCGGCGCCGATGACGGCCTTGAACGGGCTGATCATGTCGCCGATCACGTATTCCGGCGCGTCGTGCAGCAGCGCCGCGAGGCGCCATTTCGCCGGCGCCGCGCCCGACGCCTCGACGACCAGGCGCTCGACCAGCAGCGAATGCTCCGCGACCGAAAACGCCCACTCCCCGCCGGTCTGCCCGTTCCAGCGCGCGACCCGCGAGAGGCCGTGCGCGATGTCCTCGATCTCGATGTCGAGCGGCGAGGGATCGAGCAGGTCGAGCCGGCGCCCGCTCAACATCCGCTGCCACGCCCGCGCCGGCTTCGCGTCCGCCGCCCGCACCGCGTCACCCCTCCGGCGGCGGCGGGACGGCCCGCGCCGCGCGCGCGGCCGGCATCAGGAACCGCTCCAGCGCCGCCACCACTTCGGGGAGCGGGCCGGGATCGGAGGCGATGCGCTTGGCGAACGCGGCCCATTGCGCCCGTTTTTCGGAAGCGGTCGAGAATTCCGCGCTCAAACCCACGGGCGTTTCGTCCGGTATGGGCGTTCGGCGCCGCGCGAACGTCGCCGCGATCGCCCGAGCGAGACGCTCATCGTCCAATCCGCCCCACCTGTCCAGTGTCCACAGATCGAAGTAATCCTTCATGCGGGTATTTCCGAATCCTTGAAGAACGACCGCGTGGAATTTCTCCGAGACGACCGTTTCGGGCGCGTAGGCGCGTAGCCTCGGCGCCGGCAGATCGTCTAGCAACACAGGATAGTCGTGGATTCGAGCGGGCGGCACGGTGACGTCCCCGAACCCGACATCGACGCTTACGAGAATCCGGGCCGCATCGACAAATGCGTTCGTTCGGACGCGCAGACCGCCGTATTCGCCGCCCGCGCGGATTTCGCCGATCCGGGCGCCGTCGGCGTCGAAGGCGATGCCGTCCCTTTCGTCCGTGTCCATTATCTCCCGAAACATGTCGAGCACAGTCGCGGATGTCGGATCGCCGTAGCCGAGAAGGTCGAGATCCTTCGTCGGACGGTGCGGCCGGTCGAACCAGACCGTCATCAACATAGCGCCCTTGAGCACGAAACGATCCGCGTGGCGCGAGCGGCCGAGCCGGTAAAGCAGCCTTTCGAGCGCGAACCGCGTCAAAACGCTTTGGAACTCCTGCCCATGCTTTCGGGAGAAGGCAAGGAGTCGCGCCCGCACGGACGCGGCGATGTTTTTGCGTTGCCTAGCCATCGGCGACCAGCGCCTCGAGATAGGGGCGGGCGACGGTCCATACCCCTCCGGCCCGGACCCGCCGGGCGATCTCCGCCGGCGTGGCCTTGCGCTGGCGCAGCGCCTCGCGCATCCCTTCCAGGGCGATGTCCTGGCCGATCTTGTTGCGGTGGCGGAAACAGTCGGCGACCGTCTTGGCGACGCCGAAAACCCGCACCGGGACGCCCTCGATCTCCGCGACGCGAACATCCTCCTCCAGGAACCTGTCGGCAAACCTGACGATCCGGACCGGCGGCCAGTCGAGGCGGGTCGCCCAGTCCCGATAACCGACCGCCATCCACACCGCGCGCGGAAGCTGGTCCGTAAGGTCGTGGTAGGACAGCGCGGAGACGAGGCAGACCACGCCGCGCGGCACCCGCTTGGCCGCCTCGGCCATCGTGTGGTGGAACTCCAGCGGCGCGTCGGGCAGCTGGTACAGGCCGCGGGCGAGGCGGACCACCTCCCCGTCGTCCACCATGCGGGCCAGCGTCGCCCCCGTGACGCCGGACCGGGCGAGTTCCGAGGGTCGGACGATCCCGTGCTCCCGCAGGAATTCGCGCGCCCGTTCGCGTTGGAAGCCGCCGTTCGGCACGATACGAAACCTCGCAATCCAGAACCGGATTCAGAGATTTTATATCGCTCCGCGCCGCCCCCCGTCAACCCCGTTCGCGCCGGCGGGACGGGGCGCTTGACCGGCCCGGCGGAAACGGGGAGTGTCCGGGAGCCGCAACCTCCGGGCAATCCCGAATCGATGGACGCCACGGCCGAAACCCCCGGCGCCCCGCGCGCCGGAACGCAAGTCCGCGCCGATTTCATGGCGATCGGGCTGGTCGGCGTCGCCCATTTCTTCAGCCATTTCTACATCTACCTGCTGCCCCCGCTCTTCCCCTTCCTGAAGGCGGAGCTGGGCGTGTCCTACGCCGAACTCGGCCTGCTGATCGCGGTGTTCAGCGCGACGACCGGGCTGACGCAGGTGCCGTTCGGCTTCCTGGTGGACCGGCTGGGCGCGCGCGCGCTGCTCATCCTCGGCCTCGGCGTGGAGGGGCTGTGCTTCCTGCTGATGGGGTTCGCCGACGGGTTCTGGGCGCTGATGGCGCTGATGTTCGTCGCCGGCTGCGCCAACGGCGTCTACCACCCCGCCGACTACGCCATCCTCTCCTCCTCGGTGTCCGGCCGGCGCATGGGCCGGGCGTTCAGCCTGCACACCTTCGCCGGCTACGCCGGATTCGCGGTGGCGGGGCCGGTCATCGTGTTCCTGCACCTGGCGATCGGGTGGCGTTACGGCCTTGTTGTCAGCGGCGCCGTCGGCATCGCGGCGATGGGGGCGCTGGCGGTCTTCGCCCGCTACCTCAGGCACGCGCCGCGCCGCGCGCCGGCCGGCGGGGCGGACGGGGAGGCGGCCGGGCGGGGCGGCGTCGCGCTGCTGCTTTCGCCGCCGATCCTGCTCTGCCTCGGCTTCTTCACGCTGCTTTCCCTCGGCTCGACCGGGATCGCCAGCTTCCTGATCGTCGCGCTGGAGCAGCGCCACGGCACGGACGTGGAGGTCGCGGCGCTGGTGCTGTCGGCCTATCTCTGGGCCGGGGCGGCGGGCGTGCTGCTGGGCGGCTACGTGGCGGACCGCACGAAGCGCCACAACCTGGTCGCGGCGGTGTGTTTCCTCGGCACCGCGGCGATGGTGGCCGTCATCGGCGCCTTCGCGATGCATGTCGCGCTGCTGTTCGCGCTGATGACGCTGCAGGGGCTGATGCACGGGGTCATCATGCCGTCGCGCGACATGATCGTGCGTTCGGTGACGCCGGACGGCGCCTTCGGCAAGGTGTTCGGCTTCGTGACCTCCGGCTTCAGCATCGGCGGCGTCGTGGCGCCGCCGCTGTTCGGCTGGGTGCTCGACCGGGCCGACGCCTCCTGGCTGTTCTACGGCGTCGCCGCGATCATGCTGTGCTCGACGCTGACCGTCCTCACTTCGGGCCGTCGTCCCGCCGCCGCCGCCGGGTAGGGGCGGGAGGCCCGCGATGAAGGGCGGCGGAGCGGAGCCGGGGCCGGGCGCGCCCATCGGCCCGCGCCTCGGCCGGCGCGACGCGGTGCTGGCGGCGAACTACCTCAGCTCCTTCGCCATCGGCCTCGCGGTGGGCGGGATCGTCCCGTTCCTGTCGCTGGCGATGGAGCGGCGCGGGATCGACGAGACGCTGATCGGCGCCAACACGGCGGCCGGGTCGCTCGGCATCATCTGCCTCGCCCCCTTCGTGCCGGCGATCGTGCGCCGGTTCGGGCTGGCGGCGTCGGTGACGGGCGGCATCGTCCTGTCGGTCGCGGCCTTCCTGTGCATGGGGGCCTTCGACTCGCTGGCGGCGTGGTTCGTGCTGCGCCCGGTCGCCGCCGGAGGGACCGCCATCCACTGGATCGTCAGCGAGACCTGGATGAACGCGGTCTCCACGCGCCGCGACCGGGGCCGGATCATGGCGGTCTACGTGACCGCGATCGCCGGCGGGTTCGCGGCCGGCCCGGCCCTGTTGACGGTCACCGGCGTGGAGGGCTGGACGCCGTTCCTGGTCTTCGGGGGCTGCGTGTTGCTGTCGGCGATCCCGCTCGTGGTCGTCGCGCGTTACGCGCCGGACCTTTCGATCCGGTCGATCGGGACGCCGGTGTTCCTCGCGCGCCACGCGCCGACGATCTGCGCCGCCGTCGTCGCGGCCGGGCTGTACGCCGGCGCCTGTTTCGCGTTCCTGCCGATCTACGGGCTGCGCAGCGGCCTGTCGGAGGCGGATTCGCTGCTGCCGCTGACGGCGTTCATGGCCGGCAACCTGGTCTTCCAGCTTCCGGTCGGCTGGCTGGCGGACCGGGTCGACCACCGTTCGCTGCTGCTGGGGTGCGCGGCGGTGGCGCTGGTCGCGCCGTTCCTCTTCCCGCTGGTCGTCGGGACGCTCTGGCCCATGGTCGCGGTGGCGACGGTGTGGGGCGGGGCGGCCTTCGCGCTCTACACCGTCGGCATCGTGATGCTGGGCGAGCGCTTCGAGGGCGGGGAGCTGATGGCCGCCAACGCCGCCTTCGTGACGACGCTGGAAATCGCCAATGTCGCCGGTCCGCTGGCGGCCGGCGCGTCGCTGCGGCTGTGGCCGCCGCACGGGATGATGGCGTTCCTCGTCTGCGTCGCGGCCGGTTTCGCCGCGATCACGGTCCTTCGCGGCCTGCGCCGCCGTTCCCGCTAGGCCGGCCCTCGGCCCGCCGGCCGCCCGCCGCCGGGAGGGCGCGGCCGGCGGCGAACAGGACCAGCGCCGCGACGACGATCGACGGGCCGGCCGGCGTGTCGAACTCCGCCGAGGCCGTGAGGCCGCCGGCGACCGACGCGATCCCGAACGCCGCCGCCAGCGCCGCCATCCGCTCCGGCGTCGAGGCGAAGCGCCGCGCCGCCGCCGCCGGCACCAGCAGCAGCGCGACGATCAGCAGGACGCCGACGATCTCGATGCCGACGGCGACGATCCCCGCCATCAGCACCGCGAAGCAGAACCGCGCGCGGTCCGGCCGCAGCCCCTCGGCCGCCGCGAGGTCCGGGCTGATCGTCGCCGCCAGCAGCGGCCGCCAGATCCAGCACAGCACCGCCAGCGCCGCCCCGCCGCCGATCCAGATGCGCCACAGGTCGGTCCGGGAGACGGTCAGGATATCGCCGAGCAGCAGCGAGAGCAGGTCGAACCGCAGGTTCGGCAGGAAGGCCAGCACGACCAGGCCGAGCGCCAGCGCCCCGTGCGACAGCAGGCCGAGCACCGTGTCGGTCGGCAGCGTGTCGCGCCGTTCGAGCGTGTACATCGCCAGCGCCACCGCGCAGGCCGCCGCGAACACGCCGAGCGTCAGGTCGATACGGAGCAGGATCGCCAGCGCGACGCCGAGCAGGGTGGAGTGCGCGATCGTCTCGCCGAAATAGGCGAGCCGGCGCCAGACCACGAAACACCCGGCCGGCCCGGCCACCAGCGCCAGCCCGATCCCGGCCAGCACGGCGCGAACGAGGAAATCGTCGAGCACGCCTCAAGCCTCTCCGACGGCGGCCGGCGCATCGTCGTGCTCGTGCGGAACCAGGACGACCACATCGTCCGCCACGTTCGAAACGAGCCGGATGTCGTGCGAGACCATGAGCACGCCGCAACCCAGTTCCTTGCGAATGTCGAGGATCAGCGCGTGCAGCCTGTCCTGCCCGGCGGTATCGACGCCCTGCACCGGCTCGTCGAGCACCACCAGGTCGGGCCGCGCGACCAGCGAGCGGGCGAGCAGCAGGCGCTGGAACTCCCCGCCCGACAGCGAGGTCACCGGCGGGTCGCCCAGCCGGTCGAGGCCGACATCGGCCAGCGCCGCGTCGATCGCCGAGGCCGGGAAACGGCCGGTCAGCGTCATCGCCCGGCGCAGCGTCAGCGGCAGCGTCGGCGCGATCGCCAGCCTCTGCGGGCTGTAGCCCACCTTGAGGCGGGGCGCGCGCGCGACCGTCCCCTCGTCGTGCGGGACCAGGCCGAGGAGCGCCTTGACGGCGGTCGTCTTGCCGGCGCCGTTGGCGCCGATCAGGCAGACCAGCTGGCCGCGCTCGACCCGCAGGTCGACATGGCGCAGCAGCCATCGCCCGCCCCGCCTGACACCGAGGCCGCGTCCCTCGACGAGGAGTCCGTTCGCGGCGGGCGGGGATTCCGTTGTCATGGCGCTTGTGGCAATATAACCGGCGAACCGACCGGACAAGGAGATTCGGACCATGCGCGCAACCGCGCGACTTTCGGCGGCGGCGTTCGCCTGCGCCTGGATGCTGTCCGGCCCGGCGTCCGCCGACGCGCCGGACGTCGTGGCGACGATCAAGCCGGCGCACTCGCTGGTTAGCGCCGTCATGGAGGGCGTGGGCAAGCCCGAACTGATAATGCGCGGCGCGGCGTCGCCGCACACCTTCGCCATGCGCCCGTCCCACGCCAGGGCGATCCAGAACGCGGACCTCGTCTTCTGGATCGATCCCAGGCTCGAAACCTCGCTGGCCGGCGCGATCCGCGAACTCGCCGGCCCGCGCGCGGTCGGGCTGGCCGGCGCGCGCGGCGTGGTCTCGGCCCCGGCGCGCGAGGGCGGCGCCTTCGAGGCCCACGAACACGACCGTGGACACGGCGACCGCGACGACGGCGGGCGCGAGGCCGCGCGCGAGGACGACGACGGCCACGACGACGACGACCGCGACCATGACGACGGGGAGCGCGTGCTGGCGGAGCACCTCGACCCGCATGTCTGGCTCGACCCCGTAAACGCGCGCGCGATGGTCCGCGCCATCGTCCGCGCGCTCTCGGAGGCCGATCCCGCCAACGCCGGCGCCTACGCCGCCAACGGCCGCGCGCTCGACGAACGGCTCCAGGCGCTGGTCCGGGAGGTCGCCGCCGAACTGGAGCCGTACCGGGGCAGGCCCTTCATCGTGCTCCACGACGCCTACCTGACTTTCGAGAGGCGTTTCGGCATGACCGCCGCCGGCTCGGTCTCGGTCAACCCGGAACGGGCGCCGGGGGCGCGGCGGATCGCCGAAATCCGCGAGAAAATCCGCGACGCGGACGTGAAATGCGCGTTTTCCGAGCCGCAATTCCCCTCGCGCCTGATCCATACCATCGTCGAGGGCATGGACACGCGGATCGGCGTGCTCGACCCGCTGGGCGCGTTCCTGGAGGACGGGCCGGACCTCTATTTCGCGGTGATCCGCGGCCTCGTGGCGTCGTTCGGGGACTGCCTGCGGGACTGAGGGGCGGCGTCCCCGCCGGCCCGGAGCGCCTCGTCGGGACAGGGGCCCCGTTCGATCTGGACGGTCGAGTAGCCGATCCCGAACCCCTCGGCCAGCGCCGCCTTGATGGCGAGCGTCGCCGCCCGCGCGTCGGCCCCCTCGTCGATCCCGGCGTGCAGCGTGGCCACCGGCGCCCGGTCGTTCAGCGCCCAGACATGGACGCGGTGGACATCGCGCAGGCCGGGCACGCCGGCCCCCATCAGCGCCGCGCGCACCGCGCCCGCGTCCGCTCCCGGCGGCGCGCCCTCGACCAGGATATGGCCGCTCTCGCGCAGCAGCCGCCAGGCGCCGCGGACCAGGATCGCCGCCACCGCGACGGCGAGCAGCGGATCGGCCGGCCGCCAGTCGAAGGCCAGGATCAGCCCGGCCGAGACCAGGGCGCAGGCGGAGCCCAGCAGGTCCCCCAGCACATGCAGCGCGGCGCTGCGCGCGTTCAGGCCGCGCGCGTCGTGCAGCATCCGGAAGACGACGATGTTGACGGCGAGGCCGATGGCGGCGATCGCCAGCATCGGCCCCGGCAGCACCGCTTCGGGCGCGCGCAGCCGTCCGAACGCCTCGACCAGGATCCAGGCGACCAGCGGGAACAGCGCCAGCGCGTTGACGAAGGCGGCCAGCACCTGGAAGCGGTGGTAGCCGTAGGTCAGCCGGTCCGTGTCCGCGCGGCGCGACAGCCGGATCGCCCACCAGGCGAGGCCGAGCGCCGAGGCGTCGAGCAGCATGTGGCCGGCGTCGGCCAGCAGCACGATGGAGTTGGCGTACCAGCCGCCCGCCGCCTCCACCGCCGCGAAACCGGCGATCAGGAAGAACCCCCGCCCCAGCGCGCGCTCGTCGCCCGCGTGGGCGTGGCCGTCGCCGCCCGCGTGTCCCTGTCCGTGTCCGTACATAAGCGCGCCCCGCCGGCCCCCCGCCGGCCCGGACCCTAGCGCCTTTCGCCCCCCGGCGGAACCGCCGCGCGCGCCGAGGCGCCCGGCGCGCGGCTCAGAAGGCGCGCGTCACGCCGAGGATCGCGCCGTGGTTGCTCCAGGAGTGGATCGGGATGTTGGACCGGCTCCGCTCGAAGGCGTAGCCGATATAGGGCGCGAAACCCTCGTACCGCAACCCGCGATGCAGCGCCTTCACGCCGAACCGCAGCGTCCGGTCGGTCCGTGGGCTTGACCGGGTTGGTTTCGGGCAGCACGGCGACGGAGGCGGAGGCGGACCAGCGCTTGCGCGCGTCGATATGCGACAGGAAGTCCTCGACCGCGTTTTCGACCGACGACGGCGGCCGGTCGGCCAGCGCCGCTTCGAACTGGCGGCGCGCGGCGTCGTCGCGCCCGGCTCGGCGGAAAAGGCGGCGGGCGCCGCGACGACGGAAACCGCCGCCGCGACGCCCGCGAGAAACGGGCCGAAACGCACCGTTCGACCGGACTACTGCTTGCCGCCGGCGAACCAGCCCTTCAGCAGCCTGTCGTTGCCGACGCCGTCGGGCCTAGGGCAACTGGAAGGCCCAGGATTCGGTCAGCCCGGTTTTCTCGTCCGTCTTCCAGACCACATGGAGTTCGGCGCCCACCGGCGCCGGATACATCGCCTTGCGGCCGTCCGCGCCCTCGACTTCCGTCGCGCTTTCGACGACGGTCCGGGCGCTGCCCTTCCCGACCTCCAGGGTCGTCTCGGTCCCCAGCACGCGCGAGCCGTCCGGGTCCGCGCAGATCGTGTCGAGGTCGGCGAAATCGCCATTGGGCGTCTCGTCGTAATAGAAGGTGGCCTTCCAGGAGTTCTCGCCGTCCTTCGACACGGCCCCCTCGGCGCAGCCGACGAGATGCGCGGTCGTCACGTCGCGCCTGTCCGGGTCGGAGAACATGGGCAGCGGAAAGCCCGGAACCTCGGCGAAGAACACCGCCGTGCGCCATTTGCCCTTGCCGTCGGATTCGGCGAATTTGCCCGCGCCGACCGCCCGGTTGTTCCAGATCGCCCCTTCCGGCGCTTCGGGCGTGGGAGACGCCATGCTCGTCGTCACGGGCGCGGCGCTTGCCGGCGCGGCGGGTTTCTCGACCGCCGCCGGTTCCGCCTCGGTCTCGGTCGCGGCGGGCGCTTCGGCGGTTTCCTTCGCCGGCTCGGTCGCGGCGGGCGCCGGGGCCGTCGCTTCGGCCTTCTCGACCGCGGGTTCCTCGGCGGCGGGCGCCGGGGCGGCCGCTTCGGCCTTTTCGACGGCCGCCGGTTTTTCGGCCGCGGCCTTGGGGGCGGGATCGGGGGCGCCGGCGGTTTGGGTTCCGCCGCCGGCGCAGGCGGCAAGCGCCGCGCCCGCCGCCAGAACGACGGCCAGGGTCAGGGTCGTTTTCGCGGTCATCTCTTCGTCCCTCCTCGGGGTTGGCAAATCGCGGGCGCGCCGGGGCGGCGCGGGCCGGAAGGCGGACCCACGGAAAACGCCGCCGGCGGCGGCCGGCGGCGCGGCGCAAGGGAAAACGGGGCGCTCGAAACGCCGCGCGGCGCGCGCGAGGCGGCGCGGCGGATCGGGGATCGGGATTTGGGAGCGGCCGCCCGGAGCGGGCGGAAGAGCGCGGCTACGCTATCCGTGAACGAATGTATGGGGTGGCGGGGGGGGGGGGGGGTAAACAAGCATGAGTTGCAATCCGGCTCCCGCGCCCGGAAAGGGCCGAGGACCAGTGTGCACGATTCCCGCCCGTATGCAACGGAATCGCCGAAAAAATTTCCCCGCCGCCGCGCGCGTTGACAGGGGCGCGGGGGCGGGGGCAGGATGGGGCGGTCCGGCCGACGGCCCTGTTCCGGGAGCACGCCCATGTCCAATATCGCGCAATTCGCCGCGCCCTCCGCGCGCGACCTTGTCGGCCCCGAAGAGTGGAAGGTCCGCGTCGATCTCGCCGCCTGTTACCGGCTGGCGGCCCATTTCGGCTGGACGGACCTGATCTACACCCACATCTCGGCGCGCGTGCCGGGGCCGGAGGAGCATTTCCTGCTCAACCCCTACGGCCTGTTCTTCGAGGAGGTGACGGCCTCCAGCCTGGTCAAGCTCGACACCGAGGGCGAGATCGTCATGGACACGCCGCACGCCGTCAACGCGGCCGGCTTCACGATCCACAGCGCGGTGCACCTGGCGCGGCCCGACGCCGGCTGCGTGATGCACACGCACACCGTCGCCGGCATGGCCGTCTCGGCCCAGAAGGACGGGCTGCTGCCGCTGGCCCAGACCTCGCTGGTTTTCGAGGGCGACCTCGCCTACCACGACTACGAGGGGGTGGCGCTGGACCTCGACGAGCGCGAAAGGCTGGCGGCCAATCTCGGCGACAGGTCGGCGATGATCCTGCGCAACCACGGGTTGCTGACCTGCGGGCGCGCGGTCGCCGACGCCTTCGTTTCGATGTACATGCTGGAGAAGGCCTGCGCGCTCCAGATCGCGGCCCAGGCCGGCGGCGGCGAACTCCTGCTCGTCCCCGACGAGGTGCGCGCGCGCACGGCGAAACAGTTCCGCCGCGATCCCGACGCCGACGGGGAGGCGCTGAACGCGCTCGCCTGGTCGGCGCTGCTGCGCCTGCTGGACCGCGAGAATCCGGGCTACGACGCCTGACGGCGGCGCGGGGGCGGCGGCGCGGCGGGCGCGGAACGGGGAGGCGGGCGGTGGACGGGTTCGACCTCACGATCCGGGGCGGCACGGTGGTCAACGCGGCCGAGACCGCGCGCTGCGACGTGGGCGTGCGCGGCGGGCGGATCGCGGCGCTGGCCGAAAGCCTGCCGCCGGGCGCGCGCGACATCGACGCGACCGGGCGCTACGTCATGCCCGGCGGGATCGACAGCCATTGCCATATCGACCAGCGCTCCAGCGCCGGCGGGCGCAACGCCGAGACCTTCGAGAGCGGCACGCGCTCGGCCGCCTGCGGCGGCACGACGACGATTATCTGCTTCGCCGCGCAGGAGAAGGGCGGCCGGCTGGCCCCGGTCGTCGCCGAATACGCCGAGCGGGCGCGCCAGTCCTGCATCGACTACTCCTTCCACCTGATCGTGAACGACCCGACGGACGAGGTTGTCGGCGAGGAGTTGCCCCGGCTAGTCGCGGAAGGGCACCGCTCGATCAAGCTGTTCATGACCTATCCGCGCAACCGCGTGACCGACGCGGAAATCCTGCGCGTCCTCGACGTGGCGAAACGCGAGCGGGCGCTGGTCTGCGTCCACGCCGAGAACCACGACGCGATTATGTACATGACGGAGAAGCTGCTCGCGGCCGGGCGCCACGCGACGCGCCACCACGCCTGGTGCAAGCCGCCGCTGGTCGAGCGCGAGGCCGTCCAGCGCATCGTCATGCTGGCCGAACTGGTCGACACGCCGATCCAGATCTTCCACGTGACCTGCGAGGAGGCGGCGGAGGAGGTGCGCCGGGCGCAGCGGCGCGGCCTCAAGGTGTTCGCCGAGACCTGCCCGCAATACTTCGTGCTGACGGCGCGCGACCTCGACCGCGACCAGCGCGAGGGGGCGAAGTTCGTCTGCTCCCCGGCGCCGCGCTCGGAGGGCGACCAGGAGGCGCTGTGGGACCATGTGCGCCTCGGCACGATCGGCAACGTCACCTCCGACCACGCGCCCTACAACATCGACGAGCTGGAGGGGAAGTTCTGGGCCGGCGACAACGCGCCGTTCAGCCAGATCGCCAACGGCGTGCCGGGGCTGGAGACGCGGATGCCGATCGTCTTCTCCGAGGGCGTGGCCAGGGGGCGGATCGACTTGCAGACCTTCGTCGCGCTGACCTCCACCAACGCCGCGCGCCTGTTCGGCCTCTACCCGGCCAAGGGCACGATCTCGGTCGGGGCCGACGCCGACATCTGCGTGTGGGACGCCGGGCGGGAGGTGACGATCTCGCAAAGCCTGCTGCACCACGATGTCGACTACACGCCCTACGAGGGGCTGGAGGTCGTCGGCTGGCCGGCCGTCACGATCTCGCGCGGCAGGGTGGTCTGGAACGAGGGGCGGGTTTCGTGCGAACCCGGCTGGGGCCGGTTCCTGCCCCGCGGCCCCTACGACTACATCGCGCCGCGCGGCGTGCTGCCGACGCCGTTCGACCCGGTGACCCTGGAGACGCGGGAGGAGACGCGATGAGCCGCATCCTGAACGTCGGCGCGGCCCAGATGGGGCCGATCGCCCCGGACGAGAGCCGCGAGAACTGCGTCGCCCGGATGGTGGAGCTGCTGCGCCAGGCCGGCGCGCGGGGCTGCCGCCTCGTCGTGTTCCCGGAACTGGCGCTCACCACCTTCTTCCCGCGCTACTACGAGGAGGACATCTCGCGGATGGACCCCTGGTTCGAGACCGAGATGCCGAGCGCGGCGACGCGCCCGCTGTTCGAGGCGGCGGCGGCGGCGGGGATCGGCTTCTACCTCGGTTACGCCGAACTGACGCCGGACGGCCACCGCTACAACACCTCCATCCTGGTGGACGAGGCGGGGCGGATCGCCGGCAAGTACCGCAAGGTCCACCTGCCCGGCCATTCCGAGTACGAGCCGGAACGGCCGTTCCAGCACCTGGAGAAGCGCTATTTCGAGCCGGGCGACCTCGGCTTCGGCGTGTGGCGCCAGGGCGGCGGCGTGCTCGGCATGGCGATCTGCAACGACCGGCGCTGGCCCGAAACCTACCGCGCGATGAGCCTGCGCGGCGCGGAGCTGATCGCGCTCGGCTACAACACGCCGGATGTGAACACCTCCGCCGCCGAGCCGAACCACTTGCGGATGTTCCACAACCACCTCGCGATGCAGGCCAACGCCTACATGAACGGCTGCTGGGTGGTCGGCGTCGCCAAGGCGGGGATCGAGGACGGCTGCATGTTGATCGGCGGGTCCTGCATTATCCAGCCCTCGGGCGAAATCGTCGCGCTGGCGAGCACGCTCGGCGACGAGTTGATCGTCCACGCCGCCGACCTCGACCTGTGCGAAATGCCCCGGCGGACGGTCTTTAATTTCGCGCGCCACCGCCGGATCGAGCATTACGGCATCATCTCCGCCCAGGCCGGCGAGCGGCCGCCGCCCGAACTGGCGGAGGCGGCGGAATGACGCGCGGCGGCAAACGCAAGGAGGGCGGAATGCGCCGGACGCTGAAGCATCTGGCCGCCGCGCTGGCGCTGACGGCGGCGGTCGCGCTCGCCGGCGCCCAGGCGATGGCGGCGGAGCCGAAACGGGTGACGGTCTCCGGCGAGATCGTCGACACCTGGTGCACCGTCACCCAGATCATGTTCGCCTACGGTTCGGCGCACTACCAGTGCGCCGTGTGGTGCGCCATCGGCGGCATCCCGGTCTCGATCGAGGACGAGGACGGGAACATCTACGTCGTCCTTCGCGTCGAGGGCCGCGAGGGCAACGTGACGGACCCCGCCATCGTCCGCATCCAGGCCCGCCGGGCCACGGTCGAGGGCGACCTGGTCGAGCGCGACGGCGTGAAATACCTGCTCGTGAGCGAGGTGGCGGCGGACGACGCCATCGTCAACCTCACCCACGAGGACCTCGGCATCCAGCCTTTCGGGAAATGAGCCATGCGCGGTTTCGCCAAGCTCGCGGCGGTTTCGGCGGCGCTCCTGCTGTGGGGCGCCGGTCCGGCCTCGGCCGCCAAGGAATGGGGCATCGACGGCGAGGAGATCGCCAGTTTCGAGGCCACGGCCGTCGATGTGCTGTGCGAACTGACCGGCGACTGCCCGCCGGATTGCGGCGGCGGCAAGCGCCAGATGGGGCTGCTGACGGACGACGGCAAGCTCCGCCTCGCGGCCAAGAGCAACACGCTGTTCGCCGGCGCCGTGCTCGACCTGCTGCCGTGGTGCGGCCGGCGGGTCGAGGTGGACGGGCTGCTGATCCGCGCCGACGCGATGACGCTCTACATGGTGCAGCGGCTCCGGGCGCCGGGGGCGGCCGAGTGGACGGACGCCCGCGCCTTCTCCCGCGCCTGGGCCGAGGCGAACGGCGAGACGAACGCCAACCGCTGGTTCCGCAAGGACCCGGCGATCCGGGCGCTGATCGAGGAGTTCGGGCCGGTCGGCGTTCCGGGCGCGGAGATCCCCGAGGAGTGAGGGCGCCGCGCGCGCCGCTCGCGGCCGTCCTCGCCGCGCTGGCGCTCGCTTCGCCGGCGGGCGCGGAGCGGGCGCGGGCCGGGGAGCCGCCGCGCGCCGCCGCCGGGCCGCTCGCCGGCCTGTTCGGCGGGCCGTTCGCGCTGACCGACCACCATGGCCGGCCGGTAACGGAGCGGAGCTTCGCCGGCAAGCACATGCTGGTCTATTTCGGCTACACGAACTGCCCGGACATCTGCCCGGCGGACCTGACCGCCATCGCCGCCGCGCTCGACGACATCGGGGCGCTGGCGGACCGGCTCCACGCGCTGTTCGTCACCGTCGATCCGGCGCGCGACGACGCGGCGGCGCTGCGGGCGTTCGCGGGCGCGATCCATCCGGCGCTGCTCGGCCTGACGGGGACGGAGGCGCAGGTCGCGGCGGCCGCGCGGGCGTGGCGCGTGCACCGGCGGCGGTTCCGCGTCGAGGGCATGGCGGAGGGGGCGTACTTCGTGGACCACTCCCCCAACGCCTACCTGATGGGGCCGGACGGCGGCTTCGTCACCCTGCTGCCGCACGGAACGCCGCCGGAGCGCATCGCCGCCGTCCTGCGCAGGCGCCTGTCGGACGGACGGTAACCGCCCGAGCGCGTCAGCAGCCGCTCTC
This sequence comes from Thalassobaculaceae bacterium, assembly GCA_963665555.2. GTDB lineage: Bacteria > Pseudomonadota > Alphaproteobacteria > Thalassobaculales > Thalassobaculaceae > CAXXXW01. Next base: position 1,911,040 of record OY762308.1, read on the forward strand.
GCAGATATTGTACTCCTCCTGGCAGTCGTCGAGGCAGTCCTCCCGGTCCGCGCCGGCCGCCGTCGGGCACAGCGCATCGCAGTTGCGCTTGTCTTCGGCGCAGTTGTCCTTGCAGGTGGTGCCCTGGTTTTGCGCCAGCAGCGTCTCCACCGCGTCTTGCGCCGGCGCGCCGCATTGCGGCGCCGCCGCGAAGCACTGCCCGCCCGCCGGCGCCTCGACCGCGGCCGGCGTCGCCTCGACCGTGTTCGCCGCCGCCGGCGCGGCCGCCAGAACCAGGACCGCCGCCAGAGCGGCCATCGTCATGAGGATGCGCGACATCGTTCCCTCCCTCCCCGTTACGGGCTTGCCATGTTCGCCGTGCATGTTGGGGGGATTTTTCGCGTCCGTAAAGACACTATTCGGAGTGTCCCGCGAAAAGGGCCGCGCCCGGCCTTGGGCCGGCGCCCTTGCCCTCCTGGGCCCCGGCCCGAGGCCGGGGCGCGGATTAAATCCGGGGCGACGATGGAGCGGCGGGCGGCGCGCCGCCGTCGTCAGTCGGGCCGGTCCATTTCGTAGACCTCGCGCACCGTCGCGTACTCCATGTAGCCGAGCCGGGAGACCGGCTGGTAGCGCGTGACGTCGATCCGGCCGTCGCGCACGATGCTCTCGTCCACATGGATGCCGATCACCTCGCCGAAGACGACCCAGTTCTCGCGGCCCTCGCTCCAGCAGGGCATTTGCACGCTCTGGAGGTGGCGGCACTCGAAATGCGCCGGCGCGCCCTTCACGCGCAGCGGCCGGACCAGCCGCGACGGCTCGCCCTCCAGGCCGGCGCGCGGCATCTCGTCCTCCCCGTAGGGCAGGTGGATGGAGGAGGCGTTCATCGCCTCGCGCTGGGCGTGCGAGACGATGGAGCAGACGAATTCGCCCGTCTTCTCGATATTGACCTGGCTGTCCTTGCGCGCCCCGGTGTCGCCCCGGGTGCTGGGGGCGAACATCACGCAGGGCGGATCGGAGCAGACGGCGTTGAAGAAGCTGTAGGGCGCGAGGTTGGTGACGCCCTCCTCGTTCATCGTCGAAATCCAGCCGATCGGCCTGGGCGAGACGAAGGCCTTGAACGGGTCGCGCGCGAAGCCGTGCCTGCGGTGCTCGCCGACCTTGAAGAACATGGCGTCCCCTCCCCCGCGCCGTTGCGCCGCGAGGGAAATCGCACATGCCGCCCGGATTGGCAACCGCGCCGGCGCGCCGGCGGTCAGTCGAAGTCGAGCGCGAGGTAGGCGTTCAGCGCGCCCTCGACCGCCGCGCGGTCCGTGTCGCGCACGATGAACACCAGGCGCGAGCGGCGGTCGCCGTCCGGCCATTCGTCGATCCGGGCCGGCGGGTGGAACATGTGCTGCACCGCGTGGACCACCACCGGCGCGCCGTCCAGCTCCGCCACGTTCAGCAGCCCCTTGATCCGCAGGATGTTGGCGCCGTGCGTCTGCGCCAGCATGTCGAGCGCGCCGGCGATCTTCGACCATTTCAGCGGCTCGTCGAAATGGAGCGCGAAACTGTGGATGCGGTCGTCGTGCCGGTTCACGTCGTGGGCGTGGCCATGTTCACGGTGGTGGCCGTGGCCGTGTTCGTGGTCGTGGCCGTGCCCGTGGCCGTGCTCGTGGCCGTGCCCGTGCGAATGCGCGTCCGCCTCGTCGCGGTACGCCTCCTCGCGGAGCCAGCGGGCCACGTCGGCGGTCTTCCCGCGCGGATCGTAGAGGCCGGCGTCGAACAGCCGGGCCGGGTCGGCGTCGCCGTGGCGCGCCTCGATCACGGGCGCGGCCGGGTTGAGGCCGGCGAGCCGCGCCCTGACGGCGGCCACCCGGTCCGCCGCCGCGACATCGACCTTGCTCAGCACGATCCGGTCCGCCACCGCCGCCTGCTTGACGGATTCGAACTGCCGGTCGAACTGGTCCATCGCGTGGTGCGCGTCCACCACCGCGATCACGCCGTCGAGCCGGTAGCGGCCGATCAGGAAGGGGTCGGCCATCATGGTGTGCAGGATCGGCGCCGGATCGGCGAGGCCGGTGGTCTCGACGACCAGCCGGTCGAACTCCGGCACCTCGCCGGCGACGCGGCGCGCGAGCAGGCTCCGCATCGTGTCCACCAGGTCGCCCCGCACGGTGCAGCACAGGCAGCCGCTGTTGAGCAGCACGGTGTCCTCGCTCGACTGGACCACCAGCGCGTCGTCGATCCCCACCTCGCCGAACTCGTTGACGATGACCGCGACCCGGTCCATCCCCGGATGGCGCATCAGCCGCGAGAGCAGCGTCGTCTTGCCGGCGCCGAGGAACCCGGTGAGGATCGAGACCGGCAGGCGGTCGGGCGGCGCGGGACGTTCGTCGGCCATGGCGAAGCCTCCAATGCGTCGGTCCCGCTATCTACCCCCGCCCGCCGCGCCGCGCCAGCCCCCGCGCGCCGCCGCCGCGCTTGACATCCATCGGCTTGCGACTAAATTCAATAGAGTAACTGAATTCAGTGCGGGGACATGGAGATGGCGCGCGTCGCGAACCCGTTCCGGCCGGGCGCCGGCCATCCGCCGCCCCATCTCGCCGGCCGCAAGGCGGAGGTCGCGCAATTCGAGCGGCTCCTCGAACAGGACATTATCCTCGAAAACGCGGTGCTCACCGGGTTGCGCGGGGTCGGCAAGACGGTCCTGCTCGATTCCCTGAAGCCGCTGGCGATCGAACGGGGCTGGCTGTGGGCCGGGAGCGACCTCGACGAAGCCGCCGGCCTCGGCGAGGACACGCTCGCCGTCCGCCTGCGCGCCGACCTGGCGGCGGTCGTCTCGTCGGTCGAGGTGGCGCGGGAGCGGATACAGGATGCCGGGTTCGCCGCGGGAGAGCGGACGGAGCCGCGGTTCCTCGATTACAACCTGCTGACGGCGCTGTACGAGCGGTCGCCGGGGCTGGCGCTCGACAAGCTGAAGGCCGTGCTGGAGGCGGCGTGGCGGAGCGTCGCGCGCGCCCGGCCCGGCGCGCGGGGCGTCGTCTTCGCCTACGACGAGGCCCACAACCTCGCCGATCGGCCCGACAAGGAGCGCTTCCCGCTCGCCCTGCTGCTCGACGCCTTCCAGTCCCTGCAACGGTCCGGGCTGCCGTTGATGCTGGCCCTGGCCGGGCCGCCGGCGTTGTTCCCGAAATTGTCGGAGTCGCGCGCCTTCGCCGAGCGCATGTTCCGCGTCGTCCGGCTCGAAACCCTGTCGGAGGACGAATGCCGCGAAGCGATCGCGCGGCCTCTCGAAGCGCTGGCGGACGAGCGGTTGCGGTTCGACGCCGAAACCGTCGACACGATCGCGCGGATGTCCGGCGGCTATCCCTACTTCGTCCAGTTCTTCTGCCGCGAGGCGTTCGACGCCATGGTCCAGGGCGCGGACAGGGGCGGGCCGTTCCACATGCCGGCGGCGGAAATCGAGCGCAAGCTCGACGCGGACTTCTTCGCCGGGCGCTGGGCGCGGCTCACCGGCCGGCAGCGGCAGTTGCTGGAGGCGATCGCGCGGCCGGAGGACCCGGACGCGGAATTCACGCTGGCCGACGCCGTGGAGCGGTCGCGCGTCCTCGAAAAGCCGTTCGGCGCCAGCCATGTCCACCAGATCCTGTCGAGCCTCGGCGACCGGGGGCTGATCTACAAGGACCGGCGGGGGCGATACCGTTTCGCCCTGCCGCTGCTGGGACGCTTCGTCCTGCGGCAACGGGGCGCCGCGTAGCCCCGCCGCCGGGCCGGGACCGGCGCGCGCGGGTCAAGGCGTGGCGTCGCCGCCGACATCCGCCAGCAGCAGCGTGGCGGCGGCCTGTTCGGCGGCGCGCTTGGCGCGGCCGGAGGCGACGCGCGGGGGGTGGCCCCCGACCGTGACGCGGACGACGAATTCCGGCGCGTGGGCCGGGCCGGACCGCTCGATCGTCTCGTAAAGCGGCAGGCCGAGCCGGCGGGCCTGCGTCCATTCCTGCAGCGCGGTCTTGGCGTCCCGGGGCGCTCCGGGGTCGCGCTCCATGATCGGGTTCCAGAGCGACAGCACGAAGCGGCGCGCCACCTCCAGCCCGCCGTCGAGGTAGAGGGCGGCGATCGCGGCCTCCATGGCGTCGGACAGCACGCTTTCGCTGCGCCGGGTCCCGGCCTCCTGCTCCCCGCGCGAGACGATCAGGAAGCGGCCGAGTTCGAGTCCGCGCGCCACCTCCGCCAGGGTCTCGCCGCGCACCATCCGGGCGTGCCGGCGCGCGATCTCGCCCTCGCGCGCGTGCGGGAAGCGGTCCAGCAACTGTTCGGCGACCACCAGCCCCAGCACCCGGTCGCCGAGGAACTCCAGCCGCTCGTAGGCGTTCCACGACCTCGGCTCGGCGCTGGCGTGGGTGACGGCGCGGCGCAGCAGGCCGGGATGGGCGAAGCGGTGGCCGAGCCGCGCCTGCAATTCGTCGAGACCGTCCCCGTTCGCGTCCACGCGGCGCGGCTCCGCCTATTCGATGAGGTTGAGCAGCCGGCCGAACCGGATCGCGCGAGGCCAGTTCCAGACCTCCCACCACGACCAGCGGTCGTCCCAGGCCCAGAACAGGATGTCGGCGCGGCCGACCAGGTTGACCCGCGGCACCATGCCGACGCTGGAGTCCCGGCTGTCCACCGAATTGTCCCGGTTGTCGCCCATCATGAAGTAGTGGCCTTCGGGCACGCGGTAGACCGAGGTGTCGTCGGCCCCGCCCCGGTCGCCGCGCGCCTCGAGGATCGGGTGCTCGCGCCCGTTCGGCAGCGTCTCGATGTAGCGGGGCAGGCGCATCTCGCGCCCGAACGGGTCGGCGACGACCATATCCTCGACGCGGCGGCGCGCGACCGGCTTGCCGTCGATGTGCAGGACGCCCCCGCGCACCTGGATTTCGTCGCCGGGCAGGCCGACCAGGCGCTTGATGAAGTCGGCGCCGGGGTCCGTCGGCTTCTTGAAGACGACGACATCGCCGCGCTCCGGCTCGGAGAACAGTACCCGGCCCGGAATCAGCGGGGCCGAGAAGGGCAGCGAGTGCCGGCTGTAGCCGTAGGACAGCTTGGAGACGAACAGGAAATCGCCGACCTGCAGCGTCGGAACCATCGAGCCGGACGGGATGTTGAACGGCTCGTAGGCGAAGGTGCGGATGCCGACCGCGATCAGCACCGCCACCGCGACCGTGCGGACGAACTCGGCGATGCCGCCCGTTTTCCCGGTGGTCGTTCGTTGGGTTGCCATGGTCCGGCCGGCGAGGGTCGATGGGGAGGCGGCGCGTTCCATGCCAGAAAAGCGCCGGCCCGGCAAGGCCGCCTGTCCGGCGCGGCCCCGCGCCTCACGGCCTCCCGCGGCCCGGCGAGGGATCGGCGGAGATGATGACGAAAGCCTGGGCCAGCGGCGGCTCGTCCGAGAGGGACAGGTGGATCCGGGGCGCCATGCCCTCGGGCGTCAGCCGCGCCAGGCGCGCCGCCGCCGCGCCCGCCAGCGTCAGCACCGGCTCGCCCGACGGCGCGTTGCCGACGCGCAGGTCGCGCCAGGCGACGCCCGGCCGCGGCCCCTCGCCCAGCGCCTTCCAGACCGCCTCCTTGGCCGCGAACCGCTTGGCGTAGATCGCGGCCCGGCCCGCCTTGCCCTCGGCCCGCGCGCGCTCCTCCTCGGTGAAGACGCGGCGGAGGAACCGCTCGCCGAAACGGTCGAGCGCGCGCTCGATCCGGCGGATGTCGACGAGGTCCGCGCCGATCCCGAGGATCACGACGGCCCCTCCCCGCCCGGCGCGCCGGCCCGCGCCGCGTCCATCGCCGCGCGCATCCGCCGCACGGCGGCGTCGAGGCCGCCGAACACCGCCTCGCCCACCAGGAAATGGCCGATATTGAGTTCGACGATGGAGCGGATGGCCGCGACCGGCCCCACCGTGTCGAAGGCGAGGCCGTGCCCGGCGTGGCACTCCAGCCCCAGCCCGGCGGCGATCCGCGCCCCCTCGACGATGCGGGCCAGTTCGCGCGCCCGGTCCGCCCCGGCGGCGTGGCAGTAGGAGCCGGTGTGGATTTCGACGACCGCCGCGCCCAGTTCCGCCGCCGCCTCCAGCTGGCGCGGGTCGGCCTCGATGAAGAGCGAGACCCGGCAGCCGGCGGCCCCAAGCTCGTCGCAAAAGCGGCGCAGCCGGCCGCGCCCGCCGGCGGCGTCGAGGCCGCCCTCGGTGGTCACCTCCTCGCGCCGCTCCGGCACGATGCAGACCGCGTGGGGCCGATGGCGGAGCGCGATGCCCAGCATCTCCTCCGTCGCCGCCATTTCGAGGTTGAGCGGGGCCGGGACCTCGCCCGCCAGGCGCGCGATGTCGTCGTCGCGGATGTGGCGGCGGTCCTCGCGCAGATGCGCGGTGATCCCGTCCGCGCCCGCCTCCAGCGCGAGGAGGGCCGCGCGCACGGGGTCGGGATGCGCGCCGCCGCGCGCGTTGCGGATCGTCGCCACGTGGTCGATGTTCACGCCGAGCCGGAGATGGGACATGTCGGGCCTCCCGCCGGGGGTTGCGCGCCGCCGGCCGCCATTGTAGCCGCCGCGCGGCCGGCGCGCGACCGAAACGGCGTCTCCCGCGCCCGGCCCGGCGCGCTCACCCGGCCAGGCGGCGGACGCGCTGTCCGGGCGGGAGCCGCGCGAGCAGTTCCGCCAGCGGCGTTCCCAGGCGGGGATGGCGCCAGCCGGGGCAAATGTCGCGCAAGGGCCGCAGCACGAAGGCGCGCAGATGCATCCGGGGATGCGGCAGCAGCGGCCAGGCGTCCGGCGCGTGGACCCGGCCGCCGTGGTCCAGCAGGTCGAGATCGACCGTCCGGGCCGCGTTCGCCGCCCCGCGCCGGCGCCCGAACGCCGCCTCGACCGCGTGGAGCGCGCGCAGCGCCTCCGCCGGGTCGAGGCCGGTCTCGATCCGCAGCACGGCGTTGACATACAGGGGCTGGCCCGAGGCCGGGACCGGCGCGCTCTCGTACCAGGGCGACGCGCGCGCGACCCGCAGCCCCCGCTCCGGCAGGGCGGCGACGGCGGCGCGGCAGGTCGCGAGCGCGTCCGCCATCCCCTCCGCCGGCAGGTTGCCGCCGACGCCGACGAAGACCATGCGCCCCTCCCCCGCGCGCCGCGCGCGGCCCCGGCGGCCGCCCCGCCCCGGCGATTCCGGGAGCGAACTCCGGGGCGACAAGGCGGCCGAACCCCGCTATAGTGCGTCCCGCCCCGCCGGCCCGGCCGCCGGCCGGGCGATATTCCACCGATAGAGCCGGATCGAGCCGGAAGGAAGGACCCCTTCGATGCTATTCTACCCGCAAGAGCGCATCGCCCTGTTCATCGACGGCGCGAACCTGTACGGGGCCGCGCGGTCGCTCGGATTCGACATCGACTACCGCCGCCTGCGCGAGCTTTTCGCGGCGCAGGGCCGCCTGATCCGGGCGTTCTACTACACGGCCCTGGTCGAGGACCAGGAATACTCCCCGATCCGCCCGCTGGTCGACTGGCTGGACTACAACGGGTTCACCATGGTGACCAAGCCGGCCAAGGAGTACACCGACGTTTACGGGCGCCGGAAGATCAAGGGGAACATGGACATCGAACTGGCGATCGACATGATGGAGATGGCCGGCCGGGTGGACCACATCGTGCTGTTCTCCGGCGACGGCGATTTCCGCAAGCTGGTCGAGGTCGTGCAGCGCAAGGGCGTGCGCGTGTCGGTGGTCTCCACCATGCGCTCCCAGCCGCCGATGGTCTCCGACGACCTGCGCCGCCAGGCCGATGTGTTCCTCGAACTCCAGGAGTTCCAGGACCGGATCGCCCGCGTCCACGCCGACCGGCCGCCCCGGCCGGCGGGCTACGACCGCCGCGACGCCGCGCCGGCCCGGGCGCCGCGCGACGAGGGCGGCGACGGCGATTACGACGACGACTACGAGGACGAGGGCGAGGCGCGGGTGATCGGCCGCCGGCGCGGCTACTGACCGGCCGGGGCGCGGCGGGCCGGCGCCGTGGACGCGGCGGGGCCGCCGGACCGGCTGGAGCCGCCGCCGGACTGCGCGCTGTGCCCGCGCCTGGCGGCGTTCCGGGCCGCGAGCCGGGCGGCGCATCCGGACTGGCACAACGCGCCGGTGCCCTCCTTCGGCGACCTGTCGAGCCGCCTGCTGGTCGTCGGGCTGGCGCCGGGGCTGCGCGGCGCCAACCGCACGGGGCGGCCGTTCACCGGCGACTGGGCCGGCGACCTGCTCTACGAGACCCTCGCCCGGTTCGGCTACAGCGAGGGCCGCTACGCAAGCTCGCCGGAGGACGGCATCGCGCTCCGCGACTGCCGGATCGCCAACGCGGTGCGCTGCGTGCCGCCGGAGAACCGGCCGACGGGCGCGGAGACGCGCGCCTGCCTCGCCTTCCTGCGGCGCGAGATCGCGGCGATGGCGCGGCTGCGGGTCGTGCTGGCGCTGGGGACGGTCGCGCACGGGGCGGCGCTGTCGGCCTTCGGCCTGCGCAAGTCGGCCTTCCGCTTCGCCCACGGCGCGGTCCACGCCTTGCCCGGCGGCCGGGCGCTCGTCGCGTCCTACCACTGCTCGCGCTACAACACGAACACCGGGCGGCTGACGCCGGAAATGTTCGACGATGTTTTTCGCGCCGTCGGGCGCGAACTGGCCGCGCGCGCCTGACCGGGCCGGTCAGCCCTTCTCCCGCATCAGCCGGGCCTTCTCCCGTTGCCAGTCGCGCCGCTTGGCGTCCTGGCGCTTGTCGGCCTTGCGCTTGCCGCGCGCGACGCCGAGTTCGACCTTGGCGATCCCGCGCGCGTTGAAATAGAGGCTGAGCGGCGCCAGCGTGCAGCCGTCGCGCCGGACCAGGCCGAGGAGGCGGTCGCGCTCGCGCCGGTGGACCAGCAGCGGGCGCGGGCGTTTCGGCTCGTGGTTGAAGCGGTTGGCGGCGGCGTATTCCGGGATATGCGCGTTGAACAGGACGAGCGCGCCGGCCGACTCCCCGGCATAGGCCTCGGAGATGCTGGCCTTGCCCTCGCGCAGGCTCTTCACCTCGGTGCCGAGCAGGACGATGCCCGCCTCCAGCGTCTCCTCGATGAAGTAGTCGTGGCGCGCCCGGCGGTTGCGCGCGACCGGGCGCGCCGCCCCTCCCCCGTCCGGCATGTCCGCCCCCGCTCCCGAGGCGCGGCGGCCGCGCGCCGCATCAGTTCAGCAGGCCGGCGTGCCGCATCGCCGACTCGACCCGGCGCTTGCTCTCGTCCGCGATCTCGCAGATCGGCAAGCGGGCGTCGGGCGCGCACAGGCCGAGCAGGCTGGCGGCGTATTTGACCGGGCCGGGGCTGGTCTCGCAGAACAGCGCGTCGTGCAGCGGCAGCAGCCGGTCGTTGATCGAGAACGCCTCGTCGAAATCCTTCGCCCGCCACGCCTTGTGCATGGCCGAGAGCGGGCCGGGCGCGACGTTGCAGGTCACCGAGATGCAGCCGTGCCCGCCCTGCGAGAGGTAGGGGATAATGGTCGCGTCCTCGCCGGAGAGCTGGCAGAAGTCCGGGCCGATCTCCAGCCGGGTCTTGAGCGGGCGCACGAGGTCCTGCGTCGCGTCCTTGACGCCGACGATGTTGGGATGGTCGGCCAGCCGCTTCATCGTCGCCACCGACATGTCGATCACGCTGCGCGGCGGGATGTTGTAGATGATGATCGGGATGTCCGCCGCCTCGGCGATGGCGGTGAAGTGGCGGTACAGGCCCTCCTGCGTCGGCTTGTTGTAGTAGGGCGTGACGTGGAGCACGGCGTCGGCCCCGGCTTCCTTGGCGTGGAGCGTGAAATCCACCGCCTCCGCCGTCGAGTTCGACCCGGCGCCGGCGATCACCGGAACCCGCCCGGCCGCTTCCTCGACGCACAGTTCGACGACGCGCTTGTGCTCGGCGTGGGAGAGCGTGGGCGACTCGCCCGTCGTGCCGACCGGGATCAGGCCGTTCGTCCCCTGCTCGATCTGCCAGTTCACAAGCTTCCGGAAGGCGGCCTCGTCGACCTCGCCATCCTTGAACGGCGTGATCAGCGCCACCAGCGATCCCTTGAACATCGGATTTCCCGCATTGTAGGCCATGTCGCACCTCCCGCGCCGGGGATTCGGGTTTCCACTGGCCGGACCATACGCCCCGCCCGAACCCCCGGCAAGGCCCGGACTCCGGCGGGGCAAGCCGCGCGGTTGCGGGGCGCCCGGCCCCGGCGTAAGGTCCGCGCCCTTGCGTTTCGCCACCGCCGGGAGCCGGGCTTGGAACCCTGCGCCGCCTCCGCGCGCGCGGGCCGCCGCGACGGGCGCCGCCGGCCGGCGGCGCGCCGCGCCGCGCTGTTCGCCGCCGCGCTCTGGACCGCCGGCTGGGCCGGGGACGCGGCGCTGGCCGCGCCGCCGCTGCCGCGCGCGCGCCCGGCGGCGGAGGCCGCGCTCCCCCTGCCCCTGCCGCGCCCCGGCGGGCTTCTCGCGCGCTACCGCGCGGCCTTCGAGCTTGCCCGCGCGGGGGACTGGCGCGGCCTCGCCCGCCATCGCCGCGCGCCGGCCCATCCCGAACTGGAGGCCGCGCTGGAGTGGCTGCGCCTCGCCGACCCCCGGTCCGGCGCGCGGTTCGCGGAGATCGCGGCCTTCCTCGCCGCCCGCCCGGTCTGGCCGGAGCGCGGGGAACTTGTCCGCCGGGCCGAGGAGGCGCTCGACAACCGGACCGGACTCGAGGCCCGCCTCGCCTGGTTCGAGCGCCATCCGCCGCGCACGGCCGCCGGGCGGGTCGCCTGGGTCGCGGCGCTGAAGCGGGCCGGCCGGACCGCGGCGTGGCGCGCGGCGGCGCGGCGCGTCTGGGAGACAACGCCCCTCCCCCGCGCCGGGCAGCGCCGTTTCCTGGCCGAACACGCCGGCGCGCTGGAGGCGGGCGCGCACTGGCGCCGGCTCGACACGTTCCTCTGGCGGGGCGACGCCGGCGCGGCGCGCGCGGCGATGGCGCTGGTCCCGGCCGACCGGCGGCGGCTGGCCGAGGCGCGGCTGCGGCTCAGGGCCATGGCGCCGGGGGTGGACGGGGCGATCCGGCGCGTCCCGGCGGCGCTGCGCGGCGATCCGGGGCTGCTGTACGAAAGGCTGCGCTGGCGCGGCCGCAAGGGGCGGCACGAGGAGGCGGCGGCGCTGTTCCGCCACGCGCCGGCGGACCCGCCGCGGCCCGCCCTGTGGTGGCGCCAGCGGGCGATGCAGATCCGCGAGGCGCTCGACGACGGGCGGATCGACGACGCCGCGCGCCTCGCCGCCGGCCATGTCCAGCGCGCCGGGCTGCCGCTGGCGAACGCGCGCTGGCACGCCGGCTGGGTGGCGCTGCGCTTCGCCGGGCGGCCGCTGGAGGCGTCGCGGCATTTCATCGACATGCACGCCGATGTGCGCAGCCCGATCAGCCGCGCCCGCGCCGCCTACTGGGCCGGGCGCGCGCTGGCGGCGGCCGGCGACCGGGGCGGCGCGGGGGAGTGGTTCGCGCTGGCGGCGCGCCACGACACGACCTTCTACGGACAGCTGGCCGCCGCCCGGCCGGAGGTTCGCGCCGCCCCGCCGCGCCCGGCCGGCCGCCCGCCGCCGCCCGGCCCGGCCGCGTTCGGCGATTCCGGGTCGCGCCTCCTGGCGGCGACGGCGCGCGCCCTGGTCCGGGTCGGCGAGCGCGAACTGGCGGACAGGTTCCTGAAGCGGCTGGTCCGGGGGCCGGTGGCGAACGCGCCGGCCGTCGCCGCGCTGGGCCGCGAACTCGACCGCCCCGACATCGGCGTCGCGGCCGCCCGGCGCGCGGCCCGTTCCGGCCTCGTCATGGCGGAGGCGGGCTATCCGCTGGTTCCGCTGCCACGCCTCGCCGGCCCGGAGCCCGCGCTGGTCCTCGCGGTCGCGCGGCAGGAGAGCAATTTCGACGCGGCGGCGCGCAGCCCGGCCGGCGCGCTGGGCGCGATGCAGCTGATGCCGGCGACGGCGAAGCGCATGGCCCGCGTCGAGGGCGCGCGCTGGTCCCGCGACCGGCTGACCGCCGATCCGGGCTACAATTTCCGCCTCGGCGCGGCCTATCTGCGCCGCCTGCTCGACCGCTTCGACGGCGACTATGTGCTCGCCGCCGCCGCCTACAACGCCGGCCCGGCCCGGGCGCGGCGCTGGATCGCGGCGCGCGGCGACCCCCGGGACCCGGAAGTCGATGTCGTCGACTGGATCGAGCGCATCCCCTTCCACGAGACCCGCAACTATGTCCAGCGCGTGCTGGAGAACCTGCATGTCTATCGCCGCCGCCTCGGCGCGCCGGCGGCTGGATGGCGGGCGCCGGTTCGATATTCCCGGCGATAACCGGCGCGGCGGGCGTTCCGTCCGGGCGCGGAGAGTGCTAAACAACGCCGCGCGCGCCGCTCCGGCGCGCCCGCCCGCGAAACGGACCCGGCGCCCGACCGATGGCCGAGTACTCCGCCCTGAGCCTGCTGCGCCACGCCATCGGCGGCCACCGGAACTGGCGGCGCGCCTGGCGCGATCCGGAGCCGAAAAAGCACTACGACACGGTGATCGTCGGCGCCGGCGGGCACGGGCTGGCGACCGCCTACTACCTCGCCAGGCTGCACGGGGCGCGGAACGTGGCGGTGCTGGAGAAGGGCTGGCTCGGCGGCGGCAACACCGGGCGCAACACCACCATCGTGCGCTCCAACTACCTGCTCGACGACAACGCGCTGTTCTACGAGCACTCGCTGAAGCTGTGGGAGGGGTTGAGCCGGGAGTTGAACTTCAACGTCATGTTCAGCCAGCGCGGCGTGCTCAACCTCGGCCATTCCGACCACCAGATGGACGAGTTCGCGCGGCGCGGCAACGCGATGCGCCTGAACGGGATCGACGCCGAACTGCTCGACCGCGCCCAGCTGCGCCGCATGGCCCCGTGGCTCGACTTCTCCGCCGAGGCCCGGTTCCCGATCCAGGGCGCGCTGCTGCAGCCGCGCGGCGGCACGGCGCGGCACGACGCGGTGGCCTGGGGCTTCGCGCGCGGCGCCGACCGGCTCGGCGTGGACATTATCCAGAACTGCGAGGTCACCGGGTTCCGGATGAAGGGCGGGCGGATCGTCGCCATCGAGACGAGCCGGGGCGAGATCGGCTGCGGCCGGGTCGGCTTCGCGGTGGCCGGCCACACCGGCCATCTCGCGGCCAGGGCGGGCCTGAAGCTGCCGATCGAAAGCCATGTGCTGCAGGCCTTCGTCTCGGAGCCGCTGAAGCCGATGATCGACTGCGTGGTCAGCTTCGGCGTCGGCCATTTCTACATCAGCCAGTCGGACAAGGGCGGGCTGGTGTTCGGCGGCGACCTCGACATGTACAACTCCTACGCCCAGCGCGGGAACATGCCGCTGATCGAGCACGTGATGGCCGCCGGCGTGTCCATGGTCCCGGCGCTGTCGCGCCTGCGGGTGCTGCGCCACTGGGGCGGCGTGATGGACATGTCGATGGACGGCAGCCCGATCATCGGCAAGTCGCCTATCGACAACCTCTACCTCAATTGCGGCTGGTGCTACGGCGGCTTCAAGGCGACGCCGGGGTCCGGCTGGGTGTTCGCCCACACCATCGCCAACGACGCGCCGCACCCGCTCAACGCCGGCCTGTCGCTCGACCGTTTCGCGCGCGGCCGCGCGGTGGACGAGCGGGGCGCCGGGCCGTATCCGAACCGGCACTGACGGGAGAGGCCGGCCATGATCCGCATCCCCTGCCCCTGGTGCGGCCCGCGCGACCATTCGGAGTTCGTCTATGTCGGCGACGCGACGAAACGCCGCCCGGACGACGGCGCCGACGGCGGGGCGTGGTTCGATTTCGTCTATGTGCGCGACAACCCGCGCGGCCCGCACCTGGAGTACTGGCGCCATGCCCAGGGCTGCGGGGCCTTCGTGAAGGTGCTGCGCGACACGGCGACGCACGAGGTGCTGGCGGCGGGCCGGCCGGAGGACGACCTTGCCCCCGCCGGCGGCGCGGAGGCCGGGCGATGATCCCGTTCCTCCGGCGCCCGGACCAGCCCCGGCGCCTTCCCGAGGGCGGGGAGATCGACCGCCTCGCCCCGCTCGCCTTCTCCTTCGACGGCAAGCGCTATATCGGCCACGCGGGCGACACGCTGGCCTCGGCGCTGCTCGCCAACGGCGTCCGGCTGGTGGGGCGGAGCTTCAAGTACCACCGCCCGCGCGGCGTTTACACCGCCGGCCCGGAGGAGCCGAACGCGCTTGTGACGCTGCGCTCCGGCGCGCGGCGCGAGCCGAACGCGCGCGCCACCGTCGTCGAACTGTTCGCCGGGCTCGAGGCGTGGAGCCAGAATCGCTGGCCGACGCTGGAGCTCGACGCGATGCAGGCGAACGCGCTGCTCTCGCCGCTGCTGCCCGCCGGGTTCTACTACAAGACCTTCATGGGCGCGCCCGGCTGGCGCTTCTGGGAGCGGTTCATCCGGCGCGCCGCCGGGATGGGCCGCGCCGGCCTGGAGCGCGACCCCGACAGCTACGACCGGATGCACGCCCATTGCGATGTGCTGGTCGTCGGCGGCGGGCCGGCCGGGCTGGCGGCGGCGCTGGCGGCCGGGCGTTCCGGCGCGCGCACGATGCTGCTGGAGGAGACGGACGCGCCCGGCGGCCGGCTGCGGGCGGAGCGCGAGACGCTGGACGGCGCGCCGGCGCGGGAATGGGCCGCCCGCGTCCGGGCCGAACTGGAAGACCTGCCGGATGTCGAGGTCATGGCCCGGACGACGGCCTTCGGCTACTACGACGGCGATGTCGTCGCGGCGGTGGAGCGGGTGTCCGACCACCTGGCCGAGCCGCCGCCCTTCGCGCCGCGCCAGCGGCTGTGGCTCATCCGGGCGCGCCGGGTCGTGCTCGCCACCGGCGCGGTGGAGCGGCCGCCGGTCTTCGCCGGCAACGACCGGCCGGGGATCATGCTGGCCGGGGCCGCGCGCGCCTATGTCAACCGCTTCGCCGCGCGGCCGGGCGACCGCGCGGCCGTCTTCGCCAACAGCGACGACGGCTACCGGACGGCGATCGACCTGGCCCGCGCCGGGGTCGAGGTCCGCGTCGTCGCCGACAGCCGGCCGGGCGGGCAGGGGCCGCTGCGCGAACGGGCCGAGGCGCTGGGGATCGAATGCCTTGCCGGCGCGGCGGTCGTCGCCACCGACGGCTATCTCGGCCTGGCGGGCGTGGAGATCGCGCCGCTCTCGGCCGACGGAAGGTCGCTCGCCGGCCCGGCCCGGCGCCATTCGGTGGACCTGCTGGCCGTGTCCGGCGGCTGGAGTCCGAACATCCACCTCCAGGGCCATTCCGGGACCGCGCCGGTCTACCATCCCGGCCTCGGCGCCTTCGTTCCGGGGCCGCCGCGCCCGGCCGAGCGCTCGGCGGGGGCGTGCAACGGCGCCTTCGGCCTCGCCGAGTGCCTGCGCCAGGGGGCCGGGGCGGGCGCGGAGGCGGCGCGGGCGCTGGGCTTCGCCGTCCCGCCCGTCGCGCTGCCGGCGGCGGACGAACCGCCCGTCGGCCCGGCCCGCCCGCTCTGGCGCGTTCCCGGAAAGGGCTGGAAGTTCGTCGATCTCCAGGACGACGTGACCGACGCCGACATCGAACTGGCCCACCGCGAGGGCTATGTCTCGGTCGAGCACCTGAAGCGCTACACCACGCTCGGCATGGGGACGGACCAGGGCAAGACCTCGAACGTCAACGGCGTCGCGATCATGGCCGAGGCGCGGGGGATTTCGATCTCCGAGGCCGGCGTTCCCCGGCCGCGCCCGCCCTACACGCCGGTCGCCATCGGCGCCATCGCGGGGCCGGAGACCGGCCGGCGGTTCGCGCCGGTCCGCCGCACCGCGATGCATGGCTGGCACGCCGCCAACGGCGCCGTTTTCGTCGAGGCCGGCCACTGGCTGCGCCCGCAATACTACCTCCGGCCGGGCGAGGAGGACGGGACCGCGGCGATGGACCGCGCCATCGTCCGCGAGGTCGAGGGGACGCGCGGCGCGGCCGGGCTGGTCGATGTCTCGACGCTGGGCAAGATCGACATCCAGGGCGCCGACGCGGCCGGGTTCCTCGACCTTGTGTATGTGAACGGCTGGCGGACCCTGCCCGTCGGGCGCGCGCGCTACGGCCTCATGCGGCGCGAGGACGGGCTGGTTTTCGACGACGGCACGACCTCGCGCGTCGGCGAGAACCGCTACTTCATGACCACCACCACCGCCAACGCGGCGGCGGTGCTGGCCCATCTGGAGGAGCACCTGCAAATCCACTGGCGCGGCCTCGACGTCAAGGTCGCCTCGGTCACCGAGCAATGGGCCGCCATGGCGCTCGCCGGGCCGCGGAGCCGGGAAATCCTCGCCGAAATCGTCGAGGGGCTGGATGTCTCGAACGCCGCGCTGCCCTTCATGGGCGTGCGCGACTCCGCGATCGCCGGCGTTCCGGCGCGCGTCTTCCGCATCAGCTTTTCCGGCGAACTGGCCTACGAAATCGCCGTTCCGGCGGATTACGGCGAACATGTCTGGGAGCGGGCGATGGAGGCCGGGGCGTCGCGCGGGATCGTCCCCTACGGGACCGAGGCGATGGGCGTCATGCGGATCGAGAAGGGCCACCCCGCGGGCGGCGAACTCGACGGCCGGACGACGGCCCACGACCTCGGCATGGGGCGGATGGCGCGTTCGGGCAAGCCGCATATCGGCCGCGCGATGGCGGGGCGCGAGGGGCTGGAGGACCCGGCGCGGCCGGCGCTCGTCGGGCTGGTTCCGGTGGACGGGCGGTCGCGGCCGCGCGCCGGCGCGATCCTGGTGGCGGACCCCGAGGCGCAACCGCCGGTCCCGAAGCTGGGGCATGTGTCGTCCTCGGCCTATGTCAGCCCGACGGTGGGCCATCCGGTCGCGCTCGGCTTCGTCGAGGGCGGGATGGCGCGCGCGGGCGAGACGGTCTGGGCGATGTTCCCGCTGCGCGGCGAGGCGATCGAGGTGCGGGTGACGGACCCGGTGTTTTACGACAAGGCGGGGGAGCGGCTCCATGGCTGACGCGCCGGCGAACGGGACGGGCGCCGCCCCGCCGACCCGCCGCTCCGCGCTCGCCGGCGCGTTCGAGGCCGGCCTCCGCGGCGCGCGGCACTGGCGCGGACCGGGCGTCCGGCTGGCGGAGCGCCATCCGCTCGCGATCGCGCAGGTCGAGGCGCGGCGGGACGGCGCCGG
Source organism: Thalassobaculaceae bacterium (assembly GCA_963665555.2). GTDB lineage: Bacteria > Pseudomonadota > Alphaproteobacteria > Thalassobaculales > Thalassobaculaceae > CAXXXW01. Next base: position 1,928,193 of record OY762308.1, read on the forward strand.
CGGGGAGGACGGAGCGGCGGCGGCGCGCGACGCCGTGGCGGCGGCGCTGGGCGTCCGCCCGCCGGAGGCGCCGAACACGGCCGCCGGCGGCGAGGCGGGCCGGCCGCGCGTGCTGTGGACCGGCCCCGGCCGCTGGCTGGCGGTCGAGCCGGAGGCGCGCGACCTCGCCGCGCTGCTGGAGGCGGCGGCCGGGCCGGCGGGGGCGGCGGTCGTGGACCTGTCGCACGGCCGGTCGCGCCTGCGCCTGTCGGGCCGCGACGCGCGCCGCGTGCTGGCGAAGGGCGCGCCGCTGGACTGGCATCCGGCCGCATTCGCCCCCGGCGCCTGCGCCCAGACGGCGCTGTTCCACCTCCCGGCGCTGATCGATTGCCGCGACGCCGACGCCTTCGACCTGTACGCCGCGCGCGGCTACGCCCTCGACCTGTGCGAGAGCCTGATCGACGCGGCGGCGGAATACGGCTGCGAGATCGCGTGACGGGGCCGCGCCTCAATTCGACGGCGGCCGTTCGATGCTGTTCCTCGCGCCCTCGATAATTTTTCCGAGGCCGCGCGCCTTGATGTCGTGGTCGTAACAGCAATACAGCAGCCACACGCGCTTCCAGAGGTCGTCTTCCGGCTCCATCCATTCGACGGCAAGCCCAAGCTTTTTCGCCTCCGAAAAATCGATCACCGCCCCATGCGAGTGGTAGGTATCGGAAGACGACACCTCATCGATAACTTTCTTGATTTCTTTGCAGTTCTTACCACGCAGCATCCCCTCCGAAAGAATTTTCGTTGCGATTTGTTTTGTTCTTTCGACAGCCGATTCCGCGAGAGATCGCATGATTGGAGTCTGGGTTTTATCTTTGGCAATAATCTGACAGGGCACGGACCCGAATTCGGGCAGAAAGAATTGAGAATCGACCGGACCGAGTTCGGAATTGACTCCCAGCAATATCTTCTCGGCCGACATCGCAATCAGCGTGCCCCCGGACTTCGCCGTGTTCGGAACGATGACTCGATAGCGTTTTTTCCATTGGCGAAGAACGGAGATAAATTTTTCGACCGCGTCGACGGAGCCTCCGAGAGTTTGGACGATCAGATCGACCTCGTCTCCGGAAGTACCGTACATTATCTCTGACAGATCGTCGGCGTCCGAAGCGTTTATGCCTTCCGTAAAGCCCGCAAAATATACCACAACCTCGCGGCCGGTATCTTCTTCGATATCCGCAATCAACAATTGTCGCAAATATCGGTCTTTCTCAGCAGCCCAGTACTTGGGAGACTGGGATGGCAAGCGCTGTCCGCGCGGGAATCGTTCAGTCGGTTTTCTTCGCGGGGACTTCGACACGGAAAAACCCATTCTTCTCGGCGGGCAGGAGATGGCGCGACTTGAGGGGTTCCTTGTACTGGTAATCCCCGAAGAACCTCATCGGCCTCGGCGTTTCCCGCTGTCCCGGCGACTCTTCTTCGCGATCCCTTCCGGTGCGGCGCATCCCGTTTTCCTCCGCGCGTGTTTCGCGCATCGTTCCGTTACCGGAAGCCGCCTACCACGAATCGCCGGACGGCGCAAGAATCCCGTCGGCTCCGCGCGCGGCCGGGCGCGGGGCGGCGGGGCCCTCCCCGCGCGCCGCCCCGCGTCCGCGCTCAGGTCGAGTACTGCGCGAAGCGCTGGGTGCCGGCGCGGGCGGTGTGGTCGGTCCTGACGTTGACGACCGCCACCATGCCCTCGTCCACCTTGGCCTGGGCGCGTTCGAGCGCGCCCCTGATCTCGCCCGGCTCCTCCACGTACTCGGCGTAGCAGCCGAGCGCCTCCGCCATCTTGTCGTAGCGGGTATAGCCGAGGTCGCGGCCCGGCTTGGTGCCGTCCGGGTCGGCCGTCCAGCCGCCGTTCAGGCTGATCACGCAGATCAGCGGCGCGTTGTGGCGCACCGCCGTGTCCAGCTCCATCGCGTTGATGCCGAAGGAGCCGTCGCCATGGACCACGATCACCTGCTTGTCGGGCTTGGCCAGCTTGGCGCCGACGCCGAAGGGCAGGCCGACGCCCATCGTGCCGAACGGGCCGGAGTTCAGCCGGTGGCCGGGCGCGAAGGTCGGCATCGACTGGCGGCCGTAGTTGAGGATTTCCTGCCCGTCCACCACCAGGATGGCGTCGCGGTCCATGAAGTTCTTGACCTCCTCGCACAGCCTGAGCGGGTGGATCGGCGTCGCGTCCGACAGGCTGTTCGATCCCGGCCGGACGCGCTTGGAGGCCTCGCCCTCGGCGAGGCGCCCGCGCCAGCCGGCGTAGCTGTCCATCGTCACCTTGCCGTCGATCCCGGCGTTGATCTGCGCCAGCACCGCCCTGGCGTCGCCGACGATGCCGATATCGACCGGGCGCGGGCTGGTGCTCACCTCCTCCTCGTCGATATCGACGCGGACGATCTTGGCGTCCGGGTTGAAGCGCGGCGGGGCGGCGTGGCCGATGATGTAGTTCATCCGCGTGCCGACCACCATGATCACATCGGCCTCGCGGAAAGCGGTCGAGCGCATGGCGAGGTAGCAGCAGGGATGGTCCTCCGGGATCACGCCCCGTCCCTGCGGCGTGGTGTAGAAGGGGATTCCGGCCTTGTCCACGAGGGTTTGCAACTCCTCCGACGCGCCGGACCACAGGATGCCGCCGCCGGTGACGAGGACCGGCCGCTCCGCCGACGCCAGCGCGTCCACCACCTCGGCGACCAGCGCCGGGTCGCCGTGCGGGCGGGCGCGGGGCAGGGCGCGGCCGGAAATCGTCCAGTCGATCTCCTCCTCGTCGATCTTCTCGTAGAGGATGTCGCCCGGGCAATCGAGGTAGACCGGCCCCGGCTTGCCGGACATCGCCTTCTGGAAGGCGACGTTCACCATCTCCGGGATGCGCTTCAGGCTGTACACCCGGTCGGCCCATTTGACGCAGGGCTTCATCATCGCCAGCTGGTCGATCTCCTGGAAGACCTGCCGGCCGTACATCTTGAAGGGGCTGGAGCCGCCGACCGCGACCAGCGGGACGCAGTCGACATAGGCGTTGGCGACGCCGGTGATCAGGTTGGTGACGCCGGGGCCGCTGGCGGCCATGCACACGCTCGGCTTGTTGAGCAGCCGGCTGTAGGCCTGGCCCATGAAGGCGGCGGCCTGCTCGTGGCGCACGTCGATCGGGCGGATGCCCTCCTTGATGCAGGACTCCTCCGCCAGCAGCATCGGGCCGCCCATGATGAAGAACAGGTCTTCCACGCCCTCGTTCCTGAGGGCCTTGGCCAGGATTTCCGATCCGGTGAGTTGCGCCACCGCCGCCTCCGTTCGATGTGTCCATACGGGGACGCGCCGGCGGCCGCCGGCGCGAAAGGTTCGCGAGGAAAGGTCCGGGAGGGCGGCGCGGCCGCCGCCCCGGCCCGCCCCTCAGACCACGCCGTTGCCGCGAAGCTCCGCCACCTCGCCCGCCTCCATGCCGAGCCATTCGGACAGCACGGAATCCACGTGCTCGCCCAGCAGCGGCGCGGGCGGGACCGGCAGGTGCCCGCCGTTCACCTTCACCGGCCAGGCCGGCATCTTGTAGCTGCCGCGCTCCGGGTGCTCCATGTGCTGCAGCACGCCGCGGGCGTTCAGGTCCGGGTCGTCGTAGAGCTCGGCCACGTCGAGCACGGCGCCGCAGGGCACGCCGCATTCGCCGATCAGCTTCATCGCCGTGCGCTTGTCGTGCCGTTTCGTGAACTCGGTCAGGACTTCGTCGATGACGCCCTCATTCGCGGCGCGCTCCTTCGGGCCGGCGAAACGCGGATCGTCGATCAGGTCCTCCCGGCCGAGCAGCCGGCACAGCCGCGCCCAGTGGTGGTTCCCGGCGCGGGTGGTGTAGATGTAGACGTAATCGTTCTTGCCGCCCGGCTGGCAGGGATAGATGCCGGTGGGCGCGTTGCCGGTGGTGAACAGCTTGGCCCCGGCGCGCGGCGCCGCCTTGCCGTGCAGGTCGCGGTAGGCGTAGGCGAGCCGCGTGTACTGCGTCATCGCGTCCTGCATGGCGAGCTGCAGCCGCTCCCCCTCCCCGGTCGCCCGCTGGCGGTAGAGCGCGCCGAGGATCGTGATCGCCATCAGCATCCCGGTGCCGGTGTCGGCGAGCGTCGCGCCCGGCTTGCAGGGCTGGCCGTCCGGCTCGCCGGTGATCGACAGCACGCCGCCCGCCGATTGCCCGATCATGTCGAAGGAGAGGAAATTCTCGTAGGGGCTGCCCTCGGCGAAGCCCTTGACGGAGGCGTAGACGATGCCGGGGTTCTCCGCCCGGATCGCCTCGTAGTCGAGGCCGAGGCGCTTGACCGCGCCGGGGGCGAAGTTCTCGATGAAGACATTGGCCTCGCGCGCCATCCGCTTGATCAGCGCGACGCCCTCGGGCTTCTTCAGGTCGCAGGTCAGGCTTTTCTTGCCGGAGTTGAACTGCATGAAATAGAACGAATCCATTCCCTGCTGTTCCGAAGTGGCGAACCGGCCGGCGTCGCCGCCCCTCGGGTTCTCGATCTTGACCACTTCCGCGCCGAGCCAGGCCAGGGTCTCCGTGCAGGACGGCCCCGCCTCGAACTGCGTCATGTCGATGACGCGCACGCCTTTCAGCATGTCCGCGGCCGGCGCGCTCCCGTTCGGCCCGGCTCCGTCGCCATTCGTGCCCATGTGCTCTCCCCTCCCGCTGTTTCGCGCGCAACATCGCACGAAACCGGGCGCCGGGAAAGGCGGGCCGGGCATCCTATATGTGGAATTCGGCGCCCGCCCTCGACGGGCCGCGGCCCGCCGCGCCATCATGGCCGATTGCGGACGGGCTGGAGCGGGGGAGGGGACCGTGGGCTACGAGACCATCGAGGTGACGCCGCTGACGGCGCGCATCGGCGCCGAGATTTCCGGGGTCGATCTCGCGCAACCGCTCGGCAACCGGCAGTTCCAGGAGGTCCACGACGCGCTGATGGCGCACCAGGTGGTGTTCTTCCGCGACCAGGCGCTGCCGGTGGAGCGGCACAAGGCGTTCGGCCGCCTGTTCGGGGAGTTGCACATCCATCCCGGCTCGCCGCCGCCGCCGGGGCACCCGGAAATCCTCGTCGTCCACGCCGACAAGGATTCGAAGCGCGTCGCGGGCGAGAAGTGGCATTCCGACGTCTCCTGCGACGCCGAGCCGCCGATGGGCAGCATCCTGCATCTCTGGACCGTGCCCGAAGCCGGCGGCGACACGCTGTTCTCCAGCATGTACGCCGCCTACGACGGCCTGTCGGACCGGATGAAGGCCTATCTCGAAGGGCTGACGGCGACCCACGCGGGCGAGCATGTCTATCGCGGCCGCTACAACGACCGGGACCACGACGATTCCGGCAGGGTCTATCCCCGGGCGTCGCATCCGGTGGTCCGCACCCATCCGGTGACCGGGCGCAAGGCGCTCTATGTCAACCGCACCTTCACCACCCATATCGACGGCCTGCCCCGCGAGGAGAGCGCGGCGGTGCTCGATTTCCTGTGGAGCCATTGCGAGAAGCCGGACTACCAGGTCCGCTTCAAGTGGCGCCCGCACAGCATCGCGTTCTGGGACAACCGCTGCGTCCAGCACCTGGCGATCTGGGACTACTACCCCCAGGTCCGCTCCGGCTACCGCGTCACCGTCAAGGGCGACCGCCCGTTCTGAGGCGGCGCGCGGCGCGCGGGAGCGCCGCGCGGCGGCGGTTTGCATTGCATCCACGCAACGACCGGCGGCTTGCATTACATATTTGGGCCGTCCGTGCAATGCTACGGGCTTGCGTTTCATTCGCGAGAGACAAGCGCGCCCCTCTCCCCCGGCGGTCCGAGGCGACGCCGGAACCCGGGGTGCGTTGCATTGCATCCACGCAACGACCGGCTCGTAGCATTATATTTTTGGGCCAACCGTGCAATGCTACGAGCCAGTATCCCATTCGTGCAAGACAAGCTCGCCCTCTCCCTCGGCGATCCGCAGCAGCCCCGGGAAGCCGTGGACGGCGGCGCGCCGGCCGCTTCCCCGGTCGATCGCGAGGAGAATTCCTTCTTGCCCCAAAAGGTTAAGGATTCGCCACGCGTAAGGATGCGTCATCTCCAGCCCGGCGCTGAAGTCGGTGCTCCTGAACACCGGGTTCGAGAATATCCAGTCCAGGACGGCGATCGAGTGGCGGGACCGGGTGACCTCCGGGATACGGACCTTCATCTCCTCGTACAGGTCGAGGATCGCGCGGGTCTTCGCCAGGTTCTCCTCCGCCTGCGCGCGCACCGCCTCGAGGAAGAAGACGCACCAGCCGGTCCAGTCGTCGTCGCGGGAGACGGCGAGCAGGCCGTCGTAATACGCCTCCCGGCGCGCCTCGAACCAGGCGCTGATATAGAAGGTCGGCGCCTGGATCAGGCCCGTTCGCCACAGGAACAGCGGGACCAGCATCCGCCCCAGCCGGCCGTTGCCGTCGAGGAAGGGGTGGAGCGCCTCGAATTCGGCGTGGAGCACCGCCAGCTGCACCAGCCGGTCCGGAACGTCCTCGTGGATGTAGCGCTCCCACGCGCCCATCGCGTCGGGCAGGCGGTCCGCGCCGATGGGCACGAACCGCGCCTCCTCGATGGAGCAGCCGGGCGGGCCGATCCAGTTCGCGACGCGGCGGTACGCGCCGGGCGACTTGCCGCGCCCGCGCGCGCCGTCCAGCAGCACGGAATGCGCCGCGCGGACCGCGCGCTGCGACAGCGGCAGGTCGGCCAGCAACGCCTCGGCGTGGCGCATCGCCCGCCGGTAGTTGAGCACCTCCTTCACGTCCTCCAGCCGTTCGGGCGAGCCGGGCGCGCGGCCGGCCTCGAAGCCCAGCACATCGCCCAGCGTCGCCTGGGTCCCCTCGATCCGCGAGGACAGCACCGCCTCCCGCGTGGCCAGCGGCGCCAGCAGGACGGTCGCGTTCGGGATGGCCGAAAGCATCCCGTCGTAGCGCGCGACGGCCGCGGCCGCCGGCCCGAGCAGCGGGACCAGCCGGGGCCAGTCGATCCGCCCGTCCGGCGGGAAGCCTCCCTCGTGGTAATGGACGACGGCCATCGCTCGCCTCCGCGTCCGGGCGCCGCGGCGCGCCGTGCCGCCGCCGGGATAGACCCTCCCCCGCCCCGCCGCAACAATCGCGTAGGCGATTCGGCGCCGGGGGGCCGGGTCTGCTATGTTCGCGCCCGCGCCTGTCCGAACCGATGCCCGCCGCCACGAAGGAGGAGACCGCCCCATGGAATTCGGCGTCCTGTTCACCTCGCATCCCAACCACGCCGAGGAGCCGCATCCCCACCGCGCCGTCCACGCGCGCGTGACCGAGGAAATCCAGCTGATGGACGAGCTCGGCTACGACACCGCCTGGATCGCGGAGCACCATTTCTCGAACGAGTACGGCATCATGCCGGATGTGTTCGCCTATATGGGCTACCTCGCCGGCGTGACGAAGCGCGTGCGCATCGGCGCCGCCGTCGTCACGCTGCCGCTCTACGACCCGATCCGCGTCGTCGAGAACGCCGCCTTCGTGGACATCCTGTCGAACGGGCGCTGCGTGCTCGGCCTCGGCTCCGGCTATCGCAAATACGAGTTCGACGGGTTCGGCCGCCCCTTCGACAACCGCCGCGATGTGCAGGAAGAGGCGATCGAGGTCATCCAGACGCTGTTCCACGAGGGGCGGATCGTCCACGAGGGCAAGCACTTCGCCTACAGGATCGACGGCGACCTCGAAATCCTCCCGGTCAGCGTGCAGCGCCCGCATCCGCCGCTCTACATGGGCGCGGGGAGCGAGCGGTCGATCGTCTACGCCGCGCGCAAGGGCTTCGGCCTCATGCAGTCGACGCTGCCGGGCTTCGAGGCGATCGGGGCCAACGCCGCCGTCTACCGCGCGCACATGCCGGAATGCCCGGCGCCGCTCAACGCCAACCCGGCGCACGGCCACATCGACGTGGCGCGCCTGGTCTACGTGGCGGAGACCGACGCACAGGCCAGGGCGGACTCGGAGGACGGCGTCCTGCGCCACCTCCGCCATTTCATGAGCAGCGCGACCTCGGGCTATTTCGGCAATGTCTCCGAGAAGGACCAGGACAAGGAGATCGGCTACGACGAACTGGCCGAGACCACGCTGCTGCACGGCTCGCCGGACACGGTGGCCCGGCGCATCGGCGAACTGCGCGACGCGACCGGCATGACCTCGCTGCTGCTGCACAACCCGCCGCATTACGGCCACGAGCGCACCATGCGCAGCCTGCGCCTGTTCGCGGAGGAGGTGATCCCGCGCTTCCGCCCGCCCGCCGGCCGCCTGGCGGCGGAATAGCGCGGCGGAGCGGGGAGGCGGACGGTGCGGTTCGGCTATATCGGCCTCGGCAGCATGGGCGGCGCGATCGCCGCCCGGATGCTGGACAAACACGAGCTGACGGTCTTCGACCTGTCGGCGGAGTCGCGCGAGAAGTTCGCCGCGATGGGCGCCGACGCGGCGGGGAGCGTCGCGGAGGTCGGGCGGGCGGCGGAGGTCGTCTTCCTCTGCCTGCCGACATCGAACGAGGTGCGCGAGGTCGTGCTCGGCGAGGGCGGGCTGGCCTCGGCGATGTCCGGCGGCGCGATCTGCGACATGACCACCGGCGACCCGGCGGCGACGCGCGAGATCGCCGAGGCGATGCCCGCCGGCCTCGCCTTCGTGGACGCGCCGGTCTCCGGCGGCCCGGCGGGCGCGGCGGCGGGGACGCTGGCGATGATGGTCGGCGGGCCGGACAACGCCATCGGCCTCGCGATGCCGGCGCTGGAGGCGGTCGGCCCCAACATCTTCCGCACCGGCGGCGTCGGCACCGGCCACGCGATGAAGCTGGCCAACAACATGCTGAACGCCGCCAACCGGCTCGCCACCTTCGAGGCGCTGTCGCTGGCGGTGCGCAACGGCATCGACCCGGACCTCTGCGCCGAAATCCTCGACAAGAGTTCCGGGCGCAACTTCGCCACCGGCGTGACGCTGCCGCGCTTCGTGCTGCCCCACAAGGAGCCGCGGCAGGGCTTCGCCCTCGGCCTGATGCACAAGGACATCCGGCTCGCCGCCGAACTCGGCATCGCCACCGGCGTGACCCTGCCGATGATCAACGCGGCGCGCGAAATCTACCACGCGGCGGTGAACGAGCGCGGCGGCGACGTCGATGTGAACGAGGTGATCCGCCATTACGAGCGCGGTTCGGGGATCGAACTGGCGGGCAGCGGACGCGGGGCGGACAAGCCGGCGCGCTGACGGGGCGCCGGCGGCGGGAACGGGAGGACGAGATGGCGGGAAGCGGGGACTACGGCGACCGCGACGCAACGGGGCTGGCGGCGGCGATCCGCGCCGGCGGGATTTCGGAGGCGGAGGCGCTGGACGCCGCGCTCGCGCGGATGCGGGCGGTCCAGCCGCAACTGAACGCGGTCACCTTCGACATGGAGGACTTCGCCCGCGCCGAACTGGCCGCCGGCACGGCGGACGGGCCGTTCCGCGGCGTCCCCTTCATGCTGAAGGACCTGCATGTCCTGTACGACGGCGCGCCGACCCATAACGGCTGCGCCTTCTACAAGGACTACGTGGCCGACCACGACAGCGAGATCGTCGCGCGCTTCCGCAAGGCCGGGCTGGTGACGATCGCCAAGACCAACACGCCGGAATTCGGCATGTGCGCCTCCACCGAGGCGGTCAGCCACGGCGCGGCGCCCAACCCGTGGGACCTGTCGCGCAGCGGCGGCGGCTCCAGCGGCGGCTCGGCGACGGCGGTGGCCGCCGGCGTCGTGCCGATCGCGCACGCGACCGACGGCGGCGGCTCGATCCGCATCCCGGCGTCGTGCTGCGGCCTGGTCGGGCTGAAGCCGACGCGCGGGCGCAACCCCACCGGCCCCGACGCGCTCGACAGCCTGCACGCCGTGGGCCATGTCGTCTCCCGCACCGTGCGCGACACGGCGCTGGCGCTCGACTGCGTCCACGGCCCGGAATTCGGCGCGCCGACGCCGCCGCTGGCCGATCCCGGCTCCTATGTCGAGGCGATCCGCCGGCCGCCGGAGCGGCTCAGGATCGCGCTCTGCAAGCGGGTTTCGGCGCGGGCCCCGCTCGACCCGGCCTGCGCCGAGGCGGCGGACAACGCCGCCCGCATCCTGGAGGGGCTGGGCCACATCGTCGAGGAGGCCGATCCGGGCTTCGACCTCGATTTCGTCGCCGAGTTCTGGCGGAACAACGCCAGCGTCGGCGCCCATGTCGTGCTCTCGCGGCGCGAGGCGGCGCTCGGCCGGGCGCTGACGGAGCGGGACGTGGAGCCGGTGACGTGGGAAGCCTACCGGCGCGGCGGCGGGATCCCGGCGGCGGAGCTCTCGAAGGGCGTGCAGGAGGTCCACCTGATGGGCCGCCGCGCGGCCGAGTTCCACCGGACATACGACCTGGTTCTCAGCCCGACGCTGGCGCAGCGCCCGCCGAAGCTCGGCCACCTGTCGATGACGACCGACGATGTGGAGGGGTACTGGGACCGGCTGTTCGGCTTCATCCCCTTCACGCCGCCGCAGAACCTGACCGGGCAGCCGGCGATCTCGCTGCCGCTGCACTGGAGCGCGGACGGGCTGCCGATCGGCGTCCAGTTCGCCGCGCCGTTCGGCGACGAGGCGACGCTGCTGCGCCTCGCCGCGCAGCTGGAGGAGGCGGCGCCCTGGGCCGGGCGGCGGCCGCCGGTCCACGCCGGCTGAGATGGCGGACGGGGCCGCGCCGCGCCCCTCGGCCCCGCCCGCGCCGCCCGTCGCCGTGGCCGGGCCGGACCGCTGGCGCGACGACGGGCCGGACCGGATCAACGGGCCGGAGAGCTACGCCCCCGCGCTGGCCGACGCCCCGGCGCGCCTCGCCGCGCTGGCGGACCGGGCGCGGGCCGACCTGCACACGCTGCGCCACCCCGAAACCGACTGGATGCCCCGGCGCGACGGGCCGGACGGCCGCCCGATGCTCGATGTGCTGGTCGCCGGCGCGGGCCAGGGCGGCCTTAGCGTCGCCGCCCACCTGGTCCGCGAGCGGGTGACGAACATCCTCGTCGTCGACCGCGCGCCCCGGGGCCGCGAGGGCGTGTGGAACGACCACGGCCGGATGCCGGTGATCCGCTCGCCCAAGCACTATCCCGGCCCGGACATGGGCGTCCCCAGCCTGACCTACGAGGCGTGGCACCGCGCGGCCTTCGGCGACGCCTCGTGGGACGCGCTCGAACTGGTCCCGGTGGCGCGCTGGACCGACTACCTGGAGTGGGCGCGCGACACGCTCGCCCTGCCGGTGGAGAACGGCGTCGAACTGGCCGACATCGCGCCCGCCGCGGGCGGCCTCGCGCTGACCCTGCGGCGCGGCGGCGGCGCGGCGGAGACCCGCTACGCGCGCCGCCTCGTGCTCGCCACCGGGCACGACGGCACCGGCGAGTGGTGGATGCCGCCGGAGATCGCGGCCCTGCCCGAACGCTTGCGCGCGCGCGGCGCCGACCCGATCGACTTCGCCGCGCTCGCGGGCCGGCGCGTCGCGGTGCTGGGCGTCGGCGCGACGGCGGGCGACAACGCGATCCGCGCGCTGGAGGCCGGGGCCGAGGTCCACATGTTCTGCCGCCGCCCGACGCATCGCCGCCAGCAGGTTTACCGCTGGTGCATCACCGCCGGTTTCCTGCGCCATTTCAAGGACCTCGACGACGCGCGGCGCTGGCGCTTCATGCACTACATCCTGAACATCCGCATGGGGATGCCGCCGGAGACCTGGAAGCGGGCGAGCGCGCACCCCAACTTTTCGCTGCACACGAGCGCCGCCTGGACGGGCGTGGCGGCGGAGGGCGCCGCCGCGCGGATCGAGACCGCGCGCGGGCCGTTCCGGGCCGATTTCATCGTCTCCTGCGCCGGCCACGACCAGGACCTGCGCAAGCGCCCGGAACTGGCCCGGATCGCGCCCCACGCGGCGCTGTGGGCGGACCGCTACGCGCCGCCGGAGGAACTGCGCGACGAGCGGCTGGCCCGCTACCCCTATCTCGGCGAGCATTTCCAGTTCCTGGAGAAGGTCCCCGGCGCGGCGCCGTGGCTGGACCGCGTGCACGACTTCACCTTCGGCCCGACGATGAGCTTCGGCCCGTCCGGCTGTTCGATCTCGACGCTGCGCCTCGCGGTCCCGATGCTCTGCGCCGGCGTCACCCGCGGCCTCTTCGTCGAGGACGCCGACCTCCACTGGCAAGCGCTGCTGGAGCATCCGAGCATGATCCCGTGAGGGGCGCGGCGGGGGCGGCGGGGGCGGCGGCGCCCCTTCGGTCGCGCCCCGGACTCGATCCGGGGTCCAGTAGGGGCAAGGGCGCGGGCGGCGGGAGGGTGTCGCGCTCCGCCGTCGAATGTCCGCGCCGCTTTCGGGAGCGCCGGAGAAGCGACTCTGGGCCCCGGATCGAGTCCGGGGCGCGGCGGGGCCGGGGCTGCGCCCCGGCCCCGCCGCGAAATCACAACCGTGTTCCGGGCCGCGTTGCGCCCGCCGCCGCGCGTCCGCACACTTGGGGGGCGGGCGTCCGGTCGCGCCCGGCCGCATTCGCGCGCCGGCGCGCGTTCGCGCATCCGCGCCGAGGCGCGCCGGCGCCCGCCCGGCCCGAACCCGAGGAGCGATCCCATGCCCGACGCCGCCAGCCTCCCCAACGACACGAGGGCGCTGTACGACCGCCTCGAGGAGCGCATCCTCGCCCGCGACCAGGCGGGCGCCAGCGACGCCGGCTACGACATCGTGCGGGCCGGGCGGCCGCTCACCGAAATGCTCGCCCAGGCGGTGCGCATCCACGGCCCCTACACGCATGTGCCCTACCACGAGCGGATCGACGACGGGTACGTCAACTTCGTCAACAACGACCACTGCCTGCTGAGCGCGCGCATGTCGCTGCGCCTGACCGGCATGATGCCGGAGGGGGCGGCGGGCCTGCCCTTCGCGCAGACCGTCTGGTACATCCCGACCGGCCTCGACATCTGGAACCAGAAAATCCTGAAGGCGCCCGGCCACTACGCGCGCGGCTACAAGCTGCCGCCGGGCGAGCCGCCGGCCCCGGTCGTGCACTGGCCGGACCAGGAGCCGCTGCATCTCGACGGCCCGCTGCGCGAGCGGCTCGACCGCTGGATGACGCATGTGCAGCGCGGCAACGTGGTGGACGCCTACCGCGTCTTCCTCGGCCTGATGGAGAACCCGGCCGAGCGCGAGGAGGTGCTGGCCGAACTCGCCTTCGCCGGGCTGATGGACGTGCAGGACCGGGCCTACCAGAACCGCTCCTACACCACCGGGCACAAGGCGTTCCGGGCGCGCGCGACCGTCGAACTCGGCGACGCCATCGGCTGGGACAAGGCGCGCGACGTGGTCTACGCCGGCGCGCTCGACCTCGCCGTGGGGCCGCGCTGGTATTCGACCTACGAGATGGCCTGCAACGCCGTGAAGGTCCATATCGACGGCGAGGCGCTGCACGCCGTGCCCTACGCCGGCGTCAGCGAGGCCGAGCGCGCGCTGCTCGCCAACACGGAGCCGCTGACGCGCTACGAGTCCGAGGCGCTGGTCGAGGTCACGATCCGCGAGCCGGAGCCGGCCTTCATCGAGCATCTGGCGAACCTGTTGAAGGCCGGCAAGTCGCCCCGCTCGATCGTGGACACGTTCCAGCTCGGCGCGGCGCAGGTGATGCTGGAGACGCACGGAGCCGTCAATTTCTCGCTGCCGCAGCATGTCTACGAGTACTGCAACACGCTCGGCTGGTTCTTCGACCGTTTCGACCATCCGCGGCGGATCAAGCTGCTGTTCCACGCCGCCTCCTACCTGAACCGCGCCGCCTGGCACCAGAAGCTCATCGGCGACACGACGGCGCCGCGCATCGCCGCCCCGGCGGCGGCGTCCCGCATGGCCCCGGCCGCGATCCTCGACGAGATGGAGGCGGCGCTGGTCGCGCCCGACGCGGAGGCGGCGACCGGCTGGACCCAGGCCTATATCGAGAGCGGCGCCGACCGCGGGCCGCTGGTCGCCCGGCTGGCGCTGGCCGGCGCGCGGGTCGGCAACGACCCGCACAACCAGGAACTCGCCCACTGCACGATCGAGGATTACGGCAAGAACCGCGCCTGGGACCGCGAGCGCCTGCTGCTCGCCTCGGCGCAGCACACGGCCGGCCACCGCAAATACGGCGACCACCTCGCCTGCTCGCGCCGCTTCGCCAGGGCGTTCGGCCTCGAAGCCCTGCAATAGCGCGGGGGCGCGGGCGATGGGACGGCTCGACGGCAAGGTCGCGCTGCTGACCGGCGGCGCGTCCGGCCTCGGCCGGGCGACCGGCGAACTGATGGCGCGCGAGGGCGCGACGGTGGTGCTCTCCGACATCCAGGAGGTCGAGGGCGAAAACGCCGCCGAGGCGATCCGCGCCGCCGGGGGCGCGTGCGCGTTCGCGCCGCACGACGCCGCCTCGGAGGCCGACTGGGAACGGGTCTGCGCCGGAATCCTGGAGGCGCACGGCCATCTCGACATCCTGCTGAACGGCGCCGGCGTGGGCGGCGACGGCATCGAACTGGAGGACATGGAGCTGGAGACCTGGCGGCGCTGCCTCGCCATCAACCTCGACGGCGTGTTCCTCGGCTGCAAGCACGGCATCCGCGCGATGCGCCAGGGGACGGGCGGCTCCATTATCAACATCTCCTCGATCCTCGGCGTCGCGGGGATGGCGACGTCGGCGAACTACTGCGCGTCCAAGGGCGGCGTGCGGCTGCTGACCAAGGCGGCGGCGCTGGAATGCGCGCGCAAGACGCCGCGCGTGCGCGTCAACTCGATCCATCCCGGCTTCATCGACACGCCGATGGTCGCCAGCGCGATCCAGCGCCGCGGGCCGCGCTTCCGCGAATACATCGAGGCCAACGTGCCCTTCGGCGAACTGGGCGAGCCGGCCGACATCGCCGAGGGCGTGGTCTACCTCGCCAGCGACGCGGCGAAATTCGTGACGGGCAGCGAACTCGTGGTCGACGGCGGCTTCCTCGCGCGCTGAGGACGGTCCCGTTCCCGGCGCGGCCGCCCGCGCGCCCGTCCTTGACGCGGCGGGGCGCGGCGGCGATTGTGCGGCCCGCCCGGAGCCGCCACCGAAAGGAAACACGATGGCCAAGCGCGTCAAGTGGGGCGTCTTTTCGCTCAGCCAGTACCCGGACCAGTCCATCCGCGTCGAGGGGCTGGAAGCCGACATGAAGCTGTTCGAACTGGCCGAGGCGCTCGGCTACGACACCGCCTGGGTGGCGGAGCACCTGTTCAGCACCTATGGCATCGTCACCTCGACCCAAGTGATCGCCGCCGCCGCGGCGCAGCGCCTGAAGCGGATGCGGATCGGCACCGCCGTCGTGGTGATCCCGTTCAACCACCCGCTCCGCACGGCGGCCGACTTCGCGCTGGTCGATTGCATGTCGCGCGGGCGGCTCAATTTCGGCATCGGCCGCGCCTACCAGCCGCACGAGTTCGTCGGCCTCGGCGTCGAGATGTCGGAAAGCCGCGAGATGTTCAACGAGGGGATCGAACTGATCCTGAAATCCTGGGCCAGCGAGAAATTCACGCACGAGGGCAAGTACTGGACCGTGCCGGACGAGATCGAACTGCTGCCCAAGCCGGTGCAGGAGCCGCACCCGCCGGTCTACCAGGCGACGGTGTCGCCGGAGAGCTTCGACCAGGCGGCGCGCAACGGCTGGTCGCTGCAACTGGCCGCGCCCTTCACCTACCGCACCTACCGGGAGGAGTGGATTTCCCGGCTCGCGGACGAGATCAAGCGCTACGAGGACAAGCTGGTCGCGCACGGCCACGACCCGGCCCGGCTGGAGCGGATGATCCTGCTGCCCTACTACACCGACACGGAGTCCGCGCGCGCCCGCGAGACGCTGCGCCCGCATGTCGAGTGGTTCTACAACAAGGTCGCCTCGCACCAGCAGCCCGGCAAGGGCGGGCCGGTCGCGGGCTACGAACTCACCATGTCGGAAGGCAAGCGCAGCCGCGAGATGGGCTACCTCGCCTTCGACAGGCTGGCCGAGTTCGACGCCTGCGTCGTCGGCTCGCCCCAGGAATGCGTGGACAAGATCGGGCGGATGAAGGAGGCGTTCGGCCTCACCGAGGTGACGATCTGGCCCAACCTCGGCGGCATGGCCGCGACCCGCGCCGAAAACGCCGTCCGCCTCACCTGGGAGGAGGTCGTCCCGCATATCTGAGAGCGGGCGGCTGCGCGTCCCGCCGCCCCTACCCCAGGCGGCGGCGGTAGAGGGCGATCAGGCGTTCCCAGTGGCGCTCGGCGGCGGGCTTGTCGTAGCACCAGCGTTCGGGGAAGGCGAAGCCGTGGTGCGCGCCGGGGTGGACCTCCAGTTCCCCCGCCGCGCCCGAGGCCTCGAACAGGCCCTTCAATTCCGCCACCATCTCCGGCGGGGCGAGGTCGTCGTGCTCGGCGCAGGAGATGTAGAGTTCGCCCCGCGCCTTGCCCAGCGTGAGGTGCGGGCTTTCCTCCGCGTCGCTCACCAGCCAGGTGCCGTAGAAGGAGGCGGCGGCCGCGATCCGGTCCGGGAAGCGCGCGGCGGCGGCGAGCGCGTAGGGGCCGCTCATGCAATAGCCGTGCGTCCCGACCGGCCCGCCGGCCGCGTCCGCGTGTCCGTCGAGGAAGGACAGCATCGCGGCCACGTCCGCCATCGCCGGCGGAATGGTCATTTTCGTGCGCACGGCGCGCATCCGCGCGTGCTCGGCGCTCCCGTGCTCCAGCACGTCCGGCCCGTATTTCGTGTCCCGCCCGGCCCGGTGGTAGAGGTTGGGCAGCAGCACGAAATAGCCGACGGTGGCGAGCCGGCGCGCCATGTCGTAAAGCTCCTCCCGGACGCCGGGCGCGTCCATCAGGAACAGCACGGGCGGATACGGCCCGCCGCGCTCCGGCCGGCAGAGGAATGTCTCCATCGCCCCGTCCGGGGTCTCCAGATCGACGATCTCTTCCTTCACGGCGTGTCCTCCTCGTCCTGTGGGTCGGGAACGCGGCCGGGCCGATTTCACGGCGAATCCCGCCCCAAGGCAAGCCCGCCGCGCGATCCCGGTGGCGCGAAGGTTTCTTGCGGCGTATAGTGACCGAGCCATCGCGGGGGAGCGGCAATGTCGAGCGCGTTCTACGATACGCACGAGGCGGTCAAGCGTTTCAAGGCGGCCGGCTTTACCGACGAGCAGGCCGAGGCCCTGACGGACAACATGCGCGCCGCCATAACGAAGGACCTCGCCACCAAGGCGGACCTTGCCAATCTCGAACGCCGCATGATGATGGCCCTCATCGCCGTCGGCGGGCTGGTGATCGCGGCGAACAAGCTGCTCTGACCGAACCTCCGGCGCGCCTCCCGGCGCCGCGCGACAGGGCCGGGCGTTTCGTGCAATGATGGGCCGCGCGGCCGGGCGCCCGGCCTTTCCCTCGACCGATCCCGGCGGCCGACGCGATGGACCGGAGCATCGACGCGACCCCGCCTCCGCGGCGCTACACGATCCTGGCGACGCTCACCTTCGTCACCATGCTGTACACGATGACGGTGATGATCGCCAACGTGGCGCTGCCCAAGATGCAGGGCGCCTTCGCGGCGACGGTGGACCAGATCGCGCTGGTCGTCACCTTCAACATCGTCGCCACCGCCGTGGTGACGCCGGCCTCGGGCTGGCTGGCCTCGCGGTTCAGCCGGCGCAACCTGATGCTGTTCTGCGCGATCGGCTTCACGCTCTCCTCGATGCTGTGCGGGGCGGCGCAGAACCTGGAGCAGCTGGTCTTCTTCCGCATCCTCCAGGGCGGGTTCGGCGCGCCGCTGGTGCCGATCTGCATGGCGATGATCCTCGACATTTTCCCTACGGAGGAGCACGGCACGGCGACGGCGATCTTCGGCATGGGCGTGGTGTTCGGGCCGATCATCGGCCCCACCGTCGGCGGCTACCTGTCGGAGGAGCTGGGCTGGCGCTGGGTGTTTTTCCTGCTGGTGCCCTTCGGCGTGCTGGCGATCGCGTCGATCGTCTCCTTCATCGACGACCGGCGCAGGGCGCCCGCCATGAAGCTCGACTGGACCGGGCTGGTCTCGCTTTCCGTCGCCATCGCGGCGCTGCAGCTGATGCTGGACCGGGGACAGCGGCTCGACTGGTTCGACTCGCCGGAGATCGTCGTCGAGGCCACGGTGGCGGCGGGCGCGTTCTACATCTTCCTCGCCCACACCTTCACGGCGAAGGAGCCGTTCCTCGACCCGCGCCTCCTGCTGGACCGCAACTACGCGCTGGGGATGGCGATCACGCTGCTGTTCGGCGCCATCCTGTGGACGCCGATGATCATCTACCCGCCGATGATGCAGGGCCTGCGGGACTACCCGGAGGACACGATCGGCCTCTTCCTCGCGCTGCGCGGCTTCGGGACGTTCTGCGGCTCGACACTGCTGGTCTTCGTGAACCGGATGCTCGACCCGCGCCTGGTGCTGTCGATCGGCTTCCTGCTCCAGGGGATCGGCGGCTGGTACATGGGCGCGTTCGACATCAACCTGTCGGGGTTCGAACTGGCGTGGACCAACCTGGTGGCCGGGTTCGGCGTCGGGTTCGTGTGGGTGCCGCTGACGCTGATCACCTTCTCCACCCTGGACAAGTCGAAGCTGAACGAGGGCAGCGCGCTGTTCCACCTGGTCCGCAACATCGGCAGTTCGATCTCGATCTCGATCACCATCGCCCTGGTGATCCGCTCGACCTCGATGAACTACGCCGACCTGACCGGCTTCGTGCCGATCTTCGGCGAGGCGAGTTCGATGATGGCGCTGAAGGGCGCGCCGTCGCCGGAGACCGAGTCGGAACTGATGCGGCTGTCGGGCGAAATCTCGCGCCAGTCGCGGATGATCGGCTACATCAACGCCTTCTACCTCTACGCGATCACCGCCTTCGCGGTCATCCCGCTGATCGCGCTGGTGCGGATGCCCCGGAAGGCCCCGGCGGGGTAGCGGCGGCGAAGGCCGCGACCGCCTCCAGCACCGCCCGGGCGGCGGCTTGCGCCGGCGCCTCGCCGCCGGGCGGGCGGAGCAGCCGCGCCGCCTCGCCCGCCGCCACGGCGTGGCGCGCCCGCGCCTCCGGGTCGTCGAGCAAGGCGGCGACCGCGCCGGCCAGCCGGTCCGGCCGGCATTCGCCCTGCAGGAACAGCGGCATCAGCGGGCGCTCCAGCAGGCGGTTGGGCAGCAGCACCGCCTCGCGGTCCACCAGCAGCCGCCCGATCGGCGCCGAGAGCGGCGAGAGGCGGTAGGCCGCGACCGTCGGAACGCCCGCCAGCGCGAGTTCGAGCGTGACGGTGCCGGAGGCCGCCAGCGCGGCGTCGCAGGCCGCGAAGGCGCCGGACCGCGCCTCCTCGCCGACGACGACCGACGCCGGAAACGGCCACTCCGCGACCGCCGCGCGCACCCGCGCCTCGACAAGCGGGACCGTGGGCACGACGACGCGCAGCCCCGGCCTGTCGCGCGCGAGCAGCGCCGCGGCCGCGCCGAAGGGCGCCAGCAGCCGCGCGACCTCCCCCGGCCGCGATCCCGGCAGCACCGCCAGCGCCGGCGCGCCGGCGGGAATGTCGAACCGCCGCCGGAAACCCGGCCCGTCCCCGGCCGGCCGGGCGGCGGCGGGATGGCCGACGAAGCTCGTCGCCAGGCCGTGGCGCTCGAAATACGGCGGCTCGAAGGGGAACAGCGCCAGCAGGCGGTCGAGGAAACGCGCGACGGTCCGGGCGCGGCCGGGCCGCCAGGCCCACACCGTCGGCGCGACCATGTGGACCAGCGGGAAGCCCGGCCCGTCCCGGCCGCGCGACCGCCGCAGCCGCCGGGCGACGCGGAACGAGAACTCCTTGGCGTCGATCGAAACGAAAGCCGCCGGGCGGCGCGCGGCGGCGTCCGCGGCCGTTTGCGCGGCCCGGCGCAACAGGCGCGGCACGCGCGGCGCCACCTCGAACACGCCCATCACCGCGAGTTCGGACATCGGGAACAGGCTTTCGAGGCCCTCGCCGGCCATCCGCTCGCCGCCGACGCCGGCGAAGCGCGCGCGCCCGCCGGTCGCGCCGCGCAGGGCCGCCATCAGCCCGGCCCCCAGCGCGTCCCCGGACGGCTCGCCCGCGACAAGATAGAACAGGGGCGCGTCCGCCGGCGCGCCGGGGCCGGAGTTCACGGGGCGGCCGCCGCGTTCGCGCCGATCGCGAAGAACCCGGCCGCCTCGGCCAGCCGCAGCGCCTCGTCCCGGTCGAGCAAAAGCGTCCCGCCGGCCTCCACCGCGAGGCCGCGGAACCCGGCGGCGACCGCGGCGCGGACCGTTCCGGGGCCGACCGCCGGCAGGTCGGCCCGGCGCTCCTGCCCCGGCTTGCCGGCCTTCACCAGCACCGGCGCCGGGCCGGAGCGCCTGAGCGCGCCGGCGCGCGCGATCATGGCGTCGGTCCCCTCGACCGCCTCGACCGCCAGCACCAGCCCCTCCTGGACCGCGACCGCCTGGCCCACATCGGCCGGGCCGAGGCGGCGCAGCACCTCCATCCCGCGCGCGATGTCCGCTTGCGCCGTCGCGTCCGGCTCCGGTCCGGCGATGCGCCCGGCCGGCGCCAGCACGCCGCCCAGCACCTCCTCGATCCCGACGACGCGCAGCCCGTCGCGCTCGAGTTCCGCGACGAGCAGCGACAGCAGCCCGTTGTCGCCGAACGCCTTGCGCCCGGCGCGCATCAGCGCCCTGGCGGCGCGCGCGTCGGGGTTCAGCGCCGAAAGCGCCGGGCGGCGCACCGGCCCCGCCAGCACCACGTCCTCGGCGCCGGCCTCCCGCAGCCGGTCGATCATCGCCTGGACCCGGCCGATCCCGACCCGGGCGTGCGGGCGGTCGCGGACCGTTTCGGGATCGGCGGCGCCGTCGAGCGCCAGGACGAAGACCTCGCCCCCGGCGCGAAGCCGCGCGTCGGCGATCCGCCGCGGCACGGGGCCGCTTCCGGCGATAATGCCGAGCTTACGCATCGCGGCGGTCCGGCGCGCCGGCGGGCGGGCAGATCGCGCGGCTCGAATCGGCGCGGACGAATTCGACCAGCTCCATGACCAGCGGGTCGTCGGCGCCCTCCCGGGCCAGCGCGTCGAGCCGGTCGCGCAGCGTGCCGTCCGGGCCGAACAGCGCGTCGAAGGCGCGCCGCACCGCGTCGATCCCGGCGCGCGGGACGCCGCGCCGGCGCATCCCGACGATGTTCACCCCGACGACCCGCCCACGCTCGCCCCGCACCGCGGCGTAGGGGAGCACATCGCGGTCCACGCCGGTCATGGCGCCGATAATGGCGTGCGCGCCGATCCGCGTGTACTGGTGCACGGCGCACAGCCCGCCGAGGATGGCCCGCTCCCCCACCGTCACATGGCCGGAGATCGAGGCGTTGTTGGCGAAGATCGCGCCGTCGCCGACCCGGCAGTCGTGCGCCACGTGCGCGCTGGCCATGAACAGGCAGTTGTCGCCGACGCGCGTGACCATGCCGCCGGCGGCCGTGCCCGGGTTCATGGTCACGTATTCGCGGATGACATTGTTCCGGCCGACGACGAGGCGCGACGGCTCGCCCTTGTATTTCAGGTCCTGCGGCGGCAGGCCGATCGAGGCGAAGGGGTAGATCTCGGTGCCGGCCCCGATCTCGGTGCGGCCGCCGACCACGACATGGGCGTGGAGCACGACCCCCTCGCCCAGCACCGCGTCGGCGCCGACGATCGAGTAGGGGCCGACGCGGACGCCGGCGCCGATCCGCGCCCCCGCCTCGACCACCGCCGTCGGATGGACGCCCTCGCCGGTTCCGGGCGCGTTCACGCGGCGTCCACGATCATCGCCGAGCAGACGGCCTGGGCCACCAGGCCGCCGTCCACCCGGGCCTCGCCGGAGAACTTCCACACCTGGCCGCGGTGGCGCACCACCTCGACCCGGACCTCCATGCGGTCGCCCGGAACCACCGGCTTGCGGAACCGCGCGTTCTCGATCGTCATGAAATAGACCAGCTTGCCCTCGGACTCCCGCCCCAGCGTGGCCACGACCAGGCAGCCGGCCGTCTGCGCCATGGACTCGACGATCAGCACGCCCGGCATCACCGGCCGGGAGGGGAAATGCCCGGCGAAATACGGCTCGTTCACCGACACGTTCTTGAGGCCGACCGCGAACACGCCGGGTTCGACGGCGAGCAGCCGGTCCACCATCAGGAACGGGTAGCGGTGGGGGATCAGGTCCTTGATCCGCTCGATATAGACCGCCGTGTCCGGCCCGTACTCAGCCATCCGACGCGCTCCCCTTGCGATGGCCGCCCCGGCCCAGCGCCTTGATCGCGGCGGCCTGGCGGCGCCATTCCCCGATCGGCGCGGCCGGCGTGCCGCCGACGGCCGCGCCGGCGGGGACGCTCCTGTTCACCCCCGACTGGGCGGCGACCATGGCGCCGTCGCCGATGTCGAGATGCCCGACGATCCCCGCCTGCCCGGCGATCGCCACATGGTCGCCGATCCTGGCGCTGCCCGCGATCCCGACCTGGGCGACCACCACGCAGCCCTTTCCGAGGCGCACGTTGTGGCCGATCTGGACCAGGTTGTCGATCATGGTTCCCCGCCCGATCACGGTGTCCGGGCCGGCGCCGCGATCGACGGTCGCGTTGGCGCCGATCTCCACGTCGTCCTCCACGACGACGCGGCCGAGTTGCGGCATCTTGACCGGCCCCGAAGCGTCCCTCTCGAACCCGAAGCCGGGCTGGCCGACGCGCGCGCCGGGGTAGATTTCGCACCGCGCGCCGATGTCGCAATGCGAGACCGAGGCGTTGGCCCCGATCCTCGTCCCGGCCCCGACGGTCGCGCCGTCGCCGACGGTCGCGTTGGGGCCGATCCAGCAGCCCTCGCCCAGCACCGCGTTCTCGCCGACAACGGCGCCGGCGTCGATCCGGCAGCTCGGCGGCACGGTCGCGGTCGGCGCGACGACGGCGCGCGGATGGACGCCGGGCCGCGTCTCCTCCTCGGGGTGGAAGGCGCGGGCCAGCCGGGCGAAGGCGCGCCGCGGCCGCTCGGTCAGCAGCAGGGCCATGCCCTCGGGGGCGCGGCCGGCAAGCGCCTCCGGGAGCAGGCAGGCGCCGGCCGCCGAGCCGGCCAGCGCGCCGGCGTAGCGCCTGTTCTCCAGGAAGGCGACATCGGCCGGGCCGGCGGTCTCCAGCGCGGCAACATCCGCCACGACGGCGCCGGCGCCGGCCGGGTCGCGCAGCCGCGCGCCGGTCGTCTCCGCGACCTCGCCGAGCGTGAGCGGACCGGCGTATGCGAAAAATCGGCGGTCGGGCATCGGCCGGTCCCGTCACCCGCCCCCGGCGGCCTCGAAGACCACCTCGACGGCGGGCAGGGTTTCGTTCAGGCGTTCGAGCGCGATCCGGGAGATTTCCAGCTTCTTCACCGCGATGACGATGGCGCTGCGGAACAGCACGACGCTCGCCCCGCTCTCCTCGGCGACCTTGGCGCAGACGCGGACCAGCGCCTTCTGCACCTTGTCCATCGCCGTGTCGAAGGCCTTCTTGAGTTCGCGGTTGCCGGCCTGCGCCTCCAGCTGCGCCTGGCGCGTCCGCTCCTTCAGGTCCTCGGCGCGCTTCTGGAAGGCCTCGGCGGAAAGCACCGGGCGCCGGTCGGAGAGGGCCTGCTGCTCGTCGCGCAGCCGTTTCTCGATCGCGGCGAATTTCTTGCGGTACTCGGCCCGGCGCGCCTCCACCGCCCGGCGGATGCCCTTCGCCGCCTCGGACTCGGAAAGCACGCCGTGGAAGTCGATCACCGCGATGGGAACGGGTTCGAGCTTCGGGAGGTCCGCCGCGCGGACGGCCGCCGGCCCCGCGAGCCAGGCCGCCGCCGCCAGCGCGAGAAGGGCGAGGCCGGCGCGCCGGGCCGCGCCGCGGCGCGCGCGCGCGGCCTCAGAAGTTCGTGCCGATGCTGAACCGGAGCAACTCGGTCTCATCGCTGTCCTCTTTCAACACCGCCTGCGCCACGTCGACCCGGAGCAGGCCGACGGCCGTGCGCCAGGAGAGGCCCGCGCCCACCGACGCGCGGACGCCGTTCGAATCGAAAATGTCCGCGCCCGTCTCGTCGAGGCTCCACAGGCTCCCCCCCTCGGCGAACACGGACGCCCTGACGCCGAGGTCTTCCGGCAGTCCGAGCGGGAAGCTGAACTCCGCCGTCCCGACATAATAGGTGTTTCCGCCCAGCGCGTCGCCGGTCCCGATGTCGCGGGGGCCGATGCCCGCCGCGGCGAAGCCGCGCAGCGTCCGCCCGCCGATGAAGAACCGCTCGGCGATCCCCACGTCCTGGTCGAGGCCGAGCACATGCCCCGCCTCCAGGCGCAGGTTCAGCACGTTCTCCTCCGCGACCGGCACATAGTAGCCGCCCTTGAGCCGCAGGCGGACCAGCCGCGTGTCGCCGCCCAGCCCGGCGAGGTCGGCGTCCAGGCTGGCCACATGGCCCTCCCTGGGATCGACGCGGCTGTCGCGCCGGTCGAGCGTCAGCGTCTGGCCGATCTGGGAGACGGTCGTCGCGCCCTCCTGGTCGCGGACGAAGCGCGAGGCGCGTTCGTCCACGTCGCGGATTTCGGTGCGCCGCAACTGGTAGCGCACGCCGTGCCGGAGGTCCGGCCCCAGCGCGTAGCCGAACCGGACGCCGCCGCCCGTCTTGCGCTCGTCGAAGGAACTGTCCCTCTGCCGGTCGCGGGTGGTGCGGAAAACATCGAACCCGGCGGACAGGTCGCGGTCGAGGAAGTAGGGCTCCGTGAAGGCGACGTTGAACTCCTGGCGGCGCGCCGACCCCTGCACCCCGGCGCTCAGGTCCTGGCCGCGGCCGAGCAGGTTGCGCTCGCGGATGCCGATGTCGCCGAGCACGCCGTCGAGGGAGGAGAAGCCGACGCCGAAGGAGATTTCGCCGGTCGACTGCTCGTCCACCGTCGCCTGGATCGTCGTCCGGTCCGGCGTCGAACCCTCGCGGTTGGCGACCTCGACCGAGCGGAAGAAGCCGAGGTTGCCGATGGCGCGGCGCGAGCGGCGCAGCTTGGAGACGTTGAAGGCGTCGCCCTCGGTCAGTTCGAACTCGCGGCGGATCACCTCGTCCAGGGTGCGGACATTGCCCTCGATGTCGATCCGCTCGACGAAAATCCTGTTCCCCTCGCCGACGAGGTAAACGAGGTCGATCGCCCGGTCGTCGCGCCGCCGGGCCACCTGGGGGCGGATATCGACGAAGGCGTAGCCGAGGTCGCCGAGCGCGTCCGTCATCGCGTCCACGGTGTCGTCCACCGCGCCGGCGTCGTACCATTCGCCCTCCGCCGTGGCGATCAGCGGCTCCAGCGCCGCCGGCTCCACCCGCCTCAGGCGGATGTCGAGGCCGATCCCGCCGAAGCGGTAGCGCTCGCCCTCGTCGAGCGTGAAGGTGACGACGAAACCCTCCCGGTCGGGCGTCAGTTCGGCGACGGCCGAGACGACCTTGAAGTCCGCGTAGCCGTTTTCGAGGTAGAACCGGCGCAGCAGTTCGCGGTCGTAGCCGAGGCGGTCCGGGTCGTAGGTGTCGGTCGTCGAGAGCAGGCGCCAGAAGGCGTATTCGCGCGTCTGGATGACGCTCCTCAGGGCGGAGTCGGAAAACCTGCGGTTGCCGATGAAGGAGACGGCGCGGATGCGGCTGAGCGGCCCCTCCTCGATCTCGAAGACGAGGTCGACGCGGTTCTGCTCCAGCCGGACGATCTTCGGCTCGACCCGCGTGGCGAAACGCCCGCTCGCCCGGTAGATGTCGAGGATGCGCTTCACGTCCCGCTGGACCCTGGTGCGCGTGAAGACCAGCCGCGGGCGGAGTTGCGTCTCGCGCTCCAGCGTTTCGGTGTCCACGCGCTTGTTGCCCTCGAACGCGATCCGGTTGATCACCGGGTTCTCGACGATCTCGACCACGAGCGTGTCGCCCTCGCGGCGCAGCGCCGCGTCGGCGAACAGGCCGGTCGCGAACAGCGCCTTCAGCGAGCGGTCGAGCAGTTCGGCGTCGAACGGGTCGCCCGGCCCGACCAGCAGGTGGGCCGTCACCGTCTGCGGGTCGATGCGCCGCGCGCCCTGGACCGAGACGGCGGCGATGCGCGCCTCGGCGGCCTGCGCCCAGGCGGGATTGCCGGCGGGCGCGCCGGTCCCGGCGGCCGCGGCGGCGAGAAGGCAGGCCAGCGCCGGCCCGGCCCGGCGCCGGAGCGCGCGCCGCGCCCCGGAGGCGGCCCCGGAGGCAAGTGTCGACAACGGCATGGCGGCTCCCCTCCCCTCAACCGAACAGCGAACCGAGGAAATCGGCGACCCGCAGCTGCACGATGTCGTTCCAGGTCACGAAGACCATCAGCCCCACCACCGCCATCAGCCCGGCCATGGAGGCGTATTCGCGCACCCGCTCGCCGAGCGGCCGGCCCCGCACCGCCTCGGCCAGGTAGAACGCCAGGTGCCCCCCGTCGAGCACCGGGATCGGGAACAGGTTGATCAGGCCGAGGTTGATCGACAGCAGGGCGCAGAACCAGATCGTGCTCACCAGCCCGGCCTCGGCCACCGTGCCGGACAGCTGCGCGATCCTGAGCGGCCCGCCCAGATCCTCCGCCGTGCGGCTGCCGACGATCATCTCGCCGACCGCCTCCAGCGTGCGCGCGGTCAGCGACCAGGTCTCCGCCGTCGCCAGCCAGAGCGCGGAAAGCGGGTCGCGGCGCTCGAACCGGACCTGCGAACTGCGCACCCCGAGCCGTCCCTGGGTCGTGCCGTTGCCGAGCCGGTCCACGCGCTCGACCGCCTCCGGCGTCGCCGTCAGCACCGCCGTCCGGCCGTCGCGCTCCACGACCAGTTCGAGCGGCGCGCCCGGACTGGCCAGCACGATGTCCCGCAACTCCTCGAACCGCTCGACGGGCTGGCCGCCGGCCTCGACGATCCGGTCGCCGACGCGCAGGCCGGCGGCCTCGGCGGCGCTGCCGGGCACGATTTCGTCCACGGTGGCGGCCGTGTATTGCTGGCCGGCGGTCGCGTACAGGCCCGCCAGCAGCACGATGGCGAGCAGGAAATTCGCCGCCGGGCCGGCCGCGACGATGGCGGCGCGCCGCCCCAGGGTCTTCTCGTGGAAGGACGCGGCCCGGTCCTCCTCGCTCATTTCCTCGCCGTCGGCGGCCGTCGCGCCGGTCGGGCCGAGGTCGCCGAAGAACTTCACATAGCCGCCGAGCGGGATCGCGGAGAACCGCCAGCGCGTGCCGGCCCTGTCGTTCCAGCCGAACAGTTCCGGGCCGAAGCCGACCGAGAACACCTCCACCCGCACGCCGTTGCTCCGCGCGACGGCGTAGTGGCCGAACTCGTGGACGAAGACCAGCGCCGTCAGGATAACGAGGAACGGCAGCAGGTTGTCCTTCAGGATGACAAGCAGGTCGATCAACGCGATGCCTCTCCGGCGCCTCTCCGTCCGGCGCGGGCGCCGCGGCCGCCCCGGCGCTATTCCGCTTCGGACGGACCGTTCTAGAGCCACGCCGCCGCGAAGGCAATCGCGTTCGCGCGCGGGCGCCGGCGCGGCCTACCCGAACGGCGCCGGCAATCCCCAGGCGGCCGCGGCCGCGACCGCGACGGCGGCGGCCATGTGCCCGTCCAGCCGGTCCAGCACGCCGCCGTGGCCGGGGATGAGCGCGCCGGAATCCTTCACCGCGAAACGGCGCTTCAGCGCGGACTCGCCGAGGTCGCCGGCCTGCGCCGCCGCCGAAACGCCGAGGCCGGCCGCCAGCACGGCGGCCGAGACCGGCGCGCCCGCCGCCCCGGCGAAGGCGGCGCCGGCGGCCGCGCCCGCCGCCGCCCCGCCGACCGCGCCCGCCCAGGTCTTGTTGGGGCTGATCCCCGGCGCCAGTTTCGGGCCGCCGGCCGCGCGGCCGGCCGCGTAGGCGCCCACATCCGTCGCGATCGCGACGACCGCGAGCCAGACCAGGGTCTCCAGCCCCCGGGGCTCCATCGCGCGCAGCCACAGCGCGCAGAGGCAGGGCGCGGCGGCGACGGCGCAGCCCAGCGCCGGCCACAGGCCCCGGCGCGCGCCGAACCGCGCCGCGGCGAGCCAGGCCGCCGCCGCGAAGCCCGCGAGCGCGAGCGGGAGCCATCGCGGCTCCAGCGCCTCGAACGCGCCGACCGCGCCGGCGGCGGCGAGCGCCGCGATCCAGGACCGCGCGTCCCGGCCGGGGCCGCCGGCCATCCGCGTCCACTCCCAGGCCGCGCGGCCGGCGACGGCCGCGAGCGCGGCCGCGAGCCACGGTCCGCCGAGATAGATCGCCAGGGCGGCGGGCGGCAGGATCGCCGCCGCCGAGGCCAGCCGCGGCCCCAGGTCGGCGAAGGTCGCGGAAAGGCGGCGCGCCGGCGCCGGAGACCGGTCCTCGCCCACCGCGCGCCGGCCGCGCTACGGCCCGTCACACCGCCGCGCCGTAGCGCCGGTCGCGGCGGCCGAACTCGGCGATCGCGGCCGCGAAATCCTCGCGCGAGAAATCCGGCCACAGCGCGTCCAGGAACACGAACTCCGAATAGGCGCATTCCCAGAGCAGGAAGTTCGAGATGCGCTTCTCGCCGGAGGTGCGGATCAGCAGGTCCGGGTCCGGCAGGCCGGCCGTCTCCAGTTCCGAGCGGAACGCATCCTCGCCGATCGCGGCGGGGTCGAGCGCGCCGGCCCGCGCCCGTTCGGCCAGCCGCCGCGCCGCCAGCGCGATCGCCCGGCGCCCGCCGTAGCTGAGCGCCAGGGTGAGGTGGAGCGCGTCGTTGTCGCGGGTCAGGTCCTCGGCCCGCTCGATCAGCGCGACCACGTCGGCCGGCAGGCGGCCGCGCTCGCCGATGACGCGGATCCGCGCGCCGCGCGCCCGCAACTCCGCCATCTCCTTGGCCAGGTAGCGCTTCAGCAGGCCCATCAGGTCGGCGATCTCGCCGCTGGGCCGGCTCCAGTTCTCGGAGGAGAAGCCGAACAGCGTGAGGTGGCGGACCCCGAAGGCGAGCGCGCTCTCGACGGCGCGGCGCACCGCCTCGGCCCCGCTGGCGTGGCCGGCCGCGCGCGGCAGGCCGCGGCGGCGCGCCCAGCGGCCGTTGCCGTCCATGATGATCGCGACGTGGACCGGCGTCGCCGCCGCCCCGGCCGCCTCGCGCGGCTCCGCCATGGCTCAGACCTGCATGATTTCGGATTCCTTGGTCGCCAGCATCCCGTCGATCCGCTTCACATGGTCGTCGGTCAGCGACTGGATTTCCCCCTCGTAGAGGTGGCGGTCGTCCTGTCCGAGATCGCCCTCGCGTTCGAGCTTGCGCACGGTCTCGATGCCGTCGCGGCGCACGTTGCGGACCGCGACGCGCGCGCCCTCGGCGTATTTCGCGGCGACGCGGGACAGTTCGCGGCGGCGCTCCTCCGACAGGTCGGGCAGCGGGATGCGCAGCAACTGGCCGTCGAGTTGCGGGTTGAGGCCGAGGTCGGAGGCGCGGATCGCCTTCTCGACCGCCTTCACGTTGCTCCTGTCCCACACCTGGACGGACAGCATCCGGGGCTCCGGCACGGCGAGCGTGGCCACCTGGTTTATCGGCATCGTCGCGCCGTAGGCGCCCACCGTTATCGATTCCAGCAGCTGGGTGGACGCGCGCCCCGTCCGCAGCCCGGAGAACTCCTTGCGCAGCGCGGCGATCGCGCCGTCCATGCGGCGCTCGATGTCATCGAGGTCCGGTTCGGCCATTTTCGGTCTCTCCGGTAATGATCGTGAACCTGCCGCCGCCGCGAACCACCTCGGCGAAGGCCCCGGCATTGTGTATCGAAAAGACGAGAATCGGAATGCCGTTTTCGCGGGCGAGCGAGATCGCCGAGGCGTCCATGACCTTGAGGTCGCGGGAGAGCACCTCCATGTAGCTCAGCCGGTCGCGGCGCCGGGCGCCGGGGACCTTCTCCGGGTCGGCGTCGTACACGCCGTCCACCCGGGTCGCCTTCAGCAGCGCGTCGCACCCCATCTCCGAGGCGCGCAGCGCGGCGGCGGTGTCGGTGGTGAAGAACGGGTTGCCGGTGCCGGCGGCGAAGATCACCACCCGGCCCAGCTCCATGTGGCGGATCGCGCGGCGGCGGATATAGGGTTCGCACACGGCGGCGATCGGCAGGGCGGACTGCACGCGGGTCTGCAGGCCGAGGTTCTCCAGCGCGCCCTGCATGGCGAGCGCGTTCATCACCGTCGCCAGCATCCCCATGTAGTCGGCGGTGGCGCGCTCGACGCCTCCGGCGGCGACCGAGACGCCGCGGAAAATGTTGCCGCCGCCGACGACGACGCAGACCTCGATCCCGCCGCGCACGACGGAGGCGATCTCCCCCGCCAGCCGGGCCAGCGTGTCCGGGTCGAGGCCGAAGCCCCGGCCGCCCATCAGGGCCTCGCCGGAAATCTTGAGCAGGACGCGCCGGTATCCCGGTTCGCCGGCCGCCGCCTCTCCGCCGTCCCCGGCCACGCCCGCCTCCCGCTCGCGGTTTCGGTTCCGGGCCCCGCGGGCGGCGGCGGGTCAGGTCAGCTGCGCCGCCACCTCGGCCGCGAAGTCCTTTTGCTCGCGCTCGATGCCCTCGCCCAGAACGAAGCGCCGGAAACCGGCCACCTCGATCGGGGCCCCGGCGTCGCGCGCGGCGTTCTCGACCACCTTGGCGACCTTCGTCTCGTTGTCGACCACGAAGGTCTGGTCGAGCAGCACGACCTCCTCGCGGAACTTGCGCAGGCGGCCGGCGACCATCTTCTCGACGATGTCGTCGGGCCGGCCGGAGGCGCGCGCCTGCTCGACCAGCACCGACTTCTCGCGCTCGACCAGCGCCGGGTCGAGGTCCGCCTCGGCCACGCTGCTCGGCGCGGCGGCGGCGATGTGCATGGCCAGCTGCTTGCCGAGCGGCTCCAGCGCCTCGCGGCCCGCCCCGGATTCGAGCGCGACCAGCACGCCGATCTTCCCCAGGCCCGGCGCGACGGCGTTGTGCACATAGGACGCCACCAGCCCCTGTCCGACCCGCAGCCGGGCGGCGCGGCGCAGCGACATGTTCTCGCCGATGGTGGCGATGTTGTGGGTCAGCTGTTCGGCCACGTTGCGGTCCTCGCCGGGATAGGGCCGGGCCTTCAGCGCCTCCAGGTCGTCGCCGTGCTCCAGCGCCATCCCCGCCAGCGCGGCGGCGAATTGCTGGAAGGACTCGTTGCGCGAGACGAAATCGGTCTCGGAGTTGACCTCGACCAGCGCGCCGGAGGTCCCGTTCGCGGCGAGCGCGACCACGCCCTCGGCGGCGACCCGGCCGGCCTTCTTGGCCGCGGCCGCGAGGCCCTTCGTGCGCAGCCAGTCGACCGCCGCCTCGATGTCGCCGCCGGTCTCGCCCAGCGCCTTCTTGCAGTCCATCATGCCCGCGCCGGTCTTCCCGCGCAGCTCCTTCACCATCGCGGCCGTCACAGCAACCATCTCTCGTCCCTCTTCGATCCGTGTTTCGGGCGCCCCTCCGGGGGCGCGCGTCAGGCCGGCGCTTCCGCGGCCGCCCCGGCCTCCGCCGCCGCCCCGGTTTCCGCCGCCGCGCCGGCCGCCGCCGGCTCCTCCGGCGCGGCGAGCGCGGGTTCGACCGGAACCTCCTCCGACTCGCCGATGT
The DNA here is from genome assembly GCA_963665555.2 of Thalassobaculaceae bacterium. GTDB lineage: Bacteria > Pseudomonadota > Alphaproteobacteria > Thalassobaculales > Thalassobaculaceae > CAXXXW01. Next base: position 1,959,778 of record OY762308.1, read on the forward strand.
CGCCGCCCGACGCCATCATCTCGGCCTGCAGCCCGGTCAGCACCGCGTTCCCGACCAGTTCGCAATAGAGCGCGATGGCCCGCATCGCGTCGTCGTTGCCGGGCACGGGAAAGGAGATGCCCTCGGGGTCGCAATTGCTGTCGAGCACCGCGACCACCGGGATGCCGAGCTTGTTGGCCTCCTGGATGGCGAGCTGCTCCTTGTTGGTGTCGATGACGAAGAGGATGTCGGGCAGCCCGCCCATCTCCTTGATGCCGCCCAGCGCGCGGTCGAGCTTGTCGCGCTCGCGCGTCAGGTTCAGCAGTTCCTTCTTCGTCAGGCCCTGGGTCTCGCCGGCCAGCTGCTCCTCCAGCGCCTTCAGGCGCTTGATGGAGTTGGAGATCGTCTTCCAGTTGGTCAGCATCCCGCCGAGCCAGCGGTGGTTGACGTAGTACTGCCCGGTCTTGGCGGCGGTCTCGGCGACCACGTCGGCGGCCTGGCGCTTGGTGCCGACCAGCAGGACCCGGCCGCCCCGCGCCGTCACCTCGCGGATCGCCTCCAGCGCGCGGTGCAGCAGCGGGACCGACTGGCGCAGGTCCATGATGTGGGTGTTGTTGCGGATCCCGTAGATGTAGGGCCGCATTTTCGGGTTCCAGCGGCGCGTGTGGTGGCCGAAATGGACGCCGGCCTCGAGCAGCTGGCGCATGGTGAAGGTCGCGGCGGTCATGTCGTCGTTTCTCCGGTTGGTCCTCCGCGGGCGCGGCCCCGGGACGGGGCACCGGAGCGCGGACGCCCGAAGGGGCGCCGGCGCGTGCCCGCGTGCGTGATGGCGCGCTAGATAACGCCGGGCCGGCGCGAACGCAAGCGCCGAATGCGCGGCCCGAAAGGGGGCCGGGCGGGCGGCGCGCCTATTCCGCCGCCGCGCGGGCCGGCGCGGGCGGATACGCCTCGGCGACGCCGATCATCGCGTCGCGCCCGACCAGGGCCGCGAGCGCCTCCTCCCCCATGCCGTCCGTCCCCTCCGGGCGCATCGGCAGAACGAGGTAACGCATGTCGGCGGTGGAGTCGTGGACCCGCACCTCGCGGCCCGCCGCGATCTCCAGCCCGAACTCGCGCAGCACCGCGCGCGGCTCCCGCACCGCGCGGGAGCGGTAGGCCCGGCTCTTGTACCAGTCCGGCGGCGTTCCCAAGAGCCAGCGCGGATAGCAGGAGCAGAGCGTGCAGACCACCATGTTGTGGACCGCCGGCGTGTTCTCCAGCACGACCAGGCGCATCGGCCCGATGTCGTGGCCGATCTCCGCGACCGCCTCGCGCGGCGTTTCGACCAGCCGGGCCTTGAAGGCCGGGTCGGCCCAGGCGCGGGCGACCGCGCGGGCGCCGTTGGCGGGCGCGCGCGCGTCCATCTTCTCGATCTCGCGCTGGATGTCCCCGGCCGTCACCAGGCCCTTTTCGACCAGCAGTTCGCGCACCGCCTCTTCCATCGCGCGGTAGTAGGTGGGCGTGTCGTCCAGGTCCGGGCGCGGCGGGTGGCCATGGCCGTGTCCGTGCTCGTGGGTTCCGCTCATGCCGCCCCCTCCCCTCGTTCCGGTTCGAGCCAGGACTCGTAGAGTTCGACGTCCAGGCGGTCCGCCGCCGCGCCGTCGTAGCCGGCCCACACATCCGCCTGGCGGAACCGCACCCGGTAGAGGACCTGTTTCGGCGCCGTCCGCCGGCCGAAGGCCAGTTCCTCGGGATCGCCGAATTCGCCGCAGACGCGCTCGACCGTCCCGGCCTTGCCGCGGATGTAGAAGGGCGCGCGGATATGCGCCGGCGGCGTCGGCGGGAAGGCGGCGCGCACCCGCACCCGGTCCCCGGCGGCGAAGCGCGGCGTCATCCCGCCTCCCCGGCCCGGCCCCGGCGCGCCTCGACCTCGGCCATCCTGGCGCCCAGTTCGGCGGCCGTGATCGTGCCGTTGTCGAGCAGCGTGTTGGCGACCGAGGCGATCCAGCGCTCGTAATACGTCATCCGGTCGTAGGCGTCGGGCGGGAGCGCCTCGATCCCCTTGCGCAGCTGGTCCACCGTCATCAGCCGCAGCCGGCCGGTGAGCAGCATCATCAGCGCGTCCACGCGCTTTTCCCAGAGCGCGTAGTCGTGCTCTTCCCGGTCCACCGGACCGGCTTCGAGGCCGCCCATGTCGTGGTGGCCGCGCGCGGTGAAGTCCCTGTCCATCGCCCCATGTTGGCGCCGGCGGCGGCGCGCCTCAAGGGTTTTCCGCCCGGCCCTCGAAATGCGCGAGCGCCAGCGCGTAGGCGGCCTTGCCGATCGCCGCGCCCATGCGCCGGCCGGGGATGTCGTCGGCCGGCGGGTGGATGCCGCCCCAGATGCGCGAGAGCGCGCACTGGTCGGCGGCGTCGCGGTAGGTCGCCCACTCCAGGGTCATGTCCACGGTCGGGCCGCGCTCGAATTCGAGGAACGTGTCGGCGGGGATGCGAAAGCCGCTCTTGCCGCCGGGGAAGAACGGATCGCCGGTGAACGCCTCCAGCACCTCCGCCGCCGCGCGCGAGAAGGTGGAGTGGCCGGAGACGTATCCCGCGAAGGGCGGCGTCACGAAGTCCGGCCGCTGGTAGGGCCACCAGTCCCGGGCGAGGATCCAGCCCACGCCGGCCCGCCCGGTCGCCGGGTCGGCGCGGTCCGGGCCGCGCCAGGCGTAAAGCTTGATCTCGCCCGCGTTTTCGCCGTTCGCGCCGGCCAGCGGATCGCCCTCCGCCACCCGCTCGACGAACCCCTCGACGAGCGGCGTCTCGAGGCCCTTGCCGCGCCAGCGCGGGCCGCCCATCGCCCGAAGGACCGAAACCGGGCGGATGTAGTCGTACCGGCCCTTGACGCTCCACGCCGCGACGGCGGCGTCGTGCATCGCGCCGCCGAGGGCGAAATAGGCCTTCGCCTCCCATTCGAGCCTGTCGAGTTCCGGCCCGGCGCCGGCGAGGCGGCGCTCCAGCAGGGGATGGTCGGCGACCTCGTTCAGGATGACGAACCAGTGGCCCGGCGGCGTTTCGGATTCCGGCCCGTCCGCCCAGAACTCGGCCAGGACCCGGGCGTAGTCGCCGCGGGGAACGACCTGCGGCGCGTAGGGTTCGCCCGTCGCGGGGTTCAGCGCGTGGCCGCGGCCCGGATCGCCGCCGCCCCCGGCGTCGTAGAACGCCTCGTAGCCCGCCGGCCCGTCGGGATAGGCGCGGATGGCGCCGATGGCGCCCGGCGAGATGTCGATCTCCACGCCGTCGCCGGGGTCGAGATGGCTCGACCACCGCGCCACCAGCGCGAACCCCCGCATGTAGCGGCCGTCGGGATCGCCGGCGCGGGGCGGCGGGCCGGGATCGAGATAGACCGTCCAGCCGGTCCCGCCGCGCCGGTGGACCGCCGCGTCGCGCGCCGACAGCGCGAAGGGCAGCACGCGGCCCCATTCGGGGCCGATGAACTCGGTTTCGCCGGGTATCGCGTGTCCCGACTGGTCGACGAAGCTCGCCAGGCGGAGCGGCTGCCAGCGGTCCAGGTCGTCGATATAGGGGTTGCCCGGCTCGCCCATGGGGAGGGGGCTGTTGGCCGGGGCGTAGTCGCGGCTGGCGTAGTCTTCCGCTTCGTTGGCGCCGTCGGCGAGGCCGAGCGCGATGTAGCAGGCGGCGATATGCGCGCCGAGCGCCGCCGGCCGGGCGCGGGCGGGTTCGGGCGGCGCGCCGGCGATGTCGTATCCCAGCGCGCCCATCAGCGCTTCGGCGTTCTCCCGCGTCCAGGCCGCGCCGGGCGAGCGCCGGAAGCGCCAGCGGACCAGGCGGTGGGCGGCGTGGCTCATCGCCTCGCGGCGCGCCGCCGCGATGTCCGCCGGCGCGGCCCCGCGCTCGAAGGGGCAGGCGACGCCGGCCCGGCTCCGGCCGAGCAGCCAGGGCGCCGCGCCGCCGCCGTAGGCCGCCCAGGCGTCGTACATCGCCGCCGAGAGGTGGAACAGGTTGCGGGCGTGGACGGTCGGCCGCGCGAAGTCCTGGCGGATCGCCTGGAGCAGCGTCTCGATCCAGCGCCGCGCCACGCCGACATCGGCCGACATCGGCGTCCCCGCCACATAGCGCGCGCGGACCGTCGCCGCCCGGTCCGGCATGACGACGGCCGCGGACCGCGCGCGCGGATCGTCGAACCGGCCGCCCGCGCCCTCCCAGTGGGAGAAATGGCGGTCGCCGATCCGCGCCGGCGCCTCGATCCGGACCCGCGCGCCGGGCCGGTAGGCGCCGCCGCCGGAGCCGCCGTCCACCGCCAGGCGCGGGAGGCCGAACGCGGTCTGCCCGATCTCGACAAGCCCGCCGGCCGCCACGCCGGTCCGCGCCTCGACCGCGCCGTCGGGCCAGCGCACTTCGATGTCGGCGGTTTCGGCCCGGCCCATCCCGAAATGGGCCTCGATCGGGTTCTGGGAGGCGAAGCCGCCGCTGGCGTGGACCTCGCGGACCTGGACGCCGGCGGCGGAGCGGACCTCGACCCGCGCGCCGACGCCGGCGGTGTTGCCGGTCGCGCTCCGCAGCCGGACCGTCAGCCCGCGGTTCGGGCCGGACAGCTCGTTGCGGTAGTAAAGCAGGGGCCGGCCGACGGGCGGCTGTCCGGGATCGACGACGCTGTGGGCGACCGCGATGTCGATGTCGCCGTCGCGGTCGGCGTCGAAACACACGGCGCCCCTTCCCTGGCCGGTGTCGGCGAGGCCGAGTTCCGCCGCCCGCTCCGTGAAGGTCCCGTCGCCGTTCGCGTGGAAGAACCGCGACGCCGCCCCGGCGAAGGCTTCGTCGTGGTAGCCGTTGACGTGGAAGATGTCGAGGTGGCCGTCGTTGTCGAAATCCGCGAAACAGGCGCCCCAGGCCCAGCCGCCGTCCACGACGCCGGCCTCGGCGGCGACATCCTCGAACCCGCCCTTGCCGTCGTTGCGGTAGAGGCGGTTCCCGGTCCCCAGCGTCAGGGGGAAATCGACCTTCGCGGCGACGGCCGGGTCCGGGGCCAGGACCGAGGTCACGAACCAGTCCATGTCGCCGTCGTTGTCGTAGTCGGCGACGGCGGCGCCCATGCCGAACTCGTCGTCGATGGCGGCGCGGTCGGTCGCCCGCTCGAAACCGCCGGCGCCGTCGTTGCGGAACACCTGGCTGGTCCCGAAATCGGCGGCCATCGCCAGGTCGAGGTCGCCGTCGCCATCGAGGTCGCTCAGGATCGGCGTGAAGGTGAAGTCGAAGTTCGCGCCGGAAGCGAGGTCGGTTTCCCCGATACCGTCCAGGGTTACGGCGCGCGCCGCGTTTATCGGGCCGGAGAGGCCGGCCGCCACGCCGCGGCTCTCGAAGACGCCGTCGCCCCGGTTGCGCCACAGGGTCTGCGTGTCGTCGCCCGTGGGGTCCTGCGACCAGTGGGACAGGAACAGGTCGAGGTCGCCGTCGCGGTCGTCGTCGGCGAAGGCGGCGGACATCGTGTACCGCCGGAACCCCTCCAGGCCGGATCCGGCGGTCGCGTCGACGAAGGCGCCGCCCTCGTTGCGCAGCAGCAGCGGCGGCGTTCCCGAGAGGCCGCCGACGAACAGGTCGAGGTCGCCGTCGCCGTCGATGTCGCCGAAGGCGGCGGCGCCGGCCTCGCCGCCGGTCGGCACGCCGGCCGCCGCGCCGACCTCCTCGAACGAGCCGTCGCCCCGGTTGCGGAACAGTTCGTTCGGCCGCGCGCCGTTGTTCGGGACGAACAGGTCGATGTCGCCGTCGCCGTCGTAATCCGCCGCCGCCAGTCCGCGCCCGAACAGTTGCTCCTGTTGCGTCCCCGGCGGCATCCCCTCCTGGGGCAGGCCGGCGGCGGCGCCGATCTCGACGAAGCGCAGCGCTGTCTCCGGCCCGGGGTCCGCCGCCGCGGCCGGGCCGCTCCACGCCGCCAGCGCCGCCGCCAGCGGCGCGGCGCGGAGCCAGGGCGAGGCCCGGCGGTTTCCCTCCATTCCCTCGTCTCCCCGGCGGGGCCGGCGGCCGCCTCAGGCCCGGCGGCGGGTCTCGACCAGCGCGCCGTCGCGGGCCAGCGCCTCGATCTCCGCCCCGGAATAGCCGTGGGCGGCGAGGATTTCGCGGCCGTGCTCGCCGAACCTCGGCGGCGGGCGCCGCGCCGCGCCGGGCGTGCGGGTCAGCTTGATCGGCGATCCCCAGCTCCGGTACGGCCCCATTTCGAGCCGCATCCCGCGATGCGCGGTGTGGGGATGGGCCATCGCCTCGGCCGTGTCGCGCACCGGGCCGACCGGCAGGCCGGCGGCGAGCAGCCGGTCGCACAGCGCCTCGCCGTCCGCCGCCGCGAGCGCGCCGCCGAGTTCGCGCTTCAGTTCGGCCTTGTTGCGCTGGCGGTCGGCGTTGGTGGCGAAGCGCGGGTCCGCGCCCAGTTCCGGGCGGCCGAGCTCCTCGCACAGCCGCCGCCACGCCCGGTCGTTGCCGCCGGCGACGAAAATCTTGCAGGTCGCGGTCTCGAACAGGTCGTAGGGCGCGATGTTGGGATGCGGGTTGCCGGTCAGCCCCGGCGTCTTGCCGCCGGAGACGAAGTAGTTGCTCACATGCGGGTGCATCAGCGACAGGCCGCAATCGTAGAGCGCCATGTCGAGGAACTGGCCGCGCCCGGACCGCTCGCGCTCCAGCAGCGCCATCAGGATGGCGTTGCCGGCGTAGAGGCCGGTGCCGATGTCCACGACGGCGAGGCCGACCCGCGTCGGCCCGCTCTCCGGCGCGCCGTTGACCGAGAAATGGCCGACCATGGCCTGGACGATCCCGTCGTAGCCGGGAAAGCCGCCGTAAGGCCCGTCCGCGCCGAAGCCGGAGATGCGGCAATGCACCAGCCGGGGAAACCGCTCGCGCAGCACCTCCTCGTAGCCGAGGCCCCACCGCTCCATCGAGCCGGTCTTGTAGTTCTCGACCAGCACGTCGGCGCCGTCCAGCAGCCGCAGCAGGACCGCCTTTCCCGCCTCGCGGGAGAGGTCGAGGCCGATGGAGCGCTTGTTGCGGTTGACGCCGACGAAATAGGCCGCGTCGCCCCGGTCGCCGCCGTCCTCCCCGTTGCCGCCGCCGTCGAAGGGCGGCCCCCAGTCGCGGGTCTCGTCGCCCTGCGGCGGCTCCACCTTGACGATTTCGGCCCCCTGGTCGCCAAGCATCTGGGTGCAGTACGGCCCGCCGAGGACGCGGCTGCAATCGACGACCTTGAGGCCGGCAAGCGCGCCGGCGCCTCCGCTTGCGGTCATGGTCGGCCTCCGGCGCGATTGAGCGAAGGCGCGGAACCTAGGGCGGGCCGGGGCCGGCCGCAAGCCCCGCCGGCGGCGCGGCCGCCCTACGCCGCCCGGCCGGCGCCGAAGACGCGGGCCGCGAAGGCGGGATAGATTTCGGACAGTTGCGCCGCCACCGTGCCCCGGATCGTCCGCAACTCCCCCGCGTCCGGCGCCGGGGTTTCGGGGACGCCGCCCTCGGGCATGTCGAAGGAGAAGCCGGTTTGCGCGACGACCTCCCCGGGCGTATGGCCCGGGTGCACGCTTTCGAGGCGGAAGCGGCGGCGCGCCTTGTCCACATGGAACAGGCAGCGGTCGGTGATCAGCTTGTACGGCCCGCCCGGCCGGTAGACCTCCGGCTCGGAAAAGCCGGGCGCGCTCACGAAATCCACCCTGTCCACCAGCGTGCGCGGCGTGTGCTCCAGCCGGAACAGGATCACGCGCGGCACCACGAAATAGAGGTAGCCCGAACCGAAGGAGCCGGGAAAGCGCGCCTTGGGCCGGTCCGGGTCGCCGATCGAGACCAGGTTGACGTTGGCCGCGCCGTCGATCTGCGCCCCGGAGAGGAAGAAGGCGTCGATCCGCCCCTCGCCGGCGCAGTCGAACAGTTCCTTGCCGCCGTCGGTGAAGGCGTTGTTGCGCTCGCTCCCCAGGATCGAGACGCGCATGGCGCCGCCGGCCCGTTCGCGCGCCAGCAGCGCGGCCGCGCCGGGGATCGGCGAGGAGGCGCCGACCGCGACATGGCCCAGCCCGTCCAGCATCCGGGCGACCGCGCCGATCAGCACCTCTTCCGCGCGCGCGTCCACCGGCCCCGTCCGCCCGCGGCGCTATTCGGCGGCGGCCCTGGCCTCGGGCGCGGCCGGACCGGCGAACACCGCCTCGTCGAGCCAGCGCGCGAACCCCTCCTCCGTGCGCGCCAGTTCGACATAGCGCGCGAGATGGGCGTCGTCCGGGCCGTAGCCGCCGGGAACGCCGAGCGGCCAGGCCCCCTCCGCCGCCTCCGCCATCGCCGAGACGTAGAGGCCGGGGATCGCGCCGGGCTTCAGGCGCTCGTCCGCCATCAGGTCGCCGTCCACGATCCGCTCGACCGTGACCAGCGCGGCCGCCGAGGCGTGGGCCATCAGCATCTGCTCCCGCCGGACCCCGATCCAGACATTGCCGAAACGGTCCGCCGCCGGGGCGTGGAACAGCGCGAAATCGGGCCGGATCGCCGGCAGCAGGACGACGGGATCGCGCCCCTCGGCGAAGGGGTTGTCGATGACCTTCCAGTCGGCCCGCCGCGCCAGGATGTCGGAGCCGATCAGGCCGCGCAGCGGGATGAAGGGGATCGCCTTCTCCGAGGCCTGCAGGGCGGCGTGGATCGCCGGGCAGGTCGAATCGGCGACGCGGAGCGTCCCGGCCTTGACCGCGGCGGTGAAGCGGGGCGCGAGGCCGTATTCCGAAAGCGTGACGGCGGCGGTCTCCACCTCCGCGACGCAGCCGGCCCCGATCAGCATGTCGGCCTGGAAGCCGAGCGCCGGCACGCCGAGCAGCCGCAGCCCGCGCGCCCCGCGCCGGATCAGCGCCCGCGCCGCCGCGAGCGCGCAATAGCCGTAGTCCGGCGGCAGGGCGACCGTCGCCCCGTCCGGGACAAGGGCGGCCAGTTCCTCGACCGAAACGATGTTCGCGCGCATGTCCGAAAACCCCCCGAGCCTCGCCGCGCGCACTCTACGCCGGCCCGCCCCCGCCTGTCGCGGACTTTCGCAAGGGAACCCGGCGCGACCGTCCGAACGGGCGCCTTCCGGGGGAGAGTCGATCGTCCTTACCGCGGACGAAGGATCGACTGGATATCCCGGGATGTCAGTTCCCGCCGCTCGTCGCACGCGCGGAGCAGGTCGTCGCTGGGTCTGGTGTGCTCGGAACGGCTGCCGTGCCACACCGTCGTGAGGACCCCCTCCGCCTTCACGGCCTCGATGGCGGGGGTGAAATCGCTGTCCCCGGACAGCAGGACCACCTTCGAGACGCGCTGCTTGCCGGCCAGAAGCGCCATGTCCACGCCCAACATGAGATCGACGCGCTTCTGCTGGAATATCGGATCGCCGTTACGGTCCGTGCCCCTGAACGCCAGCCGGCCCAGGCGAACCTCGAACCTCGGAATGTACCCGAGCGCTGTGAAGAAGCGGTGTCGCTTCCCGTATCGTTCGTTCTCCTCCCCCGTCGGCGAACTGCTCCTGTAGGGCAGGCAGTGGTAGTAGTAGGCTCGGAGGAGTTCGTCGCCCTCGCCAACCATGGCGCCGGCCAGTTTCCCGAAATCGATCCGCGGTTCGGCGTGGTCGTACCGGAGGACCTTGTCGAGATACCCGCCGTCGATGAAAACCGCGGTCATGCCCATCGACGACTCCCGCCGCACAAGAAGGGCCGGCGCATGGCCGGCCCTCTCATTTTTCCCACCGTGCCCCAGGGAGCGATTCGCTTCGCCGGGAAACGGTGGGGTCCATAAACGGACATATCTTGTAGAACCGGTACGCCCCGATGTCAAGGAAAATTCTCGTCCGACACCGATCCGGGGGGCGGCGTCGGCGTCCGCCCCGTCGAACAGCCTTAACATCGGGATTCGACGTTCCCGATCCGAAAGCGCGTTCGATCGGGTATACGAACCCCTTCGCGCCGCGCGGCTGTAGGATGGGGCCGCGACGGGAGGGAGCTTGCGATGAATGCATCGAACGACGGCGGAACGAGGCTGGGCGGGCACATGGTCGTGGACGCGCTGCGCGCGCACGGCGTGGACATGGTTTTCGGCGTGCCGGGCGAGAGCTACCTCGCCGTGCTCGACGGCCTCCAGGACGCCAACAGCATCCGCGCGATCGTCTGCCGCCAGGAGGGCGGGGCGGCGATGATGGCGGAAGCCTACGGCAAGCTCACCGGCCGGCCCGGCGTGTGCCTGGTCACCCGCGGCCCCGGCGCCGCCAATGCCAGCGCGGGCGTCCATGTCGGCTTCCAGGACTCCACGCCGATGGTGCTGCTGGTGGGCCAGGTCGCGCGCGGCATGGCGGACCGCGAGGCGTTCCAGGAGATCGACTACCGCCGCATGTACGGCCAGATGGCGAAATGGACGGCGCAGGTCGAGGACGCCGAACGCATCCCGGAATACATGAGCCGCGCCTTCCACACCGCGACGTCCGGCCGGCCGGGGCCGGTCGTGCTCGCCCTGCCGGAGGACATGCTGACGGATCGCGCCGTCCCCCGCCCGGCCGATCCCTACCGCCGCGCCGAGGCGCATCCGGGGCCCGGCGACATGGCGCGGCTGCGCGAAATGCTGGCGGCCGGCCGGGCGCCGCTGGCGATCCTGGGCGGCGGGGCCTGGGACGCCGAGGCGTGCCGGCGCGTGCGCGCATTCGCCGAGGCGAACGCCATCCCCGTCGCCGTGTCCTTCCGCTGCCAGGACTATTTCGACAACCGCCACCCGAACTACGCCGGCCATGTCGGCATCGGCGCGCCGCCGGCGCTGCGCGAGCGGATCGCGGCGGCGGACCCGCTGCTCGTGATCGGAGCGCGGCTGGGCGAGATCACCACCGCCGGCTACACGCTGCTGGAGGTCCCGCGGCCGCGCCAGACGCTGGTCCATGTCCATCCCGGCGCGGAGGAGCTCGGGCGGGTGTACCAGGCGGACCTGCCGATCGTCGCCAGCCCGCGCGCCTTCGCCGCCGCGCTGGAGCGCATGGAGCCGGTGGACCCCGCCGCCTGGGCCGGGAGCGCGGAAGCCTGCCACGCCGCCTACCTCGCCACGCTGGAGCCGCGGCCCAACCCCGGCCCGGTGCAGATGGGCGAGATCGCGCGCTGGCTCGACCGGACGCTGCCCGACGACGCGATCGTCTGCAACGGGGCCGGCAACTACGCGACCTGGATGCACCGCTTCTACCGCTACCGGGGCTGGCGCACGCAGCTGGCGCCGACCAGCGGCTCGATGGGCTACGGCCTGCCGGCGGCGGTCGCGGCCAAGCTGGTCCACCCGGAGCGGATCGTGCTCAGCATGAACGGCGACGGCTGCTTCCTGATGCACGGCCAGGAACTGGCCACCGCGATGCAGTACGGCGCGAACATCGTCGCCGTCGTGGTGAACAACAACATGTACGGCACGATCCGGATGCACCAGGAGCGCGAGTATCCCGGCCGGACCGCCAACACCGGCCTGCGCAACCCCGACTTCGCCGCGCTCGCGCGGGCCTACGGCGCGTTCGGCGAGACGGTGACGGAGACGGCCCGGTTCCGGCCCGCCTTCGAGCGCGCGCTGGAGGCCGGCCGCCCGGCCGTGATCGAGGTGCGCCTCGACCCGGACGCGATCAACCCCGCGACGACCCTCGCCGAAATCCGCGCCGCCGCCCTGGCGGGGACCGAGGCGCGATGAAGGAGGCCCCGGCCGCCCTCGCCGCCTCGATTGTCGCGGGCGCGCGGGAAAGGCTCGACGCCCGGCTCCCGTTCCGCCATACTCGCCTTGTACGCCCCGGGCCCGCCTCTGCCGTTACGGTATGCGCCCGGGGCATTGCTTTCCCGCACCGGAATCCGGTCCGGCCGGTCCGCGGTCGCTCCCGCCGTTGCCGGGCGGGGCGGGGGGCTTTATAGTCGGGGGCGAACAGGGGCAAGGGGGCCGCGATGAAACTCTACTACGACCCGATCACCGTGAACTGCCGCAAGGTCGTCGCCGGGCTGGACCTGGTGGGCGCCGGCTACGACAGCGAACTGCTGAACTACTTCGGCGGCGACCACAAGAAGCCGGAGTTCCGCGCCGTCAACCCGAACGCCGAACTGCCGGCGCTGGTGGACGGGGACCTCACGCTCTGGGAGTCCAACGCCATCCTGGTCTACGGCGCGGAGAAGACCGGCAACACGGATGCCTGGCCGGCCGATCCCAAGGTCCGCGCCGACATGACGCGCTGGCTGCTCTGGGAATCGGGCAAGTGGTTCGCCGCCTGCTATGTCTACCTGGTCGAGAACGTGGTGAAGCCGATCCTGGACGACACGCCGGACCAGGGCGTGCTCGACGCCCACGCGCCGACCTTCCACGGGCTGGCCGCGATGCTGGAGGCGCGCCTGGCGGGCCGCGACTGGCTGTGCGCCGACGGCCCCACCATCGCCGACATCGCGGTCGCCGCGCCGATGCACCTCCACGCCGTCCAGAAACTCCCGCTGGAGGACTACCCCGCCATCCGCGCCTGGATCGGGCGGGTCGAGGGGCTGGACTGCTGGAAGAAGTCCGACCCGGTCCCGCACATCCCGGCCGAACTGCTGGCCAAGCTCGGCTGAGCGCCGGGACGGGGAGCGCGCGCATGGCCGCCCGGACCGCCGAGGCCGCCGGGAACGGCGTCACCGGCGTCTTCCGCTACACCGCGCCGATGGAGCGGGAGCCGGAATACTTCCTCTACGACCCCGGCCCGGACGTGGAGAAGAACGAGCCGGTTCCCGACCCCCGGCCGATGCGCGTGCGCGACGGGCGCGGGCGCGAGGCCGGGTTCGCGCTCGACCGGGACGGGTTCGCGCTGGTCGATTTCGACTTTCCGGCGGAACCCTTCGCCGACGCCGCCTGGGTGCGCGAGGCCTACTACCCCGCCGTCGCCGAGCGGGTGCGGCGCGCGACCGGGGCGGCGGAGGTCCATGTCTTCGACTTCAACTTCCGCAGCCGCTCGGTCGCGGCGCGCGACGGCGCGAACGACATCCCCGTGCCCTGGGCGCACAACGACTACACCGAGCTTTCCGCCCCGCAACGGGTGCGCGACCTGATGCCGGAGCGGGCCGGGGAGGTGCTGGAGCGGCGCTACATGTTCGTCAACCTGTGGCGGCCGGTCGGCGGGACGGTGGAGGAGTCGCCGCTCGCGGTGTGCGCGGCGCCGTCGGTGCGGCCGGAGGATTTCGTGACGCTGGCGCTGCGCTATCGCGACCGCGAGGGCCAGATCTACTTCGCGCGCCACAACCCGGACCACGACTGGGTGTACTTCTCGCGCATGGAGCCGAACGAGGCGCTGCTGTTGAAATGCTTCGACTCGGCCCGCGACGGGCGCGCGCGCTACACCATGCACGCCGCCTTCGAGGACCCGACCAGCCCGCCCGACGCGCCGCCGCGCGTCAGCCTGGAGGCCCGCACGATCGCGATTTTCTGACGCGCGGCCGTCCGGGGCCCGCCGCGCGGGGCGCGGCGTCAGGGCAGGTTCACCAGGCCGCCCGAGGCGACGAAGGTCTGGCCGGTGACGAACCCCGCCCTGTCGCCCAGCAGGAAGCATGTCAGTTCGGCGATGTCCTCCGGCGTCCCGGTGCGGCCGGCGGGCGTGGCGGCGACGATGGCGGCGCGCATCTCGTCGCTCATGTCCCTCGTCATGTCGGTGTCGACCAGGCCGGGCGCGACGCAATTCACCCGGATCGCCGGCCCGAAGGCGGCGGCGCAGTTGCGCGCGAAGCCGATCACCGCCGCTTTCGAGGTTCCGTAGGCGATCAGCCGGTCGCGGCGCATCCGGCTCACGGCGATCCCGTTGACCGAGGACATGCACACGATCCTTCCGTCGCCGCGCGCCCGCATGGCGTCCCGCGCGCGCCAGACGCAGTGGAAGGTCCCGTCGAGGTTGACGGCCATGATGCGCCGCCACAGCTCCGGGTCCATCTCGGCGTTGTCCTGGAACGAGGCGATGCCGGCGTTGGTGACCAGCAGGTCCACCGCGCCGCGCTCGGCCTCGATGGCGTCGAACATGGCGCCGACCGCCTCGCGGGACGACACGTCGGCCTGGAACGCCGCGCCCGCGCCGCCCTCGGCCCGGACCAGGTCGAGCGTTTCGGCCGCCGCGTCCGGGCTGGCCGAATGGTTGACCGCGACCCAGGCCCCGCCCCGCGCCAGCCGGACGCAGACCGCCCGCCCGATCCCCCGCGACCCGCCGGTGACCAGCGCCGTTCGCCCCTCGAACTCCCTCGCGGCCATGCTCCGCTCCTCCCGACTGTCGCCCGCGCCGACGCTCCGCCCGCCGGCTTCCGGCAACCCCGTTGGTTTCTATTCCGTATGCGAGGACATCAGCACGACGAACCCTTCCTGCTCGAAATGGCGGTCGGGCGTCAGCGCGCGCGTTATTCCTTCCGCATCCATGGCGTTGAATGCGATGCAGTCCTGCAAACTGTAGTCCTTGTCGAGCCTTCTCCGATACCGGTCCAGACCCGCCACGAACGAATCGCGAGTCTGGTGAAGCACCTTGACGTCGCGACTGGACATAATGGCGCGCGCGGTGCTTGCCGCTCGCGAACGCAACACTGGCCCGTACCGGGACAGCCCGGTCAGAAACTCCATGAGCGCTTCGTCGGTGGTGACGAGCTTCACGTCGCCGAGTTCGTCTCTGGCCCGTTTCGCCGCGCGATGCCATTGATCCCGCGGGTTCGCCATCGCCACCCAATACGCGGCGTCGGCGAAAACCGCGTTCATTCCCGATCGATCCCGTGGATATAGTAGTCGAGCCGCCGCGAAAGATCGGTCGGCACGCGCGCCCATTCGCTTTCCGGGACATCGCTGAACGCCTCCGAGATGACATCCTCGATCCGCGGGGCGTTGTTGTCGAATCCGGCCTTGTCCCGTCCGCCGTCCCTGTCCGCCATCCCCGTTCTCCCCGCCTTCCGGCCGCCGGCCCGCCGCCGCGCGGCCTTTCGCGAACATATCCGATCCGCGCCGTCCGGTCGAACGGAAAGCCGCCGCCTAGACTTCCCCCGGTTGCGGCGTGCGCGTGTGGCTGGGGCTGATGACGACCTCGTTCAGCGTGATCCGTTCCGGCAGCTTCATGACGAAGACGACGATTTCGCCCATGTCCTCGGCCTGGATCAGGCGGTCGCGGTCGGCGCGCGGGACCTGGACCGGGCGGTGGTCGAGGATCGGCGTCTCGACCTCGCCGGGGCAGAGCGCGCAGGCGCGGATGCCCTCGTTGCCGTGCTCCGTGTTGATCAGCTGGCTCAGCGCCATCACCGCGTGCTTCGAGGCCCCATAGGCGACCCCGGCGCGGAGCGAGTAGTTCACCCCGGCCTTGGACGATGTGACGATAATCGTCCCCCGGCCTTGCGGGCGCATGACGCGCAGCGCCGCCTCGGCGCAGTTGTAGGCGCCCTTGACGTTGACGTCGATCACGTCGTCCCAGCCGTCCAGCGCCCCGCCCTTCCAGTAGCGGTCGGTCACGTTGATCCCGTGGTTGTTGACCAGCAGATCGAGCCGGCCCCGGCGTTCGGCGATCCCGGCGGCGAGCGCGCGCATCGCCGCGCGGTCGCGCGCGTCGCCCGGCGCGGCCTCGGCCGTTCCGCCGGCCGCGCGGATCCTCTCGACGACCGCCTCCAGCGGCCCGGCCCGGCGGCCTGTCAGCGTCACCGCCACGCCCTCGCGCGCCAGCGCCAGCGCCGCCGCCTCGCCGATGCCGGTGCCGGCCCCGGTGACCCAGGCGGCCATGCCGTCGAGTTTTCTCATGCCCCGCTCCCCGTTCCGTGCGACGATCCGCGCCTCTCCGCCCCGACAACCCCGCCGGCCCGATGCGCATACGCCACCCGAGACCGGGACACAACCGTTGACCGCCCCCCCGCTTCGCCGCCTCGCCCGCGCCTGGAACGGGCTGTCGGGCAACGCGCGGGGGTCGCTCTGGCTGCTGGCCGGCGGGCTGGCCGGGACCGCGATGGTCGCCGGCGTGAAGCATCTGGGCCAGCGCCTGCCGGTGCTGGAAATCCTGTTCGTGCGGCAGATGTTCGTGTTCCTGCTGCTGACGCCGACGCTGGCGCGGGCGTTCCCCGGCGCGCTGCGCACCTCGCGCCCGAAACTCCACCTCTGGCGCTGCGCCGTCTCGATCGTGGCGATGACGACCGGGTTCACAGCCGTGGTGCACCTGCCGCTGGCCGAGGCGACGGCGATCGGCTTCTCGCGGGCCTTCTTCGCCACGCTGCTGGCGATCCTGGTGCTGGGGGAGACGGTGGGCGCGCGGCGCTGGGGCGCGACGATCGTCGGCTTCGCCGGCGTGCTGCTGATCGCGCGCCCCGGCCACGAGGGCGTAAGCGCCTACGCCCTGCTGGCGGCGCTGTCGGCGGCGCTGGTGGCGTGCAACGTCATTATGACCAAGCGGCTCGCCGCGACCGAGCGGCCGGCGACGATCATGGCCTGGCACGCCGGCGTGCTGTCGCTCGCCTACGCGATCCCGGCCTGGTGGCTGTGGGTCGCGCCGACCTGGACGGAGGTCGCGGCGATCGCGGGGATCGCGCTGCTGATGTCGGCGGTGCAGTACTGCATGATTTCCGGCTACCGGGAGGCGGAGGCGTCGGCGGCGCAGCCGCTGGACTATGTGCGCCTGGTTTACGCCGCCGCCATCGGCTTCGTCGTTTTCGGCGAGGTCCCGACGGCGTGGACCTGGGCCGGCGCGGCGCTGGTCGTCGCCAGCGCGCTCTACACGCTCCGGCGCAACGCCGCCAGGGGCGCGGGATAGGGCGCGGGGCGGCCCGGGCGGCGGTTACCCGCGCGCGTGGGCCACCGCCTCGATCTCCACCGTCATGCGCGGATCGACCAGGGCCGAGGCCGCCACCAGCGTCGAGGCCGGGCGGTGTTCGCCGAAATAGGCGATCCGCGCCGGGTTGATGAGCGGGCGCTCGGAAATGTCGGTCATGAAGACCTGCACCTTCAGCACATCCTCCGGCCGGCCGCCGGCGGCGCGCAGCGCGGTGTCGAGCGCCGCCAGCGCGAGGTCGAACTGCGCGGCCGTGTCGTCGGGGATCGAGCCGTCCGCCGCCACGCCGGTCATGCCGGAGAGCCAGATCGTGTCGCCGGCGCGCACGACATGGCAGAAATGGCTCACCGGCTCGCGCATTCCCGGCACCATGAAGCGCCGGATCGCGGCGTCGCCGCGCGCGCCGACATGGGCGACCGCCTCGATCTCCACCTTCATCCGCGGATCGACCAGCGCCGGCACCTCGACCAGCGTCGAGGCCGGGCGGTGCTCGCCGAAATAGGCGATCCGCCTCGGGTTGATGCGCGGCCGGTCGGCGATGTCGGTGACGAAGACCTGGACCTTGACGATGTCCTCCGGCCGCCCGCCGGCGTGGCGCAGGCAGCGGTCGATCGTGTCCAGCGCGATGTCGAACTGCGCGGCCGTGTCCTCGGGGATCGAGCCGTCGGCCCGCACCCCGACCATGCCCGAAAGCCACACCGTGTCGCCCGCCCGTGTGACATGGCAATAGTGGCTGACCGGCTCGACCTCGCCCGGAACCATGAACCGCTCGATAGCCATGCCGCCCTCCCGCGCGCGCCGCCGTTTCCCCGCAGGCTACCATCCCCGGCGCCGGCGCGAAAGCGGCCGGGACCGCGGACATCCGCTTGCGGGACCCGGAGCGGCAAAGTACCCTCGACGGGGCCGCGAACGCCTTTCCGCCCGCCGGCCCGCCGCCTCTATGTCCGTCGAGCGCCGATCGGCGGCGCGCGCCCGACATTTTCATGTTCCCGCGGTGTCCAATGGACACGCGGGGGCGCGGCGCCCGGCATTTTCCGGCGACGGCGCCGCGGGCTTCGTCCGGCGGACGACGGGTCCGGGCGGGCGAAAACGAATTCGGGGGAGACGCAACCGAAAAACGAAGGGAGAGGGACGATGAACGGACCGCGAAAAGACCGACTCTTCGCGACGGACCGCAGGACCCTGTTGCGCGGCGCGGCGCTCGCCGGCGCGGCGACGGCGGTCGCGGCGGCGGCGGCGCCAACGCGCGGCGCGGCGGCCGCCTTGCCCCGGCCCGGCCGGACCCGGCCCCCCTTCGGACCCCGGACCGCCGCCCAGGCCGCGGCCGGCAAGCCCGTGGACCTTTCGGGCCTGCCCCGAATCCGCCAGGAACTCGTCGCGCCCCCCAACGCGCCGGCGCACGAGCAGGTCGCGCCCGGCGGCCCCCGGATCGTCGAGATCGAACTCGTCACCGAGGAGAAGCTCATGGTCGTGGACGCCGACGAGGACGCCACGATCTGGGCGCTGACCTACAACGGCTGGGTTCCCGGCCCGCTGATCGTTGTCCACCAGGACGATTACGTGGAGCTGACGATCCGCAACCCGTCCTCCAGCCAGATGGACCACAACATCGACTTCCACGCCTCGACCGGCGCGCTGGGCGGCGGCGCGCTGACGCATGTGAACCCCGGCGAGGAGGCGGTGCTGCGCTGGAAGGCGGTGAAGCCGGGCTGCTTCACCTACCACTGCGCGCCGGGCGGGCCGATGATCCCCTACCATGTCTGCCACGGCATGAACGGGGCGATTATGGTGCTGCCGCGCGACGGCCTCCGGGACCGCGACGGCAATCCGCTGCGCTACGACCGGGTCGCCTATTTCGGCGAGCAGGACTACTACCTGCCGCGCGACGCGGACGGGGCCTACATCCGTTACGAGGCGGCGGGCGACGATTTCGGCGACTCGCTGGATGCGATGCGGACGCTGGTTCCGACGCATTCGGTCTTCAACGGCGCGGTCGGCGCTCTGACCGGCGACAACGCGCTCAAGGCCCGGGTGGGCGAGACGGTGCTGATGGTGCACAACCAGGCCAACCGCGACACGCGCCCGCACCTGATCGGCGGCCACGGGGATCATGTGTGGGAGACCGGCTCCTTCTCCGACCCGCCGCTGACGGGCATGGAGACCTGGTTCATCCGGGGCGGCTCGGCCGGCGCGGCGATGTACACCTTCCGCCAGCCGGGCGTGTACGCCTATGTGAACCACAACCTGATCGAGGCGGCGCTGCTCGGCGCGATCGGCATCTTCGAGGTCGAGGGCGAATGGGACAACGCCCTGATGGAACAGGTCGTGGCCCCGCGGGAGGCGGCGATCTGAGGACGGCGGCGGGGGGCGGCGGGCCGACGCTGGCCCGCCGCCGCTGCCCCATCACCCCCCATCCAACCGCGCGCGCAGCGCCTCGTTGACGGCGCGGGGGTTGGCTTGGCCGGCGGTGCGTTTCATGGTCTGGCCGACGAAGAAGCCGAGCAGTTTGGTCTTTCCCGCCCGGTACTCCGCCGCCTTGTCGGCGTGCTCGGCCAGCACGGCGTCCACCACGCCCGCGATCGCGCCGGCGTCGGAGACCTGGCGCAGGCCCTTCGCCTCGACGATTTCCGCCGCGCCCCGGCCGGTCTCGAACATCTCGGCGAACACATCCTTGGCGATGCGCCCGGAGATCGCGCCGTCGGCCAGCAGGTCGAGCAGGCCGCCCAGCGCCGCCGCGCCGACCGGGCTGTCGGCCAGCCCCAGCCCGGCCTTGTTGAGCGCGCCCGACAGGTCCCCCAGCAGCCAGTTCGCCGCCGGGCGGGGATCGCGCCCCGCCGCCAGCGCCTCGTAGAACGCGGCCGTCTCCGGCTCCTCGGCCAGCCGCGCCGCCTCTTCCGCGCCGATTCCGTGTTCGCCCGCGTAGCGCGCCCGCTTGGCGGCGGGGAGTTCGGGCAGCCCGGCCGCGACCTCCGCGATCCACGCGTCGGAAAGCTCCAGCGGCGCCAGGTCCGGGTCCGGGAAATAGCGGTAGTCGTGCGCGTCCTCCTTGCTCCGCATCGGGCGGGTTTCGCCGCGCGCGGCGTCGAACAGGCGGGTCTCCTGCGCCACCGTCCCGCCGCCCTCGATAACCTCGACCTGGCGGCGCGCCTCCCAGGCGATGGCCTGCTGGAGGAAGCGGATCGAGTTCAGGTTCTTGATCTCGGTCCGCACGCCAAGGTCGCCGCCCGGCCGGCGCACCGAGACATTCGCGTCGCAGCGCAGCGACCCCTCCTGCATGTTGCCGTCGCAGGCGCCGATATGGCGCAGGATCGAGCGCAGCTCGCGCAGGTACGCCCCCGCCTCCTCCGGCGAGCGCAGGTCGGGCCTGGAGACGATCTCCATCAGCGCCACGCCGGCGCGGTTGAGGTCGATATAGCTCTTCGCGGGGTGGCGGTCGTGCAGCGACTTGCCGGCGTCCTGCTCCAGGTGCAGCCGCTCGACGCCGATGCGCCGCCGGCCCTCGCCGGCGTCGATGTCGAGATGGCCCTCGCCGACGATCGGGCGCTTGTACTGGCTGATCTGGTAGCCCTGCGGCAGGTCCGGGTAGAAGTAGTTCTTGCGCTCGAACACGCTGACGCGCGCGATTTCGGCGTCGAGCGCGAGGCCGGCGCGCGCCGCCTGGCGCACGCACCTCTCGTTGACGACGGGGAGCATCCCCGGCATCGCCGCGTCCACCAGCGAGACCTGGGCGTTGGGCGCGGCGCCGAAGGCCGTCGGCGCGCCGGAGAACAGCTTCGCCTCCGACACGATCTGGGCGTGGACCTCCAGGCCGATCACGACCTCCCACGCCCCGGTTTCGCCCTCGATCCTGTAGGCCATGTCACGCCCCCCCGGCGGGGCGCGCGTCGAAGCCGGCCGCCGCCTCCAGCGCGGCCCCGGCGCGCAGCACGGTCTCCTCGTCGAACATCCGGCCGATAACCTGCAGGCCGAGCGGCAGGCCGCGGGCCGACAGGCCGGCCGGAACCGAGATCGCCGGCAGCCCGGCCAGGCTCGACGGCACGGTGAACACGTCGTTCAGGTACATCCTGATCGGGTCGTCGTCGTTCTCGCCGATGGCGAAGGCGTCGGACGGCGCGGTCGGGGCCAGGATCGCGTCCACGCGCTCGAACGCCCCGGCGAAGTCGCGCGCGATCGCCGCGCGCACCCGCTGCGCCTTCAGGTAGTAGGCGTCGTAGTAGCCGGCCGAGAGGGCGTAGGTCCCGACCAGGACCCGGCGCGTGACCTCGGCCCCGAAGCCGGCGCCGCGGGTGGCGGCGTACATCCCGTCCAGGTCCTCGCCCTCGACCCGCAGGCCGTAGCGCACGCCGTCGTAGCGCGCGAGGTTCGACGACGCCTCGGCCGGCGCGATAATGTAGTAGGCGGGCAGCGCGTATTTCGTGTGCGGCAGCGAAATGTCGGCGATTTCGGCCCCGGCGTCGCGCAGCATTTCGATCCCGCGCTCCCACAGCGCCTCGATCTCCGGCGGCATCCCGTCGATCCGGTATTCGCGCGGCACGCCGACGCGCAGGCCGCGCACATCGGGGTTCGCCGCCGCCGCCTCGAAATCCGGGACGGGCAGGTCGGCGGAGGTCGAGTCGCGCCGGTCGTGGCCCGCCATGGCGGCGAGCAGGATCGCCGCGTCGCGGACCGTGCGCGCCAGCGGCCCCGCCTGGTCGAGCGAGGAGGCGAAGGCGACGATCCCCCAGCGCGAACAGCGCCCGTAACTCGGCTTCAGGCCGACGACGCCGCAGAAGCTCGCGGGCTGGCGGATCGAGCCGCCGGTGTCCGTCCCCGTCGCCGCCAGCGCGATCCGCGCCGCCACCGCCGCCGCCGAGCCGCCGGAGGAGCCGCCGGGAACCAGCCGCGCCGCCGGGTCGTCCGCGCGCCGCCACGGGCTGGCCACCGGGCCGTAATGGCTGGTCGTGTTGGCCGACCCCATGGCGAACTCGTCCATGTTGAGCTTGCCGAGCATGACGGCGCCGGCCCGCCACAGGTTTTCCGTCACATGCGATTCGTAGGGCGGCGCGAACCCCTCCAGGATGCGGGAGCCGGCGGTGGTCGCGACGCCCTCGGTGCAGAACAGGTCCTTGATCCCGATGGGAAGCCCGTCGAGCGCCCGCCCCTCGCCCGCCGCCAGCCGCGCCCCGGCCGCGCGCGCCATGTCCAGCGCCCGCTCCGGCGTCGGCAGGATGTAGCAGTTGAGCTCCGCCGCCGTCTCCATCGCGTCGAGATAGGCGCGCGCCAGTTCGACCGGCGAAAGGTCGCCGGCGCGCAGCGCGTCGCGCGCGGCGGCGAGGCCGAGGTCGAGCGGACCGCTCGGGCCGGCCATCACTCGACCGCCTTCGGCGCGGCGTAGAAATCGCCGGCCCGGTCCGGCGCGCCGGCCAGCACCAGGTCCGGGTCGCCGCCGTCCCCGACCTTGTCTTCGCGCATCGGCAAGCCGTGGCCGGCCACGCTCGCCAGCGGTTCGAGGCCGCTCGTGTCGACCTCGTTCAACTGCTCGATCCAGCCGAGGATGGCGTTCAGTTCGCCCGCCAGCGGCTCCAGCCGGTCCTCCTCGACCCGGATGCGCGCCAGATGGGCGATGCGGCGGACGGTGGCCTTGTCGAGCGACATCGGGTAAGCCTTTCGGATGGGCGCGCCCGCCGGCGCCGGCGGGCGCCCGGCGGGGATGTACCGGCGGGTATGTACAGCAACACGCGCCGCCCGCGCAAAGCGTTCGCGGAGGAGCCGCCCGCATGACCGGCCCGGAACCCGCCGATCCCGCGCTCGCCCTCGACAGCCTGGGCGCGCTGAAGGCCCGCCTCGCGCCGGGGGAGCGCCTGCTCGGCCTCGATCCGGGGAGCAAGACCGTCGGCCTCGCCGTCTCGGACTCCGGGCTGCGCGTCGCCAGCCCGATCGGCGCGATGCCGCGCGGCCGGCTGGCGACGGACGCGGCGGAGATTTCGCGGCTGGCGCGGGAGCGCGGGATCGGCGGCATGGTGATGGGCCTGCCGCTCAACATGGACGGGAGCGAGGGGCCGCGCGCGCGCTCGGCCCGCGACCGGGCGCTGGCGCTGGCGGGCGCGACCGGCCTGCCCGTCGCCTTCCAGGACGAGCGGATGAGCACGATGGCGGTGGAGCGCGCGATGATCGCCGCCGACCTCGGCCGCAAGAAGCGCGCCCGCAAGATCGACGGCGCGGCGGCGGCCTATATCCTGCAGGCGGCGCTCGACGCGATGGCGCGCGACGACGAAGGCGGCGGACGATAGCGCCGGCCCTTGAAACCCCGCGCGACCGCCCTATCCTGTCGGGACGGCGGACGCCCTTCCCGGCCGGGGCGGCGCGCCGCCGGAAACGACGGAGCGCGCGACGATGACCTCGCCTTCCACCGAGCCGCCGGACACGGACGCGGAGACGGCCCTGGCGCCGACGCTGGAGGACCTGCCCGACTGGGGCTACCTGCTGAGCGAGATCTACTGGATCTACCGCCACAGCTCGTCCGGCGGCAGCCCGCCGATCCGTTCGCACCACCGCGCGGTGCGCGCGCGGCTGGGCCGGATAATGGCCGCGAACCCGGCCTTCCTCGCCTACGAGCCGGAGACGAAGCCGGTCTGCGCCCATCTCTCCCGCGCGCTCGACAACGGCAAGCGCACGAATGTCGGCCCGCTGGTGCGGTGCCTGGAGGCGATCGCGCCGGAACTGGCCTGGCAGTACGGCTACCGGGCGATGCCGGGCAAGCTGGACCGGAAATACGCCTACGCCGAGTTCCTCGGCCCCTTCGGTCCGGTGGTGGCGCGCGACCTGATCCTCGGCTGCGTGCTGTTCGCGCCGAAGACGATCTATCCGGCGCACGCCCACGCGGGGATCACCGAGAGCTACATCTGCCTCTCCGGCGCGATGTCGCAGAACGACGCGGCGGTGTACGCGCCCGGCTCGCTGATCCTGAACACGCCCGATTTCGACCACAAGATCACCAGCTGCGCGCTGGAGCCGACGCTGGTGACCTACGCCTGGGTCGGCGAGCCCGAGGAACTGGCGACGAACGAGATGGTCTTCTCGCGCCGCCGCCGCGCCGCCGGCGGCGCGTGAGGCGGGGCGGGCGGCGGAAAGCGCCTTTCCCGGCCCGGCCCGGCGCCATACGATATAACATCCGGCAATTCGCACGGACCCGGACGTTAGGCTATCGGAGGAACGCCATGAAATCGAAATTCACGGCTCCGGCGCTCGCTTCCGCCTTCGCGGTCGCCTGCGCGGCCGGCGCGGCGGCCGAAACCCGCGAGATGAGCGCCCATGTCCACGGGCACGGCTCGCTCTCCATCGCCATGGAAGGCGACCGGATCCTGCTTGCGCTCCGGGCGCCCGGCGCCGACATCGTCGGCTTCGAGCACCCGGCCGAAAGCAACGCGGACAAGGCGGCGATCGCGGCGGCGCTGGTCCGGCTCGCCCGTCCGCTGGACCTGTTCCGCTTCCCCGAAGCCGCGGGTTGCGCCGCGACGAAGGTCGAGGCCGAACACGAGCAGGACGAGCACGACGACGAACACGCCGAACACGACGACGAACACAAGGACGAGCACGACGACGAGCACGCCGAACACGACGACGAGCACAAGGACGAGCACGCGGACGAGCACGCCGAACACGCGGGCGAGGAGGACGGCGAAAGGCACTCCGAGTTCCACGCCGAATACCTGCTGACCTGCGCCGCGCCGGAGGCCGCGGACCGGATCGAGCTCCACTATTTCGCGCTGTTCCCCAACGCCCTCGAACTGGAGGTCGAGGCGGTGACCGCGACGGGCGCCCATGTCTTCGGGATCGAACGGGACGACCCCGTCCTCGACCTCGCCGGCAAGCTCTGACCGGAGCGCCGAGGCGGGCGGCGGGGCGCCGGAGGGCGGCGTTCCCGCCATCCGCCTTCGCGGGGTCGATTTCGCCTGGCCGGGGCGGCCGCCGTTCCGGCTGCGCGTTCCCGGCTTCGCCGTCGCCGCGGGCGAGCGCGCGCTCCTGATGGGCGAGAGCGGGTCGGGGAAATCGACCCTGCTCGGCCTGGTCTGCGGCGTCGTCGCGCCGGCGCGCGGGAGCGTCGAGATCGCGGGGACCGACATCGCCCGGCTGCCGGGCGGGGCGCGGGACAGGTTCCGGGCCGAGAACATCGGGGTGATCTTCCAGATGTTCAACCTGCTGCCCTACGCCACGCCGCTCGACAATGTGCTGCTGGCGCTCCGTTTCGCGCCGGGGCGGCGCAAGCGGGCCGGGGACGGGCGCCGGCGCGCGCTGGACACGATGGCGGCGCTCGGCCTGCCGGAGGGCCTCGCCGCCACGGCGCCGGCGGCCAGCCTCAGCGTCGGCCAGCAGCAGCGCGTCGCCGCCGCGCGGGCGCTGATCGGCGGGCCGGGGCTGATCGTCGCGGACGAGCCGACCTCGGCGCTGGACGAGGACGCGCGGGCGGCCTTCCTCGACGCGCTGTTCGCCCGCACCGGCGGGGCCGGCGCCGCGCTCCTGATGGTGAGCCACGACCGCCGCCTCGCCTCCCGTTTCGACCGCGCGGTCGAACTGTCCGACATCGCGGCCGTGTCGCGGGAGGAGGCGGCGTGATCCTGCTCCGCCTCGCCGCGCGCTCGCTGCTGGCCCGCCGGGCCACGGCCGGGCTGACCGCCTTCGCGATCGCGCTGTCGGTCGCGCTGTTCCTCGGCGTCGAGAAGGTGCGGACCGGCGCGCGCGCCAGCTTCGCCGACACGATCTCGAACACCGACCTGATCGTCGGCGCCCGGTCCGGCGGCGTGCAGCTGCTGCTCTATTCGGTGTTCGGCGTCGGCAACGCCACCAACAACGTCTCCTGGGAGAGCTACCTCGACATCTCCGCCCGGCCGGAGGTGGAGTGGATCGTGCCGGTCTCCCTCGGCGACAGCCATCGCGGCTTCCGGGTGATGGGCACGACGCCGGAGTATTTCGACCGCTACCGCTACCGGGGCGGCCAGCCGCTCGCCTTCGCCGAGGGCGGGCGGTTCGACGACCTGTTCGACGCCGTGGTGGGCGCCGACGTGGCGGCGAGGTTCGGCTACCGGGTCGGCGACCCCATTATCGTCTCGCACGGCCTCGCCTCGTTCAGCGACCACGACGACAAGCCCTTCCGCATTTCCGGCGTGCTGGAGAAGACCGGCGCGCCGGTGGACCGGGCGGTGCTGGTCGGCCTCGAAGCCATCGAGGCGATCCATGTCGACTGGCGCGGCGGCGGCCGGATTCCGGGCTTGCGGATTTCGGCCGACGAGGTGCGGGCGATGGACCTGACGCCGAAGGCCGTCACCGCCGCGATGATCGGCGTGAAGTCGCGCCTGCGCATCTTCCGGCTGCAGCGCGCGATCAACGAGTACCGCGAGGAGCCGCTGCTCGCCATCCTGCCCGGCGTGGCGCTGCAGGAGTTGTGGGGCATCGTCGGCGTGGCCGAGACGGCGCTGGCCGGCGTGTCGGCGATGGTGGTGGCGACGGCGCTGCTCGGCATGGCGGCGACGATCCGGGCCGGGCTGAACGAGCGCCGGCGCGAGATGGCGATCCTGCGGGCGGTGGGCGCGCGGCCGCGCGCGATCCTCGGCCTGTTGACGCTGGAGGCGACGCTGCTGTCGGCGGCGGGGGCGGCGCTGGGGGTCGCGCTGCTCTACGCCGGGCTGGCGGTCGCGCGGCCGTTGATCGACTCCGCCTTCGGCCTGTATCTTCCCTTGTCGGGCCTGTCGGCGCGGGAGGCTGCGGCGCTGCCGGCGGTGGTGCTGGCGGGCGCGCTGGCCGGGCTGGGGCCGGCGGTCCGGGCGTACCGGCTGTCGGTCGCCGACGGCCTGACGGCGAGGCACTGAGGGAGGCGGCGATGGCGCGCGCGACGACGCGGCGCGGGGCGCTGGCGGGGCTGGGGGCGGCGGCGTTCGCGCTCGCCGGCGGTCCGGCCCGCGCCAGCGAGGCGCCGATCCAGCTTTCCTGGGACGACCTGGTTCCGGGCGAGGATGGCGGCCTGCTGGCGGATGTGCTGAAGGGGATCGGCGTCGTCCGGCACGGCGAACTGGAGGCGTCGGACGTGGACGGCGCGGCCTCGGTGACCACCGCCTACAACGGCAAGCGGGTGCGCATTCCGGGCTTCGTGGTGCCGCTGGAGTTCGCGGCGGCGGGCGTGACCTCGTTCATGCTGGTGCCCTATGTCGGGGCCTGCATCCATGTGCCGCCGCCGCCGCCGAACCAGCTGATCCACGTGACGGCCGACCCGCCGCACGAGGGCGCGGGCCTGTTCGAGCCGGTCTGGGTCACCGGCACGCTGGAGGCCTCCGCCATCGAAACCGACATCGCCGACGCCGGCTACGCCATGTCCTCCGACAGGATCGAGCCTTACGAGGAGTAGGGGGGCGGGGGAGGCTACGGGGCGGCCGCCTCCAGGATCGCGTCGCGGAAACAGGCGAAGCTCGGCGAAGCGTTGCGCTCCGGGTCGATATGCGGGGCGATTGCGCGGGCGGCCTCGACCTTGCGCAGCCCTTGCCTGAAGTAACCGTGCTTTTTCATAACCCGCTCGAATGCTTCCCAGGTCCCGCCGCGGATGGCGTCGGGAAAACGATAGGCGGCGCGACCGGGAACGGCCGCCGACGCGCGCGGGTAAGCCGCGCGCACGGCGTCCCAATCGCCGAAGTACCACGCCTCCAGTTCTTCGATAGCAACGCGGTTGACGACCCGCCACGCCCCGCCACGAGGCCGCGATCTGGTCGGCAGGCCGGCCTTGGCCGCTTCGGCCTCCAGGTTTCTCTTGAGGTCGTGGCAATCGCTGTTGTCTCGGTCGATCAAGACGACAATTCGATAGTTATCGGGGATCCACTTCGCATAGGCCCTAAGACGACTCGGCAATTCCTTCAACAGTTGATTTTTGCCCCGGAACGAGCGTATCCTGAAAGTAGCGTCGGCGGGCAGCAGTCGCGGTAGCAAGCTCCCCAGGAACGCCTCCATCGACTGCTCCTCGGTCAGCACCTCCAGATGGCTCGCCGTCACGCGCCGCGTCCGCCCGTCGTCGGCGCGCCGTGGCGCGTCAGGGGATCGCCGGCGCCGAAATGGCCCTCCATCCACAGATTGCCGAGCAGCGCGCCCTCTCCCATGAATTCGGGGACGCCGCAAGAATCTTCGGCGCGCGCGGTTTGGGTATGGCCATGTTCGTCGCGCCACAGGATGCGCACCTCGTTCGGCCGCAGCGCGTCGAGGAAAAACGGCGAATGGGTGGTGACAAGCAACTGCGTGCGCTCGGTGGCCGCGCTGCATTCCTCGCCCAATTCGTGTAGCAGGCGCGGATGGAGGAAATTCTCCGGCTCCTCGACGCCGATGAAAGGCGGCGGTTCCGGATCGTACAGCAGCACGAGATAGGCCAGCATCTTCAGCGTGCCATCGGAAGCGAAACGAGCCAGCACCGGATGGCTGAACGGGGCGTCCTTGATTCGCAGCAGGAGCCGCCCGTCCTCCATTACGTCGGCCAGCACGCTCTCGATGAGCGGCACACGCCGGCGCAAGGCGGCGAAAATGCCTTCGAGCCGGTCCGGGTGTCGTTCGGCCAAGTATTGGATGACGTTGGCCAGATTGTCGCCGGTCCGGGTCAAACGCTCGTGCGGCCCCGCCTCCGGAAGGGCGCGCGCGCTTTCGGCGGAAAGATAAGAGACGTGCCATCCCATGATGAAGTCGCGCAACGCCGCCACGCGGGGGTGCTCCTGGAATTGTCCCAGCGCGTTGACCGCGAGCAGGTCGGAGGACTTGAGAGGAATGTCGACCCTCTCATCCACCTCATCCGGCACCTCGCCGCTTATGGCCCGGCCTTGGCCACGTTCGTATTCGAGGAATCGGAAGGGCTTTCCATGGCTGCCTCGCCGCCAATGCAGCCATTCGTAGGCAACCAACGGTCGGCCCCCGATCTCGTCCACTTCCAAATGGTAGGTTATCAAAGGCGTCCCCGGCCGTTCGCGGTACTGGATCTGAATCGTCACCGGCCCGCCTGCGCCGCGGGTCTTGATTTCCCGGGCCCGGCCGCGCTTGTCCCAGGCGCCGCGCAGGCCGGATTGGAAGCATTCCGCGAGAAAGGCGAAAACATCGAACACCGTGGACTTGCCGCTGCCGTTCGGGCCAAGCAGCACCGTCAGTGGCGTGAGGCGCTTGAACTCGACATTCCGCAGCGCGCGGAAATTCCGCACCGTCAGGGTTTCGATTCGCGGCGGTCCCGCGCTCGACGGCATTGACCCGTTCATCTCGCGGCCTCCCCGGTCTTCGCGACCTTTTCGCCCGCCGTTACGCCCCCGCCCATTCCGCGATCTCTTCCGGCGGGAGCCAGCCGGCGAGCGCGTCCTCGACCGGCACCATGTGGGCGCGGACGGGCGGGGTCGGGGGCGGGTTGGGGGTGCGGGAGAAGCGCGGGGCGGGGGCCGGCTGCGTCACGCCCGCGACCTCCACCAGCGTGCCGCGGGCGCGGATATGCGGGTCGTCCGCCGCCTCGCCGATCTCCAGCACCGGCGCGAAACAGGCGTCCGAGCCGCCCATGACCGCCGTCCACTCGTCGCGCGTCTTCTCGCGGAAGCGCGCGGCGACGATGGCCTTCAGGCGCGGCCAGTCCGCCCGGTCCATCTGCCGCTCGACCAACCCCGGATCGAGCTCCATCAGGCGGAACATCTCGGCGTGGAACTTGCCCTCGATGGCGGCGACGGAAACGTACCTCCCGTCCGCGCATTCGTAGGCGTCGTAGAAATAGGCGCCGGAGTCGAGCACGTTGGTCCCCCGGCCGGGCCGCAGCAGGCCGGCCGCGAACATGCCGTAGGCCGCCGCCATCAGCGAGGCCGCGCCGTCCACCATCGCGGCGTCCACGACCTGCCCCCGGCCGGAGCCGCGCGCCTCCAGCAGCGCCGCCAGCACGCCGACGACCAGGTAGAGCGCGCCGCCGCCGTAGTCGCCCACCAGGTTGAGCGGCGGCGCCGGGGCCTGCCCCTCGCGCCCGATGGCGGCGAGCGCGCCGGTCAGCGCGATGTAGTTGAGGTCGTGCCCGGCGGCGTGGGCCAGAGGCCCCTCCTGCCCCCAGCCGGTCATCCTCCCGTAGACCAGCCGGGGGTTGCGGGCGAGGCACTCGTCCGGCCCCAGGCCCAGCCGCTCCATCACGCCGGGGCGGAACCCCTCGACAAGGGCGTCCGCCTCGGCCACGAGGCGCAGGGCGCGGGCCGCCCCCTCCGGCGTCTTCAGGTCGAGCGCGACCGCCTTGCGGCTCCTGAAGGTGGTGTCGGCCTCCAGCGGCCGCGCGAGGCCGAGGCCGGAGTCCGCCGTCCGCTCGATCCGCAGCACGGTCGCGCCCATGTCGGCCATGAGCATCGCCGCCATCGGCCCCGGGCCGATCCCGGCGAATTCGACGACCCTGGTCCCCGCCAGCGGCCCCGCGCCCATGCCCCTACGCCTCCGGCGCGAAGGTGTAGCGGAAGTCGCAGCGCTCGGCGCCGCGCATGATGGTGCGGCCGCGCTCCAGGCGGATGCGCGGGTCGTAGCCGTCGCAGAACGCGCCGTCGCGCCCGCAGGACAGCAGGTGGCCGATGTCGCCCAGCCCCATCTCGCGGTACATCTCGGCGTAGCGGCAGCGCGTGACGTCGAAGTCGAAGCGGTCCTCCGACTCGGCCAGCACCTCGACCTCCAGCGCGCCGCCGGCCTTCCACCGCTCGAACAGCGCGACGAAGCCGGCCAGGCCGTCCGGCGCGCCCTCCGGCCGGGCCTCGGCCAGCGCGCGGCCCTGGGCGATCGCCGCCTTCTCGATGGCCGCGCCGAGGATGTCCCGCGCTTGCGCCTCGCCGAGGCGGGCCGCCATTTCGTCGTAGATCGGGGCGATCACATTGGCCTCGATCCGCCGCAGCTCCAGGATCGGCAGGTCGTCCGCCGTCGCGGTCCTCGCGGCCGCGCCCCTGTCCTCCGCCATGCCCGTCCCCTCCCCTACCAGGCCGTGTAGCCGCCATCGAGCAGCAGGTCGGCGCCGGTCATGTTGCTGGACTCGTCGCTGGCGAGGAAAACGACGCCGGCGGCGATCTCCTCCACCCGGCCGAGGCGGCCGAGCGCGTGTTTCGGCCCCCATTCGCGCTCCGCCTCCTCCATGTCGGCCCAGCGGGCGAGCAGCCGGCCGGTCGCGACGCCGCCGGGGGAGACGGTGTTGCAGCGGATGTTCTCGCCGCGATGGTCGAGCGCGATCCCCCTGGCCAGTTGCAGGATCGCGCCCTTGGTCGCGCAATAGGCCGTCGAGCCGGGCCAGGCGACGCGGCCCATCTGCGAGGCGGTGAGGACAATCGACCCGCCGCCGGCCGCCCGCATGTGCGGGATCGCGTATTTGCAGGCGAGGAAGGAGCCGGCGACATTGACGCGGAAGGTCCGCTCCCACTCCGCCTCGGGCAGGTCCACCACGTCGAGGCGCTCGGTCAGCGTGGCCGCCATGCAGGCGAGCGTGTCGAGCCGGCCGAAGGCGCCGGCCGCCGCCGCGACGGCCGCTTCCACCGACTCCGCGTCCGCCACGTCGCAGTCCAGCCCCTCCGTCCGGGCGTTCGTCTCGGCCGCGATCGCCTCGGCCGCGGCCCGCGCGGCCGCGCCGTCGAGATCGGCGAGCGCGACCGCCGCCCCCTCCGCCGCCAGCGCCCGCGCCGACGCCAGCCCGATCCCGTTCGCCGCGCCGGTGACCAGGGCGGCGCGCCCGGCGAGCCGCACCGCTCAGTCCTCCCTGGCCGCGTCGCCGAGGATGCTCCCCGTCTGCGAGCGCGGGTCGCGCAGGCCCCAGGCGCCGGCCTCGACCCGGTGCAGGAAGTCGTCCACGAACATGTTGAACAGCGCCGGCTCCTCCAGGTTGATCGTGTGGCCGGCGCGCGGCAGCACGACCAGCGCGCTTGACGGGATGGTCCGCTTCATGAAGTTGCCGGGGTCGAGGCAGGGCTCGTCCTCGTCGCCGTTGACGATCAGCGTCGGGACGAGGAGCGCCCGCATCTCCGCCTCCAGGTCGTAGAGCGACGGGCGCAGCCGCTGCACGCCGAGCATGGTGAGCGCCGACCCCTCGGTCGAGTGTTCGCGCAGCTGGCGCTCGAACTCGGCCCAGCCGCGCGGGTCCTTGTTCTGGTACTGCACGCGCGTCGGCCCCGTGGCGTAGGCGGCGCCGGCCGAATCCATGCCGTCGCGGCGGATGCGCCGGGCCGTCGCCTCGGTCTCGGCGCGGAACCTGTCGCGCGCCCCCGGCTCCGCGCCGTAGCCGCAGCCGCCGACGACCAGCGAAAGCGCGCGTTCGGGCCAGTTCAGGCCGAAATGCAGCGTGGCGAAGCCGCCCATCGACAGCCCCACGATGTGCGCCTCGCCGATGTCCAGCCCGTCCAGCACCGCGCGGATGTCGGCGGCGGCGCGCGCCTGGGAATAGGCTTCGGCGCCGCCGGGCACATCGGAGGGCGGGTAGCCCCGCGCGTTGAACGCGATGGCGCGGTAGCGGCGCGAGAAATGCCGCATCTGCGGCTCCCAGCTGCGATGGTCGCCCGCGAATTCGTGGACGAAAACCACCGGCGTCCCGGAGCCGGCCTCCTCGTAGTACAGCCCGACCCCGTCGTCGGTCCGGATCTCCGGCATCGCGCCCTCCCCGCCCGCTTCGCTCGCGGGCGGGAGTAAAGCGGTTCGCCGCGCCCGAGGCAAGCGCGGCGCGGGGCCGCGCCGGCCGGCCGGCGGGTTCAGTTCGGCGAAACCGACGGAGTCGTCGATGTCGACGACGGGATGGCGACCAGGACGCCGCCCGCGACCGCCCCGCCGCCGGCGCGGTTCTTGAGCGTGCCCTCGGCCCGCGCCTCCGCGGCGGCGGCCGAGTGGCAATCGGCCGTCACCGTCAGCGAGTCGCCGCTCAACGCGACCTCGACATCGTCGCAGTTTTCGGCGAAGTCCGAACCGCCCCAGGACAGATCGCCGTCCTTGGCCTCGATATGGTCGTCGAGATCGATCGACGTGCTGTTGCAGGTCTCGTGAATGCTCCCGTAGAGGTTGTCCCCCGCCGCGTTCACGTTCTCAAGCACGAGGCTGTAGATGGTGCATTCCGCCGAGACGGTCGTTCCCGACACCGAGATGTTCTTGCAGGTCCCGCTGGCGCTGAAAAACGGGCTGCTGGCCACCTGGTCCGAGGCCGCGGGGCATTCGGCGCGCGCCGCCGGGGCCGCGAGAAGCGCGCCGAGCGCGACGGCGAGCGCGAGACGCATCGTATTCCAATGGGCCACGATCCGGTCCTCCCTTGCGAACGGCCGGCCGCTCCCGGCCGCGGGGAAATCCTACCGCCGCCGCGCCGGGCCGGGCAAACGGCGGGCGCGGAGGCGGCCGGCCGGCGGGGTCAGTTCAGCGAGATCGACGGAGTCG
Source organism: Thalassobaculaceae bacterium (assembly GCA_963665555.2). GTDB lineage: Bacteria > Pseudomonadota > Alphaproteobacteria > Thalassobaculales > Thalassobaculaceae > CAXXXW01. The sequence continues at coordinate 1,992,868 of OY762308.1, forward strand.
TCGATGTGGACGACGGGATGGCGACCAGGACGCCGCCCGTGTTCGAGCCGCTGCCGGCGCGGTTCTTGAGCGTGCCCTCGGCGTACCCTCGCGCGGCGGGGGCGTAAGAGGGCGCGTCGCAATCGGCCGACACCTCCAGCGCGTCGCTGGTCACCGTGATTTGGATGTCGTCGCAATCGTCGGCGAAGTCCGAACCGCCCCAGGACAGCTGGCCGCTGTCATTGGCCGCGATATGGTCGTCGAGATCGAACGACGTGCTGTTGCAGGTCGTCGTCTCGCGCTCGTAGCGGTCGTCCCCGGATGCGTTCACATCCTCGGCCGCGAGTTTGTAGACGGTGCATTTCGCCGAGACGGTCGTCCCCGACACCGCGATGTCCTTGCAGGTCCCGCTGGCGCTGAAAAGCGGGCTGCCGGCGATTTTGCTCGACCCCGACGGGCATTCGGCGAACGCCGCCGGCGCGGCGAGAACCGCGCCGAGCGCGACGGCGGCCGCGAGACGCATCGTATTCCAATGGGTCACGATTCGATCCTCCCTTGCGAACATCCGGCCGGTCCCGGCCCCGCGGGAACCGTAACACCGCGCCCCCGGATCGCGCAAACGGCGATCGCGCCGGCGGAGGTCGCGGAGCGGGCCGGCGGCGCGTATACTGTGTCCGGCGCCAGGGCCGGGACACCGGCCGGCCGAGGGGGAGAACGCGCATGACCGGATTCACGCCCGGAGGTCCCGAGGCTTCGCGCGACCGGCCGGCGGAGCACGACGCCGGGACGAGGTTCCGCGCCCGCGCGGCGCGCGGCGACGCCGCGCGGGGGCTGCGGCCGCGCGACGAGCTGGATCGCGCGCACGCGCGCGCCGGGGGCGCGCGGTCCGACCGGAATCCCGGCCTCGCGGGAGTTGCCGGGGGCGGGCGGGGCCGCTAAGGTTCGCCCGGACAAAAAAAGAAACGGGAGGTTTCGCATGGAATTCCATCTTCCGAGGAAAATCCTCGCCGCCGGCGTCGCGATCGGGGCGCTGGCCTTCGCGGCCGCGGCCGGCCCGGCCTCGGCGCAACTCGACGAGAAAGAGTTCAAGGTCGTGGGCACCTGGAGCTTCCTCGACCACTGGAAGGAGCGCGAGGGGCCGTTCTGGAACGAGCGCGTGCCCGAACTCTCCGGCGGCAAGCTGACGGCCAACGCCAAGTCGCAGACCGAACTCGGCCTGTCCGGCTTCGAGATCATGCGCCTGCTGAAGCTCGGCGTGTTCGACGCCGTGCACGGCGTCACCACCTATGTCGCGCAGGACAGCCCGATGATCGAGGGCGCGGACCTGGCCGGCGTCATCCAGGACCTCGGCCTGTACCGCGAGGCCAACGAGTCCTACCGCGCCATCCTCGAACGCGAGTTCGAGACCAAGTACGGCGCCAAGCTCCTGATGATCTACGCCTGGCCGAGCCAGCAGCTGTGGTGCAACCTCGGCGACAAGAGCATCACCGAGTACAGCCTCGACAACCTCGAGGGCAAGAAGATCCGTACCTACAGCACCACGCTCGGCGACTTCATCGAGGGCGTGGGCGGCAGCGCCGTCACCATCGCCTTCGCCGAGGTGGTGCCCGCGCTCCAGAAGGGCGTCGCGGATTGCGGCCTGACCGGCACGCTGCCGGCCTACAACGCCAAGTGGTGGCAGGTCGTGACGCACAACATCCGCATCCGGCTGGGCTACGCCTCGTCCTTCCTGGCGATGAACATCGATGTGTGGAACAGCCTCTCCCCCGAGACCCAGGCCTTCTTCCAGGAGCACCTGGCGACGCTGGAGGAGGAGATGTGGGTCGCCACGGCGGCGAACGACCAGCGCGGCATGGACTGCAACGCCTCCGGCCCCTGCGATGTCGGCGAGCCGGGCGGCATGGTCCCGATCGAGCCGACGGACGCCGACAAGGCCAAGCTGAAGGAGGTCGTCGAGAACTTCGTCCTGAAGCGCTGGGCCAAGCGTTGCGGCACGCAGCAATGCGTCGATGAGTGGAACGCCACCATCGGCAAAATCTCCGGCATGACGGCCGCGCTCGACTGATCCGGGCCGGCGGCGGAGGAGCCGGCGCCGCGGACCCCCCCGAACGGACCACGGGGGTCCGCGGCGCCTTCCCTCGACAGTCCCCGAGGAGGCGGCGAACGATGCTCGCGACGATCCATGCGCGCCTGGAAAGGCTTTCGCGCTACGCGGTCTGGGTCGGCGGCGCGGCCCTGCTGGCCGCCGCCGTCATGGTCACGGTGGACGTGCTTTCCCGCAAGCTGTTCGGCGTGACGATGAGCGGGTCGGACGAGTATTCCGGCTATGTCTTCTCGGCGACGACGACCTGGGCCTATTCCTACTGCCTGCTGCACCGCTCGAACGTGCGGATCGACGCGCTGTACAACCTGCTGCCCCGGCCGGTCACCGCCGTGCTGGATGTGCTCGGCCTCGCGCTGCTGCTCTACTTCATGTCGATCATGACCTACTACGCCTTCGTCTCGTTCAACAATTCCTGGGTCTACAACTCGGTGTCGATCACCACGCTCGGCACGCCGCAATGGATCCCGCAACTGTTCTGGGTGGCGGGGCTGACGCTGTTCTTCGTGACGCTGGTGTTCGTCACGTTGTACGCGCTGACGGCGCTGGTCCAGCGCAACTGGGACCTGGTGTCGCGCGTCGCCGGCGTGCCCACCATCGCCGAGACGGTGGAGGAGGAGACGCACGGCGTCGATGTGAAGCTCGCCACGCCCTCGGCGGGCCGGCGCGGCGGGGAGGGCTGAGCCGTGGCGCTTGCGATTATCGTCGGGCTGCTGATCCTGGTGCTCGCCGCCGTCCCGGTGGCGGCGGTCCTCGGCATCCTGAGCTTCGTCCTCGACAACATCTCGATGGGCGGCACGCTGACGCCGGCGCTGGCGGAAATCTACTGGGACAAGAGCAAGGAGTTCATCCTGGTCGCGGTGCCGATGTTCATCCTGCTCGGCGAGATCATGCTGCGCGCCGGCATCGCGCGGCGGATGTACGCGGCGGTGATCCAGTGGCTGTCCTGGCTGCCCGGCGGGCTGATGCACGCCAATATCGGCTCCTGCACGATTTTCGCCGCCAGTTCCGGCTCCAGCGTGGCGACGGCGGCGACGGTGGGCACGGTCGCCTACCCGGAGATCGAGGCGCGCGGCTACAACGAGCGGCTGTTCCTCGGCTCGCTGGCGGCGGGCGGCACGCTCGGCATCCTGGTGCCGCCCTCGATCAACCTGATCATCTACGGGCTGCTGACCGACACCTCCGTCCCGGAACTCTACCTCGCCGGCATCGTGCCCGGCCTGATCCTGTCCAGCCTGTTCATGCTGTCGATCGTCTGCGCCTGCCTGTACCGCCCGGTCTGGGGCGGCCGGCGCGTGGCGACCGACTGGGGCGCCCGCATCCGCTGCCTGCCGGACCTGCTGCCGCCGATCGTGCTGTTCGCGGCCGTGGTGGGGTCGATCTACGCCGGCGTCGCCACGCCGACGGAGGCGGCGTCGATCGGCGTGTGCATGGCGGTGATCATCGCCGCGTCGTTCCGCACGCTCAACCTGCGGATGCTGCGCGACGCCTTCGAGGGCACGATGCGGACGACCGCGATGATCATGCTGATCGTGTTCGCGGCGATCTTCCTCAACTTCGTGCTCGGCTTCATGGGCATCACGCAGGCGATGCTGAACTTCATCGCCGCGATGGGCCTGACCCCGGTGCAGACGATCCTGCTGATCGTGGTGTTCTACCTGTTCCTCGGCATGTTCATGGAGACGCTGTCGATGATGCTGACCACCGTGCCGATCGTCTTCCCGATCGTCATGGCGCTCGGCGTGCCGGAGTTCTCGGACGTCTGGTTCGGCATCATGATCACGCTGCTCATGGAGGCCGCGCTGATCACGCCGCCGATCGGCGTCAACCTCTATGTCGTGCACGGCATCCGCACGCGCGGCGGCCATTTCAACGACGTGGCGATCGGCTCGATCCCCTTCCTCGTCGCGATGATGGGGATGATCCTGCTGCTGATCGCCTATCCGAGCCTGGCGACCTGGCTGCCGACGCTGGTCTACCACTGAGGCCGGCCGGCTGGCCGGGTCGCCGGCGGCGGGCGAAGGCCGCGCGGCCCCGCCCCGCCGCCGGCGCTTCCCGGACGGTCAGGACACGGCGCTGGGGATGTCCGCGATCAGCATCGCGCCCGGCGTGTGCGTGACCACCAGCGGGATCCCGGCCTCGCGGATCGCGTTCTGCGGCGTCACCCCGCAGGCCCAGAACACCGGGATTTCGCCGTCGCGGAACTCCGTCGGCTCGCCCCAGTCCGGCTCGTTCACATCGGCGACGCCGATCGCCGCCGGGTCGCCCATATGCACCGGCATCCCGTGCGTGTGCGGGAAGCGCGCCGTGATCGCCGAGGCCCGGATGGCGTCGGCCGGGAGCATCGGGCGCATCGACACCACCATCCCGCCCCCGAACGGCCCGGACGGGACCGTCGCGATCGAGGTGCGGAACATCGGCGGCGTGCGGTCCAGCTCGATATGGCGCAGCGGCACGCCCGCCTGCATCAGCGCCTCCTCGAAGGAGAGCGAGCAGCCGAGCACGAAGGCCACCGAATCGTCGCGCCAGTAATCCGGGATTTCCGCCACCGACCCCGCGAGGGCGCCGTCGCGGTAGATGTTGTAGCTCGGCAGGTCGGTGCGGATGTCGAGGTCCGCGCCCAGCGTCGGGATGCGCGGGTCGCCGGTGTCCGAAACGCCGACGATCGGGCAGGGCGCCGGGTTGCGCTGGCAATAGCGCGCGAAGTCGAGCGCGTGCTTCTCCGGCACGATGGCGAGGTTGCCCTGCGTGTAGCCGTTGGCCATGTTCGCCGTCGTCCCGCGATAGGCGCCGGAGCGGAACAGGCGGCGCAGCCGCGCCGGCTCCGCCGTCGCCGCGTCGAAGGGGAACGGGCCGCGCGGCCCCTCGTCGATCCGCCCATCGTCTATCCGGTCGAGCGCCATCCCCGTGTCCTCCCATGCCGTTTGCGTCCGGCCGGCATGACAACACGCGCGCCGCGCCGGGGCAAGGAAAACCGCGTTCGCGGCCGCCCCGCCCCTCACCTCCGCGCGCGGGCGCGAAGCCGGGAATAGGCCAGCGCGAAAACGGCGCCGAGCGCCGCGACGGCGGCGAAGGCCGCGACCACCGCCAGCGGCCCGTCCAGCGCGCGGACCTCCAGCAATCCCAGCAGGATCGCGCAGAACAGCACGTAGAGCGACATCGCCTTGCGCGCCGAGGCAAAGGCGGCGGCGACGAAATCGAGGCCGTAATGCCCGCTCAGCGCCCAGCCGGTCGTCGAAAGCGTGATCGGGAAGCTCAGCAGCAGGCCGGCGAGCGCCGGCCCGATGAAGGGCGCCGCCGTCGCGATCGCCGCGATCGCCGCGCCGGCGACCGCGGCCCGGCCAAGCAGGTAGCGCCACGAGGCGGGCGCGGAAACGGCCGCGCCCGGTCCGGCGGACCGGCGGCCGACCAGCGCCGCGAAACCGGCGCCGGCCGCGACGCAGGCGAGCGCCCGCCAGAAGTCCAGCTCCATGCCCAGAATCGGCCAGGCGGCGAGCGACCAGGCCGCCAGCCCGGCGAGGAGCGCGAGCGGGAAGCTCCCGAACCGCGCGACGCGCGCGAAGGTCCCGAGGTAGATCAGCACCGCCCCCGCCGCCGCCAGGGCGTGCAGCGCGCCCTCGGCGACGAAAGCCTCGTCCAGCGCCAGCGAAACGAAGAAGAACCCCGGCGCCGCGTTCACCGGAAGCGACATCGCCACGCTGGTGAGCACCGGCCCGGCGGAGCGCGCGATCCGGCCCGTGGCGACGATCACCAGCGCCGTCGCGGCCGCCTTCCACAGCGGCGACAGCACGGCGAGGAGGGCGGCGTCGAGCATCGCCGGGGCGCCGGCCGGCCGCGCCGTCAATGCGCGGCGAGGAACCCGAGCAGCGTTTCGGCGAAGGCCTCGCGGTCGGCGCGCCCGGTCGCCACATGCGCCGCTTCGGGAAGCCAGAACCCGCGCGCGCCCGGAATCGCCCGCTCCACCGCGAGCGTGAGGCGCGGCGGCGTGATGAAGTCGCGCCCGTTATGCGCCACCAGCGCCGGCGCGGCGATCCCGGACAGCCGGTCCAGCGTGTCGTGGGCCAGCCCCGCCTCGGTCAGCCGCCGGTGCGCCTCGATATTGCCGTCGAGGTCGCTCCACGCGCCGTCCGGGCCGAGCAGGCGGTCCCCGTGGCGGGCGTAGAAGTCCGGGTCGAACCCCTCCATCACCACCATCCGCTGGAACGCCGCGAACCCCATGGCGCGGTGCACGTCGAGCCAGAGCGCGAGCCGGTCGCGGAAATGGCGGTCCGGGCGCGCCCAGCAGCCGGTGTTGACCAGGGCGCGGACCAGGCTTGGCCGGCGGAGCGCGACTTCCTGGAAGATGCAGGCGCCGATGCCGACGATCCCGACGAAACGCGCCCGCTCGATCCCCAGCGCGGCGGCGAGGCCGATAACGTCGTCGGCGTAGAGCGCCGTCGTAGCCGGGACCGCCGGATCGTCGTCCGACTCCCCGATGCCGCGATGGTCGAAGATCACGACCCGGTAACGGTCGGCCAGGCCGGGCGGCAGGTGGCGCGCGCCGCCATGGCAGAACGTGCCCCAGCCGCCGGCGCAGAACACCGGCTCCCCGGTCCCGTGGACCTCGTAATGCATGGCATGGCCGTTGACACGGATCGTCGGCATCGCGGTCACTCCCGTTCGGGCCGGAGCAGGGTTTCGACGGAGGCCGCGATCCCCAGCAGGCGCGCGTCGCGCCCGCGCGCGGCCGCGAGCTGCAGCCCGACGGGCGCCTCCCCGGCCGGGCGCGGAAGGGGGATCGAGACCGCCGGGCAGAAGGCGAAATTCGCCGGCGCGGTGAAATCGGCCTGGGTCGCGGGGACCGGCGCGCCGAAGGGAAAGGCGGCCTGCGGCGTCGTGGGGGAGACCAGCGCGTCCGCGCCGTCGAGCGGGGCGGCGAACGCGGCGCCGGTCCGTTGGATCGCGGCGCGCGCGGCGGCGTACCGCTCCGGCCCCGCCCGCGCCCCGTATTCCAGCATCGCCCGGAAGGCGGGGGAGAAGGCGCCCGGCTCCGCCGCCAGCAGGTCCCGGCGCGCCGCGAACCCCTCGACCTCGGAGACCAGCAGCCCGGCCCGGCGCGCGGGCGAGGGGTCGTAGTCCGCGAGGCGGACGCGCCGGACCGTCGCGCCGGCCGCCGCCAGGCGCGCCGCCGCGTCCTCGAACGCCGCGCGGACCGCCGCCTCCATCCCGGCCTCGTCGAAATTGTCGAGCCTGAGGAAGACCGCGCCGTCGAGCCGCGCCGGGCGGAGCGGAAGACCGGCGAGCAGCGCCAGGTCCTCCACGCTCCGCGCCATCGGCCCCACCGTGTCGAGCGTCGTCGAGAGGGGAACGACGCCGTCGTTGGGCCAGAACCCGCCCGACGGCTTCAGCCCGGCGATTCCGCAATAGGCGGCCGGCAGGCGGACCGATCCCATCGTGTCGGTGCCGAGCGCGCCGGGGACCAGCCGCGCGGCCAGGGCCGCCGCCGAGCCGCCGCTGCTGCCGCCGGGCGTGCGTCCCGGCGCGGCGGGGTTTTCCGCGCGCCCGTGGTGCGGGTTGTCGGTCGTCGCGCCGAGCGCGCCCTCGTGCATGTTCGCCTTGCCGAGGAAGACGAGGCCGCGCGCGCGCAACAGCGCCGCGACCCCGGCGTCGCGCTCCGCCGTCCGGGCGGTTCCGAGGCCGTCGGTCGTCGGCTGCCCGGCGATGTCGATATTGTCCTTGACGGCGAGGGGAACGCCGTCCAGCGCCGACAGCGGCCGGCCGGCGGCCCGGCGCGCGTCGCTCGCCCCGGCTTCGGCGAGCGCCGCCCCGGCCGCGACATGGACGAAGGCGTTCAGGCCCCGCCCCTCGCCCTCGATCCGCGCGAGGCAGGCGGAGACCAGCGCGCGCGCCGTGAGCCGCCCCGCCGCCAGCGCGGCCGCGGCTTCGGCGACGCCGAGATCGGCCGGGCCGGGATCGGTCAAGGATCGGTTCCGGGCCGGCTAGATGAGGCCGAACAGGCGGGCGGAGATGGCGAGCAAGAACGCCAGCAGGACGCCCGACACGAACCTGGATTCGTACCGGAGCGCGGCGACCTTGCCCCGGACCGAGGCGATTTCGCCCTTCACGGCGGCGATGTCCCGCTTCGTCGCGCGTTCGCCGCGGTTCGCCGCCGCGGCCCGGCGCAAAGCCGCGCCGAGGGCATCGGCCTGGCGGCGCTCGACCCCGGCGGCTTCGAGGTCGCGGGCGGCCTTCAGGGCGTCGAAGGTCGTGGCGGTCGGCATGGCGGACTCCGGCTGGCGACCCGGCGATCCTAACCCGCCCCCGTGCGCCTGTCACGCGCCCGGGACGGCGACGCTCCCTTGGCCGAACCGTATCCTAGGGAACGAGCTTGAGCGCGGCGATCGCGGCCACGATGCCGGCTCCCTGGAACAGCAAGCCGCGATAGAACATCGCTTGCGTCCGGGTCTCGAGGCTCTCCAGTCCCGTTTTGAGGTCGGCGACGTCGGCTTTCGTCGCGACGCTCGCGGCCATGGCGTCGCGCATCGCCGAGGCGATGGCCTTGGCCTGCCGGTCCTCCAGACCGGCGTCGGTCAGCATCTCGACGGTCTTCATGGTATCGAACGCAACGGCTTGCATCGCTCGTCTCCCGGCCGGTCGCCCGATCCTAACCCGCCCCCGCGCGCCTGTCACGCGCCCGGCGCGCGCGGGGGCGGATCGGTGCTAGCATGGCGCCCGGACCGGGCCGGGAGCGAACGCCGTGACCAACCGAATCGAGATCGAGATCGCCGCGCGGCGCCCCTTCGCCGGCGGCCGGGAGTGGGGGGCGGCCGGCGCCTACGAGCGGCTGGACGGCTGGGCGCGGTTCGCGGTCGATCCGGCGGCGCCGGCGCAGGCCGGGATCGTCGACCTCGACAAGGCGCCGCGCGACGCCGGCGGGCTGGTCGCCTTCGCCGCCGAAATCCAGGTCCTGCGCCCGGCCGACCCGGCGCGCGGCAACCGGCGGATGTTCTTCGACTACGGCAACCGCGGCAACAAGCGCGCGCTCCAGTACTTCAACGACGCCGCCCCGTCGAACGACCCCATCGACGCCGCCCACGGCGGCAACGGCTTCCTGTTCCGGCGCGGCTACACGGTTGTCTGGGGCGCGTGGCAGGGCGACCTGCTGCCGGGAAGCGGCCGCATGACCATGCGCCTGCCGGTGGCGACGGAGGCGGACGGCGCGCCGCTGACCGGCCCCGTGCGCACCGAGTTCATCGCCACCGAGGAGGGCCGGACGACCTTCCCGCTGAGCGGCTGGATTTCGACCCGGAGCCACCCGACGGTCTCGCGCGACACGCGCCGGGCGCGGCTGACCCGGCGGCGCTACCCCGGCGACCCGCGCGAGGACGTCCCGCCCCAGGCCTGGAGCTTCGCGCGCGTCGAGGGCGGGCGGGGGATGGACTTCCAGGGCGCGGAGACGGCGCTGGTCCCCTCCGACACGCATATCCACCTGGCCGAGGGGTTCGCGCCGGGCTGGATCTACGAACTCGTCTATACCGGCCGCGACCCGCTGGTGCTGGGCCTCGGCCACGCGGCGGTGCGCGACCTCGCGAGCTTCCTCAGATACGACCGGAGCGAAGCCAACCCGCTGGCCGCCTGGGAGATCGAGAAGGCGTACTGCTTCGGGCGCTCGCAGACCGGGCGCTGCATCCGCGACGCGATCTGGCGCGGCTTCAACGCCGACGCGCAAGGCCGCAAGGCGTTCGACGGCGCGATAAGCCATGTCGCCGGGGCGGGGCGGATGTGGCTCAACCACCGTTTCGCCAACGCCGTCGTCCCCGCCGGTCAGCAATACGAGGAGCACGACAACATCGCCGACGCCTTCCCCTTCGCCTATGCCGAGAGCACCGACCACCTCACCGGGCGGACCGACGCGATCTGCAAGCGCCCGGACACCGACCCGCTGGTCCTGCACAGCCAGACCGCGACCGAGTACTGGCAGCGGCGCGGTTCGCTGGTCCACACCGACAGCCGGGGGAACGACCTCGACCTCCCGGAGAATGTGCGCCTCTATTTCTGGGCGAGCGCGCAGCATGTCGGCGATCCGCTCCAGGGCGCGCCGGCGCGGGGCCTCTGCCGGAACCCGGCCAATGTCGTGCAGACCTCGATGCTGTTCCGCGCGATGCTGGACGCGCTCGACCGCTGGGCGACCGACGGGACGCCGCCGCCCCCCAGCCGCTATCCGAGGCGCGCCGACGGGACGCTCGTTACGATGGAGGAGTGGCGGGCCGGCTTCCCCGATGTCCCCGGCCTCGCCCTGCCGCGCGGGCCGAGCCGCCTGCCCTTGCGCGACCACGGCCCGGACGCGGACGCGGGCGTCGTCGAGAAGGTCCCGCCGGAGACGGTGGACGAGGAGGGCTACGCCGTCCTGGTGCCGGCGACGGATTCGGACGGCAACGATGTCGCCGGCGTGCGCGCGCCGATGGTGGCGGCCCCGCTGGCGACCTATCTCGGCTGGAACCTGCGGGCGCGCCCGTGGGGCGAGGGCGCGATGCACGAGTTCTCCGGGAGCACGGTCCCGCTGCCCGAAACCGAGGCCGTCCGCCGCGCCACCGGCGATCCGCGCCGCCCGGTCGAGGCGCGCTACGGCGACGCGGCGGGATATGTCGCGGCGATCGAACGGGCGGCGCGCTTCCTGGCCGCCGACGGCCTGATGCTGGAGGAGGATGTCGAGCGGGCCGCCGATCTCGCCCGGAACTGGGGCGCGCCCCGGCACGATGTGCGCCTGTAGCGCCGCGCGCGGCCCGGCCCTAGCGCGGGAGCGAGGCCCCGTCGTGGACCCGGATGTTCACCCGCGCGCGCATCCCCGGCGTCAGGCCGGGCGGCGGCGCGTCGATCGAAATCCGCACCGGCACCCGCTCCACCCCCCCGCCGAAGCGCGAGCCGGAGCCGGGCGTCTCCACCCCCATCGCGGCGGCGGTGGCGTTGCCGATGCGCCGCACGACGCCGGAGAACTCCTCGAAGGGCCGGGTTTCGAGATCGATCGACACCGGCTGGCCGACCCGCACATGGCGCAGCCGGCCCTCGTCCACATAGGCCTCGATCCAGAACTTCGCCGGGTCGTGCAGCGTCAGGATGGGCACGCCGTCCTCAACGTACTCGCCGGCATAGCGGTGGATGCGCCCGATGGCGCCGGCGATGGGCGAGACGATGCGCCGCCGGCCGAGCGCCTCCTCGCGCAGGCGGATGTCGTCCTCGATCCGGGCGCGTTCGAGGTCGGAGATGGCGATCTCGCGCTCGATGACCTCGGCCCGGCCGGCGGTGGCGCCGAGCCGCTCGCGCTCGCGCCGCGCCACCTCGACATTGGCCTCGGCGAGCGCGGCGCGGCCGCGCAGGTCGAGCGCCTTGTCCCGTTCGGCGTTGAACCTGTCCTCGGGGAGGTGCCGTTTCTCGAACAGGAAGCGCAGGCGCTCCAGGTTCGCGTCGGACAGTTCCGCGCGCTCCCGGGCGGCGTCGCGCTCCAGTTCGGCGGCGCGGATCTGCCGGTCCCGCGTGCGCAGCCCGGAGGCGAGTTCGGCCTCGAAGGCGCGCTTTTCCGAGACCAGACGGGCGCGCTCGGCCGCCTTCAGCGCGAGGTCGGTGCCGAGCGCCGCCAGTTCCAGCCGGATGTCGGCGTCGTCGAGCCGGACGAGCAGGTCGCCGGCCGCGACCCGCGCCCCCTCCTCGACCGCGATCCCGGCGATCCGCCCGTTCACCTGGGCCGAAATCGCGATCAGTTCGCCCCGGACGCGCGCCTCGTCCTCGTAGACATGGGTGAACCAGTGGAGGACCTCGTACCCGGCGAGCGCGGCGCCGCCGGCCAGGCCGAGGACCACGACGGCCTTCAATGTCCGCTTCAGAGCCACATCCGCACGCGACGCCCGACCCGCGCTCCCGCCCATGGCGGCGGGACGCGCGACGCTAGCGGCTATCCCGGCCGCGGTCAACGAAACCGCCGGGCGGCGGCCCGGGCCGCGCGGGCGCGGGGGCGGAAGCCGTGACCGACGCGGCGCGGAGCGCCGACGGGCCGGCCGCGACGGGCGGCGGCTCCCACATCCGCGCGCTGCTGGGCGACCCGAACTTCTTCTCCGTGTGGACCGTCGGCGGGCTGTCGGGCGTGATCCGCTGGTTCCAGTTGCTGGCCTTCGGGGTCTACACCTTCGAGATCACCGGCTCGCCGCTGCTGGTCTCCAGCATCCCGGTGCTGTGGATGCTGCCGCTGACCCTGTGCGGGCCGCTGGTGGGCGTGGTCTCGGAGCGGCTGAACCGCAAGACGCTGCTGACGGTCTCGCTGGCGTCGGTGACGGCGTTGCAGGTTGTCATGGCGGCCCTGGCGCGGGAGGGCGAACTCGGCTACGGGGCGATCGCCGTCGCGTCCTTCCTGAGCGGGCTGTTCTGGGCCTCCGACATCCCGCTGCGCCGGCGCATCCTGGGCGACCTGTCGGGCGGGCGCGTTTCCGCCGCGATGGGGCTGGATTCGGCGACCGGCAACGCCACGCGCATGGCCGGGCCGCTGCTCGGCGGCGTGGTGCTGCAGCTTCTGGGCATGTTCGGCGTTTTCGCGCTGAGCGGGGCGATCTACGGCGCCTGCCTGCTGCTGGCGCTGGCGGCGCGGGTTCCGGGCCGCGCGGGGATCGGCGGCGCGCCGCCCTTCCTGCGCGACCTCGCCGGCGGCGTGCGTTTCGCGGCCGGCGACCCGACGCTGCGGCGCATCCTTTCGGTCACCATCGTGTTCAACATCTGGGGGTTTCCCTTCACCTCGATGATCCCCATCCTCGGCCGCGACGAACTGGGCCTGTCGCCCTTCCTGGTGGGCGTGCTCTCCAGCATGGAGGGGCTGGGCGCCTTCGTCGGCGCGATGGCGATCGCTATCCACGCGCGCCCGGAGGCGTTCTTCCGCATCTACATCTACGGCACCGTGTTCTACCTGGCGGCGATCGGCTACCTCTCGGTGCTGACCTTCGTGGCGGGCGGGCCGTGGCACTCCTTCCTCGCCACCGGCGCGACGCTGGCGGCGATCGGCGTGGGCAGCGCGTGTTTCGCGGCGATGCAGGGGACGCTGACCTACCTCGCGGCGCCGCCGGAGTACCGCAGCCGGGTGCTGGGCGTGCTGACGCTGTGCATCGGGACCGGCCCGATCGGCTTCTTCAACGTGGGCTGGATGGCCGAGGCGTTCGGCGTGGCGAGCGCGCTCGCCATCGTCTCGGCCGAGGGGCTGTTCGCGCTGCTGGTCCTGTGGGCGTGGAGCGGCGACGCGCCGGTCCGCGCGCCCGACGGCGAGGGCGGGCGGCCGGGCGCGGACGCCCTCCCCCGCCGGTAGCCCGTCAGTAGGTCGTCGGGCCGGCCGTGTCCCTCTTGGCTTGCGTCACATGCGCGATCGCCGCCGTCACGCCGCCGGAGCCGTGCGGCACGTCGAGATAGCCCAGCGTCGATTCGACCGCGCCCAGCGCGCCGTAGAGCATCGGCGCGTTCATGTCGCCCATGTGGCCGACACGGAAGGCGCGCCCGTCCAGCAGGCCGAGGCCGCCGCCCAGCCCAGCCATCATCTCGTCGCGGCAGACGTTCTTGAGCCGGTTGGCGTCGATCCCGTCGGCGGTCAGGATCGTGGTGACGCCGACGGAGCGCTCGCGCGGCTCCAGCGCGTTGAACGACAGCGCGCCGCCCTGGCCCCAGGCCTCGACGGCGGCGTGGGTCGCGCCGGCCAGCACGCGGTGGCGCTCGAAAATCGTCTCCAGCCCCTCCTCGAAGATCATGTCCAGCGCCTCGCGCAGGCCGAACACCAGCAGCTGCGGCGCGGTGCCGCAGAACTTGCGGTAGTGCTCGGCCTCCAGCCGCGTGCGCCAGTCCCAGTAGCGCCGGGGCATCGTCGAGGCCTCGTGCGCGGCCAGCGCCCTGTCGCCGGCCGCGACCACGCCGAGGCCGGGCGCCATCATCAGCCCCTTCTGCGAGGCCGACACGGTGACGTCCACGCCCCAGTCGTCCATCCGGTAGTCCACCGTGCCGAGCGTGGCGATGGTGTCGACCAGCAGCAGGGCGGGATGGCCGGCCGCGTCCATGGCGGCGCGCACGGCCGGGATGTCGCAGGTGGTCGAGGCGGCGGTGTCGGTGTGGACCAGCAGCACGCCCTTGATCGCGCCGTCCCCGTCCGCCCGGAGCGCCGCCTCGACCGCCTCGGGCCGGATCGCGCGCCGCCAGTCGCCGGGCAGGTCAACGACTTCGAGGTCGAGCGCGGCGGCCATGTCGCGCCAGGCGTTGGAGAAATTGCCGCTCTCCGGCGCCAGCACCTTGTCGCCGGGCGAGAACACATTGGCGAGCGCCGCCTCCCAGGCCCCGTGGCCGTTGCTGGCGTAGAGGAAAATCTCGCCCTCGGTGCGCACGACCCGGCGCATGTCCCGGAAGCAGGAGATCGACACATCGAGGAACTCCGGGTCCGAGAGGTCGAGCGTCGGCCGGTGCATCGCGTTCATCACCCGGTCGGGCACGTTGGTCGGGCCGGGCGTGTTGAGGAACTTGCGGCCCCGCTTGAGGGTATTGGCCATGGACTCCGCCGTTTCGGGACAGGGAACGCCGGCGCGAAGGCCGGCGGGCTGCGACCATACAGCCGCCGCGCCGCGAGGGAAAGCGATAAGGACGGGGGCGCGGCGTCAGGAGCGGGGGTCGGAATCGTCTTCCCGGCGGGCGTCGCCGCCCACGGTCGAACCGGCCGGGCCGGGCGGGCCGATCTCGCCAGACGACAGTCCGTTCGCGAACCCTCTCTCGATTTCCCGCACTTGTTCCCTCAGCCGCGCATTGATGGCGTTCGCCTCGTCCTTCGCGTCGGAAGCGGATTGGGGTATCGGACGGCCGGTCCCGTCCACAAACCCGTCGGGAGACGGCAATGGGCCGCGATACCGCACATTGGCGGCCCTCGTCTCGAACGCTTCCACAACCGCGGGATCGCGCGGACCGCGGCCGTCCGCGGCGAGGTCGGTCGTCCGGTTACCGTCCGCGAGCAGGTTGGAAGCCATCCTCTCAAGCGCCTCGAGCGTCTCGGAATCGCGCAGATTGCGGCTGTCGGTGGCGATTTCCGTCGTCCGGCCGCCATCCGTCCTGACGATGTTGGTCGGCCGCAGGGGGGCCGAATCGATGTCGCGGCGGGAAAGGCCCCACATCCCCAGGACCGCCACGAACAACAGGCCGGCGCACGAAAACGGAAGCCAGGCCCGGTCCGGCGTTTCCCGCCAGAACGCAAAACCCTCCCACAAACAATAACCGCACAACAGGACGAGAAGCGCGATTACGGCTTGGCTACCGGCGGGCTTGACCGCGATGAGCGCTTTCAGATCGAGTTTCGGCACGGAATCGCTCGGTCAGCCGGCGACCGTTATCGTGCCGTCCTCGTTTCGCACCGGTGCCAAACCCGGCACTCGGCCGTCGAAACCGGGGTTGGAGAAGCTGAACAGCCGTATCGCCTTGACCAAATCTCCTTGCCACATGATTGTGTTGGTATGGTCGATAAAGCAATTTCTCAACTCGAAATGCACCGAATTCACCACAAGCGTACAGTTGTCGAAACGGCAGCCGACGAACCTGTACCCGTCCAGAACGACGGTCTTCCCGTTGTACCAGAAGCCTTTCACCTCGGGCATGTACGCGAGCTTCGCGAGCTCCGCGAGGAGCTCGGTTCGGTCCGTTTCGGAGAGGGACACCGGGTTCGGCGCGGGCCGCGGATCGGTTCCTTCGCGTTCCATGGCTCTCCTCGCCCGATCTCGCCGCGCCGGCCGCGCCAGCGGGACGTCGAATCCTAGCGCCGCCGCCAACGGCGACGCAAGGCGTTTCGGGAACGGCGGGCCGCCGGCCCGGCGCTACTCCTCCGGCGGGAGCAGGCGTTTCCTGAAGCGTTTGGCGAAACCCACCGGGTCGTCGAGGGGATCGGCCTCGGCGCGCGCCTCGCGGAAGGTTTCGGCCACGTGGCGGCCGGCGTTCTCGACCTTCGGCGCGGCCTTGCGGTAGGCGGTTCCGGCGGCCTCGGCGGCCTTGGCCCGGACCTCCGGGTTCTCGGCCAGCCGGCGCGCCGCCAGCATCAGCAGCCGGCGGCCGATCACGGCGCCGCCTCCCCGTCCGCCAGCAGCGCGCCCCGGCTGTCGAGGAACTCCTCGAAGCCGGCGACCGCGATGTCGAGGTCGGCCTCCGTCATCGGCAGCGACAGGTTCATCATGCCGCGCCGGGCGAGGTAGACGCCGGACCGGATCATGTCGAGATGCAGCAGGCCGCGCCTTGTCTCCGTCGCGGGGTCGCTCCCGCGCGCGGGCGGGCGCTCGACCGGGCCGGCGGCGAAGTGGACATTGCACATCGAGCCGATTCCCGTGACTTGCGCCGGCAGGCCGCGCGCGGCGATGGCGCCGCCGAGGCGGGCGCGGAAGCGGTCCCCCATCGCGTTCAGGGCCTCGCACGCCTGGGGCGTGAACAGCCGCTCCAGCCCGGCCAGCCCGGCCGTCATCGAGATGATGTTGTTGTTGAAGGTGCCGGCGTGCGGCCAGGCGCCGGCCGCGCGCGGGTCGAAGCCGCGCATGATGTCGGCCCGCCCGCCGAAGGCCCCGAAACTCGCCCCGCCGCCGAGGTACTTGCCGAGCGTCACCAGGTCCGGCGCGAGGCCGTACTTGCCGTGCAGCCCGCCGGGGGCGAGGCGGGAGGTCATCACCTCGTCCAGGATCAGCAGCGCGCCGGCCGCCTCCGTCTCCGCCCGCAGCGTGCGCAGGAAGTCCTCCGTGGCCGGGATGCAGCCGGACGACCCCATCATCCCCTCGACGATGACGCAGGCGATGTCGTCGCCCTCGCGCCGCAGCGTCTCCCGCGCGGCCTCCTCGTCGTTGTAGGGGACCAGCACCGTCTCGAAGGGCGCGTTCACCGGCGTCGGCGCGGCGAAGTACAGCACGCCGCCGTGGTAGCCGCCGCGCATCCCCACGATCTTCGACCGGCCGGTGAAGGCGCGGGCGGCGCCGATCGCCATCAGGTTGGCCTCGGTCCCGGAATTGGTGAAGCGCGCGAGTTCGAGCGCCGGGAAACGGTCCACCAGCGCGCGGGCCAGCCGCGCCTCCACCAGGTTCGGCCCGCCCAGCGCGATGCCGCCGCGCACCGCCTCGCCGATCGCCTCCTGGATAACCTCGTTGTCGTGGCCGTAGATGCCGGCGGTGTACTCGCCGAGGAAATCGACCAGTTCGTGGCCGTCCGCGTCCCACAGCCGCGCGCCGCCGCCGCGCGCGAAGGCGAGCGGGAAGGGCGCGTAGTGCAGCACGGTGCGGGTGTTGCCGCCGGGCATGACCTCGGCGGCGGCGGCGTTGAGCGCGGCGCTTTCCGGGTTGCGGGCGCGGAACGCCTCCTCGGCCTCGGCGTAGGCGGCGTCCAGGTCGACATTAGCGAGGCGCATGTCCATGGCGTTCCCTCCCTTGGGTTTCAGGCGGCGGTTTCAGGCGGCCCGGCGTTCCGGGAACAGCGCCAGCAGCCCCTCCTCCGAGGCCTCGGCGATGCCGCGTTCGGTGATCAGGCCCGCCACCAGCCGCGCCGGCGTCACGTCGAAGGCGGGGTTGGCGGCCGGCGCGCCCTCCGGCGCGACCGCGACGGTGGCGAGCCGCCCGTCGTCGAGCCGGCCGGTGACCCGCGTCACCTCCTCCGGCGCGCGCTCCTCGATCGGGATGTCGCGCGCGCCGTCGCGGGCGCTCCAGTCGATGGTGGGCGAGGGCAGCGCGACATGGAAGGGCACGCCGTTGTCCCGGGCGGCCAGCGCCTTCAGGTAGGTGCCGATCTTGTTGCACACATCGCCCGCCGCCGTCGTCCGGTCCGTGCCGACGATCGCCAGGTCCACCGCGCCGCGCCGCATCAGGTGGCCGGCGGCGTTGTCGGCGATCACCGTGTGCGGCACGCCGTGGTTCGCCAGTTCCCAGGCGGTCAGGCTCGCGCCCTGGTTGCGCGGGCGCGTCTCGCTAACCCAGACATGCACCGCGACGCCGGCGTCGTGCGCCATGTAGATCGGCGCGGTGGCGGTTCCCCAGTCCACCGTCGCGAGCCAGCCGGCGTTGCAGTGGGTGAGGATGTTGACGGGCGCGCCCGCCGGCCGGGCGGCGGCGATCCGGCGGACCAGCGGCAGGCCGGCCTCGCCGATGGCGCGGTTGATCGCCACGTCCTCGTCGCAAATCCCTTCGGCGAGTTCGCGGGCGGCGTCGGGCCGCGCGGCGGGGTCGAGCGGGGCGAGCCGCGCCCGCGCCGCGTCCAGCGCCCAGCGCAGGTTGACGGCCGTCGGCCGCGTCGCCAGCAGCGCCGCGCGGGCGCGCTCCAGCCCCTCGTCCGAGGGGTCCTCGCGCATCGCCAGCCACATGCCCCAGGCCGCCGTCGCCCCGATGAGCGGCGCGCCGCGCACCGTCATGTCGCGGATCGCGCGGGCCGCGTCCGCCGCTGTCGCGAGCCGGGCGACCGCGAACTCGTGCGGCAGCCGCGTCTGGTCGATCGTCTCGACCGCGCGCCCGTCCGGGGCGGGCCAGATCGTCCGCGTCGCCACGCCGTCCACCTTCATGCGCCCGCCCCCCGCGCGCCGCCGGAGACGGCCATGGTAACGCGCCGCCCCGGCGAATTGAAGCGCGGCGCCGCGCGGCGATGGGCTATAAGTCCCGGCGGGGCCGGAAGGCCGGAACGGAGACGCGGGAACGGGCGCCGGCCGTGGAAATCGACACGACAGATCTCAGGCGCTGCGTCCTGACGCTGGAAACGGCGCTCGAAAGGCTGCGCGCGCGGGAACCCGGCGACATCGAGCACGACCTCTACCGCGCCGCCTGCGTCAAGGAATTCGAGCTCGTGCTCGAAATGTCCGGCGGCCTGCCGCGCCGGCGCCGGCGCGACTGGTTCGCCAGCAACCGGCGGATCGACAGCCTGACCTTCAAGGATGTTTTCCGCCACGCCGCCAGGAACGGGCTGGTCGAGGTGGAAGCCGTCGAACGCTGGTTCGCCTACCGCGATCATCGCAACGAAACGGCGCATCGCTATGGCAAGCGGTTCGCCGAAGGCGCCGTGGAACTGCTTCCCGACTTTATCGTGGACGCGCGCGCCCTTGCCGACGCGATCGGGGAGTCGCGGGATGGCTGACGCCCTGCTCCTGAAGGACCGGCACCGCGCGATGCTGGAGGCGCTGGTCCACGTCAACCTGCCGGGCGTCGAGGTCTGGGCCTACGGGAGCCGCGCGAACGGGCGCGCCCACGACGGGAGCGATCTCGACCTCGCGCTGCGCGGTCCCGGCCTCGCCGAAATCGACCCCGCCCGCCTCGCCGCCTTCCGCCGGGCGCTGCGGGACTCGAACATCCCCTTCCTGGTGGACGCGCACGACTGGGCGCGCCTGCCCGAACGCTTCCGCCGCGAGATCGAGCGCGAGCGGGTCGTGCTCGTCCCGCCCGCCGGAGGAGGCCGTCGATGATCCCGCGCTATTCCCGTCCCGCCATGGCGAAAATCTGGGAGCCGGAGAACCGCTTCCGCATCTGGTTCGAGATCGAGGCGCACGCCTGCGACGCGATGGAGGAGATCGGCGCGGTCCCCCCCGGCACGGCGCGCGCGGTGCGCGAGCGCGGCGGGTTCGACATCGCCCGGATCGACGCGATCGAGGCCGAGACGAAGCACGACGTCATCGCCTTCCTCACCAGCCTCGCCGAGCATGTCGGGCCGGAGGCGCGGTTCGTCCACCGGGGCATGACCTCCTCGGATGTGCTCGACACCTGTTTCGCGGTGCAGCTGGCCCAGGCCGCCGACCTTCTGCTGGCCGATCTCGACGCGCTGCTGGCGGCGCTGCGGCGCCGCGCCATGGAGCACAAGTTTACGCCGACGATCGGGCGCAGCCACGGCATCCACGCCGAGCCGACGACCTTCGGCCTCAAGCTGGCGGGGCATTACGCCGAGTTCGCGCGCAACCGCGCCCGGCTGGAGGCGGCGCGGCGCGAGGTCGCCACCTGCGCCATCTCCGGCCCGGTCGGGACCTTCGCCGATGTCGATCCGCGCGTCGAGGCGCATGTCGCGGCCGCGCTCGGCCTCGCGGTCGAGCCGGTCTCGACCCAGGTTATCCCGCGCGACCGCCACGCCATGTTCTTCGCCACGCTCGCGGTGGCGGCGAGTTCGGTGGAGCGGCTGGCGGTCGAAATCCGCCACCTCCAGCGCACCGAGGTGGGGGAGGCGGAGGAGTTCTTCTCCGCCGGCCAGAAGGGGTCGTCGGCGATGCCGCACAAGCGCAACCCCGTGCTGACGGAGAACCTGACCGGGCTGGCGCGGCTGGCGCGGAGCCACGCGCTCCCGGCCATGGAGAACGTGGCGCTGTGGCACGAGCGCGACATCTCGCATTCGTCCGTCGAGCGCGTGATCGGGCCGGACGCCACGATCGCGCTCGACTTCGCGCTCGCCCGGCTGGCGGGCGTGGTCGAGCGGCTGGTCGTCTATCCCGACGCGATGCGCGCCAACCTGGAGCGCCTCGGCGGGCTGGTCCATTCGCAGCGCGTCATGCTCGAACTGACACAGCGCGGCATGAGCCGGGAGGCCGCCTACGCCGCCGTGCAGCGCAACGCCATGGCGGCCTGGCGCGGCGACGGCGGTTTCCTCGCCCTGCTCAAGGCCGACGCCGGAATCCGCGCCCGGCTGGACGAGGCGGGGATCGAGGCGCTGTTCGACATGGCGGCGCACACGCGCCACGTGGACACGATCTTCGCGCGCGTGTTCGGGGAGGCGGGCGCGGGCGGCTAACGGCCTATCCCAGGTCCAGCGGCAGGCGGCCGCGCAGCGCGATCTCCGCCGTCGAGACCGCGCAGTCGTGGCACACCGCCTCGACGCCGGCGGCGCGCGCGCGGTCCAGCGCGGCGCGGTAGGCCGGGTCGATGTCGGCGGCGACGGCGAAACGGTCGCAATCCATCCGCTGGACGACATAGACCGTGACGGCCCGGTCGCCGGCCGCGACCCGCCCCGCCATCTCCGCCAGGTGCCGGGCGCCGCGCGCGGTCACGGCGTCCGGGAACTCGGCCGCGCCCGGATTCGGCCCGTCGTCGCGCTTCATGTGCACATTCTTCGCCTCGACCCAGCAGCGCCCGCGCGCCGGGTCCTCCAGCAGGATGTCGATGCGCGAGCGCGCGCCGTAGCGCACCTCGCGCCGCGCCGTCGCGTAGCCCGCCAGTTCCGGGACCGCGCCGGCGGCGATCGCCTCGGCGAGGATGGCGTTGGGCCGGCCGGTGTGCGCGCCGACAAGCCCGTCCGCCGTCTCGACGATCTCCAGCGTGTGGGCGAGCTTGCGCCTGGGGTTGTCCGAGCGCGAGACCCAGACGCGAAGGCCCGGCTCCGCGATCCCGGTCATCGCGCCGGGGTTCGGGCAGTGGACCGTCGCCTCCGTCCCGTCCTCGAAGCGCACATCGGCCAGGAAGCGCTTGTAGCGCCGCAGCAGGCGGGCGGGGATCGTCGGGGGCAGTTGCACGGGCCGGCTCCCTGGGCGATGGTGCGCCCGCCAGCATAACCGCCATCGTGGACCGAAGCCGCCGCCATGACCGCCCCGACGATCGCCCGCGACGCCCCCGAACCCGAAATCGTCACCGCCGCCTTCGTCTGCATCGGCGACGAGATCCTCTCCGGCCGCACCAGGGACGCCAATCTCGGCTTCATCGCGGAACGGCTGGTCGAGGCCGGCATACGCCTGCGCGAGGCCCGCGTGGTGCGCGACGACGAGGACGAGATCGCCGGGACCGTCCGCGAACTCAGCGCCCGCTACGACCATGTGTTCACCTCCGGAGGCATCGGCCCGACGCACGACGACATCACCTGCGATTCGGTGGCGAAGTCCTTCGGCCTCGCGGTGCGCCACGATCCCGAAGCCGTCCGCCGCATGGAGGCGCACGCCAAGCGCGCCGGCCTGGAGCTGAACGAGGCGCGGATGCGCATGGCCCGCACGCCGGAGGGCGCGGCGCTGATCCGCAACCCGGTCTCGGCCGCGCCGGGCTTCACGGTCGGGAACGTGCATGTGATGGCGGGCGTGCCGCGCATCTTCCAGGCCATGGTGAAGGAGTTGCTGCCCACGCTGCGCGGCGGGGCCAAGATGCTGTCGGTCTCGGTCGTCTCCAATCTCGGCGAGGGCGCGGTGGCCGCCGGGCTGGGCGACATCCAGGCGCGCTATCCCGACGTCGACATCGGCAGCTACCCCTATTTCCGCGCCGGCTCCTTCGGGACCACGCTGGTGCTGCGCGGCGTGGACCGGGCGCGGATCGAGGCGGCGGCGGAAGAGGCGCGCCGGCTGATCCGCGACATCGGCGGCGTTCCGAGCGACCCCGAGGAGGACTGAACCCGTGACCGTCTCCATCGACCGCCGGCCGTCCGGCACCGGCGAGATCGTCGCCGTGACCTTCGACCGGCGCGCCAAGCTCAACGCGCTCGACAGCGCGTCGATCGCCGAGCTTTCGGAGGCCTTCGCCGGCCTCGCGGGCGACGACGCCGTCCGCGCCGTCGTGCTGACCGGGGCGGGGGACCGCGCCTTCGTCGGCGGCGCCGACATAAGCGAACTGAACGGCCTGACGGTGGAGAGCGCGCGGGCGTTCATTACCCGGCTGCACGAGTTGTTCCGCGCCATCCGCGCCTTCCCGGCGCCGGTGATCGCGCGGGTGAACGGCTACAGCCTCGGCGCGGGGATGGAACTGGCGGCGGCCTGCGACATGCGGGTCGCCTCGGACAACGCCGTGTTCGGGATGCCGGAGGTGCGGGTCGGCCTGCCCTCGGTGATCGAGGCGGCGCTGCTGCCCCGCCTGGTCGGCTGGGGGCGCGCCAACTACCTGGTCCTGACGGGCGAGACCATCGACGCCGCGACGGCGCACGAATGGGGCCTGGTCGAATCGCCGCCGGTTCCGCTGTCGGAACTCGACGCGGCGACGGCGAAGGTGGCGGAGGCCATCGCCGCCGCCGGGCCGCTGGCGGTCCGCGCGCAAAAGCGCCTGGTGGGCGAGTGGGAGCGCCTGCCGCTGGAGGACGCCATCCGCGCCGGGATCGACTCGCTGGCCGCCGCCTTCGAGACCGACGAGCCGCGCCGCATGACGCGCCCCTTCCTGGAGCGCAAGAAGCGGGGGTAAGGCCGCGCGGGCGCGGGGGACGGCCGGCCCCGGCCGCCCCTACCCGACCTCCACCCGGTAGTCCTCGATCACCGGGTTGGCGAGCAGCCTGTCGCACATTTCGCGGACCGTCGCCTCGGCCCGGTCCGGGTCCGCCTCGTCCAGGTCGAGTTCGATGTATTTGCCCTGGCGCACGTCGCCCACGCCCTCGAAGCCGAGCGTCGCCAGCGCGTTGGCGATCGCCTTGCCCTGCGGGTCGAGCACGCCCGGCTTCAGCGTGACATGGACCTTCGCGCGCATCGCCCCCGCCCCCGCCTGTCCCGCCGCCGGACCGCGCGCCGCTACTGGATCGCCTTCGGACCCTTGAGGTCCATCGGCCCGGCCTCGGGCAGCACGCCGAGGCGCCGGGCGACCTCCTGGTAGGCCTCCCGCTCGCCGCCGAGGTCGCGGCGGAAACGGTCCTTGTCGAGCTTCTCGTTGGTGCCGATGTCCCACAGGCGGCAATTGTCCGGGCTGATCTCGTCGGCCAGCACCACCGTCACCGCCTCCTCGGTGTAGTAGCGGCCGAACTCCAGCTTGAAATCGACCAGGCGCAGGCCGACGCCGATCAGCAGGCCGGTCAGGAAGTCGTTCACCCGCAGCGCCAGCGACATCATGTCGTCCAGGTCCTGTGTGGTGGCCCAGCCGAAGGCGGTGATGTGCTCCTCCGCCACCAGCGGATCGTTCAGCTTGTCCGACTTGTAGTAGTACTCGACGATGGAGCGCGGCAGCAGCGCGCCCTCGTCCAGGCCGAGCCGGCCGCAGATCGAGCCGGCGGCGACATTGCGCACCACCACCTCGATCGGGATGATCTCGACCTCGCGGATCAGCTGTTCGCGCATGTTGAGCCGGCGCATGAAATGCGTCGGGATGCCGACCTCGGACAGCCGGCTCATCAAGTACTCGCTGATCCGGTTGTTCAGAACCCCCTTGCCGGTGATGATGCCCGTCTTCTCGTTGTTGAAGGCGGTGGCGTCGTCCTTGAAGTACTGGATCAACGTGCCGGGCTCCGGCCCCTCGTAGAGGACCTTGGCCTTGCCCTCGTACAGCTTCCTGCGTCTTGCCATGGAACGCGCCCCAAGGGGACTGTGCCGCGCTTCGGCTCCGCCCGGGCGGGCCGGCGCCGGTCCCGGCCGCCCCTGGGGCCGGGTTCCGCCGCCGCATATAGCAACTCGCCGCCCTCAAGACAACGCGGGAAGGCCGGGGGCGGGAAGGCCGGGGGCGGGAAGGCCGGGGGCGGGAAGGTAGGGCGCGCGGTCCGGCGGGCCGGCGGCGAACAGCCAGACCGGCCGGGCCTCCCCGCGCGGCGCCTCCGGGCCGGGCAACGCCACCAGCGAGGAGGAGACGGTGGCGAAGCCGAAGCCGGTCTCGATGTTGATGGCGCTGTTGGGATCGCCGGGCACATGCGGCGTCCGGTCGGCGAGCAGCCGCGTCCAGGCGGCCCAGCCGGCCGCGCCGCGCTCCGGCTCCGGCGGCGCGGCGGCGCGGAACGCCGGCAGGTGGCGCGCGATGCGCGGCGCGCGCAAGTCGTTCACCTCCAGCGAGGTCAGCATCGACAGCCCCGCGCCGAGCGGCTCGACCTCGATCCGCCCGGCGGCGTCCGCGCCCGCGTGGCGCAGCCGGAAGGCGTCGCGGTTGTCGGCGACCGCCATGTTGAAGGTCCGGTAGGCTCGCCCGTCGAGGTCGGCGAGCGCGCGGGCCGCCGCTTCGGCGTCCGCGTGGTCCAGCGCCTCCAGCACCAGTTCGCCGCGCGACCGCTTGCCCGCGAGCGGGCCGAGCGAGCCGGCGCGGTTGAGCACGCCGGCGACGACCCCGTGGTCGTTCACGCCGAGCCAGCTTCCGCCCGCGCTCTCGTCCAGCCCGGCGACGACCTCCGGGCGGTCCGGCCAGTGGCGGGCCGGCGGGCGCCACGGCCGCGCCGCGAGTTCGTCGCGGTTCGCGCCCAGGAGCACGGGCCAGCGATGGCCGGGGCGGCGCAGGAGGACCAGGGTGCACATGGGCCGCCCCGATAGCACGCCCCGCGCCGCCGGGCCAAGCGCGCCGCCCCTTCCCATCGGCGGCGCGATGCACTACATCCCGCGCGACGGAACCGCGACAGCACGGGAGCAGGCGGCATGAACACGTTCGACCGCAAGGAGAAGGGCGAGGAAAACAAGTTCGCCCGCGACGAGGAGTTCCGCTTCAAGGCCACCGCGCGCCGCGACAAGCTTCTGGGCCTGTGGGTCGGCGAGACCTTCCTCGGCAAGTCCGGCGCGGACGCCGAAGCCTTCGCCAGGGAGGTGGTGAAGTCCAATTTCGAGAAGCCCGGCGACGACGACGTGGTCGAGTTCGTGATGAGCAGCGTCGAGGGGACGGGCGCCGACCTCTCCGAGCACCGGCTGCGCCACCGGATGTCGGAACTGATGGCCGAGGCGGAGCGCCAGCTCGCCGCCGAATAGCCGGGCCGGACGGGCCGGGGCGAACCGTGGGCGCGGCGCGCCATGTCGCGTTGCCGGAGCGCGGCGTGCTCGCCGTGGCCGGGCCGGACCGCGTCGCCTTCCTGCAGGGGCTGGTCTCGAACGATGTCGAAAAGGCCGCGTCCGACCGCGCCGTCCACGCCGCCTTCCTGACGCCGCAGGGCAAGTTCCTGTTCGATTTCGTCCTGTTCGACGGCGACGGCCGGCTGCTGCTCGATTGCGAGGCGGCGCGGCTGGCCGATTTCGCCCGGCGCCTCTCGATTTTCAGGCTGCGCTCGCGCGTGGAGATCGCCGACGCGAGCGCCGCGCTCCGCGTCCACGCGGCCTATGGGGACGGCGCGCTCGCCGCGCTCGGCCTGCCGGAGCGCGCGGGCGCGGCGGCCCCCCGCCTCGGCGGCCTGGCGGCGGTCGATCCCCGCCTTCCGGCGCTCGGCGCGCGGCTGGTCCTGCCGGAGGGCGCGGACCCCGCCGCCCTCGGCCTCGCGGCGGGGACGGCGGCGGAATACGACGCGCTGCGCCTCGCGCTCGGCGTTCCCGACGGGTCGCGCGACCTGGAGGTCGGCAAGACGACGCTGCTCGAATCCGGCTTCGACGAGTTGAACGGCATCGACTGGGGCAAGGGCTGCTACATGGGCCAGGAGCTGACGGCGCGCATGAAGTATCGCGGGCTGGCCAAGCGGCGGCTGATGCCGGTCGCGGTCGAGGGGCCGCTGCCGCCGCCGGGAACGCCCGTCGCGTTCGACGGCCGCGACGCCGGGCAAATCCGCTCCGGGCGCGGGGCGGCCGCGCTCGCCGCGATCCGCCTCGACCGTTTCGAGAGCGCCGCCGCCGCCGGCCGCCCGATGACCGCCGGCGAGGCCCTGGTCTTCCCCCGCAAGCCGGACTGGGCCGCGTTTTGACGCCGGCGGCGCGCGCGAAGCCCGCCGCCCCGGCGCTTGCCTTTTCCCGGCGCGCGCCCTAGCCTGCGCTATCGGGAGGCCGCTCGCCATGACACCGGAATTCTGGACCGTTATCGGCGCCATTTTCGCCATGACCGCGATCCTGGTCACCCTGCTGCTCGCCCTGACGAGCCGCATCGAGCGCCGCGTGGACCGGCTCGGGCAACGCATCGACCGGCTCGACGCCAAGATCGACGCCGTCTCCCGACATCTCACGACCGAGATCCGCGCCGTCGGCGAGCGCGTCGCCCGCGTCGAAGGCATGGTCGATATGTTCCGCGACACGGCCGCCGGCCGCGACACGGCCGCTGGCCGCGACGCGGCGTGACCCGACCGCCTCGCCGGGCTTCCGCCCGCGCCGGAGCTTCGCGCCATGATGGACCCCTCTTCCGATCCCGGCCTCGTCCCGATCCGCCGCGCGCTGGTCTCGGTCTCGGACAAGGCCGGGCTGGCCGGACTCGGCGCGGCGCTGGCGGCGCGGGGGGTCGAGGTGCTCTCCACCGGCGGCACGGCGCGCGCGCTGCGCGAGGCCGGCGTCGCGACGGTCGAGGTCTCGGACCGGACCGGCTTCCCGGAGATGCTGGACGGGCGGGTGAAGACGCTGCACCCGGTCCTCCACGGCGGCCTGCTCGGCCTGCGCGGCGATCCCGGGCATGTCGCGGCGATGGCGGCGCACGGGATCGCGCCGATCGACCTGCTGGCCGTCAACCTCTACCCCTTCGAGGAGACGGCGGCGTCGGGCGCGGACTTCGCCGCCTGCGTCGAGGACATCGACATCGGCGGGCCGGCGCTGATCCGGGCGGCGGCGAAGAACCACGAATCGGTCGCCGTCGTCGTCGATCCGGCGGATTACGGCGCGCTGCTGGCGGAGATGGAGGCGCATGGGGGCGCCACGACGCTCGCCCTGCGCCGGCGCCTCGCGGCGGAGGCGTTCGCCCGCGTCGCCGCCTACGACGCCGCGATCGCCGCCCGGCTGGCGCGCGAGGCGGGCGTGGAGGCGCCGCGCCACTTCGCGCTCGCCGGCCGGGCGCCGCAAATCCTGCGCTACGGCGAGAACCCGCACCAGCGCGCCGCCTTCTACCGGACCGCCGAGGCGCGGCCGGGCGCCGGGACGGCGCGCCAGTTGCACGGCAGGGAGCTGGGTTACAACAACATCGCCGACGCCGACGCGGCGATCGAACTTGCGGCCGAGTTCGACGGGCCGGCGGTCGTTATCGTCAAACACGCCAATCCCTGCGGCGCGGCCGAGGCCGAAACGCTCGCCGGGGCTTACGCGCGCGCCCACGACTGCGACCGGACCAGCGCCTTCGGCGGTGTCGTGGCGGCGAACCGCGAGATCGACGCGGCGGCGGCGGAGCGGATCGCGGCGATCTTTACCGAGGTCGTCGCCGCGCCGTCCTTCTCGGCGGAAGCGCTGGACATCCTGCGCGCGCGGCCCAACCTGCGCCTGCTGGCGACCGGCGCCATGCCGGACCCGGCGGGGGGCGGCTTCGCGGCGCGAACCGTGGCGGGCGGGCTGCTGGTCCAGTCCCGCGACGGCGGCCGGATCGGGCCGGGCGACTGGCGGGTCGTTACCGAACGCGCGCCGACGGACGGCGAGGCGCGCGACCTGCTCGTCGCCTGGCGGATCGCCAAGCACACGAAGTCCAACGCCATCGTCTACGCGCGCGACGGGGCGTCGGTGGGCATCGGCGCGGGCCAGCCGAGCCGGGTGGACGCGGCCCGTATCGCCGCGGCGAAGGCGCGCGAGGCGGCGGATGCGCTGGGCCTCGCGGAGCCGCGGACGGTCGGCTCGGCCGTCGCGTCCGACGCCTTCTTCCCCTTCGCCGACGGCCTGCTCGCCGCCGCCGAGGCGGGCGCGACCGCCGTTATCCAGCCCGGCGGCTCGGTCCGCGACAGGGAGGTTGTCGCGGCGGCGAACGCGCGCGGCCTGGCGATGGTCTTCACCGGGACGCGCCATTTCCGGCACTGAGGCGGCGCGCCGGCGCGCGCGGAACGCCGGCCCGCGCCGCCGAAACCCGCCTTGGAATCGCCGCCCCGCGCCTATATGTTCCCGGCCGTTCCACCGGCCCCGGAGGCGGCATGAGCGGCGAGACCCAGACCCACACCACGGACGTCATCGTCGTCGGGGCCGGGCCGGTCGGCCTGTTCGCGGTGTTCGAACTCGGCCTGCTCGACATGAAGGCGCACCTGGTCGACATCCTCGACCGGCCGGGCGGGCAGTGCGCCGAACTCTATCCCGAAAAGCCGATCTACGACATCCCGGCCATCCCGGTCTGCACCGGGGCCGAACTGACCGAGAAGCTGATGGCGCAGATCCGCCCCTTCGAGCCGGTCTTCCACCTCTCGCAGATGGCCGACTCGCTCTCCCGGACGGAGGAGGGGAAGTGGCGGCTCGGCACGGACACGGGAACCGTCATCGAGGCGCCGGTGCTGGCGATCGCGGCCGGCGGCGGCAGCTTCACGCCGAAGAAGCCGCCGCTGAAGGGGCTGGAGGACTACGAGGGCAAGTCGGTCTTCTACGCCGTGCGCCAGATGGAGACATTCCGCGGCCGCAACATCCTGGTCGCCGGCGGCGGCGATTCCGCGCTCGACTGGACGCTGAACCTGCGGCCGCTGGCGTCGGGGCTGGCGCTGGTCCACCGGCGCGACGATTTCCGCGCCGCGCCGGCCTCGGTGAACGAGATGCGCCGGCTGGTCGCCGAGGGCGCGATGGACCTGCACATCGCGCAGCCGCGCGCCCTGAAGGGCGCGAACGGGCGGCTGGAGGCGGTCACGGTCAAGGGGGCCGACGGGGAGTACGACATCGCCTGCGACACGCTGCTCGCCTTCTACGGCCTCACCATGAAGCTGGGGCCGGTGGCGAATTTCGGCGTCGGGCTGGAGCGCAACCTGATCCCGGTCGACACCGAGAAGTTCGAGACCGACGTTCCGGGCATTTTCGCCATCGGCGACATCAACTCCTACCCCGGCAAGCTGAAGCTGATCCTGTCGGGCTTCCACGAGGCGGCGCTGATGGCGCAGCAGGCGTTCCGCTATGTCTACCCGGACCGGCGGCTGAGGTTCCAGTACACGACCTCGAGTTCGTCCCTGCACGAGAAACTGGGGGTTTAGATGAAGATCTTCGTCACCGACCGCGACGGGGGCGCGCACGAGGTCGAGGGCATCCCCGGCTGGCAGGTCATGGAGTCGCTGCGCGACGCCGGCCTGCCGATCGCGGCGGAGTGCGGCGGCTGCTGCGCCTGCGCCACCTGCCATGTCTATGTGGACGAGGCGTGGCTCGGCCGGCTGGAGCCGAAGGGCGAGGAGGAGATCGACATGCTCGACCTCGCCTTCGATGTGCGGGACAATTCGCGGCTGTCCTGCCAGCTGACGATGACGCCCGAACTCGACGGCCTCAAGGTGACGCTGGCCCCGGAATGAGCGCGGGCGCCGCCGCGACTCAAACGCGCGCGCTCGTTCCCAGACGGGAATGGCGCGCGATGGCGTCGAAGTCCCTGTCGTGATGAAGGACGGTCACGCCGACGCGAATGGCGACGGCGGCGATAAGGCAATCGACGAGGTTGCGAACGGTCTCTCCCCGGCGGCGGCATCGCCTGTAAAGGGCCGCTGCTTCGTCGTAATCTCCGGGGCGCGTCGGAAGCGCCACTGCCCGTCCGAGCAAACGGCGCAGGTTGTCGAGATCGCGTTCGTCGCGAGCGCCCGCGAGAACCTCCATCCGAACCGCTTCGCAGGTCGCGACCCGCCCTTCCGCGATGAGCGCCTGAACCGCCTCGCAAGCCTCGGATCCGGTCTCCCTGAGAAATTCGACCCAAGCCGAGGTATCGACCAGGATCACGGAAACCGCGCCGCCCGCATCTCGTCGAGATCGCCGTGCCATCCGTAGCCGCGCATCGCCAGCGCCTCTTCGAGGGTCATGGCCTCCGCCTCCCGTTTACCGGCGGCGGCCTCGTCCTCCGCCTCGCGCGCGGCGGCGCGCAGCGCGAAGTCCACGGCTTCCTCCGCGGTGGCCAGACCGTGGCGGCGCATGACCGCCGCGCAGGCTTCCTCATCGATCGTCACCTCGACGCGCGACATATCCGCAAACTCCCTCGGCCGGTCCCCGAGGGCCCACCATAGCGTTTTCGCGCGAAACGGAAACCCTCCGTCGCGCCCCCCGCTCAGTGCAGGCGGAACTCGGCGGCGGCGTGGCGGAAGGAGCGGCCGGGGCCGGCGGCGATGCGCACGGAGTGCAGCCGCCCCTCGATGTTCTCCCGCCAGTACGCGAGGAAGGCGCGCAGGCGCGGGTATTCCGGCGCGACATCGACATGCTGCCAGACGAAGCTCTGCAGCAGGGCCGGGTGGTCCGGCATGTGGTAGAGGATTTCGGCGGTGGTGAGCCGGCGTCCGAACGGGATCGGCTGGGCGGCGGTCATGGCGCGACGCTCCCCGGTGAGTGGCCTGGACAGGCGCAAGTGTGCGGCCCGCCCGGTCCGGCGGCAAGAAAAAATCGCGCTTTTTCAATATATTGGCAGCCGCCCCGGCCGGCTGCTGCCAGGGGGGCGGCCGGAAGCGGCCCCGGCGGGCGGAGGGATGGGGCGAAAGTTTTTTCGCCCGCGCGCTTGACAGGGGCGGGGCGGCTCCCTACATGGCGTGGCACTCGCCGGGAGGGAGTGCTAACAGCCCCGAACGGGCCGCCGCGCCCCTCCCGGCCCATCGACACCGCCGCGACGGCGGGACCCACATGGCTCAACGGAGGAATGGCATGGGTTTCAGGCCTTTGCACGATCGCGTCCTGATCCGCCGGCTGGACGGGGACGAGAAGACCGCGGGCGGGATCATCATCCCCGACACCGCGAAGGAGAAGCCGATGGAGGGCGAGGTGATCGCCGTCGGCCCCGGCGCGCGGGACGACAACGGCAAGATCGCGCCGCTCGACGTCCAGGCCGGCGACACGGTGCTGTTCGGCAAGTGGTCCGGCACCGAGGTCAAGCTCGACGGCGAGGACCTCCTGATCATGAAGGAGTCCGACATCATGGGCGTCATCGAGACGGCCGGCGAGGCGCGGAAGGCCGCCTGACGCGCGCCTCTTCCCCGACGAACCAGCGAAGCGAAGGAGAAACGGAGCAATGCCCGCCAAGGAAGTGAAGTTCGGCGTCGACGCGCGGACCAAGATGCTGAACGGCGTCGACATCCTCGCCGACGCGGTGAGGGCGACCCTGGGGCCGAAGGGCCGCAACGTCGTGCTCGACAAGTCGTTCGGCGCGCCGCGCATCTCCAAGGACGGCGTGACCGTCGCCAAGGAGATCGAGCTCGCCGACAAGTTCGAGAACATGGGCGCGCAGATGGTGCGCGAGGTCGCCTCGAAGGCGAACGACAACGCCGGCGACGGCACCACCACCGCCACCGTGCTGGCCCAGGCCATCGTGCGCGAGGGCGCCAAGGCGGTCGCCGCCGGCCTCAACCCGATGGACCTGAAGCGCGGCATCGACACCGCCGTCGAGGCCGTCGTGAACGACCTGGACGGCAAGTCCCGCAAGATCTCCACCTCGGCCGAGGTGGCGCAGGTCGGCACGATCTCCGCCAACGGCGAGGTCGAGATCGGCGACATGATCGCCAAGGCGATGGACAAGGTGGGCAACGAGGGCGTGATCACGGTCGAGGAGGCCAAGTCGCTCGCCACCGAACTCGACGTGGTCGAGGGGATGCAGTTCGACCGCGGCTACCTCTCGCCCTATTTCGTGACCAACTCCGAGAAGATGGTCTGCGAACTGGAGAGCCCCTACATCCTGCTGCACGAGAAGAAGCTCTCCAACCTGCAGGCGATGCTGCCGGTGCTGGAGGCGGTGGTGCAGAGCGCCAAGCCGCTGCTCATCGTCGCCGAGGACGTGGAGGGCGAGGCGCTGGCCACGCTGGTGGTGAACAAGTTGCGCGGCGGCCTCAAGGTCGCGGCCGTGAAGGCGCCCGGCTTCGGCGACCGCCGCAAGGCCATGCTGGAGGACATCGCCATCCTGACGGGCGGCACGGTGATCTCCGAGGACCTCGGCATCCAGCTGGAGAACGTGGGCCTCGAAATGCTCGGCACCGCCAAGCGGGTCTCCATCACCAAGGAGGAGACCACCGTCGTGGACGGCGCCGGCGACAAGGGCGACATCGAGGGCCGCTGCGGCCAGATCCGCGCCCAGGTCGAGGAGACCACGTCGGACTACGACCGCGAGAAGCTGCAGGAGCGGCTGGCCAAGCTGGCCGGCGGCGTCGCGGTGATCCGGGTCGGCGGCGCGACCGAGGTCGAGGTGAAGGAGCGCAAGGACCGGGTCGAGGACGCGATGCACGCCACCCGCGCGGCGGTCGAGGAGGGGATCATCCCCGGCGGCGGCGCGGCGCTGGTCTACGCGGCGCGTTCGCTCGATTCGCTGAAGCCGGCCAACGACGACCAGGGCGTCGGCGTCAACATCGTGCGCAAGGCGCTGCAGTCGCCGTCGCGCCAGATCGCCGAGAACGCCGGCGAGGACGGCTCGGTGATCGTCGGCAAGATCCAGGAGTCGGAGGACGCGAACTGGGGCTTCGACGCCCAGAAGGGCGAGTTCACGGACCTGGTGAAGGCGGGCATCATCGACCCGACCAAGGTGGTGCGGATCGCGCTGCAGAACGCGGCCTCGGTCGCGGGCCTGCTGGTGACGACCGAGGCGATGATCGCCGAGAAGCCGGAGCCGAAGCCCGCCATGCCCGGCGGCCCCGGCGGCGGCATGGGCGGCATGGACTTCTGAGCCGGACGCGCCGAAGGGCGCGGACGCGAGACGCGGAACCCCCGGAGCGCAAGCTCCGGGGGTTTTCGTTTGCGCTGGGGGGCGGGCGGCGCCAAGATCGGCTGGAGTCTTGGGCGGAGCGGTCCGATGCATGTTCGACGGCTGACCATCAGGAACATACGGTCGATTCGGAAGTTCGAACTTTTCCTGCCAAGCAAGAAAAACCGGGCGGGCTGGCACGTCATTCTCGGCAACAACGGCTCCGGCAAATCCACTGTCGTTCGCTCTCTTGCGCTGGCGCTAATGGGGGAAGCGAACGCCCACGCCACGCGCGAGGACTGGTCGAACTGGTTGTCGGCCGGCCGTTCAACGGGGTCGGTCCGGGTCAGTTTGCGCGCGCACGACGCGGACAGATGGACAGGCAGGGGCAAAACGGCCCCCGAGGAATCGATTGTCGCGCGCGCGACTTTTTTTGGGGCCAGAGCCGGCGCGTCCCGCTCGAACAGGCAAAGACCGAAAATTCAGTTCCCGATCGACGCAAAGCTCGAAAAGCGCGCCGAAAGGACCGTTTGGGGCGACGGTCTTGGGTGGTTTTCGGCATCTTTCGGCGCATTCCGGCGGTTCTCCGGTGGCGATCCAAAAGAGGACAGGCTCTATTCCTCGCGCCCTCGCCTCGGTTGCCATCTTTCCGCATTCGGCGAAAAATATGCACTCAGTGAGAGTCTTGAGTGGTTCCGCGATGTCCACATCGCGAAGTTGGAAAAAAGACCGGCGGCGGAAAAGACAGAAAATGCCGTCGTTTCATTCATTAACGGCGCCGATCTGCTGCCGCATGGCGCGCGCATCGAAAGCGTGACCTCCGATGGCGTGACAATCCGCGACGGCAGAGGCTCTCTCGTCGGCATCGAAGAAATGAGCGACGGTTACCGTTCGATCCTCAGCCTCACGCTCGAAATCATGCGACTTCTGTTCAGCGCTTACGGACCGGAAACGGCGTTGGCGGGCATCGACACGGAAGCCGGCCGGATAACGCTCCCCGGCGTGGTGGCGATCGACGAGATCGACGCGCATCTGCACCCCGAATGGCAGGCGCGCATCGGCGAATGGTTCGTCGAGCGCTTCCCGAACATGCAGTTCTTCGTCACCACCCACAGCCCGATCGTCTGCCGCGCGGCGGCGCGCGGCAGTGTCTGGCTGCTTCCGGACCCGGGCTCGGACGACGAGCCGCGCCGGGTTACGGGCGTCGAACTGGACCGCCTGATCCACGGCAGCATCCTCGACGCCTACGGAACCGAACTGTTCGGCGAGGACAGCATCCGGTCGAAGCGCTCCGAAGAGATGCTCGAACGGTTGGCCAGACTGAATCGGAAGCGGCTTAGGGCCGATTTGTCGTCCGACGAACAGCAGGAAATCGTGCGCCTTCGTGCGGCGCTACCGAGCACGCCGAATGAAACGGCGGCGGAGTAAGTCCGGGATGTTGCCTCTCAAGGACCCCGGCCTCCCGCCGGAAACGGCGCAAGGTCTGCGAAAGTACCAGGCGGAAGTGGACGCAGCGGGCGCGCACGCTCGGAGAGTCGAAGAGGGAAGTCGGCTCTTCAAGCTCTACAACCAGCCCGGTAAGCCGGTGTTCGCGGCCGTGCGCGAGCGGCTTGCGCTGATGTGCTCCGGCAATGTGCGTTGCGCCTACTGTGAGGATGCCGGAGCCACAGATATCGAACATTTCCGGCCGAAAAGTCTTTATCCAGAGAGAGTTTTCGTTTGGGAAAACTATCTTTACGCTTGTTCAGACTGCAATCGACGCAAAGGCCCCCGGTTCTCCGTGATGGTCGATGGCCACCCGGTAGCCGTCAAAGCGCCGCAACCCGGCGTGGAAGGCGAACCCTCGCCGTCTGGATCTCCAGCGTTGATCGATCCGCGCTCGGAGAACCCGCTCGACTTCCTCGAACTCGACCTCCAAGGAAGCTTCAGGTTCCTCGAACGCGAGAACCTACCTCCTGCGGACGAAGCGCGCACAGCCTATACCATCAGAGCACTCAGTCTCAATAACACGGTGTTGTCAACAGCACGCAAACAAGCCTATGGAAATTATCGCGCCCGTCTTGGCGAATACCGAAATAAGAGGGACGATCATATGTGCAAAACCAAATTGGACAAATTGAGTGCCGAAATCGTAGCTTCGGCGCACCCCACGGTCTGGCGGGAGATGAAGCGGCAGCGCGACCTTATCGACGAATTGACGGCGCTCTTCGCCGCGGTTCCCGAAGCGCTGGACTGGTAGCGCCCCCGGCGTCACCCCTCGCCTCTGCCCCGCCCCCTACTCCAAAAACCTTCGCAGCACGTTCGCGATCATGCGCGAAACGTTGTTCTTGTAGTCCTGGTGCGAAAGGCTGCCGCAGAAGGTGATGGAGCCGACGGAGAACACCGCGCCGCCGTTCGCCGTCTCGAAGAACGTAATGTCGGAGCGGATCAGGCGCTCGTGCGGCACGCCGGTGTAGGTGTTGCGCTGCGAGAGCTGGTCCTCAAGCACGGCGATGAAGCTCGGCTGGTGGTTCTCCGACGACGCGACGACCATCGCGTGCTCCGGCGTGCCGAGGCGGATGTCGGCGCGGTCGAGTTCGAAGCCCGCCGCCCCGCCGCCGGACAGGCCGAAATTGCCCAGCACCTCTTCGTTGATCCCCTCCAGGATCCAGGCCGCGCGCGGATCGTCCGCCCCGGCGGCGCGGCGGTAGTACGACCCCTCGAACGCCCCCTGCGAGGAAAAGCCGACCCCGGCCAGCAGTTGCGGCGGCCGCCCGTTGCGCCGCCACAGCCCGCCGTAGCTCCCGTCGAAGGCGTTGTAGTACTCGCCCGGCTCGGCCGCCCAGGCGCGGATGCCGTTCTCGGCCCGGCGGATCTCCAGCGCGCCCGGCAGGTCCGGATGCCGCGCGACGCGCCAGTAGAAGCCGTTGCCGCCCATGTACATCAGCCGCCCGCCGCGCTCGTGCGCGTATTCGCGCAGCGCGTCCAGCGTCGCCTTCGTGTGGTACTCCGGGTGCGAGCCGGTGAGCACGACCTTGTAGGGCGCGACCAGTTCGACCCCCTCCTCGTCCAGGTCCTCGTCGGTGACGATATCGACGCCGTGGCCCATCGCGTCCAGCCAGTCCACCAGGTGCGTGTCGGCCGGGAAGTGGCGCAGGCCGGAGCCGTGCGGGTCGTCGAAGGTCAGGAAGTTGTGCCGCATCGTCAGTATCGGCCGCAGGCGCGAGGAATAGGCGACGCCGCTCCCGTCCGTGTGGAGGTTGTAGGTCGAATGGGCGTAGTCGGAATGGTCGTCGGGCAGGTGCGGCGCGGCGCCCCAGCGACGCCCCCGCTCGCGGAACTTGTGGTCGGTGTTGCCGCGGGCGTGGTTGGCGTAAACCTGGTAGGTGAAGGTGGAGGCGAGGAACACGGCCTCGTTCGTCGGCCGGCCGAGGCGCGGGCGCACATAGAACGGGATCGTGTCCTCGACATGGCGGCAGCGCAGGCGGCAGCCGTAAATCCCGCTCGGCATGTCCTCGGGGATTTCGAAGACGAAGGAGTCCTCCCAGCCGCAATCGTACAGGTCGTCCTCGTGGAAATGGATCGCGGCGTAGTGCTCCGGCGCGTGGCGGAACGCCATCTCCGTCCCGTCCCAGCGCGCGCCGGTCATGGCGCGGGAAGGCAGGTTGACCAGCCGGCCGTCGAGGCCGTTCGGGCCGGCGTCGCGGATGGCCGTCGAGGAAATGTCGCGGGAGAAGTCCCAGCGGGCCAGCAGGCCCTCCGGCGCGCCGCCCGCGAAGGCCTCCGCGAGCGCCGCAGGATCGGCGGCGGCGAGCAGGAACGGCGCCTCGACCTTGCCGTTGAAGTGGCGCGCCGGGCCGTCGCGGCCGGATCGCGCGGCGACCAGGACCGGCGCGGCGCCGTCCGGCGCCGCTTCCGGCCCCGCCGCGGCGCGCGCGGCCCCGGCATCGTCGCGCATATGGGCGGGGTCGAGCGGCTCCTGCGCCACGTGGAGTTCGCCCCGCGCCGGGTCGAACCGGGCGGAGACGCGATACCACTGGCGCCGGCTCAGGCGCTTGCCGACGACGGCCTCGACCGCGCGCCCCGGCCCGGCGGCCACGACGGCGCGCGCGCCCTCCGGCCCGATTTCGAGCGCGAAGCCGGTCCCCGCCGCCTCGTCCCAGCGCGAGAGCACGGCTTGCGGCCCCTTGTCCGGCAGCGTGGGCCAGATCGTCGCGCCGGCCGCGAAGGCGCCGCCGGGGCCGAGCGCGGGCGCGCCGTCCTCTCCCGCGATCCCGTAAGAGCCGAGCCGGACCGGCTGGAACCGCGAGGGATAGGCGCCGGCGATATGCGCGTCCACCGGCCGCAGCTTCACGCCCGGTCCGGCGGGGTTGGGGTCGCCGTGCACGATGCGGACGACATCGACCGTGTAGTCCTCCTCGAAGGCGCTGCTCACCTTGAAGGCGACGCGCCCGCCCGGCGGGGCGGAAAAACGGTCGACATACCCGGTCAGCGCCAGCATGTGCGGCCTCCCTGGAGATCAGCGCCCTCGGATGCGCGGGTCCAGCGCGTCGCGCAGCCCGTCGCCCATGTAGTTCACGCTCAGCACGGTAAGCGAAATCGCCAGCCCCGGCCAGATCGCCCGCTCCGGGTTGACGCCGAGGAAGGGCGCGCCGTCGTACAGCAGCCGGCCCCAGGTCGGGAAATCCGACGGAAAGCCGAGGCCGAGGAAGCTCAGCGCGCTCTCGGTGATGATCGCCTGCGCCACGCCGAGCGTCGCCGACACCATGATCGGGCTCAGCACATTGGGCAGCAGGTGGCGCAGCACGATGCGGTGCGGCCGCGTCCCGATCCCGCGCGCCGCCAGCACGAATTCGCGCTCCTTCAGCGCCAGCGCCTCGCCGCGCACGATCCGCGCCGTCTGCATCCAGCTGGTGATGCCGATGACGCCGACGATGAGGATGAAAATCCCCGCCTCCGGCCCGAACAGCGCGCGCAGCGGGTCGCGGAACAGCATGATCGCGACCAGCAGCAGCGGCAGGATCGGCAGGGCCAGGAACAGGTCGGTGAACCGCATCAGCGGCCCGTCGAGCCGGCGGAAGAACCCCGCCATCACGCCGACGAACGTCCCGAGCGTGAGCGACAGCGCCATCGCCGTCACCCCCACCGCGAGCGAGATGCGCCCGCCGGCCATCGTCTGGGCCAGCATGTCGCGCCCCAGGTTGTCCGTCCCCATCGGGTGGGCCAGCGACATGCCCTGGTTCTTCGACCGGTAGTCGAGGTATTGCGGGTCGACGCCGTGCAGGTGCGGCCCGGCGAGCACCGCCAGCACGATGAAGGCGAACACCGCCGCCCCGGCCAGCGCGCCGCGATGGGCGCGGAACTGCAGCCACACGTCGCGCCATGGCGAGCGGTGCCGCGTCGCCGCCCGCGCCGGCGCCTCGGCCGGGGCCCCGGAAACCGGCGCCCCCTGGTCCATCGCGTCACTCATAGCGGATCCGGGGATCGAGCATCCCGTACAGCAGGTCCGCGACCAGGTTGAACAGGACGATCAGGATGGCGAAGATGAAGGTGACGGTCTGCACGGTCGGGATGTCGGCGCCCTCGATCGCGCCGATCAGCAGCTGGCCGACGCCGTTGATGCGGAAAATCTGCTCGGTGATGATGGCGCCCGCGAAGGTCGAGGGCAGGCCGAGCGCGATCACGGTGACCACCGGGATCATGCTGTTGCGCAGCACGTGGACCAGCAGGACGACCGTCTCGCCCATCCCCTTGGCGCGGGCGGTGCGCACATATTCCTGGTTCAGGTTGTCGAGCATCGAGGAGCGCATGAAGCGGCTCAGCTGCGCCGCGTTGAACAGCGCCAGCACCGCCACCGGCATCGCCATCTGCCTGGCCTGGAAGAGGAAGCTGTCGAAATCCTCCACCTTGTGCGTGGTGTCGTAGATCGACGGCAGCCAGCCGAGCACGACGCTGAAAACGACGATCATCGCCGTGCCGGTGAAGAAGGTCGGCACCGAGAAGCCGACCATCGAGACGAAGGCGCCGATCTGGTCGAACAGCGAATACTGCCGCCAGGCCGAGATCGCCCCGATGGGCAGCGCGATCAGGATGGCGACGATGTAGGAGACGCCGACCACCGTCAGCGTCTGCGGCAGCCGCTCGGCGATCAGGTCCACCACCGGCGCGCGGGTGGACCACGAGCGCACGCGGAGCCGGTCCTCCGAGGCGCCGATCTCGACGCCCCAGTACCGCTCCAGCAGGTTGAGCGGCTCGTTCACCGCGAACTGTTCGAGCCACCGCAGGTAGCGGATGTGGAACGGCTCCCCCAGGCCGAGGCTGAGGCGGATCTGCTCGCGCACCTCCTGCGGGATGGTGAGCGGGAGTTGCGCCGTCGGGTCGCTCGGCGCGAGGTCGAGCAACGCGAAAACGATGAAGCTGATGACGAGGAGCGTCGGGACCGCGAACAGCAGACGCCTCGCCGCGTATCGGACCATGCCGGCCTCCGCGCGGATCGGGACGGGGCGGCGCGCGCGCCGCCGCCCCGCGCCCGCCGGACGCTAGTTCGCGCGCCGCCAGTCCTGGATGTTCCAGGGCGTGGCGTCCCACGGGTTCGGGTACGCCCCGCCGGCCAGGCTGTTGGCCCGCGCCGCGACGCCGCCGCGATGGATCAGCGGGATCATCGCGCCGTGGCCGATCAGCATGTCGTTCATCCGCTTGGCCAGTTCGACGCGCTTGTCGAGTTCGGCCGTGCCCGCCATCTCGGCCGCCAGCGCGTCGTAGGCCGGGTCGCAGTAGCGCGGCATGTTCTGGCCGATCCACTGGTTCTCCGGACTCGGCATCTTGTCGCAGGTCCAGCCGAGCATGTAGTTCTCCGGGTCGGTCCCGTTGAACAGGTTGGTGTACATCTCGATGTCCGAGAAGAACTTCTGGAACGTGTCCGGGCTGGACTGGTCGCCGCCGAAGAAGACCGAGGCGTTGATGTTCTTCAGCTCGGTCTCGACGCCGATCTCGCCCCACATCTGCTTGATCAGCGCCTGCGTGCCCTGGCGCACCGAGTTGGTCGAGGTCTGGTAGAGGATCGACAGCCGCACGCCGTCCTTCTCGCGCACGCCGTCGGAGCCGCGCGCCCAGCCGGCCTCGTCGAGCAGCCGGTTGGCCTCGTCGATGTCCTGCGTCTTGCACCAGTCGTTGGCGGTCGAGGCGTAGATCGCCGGCGCCGCCAGCACGTTGCAGGTCACGCGCCCGGCCGGGCCGTAGCCCGCGTCGACCAGGATCTGCCGGTCGATCGCCAGCGACAGCGCGCGCCGCACCGCCGCGTCGGACAGGAAGGGATGCGGGTTGTTCCCGTCCTGGTAGGTGGCCCGCTTGTCGCCCAGCGCCGGGTCGGGGTTCGTCAGCTGCACCATCAGCCGCTCCACCGCCGTCCCGAAGGCCGACAGCACCTCGCCCCTGCCCGCCGCCGCCATGGCGGACAGGATTTCCGGCTCCACCTGCAGGTTCCAGGCGTAGTCGAACTCGCCCGTCTCCAGCACCGCGCGCGCGGCCGAGACCGCGTCGCCGCCGCCCTTCAGCAGCACCGAGCCGAAATGCGGCTTGCCGGCGAGGCGGTAGTTTTCGTTCGCCTCGTACAGCACCGTGTCGTTCGGGCGGAACTCGACCACCCTGAACGGGCCGGTGCCGATCGTGCCGAAGTTCTGCTCGGTGCATTCCGGCGCCTTCGCGCCCATGCAGTTCCCGAACTGCGCCTTCTGGATCACCGGCGAGTCGGAGCCGACGAAGGGGCCGTAGGGGAAGGGCTTGGCCACGTCGAAGGAAATGACCACCGTGCGGTCGTCCTCCGCCGTCACCGAGGCCACGTTCTGGAACCGCTCCAGCGCGTTGCAGCCGCCTTCGGGATGCATACAGTATTCGGCCGTGAAGGCCACGTCGTGGGCGGTGAACGGCGTGCCGTCGGACCAGACGACGCCCTCCTTCAGCTTCCAGGTGATCGAGGTCAGGTCCGGCGACACGCCGCCGTTGGCGACCGTGGGAATCTCCTCGGCCAGCGCCGGGACCATGTTCCCCTCGGTGTCGTAATGCGCCAGCGGCTCGATGATGAGCGAGGAGGCGTGGATGTCCTTGGTTCCGCCGGACAGGAACGGGTTCAGGATCGACGGCGCCTGCCAGTAGAGGATTTTCAGCTGCCCGTCGGCGCCGCGCTCGGCCCAGGCGGGCGCGGCGAAGGCGATCGAGGCGGCGGCGGCCGCCGCGAGGATCGCCGGTCGTTTTCTCGTCATTCCGAAACCTCCCTTCGTGCGTTGTCGTTTCGAGGCGGGACGGACCCGGCCTCCGGGTCCGCGTAATGGCAGGCGGCGAAGCGCCCGGGTCCGATCTCGCGCCACTCCGGCTCCTCGGCCCGGCACAGCGGCGTGGCCGCCGGGCAGCGCGTGCTGAAGTTGCAGCCCGCCGGCGGGTTCGCCGGGCTGGGCGGGTCGCCGGGCAGCACGATATGCTCGCGCGCCCGTTCGATTTCGGGGTCCGGCCGGGGCGCGGCCGAGAGCAGCGCCCTGGTGTAGGGATGCGCCGGCGCGCCGTACAGCGCGTCGCGCGGCGCCAGTTCGACGATCCGGCCGAGATACATCACCGCCACCCGGTCCGAGATGTGGCGGATCATGCCGAGGTCGTGGCTGATGAACAGGTAGGTGAGGCCCAGCCGGTCCTGCAACTCCTCCAGCAGGTTCACCACCTGCGCCTGGATCGAAACGTCGAGCGCGGCGATCGGCTCGTCGCACACCACGAATTCCGGCTCCAGCGCCAGCGCGCGGGCGATGCCGATGCGCTGGCGCTGCCCGCCGGAGAATTCGTGCGGGTAGCGGTTGGCGAAGCCGGGGTCGAGGCCGACCGCCGCCAGCAGCTCCTCGACCCGCTCCTCGCGCGTCCGGTCCTCCGGCGGCCCGTGCTCGTCGAGCGGCTCGGCGACGATGGCGCCGACGGTCATGCGCGGGTTCAGGCTGGCGTGCGGGTCCTGGAACACCATCTGCATCCGGGGCCTGAGCCGGCGCAGCGCCGCCCCGCGCAGGCCCGCGATCTCCATCCCGTCGAGCCGGATCGAGCCGGCGGTGGGTTCGTACAGCCTGAGCGTCGCCCGCCCGGCGGTGGACTTGCCGCAGCCGCTCTCGCCCACCATGCCGAGGGTTTCGCCGCGGGCGATGTCGAAATCGATCCCGTCCACCGCCCGGACCGTGCCGACCCGGCGGCGCAGCACGCCGGCGTGGATCGGGAAATGCATCTTCAGCCCCCGCACCTCGACCAGCGGCCGGGCGGCGGCGGTCGCCTCGCCGGGCGCGGGCGCCGCCGTCACGGCGCGCCGTCCAGCCAGCAGGCGACCTCGTGGCCCGGCGCGGCCCCGGCGGCGGGCCGGATCGGCGGGTTCTCCTCGCGGCAGCGTTCGGCGGCGCGGGCGCAGCGCGGCGCGAAGGGGCAGGCCGCCGGCGCCGCGTCCAGGCTCGGCGGCTGGCCCGGAATGCTGTACAGCCGGGCGGCGCGGTCCGAATCCAGGCTCGGCAGCGTCTCCAGCAGCGCCCGCGTGTAGGGGTGGCGCGGCGCGGCGTAGAGGTCCGCGACGCTGGCGCGCTCCACCACCAGGCCGCCGTACATCACGATCACCCGGTCGGCGATCCCCGCGACCACGCCGAGGTCGTGCGTGATCCAGATCATCGACATGCCGAGTTCGCGGCGCAGCCGGCGCGCGAGGTCGAGGATCTGCGCCTGGATGGTGACGTCGAGCGCGGTGGTCGGCTCGTC
The DNA here is from genome assembly GCA_963665555.2 of Thalassobaculaceae bacterium. Lineage (GTDB taxonomy): Bacteria > Pseudomonadota > Alphaproteobacteria > Thalassobaculales > Thalassobaculaceae > CAXXXW01. The sequence goes on from OY762308.1 coordinate 2,035,963, forward strand.
GGCGATCAGCAGTTTCGGGCCGCAGGCGAGCGCGATGGCGATCATCGCGCGCTGGCGCATCCCGCCGGAGAAGGCGTGCGGGAAGTCGTCGAGCCGGTCCGCCGGCGACGGGATGCCGACCAGCCGCAGCAGTTCGACGGCCCGCGCCCGCGCCGCCCGGCGCGACAGGCCGAGATGCTTGCGCAGCGGCTCCATCAGCTGGAAGCCGACGGTGAACACCGGGTTGAGCGAGGTCATCGGGTCCTGGAAGACGAAGCCGATCTCGCCGCCGCGCACGCGGCGCATCTCGCGCGCGCCGAGCGCCAGCAGGTCGCGCCCGCCGAACATGGCGCGGCCCGAGGCGATGCGGGCCGGCGGCGACGGCACCAGCTTCAGCAGCGACATGGCGGTCACGCTCTTGCCGGACCCGCTCTCGCCGACGATGCCGAGCGACTCCCCCTCGGCCAGATCGAAGCTCACGCCGTTGACGGCGTGGACCTCGCCGTCGCGCGTGGCGAAGACGGTGCGCAGGTCCTCGACCTCCAGGATCGGCGGGCGGCTGGCGGCGGCTGGCGTCACGGTCCCCCCGGAGGCCGGTGGCGCGCCCTCGGCGCGGCCCCGCGAGCCTAACCCGAAAGCCGAACCGCGCTCCACATCGTTTTCGCGCGCGAAGGGCGCGAAAACGATGCGCCCCGGACTCGATCCGGGGCCCAGGAGGGGCAAGGGCGCCGGGGCCAACGGGCTGGCGGTCGTATCCCGTCCCTTCGCGCCAGAGCCGCTGGATGCCGGCGCAAGGCCGGCATGACGGCGGGGGAGCGGGGCCGCTCCTCCGGCGTCAGCCGTCGCCGGGGACGCTCTCCGTTGCCGGCTGGCCGACGAGGAAGAAGGTGTCGCCCTCGGCCTCGTTGTAGTCGCCGATCTCGCTCCGGCTCTCGACGTAGAACACATCCGCCCCGTCGCCGCCGAAGAGGCGGTCGATCCCCGACCCGCCCTTCAGCGTGTCGTTGCCGGCGCCGCCGTACAGCACGTCGTTCCCCTTGTTGCCGTACAGCGCGTCGTTGCCGTGGCCGCCGGAGAGCGTGTCGTTCCCCTTGCCGCCGTAGAGCGCGTCCTCGCCCCAGCCGCCGTCGAGGATGTCGGCGCCGATATTGCCGTAGAGCACATCGTCGCCCCAGCCGCCGGAGAGCGTCTCCACGCCGTCGCGCATCCTGAGCTTGTCGTCGTCCGGCGAGTTTGTCGGAATCCCCGTGTTCTGCCCGCCATAGAGCGCGTCGTCGCCGCGGCCGCCGTCGAGCAGGTCGAGGCCCTTGTTGCCGTAGAGGATGTCGTCGCCCGACCCGCCGGAGAGCGTGTCGCCGCCGTCGCCGCCGCTCACCACATCGTCGCCGGCGCCGCCGTCGCGATGGTCGGCGCCGGGCGTCCCGGGGATGGTGTCGTGGCCGGAGGTGCCCGGAACGGCCGGCGGCGCGGCGCCATCGCCCGGCGCCGTGTCGTCGCCCGGCGTCGCGGCGACCGTGACGATCTTGTCCTTGCCCGTCTCGAAACCGCCGGTCGCGAACAGCGCCGCCGTGTCCGCGCCCTCCTCGATATAGAAGGTGTCCCGCCCCAGGCCGCCATGCAGCGTGTCGCCGGCGTTGCCGTAGATCGCGTCGTCGCCGTCGCCGCCGTAGAGGAGGTCGTTGCCCGCCCCGCCGGAGAGCGTGTCCTCGCCCTCCTCGCCCGACAGCGTGTCGTTCCCGGCGCCGCCGTCGAGCAGGTCGTCGCCGTCGCCGCCGCGCAGCAGGTCGTTCCCCGGCCCGCCGGAGAGCGTGTCGTCGCCATCGGCGCCCCGGAGCGTGTCGTCGCCGTCGCCGCCGTCGAGCAGGTCGTCGTTGCCGCCGCCGTGGAGCAGGTCGTTCCCCGGCCCGCCGGAGAGGTCGTCGTCGCCGCTCCCGCCCCACAGGCTGTCCTGGCCGGCGCCGCCGTCGAGCGTGTCGTCGCCGATATGGCCGATGAGATCGTCGTTCCCGTCGCCGCCGTCGAGGTCGTCGTCGCCCGGCAGGCCCCTCAGCGTGTCGTCGCCATCGCCGCCGTCGATAACGTCGTCGCCGTACCCGCCGGTGAGCGCGTTGGCGCGGTCGTCGCCGGAAAGGTCGAGGCCCGGCGCGTCGAACCAGCGGATAACGTCTTCGTTTGCGTTCGGGTCGTAGTCTTGGAGAACCGCCTGCGTGTCCGTGCCGCGCTCAAGATAGAAAGTGTCGGCGCCGGAGCCACCGTTAAGCTGGTCGCCGGCGTTGCCGTAGAGGATGTCGTTGCCATCGCCGCCGTCGAGAACATCGTTGCCCTCGCCGCCCGACAGCGTGTCGTTGCCGTTTTCGCCGTAGAGGAAGTCGTTGCCCGCCCCGCCGTCCAGCAGGTCGTGCCCGTCGCCGCCGGAGAGTTGGTCGTTGCCGCCGAGGCCGTAGATCCGGTCGTTGCCGGAGTTATCGGCGTTGGTGTTTCCCGGCCAAAAGTCGTCCGCGGCCGTTCCCGTATAATCGACCATGCTGGCGGCTCCCCGTCGAGGCCCGTGCGTCGGCGCGGCCGGCGGAGCCTCCGAAGCGCCCGCCCCGCGCCGCGGGTGCTCTACACACGATCGCCCCCCCTGTCAAACCGCCGCCGCGGGCGACAGCCCGCGGCGGCGCCCCGGCCTCGAGCCGGGGCCCAGGGGAGGCAAGGGCGCCGGCGCGACATCGAAGGGGCGCCGGCGCCTGCCATTCGTCCGCGCCTCACCGCCGCCCGCCCGCGCCCCTTCCCTTCGCGCCGGAGCCGCTGGACCCCGGCGCAAGGCCGGGGCGACGCCGAGGAAGCGCGGGCGTTCGAGCGACACGCCGGGCGACGCGCCCCCGCCGCCCCTTCCGCCGGGGCGCGAAAGGCTCTACCCTCCCCGCCGGCGAAAACGCGGCTCCGGGGGGAGGCATGTCGATCCAAAGCGTTTCCGAGCACGACGCGACCGCGCCGAAACACCTGCGCGGCAAATACGCCATCTGCGGCGTCGGCGAGACCGAATACCGGCGCGGCTCGGAGGAGTCGACGCGCGCGCTCGCCACCCGCGCGGTCTCCGCCGCCATGGCCGACGCCGGGATGGCGGCGGGCGACATCGACGGGATGCTGAGCTACTCCGGCAACGACTCGACCTTCGCGCCCTTCGTCGCGGGCGACCTCGGGATCAGGCTCGACTTCTACATGGACGTGCACGGCGGCGGCTCCTCGACCGAGGCGCTGGTCGGCATCGCCATGGGCGTGATCGAGGCCGGGATGTGCCGCACGGTCGCCATCTACCGGGCGATGAACGGCTATTCGGCGGTGCGCATCGGCGGCACCGGCGCGCGCTCGGCCGTGCCCATCGTCGGCGACCAGATCCACCACCGCGCCTATGGATGGCAAAGCGCGGGGCAGATGTTCGCGCCCACCTTCCTGCGCCACATGTACGACTACGGCACGACGCCGGAGCAGGTCGCGGCCGTCAAGGTCGCCCACTCCAAACACGCCTCCAACAACCCGAAGGCGTACTACAAAAAGCGCTACACGGTGGACGAGGTGATCGGCTCGCGCATCATCTGCAAGCCGCTGCACCTGCTCGACTGCTGCGTCGAGACCGACAACGCGACCTGCATAATCGTGACCCGGATCGAGCGCGCGCGCGACTGCCCGAACCCGCCGGCCGTCATCCAGGCGGTGGTCGGGCGCTGCTGCAAGCCCCGGATCGACATGCACTACCAGCACGGGCCGATCTCCACCGTCGCCGGCCGTTACGCGCGGGAGATCCTGTGGCCGAACGCCGGCGTCGGGCCGGAGGACATCGACGTCACCGGCTCCTACGACGCCTTCACCTTCACCACCATGCTGCAGCTGGAGGATTACGGCTTCTGCGGGAAGGGCGAGGGCGGGGCCTATGTCTCGGACGGGACGATCGAACTCGGCGGGCGGCGGCCCAACAACACCTCCGGCGGCCATCTCTGCGAGGGCTACACGCACGGCATGAACATGGTGATCGAGAACACGCGCCAGCTGCGCGGCGAGGCGGACGATTCCTGCCCCGTCGGCCCGGACGGCAAGCGCCGGCACACGCACGACTACGGCGAGGGCGGCTGCCGCCAGGTCCGCGACGTGGAGCTGACCGCCAACCTGGGCTGGGCCATGCCGGGGACCGGCTCGGCCATGGTCATGGCGAAAGACCACCGTTAGGGGGAGCGGGACGATGCCGATCCAGGGCGAATACATGGGCATGACGCTCACCGTCGAGGACCTCGACGCCGAGAACCGCGAATTCTTCCGCCACTGCGCCGCGCGCGACTTCCGCCTGCAGCGGGGCCGGGCGAGCGGGCTGCTGCGCTACCCGCCGACGACGGCCTGCCCGTGGACCGGCGAGCGGGAGGCCGAGTGGGTTCCGGTCGAGGGGCGCGGGGCGGTGCATTCCTATGTCGAGGTCCACCACCCGATCCAGCCCGCCTTCCGCGACAAGGTGCCCTACATGGTGCTGCTGGTCGACCTCGACACGCAGAAGGGCGAACCGACGGCGCACGAGGCGCTGCGCGTCGCCGGCAACCTGCTGACGCCGGACGGCGAATTCGCCCCGCCGGAGACGATCCGCCGGGTCGGCGTCGGCACGCGCGTGCGCATGGTCTTCGCCGACGTGGCCGAGGACTTCGCCCTCCCCCACTGGACCATCGACGAGGACGCCGACCAGCCGCCGAACCCCTGGCGCTACCCGCAGGAGTGAGGGGAGCTAAAAGTTATCCCTTGCGCCGTCGGCGGCGTTCCGCATCGCGGTCGCGCCGGGGTGCTGCTCCATGTCCCGGTCGCGGAACCCGCGAAAGGCGCCGATAACGAGAAACACGACGATCGCCGCGATCGAGGCGATCGGCGCGACGACGGCGGCGATCGCGAATTCGGCGTCGATGCCGATCGAAAGCCCATGCGTTCCCGCCACGTCGGCATAGCGCCAGATCGTTCGGAACCCATGGAGCAGCCAATACAAAAAGAACGCAATTATCGCAAAAGACACAGCGATAATAACATATCTCAACGATATTCGTTGGAAATTTTCGCGTCTGGTGTGTTCGCGGAGGTATCTGTCGAAATCCAGCTTTTCCACATCCGATCGGGTTTCTTCTTCCGATCGGGGTTTCGGCATTGTCGGCTCCCGTACCGGGCGGCCTGTCTCGGTGTCCGTCACGCTTCTTGTTCCGCCATGGATTTCTTCACGTAGTGGTCCTTGATGAGATCGTGCGGGATATATTTCCCCTCGGCCCTCATCACAATATCCCACGGACCGCCCGGAACATGCGTCAGATCCGACAGGTGCCGCGCGCCCATGTCGCCGTACACATCGTAGACCTGCGACAACACATCCTCGACATCCTCTTCCAGTTCCTTGCGGCTTTTTTCCCTGGCGGCGGAGAGGTCGAACACCTTCTCCTTACTGAAGCGCCCCTGTTTCCGAAACGCGGCATAAACATCGGGAATGACCGGGCCGTAGTTCCACGCCTCGACGCGGTCGGAGATAAGCGGGCGGTCGAGCAGGGCGAGCGTCCAGCCGTGCGCGATGTAGACCAGCTTCAGGACGGTCGCGATGTCCATCTTGCGCCCGGCCTCGTTGGCGCGCCGGATGAAGTAGTTGGCGATCTGCCGGCTGTCGTAGGCCATGGCGGCGCTTGCCCCGGTGGAGACGCCCGGCGAAGGCGGGCGGCGCGGTCTCCATATTGACGCCGGCGGGAGAGTCCCGTCAACCTCGCGGACGGGTTCGCGGCCGGCGGGCGCGGCGGCCGGGCGGCGGGAGGAGGCGGGCGATGGGGCGGTGGGGCCGGCGGCTCGCCGCGCTGGCGCGGAACTCGCCGCTGGCGGACCGGCCGGACTTCCGGCGGCTGTGCGCGGCGTCCGTGTTCGCCGGCGCCGGCATGGCGGGGGAGCAGGTGCTGCTCGGCCTGCTGGCCTACCGGATCGCCGGGTCGTCGGCCTGGGTCGGGATCGTGCTGGCGGTCTATTTCCTGCCCTTCTTCGTCGTGGGCGCGCTGTCGGGCGCGATCGCCGACCGTTTCGACCGGCGCCGCCTGCTGGCCGGGCTGGAGGCCGGGCTGGCCGCCGCGCTCGCCCTCGCCGCCGCCGGGGCCTGGGCCGGGTTCGAGGGGCCGGCGGCGATCCTGGCCGCGAGCGCCGCGCTCGGCGCGCTGCGCGCGACCTCCCAGCCGGTCCGCGTCAGCTACGCCTACGACCTCGCGGGCGGCGAGCGGGCGGTCGCGGCGCTGGGGATGCTGAACCTCGGCGCGCGGGCCGGGCAGCTGGCCGGCGCGCTGGCCGCCGGCGCGGCGATGGAGTCGGCGGGCGCCGGCCCGGCCTTCCTCGCGCTGGCGGCGGGGCATGTCGGCGCGCTGCTGCTGTCGCTGCGGCTGCGCGAGCCGGGCCGCGCGGCGGTCGCGGCGGCGGAGCGGGTCCCGATCCGGCGCAACCTCGCGGAGTACGCCTGGGAGTTGCGGCGCAACCGGATGCTGCTGGCGCTGGTGCTGCTCACCGCGTCCGTCGAACTGTTCGGCTTCTCCTATTTCGCCGGGCTGCCGGAACTGGCCGAGGGGCGGCTCGCGGTCGGCGCGGAGGGGCTGGGATGGCTGCACGCCGCGCGCGCCGCCGGCGGGATGGCGGCGGGCCTCGTCCTTTCCCTCGGCCTCGGCGCGCTGGCGCGGCCGGCGCGGGTCTATCCCGGCGTCATCGTCGTCTTCGGGGCGGGATTGCTGGCGGCGGCCGCGGCCGGGTCGCTCGCGGCGGTGCTGGCGGCGCTGTTCGTGGTGGCGGCGATGGCGACGGCCTCGGACGTGCTGACGCAGGCGATGCTGCAGCTGAGCGTGCCGAACGCGCTGCGCGGCCGCGCGATGGGGGCGTGGACGCTGGCCGTCGGCGTCTCGCCGGCGGGGCAGCTGGAGATGGGGTTCCTGGTCGGCGCGCTCGGCCTCGGCGGCGCCTTCGCGGCGAACGGGGCGGCGCTGGCCGCGGTCGGGCTGGCGGCGGCGCTGTTCCTCCCGCGCCTGCGCCGGCTGTAGCGGCGGCCCCGCCCCTACGCGGCCTCGAACACCAGGTAGGTCCGGCTCTCGATGCTCTCGCGCGGCGGCGTGTCCGGCGTCTCGTCCGGGTGGCGGAAGGCGCCGTGCGGCGTGAACCGGGCGCGCCCGTCGTCGATACTGTCCCAGCCCTTGATCAGGATCGCCTCGTCCGGCGTCATCTCCGAGGCGTAGTACCAGCGGTGGCCCGGCCCGCGCGCCAGCTGGTAGATTTCGCCCACGCGGTCGGGGAAGCGCTGGTCGGTGGCGATCAGGTCGCCGGCCGGGATGCTGCCCGCGTCGGCCAGCGCCAGCGGCGAGCGGCGGACCGGCCCGGCGATGGGGCGCCAGACATTGACCTGCACGATCCGCCCGCCGGCGGCGAGCACGCGCTCGACCTCCGCCGCGCCCAGCGCGTCGCGCGCCCGCTGGGGGCCGGACTTCACGGTGTAGTCGACATGGACCCGGCTGGCCGGGCGGCGCCGGCCGCCGCCGGGGGTCGCGGCGCCGTCGCCCGCGTCGGAGCGGCGCGTGTGGTCGAAGATCGCCACCGCGTCCGCGCCGGTCGCCGCCTTCAGCATGGCTTCGAGTTCCGGCTCGTACTCCCGCGCGACCGCCTCGTCGTCGTGGAAGTCCGAGACAAGGCTGGCATGGCGGCGCAGTTCGAAGCCCTGGACATCGATCGACAACGCGCCGGCGATCTCGCGCATGTCGCGGATTTCGGCCGGCCGCTCCTCGGTCTCGAAGTGCACTTCGGGGTCGCCGCCGGTCAGCGCCGAACTCAGGAAGTACGGCTTCGCGTCCTGCCGCACGATGTAGCACAGGTCGGCGGTCACGGAGCCGGCGCCGGCGCGGGCGGACAGGGGGGCTTCGGGCATGGCTGTCGCTCCTTGTCCCGGTTTCGGAGGGAACATAAGGGCTTTCGCCGCGATCGCAAGGCCGGGCCGCTACATCCGCTTGCCGGCGGTCCAGCCGCCGTCCACCACCAGATGGGTCCCGGTGCAGAAACTGGCCTCGTCGCTGGCGAGCCAGAGCACGGCGCGGGCGATCTCCGGCGGCTGGCCCCAGCGGTTCATGGCGTGCAGGCCGCGGATGGTGGCGGCCATCTCCTCCGTCTGGAAGTAGCGCTCGGTGAGCGGCGTCTGGATCACGCCCGGCCCGACCGCGTTGACCCGGATGTCGTGCGGCGCGAGGTCGAGCGCCAGCGCCTTCACCATGCCGACGACGGCGTGCTTGGAGGTCGCGTAGGCGCAGCGCGAATTCGACGCGACCACGCCCAGGGTCGAGGCGGTGGCGACGATCGCCCCGCCGCCGCCGGCGGCGATGCGGTGCCGCGCGAAGGCCTGGGCCGAGGCGAACACGCCGGTGACGTTCACCTCGATCACCTTGCGCCATTCCTCGATCGCCAGGTCCTGGGCCGGCTGGATCTCGCGGACGCCGGCGTTGCAGAACACGATGTCGAGCGAGCCGAGGTCGGCGGCCGCCTCGGCGACGACCTCGCGCGTCCGGTCCGCGTCGGTCACGTCCATGGCGTAGCCCCGGGCCCGGCCGCCCTTCTCCTCGATCTCGCCGGCGACGCGGCGCGCGAGGTCCCCGTCCAGGTCGGCGATGGCGACCGCCGCGCCCTCGGCGGCGAAGTGGAACGCGGTCTCCCGCCCGATCCCGCCGGTCCCGCCGGTGATCATCGCCCCCCTGTTCTCGAATCGCATGGCGCCCTCCCGCGCGGCCGTTCCCCGTTGGGGCGGGAGAGTGCGGCGGCGGGGCGGCGGCGTCAATCGGCCATGGTCAGGCCGCCGCTGACGCTCAGCACCTGGCCGGTCACGTAGTCCGACATCGGCGAGGCGAAGAACAGGATCGCGTCGGCCACCTCCTCCGGCTCGCCGATCCGGCGGAACGGCACGGCGCGGGCCAGCTTCTCCCTCATGCCTTCGGGCTGCGCCATCAGCAGCGGCGTGTTGGTCGGGCCGGGGCAGACGCAGTTGACGTTGATCTTGTGGCGCGCCGTCTCGCGGGCGAGCGACTTGGTGAAGGCGATCACGCCGCCCTTGGCGCCGGAATAGACCGTCTCGCCCATCGAGCCGACCCGGCCGGCGTCGCTGGCGACGCCGACGACCTTGCCGGCGTTGGCGGCGACCATGGCCGGCAGGAAGGCCCGAACCACCTCCATCGGGCCGCGCAGGTTGATGTCGAGCACCTTGTCCACGAATTCCGGCGTCGCGTCGAGGAAGGGCTGGATGCGGTCCCAGCCGGCGACGTTGACGACGATGTCGGCCGCGCGCGCCCCGCCGCCGGTCGCCGCGCGGGCGAATTCGGCGACCGAGGCGCGGTCCGCCACGTCGAGGGGGAGCGCCGCGACGCGCCCGGCGAGGCCGGCCGCCTCGGCCAGGCGGACGGTCCCGGCGTTGCCCCCGGCGTCCATGTCGCCGGAGGCGACCTCCGCGCCCGCCGCCGCCAGTTTCAGGACGGCCGCCCGCCCGATGCCCGAAGCGCCGCCCGTCAGCACGGCGAGCTTGCCGGAAAGGTCGATCCTCATGCTCCGCTCCCCTTCGCCGCCGGGGCCGCCGCCGGGGCCGCCGCCGGGGCCGCCGCCCACGCCGCCGCCCGTTTCGCCGGGCGGGCGGGTTCGCCTTGACAAGCGCGGCCCCATGGGCTTCCCATGCGCGCGCGCCGAACATCGGCCAGGCCCGCCGCGGCGTCAACCGGAGACGGCGCGGCCCCGACAGGAGGAGACAACAGATGGTTACCGCCTTGCGAGTTACGGCCGCCGCCGCGGCCCTGACGGTTCTGGGCGCCGGCGCGGCCGCCGCCGAGATCAAGATCGGCGTGCTCTACCCCATCGCCGGCACCGGCGCCGTGTACGGCGTCCCGGCGATGCAGGGCCACGACATGGCGGTGGACGAGATCAACGCCGCCGGCGGCGTCGGCGGGCAGATGCTCGTCACCTTCGCCCGCGACACCAAGCTGAAGCCGGCCGCGGCCGCCGCCGCCGCCAAGGAGCTGATCACCAAGGAGGAGGTCGATGTGCTGGTCGGCGGCCTCAGCTCCGCCGTCGGCCTGGCGATTTCCGAGGTCGCCCGCCAGGAGGGCATCGTCTATGTGGCGACGATCCCCAAGACGATCCAGATGACCACCACCAAGCTGCACAAGCACGTGTTCCGCACCTCCTCGCACACCGATTTCGAGGGCGACGCGATGGCGCAGATCGTCGCCCAGATCGGCGGCAAGAAGCTCTGCGACATCCAGCTCGACTACGCCTACGGCCACGACCTCGCCGCCGGCATCGAGCGCGGGCTGGCCCGGCACGCGCCGGACGTGGAGAAGGCGATCGACCTGCGCTCCAAGCTCGGCGCGACCGACTACAACGCGCAGATCACGCAGATCCTCGGCACGGGCTGCGACGTGGTGACGAGCGGCCTGTGGGGTTCGCACTTCGTGAACTTCGCGCAGCAGGCCAAGCCCTTCGGCCTGTTCGACCGCGTGACCTACATCTCCGGCGGCGAGATCGCCAGCCACGAGATCGCCGGCAAGATGGGCAAGGACTACCCGGACAACGTGATCTCCAACACCTACGAGCTCTGGTACGACCACACCGTGCCGGCGCACGAGAAGTTCCAGGCCGACCTGGCCGCGCGGGCCGGCGTCAAGGAGACCGCGATGTGGCCGGTGCTGGCCTATATCGGCGTGCACTTCATCGCCAAGGCGGCGGACAAGGCCGGAACGATGGAGGCCGACGCGCTGGCGGCGGCGCTCGAGGGCATGTCGATCGACACGCCGGTCGGCCCCCGCACCATCGACCCCGAAACCCACCAGGCCGACACCGGCCAGTTCTGGGGTCCGATGGTCAAGAAGGAAGGCGTCGACTACCGGGTGATGGATCCGGTGACCTACATCCCGGCCAAGATCGACTGAACCGGGCGCGCGGCGGACGGCGCCCCGGCGCCGCCCGCCGCCGTTCCGCGCCGCCCGCCCGCCACGGCCCGACGCGGGCGAAGGGGAGCCGCCGCCGATGGACATGCTGCTGTCCAGCCCGACCTTCGTTTTCATCCAGGTTCTGAACTCGATCTCGCTGGGGATGAACATGTTCATCGTCGCGGCGGGGTTGTCGCTGATCTTCGGCGTGCTGCGGGTGATCAACTTCGCCCATGGCGCGTTCTACATGTTCGGCGCCTACATCATGTATTCGGTGGCGCAGGAGGCCCAGCTCGGCTTCGCAACCGGCGTGCTGGCGGCGGCGGCGGGCCTGGCGGTGGTCGCCATCGTCGTCGAGCGCGGGCTGTTCCGCTGGCTCTACGACAAGGAGCACCTGATGCAGCTCCTGCTCACCTTCGCCATCGTCCTGCTGATGGGCGACTTGGCGAAGGTGATCTGGGGCACCGACCAGCTGAGCGTCTCCTACCCCGAAGGCCTGTCCGGCGCGACCGACCTCGGCGTCACCTTCTACCCCACCTACCGGCTGATGCTGGCGGCGGTGGGGCCGCTGATCTTCATCGGCCTGTGGCTGATGATCGAGCGCACGCGCTGGGGCCGGCTGACCCGCGCGGCGACGCAGGACATGGAGATGCTCTCGGCGCTCGGCGTCAACGTGCCGGCGATCTACGTGTCGATCTTCCTGATCGGCTCGGCGCTGGCGGGGGTCGGCGGGGCGCTGGCGGCGCCGATCAACAGCCCGACGCCCGGCATGGACGCCACCATCATCGTCGAGTGTTTCGTGATCGTCATCATCGGCGGCCTCGGCTCGCTGTGGGGCAGTTTCGTCGGCGCGCTGATCTACGGCTTCGTCTTCAACTTCGGCTCGGTGATCGTGCCGAACTGGCAGGATGTGTTCGCCTTCCTGCTGCTGATGGCGGTGTTGCTGGCGCGGCCCTGGGGCCTCTACGGCCAGCCCGAACGCGAGGGGCACTGAGCGATGGGCGGGATAGCCGCGCGCGGCCCGGCGATCGCCTGCGCCGTCGTCTTCGTCGGCCTGGCGCTGGTGCCGCTCACCGAGTCGCGCTACCTGGTCGACCTGTCGACCGAGATCATGGTTTATGCGCTGTTCGCGCTGAGCCTGAACGTGATCATCGGGTTTTCCGGCAATGTGTCCTTCGGCCACGCCGCCTATTTCGCCATCGGCGGCTACGCCAACGCGATCCTGCTGACGACCTATGGCTGGCCGCTGGTCCTGTCCTTCCCGGCGGCGGTGGCGCTGTCGGCGCTGGCGGCGGCCTTCGTCGCCTATTTCTGCACCCGGCTGACGGACATCTACTTCGCCATGCTGACGCTGGCCTTCGCCATGCTGGTCTGGGCGATCGCGTTCAAGTGGCGCTCGGTCACCGGCGGCGACGACGGGTTCGTGGGCGTCGATGTGCCGGCCTTCATCGACACGCGCGTGCCCTTCTTCTACTTCACGCTGGCGGTGGTCGCGGTCTCGACGGCGCTCTTGTGGACGATCTGCCACTCCGCCTTCGGCCAGGCGCTGGTCGCGGTGCGGGAGAACCTGACGCGGGCCGGCTTCATCGGCGTGAACACGCGGCTGATGCGCGGCGTCGCCTTCACGGTCGCCGGGGCCTTCGCGGGGATCGCCGGCGCGATCTTCGCCATGTACAACCGCGGCGTCTACACCGAGTCCGCGTTCTGGACGGAATCGGCCCAGGTGCTGATCATGACCCTGCTCGGCGGCATGTACTCCTTCTTCGGCCCGGCGATCGGCGCCGCCGTCCTCTACATCCTGGAGCGGTTCGCCAACGAGTACACCCAGTACTGGCCCACCGTGCTGGGCGCGATCCTGCTGGTGATCGTGCTGGTGCTGCCGGAGGGGCTGGTGGGGCTGGCGCGGCGGATCGGCGCCCGCCTGGCGCGGGGGGGCTGAGCCGTGGACGCCGCCGGAACCGTTCTCGAAACCCGGGGCCTGGTCAAGGACTTCGGCGGCTTCGTGGCGATCGACGATGTGAGCTTCGCGCTGGAGAAGGGGCGCAAGCACGCGATCATCGGCCCGAACGGCGCCGGCAAGACCACCTTCTTCAACCTGATCACCGGACACCTCGCGCCGAGCCGGGGGGAGGTGCTGTTCGACGGCCGCGACATCACCGGCACGCCGCCGCACAAGATCGTCAAGCTCGGCCTCGCGCGCTCCTTCCAGCGGATCAACATCTTCCCCCGGATGACCGTCCACCAGAACATCCAGACCGCGCTGATCGCCCGCGACGGCGAGCATTTCAACATGTTCCTGCGCGGCGCGACGCGCAACCTCGGGGAGACCCGGGAGCTGCTGGAGCTGGTCGGCCTCGACGGGGAGGCGGCGGAGGTCGCGGGCGAACTGGCCTACGGCAAGCAGAAGCAGCTCGAACTGGCGATCGCGCTGGCCGAGAACCCGAGCGTCCTGCTGCTCGACGAGCCGACGGCCGGCATGTCGCCGAGGGAGACCGAGGACGCGATCGCGCTGGTGGACCGGATCGCCGGCTCGCGCGGCCTCACCCTGCTGTTCACCGAGCACGACATGAGCGTCGTCTTCGGCATCGCCGACCGCGTGTCGGTGCTGCACCACGGGGAGCTGATCGCCTCCGGCCCGCCGGAGGATGTGCGCAACGACCCGGAGGTCCGGCGCGTCTACCTCGGGGAGGCCGGCGATGGCGCAGCTTGAGGTCCAGGGCATCCACACCTCCTACGGCCTGAGCAAGGTCCTGTTCGGGATCGGCTTCGAGGTGGAGCCGGGGCAGGTGGTCTCGCTGATCGGGCGCAACGGCGTCGGCAAGACCACCACCATGCGCTCGGTGATGGGCCTGACGCCGGCGGGCGAGGGCCGCGTCGTGTTCGAGGGGACGGACATCACCCGCCTGCCGGCGCACCGCATCTCCCGGCTCGGAATCGGCTACGTGCCGGAGGAGCGGCGCATCTTCCCGCAGCTGACGGTGTGGGAGAACCTCGACATCGCGCGCCGCCCCGCCGCCTCGGGCGCGGGCTGGGACGAGGAGCGGGTGTTCGCCCTGTTCCCCGACCTGCGCGACATCCAGGACCGCCCCGGCGGCGTGCTGAGCGGCGGCCAGCAGCAGATGCTGACCATCGCCCGCAGCCTGATGAACAACCCACGCCTGCTGCTGCTCGACGAGCCCTCGGAGGGCCTCGCGCCCAAGGTGGTCGAGGACCTGCGCGACCAGATCGCGGCGCTGCGCGACTCCGGCCTCTCCATCGTGCTGGCCGAGCAGAACCTGTCCTTCGTGCTGCGCCTGAGCGACCGCTGCCACATCCTGGAAAAGGGCGAGATCCAGTATTCCGGCGCGCCCGCCGAACTGCGGGCCAACCCGGACATCCTCGAACGCTACCTGACGCTGTGAGCGCCGGCGAATATCCCGGACCCGATGGCGGGCCGGAATCGCGCGCGCACGGTTGACCCGGCGCGCCGCTTGCCCGCACAATCGCCCGCGCCGGCGATCCGGGGGGACGGCCGGCGGACCAGAAGGGGAAGCGCGCCGGTTCGGACCCGCCGTCCGGCGCGCCGACGCGAGGGGCGGCGGGACGCCGCCCCGTTCCACGCGGGAAAAGGAACCCGGCATGATCGCCATTGCTCGAGCCATCGAGCGGATTTCCGACACGGTCGGGCTCGTCGGGGCCTGGGTCATGGCGCCGCTCGTCGTTTCCATGGTCTACGAGGTGCTCGCGCGGCACTTCTTCGGCGCGCCGACCTTCTGGGCCTACGAGGTCGGCTACATGCTGGCCGGCACCACCTACATGTTCGGCATGGCCTACTGCCTCAGGATGGGCGGCCACATCCGGGTCGACTTCATCTACGAGGGGCTGGCGCCCCGGCGCAAGGCGCTGGTCAACCTGCTCGGCTACCTGATCCTGATGCTTCCGGTCGGGCTGTGGGTGACCTGGGGCCTCTTCCACTACGCCGTCGAGGCCTACGACGCGAACGAGGTGTCGGGCGAGTCGGCCTGGAACCCGATCATCTGGCCGTTCCGCGCGGTCTGGACGATCGGCTTCGCCGCCCTCTGCCTGCAGGCCATCGCCGAGGTGATCAAGAGCGCGCTGGTGCTGCGGGGCGTGGACATCGCCGAACACGGATTCATCGGCATCGAGGAGCCGAACACATGACCCTTGGCATCGGCCTCCTGATGTTCCCGGTGTTGATGATCTTCATCTTCATCGGGTTCCCCGTCGCGTTCTCCCTCATGGGCGTGGCGCTGTTTTTCGGCTACTACCGTTTCGGCGACGCGCTGGTCCACCAGATGGTGGCCAAGGTGGACGATGTGGCGTCCTACTACGTGCTGGCGGCGGTGCCCCTGTTCATCTTCATGGGCGCGATGCTGGAGCGCTCCGGCATCGCGGAGCGGCTGTTCGAGGCGATCCACCTCTGGACGCGCCGCCTGCCGGGCGGCCTCGCGGTCGGCACGGTGATCCTGTGCGTGGTGTTCGCGGCGGCGAGCGGCGTGGTCGGCGCGACCGAGTCCGTCGTCGGGCTGCTGGCGATCCCGGTGATGCTGCGCTACGCCTACGACAAGGGCCTGATTTCGGGAACGATCTGCGCCGGCGGCTCGCTGGGCACGATCATCCCGCCCTCGGTGGTGGTGGTGATCCTCGGCCCGGTGGCCGACGTGTCGGTGGGCGACCTGTTCGTCGGGATGCTGCTGCCGGGCCTGATCCTGGCCGGCCTTTACATCGTCTACATCCTGGGCCGCTGCATTATCCGCCCGCAGGACGGGCCGTCGCTGCCGCCGGACGAGAACGACCCCGGCCTGCTCCACAAGCTCTACATCACCGCCACCGCGCTGGTGCCGCCGCTGGTGCTGATCTTCGCGGTGCTGGGCACGATCATGCTCGGCTGGGCGACGCCGACGGAGGCGGCGGCGATGGGCGCGGCCGGCACGGTGATCATGACGCTGATCTACCGCACCTTCACCGTCGCCGTGCTGCAGGCGGCGTTCCTGAAGACGCTGCAGGTGACGGCGATGATCCTCACCATCCTGCTGGGCGGCACCATGTTCGCCGGCGTCTTCGTGGCGCTGGGCGGCATCAGCGCGGTGCAGAACCTGCTGGAGGCGGCGAACCTGACGGCGTGGCCCACCATGCTGATCCTGATGCTGATCGCCTTCGTCGCCGGCTTCGTGCTCGACCTGATCTCGATCGTGCTGATCATCATCCCGGTCGCCATCGCCGTGCTGCGCGCGATGGGGGTGGACGATGTGTGGTTCTGCATCATGTTCCTGGTGGTGATCCAGACCAGCTACCTGACGCCGCCGATGGCGCCGGCGATCTTCTACCTGCGCGGCATCAGCCCGCCCGAGATCCGGCTGGCCGACATGTACCGGGGCGTGGTGCCCTTCATCGTGCTGGAGTTCATCTGCCTCGGCCTTGTGATGGCCTTCCCCGAACTCGCCCTGTGGCTCCCGGAGGTGGTGTTCGACCGCTGACGGGCGCGGGCGGCGCGGCGGGGCGCGCGTGGTAGAATGGGCGATTCGCCGCGCGCGGACCGGGGGCCGGGAAGGAAGGCGGCATGACCATCGCCATGTGCTACGTGTCGCCCGAAGGCGTCGTGCTGGGCGCCGACAGCACCGCGACCCAAACCCTCGAGGACGGGTGGCGCTTCTATAACAACGCCCAGAAAGTGTTCGAGATCGGCGAAGACGGTACGCTCGGCCTCGTCACATGGGGGCTGGGCGACCTTGGCGATGTTGGCTACCGCACCCTGGTGGCGCGCTTCGCCGACGATCTGGAACGCCAAAGACCCTCGACCGTTGCCGAGGTCGCCGAACGGTGGGGCGCGCATTTCGGCCACGCCTACCGGAACTCGGCCTTCGTCCGACGATTCCGGGAATTGGCGGCGAAGCCGCCATTGGGCGCTCTCCCCGCAACCCGGCCTCCGGTCGCGCGGACGGCCGCCGAGGAGTATGAGTTCGAGGAATTGTCGAATAGCTTGACCGTCGGCGTTTGCATTGGAGGTTACGTAAAGAACAGGGAACCTGTGGCATTTGAGATCGTCTTTCGACCGAACCGACCGGAGCCTGTGCTGGATCGCATAGAGAACCATAGAACATTTGCCGTGAGTAATTTTTCGGAGCGATTGCTCTACGGGATCGAAGAGAACACGTTCCAGAAAATTTTGAATTCCGGTAAATGGACTGGGGACGCTTACGAATTGATCGGTGTCTTCTCCGACGGTTTCCTTAACCCAAAGGCGCTTCCGATACGGGAGGCGATAGATTTTGTCCATTTTTGCGTGTCGAGCACCATAAAGGCTCTCAAGTTCTCCGGGTTGCCACAAACATGTGGCGGCCCGATCGAGATTGCGGTTATCACTACGGATCGGAAGTTTCGCTGGGTCAGCCACAAACCGTGGCATTCCGCCATAACGGAGGGAGATCGCGATGGGCGATAACACGGATGCGGCAACGTTTTACGAGAACATCAGGGAACCGGAGTGGATCCGCGAGATGCGTCGGCACTATGCGGCGCACGGCCACTACCGGCCGGACCATTTGCGCCGACTCCTCGGCGATCCCATGAAGAGCGTCGGTCCGCCAGGCGAAGTCTTCGACGCGATCGCCGCCCACCGGGCGCGCGAGGACAAGGACCCGGTTTGACGCGCCCGGAACCGGCCGCGCCGCGGGCGAAACGCCGCTAGAGATAGCAACGCCCCGCCCGCCGCGACATCCTTGACTCCCGCCGCCGGCGGGCGTATCGGAATCCTCGCGCGCCCGGTCGCGGACGGCCGGGGCCGGGGGCGCGCCGGGACGGGCCGCGCGACGGGAGGAACGCCGCCATGATGGGCAAGCGCCAGATCGAGTTCCGCCGGGGTTACCGCGCCAAGATCTACGGCTGGTACAACGGCTACGCCCATATCGCGGTGGTCTACGCCATCGGCGTTACGGCGATGTGGATCTATATCCAGCACATCTCCGCCGTGCAGTGGTGGGAGTGGCTGGTCGTCCCGGTCACCTTCCTCGTCTGCAACGTTTTCGAGTGGTTCCTGCACAAGCATGTGATGCACCGCCGGATCAATGTCGTCGGCCTGCGCGCGATCTACGAGCGGCACACGCTGAACCACCACCAGTTCTTCACCGACGAGGATGTGCGCTTCCGCGACCACATGGACTGGCGGGTGACGGTGTTCCCGCCCTACGCGCTGGTGATCTTCATCGCGATGTCGCTGCCCGGCGTGGCGATGTTCGGCTACCTGTTCGGCGCGAACGTCGGCTGGCTTTTCATCTGCACCACCACCGGCATGTACCTCACCTACGAGTTCATGCATTTCTGCTGCCATGTGGACGAGAACGCCTTCGTGCGCAACGCCCCCTTCATCAACACGCTCCGCCGCCACCACGTGGCGCACCACAACAAGGGGCTGATGATGGAGACCAACATGAACCTCACCTTCCCGATCGCCGACTGGATGTTCGGGACCTCGGACCTCGACCGGGGGCTGCTGGGGCACCTGTTCAACGGCTACGGCACGAAGCACCTGAAGACGGGCCTTCGGGTCCGCCCGCGCACGCCCTTCGAGGCGTCGCCCGGCCCGATCCCGGCCGACTGACCGGCGCCGCGCGGGGAAAGGTCCCGCCGCCGGTGCGCCCCGTCCCGCCGGCGGCGCCGCTTCGTCCGGCCGCCGTCGTCATGCGGCCGGAGCGGATCGGCGCCTTCCACCCGAACCGCCTCGCCTTCTCGCGCGTCCTCGTCCGCCGCATGGCGCGCGAGGGCTGGACGGTTTCGCGCGAGCGTTTCGACCTCGACGATTCCGGGACCGGGACCGCGATCTACCGCGCCGACATCCCGTCGGCGCTCCGGCCAGTCCGCTTCGCGGTCTTCGCCCGCCATCTCGACGCCGCCGACCGCACCGACCGGGTGATCGCCGACAAGTGGGACGCCGCCTTCGCGCTCACCGAGGCCGAGCCGACCGACGGCGAGGTCGCGCGCCTGGCGGCGAACGTGCCGCGCCAGGAGGCCGGGCGCTGCTCCGCGCGCGAACCGGTGCTGAGCCGCGCCAACAAGAGCGTGCGCCTGTTCGAGCACACGGTCGCCGCGCTCGCCGCCGGCCGCCAGCCCGAACGCGCCCGCCTGCTGGAGGCCGGCTACCTGGTCCGCACCACCGCCGTGTACGGCAACGGCAAGTTCGGCCTCGCCGACCTCGCGCGGGTGGAGGCCGAAACGCCGTTCGGCGCGCCCTTCGAGGCGGAGATGTTCTGCGTCTGGCTGGCCCGCCAGTTCAGCCTCGACTGGGTCGAGCATATCGCGCGCCGCCGCGCCCCGGAGGCCTTCGCGCCGCTGGACCCGGCCCTCGGCCGCGCGCTTGGCGTCGGCAACGCCACCGGCCTCGGCATGGCGCCCTTCCTGGTCGGCCATCCGGCGCCGATCGACCGCTGGGTCCGCGCCCGCGAGACGGCGCTGGCGCGCGTGCGCGCCCTCCCCCGCGCCGGCCCGGCCGAGCGCCGCCGTTTCCTCGAACTGCTCGACCGCGCGATCCGCCATGTGGACCAGTGGCCGACGACCGATCCGGCGCAACAGGGCCGCAACGCCGTCCTGCGCGCGGAACTGTCCGCGCTCCTCGCCGCCGGCGGCGCGCCGGCAGGGGTGCGGCCGTGGGACCGGCTGGTCCGCCGGGCGGCGGCGCGCCTGTCCGTGGAGACGCAAGAGGCGCTGAACAGCCTCGCCATCGAGCTTTATCCCGCCCTGGTGGACGATCTCGCCGAAACCGCGTGCGAGGCCGAGGACACGGCGATCGACCCGGCCATGACCCTGGCCGAACTCAAGGCGGCGATCGCGGCGCGCTACGCCTGGGCGCTCGAATTCGACTTCGCGGCGGCCGAGGCCAACGCCCTGTTCTGGTACTACTCGGAGGAGAAGTCGGAGCCGCGGCTGGGCGCGCGCTTCGAGGAGCCGGGCGCCGACCGGGAAATGCCGGTCGCCGTCGCGCGCGACGTCTCCGCGCTCCACGCGGAACTCGCCGGCCTCGGCCGGGCGGACCCGCGCGCCCCCGTCGCCGAATTCCTGCTGGCCCGGCCGGGCTGGCGCGAGACCGTGCGCCGCGTCCAGGCCCTCGCCGGGCGCGACTACGCGGAAATCCGCGGCAACCTAGTCGGCCGCTCCTGCCGGCCGATCGACCTGCTGCGCTGCAAGCTGGCCATTTTCGGCGCGACCAAGTTCGACCCCAAATCCGACCTGTGGACGCGCGTGGCGCTGTTCCAGGGCGCGCCGACGGCCGATGGGCTGCGCGCGCCCGGCGCCGACGACTGGGCCTTTCCGGCGCTGGCGGAGGGGATCGGGGCGTGACCGCCCGCGTCTCCCTCGCGGAAATCCTGCAAACGGGGCTGAAGGCGCTGCGGGCGGCCGGCGCGCCGCGCGGGCTGGACCTCGACGCCGCCGCCAACGCGGCCTGGCTGGAGGCGCGCGGCCTGGGCGGGTTGGCGCTGCTGGCCGGCGAACTGGCGGCGGGCGGCGGGCGCGCGGCCTGGGCCGCGCCGGCGCTGTCGGAGTCCGGCGGCGTCGCGCGGATCGAGGCGCCGGGCGCCTCCGGCCTGTTGCTGGCGCCGGCGGCGGTCGATTTCGCCGCCACGGGCCGGCCCGCGACGGTTCCCTTCTGCCGCGCGCCGCTGTTCTTCGCGGCCGAGGCGGCGCGGCGTTCGGCGGTTGCTGGCGGCGGCGGCGCGGGCGGGGGCGGCGCGGCCGGGTTCCTCGTGACATGGACGGACGCCGCCGGCGCGCGCGGCGAGGCGCGCTGCGGGCGCGGCGAGGCGGCGCTGTCCGCCGCCCCCGGGGCCGTCGAAGGCCGGGGCGGCGCCGGCGGAGGCCAGGGCGGCGCCGGCGGAGGCCAGGGCGGCGCCGGCGGAGGCCAGGGCGGCGCCGGCGGAGCGGGCGCGGGAACGGCGGATGTCGCCGTCCGGCGCGCGCCGCCGCCCGCGCCCGAAGCGACGGCCCGGCTCGCGAACGCCGCCGCCCGCGCGACGCGCGAGGGCGTCGCCGTCGATCCCGCCGCCTGGGAGGCCGTCGCGGCCGCCGCCGCCCGCCTCCTGGTCCCCGCCACCCCCCGCTCCCGCGGCGGCGCCGGCGCCGAGGTCGACGACAGCGCGTAGTCCCGGCCTCCGAGCCGGGACCTAGGAGGGGCAAGGGCGCGGGCGCCGGGCGATGTAAGGCGGCGCTGGCGGCGAGGACTCTTCGGAAGCGCCGGAGAAGCGACTCTGGACCCCGGCTCGGAGGCCGGGGCGCGGCCGGGGCGACGACTTCGAGATAGCGGCGCTCGCGCGAATTTTTCCCGCCACCATCCGCCGAACCGCGTTGCGTTCGCAGATCCACGGGCCTAAGTTAGCTTTATCGAAGAATTTTCGAAGCATGGCCCGATACGAAACTACACTAAAAGGAGCCAAAAATGGCATCCGGCGCTTCCCAGCCGATCGCGCCGCGCGACGGCCGGTCGCTCAGACTGTTCCTTGTCGACGGTTCCCCGGCCGGTTTGATTACCGCCGAACTTGGCAACTGGACGGGCAAAGCCGTCGCCGCCCCACGTCTCGCGCTGGACGAGCTGCGCAAAAGAAAAGAAGCCAACGGTCCCGGCGTCTATCTCCTGATGGGCGCGGAGCCGGACGAGGCCGAGGCGGGCCTGGAGTCGGACGAGTCCGAGGCCGGCGCGGAGCCGAAAGAGGCGACGCCGATAACCCGCGTTTATGTCGGCGCAAGCGACGATGTGAGCAGGCGGCTCTCCGAACACGACAGGGACCCCTCCAAGGCTTTCTTCGATCGTATCTGCGTGATCGGCTCGAAGGATGAGAACCTGACGAAAACCCATGTGACCTATCTCGAAGCACGTATCATTGGTCTCGTCCGCTCTGCGGCGCAGGTGAAACTGGTCAACAAAACCAACCCGGGCGATACGGTGCGCCTGCCGGAACCGGACGAAGCCGACATGGAGCGCTTTTTGTCGGAAGTCGGAATACTCCTGCCGATAGTCGGGTTCGATATCCTGCCGAGCACGAGCGGCTCGTCGAGTACGAAAGAGAGCACCTCGGCATATGCGCCCGAGGGCGAAGCGACCGATCGCACGACCGCGCCGGTCTTTGTGTTCGAAATGGCGGGCGCACGAGCCACCGCCAGGATCGAGAGAAACAAGTTTGTGGTGCGGGCCGAATCGCAAGCTTTGGTGCGCGAGACGCCGACGATCACGAATGCGACGAAGGAACATCGCAAGAATCTTGTCGAAAACGACGCCCTCGAAGCGAGAGATCGAAACACTTATCGATTCACGAGAGACATCGAATTCCGTACACCCTCCGCCGCCGCGTCCGTCGTCTATGGCGGCAACATTAGCGGGCCGATCAATTGGAGACTCCAAGACGACGGCCGTACCTACAAGGAATGGCGGCAGCGGGCCGGTTCGGCGCGGGAGGACGAGGAGTAGCAAGTCCTCCCAAGGCGGCCCCCGCCCCCGCTGGAACGGTTTGCGTTCGGGGGCCTGCCGGCATAGGCTCGGCGCGGGAACCGGCGCGGCGGGCGCCGGGCGGCGCGACGGCGGAGGAGCGGCGGGATGGCGGTTCGGGAAATCGACTACGGCGCGGCGGCGCGGACGGCGCCGGTGTACCAGGCGCTGGCCGAGGACATCAAGGCGATGGGCGTCGATACGGTCTTCGGCCTGATGAGCGACGACACGGCCGCCTTCGCGGTGACGCTGGACTCGATGGGGATCGGCCTGATCGGGGCGCGGCACGAGAACGTGGCCATCGGCATGGCCGACGGCTACGCCGCCGCGACCGGGCGGCTCGGCGTGGTCTGCGTCGGCCGCGGGCCGGCGCTCGCCAACGGGCTGCAGGCCGCCTCCTTCGCCACGCGGACCGGCAACCCGGTGCTCATTATCTACGGCGAGGCGGCGCTGCCCTCGGGGCCGTCGAACGGGCTGGGGCCGGACTACAAGGGGCTGGACGGCGCCGGCGTGCTGAAGGCCGCCGGCGTGCGCGTCTTCGCGCCGACCGGCCCGGAAACGGCGCGGCGGACGCTGGCGGACGCGGCGGCGGCGGCGCGCACCGGACAGGCCGTCGCCCTGCTCCTGCCGGTGGATGTGCAGCAGGCCGAGATCGAGATCGCGGCGGACGATCCGGGGCCGGAGCCGGTCGATGCCCGGCCCGTCGCGCCCCGGCCGGCGCGGCCGGCCCGCGCCCACGCGGTCGCGGCGGCGGCGGCCCTGCTCGACGGCGCGCGCCGCCCGCTGATCCTCGCCGGCCACGGCGCCTGGAAGGCCGGCGCGCGCGACGCGCTGGTCGCGCTGGCGGAGCGGACCGGCGCGCTGCTCGCCACCACGGCGAAGGGCAAGGACCTGTTCCGCGGCCACCGGCTGGACCTCGGCGTCATCGGCTCGTTCTCCCATTCCGCCGCGCGGCGCATGGCGGGCGAGGCGGATTGCGTGCTCGCCGTCGGGGCCGGACTGAACATCCTCACCATGAGCTTCGGCGAGTCGCTGCCCGACGCGCCGCTGATCCAGGTGGACGCCTCGCGCGCCGCCATCGGGCGCTGGACCACCGCCGACGTGGCGGTGGTGGGCGACGCGCGGCTCGCGGCCGGGCAACTCGTCGCGGCAACGGCGGAGAAGCCGGCGGCCGACAAGCCCTGGCACGGCGCGGAGACGGCGGCCTATCTCGACGGCTTCTCGATCGCCGGGGACTTCCAGCCCGCCGACACCGCGCGCACGATCGACCCGCGCGGGCTGGCCGTCGCGCTCGACCGGATGCTGCCGGCCCGGCGCAACATGGTGTACGACGCCGGCAACTTCCTCGGCGTGGTGCCGTATTTCTCCGTGCCCGATCCGGGGCATTTCAAGATGACCAACGATTTCGCCTCGATCGGCCTCGGCTTCGGCGCGGCGCTCGGCGTCGCGCGCGCGCGCCCGGACATCCCGACCGTGTTCGTGGTGGGCGACGGCGGCTTCCTGATGACGATGGGCGAACTCGAAACCGTGGTGCGGGAGGACCTGCCGCTGGTCGTCGTGCTGATGAACGACTGCGCCTACGGCGCGGAACTGCACCATCTCAGGCTGCGCCAGCTTCCGGTGGCGAAGTCGGTGTTCCCGGACGTGGACTTCGCGCCGGTGGCCGAAGCCTTCGGCTACGACGCCCACACGATCCGCGCCCACGCCGACCTGGAGGCGCTGTCCGGCCTGCTGGCCGCGCCGGAGGGGCCGGTTTTCCTCGACTGCAAGATCAACGCCGACGTCGCCGCGCCCTTCATGAGCGAGGTCGCCGCCTTCGAGGCGAAGGCGCATGGCTGAGGCGGGGCCGCGCGGCGGCGCGGGCGCGGGCGCGGTCGTCGGGGAGCGGGCCGCCCGGCCGCGCCGCAGCTTCATCTTCGCGCCCGGCCTCCGGCCGGACATGTACCCCAAGGCGCTGGCTTCCGGGGCCGACATCGTGTGCGTCGAACTGGAGGACGGCATCGCGCCGAAGGACAAGGACGAGGCGCGCCGCAACGCCATGGCCCTGTTCGCCCGCCCCCAGGCCGAGGACGGGGTCGAGCGCGTGGTCCGGATCAACTGCCTGCGCGAGGCGTTCGGCCTCGCCGACGTGCGCGCGGTGCTGGAGACGGACACGCCGCCGCCGGCGCTGATGCTGCCGAAGGTGCGGACGCCCGACGAGGTCGCCTGGCTCGACGACCTGCTGGGCGAGCGCGGCCATCCCACGCGCCTGCACGTCATCATCGAGACCAATGCCGGGCTGGAGGCGGCGCACGAGATCGCGCGGGCGAGCGCGCGGATCGACGCGCTGTTCTTCGGCGGCGTGGACATGGCGGCGGAGTTGCGCTGCGACAACGCCTGGGAGCCGCTGCTTTACGCGCGCTCGCGGGTTGTGCACGCGGCGGCCGGCGCCGGGCTGGACGCGATCGACGTGCCCTTCCTCGACCTCGAGGACCCGGACGGGATGCGCCGCGAGGCGGAACTGGCGCGCGGCCTCGGCTTCGGCGGCAAGGGCGCGATCCACCCCCGGCAGATCCCGGTCCTGAACGGCGTCTTCTCCCCGGACGAGGCGGCGGTCGCCCGGGCGCGGCGCATCGTCGCCGCCTTCGAGGCGGCCGACACCGGCCTGGTGGTGATCGACGGCAAGCTGATCGAAAAGCCGGTCCTGCGCGAGATGCGCCGCGTCCTGTCGGTCGCCGCCCGCCTCGACGCTTGACGGCGGCCGGCCGGGGGCGCCGCCCGCCCGCGCCACACCGCTTCGGAGGAGCAAGACATGGTCGATCTCGGAAACCGCGCATCCGTCTACCAGCCGACGCAGGAGGGGCTGAAATTCCCCCGGGAAATCCGGACGAACGACCCGGCCGAACTGCGCGAGCACCGCAAGAAACATCTGGTCGCCGCCTGCCGCGCCTTCGCCCAGTGGGGGCTGGACTACGGTTTCGCGGGGCATCTCACGATCCGCGACCCCGAACGGCCCGAACTGTACTGGACCAACCCGATGGCGGTGCATTTCGCGCAGGTCAGGATGTCGAACCTGATCCTGGTGGACCGTGACGGCCATGTGGTCGAGGGCGAATACGCCGTCAACCAGGCCGGTTTCGTGGTCCATTCGGCCGTGCACGCCGCGCATCCCGACATTCTGGCGATGTGCCACGCGCACACCGTTTACGGCTCGGCCTGGGCGGCGCTGGGGCGGCCGATCGAGCCGGTGACGCAGGACGCCTGCGCCTTCTTCGAGGACCACGCCGTGATCGGCGAGGAGTCGGGCCAGGTCACGGTCGAGCGCGGGGCGGGCCGCAACGTCGCGCCGGCCTTCGCCGGCGTGAAGGCGGCGATCCACCGCAACCACGGGCTTTTCACGGTGAGCCGGCACAGCATCGATTCGGCGGCGTTCTGGTTCATGGCTTTGGAGCGCTGCTGCCAGCAGCAACTGGCGATCGCCGCGTCGGGCCACGAGCCGGTGCGCATCCCGGCCGACCGCGCGCGCTACAGCCGCGAGCATGTGGGCAGCGAGTATGTGGGCTGGCTCTGCTTCCAGGCGGTCTACGACGACCTGGCGCAGACGAGCCCCGACATGTTCCACTGAGCCGCGCCGGCGGGCGGGGGCGATGGGGGCGGGCGCGGTTCGCCGGTGGGAGCTTCGATGACGCGCGCGGTTTCGAGCGGCGGGGATGAGGGCGCGGGCGGCATGGGCGCGGCCCGGTTCCGGGTCTGGACGCTCGCCGGCGTGTCGGTCTTCCTGGCGCTGGCGGCGGCATGGGCGTTCCGCTCCGGCGCGTCGGGGATCGGCTGGGTTTGCGTCGCCTGGATCGCCCTTCTCGCGCTTGCCTTCGCCTGGGGCCGCCGCCGCCCCGCGCCGCCGCGCCCCCGCTTCGACGCCGCCCTGCTCGCGGGCCTGACGCTGGCCGCGGCCGCGGCGGCGGGGTTCGGCGCGCCGGAGATCGCCCTCATCCTCGCCGGTTCGCTTGTTGGCGTCGCGCTCTGGATTCTGGCCGGCCCGGTTCGGCGCGCGCGGCGGTAGCGGGCGCGCGGGCGTCCAGATTCGGCGCAGCCACACAGAATGGTCTTGACATGCGGTTCATCAGTGTCATGCTCGGCCTCGTCGGGAGATCGATAGGCCACGTTGAAGGATGAAACGTCAAATCTCTGAGCAAGGAGGCCCGAAATGCTAAACCTTCGGCATGTTGACGAACTGATTTCCGCCAGAAAAGAGCTGCACGGAGGTGAGGTCGGCGCACCAAAGCTCAAAGATGGCGATAGGGAAGGGGTGGCGCTGAATCGTGCGTGTGTTGTTCTTCTTTCGGCAACGCTCCAAGCATATGTTTCCGATGTTTTTCTTTCTTGCTCAAATAAAGCGTTCAAGCACACTTTGCAAGGAGACAAACTCGAAATTTACAAAAAAGCATGGGAAAGGTGGGGTAACCCGAATCCCCACAATATTACTAGGCTATTTCAGAGGTTGGGCGTTAGTGACATATTTTACGGGTTGTCTTGGCAGGGGCAATCGACCAAAGTTTTGAAAAATAATTTGGAGCAGTTGAATCAGGTGCGAAATAGTATCGCCCATGGCAACTCCATAATAATCGTTAACAAAGGCGATGAAAAAAAAGAGCACGGTTTGCGACTATATGATGTGGAACGCTGGCGTAACGTGTGCGAAAATTTTGGAAAACATTTTAACCCACATGCACTAAATAAATTTTAGCGTTGTATCAACGTTGGCGAACGGTCATCGTTGCGATTTTTCCCGGAGCCACGCTTTTCATGGCCTGCCGGTATGGTTGCGGGGGCAGGATTCGAACCTGCGACCTTCAGGTTATGAGCCTGACGAGCTACCGGGCTGCTCCACCCCGCGTGGGTGCGTGTTTTCGTCGGGTTCGGCGTTTCCGCTGGGGTCGCGCCGGCAAGGGTTTCGGAGGAAAGGGATCGGCGCAAAGGGCTTAATGGGAGGGGCGGTTGGGGACGGACCGATCGGCATTTGCTGTCGGGGTTGCGTCTCCTTCTCCGGCGTCCGGTTTCGTTGGGGCGACCTTGCCCCAAGGGCGGCGGGCCGTCCGGGGGGCGTGGGCGCGGTTTCGAGGCGATGAGGGTTGTCGTTGTCGTTGTTGCGGTGTCGTTTTCGTTCGCGCGCGCCGTTCGGGCCTGGCGGCGACCTACTCTCCCGCGCCTTTTGGCGCAGTACCATCGGCGCTGGGGGTTTTCACTTCCGAGTTCGGGATGGGATCGGGTGGGGGACCCCCGCCATGGCCACCGGGCCGGAGCGGCGCGCGCGTGTTGGGTTTCGCGCTTGCGCGCGTTTTCGGTTTCGCGCTTTCGCGCGTTGCGTTGCGTTTGGGTGCGATGGGAACCGGCGTTTGCCGACGCGCGAGGTTGGATCGAGCCTTTCGAACGATTAGTACCGGTCGGCTGCGCGCGTTGCCGCGCTTCGACCTCCGGCCTATCGACGTGGTGGTCTTCCACGGTTCTCGTGCGAGACCTCGTTTCGAGGGGGGCTTCCCGCTTAGATGCCTTCAGCGGTTATCCCTTCCGCGCTTGGCTACCCTGCTGCGCCGCTGGCGCGACGACAGGTCCACCGGAGGCGCGTCCATCCCGGTCCTCTCGTACTGGGGACGGCTCCTCCCAGGTCTCGAACACCCACGGCAGATAGGGACCGAACTGTCTCACGACGTTCTAAACCCAGCTCACGTACCGCTTTAATCGGCGAACAGCCGAACCCTTGGGACCTGCTCCGGCCCCAGGATGCGATGAGCCGACATCGAGGTGCCAAACACTCCCGTCGATGTGGACTCTTGGGGAGTATCAGCCTGTTATCCCCGGCGTACCTTTTATCCGTTGAGCGATGGCCCTTCCACGCGGAGCCACCGGATCACTATGGCCGACTTTCGTCTCTGCTCGGCCCGTCGGCCTCGCAGTCAGGCAGGCTTGTGCCATTGCGCTCGACGGCCGATATCCGACCGGCCTGAGCCTACCGTCGCGCGCCTCCGTTACCCTTTGGGAGGCGGCCGCCCCAGCCAAACTACCCGCCATGCAGGGTCCCGGACCCCGGTAAGGGGCCGCGGTTAGATATCGAGACACGAAAGGGCGGTATTTCAAGGGCGGCTCCGCGCCGGCTGGCGCCGGCGTTTCCCGGCCTCCCGCCTATCCTGCACATTCCTCCCCCGATACCACTGCAAAGCTGTAGTAAAGGTGCACGGGGTCTTTCCGTCTGACCGTGGGAACTCCGCATCTTCACGGAGAGTTCAGTTTCGCTGAGTCGACGTTGGAGACAGCGGGGAAGTCGTTACGCCATTCGTGCGGGTCGGAACTTACCCGACAAGGAATTTCGCTACCTTAGGACCGTTATAGTTACGGCCGCCGTTTACCGGGGCTTCGGTTCGCGGCGCCAACCGCTCCCCTTAACCTTCCGGCACCGGGCAGGCGTCAGACCCTATACCGCGCCTCGCGGCTTCGCAGAGCCCTGTGTTTTTAGTAAACAGTCGCCACCCCCTCTTCCGTGCCGCCCCCCGACGGTTGCCCGAAGGGAGGCCCCCCTTCTCCCGAAGTTACGGGGGCATTTTGCCGAGTTCCTTCAACGTCGTTCTCTCAAGCGCCTCGGTATGCTCTACCAGCCCACCTGTGTCGGTTTGGGGTACGGTCCATGCGGCGGGGCTGTTTCCAGGAACGCCCAGGCCGCGCGCCCAATCCGATAAGCGCGCACGGCTTCCGGCATTCGTCACCTCCGCCGGGCTCGGGAATATTAACCCGATTCCCATCGACTACGGCTTTCGCCCTCGTCTTAGGGGCCGGCTCACCCTCGGCGGATTAACCTTGCCGAGGAACCCTTGGGCTTGCGGCGGGAGCGTTTCCCACGCTCCTTGTCGCTACTCGTGTCGGCATTCGCGCTTCCGATGCCTCCAGGCGGCCTCGCGGCCACCCTTCGCCGGCCTACGGAACGCTCCGCTACCGCGCCGCCCCTCCCTGGGGAAGGACAACGCCCTCAGCTTCGGCGCGCGGCTTGAGCCCCGTTACATCTTCGGCGCGGGACGGCTTGTCTAGACCAGTGAGCTATTACGCTTTCTTTAAAGGATGGCTGCTTCTAAGCCAACCTCCTGGCTGTCTTGGCCTTCCCACATCCTTTCCCACTTAGCCGCGACTTCGGGGCCTTAGCTGGAGGTCTGGGCTGTTTCCCTCTCGACCGCGGACCTTAGCACCCACGGTCTGTCTGCCGCGCTGCGCTCGCCGGTATTCGGAGTTTGGTTGGGGTTGGTAAGGCTCGCGCCCCCCGAGCCCATCCAGTGCTCTACCCCCGGCGGCGACCGCGCGACGCACTACCGAAATAGTTTTCGCGGAGAACCAGCTATATCCCGGCTTGATTGGCCTTTCACCCCTAGCCACGGGTCATCCCCCGATTTTTCAACATCGGTGGGTTCGGTCCTCCAGCGCGCGTTACCGCGCCTTCAACCTGCCCATGGCTAGATCGCCGGGTTTCGGGTCCGATGCAACGAACTCAAGCGCCCCTTTCGGACTCGCTTTCGCTCCGCCTGCGCCTACCGGCTTAGGCTCGCTCGCCGCATCGACTCGCCGACCCATTATACAAAAGGTACGCCGTCAGGGGACAAGCCCCCTCCGACTGCTTGTAGGCATCCGGTTTCAGGTCTGTTTCACTCCCCTCGTCGGGGTGCTTTTCACCTTTCCCTCACGGTACTGGTCCACTATCGGTCGTCGAGGAGTACTTAGGCTTGGAGGGTGGTCCCCCCGTCTTCGGACAGGATTTCACGTGTCCCGCCCTACTCGTGGACCCCGGTCGCGCCCGCCCGTACGGGGCTGTCACCCGCTCTGGCCCGCCTTTCCAGACGGTTCCGGTTCGCGCGGCCGGGGCCGCTGGCCTGGTCCGCCTTCGCTCGTCGCTACTGACGGAGTCTCGGTTGATGTCCTTTCCTCCGGCTAGTGAGATATTTCAGTTCGCCGGGTTCGCCTCCGGACCCTATGGATTCAGGACCGGATGACCGTTATACGGCCGGGTTGCCCCATTCGGAGACCCGGGGATCGAAGCCCACGCGCGGCTCCCCCCGGACTTTCGCGGCGTGTCGCGTCCTTCGTCGCCTCTCGACGCCAAGGCATCCGCCGAATGCCCTTAGACGCTCGATCGCCTCGCGCGCGGACAAACGCCGGAACCCGGAACCCGAAAGCCCGAACCCCGAACGCCCCGCGCGAGCACGAAGATGCATCGTCGGTTCCCGGGAACGCACAACCGACATCCGCCCTCCAGAACGGACGCCGCAAGCGCGCTCCCAAGTCATCGCCTCTTCACCATGTCCAGCAACCGGGGGCCGAAAAGGCCCCGGCAATACGCCTAAAAAATCGCTTCCAACGCGCGGCCCTCCCGGCCGCGGCTCCCGCCGCTTCCCGCCGGCCGGCCGGTGGGCCAGGGAAGACTCGAACTTCCGACCTCACGCTTATCAAGCGCGCGCTCTGACCGACTGAGCTACTGGCCCGACCGGACCCGGCCCGGAACCCGCCCGCCCGGAACCGCCCGCCCGGAACCGCCCGGTGGAGGCGGCCGGACTCGAACCGGCGACCCGCGGCCTGCAAAGCCGCCGCTCTCCCGCTGAGCTACGCCCCCGGGTCCCTTGTCCGCTCGCGCCAGCCGGGCCTTCGGCCCGGCGGCTCCGCGGGCGGGCGCCGGCTCGCGCCGGCGGGGCCGCCGTCGCGGCCCGTCGCGGCTCCGCCGCCGGCGGAGCCGCTCCCGCTTCCCGTCCGGCGACGGGAGCCTTGCGGAAGGGATGCGCGGGCGGCGCCGGGCGGCGCGGCCGCGTCCTTAGAAAGGAGGTGATCCAGCCGCAGGTTCCCCTACGGCTACCTTGTTACGACTTCACCCCAGTCGCCGACCCCACCGTGGCCGGCTGCCTCCCCTCGCGGGGTTGGCGCGCCGTCTTCGGGCGGAACCGACTCCCATGGTGTGACGGGCGGTGTGTACAAGGCCCGGGAACGTATTCACCGCGGCATGCTGATCCGCGATTACTAGCGATTCCACCTTCACGCGCTCGAGTTGCAGAGCGCGATCCGAACTGAGACGGCTTTTCGGGATTGGCTCGGGGTCGCCCCGTCGCGGCCCGCTGTCACCGCCATTGTAGCACGTGTGTAGCCCAGCCCGTAAGGGCCATGAGGACTTGACGTCATCCCCGCCTTCCTCCCGCTTGTCACGGGCGGTTTCCCCTGAGTGCCCGGCCGGACCGGTGGCAACCGAGGACGGGGGTTGCGCTCGTTGCGGGACTTAACCCAACATCTCACGACACGAGCTGACGACAGCCATGCAGCACCTGTGCGGGGGCCGGCCGAACCGGGGGACGGCGTCTCCGCCGCCCGAACCCCCCATGTCAAGGGCTGGTAAGGTTCTGCGCGTTGCTTCGAATTAAACCACATGCTCCACCGCTTGTGCGGGCCCCCGTCAATTCCTTTGAGTTTTAACCTTGCGGCCGTACTCCCCAGGCGGAACGCTTACTGCGTTAGCGGCGGCACCGAGGGACAGGTCCCCCGACGCCTGGCGTTCATCGTTTACGGCGTGGACTACCAGGGTATCTAATCCTGTTCGCTCCCCACGCTTTCGCGCCTCAGCGTCAGAACCGGGCCAGGCAGCCGCCTTCGCCACCGGTGTTCTTCCCAATATCTACGAATTTCACCTCTACACTGGGAATTCCACTGCCCTCTCCCGGTCTCGAGCCCGGCGGTTTCGTGCGCAATTCCGGGGTTGAGCCCCGGGCTTTCACGCCCGACTGACCGGGCCGCCTGCGCGCCCTTTACGCCCAGTGATTCCGAACAACGCTCGCCCCCTCCGTATTACCGCGGCTGCTGGCACGGAGTTGGCCGGGGCTTCTTCCGCCGCTACCGTCATCGTCGTCGCGGCCGAAAGTGCTTTACAACCCTGAGGCCTTCCTCGCACACGCGGCATTGCTGGATCGGGGTTGCCCCCATTGTCCAATATTCCCCACTGCTGCCTCCCGCAGGAGTCTGGGCCGTGTCTCAGTCCCAGTGTGGCTGATCGTCCTCTCAGACCAGCTACCGATCGGAGCCTTGGCGCGCCGTTACCGCGCCAACTAGCTAATCGGACGCGGGCCCCTCCCAAGGCGATGAATCTTTCCCCCCAAAGGCTTCCCCCCAGGGGCGCATCCGGTATTAGCGCCCGTTTCCAGGCGTTGTCCCGAACCTCGGGGCAGGTTCCCACGCGTTACTCACCCGTGCGCCACTCTCACCGCGCCCGAAAGCGCGGATCCCGTTCGACTTGCATGTGTTAGGCATGCCGCCAGCGTTCGTTCTGAGCCAGGATCAAACTCTCAGGTTGAACGCCCCATCCCCCAACCCCAACGGCCGAAACCGCCAGGGCAAGGAAACAGGGCCAACCG
The DNA here is from genome assembly GCA_963665555.2 of Thalassobaculaceae bacterium. Taxonomy (GTDB): domain Bacteria; phylum Pseudomonadota; class Alphaproteobacteria; order Thalassobaculales; family Thalassobaculaceae; genus CAXXXW01. Next base: position 2,068,764 of record OY762308.1, read on the forward strand.
GAGCCCGTCCCGCGAACCCGTCCCCCCAAACCCCCACGAGCCGAAACCCGCGAGGCGAAGAAGAACGGACCCGCGCACATCCCCGGCCCCAGGCAACCCACCCCCAAAGGCCGGAAAACCCGAAACCGGAGACCAAACGCGCGAGATACGCAAGACAGGCATCGAAACCGACACTACCACGCCGGACCCAACGCCGACCGCGCATCCCTTCCGTATTCGCAACTTGTCAATCAGCGCGTCCGGACCGGCGGCGCCGGCCGGACGCCCGCCCAGAGGCGGGGAGCGGCTTATACGAGGCGCCGCCGCGCCTGTCAAACCCCCGCGGGCGGTTTTTCGGAAATTTTTTCCGCCGCCGCCCGGCCGTGCATCAGGTCGAGGATTTCGCGCTTGTAGGCGGTGAAGCCGGCCGAGGTCAGCGTCTCCGGCCGGCGCGGGCGCGGGATGCCGATCGGCAGCGACCGTTCGATCCGGCCGGGCCGCGCCGACATGACATGCACGATGTCGGCGAGGAAGATCGCCTCGTCGATGTCGTGCGTGACGAAGAGCACGGTCTTGCGGTCGCGCTCCCACACATCGAGCAGCAGTTCCTGCATGAGGCGGCGCGTCAGGCTGTCGAGCGCGCCGAAGGGTTCGTCCATCAGCAGGATTTTCGGGTCGTTGGCGAGCGCGCGGGCCAGCGCCGCCCGCTGCCTCATGCCGCCGGACAGCTGCTCAGGCCAGGCGTCCTCGAAGCCGGCGAGGCCGACCCGCTCCACCAGGCCGGCGGCGATCCGCCCGCGCTCCGCCCTGGGCACGCCGCGCAGCATCGGGCCGAACTCGATGTTGCGCGCGACGGTGAGCCAGGGGAACAGCGTGTAGCTCTGGAACACCATGCCGCGGTCGGCCGAGGGGCCGCGGATGCGCGCGCCGTCCAGCTCGATCCGCCCCTCGGTCTCCTCCTGCAGGCCGGCCGCCATGCGCAGCAGCGTCGACTTGCCGCAGCCCGACGGGCCGACGATCGCCGAGAACTGGCTGTCCTCGACCGCGAGCGAGACCTTGTCGAGCGCGACGACCTCCGGCCCTTGCGCCGTCGCGAAGCGGACCGAGACATTCTCCACCCTCAGCGCCACGCCGCCCCCCTCCCCGGTCAGAACGCCGCCGACCACGGCAGCAGGCGCCGGCGCAGGACCTTGAAAAGCAGGTCCGTGGCCAGCCCCAGCAGGCCGATGGTGAAGACGCCGAGCAGGATCACGTCGGTGGCCAGGCCGCGCATCGCGTTCAGGATCATGTAGCCCAGCCCGGTGTTCGCGGCGACGATCTCCGCCACCACGAGGTAGGTCCAGGCCCAGCCCATCGTGACCCGCAGGTTGTCCATCACGCCCGGCATACAGGCCGGCAGCAGCACCCGCCAGACGACCTGGCGGCGGTTGGCGCCGAGCGTGTAGGCGCAGTCGATCAGGTCCTTGCCGACCCGCGCCGACACGTCCGAGAACAGGATCAGCTGCTGGAAGAACACGCCGAGGAAGATCACCGCGATCTTCTGCTCCAGCCCGATGCCGATCCACAGGATCAGCAGCGGGATCAGCGCGCTCACCGGGATGTAGCGCATGAAGCCGGCGATCGGCTCGACCAGGGCGGCGACGAAGCGGAAGCTGCCGGCGAGCACGCCGATCGGCGCGGCGAGGATCGAGGCGAGCGCGAAGCCCGCCAGGATGACCGTCAGGCTCGCCCCGATATGGCCGAACAGCGAGGCGTCGAGCGCCCGCTTCCAGCCGGCGACCGCGATCTCGTGCGGCGCCGCGAGGAAGTCGGGCGCGACGGCGCCGCCGTAGGTCAGGCCGCACCACAGCGCCAGCACCGACAGCACCGAGGCCGCGCTCAGCCCAGCGTAGAGCCGGGCCGGGATGTCGACCTTCGGCGCGAAGACGGAGCGCGGGTCCGTCATCCGCCCGCGCCCGCGCCGAGGCGCCCCGCCGCCCGGCGGGTCACTGGTTCACGATCCCGAAGGCGATCAGCGAGGCCGGCTCCATGTCGTGGTCGAACAGGCCGGCCTCCCGCCCCAGCTCCAGCGCGTTGGAGATCGTGCGGGTGATCCCGCCCGGCGCGCCGGGCGCGCCGATGAAGGCGGCGTTCATGGCGGCGTCGTAATAGGCGACGCCGGCGCGCGTCTCGGCGAACACCGCCGCCTCCTCCAGCCAGCCGCCGACGCCGCGCGCCATGATGGCGTCGGCCTCGGCCTCGTTCGCCTTGCGCCATTCGATGGCCTTGACCCAGGCCCGGTAGAAGGCCTGGAAGTCCGCCGCGCGGGCGCCGAGCCGCTCCTCCGTCGTCACCATGATGTCGACGATCAGGCCGGGCGAGGTCGAGGAATCGACCAGCACATGGCCGTGCTCGGCCCGCTCGCCCCTGGTCAGCCACGGCTCCCAGGTCACCGCCGCGTCCACCCGCCCGGCGACGAAGGCGGCGCCGGCGTCGCCCGCCGTCATGTTGACCGGCTCGATGTCGGCCAGCGACAGGCCGGCGTCGCGCAGCAGCACGCCGAGGTAGAACTGCGACACCGACCCCTCGGTGAACGCGATCCGCCTGCCCGCGAGGTCGGCGACGGACTGGATGTCGTTGTGCGCGACCACGCCGTCGCCGCCCTTGCTGTCGTCCACCGCGAAGAGGTAGCGGAAGGGCCGCTTGTCGGAATAGAAGTTGAGCACCGTGTCCACCGTGGTCGCGGCGGCGTCCACCCGCCCGGCCGCGAGCGCCGGCATCCGGGTCTTCACGTCCTCCATCAGGATGAGTTCGACCTCGAGGTTCTCCTCCTCGAAGAAGCCCTTCTCCTTGGCGATGTAGAACGGGCCGTAGCCGACCCAGGTCGAGTGCGCGACCTTGAGCGGCTCGGCCTCGGCGCCGGCGGCGGCGAACAGAAGGAGCGCCGCGGCGAGCGGGCCGCGGAGCGGTCGAAACGATCCCGTCATGGTTCCGGTCTCCCCAGGGTTCGCGGCGCGGGCGCCCCTCCCGGGCCGCGCCCGCCCCGTTTCCCCGGAAGCCTACGGCGTTTCCGCGCGCGAGGGAAACGTTTCGGCCGCGCCGGTTCGCGCGGATCGTTGACAGGGCCGGGCGGAGCGCCGATAACGGCGGCGCTCGGCGCCCCGAAGCCGGACGAGGCCAGGGGCTTAATAGGGAACCCGGCGCGGCGTACCCATCAGGGGCCAAATCCGGGGCTGTCCCCGCAGCTGTAGGCGCCAGGCCGCGCCCGAACGCGCCACTGGGGCGATCCGCCCCGGGAAGGCGGGCGGCGGCCGTAAAGCGCGAGCCAGAAGACCTGCCGGGCGAACCGTTGGCTTTTTTGGGGCGGGCGACCCCGAGGGAGGCTACATGGCCCCTGGCGGGACCGTTCCGGCCGCGCCGCGCGCGCCGGGCGGGCGGCGTCCGGCCCCGGACCGGGCGGGCGCGGCGGCCCCGCGCGCCGGCGGCGCGGGCGCCGCCGGCGCGATCGTTTCGGCGTCCGGCCTGGCGATCGGCCATCGCGGGCGGGCGCTGGCGTCCGACATCGCGTTCTCGGTCGCCGCCGGCGACACGCTCGCCGTCCTCGGCCATAACGGTTCGGGGAAGTCCACCCTGCTGAAGACCCTGCTGGGCCTGCTGCCCCCGGTCGCGGGACGGCTGGAATGGCCCGGCGGGCGGCCGCGCGAGATCGGCTGGCTCGGCCCGGCCGACGGCGTGGACCGGCTGTTCCCGGCCCGGGCGCGCGACCTCGCCGCGATGGGCGCGTGGGGCGGCTCCGGCCCGTTCGGGCGCCTCGACGCGCGGCGCCGGCGGCTGGTGGACGACGCGCTGCGCCGCGCCGGGATCGCGGACATCGCCGACCTGCCCCTGCGGAAGCTGTCCTCCGGCCAGTTGCAGCGCGCCCTGTTCGCCCGCGCGATGGCGCAGGACGCGCCGCTGGCGCTGCTGGACGAACCCTTCGCGGCGGTGGACCAGGCGACCGAGGCGGCGCTGACGGAGACGATCCGGGAATGGGCGGCCGACGGCCGGGCGGTCGTCCTGGTGCTGCACGACCTGTCGGCGGCGCTGCGGCATTGCGGCAAGGCGCTGCTGCTGGGAAGGGGGCGCGCCCGTTTCGGCCCGCCGCGCGAGGCGCTGGCGCCGGAGCGCCTGGTCGAGCACGGCTACCTTTCGCCCGGCCGGTCCGAGTGGATCGCCGGCGCGCGCCCGGCCCGCGGAGGCGGCCGTGCCTGAGTGGTGGGACTACGCCTTCATGCGGCGCGCCTTGGCGGCGACGACGCTGCTGTCCTTCTCGGTCGCGCCGGTGGGCGCGTTCCTGGTGCTGCGGCGGATGTCGCTGGCGGGCGAGGCGATGGCGCACGCCATGGTTCCGGGCCTGGCGGCCGCCTTCGCGATCGCCGGGCTGTCGGCGGTTTCGATGGCGGTCGGCGGGCTGGCGGCGGGGCTGGGCGTGGCGCTGCTGGCGGGCGCGCTGGCCCGCTCCACGGTCGTGCGCGAGGACGCCGGCCTGGCGTCGCTCTACCTGGTCGCGCTGGCGCTCGGCGTTTTCATCCTGTCGGCGGCCGGTTCGGCGGTTCCGCTGCAAAGTTTCCTGTTCGGCTCGGTGCTGGGGATCGGCGACGACACGCTGGCGCTGATCGCGGCCGTCGCCGCCGCGACGCTGGGGAGTTTCGTCTTCCTGCTGCGCCCGCTGACGCAGGACACCGTCGATCCCGCCTTCCACGCGAGCCGGACCGGGGGTTCGACGCGGGCGCGGGCCTGGTTCGCGGTCCTCGTCGTCCTGAACCTGCTGGCGGGGTTCAAGGCCATGGGGACGCTGATGGCGGTGGGGTTGATGATCCTGCCGGCGACGGCGGCGCGGTGCTGGGCCTCGACGGCGCCGGGCTTCCTGCTGGCGACGCTGGGCTTCGCGCTGGCGAGTTGCTGGGGCGGCCTGGCGTTGTCCTGGCACGCGCCCGCCGCGCCGTCGGGGCCGGCGATCGTGCTGGTCGCCGGGGCGTGCTTCGCGCTCAGCGCGTGTTTCGGGCCGCACGGCCTCGACCTGCTGGGCCTGGGCCGGAGGGCCGGGCGGTGAGGCGGCGGACCGCCGCGCTGGCGCTCGCCGCCGCGCTCGCCCTCGCTCCCGGCCCGGCGGCGGCGAAGCTCGAAATCGTCGCCAGTTTCTCGATCCTCGGCGACATGGCGCGCCAGGTGGCGGGCGGCCTCGCGGAGGTGACGACCGTCGTCGGCCCGGACGCCGACGCCCATGTCTACGCGCCGACCGTGCGCGACGCGCGCGCCGTCGCGCGGGCCGACGCGGTGCTCGTCAACGGGCTGGGCTTCGAGACCTGGGCGGACGCGCTGGTCGCGGCGGCGGGAGGGCGCGCGCCGGTGTTCGTCGCGACGGCCGGGATCGAGCCGTTGCGCGCCGGCGGCGCGGTCGATCCGCACGCCTGGAACTCCCCGCCCAACGGCCGCGTCTACATCGCCAACATCGCCGCCGCGCTGGCCGAGGTCGATCCCGCCAACGCCGCCGCCTACCGGGCGCGGGCGGCGGCCTATTCCGCCCGGCTGGCGGCGCTGCACGAGCGGATGCTGGCGGCGGTGGCGGCCCTGCCGCCGGGGCGGCGCACGGTCGTCACCGCGCACGACGCCTTCGGCTACCTCGCCCGGGCCTACGGGCTGGAGTTCCTGGCGCCGGCCGGCGTCGATTCCCTGGCCGAGCCGTCGGCCGCCGGCCTGGCGCGGCTGGTCGACCTTGTGCGGGCGCGCGGCGCGGCGGCGCTGTTCGTCGAGAACGTCGCCAACCCGGACCTGGTGCGCCGGATCGCCCGCGAGACCGGCCTCGGCGTGGGCGGGCGGCTGTTCTCCGACGCGCTGTCGCGGCGCGGCGGGCCGGCGCCGAGCTATGTCGCCATGCTGGAGCACAATTTCGCGGCCCTGCTCGCCGCGCTGCGCGGGCCGCCGCCCCGATCGCCCGCCCCTTGATGTTTGCCGGGAACGGGGGCATCTATGGCGGCGACGGCGGCGGACGCCGAGGGAGCGAGACATGTTCATCCAGACCGAGGAAACCCCCAACCCGGCGACGCTGAAGTTCCTGCCGGGCCGCGCCGTGCTGCCGGGCGGCAGCGCGGACTACCGTTCGATGGAGGAGGCCGGGCGCTCGCCGCTGGCCCAGGCGCTGTTCGCGGTCGAGGGCGTGACGGGCGTGTTCCTGGCCGACGACTTCATTACCGTCGCCAAGCGCGACGACAGGGACTGGCAGCTGATGAAGCCGGGCGTCCTCGGCGCGGTGATGGAGCATTTCATGGCCGGCCGGCCGGTGCTGCTGCCCGACGCGCCGGACGGGTCCGACGCCGCCGGCCCGGACGACGGGGACGACGAGACGGTCGCCCGGATCAAGGAGCTGCTCTACACCCGCGTGCGCCCGGCGGTGGCGCAGGACGGCGGCGACATCGTGTTCGAGGGCTTCGACGACGGCGTGGTGACGCTCCAGATGCGCGGCGCCTGCGCCGGCTGCCCGAGTTCGACGGCGACGCTGAAGATGGGCATCGAGAACATGCTCCGCCACTACATCCCCGAAGTGCGCGAGGTGCGGGCCTCGGGCATGTATTTCTAGGCCGGGCCGCTCCCCGGCGGGAGGGGAGGGCCGCGATGCGGACATTCCCGCGCCGCCGGCTCGCCGGCGCCCTCGCCGTGCTCCTGTCGGCATTCTGTCCCCTGTCCGCGGCGATGGCGTGCAGCTGTGCGGCGGAAAGCGAGGCGCTGGCGGTTCGGCGCGCCGATCTCGCCGTCGTGGCCACGGCCATCGCCGACGCGCCGTTCGATGTCCGAAAGGAACCGTCCGGCCTGTCGCGGCCGTCGCGCGCGGTGACCCTGTTCCGGGTGGAGCGCGTGCGCCGCGGCGCGTTCGACGGCGAACGCATGGCCGTGCTCCACCGCACCGACAGCGCGGCCTGCGGCCTCCGGTTTTCGGCCGGGGAGCGTTACCTTCTGGCGTTCCGGTTCCGCGCGGGGAAGACGGAGCCGGGTCCGCTCCGCATCGGCTTCTGCGGCGCGCGCCGATGGGCGGGGCTGGCGCGGCGGCCCCCCGCCGGCCGCGAGCATTCGCGATAGGCCGCCGACCGGCCCCGGCCCCGCCGACGGGACGCGGCTGGCGCGGCCGGGGAGTTCGTTCGGACGCTTTCCCTTGTTCGCTATGCCTTCGTTTGGAGCACCTTCTTCGGACGCCGCCGCGGGGCCAGGTGTTTTTTCGCTTGACTCCGCGCGGCGGAGAGGCGGTACGCTTGAGCATAGTGCTCCGCAGGCGGGCCGATGGTCAGGGGCCGCGACGGTCTCCCGGCCCCCGAGGACGAGGGAGGATGATCGATGACGGTGGTGTCTCGGGAGTATGTGCTCGAAGGTTATAAGTGGAGCGGCGGCGCAAACGGAACCTCGGGAGGGACCGTGACATGGAGCAACGCCGCCTATAATTGGTCTGGTGATGACTTTAAGTTTGATAACACATTGAATGGCACGCAATTGAATTTGATTCGCCAAGCATTCGATGTGTGGGAAGCGGTCGCCGACATCGATTTTGTCGAGGTCGCGGACGCCGCAAACGTGGATATTCGCCTCGGGTTGAACTATATCGATGGAAACGGTGGAACTCTTGGGGCAGCACTCACTTCGTCGATTGGAAGTGAAATTACGAAATCTAGGATAGAATTCGATACAAATGAAGATTGGCATTACAGCGGTTACGATACGCTGGATTGGTATGAAATTAGCTTTCTGGATGTGGCGATACACGAGATCGGACACGCTATCGGTCTCGACCATTCTCAATATAGTTGGTCAATTATGTATGCGAAAGCCGCCGCTGGCGAACATATCGGGGGGCTGTCTTCGGACGATGTCGCCGGTGTTCAGCGAATTTACGGCGTCGCCGGATCGAATTCGCCGTCGACCGGCACCGCGGGTAACGACACGCTCGTTGGCACCGCGGGCAATGACGCGCTCGACGGTCGGGGAGGTCATGACGAACTCGACGGCGGTTCCGGCGACGACCTGCTCTGGGGCGGGTCGGGAAACGACTGGCTGTGGGGCGGGTTGGGCGACGATACGCTTAGCGGCGAGAGCGGCGACGACAAACTCGACGGCAGTTGGGGCGACGACGCCCTTCGCGGCGGGACGGGCGACGACCATCTCGACGGTTGGGACGGCGACGACAGCCTCGATGGCCACGAAGGCAACGACACGCTCTGGGGCGACTCGGGGAATGACCACCTCGATGGTTGGGGCGGGAACGACCTTCTCAGGGGCCATTCGGGCAACGACACGCTTTGGGGCGACACGGGCGACGATACCCTCTGGGGCGATTCGGACGACGACCTCCTCGACGGTTGGGGCGGCCACGACATTCTCTACGGAAACAAAGGCCTCGACCGGCTTTATGGCGACGACGGGAACGACACGCTTTACGGCGGCCAGAACGCGGGGACGCCGCGCGCGACGGCCGACGACGCCAGACCCAGGATGCGCGATGGCGTGGAGACTCTCTCGGGCGAAGGCGGCGACGATGTCCTCTACGGCAATTACGGCTCCGAACTCCTCTACGGCGGCACGGGCGCCGACAAGCTCTACGGCGGCAAGGAGGGGGACACGCTGTACGGCGGCTCGGGCAACGACGAGGTGTACGGCAACAAGGGAAACGACCTGCTTTATGGCGGCTCCGGCGCCGACACGCTGAAAGGCGGCGCGGGGGTGGATACGCTGTACGGAGGGCCGGGCGCGGATGTGTTCCATGTGGACGACGCGAGCGAAGTCGCGGACTTCAATGCCGCCGAAGGCGATATCGTCTATGTGAGCGGGGGGCGAGGAGTGTTCCTCTCGGGGACGGCCGGCCCGGATTGGATCCTCGGCGGACTGGGTAACGACACCATCTCCGGCGGCTACGGCGACGACACGCTCGACGGTTGGGAAGGCGACGACGAACTCAATGGCGAAGAAGGCGACGACCTGCTTTGGGGCGATCCGGGGAACGACTGGCTGTGGGGCGGTCTGGGCAACGATACCCTTAGTGGCGATAGTGGCCACGACGAGCTCGACGGCAGTTGGGGTGACGATTTCCTTCTCGGCGGAACGGGCGACGACCATCTCGACGGTTGGGCGGGCAACGACGAGCTCCATGGCGAAGAAGGCAACGACACCCTCTGGGGCGATTCGGGCAACGACCGTCTCGACGGTTGGGGCGGCAACGATGTTCTCGAGGGCCATTCGGGCGACGACACCCTCTCGGGCGACTGGGGGAACGATGCACTCTGGGGCGGTTCGGGCAACGATATGCTCTGGGGCGGTAGTGGGAACGATGTGCTCCACCCGGGCCTCGGCGCGGACCGGATGTACGGCGGGTCCGGAGCGGACACATTTTACGTTTACGCCGGATTCGAGAGCGAGGCGGTCGACTACAACCCGGCCCAGGGCGATGTGTTGATCTTCGTGTGACGCCCCCCGCTCGCCCTCGCCCCCCCTTCAATACCCCGCCTGGCGGTCGATGAGGCCGAGGAGGGGGCGGTTTTCGCGGAGGCGGCGGATGTTGTCGACGAAGGTTCGCGCCACCGCCGGGATGTGGACCTCGGCGGCGTGGTGCGGCGTCATCAGGATGCGCGGGTCGTCCCAGAACGGGTGGTCCGTCGGCAGCGGCTCCTCCGCGAACACGTCCAGCGCCGCGCCGGCGAGCCGGCCGGAATCGAGCGCGGCCAGCAGGTCCGCCTCCACCAGCTGCGCGCCGCGCCCGGCGTTCAGCACATACGACCCGCGCGGCATCTTCTCGAACAGCGCCCGGTCCATCAGCCCGACGGTGGCCGGCGTGCTCGGCAGCAGGCAGAGCAGGTAGTTGGTGTCCGCCAGCATGGCGTCGAGGCCGTCGGCCCCGTGGAAGGACGGCACGCCCTCGATCTCCTTCGGCGAGCGGCTCCAGCCCTGGACGAACAAGCCCAGCCCCTTCAGCGTCCGCGCGACATGGGCGCCGAGATAGCCGAGGCCGAGCAGCCCGACGCGCACCGAATCGGTGTCGAAGGAGCGCTCCGGCGGCCAGGCGCGCCGCGCCCGCAGCGCGTCGTAATGCGCCGTCTCGCGGTGCAGGCGCAGGATGTTCATCGCCGCCCAGTGCGCCATCGCGCGCGCCATGTGCGGGTCCGTCAGCCGGACGATGGGGATGTCCGGCGGCAGGCCGGGGTCGAGCAGCACATGGTCCACCCCCGCCGCCATCGAGATGATCAGCCGCAGGTTGGGAAGCTTCGCCAGTTCCCCGTGCGGCATGTGCCAGACCATGGCGATGTCGATCTCGGCCGGGTCGCCGACATCCGGCCATTCCCGGATGTCGAGGCCGGGATCGATGGCGTTGAGTTCGGCGATGTAGCGGTCGGCCCGTTCGGAGCCGAGCTTGATGACGATGGCGGGCATGGGCGGGCCTTTCCGGGGCGTGGTCAGTACTGGCGGGCGCGGTCCACCGGGTTGGCCGGCTCCCGGCCCTCCGAGACCGCCACGATGGCGTCGGCGACCTGGGCGGCCGCGCTGCCGGCGTTGGTCTGGGCCGAGACATGCGGCCACACCTGGACCTTCGGGTGCGTCCAGTAGGGATGGTCCGGCGGCAGCGGCTCCTCCTCGAACACGTCGAGCGCGGCGCCCGCGACATGGCCGGCATCGAGCGCCGCCAGCAGGTCGGCATCCACCACATGGCCGCCCCGGCCGGCGTTGACCACGAAGGCGCCCGCCGGCAGCAGGGCGAGCGAACGCGCGTTCACGATCCCCCGCGTCGCCGGGGTCAGCGGCAGCAGGCAGCACAGGATGTCGGTCCGGGCGAGGAAACCGGCGAATTGCGCGTCGCCGTGGAAGCCCGCCACGCCGGGGACGGTTTTCGGCGTCCGGCTCCAGCCGGCCGTGTCGAAGCCCAGCGCCGCGACCTTGCGCGCGGCGTCCTCGCCGAGCCGGCCCAGCCCCATGATCCCGACGCGCCGCTCCGAGGTTTCCGGCGGCGGCAGGACGCGCCATTCGCGCCGGCGCTGGAACGCCTCGTATTCCGGCCCCTGGCGGTGGAAGCGCAGCACGTTGAGCAGGATCCACTCGCTCATCGCGGCCGACATCCACGGATCGACCAGCCGGATCAGCCGCGCCCCCTCCGGGATGTCGAGATCGTCGAACAGGTGGTCCACCCCCTGGCCGAGGGAGCAGACGCAGCGCAGCCCCGTCATCCCCCGCAGGCTGCCCGGCGGCAGATGCCAGACCAGCGCGAACTCGACCTCCGACGGGTCGCCGACATCGGGCCAGACCCGGAAATCGAGGTCCGGCACGCGCTCGGCCAGCGCCGCGCCCCAGGCTTCCGGCGAGTCGTTGAGGGAGTGGAACAGCACGACCGGCATGGGCTTTCCTTCGCGCCTCCGGGCCAGGGCCGGCGGACCGGCCGGGTTCAGGTACGTACCACGCCGTCCTCGACCGCTTCCAGATCGAAGGCGGCGGCCATCAGGGCGCGGGTATAGGCCTGGCGCGGCCGTTCGAGGACCTCCGCCGCCGGCCCGTCCTCCACCACCACGCCGTCGCGCATCACGATAATGCGGTGCGACATGGCGCGCACCACCTTCAGGTCGTGGCTGATGAAGAGGTAGGCGAGGCGGCGGCGCGCCTGCAGGTCGCGCAGCAGCTCGACGATCCGCGCCTGCACGCTCATGTCCAGCGCCGAGGTCGGCTCGTCCAGCACCACCAGCCGGGGCCGCAGCACCATCGCCCGCGCGATCGAGATGCGCTGGCGCTGCCCGCCGGAGAACTCGTGCGGGTAGCGGTCGCGCATCGCGGGGTCGAGGCCGACCTCGCGGATCGCCTCGTCGATCCGGTCCTCCAGTTCGTCCTCGCCGGCGAGGCCGAGTTCGGCCGGCCGGTGGACGCGCAGCCCCTCGCCCACGATCTCCGCCATCGACATGCGCGGGCTGAGGCTGCCGAACGGGTCCTGGAAGACGACCTGGAGTTCGCGCCGGAGCGCGCGGGTCTCGCGGAAGCGCAGGCCGTGGATGCCGCGGCCCCGGTAGACGATCGTCCCCTCGCTCGCCGCCAGCCGCAGCATCGCCATGGCGAGCGTGGTCTTGCCCGAACCGCTTTCGCCGACCACGCCCACCGTCTCGCCCTCGCGGATCGCGAAAGAGACGCCGTCCACCGCCTTCACATGCCCGACGGTGCGTTTGAGGACGCCGCGCTGGATCGGGAACCAGACCTTGAGGCCGCGCGCCTCCATCGCCGTCGGCGCGCCGTCGGCCACCGGGGCCGGCGCGCCCCTCGGCTCGGCCGCCAGCAGCCGGCGCGTGTAGTCGTGCGCCGGCGCGGCGAACACGCGCGCCGCCGGCCCGTGTTCGACGATCTCGCCGCCGGTCATCACGCACACCCGGTCCGCCATCTTGCGCACGACGGCGAGGTCGTGCGTGATCAGCAGCAGCGCCATGCCGAGTTCGGCCTGGAGCGCCTTCAGCAGCTTCAGGATCTGCGCCTGCACGGTGACGTCCAGCGCGGTCGTCGGCTCGTCGGCGATCAGCAGGTCCGGCTCGTTGGCGAGCGCCATGGCGATCATCACGCGCTGGCGCTGCCCGCCCGACAATTGGTGCGGATAGGATTTGAGCCGGGTTTCCGGGTCGCGGATGCCGACCAGGTCGAGCAGCTCCAGCGCGCGCCGCCGCGCCGCCGCCGCGCCCAGCCCCTTGTGCAGGGTCAGCGTCTCGGCGATCTGCTTCTCGACCACGTGCAGCGGGTTGAGCGAGGTCATCGGCTCCTGGAAGATCATCGAGATGCGGTCGCCGCGGATGCGCCGGAGCGCGGCCTCCCCGGCGCCGACCAGCTCCTCGCCCCGGAAGGCGACGCTGCTGCGGTCCGAATGGCGCGCCAGCGGGTAGGGCAGCAGTTGCAGGATCGACAGCGCCGTCACCGACTTGCCGGACCCGCTCTCGCCCACCAGCGCCAGCGTCTCGCCCCGGTCGAGCGCGAAGGACGCGCCCCGGACCGCCTCGACGGCCCGCTCGCCGGCGCCGAAGGCGACATCGAGGCCGCGCACCTCCAGCAGCGGCGCGCTCACGCGAAGGTCTTCCTGGGATCGAAGGCGTCCCGCACCGCCTCGCCGACGAAGATCAGCAGGCTCAGCATGATCGCCAGCACGAAGAACCCGGTCAGCCCCAGCCAGGGCGCCTGGAGGTTGTTCTTGCCCTGGTTCAGCAACTCGCCGAGCGAGGGCGACCCCGGCGGCAGGCCGAGGCCGAGGAAGTCGAGCGAGGTCAGCGCCGTCACGCCGCCGCCGAGGATGAAGGGCAGCATGGTCAGCGTCGCCACCATCGCGTTGGGCAGCACATGGCGGAACATGATCGTGCGGTCGCCGACGCCGAGCGCGCGGGCGGCGCGCACGAAATCGAGGTTGCGGGCGCGCAGGAACTCCGCCCGCACCACGCCCACCAGCGCCAGCCAGCTGAACAGCAGCAGGATGAACAGCAGCACCCAGAACCCCGGGACCAGCACGCTCGACATGATGATCAGGATGTAGAGTTGCGGCATCCCGGCCCAGATTTCGACGAAGCGCTGGAACAGCAGGTCGAGCCAGCCGCCGTAATAGCCCTGCACCGCGCCGGCCGCGACGCCGATGACGCTGCTCAGCGCCGTCAGCGCGAGGCCGAACAGCACCGACAGCCGGAAACCGTAGATCAGCCGGGCCGAAACGTCGCGCGCCTGGTCGTCCGTGCCGAGCCAGTGGCGCGAATCCGGCGGCGAGGGGGCCGGCCGGCCCAGCTCCCGGTCGATCGTGTCGTGGCTGAACGGGATCGGCGGCCAGAGCATCCAGCCCTTCTCCCCGATCAGCTCCCGCACGAAGGGGTCGGTGTAGTCCGCCTCCGTCGGGAAGTCGCCGCCGAACGCGGTCTCCGGGTAGGAGACCAGCGCGGGGAAGTAGAACGCGCCGTCGAAGCGCGCGAGGAAGGGCTTGTCGTTGGCCACCAATTCGGCGAACAGGCTGACCCCGAACAGGACGAGGAAAATCCAGAACGACCAGAAGCCGCGCCGGTTGCGCCGGAAATTCTCGACCCGCCGCAGGTTGAGCGGAGAGACGGCGATCCCCAGCACGCGCCCGCCGGCCCGCTTGCGCCGCGCCATCGCCTAGACCTCGCGGCTTTCGAAGTCGATCCGGCGGTCGATCGCCACGTACATCAGGTCGCCGACGATCCCCATCAGCAGCCCCAGCAGGGTGAAGAAGTAGAGCGTGGCGAACATCACCGGGTAGTCGCGCCCGATCGCCGCCTCGAAGCCGAGCAGGCCCAGCCCGTCCAGCGAGAAGATGATCTCGATGATCAGCGAGCCGGTGAACAGGATGCCGATGAAGGCGCTCGGAAAGCCGGCGATCACGATCAGCATGGCGTTGCGGAACACATGGCCGTAGAGCACGCGCCGCTCGGTCAGCCCCTTGGCCCGGGCGGTGACCACGTACTGCTTGCCGATCTCCTCCAGGAAGGAGTTCTTGGTCAGCATGGTGAGGCCGGCGAAGCCGCCGATCACCATCGCGCCCACCGGCAGCACCATGTGCCAGAGGTAGTCCAGCGCCAGTTCCCACCACGGCATGTGCTCCCAGCCCTGCGAGACCAGGCCCCGGATCGGGAAGATCTGCCAGAAGCTCCCGCCGGCGAACAGCACCACCAGCAGGATCGCGAACAGGAAGCCGGGAATGGCGTTGCCGACGATCACCAGCGCCGAGGTCCACACATCGAACCGGCCGCCGTCGCGCACCGCCTTGCGCACGCCGAGCGGGATCGAGACGAAATAGACCAGCAGCGTCGTCCACAGGCCGAGCGAGATCGACACCGGCATCTTCTCGATCACCAGGTCGATCACCTTGCGGTCCTTGAAGTAGCTCTCGCCGAAATCGAACACGAGGTAGTTGCGCAGCATCAGGACGAAGCGCTCGTGCACCGGCTTGTCGAAACCGAACTGGCGCTCGATCTCCTTGACGATTTCGGGGTCGAGGCCGCGGGCGCCGCGATAGGCGGAGTCGGCCGCGCCGCCGCCGCGGTCGGCCCCCGGCGCGGCGCCGGGCGCGGCCTGGGTGTCGCCGCCGCCGGTCCCGCTGATCCGCGAGGTCGCATCGACGCCGAGGCCCTGGATGGTGGCGATGGTCTGCTCCACCGGCCCGCCGGGCGCGAACTGCACGACGACGAAATTGACCAGGACGATCGCGAACAGCGTGACCGGGACGAACAGCAGGCGCTTGACGATATAGGCGAACATCGGGTCGCGATCCTAGGCGGGCGCCGGGCGCCGGGTCAATCGCCGCCGCCCTCCCGCCAGCGCGCCAGCGCGGCGTCCTTCTCCGGGTCGATCCACCAGGTCGAGGGGTAGCCGTGGCTGTGCCTCGCGACCGTTTCCGGCCGGCCGAACCTGTTCCAGAAGACGAGCCGCGCGGCGCGGGAATGGAAGTGCGGGACGACATAGTGGCTCCACAGCAGCACGCGGTCGAGCGCGCGCGTGCGCGCCACCAGGCTCTCGCGGCTCGGCGCGGCGATAACGAGCTCCACCAGTTCGTCCACCGCCGGGTCGCGGACGCCGATCAGGTTGCCGCTGCCCGGCGTGTCGGCGCGCTCGGAATGCCAGTAGTTGCGCTGCTCGTTGCCGGGGGAGAGTGACTGGCCGAAGGTATTGACGATCATGTCGAAGTCGAAATTGTCCACCCGGCTCTGGTACTGCGCCGGATCGACGGTGCGGACCGACATGTCGACGCCCAGCCGCTCCAGGTTGTCCTTGAACGGCAGCGCGATCTTCTCCATCGACGGCTGGGCCAGCAGCAACTCGAAGGCGAAGGCCTCGCCCGCCGCGTTCCTGAGCTTGCGGTCCTCCCCGACGCGCCAGCCCGCCTCGCCCAGCAGCGCGAAGGCCGCGCGCAGGTTGCGCCGGATGTTGCCGGACCCGTCGGTCTCCGGCGCCTCGTAGACGGTCGTGAAGACCTCCTCGGGAATCCGGCCCCGCAGGCCCTCCAGGATATCCAGCTCCTCGCCCGACGGCAGGCCGGCCCGGCGCGACGACAACTCCGTGTTGGAGAAATAGCTCTCCGTGCGCGTGTAGGCCCCGTACATGACGGTCTCGTTGGTCCACTCGAAGTCGAAGGCGCCGGTCAGCGCGCGGCGCACCCTGGGGTCGCGGAACAGCGGCTTGCGCGCGTTGAAGACGAAACCTTGCATGTGGGTCGAGTTCTCGTGCGGGATTTCGAGCTTGACCGCCATGCCGGCCTCCCGCGCGGGAAACTCGAAGGCGGTGGCCCAGCGCTTGGCGGAGTTCTCCTGGCGCAGGTCGAAGGCGCCGCTCTTGAACGCCTCCGTCGCCACGTCGCGGTCGCGGTAGTACTCGTAGCGGATCGAGTCGAAATTCCAGCGCCCGCGGTTCACCGGCAGGTCCGCCGCCCAGTAGTCCCGCACCCGCTCGTAGGAGATCGAGCGCCCGGCCTCCAGGCCCGAAATCCGATAGGGGCCGCTTCCCACCGGCGGCTCCAGCGTGGTCGCGGCGAAATCGCGGCCCTCCCAGTAGTGCTTCGGCAGCACGACCATCTGCGCCACGATGAGCGGCAGTTCGCGGTTGGCGCCGCCGCCGGCGAAGCGGAAGACGACGCGCCGGTCGCCGTCCTTCTCCACGCTCTCCACGTCGGCGTAGTACGAGCGGTAGAAGGGGTGGCCCACCTCCACCAGCGTCTCGAAGGTCCAGGCCACGTCGTCGGCCACGATCGGCTTGCCGTCGTGCCAGCGCGCGCGCGGGTCGAGCCGGAAGGCGACCCAGGACCGGTCCTCCGGGACCTCGATGCCCTCCGCGACCAGGCCGTAATAGGTGAACGGCTCGTCGGCCGAGGGGGTCATCAGCGTGTCGTAGACCAGGCCGATCCCCGCCGCCGCCAGGCCCTTCAGGATGAACGGGTTCAGGCTGTCGTAGGTCCGCGACGCCTCGGCGACGACCGCGCCGCCCTTCGGCGCGCCGGGGTTCGCGTAGTCGAAATGCGCGAAGTCCGGCCCGTATTTCGGCGCGCCGTGCATGGCGAAGCCGTGGACCGGCGCCGGGCCGGCGGGCGCGGCCGCCGCCGGAGCGAAGACGGGAGCCGCCAGCAGCGGCGCGGCGAGGGCGAGGGCGAGGGTTCTCGTTCGGTTGAACATGCTTGGGTCCTCCCGGTCCGGGTTCGCGTGTCGCCCGCGAGCATGGCGGCGCGATAAGGCGCGAATGGGGCGGCGATCGCGGCGGCGCGGCGAGGTTGCGATGCTGTATGGCGCAAATCGGGCGGCCGGTCACCCCCCGTTCAGGAGCCGGACGGCCTCGGCGTGCAGCGCCGGGTCGCCGGCCGCCACCACGCGGTCGGTGCTCCCGATGCCGAGCGGCTCCCCCTTCCAGCCGGTCATCGCGCCGCCGGCGGCGCGGACCACGGCGGCGGGGGCGAGGTAGTCGTAGTCGCTAAGCCCGCACTCGACCACCAGGTCGATCCCGCCCAGCGCCAGCAATCCGTAGAGGTAGCAGTCGCCGCCCCAGACCGGGCTTCCCGCCCGCGCCCGGAGCCGGTCCGCGGCCCTGGCGGCGGCGGCGTCGCCCGCGAACATCGCCGGGCTGGTCGATCCCACGATCGCGTCGGCCAGCGCGCGCCCCTTGCGGACGGCGACCGGCCGGCCGTTCAGCGCGGCGGGAACGCCCTCGCCGCCGATCCAGCGCTCCCCCGTCGCCGGGACCTCGATCGCGCCCAGCACCGGCGCGCCGTCGCGCAGCAGCGCGACCAGCGTCCCGAACAGGGGCGAGCCGGAGACGAAGGCGCGCGTGCCGTCGATCGGGTCGAGCGACCAGACGAACCGCGCGTCCGGGCGGAGCCGGCCGAACTCCTCCCCCGCGATCCCGTGGTCCGGGAAGCGCGCCTCGATGGCCGCGCGCAGCGCCGCCTCGATCTCGCGGTCGGCGGCGGTGACCGGGCTGTCGTCGGCCTTGCGCTCGACGGCGAGGCCGCGGCGCCAGTGGCGCAGGGCGATCGCGCGCGCGGAATCGGCGAGTTCGTGGGCGAAGGCGGCGAGACCGGCGGGCGACTCGTTCATCGCGCGGCCGGGCGTCGCGCGGACGGGGCGGGGCGGCGGCGCGGCGGGCCGTCAGCCGCCCGCGGCCTCCCGGGCGATGTCCTCTTCCGTGGGCAGCGCCGCCGGCTCGTCGGCGAGCGAGCGCAGGTAGGCGATGGTCGCCGCCCGGTCCCCGACCTTCCTGAGGCCGACGAAGCTCATCTTCGTGCCGGGCATGTAGTCTTTCGGCCGGGCCAGGAAGGCGTTGAGCGAGGCGTAGTCCCAGTCCGGCGCGCCCTCGAAGCCGGTCAGCGCGGCGGAGTAGCCGAAGCCCTCCTTCGCGCCCTTGGCGGCGTTCACGATGTCGTAGAGGTTGGGGCCGACCTTGTTCGCGCCGCCCTTGTCGGCGGTGTGGCAGGCGGCGCATTTCTTGAAGACCTTGAGGCCGGCCGCCGGGTCGGCGTCCGCCAGCAGCGCCATCACGGGTTCGAGCGCCGGCGCCTCCGGCGCCGCCTCGACCGGGGCGGCGATGGCGCTGGTGTCCACCGGGTAGGCGTTCTCCGCCAGCGGTTCGGGATGGACCAGGCCGTCCGCGATCTTGCCCGCCGCCATCGCCAGCAGCCCGGCGCACAGCACGCCGGCGGCGATCTTGTTCATCTCCAGAGACGCCATGCCCGATCCCCGCTCGCTTCCCGGCCGCGCCGCCTCCGGGGCGGAGCGCGCGGCAATCTAGCGCTTGCGCGCGGGCCTGTCCAACCCGCCGCGCCGGCCCTGTTTATCGCGCGCCGCGCGGGAAGGACAGGCCGGCCGCGCCGCCTTGACAGGGCGCGCCGCGCGGCATATCGCCGCAATCGCCCCGCCGCCCCGCCGCCGCCCCGCCCGCCGGAGAACGCCAATGCCGGCCCCGCGCCGCCCCATCGTCCTGGTCCCGTCGCGGCTGCGGGCGACCCGGCTGCCGGACAAGCCGCTGGCCGGCATCGCCGGCGAGCCGATGATCGTCCATGTCTGGCGCCGCGCCGTCGAGGCGGACCTCGGCCGGGTCGTCGTCGCCTGCGCCGAGGCGGAGATCGCGGCGGCGGTGCGCGCGGCCGGCGGCGAAGCCGCGCTCACCGACCCCGACCTCCCCACCGGCTCGGACCGCATCCACGCCGCGCTGCGGGACATCGATCCCGGCGGCGCGCACGACGCGGTGGTGAACATCCAGGGCGACCTCCCGGTGCTGGAGCCGGAGACGGTGCGCGCCGCCTTCCGGCTGCTCGACCGGGCGGAGGTGGACATCGGCACCGTCGCGGCGGAGATCGTCCGCGCGGAGGAGCGGACGGCCCCCTCCGTCGTCAAGGCGGTCGTCGCCTGGGAGGCGGACGGGCGGCGCGGCCGGGCGCTCTATTTCACCCGCGCGGCCGCGCCCTCGGGCGCGGGGCCGCTGTTCCACCATATCGGCCTCTACGCCTTCCGCCGCGCCGCGCTGGAGCGCTTCGTCCGCCTGCCGCGCGGGAGCCTGGAGCGCCGCGAGGGGCTGGAGCAGCTGCGCGCGCTGGAGGCCGGGATGCGGATCGACGCGGCGCGCGTTGACACGGTTCCCCTCGGCGTCGATACTCCGGCCGACCTCGCGCGCGCCCGGACGCTGCTCGCGCCCCGAACCCCGGAAGCGTAACCTTGTCGGACCCCACCCGGACCATCGCCTTCCAGGGCGAACTCGGCGCCAATTCGCACATGGCCTGCCGGGCCGCGCGGCCGGACCTCGAGCCGCTGCCGTGCTCCAGCTTCGAGGAGATGCTGGAGGCGGTGCGCGAAGAGCGCGCGCTGTGCGCCATGGTGCCGGTGGAGAACTCGGTCGCCGGCCGCGTCGCCGACATCCACCACCTGCTGCCCGAATCCGGCCTGCACATCGTCGGCGAGCATTTCCAGCGGGTGAACGCCATGCTGCTCGGCCTGCCGGGCGCGCGGATCGGGGAGCTGCGGGAGATCCACAGCCATGTGCACGCGCTCGGCCAGTCGCGCAAGCTGATCCGGGAACTCGGCGTCCGGGCGGTGCAGCACGCCGACACCGCCGGCGCGGCCCGCGACGTGGCCGAACGCGGCGACCCGGCGATCGCCGCCATCGGCCCCCGCCTCGCCGCCGAAATCCACGGCCTGGAGGTGCTGCGCGCCGATGTCGAGGACGCCGAGCACAACACGACGCGGATGCTGGTCATGGCGCGCCAGGGCATCGTGCCGCCGGTCGAGAACGGCCCCTGCGTCACCACCATCGTGTTCCGCGTGCGCAGCGTCCCGGCGGCGCTGTACAAGGCGCTGGGCGGCTTCGCCACCAACGGCGTCAACCTGACGAAGCTCGAATCCTACCTCATCGGCGGCTCCTTCGAGGCGGCGCAGTTCTACGTGGACGCCGAGGGCCACGCGGAGGAGCGCCCGATGGCGCTGGCGCTGGAGGAACTGCGCTTCTTCTGCCCGCCGGGGGCGGTGCGGGTGATGGGGACCTATCCCGCGCACCCGTTCCGCCGCGCCGCGCGCGACCAGGGCGAACCCGGCGGCATGGACCGGCGATGACCGACCTTTCGCGCATCCGCAACTTCTCGATCGTCGCGCATATCGACCACGGCAAGTCCACGCTGGCGGACCGGATGATCCAGCATTGCGGCGGCCTGGCCGAGCGCGAGATGCGCGAGCAGGTGCTCGACTCCATGGAGATCGAGCGCGAGCGCGGCATCACCATCAAGGCGCAGTCGGTCCGCCTCGACTACGCCGCGCGCGACGGCCTGACCTACCGGCTGAACCTGATGGACACGCCGGGCCATGTCGATTTCGCCTACGAGGTGAGCCGGTCGCTCGCCGCCTGCGAGGGGTCGCTGCTGGTGGTGGACGCCAGCCAGGGCGTCGAGGCGCAGACGCTGGCCAATGTCTACCAGGCGCTCGACGCCGACCACGAGATCGTCCCGGTGCTCAACAAGATCGACCTCCCCGCCGCCGAGCCGGACCGGGTGCGCGCCCAGATCGAGGACGCGATCGGCCTCGACGCCGCCGACGCGGTGGAGGTTTCGGCCAAGACCGGCCGCAATGTCGAGGAGGTGCTGGAGGCGCTGGTCGCCCGCCTGCCCGCCCCCGAGGGCGACCCGGACGCGCCGCTGAAGGCGCTGCTGGTCGATTCCTGGTACGACCCCTATCTCGGCGTGATGGCGCTGGTCCGCGTGTTCGACGGAACGCTGGAGACCGGCGCGCGCATCCGCATGATGCAGACCGGCGCCGTCCACAAGGTCGAGCGGGTGGGCGTCTTCACGCCCAAGCCAACGGAGACCGGCGCGCTCGGCCCCGGCGAGATCGGCTTCGTCACCGCCGCCATCAAGACGGTGGCGGACTGCCGCGTCGGCGACACGCTGACGGCGGACCGCAAGCCGGCGGCGGCGGCCCTGCCCGGCTTCGCGCCGAGCGTGCCGGTGGTGTTCTGCGGCCTCTACCCGGTGGACGCCGCCGATTACGAGCGCCTGCGCGAGAGCCTGGAGAAGCTGCGGCTGAACGACGCCAGCTTCGCCTTCGACCCGGAGACCTCGGCCGCGCTCGGCTTCGGCTTCCGCTGCGGCTTCCTCGGCCTGCTGCACCTCGAAATCGTCCAGGAGCGGCTGGAGCGCGAGTTCGACCTCGACCTGATCGCCACCGCGCCGAGCGTGGTCTACCGGGTGAACCTGACCTCCGGCGAAACGATCGAACTGCACAACCCCTCCGACATGCCGGACCCGGTCAAGGTCGCCAGCGTCGAGGAGCCGTGGATCGTGGCGACGATCTTCGTGCCGGACGACTATCTCGGCCCGATCCTGTCGCTCTGCGCCGAGCGGCGGGGCGAGCAGGCCGACCTCACCTATGTCGGCGGCCGGGCGATGGCGGTGTACCGCCTGCCGCTGAACGAGGTGGTGTTCGACTTCTACGACCGGCTGAAGTCGATCTCGCGCGGCTACGCCAGCTTCGACTACCGGATGGACGGCCACCGCGAGGGCGACCTGGTGCGGATGAGCCTGCTGGTCAACGCCGAGCCGGTGGACGCGCTCTCCACCATCGTCCACGCCAGCCAGGCGGAGCCGCGCGGCCGCGCGCTGTGCGTGCGCCTGAAGGAGCTGATCCCGCGCCAGCTGTTCAAAATCCCGATCCAGGCGGCGATCGGCGGCCGCATCGTCGCCCGCGAGACGATCAGCGCGATGCGCAAGGACGTGACCGCCAAATGCTATGGCGGCGACGTGTCGCGCAAGCGCAAGCTGCTCGACAAGCAGAAGGAAGGCAAGAAACGGATGCGCCAGTTCGGCCGCGTCGAAATCCCCCAATCCGCCTTCATCCAGGCGCTCAGGATGGGGGACGGGTAGCGGCCGGCGCCCCGGCCGAGGGCGGCGCCGGCGCGAAGGGAACGGGCGCGGGCGTTCGGCGACGGGGCGCGACGCCCTTCCGGCGAACGCGCCCTTGCCCCTACTGCGCCCCGGATTGAATCCGGGGCGCCGGGGAAGCGCCCTTACGCGCGCTTCCCCAGCGCCCCCAGCACCTCCTCCGTATGGGCGCCGAGTTCCGGCGCGGGGCGGCGGAGGCGGGCGGGGGTGTCGGAGAGTTTCACCGGAAAGCCGGTCGTCTTCACGGGGCCGCGGCCGGGATGGTCGGCCTCCAGCACCATCTCCTGCGCCAGCACCTGCGGGTCGGCGAACACCTCCAGCGTCATCAGCGTCATCACGCGCCCGCAGGGGCAGCCGCCGGCGTTGATGGCCGCGATCCAGTGGTCCACCGTCCCGGTCTCCATGACCGCCTCGATAATCGCGGTCAGCGCGTCGCGGTTGGCCATCCGGGCCGCGTTGTCGCGGAACCGCGGCTCCTCCAGGATGTGGCGCAGGCCGAGCACATCGAGGAACCGCTCGACGAAGGTCGGCGTCGAGGGGGCCACCGCCACCATGCCGTCGCGCGCCCGGAACAGGCCGTAGGGCGCGACGATCGGGTGGTTGTTGCCGGTGCGCTCCGGCGGCGTCCCGGTGGCGAAATACTCGGCCGAAAGGTAGGCCATCATGGAAATGAGGCCGTTGGTCAGGCTCGCCTCGACGCGCTGGCCGCGGCCGGTGCGTTCGCGCGCCTTGAGCGCCGAGACCACGCCGAAGGCGCAGTAGAGGCCGGCGACCAGGTCGGCGATCGGCGGGGCGGCGCGCATCGGCTCCCCGTCCGGCGCGCCGTTGACGCCCATGAAGCCGCTCATCGCCTGGGCGATGAAGTCGAAGGACGGCCGGTCGACATAGGGGCCGGTGGAGCCGTAGCCGTTGACGCTGGCGTGGACGAGGCGCGGGTTGATCGCCTCCAGCCGGTCCGGCCCGAACCCCATCCGCGCGAACACGCCGGGGCGGTAGTTTTCCACCACCGCGTCGGCGGTTTCCAGCAGGCGCGCGAGGTCGGCCTTGCCCTCGTCGGTGTAGAGGTCGAGGACGACCGACTTCTTGTTGCGGTTGAACTGCGCGAAATACCAGCTGAAGCCGTTCACGATGGCGCCCTGGCGGCGCACCGGGTCGCCGCCCGGCCCCTCGACCTTGACCACCTCCGCGCCCATGTCGGCCAGCATCAGGGTGCAGAACGGCCCCGCCAGGATGCGCGTCAGGTCGATCACGCGCACGCCCGAAAGCGCCATGGCGCGCCTCCGCCGCCGGGCCGGGGGATGCCGGGGCGCGCCGTCAGCCGGCGGCGGTCGCCACCGCGTCCATCGCGTGGAGTTGCAGCCGGGGGCCGGCCTTCATCACCTGGCCCGGCAGTTCGCGCCCCATCACGCGCTCCACGTCGCGCGCGACGCCGACCAGGGCGTCGAGGTCGATCCCGGTTTCGATGCCCATCTCGTCCAGCATGTAGACCAGGTCCTCGGTGCAGATGTTGCCGGTCGCCTTGGGCGCGAAGGGGCAGCCGCCCATGCCGCCGAAGGAGGCGTCGTACCTGTCGATCCCCTCGTCCAGCCCGGTCAGCACATTGACCAGGCCGAGGCCGCGCGTGTTGTGGAAGTGCAGCCCGATCGGGAGTTCCGGAACCGTGTCCTGGAGGTGGCGCACCGCGCGCTGCACCACCGGCGGCGTCGCCATGCCCGTGGTGTCGCCGAGGCCGACGCCGGTGAAGCCGAAATCGCGGTAGTGGCGCGCGATGTAGGCGAGCTTCTCGACCGGCACGTCGCCCTCGAACGGGCAGCCGAGCGCGGTGGCGATGGCGCCGTGGACCGGGATGCCCGCGTCGCCGGCGATCCGCGCCACCTCCTCGAAGCCGGCGAGCGATTCGTCCACCGTGCGGTTGACGTTCTTCAGGTTGTGGCTTTCCGAGGCGGACATGAAGACGATCATCTCGTCCACCCCGGCGGCGGCGGCGCGGACCGCGCCCCGCGCGTTGGGCACCAGGGCGGAAAGCACGGCGCCGCGGCTGCGGTCGATCCCGGCCAGCACCTCCTCCACGTCGGCGAGTTGCGGCACCGCGCGCGGCGAGACGAAGGAGGAGAACTCGATCCTCGGCACGCCGGCGGCGACGAGCCGGTTCACCAGCCGGACCTTGTCGGCGGTGGGCACGAAATACGCCTCGGCCTGCAGGCCGTCGCGCGGGCCGACCTCGGTGATCTCGACTTTCGCGGGTCTCGCCATGGCCGCTCTCCCTCGGGTTGGGGTCTCCGCCCCTTATGCCCCGCGACGCCGGTCCGCGCAAGGCCGGGGGCCGCGCGGGACGAGGGCGTTGCGCAGGCGGGCCGGGCGGCATACGCTTTTCCCGCGGGCGGCGGTCCGGGCGGGCCGGCGGCCGAACGGAAAAAAGGGAAAACCCCCGGGGGGAACCGAGATGCCGAACTTCTTTTCCGACGACGAGTTGAGGCGCTTGCGCCTGGCGCAGGAGAGCGCCAACCGCACGCCGGTGCCGACGCAGATGGTCTCGAACGGCGAGTTCAACCCGCTGCCGCAGTCCGACCGGCAGAAGCAGGTGCAGGGCCGCATCGAGGAACTGGCCGACGAGCTCGGCCGAAGGCAGGGGCTGGACCGGCGCCGCTTCCTCGGCACCGCGGCCGGGATGGCGACGGCCTTCCTCGCCATGAACGAGGTGTTCGGCCCGCTCTTCGACGTGAGCCGGGCCGAGGCCGCGACGCCGGAGATGGCGAACGAGCGCGCCGACGCCCTCAAGGGCCAGTTCATCTTCGACGACCAGACCCATTTCGTCCACGACGACTACCGGGAGGAGGGCATCCTCGGCCTCGCCCGCTTCGCGGCGGAGAACTGGAATCCCGAACTCAGCAAGGAGCAGATGTCGCTGGCGATCTACAAGTTCGAGAACTACATCCAGCAGATCTTCCTCAACAGCGACACCAAGGTGGCGCTGCTGAGCGGCGCGCCCTTCGACGACCCGAACTGGTGGTTCATGCCGAACGAGCAGATCCACCGCACGGTGAACCTGGTCAACGGCGTCTCCGGCACGCGGCGGATGTACGGCCACTTCGTCATCACGCCGCGCCAGGACGGCTGGATGGACCAGGTGGACCGGGCGCTCGAGACCATGCCGCCGGATTCGTGGAAGTCCTACACCATCGGCGACCCGCTCTCGGCCAAGACGCAGTACCCGTGGCGGCTCGACGACGAGGAGCTGATGTACCCCTTCTACGAGAAGGCGGTGAAGGCCGGCATCGTCAACCTCGCCGTGCACAAGGGGCTGATGCCGGCGGACTACGAGCAGAGCTGGGCCGGCGTGTGGGAGTACAACACGCATTGGGACATCGCCAAGGCGGCGAAGGACTGGCCCCAGATCAACTTCATCATCTACCACGCCTGCATGAGGCCGTTCATCGAACTGCCCGACGCGGCGCTGGCCCAGTTCGAGGCGACCGGCGAGATCGAGTGGGCGAGCCATCTGGCCCGCATCCCGCAGGAGCACGGGGTCGACAACGTCTACGCCGAACTCGGCACCAGCTTCGCCAACTCGGCGACGACGAACCCGCGCTTCGCGGCCGCCTTCCTGGGCACGCTGATCAAGAACATGGGGGCCGAGCGGGTGGTCTGGGGCACCGATTCGGTGCTGTACGGCTCGCCGCAGTGGCAGATCGAGGCGATGCGCCGGCTGGAAATCCCCGAGGACATGCAGAAGAAGCACGGCTTCGCGCCGCTCGGGGCGGCCGACGGGCTGGTGAAGAACACCATCTTCGGCTACAACTCGGCCGCGCTGTACCGGCTGAACCTGCGGGCCGAACTGCCGCCGATGGAGAACGACGCGATCTCCGAGATCAAGCGGCAATACGCCGACGCCGGCAACCTGCGCAACAACGCGACCTACGGCTACGTCGCCCCCGCCTGACCGGGCGCGGGCGTTTCCCGGGTTGGCGCCCCGGCCTCCGGGCCGGGAGCCTTCGCCGGGACGGAAGGCGCGGGGGGCGCGGGCGAGGCGCCTCGCGAGGCGTTTTTCGCGCCGACGCTTCCCGCCGCCGCCGGCCGGCGCCTACTCCTCCGGCCGGTGGCGCGCGAAGGCCTCCAGGTAGTCGAGGACGAGGCGGCGGTCGGCCGGGTCGCGGGTGCGGAACAGCATGAAGGTGCCGGGCGCGACGGCGTCGGGATCGGCGAGCCAGCGCTCCAGCGCCGGCCGGGTCCACACCAGGCCGGGGGCCGCCTTGCGGAACGCCTTCGAGTAGCGGTAGCCGCGGACCGCGCCCGCCTTCCGGCCCACCACGCCGGTGAGGTTCGGGCCGAGCACCATCATCACCGCCGGCCAGACCGTCGCGCCGCCGGCCGCCCCGGCCCGCGCGCCCGGGCCGTGCTCCGTAATCCGGCCGTGGCATTTCGAGCAAAGCCGGAAGTAGCGTTCGCGCCCCGCCTCCTCGACATCGGCGCGAACCGGGCCGGCCGGCGCGAGCGCCGCCGCCGCGAGAACGGCTGCCGCCGCGACAGCCCGCCGAACCGCCGTCGCCATCGCCGCGCGCCCTCCCCGGCCGGCCGCCTCAGAACTCCCAGTGCGGCGGGACCGCGCCGGGGACGGGGGAGCGGAAGCAGGCGATCCGCCCGGCCGCGAGCGAGCCGATGTAGCAGGTCCGCAGGTCCGGCCCGCCGAAGCCGATGCTGGCGCAGTTGCCGAGCACGCTCGCGTGCGCCTCGTTCAGCAGCGCGCGCGTGTAGGTCCCGCCCCGGTAGGCCGCCTCGGCGCGCGCGACCAGTTCGGGATCGCCGGCGTCGAGCACCGTCGCCTGCTCCCCGTCCGGCGCGATCCTGACGACGCGGTTGCTCACCACGCTGGTGCACCAGATGCCGCCCTCGGCGTCGAACTCGAACCCGTCGGGGAAGATGCCCGGCCCGTACTCCGCCACCGTCTCGCGCCGGCCGAGGGCGCCGCCGTTCCCGATCGGGAAGCGGCAAATCGACCGGCCCATCGTCTCGTGCACATAGAGCCAGCGGCCCGACGGATCGACCTTGTTCTCGTTCGTGAACCCGATCCCCTCGGCGGCGATCCGGGGGCCGCGCTCGTCCACGAGGATCACGAAACCGTCCGCGTAATCCTTGCGGAACGCCTCGTCGCGGTCGTGGAGCCAGGTGCTGACGGAAATCCACACGCGGCCCAGCGCGTCCCGGTTGGCGAAGTTGCAGGCGGGCAGCTTGCGCCCGTCCACCTCCGTCAGGAAGGCCGTCATCGTCCCGTCGCGGGCGAGCCGGAACACGCCGCCCTCCTGGCCGACATTGGCGATCAGGAAGGAGCCGTCCGGCATCAGGGAATAGCCGTTGGGGACGAAACCCTCCGGGATGTCGCCGCTCCGCGCCGGGAAAAGCTCCGGCGGGCCGTCGGCGCGGACCCGCGCGATCCCGCCGCCGCCGGCCGCGTGGCTGGCGAACAGGTCGCCGCGCCGCGTCGCGACGACGCATTCCGGCCGCGACAGGCCGCTTCCGACGAAGGAGAGGTCGTCGAGGGAAAGCGTCGGCATGGGCGTGTCCTCCGTCGGCATGGGCGCGGAACCGGAGCGTTTCCCGGCGGGCGCGGGTGGGCCGCGCCGTCATTCGTTCGGCCGGCCGTCCGCGTAGCCGATCTCGCGCAGCGCCTCGGCGATTTCCGGCAGGATCGCCGGGTCGTCGATGGTCGCCGGCGTCGGGCAGTCCTCGCCGTCGGCGATTTTCTGCATCGCGCCGCGCAGGATTTTCCCCGACCGGGTTTTCGGCAGGCGCTTGACCACCGCCGCCTTGCGGAACGACGCGACCGGGCCGATCTCCTCGCGCACCATGCGCACCACGTCGGCGGCGACCTCGCGGGGCGGCGTGTTGGTCCCGTCCTTCAGCACCAGGAAGCCGAGCGGCACCTGGCCCTTGAGGGAGTCGGCGGCGCCGATCACGGCGCATTCGGCCACGTCCGGGTGCGTCGCCAGCACCTGCTCCATGCCGCCGGTGGACAGGCGGTGGCCGGCCACGTTGATGATGTCGTCGGTCCGCGACATGATGTGCAGGTAGCCGTCCTCGTCCACCACGCCGGCGTCGCCGGTCTGGTAGTAGCCGGGGTATTCCGAGAAGTAGCTCTCGACGAAGCGCTCGTCGTTGCGCCAGAGCGTGGGCAGCGCGCCCGGCGGCAGCGGCAGCTTGATCGAGATGGCGCCGATCTCGCCCCGCGCGACCTCCCGGCAGGCGGGGTCGAGCACGCGGATGTCCCAGCCGGGCACGGCGGCGGTGGGCGAGCCGGGCTTGACCGGCAGCGTCTCGATCCCGACGCAGTTCGACGCGATCGGCCAGCCGGTCTCGGTCTGCCACCAGTGGTCGATCACCGGCACCTTCAGCATCTCCTCCGTCCAGCGCAGCGTGTCGGGATCGCAGCGTTCGCCCGCCAGGAACTGCGTGCGGAAGCCGGAGAGGTCGTACTTGGCCAGCAGCCTGCCTTCCGGGTCCTCCTTGCGGATCGCCCGCATCGCGGTCGGCGCGGTGAACATGCAGGACACCTTGTGCTCGGCCATCACGCGCCAGAACGCGCCGGCGTCGGGCGTGCCGACCGGCTTGCCCTCGTACAGCACCGTCGCGCAGCCGTGCAGCAGCGGCGCGTAGACGATGTAGGAGTGCCCCACCACCCAGCCGACATCCGAGGCCGCCCAGTACACCTCCCCCGGCGCGACGCCGTAGATGTTCGGCATCGACCATTTGAGCGCGACCGCGTGGCCGCCGGCCGGCCGCACCACGCCCTTGGGCACGCCGGTCGTCCCCGACGTGTAGAGGATATAGACCGGATCGGTCGCCTCGACCTCGGCGCAGCCGGCCGGCTCCGCGCCCTCGTGCGCGGCGTTCCACTCCACGTCGCGGCCCTCGACGAGCGCGGCCTCGCGCATCGGCCGCTGCAGCACGATGCAGGCGTCCGGCTTGTGCTCCGAGAGTCCGATCGCGCCGTCGAGCAGCGGCTTGTACTCGACGATCCGGCCCGGCTCGATCCCGCAGGAGGCGGCGACGACCAGTTTCGGCCTGGCGTCGTCGATCCGCTTGGCCAGTTCGTTGGCCGCGAAGCCGCCGAACACCACCGAATGCACCGCCCCGATCCGCGCGCAGGCCAGCATGGCGACCACGGTTTCGGGAACCATCGGCATGTAGACGATCACCCGGTCGCCATAGCCGACGCCGTGTTTCCGCAGCACGCCGGCGAACAGCGCCGTCGCGTCCAGCAGTTCGCGGTAGGTGTAGGTTCGCACCGTCCCGGCGACGGGACTGTCGTAGATCAGCGCCGCCTGCCCGCCGCGCCCGTTTTCGACATGCCGGTCGAGCGCGTTGTAGCAGGTGTTGATCCGGCCGCCGACGAACCAGCGCGTGAAGGGCGGGTTGTCGTTGTCCAGCACCCGGTCCCATTGCTTCTGCCAGACCACGTCGCGGGCCGCCTCGGCCCAGAACGCCTCCGGCTCCTCCAGAGACCGCCGGTAGGTTTCCGCGTACAGGCCCATCGCGCCTCTCCCTCCTTCGTCAACCGCCCGCGGCCTCCGCCGCGCCGGCCACCCGCCGCGACAGCGCCGCTTCGAGGAAACGGTCGATATCGCCGTCCAGCACGCCCTGTATGTCGGAGGTCTCCTCGCCGGTCCGCAGGTCCTTCACCAGCCGGTAGGGCTGGAACACGTAGGAGCGGATCTGCCGCCCCCAGCCGATCTCGGACTTGGTGGCCTCCAGGGCGCTGGCCTCCTCCTCGCGCCGCCGCGCCTCCAGTTCGTAGAGCCGCGCCCGCAACATGTCCATCGCCGTCGCCCGGTTGCGGTGCTGCGAGCGGTCGTTCTGGCACTGCACGACGATGCCGGTCGGCTCGTGCGTGATCCGCACGGCGGAGTCCGTCCGGTTGACATGCTGCCCGCCGGCCCCGGACGCGCGGTAGGTGTCCACGCGCAGGTCCTTGTCCTCGACGACGATCTCGATCGAATCGTCGATCGCCGGATAGACCCAGGCGGAGGAAAAGCTGGTGTGGCGCTGGCCCGAGGAGTCGTGCAGCGACATCCGCACCATGCGGTGCACGCCGCTCTCGGTCTTGAGCCAGCCGTAGGCGTTGTGGCCGCTCACCTTGACGGTGGCGGATTTCAGCCCCGCCTCCTTGCCGGCGCTCTCCTCCAGGTACTCCAGCCCGTAGCCCCGCGCCGCGCACCAGCGCGCGTACATGCGCAGCAGCATCTCGGCCCAGTCCTGCGCTTCCGTCCCGCCGGCGCCGGCGTGGACCTCCAGGTAGCAGTCGTTGGAATCGGCCTCGCCCGACAGCAGCGCCTCGATCCGCTTGCGGGCGCATTCGGCGAGCAGCGCTGCCAGCGCCGCCTCCGCCTCGGCGACGATTTCCGCCTCGCCCTCGGCCTCGCCGAGTTCGATCAGCTCCAGCGCCTCGTCGAGCGCGCCGCCGATCCGCCCCAGATCGCCGACGGCCTTCTCCAGGCCCGTGCGCTCGCGCAGCAGTTCGCGCGCCCGGCCGGGGTCGCTCCACAGGTCCGGGTCGCCGGCGAGCGCGTCCAGCTCGGACAGGCGCAGCGTCGCCCGGTCCCAGTCAAAGATGCCTCCGCAGCAATTCGATGGACTTGCGGATTTCCTCGGCGGTGGCGGCCGTTTCGGCGCGCATGGCGGACTCCGGCGGCGGGTTTGCGCGGCGACCGGGCCGGCCCGGTCGAACCCCGCCTAATAAAGCCCCCCGCCCCGCACCGCAACCGCCGCCGCGCCGGGCGCGCCGCGTCGGTAAAGTCCGCCGGAGCGCTCCTGGACGGAGACCTCGATGGGGTGGTCGCGCAGGAACGGGGCCAGGTCCTCGCGGACCGGGGGCGGGGGGCGGCCGTCCATGAACCCGCGCCGCCGCTCGCCGGCCTTCCAGATCTCGAAATAGACCTCCGGAGCCTTGCGCTTGCCTCCGAAGGGCGTCCCGGTCCGGTCGAAGCTGTCCTCGACCGGGCGCGCCGGCGCGCCGGGGGGCGGGGGGGCGGCGGGCGCGACTCCCGCGTCGGCTGCGTGCCGGGTCGCGACAAGGACGGCGATGTTGTCGCGCAGCGTCCCCGCGTCGGGCGCCTGGACGCCCATGTCGTATTCGAGGCACCGGGCGAACCAGTAATCCTCGTGCCTGAAAACGGCGAACCGCATGACGCGCCCTCCCTCCGCCTGTATCCGAGGCTACAGGGCGGCCCGGCCGCGCGCAACCGGGGCGACCGCCCCGTTCGCCGCGCGGGGCGGTCGCGTCAGTAGAGTCCGCCGGAGGAGGCCGCGACCGGGCGCGCCGGCGCGCCGGGGGGCGGGGGGGCGGCGGGCGCGCCGTCGAGGATGCGGGACTCCCGCGTCGGCTGCGTGCCGGGCTTGAAGGCCTCGACGATGACGTTGCGGTCGCCCGGCCGGGCCGGCGCGCCGGTCGCCGCGTCGATCCGCACATGCAGGACGCCCGGCGGCGCGCGGAACGGGACGCGCGGGCTGTCGGCCAGCGCGTCGGCCATGAACGCCTTGAAGATCGGGACGGCGACGCTGGAGCCGCTCTCCCGCGGCCCCAGCGTGCGCGGCGCGTCGAACCCGACCCAGACGCCGGCCGCGAGGTCCGGCGAAAAGCCGACGAACCAGGCGTCGAAGGCGTCGTTGCTGGTCCCCGTCTTGCCGGCGAGCGGCCGGGCCAGTTCGGCGATCCGCCGCCCGGTGCCGCGCCGCACCACGCCCTCCAGCATCCGCACCATCTGGTAGGCCGAGGCGGCGTCGGCGACGCGCTCGCGCCGGTCGGGGACGCGCGGAACCGGCGGGACCGGCGCCCCCGGCGCCAGCGCCGCCGCGCAGCCCTCGCACGGCCGGTCGTCGTGGCGGAAGACGACGCGGCCGTCGCGGTCCTGGATGCGGTCGATCGTCGTCGGGACGATCCGCCCGCCGCCGTTGACCAGCATCGCGTAGGCGGCGGTCAGGTCGAGCAGCGTGGTCTCGCCGGCGCCGAGCGACATCGCCAGCCGGGGCGCCATCTCCTCGACGACGCCGAAGCGCCGGGCGTACTCCGCCACCCGCTCCATGCCGACGGTCCGCGCCAGCCGCACGGTCATCAGGTTGCGCGACTTCTCGATGCCGAGGCGCATCGTGCTCGGCCCGTGGAACTTCCGCGTGTAGTTGGCCGGCTTCCACTTGCCGAGGCCGGGTCCCTGGTCGATCACGAAGGGCGCGTCGAGGATGCGGGTGGCGGGCGTGTAGCCGCTGTCGAGCGCCGCCATGTAGACGAAGGGCTTGAAGGCGGACCCGGGCTGGCGGCGCGCCTGCGTGGCGCGGTTGAACTCCGAGAGCGCGAAGTCCCAGCCGCCGCTCATCGCCAGCACCCGGCCGGTGTGCGGGTCGAGCGCCACCAGCGCGCCGCCGACATCGGGGATCTGCCGCAGCGCCCATCGCCCCGGCCCTTCCGGCGCGGCGCCCTCCGCGGCCGCCGCCCCGGCCCCGGCGCCATCGGCCGCGTCAGCCTCGGCTTCGGGGGCCGGTTCGACGAAGACGACATCGCCGGGCGCGAGCGCGCCGGCCGCCGATTCGAGTTTCGGGCCGAGCCGCTGGCCCTCGCGCCACGGCCGCGCCCAGCGCATTTCCTCCAGCGGGACGGTTCCGCGGCCACCGTCCGCGAAGCCGATCCCGGCCCCCGCGCGCCCGACCTCCAGCGTCAGCGCGACGCGCCAGTCCGCCGGCAGCCCCGGCGGGCGGCCGAACGCCGCGAGTCGGCCCTCCCAGCCCGCCTCCGGCGCGATCGACCCCGCCGGGCCGCGCCAGCCGTGCTTGCGGTCGTAGCGCGCGAGGCCGTCGCGCAACGCCCGGTCGGCGATCCGCTGCAGGCGCGGATCGACGGTCGCGCGCACCGACAGCCCGCCGCCGTAAAGCCCGCGCTCGCCGAACCGCGCCATCAGTTCGCGCCGCACCTCCTCGGCGAAGAAGGGCGCCTCGACGAACTCCGCCGCCAGGCGGGGCCGGATCTCCAGCGGACTCGCCCGCGCCGCCTCGGCCTCGGCCGGCGAAATCGCGCCGGTCTCCGCCATCCGGCCGACCACCCAGTTCCGGCGCGCCAGCGCGGCGGCGCGCCGCCGCGTCGGGTGGTAGTTGTTCGGCGCCTTGGGCAGCGCCGCCAGGTAGGCCGCCTCCGCCACGGTCAACTCGTCGAGCGGCTTGTCGAAATAGTTGAGCGCCGCCGCCGCGACGCCGTAGGAGCCGAAGCCGAGGTAGATCTCGTTCAGGTAGAGTTCGAGGATGCGGTCCTTGGTCAGCGCGCGCTCGATTCGGAAGGCGAGGATCGCCTCCTTGATCTTGCGCTCGATCGAGACCTCGTTGGTCAGCAGGAAGTTCTTGGCCACCTGCTGCGTGATCGTCGAGGCCCCGCGCGGGCGCCGTCCGCTCCCGTAGTTGCGGATATTGGCCAGCGCCGCGCCGGCGAGGCTGACGAAATCGACGCCCGAATGGCCGTGGAAACCGCTGTCCTCCGCCGCCAGGAAGGCGCGGGAGACCCGTTTCGGGATCGCGCCGACCGGCACGAAAATCCGCCGTTCGGTGGCGTATTCCGCCAGCAGCCGGCCGTCGCCGCCGTGCACGCGGGTCGTCACCGGCGGCTGGTGGTCGGCCAGCTGCCGGTAGTCCGGCAGCCCCCGCCCATAGGCGTGGAACACCCACAGGACCGCCCCGGCGCCGGCCGCGCCGGCGGCCAGCAGGAACGCGACCGCGTAGAAAATCCAGCGCATGTCCCCGCCTTCGCCCCGCGCGCCGCCGCCGGCTCCCCGGCGCGCCGCGCCGCTTCCCGTCCAGTGTCGCGCCGGAATCGTGGCGCGAATGCGGCGGCGGGAGGTTCTACCGCGCGGCGGTGCGGCGCGTCGCCTCGAAAAAGCGGTCGGCGGCGCGCCGGACCGCCGCCGCCAGTTTCTCGTGGAACCCGCGCCGGCGCAGCCGGTCCTCCTCCTCGCGGTTGGAAAGATAGCCGATTTCCAGCAGCGCGGAGGGAACGTCCGGCGCCTTCAGGACGGCGAAGCCGGCGAAGCGGTGGGCCGGCCGCCGCGTCGGCACGGCGGCGCGGAGCTCCTCGGCCAGGAAGCCGGCGAACCGGGCCGACCGGCCCATCGTCTCGCGCCGGGCGAGGTCGATCAGGATGCCGGTCGCCGCGTCGTCCCCCTGGACGGCGCCGAGGCCGGCGAAGGAGTCGGCCCTGTTCTCGCGCTCCGCCAGGCGCGCGGCCTCCTCGTCCGAGGCCGTCTCGGACAGCGTGTAGACCGACGCGCCGCGCGCCTCGCCGGCGGGGGCGGCGTCGGCGTGGATCGAGAGGAACAGGTCGGCCTCGGCCGCGCGGGCGATCGCGACCCGCCGCCGGAGCGAGACGAAAACATCGCGCTTGCGCGTGAGCGCGACCTCGTAGCGGCCCGTCGCCTCCAGCGCCTCCCCGACAACCCGCGCCGCCGCCAGCGCCACCCATTTCTCCTGTGTCGCGCCGGCCCCGACCGCGCCGGGATCGACCCCGCCATGGCCCGGGTCCACGACGACGATCCGCTTCCCGCCGGGCTTCGGGGCGCCGTCGTCCTCCGGGACGCCGTCCGGGCCGTTGTCCGGGCCGCGGCCGGGACGCGCGGCCGCCCTCTCGCGCATCGACTCGGCCGAGGCGGCGAGGAAGGTCGGGCGGTCCGCCTCCTCCAGGTCGACGATCAGGCGGTGCTCCGTCCCGCCGCGCGGTTCGGGGCGGAAGGCGGCGGCGACAATCATCGGCCGGGCGAGGTCGACGGTTATCCGCGCGGCCCCCGGCGCGGCGGAGTCGAAACGGCAGCCCGCCACGCCGCCCAGCGGCCCGGCCGGCCGCCGGAACCCGGCCGCGAACCCGGTCTCCGGCAGGTCCAGCGCGACGCGGTACGGATCGGCCAGCAGGAGGATGGAGAACGGCGCCGGCCCGTCCATCTCCAGGATCAGCCGCGTCTTGCCGTCGTGCGGGCCGATCCGCACGCCCTGGACGAGGGTTTCCGCGGCGGCTCCGGCGGCCGCGACGGCGCCCGCCGCCGCGAGGACGGCCGCGAACGCGGCGGCGCGGAGCGCGGCGAATCGCGCTCCGGCGCGCGCGTCCGGTCCCCTTCGGGAGAGGCGGCGAGGTTTCATGGCCCGGCGTCGCGTTGCGTCTCGGAACCGGGCGAGCATAGCGAACGGCCCCGGGGACTTCAAGAATCCCGCGCGAAATCATGGAATTACGACCGCGCCCCGGCCGTTCTTCCGCGCCCGGCCCAAGGCCCGGCCGCGCCGCCGGCCCGGCCTCGCGCGCCGAAAACGAAAAGATTGTTGCGGGACACCGAAACCTTTATGGTCGCGCCGCTCCGGCGGCGACGCCGGCGCCCGGGCTTTCCGAACGGGACCCGGCAACTCCCGACGCCCCGCGCCGGAGCGGCGAAACCGCCGGTCCGCGAACCTTCGGGGCGAGGTTTTCGATACGATGCGCGGACGCGGCGACACGACCGACCGGACGAGCCGGCCCGAAGGGGACGGGCGGGCCGGGCTTGCCGGCGTCGGCTCGTTCCGCCCTCTCCCGGATGGAGAGAGGGACCCGTCCGCGCCGTTCCGCCGGGCCGCGCCGGAGCGCGCGCCCGGCCGGCTTTCGACTTCCGACACCGCACCCAGAATCGCGCCCCGGACCGCGTCCGCGCGGCGGCGATCGCGCCGACGGCCCACGATGGCCGGGCGCGCCCCGCCGCCCCGACGCGCCCCCCCGCCGGGCGCCACGGAGCTTTCGCCACATGACCAAACGCATGTTGATCGACGCGACCCAGCCGGAGGAGACCCGGGTGGTTGTCGTCGATGGAAACCGCGTCGATGACTTCGACTTCGAGACCGCCAACCGCCGCCAGCTGAAGGGCAACATCTACCTCGCCAGGGTCACCCGCGTGGAGCCGTCGCTCCAGGCGGCCTTCGTGGAGTACGGCGGCAACCGCCACGGCTTCCTCGCCTTCGGCGAGATCCACCCGGACTACTACCGCATCCCGATGGAGGACCGGGTCGCCCTGGCGGCCGAGGACGACCACGAGGCCCGCGACCCCGACGACGACCTCGACGAGCCGGGGGATTCCGGCGACGGAGACGAGGACGCGGACGGCGGCGGGGACGCCGGGGCGGAGGACGCGCCGGCCGCCGAAACCGCGCCCGAGGGCGAGGCCGAAGCCGACAATGGCGACGCCGGGCCGGCCGGGGACGCGGCGGAGGAAAACGGCGGCGACGGGGAGGAGGCCCCGCCGGCCCGGGCCGAACGGGCCGGACGCGCGCCTTCCCGCCGCGACCGGGCCGGCCGGCGCCCGTCGCGCCGGCGCTACAAGATCCAGGAAGTGATCACCCGGCGGCAGGTCCTGCTGGTGCAGGTCGTCAAGGAGGAGCGCGGCAACAAGGGCGCGGCGCTCACCACCTATCTTTCGCTGGCCGGGCGCTATTGCGTGCTGATGCCCAACACCGCGCGCGGCGGCGGCGTCAGCCGCAAGATCACCAACGCCGCCGACCGCAAGCGCCTGAAACAGGTGGTCGAGGGGCTGGACACGCCCGAGGGCATGGCCATCATCGTGCGCACCGCCGGCAGCCAGCGCACCAAGACCGAGATCAAGCGCGACCGCGAATACCTGCTGCGCCTGTGGGACCGCATCCGCGAACAGACCCTGGTCTCGACCGCCCCCTGCCTGGTGCACGAGGAGGCCAACCTCATCAAGCGGTCGATCCGCGACCTCTACACCCGCGACATCGAGGAAGTGCTGGTCGAGGGCGACGAGGGCTACAGGACCGCCAAGGCCTTCATGAAGATGCTGATCCCGAGCCACGCGCGCCGGGTCCAGCCCTCCGGGAACGGCGCCGCGCCGCTGTTGCGCCGCTTCCATGTGGAGGACCAGCTCGAAGCCGTGCACGCGCCCGATGTGCAACTGCGCTCCGGCGGCTACCTGGTGCTGAACCAGACCGAGGCGCTGGTCGCCATCGACGTCAACTCCGGCCGGGCGACCCGCGCGCGCAACATCGAGGAGACCGCGCTCAGGACCAACCTCGAGGCCGCCGAGGAGATCGCCCGGCAGCTGCGGCTGCGGGACCTGGCCGGCCTGATCGTCATCGACTTCATCGACATGGACGATTCGCGCAACCAGCACGCGGTCGAACGCAGGATGAAGGAGGCGACGAAGATCGACCGCGCGCGCGTCCAGCTCGGCCGGATCAGCCAGTTCGGCCTGATGGAGCTGTCGCGCCAGAGGCTGCGGCCGAGCGTGATCGAGGCCAGCACCGTCGTCTGTCCGCGCTGCGAGGGAACCGGGCGGGTGCGCTCCGTCGAATCGGCGGCGCTGCAGGTGCTGCGCGGCGTCGAGGAGGAGGGCCTCAAGCGCAAGGCGTCGCGCATCGCGGTCCATGTCCCCTCGACGGTCGGCTTCTATATCCTGAACCGCAAGCGGGCGGCGCTGTCCGAGGCGGAGGAGCGCTACGCCTTCGAGGTGACGCTGGAGCCGGACGAGGCCCTGCTCGCGCCGGAGCACCGGATCGAGCGCCTGGCGGCGAAGGCTCCCGAGGAGCGCCGCGCCGAACCGGAGGCCGCGGACGCGGAACCGGCCGCCGGCGAGGACGGGGAGGCTCCGCGCGAACGGCCGGGGCGCCGCCGGCGGCGGCGTTCGGACCGCCGACGCGCCGACGGGGAGGCCGCGCCTCCGGCCGGGGATAGCGAGGCGGTCGAGGACGGGTCCGCCCCCGAGGAAGCCGCCGGCGCCGAGGCGGGCGACGGCGAGGACGACGACGCCAACCGGGCGCGCCGGCGCCGGGGCCGTCGCGGCGGACGCCGCCGCGCGCGCCGCGCCGAGGGCGAGGAGGCGGCGCCCGAAACGGCCGACGCCGAGGCCGCGGAGTCCGGCGAGGAATCCGCTCCGGCCGCCGAGGCCGGGACGGACGCCGACGGGGACGAGGGCGCGGACGAGGCGAAACCGCGGAAGCGCGCCGTCCGGACCCGGCGTTCGCGCCGCCGCGCCGCGCCGGCCGGGGACGCCGAGGTTGCGCCGGAGAAAGGGGACGCCGCGTCCGCCGAACCCGAGGCCGCGCCCGTCGAAGCCGGCGCCGGGGACGACGCGCCGGCGGCGGCGGAAGACAGTGTCGCGGAAGCCGGCAACGGCGACGGGTCCGCGCCGGTCGAGGCGGAAGCGGCCGCTTCCGAACCCGGGGAAGCCGCGCCGCCGCCAAGCGACGGCGCCGGGGAGCCGGAGGAAGATGTCGCGAAGCCCGCGGGCGTCACCGTCGCGATCGTCGCCGGAACGGACCGCGCGCCCGCGGAGGAGGAAACCGCCGAGGCCCACTCCGCTCCCCCCGCGCCGCCGCGCCGGGGCTGGTGGAACCGGCTGCTGTCCTGAACCGGGCCGGCGGGGGCGGGCCGTTCCGGGCGTTCGCGTCGAAACCGTTTTCGGGAGGCGATCGATGACACTGGAGGAGTTCCGCCGCTCGCTCGCCGGCGCCGCGCCGCCGGCCGGCCTGTCCGGTCCGCTCGCGGCGCTGTGGCGCGCGGCCCGGGACGAATGGGACGCCGCGCACGAACTGGCCCAGGCCGCGCCCGGCCCGGCCGGGGACTGGGTCCACGCGCATCTCCACCGGATCGAGGGCGACCTGTCCAACGCCGCCTACTGGTATCGCCGCGCCGGCAAGCCGGCCAGCGACGCCCCGCTGGAGCGCGAATGGGCGGACATCGCCGAGGCGCTGCTCGCGCGCGAGGCGTAGCGGGCGACCCGCGCCCGGCTTCCGGTTTTATAGGAAGTTTACCCCGGTTTATCCGTTTTCGATAAACCGGGGTAAGATCGTCATAAAGCGCCGATGCGGGGCGGCCGGTTCCGGGCGCGCTCCGTCCACAAGAAGTTTATCCCGGTTTATCGAGTTTCGATAAACCGGGATAAGATCGCCATAAGGCGCCGGTCCGGGGTGGCCGGCCCCGGGCGCGCTCTGTCCATAGGAAGTTTACCCTAGTTTATGGTGTTTCGATAAACTAGGGTAAGATCGCTATAAGCGGGTTGAGGGCGCGGCGCGCCGGCGGTAAGTTATCGGAAACGGATAAACCCGGATAAAGTCGCTATAAATGGACCGGATACGGAATCCCTACGCGCCCGGCGCCGGCAGTCCGCCGCCCGAACTGGCCGGTCGAGACGGCGTTCTCGAAGACACGGGGATCGTTCTCGACCGGATTCGGGCCGGCCGCCACGCGAGAGACGTCCTTCTGGTCGGGCTGCGCGGCGTCGGCAAGACCGTGCTCCTCAACCGCGTCGCCGATCGCGCCGAGGCGCGGGGCATGATCTGTTCGCGGATCGAAGCGCAAGAGCGGCGGTCCCTGCCGGCACTCCTGACGCCGGCGCTTCGGCTGGCGCTGGTCGAACTCGACCGGATCGAGGCCGCCCGGGAATACCTGGGCCGCGCATGGCGCGTTCTGGCGGGTTTCGTCCGCGCGGCGAAACTGAAATACGGCGATCTCGAACTCAACATCGACGCGGCCCCGGAGCCCGGCCTTGCCGACACGGGCGAACTCGAAACCGACCTGCAAGGCCTGTTTCGCGCGGTCGGCGAGGCGGCGCGGGAGCGGAACACCGCGGTGGCGCTGTTCGTCGACGAACTCCAGTATGTCGACGAGCCGGAACTCGCGGCGCTGATCGTCGCGCTCCATGTCTGCCGGCAGCGCGAACTGCCGGTCGCGCTGGTCGGGGCGGGTCTGCCGCAGCTGGTCGGCAAGACCGGCAAGGCCAAGTCCTACGCGGAGCGCCTGTTCGACTTCCCGGAAATCGGCAGGCTGGACCGGCACGCCGCGTCGCGCGCGATCGGCGCGCCGGCGGCGCGCGAGGGGGTTCGTTTCGACGCCGCCGCGCTCGAACTGATCCTCGACCGCACCGAGGGCTACCCCTATTTCCTTCAGGAATGGGGACAGCACACATGGCGCGTGGCGAAGGAGTCGCCCATCGGCGTCGCGGATGTCGAACGGGCGACCGAGTTCGCGCTCGTGAGGCTGGACGAAGGGTTTTTCCGGGTCCGCTACGACCGCTGCACGCCGTCGGAGCGGGACTACCTGCGGGCGATGGCGCGGCTCGGCCGGGGGCCGCACCGTTCGGGCGACATCGCGAGGGAAATGGGCCGCGAGGTGACGTCGGTCGCCCCGATCCGCAACAACCTCATCGTCAAGGGCATGGTCTACAGCCCCGCGCATGGCGACACCGCCTTTACCGTGCCGATGTTCGACGGGTTCATGAACCGGGCCGCGGGCGGGCGCGCCGGGACTGGCGGACCCTAGGCGCGTGGCGGCCTTCCGCC
Source organism: Thalassobaculaceae bacterium (assembly GCA_963665555.2). GTDB lineage: Bacteria > Pseudomonadota > Alphaproteobacteria > Thalassobaculales > Thalassobaculaceae > CAXXXW01. The sequence continues at coordinate 2,109,466 of OY762308.1, forward strand.
TCAACGGGGCGGCGCTGGTCGCCGATCCTTCGGGCGCGCTGTTCTGGCCGGAGCGGGGCCTCCTCGCCGTCGCCGACCTGCACCTGGAGAAGGGGTCGGCCTACGCCGCGCGCGGCGCGCCGCTCCCGCCCTACGACACCGCCGCCACGCTCGACCGGCTGGAGGCGGCGCTGGCGCGCTGGCGGCCGGGGACGGTGGTCTGCCTCGGCGACAGTTTCCACGACCCGGACGCGCCCGCGCGCATGGCGCCGGGGGCGGCGGCCCGCCTGCGCGAACTGGCGGCGGGGCGGGAGTGGGTCTGGATCGCCGGCAACCACGACCCCGATCCGGAGGCGCCGGCCGGCGGCCGCGCCCGGGCGGAGTGGAGGCTCGGCCCGCTCGCGTTCCGCCACGAGGCGCGGCCGGACGCCGGGCCGGGCGAGGTGAGCGGCCACTACCACCCGAAGGCGCGGGTGCGCCTGCGCGGGCGCGCGGCTTCGGGGCGGTGTTTCGCGACGGACGGCGCGCGCCTGATCCTGCCGGCCTTCGGCGCCTACGCCGGCGGGCTGGACGTCACCGAGCCGGCCATCCGCCGGCTGCTGCGCCGGCGCCACGAGGTGCTGTTCCTCGGGCCGACGCGCGTCCACCGTTTCCCGCGCCGCGCCCTGGTCCCGGCCCCGCCGCGCCGTTAGCGGCGCGCCGCTATCCCCGGCGCGTCGGCACGACCGAGATGTCGACGGAGGGGCGCAGCCCGGCGCAGACCTTCAGCACCTGGTGTATGTCGTTGTTCACGAAGGCGTCGAACAGGCTCTCGTCCACCTCCTCGCCGTCGTCGAGCCGGGCGAAGGCCTGCTGCTTCAGGATGTAGTCGAAGCGCGACGCCCATTTGCGCGCGCCGAGCCGGGCCGTGGTCGAGCAGTTGTCCACCATGTAGGACACGCCCTTGTAGTCCATGTAGGGGTTGAGCGAGTCCACCGCCTCGATGATCGATTCGTTGGCGATCTCGGAATAGGGGTGGCCGCGGTCCTTCAGCAGGTCCACCTGGGCCATCATGCAGGCCATGTACACGCCGGCGGTCTCGGCGTTGATCGGGGCGTAGTTGCGGCCCTCGTCCTCGCGCACCTTCTCGCCGACCCGCCACATGTCGGTGGTGTCGATGTTGCCCATCGGGAAGCGGTCGAAGCGGTTGGCGGCCTGGATCACGCTGCGCACCTCGTTGCCCGACGCCACGTCGTCGTAGATCTCCTCGAGGATTTCGCGGGCCGGGCGGTAGGCGGCGCAGTAGCTCCTGCGGAAGGCCGCCTTCTCGCCCTCGTCCAGCTCGTCGTACACCGCCAGCAGGCCGGAGCGCGAGATCGTCTTGCTGATCGGGCCGGTGATCGATTCCGAGGTGTTGATATAGGCCTCGTCCCTGGCCATGCCCTGGCCGGTGAAACGGGCGTAGAGGCTTTCGGCGATGCCGTGCACGGCGCCGAGCAGGATGCCGCGCTCGCCGAAAATGTCGGAGCGGTATTCGGACTCCAGCGTCGTCTGGAAGGTGTAGGGCGAGCCGAGGCCGACGGACCAGGCCAGCGCGTAGTCGGTCGCCCGGCCGTCGATGTCGCGGTGGACGGCGAAGGAGCTGTTGATGCCGGCGCCGTTGACCTCGCGCCCCTGCTCGTAGAGCCGGCGCACCGACGGCCCCATCCCCTTGGGGCACACGGCGATGACGTTCATGTCCCCGGGGAAGTCCGCGCCGATGCTGCGCAGGTGCGAGAGCAGGAAGCCGTGCGACAGGCCGATGGTCGAACCCGGCTTCATGGCGGCGAAAATCCGCTCGTAGTTCTGCGCCAGCGCGGCGTCGGAGATCAGCAGCAGCACCAGCTGGCTCTCGGCGCAGACCTTGTACATTTCGCCGAGCGTGCCGTCCTCGCGGGTGAAACCGGCCGCCTCCGCCTCGGCCATCGAGGCGGACCCCTCGCGCAGGCCGACCGTCACGCGGATGTCCGAACCCTCCAGCGACTCGCGCAGGTTCTGGGCCTGGGCCGGCCCCTGGGAGGACCAGCCGATGACGCCGATCTGGCGCACGCCCTCGAACGCCCTGGGCAGCAGCGGGAACAGGTGGCGCCCGCCGGCGACGATCCGCTCGGTCGTGTCGCCCATGGAAACGATCCGGGTCTCGAACACCCTGGATTCGAAATCGAGTTGCATCGCCATCGCCGCCGCCCTTTCCCGCGTGTCCCGAAGCCGCGCGAGGTCTAGGGCCGGCGCGCCGCGATGTCAAGGAAACCGACGGCGGCGGGGCGTGGATGCGCCGAGCCGTCGAGGGGTTTCAGAACGCGAAGGAGAAATGTCCATCGAACGACAGGTTCAACACGCCCCGCTGCAGGATGTCGCGGCCGATCAGGGCTTGGAAGGAACTGTCTCCGGCCTCGAACTCCAAGGCCCGGATATTGGGAATGACCTCAAGTTGCCCGGTAACGGTGCCGTCCGGATTCCGCTTCTCGCCGGACGATATCCCGACATGAACATCGTAAATGTTGGCCGACATTGGCCCTCCGGCGGTTTGCATAGACGCTTTTCCGATAGGACGAAGTCCAAGGGCTTCCGCCACGGATTTGGAAATGCACGTGGCGCTGGCACCGGTATCGACAAGCGCTTGGCAAATATGAAGATTTCCGTTCGCGTCCACCGCAACCAGTTGTTCTTTGCCGTCGATGAACCCCACCTGCCAAATCAGGCCGGGATTCCAGTCAAACTCGCCCGACAAGACCGGCATGAGAAAAGTACCCCAGATTGATGGAACGCTTCGTGACCTCTTGGATCGAGAAAACGCCATCCTCGAACATGGCGCGCCCGGCCCGGATCGCATCCTGGCTCGTGTCGAAGCAGGCGATAACCTTGCGACCGCGCATCAGAGCGGTTCGGTTAGCGTCGGTCTTGATAAGCTCGGGCAGCATAGCCTGGAAGGCTTCGTAGTTCCGATCGACTTCCTCCTGCTGGCTGTCAGCCGCTTTGCGCGGATCCTGTGCCATCGTCATCCTCCCTCCTGCTCTTGCGTTTTCCGCCCCGGCAGCGCTTTTTCGTCCGGTTAGCCGTTCGGCGCAATCGATCATATCGACAGCCCACCTCCTTTGCCATGAGACACGCGTGAGCCGGAGAACGCCTGCTGCATTTTCGGCAATATGGCGTCGGACGACCCAATGGTCAATGTGGCGTTTTTGCCATCCTTCTCATCCGTATCGGTGCGGCGCGTTCCCGCGGCGGCGGAGCCGGCGGCGCGGCGTTTCCCGGCCGCCGGCCGGGCCGGACGCCAGGCGCCGGAAGGCGGGGGAGCGGTTCGTCTCCGCCGGACGCGCCGCCTCGCGCGCGCATGGTCGAGCACGGATTCCAGCGCGAGGACCGGCCGCCAGGAGAACGACAGCGCGCCGCGCGAGGCTGGAAATACGAACCGGGTTCGTTTTTCAGGGGAAGTCCACTTCCGGCGCTCGCGCAAGAACGGGTTCGATCAAACAACCGTCAAATAAACTTCGACCCAAAATTTCATCATAAATCAATAGCTTGACCGAAAGTCACAGCGCCGGGAGACCCCCGGGGCGGTTTCCCATCAAATAAACTCCGCGACCGGGGAAGCGTCGGGAGCGGCCCAGAACGGCAAGTAGGCCCGGCTTCGGTAGCCCGCCGTCGGGTCCTCGACGACGATCCTTCCGGCGGCCAACGCCTGGTTCAGCAGGTTGGAAGCGATGGCCGCGTTTCCGCCGGGGATACCGAACCGCCTGCGCAAGGTCGCGTTGGTCATCTTTTTGCCGGTGACATGCTGGAGGCAGGCGTGGAGGTAGACCGCCCGGATGCGTTCCCTCCTGTTCATGTTCCTGAAGCCCTTGCGCGCAAACAATACGGAGCGCGTGGATCCCGAGGTCGTCTCGAACAGCGGCGCGGGCAGCTGCGCCAGTTCGACTTCGAAAATCACCTTGTCGATCCCGCTGCCGCGCTCCTCGCAAATGCCGAAACGGCGCATGAGGGACGCCATCGCCTCGTTGCGCGATCGCGGCGGCGCGTCGACGAAGCGGTCGGTCTCGATCAGCGATTTGCCCGGATTCGAGATTTCGACGCGATCGGCGAAAATCTCCACCATCGGCCCCGCCCCGGAGATCGAGAAATCCCGATGGACCAGCATATTCGCGACAAGCTCACGCACGGCAAGCGGTGGATACGCGGAAACGGTTCGGCGCAGCGCGGGTCCGATCTCTTCCCTTCCCGGGAGCAAGGCGTCGATGTACCCGATCGCTTCCTCGAATCCCGCCGCGTACCCCTTTTCGACGGTTCGCTCCCGGAGCGTTTCGATGCGGCCCGAACCGGAATACCGAACGATCCGGACGGCTTTCCGTTTCAGGGCCGGGAAGCTGTCGAGGTTTCTGGCGAGAAGGAGGGCGCCGAGATTGAGGATGTCCCAGTCGCCCGCGTCGTCCTCGCGGATCAAGCCGTCCCGAGCCAGGGTTTCGAGAATCCCGTCCCGATTCGCCGGCGGCGGGATTTCAAGCAGATCGAAATAGACGGGATGGTCGAGCAGCCGCAGCACCGTCTCGGCCGTCGCGCCGGGAAGCGCGACCTTGCTTTCGAATGCCGTCCGGTCGAAGGCGCGCCAGAGCGCCCGTTCCAGCTCCGGCGCGTCCTTGAGGCGCTTCTTGACTTGGCCCACGCGCACATAGGCCTCGCCCCTGAACTGGACCGGCCGGGAGGCCGCCGCGTCGATCCTGGCGAACACGATCCGCTTGCCCTCCGCTTCGACGGCATGGAAGGCGAAATGGACATGTGGATCGAGCAAACGGTGCAGCCAGTTCTCCAGGGGTTCGTTTCCCTTCTTGGCTGTCCCGGGATCGAACGCCGTGCCGACGAGTTCGCCCGCGCCATCCTCCACGCCCCAGAACAGATAGGCGTGGGGCCGCCCGTTCAGCGCGGCCCCGTTGGCAAGCGCGGAGATGTACTCGCCGATCTCCTCCGGATTGCCGTTGTTGCGCTTGTACTCCACCCATTCCCACTCGCCGTCGGTACGGCAGAGGCTTTTCACCAGACCGGCAAGATGTTCCGGGGAAGGGTTCGCGCCCATGCCGTCTCCATGTCGCCGCCGCGCCTGCTTCGTCGAGCAACGCGCAAAGGTAGATTTACCAAGACCATGACGCCCGCGCAAGAACGGGTTCGATCAAACAACCGTCAAATAAACTGCGGTTCAAAAATTCTTTCTAAATCATATAGTTATATGACAACGACGGCACCGGGAGGCCCTCGGGGCGGGTTTCCATCAAATAACTGCTTGCCCGGAGGGGCGCCTCGGGGGCGGCCGTTTCCGCCCTACGCGCGGGCCGGGAGGTGGGTCGCGCACCAGGCGACGGTTTCGCGCATCGCCTCGTCGAGGGCCGGGCGGACATAGACCTCGTAATGGCCGTAGCCGGGGAGCACGACCATCTTCTTCGGCTCCCCCGCCTTCTCGTAGAGCGCGCGGCATTCCTCCGGCGGCACCAGGCGGTCGTCGCCGGCGGCGATCAGCAGCAGCGGCCGCGGCGCGATCCTGTCCACCAGCCATTCGGGATGGAAGGCCAGCGTCTCGTCGATGTACTCCAGCGGGATTTTCCCGACCGCGGCCGGGTTGCCGGCCCGCGCCGCCGCCGCCAGCTCCGCCGACTGGCGGTCCGGCAGCAGCACCTCCTCGCGGGCGACGAACTCGGACTCGCCGGTCAGCGCGCGCCGCTCCCGGTCCCGTTCGGAGCGTTCGAGGAGGTCGAACCACTCGTCCGGCCGGCGCACGGAACGCATCCAGCGGCCCCCGTGCCCCATCCCGACCACGCCGATCGTGCATTTCACCCGCTCGTCGAGCGCCGCCGCGACCGCGACGGTGGCGCAGCCGTAGCTGGTGCCGTAGATGCCGATGCGGGCCTTGTCCGCCTCCGGCTGGAGGCCGAGGAAGGTGACGGCGGCGTGCACATCCGCCACCCGGCTCCACGGCGCGAGGCGGCTCCGCGCGCCCTCGCTCTTGCCCCAGCCCTTGTAGTCGAAGGCGAGCGCGACATAGCCGGCCGCGTTCAGCGCCGCCGCGATGTCCGGCAGGTAGAGGTCCTTGACGCCGGTGTAGCCGTGGCACAGCACGATCCCGGCCCGCCGCTCGCCGGGCGCGAGGCCGTCGGGCAGGTAGAGGTCGCCGTCCAGCCTGGCGCCCTCGCTGAAAAACGACACCGGCTTGCGCATGGCTCCCTCCCGGTCCCCGGCCCGCCGCTTATCCGGTATACGGTCCCCCGGCGCGGCCCCGCGCGATAGAGTACCGTCGGAGCGCCGCCGGCGTAAGGGGCGCGGCGCGGGGGAGCGGAAAGGCGGGACCATGCCCGGAAAGACTGGCTTCGTGGGCCTCGGCGCGATGGGCGGGCCGATGGCGCTCAACATGGCGGGCGCGGGGATTCCGCTGGTCGCGCGCGACCTCGACCCCGCGAAAACGGCGCGGCTGACGGCGGCCGGGGCGGAAACGGCCGGCTCCGCGCGCGAGGTCGCGGCGATGTGCGGGCGCACGATCTGCCTCGTCGAGACGACGGAGGACGCCGAGCGCGCCATCCTCGGCCCGGACGGGATCGCCGAGGGCGCGGGCGCGGGCCACATCGTGCTCTGCATGTCCACCATCGATCCCGACGCGGCCCGGCGGATCGGCGGCGAACTGGCGGCGCGCGGGATCGCCATGCTCGACGCGCCGGTCAGCGGCGGCACCGCGCGGGCGGCGGCGGGCGACCTCGCCGTCATCGCCGGCGGCGACGCCGAGACCTTCGCCGCCTGCCGCGACATTTTCGACGCCGTGGGCAGCCACGCCTTCCATGTCGGCGAACTCGGCCAGGGCCTGGCGATGAAGCTGGTCAACAACATGCTCGGCATCACCAACACCATCGTGCTGATCGAGGGGCTGACGCTCGGGGCGAAGGCCGGCCTCGGCCTGGAGACCATGCGCGACGTGATCGCGGCCAGTTCCGGGCAGAGCGCGGCGGCGGATTTCCGCGTCCCCCGGATTATCGAGGGCGACTTCGCGCCGGGCGGCACCATCGACATCGTCTACAAGGACCAGGAACTGGTCACCGCCTACGCCAAGCGGCTCGGCGTGCCGGTGCTGATGGCGAATGTGAGCCAGCAGGTGTACCAGATGGCCCGCGCCGCCGGCCTCGCCAAGCTGGACTCCAGCGCGGCGGTGAAAATCTACGAGCAGCTGGCGGATGTCGCCGTCGTCGGGAGGAGGTGAGCCATGGCCGCGCCGGTCGTGTTGATCCACGGCGCCTACCAGGGGGGCTGGATCTGGCGGGAGGTCGCCCGCGCGCTGCGGGCGGCCGGCCGGGAGGTCTTCGCGCCGACGCTGGACGGCTGCGCCGAGCGCGCGCCGCAACTGCGCCCCGGCATCACGACGGAGACCCATGGCGAGGAGGTCGCCGGGCTGCTGTTCTACGAGGACCTGCGCGACGCGGTGCTGGTCGGGACCAGCACCGGCGGCATGGCGATGGCGCGGGCGGCGGAGCGCGCGCGCGAGCGCGTCGGCCGGCTGGTGTTCGCCGACGCGCTGGCGCTGCGGCACGGCGAGCGGGTCGGCGACATCGTGCAACGCCGGACCGCCATCGACACCGGACTCGCCTCCGGCCCGCCGCTCTCGGACGTTACGGGCCGCCTGTTCCGGGACCTGGAAAGCCCGGTCAAGGAATGGGCGGTCGCGCGCTACACGCTTCACCCCATCGCCTGTATGCGCGATCCGGTGGAACTGGAGAGCTTCTGGTCGCTGGAGTGGGACGCGACGGTGGTCTATTGCGTCGACAGCGTGAACCCGCCCGAGGCGCACCAGCGGCGCACGGCCGAGGCGCTCGGCGCCCGCTGGCGCGAACTGCGCACCGGCCACTACCCGATGCTCTCCGCGCCGGCCGAACTCGCCGGGCTTATTCTGGAGGAGTAGAGCGCGGGCCGGGCGGACAGCCCGTGTTTGCGTTTCCGGCGCGCTTCCATTGCGGCCGGGTCTTTCGTCTCGTATACTCGACTCGTCAATCGGCGGCGCTGGAAAGTCCGCCGCGCCGGGAGGGCGCCATGGAAACGAAAGTCGCCGAACGAAGAGCCGTCTTCCCGTCCGACGAGGCCGCCAGGCGCAAGGCCATCGCCGAGGAGCTCGCGTCCATTCGCGCGCGGGCCGTCCCGCCGCCGGAGGACGCCGGCAAGTCCGAGGAGGAGATCATGGACGAAATCCTCGACGACATCGCGGAGTATCGCCGGGAACGGCGTAGCGCCGCGTCGTGAGGGTCGTTCTCGATTGTAATGTCCTCGTCTCCGCGGCTTATTCGTGGGGCGTTTGCGGCGAGGTTCTGGACGAGGCCATGTACTTCGGCGAGATCGTCCTGTCCGAACCCATCCTTGCCGAGTACGAGGGGGTCGCCGCCCGTTCCAAGCATGGGCTTTACCGTGACCGTTTTCACGACCTTATCCGGGTGGTGCGGAGCGTCGCCACGATGGTGGAGCCGGTGGACACGATCTTCGGCCTCGCCGATCCGGACGACGAAGTCTATCTCGCCACCGCGGTAGCCGGGCGCGCCGTGCTTGTAACCGGCGATCGCCGCCATTTCACGGAGCCGCGATACGGGCCGGTCGAAGTCCTGTCCCCGCGCGCTTTCCTCGACCGCGTGGCGGCGTGACAGGACGCCCCCCCGCCGTCACTCCGCCGCCGGTTTCAGCGGGTCTTGCAGCGGGGTCATGATGTCGGCGGCGGCGTGGTGGCTCGATTTGGCGGTTTCGTCCTGGGCGGTTTGCAGGATGTTGCGGCCATAGGCCGGGACGAGCGGGTTGTCGGCGCGCTCCAGCGGGGCCATGCGCGGCTTGCGGGCCAGCGCGGCCTCGACATACGGGGCCAGTTCCTCGGCCTTGCGGCGCTCGCGTTCGGCCTCCTCCGCCTTGAAGCCCGGCATGACGCGGTCGGCGAACAGGCGCAGCGAGTCGCAGATGTGGTCGTGGCGGTTCTTGCCGCTCTGCTGGATGAAGATCACCTGGTCCACGCCGACCTCGGCGAAGCTCCTGAGATGCGCCTCGACCTGCGCCGGCGTGCCGACGCCGCGGCCGGCCCCGACCTCCTCCATGTTCGGCCGCGCCCGCTCGAACTGTTTCCACAGGTTCGTCTCGCCCGGCCGGTGCTTGCCGTAGACGTAGTAGTGGCCGAGGCTGTAGCCGAAATACTGGAACCCCTCGGCCCCGCGCCGCTTCGCCTCCGCCTCGTCCTCGTGGATCGAGAAGCCGGTGCACATGGCGATGTTGGCGTTCACCGAGTGGCCGATCGGCACGCATTCGTCGGACTTGATAATGTCGTAGTACTCCGTGACCCACTTCGCCGCCTCATCGGGATCGACGAAGGCGAAGGCGAGCGCGCCGATGCCGTGGCGCGCGGCGGCGTGGATGGTCTCCCGGCGCGAGCAGGCGACCCAGATCGGCGGATGCGGCTTCTGGAACGGCTTCGGGATCACGTTGCGCGGCGGCATGGAGAAGAACTGCCCCTCGAAGCCCGGATAGGGGTCCATGACCATCATGTTGGCGGTCTGCTCGGTGCATTCCGCCCACATCGCCTTCTTCCGTTCGGGATCGACGCCGAAGCCCTCCAGCTCCATGCGCGACGCGCTCTCGCCGGTGCCGAACTCGGCGCGGCCGTCCGACAGCAGGTCGAGCGTGGAGATGCGCTCCGCCACCCGGGCCGGCTGGTTGTAGCCCGGCGGCGAGAGCACCACCGCGTGGCCGAGATGGATTTGCGTCGTGTTGCGGGCGCAGAAGCCGAGGAACACCTCCGGCGCGGAGGAGTGCGAGTACTCCTCCAGGAAATGGTGCTCGTTGGCCCAGACATAGTCGAAGCCCAGCGCGTCGGCGAGTTCGATCTCGGCGATCGCTTCCTTCAGCTGATGGTAATCCGACCTCTCGGTCCAGGGCCGGGGAAGCTGCATCTCGTAGAGCAGGCCGAATTTCATGCCTCTGTCCTCCGGGAGCTCGCGGGGCCGCGCGCCCGTCGCGCCGCGCCGTCGCCGCCCGCGGTTTTACGGCCCCCGCCCGCCCCGCGCAAGCCGCGCGGCGCCGGCGCCTCAACGCGCGAGGGCGAAGAGGCGGTCGATGTCGAGGCTGTCGGCGAGCGTGTCGGCGAGGCGGTCGAGGGCGCGTTCGGTCTCCGCCTCGAAGTCGAGCGCGGCGGCCGGCCCGCGGCCGAGGGCGGCCAGCACGGCGCGGCGGAACCCGTCGGCCGCGAACAGGCCGTGCACATAGCAGCCGGCGACCCGCCCGTCCGGCGACCGCGCGCCGTCCGGCCGCGCCGCGCCGCCCGGCTCCCGCGTTATGTCGAGCAGCGGGCGCGCGCAATCGGGGCCGGCGGTGCGGCCGAGATGGATTTCGTAGCCCCGCACCGCCTGCCCGTGCACGCGGTCGCGCCCCTCGACGCGGGCGAGCGACTTCTCCGGCGACAGCACGGTCTCGACATCCAGCAGGCCCAGCCCGTCGGCCGCGCCGGCCGGCCCCTCGACGCCGCCGGGGTCCTCGATCCGGCGGCCCAGCATCTGGTAGCCGCCGCAAAGGCCGAGCACGCGCCCGCCGCGCCGGACATGCGCCCTTATGTCGATGTCCCAGCCCTGCGCGCGCAGGAAGGCGAGGTCGGCGACGGTCGATTTGCTGCCGGGCAGCAGGACGAGCGCGGCGTCGCCCGGAATCGCCTCGCCGGGCCGGACCGTCCGCAGGTCCACGCCCGCCTCCAGGCGCAGCGGGTCCAGGTCGTCGAAATTGGCGATGCGCGGGAACAGCGGGACCGCGACCCCGATGCCGCCCGGCGCCGGCGCGTCCACGCCCGCGAGGCCCAGCGCGTCCTCCGCCGGCAGGCGGCGCGCCGCCTCGATCCACGGGACCGCGCCGAGGAAGGGCCAGCCGGTCCGCCGCTCGATCTCGGCCGCGCCGGGCGCGAACAGCGAAAGGTCGCCCCGGAACTTGTTGACGACGAACCCGGCGATCGCCGCCGCGTCGGCCGGGTCGAGGACGGCCCGCGTGCCGACGATGCTGGCGATGACGCCGCCCCGGTCGATGTCGCCGACCAGCACGACCGGAACCCCGGCGGCGCGGGCGAAGCCCATGTTGGCGATGTCGCCCTCGCGCAGGTTGGTCTCGGCCGGGCTTCCCGCGCCCTCGACGATGGCGAGGTCGGCGCCGGCGCGCAGGCGCTCGAAGCTCTCCAGCACCGCCGCCAGCAGGCCGGGCCGCAGCGCCCGGTAGCCGCGCGCGTCGGCCCGCCCGACGGCGCGGCCCCGGACGACGACCTGCGCGGCGGCGTCGGCCTCCGGCTTCAGCAGGACCGGGTTCATGTCCACGGACGGTTCGACGCCGGCGGCGCGCGCCTGCAGGGCCTGGGCGCGGCCGATCTCGCCCCCGTCGGCGGCGACCGCGGCGTTGTTCGACATGTTCTGCGGCTTGAAGGGCCGGACCGCGAGGCCGCGCCGCGCCGCCAGCCGGCACAGCCCGGCCACCAGCAGCGACTTGCCTACGTCGGACCCCGTTCCCTGGAGCATGAGCGCCCGCGCGCGCGGGCCGGAGGGCGGCGACACGCGGTCACCACTTCTCGATCCAGGGGCGCAGGTCGATCTCGAAGGTCCAGGCGGAGCGGGGCTGCTTGTGCATGGTCCAGTAGTTCTCGGCGATCGCCTCGGGGTCGAGGATGCCGTCGCGGTCCTTCAGCGCGTAGCGGTCCGGGAACATGTCGCGGATCCACACGGTGTCGATCGCGCCGTCGATCACGACATGGCCGACATGGATGCCCTCCGGCCCCAGTTCCCGCGCCATCGCCTGCGCCAGCGCGCGCAGCCCGTGCTTGCCGGAGGAAAAGGCGGCGTAGCCCTCGCCGCCGCGCAGGCTGGCGGTCGCGCCGGTGAAGATAATCGTGCCGCGCCCGCGCTTGCGCATCGCCCTGGCGACCTCGCGCCCCATCAGGAAACCGCCGAAGCAGCACATTTCCCAAACCTTGAAGAACACCCGCGCGGTGGTGTCCTCGATGCCGAAACGCACATTGCCGCCGATGTTGTAGACCGCGACCTCGATCGGGCCGATCTCCGCCTCCACCTTCTCGACGAAGGGGACCATCTGCTCCTCGCGCCGCGCGTCGACGCCGAAGGGATGGACGACCCCGCCCTCGGCGCGGATGCTTTCGGCCAGCGGTTCGAGCTTGTCGGCGTTGCGCCGGGTGAGGACGGCCTCGTACCCCTCGCGCGCGAAACGCCGGGCGATGGCGCCGCCGGTCGCGTCCCCGGCGCCGACCACCAGGGCGACTCCCTTGCTCATCCCCGATCCTTTCCTTCCGGCCCGTTCCGGCCGGCCTCAGGCCTCGAACACGGCGACCACGCGGGTCTCGATGCTGCGGCGCGGCGGCGCGTCCGCCGGCGTGGCGGGGTGGTCGAAGGAGGTGTGCGGGCAATAGACCGCGCGGCCCGGCCGCTGGTCCATCTGCTTCAGCACGACCAGCTCGTCCGTCGCCATTTCCGGGAAGTAGCACCAGCGGTGGCCGGGGTTGTACACCGGCGCGGCGACCAGGCTGTCCAGCCCGCGCCCGGTGTAGCGGTAGTCGATCACGTCCTCGCGCGGCAGCGTCCCGGCGTCGATGAAGGCGAGCGGGTTGGCGACCGCCGGGTTGTCGAAGGGCTGCCAGGTGTTGAACCAGGCGTAGGTCTGTCCCGCGCGCGGCTCCGCGCCGTGCTTGCGCAGCACGTCCCCGGACATTTCCGCGATCCGCTTCACGTTGTAGTCGCAATGCACGAAGCGGGCGTAGCCGTCGTTGAAGTCGGTCGGCGTCTCGGTGCGGATCAGGTAGCTGTAGTGGTAGGCGGCGTCGGCCCCGACAAGGCGGCGCACCAGCTCCAGCATCTCCGGCAGGTAGACCGCCTCGATCTCGGCCTCGTCGGCGAAGTCGCGGCAGGCGGTATCGTGCCGGGTCAGCACGAAGCCGGCGCCGTCCAGGCCGATCTCGCCGGCCGCCATGCGCGGGCGCGCGTCGTGGATGTCCACGTCCCGATAGGCGGTGTTGGCGCGGCGCGTCTCGCGGGAGCCGATGCGCGGCTCGTCCGGCCGGTCGCGCCATTCGGTGTTGATGTACCGCACGCGGGCGGCGACATGCGCGGTCGCGGTCATGGTGGGGCCTCCGCCGACGGTTTCGAGGGCGCGCGATTATGCCCGCCCCGCCCGCCGGGGGAAAGGCCGGCGAAACCATGCTGGCGATAAATCGCGCGCCGGGGCGGCCCGGCCGCCGCGCGGCGACGCGGGCGATTGAGATTGCCGGCGTTGTCGCGTATCCATCGCGGCTCCGGGCGGGCGCGCCGACGGCCGCGCGCGGCCCGGGACCGGCGGCGGAGCGATGGAGGAAGAGCGGGATGGCGGCGGACAGGCTTCTGGAGGGAAAGGTCGCGCTCGTCACGGGCGCGGGGCGCGGCATCGGGCGCGACTACGCGCTGGCCTTCGCGGCGGCGGGCGCGCGCGTGCTGGTGAACGACCTCGGCGGCACCACGGCGGGCGAGGGCGCGGACCGCGTTCCCGCGCTGGAGGTCGCCAAGGAGATCGAGGACGCCGGCGGCAAGGCCGTCGTCAACTTCGACAGCGTGGCCGATTTCGCCGCCGCCCAGGGCATGGTGGACCAGGCGGTCGAGGAGCTCGGCGGCCTCGACATTGTGGTCAACAACGCCGGCATCCTGCGCGACGTCATCTTCCACCGGATGACGGAGGACGACTGGGATTCGGTGATCGCCGTCCACCTGAAGGGCAGTTTCGCCGTCAGCCGCGCCGCCGCGACCGTGTTCCGCGAGAAGCAGGCCGGCGCCTTCGTCCACATGACCTCGACCTCCGGCCTGATCGGCAATCTCGGCCAGGCCAACTACGCCGCCGCCAAGCTCGGCATCGCCGGGCTGTCGAAGTCGATCGCGCTCGACATGGCGCGGTTCAATGTGCGGTCGAACTGCATCTCCCCCTTCGCCTGGAGCCGCATGATCGGCACCATCCCCATCGGCGACGAGGCGCAGCGCGAGCGGGTCGAGAAGCTGAAGACGATGACCACCGCGAAGATCGCCCCGGTGGCGGTGGCGCTGTGCTCCGACCGCTCGAAGGCGACGGGGCAGATTTTCGGCGTCCGCAACAACGAGATTTTCCTGATGGGGCAGTCGCGGCCGCTGCGCTCGGTGCACCGCTCCGAGGGCTGGACGCCGGAGACCGTGCTGGAGCACGCGATCCCGGCGATGGAGGCGGGGTTCTACCCGCTCGACCGTTCGGCCGACGTGTTCAGCTGGGACCCGATCTGAGGGCCGGGGGAGGACGCGAGAGATGGCGGAATTCGACTACGACAAGCTCAGGAACTGGCCGTTCGGGGAGGTCTCGCAGACCTACACGACGCGCGATTCGATCCTCTACGCGCTCGGCGTCGGCCTCGGCGCCGACCCGATGGACGAGAGCGAACTGCCCTATGTGTTCGAGGAGGCGGACGGTTTCGCGGCTCTGCCGACCATGGCGGCGGTGCTGGCCGGCCCCGGCTTCTGGGCGCGCGACCCCGAATCGGGCGTGGACTGGGTGAGGCTGCTGCACGGGGAGCAGGGGATCGAACTGCACCGCCCGCTTCCGCCCGCCGCCACGGTGACGGCGCGTTCGGAGATCACCGGGATCGTGGACAAGGGGGCCGGAAGGGGCGCGCTGATCCTGACCGAGCGGACGCTGCGCGACGCGGAAACCGGCGAGAAGCTGGCGACGCTGACCTCCACCACCTTCGCGCGCGGCAACGGCGGCTACGGAGGGCCGAGCGACGAGGCGCCGGCGCCGCACCGCCTGCCGGAGCGCGCGCCGGACGCGGCGTGCGACCTGCCGACGCTCGGCCGGGCGGCGCTGATCTACCGGCTGTCCGGCGACTACAACCCGCTGCACGCCAGCCCGGCGGTGGCGGCCGCCGCCGGGTTCGACCGGCCGATCCTGCACGGGCTGTGCTCGCTCGGCGTGGCCGGGCACGCCATCCTCAAGACCTGCTGCGGCATGGACGCGCGGCGGTTCAAGTCGATGCGGCTCCGCTTCTCCGCCCCGGTCTATCCGGGCGAGACGATCCGCACCGAGATGTGGCGCGACGGGGACCGGGTCTCCTTCCGCTCCCTCGTGCCGGAGCGCGGCGCGACGGTGCTGGACAACGGCCTCGCCATCGTGGGCGACTGAAGCGGACGACCGAGGCGGACGACCGAAGGGAGCGGACGGCGACATGGCGAACGAAACACGCGAACTGCCCCGGCCGACGCCGGAAACCCGCCATTTCTGGGAGGGGACGCGCGCGGGCGAACTGCGCCTGCAGAAATGCGGCGAATGCGGGAATATCTACTTCCCGCCGCGCCATTTCTGCCCCGCCTGCGGCTCCACGGACGTGGCGGTGGTGCGGGCGTCGGGCCGGGCGACGCTGCACAGCTATGTCATCAGCCACCTGCCGGCGCCCGGCTTCGAGCCGCCCTACGCCATCGCGGTGGCGAAGCTGGAGGAGGGGCCGAAGATGATGTGCAACATCCTCGACTGCCCGCAGACGCCCGAGGCGCTGGTCCTCGACATGCCGCTGGAGGTGCGGTTCGAGCGGATCGACGACGAGATCGTGCTGCCGCAGTTCGCGCCGGCCGGAGGGCGGTAGGATGAAGCGCAACGCGGTCGCCATCGCCGGCGCCTCGGAGACCACCGAACTCGGCAAGGTCCCCCACATGTCGCAGGTGCAGCTGCACGCCGACGCGGCGCTGAACGCGGTCGCCGACGCCGGGCTGAAGCTCTCCGACATCGACGGGATCGCCACCGGCGGCCACAACGCCGTGGAGATCGCGCACTACCTCGGCATCGTGCCGGAATGGCTCGACGGGACCTCGGTGGGCGGCTGCTCCTTCATGCTGCTGGTGCGCCACGCCTGCGCGGCGATCGACGCCGGCCTGTGCCGGACGGTGCTGATCACGCACGGGGAGAGCGGGCGGTCGGGCCAGGGGCGCCACGGCTCCTCGATCTTCCCCTCGATGTTCCAGCAGCAGTTCGAGCGGCCCTACGGCGTGACCCGCCCGCCGACCATGTTCACCATCCCGGTGCTGCGCTACATGAAGGATTACGGCCTGACGGTGGAGCAGCTGGCGAGCGTCGCCGTGGTCCAGCGCGAATGGGCCGGCCGCAACCCGCGCGCCAGCTTCCGCGACCCGATAACGGTCGAGGATGTGCTGGCGTCGCGCACGATCTGCTACCCGTTCCGGCTGCTGATGTGCTGCCTGGTGACGGACGGGGGCGGCGCGCTGGTGCTGACGAGCGCCGAGCGGGCGCGGGACCTGCGCCGCGCGCCGGTCTATATCCGCGGGACCGGCGAGAGCGGCGAGACCCCGCTGATCAGCCAGATGGCCGACTTCACCTCCTCGGCCGCCTTCCGGGTGGCGGGCGCGGCGGCCTTCGAGTCCGCCGGGATTTCCCATTCCGACGTGGACCACCTGATGGTCTACGACGCCTTCGCGCATCTGCCGATCTACGGGCTGGAGGACCTCGGCTTCGTCGGCCGCGGCGAGGCGGGGGCCTTCATCGCCGAGGGCAACACGCGGCCGGGCGGCGCGCTGCCGCTCAACACCAACGGCGGCGGGCTGAGCTACATGCATTCGGGCATGTACGGGATGTACGCGCTGCAGGAGGGCGTGCGCCAGATGCGCGGCGACGCGCCGGCGCAGGTGCCGGGCGCGGAAATCTCCGTCGTCCACGGCGTCGGCGGCATGTTCGGCGCGAGCGGGACCGTCGTCATGACCAACGTCGCGTGACCGCGGGCGCGGGGGCGGCGCGTCCCGGATTCGCTTGCGCGGGGCGGTCCCGTGGGAGTAGAAGCGCGCCCGCGCGGGAGGCCGCGAATCGCGCCGGAGGGCGACATGGCGGAAGTCTTCATCTACTGGGACAACTCCAACATCTTCTACGAGGCCCAGCACCTGGCCGAGGAGCGCAATAGCGGGCCGGACGCGCGGTTTCGCGTGCGTGTCCATTTCGCGAACATGCTCCGTCTCGCCCACGCCGGCCGGCCGGTCAGGAAGGCGCTGGCGGCCGGTTCGATCCCGCCGGAAATCCAGCGGTTGTGGAACCGGATGGAGGCCGAGGGCGTGGAGGTCCAGCTGTTCGACCGCTACAGCCCGGAGCGCGGCGAGCAGGAAGTCCCCGACAAGGTCTTGCAGACCGCCATGTTGCGGGACATGGCCGACTACGATCCGGGGATCGTCGTGCTCTTGACCGGCGACGGCGCGGGCTACCAGCGGGGCGTCGGCTTCCACAGCGATCTGGAGCGGATGCACCGGCGCGGCTGGAAGGTCGAAATCCTCTCCTGGGCCGCCTCCACCAACCAGAGGATGCGCCGGTGGGCGGAGGCGAACGGCGTGTTCGTCGACCTCGACGACTTCTACGACTCGATTACTTTCCTGGAGCCGTCGCGCCCCGGCCACGAACTCGCGCGGTCGCGCGACGCGGCGCCGCTGGACCTCTCGCGCCGGCCCGTTTCCTGAGCCGCCGCGCCGCGGCCGCCCGCGCGTCAGCGGGGCCGGTCGCCCATCACCGTGACCCGGTGCATGACCCGGCGCTGGCCGGCGTAGTCGTTCACGGCGTAGTGCTGGACGCAGCGGTTGTCCCAGAACGCCACCGATCCCGCCTCCCACCG
Organism: Thalassobaculaceae bacterium; assembly: GCA_963665555.2. Taxonomy (GTDB): domain Bacteria; phylum Pseudomonadota; class Alphaproteobacteria; order Thalassobaculales; family Thalassobaculaceae; genus CAXXXW01. The sequence goes on from OY762308.1 coordinate 2,127,131, forward strand.
GAAGCGGCAGCAGAAATCGGGGATCGTCGCGTGGGCGTGCAGGCGCTGGAGGATCGGCGCGCTCTCCTCCGCCGTCATGCCGGACAGGCGGGTCGTGAAATTCCCGTTGACGTAGAGCGCTTTGCGCCCGGTTTCGGGATGCGTGCGGAAGACCGGATGCTCCGACTCGTCGAACGCCGCCGGCGTCTCGCGCACCGCCATGCCGGCCCCGGACTTGTAGCGCCCGTCGAACGCGCCGGCCGCGCCGTAGATCGCCTCGGCGCTGTGCACCGCGCGGCGGCCCTCCAGCAGGTCCCTGGTCCCGTCGGAGAGCGTCTCGTAGGCGAGGTACTGGTTGGCGAACAGCGTGTCGCCGCCCGTCGCCGGAACCTCCAGCGCATAGAGGATCGAGCCGAGCGGCGGCGTCGCGTGGTAGCTCACGTCCGAATGCCAGGTCCCGCCGAAATTGAAGCGGTCGGCCTCGGTCTTGACCACCCGCATCACTTCGGGGAAGTCGTCCATGCCCTTGACGTATTCGTGGATGTGCAACTCGCCGAACCGCCGGCCGAAGGCGCGATGGCGCTCCGGCGCCAGGCGCTGGCCGCGGAAGAACACCACCAGGTGGCGCAGCAGCGCGGCGCGGATTTCCGCGATCGCCTCGTCCGGCAGGTCCTCCGACAGGTCGACGCCGAAGAGTTCCGCCCCCAGCGCGCCGGTGAGCGGCCGGACCTCGAGGAAGCGGTAGTCGGCGGCGTCTTCCCGCGCCGCGATGTCCTCCCGGTAGGCGATGTTCATGGCGTCCTCCCGCGCTCCGTCCCGCTCGGCGCGGGTGTTTTAGCACTCCCCGGCCCGGTCCTCCAGAAACGCCGCGAGCCGGGCGCGGAGCGCGTCGCGGTCGCCGATCTCGCATTCCCAGACGACCAGCGCGTCCCAGCCCGCTTCGCGCAGGCGTTCGCGGTTCGCCGCGTCGCGCGCGCGGTTGCGTTCGAGCTTGCGCGTCCAGTAGTCGCGGTTCGCCCGGGGCATCCGCGCGCCGCGCGGGCAGTCGTGCATGTGCCAGAAGCAGCCGTGGACGAACACGACCTTGCGCCGCGCCGGGAAGGCGAGGTCCGGCTTGCCCGGCAGGTCGGCCCGGTGCAGGCGGTAGCGGTAGCCCATGGCGTGGACCGCGCGCCGCACCGCCATCTCCGGCCCGGTGTCCTTGCCCTTGACCGCCCGCATCGTGCGCGAGCGGGTTTCGGGGTTCTCCCGCGCCGCCGGGCCGCTCACGCCGCCCTCCGGTCCGCCGCCGCGCGGGCCGCCAGCGCCGGTTCGAGGATGCGGAGCGCGAGGTGGCGCACCGCCGGGACCGCCACGCCGTCGCCGGCGAGCCGGAAGGCGTCGTTGGCGTTGTCGGGGAGCGCGTATTCCTCAGGCAGGCCCATCAGCCGCGCCGCCTCGCGCGGCGAGAGCAGGCGGGAGCGGGTCTCCGCCCCCTCGACCGGCATGACGATCTGGCGGCTCGATCCGCCGGCCGGCGTGCGCAGGCAGCCGGCGAGGCCGTCGAAGCGGATTTCCGCCCGCTGCCGCGACACGCCCGCCGCGTCGCGCCGCGTCCGCCGGAAGACCGCGCCGACGGCGCGTCCCCCGGCCGCCCGCGCCGCCGCGACCTTGGCCCGGTTCGCCGGACTCATCGCGGCCAGCAGGCGCGCCGTTTCGGCGGGGGAATGCCAGCGGACGCCGCGCGGCTCGTCCTCCAGCAGGTCGGCGAGCGCGGCGTTGCGCGGCGGCGGCGGCGGAAGGCGCCACCACAGCCGGTTCGCCGCCGCCGGCCCGGAAAGCCGCGCCATCGCCCGGACCAGCGCCCGCGGCGACCACGGCGCCTCCGGCCCGCGCGCCAGCAGCGCCGCCGGGACCGGAATGTCCTCCCGGACCGCGACGACGAACAGCCGCGGCCGCGACTGCGGGAGGAACAGCGCCGCGTCGATCTCCAGCGCGCCGAAACGGTAGCCGTCCCCGGCCAGCGCCGCCGCGATGGCGGCGAAATCCGCGCCCCCATGGGAGGTCAGCGCGCCGCGCACATTCTCCAGCACGACCAGCGGCGGCGCCCGGCCCTCGCGCGCCAGCGCCCGGACCAGCCGCCAGAACGGCCAGAAAGTCCCCGAGCGCGCGCCGCCGAGGCCGGCGCGCGCGCCCGCGAGCGACAGGTCCTGGCAGGGGAAGGAGGCCCAGGCGAGGTCCGCGCCGCCGGGCAGGTCCGCCGCCGCGAGGTCGGCCACGTCGCCGACGCGCAGTTCCGAATCGCCCCAGTTGCGGGCGTAGCTCGCGGCCTTGCGGGGGTCGATGTCGTTGGCGAACAGGCAGGTCCAGCCCGGCCCCAGGCCCGCCCGGACCATGCCGCCGCCGGCGAAGAATTCGAGGAAACGGCCCATCCGCACCGCCCGACGGGAAACGCGCGCGCCATCCTACCACACGCTTCCCGCCCCGCGCCGCCGCGCCGGTGCTATACACTCCGCGCCCCGACACCGGACGGACGGAACCCCGATGGCCGACACGCCCTGCCCCAACCTGTTTTCCGGCCTCGACCTCGCCGGGCGGCGGCTGCGCAACCGCGTCTGCCTGACCGCGACGGTGACGAACTTCGCCCGCGCCGGCCGCATTACCGAGCCGTGGCGCAACTTCCTGATCGAGCGGGCGCGCGGTGGGGCGGCGCTGCTGGTCACGGAGGTGCTGGCGGTCGATCCCGAAGCGCTGGCCCAGCCGACCACGGTCGCCGCCTTCGACGCCGCCAACGACGACGCCTTCGCCGCGATCGCCGCCGATGTCCGGCGCGAGGGCGCGCTGCTGGTCGGCCAGTTGTGGCATCCCGGCCGCCAGCAGCTCTGGCACCCCACCAAGGCGCCGATCGGCGTGTCCGACCTGCCGGACCCCTACAGCTGGACGGTGCCGCATGTGATGTCGGCGGCCGAGGCGGGGCGGATCGCGGGCGCTTATGTCGCGGCGGCGCGGCGGCTGTGCGCGCTCGGCTTCGACGGCGTGGAGCTGCACGGCGCGCACGGCTACCTGATCGGGCAGTTCCTCTCCCCCGCCTCGAACACGCGCGAGGACGGCTACGGCGGCGATCTGGAGGGCCGCACCCGCTTCGTGCGCGAGGTCGCGGCCGGTATCCGGGCCGAATGCGGGCCGGGCTTCGCCGTCGGCCTCAAGATGCCGGCGGACGAGGGCGTTCCCGGCGGCGTCGGCCCGGACGAGGCGGAGCGGATTACGCGCCGCCTCGCCGCCGCGGGCGATTTCGACTATTTCGCCTACGGGCAGGGCAATTTCAGCCTGAGCCTGGAGACGCACGTCCCGGACCTGTACTTCCGGCCCGGCCATTTCATCGACCTGCACAAGCGGATGCGCGCGGCCGCCGGCGGCGTTCCCGTCATGGCGCTGGGGCGGATCGGGACGCCGGACCTGGCGGAGCGCATCGTCGCCGAGGGCTACGCCGACCTGGTGGGCATGAGCCGCGCGCTGATCGCCGACGCGGCCTGGCCGGCCAAGGCGCGGTCCGGGCGGGCGGCCGACATCCGGCCCAGCGCGTTCGACAACTTCCCCTGGGGCGAGGTCCATCTCGGCAAGCCGGTGGCGGACCACCACAACCCGCATCTCGGCGAGGCCGGCGAGGCGGACCGGCTGCCCGAACCGGCGGCGCGGGCCGGGCGCGTGCTGGTGGTGGGCGGCGGGCCGGCGGGGCTGGAGGCGGCCTGGGTCGCGGCGGCGCGCGGCCACGGGGCGACGCTGTTCTCCGCCTCGGAGAAGCCGGGCGGGGCGCTGCTGCTGGAGGCGTCGCTGCCGGGGCGCGGCGAGATGGCCCGGATCGTCGAGCACCAGCTGCGGCTTTGCGAGCGCTACGGCGTCGAGTTCGTCCTCGGGCGGAAGGCCGACGCGGCGCTGGCGCGGCGCTACGACCCGGACGCCGTGGTGCTGGCGACGGGCTCCTTCCAGCGCCCGCCGCCCGGCGTCGAACCCGGCCCGGCGGCCGTGTCGGCGCGCGACTGGGCGGCCGGGCGGGCCGGCGCGGCCGGGGGCGGCCTCGCGGTGCTGGTGGACGAGGACCACGGCCCCGCGGCCTACGGCGTCGCGGACCTGCTGGCCCGGCGGTTCCGGCGCGTCGTGCTGGTCACCTCGCGGCCCCGCATCGCGTCGGGGGTGAACCATTGCAGCGCCATCGGCGTGTACCGCCGCCTCTACGGCGCCGGGGTCGAGATCCGCCCGGCGCTGGAGACCCTCGGTTTCGCGGACGGCGCGTTGCGCTTGCGCAACCCCTATTCCGGCGCGGCGGAGCGGATCGAGGGCGTGGAGCTGGTCGTGTACGCCACGCCCCGGATCGCCCGCGACGCGCTGGCGGGCGAACTCGGCGGGATTCCGGTCCACCTCGTCGGCGACTGCCGCTCCCCCCGCGACCTCCGCGCCGCCATCCAGGGCGCCCACGCCGCCGCCGCGGCCTTGTGAGCGCGCCCCGGCGCCGGGGCCTCGACGATGGGGATGTTGCGGGCCTCGCGGACCAGTTTGCGCAGGAAGGCGTCGGCGAAGTCGCTGTAATCCCGGGCCGCCTCGACGAAGGCGCCGTCGCCGCCGACGATGCGGCGGCGGAAGTAGATGTCCAGCGTCGGGTGCTCGTTCAGGATCGTCAGGCCGTTGATCGTGACGCCGCGGCGCACCACCGCGTCGCGCACCGGCCCGACCTCGACCCCCTGGTTGTTCCGCCCGTCGCAGGACAGGTCGATCGCCTGGCGCACGCCGCGGAAGCCGTTGTCCGCGAACATCCCCGCCGCGAAGGCCAGCGCGCCGGAGATCGAGGTCGCGCCGGTGTGGATCGCGCGCGGCATCGCGTCGAGCCGGTCGGCGACGCGCAGCGCCGCCGCGCGGCTGTCGATCGCCGTCCACGGGATGTCCACCACCTGGAAGTCGGCGCTCGCCCACTCCACCACCGCGACCGCGATGGCGCGGTACGGCCCGCTCAGGATCGCCTCGATCGCGTCCGGGTCGCGGAAGGCCCGCGCCATGCCGCGCGTCTGCAGGACGAACTCGGCGTCGTCCACGCTGGCCGAGGAGTCGATCGCCAGCACGAGTTCGAGGTCCACCGGCCGGTCCGCCGCCGCCGGCGCGGGCGCGGCGAACGCCGCGGCCGCCGCCAGGAGGAGCGCGAGGCCCGGCGCGGCGAGGCGGCTCATGGCCCGGACCGGGGCGCGGGCGCGGCGGGGCGCAGCGGGAACTCGACCAGCGGCCGGTAAACCGAACCGCCGCGGCCGAGCGCGCTTTCGAACAGCGTAAAGCCCTCGACCGCGAAGGGGCCGGCCCGGAACAGCCCGTTCGCCGCCAGCCACGGGCCGAGGCGCGCGGCGCACGCGCCGGAGAACCGGGCCAGCGTCACATGCGGGCGGAACTTGCGCGTGTCCATCGCAACGCCGGCCCGGGCCAGCGCGCCGTCCACCTTGCGCTGGAGCGCGTCGAGCGCCGGCCGCGGCTCCGTCCCGGCCCAGACCGAGCGCGCGCGCCCGCCGGACTCGAACGCGCCGACGCCGGACAGCGCGAGGTCGAACCCGCCGGCGTCGAGGCGGGAAAGCGCGTCAGCGGCGTCGCGCGCGGCCGCCCCGTCCGTCTCGCCGATGAAGCGCAGCGTCAGGTGCAGGTTCTCCGGCGGGACCCGGCGCGCGCCGGGAAGGCCGGCCCCCAGGCCCGCCAGCCGGTCGCGGATGTCCTCCGGCATCGCCAGCGCGACGAACAGCCTTTGCATGGCGCCCTCCGGTCGCGGCCGCGCGGGCGGCCCGCCGCGCTAGTCCCCGCCGCCCTTCCCGGCCCGGTCGAGCAGCGCCCGCGCCGAGGGCAGGATGCCCGCCACCATCCTGTCCACGCCGGCGGCGTTGGGGTGGATGCCGTCGTCCTGGTTCAGTTCCGGGACCCCCGCCACCCCTTCGAGGAAGAAGGGGTAGAATAGCACATCGTGCTTGGCCGCGAGGTCCTCGAAGGCGGCGCGGAAGGCCGCGCCGTACTCCTCGCCGAGATTGGGCGGCGCGTACATGCCGGCCAACAGCGCCGGCACGCCGGCCTCGGCGAGGCGGGCGAGGATCGCGTCGAGGTTGCGGCGCGTCAGCTCCGGGTCGATGCCGCGCAGGCCGTCGTTGGCGCCGAGCGCGACGATCGCCGCGTCCGGCCGGTCGGCGAGCGACCAGTCGAGCCGCGCCAGCCCGCCGGTGGTGGTGTCGCCGGAGACGCCGGCGTCGAGCGCCCGGACCGCGCGGCCCTCGGCCCTGAGCGCCGCCGCCAGCCGAGGGACGAACCCCTCGCCCGCCGGCAGGCCGTAGCCGGCCGTCAGGCTGTCGCCGAGCGCGAGCAGCCTGGTCTCGCGCTCGTCCGCCGCCGCGCCGCCCGCGGCCGCGAGGACGGTCCAGAGCGCGGCGCACAGCGCGCCGGCGAGTCGATGCCGCGTCGTTCCGCCCTCCCGCTCGCCCCGCGCCGCCGGGCGCGGGCCGCGGGACTGGATACGACAACCGGGGCCGCCCCCTCAAGGCCCGCGGCGCGCCGCGTCAGCCGTCGGCGGGGAGGCTTTCCGCCGGCGCGGCGCCGACCAGGTGGATGACATCGCCCTCGTCGGGGTTGTAATCGACGGCCTCGTCCAGGCTCTCCACGTGGAACACATCCGCGCCCGCGCCGCCGTAGAGCATGTCGGCGCCCGCGCCGCCCTTCAGCGTGTCGTTGCCGGCGCCGCCGTACAGCACGTCGTTCCCCTTGTTGCCGTACAGCGCGTCGTTGCCGTGGCCGCCGGAGAGCGTGTCGTTGCCCTTGCCGCCGTAGAGCGCGTCCTCGCCCCAGCCGCCGTCGAGGATGTCGGCGCCGATATTGCCGTACAGCACATCGTCGCCCCAGCCGCCGGAAAGCGTCTCCACGCCGTCCCGCATCCGGAGCTTGGCGTCGTCCGGCGAGGTTGTCGGAATCCCCGTGTTCTGCCCGCCATAGAGCGCGTCGTCGCCGCGGCCGCCGTCGAGCAGGTCGAGGCCCCTGTTGCCGTAGAGGATGTCGTCGCCCGACCCGCCGGAGAGCGTGTCGCCGCCGTCGCCGCCGAACAGGATGTCGTCGCCGGCGAGGCCATCGCGGTGGTCGGCGCCGGCGGTCCCGGAGATGGTGTCGTGGCCGGGGGTTCCCGGAACGGCCGGCGGCGCGGTGTCGCCGCCCGGCGGCGTGTCGTCGCCCGGCGGCGCGCCGAGCACGACGATCGAATCCTCGCCCGCGACATAGCCGCCAGCGAGGACCTTCGCGGTGTCCGCGCCCGCGTCGAGATAGAAAGTGTCGGCCCCCGCGCCGCCATGCAGCGTGTCGCCGGCGTTGCCGTAGAGTATGTCGTCGCCCGCGCCGCCGGAGAGGATGTCGTTGCCCTCGCCGCCGGAAAGCGTGTCGTTCCCCGTGCCGCCGATCAGCGTGTCGTCGTTCCCGGCGCCGTCGACCAGGTCGTCGCCGCCCCCGCCGTCGAGCAGGTCCCGGCCCGGCCCGCCGGAGAGCGTGTCGTCGCCGTCGCCGCCCGACAGCGTGTCGGCGCCGTCGCCGCCGTCGAGCACGTCGTTCCCCTCGCCGCCGTCGAGCACATCGTTCCCCGCGCCCCCGTCGACAATGTCGTCGCCGCCGAGGCCGGAGAGCGTGTCGGCGCCGTCGAGGCCCGAAAGCGTGTCGTCGCCGACCGCGCCGTCGAGCGTGTCGTCGCCCTCCGTCCCGGAAAGGTCGAGGCCGGCGACGGCGCCGAGGATGGAGACGTCGCCCGCGTCCCTGCCGTAATCGGAATATAGCGTGTCGTCTTCGCTGTCGAAGTAGAACGTGTCGGCGCCTTCGCCTCCCCAGAGCTGGTCGTTCCCCGGCCCGCCGATCAGGATGTCGTCCCCGGCGCCGCCATCCAGATAGTCGTCGCCGGCGCCGCCCGACATCGTGTCGTTTCCGGGACCGCCTTGAAGGTCGTCGTTGTCGGCGCCGCCGTCGATCAGGTCGTTGCCGTCCTGGTCGTAAACACGATCGTCGCCGGCGCCGCCGTAGATCCGGTCGTCGCCGTTCTCGCCATCGATATGGTCGTTGCCGCCAAGGCCGTAGATCGTGTCGTCGCCGCCGCCGCCGCTAATGGAGTTGTCGTCCGCGTTGCCGGTGATCCGCTCGGACGTATCGTCTCCTTGGTAGGGATTCGGATCGTTCGGCCCAAGTATCGTATCGACCATGGCGTTGACTCCCCGGGGTGACCGAATGCGCCGGCGCGGCCGGGAGAGGCTCTCGAAGCCCCTCTCCCGGCCGCGCGCGCCCCCTATAGGCGCCGCCGCCCGCCCTGTCAAACCGCCGCCCGCGGGCGACAGCCCGCGGCGGCGCCCCGGCCTTGAGCCGGGGCCCAGAGTCGCTTCTCCGACGCTTCCGAAACATGCCCGCCGCCGCCCCGAGCGCCATCGCCGGGAGCGGCGGACGCTTGCGCCCTTGCCCTCCTGGACCCCGGATTAAATCCGGGGCGCGCCCCTTCCCCGGCGCCCCGCCCCTTCCCCGGCGCCCCGCCCCTTCCCCGGCGCGCCGGCGCGCGGCGGCGTTGTCGGCGCCGCCGCGCGGGCGGTAGAATGGGCGCGGGGCCGGAAGGGGAGGCGCGCGATGGCGGAAGCGGTCGATAACCGGGGCGGGATCGAGGTCCGGCCTCTGGAGGGCGCGGCGTTCGGGGCGAAGGTCTCCGGCGTCGATCCCCGCGCGATCACGCCGGCCCGGCGCGACGCCATCCTGGAGGCCTGCCGCGACGCCCTCGGCCTGCTGGTGTTCGATTTCGGCCGCCTGCTGGAGGCGGACGAACTCCACGCGCTCACCGCCGTGTTCGGGGCCAACGAATACGCGCCGGGCCTGATAAACGGCTTCGGCCGCAAGGCCGCGCCCGGCGAGGCGGAGACGAGCGTCGCGGCGCAGGAGGCGGCGCTCAGGGCCAGGGGCGTCGACCCCTACCTCGCCTTCATCGGCAACCTCGACCCGGCGACGCTGGAGGCCGCGCCGGTGGACGCGAAGTTCTTCGGCGAGTGGGAGTGGCACACCGACATGTCCTATATCGACGTGCCGCCGACCTACAGCCTGCTGCACGCGCGCGACATCCCGGCCGAGGGCGGCGACACCGGGTTCTGCAGCCAGGCGCTGGCGGCCCGCGCGCTCCCGCCGGCGCTGCGCGCGCGCGTCCTCGACCTGGAGATCAAGCACGACTCGACCTACAGCAGCAACGGCGTGCTGCGCCCCGGCATGACGCCACCGGCCTCGCCCGTCGAGGCGGTCGGCCGGGCGCACCCGGCGCTGCGCGAGACGCCCTGCGGCGAGGCGCTGTTCCTCGGCCGGCGCACCAACGCCTGGGCGGTCGGCCTGCCGCTGGCCGAAAGCGAGGCGCTGCTCGACGAATTGTGGGCGCGCGCGACGCGGCCGGAATTCCAGTACCGCCACGCCTGGCGCGAGGGCGAGGTGGTCGCCTGGGACAACCGGGCGATGCTGCACATGCGCCACCCGGTGGACGAGAGCCTCACCCGCTTCATGTGGCGCACCCAGACCCGCGGCGCCCCGGTCGTCCCCGCGCGACGGTAACGGCGCCGCCCGCGGGCCGGGGCGGAGGCGGCCGAGGGCGCGGGGGTCCGTGTCGGCGTTGCCGGGCGGGAGGCGGCCGCGGTCGTGGACGAACGCCGCCAGCAACTCGGCGTGGCGCGAGCGGTAGGACATGGTGACCTCGACCCGGAAGCGCGCCGCGCCCGGCGGCGGGTCCGCCAGCGCGCGCTCCAGTTCGCCGCGCAGCCCGAACCGTGTGCGCGCGTCCGCGACGCCGATGCGCAGGATGTTCCCGGCCCGGTCGCCCAGCTGGTAGACGCCGAGATGCCCGGCGACCCGCGCGACCTCCGCCGCCGCCAGATCCCGCCACTCCTTGTCGAGGCGCACCGCCATGCCTGTCTCCTCCCCGCCTTGCCGCGCCCCGGCGCCGCGCGCCGCCCTCTCCCCGGCGGCCGGTCAGCGGCGCGGCGCGTGCTTGTTCAGGATGCGCTGCAGCGTGCGGCGGTGCATCCGCAGGCGCCGCGCGGTCTCTGACACATTGCGCCCGCACTGTTCGAACACGCGCTGGATATGCTCCCACTTCACGCGGTCGGCGGACATCGGGTTTTCCGGCGGCGGCGGCAGGGCGTCGCCCCGGTCGAGCAGCGCGGCGGCCACCGCGTCGGCGTCGGACGGCTTGGGCAGGTAGTCCACCGCCCCCGCCTTCACCGCCGCCACCGCCGTGGCGATGTTGCCGTAGCCGGTCAGCAGCACGATCCGCGCGTCCGGCCGCGCCCGGCGCAACTCGCGCACGATGTCGAGGCCGCTGCCGTCGTCGAGCCGGAGGTCGAGCACGGCGTGCGACGGCCGGTCGTCGCGCGCGCGCGCGATCCCCTCGGCCACCGTCGCCGCCATCGCCACCTCGAAGCCGCGCCGCTCCATCGCGCGGGAGAGGCGGTTGCGGAAGGGTTCGTCGTCGTCGACGATCAGCAGGCGGCGCTCCTCGGCGCCGGCGGGCGCGGCGTCGGTCATCGGCCGATCCCCGGATTGCGTTTGCGCGCGCCTTCCCGATAGCGCCCCGGCGCGGGGCTGTAAAGCGCGGGCGGCGTCACGGCCCGGCCGGGCCGCGCTCGATGTCGGCGCGCCGCCAGCGCGCCTCGGCCCGCGCGCCGCCCTCCGGCCGGTTCGAGAAGGAGAGCCGCCCGCCGGTGCGCTCCAGCAGCGTGCGGGCGATGAAGACGCCGAGGCCCATGTGGCCGGCCTCGCCGCGCCGCGTCGAGAGCCAGGGTTCGCCCAGCCGGTCCAGCACCGCCGGCGCGAAGCCCGGCCCGTCGTCCTCGATGGCGACCGCGACCTCGCGCGGGTCCCAGACGGCGGAGATTTCGACCGTCGCGCGCGCGTATTGCGCGGCGTTCTGGATCAGCGCGCCGACGCCGTGCAGGATTTCCGGGCTGCGGAACACGGTCGGCTCGCCGGCGTCGCCGGCGAGCCCGGCGCCGGGGCCGCGGCGTTCGAGGACGAGTTCGACCGGCTCGCCCCGGTGCGGCGCGGCCGCCAGTTCGACCAGCGCGCCGAAGGGCACCAGCGCATAGGGGTCGCCGCCGCCGATCTCCGGCCGGTCGGACAGGTCGGCCAGGATGCGCCGGCAGCGCTCCGCCTCGCCGCGCAGCAGCCGCGCGTCCTCGGCGAAGGCGCTGTCCTCGGGGATGTCGCGCGCGAGGTCGGCGGCGATCACCGCGATGGTGCCGAGCGGGCTGCCGAGTTCGTGGGCCGCCGCCGCCGCCAGCCCGCCCAGCGCCGAGACCCGCTGCTCGCGGGCGAGCGCGGTGCGCGCCGCCGCCAGCGCGTCCGACATGCGCCGCGCCTCCTCGGCCATGCGCCAGGCGTAGCCGGCGATGAAAACGATGGCGATCGACAGCGCCGCCCACACGCCGTCGAGGTAGAGCGGCGGCGGCGCGAACCCCGCCTCCTCCCAGGGCAGCGGCATGTGGACGAAGCGCAGCAGCGCCGCGCCGGCCAGCGCCAGCAGGCACAGACCGACGGTCGCGCGCGGCGACAGCACGGTCGCCGACACCGTGACCGGGGCCAGCAGCAGGAGCGCGAAGGGGTTCTCCATCCCGCCGGTGGCGTAGAGCAGCGCGGTGGACTGCGCGATGTCCCAGGCGAGGGACAGGGCGGCGGCCCGGTCGGACAGCCGGGGGCTGGCGCGCGCGCGGGCCTGCATCGCCAGGTTGAGCGCCGCCGCCGCGCCGACGATGGCGAGGCAGGGACCGAGCGGGAGCGGGAAGCCCAGCCCGTATTCGACGACCAGCAGCGCCGCCGCCTGCCCGGCGATGGCGACCCAGCGGATGGCGACCAGCGTGCGCGCGTTCACCGCGCCGGAAGGCGCGTCGGGATGGAAGGGCGGCTCGAAACCGGCGTCCTCGGCCATCGCGGCCTCCCCGGGGGTGGATGGGGGTACTTTAGCGGTTTTCACGGGTGTTCGGGGCGCCCCGGACTCGATCCGGGGCCCAGGGGGACAGCGCGCCGGAGGCGGTCGTTCGGGAACGCCCCGTCGCCGAACGCGCGCGCCCTTTCCCTTCGCGCCGACGCCGCGCGCGACGACGGTCTTGGCGCGGGGCGGCGGGGGGCGTATCCTGCGGGCCTCGATTCCCAACCTCGCGGGCCGGACCGCCATGCGACGCTCCCACGCCAGACCGTTCGCTTCCGCGCTCGCCGCCGGCGCGCTGGCGCTCCTCGCCGGGTGCGAAACGGCCGGGGACGACCTCGCATACGTGGACCGGCCGGTGGAGGACCTCTACAACACGGCGGTGGACGCCGCGCTGGCCGGCGACTTCCGCGCCGCCGCGCCCATGTTCGACGAGGTCGAGCGCCAGCACCCCTACTCCGTCTGGGCCACGCGCGCCCAGCTGATGGCGGCGCACGCGCTCTACCAGGACAACAAGTACGACGAGGCGGTGGCCGCGCTCGACAGGTTCATCGAACTCAACCCCGGCCATCCCGACGTCGATTATGCCTACTACCTCAAGGGGTTGTGCTTCTACGAGCGGATCGTCGACGTCGGCCGCGACCAGAAGCTGACGCGCGAGGCGCTCCAGGCCTTCGACGAGACCGTCCGGCGCTTCCCGGACGGCAAATACGCCCGCGACGCCCGCCTCAAGATCGACCTCGCCCGCAACCACCTGGCGGGCAAGGAACTGGCGATCGGCCGGTTCTACCTGCGCCGCGGCAAGTACCTCGCGGCGATCGAGCGCTTCCGCGTCGTGATCCGCGAATACGACACCACCGACCAGGCGCCGGAGGCGCTGCACCGCCTGACCGAGGCCTATCTCGCCCTCGGCCTGGCCGAGGAGGCGATGAAGACGGCGGCGGTGCTGGGGCACAACTATCCCGGAAGCCCGTGGTATCGCGACACCTACGCCCTGGTCACGACGGGCCGGCCGACGGAAGGCGCGGTCGAGGACAAGGGGTGGTTCGGCCTCGGGTTCCGGCTGTTCTGACGCGGCCATGCTGGTCGGCCTGTCGATTCGCGACATCGTGACGATCGAGCGGCTCGACCTGTCCTTCTCCGGCGGGCTGTCCGTGCTGACCGGCGAGACCGGGGCCGGCAAGTCGATCCTGCTGGACGCGCTCGGCCTCGCGGTCGGCGCGCGGGCGGACAGCGGGCTGGTCCGCCGGGGCGCCGCCCGGGCGAGCGCGACCGCGGTCTTCCAGCTCCGGGACGGGGAGCGCGCGCGGGCGCTGCTCGGCGAGGCCGGCCTCGACGACGACGCGGCGGACGAGGACGGCGCGCTGCTGCTGCGCCGCGTGCTCGGCGCCGACGGGCGCGGCCGCGCCTTCGTGAACGACCGGCCGGTCGGCGTGGCGGCGCTGCGCGCGATCGGCGGCGCGCTGGTCGAAATCCAGGGCCAGTTCGAGGCGCGCGGCCTGCTCGACCCCGCGACCCATCGCCGCTTCCTCGACGAATACGCCGGCCACGGCCCCCTCCTCGACGCGGCCGCGCGCGCCCACGCGGACTGGAACGCCGCCGCCGCCGCCCTGGAGGCGGGCCGCGCCGGCCGTGAGGAGTCGCGGGCGCGCGAGGCCGAATTGCGCGAGACGGCGCGCGAACTCGACGCGCTCGACCCCCGGCCGGGCGAGGTCGAGGGGCTGGAGGAGCGCCGGGCGGTGCTGGCCAACGCCGGCGCGCTGGTCGAGGCGATGGGCAAGGCGATGGAGGAAATCGCCGGCGAGGCCGGGGCCGAGGCGGCGGCCGGCCGGGCGGCGCGCCTGCTCGACCGCGCGGCGGCGCGGGCCGGCGGGCGCCTCGACGAGGCGCTGGCGGCGCTGGACCGGGCCTCGGCCGAACTGCAGGCGGCGGCGGGCGAACTGGGCGCGCTGGCCGGGGAGGTCGAGGCCGATTCGGGGCGGCTGGAGGCGCTGGAGGACCGGCTGCACGCGCTGCGCGCCGCCGCCCGCCGGCACGGCGTCGCGGCCGGCGGCCTGCCGGCGCTGCGCGCGGAGGTCGCGTCGCTTCTGGCGGCGCTGGAGGCGGAGGGCGGCGGCCTCGCGGCGCTGGAGGCGCGCGCCGCCCGGTCCCGCGCCGCCTGGGAGGCCGCCGCCGGAAAGCTGTCGCGGAGCCGCGCCGGCGCGGCCGCGCGGCTGGACGCGGCGGTGGCCCGCGAACTGCCGCCGCTGCGCCTCGGCGGGGCGCGCTTCGCGACGGTCGTCGAGCCGCTGGACGAGGCGCGGTGGACGGCCGAGGGGCGGGACCGGGTGGGCTTCCGCGTCGCCGCCAATCCGGGCGAGCGCGAGGGGCCGCTGAACCGGGTCGCGTCGGGCGGGGAGTTGTCGCGGCTGCTGCTGGCGCTCCGGGTCGCGCTCGCCTGGGCCAACCCCCTGCCGACGCTGGTCTTCGACGAGGTGGATTCCGGCGTCGGCGGCGCCGTCGCGGCGGCGGTGGGCGAGCGGCTGTCGCGGCTCGGCGGGCGGCTGCAGGTGCTGGTGGTCACGCACTCGCCGCAGGTGGCGGCAAGGGGCGGCGCGCATTGGCGGATCGACAAGACCGGGGCCGGCGGACGGGTGGCGACCGTCGCGACGGCGCTGGACGCCGGCGCGCGGCGCGAGGAGATCGCCCGGATGCTGGCCGGGACCGAGGTCACGCCGGAAGCCCGCGCCGCCGCCGACAGCCTGCTGAACGCCGCGCCCGGCGCCTGAGACGGGGAGAGGAGCCTCCCATGGCCGAAACGCCCGCCGAACCGAAGACCCCGATGGACGCCGAGCGCGAACTGGAGCGGCTCGCGGCCGAGATCGCCCGCCACGACGAGGCCTATCACGGTCGCGACGAGCCGGAGGTTTCCGACGCCGAATACGACGCGCTGCGCCGCCGCTTCGACGCGCTCGCCGCGCGGTATCCCGCGCTGGCCCGGACGCTCGCGCCGACGCTGGCCGTCGGGGCGGCGCCGGCCGCCGGCTTCGCCAAGGTCGCGCACAGCCGCCCGATGCTCTCCCTCGCCAACGCCTTCGGGGAGGAAGAGGTCGGCGAGTTCGTCGCGCGGGTGCGCCGCTTCCTCTCCCTCGACGCCGACGCCCGGGTCGATCTGGTCGCGGAGCCGAAGATCGACGGGTTGTCGGCGACGCTGCGCTACGAGGAGGGGCGGTTCGTCCAGGGCGCGACGCGGGGCGACGGGACGACGGGCGAGGACATCACGCGCAACCTGCGCACCGTCGCGGACATCCCGGAACGGCTGCGCGGCGCGGCGCCGGCGGTGCTGGAGGCCCGCGGCGAGGTCTATATGGAGCGCGAGGACTTCCTGGCGCTGAACCGCGCCCAGGAGGCCGAGGGGGCCAAGGTCTTCGCCAATCCCCGCAACGCGGCGGCGGGGTCGCTGCGCCAGCTGGACGCGACGATCACCGCCGGGCGCAAGCTGCGCTTCCTCGCCTACGCCTGGGGCGAGGTCTCGGAGGCGCCGGCGGCGACGCATTCGGGCTTCCTGGAGCGGCTGCGGGCGTGGGGGTTCCGCGTCAACCCGCTGGCCCGGACCTGCGCCGGGGCGGAGGAGGCTCTGGCCCATTACGCCGAGGTCGCGGCGCGCCGCGCGGCGCTGCCCCACGACATCGACGGCGTGGTTTACAAGGTGGACCGGCTGGACTGGCGGGAGCGGCTCGGCGTCGCCGGGCGGGCGCCGCGCTGGGCCGTCGCGCACAAATTCCCGGCCGAGCGGGCCGAGACCGTGCTGCGCGCCATCGAAATCCAGGTCGGGCGGACCGGCGCGCTGACCCCGGTGGCGCGGCTGGAGCCGGTGACGGTCGGCGGCGCGACGGTCTCCAACGCCACGCTGCACAACGAGGACGAAATCCGCCGCAAGGACATCCGCGCCGGCGACACGGTGACGGTGCAGCGCGCCGGCGACGTGATCCCGCAGGTGGTCGGCGTCGTGCTCGACAGGCGGCCGGCCGGCAGCGCGCCGTGGACCCCGCCGGAAACCTGCCCCTGCCCGGTCGCCGCCAGGGCGGAGCGCGGCGAGGGCGAGGCGGTGCGGCGCTGCGCCGGCGGCCTCGCCTGCCCATTCCAGGCGGTCGAGCGCCTGCGCCATTTCGTGTCCCGCGACGCCTTCGACATCGAGGGCCTGGGCGAGAAGCAGATCCGCGCCTTCTGGGACGACGGGCTGGTGGCGCGGCCCGGCGACATTTTCCGGCTGAAGGACCGCGCCGAAGAGATCGCCGCGCGCGAGGGCTGGGGCGAAAAGTCCGTCGAGAACCTGCTGGCCGCCATCGAGAACCGCCGCCGGATCGGCCTCGACCGCCTGGTTTACGGCCTCGGCATCCGGCAGGTCGGGCAGGCGACGGCGCGGCTGCTGGCGGCGAACTACGGCGGGATCGCGGCGTGGCGGGACGCGATGGCCGAGGCGGCGGACCGCGAGTCGGACGCCTGGGCCGACCTGCTCAACATCGACCAGATCGGCGCCTCGGTCGCCGGCGACCTCGCCGGCTTCTTCGCCGAGCCGCGCAACCGCGAGATGCTGGCGGACCTGGAGGGCGAACTCGATGTCCAGCCCTTCGCCGCCCCGGCGGCGGTCGAAAGCCCGCTGGCCGGCAAGACCGTGGTCTTCACCGGAACGCTCTCCGCCATGGGCCGGGCCGAGGCCAAGGCGCGGGCCGAGAGCCTGGGCGCCCGGGTGGCGGGATCGGTGTCGCGCAAGACCGACTACGTGGTCGCGGGCGCGGACGCCGGCTCGAAGGCGGCGAAGGCGGCCGCGCTCGGCGTCGCGGTCCTCCCGGAGGAGGACTGGCTGGCGATGGCGCGGGCCGGCGCGGCGGACGCCCCGCCCGCCGGCGAATGAGCCGCCCGCCCGGCGAAACGACCGCTTGCCCCGGCGCGCGCGCCGGCGCGATGACGGGCCGCGCCAGCAACCGCCCGGAGGGGCCGGAGACCCCGATGCGCGACCCGCGCGAACCGGGGCCGACCGGGACGATCGGCTCGCCCCGGGTGTGGGAGACCATGAAGGAGGGCGGCCGGTTCCGCACCGGCGACGACTTTACGGGGGCCTCGATGCCCGACGCGAACCTCGCCGGCGCGACGCTGCTCGGCGCGCGCCCGCCGTCGGGCGCGAACGGCTCCGGCGCCGATTGAACCCGCGGCGCGTCAGGCGCCCGGCGCGACGCGCGACAGGGTGGGGCCGATCTCCTCCCGCAGCACCAGGTCGGCGTGGCGGTCGAGCGGCGTCTCCTCCCGGTTGAGGATCGCGAGCCGCGCGCCGTTGCGCTTGGCGACCAGCGGGAAGGACGCGGCGGGGTGGACCTGCAGCGAGGAGCCGACGACGACGAACAGGTCGCAGGCCAGCGACTCCGCCTCCGCCCGCTCCATCGGCTCGACCGGCATCGCCTGGCCGAAGGAGATCGTCGCGGTTTTCACGACGCCGCCGCAGGCGCGGCAGGACGGCAACTCGTCGCGGCCGAGGAAGCTCTGCTTGATGATGTCGAGTTCGTGGCGCGTCCCGCAGGAGAGGCAGGCGGCGTAGCTGCCGTTGCCGTGCAGTTCGATCACCTTGCCGGCCGGAACGCCGGAATCCTGGTGCAGGTTGTCGATGTTCTGCGTGATCACGGCCGAGACGACGCCGCGCCGCACCAGTTCCGCGATGGCGCGGTGGCCGGCGTTCGGCTCGGCCCGGGCGAAGGTCTCCTCCATGGCGAATTTGCGCCGCCACGACTCGCGGCGCATCTCCTCGCTCGCCATGAAGTCCTGGAAGTCGATGGGCGCCATCTGGGTCCAGATGCCGCCGGGACCGCGGAAATCGGGGATGCCGGATTCGGTGGAGACCCCGGCCCCGGTGAACACCACCGCCCGGCGGCTCTCGTCCAGCATGGCGCGCAGCGAGGCGGCGGGGGAGAACATGGAGGCGAGGTCGCGCATGTCGGCCAGCTTAGCCGCAACGCGCGGGCGCGGATAGCGTCAATCGGGCGTCAATCGGGCGTCAATCGGGCGGGCCGGCCGGGCCTTCCCGGCGCCGCTCCAGCGCGTACATCGCCTCGTCGTGGACGCGGCGCTCCGCCTCGTAGGCCTCCGCGGCGGCCTCGAACGCCTCGCGGGCGCGGTCGATCCGGCCCTTCAGCCGCGGCTCCGCGATCCGGCGCGCGAGGTACAGCAGGCCGAGCGCCGCGCAGGCGACCCCGATCCCCCACCACGAGAACCGCCAGATCGCCAGCACGGTGACCGCCAGCATGACGACGGAGGCCAGTTCCTCCGACAGCAGGATGTCGCGCGCGGTCTTGCGCCCCATGTCCTCCGGGCCGAGGCCGAAATCCTCCGGCTCCGGGCGGACCGGCGCGGCGGGCGTCCCGCCGGGCGGCGAAGGGTCCCCGTTCACGGCCGCCCCCGCGCGCCCCGCCCGTCAGGCCGAGGCCGCGCGGCGGGAGACGACATGGGGCGCCAGCGCGTCCCAGTCCGCCTCGAAGCCGAGGCCCGGCGCCTCGCCCAGATGGAGCGTCGCGTCGCCGGCGTCGAACAGCGCGTGCGGCCGGACCGCGAACGCGATAAACGCGGTCTCCACCAGCGTCGGCTCCGCCCGCGAGGCCGCGAGATGCGCCGTCGCGTGGTAGCCCGGCCCCCAGTAGAAGCAGTGCGGCACGACGCGGACCGGCCAGGCCCGCGCCAGCGCGAAGACCCGCAGCATCCCCGACACGCCGCCGCATTTGGTGACGCTCGGCTGGAGCACATCGACCGCGCCCGCCGCCAGCGCCGCCTTGAACTCCAGCAGGCCGGACATGTTCTCCCCCGCCGCGACCGCCACGCCCTCGCCCCGAACCCCGGCCAGGGCGGCGAAATCCTCCGGCGGCCAGACCGGCTCCTCCAGCCAGTGGAAGCCGTCGCCCCGGATTTCCCGGGCGACCGCGCGGGCCTCGCCCGGCGTCCACGGGCAGTTCACGTCGAGGCAGATGTTGTCCGCCTTGTCCACCGCGCGCCGCGCCGCCCGGAAGGCGGGGATCGTCGTCTCGTGCAGCTTGACCGTCGTAAAGCCGGCCTCGCGCGCCCGCGTGACGCTCGCCGCCACCGCGTCCGTGTCGCCGCCGTAGCGCATCAGGCTGGCGTAGCGGCGAAGTTCGGCGTTGCCGCCGCCGAGCAGCCGGAACAGCGGCGCGCCGGCCCGCTTGCCCGCGAGGTCCCACAGCGCGATGTCCACGGCCGAGAGCGCGTAGATCGCCGGGCCGGACCGCCCGAAACCGTGCAGCGGCCGCTCCAGCCCGTCCATCGTTCCGGCGATGTCGCGCGCGTCCCGGCCGAGCAGCATCGGCGCCACGACCTCGTTCAGGACCGCCTCGGTTCCCGGCGCGATGTTGTGGCCGAACGCCTCGCCCCAGCCCTCCAGCCCGTCGGCGGTCTCCAGCCGCAGCATCAGGCTCTCCATCCTGAGCCAGGCGCCCATGGCCGGCCGGATGCCGACCCTGGGGCCGCCGGTCTCGAAGGGCAGGGAAACGCGGATCGTTTCGACCCGGGTAACGGTTGTCATGGCGGGCTCCCGGAAAATCGGCGCGCGGGCCGGGCGGCAGTGTGCGGCCCGATCCCCCGGCGGGCAAGCGAAACCCCGCGCCTTCGCATCGCCGGCGGATTGGGCTATAGAGGGCCGGCGCGGCCCCGTAGCTCAGCCGGATAGAGCGGCGGATTCCTAATCCGCAGGTCGCAGGTTCGAGTCCTGCCGGGGTCGCCAGAGCCGCCGGGCGCCGGCGGCGCGGCTCAGAGTTTCGCGCTCGCCCGCCCGCTCACGGCCGCGTGCCAGCGCCGCGCGTTGTCCGCGCCCTCCGGCAGGCCGAGCTTGATCCAGCCCGCGAAATCCACCGCCACCAGCAGGTCGATGTCGGCGATCGTGAAAATGTCGCCGGCGACGAAGGGCTTGTCGCCGACCATGGCGTCCACCCCGTCGAGGAACCGCTCGGCCCGCGCCATCCCGCGCTCGGCCAGTTCGGGGATCTGCTCGTAGCCGACCGGCCCGGTGAGCGCGCGGCCCTTCATGCCGCGCGACCGGTTGCGCAGCGCCTCGGCGATCGCCATCGTGCCTTCCATCTCGATCCGCCATTGCGCGTCCGCGACGCGGCCCTTCTCGGCGGGGGTCCGGCCGGTCATGTTCGGTTCGGGATGGGCGGCCTCCAGGTAGTTGCGGATGCCGGCCGTGCTGAGCAGGCGCGTCCCGTCGTCCAGCTCCAGCACCGGCACCGTGCAGTGCGGGTTGATCGCCTTGAAGGCGTCGGTCATCTGCTCGCCGGCGCGGAGGTCGATCTGGACGGTCTCCACCTCGATCCCCTTCTCGGCGATGAAAATGCGCGCCCGTCGCGGCGACGGGGCGGGCTGGCAGTCGTAGAATTTCATGGCGCGCGGCTCCTGTCGGTTCGGCGATCGAGCCAGGACTCTAGCACATCCGCCACCCGGTCCGGCGCCTCGATCGGCGCGCCGTGGGCGAGGCCGTCGAGCACGGCCGCCTCGCCGCGCGGAATGGCGGCGGCGAGCGCCCGCGCCATCTCCGGCGTGGCGTTGGCGTCGCGCGCGCCGGTCAGGACCAGCGCGGGACAGGCGATCCGGCCGGCCAGCGGCGCCAGTTCCGCGTCGGCCTCGGCGAACACGCGATAGGCTGCGGCGTAGGCCGCCGGGTCGTTCGCGGCGAGGCGCCGCCGCGCGGCCTCGACCGCCGCCGGCCGGCGGGCGCGGAACCCCGGCGCGAACCAGCGGGCGACGGCCGCCCCGGCGATCGCCGCCGGCCCCTCGCGCTCGGCCAGCGCCAGCCGGGCGCGGACCCCGGCCCGTTGCGCGTCGTCGCGCAGGAAGACCGCGTTCATCAGGACCAGCCGCCCGATCCCGCCGGGCCGGTCGAGCGCGAACCGCCAGGCCGCCATCGCGCCCATCGAGAAGCCGACGATGTCCGGCGGCGCGCCCGGCCCCCGCGCCGCCGCCTCTTCGGCCGCGCGGCCGACGGCGCGCGCGAACGCCGCCAGCGTCGCCCCGCCCGGCGGGGCCGGGGCGCTCCCATGGCCCGGCAGGTCGGGCGCGACGCAGACCCGGCGGCGCGACAGGCGGGCGGCGACGCCGGCCCACATCGTCCGGTCGAGGCCGACCCCGTGGACCAGCACGACCGGCGGCCGCGCCTCCGCGCCCGCCGCCCCCGCGCCCGCCGGGGCGGGTTCCGGCCCGCTCACGCCGCGCCGTCCGCGAAGGCGGGCATGACCTCCTCGACGAACAGGCGCAGCGACCGCCGCTTCGCCTCGAAATCCATCGCGCTGTCGACCCAGAGCGCGTACTGGTCGAAGCCAAGCGCGGCGTAGGCCCGGAGCCGGCGGACGACCTCCTCCGGCCGGCCGACCGCGTTGTGGGCGCGCATCCGCTCCGGCGCGAAGTCGGGCATCGCCGCCATCTCCGCGCCGGAAAGCGGCCGGATCGCCGCCTGGGAGACCGGGCGCTCGTTGCGGAACCAGGCGGCGAAATGGCAGTAGAACCGGCTCAGCGCCCGCGCGCCCGCCTCGACCTCCGCCTCCGTCGCGCCGACGAAAGTGTGGCGCAGCAGCATGATCCGCCGCCGCGCGCCGCCCTCCGCCGGGGGATGGGCGGCGTCGGCGGCGCGGAACCTGGCCATCAGCGCCTCGACCTCCGCGTCGTCGCGCCACAACGGCGTCACCTGCGCGTTGCAACCGTGGGCGGCGGCGAAGGCGTGGCTTTCCGGCTCGCGCGCCGCGATCCAGATCGGCGGGTGCGGCCGCTGGAGCGGCTTCGGCGCGGAAGTGGTGGCGGGGAAGCGCCAGTGCGCCCCCTCATGGGCGTAATCGCCGCGCCACAGGCCCTTCAGCGCCGGGACGATTTCCCGCAGGGCCGCGCCCGCCCCCGCCGCGTCGAGGCCGGGGGCAAGGCGCTCGTACTCGTAGCTGTAGGCGCCGCGCGCGACGCCGAGTTCGAGGCGCCCGCCGGTCACGACATCCGCCAGCGCCGCCTCGCCCGCCAGCCGGACCGGGTGCCAGAACGGGGCGACGACCGTTCCCGCGCCGAGCCGGACGCGCCGGGTTTTCGACGCCAGGTCCGCCAGCGCGACGAACGGGTTGGGCGCCATCGCGCAGTCCATGCCGTGGTGCTCGCCCATCCAGACCGTCTCGAACCCGGCCTCGTCGGCGATCCGGCACAGTTCGACGACCTGGCTCCACAGCGCCGCGTCCGGCTCCCCCGGCGGGAACCGCTCCATATGGACGAAGAGCGCGAACCTCACCGCCCGGCCACCCTTTCCAGGAACGCGCGCATCAGCGCGTTGAACCGTTCCGGATGCTCCAGCGAGGCGAGGTGGCGGGCCGGCTCCAGCCAGTGGAGTTCGCAGTCCGGGATGAGGCGGGCCATCTTTTCCGAGACCGCGCGCGGCGCGCCGGGGTCGTCCGGCGTCGCCACCACCATCGCCGGGGCGCGGATCGACGGGAGCCGGGCGGCGGTGTCCAGCATCCGCATGGCGGCGGCCGCGGCCGCGAAGCTCTCCGGCGCGAAGCGGCGGATCGCCCCGTCCATGTAGACATAGCCGGCGATGCGCCGCCGGGCCGCGTCCACGGTGAACCAGCGCCGCATCAGGCCGGAATGGACCGCCGCGATGCCGCCGGCCAGCGCGGCGTCGGCCCGCTCGCGCCACGCCTCGACCTGCGCGCCGTCGTACTCGCAGGTCGAGTTGACCAGCGCCAGCGAGGCGACGCGGCCGGGATGGGCGAGCGCGAAGGTCTGCGCGACCTGGCCGCCCAGCGACACGCCGCAGACATGCGCCCGCGCGATCCCGAGCGCGTCGAGCAGGCCGCGCAGGTCTCCCGCCATCGCCTCCAGCGTCCACGGGCCGGGCGGCGCGCCGCTGCCGCCATGGCCGCGCGCGTCCCAGCGCAGCGCGCGGAACCCCTCGAAGGCGGGCATGTGCGGGTCCCAGTAGCGATGGTCCGCGCCGAAACAGTGCAGCAGGCAGGCGACGGGCGCGTCCGCCGGCCCGTCGAGCCGGTAACGGATCGCGGCCTCGCCCGTTTCCGCCCGGCCGACGGCCATCGCGCCCTCCGCCGCGCGGCCGCGCCGCTACGCCTCCCCGCGCTCGGCGATCATCACCAGGCTCGGCAGCAGGAACAGGATGAACAGGCTCGACAGCACCAGGCCGCCCATCATGCTGACGACGAAGGGCACCAGGAAGATCAGGTTGTCGCTCCGCTCGTAGAGCAGGGGCGCGAGGCCGAGGATCGTCGTCAGGCTGGTCAGGAACACCGCGCGGAAGCGGTGGCGGGCGGCGGCGGCCGCGACGGCGATCGCCGGCAGGGCCTCGTTCTCGCGCCGGATCGCGTTGTAGCGGTCGAGGAACACCAGCGTGTCGTTCACGGTCACGCCGAACACGGCGACCAGGCCCAGGATGGACAAGACGGTCCAGTCCCATCCGAGCATCCAGTGGCCCAGCACGGCCCCGGCGAACGCCACCGGGATGCCGGCGACGGCGAGCACCGGCTTCCAGTAGCTGCGCAGGAAACCGGCCATCAGCGCGTACATGCCGAGCAGGGCGATGGGGACGAGCAGGGCCAGCACCCGGAGCAGGTCCCTCTGGTCCCTGAACCCCCCGGCGGGCTGGATTTCGAGGCCGGGATAGCGCGCCGTCGCGCCGGGGACGAATTCCTCGTCGATCGCCCGGATCGCCTCGCGGGGCGTCGTTTCGGCAATGTCGGCGCGCGCCTCGACCATGGCCGCGTCCTTGCCGTCGATGCGCGCGAGTGTCGCCAGTTCGCGTTTCTCGACAAGGCGCGCGGCGATCGACAGGGGCATGTCGCCGCCGCCGGGCCGGCGGACGCGCTCGCCGGCCAGGTCGGCGAGGCCGCGCCGCCGCTCGGCCGGGTAGCGCACGACGACCTGGATTTCCTCGCGGCCGCGCTGGATGCGCTGGACCTCGACGCCATGGAGGTTGGCGCGCAGCTGCAGGGCGATCGCGGCCGGGGTCAGGCCCGCCGCCCGGCCGGCCGGGGTAAGCTCGATCTCGAAATGCCGCTTGCCGGGCGACATGTTGTCCGTAACCCCGTGAACGCCCGGAAGCGCCGCGAGGAACGCCCGCATCTCGGCGGCGGCGCGGGCCAGGACCTCGCGGTCGTCGTGCAGCAGCGCGTAGGCGACATTCGAGAACGGCTGGCTCCGCGTCACCTGGAACACCGCCTCTTCCAGATGCGACATGTCGCCGATCTCGCGGCGCCA
Organism: Thalassobaculaceae bacterium; assembly: GCA_963665555.2. Taxonomy (GTDB): domain Bacteria; phylum Pseudomonadota; class Alphaproteobacteria; order Thalassobaculales; family Thalassobaculaceae; genus CAXXXW01. Next base: position 2,151,324 of record OY762308.1, read on the forward strand.
GGCGCGTGCGATTTCCGTGGGCGCGGCGACGCGTTCCGGCCGGTCGCGCAGGTGCAGCCGGACCGAGGCCACATGGCTGGCGTTCGGTTCCCGCCTTCCGACGGTGGACGACGCCACGCCGCCGGCGACGGTGGTGATCGAGGCGATCGAATCCCCTTCGAGGCGCTCGTCCGCGGCGCGGGCGGCGGCGGCGAAACGCTCGGTCGCGGCCAGGGTTTTCTCGAACGGGGTTCCGGCGGGAAAGCGCAAATCCGCCTGGACGAAATTGGCGATCGCCGTGTTGCCCTCGAAAATGAGCGGCCGCACAACGCCGAGGCCGAGCATCGACGCCGCCGCGACCGCGAGGAGCGCGCCGATGGCGGGAGCCAGCGCGAAATTGCGCACCGACCACGAGACCGCCGAGAAAACCGCCTTGTCGCGGAACCCGTCCAGCCGGACCCCCGTCCAGCCCTGGAGGCGGCTCAACGGCGGCCGGCTCAGGGGCCTTTCGGGCGAAAGATGGGCCGGCAGGATCAGGAACGCCTCGATGAACGAGACGATGAGCACGAAGATCGCCACCCAGGGAAACACGTTGAGGAACTGGTACAGCGAGGAGGTAATGAAGAAAAACGGCGTGAAGGCGAGAACGGTCGTAATTCCGCCGACGGCGACCGGCGCCCACACCGCCTTGGCGCCGGAAATCGCCGCCTCGACCCCCCGTTTTCCGGCCTGTCGTTCGGCGGCGATGCTTTCCCCCACCACCACCGCGTCGTCCACCACGACGCCGACCAGCAGGAAGAAGGCGATCAGCGTCGCCATGTTCAGCGTCATGTCCGCGGCGCCGAAAAAGAGCAGCGAGCCGATAAACGAGAAGGGAATGCCGAAGGAAATCCACGAGGCGACGCGCAGGTCGAAAACCGCCACCAGGCAGACGAACACCAGGATCGCGCCGATAATGCCGTTCCTCACGATGCCGGACAGCATTTCGTAAGTGGGGCGGATCCTGTCGCTCCACACGCCGACCTCGACGCCCGGCGGCGTTTCGCGGCCGGCGAGCAGGGTCCGGATATCCTCGTCCAGGTCGATATAGGACTGGCGCCCGGACGTTTCGACGCGGACCAGCACCGCCGGCGTCCCGTCGATCCGTGTCGCGATGTCCTCGTCCGCGAACCCGTCGCGAATCCGCGCGACATCGCCGAGCGTCACGACGGCGCCGCCCGGCCGCGCGATCAGCGCGATGTCCTCGAACTCCGCGCCCGCCGTCCGCTTGGCGACGGTGTGCAGGACCAAGCCGCCCGCCCCGGTCCGCAATTCGCCGGCGGTGAGGTTGGTCGAGGCCCGCCGCACCTTGCGGGCCACCTCGCCGATCGTGAGGTCGTGGCGGCGCAGCGCCTCCTCGTCCAGTTCGATCGCGATTTCGCGGTCGCGCGTGCCTTCCAGCGACGCTTGCGACGCCGTGGGCAGCCGCAGCAGGTCGTCGCGCAACCGCTCGGCGGCGAGGCGCAACGCGCTCTCCGAGACCGTGGACGACGCGACGTACAGCGTCACGACCGGGAAATTGGGCCGCATGAGGAAGACGCTCGGCCGTTCCGCGTTGACCGGCGGGAAGCCCTCGATGCCGTCCACCGCGTTCTGGACCTCCTCCAGCACGGCGTCCTTGTCGGCGAAGGTCCCCACATAGACGTCGACAATGCCGCGGTTCTGCCTGGCGGTCGCCACGACGCGCTCGACGCCCGCCAGCCCGATGACGGCTTCCTCGATCCGGCGGTTAATGTCCTCCTCCACCTCGCGGGGCGAGAATCCGGGCGCCGGAACCGCCACGACGATCCTTCGCAGGTCCAGTTCGGGAGTCCGTTCGACCCGCAGCGAGGACCCCATGACCGCGCCGCCCACGAGCAGGAACACCATCAGCAGGTTCGCGGCGACGGGATTCCGGGCGAAATAGGAGATCGGATCGAATTGCATGGCGGCGCCCCTTCGGCGGCGGCGGTGTTCGGGCGGGGATTCGGGCCGGCCCGGCTATCCGGACGGCCCCGCGGGCGCGGTCTCGACCTCCAGGCCCGCCCGCGCGACCGGCGGCGCGCCGACGACCACGCCGTCGCCCGCGTCGAACGCCTCGACGAGCCACTCGCCGCCGGCGCGGCCGAGCGTTCGCGGCGCGGCCGACTCCAGGACGCCGCCCCGCACCACCCAGACCTCGTCGCGGTCCCGGGCGGCCGCCTCGGGCAGCGCGAACACATCCTTGTGCGCCGGCCCCTCGATCTCGATCCGGGCGAAGCCGCCCGGCTTCGGCCGCGACTCCGCCGGCACATCGTCCGGGAATTCGAGGAACACGCGCGCGAGGCGGGTGCGCGGGTTTATCGTCGAGGAGACGCGCGAAACGCGCGCGGCGTACTCCCGCCCGCCGACGCGGACCGTGGCGGCGCGGCCGACGGCCGGCTCCAGGTACTCCAGGTCCCCCGGCTCGATGGGCGCCCGGGCCTGCGACGCGCCGACCCGGTAAACGGCGCCAAGCCTGCCCTCCCGGCGGCTGGCCCCCCGTCCGGCGGCGTCGCGCGCCTCGTCGGCGCCGACCAGCTCCCCGACCTCGATGTCCGACCCCAGCACGCGGCTGTCGTAGGGGAGGGAAATGTCGGTCCACGAAAGCCGCAACTCGGCCAGCCGGAGTTCGGCGCGCGCCCGTTCCAGTTCGGCCTCCGCCATGGCGACCGCCGGGGTTTCGGCGTTCCCGTCCGCCCGCGCCGTCTCGACCAGCACGCCGGCCTCGGCCTTCTCGACCGTCCGCCGCGCCGCCTCGACCAGCAGTTCGTATTCGGTCGGGTCGATCCTGACGAAGACCTCGTTCGCCGGGATCGTCCCGCCGTTCCTGAACTTCGGCGAGACCCAGACGACGCGGCCCGTCGCTTGCGAGGCCACCCGCGTCCGCGCCTCCGTCTCGATCGCGCCGGTCAGCCTGACGGTCAGCGCCCTTTCCTCCGGCTCCGGGCGGATCGTCGCGACGACCGGCTTCGCGGCCGCCGGCCTCGCCGCCGAGGCGGCGTCGTAGCCGACATAGCTTGGCGCCCGCGCGAAATAGAGGGCCGCCGCGACGACGACGACCACGGCGGCAAGTTGCGCGTAGCCGCGCCATCCGGCCCGGTCTCCGGAATCGCCCGCTCGATCCGACATCTTTCCCTCCCGGCGCGCTTCGGACCGCCAGCTTGCGCCGCCGGGCCGCGGCCGTCAACGCCGTTCCGGGCCGAAGGCCCGTTGCGGCGCGCGGGAATATGCCGGAATGTCCCGGCCGGGAACGGAGAGGCTTCCGAAGGAGGCGCGCATGGACATCGAGACCGCGAGGGTGAACGGCATCGACATCGCCCACCGCTGGGACGGGCGCGCGGACGGGCCGGTCGCCATGATGGCGCACGCGATGGGAACCGACCGCCGCCTCTGGGACCCGCAGGTCCCGGCCCTGGCGGACCGCTACCGGCTGCTGCGCTACGACTGGCGCGGGCACGGCGGCACGAGCGCGCCGGAAGGCCCCTACGCGCTCGACGCATTCGTCGCCGACGCGGCCGGCCTGATGGACGCGCTGGGGCTGGAGCGGGTGCACTGGATCGGCATCTCGACCGGCGGGATGATCGGCCAGGGGCTGGCGATCCACCGCCCGGAGCGGATCGCCAGCCTCGCGCTCTGCAACACCACATCGCTCGCCAACGCCTGGTATCGCGGCTGGGTGCGCGAGCGCCAGGCGGTCGCGCGGCAAGGCGGCATGGAGCCGGTCTGGGAGATGACGAAGCGGCTCTGGTTCACCGACGCCTTCGTCGAGGCCGGCGGGCCGGCCTACCGGGCGGTGCGCGATGCTTTCGTCGCCACGCCGGTCGCCGGCTATCTCGGCGGGACCTCGGCGGTGGCGGACCTCGCCTACCGCGATTCGCTCCACCGGATCGCCGCGCCGACGCGGATAATCGCCGCCGGCGACGACCCGGTGACGCCGCCGGAGATGGCGCGCGCGATCCACGAGCGCATCGCCGGCTCGACGCTCGAAATCCTCGAGGGCCAGCGGCATTTCTCCAACGTGGAGGTCCCGGACGCCTTCAACGCCTGGCTGCGCCGCGGCCTCGACGAGGCGGCCGGGGCCTGAGCGCCGCGCCGGCGCGCGATCCCGTTCGCCGGTTCAGGCGGGCGGCGGCGGGCCGGCGCCGATATTGGCCGGGATCGCGGCGTCGAACAGCCTCGGCCTGGCGAGCGTCGCGTCGCGCCCGGCCCGCATCCGCGCGAACGCCGCCTTCGACGCGCCGGCGCCGACATGGACATTGCGCGCCCGCTGCTCGGCCACCGTGGTCTCCCAGGCGAAGCGGTCGCGCCCCGGCGCCTTGTAGTCGTGCCCGACGAACAGGCGCGTCTCGCCGGGCAGGGCGAGGATCCTGCCGATCGAATCGTAAAGCGCCTCCGCCGAACCGCCGGGAAAGTCGCAGCGCGCGGTGCCGAAATCCGGCATGAAAATCGTGTCGCCGACGAAGGCGGCGTCGCCGACCAGGTAGGCGACGCAGGCCGGCGTGTGGCCCGGCGTGTGCAGGACGGCGGCGGACAGGCCGCCGATCGCGAAACGGTCCCCGTCGGCGAACAGCCGGTCGAATTGCGGGGAACCGGCGCGCGCGGCGCCGGACCCGGCGGGGAACATCCCGGCGAAGGCCTCGCGCACTTCCAGCACCCGCTCGCCGATGCCGACGGCGCCGCCGATCTCCGCGCGCAGCCACCCGGCGGCGGAGAGGTGGTCGGCGTGGACATGCGTCTCCAGCAGCCACTCGACCGCCAGGCCGCGCGCGCGGACATGTTCGGCGATGGCGCGGGCGCTTTCCGTCGAGGTCCGGCCCGTGTCGGGGTCGTAGTCCAGCACCGGATCCACGACCGCCGCCGCGCCGCTCTCCGGGTCCGCCACGACATAGGAGACCGTGTTGGTCGCCTCGTCGAAGAAGGCGGCGACCTCGGGCGCGGGCCCGGCGGGCATGGCGCGCCTCCCCTTCCGGCCCGGCGCGTCCGCCCCCGCTACTCCGGCTGCGGGACGAGGCGGATATAGGGGAGCGGGGATTTCCAGCCGCCGGGGAACGCCTTGCGCGCCTCCTCGTCCGAGACGGCGGGGACGACGATCACATCCTCCCCCTGCTTCCAGTTCACCGGCGTCGCCACCTTGTGCGCGGCGGTCAGCTGGCAGGAATCCAGCACCCGCAGCACCTCGTCGAAGTTGCGCCCGGTGCTCATCGGGTAGGTGAGCGACAGCTTGATCTTCTTGTCCGGGCCGATCAGGAAGACGGTGCGCACGGTGGCGTTGTCGGCGGCGGTGCGGCCCTCGGAGGTTTCGCCCGCGCCGGCCGGCAGCATCTCGTACATCCGGGCGACCTTCAGCTCCGGGTCGCCGATCAGCGGGTAGTTTATGGCGTGCCCCTGGCTCGCCTCGATATCCCGGGACCATTCCTTGTGGTTGTCCACCGGATCGACGCTGATGCCGATAATCTTGCAGTTCCGCTTGTCGAATTCCGGCTTCAGGCCGGCCATGTAGCCGAGTTCGGTGGTGCAGACCGGCGTGAAGTCCTTGGGGTGCGAGCACAGGATGGCCCAGCCGTCGCCGATCCAGTCGTGGAAGTCGATCGGTCCCTCCGTCGTCTCGGCGGAGAAGTCGGGGGCGGTGTCGTTGATCCTGAGCGCCATGCGTCCGTCCTCCGGATGGGCGCGCCCGGCCCGGCGGGCGCCGCCGTGTTTCCCGCTCCGAGCGTACCGCGGTTCGCCCGCCGGGACAATCGGCGGCGCGCCGGTCAGCCGCCGGGGCCGGGCGGGGCGAGCAGGCGTTCGAGGTCCTCCAGCCGGGCGGCGGAGGCGGCGGGGCGGTCGCCGAGGACGCGGCGGATTTCGGGGCGGCGCAACTCCAGCCCGGCCTTGCGCCGGGGCGCGGGATCGACCGCGTCGAAGGCGATCTCGACCGCCAGCGCCGGCTCCACCTCCCGCACCGGGCCGAACCGCGCGACCGCGTTGGCGCGCGCCCAGTCCTCCAGCCGGCGGCCGGCGGCCGCGCCGGGGCCGCGCGCGGTCTTGCAGACGGGGACGAGTCCGTCGCCCGCCGGCCCGGCGCGCCAGACGCCGAAAGTCCACGCCGCCGGCGCGGCCGCGCCCTCGCCGCGCTCCACATACATCGCCACCGCCGCGACCGACAGCGCCGCGCGCGGCCAGACGATCCAGGCCCCGTCCGCCCGCCCGGCGGCGTAGGGCGCGTCGCGGCGCTTCAGCGCGAGGCCGAGGCGGCCCCGCTCCCGGCACAGGCCGCGCAGCCGCGCCAGGTCCGCCGCCCCGTCGAAGGCGAGGGTCTCGGACAGGTCCATGCGCGGCGGGGCCGCGCGGGCGAACAGGCGTTCGAGCCGGGCGCGCCGCGCGGCGAGCGGCAGGCCGCGCAGGTCCTCCGCCCCGTCGAACAGGATGTCGTAGAGCATCAGCCGCGCCGGGAAGCCGTCGCCGGGCCGCGCCGCCGCGCCCGCGCGGCCGAGGCGCCGCCGCGCCGCCGCGAGGCCCGCGCCGCCGCCACCGGGCGCGTTGCGGCCCCGGACCGGCAGCAACTCCCCGTCCAGCACCGCGTCGAAAGCCGCGGCTTCGAGGATTTCGGGAAAGGCGGCGGAGATGTCGGCGCCGTTCCGGGCGTAAAGCCGCCGGGCGCCGCCGCGCGCCGACAGCTGCGCGCGCAGCCCGTCCCACTGCCACTCGGCGATCCAGTCCGCCGGCGCGAGCGCGGGCGGGTCCGGCCCCTCCAGCCGGCGCGCCGGCATCGGCGGGCGGAAGGCCGGGCGCGCGCCGGCGCGGGGCCGGGGGCCGCGCTCCTCCAGCCAGGCGAACAGCGCGACATGGGGCGGCGGGCAGGCGCGCCAGGCCTCCTCCGCCTCCGCCGGATCGGCCCCGCCCAGCGCCGCCAGCGCCTCCGCGACCGGGAGCGGCGGCCCGCCCGGCCGCGCCCGGCCCGTCGCCAGCGCCAGCAGCGCCCGGCGCCCGGCGGGGTCGAGCGCGTCGAGCCAGGCCGGAAGCGCCGCCGCCGCCCCGTCCCGTCCCGCCGCCGCCAGCCCGCGCGCAACCTCCGACAGGCGCGGCGGCGCGGCGGCACCCGGCCGGGCCGGCCAGGCCAGCGCCGCCGCCTCCGCCGTGTCGCCGGTGTATTCGCGCGAGAGGTCGAACAGCGCCGCGTCGATCCGCGACAGCGCCAGCGCCCGCAACGCGGCCGGCGAGACCTTCGGGATGTCGAGCCCGCCCGCCAGCGCGGCGAGCGCGGTCCCCCGGTCCGGGTCGGGCGCGCGGCGGAGGTAGTCCGCCAGCAGCGCGGTCCGGGCGTCGCGCCGGGAGGTCTGGACCAGCCGGTCCAGCAGGGCGGCGAACGCCCTCACGCCGCCGGCCCGGCGCCGATGGAGGAGAGCGGCCGGGCGCGCAACCCCTCCGCCGTCGCGGCGCGGACGATCGCGTCCTCGCGCCCGTGCGTCGCCCAGATTTCCGGCGCGCCCACCTCGCGGAAGGTCCGGAGCAACTCGTCCCAGTCGGCGTGGTCGGAGATAACGAGCGGCAGTTCGCCCGCGCCGCGCGCGCGCCGCCGCGTTCCCATCCAGCCCGACGCCGCGACCGCCAGCGGATCGGCGAGGCGGCGCGCCCAGTCCTCGCCCAGCGAGGGCGGCGGCGCCAGCACGACCTCCCCCGCCAGCGCGCCGCCGCGCCCGCCCGCCGCCGCCGCCGCGACCGGCTCCGTCGGCCCGAGTTCGACCCCGCACCGGCGGTAGAGGTCGAACAGCGGCCCCAGGGCCGGGTGCAGCCGGATCGGCCGGTCGTACCCCGCCGCGCGCAGCAGCGCCGCGATCCGCTGCGCCTTGCCGAGCGCGTACACGCCGACGACATGGGCGCGGTCCGGGAACAGGCGGAGCGAGTCGAGCAGCCGGGCGATCTCGCCGGCGGCGTCGGGATGGCGGAACACCGGCAGGCCGAAGGTCGCCTCGGTCACGAACACATCGCAGGGAACCGGCTCGAAGGGCGGGCAGGTCGGGTCCGGGCGGCGCTTGTAGTCGCCGGAGACGACGACGCGCGTCCCGCGATGCTCGACGACGACCTGCGCGCTGCCCAGCACATGGCCGGCGGGGGCGAGCCGCACCGTCGCATCCCCGATCCCGATCCGCTCCCCGTAAGCGAGGGCGCGCCGCTCCGGGCCGCGCTTCCTCGGCAGGCGCACATCCATGATCGCCAGCGTCTCCGCCGTCGCCAGCACGCGGCGGTGGCCGGGCCGCAGGTGGTCGCCATGGCCGTGGGTGACGACGGCGGTGTCCACGCCGGCGGAGGGGTCGATGTAGAAATCGCCGGGGACGACGTACAGCCCCCTGGGGCGGACGCGAATCCAGCTTTCCGCCGCCGGCCCGCTCATCGCTCCGGCAGATTGTCGGTGCGCGCCCGCTTGCCGAGATAGCCGCCGTGGTGGCGCAGCCCGTATTGCGCGCGCGTGACGCCCTTGCGCTCCATCAGCGCCAGCGCCAGCGCGTCGCCCACCGCCGACATCGCCGCCATGCTCGCCGTGGGCGTGAGGCCGAGCGGGCACGGCTCCTCCACCGGCCCCATGTCCACGATGACGTCCACCAGGTCGCGCAGGCCGGAATCCCGGTGCGAGGTGACGCCGATCGCCGGGCCGGCGTCGAGGTGGCGGGCCAGTTCGATGAACTCCAGCACCTCGCGGGTCTTGCCGCTGGTGGAGAACGCGACGATCGCGTCGCCCGGCGCCAGCATCCCGAGGTCGCCGTGCGCCGCCTCCGCCGGATGGATGAAGACCGCCGGCGTCGCCGTCGAACTCAGGATCGCCGCGAATTTGGCCGCGACGAAGCCGGCCTTGCCCATGCCGGTCGCCACCGCCTTGCCCCGGCAGCGGAACAGCAGGTCCACGGCCGCCTCCCAGGAGGCGTCCGCCCGCATCGACAGGATCGCCTCGGCCTCGGCCCGCAGGACCCGGCGGATGCGTTCGGCGACGCGGGAGGGCGCGGGGGCCTCGGCCGCCGCCGCGCTGTCGGGATGCGCGTTCATGGCGCCGGACGGTATCGATTCGCGGCCCGGCGCGCCAGCGCTATCCGCGGCCGGGCGCGGCGAAGCGGGCGAACTCCCGCGCCACCGCCTCGTAAACCGGGCGCTTGAAGGCGACGATCCCGGCGGCGAGCTCCTCCAGCGCCATCCACCGCCAGGCGTCGAACTCGGCGTGGCCCCGGCCGAGGTCGATCTCCCGCTCCTCGCCGACGAAGCGCATGGCGAACCATTTCTGCCTCTGGCCGCGATAGCGCCGCGCGAAGGACCGGCGGGCCATGGAAGGCGGGTAGTCGTAGGCCAGCCATTCGGCCGATTCGCCGAGGATTTCGACGGAGCGGACGCCGGTCTCCTCCGCCAGTTCCCGCAGGGCGGCCCGCCGGGGGGCCTCGCCCGGGTCGATCCCGCCCTGCGGCATCTGCCAGGCCGCGCCGGCGATGTCGGCGCGCCGGCCGGCGAAGGCCAGCCCGTCGCGGTTCAGCAGCGCGATCCCGACGCAGGGCCGGTAGGCCGCGCGCGCGGCGGCGGAAGGCGCGGAAGGCGGCATCGGCGCGTCGCCCGGCCCGGTCACTCCGCCGCGCGGGCGCGCAGCAGGGCGAGGCCGCGCAGCAGGTCGACGGCGCGGGAAAGCTGGTAGTCCTCCTCCGCCGCCTCGCCCGCCGAGGGGCGGCCGTTGTCCCCGGCTTCCCCGTCGGCGCCGGCGTCCCCGTCCGCCTCCGCGCCGTCCGCGGTCCCGTTGTCGAGCGCGTTGGGCAGGTCGTCCTCGCGCCAGCGCGCGCCGCCGTCCACCATCTCGATCCGCGCCGCCGGGACCGCGATGTCCGGCTCGATCCCGGTTTTCTGGATGGAGCGGCCGGACGGCGTGTAGTAGCGCGACGTGGTCAGCCGCATCGCGACGTCGCCCGGAAGCGGGACGATGCTCTGCACCGATCCCTTGCCGAAGGAGCGCGCGCCGAGGACGAGCGCGCGGCGGTGGTCCTGCAGCGCCCCCGCCACGATCTCGGACGCCGAGGCCGAGCCGCCGTTGATCAGCACCACCAGCGGCCGCCCGTCGGCGATGTCGCCCGGCGTGGCGTGGACGCGCGTGGCGTTGTCCGGGTCGCGGCCGCGGGTCGAGACGATCTCGCCCTGCTCCAGGAAGGCGTCGCTCATCGAGACCGCCTGCTCCAGCAGGCCGCCGGGGTTGTTGCGCAGGTCGATCACATAGCCGGCCGCCGCGCCGCCGGGGCCGGCGGCCAGCGCCTCCACCGCGTCGACAAGGCCGGATTCGGTCTGCTCGTTGAACGCGGTGACGCGGATATAGCCCACGTCGCCGAGCGCCTCGCTCCGGACCGAGCGGATCTTGACGATCGCGCGGCGGATGGAGACGTCGAAGGGCTTGGCGCCGGCGCGGCGCACCGACAGGACGATCCGCGCATCGACCGGGCCGCGCATCCGCTCCACCGCCTGGCCGAGCGTCAGGCCGAGGATCGCCTCGCCGTCCAGATGGGTGATCAGGTCGCCCGGCCGCAGCCCGGCGCGGGCGGCCGGCGTGTCGTCGATCGGCGAGACGACCTTGACCAGGCCGTTCTCCATCGTGACCTCGATGCCGAGGCCGCCGAACTCGCCCCGGGTCTGCACCCGCATGTCGCGGTAGGAATCCGCGTCGAGGAAGGTGGAGTGCGGGTCCAGGGCGCCGAGCATCCCCTGGATCGCCGATTCGATCAGCGTCCGGTCGCTCACCTCCTCGACGTATTGCGCGCGCACGCGCTCGAAAACGTCGCCGAACAGGTTGAGCTGGCGGTAGGTTTCGGGGGAGTTGCCGTTCGCCCCGGCGGGGGCCGGAGCCAGGGCGAGGCCCAGGGCCAAGGCCAGGCCCACCGCCGGCGGGGCCGCGAGCGGGGCGGCGCCGGCGCGGCGCGGCCTCGCGATCGATGGCGTCATCGTTTCACCGTTTCCCTTCGCGCGGACAGCCAGGCCAGGGGATCGACCGGCGCGCCGTCGCGTCTCAACTCGACATGGAGACGGGGCCGCTCCCCGCCGCCGGACGCCGCGCCCATCGCGCCGACCGGCTCCCCGGCGAGCACTTTCTGGCCGGGGCGCACGTCGATCCGCCCCAGGCCGGCCAGCAGAGTATGGAATCCACCGGCGTGTTCAACGATTATTATCCGCCCGTAGCGGCGGAACGGGCCGGCGAAGATCGCCTCGCCGTCGAGCGGGGCGACCACCCGCGCGCCCGGCCGCGCCGCCACCGCGATCCCCTTGTAGGTCCGGCCCGGCCCGTCGGGCGCGCCGAAGCGCCGGACCACCCGCCCCGCGACGGGGAAGGCGAGCGCGCCGGCGACCGGCTCGCGGTCCGCGAAACCCTCCGGCGCCGGCGCGGCCCGGGCGGCGGCCGGGGCCGGGGGAACCGGCGGCGCGGCGGCGTCCGTCCCGGCGGCGGCGGGCGCGGGGGCGGGCGCCTCCGGCCGGGGCGGCGCGGCGGCCGGGGGCGGCGGCGGGAGGTCGTCCGCGAGCGCCGGCGCCCTGTCCAGCAGCGCGCGCAGGCTCCGCCCGGCCGCCCGGCGCGCGCCCTCCTCCCGGAGCAGCGCCGCGAACAGCCGGTCGAGCGCGGCGGCCGCCTCCGCCGTCCCGGCGCGCCGCGCGGCGTCCGCGTCCTTGTCCGAATCCGCGTCCGTCCCGGCGCCGGCCCGCTCCCGGTGGGCGGCCGTCTCCGCGACCAGCGCGTCGAGCCGCGCCCGCCGTTCCGCCAGCGCCGCCGTCGCGGCGGCGAGGCGCACGGTCTCGGCGTCGATCTCGCGCCGCAGCCCCTCCAGCGCGGCGACCTCGGCGGACAGCGCGGCGGTCCGCGCTCGCGCCCGGCCGGCCATGAAGCGGATCGCCATCGCCGCCCGCGCCGCGTCCAGCGGCGGGCCGGGCGAGGCCAGCGCCGCGACCGGCGGACGGCGCGCCAGCCGCTGCAGGGCCATGGCGAGGCCGGAGAGGCGCCGGCGCTCCGCTCGCAACTCGGCGCGCCGCGCGTCGTGGCGCCGCCGCAGCCCGGACAGCCGCTGCTCCGCCCGCGCCACCAGCGCGTCCCGCTCCCGGTCGAGGCGGGCCGACGCGGCCAGCCGGGCGCGCGCGTCCGCGAGCCGCGCCTCCAGGGCCGCGTCCCGGACCTCTTCCGCGCCGGGGGCGGGGGCGGGGGCCGCGCCCAGGCCGAGCGCGAGCGCGAGGCAGGCCGCGCAAGCCGCCGGGACGATCCGGCGCGTCCTACCCGGCGGCGCGCGCATCCGCCCCGGCCGCGGCCGGGCGCCGGACCGTCAGCGGCCGCCCGTCCATCGCGTCGGGGACCGGAAGGCCCATCGCCTCCAGCAGGGTCGGCGCCACGTCGGCCAGCCGGCCGGGCGCGAGCGCCGACACATCCGCCGGCGCGTTGAACAGCACGGTCGGGACCGGGTTGGCGGTGTGCGCGGTGTGCGGGCCGCCGGTTTCCGGGTCGCGCATGGTTTCGCAATTGCCGTGGTCGGCGGTGAGGAACATCGCCCCGCCCGCCTCCGCCAACGCCTCGACGACGCGGCCGACGCAGGAATCCACGGTCTCCACCGCCCGGATCGCCGCCGCCAGGTCGCCGGTGTGGCCCACCATGTCCGGGTTCGCGTAATTGGCGACGATCAGGTCGAAGCGCCGGGCGCGGATCGCCTCGACCAGGCGATCGGTCACCTCGACGGCCGACATTTCCGGGCGCAAGTCGTAGGTCCGGACCTTCGGCGAGGGGACCAGCACCCGCTCCTCCCCCTCGAAGGGCGCCTCGCGCCCGCCGTTCAGGAAGAAGGTGACGTGCGGGTACTTCTCCGTCTCGGCGATGCGCAACTGCCGCAGCCCGGCCCGCGCGACCGTCTCGCCGAGCGTGTCCGCGATCCCGCGCGGCGGGAAGAGCGCGGCGAGGAACGGGTCGAGCGCCTCGGAATAGGACGCCATGCCGGCGGCGGCGGCGAAGGCCGGGCGGACCGGGCGCGGGAAGGCGTCGAATTCCGGGTCGAGCAGGGCGGCGAGGATTTCGCGCGCCCGGTCCGCCCGGAAGTTCGCCATCAGCAGGCCGTCGCCGTCGCGCATCCCGGCGTACCCGGCGAGGATGGCGGGGGAGACGAATTCGTCCGTCTCGCCGCGCGCGCGGGCGGCCGCCACCGCCGCCGCCGCCGTCGCGGCCGGGTCGCCCTCGGCGAGGACGAGGGCGCGCCAGGCGCGCTCCACCCGCTCCCAGCGGCGGTCGCGGTCCATCGCGTAAAAGCGGCCGCAGGCCGTGGCGATGGCGACGCCGGGCGCGGCGGCGGCCTCGAAGGCGGCGACGCAGTCCGGCGCGCTTTCGGGCGGCGTGTCGCGGCCGTCGAGGAAGGCGTGGACGAGCACCTCCACCCCCGCCCCGGCGACGATGTTCGCCAGCGCCGCCATGTGGTCCCCGTGGCAGTGGACGCCGCCCGGCGACAGCAGGCCGAGCAAGTGGCAGCGCCCGCCGGCCGCCCGGACCCGCTCCGCGAAGGCGCGCAGTTCGGGGTTCGCGGCCAGTTCGCCGGTCGCGATCGCGCGGTCGATGCGCGGCAGGTCCTGGAGCACGACGCGCCCGGCGCCGAGGTTCATGTGCCCCACCTCGGAATTGCCCATCTGCCCGTCGGGCAGGCCCACATCGCCGCCGGACGCGCTCATCGTCCCGCAAGGCCACTCGCGGCGCAGGCGGTCGAACACCGGCGTGCGGGCCAGCGCGACCGCGTTGTGGGCGGTCTCCGCGCGAAGGCCCCAGCCGTCCATGACGCACAGCAGAACGGGTCTCATGGGTCCGGTTTATAGCCGATTCCGCCCCGCCGGCCAATCCGCCCGGCGCGCCGCGGCGGCCGGGGCGGCGGGCGGCGCGGCGTCATTCGCGGTGGTAGGGATGGCCCGCGAGGATGCCCTGGGCGCGGTAGAGCTGTTCGACTGCCAGCCCGCGCGCCAGCAGGTGCGGCCAGGTGGCGCGGCCGAGCGACAGCACCAGGTCGGCCCGGACCTTCGCGGCCTCGTCGAGGCCGTCCGGCCCGCCGACGAGGACGCAGAGGTCGCGCGTCCCGGCGTCGCGCGCGCGGCCGATCCAGGCGGCGAACTCCCGGCTCGACAGCATCTCCCCCGCCTCGTCGAGCGCGACGACGCGCGCGCCCTTCGGGATGGCGGCGAGCAGGCGTTCGCCCTCGGCCCGCCGGCGCGACCGCGCGTCCGTCCCCCGCGCCTCGACCTCGCGCAGCGCGATGTCCCAGGCGCTCCGCCCGGCGTAACGGTCGTAGAGGTCGCGGAAGACGCCGCCGCGCGCCCGGCCGACGGCCGCGACGGTCACCCGCATCGCGCCCGCCCGTCAGCCCCGGGCGCCGGCCGCCGCCGGGTCGTCCGCCGCCGGCGCGCCGTTTCCGGCGTCCGCGCCCGCCTCCCCGCCGTCGCCGGAGGCCGGCGGCGCGGCCACGCCCCACATCTTCTCGAGGCCGTAGAATTCCCGCACTTCGGGGCGGAACAGGTGGACGATCACGTCGCCGGCGTCGATCAGCACCCAGTCGCCCTGGCGCAGCCCCTCCACGTTCGCGCGGGGCGCCGCGCTCCGCTTCAGCCTGGCGAGCAGGTGTTCGGCCATCGCCGTCACGTGCCGGGTCGAGCGGCCGCTGGCGATCACCATGTGGTCGCCGATGGTGGACCTGCCGGCGAGGTCGACGATCGCCACGTCCTCGGCCTTGTCGTCGTCGAGGGAGCCGAGGGCGAGGTCGAGCAGGCCGGGCGGGGGCGGGGCGGAGGTTTCGGTCGGTATGGCGGTCTCCCCGGCGTCGTTTCGCGCCGCCTCGCGGATCGCGGTCGCCGAGGCCGGGTTCAGGGCGGTCCGGTGGAACGCCCAGGCCGGCGCACGGCGCTCCGCCAGCGCGCGGCTCCGGCGCTCCGGCAGGCGGAAACGCGCGAACGCCCGCGCCGCCCGGCCCGACAGCGCCGGGAGAGCATAGGCCGGCCGGTCGAACACGGCAACGGGCACGGTGGCGAGGATATATCGCCAGTCGCGCCAGCGCGGCAGTTCGAGGAAATTGTCGGCCCCCATCGTCCACACGAACTGCGCGCGCGGATAGCGCCGCAGCAGCAGGCGCAGCGTGTCCGCCGTGTAGGTCGTGCCCAGCCGTTCCTCCAGCGCCGCGACCTCGATCCGGGGATGGTCGGCGACCGCCCGCGCGCCGGCCAGGCGTTCGGTCAGCGGGGCGAGGTCGGCCGCGTCCTTCAACGGGTTGCGGGGCGAAACAAGCCACCACACCCGGTGCAGGCGCAGCCGCTTCAGCGCCAGCAGCGCGACCATCCGGTGCCCCTCGTGCGCCGGGTTGAACGACCCGCCCATCAGCCCGATCCGCAGGCCGCGCGGATCGACCGGGCCGAGCGTCGAGGGGAGGCGCGGCGGCGCCCCCGCGTCCGCCCGCGCGCCGGCGGCCGCGTCAGGGGCGGGTCTGGCCGGCGCCGCGGACGACATATTTGAAGCTGGTCAACTGCTCGACGCCGACCGGCCCGCGCGCGTGCAGCCGGCCGGTGGAGATGCCGATCTCCGCCCCCATGCCGAACTCGCCGCCGTCGGCGAACTGCGTGGAGGCGTTGTGCAGCACGATGGCGCTGTCCACCTCGGCGAGGAAGCGCTCGGCGGCTTCCGGGTCGGCCGTCACGATGCTGTCGGTGTGGCTGGAGCCGTAGGCGGCGATATGCCCGATCGCGCCGCCGACCCCGTCGACCATCCGCACCGAGAGGATGGCGTCGAGGTATTCCGTGCGCCAGTCGGCTTCCGTCGCCGGCTCCATTTCCGGGACCAGCGCCCGCGCCCCGTCGTCGCCGCGCAGCGCGCAGCCGGCCTCGCGCAGCGCCCGGGCGACCGGGGGCAGCAGCCGCTCGCCCGCCGCGCGGTCCACCAGCAGCGTCTCGGCCGCGCCGCAGACGCTGGTCCGGCGCATCTTGGCGTTCAGCACGATGTCGCGCGCCATGTCCGCGTCGGCCCTTGCGTCGAGATAGACATGGCACAGCCCCTCCAGGTGCGCGATCGCCGGGATGCGGCTCTCGTTCTGGACCCGCTCGATCAGCGACTTGCCGCCGCGCGGCACGATGATGTCGATCAGGTCGTCCATCGCCAGCATGTGGCCGACGGCGGCGCGGTCGCGCGTGGGGACGAGCTGGACGGCCGCCTCCGGCAGGTTCGCTTGCCGCAGCCCCTCGCGCAGGCACTCGACGATGGCGCGCGAGGAGCGGAGCGATTCCGAACCGCCGCGCAGGATCGCCGCGTTGCCCGACTTGAGGCAGATGCCGCCGGCGTCCGCCGCGACGTTGGGGCGGGACTCGAAGATAATCCCGACCACGCCCAGCGGCGTGCGCACCCGCCCGATCGCCAGCCCGTTCGGGCGCGTCCATTCCGCCATCGCGGCGCCGACCGGGTCGGGAAGCTCCGCCAGCGCCTCCAGGCCGGCGGCCACGCCCTCCAGCCGGCCGGGGTCGAGCGCCAGCCGGTCCACCAGCGACGCGCGCAGGCCCGCCGCCTCGCCCTCGGCGACGTCCCCGGCGTTCGCCGCGAGGATCGCCGCCTCGTTCGCCCGCATCGCCCCGGCGGCCGCCCGCAGCGCGGCGTCCTTGCGCGCGGCGTCGGCGCGGGCGAGCGCGCGCGCGGCGTCGCGGGCGCGGCCGCCGATCGCGCGCATCTCGGCTTCCAGCGCGGCGCCCGTCGCGGCGCCTCCGGCGGTCGTTCCGTCCATCCCTGCCTCCTTGCGGCCTATCCGGTCAGCACCAGGTCGTCGCGGTGGATCAGTTCGTCGCGGCCGCGGTAGCCGAGTATAGCCTCGATCTCGCGCGATTTGCGCCCCCGGATGCGCGCCGCGTCGCCCGATCCGTAGGCGGCGAGGCCGCGCGCCACCTCGCGGCCGTCGGCGTCGCGGACCGCGATCGGGTCGCCGCGCTCGAACGCGCCCTCGACCCCGGTGACGCCGGCGGGAAGCAGGCTGCGCCCCTCGGCCAGCGCGCGGGCCGCCCCGGCGTCGATCCGCACCGCGCCCGCCGGGCCGAGCGCGCCGGCGATCCAGTTCTTGCGCGCGCTCCGGGGCGTGCCGGACGGCCGGAACCAGGTGCAGCGCGCCCCGGCCTCGATCGCGGCGAGCGGATGCGCCGCCCCGCCGGCCGCGATCGCCATGCGGCAGCCGGCGGCGGTCGCGATGCGGGCGGCGGCGAGCTTGGTTTCCATGCCGCCCGAAGCGTCGAAGGAGCCGGCCGCCCCGGCCATCGCCTCGATCTCCGGCGTGACGCGGGCGACCTCCGGGACATGGGGCGCGGCGGGATCGACGCGCGGGTCGCGCTCGTAGAGGCCGTCCACGTCCGACAGCAGGACCAGCGTGTCGGCGCCGATCATCTGCGCGACGCGGGCGCTGAGCCGGTCGTTGTCGCCGAAGCGGATTTCCGCCGTCGCCACCGTGTCGTTCTCGTTGATCACCGGGATCGCGCCGAGGGCGAGCAGCGTCGTCGTCGTGGCGCGCGCGTTCAGGTGGCGGCGGCGGCGCTCGGTGTCGTCGGGGGAGAGGAGGATCTGCGCCGCCGCGATGCCGCGCCGGCCCAGCGCCTCGCGCCAGGCGTGGGCAAGGACGATCTGCCCGGCGGCGGCGGCGGCCTGCTTCTCCTCCAGCCTGAGGACCGACCCCGTCAGGCCGAGGCTCCGGCGGCCGACGGCGATGGCGCCGGAGGAGACGATGAGCACCTCCTTGCCGCGGCCGCGCAGCCCGGCGATGTCGCCGGCCAGCGCGTCCAGCCAGGCGCTCCGGATCTCGCCGCCCGCCTCCTCGACCAGCAGGGCGGAGCCGACCTTGACCACGAGGCGCCGCGCCCCCGCCAGCGGCGAGGACGGCGCGCCGGGCGCGCCGGCCGCGTTCGGCCGCGCGGGCGTCAATGCGGCGACCACGCGCCGGCCCCTTCCCGTTCGACGGCCGCCGCCGCGCGCGCGGCGCGGACATGGCGCAGCAGGTCCGACAGCGCGCGGTCGATGCCGAGGCCGGCGACGGAGGAGATCGCGTGGACCGGCCCGCCGCTCGCCTCCGCCACGCGGCCGGCCGCCTCGGCCGCCGCGCGCGGGTCCAGCGCGTCGATCTTGGTGACGGCGACCACCTCCGGCTTGCCGGACAGGCCGGCCCCGTAGGCGTCGAGTTCGCCGCGCACGGTCCGCCAGGCGTCGGCGGGGTCCTCCCCCGTCGCGTCCACCAGGTGCAGCAGCGCGCCGCAGCGCTCGACATGGCCGAGGAAGCGGTGGCCCAGCCCGGCCCCCTCGTGCGCGCCCTCGATCAGGCCGGGAATGTCGGCCAGCACGAACTCCTCGTCCGCGAAGCCGACCGCGCCGAGGCCCGGATGCAGCGTGGTGAAGGGGTAGTCGGCGACCTTCGGGCGCGCCCGGCTCACCGTCGCCAGCAGCGTGGACTTGCCGGCGTTGGGCAGGCCGACCAGCCCGGCGTCGGCGATCAGCTTGAGCCGCAGCCAGACCGATTTCTCCACCCCCGGCCAGCCCGGCAGGGACTTGCGCGGCGCCCGGTTGGTCGAACTCTTGTAGCGCAGGTTGCCGAAGCCGCCGTCGCCGCCCCGGGCCAGCACCACTTGCTGGCCGACCGCGGTCAGGTCGGCGATCGGGGTCTCGCGGTCGTCCTCCAGGATTTCCGTCCCCGCCGGCAGGCGCAGCAGGACGGAATCGCCCGACGGGCCGGTCTTGCCGCGCCCGGCCCCGGGCCGGCCCGGCGGCGCGCGGAAATGCTGGCGGTAGCGGTAGTCGATCAGCGTGTTCAGCCCGTCCACGCACACCGCGACGACATCGCCGCCGCGCCCGCCGTCGCCGCCGTCCGGGCCGCCGCGCGCGACATGGGCCTCGCGCCGGAAGCTGACGCAGCCATGGCCGCCGTCGCCGCTCTTGATGTGCACCTTGGCCTGGTCGAGGAACTTCATGGGCCGGGGTTTCCCGCCGCGCGCCTGGGGACCGCGAAAAAGGGGAACGGCCGCCCCGTTCCCCCTCGTCCCGCCGCGCCCGTCGCCGGGGCGGCGCTATTCCGCCGGCGCCGCCAGGGCCTCCACGTCGATATAGACGCGCCCGCGGGCGGCGCGCCGGAAGCCGACCTTGCCGACGATCTTGGCGAAGATCGTGTGGTCCTTGCCCATGCCGACATTGGAGCCGGGATGGAACCTGGTGCCGCGCTGGCGGACGATGATGTTGCCCGGGATCACCGCCTGGCCGCCGTATTTCTTCACGCCGAGCCGCCGGCCCGCCGAATCGCGGCCGTTGCGCGAACTGCCGCCCGCTTTCTTGTGCGCCATGACGTTACGCCTCCCCCTCGCCGTCCGCCGCCGCCGGTTCGGGCGCGGCCGTTTCGACCGGCTCCGCCGGCTCCGGGACCGCCGCCGCCAGCGTCTCCCCCGGCCGCAGCACGCCGGCGATGCGCAGCACGGTCAGGTCCTGGCGGTGGCCCCTGGTGCGGCGGTAGTTCTTGCGCCGCTTCTTCTTGAAGACGATGACCTTCTTGCCGCGCTTCTGCTCCAGCACCTCGGCCGCGACGCGCGCGCCCTCGACCAGCGGCGCGCCGACTTCGGTCGCCTCGCCGTCGCCGATCATCAGCACCTCGCCGAGTTCGATCGTCTCGCCCGCCTCGGCGGGGAGCTTCTCGACCTCGAGGATGTCGTTCGCGGCGACCCTGTACTGCTTGCCGCCGGTCTTCAGAACCGCGTACATCGGACATTCCCGCAACATGCCGAGGCGCGCCGCCGGCCGGGGCGCGCCGCAAGGCGCGGACCATAGCAGCGCCGCCGGCGCTGTCAACCGGCGAATCGCCGGCCGGCCGGCCCGGCGGCGAGAAAGGGGTTGGCGGCGCGGGGGCCGGGCGCTACAACCCGCCGGCCGGCGGTGGGGTGCCGGAGCGGTCGAACGGGGCGGTCTCGAAAACCGTTGTGCGCGCGAGCGCACCGTGGGTTCGAATCCCACCCCCACCGCCAAACGCTTGACGCCGCCCGGCCCGCCCGCCCAGACTGTCCCGGTTCCGCGAGGGAGGAGCGCCCCGCATGGCCAAGGCCGCGACTTTCGACACGCACGCCGCCATCGTATCGCTGCGCCGGGCCGGCTTCGAGGAGGCCCAGGCCGAGGCCGCCGTCGATATGGTGCGCGACGCCATCAACGAGGGCGGCGCGACGAAGGCCGACATCGCGGCCCTCAAGACCGACATCGCCGACTTGAAGGCGGAAATGGCGGCGCTGGAAATGCGCCTGACCGTGCGGATGTACACCGCCGTCGGCATTGGCGTCGCAGTGCTCGCCGCGATCCAGAAGCTGTTGTAGAGCCGGAGTTCGCCCCCCGCCCCTACCCCCCGTACCGCGCCGCCAGGGCGCGCCAGGCTTCCGCCGGGGCGGGGCGGGATTCGGGCGGGCGCCGGGCGGCCTCGACCGCCGCGTCGTCCGGGCCGCCGGCCTCCAGCGCGCGGAAGCACTCGACGACCGCGCGCGGCGCGTTGCCGTGCCGCTTCGCCGCGAGCGACAGCGGCTCGCGCGCCCGCGCCGCGCACAGCGCGCAGGGCCAGCCCAGCCGCGCCATCAGCGCCGCCGCCCGGCCGTCCGGGAAGCGCGCCATCGCCTCCAGCACGGTCGTCGAGCCGCCGATCCCGCGCGCCGCCATCGCCCCCCTCCCCGCCGCCGCCGCGCCTATCCGGCCGCCATCGTTGCCGCCGCCGTCGGGCCGAAGCGGGCCGACGGCATCCGGATCGCGTCGTTCGGCATCTGGTAGCGGGCGTAGGGCAGCACGACGACCCTGGCGTCCGGCCCGTGGCGCGCCAGCGCCGCGTCGAACGCCTCCTGCGCCGATGTCGTCGCCGCGAAGCCGATGTCGCGCGCCATCCCGAGGTTCTCCTCCAGCGTCACCACGACCAGCCGCTTGCGCGCCATCACCTCGTAGATCGGCGCCCAGATGCAGCCGGCCCACATCTCCACCCTGCGGTGGTGGATGTCGCGGGCCAGCCGCTCGATATTCTCCGGCGAGGGCGGCATGTAGGGCTTCATCAGGTCGAACAGGGCGAAGCCGGGGAAGTCGCCGAAGCCGGTGCGCACGCCGGGGCTGGGCGAGCAGTACACCATGTCGCCCCCGTCCTTCAGAACCAGGTCCGCCGACATGCAGCCCCAGCCGGTGTGGAAGAACAGGTGGTCCGTCGGGGCGAACACGCCGCAGACCGCGATGTCCGCCGGCCCGCCCGTCGGCCGGTGGTAGGCGTAGATCGAGTTGAAGACCCGGATCGCCTCGCGGTGCGCGTCGGGATGGGAGCCGAAATTGAGGAAACAGACCGCGCCCCTGGTGTCCAGCACCGCGTTCAGCGTGCAGGTCAGGCCGCACATGGTCGCGACCTCGTCGATGTCGGAGCGCATCGGCCCCGCCATCGCGCCGTAATGCGTCGCCGGCGACATGACGAAGGCGCCGTGGTTGGACTCGATGGTCTCGTCCGAGGCCACGCCCGGCAGGATCAGCTTGCCGCCGCCGCCGTAGCCCCAGTGGTTCGCCTGGGCCTGGCCGATGGTCAGGATCGTGTCGCGCCCGGCGACCTCCCGGTGCAGCCAGACCGGCGTGCCGCGCGAGGAGACGCCGACGAAGCGGTACATGTCCGGGTTGCGCGGGTCGTCGTTCTGGTGGAACGGGATGCCCATCGCGGCCATGCGGTCGAGGTTGGCGCGGCCGATCTTCAGCTCCGTGTCGCGGTCGGACATCGGGAAGACCTTGCCGTTGGCGCACACCACGCGGGCGTCGCGGACGCCGCGGCGGTCGATGGCGTCGAACACCGCCGGCAGCAGCTTCGAGGCCGGGGTCGGGCGGAACTGGTTGTCGATGACGATGGCCACCGACTTGTCGGGGCCGAGCAGTTCGGAGAACCGCGGCCCGCGGAACGGCCGCTCCAGCGCCCGCGCGGCCGCCGCCGCAACATCGCCGACCGGCGGCGGCTCGTTCGGCTCGATCCGCGCCCAGAGGTTGCGCCGGGGGATCTCGATCGCCACGGTTTCGCGGTACACCATGCTCGGGTCGTCGCACGACCCGATGGTCAGCGGATCGAGGGATTCGAACGGGATTTCGACCCTGACGGTTCCGGCCATGCCGCGCTCCCTCCGTTCAGCCGTCCCGCCGGAGCAGGAACGGGGGCGGCGGCGCGTCGGGCGGGGCGTCGTCCTCCGCGTCCCCGTCCTCCGGGAGCGGCGCTTCGGGCGCGGCGTCCGGCGGAACATCCGGCGAAACATCCGGCGGTTCGCCGCCGCGCGCCCGTTCGCTCGCCGCGCGGCCGATCTCGCCCCGCCGCCAGCCGGGCAGCGCGTCGAAGGCGCCGATCGCCCGGTCCCTGTCGGCGGCCCCGCCGCTGTCGTAGGCGCGGCGCAACTCGCGGGCGACGGGATCGGCCGGGCCGAGCCGCTCGCCCGCCGCCTCGGACAGGATGCCGAGGGCGCGGCGCTCCAGGGGGTCGATGTCCACCGTCCGGTCCCTCCAGCCGCCTCGCGGGACCGGCGCAGGATAACGGCTTGAGGCGCGGCTGTCATTCGGCGTATCCATGGAGCGGCGCAAACCGGACCGGGAGGAACCGCCATGCCGACCGCGCTGACCCCCGAACAGGTCGCCCGCTACCGCCGCGACGGCTGGATCGTCGCCGGGGACGCCGTGACCCCGGAACAGCTGGCGCGGCTGCGCGCCGAACTCGACGGCTGGGTGGACGAGAGCCGGGCGCATTCCGAACCCTGGGGGCCGCCGACGCTCGACGGCCGCGCGCGCTTCGACATGGGCGCGGAGCACACGCCGGAGCGTCCGGCGCTGCGCCGCGTCAACAACCCCTCCGACATTTCCGGGCACTATTTCGAGGCGATGTCGAACGCGCGCGTCGCGGACATGGCGGCGGACCTGGTGGGGCCGGACGTCAAGTTCCACCACTGCAAGATCAACCTGAAATGCCCCGGCGCCAACACGACCGTGCACTACCACCAGGATTTCGCCTTCACGCCCCACTCCAACGACGACGTGGTCACGGCGCTGCTGATGCTCGACGACGTGACGGAGGAGAACGGCTGCCTCATGGTCGTTTCGGGGACGCATCGCGGGCCGATGTACTCGCTGTTCCGCGACGGCGCCTTCGTTGGCCGGGTCTCGGACGAGGACGAGGCGGCGCTCGCCCGCCGGCAGGTCGCGGTCACCGGCCCGGCCGGGTCGGTCTGCCTGATGCACACGCGGCTCGCCCACGGATCGGCGCCGAACCGCTCGGACCGGCCGCGCGGCCTCTACATCTGCGTCTACACCGCCTGCGACGCCGTGCCGCTCGCCCGCAACCCGATGCCGGGTCCGAACGAGGGGCTGGTGGTGCGCGGCAAGGCCAGCCCGGTCGCGCGCACGATCGACTTCGAGGTGGAGCTGCCGAAACAGCCGATCTCGGCCTCCTTCTTCACGGTCCAGGGCCAGGAGTCGGCCGGCGGCCCGGACGCGGCCTGACGCGGCCCCGCATGGGCGCGCTTTCGGTCGAGGGCGCGACGCGGCGCTATCCGGCGCGCGGCCGGGCCGGGCCGGTGGCGGCGCTCGGCCCGCTCGACCTCCGGGTCGCGGAGGGGGAGTTCGTCGCCGTGGTCGGCCCGTCGGGCTGCGGCAAGTCCACGCTGCTGCGCCTGATCGCGGGGCTGGAGGCGCCGGACGAGGGCGCGGTGCGGGTCGCCGGCGCGCCGGTGGACGGGCCGGCGGCGGCGTGCGGCATGGTGTTCCAGCATTTCGCGCTGTTCCCGTGGCTTACGGTGCGGGGCAATGTCGGCTTCGGGCTGCGCGGCCGGCCGGCGCGCGAGCGGGCGGAGGCGGTGGACCGCTGGCTGGCGGCCGTCGGCCTGTCGGGCTTCGCGGACCACTATCCGGCGAGCCTGTCCGGCGGGATGCGCCAGCGCGCCGCGCTCGCCCGGGCGCTCGCCCCCGGTCCGGGCGTGCTGCTGCTCGACGAACCCTTCGGCGCGCTGGACCAGCAGACCCGCGGCCTGATGCAGGAGATGCTGGAGGGCCTGTGGCGGCGCGAGCGGCGCACGGTGCTGCTGGTGACGCACGACATCGACGAGGCGCTGTTCCTCGCCGACCGGGTGGTGGCGCTGTCGGCCCGGCCCGGCCGGGCGCTGCGGGCGTTCGCCGCCGATTTCGGCCGCCCGCGCGACCCGCGCGCGCGCTCCGCCCCGGGTTTCGCGGCGCTGAAGGGCGAGATCGCCGAGGCGCTGCGGGCCGAGGCGCTTTCCGGTTTCGATCCCGGCGCCGCGCGCGGCGCTTGAAGCGCGGCCGGCGCGCGGGCATGGTGGGGCCTCCCGCCGACGCCCCCGAAGGGGAGGAGCGCGCATGGCCGGAGCCGGCCCCGCCGACACCATGATCGACGCCCGCACGCTCGCCGAGTGGCTGCGGGCCGGCGAGGCCGACCTTTACGATGTGCGCGAGCCGGCCGAATTCGCGGCCGAGCGCATCCCCGGCTCGCGCCTCGTCCCGCTGTCGTCCTTCGACCCGGCCGCGATCGGCGGGGGCGCCGGGCGGCGCGCGGTGCTGCACTGCAAGAGCGGCGTGCGCTGCGGCGTGGCGGCGGAAATGCTGCGCGCCGCCGGCCATCCCGGCCCGCTCCATCGCCTCGCCGGCGGCATCGAGGCCTGGAAGTCCGCCGGCGGCCCGACCGAACCGGGAATAGCGGCGCCTCCTCGGAAACGCGAAACAACGGATGGCCGGGCGGCGGCGAATCGCCTAGGCTTGCCCGTGCTTTCGCCGGTCCGCCCGGCGCGCCCCGGAACGGCGTCGCGCGGCGGGCGCGGCGGGCGCGCGGTTTCCTCGTCCCGGGCCGTCCGAACCCATGCACATCTACCTCCCGATCGCGGAGATGTCGGTCAATATCTTCCTGATCCTCGGGATGGGGGGCGCGATCGGGTTCCTGTCGGGGCTGTTCGGCGTGGGCGGCGGCTTCCTGATGACGCCGCTGCTGATCTTCATCGGCGTCCCGCCGCCGGTCGCGGTCGGCACCGAGGCGAACCAGATCGTCGCCAGTTCGGTGTCCGGCGCGATCGCGCACTGGCGGCGCGGCAATGTCGATTTCAAGATGGGCGCGGTACTGCTGGCCGGCGGCTTCGCCGGCTCCTCGCTCGGCGTGGCGCTGTTCGGCTACCTGCGCGAGCTGGGCCAGATCGACCTCGTTATCCGGCTTTGCTACGTCGTCTTCCTCGGCGCGATCGGCGGGCTGATGCTGTGGGAGAGCGCGCGGGCGATCCGCCGGTCGCGCGTCGTCGGCGCGCGGCGCGGCAAGCTGCACCGGCACAACTGGCTGCACGGCCTGCCGCTGAAGATGCGGTTCCGGCGCTCGAAGCTCTACATCAGCGCGATCCTCCCCTTCGGCGTCGGCGCGGCGGTGGGCGTGCTGTCGGCGCTGATGGGCGTGGGCGGCGGCTTCATCATGGTGCCGGCGATGATCTACCTGCTGGGGATGCCGACGACGGTGGTGGTCGGCACCTCGCTGTTCCAGATCGTCTTCGTCACCGCCAACGTGACCTTCCTGCAGGCGATCTCGACGCAGACGGTGGACGTGGTGCTGGCGCTGCTGCTGCTGCTGGGGGCGGTGGTGGGCGCGCAGTACGGCAGCAAGTACAGCGCGCGGCTCAGGGGCGAGCAGCTGCGCGGCCTGCTGTCGCTGATGGTGCTCGGCGTCTGCGCCAAGATCGCCTACGACCTGGCGGTCCGGCCGGACGACCTGTACTCGATCGCCCCGGTCCTGGCCCAATGAGGGGGCGGGCCGTGGGACCGCTCGCCGCCGCCGCCCCGCTGGCGCTGCTCCTCGCGCTCGTCCCGGCGGCGGCGGCGCTCGGCCAGACGCTGGTGGCGGACCTCTCGCGGCGCCATGTCGCCATCGACACCGGCTTCACCGGGGCCGATGTGCTGCTGTTCGGCGCGGTGGACGGCAAGGGCGACATCGTGGTGACGATCTCCGGCCCGCCGGAGACGGCGACGGTGCGGCGCAAGCGGCGGATCGCCGGCGTGTGGGCCAACGCCGACAGCGTCGCCTTCGAGGGGGCGCCGAACTTCCACGCCGTCGCCGCGAGCCGGCCGCTGGCCGAGATCGGCTCCCCGGAGATGCGCGCCAACCGCGGGATCGGCGTCGCGAACCTGCGCTTCCTCCCCGCGCCGGCCCACCGCCACCGGCCGGAGGCGGAACTGGCCGCGTTCCGCGCCGCGCTGATCCGCAACAAGCAGGCCGAGGGCCTCTACAGCCGCGAGCCGGCGGAGGTCGCGGTGATCGAGGACCGGCTGTTCCGCGCCACCGTGCGGTTCCCGGCCAACATGGCGACCGGCGAGTACACGGCGACGGTGTACCTGTTCCGCGAGGACGGCGCGGTGCAGGCGGTCGCGACGCCGATGGTGGTGGAGAAGACCGGCTTCGGCGCCGAGGTCTACGCCTTCGCCCACGACCGCTCGCCGCTCTACGGCATCGCCGCCATCGTCGTCGCCGTCGCCGCCGGCTGGCTCGCGGGCGTGGTTTTCCGCAACGTGTAGCGCGGCGGGCGGACGGGGCGGCGGCGGGTTTCTTGACAGGGGCGGGCGGCGCGGGGGAAGGTTCGGGCCGTTCCGCGTCCGCCCGGCCGCCGCCGCCCGCCCGGCGGCCGCCGCCCGGCCGGCCGGGGACGGCTCCGGCCCGGCGGGGCCACGCGAGGGGGGTTCGGCGAATGCGCGCGCCAGGCCGGCCTTAGACACCGATGGACGCAACGATCACGCTGCCGGTCTGGCTGTTCGTCGTCATCGTCGCGCTCGCGGTCCTCGCGGCCGTGGACGATGTCTTCATTCCCGGCCTGCGCTGGTATCTGCGCCGCCGGATCAACCGGGCGATCGACGACGCCAACGCCCGGTTCGGACTCGAACTGCCGACCTTCCAGCTGACGACCCGGCGGGTGCTGATCGACCGGCTGGTGTTCGACCCCGAAGTCATGGAGACCGTCGCGGAGACCGCCGCCAAGCGCGGCGAGGAGCGCGAGAGGCTGATGGCCGAGGTCTCGCAGATCGCCCGCGAGATGGTGCCGGCCTTCAACGCCTATTTCTATTTCGGGCTGGGATACTGGGGCGCCCGCCGGCTGCTGCGCGCGTTCTACCGGGTGCGGCTGGGCTTCGCCCACGAGCGGGCGGCGGCGCGGGCCCCGCCGGACACCGCCGTCGTCTTCTTCATCAACCACCGCAGCAACGTGGACTACCTGCTGGTGACCTATCTCGCCGCCCGTTCGGTGGCGCTGTCCTACGGCGCCGGGGAGTGGGCGCGGATCTGGCCGCTGCGCGGCCTGCTGCGCCTCGCCGGCGTCTACATCCTGCGCCGCGATTCGGGCGACCCGCTCTACCGCAAGGCGCTGGAGCGCTATGTGCAGATGGCGACGGAGGCGTGCGTTCCCCACGCGGTCTTCGCCGAGGGCAAGCTGTCGCGGGACGGCGCGATCGGCCGGCCGAAGCTCGGAATGCTGGGCTACATCACCAAGACCTTCGATCCCGCCGGCGCCTACGATGTCGAGTTCGTGCCGGTGGCGACCAATTTCGACCGCGTGATGGAGGAGCGCACGCTCGTCGCCAATCCCGACGCCGATTTCAAGGGCCGGGGCGGCGGCTTCGTGGTTGGCTCGACGCTCCGCTTCGTCGCCCGGATAACATGGCAGAAGCTCCGGGGCCGGTTCCCCGGCTTCGGGGTCGCCTGCGCCAATTTCGGCGAACCCGTCTCGCTCAGGGAGTGGTCGAACGCGCGGGGGCTGAACTTCTCGACGCTCGACAAGAGGGCGTTGTTCGCGGCCGTGGAGGAGCTGGGCGAGGAGCTGACGCGCCGGATCGTCGATGTCGTCCCGGTGCTCGCCGTGCCGCTGGTCTCGACGGTCCTGGTCGAGGCCGACGGGCCGCTGGACCGCAAGGCGGTCGGGCGCCGCGCCCTGCAATGGCTCGACGAGGCGCGCGCGCTGGGCGCCCATGTCGCGCTCAAGGAAGGCAGGGAAGCCGTCGAGATCGAAAAGGCGGTGCGGTCCCTGCGCAAGCGCCGGCTGATCGCGGAGCGCGACGGCGGCCTGGTCCCGGAAGAGGGGCAGCGGCCGCTGCTCGCCTATTACGCGGGGTCGATCCAGCAGTTGCGCGCCCATCTCGAACGAAAGCGGGCCGGCTCTGCGTAATCCCCCGCATCGCGGCGTTGGCGCGCCGGAGTTCGCGCGCGCGTGCCTGCGCTCGCCGCTCGGCGGCCTGGTCGCCCGGCCCTGGCTCGACCGCGCCGCCCTGTCGTTCCTGTCGGAATGGTTCCTGCCGCTGTCCCGGCTCTGGGCGGCGGCGGGGGCCGCGGAAGGATCGGTCGCGCGGTATCTCGAGGCGATGGACATGCCGCCCTCGCCGGGCCTGGAGCGCGCGCTGGGGGCGCGCCTCGACCGCTTCGAGCGGGTTCGCGCGCGGGCGCTCGAAAGCGGGCGCGCCTGGGAGGAGGCCTTTTTCGGGACGGCCGGCGCGGCGCCGGCCGCGCTGGAGGCCGCCGAGCGCGCGCGGCTGCATGACAGCCACGCCTTCAACGCGCTGCGCCGGGCGTTCGCGCCCTTCCGCGCCCACGGACGGGCGAAACCGTTCCTCTGGGAGGTTCCGGCGCTGGAGGAGGTCGAGGCCCTCTACGGCGGCCTGACGGCGGAGCCGGCGCGCGCCTTCGTCCCGCCCGATCCGATGCCGGCCGTCGCGGCCTCCCGGCCCTTCCCCGCCGCGCCGGGGCGGCGGGACTACTGGCTCCGGTTCGCCTCCCCGTCGGCCCGCGCGAACGACGAGGTCGTCGCGCGGGTCTGCGAGCCTGTCGGGGACGCCGATCCGCCGACGCTGATATTCGGCCACGGAATCGGGGTCGAGTTCGACCACTGGCGGGGCGCGGTGGACGAGATCGAGGCGCTGGTCGCGATGGGCGTGCGGGTGGTCCGCCCGGAGGCGCCGTGGCACGGGCGGCGCGTCCTTCCCGGCCGTTACGGCGGGGAACGGTTCGTCGCGGCGGCGCCTTGCGGCGCGCTCGACCACTTCATCGCCGCCGCGCGCGAATGGGCGGTGCTGGTCGACCTGTTCCGGCGGGCGGGCCGGGGGCCGGTCGCCATCGGCGGCTCCAGCCTCGGCGCCATGACGGCCCAGATCGTCGCGCACAGGGCGCGCGACTGGCCGCCGGCGCTCCGGCCGGACGCGATGCTTCTGGTCACCCATTGCGGCCGCGTCGAGGACGCGATGTGGGGCGCGCTGGCCCGGACCTGGAACGTCGCCGGCGCCATCGCGCCGCGCGGCTGGACGCCCGGCCGCGCCGGCCGGTTCCTGCCGCTGCTCGACACGGGGGAGGACGCGCCCGTCCCGCCGGAGAACATCGTGAGCGTGCTCGGCGCCCACGACGCCGTGGCGCCCTTCCAGGGCGCGCGGGCGCTGGTCCGGCGCTGGGACCCGCCGCCGGAAAACCTTTTCGTCTGGAAGACGGGGCATTTCGGCGCGCCGATCGCCATGCTGCGCGACCGGGCGCCGCTCGCCCGTTTCCGCGAGGTCCTGGACCGGCTTTAGCGGGCCGCCCGCGGCGGCGGTCGCCGCGCCGGCCGTATCGCCACGCCGCCCGGGATGCGGTAGTCTCGGCGGGCCGCGACTCCGCGCGGCCGAGGAGGGGGAGGGAGAGATGGACGACAGGCGCCCGTGGCTCGCCGCGTATCCCGACAATGTGGAATGGGACGCCGAAATCCCCGAAGGCCCGCTCCACGCGATCCTGGACAACGCGGTCGCGCGGTTTCCGGACGGGGAGAGCATGGACTTCCTCGGCCGGACCTGGAGCTACGCCGAACTCGGCGCCATGACGGACCGCGCGGCCGCCGGCTTCCAGAAGCTCGGCGTCGGCAAGGGCGTCAGGGTGGGCCTGTTCCTGCCGAACTGCCCGCAATTCGTGGTCTCCTATTTCGGGATCCTCAAGGCCGGCGGCACGGTGGTCAACTACAGCCCGCTCTATTCGGAAGAGGAGCTGGCGCACCAGATCGAGGATTCCGGGACCGACATCATGGTGACGCTCGGCCTCGTCGCGCTCTACCCCAAGATGGCGGCGCTGCTGGAGCGCACAAGGATACGCACGCTGGTGGTCGGCGCGCTCCAGGATGTCCTGCCCTTTCCGAAGAACCTGCTGTTCGGGCTGCTCAAGCGGGGCGAGATCGCCAGGGTTCCGAACGACGCGCGGCATGTGCCCTTCCAGCGGCTGCTCGACAACGACGGGCGCCACGCGACGCCGGAGATCGACCCGCGCGAGGATGTCGCGGTGTTCCAGTACACCGGCGGCACGACGGGCGTCCCGAAGGGCGCGATGCTGACGCACGCCAACCTCCACGCCAACGTGCACCAGGCGGTGCTGTGGAATCCGGGCGTGAAGCCCGGACGGGAGCGCATGATGGGCGTGCTGCCCTTCTTCCATGTCTTCGCGATGTCGGTGGTGATGAACTTCACGATCGCCGTCGGCGGCTCCATCGTGATGCGCCCGCGCTTCGAACTCGATCCCGTGCTCGCGGACATCACGAAGAAGAAGCCGACGCTCTTCCCCGGCGTGCCGACCATGTACACGGCCATCGTCAACCACCCGAAGCTCGCGAGCTTCGACCTCACCTCGATCGAGACCTGCCTGTCGGGCGGCGCCCCGCTGCCGCTGGAGATCAAGCGGCGCTTCGAGGCGCTTTCGGGCTGCAAGCTGGTCGAGGGCTACGGGCTGACCGAATCCTCGCCGATCGCCGCCGCCAACCCCTTCGAGGGCGTCAACAAGGAGGGCTCGGTCGGCCTTCCGGTGCCCGGCACCGAAATCGTCATCGTGGACAAGGACGACCCCCTGAAGGTCCTGCCGCAAGGCGAGGACGGGGAGATCTGCATCGCGGGTCCGCAGGTGATGAAGGGCTACTGGCGGCGCGAGGACGCGACGGCCGAAACCATCGTCGAGGGCCGGCTGCGCACCGGCGATGTCGGGCATCTCGACGCGGACGGCTACCTCTTCATCGTCGACCGCAAGAAGGACCTCGTGCTGGTGAGCGGCTACAATGTGTTCCCGCGCAATGTCGAGGAGGCGATCTACCGCCATCCCGCGGTCGAGGAGGTCACGGTCATCGGCGTGCCGGACGAGTACACCGGCGAGGCGGTGAAGGCCTTCGTCAAGCTCGCCGCCGGCGGCGCGCTGGGGGCCGACGGGTTGCGCGAATTCCTCGGCGACAAGCTGGGCCGGCACGAAATGCCGAAGCATGTCGAGTTCCGCGACGAACTGCCCAAAACCATGATCGGCAAGCTGTCGAAGAAGGAGCTGGTCGCGGAGGAGGCGGCGAAGCGGGAGGCGGGCGCGGCGCCGGGAGCCGGGCCGGCGTAGCCCGCGACGGCGAAAGGAAGGCCGATGTCCGACGCCGCCGGCGACGAGCGGACCCGCCACCGGACGTTCCTGGTGGTCGCGGACGATTCGGAAGAGATGCCGGTCGCGCTCCGCTTCGCGGCGATGCGCGCGCGGCGCACCGGCGCGGGGGTGGCGCTGTTCCACGCGATCGAGCCGGCGGGCTTCCACCACTGGGCCGGCGTCGGCGCGCTGATGGAGGACGAGGCGCGCGAGGCCGCCGAACACCGGCTCGGCGAACTGGCGGGCGAGGCGATGGCGCTTTCCGGCCGCACGCCGGCGATCCACATCCGCTCCGGCCCGCTGGTGCGGGAGTTGACGGCGCTGGTCGAGGAGGACACCTCGATCTCGGTGCTGGTGCTGGCGGCCGGGACGGGCAAGGAAGGGCCGGGGCCGCTGATCGCCCACCTGGCCGGCAAGGGCGTCAACACGCTGCGCGTCCCGGTCACCATCGTGCCGGGCACGCTGACCGACGAACAGATCGACGCGCTGACGTGAGGTTAGGGGAGGACGCGGCCGTGATCACCTCGCTTCGCTTGAAGGACTTCAAGAACTTCGCGGACGAGACGCTGCGCGTCGGCCCGTTCACGCTGATCGTCGGCGCCAACGCCAGCGGCAAGAGCAACATCCGCGACGCCTTCCGCTTCCTGCACGGCGTGGGGCGCGGCTACACACTGCCGGAAATCCTCGGCGGCAAGTTCGGGCCGGGCGGACAAGTCGAATGGGAGGGTATCCGGGGCGCTCCGGGAGAAATCTCGCGGTTCGGCGGCAAGGCATTTCTGTTTACCACAGAAAATTTGTTTGGAATTGACCATGTGCACTATTCTATTGCTTGTTTTACGGGAATGCGTCCTAATTTCGATCTTGCGGTGTCTGGGGAATATTTGTCCAAAACGATAAATAAAGACGTTGATGTTATTTTTTCTCGTCCCACAAGCAATAAATTCGATGCAAATAAAGATATTAACTTTCTGTTTAGAGGCTGGATAAAAGAATTGGAAAGTGTTCGTGGTAGAAATATTCCTATGCTGATCGAGACAGAAAAATTTGACGCATTTCGTGGCACCGCCAGCGCGGCGACGGTAAGCGCGGTGGTCGAGGAATTTTCGCACATGCGCTTCCTCGACCCGGTTCCGGACCGAATGCGGCAGCCCGCCTTCCCCGGCCAGACCGTGCTCGGCGACCGGGGGGAGAACCTGCCGGCCGTCCTCCAGTCGATCTGCGCCGATCCGGCCCGCAAGGCGCTCCTGGAGGAGTGGTTCGGCGCGTTGACGCCGATGGACGCGGCTGACCTGGAGTTCCCGCTCGACCCGTCGGGCCGCGTCCACCTGATGCTGAAGGAGAAGGACGGGCGGACCGTCTCCGCCTTCTCCGCCTCCGACGGCACGCTGCGCTTCCTCGCCCTGCTGGCGGCGATGTTCTCGGAGGAGTCGAAGGGCCTCTATTTCTTCGAGGACATCGACAGCGGCGTCCACCCCGCGCGGCTGCACCTGCTGCTGGAACTGATCGAGCGGCGGACGAAGGAGGGGGGCATCCAGGTGGTCGCCACCACGCATTCGCCGACGATGCTGACCCTGATGAACGACACGACCTTCGAGAACGCCTCCGTCGTCTGCCGCCTCGAACACAGGCGGGACGCGATTATCCGCCCGCTCGCCGACCTGCCCAACGCGCGGGAACTGCGCGGAACGCAAGGCCTGGGCCGGCTGCTGGAGGGCGGCTGGATGGAGAACATGCTCGCGTTCACCGAGGACCGGGACGACGACGAGGACGGGCGCGAGGACGGGACCGGGCGCGAGGACGAGGAGGCCGCCGAGTGAGGGTTCTCATCGTCCCCGAGGACTTCCGCAACGACCAGTACATCCTGAAGCCGCTGTTCCAGCGCCTCTTCGCGCGCCTCGGCCGGCGGCGCGCGGTCGTGACCATGTGCCTCGA
Organism: Thalassobaculaceae bacterium; assembly: GCA_963665555.2. Lineage (GTDB taxonomy): Bacteria > Pseudomonadota > Alphaproteobacteria > Thalassobaculales > Thalassobaculaceae > CAXXXW01. Next base: position 2,184,692 of record OY762308.1, read on the forward strand.
CCCGCTGCTCGGCGGCGTGAACGAGGCGCTGAAGCCGGAACGGATACGCGACATCGTTTCCCAGTACCGGGACCGGATGGACATGATCGTCCTCTGCATCGACCGCGACGGCGACACGGGCCGCTGCAAGCGTCTGAGACAGATAGAGAAGGTTATCGAGGACGAGTTCGGGTCCGCGACCGTCTTCCTCGCGCAGGAGGCGTGGGAGGAGATCGAGGCCTGGGTTCTCGCCGGCCTCGACCTGCCCCCGGACTGGCGCTGGCGCGATGTGCGCGCCGCGATCGATGTCAAGGAACGGTATTTCGAGGTTCTGGCCCGGGAGCGGAACCTCGCCGAAAGCCTCGGTGGAGGCCGGGAAAGGTTGGGCCGGGAAGCCGCGCGCAACCTCCCCGCCATCCGCCTGAAATGCCCCCAGGATTTCGACGCCCTCGCCCGGCGCGTCGAGACCGCCGCCGCCGGCGCCGCTTGACCGGGCCGGCGCGGGCGCGCGAGAGTGCGGCGCGCGCCACCGGCCCCCGGGAAGCCCGATGATCCCCAACCCCTTCGCCACCGTCCGCGAGACCGTCGAGACCTCGCCGCCCGTCTCCGACGAGACGAAGACCACCACCTGCTACATGTGCGCCTGCCGCTGCGGCATCAAGGTGCACTTGCGCGACGGCGCGATCCGCTACATCGAGGGCAACCGCGCCCACCCCGTGAACAAGGGCGTGCTGTGCGCCAAGGGGTCGGCCGGGATCATGCAGCACTACTCGCCGGCCCGCCTGACGAAGCCCTTGAAGCGCGTCGGCCCGCGCGGCTCCGGCGAATTCGTCGAGATCGAGTGGGAGGAGGCGCTGGAAACCGCCGCCGGCTGGCTCGCCGGCATCCGCCGGACCGACCCGCGCAAGCTCGCCTTCTTCACCGGGCGCGACCAGAGCCAGGCGCTGACCGGCTTCTGGGCCAGCCAGTTCGGCACGCCGAACCACGCCGCGCACGGCGGTTTCTGCTCCGTCAACATGGCGGCGGCGGGGCTGTACACGATCGGCGGCTCGTTCTGGGAGTTCGGCGAGCCGGACTGGGAGCACACGAAATACTTCGTCATGTTCGGCGTGGCGGAGGACCACGACTCCAACCCGATCAAGGCCGGCCTCGGCAAGCTGAAGGCGCGCGGGGCCAAGTTCGTCTCCGTCAACCCGGTCCGCACCGGCTATTCCGCCATCGCCGACGAATGGATCGGCATCCGGCCGGGGACCGACGGGCTGCTGGTCGGCGCGGTGATCCACGAATTGCTGAAGGCCGGGCGGATCGACGCGGCATACCTCGCCCGCTACACCGACGCGCCGTGGCTGGTCGTCCGGCACGAGGGCGCGGCCGACCACGGCCTCTACGCGCGCGACGCCGAGGGCCGGCCGCTCGCCTGGGACAAGACCGGGGGGCGCGCCCGGCCGGCCGGGGAAGGCGACTTCGCGCCCGCGCTGATGGGCGCGTTCCCGCTGCCCGACGGGCGGACCGGCGCGCCCGCCTTCCAGTTGCTGGCGGACCGCTTCCTCGACGAGGGGCTGGGGCCGGACGCGGCGGCCGAGCGCTGCGGCGTGCCGGCGGCGCGCATCCGCCGCCTCGCCGCCGAACTGGCCCATTTCGCCTTCGAGGAGGAGATCGAACTCGACATCCCCTGGACCGACTGGACCGGGCGGCGCCACGAAAAGTTCGTCGGCCGGCCGGTCTCGATGCACGCGATGCGCGGGATTTCGGCCCATTCCAACGGGTTCCAGACCTGCCGCGCCCTCCATGCGCTACAAATCCTGCTGGGGACGATCGACGTTCCGGGCGGCTTCCGCTACAAGCCGCCCTATCCCCGGCCCGCGCCGCCGCCGCTCAGGCCCGCCGGCAAGCCCGGCCAGGTCGCGCCGGACACGCCGATGCCCGGCCCGCCGCTCGGTTTTCCCATGGGGCCGGAGGACCTGCTGGTCGAGGCGGACGGTTCGCCGCGCCGGATCGACCGGGCCTTCTCCTGGGAGGCGCCGATGTCGGCGCACGGCCTGATGCACCTGGTCCTCCAGGGCGCGCGCAATGGCGATCCCTACCCCATCGACACGCTGTTCATGTACATGGCCAACATGGCGTGGAACTCGTCGATGGACACGCCCGGCGCCATCGCCATGCTGACGGCGCGCGACGAGGCGACGGGCGAATACCGCATCCCGAGGATCGTCTACTCCGACGCCTATTTCTCCGAGACCGTGCCCTACGCCGACCTGGTGCTGCCCGACACCACCTACCTGGAGCGGTGGGACTGCATCTCCCTGCTCGACCGGCCGATCTGCGACGCCAACGGCGCGGCGGACGCGATCCGCCAGCCGGTGGTCGCGCCGGACCGCGACGTGCGGCCGTTCCAGGATGTGCTGATCGAACTCGGCGCGCGGATCGGGCTGCCGGCGTTTACGGCGGAGGACGGCGGGCCGAAATATCCCGGCGGCTACGCCGACTACATCGTGAACCACGAGCGCGCGCCGGGCGTCGGCTCGCTCGCCGGGTTCCGCGGCGCCGACGGCGCGGCCGAGGGCAAGGGCGCGCCCAACCCGGACCAGCTCGCCCGCTACATCGAGAACGGCTGCTTCTGGCGCCACGAATTCGCGCCGGAGGAGCGCTATTACAAGCACGCCAACCGGGCCTACCTGGAGAAGGCGGCGGCGCTCGGCCTGATCGGGGCGGCCGCGCCGGTCGCGTTGCGGCTCTACCTCGAACCGCTGCAGAAGTTCCGCCTCGCGGCCGAGGGGCACGGGCCGGTCCAGCCGCCGGACATCCACCGCGCCCGCATCGCCGCCTGTTTCGACCCGCTGCCCGCCTGGCGGCCGCCATTGGAGGAAGAGGCGTCGGACGCGGAGGCCTTCCCGCTGCGCGCGCTGACCCAGCGGCCGATGGCGATGTACCATTCCTGGGGGTCGCAGAACGCCTGGCTGCGCCAGATCCACGGCGACAACCGCCTCTACATGGCGCGGCGCCGGGCGGCCGAAAGCGGGATCGAGGACGGGGACTGGGTGCGAATCGTCTCCCGCCACGGCGCGATCGAGGCGCGGGTCGCGCTCATGGAGGGGGTGAACGAGGACACGGTGTGGACCTGGAACGCCATCGGCAAGCGGTCCGGCGCCTGGGGGCTGGCCCCCGGCGCGCCGGAGGCCGAGCGGGGCTTCCTGCTGAACCACCTGATCTCCGACCTGCTGCCGGAGCGCGGCGGCCACCGCTACGCCAACGCCGACCCGATCACCGGGCAGGCGGCCTGGTTCGACCTGCGGGTGCGGGTCGAGCGGATCGGCCCCGACCGGCCGGACAAGGCCGCCGGGCCGCGGTTCGAGACGCTGCGCCCGGTCGCGACCGCCGGCGGGGCGCGCGCCGCCGCCCTGCGCTTCGGCGGGCCGGGAGGCGGGCGATGACGAGCCTTCCCGCCGCGCCGGGCGCGCGCAAGCTCGGCCTCGTCATCGACCTCGACACCTGCGTCGGCTGCCACGCCTGCGCCGTCAACTGCAAGGAGTGGAACGCCGGCGGGCATTCCGGGCCGCTCACCGACTGGAACCCCTATTCCGGGACCGAAACCCGGGACGGCGCCGACGCCGGCGCCTGGGGCGTGTGGTTCAACCGGGTCCACACTTTCGAGACCGGCGAGGGGCCGGACGGCCGCACCGTCCACTTCCCGCGCTCCTGCCTGCATTGCGAGGAGCCGGCCTGCGTCACGGTCTGCCCCACCGGCGCGTCCTACAAGCGCGAGGAGGACGGCATCGTCCTGGTGAACGCCGACACCTGCATCGGCTGCAAGCTGTGCTCCTGGGCCTGCCCCTACGGCGCGCGGGAGTACGACTACGCCGACGGCACGATGAAGAAGTGCACGCTCTGCATCGACCGCATCTACAACGAGAACCTGGAGGAGATCGACCGGGTTCCGGCCTGCGTTTCGACCTGCCCGGCCGGCGCGCGGCATTTCGGCGACCTCGGCGACCCGGACTCGGATGTCTCGCGCCTGTCGGCGGCGCGCGGCGGCTACGACCTGATGCCGGAGATGGGCTACAGGCCGGTCAACAAGTACCTGCCGCCGCGACCGCGCCGCGACCGGGGCGGGGAGGACGGGCTGCCGGTCTCGCTCGCCGCGCTGGCCGCCGCCCCCGGCGCGCAGGACGGCGGGGGGGACGGCGGCGGGGAAGGCGCGGACGGCCCCGGCGCGGCGCTGCTGCGCTGGATCGACTCCGTGCTGTCGCGCTAGCGGAGGGGACGGATGCACCCGGCCCTGTCGATCGTCGTTTTCACCGCGGCTTCGGGCGCGGGCTACGGCCTGCTGGCGCTGGCCGGCCTGTTCGCGGCCGTCGGACTGTTCCCGGCGCACGGGCCGGCGGGCGCCTGGGCGGCCGGCCTCGCGCTGGCGCTGGTCACCGGCGGGCTGCTCGCCTCGACCGCGCATCTCGGCCGGCCGGAGCGCGCCTGGCGGGCGCTGTCGCAGTGGCGGACCTCCTGGCTTTCGCGGGAGGGGCTGCTGGCCCTGCTGGCCTACATCCCGGCCGGGCTGTTCCTCCTCGGCTGGACCTTCCCGGAGACCTTCCCCCTGCCGTGGCGCGCGCTCGGCCTGCTGGCGGCGCTGCTGGCGGCGGCGACGGTGTACAGCACCGGCAAAATCTACGCGACGCTGCGCACGATCCCGAACTGGAGCCACGGGCTGACGGTTCCGTCCTACCTGCTGCTGGGGGCGCTGTGCGGCGCGTTGCTGGCCGGGTTCGTGGCGGCCGTCTTCGGCGTTTACGCCGAGGCGTTCGGCTGGATCGCGCTGCTGCTGGCGGCGGCGGGCGGGATGGTCAAGCTCTCCTACTGGCGCGACATCGACCGCGGCCTCGGCGCGACCGACGCCGCGACCGCCACCGGCCTCGGCCCCGCCGGCGCGCCAGTGCGCCTCCTCGACGGGCCGACCACGTCGGAGAACTACGTGATGCGCGAGATGGGCTACCGGATCGCGCGGCGGCATTCGACCCGGCTGCGCGGCATCGCCATCGCCGCGCTGTTCGGGGTTCCGGCGATGGCGTCGCTCGCCGCCACGATGGTCGGGTCCTGGGGCGGGCTGGTTGCGCTGACGCTGCTGGGCGCGGCGTCGGGCGCGCTCGGCGTGGCGGTGGAGCGCTGGCTGTTCTTCGCCGAGGCGCGGCACGTGGTCACGGCCTATTACGGGGAGTCCGGTTCGGCGCGCGGGTCGAGTTCGGCCGAGGCCGGCGTGGTGCGCGGGACCAGGACGTAAGGCCCCTGGTCCTCGACCGGCGGGCCGGGGCGGCGCGTCATCCGGTACACCGCGAACCCGCCGAGCGCGAGGCAGATCAGGCCGCTCGCGAGGTAGAGGCCGTCCGGCCCGACCAGCTCCATCGCGCCGGCCGCCGCCAGCGGCCCCAGCGCCGCCCCGATCGCGGTGGCGACGATCAGCCCGGCGCTCGCCGCCACCAGGTCCGCCGGGTCGAGATGGTCGTTGGCGTGCGAGACCGCCAGCGGATAGACCGAACTCGTCACGCCGCTGTACAGCACGGCCAGCCCCGCCAGCCACCAGAACCCCGGAAGCGGCGCCAGCGCGATCGCGAAACAGAACACGGCGCCGGCGAACAGCACCGCCGCGATCGTCGCGCGCCGGTCGAACACGTCCGACGCCTTGCCGATCGGGTATTGCACCGCCAGCCCGCCGAGGATGACGACGCTCATGAACAGCGCCACGTCGAACACGCCGTAGCCCCGCGCCTCCAGGTAGACCGGCGTGAGCGCGAACAGCGTCGCCATCAGCGCGCCGGCGGCGAAACAGCCGGTCACGCCCAGCGGCGAAATCCGCGCCAGTTCGGCCAGCCCCAGCCGCGACGGCGCCACCTCCGTCGCGCGGGCCGAGCGCGACAGCGCCAGCGGCACCAGCGCCAGCGAGAACAGGATCGAGGACACCGTGAACAGCACGAAGCCGGTCGGCGCGTGCAGGTTCAGCAATTGCTGGCCGGCGCTCATCGCCAGGTACTGCACGATGGTGTAGACCGCCAGCAGCCGGCCGCGCCCGGTGTTCGCGGTCGCGCCGTTGAGCCAGCTTTCCGCCGTCATCAGCACGCCGGCGATGCACATGCCGTGCAGCGCGCGCAGCGCCGTCCAGACCCAGAGATCGACATGCACGGCGTAGCCGATGGCGCTCGCCGAGACGATCGAGGCGAAGGCGGCGAAGGCGCGGACATGGCCGACCCGCTCGATGATCCGGCCGCACAGCGCCGCGCCCGCCAGCTGGCCGACGAAATAGGCGGTCGTCGCCAGGCCGATCTCCCATGGCGCGAACCCCTCCGCCCCCATGCGCAGCGCGAGCAGCGTGAAGCACAGCCCGTTCGCCGCCCAGACCAGGGCGACGCCGGCGAGCAGCGCGAGGATCGAGGGCGAGAAGGACGGCATGGCGAGCGGCCCGGAACCCGATTCGGCGCCCCGTTACGCCCGCCGCGCCGCCCCCTCTCGCCCGCGCGCGACGGGGAGGGCGAAATCGGAACTGTCGCCCCCGCGCCCGCGATTTTTTTCGCCGCCGGCGCTCAGGTTTCGCCGCCGACGGTTTCCGCGGCGGGCCGGGCGACCAGCACGATGCGGTCGCCCTCGTCGGGATCGTAGTCGGCGACCTCCGCCGCGCTCTCGACATGGAACACATCGGCGCCGGCGCCGCCATGCAGCAGGTCGCGCCCCGCGCCGCCCCAGAGCGTGTCGTTCCCGCCGCCGCCCGACAGCGTGTCGTCGCCCCGGTTGCCGAACAGCAGGTCGTCGCCATGGTTGCCGGCCAGCAGGTCGCCGTCCTTGCCGCCGTAAAGCGTGTCCGCCCCGTGCGAGCCGACCAGCGTGTCCGCGCCCCGGTTGCCGTAGAGAAGGTCGTCGCCCGAGCCGCCGTAAAGCAGGTCCGCGCCGTCGTTGCCGTACAGCGTGTCGTCGTTGCCGCCGCCGTACAGCGTGTCGCCGTCCTTGCCGCCGTAGAGCGCGTCCTCGCTCCAGCCGCCGGAGAGGACATCCGCGCCGCGGTTGCCGTAGAGCACATCGTCGCCCGGCCCGCCGGAGAGCGTGTCGGCGCCATCGCCGCCGAGGAGCGTGTCGTTGCCGACGCCGCCGTCGATGCGGTCGGGGCCCGAGGCGCCGTAAACGATGTCGTGGCCGCCGCCGCCGGAGATCGTGTCGGCGCCGGCCGTACCGGAGATCGTGTCCGGGCCTTCCGTGCCCCAATACACGATCCGGTCGCCCTCGGCCGGATCGTAATCTTCGGCCTCCGCCATGCGCTCGACGAAGAAGGTGTCGGCCCCCGAACCGCCGGAGAGCGTGTCGTTCCCCGGCCCGCCGTACAGCATGTCGTCGCCGGCGCGGCCGGACAGGATGTCGTCCGAGGCGAGGCCCGAGATCGTGTCGTCGCCCTCGCCGCCGGAGAGCGTGTCCGGCTCCGGCGTGCCGATAATCAGGCGGCCGGCGGGCGCGGCGCCGCCGCTTCCGTCGCCGGAGCCGGTCCCGTCGCCGCTCCCGCCGTCGTCTTGCCCCGATCGGGCGATGGGGATGGCGCCGCCGAGCCAGACGATCGTGTCGTCGGCCGCGACATAGCCGTCGGAGCCGAACAGCGCGCCGATGTCCGCGCCCCTTTCGGCCATGTCCATGTAGAAGGTGTCGTTCCCGTCGCCGCCATGCAACCTGTCGCCGGCGTTGCCGTAGAGGATGTCGTCGCCCCCGCCGCCGGACATCGTGTCGGCGCCGGAGCCGCCCGACAGCGTGTCGTTCCCGTCGCCGCCGTCGAGAACGTCGTTCCCGCGGTCGCCGTGGAGGCGGTCGTCGTCGGCGTTGCCGTAAAGGAGGTCGTTTCCGCCCCCGCCGGAGATCGTGTCGTCGCCCGCCAGCCCGTCGATCGTGTCGGCGAGCGGTCCGCCGACCAGCAGGTCGGCCTCGCCCGTCGCGTGCCAGAAGAAGGTGTCGCCCTCGCCGGTCGGGTTGTAGTCCGTCATCTCCGCGTAGTGCGTGATGTGGAAGGTGTCGGCGCCGCCGCCGCCGTGCAACGTGTCGATCCCGCCGCCGCCGTAGAGGCGGTCGTTCCCCCAGTCGCCGGACAGCGTGTCGTTTCCGCCGGCGCCCGAGAGCGAGTCGCCGCCGTCGCCGCCGTGGAGCAGCCATTCGTTGCCGTCCGCGCCGGTCAGCGTGTCGGCCTCCCGGGTCCCGTACCTGGCGAGGACCAGGCGGTCCCCCTCCGTCGCGTCGAAATCCCTGGCGAAACTCTCGTCGGTGACGACGAACGTGTCGGCGTTGTCGCCGCCGTAGACCGAGTCGTTGCCGCCCCCGCCCTCGAGGTAGTCGTTCCCGGCGCCGCCGTAGATCAGGTCGTCGTTGTCGTCGATCCATCGGCTGATATAGGTGGCGCCGCCAGAGGTGGCGTCGCCGTAAAGTACGTCGTCGCCGGCGTTTCCGTAGAGGATGTCGTTGCCGCCGCCGCCGGCGATCGTGTCGTCGCCGTCGTTGCCCTCGGCGGTGTCGTTTCCGGCCATGTCGGGCGACCACCAGGCGCCCCCGCCGTCTTCGTAGAAGTTGCCGTCGGCGTAAACGACATCGTCGCCGCCGCCGCCGGTAACCCTGTCGTTGTCGCTGCCGCCGCCGAGACTGTCGCCGCCGGCGGCGCCCGAAACGCTGTCGTCGCCCCCGTAGCTGTTGATCACGTGGTCGTGGCCGCTTCCGGCGGTCAGCGTGTCGTTGGCCCGGCTGGCGCTGTTCGCCTCGATAAGGACGACGATCCGGTCGCCCTGGCCGGCGTCGAAGTCGGCGGCCTCGGCCGTGTCCCCGACAACGAAAACATCGGCCCCGGCGCCGCCGGAGAGCGTGTCGTTCCCCTCGCCGCCGATCAGCGTGTCGTTGCCGCCGGCGCCGGAGATCAGGTCGTCGCCGTCCTGGCCCGCCAAATACTCGTGGTAACCGCCGCCGACGATCGTGTCGTCGTCGCCGCCGGCGAAAACGTACCAGCCCTTTTGTCCCGTGACGATCGAGTCGTCGCCGTCGCCGCCATGGATTACGTCGTGGCCGCCGCCGTGGATCGTGTCGTTCCCGGCGCCGCCGTAGAGGTAGTCGTTTCCCGCGTCGCCGTGGATGAGGTCGTCGCCGTCGTCGCCGGAGATATAGTCGCGCCCGTCGCCGCCGGAGATCGTGTCGTTCCCGTCGCCGCCGTAAAGCCGGTCGCCGCCGCCGAGGCCGGAGATAATGTCGTTCCCGCCGGCGCCCGAAATCGTATTGTTCGCGCCGTTGCCGACGATCGTGTCGTCGTCGGCCCCGCCGCTGTAGGTGTCCGTTCCGGTCGGCAGCGTGTAGTCGACCATCTCGCGCGGTCCTTTCGCGAAGCGCCGTTCGCTATGCGGTCCCTTCCTTCCGCATCGGGATGCGCGTGGCGCCGGGTCGTTGTCCGGGGGGTTCCGCGCCGCGCCGGCACGACGGGGATGGCGGGCGGAGGTTCGCCCGCCGCCCGGGCGCGGCCGGCCGCGGGGTTACGCCCGCGGCCATGGCCTTGCGAGTCTCAATGTATGATTGGGGGGGGGGGTGAATATCACGATATTCACCTGGGATGTCCCGCGCGTGCCCGCGAGCGGATGGACGATACCCATGCTCCGATTTCCTTCCCCCGGCGGAGCTTCTCACGGCGCGTTCATACACGATTCCGACATCTCGAACAATTTTTCTTTTCGGTCGTGCACGATTTCGACACAGATCGCCGATCGACGCCCTTCGACGTCGCCCCGGGGGCCCGGGAGGGGCAAGGGCGCCGCCGCCGGACGGGCGTTGCGCGCTTTCGCCGAATGACGAGGCTCTTGCCCTTCGCGCCGGCGCCGCCGGGCCCCGGATTCAATCCGGGGCGTCGCTTAAATCCGGGGCGCGGATCGAGTCCGGGGCGCGGGCGAGGGGCGAAGCCCTCGCCGGTCAGTCGCGCATGAAGGCGGCGGCGTCGATTTCGCCGTGGCGGAACGGGATCCAGTAGCCGGTCTCGGCGTTGTAGCGCAGGCCGTAGATGTTGGCGCAGAACACCTCGGCCGGCGCGGCGGCGCCCTTGCGCGCCGCCTCGGTGCGCGCGACATCGACCAGCGGCGAGGGCTTGAGGCGCTCCTCCCAGGCGCGGGCGGGGTCGGCCCGCTCCGCCTCCGGCAGGTCGTTGACCGCCATCGCCAGGTCCCAGGTGCGCTCCAGGTCTTCCCAGAGGCCGTCGAGGTAGGTCGCCACGGGCACGCTCCGGCGCGGGTCGGCGGAAGGTTCGCGGTCCCGGTTATAGCCGGGCCGGGCGCGGCGGCAAAGGGCGCGATTCCGGTTGGCCGGCGCCGGGCCGGGCGCTACAACCCGCCGACGCCAACCCGCCCGGCCCGGTCCATGACATCTCGCGCCGCCGAAGCCGCCCGCCGCGCGCCGGCCCTCGCCCGCCTCGGCGCGGAGCCGGTGACGATCGGCGCGACCGGCGGCTCCGGCACGCGCGTCGTCCACGCCGTCCTGCGCGCGGGCGGGCTGTTCATGGGCGCGCCGGAACGGCTGAACGGCCCCGGCGACGCGATGGACATCGAGCCGGCGCTGAACGCGCATATCGACCCGATCCTCGCGGCCGCCGGCGGCCTCGACTACCGCATGGACGCGCTGCCCGCGCCGGTGGCGGAAGCCGCGCGGCGCGACCTCGCCCGGGGGATCGCCGCCTTCGCGCGCGGCGCGCCGGCGGGGACGCGGCGCTGGGGCTGGAAGAACCCGCGCGGCATGTTCGTCCTGCCGGCGATCCACGACCTGTTTCCGGGGATGCGCTTCGTCCACCTGGTGCGCGACGGCCGCGACATGGCCTTGAGCGACAACTGGAACCAGCCGCGCAAGCACCACGCCGCGCTGTTCGGCGGCCCGCCCCCGGCCGAGGGCGACCCCGAAGCGGCGATCCGCCTCTGGGCCGCCGCCAATCTCGGCGCGGCGGACTGGGGCGAGCGGACGCTGGGCGCGCGCTACCTGCGCGTCCGGTTCGAGGACCTTTGCGCCGCGCCGGAGGCGGAGACGGAGCGGCTGCTGGCCTTCGCCGGCCTCGACGGGCGCGAACGCGAAGCCGCGCGGCGCGCCGCGCTGGCCGCCGTCGTCCCGCCGGAGTCGCTCGGCCGCTGGCGGCGGCTCGACCCGGCGGCGGCGGCCGGCCTCTCCCGCGTCGCGGCGGCCGCGCTCGAACGCTTCGGCTACGAGGCCGCGCCGGCGCCCTGAAGCGCGATCGTCCCGGCCATCACCGGGACCGCGCGGCCGCCGACCGTGACCGACTCGACCCCGGCGGCGGAGCGTTCGACGCCCACGTCGATGCGGCTGGGCCGGCCCATCTCCACCCCCTGCTCGATGGCGATGGAAAGGTCGCCGGTCCCGCCGGCGAGGCCGCCGACCAGCGCGCCGAGCATCGCCGCCGCGCTGCCGGTCGCGGGGTCCTCCGGGATGCCGCCGAGCGGCGCGAACAGCCGGGCGCGGACCCGCGTGTCCGGCCCCTCGCCCTCGCGCGCGTAGAGGTACAGCCCCTCCGCCACGCCGAGCGGCAGGTGGATCGCGAACCGCGCCGGCGCCGGCTGGCAGCGCGCCAGCACGGAAGCGTCCGCCACCTCCGCGAAGGCGAAGGAAACGCCGAGGCCGACGACGCGCGGCAGGTGGTTGTCGATGCGGATGTCGCCGCGCGCCAGGCCGGCGCATTCGGCGATCGCCTCCTCCTCGAACATGCAGCCGAGTTCGGCGCGGCCGGGCGCGGCGAAGCGGGCGCCGACCGGAACGCCGTCCTCGCGCGCGATGTCGATCTCGACGACGCCGATCCCCTCCTCGAAGCGCAGCCGGTCGCCCACCGGCGCGCCGAGGGCCTCGCCCGCCCGCGCCAGCGCCACGGCGGTGCCGACGTTCGGGTGGCCGGCGAAGGGAAGCTCGTGCGTCGGCGTGAAAATCCGCACCCGCGCGGCGCAGCTGGGGTCGTCCGACGGCAGCACGAAGGTGGATTCGGAATAGCCGAACTCCGCCGCGATCGCCTGCATCGCCGCGTCGTCGAGGCCGCGCGCGTCCGTCACGACCGCCAGCGGGTTGCCGCCGAAAATCGTCGCGGTGAACACATCGAGCGTGACGAAATCGACCTTCATGGGCCCCGTCCCTTCGGTTGCGCCGGGGCCGAAGCCGCGCGGCGCCTCAATCGGCCAGCGCGATGGAGACGCGCCGGTTGCGCCGGCCCTTGTTCTCGATCTTCGCGACCGAAACCCGGCCGATCTCGCCGGTGGACGCGAGGTGCGTGCCGCCGCAGGCCTGGAAATCCACCGCCTCGCCGACGCGGATCGTGCGCACCCGCCCGGTCCCCGCCGGCGGCGCGACCGACATGGTGCGGACCAGTTCCGGGTTCGCGGCCAGCTCCTCGTCGGAAATCCACGAGACGGAAACCGGATGGTCCGCCGCGACGGCCGCCGCCAGCGCGTCGGTCAGCGCCTGCTTGTCCGGCCGCTCGCCGGGGATGTCGAAGTCGAGCCGGCCCTTCCCGGCCCCGACCGCGCCGCCCGTCACCGCGCCCTCGACCAGCGAACTCAGCACATGCAGCGCGGTGTGGACGCGCATGTGGAGGTAGCGGCGCGCCCAGTCGATCTCCGCCGTCACCTCCTCGCCGGGCGCGAGCGCGGGCGCGCCCTCGGCCGGGATGTGGAGCGGCCCGTCGGCGCCCTTGCGCGTGTCGGCGATCGCGACCTCGCGCCCGTCCGCCGCGCGCAGCCGCCCGGTGTCGCCCGGCTGCCCGCCGCCCTCGGGGTAGAACACCGTGCGGTCGAGCACGATCCCGCCGGCGCCGGCGGAGACCACCCGCGCCGCGCAGGTCTCGAGGTAGGAGTCCTCCCGGAAAAGCTCCTCTGTCATCGCGCCTCGTCCTCCCCCTCGCCGCCCCCGCGCAGGATCGCCTCGTACACCGTCCGGTCGATATTGCCGCCGCTCAGCACCAGGCCGACGCGCCGGCCCGCCATCCGTTCGCGCTCCTTCATCAGCGCGGCGAGCGGCGCGGCGCCGGCCCCCTCGGCGATGTTGTGCGTGTCGGTGAAGTAGTGCCGCATCGCCGCCCGGATCTCCTCTTCCGACACGGCGACGATCCGGTCCGCGCCGGCGCGGATCGCCGCCACCGCGTCGGCGGAGGGCCGGCGAACGGCCATGCCGTCCGCCAGCGTGTCGGCGCTGTTGGTCGAGACCGGCCGGCCGGCCTCGAAGGAAAGCGCGTAGCAGGGCGCGTTCTCGGCCACGACGCCGACGACGCTCGCGCGCAGGCCCAGCGCGTCGCGCGCCGCGATGACGCCGCAAATCCCCGACCCCAGCCCGATCGGCGCGTACACCGTATCGAGGTCCGGGACGGCCGACAGGAACTCCCAGGCGTAGGTGCCGACGCCGCGCACCAGCAGCGGATGGAAGCTCGGGAACATGTGCAGGCCGCGCGCCTCCGCCAGCCCCTCGGCGTGCTCCAGCGCTTCCTGGAAGTCCGCGCCGTGGACGACCAGTTCCGCGCCCTGCGCCCGCATCGCGGCGTTCTTCTCGACCGAATTCCCGTGCGGGACGACGATAACGGCCTCCAGCCCGCGGGCCGTCGCCGCGCGCGCGACGCTCTGGCCGTGGTTGCCCCGCGTCGCGGCGGCGACGCCTCGTGTCGCGGGCGCGCGGCGGACCAGGTCGTCGATATAGACCACGCCGCCGCGCACCTTGAACGCGCCGGTCGGCGTGTGGTTCTCGTGCTTGACCCAGACCTCGGCCCCGGCGCGGGCCGAAAGCAGCGGCCAGTTGTATTGCGGCGTCGGCGGCACGGCGGCGCGAATCGCCTCCGCCGCCGCCTCGAACTCGCCGAGGCTCACGCTGTAACCGGACATCGCCCTGTCTCCGCCGTTCCGCCCGCCGCCCCGCTTATCACGGAACCGCCCCCGGCGGAACCGCCGGCGCGCCCGGCTTCACGGGTCCGGCGCGACCGGGCGCGCGTTGTGGGCGTGGTTGAGCGGGCCGTGGCCGCGGCCGAGGCCGGGGGCGGTCTCGATGGCGGCGAAGACATAGGCCCGCGCGCGGGCGACGGCAGCCTCCAGGGCGAGGCCCTGGGCGATGCCGGCGGCGATCGCCGAGGCGAGCGTACATCCCGTCCCGTGCGTGTGGCGGGTGTCGAGGCGCGGCCCCCGGAACAGCCGCTCCCCGCCGGGCGCGGCGAGGAGGTCGACAACCTCCGCGCCCTCCAGGTGGCCGCCCTTGACCAGCACGGCGCCGGCGCCGAGCGCGAGCAGCCGGTCCGCGGCGCGCCGCATGTCGTCCACGCCCGCGATCTCGACCCCGGCGAGCAGCTCCGCCTCGGGCACGTTCGGCGTCGCCACCGCCGCGCGGGGCAGCAGCTCGCTCCGCAGCGCGCCGAGCGCCGCCGGGTCGAGCAGGCGCGCGCCGCCCTTGGCGACCATCACCGGATCGAGCGCGAGCGGGACCCCCGGCGCGGCGTCGGCGAGCGTTTCAGCGACGGTCTCGATGACGCCGGCGGAATGCAGCATTCCGGTCTTCGCGCAATCGGCCCCGATGTCGTCGAGCACGACCCGCATCTGCCGGGCCAGGAAGTCGGGCGGCACCTCGTGGATGGCGAACACGCCCTCGGTGTTCTGCGCCGTCAGCGCCGTGAGCGCGGTCGCCGCGAAGCCGCCGAGCGCCGTTATCGCCTTGATGTCGGCCTGTATGCCCGCCCCGCCGCCGGAGTCCGAGCCGGCGCAGACCAGCACCCGGCCGCGCATCGCCGTCCGCCCGTCCGCCACGCCTCACGCCCCTCCGGCGGCGCGCGCGATCTCGTCGGCGATGGCGTCGGCGACGGCGGCGACCAGCCCCTCGTCCTCGCCCTCCGCCATCACGCGGATCAGGGGTTCGGTGCCCGATTCGCGGATCACCAGCCGGCCGCGCCCGTCGAGCCGCGCCTCGCCGTCGGCGATGGCGCGGCGGACCGCCGGCGCGTCGAGCGCCCGCGCGCCGTTCAGGGGAATGTTGCGGTGCGCCTGCGGCAGCGGCTCGAAAATCCGCGCCACCTCGCTCATCGGCCGGTCCGCGCGCAGCAGCACGGCCAGCACCTGCAGCGCGGCGATAATGCCGTCGCCGGTGGTGGCGTAGTCGCTCATCACGACATGGCCGGATTGCTCGCCGCCGAGGTTGAAGCCGCCTTCGCGCATCCGCTCCAGCACATAGCGGTCGCCGACGCGGGCGCGGACCAGGCTCAGGCCGATCCCCTCCAGGTAGCGTTCGAGGGCGAGGTTGGACATCGTCGTGCCCACCGCGCCGCCGCCCGCCAGCCGCCCCTCTTCGCGCCAGGAGGCGGCGATCAGGCCGAGGATGCGGTCGCCGTCCACCGCCGCGCCGGTCTCGTCCGCCATCGCCAGGCGGTCGCCGTCGCCGTCGAGCGCGATCCCGGCGTCGGCCCCGTGCTCGCGGACGGCGCGGCGCATCGCCTCGGGCGCGGCCGCGCCGAAGCCGCGGTTGATGTTGAAGCCGTCCGGCTCGACCCCGATCGGGACGATCTCGGCGCCGAGTTCGTAGAGGATGCGGGGCGCCAGCGCGTAGGCCGCCCCGTGGGCGCAATCGACGACCAGTTTCAGCCCGTCGAGCCGCAGGCCCCGGGGGAAGGCGCCCTTGGCGATCTCGATGTAGCGGCCGCGCGCGTCGTCGAGGCGGAGCGCCCGGCCGAGCTTCTCCGGCGCCGCGAGCTCGCCGCCCTCGTCCATCAGCGCCTCGATCCGGCCCTCGGCCGCGTCGGACAGCTTGCGCCCGTCCGGGCCGAACAGCTTGATGCCGTTGTCGCGGTAGGGGTTGTGCGAGGCCGACAGCATGACGCCGAGATCGGCGCGCAGCGAGCGCGTCAGCATGGCGACGCCCGGCGTCGGCATCGGCCCCACCAGCACCACGTCGACGCCGATCGAGGCGAACCCCGCCACCATCGCCGGCTCCAGCATGTAGCCGGAAAGCCGCGTGTCCTTGCCGATCACCGCCGTCGGCCGGTGCTCGGCGACGGAGGGCGCGAAATAGCGCCCGGCCGCCATCGCCACCCGGAGCACGGTCTCGGCCGTCATCGGCTCGACATTGGTCGTCCCCCGAACCCCGTCGGTGCCGAAAAGCCTGCGAATCATGGCCGCGCCAACCCATGCCCGCCGCGCCCCCGCCGGGCGCGCGTCCGGCTAAGCATCCCGATTCGCGGCGCGTCTGACAATAGTGTCCACAATTGCCTCGGCGGGGAGGTTCTCGCTGTCCCGCCCCCTGAAACCGCGGAACACGCCGATCGACATGGCCACGAGCAAAACGGTTCCCGCCGCAATCGGCGTCGCGATCGAAAAAACCTTGACAATAGGGTCGACCCCTTCGGCCGGAACAATTCTATAGAGACTATACATGATAAAACATACCAACAGCAACAACGCACTGCCAATAAACCAAAAACATCGCACGATCAAGGTTCTTCGTATCCGAAGAATATCGTTTTCGACGCGAGCCCGCTCCACCTGCTCCTCGATCCGCCGGGATTCGAGGTCGTCGAAGGTCTCGCTTCCGCCCGGTCCCGCATCGGTATCGGGAACCGTAGGAGATTTATCGGGCATTCTCTCGATTCTCCTGTCGCCGACTTTTTTCCAGCTTATCCAAATAGTGTTTCTTGATCAGGTCGTTGGGAATTCGCGTTCCGATGGATTTTGTGGCAGCCATATCCCAAGGACCTCCGGCGACATGCGTCAAGCGGGACAAACGAAATGGACTCATTTCGCCGTATATGTTGTAAACTTGATCGACAATGCTTTTATCGCTTGGATCGAATTCATTTTCCTTCACTTTGACCGCTGCCATGTCGTGAACGCCCTGGTCCCTGAACCCGAAATACACATTCGGGACGACCGGACCGTACTCCCAAGCCTCTATGCCGTCCGCCAGCAAGGGGCGGCCCGTCAGGGCCAACGTCCAGCCGTGGGCGATATAGGTCAGCTTCAGAAGAGACATTATCGACAGGCTCCGCCCCTTCGCTTCCGCAAGCCGGATGAACTCGTTCGCGATCTGTCGGCTGTCGTAGGCCATGGGACGGGCCGACCCTCCGTTCGCCCGGCCCGCGCCGCCGGGCCGGCCCTGTGCATTATCCGCCAAGCCCGGGGCGCGTCAACCGGCCGCCCTACAGCGCGTCGAGGACGGCGCGGCGGAGGGCGAGGGCCTGGAGGGTTTCCGCCGCGTCGTGGACGCGCAGGACCTGGACCCCCTGCCCGGCCGCGCCGAGCGCCAGCGCGAGCGAGCCGGCGAGCCGGTCCGCCGCCGCCTCGCCCCGGCTGGCCTCGGCGACGAACGACTTCCGCGACGCGCCGAGCGCGACCGGGACGCCGAGGCCGTGCAGCAGGCCGATCCGGGCCAGGATCGCGGCGTTGTGCGCGGCCGTCTTGCCGAAGCCGATCCCCGGATCGACGACCAGCCGGTCCGCCGAAACGCCCGCCCGCGCGCAGGCGGCGATCCGGCCGGCGAGGAAGTCGGCCGCGTCCAGCGGCGCGCAGTCGTAGCGCGGGTCGTCCTGCATCGTCCGGGGCGCGCCGCGCATGTGCATGAGCACGACGGGAACGCCGGCCCGCGCGACCGCGCCGAGGCTTTCGGGGTCGCCGGCGAGCGCGGTCGTGTCGTTCACCATCGACGCCCCGGCCGCCAGCGCCGCCCGCATGACGGCGGCCTTGCTCGTGTCGATGCTCACCGGGACGCCGAAGCCCGCCGCCGCCTCGACGACGGGGACGGCGCGGTCGATCTCCTCGGCCCGGCCGACCGGCCGCGCGCCCGGCCGGGTCGACTCGCCGCCGATGTCGATAATGTCGGCCCCGGCCTCGATCAGGGCGTGGGCGCGGGAGACCGCCGCCCCGGCCGAGAAGCGGCCCGTCCCGTCGGAAAAGCTGTCGGGCGTGGCGTTGACGACGCCCATGACGAGCGGCCGGCTCCAGGGCTTGCCGAACAGGGGCCGGCGGCGCCGCGTGAGCGCGAGCATGGCGGCGTCGAACGCCTCCAGCCGCCCCGCCGCCAGCGCCCAGTCCCGGAGGTCGTCCACCGGGCCGGAAAAGGCGACGATCCGTTCGGGCGAACGCAGCACGGCCTCGACGCGCCGGAACCGGGCCGGCCCGCCGCCGAGCAGCCTGTCGGCCGGTCCAGGGGCGGGCGCGGCGCCGTGGGCGAGGTCCAGCGGCCGCAGGTAAAGGCCGCCCGGCCCGGCGGGACCGCGCGGCGGTTCGGGCAGGTTCTCGATGGGGCGCATCGCGCGCGGCCGCCGGCTCGCGGACCGGGCCCCGGCGGCGTCCGCCGGCCCGTTCCCGCCCGGCCCGGCCTCAGTCGCCGGGCTGCGGGTCCGGCGCGAGGCCGCCGGCGCCGGCGGGGCGGCCGGAGGCCCCGCCCGTCGGCACCGAGGTGCGCCGCCCGCCGCCGGGCCTCGGACTCTCCTCGCCCGGCGCCTCGCGGACGATGGACTCGCCGGCGATCAGCGCCCCGATCTCGTCGCCGCTCAGGGTCTCGTACTCCAGCAGCCCGTTGGCCAGCGTTTCGAGCTGGTCCATGTTGTCCTTCAGGATGCGCCCGGCGTCGGTGTAGGCGCCGTCGACGATGCCGCGGATTTCCTCGTCGATGGCGTTGGCGGTGGCGTCGGAGACGTTCTTCTGCTGCGTGACCGAGTGGCCAAGGAACACCTCCTGCTGGTCCGCGCCGTAGGCGAGGAAGCCGAGCTTCTCGCTCATGCCCCATTCGGTGACCATGCGCCGCGCCATCTCGGAGACCATCTTGATGTCGGAGGAGGCGCCGGTGGTCACCCGCTCCTCCCCGAAGATCAGCTCCTCGGCGATGCGGCCGCCGCAGGCGACGCGCAGGTCGGCGAACAGCTTGGCGCGCGAGAGCGAGATGCGGTCGCCCTCCGGCAGGCGCATCACCATGCCCAGCGCCCGGCCGCGCGGGATGATGGTGGCCTTGTGGATCGGGTCCGAATCGGGGCAGTGCAGCGCGACGACGGCGTGGCCGGCCTCGTGGTAGGCGGTCAGCCGCTTTTCCTCGTCGGTCATCACCATGGAGCGGCGCTCCGCCCCCATCATCACCTTGTCCTTGGCCTCCTCGAACTCCAGCATCGAGACCACGCGCTTGCCCTTGCGCGCCGCCAGCAGCGCCGCCTCGTTCACCAGGTTGGCGAGGTCGGCGCCGGAGAAGCCGGGGGTGCCGCGCGCGATGGTGCGCGCGTCCACGTCCGGCGCCAGCGGGGCCTTGCGCATGTGCACCTTCAGGATGCGCTCGCGGCCCAGGATGTCGGGATTGGGCACGACCACCTGGCGGTCGAAGCGGCCGGGGCGCAGCAGCGCGGGGTCGAGAACGTCCGGCCGGTTGGTGGCGGCGATCAGGATCACGCCCTCGTTCGCCTCGAACCCGTCCATCTCCACCAGCAGCTGGTTCAGCGTCTGCTCGCGCTCGTCGTTGCCGCCGCCGAGGCCGGCGCCGCGGTGGCGGCCCACCGCGTCGATCTCGTCGATGAAGACGATGCAGGGCGCGTTCTTCTTGCCCTGCTCGAACATGTCGCGCACCCGCGAGGCGCCGACGCCGACGAACATCTCGACGAAGTCGGAGCCGGAAATGGTGAAGAAGGGCACGTTCGCCTCGCCGGCGATGGCGCGGGCGAGCAGCGTCTTGCCGGTGCCGGGCGGGCCGACCAGCAGGCAGCCCTTGGGGATCTTGCCGCCGAGCCGCTGGAACTTCTGCGGGTCCTTCAGGAACTCGACGATCTCCTCGAGTTCGGTCTTGGCCTCCTCGATGCCGGCCACGTCGTCGAAGGTGACGCGGCCGGTCTTTTCCGTCAGCAGGCGCGCCCGGCTCTTGCCGAAGCCCATCGCCTTGCCGCCGCCGCCCTGCATCTGCCGCATGAAGAAAATCCACACGGCGATGAACAGCAGCATCGGGAACCAGGAGATCAGGATGCCGAGCAGGCCGGACATCCCCTCTTCGGGCGGCTGGGCGGCGATCTTGACGTCCGCCTCGCGCAGCCGGTCCACCAGGCCGGGGTCGTTCGGCGCGTAGGTGGAGAAGCCGCGACCGTCGGCGAAGCGGCCCTGGATCTTGTTGCCCTGGATCGTCACCTCGCTCACCCGGCCGCGCTCGACCTCGCCGAGGAAGTCCGAGAACGCGAGGCTGGAGCCGGCGCCGCGCGTCGAGGCGTTCTGGAACAGGTTGAACAGCGCCACCAGCAGCACGCCGATGACGATCCAGAGCGCCAGGTTCTTGCCGAGGTTGTTCACGCGCCCGCCCTCACACGAAATCGCCGGGAAACGCCGCGGCCGGCCGTCCGTCCCCCATTCCGCGCGCCGCGAGTTCCCCGATCCAGTCCTGGTCGGGACACCAGGCGATGTCCAACCGGCGACCGGATCCCGCGCGCCGCGCGCCGCCGCCTTCCACAAAGTGGGCGATCGGGAGCGTTCCGTCAAGCTCGCGCACGACCGGAAGCGACAATAGCGCCTCGCGCGGCGCGTCCGAAAGGCCGGGCGGGGCGCCGGCGGCCGCGTCGAGGCGGGCGCACAGGCGCGGGCCCGCCGCGCCCGCCGCCTCGATCCGCGCCGGTCCCGGCCCGCGCCATACCGCCTCGAAGCGGTTGTCCCAGCGGGCCGCGCGGCCGGGCGCGAGTTCGAGCGGCCCGGCGACGGCGGCGGGTTCGCGCGCGATCTCGATCCGCCCGTCGGCGCGCCGCCGGACGACGCAGCCGCCGAGCGTGCGGACCGCGGGGCCGCGGGCCTCGCGCAACGCCGCGCGCAGTCGGGCGACGCGGGCGCGCCGGGCCGGCCGCGCCGCGCCGCCGACGGCCCACAGCACGCGGGAGAGCAGCAGGTCCGCGAAGGCGCCGGGCAGCGCGTCGAAGGCCGCGCCGTCGAACCGGACCCAGCCGAGCGGCGAGACCGTCCCCCGGGCGCCCAGGAACCGGGCGCATTCCCGGTCGATCGCGCGCCGCGCCGCGCCCATCGCCGCCGCGAGGCGCAGCGCGCGCGCCGTCCCGATCCCGGCCTCCTCCAGCGCCGGCGCCAGCGCCCGCAAGCGCGCGCGCGCGAAGGCGGGATCGAAATTGCTGGGGTCCTCGATCCAGTCCTGCCCCCGCGCGCGGCATGTCGCGGCCAGCCGGGGCCGGGGGACCGGGAGCAGCGGCCGGCTCAGCGGAACGCCGCCGACCCGCGCCTCCGCCGCCATCGCGGCCAGCCCGTCCGGGCCGCTGTCGGCCATGGCGCGCATCAGGCAGGTCTCGGCCTGGTCCTCGGCGGCGTGGGCGAGCAGGACGCGCGCCGCGCCCCGGTCGCGCCGCCGGCCGTCGAGCAGGGCCAGCCGCCGCTCCCGCGCCGCGCGCTGCAGGCCGGCGGCCGGGCGCGGCCCGCCGGCGCGCAGGACCTCGTGGCGGACGCCGCGCGCCGCGAGCCAGCCCGCGACAAGGCGCGCCTCCCCGGCCGCCTCCGGGCGCAGCCCGTGGTCCACCGTGAGCGCGGCGAGCCGGACGCCGCGCGCCCGCGCCCACGAATCCGCCAGCAGGCACAACGCCATGCTGTCGGCCCCGCCGGAAACGCCGACGCACAGTTCGCGCGCCGCCGAGGCTTCGGGGCACGCCGCCATCAGGCGGGCGAACTCCGCGTCCGCCACCGGCTCGGCCGGAACCGCCGGGTCGGTCGGGTCCATGGCGGACTCCGCCGTCCGGGGCCGGTCAGCCGTCGCAGCCGATCCTGTCGCGCTCGGTCCCGGCGCGGCGCGCGAGGGAGCGCGAGGCGTTGGGGAACTCGTCTGCGAGCTGCTCCAGCGCCACGCAGGCGTCGTCCACCCGCGCCATGCGGGCGAGCGAGAAGGCGAGCTTCAGCAGGTTGTCGGCGGTTTTCGGGCTGCCCGGATACTTCTCGTAGCCCTCGGCGAAGGCGATGGCGGCGTCGGCGAAATTGCCGCGCACGTAGTAGGTCTCGCCGAGCCAGTACATCGCGTTGCCGGCCAGCGGGTCGTCGCCGTGGGACGCGACGAACTCCCGGAAGGCGCGTTCCGCCGTCGCGTAGTCGTGGCGCATCGCGTAGGCGAAGGCGTGCTTGTAGCGCGTGGCGGCGTCGCCCTCGGGCAGGACCGGCCCGGCGGCGGGCGCGCCCGGCCCGGCCGCCGCGGCGTCCGCGGCCGCCCCGTCGCCGGTCTCCGCCAGGTCGTCGCGGCCGAGATAGCCGAGGACTCCGGCCCGCGCCGGGCGTCGCGTCCCGGCCGGCGCGCCGGCCGCCGGGGCGGCGCCGGCCCGGGGCCGGGCGGCCGACGGGGCCGCCGCGGCGGGCGCGCGCGCGGCGGCGGCCAGTTCGTCGAGCCGCCCCGCGAGCCGCGAGACCTCGTGGGCCAGCCTCTCGACCTGGCCGGTCAGCGCGCGCATCTGGGCCTCGGTCCGCTGGAGGCGGATTTCGGTCCGCGCCGGCTTCGATCCGGCCGGGGCGGCGGCTCCGGCCGGGGCGGCGGCCGGCGCGCGCGCCGGGGCCGGTTTCTCGCCGCCGGCGAAGAGGTGGCGCTGGAGGTCGGCGATTTCGGCCTCCAGCCGCGCGATCCGGTTCGCCAGCGCGCCGTCGGCCGCCTGCGCCGCCGCGCGGTCGGGCGCGCCGATGGCGGCCGCGAACAGGACCAGGAGAACGAGCGCGCGCGAACCGTGTCCCGACGGCATGGGAGCCTCCCCTTCTTGCGCCTCCGGCGCGGGCGCCGGGAACGGGATGGCCGGGACTTGCGGCTGAATTGTGGCGCCGGGCCGGCCTCCGGCCGGATCGGGGCCGCGCCGGGTCAGTTGACCTGGGTGACCCCCCGCCGGTTCTGCGCCCACGAGGCCTCGTCGCTCCCGAAGGCGACCGGGCGCTCCTTGCCGTAGCTGATCGTGTCGACCCGGCTTTCGTCCACGCCGCTGGCGACCAGGTAGTCCCTGACGGCGTTGGCGCGCCGCTCGCCGAGCGCGAGGTTGTATTCGCGGGTCCCGCGCTCGTCGCAATGGCCCTCGATCGTCACCCGCGCGCTCGGGTGCTTGGCGAGCCAGATCGCCTGGCGGTCCAGCGTCTGCTGCGCGTCGATGTCGAGGTCGGAGCGGTCGTAGCCGAAGAAAACCCGGTCCCCGACCTCCGCCACGAACTCCTCCACCGATCCCGGCGCCGGCCCGACCGACACCACGTCGCCCGTCGGCGCGGAGGCCACCGCCGGCGCCGCGGCGGCGGGCGCCGCGGTTCCGCTCCCGGCCGATTCGTCCGCGGTTTCCGGATCCTGCGCGCACGCGGCCAGAAACGCGACGGCGGCGGCGAGGCTCAAGATTTTCACGCGCATGGATGCATTCCTCCGGACGGCGTTCGTTTCGTTTCCCGGTTCCCTCGACGCTCCCGCCGGGAAGGCGGAGGGCCGCGCTCCGGGCCGTTATAGCAAAGACCGGCCGGAGGGGATACCGCTTTGCGCCTCCGGCCGGGCGGTTACGGCAGCGACGGCGACCACGCCGGGTCGGAGCCGTCCCGGGGCGTCGGCACCGGGCGCTCGTTGAAGCCGGTCAGGTCGATCGAATACAGCTTGACCCCGCCGCCCCGGCCGCCCGCGCCGGACGGCGTCTGGCGGAAGAAGATCAGCACCCGGCCGTTCGGCGCCCAGGTCGGCGCCTCCACCAGGTATCCCTCGGTCAGCAGCCGCTCGCCGCTGCCGTCGGGCCGCATCACGCCGATATGGAACCGGCCGCCGACGATTTTCGTGAACGCGATAAGGTCGCCGCGCGGCGACCACACCGGCGTGGCGTAGCGGCCCTTGCCGAAACTGATGCGGCGCACGCCGCCGCCGTCGGCGTCCATGACGTAGAGCTGCTGCGAGCCGCCGCGGTCCGAGTTGAAGACCACCCGGCTCCCGTCCGGCGCGTAGGTGGGCGAGGTGTCGATCGACGGCGAATCGGTGAGCCGCGCCACCCGGCGCGTCGCCAGCTCCATCGTGAAGATGTCGGTGACGCCGCCCCGCGCCAGGCTCATGATCACCCTGGTCCCGTCCGGCGAGAACCGGGGCGCGAAGGTCATGCCGGGAAAGTCGCCCAGCACCTCCTGCTGGCCGGTGTCGATGTTGAAGATGTAGACCCTGGGCTGGTCGTTGTAATAGGCGAGGTAGGTGATCTCCTGGGTCGTCGGCGAGAACCGCGGCGTCAGCACCAGATCCGCCCCGTCGGTGAGGAAGCGGTGGTTGGCGCCGTCCTGGTCCATGATGGCGAGGCGCTTGACCCGGCGGTCCGGCGGCCCGCTCTCGGCGATGTAGACGATCCGCGTGTCGAAATAGCCGTCCTCGCCGGTGACGCGCCGGTAGATCAGGTCGGAGACGATATGCGCCACCCGCCGCCAGTTGCCCGGCACGGTGAAATAGGCGTTGCCGACCATCTGGCGCTCGGCGAACACGTCCCACAGGCGGAACTCGACGCGCAGCCGGCCGTCCGGCTCGATCGCGACCGCGCCGTGGACCAGCGCCTGGGCGTTTATGGCGCGCCAGTTGTCGAAGTTCGGCCTGATGTCGAGCGGGGCCGGGCCGCCGGCGAAGGCCGCCGGGTCGAGCGGCGCGAACAGGCCGGAGCGCTCCAGGTTGGCCGAGATCGTCGCCGCGATGTCCCCGCCGACGCCGCGCGAGGCGGCGTCGCGCGGCAGGAAGTCCGAAATCGCGATGGGCATCGGGTCGGCCCGGCCCTGGGTGATGTCGATGCGCAGTTCCGCGCGGGCCGCGCCGGCGGCGAGGCAGAAGCCCGCCGCCAGGACCCAGGCGGAACGGAGGGTCGAAAGGAGGCCGCCGCGGCCGGTGTGCTCTCTCATCTGTCCTCTCCCGGCGTCACCGAAGCATGTCCTTCGGGTCGAAGTTGAAGGTGAAACTCTTCCAGGCCTTGTACTTGTCGAGGGGCAGGTCCAGCGGGACGCAGTCGGTGTGCCGGATGGCCCGGAGCGCGCTCTCGGCCGCCGCGCGGTAGAACGGGTCGCTGTCCATGCGCGCGCGGTCGGCGACGCGGGCCTCGCGCACCGTGGCGTCGGGGTTCATCGTCATCTCGATCTCGACCGCGAGCGCCTCGGCGCGCCGCGCGCCGGCGGCGACGTTCCAGCACCGGGCGATCTGCCGGCGCACCGCCTCGATCTCGCTCAGCGTGACCGGGCGGGACGGATCGTAATCCCGGTCGGAACCGGCGCGCGCCGCCTCCCGGGCGCGTTCGAGCAGCGTCTTCTCCCGCTCCCTGGGCTTCGGCGCGGGCGGGGCCGTGTCCCGTTTCAGGTCCTTCAGCAGGGCGGCGAAGCCGCGTTCCGGCGCCGGCGCCTTGGGCCTCGGCGTCGGCGGCGCGGGCGCGGCGGCCGGGCGCGGCTTGGGCCGGGGCGCCGGTTTCGGCGCGGCGGCGGGCTTCGGGGCCGGCCGGGGGGCCGGCTCCGGTTCGGGCCGCGCGGGCGGCGCCGCGGCCGGGGCCGGGGGGGCGAGCGCGGCCCGGCGCGGCTCCGGCGCGGGGGCCGGCGGCGGCGCGGGCGGCGGCGGGGCCGCGGCGGCCCGCGGCGGCGCGGGCCGGGGCGGCGGCGGCTTCGGTTCGGGCCTGGGCTCGTTCCGGGCGGGCGCGGCCTCCTCGGGCGGCAGGTTGGTGACCTCGCCGAGATCGGCCAGCCTGACGAACACGATCGCGTCCAGTTCCGGCGGGTCCGCGCGCAGGTGCGGCAGGCCGAACCACGCCAGCGCGATAACGCCCGCGTGCAGGCCCGTCGAGAGGATCGCGCCGGTCCGCATGGCCGGTCATCCGCCGTCCGGCGCCGCCGGCCCGCCTTCCGGCGCCTCGGGGGGCGGGAAGGCCTCGATCTCGCGCTCCAGCGTCGCGAGGTCGGTGCGCAGCGCGATCGCCTGGACGCCGGCGTTGCGGATTTCCCCCGCCACCACCGCGATGGCGCCGTAGTTGAGCCGCGCGTCGCCGCGCAGGTGCACCTTGATGTCGGGATTGGCCTCGCGCATCGCGCGCAGCCGGGGCGCGAGGTTCTCCAGCGCGATCCGGGTGCGGTTGATGTAGACGCGCTTGTCGCGGTCGATCTCGATGTTGAGCGGCCGGTCCTCGTCGGCGACGATGTACTCCCGCGCCACCTTGGGCAGCTGCACCGGGATGCCGAGGACCAGCAGCGGCGCCGTCACCATGAACACCACCAGCAGCACCAGCATCACGTCCACGAAGGGCGTGACGTTGATCTCGCTCATCGGCCGGTAGCGCTGCCGGCGGCCGGAACGGCGGACGACGGGCTGGATGGCCATCCCTCAGGCCCCCTCGTCCAGCTGGCGCGACAGGATGGCGACGAATTCGCCGGAGAAGCTCTCCAGCCGCTGCGAGAAGCGCTCCAGGTCGTGGCTGATCTTGTTGTAGGCGATCACCGCCGGGATCGCCGCGACCAGGCCGAGCGCGGTGGCGAACAGCGCCTCGGCGATCCCCGGCGCGACCACCGACAGCGCGGTGGTCTTGGTGGCGGCGATGGCGCGGAAGGCGTCCATGATCCCCCACACGGTGCCGAACAGGCCGACGAAGGGCGCCGTCGAGCCGACCGAGGCGAGGAAGGACATCCGGCGCTCCAGCAACTCCATCTCCCGGCCGATGGTGAGCGCCATGACCTGCTCGACGCGGACGCGCAGGCTGGCGCGCACCTCCTCGCCCTTGACGACGAGGCCGCGCGCCGTCGAGCGCCGCCATTCCCGCATCGCGGCGGCGAAGACGGCGGACATCGGGTCCTTCGGGTCGGCGCCGACCCGGTCGTAAAGGTCCTCCAGCGAGCCGCCGGACCAGAAATTGTCCTCGAAGGCGCGGGCGCGGACCTTGAGCCGGCGCAGCCGCGTCGTCTTGTCGAAGATGATCGCCCAACTCCAGAAGGACGCCAGCGCGAGGCCGACCATCACCGCCTGCACGATCGGGTCGGCCGACAGGAAAAGCCCGACGATGCTGAGGTCCGTGTCGGTCGAGCCGCCGAGCCGGACGCTGTCCACTACGGTCTGGTCCATCGGGCCTCCATTCCCCGGCCGGCCCCGCCCGCCGCGAGGCGTTCGAAGGCGGCCCGCGCCCGCGCCGGCAGGCGGACCGGCCGGCCCTCCCGGTTCACGCAGGCCAGTTGCAGGTCGAGGCGCGCCAGCCAGTCCCCGGCCGCGCCGCCGGCGTCGACGGGATGGACGGTCTGCGCCGCCTCCACCCGCGCGCCCAGGGCGGCGCGCGGCTCCGTGCGCACCTCCAGCACATCGTCGAGCCGGGCCGGCGCGCGGTACTCCACGGCGCAGCGCCGCACCGCGAAGAACACGCCCTCGGCCCGGCGCATCTCCTCCTGCCCGATCCCCAGCACGCGCAGGAACTCGGTCCGCGCGCGCTCGGCGAAGGCGAGGTAGCGCGCGTGGTAGACGAAGCCGGTCGTGTCCGTGTCCTCGTAATAGACCCGCAGGCGGAAGCGGTGCGCGCCCCGGTCGAGCGCGCCGGAGCCGGGGGCGAGGGCGGCGGCCTCAGGCATCGCCGGCCTCCGCGCCGCCGGCGCCGGGCAGTTCCATCTGCCCGGCGGCGGCCGGTTCGGGCAGGCCGAGATAGCGCCAGGCGGCGGGCGAAAGCACCCGGCCGCGCGGCGTCCGCCCGATCATGCCCTGCTGCAGGAGGTAGGGTTCGATCACCTCCTCGATCACGTCGCGCTGCTCCGACAGCGCGGCGGCGAGCGTCTCCGCCCCCACCGGCCCGCCGCCGTAATTCCCGGCGATGCAGCCGAGGTAGCGGCGGTCCATCGCGTCCAGCCCCAGCCGGTCGATGTCGAGGCGTTCGAGGGCGGCGGCGGCGGCCTCCGCGTCCACCCGCCCGATCCCGGCGACGCCGGCGAAGTCGCGCACCCGGCGCAGCAGGCGCCCGGCGACCCGGGGCGTGCCCCGGGCCCGGCGCGCGATCTCCCGCGCCCCGTCGCCGGTCAACGGCATCGACAGCAGCCCCGCCCCGCGCGCGACGATCCGCTGCAACTCCTCCGGCGCGTAGAACTGCAGCCTGAGCGGGATGCCGAACCGCTCGCGCAGCGGCGTCGTGATCAGGCCGGAGCGCGTGGTGGCGGCGATCAGCGTGAACGGCGCGAGGTCGATCCTGAGCGAGCGCGCCGCCGGCCCCTCGCCGATGATGAGGTCCAGCTGGAAATCCTCCATCGCCGGGTACAGCACCTCCTCGACCGCGGGCGCGAGGCGGTGGATCTCGTCGATGAACAGCACGTCGCGCGCTTCGAGGTTGGTGAGCAGCGCCGCCAGGTCCCCGGCGCGGGCGACCGCCGGGCCGGAGGTCATGCGGAACCCCACACCCAGTTCGCGCGCGACGATCTGCGCCAGCGTCGTCTTCCCCAGGCCGGGCGGGCCGTGGAACAGCACATGGTCGAGCGCCTCGCGCCGGCCGCGCGCGGCGTCGATGAAGACCCGGAGGTTCTCGCGCACCTGCTTCTGGCCGACGAAATCGGCGAGCCGCGCGGGGCGCAGCGAGGCGTCGGGCGCGTCGGCCGGGGCGGCCTCGGCGCCGATCAGGCGGCCGTCCGGCCCGCCCTCGGGGGGCCGCTCCCGGTCCAGGCTCACGATCCCGCCTCCCTGAGGCTGGCGGCGACCAGCCGGTCGAGCGGCGCGCCGGGGCCGAGCGCCGCCATCGCCGCCGCGACCGCCCCGTAAGCCTCGGTCCGGCCGTAGCCGAGGTTGACCAGCGCGGAGACCGCGTCCTCCGGCGGCGCGGAGCCGTTCGCGCCCGTCCCGCCGGCGTCCGCGGCCGGGCCGAGCGCCGGTCCGGCGAAAGCCGCCTTGTCCTTCAACTCGTTCACGATCCGCCCGGCGAGGCGGGGGCCGATCCCCTCCGCCCGGGTCAGCATCGCCCGGTCGCCCGCCGCCACGGCGCGCGCGAGGTCGTCCGGGGCGAGCGCCGACAGGATGGCGAGCGCCGCCCGCGCGCCGACGCCCTGCACGGTCTGCAGCAGCTGGAAGCAGCGGCGCTCCGCCTCGGTGGCGAAGCCGTAGAGGTGGATGCGGTCCTCGCGCACATGGGTCTCGACATGCAGGGCGACCGGATCGCCGGGCGCGCCCAGCCGGTCGAGCGTGCGCGCCGGCGAATACACCAGGTAGCCGACGCCGCCCACGTCGATCACCGCCGCGTCCTCGCGGCGGCCCTCGAGGCTCCCCTTCAGCCGCGCGATCATCGGCCCGCCGCCTCCCGCGCCAGCGCCGCCGCGACGGCGCGCGCCATGCCGCCGCCCCGGGCCGGCGGGCCGCCCGCCGCGCCGCGCGCCGCGATCGCGCGCCCGGTCCCCGCGAAATGCGCGTGGCAGATCGCGGCGGCCAGCGCGTCGGCGGCGTCGGCCCCGGCGCCGGCCGCGCCGGGCAGCAGCTTGCCGACCATGAGCTGCACCTGCCGCTTGTCGGCGTGGCCGACGCCGACCACCGACTTCTTGATCCGGTTGGGCGCGTATTCCGCCACCGGCAGCCCGGCCAGCGACGCCGCGAGCAGCGCCGCGCCCCGCGCCAGGCCGAGCTTCAGCGTCGATTCCGGGTTCTTGTTGACGAAGGTCTCCTCCACCGCCGCCTCGTCCGGCCGGTGGCGGGCGATAACCTCGGCGAGGCCCCGGTAGAGCGCCGCCAGCCGGCCGGCCGTGTCCAGCGACGGGTCCGGGACGACGGCGCCGTTGGCGACATGGGAGAGCCGGTTGCCGGCCGCGTCGATCGCGCCCCAGCCGGTGCGGCGCAGGCCGGGGTCGAGGCCCAGCACGCGGATGCGGCGCGGCCCGTCCATCGCCGCCCTCACGTCGCCGCCGCCAGCCGGGCGAGCGCGTCGTCGGCGATCTCGAAATTCGCCGAGACCGCCTGCACGTCGTCGTTCTCGTCCAGCGCGTCGAGCAGCCTGAGCAGGCCGCCCGCCCGGTCCTCGCCGACCTCGACCGTGTTGAGCGGCTTCCAGGCGAGGCCGGCGCTTTCCGGCGCGGCGAACCTGTCCTCCAGGTATTCGCGCACGGCGTTGAAATCCTCCGGCCGGCAGTCGATCTCGTGCCCGTCGCCGGTCGACTCCACATGGTCGGCGCCCGCCTCCAGCGCCGCCTCGAACATCTCGTCGCCGCCGGCCGCCGCCGCCGGATAGACGATCCGCCCGATCCGGTCGAACATGAAGCTCACGCTGTTGGTCTCGCCGAGGTTGCCGCCGTGCTTGGCGAAGGCCGCGCGCACTTCCGAGGCGGTGCGGTTGCGGTTGTCGGTCAGCGTGTCGACGATGATCGCCACCCCGCCGGGGCCGTAGCCCTCGTAGCGGATTTCGTCGTATTCGGCCCCGCCGGCGCCGCCCTCGGCCTTCTTGAGCACCCGCTCGATATTGTCGCGCGGCATGTTGGCGGCGCGGGCGGCGGCGATGGCGGAGCGCAGCCGGGGGTTCGACGCCGGATCGCCTCCGGCCTTCGCGGCGACCGTCAACTCCCGGATCAGCCGCGCGAAGACCTTGGCGCGCTTTTTGTCCTGCGCGCCCTTGCGGTGCATGATGTTCTTGAATTGCGAATGGCCCGCCATGTCTCCGTCCCGGCGCGTCCGGCGGGGAAACCTCCCCCGTCCCGCCGACCCCTATACCATATATGGTAGGCGGGCGCGACCATGGCGCAGTCTGGGCGGCGAATTTGGCGGCAATGTGGCCGGCGCGGCCGGACTACGGGTTCCGGGGCCAGGCCTCGGCCAGCGCGCCGCCGGTCCTGAGCGGCTCGATCCCGGTCGCCAGGCCGGTGCGGTCGTCGATCGCCGCGAGGACGCCGCAGACGGTCGCCTCGCCCTGGGCCGGCTCCAGCCGGGGTCCGGGCAGCTTGGTCAGGAACCGGCGGACCGGCTCCTCCTTGTCCATGCCGATGACCGAATCGTAGTCGCCGCACATGCCGGCGTCGGTCTGGTAGGCGGTTCCGGCGGCGAGCACCATCGCGTCGGCGGTCGGCACATGGGTGTGCGTGCCGACGACCATCGACGCGCGCCCGTCGAGATGGTGGCCGAGCGCCATCTTCTCGCTCGACGCCTCGCCGTGCATGTCCACCAGCACGCAGTCCGCCGCCTCGCCGAGGGGCGTCTCGCCGAGTTCGAGGTCCACGGCGGCGAAGGGGTCGTCCAGCGGGTCCATGAACAGCCGCAGCATGACGTTGACGACCAGCACGCGCCGGCCGTTGCGGGCGACGAACAGGCCGGCGCCGCGGCCGGGCGCGCCCTCCGGGAAGTTGACCGGCCGCAGCAGGCGCGGCTCGCGGTCGATGTGCTCCAGGGTCTCGCGCTGGTCCCAGACATGGTTGCCGCTGGTGATCGCGTCGATCCCGGCGGCGAACAGCCGGTCGCAGATCGCCTCGGTAAGGCCGAAGCCGCCCGCCGCGTTCTCGGCGTTGGCGACGACGAAGTCCGGCTCCAGGCGGTCCAGGATTTCCGGCAGGCGGGCCAGCACGGCGGTCCGGCCGGCGCGGCCGACGATATCGCCGAGGAACAGCAGGCGCATCAGGATCGGCCCTCCACCCGGAACGCGCGGCGCTCTGTCAGGATCGCGTCGAGCCGGCGGTCGCCGGGGCCGCGCGGCGTCCGGTCCGCCTTCTGGCCCTCGTAGGCGACGCCGATCGCGAAGACGGGCTTGCGCCGGCGCGCCGCCGCCAGCGTGGCGTCGTAGAACCCGCCGCCGTAGCCGAGGCGCCAGCCCTCCTCGTCCCAGGCGAGCAGCGGGACCAGCAGCCAGTCGGGATCGACCGGCGCCGCCGCCGCCGCCGGGACCGGCACGCCGAACGCGCCCGCCTCCAGCGGGTCCCCCGGCGCCCAGGCGCGGAAGGACAGCGGCGCGCCCCGCCCGGCCGCCGGTCCGGGCAGCGCGACCCGGCAGCCCGCCCCGTGCAGCGCGCGCATCAGGGGCCGCACATCGATCTCGCTCCGGATCGGCCAGAAGCCGGACACCGCCGTTCCCGGCGCCGGCGACCAGGCCGCGCGGAAGAGCGCGACCAGGCGTTCGGGCGCGTCCGGCGCGGCCGCGGCCAGAAGCGCGCGCCGCGCCCCGGCCGACCGGCGCAGCGCGGCCTTTCGCGCCGCGAGGTCGGCGGCCTCGGCCGCGGGTTCGGTGGATCGCACGGGAGACTCCCTGTCGCGCGCCGGGCGCGCCCGGAGAACCGAATGGACGGACGCCGCCTCGGCCGTGGCTCCGAAACATCCTCCGTGGCCTGCGAACGCAGGTGGGCGCCGCGATGCCGGGACCTCGATCCCGACAGAGGCGGCTCCCTAGGGATGGTCTATAGCCCCGGGGACAATATGGAGCCTCGCGCCGCGCAGCGGCCGTCCGGGGGCATTCCTAGACGCTATCGAGGCGCGCCGCAATGGCCTCCAGCCGGGCGGCGGCGCGCTCCACCGCGGCCGCCGCGCGCTCCTCCGCCGCGGCCGCGCGTTCCTCGGCCCGGGCCGCCGCGGCGCGGCCGGACTCCGCCGCGGCCTCCCGCGCGGCGGCGCGCAGCTCCTCCAGTTCGTCGGCGGCGCCGAGGCAGGCCATCGCCAGCAGCCGGGCCTGGCCGACCTGCCCCACCTGGCCGGCCAGCGCCCGCACATTGGCGTCCACCGTCGCCGAGAGTTCGCGCAGGCGGTCCTCCTGCCCGTCCTCGCAGGCGACGAGGTAGGGCTGGCCGTTGATGGCGATCTCGACCCGCGCCACGCCTCAGCCCTCCAGGACCGATTTCAGGCGGCCGATGGCGCGGTCCAGCCCGGCGTCCGCCTCGGCCGCCGCCGCCGACAGCGCGGCGTTCTCGCGCCGCGCCGCCGCCAGTTCGGCCGCCAGCGCCCCGGAGCGCCCGTCCGGCCCCAGCGCCGCCGCGACGCCCGTCTCGATGCCGTCCACCGCGCCGTCGAGGCGCGCGATGGCGTCGTCGAGCCTGCCCATCCCCCGGCCTCCGCCCGATCTCCCGTTCGCCCGGACGATACCGGCCGCCCGGCCGCCCGGTCAATCGGCGCCGCGACGCGACGCGCGGGGCGGATTCGGCGGTTGACGGGGCGGGGGCGCGCGGGCATTTTCCCGGCGCGCCGGGACGAGGGGGCCGGCCCGGCACCGGGGCGCCCGTCGGCGGGCGGCCCTCGCCCGCCTTGCCGGGCGCGCGGTCCCGACCGGAAGCGGCGGTTGACAGACATGGCCCCCACAAGCACCCCGCGCGGGACCGCGGCCGCGCCGGACAACGCCGCGCTCGCCAACGCGATCCGCGCGCTCGCCATGGACGCGGTGGAGGCGGCGAAATCCGGGCATCCCGGAATGCCGATGGGCATGGCCGACGCCGCGACCGTCCTGTTCGCGAAGTTCCTGAAATTCGACGCCGCGGCGCCGGACTGGCCGGACCGGGACCGTTTCGTGCTGTCGGCCGGCCACGGCTCGATGCTGCTCTACGCGCTGCTCCACCTCTGCGGCTACGAGGACATGACGCTGGACGAGCTGCGGCGCTTCCGCCAGCTCGGGTCGCGCACGGCGGGGCATCCGGAATACGGCGCGGCGGCCGGGATCGAGACCACCACCGGCCCGCTCGGCCAGGGCCTGGCCAACGCCGTCGGCATGGCGATCGCCGAACGGCGCATGGCCGCCCGCTTCGGCGCGGACCTGGTGGACCACCGCACCTGGTGCGTCGCCGGCGACGGCTGCCTGATGGAGGGGGTGAGCCACGAGGCGGCGTCGCTGGCCGGCCATCTCGGCCTCGGCAAGCTGGTCGTGCTGTTCGACGACAACGGGATTTCGATCGACGGGCCGACCGGCCTCGCGGTCTCCGACGACCAGGTCGCGCGCTTCGCGGCCTATGGGTGGCACACGCTGTCGGCGGACGGGCACGACCCCGCCGCCATGGAGGACGCGATCGGCCGGGCGCTGGAGGACGGGCGGCCGTCGCTGATCGCGGCGCGGACCGAGATCGGCCGCGGCGCGCCGAACAAGGCCGGCACGGCGGGCGCGCACGGGGCGCCGCTGGGCGCGGAGGAGGTCGCGGGCGCGCGCGCGGCGCTGGGCTGGCCGCACCCGCCCTTCGTCGTGCCGGAGGACATCGCCGCCGCCTGGCGCGCGATCGGCGCGCGCGGCGCGGCGGCGCGCGCGGCCTGGGCCGGCCGGCTGGCCCGCGCGGAGCCGGCGCGGCGCGGCGCCTTCGAGGCGGCGGCGGACGGCGCGCTTCCGGCCCGGCTGGACGAGGCGGTGGCGGCCCACAAGGCGGCGCTGGCCGCCGACCCGCCCCGGATCGCCACCCGCGTCGCCTCGCAGCGCGCGCTGGAGGCGATCGCGCCGGCCGTGCCCGAACTGCTCGGCGGCTCGGCCGACCTCACCGGCTCCAACAACACGCGGATCGCCGCGCACAGCCTGCTCGACCGCGGCAATCCCGGCGGCGACTACATCCATTACGGCGTGCGCGAACACGCGATGGCCGCCGCGATGAACGGCATGGCGCTGCATGGCGGCGCGATCCCCTACGGCGGCACCTTCCTGTGCTTCGCCGATTACGGCCGCCCGGCGATCCGGCTGGCGGCGCTGATGGGGCTGCGGGTGGTCCATGTGATGACGCACGACTCCATCGGCCTCGGCGAGGACGGGCCGACGCACCAGCCGGTGGAGCACCTGGCGGCGCTCAGGGCGATCCCCAACCTCAATGTCTACCGCCCGGCCGACGCGATCGAGACGGCGGAGTGCTGGCGCGCGGCTCTGGACACGCCGTCCACGCCCTCGGTGATCGCGCTGACCCGCCAGAACGTGGAGCAGGCGCGCGGCGCGGAGGCGGGCGGCGGCAACCTGTCGGCGCTCGGCGGCTATGTGCTGCGCGAGGCGGCGCGAACGCCGCGCGACGCGACGATCGTCGCCACCGGCTCGGAGGTCGGGCTGGCGCTCGCGGCGCGCGAGGCGCTGGCGGCGGACGGGATCGCCGCCGCCGTGGTCTCGATGCCGTGCCGGGAATTGTTCGAGGCGCGGGACGCGGCCGCGCGCGACGCCGTGCTCGGTCCGGGATCGGCGCGCGTCGTCGTCGAGGCGGGGGTCCGGCAGGGCTGGGAGGGCCTGCTCGGCCCGCGCGGCCGCTTCGTCGGCATGGCGGGCTTCGGCGCCTCGGCCCCCGGCGCGGCGCTGTACGGGCATTTCGGGATCACGGCCGAGGCCGTGGCGGAGGCGGTCCGGGCCGCGCTGGCGGACAGGGGCGCATAGGCGGAAAGAACCATCGGGAGGCCGGCGAATGGCGGCGAGAGTGGCGATCAACGGCTTCGGCCGCATCGGGCGGCTGGCGCTCAGGGCCTTGCACGAGAGCGGGCGGGACGACCTCGAAGTCGTGTCGATCAACGACCTCGGGCCGGTGGCGGCGAACGCGCACCTGCTGAAATGGGACAGCAACCACGGCCGCTTCCCAGGCGACATCGCGGTCGGCGACGACAGCATCGACCTCGGCCGGGGGCCGATCCGGGTCACGGCGGAGCGCGATCCCGCCAGGCTGCCGCACCGCGAACTCGGCGTCGATATCGTCATGGAGTGCACCGGGATTTTCACGTCCCGCGACAAGGCGGCGCTCCACCTGGAGGCGGGCGCGAAGCGGGTGCTGGTCTCCGCGCCGGCGAGCGGGGCGGACCTGACGGTGGTCTACGGCGTCAACCACGGCCGCATCGCGGCCGGGCATGTCGTGGTCTCCAACGCCTCCTGCACGACGAACTGCCTCGCCCCGGTGGCGCACGCGCTGCACGAGGCGATCGGCATCGAGTCCGGCTACATGACCACGATCCACGCCTACACCGGCGACCAGCCGACGCTGGACACGCTGCATCCGGACCTGCACCGCGCGCGCGCCGCCGCCGGCTCGATGATCCCGACCTCGACCGGCGCGGCCCGGGCCGTCGGCCTGGTGCTGCCGGAGCTCGCCGGCAAGCTGGACGGCACCGCGATCCGCGTGCCGACCGCCAATGTCAGCCTGATCGACTTCAAGTTCGTGCCGGGGCGCGCGACGAGCGTGGAGGAGGTGAACGCCGCGGTCCGCGCCGCCGCCGACGGGCCGCTCGCCGGCGTGCTGGCCGTGAACGACGAGCCGCTGGTCTCGGCCGATTTCAACCACAACCCCGCCAGCTCCACCTTCGACGCGAACCAGACCCAGGTGGTCGAGGGCGGGCTGGTCCGGGTGCTGTCGTGGTACGACAACGAGTGGGGCTTCTCGAACCGCATGTCCGACACCGCCGCCGCCATGGCGGCGACGCTCTAGGGCCGGCGCGGCGGGAAGGCCCGAATCCGGGGGGAAGGAACGAAATGAAGATCACCAGGGCCGTCAAGCGCGTCCTCGACAACTACGAGAGCGATTCGCCGGGGACCAGGGCCAACCTGGCGCGCATCCTGATGCAGGGACGGCTGGGCGGGACCGGCAGGCTGCTCGTCCTGCCGGTGGACCAGGGGTTCGAGCACGGCCCCGCCCGCAGCTTCGCCCCGAACCCGGACGCCTACGACCCGCATTACCATTTCCGCCTCGCGCTCGACGCCGGGCTGTCGGCCTACGCCGCGCCGCTGGGGATGATCGAGGCCGGGGCGGACAGTTTCGCCGGGCAGGTCCCCACCATCCTCAAGGTCAACAGCGCCAACAGCCTGTCGCGCGAGAAGGACGCGCCGAGCCAGGCGATCACCGGCTCGGTGCAAGAGGCGCTGCGGCTCGGCTGCGCCGCCATCGGCTACACGATCTATCCGGGGTCGGACGCCGCCTACGACATGATGGGCGACTTCGCCGAACTGGCGGAGGAGGCGAAGGCGAGCGGCCTCGCCGTCGTGCTGTGGTCCTACCCGCGCGGCGGCGGCCTGTCCAAACAGGGGGAGACGGCCGTCGACGTGGTCGCCTACGCCGCGCACATGGCAGCGCTGGCCGGCGCGCACATTATCAAGGTGAAGCCGCCCACCGCGCATATCGAACTCGACGCCGCGCGGAAGGCCTACGAAGGCGCCGGCGTTCCCCTCGCCACGCTGGCGGAGCGCGCGCGCCACGTGGTCCAGTCCTGTTTCGGCGGCCGCCGGCTGGTGGTGTTCTCCGGCGGCGAGGCCAAGGGCCTCGACGGCCTGTTCGCCGAGATCGAACAGCTGCGCGACGGCGGCGCGACCGGCTCGATCATCGGCCGCAACACCTTCCAGCGCCCGAAGGCGGACGCGATGGCGATGCTCGACCGGATCGTCGCCATCTATCGCGGCCGGGCGTAAGCGGCGGGGGCGCCGGGCGATGGACGGCGAGGGCTGCCAGCTTTACGCGGTCACGCCGCCCGCCTTCGACCCGCCGGAGTTCGCGGAGCGGCTGAAGGCGGCGCTGGACGTGGGGCCGGTCGCCTGCCTGCAAATTCGCCTGAAGCCGGCCGGCGACGACGCGATCCGCCGCGCCGCCGGAGCGCTGGTCCCCGCGTGCCACGCGCGCGGCGTTCCCGTCCTGATGAACGACCGGCCCGACCTCGCGCGGGAGACCGGCTGCGACGGCGCGCATATCGGCCAGGAGGACGCGCCCTACGCCGAGGCGCGGCGCGTTCTCGGCCCGGACGCGACGATCGGCGTGACCTGCAAGGCGTCCCGCCACTTGGCGATCGAGGCGGCCGGCAAGGGGGCCGACTACGTGGCCTTCGGCGCTTTCTTCCCCTCCGCCACCAAGACTTCGGGAACCGCCAGGGCGCCCGTGGATCTGCTGGAGTGGTGGAGCGGGATTTCGACCGTGCCCTCGGTCGCCATCGGCGGGATCGAGGCGTCGAACTGCGGCCCGCTGGTCGCGGCGGGCGCGGACTTCCTGGCGGTCGCGGGCGGGATCTGGAGCCATCCGGACGGCCCGGCCGCGGCCGTCCGCGCCTTCGCGCGCGCCATCGCGGCGGCGCGGGACGGGGGGTGACGCGATGGAGGCGGCGTTCCAGAGTTTCCTCGCCGGCGCTCCCTTCCTGCTGGCGCATTTCGGCGTCACGCTGGCGATGCTGGTCGCGGGCGCGGCGATCTACACATGGATCACGCCGCACGACGAGCGGGCGCTGATCCGCGAGGGCAACACGGCGGCCGCGATCTCGCTCGCGGGCGCGATCCTCGGCCTCGCCATCCCGCTGGCGGCGTGCATGGCGAACAGCGCCAGCGTGTGGGACATCGTTATCTGGGGCGTCCTGACGCTGGCGATCCAGCTGGCGGCCTTCGGCGCCATCGACCTGTGGCTGCGCGGCCTGTCCAGGCGGATCGAGGCGGGCGAGACCGGGGCGGCGATCCTGCTGGCGGCGGCCAAGCTCGCCGTCGCCGCGATCAACGCCGCCGCCGTTTCGGGATAGCGCGCCCGGGCGGGGCTTGGGCCGGGACCCGGGCCGGGGCCTCAGTGCCCGGCGAGGATGGCGTCGGCGACTTTCTCCGCCGCCATCAGCACCGGGAAGTTCGTGTTGGCGCAGGGCACGACCGGGAAGATCGAGGCGTCGCACACGCGCAGCCCCTCCACGCCCTTCACGCGCCCGGCGATGTCCACCACCGACATCGGGTCGTCCGCCCGCCCCATGCGGCAGGAGCACGAGGCGTGCCACACGCCGACCGCGCCCTCGCGCACGAAGGCCTCGAGCCGGTCCTCGTCCGCGACCACCTCGTCCAGCCGCCCGGAATCGATCACGAAACGGTCCAGCATGAACTTCCTGAGCGGCCCCGGCCCGTCGAGCAGGCGGGCGGCGAGGCCGGTGACGAACTCGTTGCGCGCGTTCCTGTTGCCGAACTGGCGCACCTTGTCGCCCCAGATCGCGGGGAAGGGGTCGCTGGCGATCCGGCGCACGGCGGGATGGGCGTGGACGCGCGCCGCCATCCGCACCCCCTCCATCAGCCGGTCGAGGTCGCGCCGGTCCGAGAGCAGGTTGAACTCGACCTCCGGCTCGTCGCGCCAGTCGGCCGACGCCAGCCGGACCTCGCCGGTCTCGGAGTAGGTCTTGTTGACGAAGAGGATCATCGAGCCGAACTGTTTGCCCACCGCGTGCCAGAACGACTTGCTCGCGGTGGCGACGAACATGTCGCCCTGGCGCGCGTCCTCCAGGCCCGACGTGTAGCGCAGCCCGACCAGCAGGTGGCGGCGGGTCAGCGCCTCGTCCATCCGCGCGTCCGGGACCAGGAAGGACGCCACCGCCACCGAGGGGTGGTCCATCAGCCGCTGGCCGACGCCGGGCAGGGCGCGGCGCACCTCGATTCCGAGGTCGCGCAACTGTCCCTCCGGGCCGATGCCGGCGCGCATCAGGTGGGCGGGGGAGTGGATCGCGCCGCAGGAGAGGATGACCTCGCGCCCGCGGAATTCGGTCTCCCGCCCGGCCGCGACCGCCCGCACGCCGGCGCAGCGCCCGTCCTCGAACAGCAGTTCCGTCGCCTGGGTGTGGGTCGAGATGTCGAGGTTGGGGCGCATCCGCGTTCCCGGATCGAGGTAGCCGATGGCCGCCGACACCCGCGTCTCGAAGGCGTTGGAGATGGTCACCGGGAAATGCCCGTCGACGAATTCCCCGTTCTGGTCCGGGAGGTAGGGGTAGCCGAGCGAATCGTAGGCCTCCGCCATCGCCCTGGCGTGTTCGCTCCACAGGTCGGGGAAGATGCGGCGCACCGGGATGCGGCCCTCGCGGCCGTGCAGCGGCCCCTCGAAGTCCATGTCGCGCTCGACCTTCCTGAAATAGGGGAGCACGCCCTCCCAGTCCCAGCCGGTCGCGCCGCGCTCCTCCCATTCGTCGTAGTCCATGGGCGCGCCGCGGTTCGCCATCTGGCCGTTGATCGAGGAGCCGCCGCCGAGCACGCGCGCCTGCTCGTAAACCCGCCGCGGCGGGCGTTGCGCGTCCGGGTCGTTGTGCGGGACCGGCTGCGTCGTCACGCGCAGGTCGGTCCAGGTGAATTCCGGGTTGAGGTAGGCGAGGCCCGGATAGCTGTCGAGGATCTCGGCGGGCACGCGCCCGTGCGGCGTGTCGCGCCCGGCCTCGCAGAGCAGCACCCGGTTGGCGCTCCGCGCCGACAGGCGGTTGGCCAGCACCGATCCGGCGGACCCGCCGCCGACGACGATGTAGTCGTACTCCATGTCCCGCCCTCCCCGGCGCGTTCCCGCGGCCCCGCCGGCGGCGGAGCCGCCCTATCCTTCACGGGCCGGGCCGGCGGCGCAACCGCCCGCGCGCCGGCCGGCGCGGGTCCGGCGGCGGGGCGGAGGGACCGGGCGGGGAAAGGCGCCGGAACGGCGCTCAGCAGTTCCAGCAGAGGCGGGACAGCGCCCACAGGAACGGGGCGGACATGAGGGCGATAAGCAGGGCGTTGCCGAGGGCGGCGGGCATGGGGTGCGCCTCTAATGGGTCAGTGTCGCTGACCCTTATATGGCGCCGCACAAAAGGACAGTCAACCTGTCCTATCCCGCCCGCCCCGCCGCCGCCCCGGTATCCCATACGCGATATGCGAAAACGCGACGCCGGCCGGTTCGACGGCGGCCGCGCCGCGCCGGGCGAACCCCGCGTCCCCGGCCTCGCCACGGTCGCCATGGTCGCCATGGTCGAGGCCGTCGCGCGGAGGCACGACCGATCTTCGAGCGATCCCCCCGCGGGTAGTCGAGTATTATTTTACTCGGGACGGGTAACATGTTACTCAACCCCCTCCATCGGCGGCGCGTGGAGGGCGGGCTTTGAATGCTTGCGCGCTCCGGCCCGGCGCGGTCCGGGCGGCGGTTGCGTGCGCCCTGCTGGCGACGGCGCCGGCGGCGGGAGGGTCCGCGCGGGCCGAAACCGCCGCTCCGCCTGTCGAAAGCCCCCATTGCGTCGCCGGCTGCCCCGCCGGCGCGCCGGCCGGCAACCGGCTGCTGCGCCGGGAGTGCTATATCCTGAGCAACAACGGGCAAACGAAATTCGCCGACTGGGTGGCCTACGCCCTCGTCCCGGCGCGGTTCGGCGGCGGCGGCCGCCGCCCGTCCTGGCGGGCCGATCCGGACCTGCCCGGGGACGAGACGCTGGAGCCGGCGGACTACAAGGGCGCCCACAAGGCGCTGGAGGTGGACCGGGGCCACCAGATGCCGTTCGCCGCCTGCGCCGGCGCGCGGGACGGCAAGCGCCAGACCGGCTACCTCTCGAACGCCACGCCGCAGGGGAGCGCGCTCAACCGCGGCGCGTGGCGCGCCCTCGAAACGGCGGCGCGGCGGCTGGCCGGGACGGCGGGGGCGGCGGTCCATGTCGTCACCGGGCCGCTCCACGAGCGCGAGACGCGCCCGCTCCCCGGCGCCGACGAGCCGCACCGCGTCCCCAGCGGCTACTGGAAGCTGCTGGTCGCGACGGGCGCGGACGGGCCGGAGGCCGCCGCCTTCGCCATGGAAAGCGGCCGGGCGGCCGGAATCCCGTTCGCCGCCGCCCGGATCGGCCTCGACGAGCTGGAGCGCCGGACCGGGCTGCGCTTCTTCCCCGCGCTCGGCGAGGCGGCGCGGCGCGCGCTCGACCGCGCCGCGCCCGCGCTGGCGGCCCGGCTCGGCGGCGGCGGGTAGGCCGCGCTCAACCGCCGAGACGCTCGATCTCCAGGCCCCGGAAGCGCCGGAAGTCGCGGTCCTCGGTCACCAGCCGCGCGACGCCGTGCTCCCGGCAAAGCGCGGCGATCTGGGCGTCGAAAACCATGTTGCGCCGCGCGTCCGCGCCGCGCACCGTTTCCATCAACAGTTCCGGAAAAGCCGGGCCCGGATACAGCACGACCGCCCCCGGCAAGGCGAGCAGAACCGTCAGGACGCCGCACGCGACATCCGCCGACAGCGGCGGATCGAGACTCCGGGGATGGGTGACGACGCGCAGGAACTCGCCGATGCAAAACACCGGGATCGCCCAACGCGACGAAGACCCGGCCAGCGACCGGAGCAGCGCCTCGGCGGCGTGTTTTCTGGGAGAGCCTTCGTTGTGGGCGTAGACGAGGATGTTGGTGTCGACCGCGATCACTCGTCGCCGCCCGACTCGTCGTAGATTGTCAGCCGGCTGTCGCCATGGGCCTCGAACCACTCGTACATCTTGACGCGGCTGTCGAGGTCGAGGTCCGGCGCCAGCTTGCCCGCGAAGGTGCGCAGCTCGAAGCGATGGGGAGGCTCCGCCGGCGCGGGCGCCTCGGCCTCGGCGGCCGGATCGTCGCCGGCCTTCGCCGGAACATCCTTGTCGAGTATCGGCTCCATGCCCCGCTTGTAGCGGCCGTCCGCCGCCCGGTCAAGCTTGCCGGTCGATCCGCCCGCGCCGCGCCTACAGTTTCGCCTCGATGGCGTCCCAGATCAGGGCGGCGATGTTCGCGCCGTCGAAGCGGCCCAGTTCCTGGATGCCGGTGGGGGAGGTGACGTTGATCTCGGTGAGCCAGTCGCCGATCACGTCGATGCCGACGAAGAGCAGCCCGCGCTCCCTGAGCGCCGGGCCGATCGCCTCGCAGATTTCGCGGTCGCGCCGGCTCATCTCGTATTTCTCCGGCCGGCCGCCGACATGCATGTTGGACCGCGCCTCGCCCTCGGCGGGGACGCGGTTGATGGCGCCGACCGCCTCGCCGTCCACCAGGACGATCCGCTTGTCGCCCCGCCGCACTTCGGGGAGGTAGCGCTGGACGATGATCGGCTCGCGGTGGAAGCCGTCGAACATTTCCAGCAGCGCGTTCAGGTTCTCGTCGCCGGGGCAGATGTGGAACACGCCGGCGCCGCCGTTGCCGAACAGCGGCTTGACGATGATGTCGCCGTGCTCGGCCCGGAAGGCGCGGATTTCGTCGGCGTCCTTGGCGATCAGCGTGGGCGGCAGCAGCCCCTCGAAGCGGGTGGCGAACAGCTTCTCCGGCGCGTTGCGGACATGGGCCGGGTCGTTGACCACCAGCGTTTCCGGCTGGATATGCTCCAGCAGGTGGGTCGCGGTGATGTAGGACATGTCGAAGGGCGGGTCCTGGCGCATCAGCACGACATCGACCTCGCCCGCGAGATCGACCTTCCGCGCCTCGCCGAGTTCGCTGTGCGCGCCCCGGACGCGCCGCACTTCCAGCGGCCGCGCCCGCGCCGTCGCCGCGCCGTCGCGGAAGGATAGGTCGCGGGGGAGGTAGTGCAACAGGGCGTGGCCGCGCGCGCGGGCCTCCAGCGCCAGCGCGAAGGTGCTGTCGGCGTCGATATCGACGCCCTCGATCGGGTCCATCTGGATCGCGACGGTCAGGCCCATTCCCGGCGGCTCCCGCTGAAGTTTCCGTCCCCGGCGGCGCGACTTTAGGGCATTTCGGCCCCGGGCGGAATCGCGCCGGCGCCGCGCCCCGGCCCGGCCCGGCGTCAGTTGAGCCGCGCCCGCAGGCCGCGCAACAGGCTTTCGGCCTCGCGGCGCGCCGGGCCGTCGTCCGGGCGGTCGTCGAGGAAGGCGTCGAGCAGCCGGATCGCGGCGCCGAGGTTGCCGAGCCGGGCGTTGACCAGCCCGGCCTCGCGCTTCAGTTCGCCGAGGTCGGGCGCCAGCAGCATCGCGCTTTCGAGCACGGCCAGCCCCTCGGCCAGCCGCCCGGCGCGGTAGAGGCGCAGCTTGATGTTGTTCCGCAGGCGCAGCAGCACGTGACGGTCCGGGACGGCGGCGGTCGCGCCGGGCGCGAGCGCGGCGCCGGGGCCGGCCGTCTCGCGGAGGAGGGCGCGCAGGTCCGGCGCCTCCATGCGCCGGCCGCCGTTGAACGGGTCGAGGATGGCGCGGTCGGCGCCGGCGGTCGCGCGCACCAGGAAATGGTTCGGGAAGTTCAGCCCCTCCGCCTCCCAGCCCTGGGCGCGGGCGGCGTGGATGTAGAGGATGCCGAGCGTCACCGGCAGCCCCCGGCGCCGGTCGAGGACGCGCGCGAGGTCGGCGTTGGCGAGGTCGTCGTAGGTTTCCGAATCGCCCCGGAACCCGAATTCCCCGGCCAGCGCGCCGGCGAGGCGTTCCGCCGCCGGTTCGTCCGCCGGGCGCGCCGCCACCGTCCGCGCGATCCGGTCGAGTTCGGCGCGGCAGCGGTCCAGCGGGAGGTCGGGCCGGTCGAGCGCCGCGAAGGCCAGCGCCGCCTCGGCGATCGGCAGGGGGGCGTCGCCGAGGCGGGCGGCGGCGCGCAGGACCTCCGCCGCCGCCGCGGGCGGCCCGCCGCTCATCGCCGCCCGGCGAGCGCCGCGTGGCTCACCACGTTCTCGACATACTCCACGTTACGGGCGTGCGCGACCACCCGGTCCAGTTCGCCTTGCGAACGGGCGACGCCGAAGACATAGACGACGGCGTTGACCGCGTCGATGCTGTAGTTGATCGACCGCACATCCTCGTCCAGCAGCAACGCGGCGCGCACGCGCCCGGCGATCCAGAGGTCGCGCGCGCGATCCGCGAGGCTCGCGTCGTCGCGCACCTGGATTTCGTTGATCGTCTGCCTCACGCCCTTCGCCCCCCAGGCGATGCGCGTGGCCTCGAGCCGGTCCTCCGGCTTCTCGACCGATCCGGTCAGCAGCACGCGCCCGTCGTCCACCGCGATCGACACCGCGAGGAACAGTTTCTCGTCGGCGCCGAACAGGAGGGCGTTGATCTCCGCGCGGATGCGCACGTCGTCGGCCGCGCGCCGCAATCCCTTCTCGGTCTGGACCGCGGTCGCGACGGCCGCGCCGGCGCCCACTCCGACCCCGGCGGGCGTGCACGCCGCCTGTCCGAGCGCGAGCGCCGCCGCGAGCGCCGGAGCCGCCGTCGCCGCGAGAACCCGCGCCGGTCCGCGTTTCGCCGTCATGCCGGCCTCCCCTCGCCCGGTCCGTCCTATTCGCCCAGCCGCCAAGCGTCCTCAATATGGGCCGGAAGCCGCCACGGCGCCACAGCGAAGATGTCGAAGCGCACGCCGGCCGGGGCGGCGCGCGGATCGGAGCCGAGATACCATTGCAGCGCCCGCTCGATCCGCCTTCGCTGGCGCGGCGCCACCGCCTCCAGCGCCGCCGCCCGGT
Organism: Thalassobaculaceae bacterium; assembly: GCA_963665555.2. Classification (GTDB taxonomy): domain Bacteria; phylum Pseudomonadota; class Alphaproteobacteria; order Thalassobaculales; family Thalassobaculaceae; genus CAXXXW01. The sequence goes on from OY762308.1 coordinate 2,229,565, forward strand.
CGGCCCGGACCTTGACCTCGACCGCGACCAGCCGGCCGCCCCGGCGCGCCAGCACGTCGATCTCGCCCACGGGAACGCGGTAGCCGGCGGCCAGCACGCGATAGCCCTTCAGGCGCAGCGTCCAGCGGCACAGCAGTTCGGCGAGCCGGCCGCGGCGCCAGGCGCGGCGCCGGTCCGCCCGGCTCCGGCTCACCGCCCCGCCCCTTCCGGCCCCGAAAGTTCCAGCGCGCGGCGATAGACGGCGGCGCGGGGCGCGCCGGTTTCGGCGGCGGCCGCGCGGGCCGCGTCCCGCACCGACCCGCCGGCCAGCGCGCGCCGGAGCGCGGCGTCGATCTCCGCCGCCGTCGCGGCTTCGCGGGCGCGCTCCGGCGGGCCGAAAAGGGCCACCGCCTCGCCCCGGGGCGGGCCGGCCGCGCCGTAATGGGCCGCGAGTTCGGCGGCCGTCCCCTCGCGCACCTCCTCGTGCAGCTTGGTCAGCTCCCGCGCCACCGCCGCGCGCCGGCCGGGCAGCAGCGCCGCCGCGTCCGCCATCAGCGCGGCCAGGCGCCGGGGCGATTCGAGGAAGACCAGCGTCGCGTCCAACCCCGCCAGCGCGCCCAGCGCGCGCCGCCGCGCCGCCGCCCTCGGCGGGAGGAAGCCGCCGAAATAGAACCTGTCCGTCGGCAGGCCGGAAACCGTCAGCGCCGCCACCGGCGCGGTGGGGCCGGGGACGGTCGAGACCGGGATGCCCTCGTCGCGGCAGGCGCGGACCAGCCGGTATCCCGGATCGGAGATCGCCGGCGTCCCGGCGTCGCTGACCAGCGCGATCCGCGCGCCCGCGCGCAGCCGGGCCAGCACGCCCGGCCGGACCCGCGCGGCGTTGTGCTCATGGTAGCTCGAAAGCGGTGTCGAGACGCCGTGCGCCACCGCCAGCTTGCGCGTCACGCGGGTGTCCTCGCACAGCACGAGGTCGGCCGCCCGCAACGCCTCCGCCGCGCGGCGGGACATGTCGGCGAGGTTGCCGATCGGCGTCGCCACCAGCACGAGGCCGGGCGCGAGCGGGGAGACGGCCGCGCCCTCGCCGTCCGGGCCGTGTTTACTCCCGCCCCGGGCTTCTCTAGCGTCGGGAGCGGGGGACGCTGGCGGGGAGGCGGGATGTGACGGCATGGATCGCGGTTTCGCGCCGGGCGGCGTCGGGAAGGGGCTTCCGGCGCGCGCGCCATTGCCTCGCGCCGGCGCTGCTGGCGTGGGCGCTGGCCGCCGGAGGATGCCAACCCGTGACGGTAGCCCGGGACGCGGGCGCCGGTCCAGCCGTTCCCGAACCGGCGGCGGTCCGCGAGCCGGCGCGCGCCGAACCGGCCCCGCCGCCCGAACCGGACGCGCCGCGCATCGAGCCGGACCCGCCGCGCGTCGCCTTCCTGGCGCCCCTGTCGGGACGGGGCGCGCGCGCCGGCCGGGCGCTGCTCGACGCCGCGCAACTCGCGCTGTTCGAGGCGGCGGGGGACGACCTCGAACTCCTGGTCCACGACACCGGCGGCGCGCCCGCCGGCGCGGCGGAAGCGGCGCGGCGCGCCATCGCGGACGGCGCCCGCCTCATCCTCGGCCCGCTCTTCGCCGAATCGGCCCGCGCGGCCGGCGAGGCGGCGGCCGGGACCGGGGTCGGCGTCATCGGCTTCTCGAACGACCGCGGCGTCGCCGGGAACGGCGTGTACGTGTTCGGCTTCCTGCCCGAACAGCAGGCCCGGCGCGCGGTGCGCGCGGCGGCAGCGGAGGGGCGGCGCGCGCTCGCCATCCTCGCGCCGTCGGGGCCGTTCGGCGAGCGGGTCGCCGAGGCCGCGCGCGACGCGGCGGAACGCTCCGGCATGTCGATCGCGCGGATCGCCTTCCACGACGCGGACGAGCCGGACCTGGCGGCGCTGGCGCGCGACTTCGCCGATTACGACCGGCGCAAGGCGGCGCTGGAGGCGCAGCGGACGCTGCTCGCCAGGGCGGACGACCCGATCTCCCGGCGCGCGCTCGACCGCCTGTCCGGCCTCGACACGCTGGGCGACCCGCCCTACGACGCGGTGTTCCTGCCCGCCGGCGGCACGCGGCTGCTGGAGATCGCGCCGCTGCTCGCCTTCTACGATGTCGATCCGGCGCGGGTGCGGCTGCTGGGAACCGCGCGGTGGGACGAGACGCCGGGGATCGGCGCGGAGCCGGCGCTGGCCGGCGGGCGCTACGCGGCGGCCGCGCCCGGGGGCCGGCGCGCCTTCGCCGAGAAGTTCGCCCGCGCCTATGGCGAGGCGCCGCCCCGGCTGGCGTCGCTCGGCTACGACGCGATGCTGCTGGCGATCGCGCTCTCCTACCAGGAGGGCGGCGCGGATTACGGCCCGGCGGCGCTGACCGGCGCCGGGGGGTTCGCGGGCGCGGACGGGATTTTCCGCCTGCTGCCCGACGGGACCAACCGGCGCGGCCTCGCGGTGATGGAGGTCGGCGACCGGGAGGTCCGCGTCATCGACCCGGCGCCGGCGCGGTTCGCGGAGGAGGGGTCGTGACCGCGCCCTCCGGCGGCCGCAACGCGCCGAGCAGCAGGCGCAGCACGCCGTCGAGGCGCTGGCGGCCGGCGGCGGTGGCGCGCAGGCGTTCCCCGTCCAGCGCCAGGTAGCCCTCGCCGAGCAGCGGATCGAGCGCGCCGCCGGCGAACAGCGCCTCGACCGGCCGGCCCGCCGCCGCCGCCGCCAGACGGGCGCGCGGCACGCCCTCGGCGAGCCTGAGGCCCATCGTCAGCATGTCGGCGAGGTGCTCGGCCGCGCCGACTTCCGTGTCGTCGGCGATCGCGTGGCCGTCCCGCTCCACCCGCTCCAGCCAGGCGCCCGGCGCCCGGCGGGTCCGCGTCGCGCGCCGCGCGCCGTTCTCGAAAAAGCGGCCGTGCGCGCCGGGGCCGACGCCGATCCAGTCGCCCGTGCGCCAGTAGGCGAGGTTGTGGCGGCACTCGGCGCCGGGGACGGCGTGGTTGGAGATTTCGTAGGCCGGCCGGCCGGACTCCTCCAGCATCGCCCGCGTTTCCTCGTAAAGCGCGCCCGCCGCGTCGTCGTCCGGGAGCGCGAAGTCGCCGCGCCGGTGCGCCGCGAGGAAGGGCGTGCCCCGCTCGATCGTCAACTGGTAGAGCGACAGGTGCTCCCCGGCGAGCGCGAGCGCGCGGCGCAACTCCTCCCGCCAGGCGGCGAGCCCCTGTCCGGGCCGGGCGTAGATCAGGTCGAAGGACACGCGGGGGAAGCGCGCATGGGCCGCCTCCACCGCCGCGACGGCCTCGCGCGCGTCGTGTCCGCGCCCCAGGAAGCGCAGCGCCGCGTCGTCCAGCGCCTGCACGCCGAGGGAGACGCGGCCGATCCCGGCGGCGCGGAACCCGTCGAGCCGGGCGGCCTCGACCGAGGTGGGGTTGGCCTCCAGCGTCGTCTCCAGGTCCGGCCCGGCCGGCCACAACCGCCGCGCCGCGCCGAGGACCGCCTCGACGGTGCGCGGGTCCATCAGCGAGGGCGTGCCGCCGCCGAAAAACACGCTCGCCAGCCGCCGGCCGGGAACGCGCCGCGCCATCGCCTCCAGCTCCCGCAGTAGCGCGCGGCGCCAGCGCCCGTGGTCGATCGCGCCGGCGACATGGCTGTTGAAATCGCAATACGGGCATTTCGAGAGGCAGAACGGCCAGTGCACATAAAGCGCGAGCGGGCCGCCGTCCGCGCCCTCCCCGCCGGCGCCGCGCGGCGTCACGGCGCGGGTCCGAGCGACCGGGCCAGCAGTTTCGCGAAGGCGTCGGCCCGGTGGCTGACCGAATGCTTCCAGGCCGGGTCGGCCTCGCCGAACGTGCTTTCGCTCCCCCGGGGGAGGAAGATCGGGTCGTAGCCGAAGCCGTTCGCGCCGCGCGGCGGCCAGACGACCGCGCCCTCGACCCGGCCCTCGACCGTCTCGACATGCCCGTCGGGCCAGGCGAGGCAGAGGGCGCAGACGAAGCGCGCGCCGCGCCCGGCGGCGTCCTCCGGAGGGTGGCCGGCGGCGGCGAGCGCGTCGTTCACCCGGGCCATGGCGCGGGCGAAATCCCGCTCCGGCCCGGCCCAGCGGGCGGAGTAAATCCCCGGCGCGCCGCCGAGCGCGTCCACCGCGAGGCCCGAATCGTCCGCCAGCGCCGGCCGGTTCGAGGCCCGCGCCGCCGCCAGCGCCTTCAGCTCCGCGTTGCCGGCGAAGGAGTCCGCCGTCTCCTCCGGCTCCGGCAGGCCGAGATCGGCGGCCGGGATCGCGCGCACGCCGCGCGGCGCCAGCAACTCCGCGATCTCGCGCGCCTTGCCGGGGTTGTGCGTCGCCGCCACCAGTTCGGCGCCGTCGAACCGCCGCCCCGCCGCGCCGCCGGGAGGGGGAGACGCCACGGCCGGAGCCATCGCCGCTACCCGGTCCCGAGCGCGGCCTTCTGGCGCGCCACCAGGTCCGCGATGCCGGTTTGGGCCAGCGCGAACATTTCCCCGAAGGCCTCGGCCGCGAAGGGCGCCTGTTCGGCCGTGGCCTGGATTTCGACGATCGCGCCGTCGCCCGTCATCACGAAATTGGCGTCGGCCTGGGCGGCGGAGTCCTCGGCGTAGTCGAGGTCGATCACGGCCGCGCCCCCGTACAGGCCGCAGGACACCGCCGCGACATGGCCGGGCAGCAGCGGGACCTCCGGCAGCACGCCCAGTTCGACCAGGCCGGAGAACGCCCGGTGCAGGGCCACGAAGCCGCCGGTGATCGCGGCCGTCCTGGTGCCGCCGTCGGCCTGGAGGACGTCGCAGTCGATCCGCACCTGGCGTTCGCCCATCGCCGCGGCGTCGGTCGCGGCGCGCAGCGAACGGCCGATCAGGCGCTGGATTTCGAGCGTGCGCCCGGTCTGGCGGCCGCGCGCGGCCTCGCGGTCGGTGCGCCGGTGGGTGGAGCGCGGCAGCATCCCGTATTCGGCGGTAACCCAGCCGCGCCCGCTCCCCTTGACGAAGCGCGGCACGGAGTCCTCGATCGTGGCGGTGCAGAGCACATAGGTCTCGCCGAAGCGGGCGAGGCAGGACCCCTCGGCGTGTTTCGCGCAATCGGGTTCGAGGACGACCTCGCGCATCTCGCCCGGCGCGCGGCCCGACGGTCTGGGGCTGGAAGGGGCCATGACGGGCGGTCTCCGGCGCGCGCGAAAGAAGCCGCGACCCTACCGCCCCCCGCCCCCCGCGTCCAGCGCGGCGCGCGCCTCCCGCCCCTTGCGCCGGGGGGCGGGGCGGGGGACACTCGCGGCGGCAACCGGGGGGAGCGGGCGATGGGGAGCGACGGGGCGGCCGCGGCGAAGGCCGGCGCGGTCTTCCGGGGGTACGACCGGGCCGGGCTGGACCGGGAATACGACAACCGGGCCAAGGTCGCGGACGCCGGCGCCATCGTCGAACGATGGATGGCGGACGGCGCGGCGGCGCGCGATTCGATGAGCCGGCGCCTCGACATCCCCTACGGGCCGCATCCGCGCCAGCGCTACGACCTCTTCCCCGCCGCCGCGCCGGGCGCGCCGGTGCTCGCCTTCGTGCACGGCGGCTACTGGCACATGCGCGACCGGACGATGGCGCATTTCCTCGCCCCCTTCTACGTCGCGGCCGGCATCCATTTCGCCGCCATCGGCTACCGGCTCTGCCCGGAGGTCGGGGTCGCCGACATCGTGGAGGATGTGCGCGGCGCGCTCGACCGCGTCCGGCGCGACGCGGCGGGGTTCGGCGGCGATCCGGGCCGGCTGTTCGTCGCGGGCCATTCGGCCGGCGGCCACCTGGCGGCGACGATGTGCGGGCCGTCCGGGCCCGGGCGCGGCGTGCTCCGGGGCGGCTGCTCGATCAGCGGCCTGCACGACCTGGAGCCGATCCGCCTCTGCTACCTCAACGACACGCTCGGCCTCGACGAGGACGCGGCGCGGGGGCTGAGTCCGGTCGCGGCGGCGCGGGGCCTCGCGCCGGGCGGGGCCGCCCTGCCGCCGCTGCTCCTCACCGTCGGCGCGGAGGAGGGCCCGGAGTACCTCCGCCAGCGCGACGACCTGGCGGCCGCGCTGCGGGCCGCGCGCCAGCCGGTCGAAATCGTCGAGAACGCCGGCGCGAACCACTTCACCGCCTGCGACGCCTTCGCCGAGCCGGGGCATCCGCTGTCGGACGCGATGCTGCGCCTCGTCCTCGCGCCGGGCTTCTGAGGGGCGGGGCGGGCGGATGGCCGGCGCGCGGAGGGTCCTGCTCTTCGGCGCCGACGCCGGGCTGCGCGCCGCGCTCGCCGAGCAGCTCGAACACGGCGGCGCGTTCGCCGTCGAGGCGACGGGCGACGCCGCCCGCGCCCTGGAGGCGGCGCGGACGGGGCGCCGCGACGCGATCGTGCTCGACGCCGGCCCGCCGGACCCCGGCGCGCCGGAACTGTGCCGCCGGATGCGCGCCCTGGGGGTCGCGGCGCCGATCCTCGTGCTGGCGGGCGCGGGCGCGGCGGGGGAGACGGACGCCGGCGCGTGCCTCGACGCCGGCGCCGACGAGCGCCTCGCCAAGCCGTTCCGCGTCGCCGCGCTGCGCGACCGGCTGCGCGCGCTGCGCCGCCGCGCGCCCGGCGGCGGTGGGACGGCGGGGGCGATCGGCCCGTGGGAGTTCCGGCGCGGCGCCCGCCTGCTGCGCGACGCCGGGAACGGCCGCGAGGTCAGGCTTACCGAGAAGGAGGCGGCGATCCTCGAAAGGCTGCGCCGGGCCGGCGGCCGCGCGGTTCCCCGCGAGGTGCTGCTCGACGAGGTGTGGGGCTACAGCGCCGGCGCGGCGACGCACACGCTGGAGACCCATGTCTGGCGGTTGCGGCGCAAGATCGAGGCCGACCCGTCCAACGCGGCGCTCCTGCTGACGGCGGCCGGCGGCTACCGGCTGGCCTCCTGACGGCGGCGCGGGCCGGCGCGCCGGCTGGCTGGGGCGGCAGGACTCGAACCTGCGATCGCGGGATCAAAACCCGCTGCCTTACCGCTTGGCTACGCCCCAGGGACGCGGCGATGCTATCCGCGAACCGCCCGCCCCGCAACCGGCCGTCCTCCTTCGCGGCCGGCGGGACGGCGGGGCGCCCCCGGCGGTTCGCGGCCCGGCGGGGCCGTCGGGACCGGGCGGCGAACGACGGCGGCGCGCGGGGCGTTTGCCGGCGGGCGGCGATGGTGTAGGCTCCCTTCGAGCCGCCGCGCCGGCGGCGCCGGGGAGGACGGGCGATGGCGGACGGCCGCGGGTCCGAGACGATCGAACTGGAGGTCAAGGACTTCGGCCCCATCGTCGAGGCCAAGGTGGACCTCCGCCCCTTCACCGTGTTCGTCGGCCCGAGCAACACGGGGAAGTCGTACCTCGCGATTTTGATTTATGCGTTGCATCGGTTTTTCGGTGGGAACCAGTGGCGTCCGCCGGGCCTCGATGGACCTTGGCGATATGGAAAATTGATGGAAATCATAGAAGAGAGTTTGGAAAAAGCGGGCCGTACAATCCCTGTCGACGGATTTGATTGGATGTTTGAAGGTGAAAGTGACTCATCTAAGATAACGCATATTACGGTGCCGGAAAAAGTGATCGAAGCGATCCGGGAGGGCTTGGCTCAGCAGGCCGACAGTATCGTCGAGGAAATTCAGCGGTGCTTCGGCGCGGGGGAAATCAACGCTCTGGTCCGCGAGAGCCGGTTGTCGAGCGCTCGTATTCGGTTTCGCGCGCCTGGGGATCGCGCCATGGCTGCGCCGGAATGCGAGTTGACTATCGGGACATCTGCTCCCGTTCTCAAGGCCATTTTTCGTCAAGGCGCCCAAATTTCGATCATGGGAGACGATTTGCAACAGGCGCGAAAAGCATTGCGAGAATGGGAGAATCAAAATTCTAACCCTTCATTTGAATCTGATCCAGAATTTCAAATTGATTGGGAACATCATTTGTTTTCCCAATTTATGCGTCAATTGTCGATAATCATGTGTCAAAACTTTTTTTCACATCAATTGAATTTTCCCATCTACTATTTGCCAGCGGACCGAACCGGCGTCATGCACGCGCACGCCACGGTCGTTAGCGCTGTGATCCAGGGCGCGTCCAGGGTGGGCTTGCGACAAGCCGAGCCCGCGCCGGCGCTCTCCGGCGTCCTGGCCGATTTTCTGGACCGATTGATCCTGCTCGGCCGGCCGGGGCTTCCGGGAGGAGGACGGCGGCCGGACCGGGGCGCCGGCATCGCGGATGCGATCCTCGACGGCGATGTTCGTGTGGAGAGGGGCGCGGTCACCGGCTATCCGGGCTTCTTCTACCGGCCGCGCGGCTGGAAGCGCGACCTTCCGCTGATGAACGCCTCCTCCATGGTCTCGGAACTCGCGCCGGTGGTGCTGTTCCTCCGCCACCAGGTCGCGCCCGGCGACCTGTTGATCGTCGAGGAGCCGGAATCGCATCTCCACCCCGCCAAGCAGGTCGAGTTCACCCGCGAGTTGGCCCGACTCGTGCAGGCCGGCGTGCGCGTCCTGATCACGACGCACAGCGAATGGATTCTGGAGGAACTCGCCAACATCGTGCAGCGGTCCGGCCTGTCGGAGGACGACAGGAAGGCGCTCCCCAACGGCGAGGTCGCACTCCGGCCGGACCAGGTGGGGGCGTGGCTGTTCGAGCCGAGGAAGCGGCCCAAGGGGTCGGTCGTCAAGGAAATCCCGCTCGACGACAACGGGACCTGGCCCACCGGCTTCGACGACGTGGCCCTCGCGCTCCACAACGACTGGGCCGCCATCGGCAACCGGATCGAGGATACGCGATGACCGGCGTATTGGAAGCGCTTCGCCGGAGCTTCGATTCGGACTGTTTGCTGGAGGGGAACCCCGAAACATTGGCGGAAGAGGGGTGCGGCGTGGGTTTGACGGATATGCCGATCCCTCGCCTGGTTATCGATCTCGACCGGCCCGGCTCGCCGCTCGGCCCGAACGACAGGCGCTGCGACTTCCTGTTCGTCGGGAAATGCCCCGGTTGCGGCGGTTCCTTCGTCGTGCCCATCGAGATCAAGGGCGGACGGGCGGACCCCGGCGATTTCGTTCCGCAACTCCAGGCCGGCGCTTGCGTGGCGGAGAGATACATTCCTCGGAAGGCCAGGGTCCGCTTCCTGCCGGTGCTCGTCGCCCATGCGATGAAGAAGGGCGACCGCGTGAACGCCAAGAGGGACCGCGGCAAGCGCGCGACGGGGCGAAGGAAGGGAGCCGGTAGCGACACGGTGCGGTTCAGGAGCCGACGGGCGCGCGTCGCGAGGATCAAGTGCGGCGACCGGCTGAAGGCGGCCTTCGATGTCGTCCGCCCCATCGCCGCGTGACTCGCCCCCGCCGCCGCGCCTACACTCCGCGATCCCCCGTCCCCGTCCCCGCCCCGAAGGAGGCTCCCCATGGCCGGCGCGTTGAGGATCGAACCCGTGACGCCGCTTATCGGGGCCGTCGTTTCCGGCGTCGATCTCTCGCGGCCGCTGTCGGACAACGAGCTCGGCGCGGTGCGCCAGGCGCTGCTCGACCACCTCGTGATTTTCTTCCGCGGCCAGGACCTCACGATCGGGCAGCACAAGGCGTTCGGCCGCCAGTTCGGCGAACTCCATGTCCACCCCGCGCGCGACCGCAACGGCATCGAGGGGCACCCGGAAATCCTCTACCTCGACGCCGGGCCGGACACCACGCGGGTGAACGGCGACGACTGGCACTCCGACGTCTCCTGCGACGCCGAGCCGCCGATGGGCAGCATCCTGCGCCTGTTCGAGGTCCCGCCGTCCGGCGGCGACACGCTGTTCGCCAGCATGTACGCCGCTTACGACGCGCTCTCGGAGCCGATGAAGGCGTTCCTCGGCGGCCTTTCGGCGCTGCACGACGGCGGGCCGAACTATATCGACCGCGCGCGCCGCGCCGGCGTGTACAAGCCCGGCAAGGTTTTCCCCGCGAATGTCCATCCCGTGGTCCGCACCCACCCGGAGACCGGGCGCAAGGCGCTTTTCGTCAACCGCATCTTCACCCAGGAGATCGTCGGCCTGCCGCGCGAGGAAAGCCGGGCGGTGCTCGACTTCCTGTTCCGCCACATCGCCGAACCCGGGTTCCAGTGCCGCTTCAGGTGGGAGAAGGACTCGGTGGCGTTCTGGGACAACCGCTGCGCGCTGCACCACGCGATGTGGGACTACTGGCCGCACCGCCGCCGCGGTTACCGCGTCACGATCGCCGGCGACCGGCCGTACTGACGCGGACCGCCCCCTTCGGCCGCGCGCCCGATCGTCCGCGTTGCGCCGGCGGCGCCCGCGCCGTATAGGTTCGCCCGGCGGGGGATCGGCCTCCGCGGGACATTCGGCGGGGAGTTCGGAGCATGGACGGGCGGGCGAGGATCGCGATCGTGACCGGGGCGGGGACCGGCGTCGGCAAGTCGGCGGCGGTGGCGCTGGCGGCCGACGGCTGGACGGTTGTGCTTTCGGGGCGCCGGCCGGAGCCGCTGGACGAGACGGCGGCCGAGGTCGCGGCGGCCGGCGGAACGGCGCTGGCGGTCCCGTCGGACGCCTCGGACCCGGCCGCGGTGAAGGCGCTGTTCGCCCGCGCCAGGGCGGAGTACGGCCGGCTCGACCTGCTGTTCAACAACGCCGGGACCGGCGCGCCGCCCGTCCCGCTGGAGGACCTGAGCTTCGAGCAGTGGACGGCGGTGGTGAACGTCAACCTCACCGGCGTGTTCCTGTGCACCCAGGAAGCCTTCCGGATCATGAAGGACCAGGCGCCCCAGGGCGGGCGGATAATCAACAACGGCTCGATCTCCGCCCATGTCCCGCGCCCCAACTCCGCGCCCTACACGGCGACCAAGCACGCGGTGACCGGCCTTACCCGCTCGACCTCGCTGGACGGGCGGAAATACGGCATCGCCTGCGGCCAGATCGACATCGGCAACGCGCTGACGCCGCTGGCGGCGCGCATGGGCGACGGCGTGCCCCAGGCCGACGGCTCCGTCCGGGCCGAGCCGCTGATGGACGTCGCCAACGTGGGCAAGACGATCGCCTACATGGCGAGCCTGCCGCCGGAGGCGAACGCGCAGTTCCTCACCGTCATGGCGACCAACATGCCGTTCATCGGCCGGGGCTGACCGGCCGCGCCGCGCATCGCGAAGGAGGAGCCTCCCCATGGACGCCATCGACCTTTTGACCGGCCGCCGCTCCGTGCTGGCGCGCAACCTCGGCGAACCCGGACCGGGGCCGGAGGAGTTGAACCGCATCCTCGAGGCCGGGCTGCGCGTGCCGGACCACGGCAAGATCGGCCCGTGGCGCATCCAGGTGCTGACGCCGCGGGGCAAGGCGGCGCTGGGCGACCTCTGCGCCGGCCTGTTCCGCGAGGAGCACGGGGAGCGCGCCAACGCCCGCATGATCGAGTTCGAGCGCGAACGCTTCGCCCGCGCGCCGGTCCTGCTGGCGGTGACGGCGAACATCCAGGTCCCGCACAAAATCCCGGAACTGGAGCAGCGCCTGTCGGGCGGCGCGCTGTGCATGAACATCCTGAACGCGGCCCACGCGCTCGGCTACGGGGCGCAGTGGCTCACCGAATGGCCCGCCTTCCGCGACGAGGTGAAGGCGATGCTCGGCCACGAGCCGGCGACCGACATCATCGGCTTCATCTACATCGGCACCGCGAAACAGGACTCGAAACCGCGCGACCGCGCCTCCATCGAAACCGTCGTCAGCGAATGGTCCGGCCCGGCGGCGCGAGACAGCGCGTAGGCGCCCCGGCGCCCCTCAGTGCGCGTCGGCCCAGCTGGGGCCGTGGCCGGCTTCGGCGACCAGGGGGACGGAAAGCTCCACCGCCGGGAGGGCCGCGCCCTCCATCGTTTCGCGCGCGACGGCCGCGGTCGCGGCGAGCTCCGCCTCCGGGACCTCGAAGAGCAGTTCGTCGTGCACCTGCAGCAGCATCCGGGCGCGCAGCCCCGCCTTCTCCAGCGCGCGGGGCGCCCGGACCATCGCGCGCTTGACGATGTCCGCCGCCGTGCCCTGGATCGGCGCGTTGATCGCGGCGCGCTCGGAGAACGCGCGGCGCGCCTGGTTCTTGTCGCGGATGCCGGGCGTGTGCACCTTGCGGCCGAACAGGGTTTGCACGAAGCCGGCCTCCCGCGCCTCCTTTTTCGTGCGCGCCATGTAGGCCCGGATGCCGGGGAAGCGCTCGAAATAGGCGTCGATATAGGCCTGCGCCTCGGCGCGCGGGCAGCGCAGCTGGCGCGCCAGGCCGAAGCCGGAAATGCCGTAGATGATCCCGAAATTGATCGCCTTGGCCTTGCGGCGGACCATCGGGTCCATCCCCTCGACCGGGACGCCGAACACCTCCGCCGCCGTCTGGGCGTGGATGTCGATGCCGTCGCGGAAGGCCTGTTTCAGGCTGTCGATCCCCGCGATATGGGCGAACAGGCGCAACTCGATCTGCGAGTAGTCGACCGACAGCAGCGCATGGCCCGGCGGCGCGACGAAGGCGGTGCGGATTTTCCGCCCCTCCTCGGTGCGCACGGGGATGTTCTGCAGGTTGGGGTCGTTGGAGCTGAGCCGCCCGGTGCTCGCCCCGGTCATCGAGTAGGAGGTGTGGATGCGCCCGGTCTCCGGGTCGATCTCGCCCACCAGCGCGTCTGTGTAGGTCGATTTCAGCTTCGCGACCTGGCGCCAGTCGAGCACCCTCGCCGGAAGCTCGTGCCCCTCCGCCGCCAGGTCCTCCAGCACGCTGGCGCCGGTGGCGTGGGCGCCGGTGCGGGTCTTGCCGCCGCCGGGCAGGCCCATGCGGTCGAACAGGATTTCGCCCAGCTGGCGGGGCGAGCCGATGTTGAATTCGGTTCCAGCGAGCCGGTGGATTTCGCCGGCGTGGGCGTCGAGCCGGCGCGCGAAATCGGCCGACATCTCGCGCAGGATCGCCGGGTCCACGGCGATGCCGTTCGCCTCCATCGCCGCCAGCACCGGGATCAGCGGCCGCTCCAGCGTCTCGTAGACCGCGGCCATGCCGGCCCGGGGCAGTTCGGGCTTGAGCCGGAGGTGCAGGCGCAGCGTCATGTCCGCGTCCTCGGCGGCGTAGTCGCGCGCGCGCTCCAGCGGCGCCTCGGCGAAGGGGATTTGCGCCTTGCCCTTGCCGCAGATGTCCTCGTACTTGATGTTGTCGCGGTCGAAATGCAGCTTCGACAACTCGTCCAGCCCGTGGCCGTGCAGGCCGGCCTCCAGCACGTAGGACAGGCACATCGTGTCGTCCACGGGCGCGATCCGGACGGCGCCGTTGCGCGCGCTCCGCATCGCCAGCGCGTCGTACTTGATGTTGTGGCCGACCTTGAGGACCGACGGGTCCTCCAGCAGCGGCCCGAGGCGCGCCATCGCTTCGTCGAAGGGGATTTGCTCCGGCGCCGCCGCGCCGTCGTCCAGCAGGCCGCCCGCCCCGGCCGCGCCGTGGCGCAGCGGGATGTAGCAGGCCCGGCCCGGCGCCGTGGCGAGCGACACGCCGACCACCGTCGCCCGCGCCGCGTCGAGCGAATCCGTCTCGGTGTCGAAGGCGACGACGCCGAGGCGGCGCGCCTCGGCGGTCCAGCGCTCCAGCGCCGCGATGTCCGCGACCAGTTCGTACTCGGCCGCCTCCGCCGGCTCGGCCGGGTCCGGGGCGGCGGCGGGGCCGGCCCACTCCGCCTCGAAGCGCGCGACCAGGCGCTTGAACTCCTGGGCGCGCAGGAAGCCGAGCGCGGTTTCCGGGTCCGGCGGCCGGACCGCGAGCGCCTCCAGCGGCTCGGGGACCGGCGCGTCGGTGCGCAGCGTCACCAGTTCGCGGCTGGTCCGCGCCATCTCCGCGTGTTCGAGCAGGTTCTGGCGGCGTTTCGGCTGCCTGATCTCGCCGGCGCGGGCGAGCAGCGTGTCGAGGTCGCCGTACTCCGCGATCAGCGCCGCCGCCGTCTTCACGCCGATGCCCGGCACGCCCGGCACATTGTCCGTCGGGTCGCCGGCGAGCGCCTGCACATCGATCACCTTGTCCGGCCCGACGCCGAACTTCTCCGCCACCTCGGCCGCGCCGATGTCGCGGTTGCGCACCGGGTCGTACATGGCGACACCCGGGCCGACCAGCTGCATCAGGTCCTTGTCGGAGGAGACGACGGTGACCCTGGCGCCCCGGGCGCGGGCCATCGCGGCGTAGGTGGCGATCAGGTCGTCGGCCTCGAAACCGTCCATCTCGACGCAGGCGACATTGAAGGCGCGCACCGCCTCGCGGACAAGCGCGAATTGCGGGACCAGCTCCTCCGGCGCCTCCGGGCGCTGCGCCTTGTAGCCGGGGTGGATGTCGCTGCGGAAGGTCTTGCGCGAGGTGTCGAAGACCACGGCGCGGTGGTCGGCGCGCCGGTCCTCGATCAGCTTGACCAGCATGTTGACGAAGCCGAACACGGCGTTGGTCGGCGTTCCGTCCGACCGGCTCATCGGCGGGAGCGCGTGGAACGCCCGGAAGACGAAGCCGGACCCGTCGACCAGGTGGAAATGCGGCCGCGCGTCGGCGTTGCCGTTGTCGGGCGGGGCGGAGGCGGCGTCGGCCATGGCGGCGGTCCCGTCGGTCGGTGCTCCCGCCATCCTGCGCCGCCCGCCCGGCGGCGGCAAGGGCCGATCCGGTCTCCGAACCGGCCCGCCGGCGCGGCCGCTCGCTACTTGGGATCGATTTCGCCGTTCGCGAAGTCGTTCTCGATACCGTCCTTCAGATTGAGAGTCGAAGTTTCGTCGTACCCATACAGCCCTCCATAATTATGGCTGGGACAAGTGGCTTGGAGCGTCACGGCGGTCGAACTGGTCGACAAGCCGTAGCTCCAGCAGTTTTTCAAATTCGTATAGCTCCAGGACAGTTTACCCTTGTCGGTATACGCCGTTATCGGCCCCAATTCGTTGTTGAGATCGATCGACACCGATGCGTTCTTCATGCACGCGATGCCCATCGATTGCAGCGTGTAGGGATGCGTGTTCGCGCACATTTCCGACCAGCCCGGCGGCGGCGCGCTGACATCGTACGCGCCGGTGTTCGGCCCGCCGGCGCTGGTCGTGTTGCAATTGGCCGACAGGACGCCGGTGTCCGTTCCGGCCGAGGCGCTCTCGGTACGGCTCACGATGGAGAAGTCCTTGCAGGCCTTGAGGAGGTCCGAACCGGTGTATCGCTTCTCGTAGTACGAGTTCGCCGCCGCCGGCCCGGCGAGGGCCGCGGCCGCGAACAGGCAGGCAAGCGCCGCGGCCGCGCGCGCGCCGCCGAATCGTTCGGTGGATTTCATGGTCGAATTCCCTCCACGGCCGGGCCGGTCTCCGCCGCCCATTCCAATCGCTATAAGCCGCGACGAGGAATTTTACAATCGCTTTTTTCGTTCCCGAGACAAGTGAAAGCCGCTTATCGATCGCAATTACCGCACGATAATGCGCGATATGCGCCCGATAGGTCCCGTTCGGATCACGATATGGCGGAGCCGCTCGAAAGGACCGATCCCGCCGCCCGAGCGGTCGATCCCGCCACCGCCGCCGCTCAGACCTCGATTCCGGCGGCGCGGAGGCGGGCGCGGAGGATCGCGGCGACGCGCGCGGTCTCGCGCAGCGGCGGGCTGGACCAGTCTTCCAGGCTCCCGTCGAAGGGGCGCGTCCGGCCGGCGGCGCGCAGCGCGGCGTGGAAGGCGGCGCGGCGACGCGGTTCGGGGCCGAGTTCCAGCACATGCACCGGCTTGCCCGTCGCGCAGGCCTCCGACGCCAGGTTCACCGAATCCGAGGTCACCACCGCGCGTTCGGCCAGCGCGAGGATGCCCGGCCACGGGTTCGGCCCGTCCGCCGGCCCGGTCCAAACCGCGATGTCCGGCCGCCCGCGCAGCCCCGCCAGCGCGTCGCGCAGCGCCGGGCCGGTGCGGCGCGAGCAGGCGATCGCCAGCCCGCGGCCGTGGCGGTCCGCCAGCGCGGCGAGGCGCGCCGCGACCTCCCCGGCCTTCGCCGGCCCGACCGTGTATTCCCTCGTGTCGCCGCCGACGCAGACCGCGACCAGCGGCCGGGGCAGCCCGGCCAGCGCCGGGGCGGCCGCGGCGGCCGCGCGGGCCAGCGCCGCGTCGTCGATCCCGTGCAGCGAACCCGTCGTCGTCGCCACGTTGGGGCCGCGCGCGCGGTCGTGCTCCGGGACGACGAGCAGGTCGAAATGGCGCGGCGGGACGCGCGGGTCCTGGATGTGAACCGCGAAAACGCGCCCGCCGGACCGCCGCTTCAGCGCGATCGCCGCGCCGGCGTGGCGCCGGCCGCAGGAGATCGACACGAAAGGCCAGGGCGGCCCGAGCGGGTCGCCGCCGGCCGCCGGCGGAACCCCCGGCAGGCGCCCGAGCGCCGGGGCGAGGCGCAACGGGCGCGACGGCGCGATCTTCTTGACGGCGTAATCCAGCCCCGCCGCGCGGGCGAGGCCGACCGCCTGCGCCTCCATCCCCGCCGTGCCGTCGGAAAGCACCCAGCAGGCGGGACGCGCCCCGGCCACGGCCGCGTCCCTAGGAGACCGAGATGCTGAGGACCTCGTAGCTCTTGGCGCCGCGCGGCGTGGCGACCTCCACGCTGTCGCCCACCCGGCGGCCGATCATCGCCCGCGCGACCGGCGAGGCGGTCGAGATCAGGCCCTTGGAAATGTCCGCCTCGTAGGGGCCGACGATGGTGAAGGTCGATTCCTCGTCGGTGTCCTCGTCCGCCACCTCGACGGTGGCGCCGAAGGTCACGGTGTCGCCCCGGATGCGCGAGGGGTCGATCACCTCGGCGCGGCCGACCGCGTCCTCCAGTTCGGCGATCCGCCCCTCGATGAAGCTCTGGCGTTCGCGCGCGGCGTGGTACTCCGCGTTCTCCGACAGGTCCCCGTGCTCGCGCGCCTCGGCGATGGCGCGGATCGCGTCCGGCCGGTCCACGGACTTCAACTGCCGCAGCTCCTCCTGCAGCCTCTCCAGGCCCTCGCGCCTGATCGGAACCTTCTCCATGACCGGATGCCCAACTCCATCGAGATCGCCGCGCCCCGTCCGCCGGGGCGCGCGCCGGCCGCGCGGCCGGCGTTCAGAACGACCCGGTAAGATAGGACTGCAGCGGCGCGACCGCAAGCCGCCCCTCGCGCAGCGCCCCGATCGCCTCGACGGCGGCGCGCGCGCCCTCCACCGTCGTGTAGTAGGGGATGTTGCGCGTCAGCGCGGTGCGGCGCAGGCTGAAGCTGTCGGCGATGGCGCGCGCGCCCTCGGTGGTGTTGATCACCAGGTCGACGCCGTCGGACAGCATCGCGTCGACGATGTGCGGGCGGCCCTCCAGCACCTTGTTCACCCGCTCGACCTCCAGGCCGGCCGCCGCCAGCGCCGCCGCCGTGCCGGAGGTGGCGAGCAGCCGGAACCCCATCGCCGCCAGCGCGCGCGCGACCTCGGCGATCGCCGGCTTGTCGCCGTCCTTGACCGAGACGAAGACGGCGCCCGAGGACGGCGGCACGGTGCCGGCCGCGATCTGGCTCTTCGCGAAGGCGGCGGCGAAGGTGGCGTCGATCCCCATCACCTCGCCGGTCGATTTCATCTCCGGCCCCAGGATCAGGTCCACGCCGGGGAAGCGCGCGAAGGGGAACACCGCCTCCTTCACCGCGACATGGCCCGGCTCGGCCGGCGGCGGGTCGAAGGACGCGAGCTTCTCCCCCGCCATCACGCGGGCGGCGATCTTGGCGATCGGCGCGCCGGTGGCCTTGGCGACGAAGGGGACGGTGCGGCTGGCCCTGGGGTTGACCTCCAGCACGAACACCTCGCCGTCCTTCACCGCGAACTGCGCGTTCATCAGCCCCCTGACGCCCAGCCCCTCGGCCAGCAGGCGGGTCTGGCGGCGGATTTCGGCGAGCGTCCCGGCGGACAGCGACTGCGGCGGCAGCGAGCAGGCGCTGTCGCCGGAATGGATGCCGGCCTCCTCGATATGCTCCATGATTCCGGCCACGTGCACGGTCTCGCCGTCGGCGATGCAATCGACATCGACCTCGACCGCGTTGGACAGGAAGCCGTCGATCAGCACCGGGTTGTCGCCCGACGCCACGGCCGCCGCGCCCATGTAGCGGCGCAGCGCGGCCGCGTCGTGCACGATCTCCATCGCCCGGCCGCCCAGCACATAGGAGGGCCGGATCACCACCGGATAGCCGATGCGCGCCGCCTCCGCCTCCGCCTCGGCCGTCGAGAAGACGGCGCCGTTCTCCGGCTGGCGCAGGCCGAGGCCGCGCAGCAGCTCCTGGAAGCGCTCCCGGTCCTCGGCGAGGTCGATCGCGTCGGGCGGCGTGCCGAGGATGGGGATGCCGGCGGCCTCCAGCGCGCGGGCCAGCTTCAGCGGCGTCTGCCCGCCGAACTGCACGATGACGCCCTTGACCGGGCCGCCGCGCCGCTCCGCCTCCACCAGTTCGATCGTGTCCTCGGCCGTCAGCGGCTCGAAATACAGCCGGTCGGAGGTGTCGTAGTCGGTCGAGACGGTCTCCGGGTTGCAGTTGACCATCACCGTCTCGTAGCCGGCCTCCGACAGCGCGTAGGCGGCGTGGACGCAGCAATAGTCGAACTCGATCCCCTGGCCGATCCGGTTCGGCCCGCCGCCGAGGATCACGATCTTCTCGCGCGGGGTGGGGTCGGACTCGCATTCCGGCTCGTCCAGCCCGTCGCCCTCCCAGGCGGAGTACATGTAGGGCGTGCGGGCCGGGAACTCGGCGGCGCAGGTGTCGATCCGCTTGTAGACCGGGCGCAGGCCGAGCGCGCGGCGCGCCGCCGCCACGTCCGCCTCGCGCCCGCCCGCCAGCGCCGCCAGCCGGGCGTCGGAGAAGCCCATCTTCTTCAGCCGCAGCAGGCCGGGACGGTCCGCCGGAAGCCCGTTCGCCCGCGTCTCCGCCTCGGCCGCGACAATGGCCGCGACATGGCGCAGGAACCAGCGGTCGATCCGCGAGGCGCGGTACGCCTCCTCGACCGAAACGCCGGCCCGGAACGCCTCCGCGATCCGCAGCAGCCGGTCCGGCGCCGGCTCCGACAGCGCGGCGAGGACGGTCTCCCGGTCCGGCGCGCCGCCGCCTTCCGCGCCCGGAAGCTCCGGCCCCTCCAGGCCGGCGAGGCCGGTCTCCATCGAGCGCATGACCTTCTGCAGCGCCTCCGGGAAGGAGCGGCCGATCGCCATCGCCTCGCCCACCGACTTCATCGAGGTGGTGAGCCGCGCCTCGGCCCCGGCGAACTTCTCGAAGGTGAAGCGCGGCGCCTTGGCGACCACGTAGTCGATGGTCGGCTCGAAACTGGCCGGCGTGGCGCCGGTGATGTCGTTGTCGAGCTCGTCGAGCGTGTAGCCGACCGCGAGCCGGGCCGCGACCTTGGCGATGGGGAAGCCCGTCGCCTTCGACGCCAGCGCGGAGGAGCGCGAGACCCTGGGGTTCATCTCGATCACGACCAGCCGCCCGGTCTCCGGGTCGATCGCGAACTGCACGTTCGACCCGCCGGTGTCCACCCCGATCTCGCGCAGCACCGCGATCGAGGCGTCGCGCATCCGCTGGTACTCCTTGTCGGTCAGCGTGAGCGCCGGGGCGACGGTGATCGAGTCGCCGGTGTGCACGCCCATCGGGTCGACATTCTCGATGGAGCAGACGACGATGCAGTTGTCCGCCCGGTCGCGGACCACCTCCATCTCGAACTCCTTCCACCCCAGCACCGACTCCTCGACCAGGACCGTGCCCACCGGCGAGGCGCGCAGCCCGGCGCGCGCGATCTCCTCGAACTCGGCCCTGTTGTAGGCGACGCCGCCGCCGGCCCCGCCCAGCGTGAAGGACGGCCGGAGGATCGCCGGCAGCCCCACCTCGCGCAGCGCTTCCCGCGCCTCCTCCTCGCTCCCGGCGAGGCGCGAGCGCGGCGATTCGAGGCCGATCCGCTCCATCGCCCGGCGGAACTTGAGCCGGTCCTCCGCCTTCTCGATGGCAGCGAGGTCGGCGCCGATCAGCTCCACGCCGAACTCCTCCAGCGTGCCGTCCCGCGACAGCGCCAGCGCGGTGTTGAGCGCGGTCTGCCCGCCCATGGTCGCGAGCAGGGCGTCCGGGCGCTCCGCCTCGATGACGCGGCGCGCGATCTCCGGCGTGACCGGCTCGACATAGGTGGCGTCGGCCAGCCCCGGATCGGTCATGATCGTCGCCGGGTTGGAGTTCAGCAGGACGACCCGGTAGCCCTCCTCGCCCAGCGCCTTGCACGCCTGCGCCCCCGAATAGTCGAACTCGCAGGCCTGGCCGATGACGATCGGGCCGGCGCCGACGATCAGGATCGAGGAAATGTCGGTCCGTCTAGGCATCGCCGCCCCGGCGGGCGGAGCGCATCAGGTCCGCGAAACGGTCGAACAGGTAGCCGCTGTCGCGCGGGCCGGGCGAGGCTTCCGGGTGGTACTGCACGGAAAAGACCGGCCGGCCGCGGACGCGCAGCCCCTCGATCGTGCCGTCGAACAGCGAGCGGTGCGTGACCTCGAGCTCCGCCGGCAGCCCGTCCCCGGAGACGACGAAGCCGTGGTTCTGGCTGGTGATCTCGACCTTGCCGGTGGCGAGGTCCTTGACCGGGTGGTTCGCGCCCCGGTGGCCCATGTGCATCTTTTCGGTCCGCGCGCCGAGCGCCAGCGCCAGCATCTGGTGGCCGAGGCAGATGCCGAAGACCGGCTTGCCGCTGTCGGCCAGGAGGCGGATTTCGGGCGCGGCGTAGGCCCCCGTCGCCGCCGGGTCGCCGGGGCCGTTGGCGAGGAAAATCCCGTCCGGGTCGCGGGCGAGGATGTCGGCGGCCGCCGTGCCGGCCGGGACCACCGTCACCTCGCAGCCGCGCTGGGCGAGGTTGCGCAGGATGTTGCGCTTGGCCCCGAAATCCATCGCCACGACGCGGAACTCCGGCGCCGGCGCGGCGCGGTAGCGGCCGGGACCGCCGGCGTCGCCCGAACGGTCGTCCCACGACCCGCCCTCCCAGACATAGCTCTGGCGGCAGGAGACCCGTTTCGCCAGATCCATCCCCTCCAGGCCGGGCCAGGCGGCGGCCATCGCGCGCAGCGCCGGGATGTCCAGCGCGCCGTCGGGCGCGTGGGCGAGCGCGCCGTTCGGCGCGCCGGCGTCGCGGATGCGCCTCGCGAGGCGGCGCGTGTCCACGCCGGCGATCCCCGGCAGGCCGGCGGCGGCGAGCCACTCGTCGAAACCGCGCTCGGCCCGCTGGTTCGACGGCTCCGTCGCGTCGGCGCGCAGCACCAGGCCCAGCGAATGGGGCGCGGCCGTCTCCAAATCGTGCCGGTTCGCGCCGACATTGCCGATATGGGGGAAGGTGAAGGCGATAATCTGCCCGGCGTAGGAGGGGTCGGTCACGATCTCCTGGTAGCCGGTCATCGAGGTGTTGAAGCAGACCTCGCCGACATTCGCGCGCGCCGCGCCCAGCCCGCGGCCCCAGAACACGGTCCCGTCGGCGAGGACCAGCGCCGCCGTCGCGCCCGGCGGCCGGGCGGCGGGCGGCGTCGAGGCGCGGTCGGGCTGGGGCGCGTCCGCCATGGAACCGTCGTCCGGGTGTTGCGAGCGGGGCCGTCGATACACCGGCGCGACGCTCCGGTCAACCCCCCGTTTCGGCATAAATCCAGTATTATCAACGCCTTAAAAAAGTGTTGCGTTGGCGCGGGGATTCGCCGTTAAGTGGAGCCTTCCCGCCGCCGGAACGCCGGGGCGGGGGCGTTTGGGGCGAATTGCCGGGGGAGACGGGGCTTGCTTCGCGCCGAACTGAACGACACGCTGAAAGCGTCCCTGAAATCGCGGGACGAATGCGCGGTCCGCACCGTCCGCCTCGTTCTCGCCGCGCTGAAGGACCGGGACATCTGCGCCCGCTCGCAAGGCGTGGACGACGGCGTGGGCGACGACGAGGTGCTGGCGCTGCTCCAGACGATGGTGAAGCAGCGCCGGGAGTCGATCCGCCTCTTCGAGGAGGGGGACCGCCCGGAACTCGCGGAGCGGGAGCGGGCGGAGATCGCGGTGATCGAACGGTTCATGCCGCGCCCGCTCGGCGACGGCGAGATCGGCGACGCCGTGCGCGACGCGATCCGCGAGACCGGCGCCCGCGACATGAAGGACATGGGCCGGACCATGGCGCTGCTGAAGAACCGCTATCCCGGCCGCATGGACTTCTCCAAGGCCAGCGGCCTCGTCCGCCAGACCCTGGCGGGCTAGCGCGAAACGAAGGGAGGCTCCCATGGCCGCGAAACCCCGCGCCGCCGCTCGCAAAACCGCGCCCGCGGAGAGGGCGGCGGAGGACGATCGGCCCGATTCGCCCGAAACCGGCGAAAGCCTCCACGACCTGCTGGCTTCGATAACGCCCGACAACATCCATCCGGAAACGAACTTCGGGCCTCCCCAAGGCAGGGAAGAATGGTGACGCGAATATATATTCCCGAACAGGGAGATATTTCCATTCTCGATTTTGAACCTCAAGCCGGACGCGAAATAAACAAACGCCGTCCTGGTTTGGTTCTCACGATTCGTGATTATAACAGGAGTACACGGTTGGCATTGGTTTGTCCAGTTACATCTACTGTCAGGGGAAATCCTTTCGAGGTCACGCTCGATTCTTCGGGGCCTGTTACGGGAGTCGTCCTCGCGGATCAGGTCAAGAGCGTGGATTGGCGGGCGCGGAACGCCAGATTCGCCATGCGGGCGCCGCGGTGGGTCTTGGACGAGGTTCTCCGGAAAACACGGCTTCTCCTCGCGTGACGCCGCCTCATCGCCGCCGGTCGATCAGGAACCAGACGGCGGAGCCGAAGACCAGGCCCCAGAACGGCGCGCCGATGTTCAGCGGCGCGATCCCGCTCACCGTCACGACGAAGGCGACCAGCGGGCCGAGCGCGCCCGCCGCGCCGCGTCCGGCCGCCGCCGCGAAGGCGCTCGCGAAGGCGCCGTTCAGCACCGGCAGCATGGCCAGCCCGCCCAGCACCGCGACGAAGGCCGGCGGCAGGCCCGCCGCCACGCCCGCCGCGACCGGGGCGAACAGGCCGAACAGCCCGATAAGCGCCCCGAACACGATCCCCCCGGCCCAGCGCCGCTCCGGCGGGTCCACCGAGGTCAGGATGGCGTTGACCGGCCCGGTGACGCAGGCCGGGACCGACCCGAACGCCCCCATCGCCAGCGAGCCGTAGCCGCAGCCGAGGGTCAGCGCGTTCATCGGCGGCCGGTGTCCCGCCGCCGAAAGCACCGCGAACCCCTGCAGGTTCTGGATCGCGATCACCGAGACCAGCAGCGGCGGAACCAGTTCGGCCAGCGCGGCGGCGTCGAAGGCGACGGGGGCCGGCGCGGGCAGCGCGATCCACGGCCCCTCCCCGGCGTCGATCCCGGCGAAGCCGCCCGTCGCCGCGACCGCCGCCGCGCCGGCCAGCAGCGCCGCCAGCATCGGCGGGAAGCTCCGCGCCGCCGCCGGGAACGCCGTCGCCAGCGCGTAGCCCGCCACGGCCGCGCCCGCCACGACGGGCGAGTCGGCGAAGCCCCCGACCAGGCCGGTGGCGAAGGGCAGGAACACGCCGGCCACCATCGCCATCGCCACCGGCGCCGGGACCAGCGCCGTCAGCCGCCCGATCCAGCCGGTGAGGCCGAGGAACGCCATCGCCAGGCCGCAGACCAGGTAGGCCCCGACCGCCTCGGCGAAGGAAAGGTGGTCGAGCGCCGCCAGCAGCATCGCGGCGCCGGGGATCGACCAGGCCATGCCGATCGGCTGGCGGTAGAGCGCGCTGAACAGGATGCTGAGGACGCCGCCGAAACCGTAGCCGGCGAAAATCCACCCCACCGTCTCGTCGCGGTCCAGCCCGCTCGCGCCGGCGACGGCCAGCAGCAGCGCCAGCGGCCCGGTCGTCGCGAACAGCGCCGCGACGGCCCCCGCCGCGACCGTGCGCCGGTCCAGGGCCGTCGTCAGGCCCGCGAGGCCGCGCGGCGGCGGGGGCGGTCGTTCGAGAACCAAGAAGACGGACCGGGCGGGTGGCGGGAGCGCGAGTATCCCGGAAGCCGGCGCGGCGGTCCAGCGCGGCGGATCGCGCGCCCGTCATGCCGCAACGCAGCATTCGCGGTCGGTTCTTTCGCAAGCGCAAAATCGCCCTTCCCTTTCGCCCCGCCCGGCGCTATGCTGCGCGGGTCGATTCGCGGGTTCGGGAGGATGGAAATGACCGAGGACGAACCGGGGGTCGCGCGGCCCGATCCGGCGGAACTCGCCAGGGCCTGGGCCGACCTCGCCGCGCGGAGCCAGCGCCTCGCGGCCGGCTTCCTCGAACGCCAGTCGTCGGGAGGGGCGGGCGCGCCCGAGGCCGACCCGCTGAATGTCGCGCCCGCCTTCCAGGAACTCGCCAGCCGCATGATGGCGGACCCGGCCGGGCTGGCCCGGGCCCAGGCCGCGCTGTGGGACGACTACGCGGCGCTGTGGCGGACGGCGGCGTCGCGGATGCTGGGCGGCGCGCCGGCCCCGGTCGCCGAACCCGAGGCGGGCGACCGCCGCTTCAAGGACCCGGCCTGGGCGGAAAACCCGGTCTTCGACACGATCAGGCAGAGCTACCTGCTCACCGCCCGCTGGCTGCTCGACACGGTGCGCGACGTCGACGGGCTGGACGCCCGGACGGCGCGCAAGGTCGATTTCCACACGCGCCAGTTCGTGGACGCGATGTCGCCCAGCAACTTCGCCGCCACCAACCCGGAAGTCCTGCGCGCGACGGCCGAGTCCGGCGGCAGGAACCTGGTGGACGGCCTCGGCAACCTGCTCGACGACCTGGAGCGCGGCAAGGGCCGGCTGTCGGTCCGCACGACCGACATGGAGGCCTTCCGGGTCGGCGAAAATGTGGCCACCGCCCCCGGCAAGACGGTCTTCCGCAACGAGTTGATGGAGCTGGTCCAGTACGCGCCCGCGACCGAGGCCGTGCGCAAACGCCCGCTGCTGATCGTGCCGCCCTGGATCAACAAGTTCTACATCCTCGACCTGCGCGAGAAGAACTCCTTCATCCGCTGGGCGGTCGCCCAGGGCCTGACCGTGTTCGTCGTCTCCTGGGTCAACCCGGACGGCAAGCTCGCGGAGAAGACCTTCGAGGACTACATGGCCGAGGGGCCGTTGGCGGCGCTGGACGCCATCGAGGCGGCGACGGGCGAGCGCGAGGTCAACGCCGTCGGCTACTGCATCGGCGGCACGCTGATGGCGGCGACGCTGGCCTGGATGGCGGCCAGGGGCGACGATCGCGTCAAGAGCGCCACTTTCCTGACCACCATGGTGGATTTCGAGGAGGCGGGCGACCTCGGCGTGTTCGTCGACGAGGCGCAAATCGGCGCGCTGGAGGAGCGGATGCGCGAGGACGGCTATCTCGACGGCGCGGAGATGGCGGCGACCTTCAGCGCGATGCGCGCGAACGACCTGATCTGGTCCTTCGTGGTGAACAACTACCTGCTGGGCAAGGACCCGTTCCCCTTCGACCTGCTGTACTGGAACGCCGACTCGACCCGGATGCCGGCGGCGATGCACGGCTTCTACCTGCGCAAGATGTACCTGGAGAACCTGCTGGTCGAGCCGGGCGGGATCGAACTCGCCGGCGAGCCGATCGACCTGCGGCGGATTTCCGTCCCGTCCTTTATCCTCTCGACGCGGGAGGACCATATCGCGCCGTGGAAGTCCACCTGGCGCGCGACGCGGCTCTACAAGGGGCCGACGCGGTTTTGCCTCGCCGGCTCCGGCCATATCGCGGGCGTGGTGAACCCGCCCGCCGACCCGCCGAAATACGGCTACTGGGTCAACAACCGCAAGGCGGCGTCGGCGGAGAAGTGGCTGGAGGCCGCCGAATACCGCGAAGGCTCGTGGTGGCCCGAATGGCGCGCCTGGCTCGCCCGCCACGCCGGCCCCGAAGTCCCGGCGCGCGTCCCCGGCGAAGGCGCCCTTCCCGCGCTGGAGGACGCCCCCGGAAGCTACGTCAAGGTCCGCGCCGGCGCCTGACCGCCGCTTGCGCGCCCGGCGGGACGGCGGGTAAGGTCGCCGGCGAAACGGCGGCGCCGCGCGGCGCGCGGGAGGGCGGCGATGAGCGACGCGGAATTCGAATACCGTTTCCGGATTGACGCCTGGAGCCCCGGCGAGATGCCGATGGCGCGGCTGGCCAAGTACATGGCCGGTCTGGCGCGGCTCCTCGGCGAGACGGCGCATGTGCATTTCGTCCGGCTGGAGGGCGGCAGCGCCGACCTCGTGCAGGCCGTGGACGCCGAGGCCGCGCCGAAAGTGCGGGCGCGCTTGCGGACGGCCGCGGAAGGACCCGCCGCCAAGGCCGTCGGGAGCCTGAACAGGCTGCTGGCCGAGGACAACGCCACGGGCAGCCTGCGAACGGGCGGCGCCGAAATCCTCCGCTTTCCCGGCCGCGACCGGCCCGAATCCCCGATCTACGGCCCATTCTGGCAGTCCGGGACCCTCGACGGCGCGCTGGTCCGCATCGGCGGGCGGGACGAGACCGTGCCCGTGCTTCTGCAAGACCGCGCCGCCTTCCACAACTGCAACGCCAGCCGCGACATGGCGCGGGAACTGGCGCCCCATCTTTTCGGCCCGTATCTCCGCGTCCGGGGCGAGGGGCGCTGGCGGCGGAACGGCGACGGAAGCTGGACGATGCTCCGCTTCGACATCGAGGGATTCACGGTCCTCGACGACGCGCCGTTCTCCGAAATCGTCGAACAGCTGCGCGCCGTCGAGGGCAACGGCTGGAAGGACATCGAGGATCCGTGGGCCGAACTCCGGCGGCTGCGCCACGGCGGAGACGCCGGTTGATGGCGGTTTTCGACGCCAACATGCTGCTGTACCTCTTCGAACCCGACACGCCGACGCCGATCGACCCCGAAACGGGCGCGCCCGTAGCCGACGCCAGAGCGCGCGTCGCGCACCTGATGGAAACGCTCTTGGAACGCGGCGAGGCCGCGGTCGTGCCGGCGCCGGCGCTCAGCGAAATCCTCGTCCACGCCGGCGCGGCGGGACCCGAATATCTCCGCGTCCTGGACGACAGGCGCCGTTTCGTCGTCGCGCCGTTCGACCGGCGCGCCGCCGTGGAACTCGCCGCCATGACCCGCGAGGCGCTCGACGACGGCGACTTGCGCGCCGGTCTCGCCATCACCCGCGCCAGGCTCAATTTCGACCGGCAGATTGTCGCGATCGCCTGGACCCTGGGCGAAACCGTGGTCTACTCCGACGACGGCGACATTACCCGGCTCGCCGGTCCTCTGGACATGGAAGTTATCCCGGTGTGGCGCCTGTCCCCGCCGCCCGAACCGCCGCAAGCCGAACTCCATGCGTGAGGCGCGCCCGCCCGCGCCTTTCCTAGGCCGGCGGGGCGGCGGCGCGGATGCGGTTGGCGGTTTCGAGGACGCGGCGGGCTTTTTCGTAGATCGGGTAGTCGACGAAATAGCCGTCCACCTGGATCGAGGCCACGCCGCCGGCCTCGGCCGCCTCGAAGGCGGCGACGATCCGCGCGGCCCGCGCCTCCTCCTCCGCGCCCGGCGCGAAGGCGGCGTTCGCCGGCCCGACCTGGTCCGGGTGGATGCACAGCTTGCCCTGGAAGCCGAGCGCGCGGCCGCGCTCGCACGACGCGCGGAAGGCCGCAGCCTCGCGGATATGGATAAACACCGTGTCCACCGGCGGCTCCAGCCGGCCGAGGCGCGAGGCCAGCACGAATTCCGAGCGGATCGGCAGCAACTCCTCCTCCGCCAGCGACCAGTCGATGCCGAGGTCGGCCGTGTAGTCCCCGGCCCCGAAGGCGAGGCGCCGGACGCGCGACCCGGCCGTCGCCAGTTCGCGGATCGCCGCCGCGCCGCGCGCCGTCTCGACGATCGGCACCAGGTCGGTCGCGCCCGCCGCCAGCCCGCGCGCGCGCTCCAGGTTCGCGAGCAGCCAGTCGATGCATTCCAGCTGCGCGACGCTCTCCAGCTTGGGCAGCACGATCCCGTCGAGGTCCGGCGAGACCAGGGCCTCGATGTCGGCGTAACAGAATTCGGTGTCGTGGGCGTTGACGCGGACATAGGCGGCGCACGACCGGGGCCGGGCGAGCGCCGCGCGCGCCGCCGCGCGCGCCGCCGGCTTTTCGGCGAGGGCCACCGCGTCCTCCAGGTCGAGGATGACCGCGTCGGCGCCGAGCGCGAACGCCTTTTCCGCGCGGCGCGGATGGTCGGCGGGCGCGAACAGGAAGGAGCGGTTGGCGCACGCCCTCATATCGTCCCCGCCTCGGCCAGTTCGCGCATCCGCTCCTCCGACAGGCCGAGTTCGCCGCCGTAGATTTCGGCGTTGTGGGCGCCGAGCGGCGGGCCGAGGCTCTCCACCGCCCCCGGCGTGCGCGACAGGCGCGGGAACGCCGCCGGGACCGTCACCGGGCCGATTCCGGGAACCTCCACCTCCGCCAGCGCTCCCCGCGCGCGGATGTGCGGGTCGGCGAAAATGTCGGCGATAGAGTTGATCGGCCCGGCCGGCACGCCGTGGGCCGTGCAGGTCTCCACCGCCTCCTCCCGCGTCATCGAGCGCGTCCAGGCCTCGACCTCGGCGAGGACGGCCTCGCGCCCCGCCAGCCGCGCCGCCCGCGCCCCGTAGGCCGCCAGCAGGTCGGGCCGGCCCATCGCGCCGGCCAGCCGCGCGAACATCTTGTCGGTGGTGCAGGCGATGGCGAGGAAGCCGCCGTCGCCGGAAGGGAAATGGCCGTGCGGGCAGGCGTTGACCGTGCCGGTCCCCTCCGGCTGGCGCACGAAGCCCTCGCGGGCGTAGCGCGGCGCGATCTCGTCCAGCGCCCGGAACACCGCCTCGTAGAGCGCGCAGTCGATCTCCTGGCCCTCGCCGGTCGCGTCGCGGTGGCGCAGCGCCATCAGGACGCCGATGCAGCCGTACATGCCGGTCATGTAGTCGCCGAGCGAGGTCGATCCCGGCGTCACCGGCGTCTCCCCCGGCATCCCGGAGAGGTAGGCGAGGCCGCCGTAGGCATGGGCGATCCGCGCGAAGCCCGGCCGGCTCCGGTACGGCCCGTCCTGGCCGTAGCCCGACACGCGCAGCAGCACCAGGCCGGGGTTGGCGGCGCTCAGCTCCTTCCAGCCGAGGCCCCATTTCTCCATCGTGCCGGGGCGGAAGTTCTCGCACACCACGTCGGCCCGCGCCGCGAGGCGCAGGAACAACGCCGCCCCGTCCGGTTTCGACAGGTCGAGCGTGACGGAGCGCCGGTTGCGCCCCTCCGTCAGCCAGGCGAGCGAGCAGTCGGGAACCTCCGTCGCCGTGCCGTAGCGCCGCCACGGGTCGCCGCCCTTCGGATGCTCGACCTTGACCACCTCGGCGCCGAACTCGCCGAGGATCGAGGCCGCGAAGGGGGCCGCGATGAAGCAGGCGGCGTCGAGCACGCGCACGCCGTCGAGCGGCCTCGCCATCGCTATCGGGACCGGAACGCCCCGGCGCGCCGGATGGCGGCCGGGGCGTGGGTTGGGTCTGTCGTCTCGGTCATCGCGTCCGTACTCGCGGATTTTCCGCCGCCGCGCAACCCCCCTTCGCGCTTCGCGCCGCCCCTGTCGCAATCCCGCAACACCTCGCGCGTGTCGCTGTCGTTGACCGGAGTCGTTTCCGGCCGATAGGTTCGTCCGATGCCCGAAACCCGCGCCCACGACTATCCCGCCGAGATCGAACGCGACGAGGACGGCCGCCATGTCGTTTCGTTTCCCGATTTCGGGTGGGGCGCGACCGACGGCGCCACCCGCGACGAGGCGCTGGACGAGGCCCGGGAGCTGCTGCGGGAGCTGATCGCCGCGACGATGCGGGAGGGCCGGGACCTCCCCGAACCGTCGCGCGCGACCGGGCGGCGACCCCTCGTCGCGCCGCCGCCGCCGATCGCGCTGAAGGCGGCCCTCTACGCGGCGTTCCGCGAGGCCGGGCTGTCGCAACGCCGCCTCGCGCGCGACCTGGACATCGCCGAAAGCGAGGTGCGGCGCATGTTGAACCCGGATCGCGCCACCGAGGCGGGGACCATCGACCGCGCCTTGCGCCGCCTGGGCAAACGCGCCGGTCCTGCCGTCGGCGAGGCCGCCTGACCGCCGCGCCCCTTCGCGCTTCGCGCCGCCCCTGTCGCAATCCCGCAACACCTCGCGCGGGGCCGTCCGCGCCGGGGACGGTCAGATAACCCCCTTGTCCCGCAGCGCGGCGATCCTGTCGGCGTCGTAGCCGAGCGAGCCGAGCAGTTCGTCGGTGTATTCGCCGAGGCCGGGGGCCGGGCGGTTCGGGGCCGTGTCGCCGGACGAGCGCACGGGGTGGGCCGCCATGCGGAAACTCTCGCCCGGCCGCGCCGGGTTCGGAAAGGCCTGGACGCCGCCGCGCTCGGCGACGAAGGGGCTGGCCATCGCCTCGCCGATGTCGAGGATCGGCGCCGCCGGGACCGCGCCGGCGAAGGCCTCCAGCCATTGCGCCGTCGTCCGCGCCGACAGCGCGCCGTCGAGCATCTCCTGGATCTCGCCGCGCCGCTCCAGCCGGTCGGCGAAGCGGGCGAAGCGCGGGTCCCGGCCCCAGTCCGGCCGGCCCAGCCGCTCGCACAGGATCGGCCAGAACTTCTCCTTGTTGCACATGACGAAAATCCAGCCGTCGCCGGTCCGGTACAACTGGCAGGGCGTGAGCGACGGGTGGGCCGAGCGCGGCAGCCGCCCCGTCACCGTTCCCTCGTTCAGGAACCAGGTCGAGAGGTAGCTGGTGTTGTGCAGCGCGAGGTCGAACAGCGAAACATCCATGTCGCGCCCCCTGCCGGTCGCGCGCGCCGCCAGCACCGCCGAGACCAGCCCGAAGGCCATCGCCAGCCCGGTCATCATGTCCACCACCGAAAGGCCGAAGCGCGCCGGCGGCGCCCCCGGCTCGCCCGTCACCGAGAACCAGCCGGCCTCGGCCTGCATCAGGTAGTCGTAGCCCGGCCAGGTCCGCCGCGACCCCTCGCGCCCGTAGGCGGTCAGGTGCGCGCAGACGATGCGCGGGTTGACCGCGCCCAGAACGTCGTAGCCGAGGCCGAGCTTCTCCGGCACGTCGCCGCGCAGGTTGTTGCACACGGCGTCGGCCGTGCGCGCGAGGCCGCGGAAGACCTCCTGGCCCTCTTCCGTCTGCAGGTCGAGCGTGGCGCTGCGCTTGTTGGCGTTGAAGCTGTGGAAGAACTGGCTGTCTTCGGGGCCGAGGAAATGGGGGCCGACCGCCCGCGCCATGTCGCCGCCGTCGCGCGGGTTCTCGATCTTGATCACCTCGGCGCCCTGGTTGGCGAGGTACATGGAGCCGAACGGCCCCGCCCCGTACTGCTCCACCGCCAGCACACGCACGCCCGCCAGGGGTTGCATTCCCGTCCTCCTTCGCCGGACCGTTCCGCCGCCTTTGTAGAGCGATTCCGGCCGGACGGGAAACGCCCGCGATCGGCGCTTGCGAGCCATGCGCCGGACGCATGGCGAACGCGGGATTCGCGGCCGTTTCGTTACATTCGGTGGAGTTTTCCGCGAAAGCCATGCGCGCGGCGCGGGTCCGGCGCCCGATCCCGTGCGTTGTCGCGCGGCGTCGAAGGGCCAAATATGTCGCAACGCAACGCAACACGGAAAAGGAGTTCCGATATGCCGACCTATCGCAACGACCCGCTCTACCCCTCCGCCGACATCTCGCCGGCGGCGATAGAGGCCGCGATGGCGCGCGGCCGGAAGCTGCGGGCCGAAGCCTTCCGCGGCTTCGCGGTCGCGCTCTACCGCCGGCTGGCCGGGATCGGCCGCCCGGCCGCCGCCCCGGCGGCCCCGGCGTCCGCGGCCGGTTCCGCCGCCTGACCGGGGAAGAGGACGCGGCGCAGGAACGCGCCCGCCCTCTCAAGGACACGGTCCGCCGCCTCGCGGTGCGGGCCGTGTCCGATCCCCGGCAGGAGCAGGCGCTCGCACGGGCCGGGGAGTCCGGCGGCGATGGCGTCGATCTGGCGCGGCGTGCCGTAGGCGTCCGCCTCGCCCTGGATCGCCAGCGCCGGCGCGCGGACCGCCGGCAGCAGCGCCTCGATGTTCCAGTCCGCGAAGGCGGGGTCGAGCCAGGCGCCGCTCCACGCCCGGAACGCGCCCCCGGCGTCGGCGTGGCGGCGCTCCAGCCGCCGGCGCAGGCCGCCCGCCTCCCACTCCGCGACCGCCGCCCGCACGCCCGCGACCGATTCCGGCTCGACGAACACATGCGGCGCCTCCAGGACCAGCGCGCGCACCCGGCGGCCCGACGCGCCGGCGTGGATGAGCGCGATCGACGCGCCGTCGCTGTGGCCGTAGAGCGCCGGCGCCACGATCCCGAAACGGTCGAGCAGCGCGGGCAGGACCTCCAGCGCCTCGCGGTGCATGTAGTCGGGCGCGAACCCGCCCGCCAGCGGCGCGGAGCGGCCGTAGCCCCGGCGCGAATACGCCAGCGCGCCGCATCCGGCCGCGCGGGCCAGCCGCGCCGGGAAGTCGCGCCACAGCGACAGGCAGCCCAGCCCCTCGTGCAGGAAGACGATCGTCGGCGCGCCCGCCGGCCCCGCGATCCGCGCCGCCTCCAGCCGGGCGCCCGCGACCTCGACCGTCTCGACGACGGCCGCCCCGGCCGCCGCCGCGCCCGCGCTCACCCGCCGTCCCGGAGCTTGAACCGCTGGATCTTGCCGGTGGCGGTCTTCGGCAGTTCGTCCACGAACTCGATCCAGCGCGGGTATTTGTAGGCGGCGAGGTCGGCGCGCACGAAGGCCTTCAGCTCCCCGGCCAGTTCCGGCGTCGCTTCCACGCCCGCGCGGAGCGCCACGAAAGCCTTGGGCTTGACCAGCCCGTCGCCGTCCGCGGCGCCGACGACGGCGGCCTCCAGCACCGCTTCGTGGCGGACCAGCGCGCCCTCGACCTCGAAGGGCGAGACGTAGATGCCGCCGACCTTCAGCATGTCGTCGTTGCGCCCGCGATAGGTCAGCAGGCCGTCCGCGTCCATCTCGAAATTGTCGCCGGTGCGGGTCCACGGGCCGCGGAAGGTGTCCTTGGTTTGCGCGCGCCGGTTCCAGTACATCAGCGCCGAGGTGGGGCCGGAGACCTCCAGCACGCCCATCTCGCCCGGCCCGCAAAGGCTCCCGTCGTCGCGGACCAGGCGGACGTCGTAGCCCGGCACGGCGCGGCCGGTGGCCCCCGGCGCGACCTCGCCGGCGCGGTTCGAGACGAAGATGTGCAGCATTTCCGTCGTGCCGATCCCGTCGAGGATGTCGGCGCCCGTGCGCGCGCGCCAGCGGCGCAGGATGTCGGCCGGCAGCGGCTCCCCCGCCGAGACGCAGAGCCTGAGCGCGTGCGCGCCGGCCTCCGGCGCCGCGCCGCCGGCCAGCAGCATGGCGTAGAGCGTCGGCACGCCGAAGAACAGCGTCGCCCGCTCGCGCTGGAGCGCGGCGCGCACCGCCTCCGGCTCCGGCGGGCCGGGCAGCAGCACCGCCGTCGCGCCGACCGCCATCGGGAAGGTCAGCGCGTTGCCGAGGCCGTAGGCGAAGAACAGCTTGGCGGCCGAGAACACGATGTCGTCCTCGCGCATCCCCAGCACCGGGACGGCGTAGAGGTCGGCCGTCGCCGCGAGGTGGCCGTGCAGGTGGACCACGCCCTTGGGCGCGCCGGTGGTCCCCGAGGTGTAGAGCCAGAAGCACATGTCGTCGGCAGAGGTGGGCGCGGCCTCGCGCGCCGCCGGCGCGTCGGCGAGCGCCGCGGCGAGCGTCGGCCGGCCGCCGCCGTCCGCGCCGTCCACCAGCACGATCCGGGGCGCCGGGCCTTCGGCGAGCACGGTCGCGGCCAGCGGCGCGGAGACGACAAGCGCGTCGGCCCGGCTGTCGGCCAGGATGAAGGCGTAGTCGCGCGCCGCCAGCCGCGTGTTGAGCGGGACCGGGACCGCGCCCGCCTTTATCGCGCCGAGGAAGCAGGCGACGAGGTCGGCCGAATCGAACATCGCCAGCGCCACCCGCGCCTCGCGCCGCACGCCGCGCCGTTCGAGCGCGCCGGCGAACCGCGCCGCCCGCGCCGCGACCTCGCCGTAAGTGTGGCGGCCGGCGGCGTCGACGAACGCGGTCTTGCCGGCGCGCCCGGCCGCGAGGTTGCGCCCAAGCAGGTCCTCCGCCGCGTTGTACCGCCCCGCCGCCGCCATGCCCGCCCTCCCGCGCCTCCGCCGAGCCGCCCCCGACCCGTCCCGCGAACATGTCCGAGCCGGCGGCGGCGTTCAAGCCCGCTTGGGAGCGGGGTCGAACATGTACCTCGACTCGCAACACACGAAGCGGCCGGCTTCGCCGGCCGCGCCGGCGCCCGAGCGGGCCGCCCCCCGCCTCACACGTTCAGGAAGTTGAGCGGCAGGCCGGGGCGGGGCCAGGGGGTTTCGGCGAGCAGGCCTTTCCACGACAGCGTGATGTAGGCCGTCCGCAACTCCGGCCCGCCGAAGCAGATGTTGGTCGTGTAGGGGTCGTCCGTCACGAAGAAGCCGACCGTGCCGCCGCCCGGCGCCGCCACCGTCACGCCGCCGGTCATCAGCGTCGCGACGCAGACATTGCCGCCCGCCTCCACCGCCAGCGAGTCGAAGCGCCGGAACCCGCCGTCGCACGCCACCAGCCGCCCGCCGTTGATCGATTGCGGGAAGGGCAGCTTCGTCACCGCCCCCGGCCCGATAATGGGAAAGGCGTAGAGCCGCGCGCCCTCGGTCTCGGCGACGTAGAGCGTCGTCTCGTCCGGCGACAGGCCGATGCCGTTGGGCGTGACGACGGGCTGCACGACCTCGCGGATTTCGCTCCCGTCCGGGCGCGCCCAGTACACGGCGCCGCGGTCCATGTCGCGCGGCCGCGACTTGCCGAGGTCGGTGAACCACATGTTGCCGGCGCGGTCGAACACGAGGTCGTTCGGGCCGTTCAGCCGGTGCGCGCCGCAACGGTCGTAGAGCCGCTCGACCTTGCCGGTGGCGAGGTCCACCCGCTCGATCCGGCCGGTCTCGTAGTCGTCGGCCTGGCGCAGCGGGCGGACCGCGCCGGTCGTCGGGTGGCGCTCCCACTCGAAGCCGCCGTTGTTGCAGACATAGCAGGCCCCGTCCGGCCCGATCGCCGCGCCGTTCGGCCCGCCGCCGAGATCGGCGACGACCTCGACCCGCCCGTCCGGCGCGACGCGCGAAAGCGTCCCCCGCGCGATCTCGACCAGCAGGACGGAGCCGTCGGGCATGGCGATCGGCCCTTCGGGAAAGCGCAACCCCTCGGCGACGGTTCGGTAGGACGGCATGGACGGGCTCCCCGGCCGGTGGACAGGACGAACGCGCGGTTCGCCGCGAGCTTGCCCGCCCCGCCCCGCCGCCGCCAGCCCTTTCGCCGCCCGCGCCCCGCCGCGTCCCGCGCCCTCGGGCGTTTATCCTTGCAAATCGGGAATCGCGCTCCGCGATTGCATGGTTGGGCCGAAAGGTTCTAGTATCCGGCGGCGAGGCTCGCGCGGCCCGGAGCGCGGGCGCGGAACCCGGTCCGGGCCGGTCCAGCGCGGGAAGGCCGCCGGAATGACGATCCGCTCCACCGACACGCCGCTCCGTTCCGCCGACACGCCGCTCCGCCCCGCCGGGGCGCCGCTCCGCGACGCGCCCCGCGTCGCCATCGTCGGGGCCGGCGTGTCCGGCCTCGGCATAGGCTGGCGGCTGGCGCGCGCGGGTTGCCGGGTCGAGGTCCTCGACAAGGGCCGGGCCGGGCGCGGCGCCAGCTGGGCGGCGGCCGGGATGCTGGCCGCCGGGGTCGAGGCGGAGCCGGGCGAGGAGGCGCTGTACCGCCTCAACCTCGAGGCGCGCCGCCTGTGGCCGTCCTTCCGCGACGAACTCCAGGCCGCCTCCGGCGCCGATATCGGCTATCGCGGCGAGGGAACCATCGTCGCCGCGCCGACGCGCGACGACCTCGAACGGCTGCGCCATGTCGCCGAATTCCAGGCCGGGATCGGCGTCGAACTGGAATGGCTCACGGCGGCGGAGGCGCGGCGGCGCGAACCGTACTTTCGCGCCGGCATGGCGGGGGCGGTGTTCTCGCGCCACGACCACCAGGTGGACAACCGGGCGCTGGCCGGGGCGCTGCGGACCGCCTTCCTCGCCGCCGGCGGGCGCCTGTTCGAGGATACGCCGGTGGACGGGCTGGACATCGCGGCCGGGCGCGCGGCGGGCGTCGTCGTCCGCGGCGCGCGGCGGCCGGCGGACATCGTGGTCAACGCCGCCGGGGCCTGGGCCAACCGCCTCGCCGGCGCGCCGGAGCGCGCGGTCCCGCCGGTCCGCCCGGTGAAGGGGCAGATGGCGGCGCTGCGCATGGACCCGGCCCGGCCGGTCGCGACGCATGTCGTCTGGGGGCCGAACACCTATATCGTGCCGAGGGCGAACGGCCGGCTGCTGATCGGCGCGACGGTGGAGGAGCGCGGCTTCGACGCGGAGCTGACCGCCGGCGGCGTCATGGCGGTGATCGAGGCGGCGTGGCGCGTGCTCCCGGCGATCGAGGAGTTGCCGATCGACGAGTTGTGGACCGGCTTCCGCCCGACCAGCCGCGACGACGCGCCGATCCTCGGCGAAAGCGGCGTGGACGGGCTGCTGCTGGCGACCGGGCACCACCGCAACGGCATCCTGCTGGCGCCGGTGACGGCGGACGCGATCGCCCGGCTGGCGCTGACCGGGCGGACCGACCCGGTCGTCGCGGGCTTCGGGATCGGCCGTTTCCGCCGGCCCGAGGGCGTTCCGGCGGCGGAAGCGGGCGAGCGCCTCGCGGGAGCGGCGGAATGACGGCGCGCGCGCGCATCAACGGCGAGGACGCCGCCGTGGAGGCCGCGACCGTCGCCGAACTGCTGGCGGAGCGGGGCGTGGACGCGGCCGCGCGCGGCGTCGCGGTGGCGGTGAACGGCGCGGTCGTCCGCCGGCCGGACTGGGCCGGGACGCCGGTGCGCGAGGGCGACGAGATCGAGATCGTCAAGCCGTTCCGGGGCGGCTGAGGGCGGTTCCGGGCGGCGGAGGGGGAGCGGCTTGCCATGCCGGACGAGGGGAACGACATTTTCGCCGTCGCCGGGCGGCGCTTCGGCTCGCGCCTCATCATGGGCAGCGGCGGCTACCCGAACCGGCAGGTCATGCTGGACTCGCTGGCGGCCAGCGGGGCCGAGGTCGTCACCGTCTCGATCCGGCGGATCAGCCTGGAGGGCTACGCCGAGAGCATGGTGGACCTGCTCGGCGGGCGCTACGAACTGCTGCCCAACACGGCGGGCTGCGAAAGCGTGCGCGACGCCGTGCTGACGGCCGAACTGGCGCGCGAGGCGCTCGGGACCGACTGGGTGAAGCTGGAGTTGATCGGCGACCGCGAAACGCTGATGCCGGACGGCGTGCAGCTGGTCGAGGCGGCGGAGCAGCTGGTCCGGTCCGGCTTCCGGGTGCTGCCGTATTGCGCCGACGACCCGATCCTGTGCCAGCGCCTGGTCGATGTCGGCGCCGCCGCCGTGATGCCGCTGGGCAGCCCGATCGGCTCCGGCATGGGCATCTGCAACCCCTTCAACCTCGAAATGATCGTCCGGCGCAGTTCCGTGCCGGTGGTGTGCGACGCCGGGATCGGCGTTCCCTCCGACGCCGCGCTGGCGATGGAGCTGGGCTGCGACGCGGTGATGCTGAACACCGCCGTCTCCGGGTCGAGCGACCCGCCGAGGATGGCGGGCGCGATGCGCCGCGCGGTGGAGGCCGGGCGGATGGGGCGGCTGGCCGGCCGCATTCCGAGGCGGCGCTACGCCGAGGCGTCCAGCCCGCAGCTCGGCCTGATCGGCACGTGAGCGCGGGCGCGGCGCGGCTCCCGGTCCCGCCGCTCCTGGTCGTGACGGACCGGCGGCGCGCGGCCCGTCCGCTCGCCGAGGTCGCCGAGGCCGCCTTCGCCGCCGGCTGCCGCTGGCTCTCGATCCGCGAGAAGGACATGGACCCGGCGGACCGGCTGGCGCTGGCGCGCGCGCTCGGCCGGGCCGGCGCGCGGTGGGGCGCGGTCGTGGGCGTCCACGGCGACCCGGCGGCCGCGCGGGCGGCGGGGGCCGGGGCGGGCGCGGGCGCGCTCCACCTCCCCCGCGACGGCGACATCGCCGCCGCCCGGCGGGCGCTTCCGCCGGGCCGGTTCGTCGGGATTTCGGCGCATAACGAGGGCGAACTCGCGCGCGCGGCGGCGGGCGGGGCGGACTACGCGACGCTGAGCCCGGTTTTCGCCAGCCCCGGCAAGCCGGGCTACGCGCCGCTCGGCCTCGCGCGGTTCGCGGCGCTGGCGCGGGAAAGCCCGGTCCCGGTCCTCGCGCTCGGCGGCGTTACGGCGGCGAACGCGGCGCGCTGCGTCGCGGCCGGCGCGGCGGGCGTGGCCGTCATGGGCGCGGTAATGTCGGCGCGGGACCCCGGCGCCGCGGTCGCGGCGCTGCTGGCGGCGCTGGCGGCGGCGCCGGGGGGTCAGACGCCGGCGCCGGAGATCGCGGCGGCGGCGGCGAAGGCGTCCGCCCGGCCGCCCCCGGCCGCGCCCCCGCCGGCCGGCGCGCCGTCGAACAGGAAGCCCTCGTAGCCCTTCGCCGCCACGTCCTCGCAGATCGCGCGGTAGCGTGTCATGCCGCCGGCGTAGGGCATGAAGACCCTCGGCTTGCCGGGAATGTTCGCGCCGAGATACCAGGAGTGCGGCACCGTCGGCAGCAGCGTGGCGTTCGCCGCCTCGTTCACATGGGCGACCCATTCCTCCGCCGCGCCGGCATGGGTCTCGACCGTCTCGATCCCCTCGCGGCGCATATGGGCGATGCAGCCGGTGATCCATTCGACATGCTGCTCGATCGCCACCGGCATGTTGCACAGCACCGACGGGCTGCCCGGCCCGGTGACGGTGAACAGGTTGGGGAAGCCGGGGACCTGCAGGCCGAGCCAGGTCTTCGGCCCCTCGCGCCACGCCTCGCGGATCGGCAGGCCGCCCCGGCCCCGCGCGTCGATGCCGAGCAGCGGGCCGGTCATCGCGTCGAAGCCGGTGGCGAAGACGATGACGTCGAGGCCGTGGGCGGCGCCGCTTTCGAGAACCAGACCGTCCGGCGCGATCCGCGCGATCGGGTCCGCGCGCACATCCACCAGCGAGACGTTGTCGCGGTTGAAGGTCTCGAAATAGCCGGTGTCGATGGGCGGGCGCTTGCCGGCGTAGGGATGGTCGATGTCCGAGAGCAGGGCCGCCGTCTCCGGGTCCTTCACGATCTCGCGGATCTTGGCCTTGATGAAGTCGGCGGCGGTGTCGTTGGCGGCCTTGTCGAACACCAGGTCGAGGAAGCTGGCGCGGAACTGCAGGCCGCCCTTCTCCCACGCCTTCTCGTAGATGTCGCGGCGCTCTTCCTCCGGCGTGTCGAACACGCGGCGTTCGGAGATGCGGAAGGGGTGGCCGTTCGGCGTCGTCCGGACGAGCGCCTTGATGTCGTCCGAGTTCTCCCGGACATAGCGCTTGAATTCGGCCGAGAGCGGCCCGTTGCGGGCCGGGACGCTGTAGTTCGCGGTGCGCTGGAAGACCGTCAGATGCCCGGCCGTCCGCGCGATCACGGGCGCGGCCTGGATGCCGGTCGAGCCGGTGCCGATCTGGCCCACCCGCTTGCCGCGGAAATCGACGCCCTCGTGGGGCCAGCGCCCGGTGTGGCAGCGCTCGCCCCGGAAGCTCTCGAGGCCGGGGAAGTCGGGCGTGTTGGCCGAGGAGAGGCAGCCGATGGCGGCGACCACGAACCGCGCCCGGTAGCGCGCGCCGGCGTCCGTCTCCACCGTCCAGCGGTTCGCCGCCTCGTCGAAGCGCGCGGCCGTCACGCGCTGGCCGAAGCGGATGTCGCGCTTCAGGTCGAACCTGTCGGCGACGAAGTTCAGGTAGCGCACGATTTCCGGCTGTTCGGGGTAGCGCTCTGTCCACTCCCACTCGCGCAGCAGTTCCTTCGAGAAGTAGTAGGAGTAGGAGTGGCTTTCGGAATCGCAGCGCGCGCCGGGGTAGCGGTTCCAGTACCAGGTGCCGCCGACGCCCTCGCCCGCCTCCACCGCGAGCGTCTCCAGGCCGAGCCGGTCGCGCAGGCAGAGCAGCTGGTAGAGGCCGGCGAACCCGGCGCCGATCACCAGCGCGTCGAGTTCGACGATGTTCCCGCCGCCGGCGTCGCCGGACGGGCGGGCAGTCGCGCCTTCGGGCATGGCTTTGTCGCCCTCCTCGGTTCGGCGGGCCGGGCGCCCGCATCCGCGCGCGCGTTTGTGCCATAGCCGGGCCGGCGCCGGCAAACCCGGCGGCGCGGTTATCGCGGATGTGTCGCGCGCGCCGCCCCGTCCGCCCCTTGCGCCGCCCCCTCCGCCGCCGCCGAGCGGGCGACGGCCCCGGCGTCCAGGGCGCGGCGCAGCTCCCGGCGCACCTCCTGCCAGCGGAAGGCGACGGAGTTCTCGACGATCTCCCGGTCGAGCGCCTTCAGCCCCTCGACGACCGGCGCGTGCTCGACCAGGGCGGCCGGGCTTTCGGAAAAGGCCGAATGGTCGTCGGCGACGGCGGCGAGGTCGGCGGCGGCGAGCCGGGCGCGGACCGCCGCCCCCGCCTCGGCGAAGCCCGCCCCCGCCTCGGCCGGCAGGCCGGCGCGCTCCAGCGCCAGCGCCAGCGCGCCGTCGATCGCCGCCCGCGCCGCCCCGGCCTCGTCCTCCCCGGCCCGGCCGCGCAGCAGCCCGCCCGCGTAAACGGAAAGGTCCGAGAGGCAGGCGAGCCACATCCGCCACTTGGCGGCGTTCACCGAAACCATGAAGGCGTCGTCGGCGAACAGTTCGGGCCACAGCGTGCCCGACCGGGTCCGCAGGTAGCCGTAGAGCGAGGTCTGCGCGACATGGCTGGCCCTGGTTTCGAGGAACGCCGAAAGCCCGGCCACGTCCCGCACCTCGGTCCGGCGGCGTTCGCCGAAAATGTAGCCGCGGAGCGCGCGCAGCAGCGCCCCCGGCGAGTCGAAGGCGTCGGCCATCCGCCCGCCGCGGGCCGCGTTGACGACACGGGTCGGCGCGTCGGTATTTTTTTGAGCCATGTTGCGAAATCGGGTATCGTTTCGGTGGTCCGATTCGGGCCGGCGCGTCGGCCCGAATCGTCAACGAGGCGCGCGGCAGTCTAACAGCGCGCCGCATGAAGGGGGAAGAGACATGTCCGACGAAGCCGCCCGGCGGGACGAGCATTGGAGGCGAACACGCACTCTGATGATCGTCCATTTGGCGATCTGGTTCGTCTTCGCCTACCTCCTGCACTGGTTCGCGCCGGCCTTGAACGGAGCGTCGTTCCTGGACTTCCCGCTCGGCTTCTACATGGCCGCGCAGGGGTCCCTGATCGTGTTCGTGGTGCAGATTTTCGTGTTCGTCCGCCAGCAGCACGCGATCGACGCCGATTGCGGCATGGCCGAGGACGAGTAAGGGGGGAGCGTCATGAGCCTGATCAGGGGAACCGGAGATTTCATCGACAATCTCCCGCGGATCTACGGTTTCTACACCGGCGGATTCGTTGCCTTCATTATCCTGATGGCGATCCTGGAGCAGATGGGCGTCGCGGCCGACACCATCGGCATCCTCTTCGTCGTCTTCACCGTCCTCATCTACGCCGGCATCGGCTGGCTGTCGCGCACCATGCAGGTGGACGCCTACTACGTGGCGGGGCGCCAGGTTCCGCCGGTGTTCAACGGCATGGCGACGGCGGCGGACTGGATGTCCGGCGCCTCCTTCGTCGCCATGGCCGGCGGCATCTACATGGGCGGCCACGCCTACCTCGCCTTCGTGGTCGGCTGGACCGGCGGCTATGTGCTGGTCGCGGTGCTGATGGCGCCGTACCTGCGCAAGTTCGGCTGCTACACGGTGCCGGACTTCATCGGCACGCGCTACGGCGGCAACTGGGCGCGCTTCT
The DNA here is from genome assembly GCA_963665555.2 of Thalassobaculaceae bacterium. Classification (GTDB taxonomy): domain Bacteria; phylum Pseudomonadota; class Alphaproteobacteria; order Thalassobaculales; family Thalassobaculaceae; genus CAXXXW01. Next base: position 2,271,421 of record OY762308.1, read on the forward strand.
TCGCGGTGGTCGTGCTGGTGGTCGCGTCCTTCACCTATGTGACGGCGCAGATCAACGCGACCGGCACCATCGCGGCCCGCGCGCTGCAGATCCCGTTCGAGGTCGGCGTCTGGTTCGGCCTGCTCGGCATCCTGCTGTGCTCGATGCTCGGCGGGATGCGGGCGGTGACCTGGACGCAGGTGGCGCAGTACATCGTGCTGATCATCGCCTATGTCGTTCCGGTCATCTGGATGTCCAACAAGCAGGGCTTCGGCGTGGTGCCGCAGCTGGTCTACGGCGACGCGGTGGCCCGGCTGGCGGAGCTGGAGCCGATGCTCGGCGTCGGCACGCTGATGCCGGAGCAGGCGGTGGCCGGCCTCAAGGCGCTCACCGTGCCGCATTCGACGGCCGGCGAGGGCGGCCTCGCGGCGTGGAAGTTCGTCACGCTGGTGGCCTGCATGATGATGGGCACGGCGTCGCTGCCGCACATCCTGATGCGCTACTTCACCACGCCGTCGGTGCGGGCGGCGCGGGCCTCGGTGGCGTGGTCGCTGTTCTTCATCTTCCTGCTGTACTTCACGGCCCCGGCGCTGGCGACCTTCACCAAGCTCCAGGTGCTGGACCCGACCCTGCCGACGGCCATCATCGGCAAGGCGATCGCGGATGTGAGCGCGCTCGAATGGATCCAGAAATGGGCCGAGGTCGGCTTCGTCAAGCTGGTCGATTCGAACGGCGACGGCATCCTCCAGATCAACGAGTTCTTCATGCGGGGCGACATCGTCGTGCTGGCGACGCCGGAAATCGCCGGCCTGCCCTATGTGATCTCGGGCCTGGTGGCGGCCGGCGGCATGGCCGCGGCGATGTCCACGGCGGACGGGCTGCTGCTCGCCATCGCCAACGCGCTGAGCCACGACCTGTACTACAAGATCATCGACCCGAAGGCCGAGACGGCCAAGCGGCTGGTGGTCGCGCGGGTGTTGCTGGTCGTGCTCGGCGCGGCCGGCGCGGCGGTGGCCAGCCTCAAGCTGACCAGCATCCTCGGCGCCGTGGCCTGGGCCTTCGACTTCGCCATGTCCGGCCTGTTCTTCCCGCTGGTGCTCGGCATCTGGTGGAAACGGGCGAACCGGCAGGGGGCGATCGCCGGCATGGCCCTCGGCTTCCTCGCGGGCACCTGGTATCTCTACATGGTGCGCTTCGCCGGGATGGAGCCGTGGATCGGCATCGACCACCTGCGCTTCGGCATCGTCGGCGCGGCGGTCAGCCTGGTGGCCATGGTCGTCGTCTCGCTGGCGACGCCGGAGCCGGACGAGGAGACCCAGAGGATGGTCGACGAGGTCCGGGTGCCCAAGGGCGACTCGATCCTGTCGTCCTCCCACTAGGGGCGGCATGGAGCAACCGGACGGGGCGGAGAACGGCTCTCCGCCCCGTCTTCCTTTTCGGCGCTGGGCCGCGGCCCGCCGGGGACGGCCGGCGCCGCGGCCGGAGGCTCGCGGGCGATGGGCGGCTTTCCCCTCTGGGTCGTCGTAGTCGACTACCTTCTCGGCGTTGTCATGTGGACGCTGGTCGGCCGGTTCGGGATGAACCTGTTCCTGCCGCTGAACAGCAATTTCTTCTTCATGCGCTTTTTCGTGCGGGCGACCGACCCGCTGATCCGGGCCTTCGGGCCGATCACGCCCGGCTTCCTGGTCGCGGCGCTGGTCCCGCTCTATGTCGCCTGGTTCTTCTTCATGGTCCGCTTCTACCTGATGCCCTGGCTGCTGGGGTATTCGGTCATGGGGATGCTGTCCTTCCCGCTGGAGAGCGAGTTCGCCCGGGGCGCGGCCGAGATCGTCGGCTTCTTCCTGCGCTGACGGGAGGCCGGCGATGCCCGACGCGCGCCCGCCCTCGGACCTCGCCCCGCTGGCCGCGCTGCCGATGGCCAGCCTCGACCTCGAGACCACTGGCCTCGACCCGGCCCGCGACCGGCCGATCCAGGTCGGCCTCGTCGCCATGCGCGGGCCGGAACTGCTGGACGCGCCGCGCATCCGGCGCCTCGTCGATCCGGGAACGCCCGTGCCGGCGGCCGCCGCGCGCGTCACCGGCATTACCGACGCCGACCTCGCCGGCGCGCCGGGCCTGGCCGAGGTCTGGCCGGAACTCCTCGGCGCGCTGTCCGGCCGCGCGGTCGTCGGCGCGCATATCGCCTTCGACCTCGCGGTGCTGGCCCGCGAGGCGGCGCGCCTCGGCCTGGAGTGGGAGGAGCCGCCCTCGCTCGACATCGCGCTGCTCGCCGGCGCTCTGGAGCCGTCGCTGGCCGAGCCGGGCCTCGACGCGGCGGCGGCGCTGTTCGGCGTCGAGATCGCGAACCGGCACGACGCGCTGGGCGACGCGCTGGCGGCGGGCGAATGCATGGCCCGCGCGATCCCGCGCCTCGCCGGGCGCGGCGTCGTCACGCTGTCCGGCGCGCGCGCCTTCGCGGCCCGGCGCGGCGGGGCCGGGGGCGCCCCGGCCGGCCGCGCGCCCTCGCCGCCGCCCCCGCCCCGGCTCGACGGCGCGGTGTTCGCCCGCGCCCTCGGCGAGGCGATGAGCGCGCCGCCGGTCTTCGTCCCGTCCGGGACCTCCCTGTCCGGCGCGGCGCGCGTCATGGTCGAGCGCCGCATCGGCGCGGTGCTGGTCGGCGATCCGGCGGCCCCGCCGCTCGGCGTGCTGACCGAGCGCGACGTTCTGGTCCGCGCCGCCGCCGTCCCGCCCCGCCTCGACGCGCCGGTGGACGAGGCGATGAGCCGGCCGGTGGCCGCGATGGCGGCCGACGAGCCGCTCTACCGCGCGCTCGGCCGGATGGACCGGATCGGCGCGCGCCACCTCGCGGTCGCGGACGAGCGCGGGATCGCGCGCGGCATGGTCTCGCAGCGCGACCTGCTGGCCCACCGCGCCCGCGCCGAATCGCTGGTCGCCGACGCGACGGGCGCGGCCCGGACCGGCGCGGAACTCGGCGCCGCGCTCGCCCGCGTCCCGGAGGCGGCCGACGGGCTGCTCCGCGACGGGCTGGACGGCGCCGCCGTCGCGCGGGTCGTCGCGCGCGAGTTGCGGGCGGCGACGGGCCGCGCGGCCGAACTCGCGGCGCGCCGGCTGGAGGCGGGCGGCATGGGGCCGGCGCCCGCGCCCTACGCCGTGCTCGTGCTCGGCTCCGGCGGGCGCGGCGAAAGCCTGCTCGGCGCCGACCAGGACAACGCGATCGTCCACGCCGGCGACGACGGGAACGACGGCGGCGACGGGGCGCGCGACCCGTGGTTCGCCGCGCTCGGCGCCGCGATGGCGGACCTGCTGGCCGAGGCCGGCGTTCCGCGCTGCGACGGCGGCGTGATGGCGGCGAACCCGCCCTGGCGGGGGAGCGAGGCGGCGTGGCGCGCGCGGATCGAACAATGGCTCGGCCGCGCCCGGCCGGAGGACCTGTTGAGCGTCGACATCTTCTTCGACCTGCGCGTCGCGCATGGGCCGGCCGGGCTGGGCGAGCGGCTGCTGGCCGACGCGGTGGCCGGCGCGGCGCGGACCCGGCCGTTCCTCGGCCTGATGGCGCAATCGGCGGGGGCCGTCGCGCCCCGGCTCGGCTTCCTCGGCCGGCTGCCGGGCGAGGGCGGGCGGATCGACCTGAAGCGCCAGTGCCTGCTGCCGCTGGTGGGCCTCGCCCGGGCGCTGGCGCTCGCCAGCGGGTCGGCGGCGCGGGCGACGCCGGACCGCCTCGCCGCCGCCGCCGGGGCGGGCCGCCTGCCGCCGGCCGACGCCGCCGCGCTCGCCGGCCTGCACCGGGAGGCGGCGACGTTCGTGCTGCGCCAGCAACTGGCCGACCTGCGCGAGGGCGCGCGCCCGTCGAACCGCGTCCGCCTGTCCGCGCTCGCCCCGGACGAACGCGCCCGCCTGCGCGCCGGCCTCAAGCGCCTCGCCGCCCTCGCCGCCGACCTCCCCGGCCTGATGGCGGGTTAGGGGCCCCCGAAAGCGGAAGAGGCGGCCCGAAGGCCGCCTCCCCTGAGATACGCGGCTGGATACGCCCGATCAGAACACGACGCGGAAACCGCCGACGCCGTAGGTGGCTTCCACATCCTCGGCGCCGTCCGCGCTCAACACGATATGGCCGAGGTTGAGGGTCATGTCGACCCCCGGGCCGAGCACCCACGCGGCCGAGGCGTGCACGATGTCCTGCTCGCCCGATCCGTCTTCCCACCTGCTGTGGAAGTAGTTGATGCTGGCGCTCATCGGGCCGGCCGTGTAGTCGGCGCCGAGATTGTAGGCGGTCTTGTCCGTGCCGGGCCTGTCGTCCGTCTGGCCCCAGGACGCGCCGACGCCCACGCCGGCCACGGCGACATAGGCGCCGAGGTTCATGCCGGAGCCGTGGTCGTCCGCGGCGGCGTAGGTGGCGCTGACCTTGGCGACGCCGTTGTCCATGTTGTGCTCATAGTTCAGCGCGCCCGAAATCACATCGTAAGTGCCAGGGGCGTTGCGATTCGGTTGCGGCCGGTTGCCCGAAGCCACTTCGGGCGTATAGGAGGCGCCGATCTGCAGGCCGTTGATGCGGGGCGTCATGTAGGTGATCTGCTCGGCGTCGCCCCCGAACCGCATGTGGCTGGCGTAGGGCGGCTGGACGATATCGTCGCCCGGGTTCGCGAACCAGCTCACATAGCCGTCGTCGGGGTACAGCCTGCCCACATCGGCCGGCCCGACCTTCATCCGGCTCATCACCGAGTCCAGGCCGCCGAGGTCGAAGCTGCCGAAGGCGCCCGAAACGGTGATCCAGGAGGCGTCGATCGGTTCGGCGCCGTAGCCCTCGCTGGCTTCCAGCTCCACCGTAACGCCGACCGTCAGGCCGTTGTCGAGTTCCGTGGATCCCTTGAAGTGGATCTCGACATTCGACTTGCTGTCGAAACCGGAGTAGTCGGCTTGCATACCGTCGACCATCACCGAGTCATGGTTGACGTAGGCCACCCAGTGCTCGGCGTAGCCCTTGACGCCGACATGGACCGGCTTGGCCTCCTCCTTCTCCTCGGCCAAGGCGGGTCCGGCGGCCAGCAGGCCGGCCGCGACCATCGCCGTCGTTCCCATGAGAACCTTTTTCATCCCTGTACTCCCTCCCTGTTGGGTCATGCGCGTGACGCTGCGCCGAAACGGTCCGCGAACGGCCGGGAAACCGTCGCCGATCCATCCCGGACAGGCTCACACTAGGGCGCGCACCTTCGGGGCTAATTATTTGACACAATGTTGCTTTTTTCTTCCGAACCGGCCGTTCGAAGGGCGATCCCGTCCCGGTTTCGTCCCCGGCCGCAACCGGATACGGGAGGGAAAACATGGCGAGGATTCGCCTCACGCAACGCCGGGTCGATGGGCTGCGGCCGCGCAAATCCGTTTACGACGTTCGCGACCGGGACCTCCGGGGGTTCGGGGTCCGGGTCGCGCCTTCGGGCGCCAAGAGCTGGTTCGTCCATGTCCAGCGCGACGGGCGGCGGGTCTGGAGGACAATCGGCAAGGCCGGGGAGATCGACCTCCGCGACGCCCGCGCGCGGGCCAGGGCGATGCTCGCGGCGGCCCGGCGCGGCGAGGAGGAAGCGCCCGCGCCGACGGCAAGCCCGCCCTTCGAGGCCGTCGCCGAAGCCGCTTTCGAGAGCCGCGCCCGCCTCTGGAAACCGCGCACGCTCCGCGTCAACCGGAACTACTACAAGAACCACATCCTGCCCGCCTTCGCGGGCCGCCCGATCGCCGGGATCGACGGGCCGGAGGTCCGCCGCTGGTTCGCGTCGCTCGCCGGCGCGCCGGCCTCGGCGGACCGGTCGCTGCCGGTCCTGTCGGTCGTCATGCGCCATGCGGAGACCCTGGGACATCGGCCGGAGGAAACCAATCCCTGCCGGGGCGTCCGGCGCCATCGCCGCCAGGGGCGGGAACGGTTCCTGTCGGCGGCGGAGTTCGCCCGCCTCGGCGCGGCGCTGGACCGGCGCGCGGCGGACCGGCCGGCGGAGGCGGCCATCCTCCGGCTGCTGCTGCTGACCGGCTGCCGCAAGGGCGAGATACTGACCCTGAAGTGGAGCGATTACCGCGAGGGGCGGCTGTTCCTGCGCGACGGCAAGACCGGGCCGCGGACGGTGTGGCTCTGCGCGGCGGCGCGTGAGGTTCTCGACCGGCTGCCGCGCAAGTCGGCCTGGGCGTTCCCCGCGCCGAGGGCCGGCGGGCCTTTGTCCGCGCAACGCCTCGACGCCGTCTGGCTCCCGCTCCGCGCCGAAGCCGGACTGCGGGATGTCCGCCTCCACGACCTGCGCCACTCCTACGCCAGCATGGCGCTCGCCCGGGGCGAGACCGTGCTCGCCATCGGCCGGCTGCTCGGCCACGCCGATCCGGCGACCACGCTCAAATACATCCACCTGGCCGATCCGGCGGTGCGCGAGGCGGCGAACGCCGTCGGCGCGGTCCTCGCCGGGGAGGGCTGAGCGATGGCGGCGAGACGGGCGCGCCTGACCGACGCCGGCGTCGCCAGGCTCCGCCCGGCGGCGCGGGAGTACACCGTTTGGGACACGAGGATCGCCGGGTTGGGCGTGCGCGTGCGCCCGTCGGGGCACCGGAGCTTCGTCTGCTACGGCGCGGGGCCGGGCGGGCCGCGCCGGATCGCGCTCGGTCCGGCCTGTTCGATGGATGTCGAGACGGCCCGCCGGCGCCGCGCCGGGATCGAGGCCGAGGCCGCCGCGCGGCCGGAGGCGCCCGGGCGCGGCGGCGCTCCGACCTTCGCGGCCTTCGTCGCCGGGGCGTGGCGGGCGGACCGCGCCCGATGCAAGTCGTCGACGCTGCGCGGGATGGACTCGGCGCTGCGGTCCCAGCTCCTGCCCGCTTTCGGCGCAACGCCGCTGGACCGGATCGCCCCCGCCGATGTGGAACGCTGGTTCGCGCGCCACAGCCGGACCGCGCCCGGCGGGGCGAACCACGCCCTGGGCATTCTTCGCCGGATACTGAACCGCGCGGTCGCGCTCGGCCTCGTCGGGAAGAACCCGGCGCGCGGCCTGCGGCGGAACCCGCGGCCGAAGCTCGCCCGTTTCCTCTCCCGCGAGGAAATCCGCCGTTTGCGCCGCGCGCTGGACGCCCTTGTCGCGGAGCGGCCGTCGCGGCGCGCCCAGGCCGACATAATCCGGCTGCTGCTGCTGACCGGCTGCCGCAGGGGCGAGATCGTCGGCCTGCGCTGGCAAGAGGTGGACGGGGACACGCTCAGGCTGGCCGACGCCAAGACCGGACCGCGCGCCGTGTTCCTCGCCGCCGAGGCCCGCGCCATCCTCGACGACCGGCCGAGGACGGGGAGCGCGTTCGCGTTCCCCTCGCCGCTGGACCCGTCGAAGCCGCGTTACCGGGAGCTTCCCCTGTGGTACGAGGCGCGGCGGCGCGCGGGCGTCGAGGATTGCCGCCTTCACGACCTGCGCCATACCTTCGCCAGCCAGGCCGCGCTGGCCGGCGTCCCGCTGCCCGTCGTCGCCCGCCTGCTCGGCCACAAGCATCCGCGCATGACCTTGCGCTACGCCCATGTCGGCGACCGCGAGACCGAAGCCGCCGCCGAACGCATCGGAGCCGCCATCGCCGCCGCGCTGGACGGAGGAGCGCGAGAGGCGCCGCGGGCGGGCGGCGCCCCGGCCTCCGTCGCGCCCCGGCCTTGAGCCGGGGCCCAGCGGCGCCGGCTCCGGGGCGCGGCCGGGCGGCGGCGGGGCGCCTCCTAACGGCGGGCGCCGGCGTCCCTTCCCTCCCTGGGCCCCGGCGCGGGGGCCGGGGCAACGGCTTGGGGCGCCGCGGGCGCCCCAAGCCGTTGCATTTTCGCAACATTGCGGCGATTTCGCACAAGCCGGGGGCGGGCGGGCATTGACGGCGGGGGCGCGCGCCCTAGTGTGAGCCTGTCCGGGATGGATCGGCGACGGTTTCCCGGCCGTTCGCGGGCCGTTTCGGCGCAGCGTCATGCTCACACGATCCTTCAGGGAGGGAGTACAGGGATGAAAAAGGTTCTCATGGGAACGACGGCGATGGTCGCGGCCGGCCTCCTGGCCGCCGGGCCCGCCTTGGCCGAGGGGCCGGTTTCGGTCGGCGTCAAGGGCTACGCCGAGCACTGGGTGGCCTATGTCAACCAGGACGAGGTCGGCAGTGGGGACTATTCCGGCTTCGACACCAAGTCGAATGTCGAGGTCCACTTCAAGGGCAGCGCCGAGCTCGACAACGGCCTCACCGTCGGCGTGAATGTGCAGCTGGAAGGCACCCAAGGCTACTCCGCGAACGGCGAGGTGATCGACGAGTCCTTCGTCACCATTTCGGGGTCCTTCGGCCGGTTCGACATCGGCGGCCTCGACTCGGTGATGAGCCGGATGAAGACCGGCCCGGCCGACGTGGGCAGGCTCTATGCCGACGACGGCTATGTGGGCTGGTTCGCGAAGGGCGACTACGGTTCGCCGGGCGCCAGCCACATGCGGTTCGGGCAGGACCACGAGCAGATCACCTACATGACGCCGCGCATGTCCGGCCTGCAGGTCGGCGTCTCCTATCTGCCGACCCTCAGCGGACCGGGCGGCCAGGGCCAGCCGGACCGCAACGCCGAGACCACCGACGTCATCTCCGGCGCCGTGAACTACAAGCACGCCCTGGACAACGGCAGCGCCACCGTCGCCGCCACCTACGGCTCCGGGGACGACGCGGGCGCCGGCATGAATGTCAGCGCGTATGTCGCCGTGAGCGGCGTGGGCGTCGGCGTGTCCTGGGGCCAGACGGACGACAAGCCCGGTGGGGACTTGACCGCCTACGCCGTCGGCGCCGACTACACGGCCGGCCCGATGAAGACCGGTATCATTTTCTTCCACGGCGAGAACGAGGGCAGTTCGGCCGCGCGGGACATCGTGCACGCCTCGGCGGCGTGGGTGCTGGGACCGGGGGTCGACGCGACCTTCACGGTCGGCCACACCACCTACAGCATGGATGGCATGGACGACATCGAGGCGACCTACGGCGTCGGCGGTTTCCGCGTCGTGTTCTGATCGACTGTACCCAACCGCGTATCCAGGGGAGGCGGCCTTCGGGCCGCCTCTTCCGCTTTCGGAGCGCCGCGGGGAACCGCGCCCCGGATTTAGTCCGGGGCCCAGAGTCGCTTCTCCGGGGCTCCCGAAAAACCCTCGCCGCCGCCCCGCGCTCCGGCGCCGAGGGCGCCGCGCCCTACCCCGTCGGGCCGGCGACGACGCGGCGGTCGTGGAGGCGGGCGATTTCGCGGTCGGAGAGGCCGAGGGATTCGGAGAGGACGCGGTCGGTGTCGGCGCCGAGCACGGGGGCCGGCGCGACCGGGAGGTCCGGCGCGTCCGCGAAGCGCAGCGGCGAGCCGGCGGCGAGGAACGCGCCGATCCCCGGCTGCGCGATCCGTCGCATCAGGGGGTTGGCCTCCGAGCAGCGCGGGTCCTCGGCCAGCATCTGGGCGAAGGTGCGGTACGGCCCCCACAGCACGCCGGCGGCGTCCAGCGCTTCGGCCGCCCCGGCCAGCGTGCGCGCGGCGGCCCAGGGCGCGATCGCCGCGACGACGGCGTCGCGGGCGCGGTAGCGGTCCCCCTCGTCGTCGAGGTCGAGGCCGCGTTCGGCCTCCAGCCGCGCCATCGCCTCGCCGATCCCGGTCGCGGCGACCAGCCGGCGCCACTGGCCGGGGGTGAGCGCGGTCAGCATGACCCGCCTTCCGTCGGCGGTCGCGAAGTCGTGGCCGAAGGCGCCGTGGATGTGGTTGCCGTCGGCCGGCCGGTCGCGCCCCATAAGCTCCGCCTCGGCGACATGGCCCAGCGCGCTCGCCGCCCAGAGCGCCACGTCGGAAAGCGCGAGCCGGACCGACGCGCCGCCGCCGCCCCGGGCCCGGCGGCGCTCGGCCGCCAGGATGCCGGTCGCCGCCAGGATGCCGGTCAGCAGGTCCCAGGCCGCGAGCACATGGTTCACCGGGCGTTCGCCGCCGCGCGGGCCGGTGGCGAAGGGGAAGCCCATCGCGCAGTTGATCGTGTAGTCCACCGCGCCCGACCCGTCGTGCGAGCCGAGCACGTTGAGCATAATCAGGTCGTCGCGCCGCGCCTTCAGCGCCTCGTAGTCGAACGGCCCGCCCGGCGGGCGGTTGGTGAGGAAAATCCCCCGGTCCGGCCCCGGCTGGCAGATCAGCGCGCGCACCAGTTCCAGCCCCTCCGGGTCGCGCGTGTCCACGGCGATCGACTTCTTGCCCTTGTTGAGGCCGGCCCAGTAGAGGCTCCGTCCCTTGTCGTCGAGCGGCCAGCGGCGGTGGTCCATGCCGCCGCCGACGGGATCGAAGCGGATCACCTCGGCGCCGAGCTGGGCCAGCGCCATCCCGCCGAGCGGGGCGGCGACGAAGGCCGATCCCTCCACCGCGCGCAGGCCGGAAAGCAGGTCGTGCATCGTCGTTCCTCCGGGGAAAGCCTCAGGCCGCCGCGCCGCGGCTCGCGTCGTAGCGGCGCATGAAGCGGGGCGCGATGGCGCGCAGGCGGGCGTCGTCGATCCGCCCGCCGCGCGTCATGTAGTCGCGCGCCAGCGCCATCGGGTCCAGCGCCATCCGCCCGGCGAGGTCCTCGTACCAGCGGTAGCTGCCGGCCGCCGCCGCAAGCAGCCGGTCCGACGCCGGCCGGCGCGCCGCCTCGAACGCCGCCAGCGCCGCCGGGACGTCGCCGGGCCGGGCGCGGAAGGCGCGCCACAGCGCGACCGCATCCTCCAGCGCCATCCGCGTGCCCGAACCGATGGAGAAATGCACGCTCGCCCGCGCGTCGCCCAGCAGCACGGCGTTGCCCGCGCTCCAGCACCGGACCCGCGCCACCGGGAAGCGCCGCCATTTCGAGGCGTTGGAGACCAGCGGCCGGCCGTCCAGTTCCGGGGCGAACAGGCGCTCGCACCGGGCGCGGCTCTCCGCGTCGGTCATCCGCGCGAAGCCGGCGCGCCGGTAGGTCGCCGCGTCGCACTCGACGATGAAAGTGCCCGTCCCCGGCGCGTAGCGGTAGTGGTGCGCGACGAAATGGCCCTCGGCGGCGGCGCGGAAGGTCAGCGTCAGCGTGTCGAAGGGCCGCGCCACGCCGTACCAGACATAGCGGTTGTCGAGGCGTTGGACCTCGCGGCCGAATTCGCCCGCCCGCGCGGCGCGCACGGCCGATCCCGCGCCGTCGGCGCCGACGACGAGGTCGGGGCCGTCCAGCGCGTCGGGCGTCGCGGCGGTCCCGTGGCGCAGATCGACGCCGGCCGACCCGGCGAACTCCTCCAGGATTTCGAGCAGCCGCGTCCGCGCGATCCCGGAAAAACCGTTGCCGTCGATGGCGACCCGCTCGCCGCGATGGACGATGGCGAGGTCGCGCCAGGTCTCGGCCGCCTCGGCGATGCGGTCGCGCGAGTCCGGGTCCGCCTCGCCGAGGAGGGCGAGCGCGGCGTCGGACAGCACCACGCCGAAGCCGTAGGTCGCGCCGCGCGGCCGGCGTTCGAGCACCGTGACGCCGGCGTCCGGGAAGGACCGCTTGAACAGCCCGGCGAAATACAGCCCCGCCGGCCCGCCGCCCACGACCAGAACCCGCATCCCCGGCCTCCCGCCGAACCGCCGCGCGCGGCGGAGCCGCCGCCGGCGCGCCCGTTACATCGCATCGCGCCGGGCCGGTCAACCGGGCGGGCCGGGCCGCGGGGCGCGCCGGCGAGACGCCGGATGACACGCGCGGCCGGCCGGTCCATGCTGGCCCGCCAGCAACGCGCACAACGGACCGGACCGCCGCCATGACGATCCTTTACACCCATCCCGCCTGCGCCGGGCACGACATGGGGCCGGGCCATCCCGAACGGCCGGCGCGGCTGGAGGCCGTGGCCCGCGCGCTGTCCGGGCCGGCGTTCGACGCGCTCGACCGGCGCGAGGCGCCGCGCGCGACGCTGGAGCAACTTTCGGCCATGCATCCGCGCGCCTATGTCGAGCGGCTGCTCGGCGCCGTTCCCGAACGCGGCCGGGTCGCGCTCGACGCCGACACCTCGCTGTCGCCCGGCTCCGGCGAGGCGGCGCTGCGCGCGGCGGGCGCGGCTTGCGCGGCGGTGGACGCGGTGTTCGCCGGCGAGGCCGCCAACGCCTTCTGCGCCATCCGCCCGCCCGGCCACCACGCCGAGCCGGAGCGGCCGATGGGCTTCTGCCTGTTCAACAACGTGGCGATCGCCGCCGCCCACGCGCGGGCCGCGCACGGGGCCGGGCGCGTCGCCGTCATGGATTTCGACGTGCACCACGGCAACGGCACCCAGGCGATGTTCTGGAGCGAGCCGGACCTGATGTTCGCCTCGACGCACCAGATGCCGCTCTATCCCGGCACCGGCGCGCCCGGCGAGCGCGGCGCGCACGGCAACATCGTGAACGCGCCGCTGCCGCCGGGGGCCGGCGGGGCCGAGTTCCGCGCGGCGATGGAGGGGATCGTGCTGCCCGCGCTCGACGCCTTCGCGCCGGACCTGCTGGTCGTCTCCGCCGGGTTCGACGCCCACGCCGCCGACCCGCTGGCGGGGCTGCGCCTCGTCGAGGAGGACTTCGCCTGGGCGACGCGGGAGCTCGTGGCGCTGGCGGCGCGCCATTGCGGCGGCCGTCTGGTCTCCTCGCTGGAGGGCGGCTACGACCTCGACGCCCTCGCCGCCTCGGCCGCGGCCCATGTCGCCGCCCTGATGGCGGCGTAAGCCGGCGCGGCGCCCTGTCGCCGCCGCCGGTTTCGGGTACGATCCGACTCAAGGGAACTCGAAGGCGGGCTGAGAGGGCCGCGTGACGGACGCGCTGTTGACAAAAGCCGACCGGGAGGAGGCGCTTTCCCTCGCCTATGCGCGGGCTGTCGCCGCGCAAGCGGGCTACACGACGGCGGAACGGGATTTCGATCGCGATGGCGTCGATCTCACCATCCATGCCGGCGGCCTCATACACCCCGCTATCGATCTGCAATTGAAGGCGACCGTCAATCTCGGCAAACCGGGCAAGCAGGGTTTCAGCTTCCCCCTTCGACGGCGAAACTACGACCTGCTACGAGAGGCGACGCAGATCCCGCGCCTGCTGCTGGTGCTGGGTCTGCCGAGGGAGGAGGATTGCTGGCTGACGGTTACGGCCGAACAGCTGGTCTTGCGTCGCGCGGCCTATTGGCTCAATCTCCGCGGAATGGGGGAGCCGGCCGGCGAGACAAGTGTGACCGTCTATCTGCCGGAAGAAAACCTGTTCGATGTCAATGCGTTGCGGAACCTGATGGACCAATCGAGGGAAGGGCAGATCCGATGAGGGCCAGAATCCGCGACAGGCAAGCCCTGCTGGCGATCTCCCCGGCGGCGTTGAAAGCCTATGCCAGCGCCCAAGGCTGGTCCCGAACGAAGCCCTATGGCGAACACGCCGATGTCTATGTCCGGGAACGGGCGCCGGAGATCGTTCTGCCACGGCACAACCGACTGGGCGATTACGCCAGCGTGGTGGGCCGCCTTATCGAGTTCTTTTCCGAAGTCGCCGAAGTCGACGAACTCGCCCTCTACCGTGACCTGGCGACCGCCGATCGGGATGTCCTGCGGCTGCGGATTGCCGAAAGCGACGACGGCAGCGTGGCCGCCAGCGATGGTATCGAACTCATGCAGGGCGGTTACAATATGTTGGCCGCCGCGGCTCGGTCGCTCGACAAACCGCGGTCCGTGTACCGCGGCCGCGTGAATCAGGATGCCGCCGACTTTCTGGCGGGGGTTCGGCTAGGTCAGACCGAACAGGGCAGTTTCGTCGTCACTTTGCTGGCGCCAGCGCCAGCCGCGTCCGTTCCGCAATTGTCTCTGGATAACGAGTGGGCGCCTCAACCCTTTGAACGCCGGGTAACGAATCGGCTGGCTGAAGCCCTCGGCGTCACTCGGGACGCCGCCAAGAGGAGCACTGGCGACGCGGTCGGGACCTTCGAGGATACCGTCGAGCGCGGGGTCAGCGCCAATCTGTGCGATGCGCTAGTCAAGGCGATCGGGCGTTTTCAGGAGTTGGATGTTACGCTGAGTCGTGCCTTGACGCGGCCGGCGGGGCAAACCCGGCAAACCTTTCCGTTCTCCGCCGCAGACGTTCCGGTCTTGGAAAAGGCCGCGCGACTGTTCAAGGAAAGGGAACCGCGCCCTGGCGAAGAGCTAATCGGCGTCGTGCGGATGCTTACGCGCGATGCGGACCGCATGGATGGCGAGATTACCCTTGCGACACGTATCGACGGCAGGAAACAGTCGGTCGCCGTCCGGTTGACGCGACTTGACTACTCCACGGCGATCGACGCCCATAGGGACAAGGCACCAGTGGCGATGCAAGGAAATCTTGAGCGCGTGGGGCAACGCTGGCGCCTTGAGAATCCGCGGATCGTCGATGTGATCCGAGGCGACGAGACTCCGTCGGAAGACGGGGCGGGCGCCGCGCAATCCGAACAGTGAACGAAAAGGCCGCGCCGAACGCCGTTTCGCCGCGCGTCGCCACGACCGGCGCCGACACGGGCTGAACTCCGCCTCCGGGCGCGGCGCGCTTCCGCGGGGGGGCGAATCGGCCTAAACTCGCGGTCGTGCCGGGGGCGGGCGGCGGGAGGGCGTGGATGAGCGGGGAAACGAAGGAGGTCGGCGCGCTCGGCTTCGAGGAGGCGCTGGCCGAACTGGAGGAGATCGTCGGGCGGCTGGAGGGCGGCCAGGGCGCGCTCGACGACGCGATCCGGGCCTACGAGCGCGGTTCGGAACTGAAACGGCACTGCCAGCGCAAGCTCGACGAGGCGCGGATGAAGGTCGAGAAAATCCGCCTTCCCGACGGCGGAGGCCCGGCGGGGGCGGAGCCGCTCGACCCCTGACGCCACCGCGCGGCGGACGGACGGACGGAACGGGATGGAACTCGAAGAGGCGATACGCGACTGCGCCGGCCGGGTCGAGCGCGCGATGGACCTGCTGCTGCCCCGGCCCGACGACGCCGAGGCGCGGCTGCACGAGGCGATGCGCCACGCCGCGCTCGGCGGCGGCAAGCGGATCAGGCCGTTCATCGTGGCCCAGTCGGCCGGGCTGTTCGGCGTCGATCCGCGCTGCGCCATCCGCGTCGGCGCGGCGGCGGAGTTCCTGCATTGCTATTCGCTGGTCCACGACGACCTGCCGGCGATGGACGACAGCGACCTGCGGCGCGGCCGGCCCAGCTGCCACAAGGCGTTCGACGAGGCGACGGCCATCCTGGCCGGCGACGCGCTGCAGGCCCTCGCCTTCCAGGTTCTGGCGGCGGAGGAGACCCATGCCGAGGCCTTCGCGCGCTGCGAACTCGTCGCCGAACTGGCGCGGGCGGCGGGCGCGGCCGGCATGTGCGGCGGCCAGACGATCGACCTGCTGGCCGAGACCGAGGAGCTCGGCATCGGCGCCATCACCCGGATGCAGCGCATGAAGACCGGGGCCGTGTTCTCGTTCTGCGCGGTTTCGGGCGCGATCCTCGGCCGCGCGCCGGAGCGCCAGCGCCAGGCGCTGCGCAACTACGCCCTGGAGCTCGGCCTCGCCTTCCAGATCGCCGACGACCTGCTGGACATCGAGGGCGCGGAGGAACGGACCGGCAAGCCCGTCGGCCAGGACGAGGCGGCGGGGAAGACCACCTTCGTCTCGGTGCTCGGCGTCGAACGGGCGCGCGACCAGGCCCGGCTGCTCGCCGGACAGGCGGCGCGCGCGCTTGACTTGTGGGGAGAACAGGCCGATCTTCTTCGCAAGTTGGCGTTCCATGTCGTCGAACGCGAAGCGTGAAGGGAGAGTGAAAGTGGCGGATACCTCTTTGCTCGACACGATCGCCACGCCCCGGGAACTTCGGAAACTTCGCCCCGGACAGTTGCAACGGCTCGCCGACGAGTTGCGGCGCGAGACGATCGACGCGGTCTCGACCACGGGCGGGCATCTCGGCGCCGGCCTCGGCGTCGTCGAACTGACCGTCGCGCTGCACTATGTCTACGACACGCCGCGCGACCGGCTGATCTGGGACGTGGGCCACCAGGCCTATCCGCACAAGATCCTCACCGGCCGGCGCGACCGCATCCGCACGCTGCGCCAGGGCGGCGGCCTGTCGGGCTTCACCCGGCGCGCGGAAAGCGAATACGACCCGTTCGGCGCCGCCCACAGTTCGACCTCGATCTCGGCCGGCCTCGGCATGGCGGTGGCGCGCGACCTTTCGGGCGCCGACAACCACGTGGTCTCGGTGATCGGCGACGGCGCGCTCAGCGCCGGCATGGCCTACGAGGCGATGAACAACGCCGGCTCGACGGACACGCGCCTGCTGGTCGTCCTCAACGAGAACGACATGTCGATCGCGCCCGCCGTCGGCGCGATGAGCGCCTACCTCTCGCAACTGATCAGCTCCCGGCCCTATCGCGACCTGCGCGAACTGGCGCGGCAGGTGGCGGGGCGGCTGCCGAAACCGATCGGGACGACCGCGCGCCGCGCCGAGGAGTACGCGCGCGGCCTGCTGTCCGGCGGCACGCTGTTCGAGGAGCTCGGCTTCTACTATGTCGGCCCGGTGGACGGGCACAACCTCGACCACCTGCTGCCCGTCCTGCGCAACATCCGCGAGGCGCGGCAGGACCGCCCGGTGCTGCTGCACGTCATCACCGAGAAGGGGCGCGGCCACCCGTTCGGGGAGCAGTCGCTCGAAAAATACCACGCGGTCCAGAAGTTCGACGTGGTCACCGGGACCCAGAGCAAGGCGAAGGCGAACGCGCCGAGCTACACCGGCGTCTTCGCCCGCGCCCTGATCGACGAGGCCGAGCGCGATCCGCGCGTCGTCGCGATCACGGCGGCGATGCCGTCGGGCACCGGGATCGACAAGTTCGCCGAGCGCTTCCCGGACCGCGCCTTCGACGTGGGCATCGCCGAGCAGCACGCCGTCACCTTCGCCGCCGGCATGGCGACGGAGGGGATGAAGCCCTTCGCGGCGATCTACTCCACCTTCCTGCAGCGCGGCTACGACCAGATCGTGCACGACGTGGCGATCCAGGGCCTGCCGGTGCGCTTCGCGATCGACCGGGCCGGGCTGGTGGGCGCGGACGGGGCGACGCACGCGGGGGCCTACGACCTCGCCTACCTCTGCTGCCTGCCGGGGTTCGTGGTCATGGCGGCGGCGGACGAGGCGGAGCTGATGCACATGGTCGCCACCTGCGCGGCCATCGACGACCGGCCGTCGGCCGTGCGCTATCCGCGCGGCGAGGGCGTCGGCGTCGAGCTTCCGGCGCGGGGGGAGCCGCTGGAGATCGGCAGGGGCCGGGTGCTGCGCGAGGGGAGCGCGGTCGCCATCCTGTCGCTGGGCGGCCGGCTCGCCGAGAGCCTGGCGGCGGCCGACGCGCTGGCGGCGCGCGGCGTGTCGGCGACGGTGGCGGACGCGCGCTTCGCCAAGCCGCTCGACCTCGGCCTGCTGCGCCGCCTGGCCGGCGCGCACGAGGCGCTGGTCACGGTCGAGGAGGGCGCGACCGGCGGTTTCGCCAACCAGGTGTTGCAGGCGCTCGCCTCGGACGGGCTGCTCGACGCGGGCCTGCGGATCAGGCCGCTCACCCTGCCGGACCGCTTCATCGACCACGATTCGCCGGCCCGGCAATACGCCGAGGCCGGGCTGGACGCCGCCGCCATCGCCGCCGCCGCGCTCGACGCGCTCGGCCGGGGCGGCGCGGCGGGGACGGCCGCCGCCTGAGTCCGGGCCGCCGGGGACAGCGGCGCGGATGGCGGCCGGGCGCGAAGGGCGCGACCGCCTCGACCGGGCGATGGCCGCGCGCGGCCTCGCGCCGTCGCGGGAACGGGCGCGCGCCCTGGTCCGCGCCGGGCTGGTCGAATGCGACGGGCGGCCGGCGCGCAAGCCCTCGGCCCCGGTGGACGGCGGCGCGGAGATCGTCGTCGCCGGCCTCGACCATCCCTGGGCCTCGCGCGGCGGCGTCAAGCTGGCGGCGGCGCTGGACGCCTTCGGCATCGACCCGGCGAGCGCGGATTGCCTCGACATCGGCGCCTCGACCGGCGGCTTCACCGATGTGCTGCTGGCGCGCGGGGCGCGGCGGTCGGTCGCGGTGGACGTGGGCCGGGGGCAGCTCGCCGCGCGGCTGCGGGCCGATCCGCGCGTCGTCTCGCTGGAGCGGACCGACGCCCGGTCGCTGACGGCGGAACGGGCCGGCGGGGCCGCGTTCGACCTCGCGGTCTGCGACGTGAGCTTCGTTTCGTTGCGCAAGGCGCTGCCGGCCGCGCTGGCGCTGGTCCGGCCGGGCGGCCGTCTGGTCGCGCTGGTCAAGCCGCAGTTCGAGGCCGGGCCGGGCGCCGTCGGCAAGGGCGGCGTGGTGCGGGACGAGGCGGCGCGCCGCCGCGCCTGTCGCGCGGTCGAGGCCTGGCTCGACGGGCTGGCGGACTGGCGGAGCGACGGGCTCGTCCCCTCGCCCATCGACGGGCGGGGCGGCAACCGCGAATACCTGCTCGCCGGAACGAAGACCGGCCCGGGATAGGCCCCCCCGCGCCCCCTACGGCGCCGCCGACGCGGGCGCGCCCCCGCCCCCGCCGCACTGCGCCTCGTGGCGCATCAGGTGGTCGGCGAGCACGATGGCCATCATCGCCTCGCCCACCGGCGCGGCGCGGATGCCGACGCAAGGGTCGTGGCGCCCGCGGGTCGAGACCTCGACCTCGGCGCCGAAACGGTCGATCGAGCGGCGCGGCGCCAGGATCGAACTGGTCGGCTTCACGGCGAAGCGCGCCACCACCGGCTGCCCGGTCGAAATGCCGCCGAGCACGCCGCCCGTCCGGTTGCCGAGGAAGACGGGGCGGCCCCTGTCCATGCGCATCTCGTCCGCCGCCTCCTCGCCCGGAACGGCGGCCAGCGCGAAGCCGTCGCCGATCTCGACGCCCTTGACCGCGTTGATCGACATCATCGCCGCCGCCAGGTCGCCGTCGAGCTTGCCGTAAACCGGCTCGCCGAGGCCGGGGGGAACGCCGTCGGCCACCACCTCGACCACCGCGCCGGCCGACGAGCCGGCCTTGCGCGCGCCGTCGAGGTAGTCGGCCCACAGCGCCGCCGCTTCCGCGTCGGGCGAGAAGAAGGGGTTGCGCCCGACCTCCTCCCAGTCCCAGCGGGCGCGGTCGATCCGGTGCGGCCCGACCTGGACCAGCGCGGAGCGGATCGCGAACCCGTCGCCGAGCCGGCCCGCCAGCACCTTGCGCGCCACCGCGCCGGCCGCCACGCGCATCGCCGTCTCCCGCGCCGAGGACCGGCCGCCGCCGCGATAGTCGCGCACGCCGTATTTCGCGTGGTAGGTGTAGTCGGCGTGGCCGGGGCGGAACCTGTCGGCGATGTCGCCGTAATCGCGCGAGCGCTGGTCGGTGTTCTCGACGACCATGGCGATCGGCGCGCCGGTGGTGACGCCCTCGAACACGCCGGAGAGGATGCGAACCGCGTCGGCCTCGCGCCGCTGGGTGGTGAAGCGCGACTGGCCGGGCCGGCGGCGGTCGAGATGGCGCTGGATGTCCGCCTCGGCCAGCGGGACCCGGGGCGGCGCGCCGTCCACCACGCAGCCGATGGCCGGCCCGTGGCTCTCCCCCCAGGTCGTGAAGCGGAAGACCTCGCCGAAGCTGTTGCCGGCCATCGGGGCCTCCGGGCGGCGGCGTCAGACGGTCGCGATGTCGGGCGCGTCCACCGCCTTCATGCCGACGATGTTGTAGCCGCAATCGACATGGTGGACCTCGCCCGACACGCCGCTCGACAGCCCGCTCAACAGGTACACGGCGGCGCCGCCGACATCGTCCAGCGTCACGTTGCGGCGCAGCGGCGCGTTGTGCTGGCTCCATGTCAGGATGTAGCGGAAATCGCCGATGCCGGAGGCCGCCAGCGTCTTCATCGGGCCGGCCGACAGCCCGTTGACGCGGATGCCCCGGCCGCCGAGATCGACCGCGAGGTAGCGCACGCTCGCCTCCAGCGCCGCCTTGGCGACGCCCATGACGTTGTAGTGCGGCACCACGCGCTCCGCCCCGTAATAGGTCAGCGTGAGCAGGCTGCCGCCGTCCGGCATCAGCGCGGCGGCGCGGCGCGCGGCGGCGGTGAAGGAGTAGCAGGAGACATCGAGGGTCCGCAGGAAGTTGTCCCGCGTGGTGTCGATATAGGCGCCCTTCAACTCCTCCTTGTCGGAATAGGCGATGGCGTGGACCAGGAAGTCGAGCCCGCCCCAGGCGGCGCGCACCGCCTCGAAGGCGGCGTCGATGCTCTCGTCCTCGGTGACGTCGCAGGGGAGCAGGATGTCGGAGCCGACGCTTTCGGCCAGCGGCGCGGCGCGCTTCCTGAGCGCCTCGCCCTGGTAGGTGAAGGCGAGTTCGGCGCCCCGCGCGGCCGCGGCCCTGGCGATGCCCCAGGCGATCGAACGGTCGTTCGCGACGCCCATGACGAGGCCCCGCTTGCCCGCCATGATCCCCCCGGATGCGCTCATCCGCCCCTCGCTCCGTCTCCGCCCGCGCGCGCCGGCATCCTACACGAAAAGCCGGCGGCGGCAACCGGCGCCCCGGCCTTCGAGCCGGGGCCCAGAGTCGCCCCTCCAGCGCTCCCGAAAGCCTCCCGCCGTCACCGGCAAGCGTCGGCGCCCTCGCCCTCTGGACCCCGGATCGGGGGCCGGGGCGGCGTCAGGCGCGGAGCGCGAGGTTTTCCGGGTCGTAGGGGCTTTCCTCGACAATCCGGGCCGGGCGCAGCGAATCGAGCAGCCGGACATGGCATTCCGTGCCGATCGCCGCGTGCTCCGCCTTCACGTAGCCCAGCATCAGCGACTTGCCGACATGGTGGCCGTAGCCGCCGGAGGTGCCGCGGCCGATCACCTCGCCGTCCAGGATCACCGGCTCGTTGCCGAAGGAATCGGCGTCGTCGGCGTCGATCTCGATGGTGCTGAAGCGGGTCGGGACGCCGCGTTCCCGTTGCAGGACCAGCGACTGCCTTCCCGCGAACCCGGCCTTGTTGAGCCGCACGAAACGGTCGAGGCCGGCCTCCAGCGCGGTGTTCTCGGCGTTGAGGTCGGTGCCCCAGAGCCGGTACGACTTCTCCAGCCGCATCGAGTCCATCGCCCGCATCCCGACATTGGCGATCCCGAACGCGGCCCCGGCCTCCATCAGCGCCTCGTAGAGGTGGATCTGGTACTCGATCGGATGGTGCAGCTCCCAGCCGAGCGAGCCGACGAAGTTGACCCGCATCGCCCGCACGTTCGGGCAGAACCCGACCGGGATCTCCCGCGTCGTCAGCCACGGGAAGGCCTCGTTGGAGATGTCCGCGTCGGCGAGCTTCTCCAGCACGCGCCGCGCCTCCGGCCCGGCCAGCACCAGCACGCCGTAGCGCGCGGTCTCGTCGCGGACATGGACCGAGCCGTCGCGCGGCATCGATTTGCGCAGGAAGTCGAGGTCGAAATCGTGCGCCGCGCCGGGGCCGACGGCGAAGAACCGCTCCCCCAGCGGCCCGTCGGGCAGGCGCGCGACCGTGAACTCCGAGCGCACCGAGCCGGACGGGTTCAGCGCGTGGACGAGGTTGATCCGGCCGACGCCGCGCGGAATGTTGTTGGCGACCAGGCCGTCGAGCCAGTCGCGCGCGCCCGGCCCCTCGATCTCGTATTTGGCGAAGGAGGACAACTCCATCAGGCCGACGGCCTCGCGCATGGCGCGGACCTCGGCGCCGACCGGGGCGAACCAGTTGGACCGGCGGAAGGAATAGATGTCGCGCCGCTCCGTCCCGGCGGGCGCGAACCAGTTCGGCCGCTCCCAGCCGAAGCGCGCGCCCCACACCGCGCCGGCCCGGTCCAGCCGATCGTAAACCGGCGGCGCCTTGGCGGGCCGGGCGGCCGGCCGCTCCTCCATCGGGAAGTGGTTGACGAAGACGTGGGCGTAGGCCTCCTCGTTCTTGATCCGGGCGAAATTGCGCGAGACGACGCCGAAGCGGCGGGGATCGACGCCGGTCATGTCCACCGTCGGCTCGCCCTCGGCCATCCATTCGGCAAGCTGCCAGCCGGCCCCGCCCGCCGCCGTCACGCCGAAGCTGTGGCCCTCGGAAATCCAGAAATTCTCCAGCCCGAAGGCCGGCCCGACCAGCGGGTTGCCGTCCGGGGAATAGGAGATGGGGCCGTTCACGATGTCCTTGATCCCGGCTCGCTCGAAGGAGGGCACGCGCGCGGCGGCGGCCTCGACATGCTCCACGATCCGGTCGAGGTCGCCGGGGAACAGGTCCTTCTCGAAGGTGGGCGGCGGCGCCCCGTCCACGAAACAGGCGGGCGCGCCCTTCTCGTAGGGGCCGAGGATCCAGCCCATCCGCTCCTCGCGGAAATAGTAGGCGGCGTCCGATTCGCGCAGGATCGGGAGTTCGGGATTGCCGGCCTCGCGGTATTCGCGCAGCGCGGGGTCCACGTCGGTGACCACGTACTGGTGCTCGACCGGGATAACCGGGATTTCGAGGCCGACCATGCGGGCGGTGGCGCGGGCATAGTTGCCGGTGGCGCAGACCACGTGTTCGCAGGCGATGTCGCCCCCGGTCGTCTTGACGACCCATTCGAGCGCCGCGTTCCGCTCGATCCCCGTGACCTCGGTCCGCTGGCGGATTTCGGCGCCGCGCATCCGCGCGCCCCGCGCCAGCGCCATGGTGACGTCGACCGGCGCGATATGCCCGTCCGTGGGGTGCCAGAGCGCGCCGTACAGCCCGTCCATGCTGGCGAGCGGCCACAGCTCGCGGATTTCGTCCACGCCGAGCAGGTGGCATTCGACGCCGATGGTCTCGGCCGTGCACTGGTAGTTGCGGTACTCGTCCATGCGGTCGCGGTCGTGGGCGAGGCGCAGGTTCCCGGTGGGGTGGAAACCGACCGCCTGCCCGGTCTCCTCCTCCAGCGTCTTGTAGAGTTCGACGGAGTGCCGGTGCAGCTGCCCCACCGAATAGCTCATGTTGAACAGGGGCAGCAGGCCGGCGGCGTGCCAGGTCGATCCGGCCGTAAGCTCGGTGCGCTCCACCAGCACCGAGTCCGTCCAGCCCTTTCGGGCGAGGTGGTAGAGCGTGGCCACGCCGACCACGCCCCCGCCGATCACCACGGCCCGCGCCGTCGTCCTCATCGCCCGCCTCCCGATGCCGGCGCGGCCCGCCGCCGCGCCTTCGCCCGCGAAGCTCGCATGGAACACGGGCGCGCGGGGGGTTGCAAGCGACACGCGCGCGTCGGATTCGGGACGACGGCGCTACGGGTTTGCGCCGCGCCGCCGCTTGCTCTACCATCCCGGATCGAGCATGGGGACGCACCGGCTGGCGGAAATCCGAATGGCGGAAGACGCGCGCACGCTTGTCGAGTTCGACAGCGTCCAGAAGACCTACGATGGGGAAATCCTCGTCGTGAAGGACCTGAACCTGGAGATCGCCCGGGGCGAGTTCCTGACGATGCTGGGGCCGTCGGGTTCGGGCAAGACGACCTGCCTGATGATGCTGGCCGGCTTCGAAACGCCGACGCACGGGCGCATCATGCTGGGCGGGACGGAACTGAACCGGGTGCCGCCGCACCGGCGCGGCATCGGCATGGTGTTCCAGAACTACGCCCTGTTCCCGCACATGACCGTGTCGGAGAACCTGTCCTTCCCGCTGCAGGTGCGCGGCCTCTCGCGGGCCGAGACGGAGGCGAAGGTGCGCCGCGCGCTCGACATGGTGCGCCTGCCGGAGTTCGGCGGCCGCCGCCCGGCGCAGCTGTCCGGCGGCCAGCAGCAGCGCGTCGCCGTCGCCCGGGCGCTGGTGTTCGAGCCGGACCTGGTGCTGATGGACGAGCCGCTCGGCGCGCTCGACAAGAACCTCCGCGAGGAGATGCAGTACGAGATCAAGCACATCCACGAGACGCTCGGCGTCACCGTGGTCTATGTGACGCACGACCAGTCCGAGGCGCTCACCATGTCGAACCGCATCGCGGTGTTCGACGACGGGGTGATCCAGCAACTGGCGGCGCCGGACGTGCTGTACGAGAAGCCGGAGAACGCCTTCGTCGCCCAGTTCATCGGCGAGAACAACCGGCTGATGGCGACGGTGGCGGCGATGGACGGCGATTTCTGCGCGGTCCGGCTGGACGACGGCCAGGAGGTGCGCGCGCTCGCGGTCAATGTCGCCGGCGCGGGCGCGCGGACGACGCTCTCGCTCCGGCCGGAGCGGGTGGAGATCGCGCCCGAGGGCGACGCGGCGGACAACCGGATCTCCGGGCGGGTGGAGGAGACGATCTACCTCGGCGACCATATCCGCGCCCGCCTCACCGTCGCCGGCAACGACCAGTTCATCGTCAAGGTGGCGAACGCGCACGGCCACGCGCGGCTGGAGACGGGGGCCGAGGTCCGGCTCGGCTGGGCCTCGTCGGACTGCCGCGCGCTCGACGCCGGCGCCGGGGAAGACGCGCCGGGCTGACGCCCGGAGCGGGGAGCGCCGCGCCGGCCGCCCTCCGGGGTCCGGCGGCGGCGAAACGGCCGCGACGGGCGGCCAGGGAAAGGAACGGAGACGGACATGAAACTCTCGACAGGCAAACCCTTGCTCGGCCCGGCGGCGCTCGCGCTCGGCGTCGTCGTCGGCGCGGGCGCGGCCTCGGCGGTCGACCTCACGGTGGTGTCGTGGGGCGGCGCCTACACGGCCAGCCAGCAGAAGGCCTACCACGACCCCTACATGGCCGCGAACCCGGACGTGAAGATCATCAACGACGATTCGGCGGCCGAGGGCCTGGCCAAGCTGCGCGCGCAGGTCGAATCCGGCAACGTGACCTGGGACCTGGTGGACATGGTCGCGGCCGACGCGATCACCGCCTGCGACGAGGGGCTGATCGAGGAGATCGACCCCGACACGATGCTGGCCCCGGCGCCCGACGGCACGCCGGCCTCCGCGGACTTCTTCGCCGGCACGCTGACGCCGGGCGGCACCAACTGCTTCATCCCGCAGATCGTCTATTCGACGACCTTCGGCTACCGCACCGACGCCTTCGAGGGCGACCAGCCCTCCACCATCGCGGACGTGTTCGACCTCGCGAAGTTCCCCGGCAAGCGCGCGCTGGAGAAGAGGCCGATCGCCAACCTCGAATGGGCGCTGATCGCCGACGGCGTGCCGGGCGACCAGGTCTACGCGGTGCTCGACACGGCCGAGGGCGTGGACCGCGCCTTCGCCAAGCTCGACACCATCAAGGACGAGGTGGTCTGGTGGACCAAGGGCGCGCAGCCGCCGCAGCTGCTCGCCGACGGCGAGGTGACGATCGCGTCGGCCTATAACGGCCGGCTGTTCTCGGCCATCGCCGAGAAGAACCAGCCCATCGCCATGATGTGGGACTGGCAGGCCTTCGACCTCGACGGCTGGGTGATCCCGATGGGCACGCCGAACAAGGACGCGGTGCTGACCTATCTGCGCTACGCCACCGACACGCAGCGTCTGGCGGACCAGGCGAAGTTCATCTCCTACGGCCCGGCGCGCCATTCCTCGGCGCCGCTGGTGGGCAACCACGCCGACCTCGGCATCGACATGAAGCCGCACATGCCGACGGATCCGAACAACGCCAAGACGATCCTCATCTTCGACTACGTCTGGTGGGCCGACCACCGGGCGGAGCTCGACGAGCGGTTCAACGCCTGGCTCGCCAAATAGGCGGCCCGACCCGAGGGACGGGAGGGGGCCGCGCGGTCCCCTCCCCGACCGCCCCGAAGCCAGAAACCGCCGGAACCCGCACATGGCCCAGGCGCGCGCCGAAGCCCTGACCACCGCCGACGGGACGCCGCTCAAGCTGAGCCTGGAGCGCGCGCTGTTCCGCAGCCGCGTGCGCGCCGCGATGCTGGTGGCGCCGCTGATGGCCTTCCTCGTGTTCGCGTTCATCCTGCCGATCTTCGACATGCTGTACCGCAGCGTGGAGAACGAGATCGTCGCCCAGGTCGTGCCGGGCGCCGTCGCCGCGCTGGCCGACTGGGACGAGACGACCGGCGACCTGCCCCCCGAGGCGGCGTTCGAGGCGGCGGTGCGCGACATCCAGGTCGCGTTCGAGGCCAAGACGCTGGGCCGGCTGGCGCGGCGGCTCAACTACGAGAAGCCGGGCATGGCCAGCCTGCTGCGCAAGTCCGGCCGGCGCTCGCTCGCGATTACCGAGGGGCCCTACGCCGAACAGCTGATAAAGGTCGACAAGCGGTGGGCCGACCCGAACATCTGGCGCCTGATCAAGCGCGAGTCGGGCGCGACGACGTCGAGCTATTTCCTCGCCTCGGTGGACATGCGGCTGGACGACCTCGGCGCCGTCGGCTGGCAGCCGGAGAACCGCCGCATCTACCTGCAGCTGTTCTGGAAGACGGTGTGGATGAGCGCGGCGATCACGCTGCTCTGCGTGCTGCTGGGTTACCCGGTCGCCTTCCTGCTGGCGACGCTGCCGCTCCGGACCAGCAACCTGCTGATGATCCTGGTGCTGCTGCCGTTCTGGACCTCGCTGCTGGTGCGCACCACCTCGTGGATCGCGCTGCTGCAGACCGAGGGCGTGCTGAACGACCTGCTGGTCGTCGTCGGCGCGGTGGCGGACGACGGGCGGCTGCGGATGATGCACAACAAGATCGGCACCTTCGTGGCGATGACGCATATCCTGCTGCCGTTCATGATCCTGCCGCTCTATTCGGTGATGAAGACGATCCCGCCGTCCTACATGCGGGCCGCGCGCTCGCTCGGCGCGACGCCGTTCACGGCGTTCCGGCGCGTCTACCTGCCGAACACGGTTTCCGGCGTCGGCGCCGGCTGCATCCTCGTCTTCATCCTGTCGATCGGCTACTACATCACCCCGGCCCTGGTCGGCGGGCGGACCGGCACCTTCATCTCCAACTTCATCGCCAGCCATGTCAGCGAGACGCTGAACTGGGGCCTGGCGGCGGCGCTCGGGGTGATGCTGCTGGCGCTGGTGCTGGCGCTGTACGCGCTCTACGACAAGATCGTCGGCATCGACAACATGAAGCTGGGGTGAGGAGGCGGCGCGATGGCCCTGCCCGTGCACGCGTCGGCCGGCGAGCGGCTGTGGTATTACGGCTTCAGGATTATCTGCGCCGCGATCTTCGTCTTCCTGATCGGGCCGATCTTCGTGATCGTGCCGCTCAGCTTCAACGAACTGCCCTACTTCACCTTCACGCCGGAGATGCTGGCGCTCGACCCGGCGGGCTACAGCACCAGGTGGTACGAGGAGTTCTTCACCGAACAGTCGTGGCGCGACGCGGTGCGCAACAGCTTCCTCATCGCGGTGTTCGCGACGCTGATCTCGACGACGCTGGGCACGCTGGCCGCGCTCGGCCTCAGCCAGCCGACGATGCCGTTCCGCGCCACGATCATGGCGGTGCTGATCTCGCCGATGATCGTGCCGCTGATCATCTCGGCGGCGGGGATGTATTTCTTCTACACCCGCGTCGGCATCTCCTCGACCCATCTCGGCGTGATCCTGGCCCACGCGGCGCTGGGCACGCCCTTCGTGGTGATCACCGTGACGGCGACGCTGGTCGGCTTCGACCGCTCGCTGATCCGCGCCGCGCAGAGCCTGGGGGCCGGCCCGGCGCGGGTGTTCTTCAAGGTGATCGTGCCGCTGATCCTGCCGGGCGTGATTTCCGGCGCGCTGTTCGCCTTCATCACCTCCTTCGACGAGGTGGTGGTGGTGCTGTTCGTCGGCTCGGTGGAGCAGCGCACCATCCCGTGGAAGATGTTCTCCGGCATCCGCGAGGAGATCCGCCCCACCATCCTGGCGGTGGCGACGATCCTGGTCTGCATCTCGATCGCGCTGCTCACCACGGTCGAACTGCTGCGCCGCCGCAGCGAGAAACTGCGCGGGCTTTCGCCGGGCTGAGTCCGGGCCGGGCGGATCGGGCTGGATTTCCCGGCCCGGCGGGTCCATCCTTCCTCGGGCCGGGACGCCGGCGGGAGGGTGCGATGTACCGGGACAATTCCCTGATACCGACCGAGGCGATCCGGCTGGCCGCGCTCGGCGCGCTGGCCGGCGGCGACCGGCCGCGCGCCGAGGTCGCGCGCGAGGTCCGCCGCTTCGCCGAGCGCATCGTCGGCCCCTCGCTCGACCTGCTGGGGCCGTCGATCGAACTGCTCCGGCTGGAGGGCCTGGTGGAGGACGCGCCGGGCGCGGGCGCCGGCGCCGGTCCGGAAGCCGCCGGCGACGCGCGGCTGCGCCTGACCGCCGCCGGCCTGGAGGCGCTGAAGGCCTATCTGCGGGCCAGCGCGCGGCCGGGCGAGGGCGGCGTCGCCAGGCTCGCCGTCGCGCTCAAGCTGCGCTTCCTCGACGTGCTCGACGAGGCGGAGCGGCGCGACCAGCTCGCGGCCCTGCGCGACATGTACGAGGGCGAGCGCGCCCGCCTGGACGACCTCGCCGGACGCGCCGAATGGTCCGGCGGCCTGCTCCCCGGCTGGCTCGACCTCGAACGCGAAACGGTCTCCCGCCGCGCCGCCTGGTGCGCCGCGCTGCTCGACGGGCAGGCGTAGGCGCCCGCCCCGTCCGCCCGCGCCGCTACAGCACGTGCTGGCCGCCGGTGACGAAAATTTCGGTTCCCGTCACGTAGCCGCTCTCTTCCGAGCACAGGTAGTGGATGGCGGAGGCCACGTCCTCCGGCGCGCCGAGGCGGCGCAGCGGGATGCGCGGGATCAGCGCCTCGGTCTCCGGCGACAGCATCGCGGTGTCGATCTCGCCCGGCGCGACCGCGTTCACCCGCACGCCCAGTTCGGCGAACTCCGCCGCCATCTCGCGCGTCAGCGCCGACAGCGCCGCCTTCGACGTGCTGTAGGCCGATCCCGCGAAGGGGTGGATCGAGTGCCCGGCGATCGAGGTCACGTTCACCACCGCCCCCTTGCCGCGCGCCAGCGCCGCCGCGAGGCCGCGCGCGAGGCGCAGCGGGGCGAAGAAGTTCAGCTCGAACACCGACCGCCACGCCTCGATGTCGCCGTTGAGGCAGCCCAGCCGCTCCCGCAGCGGCGATTTCGGCGACTGCCCGGCGTTGTTGACCAGGGCGTGCAGCGGCCGCCCCTCCAGCGCCGCGTTGGCCTCGCGCACGAAGGCGTCCAGCCCGCCGGGATCGCCGAGGTCGGCGACGATGTGGCGCGACCAGGCGGGATCGCGCCGGCATTCCGGCGGCGGCGCCTCGCGCGAGCAGGTGATCGCCTCCCAGCCGCGCGCGCCGAACAGCGCCACGGTCGCGTGCCCGATCCCCCGGCTCGCCCCGGTCAGCAAAAGCGTTTTGCGCGCCCCGTCCATGGCCGGGAGTGTAGGCCCCCGCCCGCGCCGGTCAACGGCGCCGCGCGCTCAGGTTTCGCCGCCAAGGGTTTCGGCGGCGGGCCGGGCGACCAGGACGATCCGGTCGCCCTCGTCGGGATCGTAGTCGGCGACCTCGGCCGCGCTCTCGACATGGAACACATCCGCGCCCTCGCCGCCCCAGAGCGTGTCGTTCCCGCCGCCGCCCGACAGCGTGTCGTCGCCCTTGTTGCCGAACAGCAGGTCGTCGCCGTGGTTGCCGGCCAGCAGGTCGCCGTCCTTGCCGCCGTAAAGCGTGTCCGCCCCGTGCGAGCCGACCAGCGTGTCCGCGCCCCGGTTGCCGTAGAGAAGGTCGTCGCCCGAGCCGCCGTAAAGCAGGTCCGCGCCATTGTTGCCGTACAGCGTGTCGTCGTTGCCGCCGCCGTACAGCGTGTCGCCGTCCTTGCCGCCGTAGAGCGCGTCCTCGCTCCAGCCGCCGGAGAGGATATCGGCGCCGCCGTTGCCGTACAGCAGGTCGTCCGTCGGCCCGCCGGAGAGCGTGTCCGCGCCGCCGCCGCCATACAGCGCGTCGTCGCCGACGCCGCCGTCGAGGAGGTCGCCGCCGCCGAGGCCGGAGATCGTGTCCGCGCCGCCATTGCCGTACACGAGGTCGGCGGCGCCGGTCCCGGCCATCGCGTCCGGGCCGTCGCCTCCCCAGAAGACGATCCGGTCGCCCTCGGCCGCGTCGAAGTCCTCGGCCTCCCCGGCGCGTTCGACGAAGAAGGTGTCGGCCCCCGAACCGCCGGAGAGCGTGTCGTTCCCCGGCCCGCCGTACAGCATGTCGTCGCCGGCGCGGCCGGACAGGAGGTCGTCCGAGGCGAGGCCGGAAATCGTGTCGTTCCCCTCCCCGCCCGACAGCGTGTCCTCCTCCGGCGTGCCGACGATAAGCCGGCCGGCGGGCGTGTCGCCGCCGCTCCCGTCCGCGGAGCCGGAGCCGTCGCCGCTCCCGTCGCCGTTTCCGTCGTCGTTTCCGTCGTCGTCGGAGTCCGGGTCCGGGCCCTGCGTGCCGGGCGCGGCGACAAGCGTGTCGCGGAGCCAGACGATCGCGTCATCGGCCGCGGCATACCCGTCGTTCCCGAACAGGGCGGCGGTGTCGGCGTCCTTCTCGGACATGTCCATGTAGAAGGTGTCGTTGCCGTCGCCCCCGTGCAGCCTGTCGCCGGCGGCGCCGTGGATAATGTCGTCGCCGGCGCCGCCGGACATCGTGTCGGCGCCGTCGCCGCCGTGGAGCACATCGTCGTTGGCGCCGCCGTAAAGGAGATCGTCCCCCCAGGCGCCGGACATCGTGTCGTTGCCGTCGCCGCCCGACATCGTCTCGGCGCCGTAGCGGCCGAGGAGGAAGTCGTCGCCGGCGTTGCCGTGGAGGATGTCGGCGCCGTCGTATGCGTAGAGCGTGTCGTCCCCGTCGTCGCCGGAGAGCGTGTCGTCGCCATGATCGCCGCGAAGGACATCGTTGCCGTCGGCGCCCGAGAGCGAGTCGTTGCCCGAACTGCCGACGAGGAACCAGTCGTTGCCGTCCGCTCCGGTCAGCGTGTCGGCCCCCCAGGTTCCGTATCGCGCGAGGACCAGGCGATCCCCCTCCGTCGTGTCGAAATCCTTGGCGTGGCTTTCGTCGACGACGACGAAAGTGTCGGCCCCGACGCCGCCGTAAACCGAATCGTTGCCCTCCCCGGCCTCGATGTAGTCGTGCCCGACGCCGCCGTAAATCAGGTCGTCGCTCCTGGGGGAGTGCTGGATGGCGCCGCTGGACCGGTCGTCGCCGTAAATCGCGTCGTTGCCGTCATTGCCGTAGAGGATGTCGTTGCCGCCGCCGCCGACGATCGTGTCGTCGCCGTCGTTGCCCTCGACGGTGTCCTTTCCGGCGTGGGTGCGAGACCACGACGCGCCCCGGCCGTCCTGGCCGACATTGCCGTCGGCGTAAACGAGATCGTCGCCATCGCCGCTGGTGATCCTGTCGTTCTGGCTGCCGCCGCCGAGGGTGTCGTCGCCGCCGGCGCCCGAAATGCTGTCGTTGCCCCTGTAGGCGTTGACCACATGGTCGTGATCGCTCCCGGCGGTCAGCGTGTCGTTTTCCAGGTTGACGCTGTGCGCCTCGATAAGGAAGACGATCCTGTCGCCTTGGCCGGCGTCGAAATCGACGGCTTCGGCCGTGTCCCCGACCACGAAGACATCCGCTCCGGCGCCGCCGGAAAGCGTGTCGTTTCCCTCGCCGCCGATGAGCGTGTCGTTGCCGCCGGCGCCGGAGATGACGTCGTCTCCGCCGTCGCCCACCAGATACTCGCGGTAACCGCCGCCGACGATCGTGTCGTCGTTGTCGCCGGCGCGAACGAGGTAGCCGTATTCTCCGGTGACGATCGAATCGTTGCCGTCGCCGCCGTAGATGTAGGCGTAGTCGCCGCCATGGATCGTGTCGTCGCCGGGGCCGCCGAAGAGGTCGTTGTACCCCGCGCCGCCATGGATGAGGTCGTCGCCGTCCTCGCCGTAAAGCCGGTCGCGGCCGCCGAGGCCGGAGATAACGTCGTCGCCGCCCCCGCCCGAAATCCTGTTGTCGGCGGCGTTGCCGACGATGGTGTCGTCGTCGGCGCCGCCGCTGTAGGTGTCCGTGCCGGTGGGCAGCGTGTAATCGACCATCCTGCGTCGTCCTTCCGCGAAGCGCCGCCGTTCGCCATGCGGAAGGGAGGCGATTCCTCCCTTCCGTATCGGGATACCGGCGGCCGTGGGTTGCTATCGGGAGGTCCGCGCCGCTCCCCGCGGCCCTCGCCGCGCGGGGGCGAAGCTACTCCGGGCCGGAAAGAATGTCAACGGCATGTCGATTTCGCGTCGAACAGTGCCGCCTAACGGCGTCCCGAATTTAATCCGAGGCCCAGGAGGGACAAGGGCGCCGGCGCCCGACGGCGGTGGCGCCGGGGCGGCGGGCGGGGCATACTGGGGGCTGGACCAACGGGCGGAGCGGAACGCGATGCGCGCGCGGCTTGCGGCATGGATGTCGGCCGCCCTCCTCCTCGCCGCCGCGGCCGGGCCGGCGGGCGCGGAGGACGGGCGGACCTTCGAGACCGAGCATTACACCGTCCGCGCCACGACGGTCGCCGACGGGCTGGACCATCCGTGGTCGCTCGCCTGGCTGCCGGACGGGCGGATGCTGGTCACGGAGCGGCCGGGCCGGCTGCGGATCGTCGCGCCCGGCGGCGAGGTCTCCGCGCCCGTCGCCGGCCTGCCCGAGATCGCCGCCGGCGGCCAGGGCGGCCTGATGGACGTGCTGGTCGATCCCGATTTCGCGCGGAACCGGCGCGTCTATCTCAGCTATTCCGAACCCGGTCCGGGCGGGCGCGGAACGGCCGTCGCCAGCGCGGCGATCGAGGACGGCCGGCTGCGCGACCTCGCGATCCTGTTCCGCCAGACGCCGAAAAGCGGCGGCGGACGGCATTTCGGCTCCCGCCTCGCGCTGGCGCCGGACGGGACGCTCTTCGCCACCGTCGGCGAGCGCGGCCAACCCAAACGCGCGCGCGACCCG
The DNA here is from genome assembly GCA_963665555.2 of Thalassobaculaceae bacterium. Classification (GTDB taxonomy): domain Bacteria; phylum Pseudomonadota; class Alphaproteobacteria; order Thalassobaculales; family Thalassobaculaceae; genus CAXXXW01. The sequence continues at coordinate 2,304,157 of OY762308.1, forward strand.
CATGTCAACCGCGGCCAGGTCGTGCGCGTCCATGTCGACGGGCGGATCCCGGCCGACAACCCCTTCGCCGACGGCGTTCGCGCCCGCCCGGAGGTCTGGTCGCTCGGCCACCGCAACCCGCAGGGCGCGGCGATCCACCCGGAGACGGGCGCGCTGTGGATCCACGAGCACGGCGCGCGCGGCGGCGACGAGATCAACGTGCCGCGCCCCGGCCGCGATTACGGCTGGCCGAGGATTTCCTACGGGCGGCACTATTTCGGCGGCAAGATCGGCGTCGGCCATGCCGCGCCGGGCCTGGAGCAGCCGGTCTACCACTGGGACCCGTCGATCGCGCCGTCCGGGATGGCGTTCTACACCGGCGACGAGTTCCCGGCATGGCGGGGGAGCCTGCTGGTCGGCGCGCTCAAGGCCCGGCTGCTGGTCCGGCTCACGCTCGACGGCGAGGGCGTGGCGGCGGAGGAGCGCATGTCGTCCGGCCCGCGCGCGCGCATCCGCGACGTGCGCCAGGGTCCCGACGGGCATGTCTACCTGCTGACGGATTCGCGGTCCGGCCGCGTCCTGCGCCTCGACCGCGCCGGGGAGTAGCGGGCGCGCGGCGCCCCGCCCTACGGGTAGAGGCGGGAGGCGGTCCAGGCGGCGCCCTCGAAGGGCCGCGCGTAGAGGCGGCGGTCGTGCAGGCGGTTCTCGCCCTCGCGCCAGAACTCGATCCTGAGCGGCGAGAGCCGCGCGCCGGTCCAGTAGGGCGGGCGCGGCGGCTCGCGGCCCTCCCATTCGGCGTCCAGCCGGGCGAAAGCGGCCATCAGCGCCGCCCGGTCCGCCAGCGGCCGCGACTGCGCCGACGCCCAGGCGCCGATCCGGCTGGCCCGCGCGCGCGTCGCGAAATAGGCGTCCGCCTCGGCGTCGCCGACCCGCGCGACCGGCCCCTCGACCCGGACCTGCCGGCCCAGCGACTTCCAGTGGAAACACAGCGCCGCGAAGGGGTTGACGGTCAGCTCGCCGCCCTTGCGGCTCTCGAAATTGGTGTAGAAGACGAAGCCGCGCGCGTCCACGCCCTTCAGCAGCACGACCCGCGCCGAGGGCCGGCCGTCCGCGTCGGCGGTGGCCAGCGTCGTCGCCTCGGGCGCGGCCTCGGCCGCCCCGGCCTCGGCGAACCAGGCCGCGAACAGCGCGAAGGGATCGCCGGTCTCCGGTTCGGGCATGGCCGCCTCGCCTTTCCCGCGCCTCCGGCCGGGCGCGCCGGCGGCGGAAAACCGCCCCGGCGGCCGCGGAGCCGCTGTTTTTCCGCGCCGTCCGGGCGCGAATCCGGTATTGTTCAGGAAAGTTCCGGCCTGTCCAGACCGATCCTGGGGCCGGGAGTGAGCCGCAAGGGAGCTATCGCCATGACGAAACGTATCCTGCTGGTCCCGGTCCTCGCGCTGGCCCTGGCCGCCTGCCAGACCGCCGGGCCGAAGCAGAGCGCGGGCGCGCTGCTGGGCGGCGTGGCCGGCGCGATCGCCGGCTCGCAGTTCGGCAAGGGCAGCGGCAAGGTGGCGGCGGGCGCGCTCGGCGCGCTGCTCGGGGCCGCCATCGGCGGCGATGTCGGCCAGTCGCTCGACCGGGCGGACCGCCTCGCGATGGCGCAAACCACGTCGCGCGCGCTGGAGACGCAGGTTTCGGGAACCCAGGTCGCCTGGCGCAACCCGGACAGCGGCAACTACGGCACGGTCACGCCGCGACCCGTCTACCAGGATTCCGCCGGCCAGTACTGCCGGGAGTTCCAGCAGACCGTGACCGTCGGCGGCAAGACCGAGGAAGCCTACGGAACCGCCTGCCGCCAGCCCGACGGGACCTGGAAGATCGTCCGCTAGGGCCGGCGGAGCACGGCCCCGGGGGACTTCGCGCGAGGGAGGAGCGCCATGGGCGAGGAATTCGCGGATTCGAGCATCGCGGAGATTACGGCGGTGCTCGGCGAGTATTTCGACGGCCTGTACGAGGGCGACCTGGAGAAGTTCGGCCGGGTGTTCCACGAGGGGGCGCACCTGTACTCCACCGACGGCGAGGCGGTGGCCGACTGGCCGCGCGCGACCTATTTCGGGATGATCGCGGGCCGGCCCTCGCCGGCGTCCCGGGGGCTGCCGCGCCACGACCGCATCCTGTCGATCCACAAGGCCGGGCCGAACACCGCGCTCGCCACGGTGAACTGCGCCATCCCGCCGCGCTACTTCACCGACTACCTGACGCTGCTGCACACGGGGGAGGGTTGGCGGATTGTCTCCAAGACCTTCCACGCCGACCTGCACGAGTAGCGCGGGGCGGGCGGCATCGAGCCGGGGGTCCGAAGCGCCATGGCGGAGGCGCGCCGCATCGACACGCTGGCCTTCGCGCAACGGCTCAAGGAGGCCGGCGCGGACGAGCGCCTCGCCGAGGCGATCGCCGAGGGGCTCGGCTCGACCGACATATCGGATTTGGTCACCAAGCGCGATCTCGACGTCAAGATCGCCGAACTCAAGAGCGAACTCCTGAAATGGATGTTCGGCGCCATGGCGGCGCAGACCGCGCTTATCGTGGCGCTGCTCAAGCTGATCGGATAGGGCGGCCGGGGCGGCGAGCTTGTCGCCCCGCCTACCGCCCCAGCAGCATCCTGTTGAGCCGCAGCCTGAGCGCGTTCAGGCGGATGAAGCCGTGGGCGTCGGCGTGGTCGTAGTCGGCGGCGCCCTCCTCGAAGGTCACGTGGTCGGCGGAGTACAGGCTCCTGTCGGCCTTGCGGCCGACGACGACGGCGTTGCCCTTGTAGAGCTTCATCCGCACCGTCCCCGTCACATGGCGCTGGCTGAAGTCGATCGCCGCCTGCAGCATCTCGCGTTCGGGCGAGAACCAGAAGCCGTTGTAGACCAGCTCGGCGTAGCGCGGCATCAACTCGTCCTTCAGGTGCGCCATGCCGCGGTCGAGCGTGATGCTCTCCATCGCCCGGCGCGCGATGTGCAGGATCGTGCCGCCCGGCGTCTCGTAGAGGCCGCGGTTCTTCATGCCGACGAAGCGGTTCTCCACCATGTCGAGCCGGCCGATCCCGTTCTCGCGGCCGAGTTCGTTGAGCGCGGCGAGCAGCGCCGCCGGACCGAGCGCCGCCCCGTCGAGCGCCGCGGGGTCGCCGCGCTCGAAGCCGATCTCGACATAGGCCGGCCGGTCCGGCGCGTCCTCCGGCGCGACGGTGCGCGACCAGATGTACTCCTCCGGCTCGGCCCACGGGTCCTCCAGCGCCTTGCCCTCGCTGGAGGCGTGCAGCAGGTTGGCGTCCACCGAGAACGGCGCCTCGCCGCGCCTGTCGCGGGCGATCGGGATCTGGCGCGATTCGGCGTAGGCCATCAGGTCGGCGCGCCCGCCGAACTCCCATTCCCGCCACGGCGCGATCACGCGGATGTCGGGGGCGAGCGCGTAGTAGCTCAGCTCGAAGCGCACCTGGTCGTTGCCCTTGCCGGTGGCCCCGTGGGCCACCGCGTCGGCCCCGGTCTCGGCCGCGATCTCGATCTGCCGCCTGGCGATCAGCGGCCGGGCGATCGAGGTGCCGAGCAGGTAGGCCCCCTCGTAGAGCGCGTTGGCGCGGAACATCGGGAAGACGAAATCGCGGACGAACTCCTCGCGCAGGTCCTCGACATAGATTTCCTCGATGCCGAGCATCCGCGCCTTTTCGCGCGCCGGCTCCAGGTCCTCGCCCTGGCCGAGATCGGCGGTGAAGGTCACCACCTCGCAGCGATAGGCATCCCGCAGCCAGTGCAGGATGATGGAGGTGTCGAGCCCGCCCGAATAGGCGAGCACGACCTTGTTCACCCGGTCGGCCATCGCGGTCCCCGTCGTCGCGCCAGCGCCGGGCGCCTCCCCGGCGGCGCGCGAGTATAGGCCCCCCGCGCCCGCCGGCAAGCGCGAGCGAGGGGGAACGGCGCCCGCCTCACTCGTTGCGCAGGAGGGGGGCGGCTTTTTGGCCGAGGGCGCGCCAGGCGCCGGCGAGGCCGAAGGCGATCGCGCAGGCGAGGCCGAGCGCGACGACCGCCAGGATGGCGGCGGGATCGGCCGCGAAGCCGTCGGCCCGCATCAGCTCCAGCACCACGAAACGGGCCGCGACGGTCCCGGCCGCCGCCGCGACGGCCGCCGTCAGCAGGCCGAGCATGGCGTACTCCGCGAGATAGGCCCCCATGACGCGCCGCCGCGTCGCCCCCAGCGTCTTCAGCACCACGGCGTCGTAGACGCGCCGCCGCCGTCCCGCCGCCGCCGCGCCCGCCAGCACCAGCACGCCCGCCAGCAGCGTCACCGAGGCGGTCGCGCGCACCGCCACGCCCACCGCCTCCAGGATGCGGGCGGCGTTGTCGAGCGCGTCCTTGACCCGGATCGCGGAGACATTGGGGAAGGCGTCCGTCGCCGCCAGCAGCACCGCCTCCTCCGCCTCGATCCCGTCGGCGTACACGGTCGAGATCACGGCGTGCGGCGCCGCCTCCAGCACGCCGGGCGAGAAGACCACGACGAAATTCATCGCCAGCGTGCCCCAGTCGATGCGCCGCAGGCTGGCGATCTCGGCCTCGATCTCGCGGCCGAGGATGTTCACCGCGATGCTGTCGCCGATCCCGACGCCGAGGCCGGCGGCGATCTCCGCGTCGAAGGAGAGCAGCGGCGGGCCGTCGTAATCCTCCGGCCACCACGCCCCGGCGACGACATTCGCGCCCTCCGGCGGGCGGGCGGCGTAGGTCAGGCCGCGCTCGCTCTCCAGCGCCCAGGCGATGTCCTCCGGCGGCTCGATCTCGTCCGCGGGAACGCCGGCGACGCGGGCGATCCGGCCCCGCACCATCGGCGTCCGCTCGATCCGCTCGACGCCCGGAACCGCGGCCGCCAGTTCGGCGAAGGCGTCGGACTGGCCGGGCTGGATGTCGATGAAGAAGAAGGACGGCGCCGCGTCGGGAATGCGCTCGCCGATCTGGCGGCCGAGGTTGTGCTGCACCAGCGCCACCGCGACCAGCACCGTAAGCCCGATGCCGAGCGACAGCACGACGCCCGGCGTCGGGCTGCCCGGCCGGTGCAGGTTGGCGACGGCGAGGCGCAGGCCGGGGCGGCGCGGGCTGGGCAGCCGGCGGACCGTCCGCAGCAGCAGCGCCGTCCCGCCGCCGAACAGCGCCAGCACGCCGAGCGCGCCCAGGACGAACCAGCCGGTCAGGACAGGGTCCTCGGAGGCGAGCAGCGCCAGCCCGGCCAGCGCGACCGCCGCGCCGAGCGCCAGCGCCACGTAGCCCGCCCTCGGCCGGCCGCCCGGCGGCGCGACCAGCGCGCGGAACAGGTGCGCCGCCCGGGTCTCGCGCGCCTTGCCCAGCGGCCAGACCGAAAACGCCAGCGTCGCGAGGTAGCCGAACGCCGCCGCCATCGCCAGCGGCCGCCAGTGGATGTCGAACGGCAGGGTCGCCGGGAAAAGGCCCGCCATAAGCTCCGAGGCGAGCGGCGGGGCCAGCGCGCCGGCGGCGACGCCGATCGCGATCCCGGCCGTCGCCAGCGCCAGCGTCTGGATCAGGTAAACCTCGAAGACCAGGCCGCCCGGCGCGCCCAGGCATTTCAGGATCGCGATGGCGCCGGCGCGCCGCTCCAGCAGGCCGCCGACGGCGTTGGCGATCCCGACGCCGCCGACCAGCAGCGCGGTCAGCCCCACCAGGGTGAGGAACTGCGTCGCGCGGCCGATGAAGGTCTTGAGGCCGGGCGAGGCGTTGCGCAGGTCGCGGACGCGCCAGCCGGCGTCCGGGAAGCGCGCGTCGAACGCCTGGAGCCACGCCGCCCCGTCCAGCCCCGGCCGGAAACCGACCCGGTAGAGGAAGTCCACCAGGCTGCCCGGTTGCACAAGCCCGGTCGCGGGAAGCGCGTCGAGCGCGATCATCGCCCGCGGCCCCAAATTGGCGAAGCGCGTCGTCCGGTCCGGCTCGCGCGCGATCTCGGCCCGGACCTCGAAGGCGGCGCGGCCGATCCGCAGCAGGTCGCCCGTCGCGAGGCCGAGCCGGCGGGACAGCGCCGGGTCGATCGCCGCGCCGAAGACCCCGCCGCGCTCCGCCAGCGCGTCCGCCAGCGTCCCGCCGCCGACAAGCTCCACCGCGCCGAACAGGGGGTAGGCGCCGTCCACCGCCTTCAGTTCGACCAGGGTCCGCCGCGCGCCCCCGGCCTCCGGGCGCGCCATCGCCCGCATGGCGACGACCTCCGAAACCCGCCCGGCCTCGCCGAGCGCCGCCCGCGCCTCGGCCGGCATGGGGCGGTGGAGCAGGCGGATCGAGGCGTCGCCGCCCAGCAGCAGCCGCGCGTCGCGCGCGATGCCGGCGCGCATCGCCTCCGACACCGAGCCGACGGCGGCGATGGCGGCGACGCCGAGCGCGAGGCAGGCGAGGAAGACGCGGAAACTCCCCAGCCCGCCCCGCAACTCGCGCCGGGCCAGCCGGAAGGCCAGCGCGAGCCGGCTCATCGCGCGGCGGCCCGGAGGCCCGCCGGCGGCGCGACGATCCGCCCGTCGGCGATGGCGACGGTCCGGCCGCAGCGCGCCGCCAGCCCCTCGTCGTGGGTGATTAGCACCAGCGTGGTGCCGTGGCGCGCCCGCAGGTCGAACAGCAGGTCGATCACCGCGTCGCCGGTCGCGCGGTCGAGGTTGCCGGTCGGCTCGTCGGCCAGCAGGAGCGGCGGCCGCGCGGCGAAGGCGCGGGCGATCGCCACGCGCTGCTGCTCGCCGCCGGAAAGCTGGTCCGGGTAGTGGCCGACGCGCCGCGACAGGCCGACCAGGCCCAGGCTCTCGCGCGCGCGGGCGAAGGCGTTCGCCTCCCCGGCGAGTTCGAGCGGGATCGCCACGTTCTCCGTCGCGGTCATGGTCGGGATCAGGCGGAAGGCCTGGAAGACGATGCCCACATGGTCGCGCCGGAACTCGGCGAGGTCGTCCTCGCCGAGGCGCGAGAGGTCCCGCCCGGCGACCGCGACGCGGCCGGCGCTGGCGCTCTCCAGCCCGGCGACAATCATCATCAGCGTCGATTTGCCGGCGCCGGACGGGCCGACGACGCCGACGGTCTCGCCGGCGTCGATTTCGAGGTCGACCCCGCGCAGGATTTCGACCTCCCCCGCCGCGCCGCGCAGCGACAGGCGCACATCCCGGAGGTCGACCAGCGGCGCGCGGTCCCGGGGCGCGGAACGGGAGGGGCCGGCGGCGGCGAGGGTCATGGCGGCGGCCCGGATCGGGGGACGGGGCGGCGTTCGCGCGAACCCGCGACGCCGCGAAGCTATATGGGGCCTCCCGCCCCCCGCGGCAACCCCGCCGCCGAAGGCGCCGCGCCGGGGCGCGCCGCTTGCATTCGCGGGCGTTCGGGGGCATGTGTCGGCGGATGGACACGCCGCACCCTCGCGCCGACCGGGTCGAGACCTTCGGTTGCCGGCTGAACGCCTTCGAGTCGGAGGCGATCCGCGGCCTGCTCGATGGCGCGCCGGGGGCGCGGCCGCGCGTCGTCTTCAACACCTGCGCCGTCACCGCCGAGGCCGAGCGCCAGGCCCGCCAGGCGATCCGCCGCGCGCGCCGCGCCGATCCCGGCGCCGAGATCGTCGTCACCGGCTGCGCCGCGCAGATCGACCCGGCCCGCTACGCCGCGATGGCGGAGGTGGACCGGGTGGTCGGCAACGCCGAGAAGCTGCGCCCGGAGGCCTGGGCCGGCGCGGCCCGCGCCCGCGTCGCCGCCGGCGACATCGCCGCCGCCCGGACCGTCGAGCCGCCGCCGCCGGTCGCCGGGTTCGAGGGCCGCGCGCGCGGCTTCGTGCTCGTCCAGCAGGGCTGCGACCACCGCTGCACCTTCTGCATTATCCCCCAGGGGCGGGGGCGCAACCGCTCGGTCCCGGCGGCGGCCGTGGCGCGCCAGGCCCGCGCGCTGGTCGCCAACGGCTACCGGGAACTGGCGCTGACGGGGGTGGACATCGCCTCCTGGGGGGCGGACCTGCCCGGCCGGCCGCGGCTGGGCCGCCTTGTCGGCGACTTGCTCGCCCGCGTCCCGGACCTGCCGCGGCTCCGGCTGTCCTCGCTCGACCCGGCGGCGGCGGACGACGAACTCATCGACCTGTTCGCGCGCGAGCCGCGCCTGATGCCGCATCTCCACCTCTCCGTCCAGGCGGGCGACGACCTGACGCTGAAGCGCATGAGACGCCGGCACCTGCGCGGCGACGTGCTGCGTCTGGCGGAACGGCTGCGCGCGGCGCGGCCGGACATCGCGCTGGGGGCGGACCTGATCGCCGGCTTCCCGACCGAGACCGAGGCGATGTTCCGGCGCACGCTCGACCTCGTGGCGGAGGCGGGGCTGGCGCACCTGCATGTCTTCCCCTACTCGCCGCGCGACGGCACGCCGGCGGCCCGGATGCCGCCGGTCGCGCCGGAGGTCCGGCGCGAGCGGGCGCGGCGGCTGCGCGACGCCGGGGCGGCGGCGCTGCGCGCCCGGTTCGAGAGCCGCCTCGGCGCGCGGGAGCGCGTGCTGGTCGAGCGCGCGGGGACCGGCCGCACCGAGCACTACGCCCCGATCGCCGTCTCCGGCCCGGCGCCGCCCGGCGCCATCGTCGAGGCGGAGGTCACGGGCCATACGGAGGACCGGCTGCTCGGCGCCGCGGTCGCGCGGGAGGCGGCGTGAGCGCGGCGGAGGCCGAACGGCGGGCCGGCGGCGGCTGGCTCGGGCGGCTCAGGTCCGGGCTGTCGCGCAGTTCGGACCGGATCGCGGGCGGCGTCGCGGCGCTGCTGTCCCGCCCCGGCCGCCGGCTCGACGCCGAGACGCTGGAGGAGCTCGAGGACCTGCTGATAACGGCCGATCTCGGCGCGGCGGCGGCCGCCCGGCTGGCGGCCGGCCTGTCGCGGCGCCGGTTCGACACGAACGGGGGCGGGGGCGCGGACGCGACGGCGGTGCGCGAGGCGCTGGCCGAGGACATCGCCGCCATCCTCGCCCCGGTCGCGGCGCCGCTGCCGGAGGACCCGGCGGCCCGGCCCCGGATCGTGCTGGTCTGCGGCGTCAACGGCGGCGGCAAGACCACGACGATCGGCAAGCTCGCCCGGCTGTGGACCGCGCAAGGCAAGACGGTCTGGCTCGCCGCCGGCGACACGTTCCGCGCCGCCGCGATCGAACAGCTCCAGGTCTGGGGCGAGCGAGCGGGCGCGCACACCGTCGCGCCGGCGCCGGGGACGGACCCGGCGGCCGTCGCCTTCGACGCGGCGGACCGCGCGGCCCGGGCCGGCGCCGACGCGCTGCTGATCGACACCGCCGGGCGGCTGCAGAACCGGACCGAACTGATGGACGAACTCGCCAAGGTCGCGCGCGCGGTCCGCAAGCGGGTCCCGGACGCGCCGCACGACCGCCTGCTGGTGCTCGATGGAACGGTCGGCCAGAATGCCCACGCTCAGCTGCGGGCGTTCCGCGAGACGGTGGACATCACCGGCCTGGTCGTGACCAAGCTCGACGGTTCGGCCCGGGGCGGCGTGGTGGTGGCGCTGGCGGAGGAGTTCGGCCTGCCGATCCACGCCGTCGGCGTCGGCGAGGGGCTGGACGACCTGCGCCCCTTCGTGGCGCGGGATTTCGCCCGCGGCCTGATGGGGCTGGACTGAGGCGGCGCCGGCGCGGCGCCGGACGGACGAGGGGGAGGGGGCGATGGACGGGACTCCGGCGGAAACGGGCGCGGCGCGCGGCGCCGGCGACAACAGCCGCGACGCCTTTCGCGCGCGGATCGCCCGGCGCAACATGGCGCCGCTCTGGGAGGTCATGGCCGGGCTGGTGCCGCGCGCGCCGGACAGCCCCTGCGCGCCGGCGTTGTGGCGCTGGGAGGATACGCGGCCGCTGGTGCTGGAGTCCGGCGGGCTGATCACCGCCAAGGAGGCCGAGCGCCGGGTGCTGGTGCTGGAGAATCCGGGGATGCCCGGCGCCTCGCGGATCACCCGCTCGCTTTACGCCGGCCTGCAGCTGATCCTGCCGGGCGAGGTGGCGCCGAGCCATCGCCACGCGCAGACCGCGCTGCGCTTCGTGATCGAGGGCCGCGGCGCCTACACCGCCGTCGAGGGGGAGAAGACCACGATGCGGCCGGGCGATTTCGTGACCACGCCGAACTGGACATGGCACGACCACGGCAACGGCTCCGACGAGCCGATGATCTGGCTCGACGGCCTCGACATCCCGATCCTGCAACTGTTCGACGCCGGTTTCGCGGAAAGCCACGAGGCGGAGGAGCAGCCGCTCTCCCGGCCGGAGGGCGATTCGCTGGCCCGCTACGGGGCCGCGCTGCTGCCGGTGGACGCGGAGCCGGGCGCGCTGTCCTCGCCGGTGTTCGCCTACCCCTACGAGCGTTCGCGCGAGGCGCTGGAGACGCTGCGCCGGACCGGGGCGTGGGACGCCTGCCACGGCCTCAAGATGAAATACGCCAACCCACTCACCGGCGGCCACGCGCTCCCCACCATGGCGGCGTTCCTGCAACTCCTGCCCAAGGGGTTCGAGGGCGCGCCCCGCCGCTCGACCGACGGCGCGGTCCACGCCTGCGTCGAGGGGACGGGGGAGACCGAGATCGCGGGCGAGACATTCGCCTGGGGGCCGGGCGACGTGTTCGTCGTGCCGAGCTGGGCGCGGCATTCCCACAAGTCGCGGGGCGGCGACGCGGTGCTGTTCTCCTTCTCCGACCGGGCGGCGCAGGAGAAGCTCGGCCTGTGGCGCGAGGCGCGCGGCTAGGCCCGGCCCCTTCGAGACATTACCGGCGAGGACGGCCCCATGCGGATCGCGACATGGAACATCAACTCGGCGCGGCTGCGCGCCCCGCTGGTCCTGCGCCTGCTGGAGGAGGCCGCGCCGGACGCGCTGTGCCTGCAGGAGACCAAATGCCCGGACGACCTGTTCCCCCGCCAGGTCTTCGCCGACGCCGGCTACCCCCACATCGCGACGCGCGGGATGAAGGGTTACAACGGCGTCGCGATCCTCTCCCGCCTGCCGTTCGAGGAGACGGGCGGGCTGGACTGGGTCGGCCGCGAGGATTGCCGGCACGTCTCGGCCCGGTTCGCCGGCGGGCTGGAGCTGCACAATTTCTACGTGCCGGCCGGCGGCGACATCCCGGACCCGGAGAAGAACGACAAGTTCGACCACAAACTGAAATTCATCGGCGAGATGCGCGACTGGCTCGCCGCGAACCGGAGCGCGGACGCGCCGATGGTGCTGGCCGGCGACCTCAACATCGCGCCGCTGGAGAACGATGTGTGGTCGCACCGCCAGCTTCTGAAGGTGGTCAGCCACACGCCGGTGGAGGTGGAGGGCCTCGCCGCCCTGCGGGACACGCTCGGCTGGGTGGACACCACCCGCCATGTCATCCCCGAACCGGAGAAGGTCTATTCCTGGTGGAGCTACCGCGCGCGCGACTGGTCGGCTTCCGACCGGGGCCGGCGGCTCGACCATATCTGGGTCACGCCGGCGCTGGCCGGGCGGATCGCCGGCTCCTCCGTGCTGCGCGCGGCGCGGGGCTGGGAGAAGGCGTCCGACCACGCGCCGGTGACCACGGACCTCGCGGACTGACGCTTTCGCCTTGGCGGCCCCGGGGCGGCGGGCGTAGGATGCGCCGCCCGACGCTTCCCCCGGTCCACGCGCGAGGAGACGGAACATGCCGGACATCGCCCCTCTCGACAGCACGCTCGGCGCCCGCGTCACCGGCGTCGCCCTCGGACGCATGGGCGACGCGGAATGGCGCGCGGTCGAGGACGCCTTCCACGAATACGGCGCCCTTGTCTTCCCGGACCAGGACGACCTGACGGACGAGGAGCACATCGCCTTCGGCGCCCGGTTCGGCGACATCGAAATCCTGCGCGACAACGCCCGCGCGGTGCGGATCAGCAATGTGCGGCCCGACGGCTCGCTGATGGACCCCGACGAGAAGCGCTACCAGACGCTGCGCGGCAACGAGGGCTGGCACACCGACAGTTCCTACATGCCGCTCGCCGCCAAGGCGTCCGCGCTCTACGCCGAGCGCGTGCCCGCCGCCGGCGGGGAGACCGAACTCGCCGACATGCGCGCCGCCTGGGACGCGCTCGACGAGGCGTCGCGGGAGCGGATCGAGGGCCTGTCGGCCTACCACTCGCTCTACGCCTCGCAGGCCAAGGCGGGGTTCAGTTTCGAGACCGGGGACGGTTACGGCTACCACACCAAGGGTGCGCCGCTGCGCCCGCTGGTCAAGACCCATCCGGTGACGGGCCGCAAGTCGCTGTTCATCGGGCGGCACGCCTTCCGCATTCCGGGCATGGAGGACGGGGAGGCCCAAGCCCTGCTCGACGACCTGCTCGACCGCGCCTGCCAGGCGCCGCGGGTCTATGCCCACAAATGGCGGCCGGGCGACCTGATGATCTGGGACAACCGCTGCATCCTGCACCGCGCGCGGCCCTACGATTACGGGGAGCCCAGGATCATGCGCCATGTCCGCGTCGCGGGCGACCCCGCCTCCGAACTCGTCGACACCGGCCGGGACGAGCGCGCGACGGATTTCGCGCCGACCGCGTCCAACCGCTAGGCGCGGCCGCGGCCGCCCAGGCCCCTTCGGAGCAGGGCCCGGCCGGCCCCGCGCGCGCACCGGGCGGCGAATTGGGCCTTGCCCAGCACGACCCGCCCGGCCAGCGGGTCGCGCCGGCGCAACTCGGCGGCGAGCTTGCGGGCGATGGCGAGGATCGCGCCCGCCTCCATGGCGAAGCGGAGGTCGGCGATCCCGTCCGGCAGCGGGCCGGCCCGCGCCAGCAGCCCGTCCGTCGCGTCCAGGCAGCGGTCGAGGACGCGGCGCAACGCCGGGGCCGCCCGCCCGGCGGCGAGCATATCCACCCGCGCGCCCTCCGCCGTCATCCAGTCGCCGGGCAGGTAGACCCGGTCCAGCGCGCGGTAGTCGTCGCCGCAGTCCTGCAGGTGGTTCAGGACCTGCAGCGCGTTGCACAGCGCGTCGGACGCGGGGTAGAGCGCCGCCGGCTCGCCGTGCAGGTCGACCAGGTAGCGGCCGACCGGCGCGGCGGAGAGGTCGCAATAGCCCATCAGGTCGTCCCAGTCGGCGTAGCGCGATTTCACCGCGTCCCGCTTGAACGCGCGCGCCAGGTCCACGCAGTGGCGGTGCGCCACGCCGGTTTCGAGGAGGCTCCGGCGGAGGTCGCGCGCCTTGCCGAAGGCCGGGTCGTCCGCCTCCGCCCCGCCGGCGACGGCGCGGGCGAAACCGTCCAGCCGCGCGATCTTCTCCGCCGGCCCGAGGCCGGGATTGTCGGCGATGTCGTCGATCGCGCGGGCAAAGGCGTAGAACCGCGCGATGTGCGGCCGAAGCCGGGGCCGCAACAGGAAGGAGCCGACGGGAAAGTTCTCGTCGCCCGCCCCCTTGCCAGAGGGCGTTTCGACCTCGGCGGGCCTTGCCGTCGCGGCCCCGTCGGCGCGCGAATCCGCCATTCCCCCGCACCTCCCGGACCGGGCGCGGCGCGCGCCCGCGGGGAAAACGGCGCGGCGCGCCGGAACGGCCCGTTTCCCCACCCTTCGCAAACTGGTATGGGACGGGCCCGCCGTCAAGGGAGTCCGGCCATGGCGAACCGCGCGATCGCGCATCGGGAAGGCGGCGGCGCGCCGGCCGCGGGCGGGATCGACCCCCAGGCGCATGTGGATCGCGTCGTCGCGCGGTCGGGCACCTCCTTCCTGTGGGGGATGAGGATGCTGCCGGCGGAGCGCCGCCGCGCGATGCGCGCGATCTACGCCTTCTGCCGCGAGGTGGACGACATCGCCGACGAGCCGGGCGATGTCGCGGAGAAGAGGCGGGCGCTGGCGGCGTGGCGGGCGGAGATCGGCCGGCTCTACGACGGGCGGCCGGAATGGCCGACGACACGGGCGCTGCTCGGCCCGGCGCGGCGGTTCGGCCTGCCGCGCGCGGAGTTCCTCGCCGTGATCGAGGGCATGGAGATCGACGCCGCGCCGGCGGTGCGGATGCCGACGCTGGACGACCTGCTCGGCTATTGCCGCAAGGTCGCGGGCGCGGTCGGGATGCTGTCGATCCACGCCTTCGGCGCGCCGGAGCCGCCCGGCCCCCGGATCGCCGAGACGCTCGGCGACGCCCTGCAACTCACGAACATCCTGCGCGATCCCGGGGAGGACGCGGCGCTGGGGCGGCTCTACGCGCCGATGGACATGCTGGCCCGCCACGGCGCGCCCGCCGGGCCGCCGGAGGCCGCGATCGCCCATCCGGGCTTCGCCGCCGTCCGCGCCGAACTGGCCGGCCTGGCGCGCGACCGTTACGCCGAGGCGGCCGGCCTGATCGCCGACCGTCGCGGCCGGGAGTTGCGGCCCGCCGCCGTCATGATGGCGGTGTACCGCGAGACGCTCGACCGGCTCGAAGCGCGCGGCTGGGAGCGGATCGACGGCCGGGTCCGGCTGTCGCGCCCGCGCAAGGCGTGGCTAGCGCTGCGCCACGGGCTGCTCTGACGGCGCGGGGGCGGCGGGATGTCGCGGACCCATGTCGTCGGCGCCGGGCTGGCGGGCCTCGCGGCCGCCGTCGCGCTGGCGCGCCGGGGCCGCGCGGTCGCGCTGTACGAGGCGAGCGGACAGGCCGGCGGGCGCTGCCGCTCCTTTTTCGACGAGACGCTCGGCCGCGTCATCGACAACGGCAACCACCTGCTGCTGAGCGGCAACCGGGCCGCGATGCGCTATCTCGACGCGATCGGGGCGGCGGACGCGCTGGCCGGGCCGGACCGGGCGGCGTTCCCCTTCCTCGACCTGCGGACGGGCCAGCGGTGGACGCTGCGGCCGAGCGCCGGGCGGCTCCCCCGGTGGGTTTTCCATCCGGACAGGCGCGTGCCGGACACGCGGCTCCGGGACTACCTGGGGGCGCTGCGCCTGCCGCTGGCCGGGCCGGACCGGACCGTGGCCGGCCTGCTCGGCGGCTCCGGCCCGCTGTTCGAGCGGTTCTGGGAGCCGCTCGCCGTCGCGGCGCTGAACACGCCGGCGTCCGAGGGCGCGGCCCGCCTGCTTTGGCCGGTGCTGCGCGAGACCTTCGCCCGGGGGGAGGCCGCCTGCCGGCCCCGGATCGCCCGGACCGGGCTTTCCGACGCCCTGGTGGACCCGGCGCTGGCCCTGCTGCGCCGCCTCGGCGCGGAGGTCCGGTTCGGCGCGAGGCTGCGCGCGGTCGGCGCGGAGGGCGGACGGGCCGCGCGGCTGGAGTTCGGCGGCGCGGCGGTCGAACTGGGCGACGGCGAGGACGCGATCCTCGCCGTCCCGCCCCAGGCCGCCGCCGGCCTGCTGCCGGGGCTGGAGGCGCCGCGGCGGAGCCACGCCATCGTCAATGTCCATTTCCGCCTCCCGGAACCCGCGCGCGCGCCGGAGGGCGCGCCGCTTGTCGGGCTGGTCGGGGGGACGGCGCAATGGGTGTTCCCGCGCGGCGACATCGCCTCGGTCACGGTCAGCGCCGCCGACGCGCTCGCGGCCGAGCCGGCGGGAGAGATCGCGCGCCGGACCTGGCGCGACGTCGCCCGCGCGCTCGACCTCGACGCGGGCGCGCCGCCGCCGCCGTCGCGCGTCGTCAAGGAGCGGCGCGCCACCTTCGCGCAGACGCCGGAGGAGGCGCGGCGGCGGCCGGGAGCGCGGACCGCGCTCGCCAACCTCTTCCTCGCCGGGGACTGGATCGACACCGGCCTGCCCGCGACGATCGAGGGCGCGATCCGCTCCGGCGAGGCGGCCGCGCGCGCCGCCGGCGGTCAGAAACCGTAGACCAGCCCCAGTTCGACGAAGCCGTCGCGCCGCGTCGCGTATAGCGGGTCCTCCCGGCCGACGCCGAGGAAGGCGAGGCCCTCCAGCCGCAGGGACACCTCGTCCGTCAGGCGCCGCCTGAACTCGACCGCCAGGACCGCGCCGCCGTCGCCGGCGTCCACCGTCGCGCCGGCGAGGAGTTCGGAGCCGTCCGCGTCGTTGAACGCGACGCGGGCGCCGAGGAACAGGTCGTTCTCGAACGCCGTCGTCGCGTCCCGGCCCCGCCCGTCACGGTTCCATTCGGCCAGCACGCCGAGGTCGACGTCCGAGTCCAGCACGGAGCGGAAGGTGTACTCCCCGCCGGCGACGACGGCGGCGTAGTCCCGCTCCGCGCCGAGGCGGTCCGGGGCGCCGGCGCGGCCGATCGCCTCCAGCTTCAGCAGCCACTCGCCGGCGGTGTACTGCGCGTCCAGCCCGATCTGGCGGATGCGCGCGTAATGCGGCGCCAGGACCGGCGCGCCGCCGCCGCCCGGCGCGAGGCGGAAGGACGGCTCGCGGGCCGTCCCGTCGAACAGGGAGAGGCCGATGTCGAGCGGGCCGAGGCTCCTTGCGTAGCGGGCGGCGGCGTCGACGCGCCACTTGCCGGCCGGGCTTTCCCGGGTGGCGAGGCCGTTGTCCACGACGAGCGGCCCGCGCGGCCGGCCGGCGCGGCCGGGGAAGGTCCGCGCGCGGTGGAAGGGCAGCAGGAACAGTTCCAGCGCGCCCCATTCGCCGGAGAAGGTGGCGTGGGCCATCGGCTGGCCCAGCTTGGCCTCGCCGTCGGGGTGCGCCGCGAGGTCGGTCTGGTTGACGATATCGACCAGGTGGCGCGACTCGGCGACGCCCCAGAACACCCGGTCGACGCCGAGGCGCAGTTCCCACTCCCCCTCGCCCATCTCGCCCCAGGTCAGGAAATAGGCCTCGCGCGGGTCGGCGAGCGTGCGGCCGGGATCGGCGGCGTCGTAACGCAGGTACGGCGCGAGCACGAGGCTGTCGCCCCCCGGCCAGTCGAGGTAAAGCGCCGGCTCCGCCCAGAAGCCGCCGGCGCCGGCGCGCTGGCCGGGATACGCCGCGGTCTGGGGATGCCAGCGCGCCTCGACGCCGACCCGCCCGGAAAAGTCGGCCTCGACGCCCGCGGAACCGTCTCCCGCGCCGGCGCCGGCCGCCGGCCCGAACAGGCAGGCCGCCGCGAGCGCCGCGCCGCGAAGCCGCGACCGGGCCGCCGTCACCGCGCCCGCCGCAACCCGGTCTTGCCGAACGCGCGGGGGTCGAGGCCGGTCCGGAACCGGATGTCGGACCACGCCAGCACGGTGCTCTTCCCCGTCTGCAGGTTGGTCATCGTCAGCTTGCGCGCCTGCCAGTAGCGGTCGAGGTAGAGTTCGTAATCCTCGGCGGCCAGCGTTTTCAGCAGCGTGTCCTTGCGGTCGTAATACTCGATCTTGCGGACGCGCAACTCGTCGCGGTCGCGCCAGACGACCTGGCGGCTGTAGCCCGACTTGCGGTCCGTCGGCACGCGCTCCGTGACGGAGCAGGCGGCGCCGTCGCCGCCGCACGGCTCGTCGCGCAGGTGGCGGTAGGCGAATTTCTCCACCTCCGGCGAACCCATGTCCTCGTAGGCGAATTCGCTGCCCATGAAGGAGCCGGAGCGGTTGGAGGAGGCGATGCGCTTCACCCGCTTCAGCGCGGGCAGGTAGAGCCACTGGTCGTCCGGCCCCTCGCGATGGGCGTGGATGAGCAGCGCCGTGCCCTTCACGTCGCGCGGCGTGTCGAAGACGAACAGCGTCTTGTCGCCGTCGCCGGGGGTTTCGAGGATTTGCACGCGGAGTTCGCGCCGGCTCTCCTTGCCGTGGCGGTTGCGCAGCGTCATGTCCATGCGGGCGGCGAGGTCCTCGAAGCCGCTCTCGCGGTCGCGGACCGCGACGGCGATGGCGAGGCCCGCCTCCTCCGGCGTCTGGGCGCGCGCGGCGGGCGGCGGCGCGAGGACGCCGGCGGCGGCGAGCGCGAGGCAGGCGAGGACGGCGGCGCGGAACGCAAGCGGCCGCCGGCGCGGGAGGCGGGCGGGAGCGGGACGGATCATGGCTTCTTCCGGTCGATGAGCATCAGCAGCGGCGGCAGCAGCAGGAAATCGGCCAGCAGCGCGAAGACGAGCACGATCGCGACCAGCAGGCCCAGCGCCCAGCTGACCTCGAAGCCGGAGGTGGCGAACACCAGGAAACCCGCCGCCAGCACGGCGGTGGTGGTCCAGAGCGCGTGGCCCACGCCGCGGAAGGCGGCGCGCGTCGCGTCCTCCGCCGAGCCGCCCTCGCGCCGGGCCTTGAGGTAGCGGCTCAGGAAATGGATCGTGTCGTCCACGACGATCCCGAACGCGACGGCCGTGACCACCGAGGCGGCGAGGCCGACATGGCCGACCAGGTAGCCCCACGCGCCGAAACCCATGGCGGCGGGCAGGAAGTTGGGCACGAGGCTGACAAGGCCGATGCGCGCGCTGCGGAACACCGCCACCAGGATCAGCGAGATCGCCGCCATGGCGACGATCGTGCCGCGCAACATGCTTTCGATGTTCCGCTGGGCGAGGTGGGCGAAGATCATGCTGACGCCCGAGGCCCCCGCCGCGAGGCCGGGCGCGTTGTCGCGCAGCCAGGCTTGCGCGCGCGCGTCGAGGGCGCGCTGCTCCCGGGCCGACAGGTTCCGGGCGACCACGGTCATGCGCGTCGCCGACTTGGCGACATCGATCCGGTCGTTGAGGTCGGCGCCGAAGGGGAGCGACAGTTCGTACAGCAGCAGGTATTGCGCGGCGAGGTCGGCGTCGCCGGGCAGCCGGTGGAAGGCCGGATCGTCGCCGTTCATGTTGCGGTTGAGGCGTTTCATGACATCCGAAAAGACCCGCACATGGCTGGTTTCCGGCTGCGCCCTGAACCATTCGGCGAAGGCGTCGATCCGGCGCAGGTACTCCGGGTCCGAGACGCCGCCCTCGCGGCCGGAGTCGAGGGAGTATTCGAGGACCTCCAGCCCGGTCAGGTTGGCGATCACGAAATCCGTGTCGCGGCGGAACTCGTAGCTTTCGTCGAAATACCGCGTCCAGTTGTCGCTCAGCTCGTTGCGGGGAATCCCGGCGACCGCGACCGCCGCCGCCGCGAGGCAGGACCACAGCAGGAGCCGGCGGCGCGCGACGACGAAATCGCCCAGCCGGTCGAAAAAGCCCGCCTCCGCCGGGCCGGCGCGGACGCGCGCCCGCAGGGGCAGGACCGAGAGCAGCGCCGGCAGCAGGGTCGTCGAAAAGACGAAGGCGCAGGCGACGCCGAGCGCCACGAAATTGCCGAGCACATGGAAGGGCGGGGAGTCGGAGGCGTTGAGGCTAAGGAAGCCGATCGCCGTGGTGACCGATGTCAGGAACATCGGCCAGACGTTCTCGCGCAGCGACGCCGCGATCGCGTCGTTCCTGGAGAGGCCGCGCCCCATCTCCGCCAGCGCGCCCGCGACGACATGCACCGAATGCGCCACGGCGATCGTCAACACGATGATCGGCACGCCGGAACTGGCGGGCGAGAACACGGCGCCGAGCCAGCCCGCGAGGCCCATCGTCGCGGCCACGGCGAACACGAGCGAGACGGCGAGCGCCAGCGTCGCGAGCGCCGAGCGCAGGAGGAGGCCGGCCCCGGCGAGGACCAGCAGGAACACGATCGGCGCGAGCGTCTCGAAATCCTCCTTCGTCGCGTCGGCGAAGGCGCGGTTCATCGGAACGTCGCCGGTGAGGCGGAAATCGATGTCCGGGTGGGCGGCGCGCGCCCGCTCCAGGACGGCGCCGAGGTAGTCGGTTATCTCCGCCACGGCGGCGTCGGGCTCGTCCGGCAGGACGAAATTGATCGCCAGCCCGCCGACCCGCCCGTCGCGGGAAACCAGGCGGCCGGCGATCTCCGGCGAGCCGAGCGCGACGGTCTCGACCCGCGCGAGGCCGGCGTCGTCGAGCGCGGCGGCGCCGTCCACGAGGGGTTCGACGACCAGGTCGTCGCCCTCGGCCCAGCTGTGGTTGTAGTTGGTCAGGGAATCGACCCGGCCGGCGTAGGGCGCGCGCCAGCCAGCCTCGGTCAACTCCTCGATGGCGCCCAGCGCCTCGCGGTCGAACACCGCGCCGTTCCGGGGCGCGACGGCGATCAGGGCCGTGTTGGTGACGGCGTAGGTGTCCTCGAGGGCGTGGAAAGCGGCAAGTTGCGGATTGTCGTCGCCGAACAGGATGCGGTAGTCGTTCGAGACGGCGATATGCCGCCCGCCGGCCGCCGCCGCCAGCATGGCCAGCAGCGCGAGCGCGAGCACGATCCACCGGCGGCGGAGGATCGCGGCGGCCCAGGCGTCGAGCCGCCCGGCCGGCGTTGTCCCGACCGTCGGATTCACGTCGTCGGCCTCCTTCACCAGTCGCTCGCTTCCTTGGCACGCACATGGTCGGGCAGCCCGTACTTCAACCCGCCCTCGTCGTACACGGCGATTTGCATCAGCGAAGAGAAGTTGTCCAGCCTGACCGTGTTGTCGGCCCGAAGAAGCCGTCCGAGACGCTGCTTGAACCGGAAATAGGACAGGGTGAGCGCGGCGTAGGATTTCGGGAACCCGAAATCGTCGGCGAGCTGGCGGCCGATGAGCGCCCGCGAGAGGCGATAGGCCAGGCGCACCGGTTTTTCCCGCTCCGCGGGGTCCTTCACGCCGGCCACCGCCGGGATGGCCTGGATCAGGACATTCGCCACGGCGACCGATTCGGGCGACGGCGGCGGCTCGCACAAGTATCCGGTCCTGTAGATCGCCGCCGCGTCGGCCGCGTTCTTGTAGAGGATTTTCTCGGGAATTCCCATGAGGTAGCCGGAGTAACGCCAGACATCGAGCACGCTGGCCTTTTCCTCATCCGTGTATTTCGCGCCCACCGCGGCCGGGTATTCGAGCAACCGCTGGGAAAACACCGAAATCGCAAAGCCCAGATGCGCCGCGCTCACCGGCGTGCCCCACTGGTCGGCTTGCCATTCGTCGGAGTCCGCCAGCAGGCTTCTGATCCGCGAATGGACGAAACGGATGCGCACGGACAGTTTCCAGCCGTCGCCCTCCCTGTAGAGACCTCCGGGATAGAATATCTCCAGCATGTGACGGTTGTTCTGCCGCAGGCGCCGCACCGTGGTGGAAACCCGTTTGGTAATGGCGAAGGATTTGGCGATCAGCGTGGAAAAACCTTCCACCAGCACCTCGGTGACGAACGCGACAAGCATCAGGTCCACGTTCGCGTTGAAGGCGCGTATCCCCGGACGGAAGCCCTCGTAGTAGAGCCAGGGCGGCTCGCGCAGGTTGTCGAAAAACTCGCGCATGGACTGGGGCGCGTCGCGCAGGATGTCACTCCGCCCCTCGATGCCGGCCCCGACGAAGCGCTGCAGATCGGCATTCGACATGGAGGCGGCCCATTCCCGCATCAGCGGATCGAGCTCGCGATCCCCGATCGTGGTGTGCGCGATGTAGTTGTCCGCCCGGTCCCGGTCCACTTCCCGCGCTTTGGCATAGCCTTCCGCGTAAGCAGTGGGAATTTTCATGCTGACCTCCTCGGGGTCGGGCCGGCGATAGCGGGCGCGCCACGCCGCGAGTTCCCTTCGGAGGATCATCCGCAAGTCTTCCCGGGCGCAAGGCATAATGTCCCGGGAGAGGGTTTTTCGAGGACCTTTCGTGTTTCCGGGCGATCGTCCCGGGGAGCCGGTCGTCGTCCCGCGCGGTCGTTGCCCGGCGGGTCGCGAGGCTTGCCCCGTCGGGAACGGCCTGGACGGGAGCGAGGGCGGCGCGGCCGCGCCCGCCCGGCGAAGCGGCGCGACGCCGCGGGCGGACGCGAGCACGATCCGCCGGCGGCGGAGAATCGCGGCGTCCCGGGCGTCGAGCCGCGCGGACGTCACGGCGCCGTCCCGCGAACGGGCCGGGGCGCGGCGGCGGCCCGGTTCACCATTGCGACGACAACTCCGCGCGCGCCTGGTCGGGCAGCCGGTAGGTCAGGCCCATCTCGTCGTACAGCGAGACGCCGAAAACGGTTTCGAGGTCGTTCCCGTTGCGGATGCCGACCCGGCCCGCCAGCTTGTCGAGCGCTTTTCCCGTTCGATACCAGAACAGTATGGTTTTGGATTTGAACTGGGAAGTTTTCGGAAAATTCAGCGTATCGGCAAGATTTTTCCCAATCAACGCTCGCGAAATCGGGTAGATCAGGTTCTGTACGAGTTTCTTCCTCTCGCCCGGATCCGAAATGCCCGCCACCAGCGGGGCGGAGTTGATCAGGGCGTTGGCCATGACCATCGCGTCCTCTCCCGGCGGCGGCTCGCACATGCCGCCGATCCTGTGTATCGCCAGGGCGTCCTCTTCGTCGGCGTAAAGGATCGTGTCCGGTATCCCCATGAGGTGGCCGGCGTAGCGCCAGACGGCGCAGAAACTTTCCCGTTCCTCCTTCGTCCAGGACGCGCCGAGGGACCTGGAATGCGCGATTGTCCGGGCGCTGAAACACGCGATCGCATAGCCCAGATGCGCCGCGCTGATCGGAACGCCGAACTCGCCCTCGTCCCACTCGTCCGTCTCGCGCAGCAGGCTCCTGACCCGCGCATGGACGAACCGGATGCGGACGGACAGTTTCCAGCCGTCTCCGTAGCGGTTCGTCCCGCCGGGAAAGAAGATTTCCACCATGTGGCGGTTGTTCTGCTGGAGCCGCCTGACGCCCTTGTCGAACAGGCGGCCGGTGCTGGCGAAAGACTTGCTGATCAGGGTGGAGAAACCGTCGATCAGCACGCCGGCGGCGAAAGCGGCCACGACCTGGGTCGTCTCCCGCTGGAAGGCGCGAACCCCGGGCCCGAAGGCGTCGCGGTCGAGCCAGGGCGGATCTGGCGGCGGGTCCAGGAAAAAGGCGCGCAGCTTCGGCGGCGCGTCGCGCAGGCCGTCCCGGTCCTCCTCCATGCCGGCCCGGATGAAACGGTCCGTGTCCGCCGGGGAAAACGCCGCGAGTTCCGCGACGATTTCGTCCATGACCGGATCGCCGATCGTGGTGTGCGCGATGTAATTGTCGGCCCGGCTCCGGTCCGCTTCCCGGGCCGTGGCGTAACCCTCGGCGTAGGCGCTCGGCGGTCGCGGCATAAGCCGTTCTCCGGATGGCCTTCCTTCCAGGCGCGCGTTCGTCGCCCGGAGTGTATCCTCAACCGGTCACATGCGCAAAGCGAAAAGCCTAAAGCGGCGCGCGGTGAAAACGGGAGAATAAGATGCTTTAAGGCGCTCCATGGCAAAATGCGAATGTCCCGAAAAGTTCGCATGGCGCTCCCGCCCGCGGCCGCTCCCGCCCGCCGGCGCGCCGCCGGCGAAGCGGCGTGACGGGGCGGGCGGGCGCGGGTATACAGGGGCCGTCCGGCGCGGCCGGGCGCGCCGCGGAACGGGGGAGGCGAAGCGTGTTCGAGGGTTTCGAGAGGTCGCGGATCGACGCCGGCGGCGTCGGGATCGCTGTCGTCCACGGCGGCTCCGGGCCGCCGCTGCTGATGCTGCACGGCTATCCGCAGAGCCATGTCGAATGGCACGCGGTCGCGCCGCGCCTGGCCGAGCGCTTCACGGTCGTCTGCCCGGACCTGCGCGGCTACGGCGACAGCGACAAGCCGGAGCCGCAAGCCGACCACTCCACCTATTGCAAGCGGACATCGGCCGCCGACCAGGTCGCCGTCATGCGCGCGCTGGGCCACGAGACCTTCCACCTGGTGGGGCACGACCGGGGCGTGCGGGTCGGGCTGCGCCTCGCGCTCGACCACGCGGAGCGGGTGCGGAGCTTCACGGCCCTCGACGTCGTCCCCTCGCTGGAGGCGTTCGAGAACATGGACGCCGCGCTGGCGTTTTCCTGGTTCCACTGGAACCTGATGCGCCAGCCCTCGCCGCTGCCGGAGACGGTGTTCTCGTCCAACCCCAGGCTGTTCCTCGATTTCTTCCTGGAGCAGTGGAGCGCCGTGCCCAATTCCTTCGCGCCGGAGGCCTACGCCGAATACCTGCGCTGCTTCTCGGACCCGGGGACGGTGCGGACGATGTGCGCCGACTACCGCGCCGTCGCGCTCGACCTGGAGCACGACCGCGCCGACCGGGACCGCAAGCTCGCCTGCCCGGTGCTGGTCCTGTGGGCCGGGAACATGCCGCGCCGGCCCGGCTGGCAGACGGGGGCCAGGCTCGACATGATGGAGGTGTGGCGCGGCCGCGCCCCCGGCGCGCGCGGCCGGCCGATGGATTGCGGCCACTTCATCCCGGAAGAGGCGCCGGAGGAGCTGCTGGCCGAACTGCTGGCGTTCTTGCCGGAGGGCTGAGGCCGGGTTTCGCGCCGGGGAGGGCCGGGGCGCGGAACGCTCGCGCGGCGGAGCCTTTATCGCCCGGACGCTCCCGCGGCGCCCGCGTCCGTCGCGGCTTTTCCGTCGGGCGGCCCGGTCCGGCGGAGGGCGACGACCGGGATTTCGCGGCGCGTGCTGGCGCGGTAGGCGGCGAAGCGCGGGTTCGCCGCGACCACCCTGTCGTACAGCGCGGCGCGTTCGCGTTCCGGGACCGCGCGGGCCTCGGCGGCGAAGCGCGCGCCGCGGGTCTCGACGAAAACCGCCGGATCGGCGGCGATGTTCAGGAACCACGCCGGATGGCGGTCCTGGCCGTAGTTCGAGGCGACGACGACGAGGCCGGCCGGCCCGTCGAACCGGAAGCACAGCAGGGGCGACGAGCGCCACTTGCCGCTCCAGCGCCCCCGCGTGACGAGGATGAGGACTTCCGTGCCTTCCAGGCGGCCCAGCACGCGGCCGCCCGACAGGCGGAACAGCAGGCCGTGGAGCGGGACGAACAACCGCGCGATGAGGAGGCGTTTCCAGGTCGGCATCGCCGGCTCCCTCGGCCGGGGTCGCGCGGGCCGCGCGTCGCGGCATCCTGGCGCCGGCGGGCGCGCCCGCGACACCCCCCCGCCGACGAACCCCGCCCGCGCCCGGTACGAACGCGCCGCGGCGGCGCGCCCCTTACGGGCACTCGACCCAGCCGTTCGTCGCCGTCGCCCAGGCGGGCTTGTCGTTCGACGTCACCAGGAAGGCCACGTAGTCGACCGCCGTCGTATACCCGCTGTCGGCGGGCGGCGCCTTCATGCACAGCTTTCCGCCGCCGGTTTCCGAGAGCGTCCATCCGCCGTGGGTCGGACTCCGCGGGACCGCCAGGTGCACGATGCGTTCGCCATCCTTCGCGCCGAGGAAACTGTCGACGGTTTCGGTGGCGGACCGGACCGTGTAGCCCCTGCTCCTCACCGTACTCCCGATTTCGGATTTCGTGCCGGAGATCGTCTCGACGCCGTAGGCCGTGGCCTCGGTCAGCCCGCCGAGCCGGAGGCTGTCCTGTATCGTCGTCGCTCCGGCGGCGGCCGCCGACAGAACGAGCGCCGCGCCGATGGCGGCGGCCGCGGCGCGCGCGCCGGGTCCGCGAATGCGTTTCGCCGGGTTTTCCATATCGCCCTCCCGTGCCTCGTGCGTTTCCTCCGATGCCGCTTGCGCGACACGGGACAGCATACACCTTTTTCCAGGCCCGGAAAACGCGCGTCGCGCGGGGCCGCGGGCATTCGACGACATTTTTACGTCGATCCGCCCGGCGGCGGGCTTTTTTCGGCGTTTGCCGGGAGGGGGGCTGGCGTTTGGGCCTTCGTTGGTATGGTTGCGGGGGCAGGATTCGAACCTGCGACCTTCAGGTTATGAGCCTGACGAGCTACCGGGCTGCTCCACCCCGCGATTGTGGGTTCGTGCGTGTTGGTGCGTTGGAAAGGGCTTGGGGGCAAGGGATCGGTCGAAGGTGCGGCTCCCTTGGGGGGCCGCCGGCGTTTCGGGCATGGTTTGGAGGCGATGGGGGTTCGGGTTTGTGCTTCGGCGTTGCGTTGCGCGCGTCGTTCGGGCCTGGCGGCGACCTACTCTCCCGCGCCTTTTGGCGCAGTACCATCGGCGCTGGGGGTTTTCACTTCCGAGTTCGGGATGGGATCGGGTGGGGGACCCCCGCCATGGCCACCGGGCCGGAGCGGCGCGCGCGTGTTGGGTTTCGCGCTTGCGCGCGTTTTCGGTTTCGCGCTTTCGCGCGTTGCGTTGCGTTTGGGTGCGATGGGAACCGGCGTTTGCCGACGCGCGAGGTTGGATCGAGCCTTTCGAACGATTAGTACCGGTCGGCTGCGCGCGTTGCCGCGCTTCGACCTCCGGCCTATCGACGTGGTGGTCTTCCACGGTTCTCGTGCGAGACCTCGTTTCGAGGGGGGCTTCCCGCTTAGATGCCTTCAGCGGTTATCCCTTCCGCGCTTGGCTACCCTGCTGCGCCGCTGGCGCGACGACAGGTCCACCGGAGGCGCGTCCATCCCGGTCCTCTCGTACTGGGGACGGCTCCTCCCAGGTCTCGAACACCCACGGCAGATAGGGACCGAACTGTCTCACGACGTTCTAAACCCAGCTCACGTACCGCTTTAATCGGCGAACAGCCGAACCCTTGGGACCTGCTCCGGCCCCAGGATGCGATGAGCCGACATCGAGGTGCCAAACACTCCCGTCGATGTGGACTCTTGGGGAGTATCAGCCTGTTATCCCCGGCGTACCTTTTATCCGTTGAGCGATGGCCCTTCCACGCGGAGCCACCGGATCACTATGGCCGACTTTCGTCTCTGCTCGGCCCGTCGGCCTCGCAGTCAGGCAGGCTTGTGCCATTGCGCTCGACGGCCGATATCCGACCGGCCTGAGCCTACCGTCGCGCGCCTCCGTTACCCTTTGGGAGGCGGCCGCCCCAGCCAAACTACCCGCCATGCAGGGTCCCGGACCCCGGTAAGGGGCCGCGGTTAGATATCGAGACACGAAAGGGCGGTATTTCAAGGGCGGCTCCGCGCCGGCTGGCGCCGGCGTTTCCCGGCCTCCCGCCTATCCTGCACATTCCTCCCCCGATACCACTGCAAAGCTGTAGTAAAGGTGCACGGGGTCTTTCCGTCTGACCGTGGGAACTCCGCATCTTCACGGAGAGTTCAGTTTCGCTGAGTCGACGTTGGAGACAGCGGGGAAGTCGTTACGCCATTCGTGCGGGTCGGAACTTACCCGACAAGGAATTTCGCTACCTTAGGACCGTTATAGTTACGGCCGCCGTTTACCGGGGCTTCGGTTCGCGGCGCCAACCGCTCCCCTTAACCTTCCGGCACCGGGCAGGCGTCAGACCCTATACCGCGCCTCGCGGCTTCGCAGAGCCCTGTGTTTTTAGTAAACAGTCGCCACCCCCTCTTCCGTGCCGCCCCCCGACGGTTGCCCGAAGGGAGGCCCCCCTTCTCCCGAAGTTACGGGGGCATTTTGCCGAGTTCCTTCAACGTCGTTCTCTCAAGCGCCTCGGTATGCTCTACCAGCCCACCTGTGTCGGTTTGGGGTACGGTCCATGCGGCGGGGCTGTTTCCAGGAACGCCCAGGCCGCGCGCCCAATCCGATAAGCGCGCACGGCTTCCGGCATTCGTCACCTCCGCCGGGCTCGGGAATATTAACCCGATTCCCATCGACTACGGCTTTCGCCCTCGTCTTAGGGGCCGGCTCACCCTCGGCGGATTAACCTTGCCGAGGAACCCTTGGGCTTGCGGCGGGAGCGTTTCCCACGCTCCTTGTCGCTACTCGTGTCGGCATTCGCGCTTCCGATGCCTCCAGGCGGCCTCGCGGCCACCCTTCGCCGGCCTACGGAACGCTCCGCTACCGCGCCGCCCCTCCCTGGGGAAGGACAACGCCCTCAGCTTCGGCGCGCGGCTTGAGCCCCGTTACATCTTCGGCGCGGGACGGCTTGTCTAGACCAGTGAGCTATTACGCTTTCTTTAAAGGATGGCTGCTTCTAAGCCAACCTCCTGGCTGTCTTGGCCTTCCCACATCCTTTCCCACTTAGCCGCGACTTCGGGGCCTTAGCTGGAGGTCTGGGCTGTTTCCCTCTCGACCGCGGACCTTAGCACCCACGGTCTGTCTGCCGCGCTGCGCTCGCCGGTATTCGGAGTTTGGTTGGGGTTGGTAAGGCTCGCGCCCCCCGAGCCCATCCAGTGCTCTACCCCCGGCGGCGACCGCGCGACGCACTACCGAAATAGTTTTCGCGGAGAACCAGCTATATCCCGGCTTGATTGGCCTTTCACCCCTAGCCACGGGTCATCCCCCGATTTTTCAACATCGGTGGGTTCGGTCCTCCAGCGCGCGTTACCGCGCCTTCAACCTGCCCATGGCTAGATCGCCGGGTTTCGGGTCCGATGCAACGAACTCAAGCGCCCCTTTCGGACTCGCTTTCGCTCCGCCTGCGCCTACCGGCTTAGGCTCGCTCGCCGCATCGACTCGCCGACCCATTATACAAAAGGTACGCCGTCAGGGGACAAGCCCCCTCCGACTGCTTGTAGGCATCCGGTTTCAGGTCTGTTTCACTCCCCTCGTCGGGGTGCTTTTCACCTTTCCCTCACGGTACTGGTCCACTATCGGTCGTCGAGGAGTACTTAGGCTTGGAGGGTGGTCCCCCCGTCTTCGGACAGGATTTCACGTGTCCCGCCCTACTCGTGGACCCCGGTCGCGCCCGCCCGTACGGGGCTGTCACCCGCTCTGGCCCGCCTTTCCAGACGGTTCCGGTTCGCGCGGCCGGGGCCGCTGGCCTGGTCCGCCTTCGCTCGTCGCTACTGACGGAGTCTCGGTTGATGTCCTTTCCTCCGGCTAGTGAGATATTTCAGTTCGCCGGGTTCGCCTCCGGACCCTATGGATTCAGGACCGGATGACCGTTATACGGCCGGGTTGCCCCATTCGGAGACCCGGGGATCGAAGCCCACGCGCGGCTCCCCCCGGACTTTCGCGGCGTGTCGCGTCCTTCGTCGCCTCTCGACGCCAAGGCATCCGCCGAATGCCCTTAGACGCTCGATCGCCTCGCGCGCGGACAAACGCCGGAACCCGGAACCCGAAAGCCCGAACCCCGAACGCCCCGCGCGAGCACGAAGATGCATCGTCGGTTCCCGGGAACGCACAACCGACATCCGCCCTCCAGAACGGACGCCGCAAGCGCGCTCCCAAGTCATCGCCTCTTCACCATGTCCAGCAACCGGGGGCCGAAAAGGCCCCGGCAATACGCCTAAAAAATCGCTTCCAACGCGCGGCCCTCCCGGCCGCGGCTCCCGCCGCTTCCCGCCGGCCGCCGGCCGGCCGGTGGGCCAGGGAAGACTCGAACTTCCGACCTCACGCTTATCAAGCGCGCGCTCTGACCGACTGAGCTACTGGCCCGACCGGACCCGGCCCGGAACCCGCCCGCCCGGAACCGCCCGCCCGGAACCGCCCGGTGGAGGCGGCCGGACTCGAACCGGCGACCCGCGGCCTGCAAAGCCGCCGCTCTCCCGCTGAGCTACGCCCCCGGGTCCCTTGTCCGCTCGCGCCAGCCGGGCCTTCGGCCCGGCGGCTCCGCGGGCGGGCGCCGGCTCGCGCCGGCGGGGCCGCCGTCGCGGCCCGTCGCGGCTCCGCCGCCGGCGGAGCCGCTCCCGCTTCCCGTCCGGCGACGGGAGCCTTGCGGAAGGGATGCGCGGGCGGCGCCGGGCGGCGCGGCCGCGTCCTTAGAAAGGAGGTGATCCAGCCGCAGGTTCCCCTACGGCTACCTTGTTACGACTTCACCCCAGTCGCCGACCCCACCGTGGCCGGCTGCCTCCCCTCGCGGGGTTGGCGCGCCGTCTTCGGGCGGAACCGACTCCCATGGTGTGACGGGCGGTGTGTACAAGGCCCGGGAACGTATTCACCGCGGCATGCTGATCCGCGATTACTAGCGATTCCACCTTCACGCGCTCGAGTTGCAGAGCGCGATCCGAACTGAGACGGCTTTTCGGGATTGGCTCGGGGTCGCCCCGTCGCGGCCCGCTGTCACCGCCATTGTAGCACGTGTGTAGCCCAGCCCGTAAGGGCCATGAGGACTTGACGTCATCCCCGCCTTCCTCCCGCTTGTCACGGGCGGTTTCCCCTGAGTGCCCGGCCGGACCGGTGGCAACCGAGGACGGGGGTTGCGCTCGTTGCGGGACTTAACCCAACATCTCACGACACGAGCTGACGACAGCCATGCAGCACCTGTGCGGGGGCCGGCCGAACCGGGGGACGGCGTCTCCGCCGCCCGAACCCCCCATGTCAAGGGCTGGTAAGGTTCTGCGCGTTGCTTCGAATTAAACCACATGCTCCACCGCTTGTGCGGGCCCCCGTCAATTCCTTTGAGTTTTAACCTTGCGGCCGTACTCCCCAGGCGGAACGCTTACTGCGTTAGCGGCGGCACCGAGGG
This sequence comes from Thalassobaculaceae bacterium, assembly GCA_963665555.2. GTDB lineage: Bacteria > Pseudomonadota > Alphaproteobacteria > Thalassobaculales > Thalassobaculaceae > CAXXXW01. The sequence continues at coordinate 2,334,192 of OY762308.1, forward strand.
ACAGGTCCCCCGACGCCTGGCGTTCATCGTTTACGGCGTGGACTACCAGGGTATCTAATCCTGTTCGCTCCCCACGCTTTCGCGCCTCAGCGTCAGAACCGGGCCAGGCAGCCGCCTTCGCCACCGGTGTTCTTCCCAATATCTACGAATTTCACCTCTACACTGGGAATTCCACTGCCCTCTCCCGGTCTCGAGCCCGGCGGTTTCGTGCGCAATTCCGGGGTTGAGCCCCGGGCTTTCACGCCCGACTGACCGGGCCGCCTGCGCGCCCTTTACGCCCAGTGATTCCGAACAACGCTCGCCCCCTCCGTATTACCGCGGCTGCTGGCACGGAGTTGGCCGGGGCTTCTTCCGCCGCTACCGTCATCGTCGTCGCGGCCGAAAGTGCTTTACAACCCTGAGGCCTTCCTCGCACACGCGGCATTGCTGGATCGGGGTTGCCCCCATTGTCCAATATTCCCCACTGCTGCCTCCCGCAGGAGTCTGGGCCGTGTCTCAGTCCCAGTGTGGCTGATCGTCCTCTCAGACCAGCTACCGATCGGAGCCTTGGCGCGCCGTTACCGCGCCAACTAGCTAATCGGACGCGGGCCCCTCCCAAGGCGATGAATCTTTCCCCCCAAAGGCTTCCCCCCAGGGGCGCATCCGGTATTAGCGCCCGTTTCCAGGCGTTGTCCCGAACCTCGGGGCAGGTTCCCACGCGTTACTCACCCGTGCGCCACTCTCACCGCGCCCGAAAGCGCGGATCCCGTTCGACTTGCATGTGTTAGGCATGCCGCCAGCGTTCGTTCTGAGCCAGGATCAAACTCTCAGGTTGAACGCCCCATCCCCCAACCCCAACGGCCGAAACCGCCAGGGCAAGGAAACAGGGCCAACCGGAGCCCGTCCCGCGAACCCGTCCCCCCAAACCCCCACGAGCCGAAACCCGCGAGGCGAAGAAGAACGGACCCGCGCACATCCCCGGCCCCAGGCAACCCACCCCCAAAGGCCGGAAAACCCGAAACCGGAGACCAAACGCGCGAGATACGCAAGACAGGCATCGAAACCGACACTACCACGCCGGACCCAACGCCGACCGCGCATCCCTTCCGTATTCGCAACTTGTCAATCAGCCGGCGCCGAAACCCGCCCCCTGGGCGCGCCCGGCGCGAACACCCCCTATAACGCCCCCCGTCCGGCATGGCAAGCGGACAGGCGAAAAAAATTTTCCCGCCCGGGCGCGCGCCCCGCGCCGCCGGCGCGCGGGTCAGCCGCTCCGCGCCTCGGCGGCGAGGCGGCGCGCCAGTTCCGGCATGTCCGCTTCCGCCGCGTTGGCGCAGGCGAGGCGCAGGCAGCGCTCCTGGCCGGGGCCGAAGAACGGGCCGGGCAGGCAGAGCACGCCGCGCCTCCGGGCCAGCCGCTCCGCGATGTCGCGGGCCGGAACGCCCTCGAACGGATGGCGCAGGTAGAGGAAATAGGCCCCGCTGGAGACGATTTCGTATTCCGGCGCCGCCGCGGCCAGCGCCGCCCGCGCCGCCTCGCGCCGGGCGGAGATTTCGTCGCGCCGCGCCGCCGCCCAGCCCGACAGGTTCTCCAGCCCGTACAGCGCCGCGTCCTGGGCGACGCGCGGGGCGCAGATCGAAACCGTGTCCATGATCTTGGTCGCCGCCCGGACGAGCGGCTCCCCCGCCACCAGCGCGCCGACGCGGTAGCCGGCGAGGCTGAAGACCTTGGAGAAGCTGTAGAGCTGGACCACGGTCGCGCCCCAGCGCGGATCGCGGAACAGGCCGTGCGGCGGGCCGCCGTCGAGGAAGTCCCGGTAGGTCTCGTCGAGGACCAGCGCGATCCCCCGCTCCGCCGCGAGGTCGCGGAAGCGGGCGACCGTCTCCGGCGGGCAGACCGCGCCGGTCGGGTTGTTCGGCGTGACGAGGACGATGGCGCGGGTCCGCGGCGTCAGCAGCCGGGCGGCCTCCTCCGGGTCCGGCACGCCGCCCCGGTCGGCGCGGAACGGCAGCGGGACCGCGCGCGCGCCCAGCATGTCGAGCCACATGGCGTGGTTGAAGTACCAGGGCGCCGGCAGCAGCACCTCGTCGCCGGCCCGCGCCAGCGCCAGCACGGCGAGGCAGTAGGCCTGGTTGCAGCCGGCCGGGACCAGCACGTTCTCCGGCCCGACCGGACCGCCATAAAGTTCCGACACGCGCCGGGCGATGGCGGCGCGCAGTTCGGGGATTCCCGGAACCGGCGTGTAGCGCGCCGTCTCGAATTCGCGCGCGCGGCCGGCCAGGTGCGCGCGCAGCTCCGCGGCGGGCGGGTAGCTCGGCACCGCCTGGGCGAGGTCGAGCAGCGGCCGGTCCGGCGGGAAGGCGCGGCCGGCGACCCAGGACTGGGCCTCGGCGACCGGCGGCTCGACGGCGCGGACCACGTCCGGGTTGAGCGCGAAGGCGCCGGAGGGCGGCGCGGCGGCACCGGCGGCCGCGGCTCCGGGGGGATCAGTCCTCATCGAACCCGCGCTCCACCAGGCCGGCCAGCGCGTCCAGCGCCGCGTTCGCGTCCGGCCCCCGGGCCGAGACGCGGATCGCGCGGCCGGCCGACGCCGCCAGCATCATCAGCCCCATGATGGAGCGGCCCGACACGCTTTCCCCGTCGCGGGCGACCTCGACCTCGCATTCGTACCGGCCCGCCAGCGCGACGAATCGCGCGGCGGCGCGCGCGTGCAGGCCGCGGCGGTTGACGACGACGAGCGTGCGTTCGAGCGCGGCCGTCCCGGCCGCCGCGCCGGGCCGCGCGCTCACGACGGCCCCCGCAACGCCTCGGAGGCGACGATGATGTATTTCCGCCCGGCGTCGCGCGCCTCGGCGGCGGCGGCGGCCGGGTTCCCGCCGCCGCGCGCGCCGGCGAGCCGCACCAGCATCGGCAGGTTGACGCCCGCGACCACCTCGACCCGCGCCCGGTCGAGCAGGGAGATGGCGAGGTTCGACGGCGTGCCGCCGAACATGTCGGTCAGCACGACGACGCCGGAGCCGCCGTCGACCTCGCGGATCCGGGCGAGGATGTCGTCGCGGCGGCGCTCCATGTCGTCGTCCGGGCCGATGCAGACGGCGGCGACGCGCTCCCGGGGGCCGACGACATGCTCCATCGCCCGGCGCAGCTCCCCGGCGAGCGCGCCATGGGTCACCAGCACGATGCCGACCGGCGCCGCCGCGCCCGCGCCCACCGCGCTCCCGTCCGGCTCCCGCTCCCCCGCCATGGCGGCGACTCCCCCGTCTCGCGCCGGCGGCCCCGGCCCGCCGGCGCCCGTTCAGCGCCCGTCCAGCATGGCGAGGCCGAGCCGCACCTTGGCCGGCGCCGAGGCCTCGAACGGCGCGAGCCTGAGCAGCGGCACCTCGACGCCGAGCCAGACGCAGCGGCCCGGCTCCGGGAACCGCTCGACCTGCTCGCCCGGCGCCAGGTCGAAGGCCAGCACCAGCGGCGCGCGGCGCGCCGCCGGGACCGCGACGACGCCGAGGCCGCGGACCTCCAGCCGGCCGGCGATCGCGTCCGGGCTGTCGGCCAGCAGCCGGCCGTCCTCGCGCGTCAGCACGACGCGGTCGTCGGCGACCAGCATCCCGCCGGCCTCGATGACGCGCAGCGCCAGGTCGGACTTGCCGGCGCCGGACGGCCCGCGGAACAGCGCCGCCCGCCCGTCGATCGCGACGCAGGTGCCGTACACTCGCTCCATCGCGCCTTGCTCGCCCGCGGCGGCGGAATTGTCAATCGCCGTCGCCCGGCGGCCGGGCGGCGGAGCGGGGCAGCACCACCTCGAAACGCGCCCCCAGCGTCGCGCCGGCGGGGGAGCGGCGGTTCCCGGCCCGGACGCGCCCCCCGTGGGCGGCGACGATCTGGCGGCAGATCGACAGGCCCAGCCCGGAATGGGCGCCGAACTTCTCGCCGCGCGGCCGTTCCGAGTAGAAGCGGTCGAAAATCGCCTCCAGCTTGCCCTCCGGGACGCCCGCGCCCTCGTCCTCGACGGCGATAACGACCTCGCCGCCGGCGATCCCCGCGCGGATGGCGACGCGGCCGTCCGGCGGGGAGAAATCGACGGCGTTGTCCAGCAGGTTGCGGACCACCTGGCCCAGCCGGTCCTCGTTGCCGTTGACGACGAACGGGCCGGCGCCGTCGATCTCGCAGGCCAGGCCGCCGCCCGGCGCCCGCCCGGCCGCGATATAGGCCTCGCGCAGCGCGGCGAGCAGCCGGCCGACATCGACCGGGCCGACATCCTCGCGGCTCAGCTGGGCGTCCACCCGCGAGGCCTCGGAAATGTCGCCGATCAGCCGGTCCAGCCGGTCCACGTCGTCGAGGACGATGGCGAAAAGCTCCGCGCGGCGCGCCGGGTCGTCCACCCGGGCCGCCGTCTCCACCGCGCTGCGGACCGAGGTCAGCGGGTTCTTGATCTCGTGGGCGACATCGGCGGCGAACCCCTCGATCGCGTCCATGCGGCGGCGCAGCGTTTCGGTCATCTCCCGCATCGAGTCGGACAGGTCGCCGATCTCGTCGCCGCGGCCGCGGAAGTCCGGGACCGGGTTGTCGCGGCCGCCGGCCCGGCGCACCCGCTCGGCCGCGGCCGCCAGGGCCTGGATCGGCCGGGCGATCGCGCGCGCGAGGTAGAGGGACAGGGCCACGGAGAGCAGCACGGCGGCCGCCAGCACGCCCAGCATCTCCAGCCGCGCGGAGCGCACCGCCGCCTCGATCCCGGTCCCCTCGGCCGACAGCAACAGGCCGCCGAGCACGCGCTTGTAGCCGCGGATCGGCGCCGCCGCCGTCAGCACCAGGCCGCCCGCCCCGTCGGTCTGCGCCTCGGCGGTATGGACGCCGAGCAGGACCCGGACCGCCTGGGGATGCGCCTCGGCGAACCGGCGGGCCCAGGGATGGAAGCGCGACAGGCCGGCCCCGGGCGGCGGCCAGCCGGCGATCAGGTCCCGCACGCGCCCGGCGAGGCCGCTCGCCCAGTCGCCGGCCCTGGGCGGCGGCAGGGGGAGGACCTGCACCGGGCCGCCGGGACGGCCGGGCGCCATGCTGTCCACCAGCGGCCTGCCATCGATGTCGAAGACGCGCGCGCGCGCGCGCAGCACGCCGGAAGCCCGCTGGACCATGGCGTGCACGGCCCGGACATCGAGCCGCACCGGCCCGCCGACATCCCTCCTCGTGGCCAGTTCCCCCATGGCGCGGGCGAACAGCGCCGCCTCGCGCGACAGGACGGCGAGTTCGGCGCGGATCAGGTTATCCTGGTAGCGGTCGAGGTGGAAGAGGCCGGCGAACAGGATGACGACCGGGAACAGGTTGATCGCGAGGATGCGCAGCGTCAGGCGCGAGACGCGGCGCCCGCGCGGCGGCGCGGCGGCGCCCCTTCCCGGCCGGCCGGCCATCGCCCCCGCGCCCCGGCCCCCGCCCCCCGGGGGTCAGGCGCGCGCCGGCGCGGCGGCGGGCGCGTCGCGGTAGCGGTAGCCGACGCCGTAGAGCGTTTCGATCTGCTCGAAACCGGGGTCGGCCGCCTTGAACTTCTTGCGCAGCCGCTTGATGTGGCTGTCGATGGTGCGGTCGTCCACATAGACCGAATTGCCGTAGGCGGCGTCCATCAGCCGGTCGCGGCTCTTCACATGTCCCGGCCGGGCCGACAGCGCCTCCAGGATCTTGAACTCCGTCACGGTGAGCGTGAGGTCCCGGCCCCGCCAGACGCAGCGGTGGCGCGAGGGGTCGAGCACCAGGTCGCCCCGGACGACGGCGCCCTCCCCGCCCGGCTCGGCGTCGTCCCGCGCCAGTTCCTGGCGGCGCAGCAGGGCGCGGATGCGCTCGATCAGCAGGCGCTGGGAGAACGGCTTCTTGATGTAGTCGTCGGCGCCCATGCGCAGGCCCAGCGCCTCGTCCACCTCGTCGTCCTTCGAGGTCAGGAAGATCACCGGCATGTTCGAGGCGCGCCGCAGCCGGGCCAGCAGCTCCATGCCGTCCAGCCTCGGCATCTTGATGTCGAGGACGGCGAGGTCCACCGGCCGTCGCGTCAGCCCGCGCAGCGCCTCCTCCCCGTCCCAGTAGGTCCGCACGGCGAAGCCCTCCGCCTCCAGGGCCATGGAGACCGAGGCGAGGATGTTCCGGTCGTCGTCGACCAGCGCGATTGTGTCGGTCATGGGTTCGATCCCTCCGCGTAGCCCCTTCCCGCTTGAGCGGACCGGAGCAATTGGGCGATCTTGTGGCCGGATCGGGGCGGACGCCGGACCGCCGCGATCCCGCCATCCTAGCAGGGAACGGCCGGCGCCGCGCCCCGCCCCGCCCGGCCGGAGGAAGGCCCCGCATGGCTCCGCCGACGACAACCGCGACAACGCGGCCGCCCGCCGCCCCGGACGGCGGGTTCTCCCCCGCCCGGATCGCCCGCGGCCTGGTGCGCGCGCGGGACCGGGCGGCGCTTTCGACCGTCGGGCGCGGTTCGGGCGCGCCCGATTCGGCGGGCTGGCCGCACGGGTCGCTCGTCCTGACCGCCGCGGGCGCCGACGCGGCGCCGCTCCTCCTGCTGTCGGACCTGGCGGAGCACACGCGGAACATCGCCGCCGATTCGCGCGTCTCCCTGCTCTACGAGGCGGACCCGGACGCGGACGACCCGATGGCCGGGACGCGCGCCGCCGTGCTCGGACGCGCCGAGCCGGGCGGCGCCGAACCGGACCTCCGGCGCTTCCTCGCCCGCCATCCCGGGGCGGCGGACTACGCCGGGTTCGCCGATTTCCGGATCTGGCGGGTGGCGGTGGCGCGGGCGCATGTCGTGGCCGGATTCGGGCGGATCGGCTGGGCCGGGGGCCAGGAGACGGCCGGCCCGCGCCATCCCGCGCTGGAGGCGGCGGAGGCCGGAATCGTCGAACACATGAACGCGGACCACGCCGACGCGGTGCAACTCTGCGCCGCCGTCCTGCTCGGTTGCGAAGGCGAGGGCTGGCGCATGACGGGCTGCGACCCGGAGGGCTGCGACCTGCGCCTCGGCGGCCGGGTCGCCCGGCTGGCGTTCGACAATCCGGCCGCCGGGCCGGGCGCGGCCCGGGCCGAACTCGTCCGGCTGGCGCGGCGCGCCCGGTCCGCCGGCGCCGGGCGGAATCTCGGCGGTTGATTTTTGGGCGCCGATGCGCGAAATCGGGCCGATCCCCGCCGGAGGCGGGCCGCGCGGGCGGCGGGCGGACGGGACTCTCTCGGAGGCAGCGGTGGCGACAACGCGGGAACGGGACGGCCGCGGCGCGTTGGACGCGCTCGGATGGACGAATCCGGGAACGGTCCGGCGGGGCCTGTCGGCCCCGGCGCTCCTCGAGGAGGCGCTGCGGCGCGGCGAGGGCGTGGCGACGGCGGACGGCGCCTTCGCGGTCCTGACCGGCGCGCACACCGGGCGCTCGCCCCGGGACAAGTTCATCGTCGACAGGCCCGACATCCGCGACGCCATCGACTGGGGGCCGGTCAACAAACCCGTGGCCCCGGATGTCTTCGAGGAGATGCGCCGGCGCGTCGCGGCCTATTTCGAGGGCCGCGACATTTTCGTCCAGGACTGCCATGCCGGCGCCGACCCGGACTACCGGCTGAATGTGCGCGTCGTCACCGAATCGGCCTGGTCGGCGCTGTTCGCGCGCAACATGTTCATCCGCCCGGCCGCCCGGGACCTGGAGGGGTTCGAGCCGGACTTCACCGTCCTGCACGCGCCCGGCCTGGAGGCGCGCGGCGCCGAGGACGGCCTCGAATCCGGCACCTTCATCCTGGTCGATTTCCAGCGCCGGACGGTGCTGATCGGCGGCACCCGCTACGCCGGCGAGATCAAGAAGTCGATCTTCGGCATCCTGAACCACCTGCTGCCGGACCGGGGCGTGCTGCCGATGCACTGCTCGGCCAATATCGGGCCGGAGGGCGACCCGGCGATCTTCTTCGGCCTGTCGGGAACCGGCAAGACCACGCTGTCGGCGGACCCGACCCGCGCGCTGATCGGCGACGACGAGCACGGCTGGTCGAGCAGCGGCGTCTTCAATTTCGAGGGCGGCTGCTACGCCAAGGTGATCGACCTGTCGGCCGAGGCGGAGCCGGAAATCCACGCCGCCTCGCGCCGCTTCGGGGCGGTGCTGGAGAACGTGGCCGTCGATCCGGCGACGCGCGAGATCGACTTCTCCGACGGAAGCCTGACCGAGAACACGCGGGCCTGCTATCCGCTGGAGTTCATTCCGGGCGCCGGCGCGGGCGTGGCCGGCCATCCCCGGAACATCTTCATGCTGACGGCGGACGCCTTCGGCGTGCTCCCGCCCATCGCCCGGCTGACGCCGGAGCAGGCGATGTACCATTTCCTCTCCGGCTACACGGCGCGCGTCGCCGGCACCGAGCAGGGCATGGGCCGCGACCCGGAGGCGACCTTCTCCACCTGTTTCGGCGCGCCCTTCATGCCCCGGCGGCCGACGGTTTACGGCGAGATGCTGCGCGCCCGCATCGCCGAGCACGGGGCGGCCTGCTGGCTGGTCAACACCGGCTGGTCCGGCGGCCGGGCCGGCCAGGGCGGGGAGCGGATGCGGATCGCCCACACCCGCGCCATGCTGCGCGCCGCGCTGGACGGAAGGCTGGCGGCGGCCCCGCTGCGCGAGGACGAGGGGTTCGGCCTCAGTGTGCCCGAAGCCTGCCCCGGCGTGCCGGCCGAAATCCTGCGCCCCCGCGCCACGTGGGGCGACAAGGCGCGCTACGACGAGACGGCGCGGGAGTTGCGCGGCCGCTTCGCCGAGAACTTCCGCCGCTTCGAGAGCCATGTCGGCGAGCGCGTGCGCGCCGCCGGCGTGCGGATCGCCGCCTGACCGCGCCCCGCCGGCGCACGCCCGCCAACTTTTCGAGGTCCGGCCCATGAACGGCGCGGAATCGCTGGTCCGCACCCTGGTCGCCTCCGGGGTCGAGGTCTGTTTCGCCAATCCCGGCACGTCGGAAATGCATTTCGTCGCCGCGCTGGACCGGGTGGAGGGAATGCGCTGCGTCCTCGGCCTGTTCGAGGGCGTGGTCACTGGCATGGCCGACGGCTACGCCCGGATGGCGGAGAAACCGGCCGCGACGCTGCTGCACCTGGGGCCGGGCCTCGGCAACGGGCTGGCCAACCTGCACAACGCGCGCAAGGCCTCCTCCCCCGTCGTCAACATCGTCGGCGAGCACGCGACCTACCATATCGAGCACGACGCGCCGCTCACCGCCGACATCGAGGGGATCGCGCGCCCGGTCTCGCACTGGACGCGGACCTCGCGCTCGGCCGCCGATGTGGCGCGGGACGGGGCCGAGGCGGTGGCGGCGGCGCGGACCGGGGCCGGGCGGATCGCCACGCTGATCCTGCCGGCCGACACGGCGTGGAACGAGTCCGGCGGGCCGTCCGCGCCTGCCGAAGTCCCGCCGCGCGCCGGCCCGGACCCGGAAGCGGTGCGCGCGGCCGCCGAAGCGCTGTCCGCCGGCGGCGAGGCGCTGGTCCACATGACCGGCGCGGCGCTCGGCGGGCGGGCGCTCGAACTCGCCGGGAAAATCCAGGCCAGGACCGGCTGCCGCCTCTCCTGCATGACCTCGAACGCCCGCTGGCGGCGCGGCGCCGGGGCCGTGGCGGTGGAGCGCATCCAGTACCCGGTGGACACGGCGCTGAAACAGCTGGCGAGCGTCGAGCGCCTGGTGCTGGTCGGCGCCAGGGCGCCCGTGGCCTTCTTCGCCTACCCGGACAAGCCGAGCGTCCTGGTCCCGGACGGGTGCGAGGTCCTGCGCCTCGCCGGGATCGACGACGACCACGAGGCGGCGCTCTCCGCGCTGGCCGACGAACTCGACGCGCACGGGGCGCGCCCGAAGCTCCAGGAGGCGCGGCGCCCGGAACTCGCCACCGGCGCGCTGAACTCGGAGGCGGTGGCGCGCGCGCTCGGCCGCTACATGCCGGAGGACGCGATCGTCGCCGACGAATCCGTCACCTCCGGGCGCGGCTTCATGCCGTACACGGCCGGCGCGGCCCCGCACGACTGGCTGGCGCTGACCGGCGGGTCGATCGGCCTCGGCCTGCCCTACGCGACCGGCGCCGCCATCGCCCGGCCGGACCGCAAGGTGGTCTGCACGGAGGGCGACGGATCGGCGATGTACACGCTCCAGGCGCTGTGGACCCAGGCGCGCGAGGGCTGCGATGTCGTCAACGTGGTCTTCGCCAACCGGAGCTACGCCATCCTGAAGGGCGAACTGGCGCATGTCGGGGCCGGCAATCCGGGGCGCAAGGCGCTCGACATGCTCGACCTCGATCGGCCGGACCTGGACTGGCGGAGCCTGGCGGCGGGCATGGGCGTCCCGGCGACGCGGGCGACGACGGCCGACGAGTTCAACGAGCAGTTCGCCCGCGCCGTCGCCGAGCCGGGGCCGCGGCTCATCGAAGCCGCGATGTGACGGCGGCGCGTCCCCCGATGGATTCCGCGAACCGGGGCCTCTCGACGCGCGCGGCCCACGGCGGCCGGGAGGCGGGCGATCCGGTCGAGGCGTTCGAGGCGCGGCTCGCCGGCCTGGAGGAGGCGGACCGGGCCTTCGCCTTCGTCTCCGGCGCGGCGGCGGTCTCGACCGTGCTGGAGCTCGTGGACGCCGGCGGCCATGTCGTGCTGACCGACGATCCGGTCGGCCCCGCCTACCGGGTGTTCGAGGATGTGCGCCGCCGCGCCGCCGGCCTGCGCATAACCTACGCGGATTTCACGGACCGCGCGGCGCTCGAAGCCGCCATCGCGGACGACACGCGGATGCTCTGGGTCCAGAGTCCCGGCGGGACGACGCTCCGCCCGGCCGACCTCGCCATGGCGGCGGAGGTCGCGCGGGAGCGCGAACTGGCGAGCGTCTGCGACAACGCGCTCGCCACGCCGGAGGGGCAACGGCCGCTGGCGCTCGGCTTCGACATCGCGGTCCACGGCGCGCCGGGATACCTCGCCGGCGACGGCGCGGCGCGGATCGGGGCGGCGGCGGTGGCGCCGGGCCGCGACCTCGTCCGCGAGCGGCTCGCCTTCCTGCGGCGCGCGACCGGGACGGCGGCGGCGCCGGCCGATTGCGCGGCCGCGCTTGCGGGCCTCGCGCACCTGGCGCTCCGCATGGCGCGGGTCCGCGCCAACGCCGCGCGCCTCGCGGCCGTGCTGGAGCGGCATCCGGCGGTCGAGCGGGCGGCGTATTCCGGCCTCGGCGGCGGGCTGGCGGCGGTGCTGGCCGGCGGGACCGAGGCGGCGCGCGCGCTCTTGTCCCGCGCCGCGCTGTTCGCGCCGATGGAGGCGCCGGACGGCGCGCGGAGCGGGATCGACCACCCGGCCTCGATGTCGCTCGCCACGGTCCCGCCGGAAATCCGCGCCGCCCTCGGCGCCCCCGACGGCTTCGTGCGCCTCTGGGCCGGAATCGAGGACGGCGACGATCTCGAGGCGGACCTCGAGGCGGCGCTCGGCCCCTGAGGCGGCGCGGGCGCGGGGGGAGGGAGACAGTATGCGGGAAACGGCGCCGGGCGCGCGCTGGCCCGACTGGCCGCAACCGGACGAGGAGGACCTTCTCGACCTCGCCCGGGCGATGGCGCCGTCCGTGCGGTTCCTAGATCCCCGGATCGTGGCCGCGGTCGCCGGGGACAACGGGCGCCGCCGGGCCGGGTGGTCCGCCCGGCTGGAGGCGCTGGGGATCGAGCCCGCCATCTACCTCTGGGACGGTTCGCCCTGCGCCTTTCCGGGAGTCCGGCGTTACGCCGGAAGCACGGAGATCGCCGCCTTCCGCGGACGGGCCGACCTGGGCGACCTTCCCGGGCACTGCCTTTCGCTCGACGACAACGATTATCCGAAACACTTGTGGGCGTTCGTCTTCACCGCCAAGCCGTTCCGCAAGCGCGGGCCCGGGGGCTACCAGCTGGCGCACCTCCTCGACCACAAGGCGTACAAGAACCGCTGGCGGGAGGAGCTGGACCTGCCCCAGGGCGCGGCGGAGCCGGCGCCGCTGTACGGGCTGTACACGAGCGCCGCGAACGCGGTCTACCTGCCGGCCGGCTTCCTCCGGCCCACCGATTTCGCGCGCCGGTTGCGGAGCCTCGTCCAGCGGCGGGCGCAACGGCTCTACGGCGACGCCTGCCGCCTCGTCCCGCCGCCCCTGGCGATCCGGCCCGACGACGACCCGAACTGGGATGTCGGCAATTTCCGCTGGAGCGCGCCCGTCGGCGGCATGGACCGCGTTCCCGATTTCCTGGAGTTCCGCCGCGCGCGGATCGAGGACCTTTTCGACAAGCGGACCGCCGCCCCGTGAGGCCGCGGCGCGGGCGCGCGGAACCCGGGGCGGCGAACGCTCGTGGCGCGACCGGCGGAAAGTGTGTAGGCTGGATGCTGGACACGATGTTCGCGCACCGGCGCGGGAGATGGACATGGCCACCGACGGATTCTCCGAAAAGCTCCGGCCAAGCGGGGAAACCGGCCCGCTGAAGCCGCCCCAACGCCCCGTCGCCGAGGGATGGAGCGAGCGGATCGCGCGCGCCAAGCGCGCCCGGGAGGAAGGCCGCAAGGCCCGCGAGGGCAAGCCGACGGTCTTCGTGCTGCCCGGACCTATCGCGTGAACGATCTCGCCAAAGGCGGGACGGCGACGGACCCCGGCGGTAGCCCTTACTACGAAGCGCTCCACGCGACGCGTTACGACAGGCAAGCGCTAATTCGCGATTACGGCAAGAAATACGAATGCCGTTTGGTCGTGCTTATCGATCGGCTGTTCCCCGAAAGCGTGACGCTGTTCGAAGCGACGCTTCATGACGCGAATCCGCAAGAAGATTTGCATGTCATGTTGGCGACTCCGGGCGGGGACGGGGAGACGGCGCTCCGATTGGTCCACCAGGCGCGATCCCGGTGCCGGGAGCTCACGGTCATCGTGCCGGACCAGGCGAAGAGCGCCGGCACGCTGTTCGCGCTTGGGGCGGACCGGATTTACATGGGTCCGACGAGCGATCTCGGACCGGTCGATCCGCAATTCGTCCTCCCGAACGGCGGGCTGGTGGCGGCGAAGGCGATCATCGCCGCCGTCGAGCACGCCGAACAACGCGTCGCGGAAAATCCCAACACTTACGAGCTTCACGCCTCGCTGCTGAGCGACATATCCGCGACCATGGTGCAACAGGCCAGAGACGCGCTGGGCCGCTCGGAAAGTCTGCTTAAGGCGGTTTTGCGGTGCGTCGCGAGCCGGCGCGACTCGGACATCGAGCACCTGTTCGGCGAACTGAAAGGACCGCTGATCGGCGACGCGCAAAGCCATGGCGCCGTTATTTCCGGCGAAACCGCGAAGGGGTTCGGTCTGCCGGTCGATCTGGCCGATCCCGCCGACCCCCGATGGAAAGCGGTGTGGCGCCTTTGGACAAGGTATGTGGCGCTGAGGCCGTCGCGGGTCTACGAAAGCCAGCGAGAATCCTACATCGACACGAACGGGCGCCACCGGTGACGCACGCGCCCGCCCCGCGCCCCCTACCCCCGGTATTCCGGCTCCTCGCGGTCGAGCATTCGGCGGAGCGCGGCGAAGTGGCGGGCGGCGAGTTTGGGGGCCTCGGTCGCGAACTGGGCGCGCGCCGTCTCGCGCGCCTCGTCGGAAATGCGGCGCAGCGTCCCGCCCTGGGAGCGCGCCAGCACCTGGAACATCGCCGCGCGTTCGAGGTAGTAGAGGTCGTTGAAGGCGTCCGCCACCGTCGGGCCGGCGGCGACGATGCCGTGGCTCGCCATGAACAGGATCGCGTTGTTGCCGATCTTGCGCGCCAGCCGGTCCCCCTCGTCGGCCGAGAGCGCCAGCCCCTCGTACTCGTCGTCGTAGGCGATCCGCCCGTCGAACAGCAGCGCGTTCTGCTCCGCCATCTCCAGCCGCCCGCCCTCCACCAGCGTGATCGAGGTGGCGTAGGGCATGTGCGTGTGCAGCACGCACACCGCGTGCGGCGCGCCGAGATGGATGCGGCTGTGGATGTAGAAGGCGGTGTCCTCGACCGGGTTGTCGCCCTCCAGCACATTGCCCTCGTCGTCGCACAGCGCCAGCGAGGACGCGGTGACCTCCGACCAGTGCCAGCCGTAGGGGTTGATCAGGAAGCGGTTGCCGCGCATCGCGCCGTCCTCGTCCGGCACGGCGAGCGAGAAATGGTTGTCCACCCCCTCGTGCAGGCCGAGGCGGGCGGCCCAGCGCAGGGCGCAGGCGAGGTCGACGCGGTGTCGCTCCAGATCGGTCCGCATGGCGGCGCTCCTCCTCAGATGGCGGCGGGGCCGGCCGGCCGGCCTATTCCGCCGCGCGGGGCCGGACCTCGCCGACCGCGCCCGAAGCCGCGACCCGCTCGAACTCCGCCCCGGAATATCCCAGCACGTCGCGCAGCACCTCGGCCGTGTGCTCGCCCAGCAGCGGCGAGCGCGACACTTCCGCCGGGCTGTCCGACAGCTTGATCGGGCAGCCGACGGAAAGGTAGGGGCCGCGTTCGGGATGGTCCACCTCGACGACGGTCCCGGTCGCGCGCAGCGCCGGCTCCTCGGCCAGCTCCTTCATCGACAGGATGGGGCCGCAGGGGATGTCGAGCGGGTTGCAGGCGGCCATCACATCGAGCTTGTCCATGGTCATCGTCCACTGCTCGACGCGCGCGAAGATCGCGGGGATCTTGTCGAGCCGCGCGTCGGGCGTGGCGTAGGCGGGGTCGTCCTTCCAGCCCGGCTCGCCGATCAGGTCGCAGATCCGGCCCCACACGGCGGCCTGGGCGATGAAATAGACATAGGCGTTCGGATCGGTCTCCCAGCCCTTGCACTTGACGATCCAGCCGGGCTGGCCGCCGCCGGAATCGTTGCCGGCGCGCGGCGTCGCCTCGCCGAAGGGGACGCCCTGGCCGAACTGGCTGTACTCCTTCAGGGGGCCGCGCTCCAGCCGCTGCTGGTCGCGCAGCTTGACCCGGCAAAGGTTCAGCACGCCGTCCTGCATGGCGGCGAGCACCTTCTGGCCGCGCCCGGTGCGCTGGCGCTGGTAGAGCGCGGAGACGATGCCGAGCGCGAGGTGCAGGCCGGTGCCGCTGTCGCCGATCTGCGCGCCGGAGACGGTGGGCGGGCCGTCGAGGAAGCCGGTGGTGGACGCGGCGCCGCCGGCGCACTGGGCCACGTTCTCGTACACCTTGCAGTCCTCGTAGGGGCCGGGGCCGAAGCCCTTGACGGAGGCGAGGATCATGCGCGGGTTGATCTCCTGGATGCGCTCCCAGCCGAAGCCCATCCGGTCGAGCGCGCCGGGCGCGAAGTTCTCCACCATCACGTCGCATTCGCGGACCAGGCGCGTCAGCACCTCCTTGCCGGCCTCGCTCTTCGTGTTGAGTTCGATCGACCGCTTGTTGTGGTTGAGCATGGTGAAGTAGAGCGAGTCGGCGCCGGGGACATCGACCAGCTGCTTGCGCGTGGCGTCGCCGACGCCGGGCCGCTCGACCTTGATCACGTCGGCCCCCAGCCAGGCCAGCAGCTGCGTGCAGGTCGGCCCCGACTGCACATGCGTGAAGTCGAGAATCCGCACGCCGTCCAGCGCCTTGTCCATCGCCCCGCTCCCCCGTCCCGTCCTCGCGCCCGCGCGCGACCGCCGCGCCGCCGCTCCATACCAGCGCGCCCGCCCCCCGGCAATCCGATTCGCGGCCGTTCGGCGAAGCGGCGCGGGCCGGCGGCCCCCTCCCCCGGGGCCGCGCCGATCCTTCCGCCGATCGGGGCCGGAATGCCGTCGAGTGTGCGCTTGCCCGGCCGTCCGGCCTTGTGCTAGTCTCGCGGGACCGGGAGCGCTGGCGGGGCTTCGCGCCGTTGTCGGCGAAGTGCAAGGGGAGAACGACCGGAGATGAAAACGAAGCTGATGGCGGCGGCGCTGGCCGCCGTGTTCTGCCTGGGGGCGGCCGCGACGGCCTCCGCCCAGAAGCTCTACTGGACGGCGAGCGGCAAGTTCGGGCCGTTCAACATCCAGGGGCTGATCCCGACCTATCCGGAAGCCCGCGACATCAAGATTCCCATCAACATGTGGGTGATCGACCACCCGCTGGGCGTGGTCGTCTACGACACCGGCAACAATGTCGCCATCTCGGACGGCAACTGCGAGTCCCACTGGGCCAAGGGCCTGTGCGACTTCCTGAAGCCGGACCAGACCCGCGACGACGTGATCGACCGCCAGCTGGAGAAGCTCGGCTATTCGGTGGACGACGTGAAGGTGGTGATCACCTCGCATTCGCATCTCGACCACATCGCCAACATCGAGATGTTCCCGAACGCGATCCACGTGATCCAGAAGAAGGAGCTCTACCAGGCTTGGTGGCCGGAGAAGTTCCAGCGGCCGAGCGGCGCCCACATCATGGCCGACTACGACGACGCGCGCGACTTCAACTACTACGCGCTCGAGGGCGACTACGACCTGTTCGGCGACGGCTCGATCATGGTGCTGAGCACGCCGGGCCACACGCTGGGCCACCAGTCGGTCAAGGTCAAGCTGCCGGAGACCGGCACCGTCATCCTCTCGCAGGACGCGATCTGGATGGAGGAGAACCTGGAGGGCCATCCGGCCGGCCTGAACTACAGCGTGCTGGACTACTTCAACTCCGTGAACCGCCTGACCATGATGCGCGACCTCGAAAACGCGCCGCTCTGGTTCGGCCACAGCATCACGCAGTACGAGTCCATGGGCGAGAAGTGGTATAAGTAACACCGCTTTTCCACAAGTCCGCGCGAACGGGGAAGCCCTTGCGGGGGCTTCCCCTTCCGTTTCGGCGGGCCGGGTCCGGGGAGTCGCGCCGCCCATGATTTCGCTCGAACGGGTCTCCAGGCGCTACGGTCCGAGGACCGTCGTCGAGGACCTGTCCTTCTCGGTGGAGAAGGACGAGATCGTCGGCTTCCTCGGCCCGAACGGCGCCGGCAAGACCACCACGATGCGCCTGATCGCCGGCTTCGCCGCCGCGACCTCCGGCCGGGTGACGGTGGCCGGCCACGACATGGCGACCGACAACCTGGCGGCGGCGCGGCGCATCGGCTACCTGCCGGAGCACCCGCCGCTCTACGACACGCTGGATGTGCGCGGCTACCTGCGCTTCGTCGCGCGGGCCAAGGGCGTGGCGCGCCGGCGCGTCGCCGGGGAGCTGGACCGCGTCGCCGGGGCCTGCCGCCTCGAGGCGGTGTTCCGCACCGAGGTCTTCAAGCTCTCCAAGGGCTACCGCCAGCGCGTCGGGCTGGCCCAGGCGCTGCTGGGCGACCCGGACGTGCTGCTGCTCGACGAGCCGACCATCGGCCTCGACCCCGGCCAGATCCTCGAAACGCGCGAGGTCATCCGCGCCGCCGGGTCGTCGCGGGCGGTGCTGCTCAGCACCCATATCCTGCCGGAGGCGACGCTGGTGTGCCGCCGCGTCGCCATCATAAACCACGGCCGCCTGCTCGCCATGGACACGCCGGAGGGGCTGCGGCGCGCGGTCGAGGAGACCAGCATCGTCGCGCTGGAGGCCGAGGCGCCGGCCGAACCGCTGCGCGCGGCGCTGCTGGAGGTGGACGGCGTGGACGCGGTCTCCGTCGAGCCGGCCGGGCCGGGCGGCGGCGGCGCGCTTTCCGTCGCCTGCCGGGTCGCCCCGCGCGACGGCGTGGAGGCGGCGATCGCGCGGGCGGTGGCGGGCCGCTGGAGCCTCGTCCGCCTGGAGCGCCGCCGGCCGACGCTGGAGAACATCTTCCTGCACTATGTGCGCGGGGCCGGGAACGGCGGCGCGGCCGGGAACGGCGGCGGCGCCGGGGAGGCGGCGGCGTGAACGGGGTGCTGGCCGTCTACGCCAAGGAGATGCGGCACTATTTCCGCTCGCCGATCGCCTATTTCGTGGTCGCGGTCTTCCTGGTCGGGACCGGCTATTTCTACACCTACAACGTGTTCCTCGGCGGCACGGCGACGATGGACGCCACCTTCCAGAACATGGGCATCCTGCTGACCGTGGTCGCGCCGGCGATCTCGATGCGGCTGTTCGCCGGCGAGTGGAGCGGCGGCACCATGGAGCTGCTGGCGACGCTGCCGCTGCGCCCGTGGGAGATCGTGCTCGGCAAGTATCTCGGCGCCGTGACGATCCTCGGCCTGATGACGGCGGGAACCCTGATCGACCTGCTGCCGATGTACCTGTTCGCCGAGCCGGAGAGCCGCACCATCCTGTCCGGCTATATCGGGTTCCTGCTGCTCGGCATGGCGTGCCTGGCGCTCGGCCAGTTCTTCTCGGCGCTGACGCGCAACCAGATCGTCGCCGCCCTGCTCGCCGTGGCGGCGCTGCTCGGCTTCTGGTTCGTCGGCAACCTGCAGAGCTTCCAGTCCTCCTGGCTGCTGTGGCATCTTTTCGGCTACCTGTCCTTCTCCAACCATTTCTCCGAGTTCGTTTCGGGCCTGGTGCGCGGGCAGGCGGTGGCGTTCTACCTCGGCGTTTCGGCGATCGCGCTGGCGCTGAACGCCTGCTGGCTCGAATGGAGGCGGTGAGGTGGAGCGGTTCCATCGCCTGGGCCTGGTCGGCTTCGCGGGGCTGGCGCTGCTGGCGGCGGCGGGCGCGCTCCAGTTCATCCTGTACGAGACCGTGGCCTGGACGGTCGCGCTGGCCGGCGCGGGGGCGGCGCTGGCGGGCTGGGCCGGCTTCGCGCTGCGCGCCGAACTGGGCGCGCTGACCCGCCGGCGCCGGGTCGAGATCGCGCTGCGCGCGGTCGCCATCGTCGGCATCGTGGTCGCGCTCGGCTACGTCTCGGTCCGCTACCCGCTGCGCCACGACTTCACCGCGCAGCGGCTGCACTCGCTGTCGGACCAGTCCGTCGCGGTGCTCTCCCGGCTGGAGAAGCCGGTCCACATCGTCTTCTTCCACAACCACCTGATGGGCCGGACGATGGACCTCTACCGCCTGGTCGCCGACGGGAGCGACATGGTGACCGTGGAGTTCCACGACCCGGCGCTCAACCCGGCGCGGGCGCGGATGCTCAACATCCGCTTCCCCGGCACCGCCGCGATGACCAGCGAGGGCCGGCGGATCGACGTCGACGGCGACCAGGAGGCCGACATCGTGAACGGCGTCCTGCGCGTCTCCCAGGGCGCGACGCGCCATGTCTGCTTCCTCGACGGGCACGGCGAGGCCGATCCGTACAGCAAGGAGGGCCACGACCACCTCGAAAGCACCGGCGGGCACACGCACGGCTCCGGCATCCAGTACGTGCTGCACGAGACGCACGGGATGGCGAAGGCGCGCAACGGGCTGGAGGAGCTGAACTACACGGCCGGGAAGGTCTCGCTGCTGAAGGGCGGGGACGACCCGCTGGCCGGCTGCGCGGTGCTGGTGGTCGCGGGGCCGCGCTCGCCCCTGCTGGCGGAGGAGGTCGCGCGGCTACGCGGCTGGCTCGCGGCCGGGGGCGACGCGCTGTTCATGCTGGAGCCGGGCGCCGAGGCCGGGCTGGGGCCGGTGCTGCGCGACTACGGCGTGGCCGCCGACCGGGCGATGGCGATCGACCCGTCGCACCATTTCGCGGCCGACCCCTCCTCCCCGGCCGTGAGCGACTACAACCACCACAAGATCACGCGCGACCTGCCGCTCACCTTCTTCCCCGGCGCGCGGCCGCTGTCGCCGGCCGCGCGCGTGCCCGGCGTCTCGGTCACGCCGGTGGTCTCCTCCTCGCGCAACAGCTACGGCGAGACCTCGACCGACCGGCCGGGGCGCGACGAGGGGGCCGACCTGCCCGGCCCGCTCACGCTGATGGTCGCGGCCAACAAGCGCCCGCCCGGGGAGGGCGAGGCGGCGGTGCTCGCCCGGCTGGAGCGGACGGACGAGGCCGGAGACGGCGCCGCGGCGGCGGACGGCCATGTCCCGACGATCGCGACCGCGCCGTCGCGGGTCGCCGTCGTCGGCGATTCCGACTTCGCCACCAACTCCTTCTTCCATGTGATGGGCAACGGCAACCTGTTCCTGAACGCCGTCAACTACCTCGCCGCGCAGGAGAACCTGATCGGGATCGAGCCGCACACCCGCGAACTGCCGGAGATCAACTTCACCAACCGGCAGATGAAGGCCACCTTCTTCGTCGCGGTCTTCCTGGCGCCGCTGCTGCTGGCGCTGGTGGGGACGGCGGTGTGGTGGCGCCAGCGGTGAGCCGGGCCATGAGGGGCTGGCGGGGCGCCTGGCTGCTGTTGCTTCTGCTGGTCGCGGCGATCGTCTTCGTCGAGGCCACGGGCCTGCTCGGCCCCAGGCAACGCCGCGACGAGCACGGCCACATCCTCAAGGCGGCGGTCATGCTGCTGCCCGTCGCCATCGAGCAGGCCGGCGCGATCGAGGTGGAGGAGGACGGCGCGGCGGTCCGCTTCGAGCGCGGCGCGGACGGCGCCTGGACCTGGCGGTTCGCCGGCGACGGGCACGGAGCCGGCGGCCACTCGCACGGCGGCGACGGGCATGGCCATTCCCACGGCGGCGACGGACACGGCCATTCGCACGGGGACGACGGCGGCGACGGCGGCGGCGGCGGCGCGCCGAACTCCCCGGAAACCGCGGCGCTGATCGAGCGCGCGCTGGGGGCGTTCGGGCGCGCGCGGGTCCAGCGCGAGATCGGCCGGGGCGCGCCAGGGGCGGAGTACGGCGTGCTGACGCCCGAAATGACGGTCCGCGTCTACCTGCCGGGCGCGCGCCGGCCGGTCGCGCGCTACCTGATGGGCGACGTGGCGGCGGACCGGCTGAGCCGCTATGTGCTGGCCGGGGCCTCGCTCTCCATCGTCACGATCCCGGAATACCAGGTCGAGAACCTGCGCCAGCTGGCCGCGGCGGTTACGGGCCGGCCCCGCGCGCCGGCGGAGCCGCCGGGCGGCGCGCATTCCCACCCCCATCCCCACAAGCACTGAAACCCGGCGGCGCGGCGGCGCGGTTGCGTCCCCGGTCCGCCTTCGGCCACAATCGCCGCGCTTCCACGGCCCGGACAAAGGGGAGGGCGCGCCGCCCATGGCAAAGATCCGCATCCAGTTCACGATGTTCTCGGCGTTCTACTCGCCGCTGATTTCCGTCATGGCCGGCGGCTTCCTCGAGGAGGAGGGGCTGGAGGCCGAATGGTCGGTCGCGCCGCCCGGCGTCTCGGCGATCCGCGCGGTCGAGGCGGGCGAGGCCGACGTCATCCAGTCGGCGCCGAGCCAGGGCTTCGGCCCGCTGTCGCGCGGCGAGGAGCCGGGCGTCGTCCATTTCGCGCAGATCAACGAGATGGACGGCTTCTTCCTGACCGCCCGCGAGCCGGACCCGGACTTCGCCTGGAGCAAGCTGGAAGGGGCCGAGGCGGTGCTGTTCGCCGCCGGCCAGCCGCGCGCCATGTTCGACTACGCCTGCCACAAGGCCGGGATCGACCGGAGCCGGATACGGGCCGTCGAACCCGGCGGCGCGGCCGCCATCGACCGGGCCTTCCGCGACGGCCGCGGCGCCTATGTCCAGCAGCAGGGGCCGTTCCCGCAGCAGCTGGAGGCGGACGGGATCGGCCATGTCGTCGCGCGGGTCGGCCCGGTCATCGGCCCCTGCGCCTTCTCCAGCCTCGCCGCGACGCGCGAATGGCTGGCGACCGGCGAGGCGCGGGCCTTCACCCGCGCCTACCGCAAGGCCCGCGCCTGGCTCCTCGCGGCCCCGGCCGCCGAGGTCGCGCGGGCCGAGAAGCCGTTCTTCCCGGAGATCGACGAGGCGGTGCTGGCAAGCTGCGTCGCCGAATACCAGCGCCTCGGCTGCTGGACCCCGCATGTGGAGATTACGCGCGCGGCGTTCGAGGCGACGCAGGACATTTTCGCCTGGAACGGCCTGATCGACCGCCGCTTCGCGTGGGAACAGGTCTGCGCCGCCCCGCCGGAGGGTTGAGGCGATGACGCTATCGAACAGGGCCGCGCTGGTCACCGGCGCGGGGGCGGGGATCGGGGCGGCGACGGCCCGCGCGCTGGCGGCGGCCGGGGCGGCCGTCGCGGTCGCCGACATCGACCGGGCCGCCGCCGAAACCGTCGCGCGGGACATCGCGGACCGGGGCGGCAAGGCGGCGGCGATCGAGGCGGACGCGGGCGATGTCGCCTCGATCCGGCGCATGGTCGCGCGCTGCGTCGCGGCGTTGGGCGGCCTCGACATCGCGGTCAACAACGCCGGCGTGACGCGGCGCGCCCACATCCTGGAGCTGACCGAGGCGGACTGGGACCGGATTTACCGGGTGAACGCGCGCGGCCTGTTCTTCTGCCTGCAAGAGGCGGCGCGCGCGATGATCCCGCGCGGCGGCGGGCGGATAATCAACATCGCGTCGATCGCCGGCAAGGGCTACGCCGGGACCTCGAACGCCGCCTACGCCGCCAGCAAGGGCGCCGTTATCGCGCTGACCAAGACGGCGGCGCAGCAGCTCGGCCCGCGCGGCGTCGCGGTGAACGCGATCTGCCCCGGCGTGACGCGCACGGCGCTGTCCGACGCCAACCTGCGCGTCCGCGCCGAGCGGGCGGGCGTCGGCCTCGCCGAGATGGAGGCGCGGCGCAACGCCGTCATCCCCCTCGGCCGCCCCAACGACCCCGACGACATCGCCGCGCTCGCCGTCTTCCTCGCCTCCGACGCGGCCCGCAACGTCACCGGCCAATCCTGGAACGTCGACGGCGGCATCGTGCCGGATTGAGGGGGCGGCGGCTGGCCGCCTCGCGCCCTCACGCCGCGCGGGACGCCTCGGCGTGTTGGGCGAATCTCGGCATCACCTCCTGGGCGAGCATGGAGAGCGAGCGGCGGGCGAAGGCGGGGTTGTCCCATTCGTGGGCCATCGCCGTCAGCACGCCGAAGGGGCCGGTCCGGTCGCGCAGCGCGACCAGCTTGTCGAGCACCGTCGCCGGCGAGCCGAACGCCACCTGCGACTCCGCGATCTCGCTCCACGTCACATTGTCCGGGTCCGGGTGGCCGTCCGGCGCGGCGAAGCGCGCGAGGCCGCGCGCCTTCACCGACCCCTCGAAATAGCGGAACCAGTAGGCCATCGCCCCGTCGGGATCGAGCACGTAGTCGCGCGCCTCTTCGTCCGTCGGCGCGACCACGACGCTGCGGGAGACGCGCCAGATCGAGGGGTCCGGCCGCCGGCCCGCCTTCTCGCAGCCCTCGGCGTATTTCTCCCAGTGGCTGGCGGTGTAGCGCGGCTGCAGGAAGGCGGCGCCGGAGATCGGGATCCACCCCTTCTCGCCCGCCATGAGCGCGCTGCCCGAGGACGGCGACATGATCGAGATGGCGATCGGCGGATGCGGCTTCTGGTAGGGCCGGATGAAATGGCCGACGCCGAAATCCGAGCGCCCCATGTCGAGGATGCGCACGCTCCAGCGCTCGCCGCCCCTGTCGTAGGGCGGGTCCTCGCCCCAGATCGCCAGGATGTGCTCCAGCGACTCGCGCACCATCGCGCCGCGGCCGGCCGGGTCCCCCACCTCGAACAGTTCGACGTCCGAGGACAGGCTGCCGGTGCCGATCCCCATCTGGAAGCGCCCGCGCGAGAGGTGGTCGAACAGCGCCGCCTGCCCCGCCACCTGGGCCGGATGGTGGTTCGGCAGGCAGAACACGCCGGTGCCGAGCTTGATGCGCTTGGTCTCGCCGAGCAGCGTGGCGAGGAAGACCAGCGGCGCCGGGATCGGCTCCACCGTGGCGCTGGCGTGCTCGCCCACCCAGCATTCCTCGAAGCCGAGCCGGTCGGCGAGGAGGATGGTCTCGCGGTCCTCCTCCAGGACCTGGGTCAGGTCCCGCGCGGGATCGTGCACGGGCTGCATGAAAAGTCCCAAGCGCATGGTCGGCCTCCTGTCGCTCCCCCGGCCCCGGCGGCCGCGTCCGGGCGAACATACCCCGCCCGGCCGGGCCGCGCCAGCGCGCGGCGGGACGCTCAGCCGGCCGGGCCGGACGCCCGGCCGCGCGGCGGGACGGCGCGCAACAGGAAGGAGATCACCGCGTCCTGGAAAATGTCGTTGCGGTCGCCCGCCACCATGTGCGCGGCGCCGCCGACATTGGCGTATTCGGCGTGCGGGCAGCGGTCGAGGAAGTCGCGCGCGCCCTCCTCGCTCAGCACGTCGGACAGGCCGCCGCGCACCAGCAGGACCGGCAGGCCGTCGAGCCGTTCGGCGGCGGCCGCCAGCCGGTCCCGGTAGTCGGGCGAGCCGGCGCCGGGCGCGCGCCGCGCCGGGTCCCAGTGCCAGACGTATTTCCCGTTCGGGGCGAGGCGCACATTCTTGGCCAGCCCGTCGAGCGTGCGCGGGCGCTTGCGGTGGGGCTGGTAGCTGGCGATGGCCTCGGCCACCTCCTCCAGGCTGTCGAACCCGTCGGGGTTGCGGTTCATGAAGGCCTGGATGCGGGCGCGGCCCTCCGGCTCGATGCGCGGGGCCATGTCGACCATGACCAGCGCGGCGGCGTCCACCAGCCCCTCGCCCGCCGCGACCAGGCCGGTCCCGCCGCCCATCGACGCGCCGACCAGCACCGGCCGCGCCGCGCCCAGCGCGGCGGCGACGCGCCTGAGGTCCTCGACCATCCGGTCCACGCGGTAGCCGTTCCCGTCGCCGGCCCAGCCGGAATCGCCGTGGCCGCGCGCGTCGAAGGCGACGGCGCGGTAGCCGGCCCGGCCCAGCGCCTCGCCCGCGCCCTTCCAGGAATGGCGCGTCTGGCCGCCGCCATGCATCAGCGCGACCAGCGGGCCGTCCGGGCCGCCCCAGACGTCGCCGGCGATCGGCACGCCTTCGTGGCCGGTCCAGACATGCATCGGCTCCGGCGTTCCGGGCAGCCGTTCCCCCGCGCTCATGCCGCGCCCTCCCCCGGCGGTTCCGGTCGCGCCCCGATGGGCGCGCGAACCTTCCCCGCCGCGCGCCCGGCGTCAAGCGCCTTGGCGCCGGCGGGATGGACGCGCCGGCCGGCGCGGCGTATATCGCCCGGAACGCGGGAGGACGCCATGCAAGCCATCCACGCCACGCAAGCCATCCTCAACATCGAACTGCCCGAGGAGATCGCCCTCCGCCTCGCCCATCTGGCCAGGGAGACCGGGCGGACCCAGTGCGACCTGGTCCTCGAAGCCATCGAGGAGCAGCTGGAGGACATCGAGGACCTGCGCCTCGCCGAGGCGGAGCTGGACCGCCTCGAACGCGGGGAGACGAGGACCTACACTTCCGCGGAGGTCTGGGGTGACCTGGCGGATTGAGTTCACCGCCGGCGGGCGCCGGTCTTTTCGCCGCCTCGATCGCCCCGTTCGAGTCCGCATCCAGGATTTCCTGGAGAACCGCCTGGCCCGCGCGCCCGACCCGCGCGCGATGGGGAACCCGATGCGCGGCGCCCGGTTTCGCGGCCTCCACCGCTATCGCGTCGGCGACTACCGGATCGTGGCCGAAATCGACGGGGAGCGCGTGCGCATCGTCGTCGTGCGCGTCGGCCACCGCCGGGACGTCTATCGGTAGCCGCCGCCCGCCGCGGCCCTTTGCGGGCGGGGCGAATCGTGCGAGGCTGGAACCGTGCGAACCGGGGGCGGAGCGGGGCATGATCATCGACAGGATCGAGGCGATCCCGATCCGCATTCCGCTCGCCCGGGATTTCGGGGGCAGCACCTACAGCGTGACCTCGCGCTGCGCGGTGGTGACGCGCCTGCAGGTCCGCGACGGGCCGCTGGCGGAAATCTACAACGGCGACAACCGGGTCCACGGGCCCGAGATCGCCGCCATCGTCAACGAGCGGCTGGCCCCGCTGCTCCTCGGCGAGGACGTTCGCGACCGGAGCCGCCTGTACGCCCGGCTGGAGGCGACGGTCCCCGGCGCCGCGATGGCGCCCGAACTCGCGATGCAGGCCATCGCCTGCGTGGACAGCGCCGTGTGGGACGCGACGGCGCGCTGCTACGGCGTTTCCGCCTGCCGCCTGCTCGGCGGCTTCCGCGTCGAGATGCCGATCGTCTCCATCGGCGGCTATTACCGGGAGGGCAAGACGCTCGCCGATCTCGGCCGCGAGATGGAGGACCTGCGCCGGCGCGGCATGGCCGGCTGCAAGGTCAAGGTCGGCGGCCTTTCGCCGGAGGCGGACGCCGAGCGGGTGCGCGCGGCGCGCGACGGGGCGGGGCCGGACTTCATGATTTCGGTGGACGCCAACCGCGGCTGGGCGTGGCGCGACGCGGTCCGCTTCGCCCGCCTGGTCGAGCCGCTCGACATCGCCTGGTTCGAGGAGCCGTGCCACTGGTTCGACGACATCGCGGGCATGGTCGAGGTGCGCCGCGCGACCTCCATCCCGGTCAACGCCGGCCAGAGCGAGATCGTCGGCCACGCGATGCGCCGGCTGATCGCCTCGGGCGCGGTGGACATGGTGAACTACGACGCTTCGGAGTCCGGCGGCGTGTCGGGCTGGCTCCGGGTGGCGGGGCTGGCCGCGCTGGCCGATGTCGGCCTGACGCACCACGAGGAGCCGCAGGTCGCGCTGCACCTGCTGGCCTCGCAACCGCACGGTTTCTGCGTCGAGTGTTTCGCCGATCCCGAACGCGACCCGCTGTGGAACGGGATGCTGGCCGAGGGGCCGGAGGTCCGCGACGGCGTTATCCGCGTGTCCGGCGCGCCGGGCTTCGGCGTCCGGGTGGACCCGGCGGCGGTCGAAAAGCACCGGATCGGATAGCCGGGACGGCGGCGATGGAAAGCCGGTGGAGCGATACGGACGCGCGGGCGGCGGTGGAGCGCCACGCCGCCCTCGGCGTCGCCGAGGACCTCGCGCTGCGCGTGTACACCACCCGGCTGCTGGGCGGCGACCCCAGCCTGGTGCTGCACGGCGGCGGCAACACCTCGCTCAAGACCCGCGCGACCGACATGACGGGCGAGGAGTGGGAGGTTCTTTGCGTCAAGGGCAGCGGCTGGGACATGGCGACGATCGAGGCGGCCGGCCTGCCGGCGGTCAAGCTTGCCCCGCTGCGCAAGGCGCGCGGCTTCGACGCGCTGTCGGACGAGGACATGGTGAAGCTGCAGCGGGCCAACCTGCTCGACCCCTCGGCGCCCAACCCTTCCGTCGAGACGCTGCTGCACGCCTTCCTGCCGCACCGCTATGTGGACCACACGCATTCCACCGCCGTCCTCGCCCTGTCGGACCAGCCGGACGGCCAGGACATCTGCCGGGAGGTCTTCGGCGGCCGTTTCGGGATCGTCGATTACGTGGCGCCCGGCCTCGACCTCGCCAGGGCGGCGGCGGAGGTTTACGAGGCGGACCCGGAGGTGGAGGGCCTGGTGCTCGACAAGCACGGCCTCTTCACCTTCGCCGGGGACGCCCGGACCTCCTACGAGCGCACGATCGCGGCGGCGAGCCTGGCCGAGGCGCGGATCGCGCGCGGCCGCCGCCGGCCCTTCGTCCCCGCCGCCGCGCTTCCGGCCCGGCCGGCCGCCGTCGCCGACGTGGCGCCGATCGTGCGCGGCGCGGCGGCCCGGGCGCTGGGCGGCGGCCGCTACCGCCGCTTCGTGCTGGACCGCCGCTCGAACCCGCGCGTGGACGCCTTCGTGAACGGCGCCGGGGTCGCGGACTACGCCATGCGCGGCGTCGGCACGCCGGACCTCGTCATCCGCGTGAAGCCGAGGCCGCTGGTCCTCGCCGCGCCGGCGGCCGGCGCGCTCGACGCCTTCCGGGCCGACACGCACCGCCGCGCGGCCGACTTCGCGGCCGCCTACGAGGCCTATTTCCGCCGCTGCGACGCGCTGGACGACACGCCGCGGACGATGCTCGACCCGGCGCCGCGCGTCGCGCTGGTTCCCGGCGTCGGCCTGTTCGGGATCGGCCGGAGCCGCAAGGACGCCGCCATCGCCGCCGACCTCGCCGAAATCTGCGTCGAGACGATCGAGGGGGCGGAGCGGATCGGCCGCTTCGCGCCGCTGCCGGAGGCGGAGCTGTTCAAGCTGGAGTACTGGTCGCTCGAACAGGCCAAGCTGGAATCCGTCGTCGAGAAGCCGCTTTCCGGCCATGTCGCGGTCGTCACCGGCGGCGGCGGGACGATCGGCCGGGCGACGGCGCGCCTGTTCGCGGCCGAGGGGGCGCATGTCGCCGCGCTCGACATCGACGGCGAGGCCGCGCGCGAGTCGGCGGAGGCCGCCGGCAACGGCGCGATCGGGA
Source organism: Thalassobaculaceae bacterium (assembly GCA_963665555.2). GTDB lineage: Bacteria > Pseudomonadota > Alphaproteobacteria > Thalassobaculales > Thalassobaculaceae > CAXXXW01. The sequence continues at coordinate 2,362,234 of OY762308.1, forward strand.
TCGAATGCGACGTCACGGACCGGGCCGCGCTGGACGCCGCCTTCCGCCGCGTCGCCGAGGCGTTCGGCGGGGTGGACATCCTGGTCTCCAACGCCGGCGCGGCCTGGGAGGGCGGGATCGGCACGGTGGACGACGCCGCGCTGCGCCGCAGTTTCGAGATCAACTTCTTCGCCCACCAGGCGGCGGCCCAGGCGGCGACGCGGATCATGCTGGCCCAGGGGACGGGCGGCGCGCTGCTGTTCAACGCCTCCAAGCAGGCGGTGAACCCGGGCGCGAATTTCGGCCCCTACGGCCTGCCCAAGGCGGCGACGCTGTTCCTGTCGCGGCAATACGCGCTGGAGTACGGCCGCCAGGGCATCCGCTCCAACGCCGTCAACGCGGACCGGGTGCGTTCGGGCCTGCTGACGGACGCGGCCGTCGCCGCGCGCGCCGCCGCCCGCGGCGTGGACGAGGCCGAGTACCTCTCCGGCAACCTGCTGGGGCTGGAGGTGTCGGCCGGGCATGTGGCCCGGGCCTTCCTCGAACAGGCGCTGGCGGAGCGGACCACCGGCGGGCTGGCCACCGTCGATGGCGGCAACATGGCCGCCGCGCCCCGGTGAGCGCGCGATGAGCATCTGGGGCAAGGTGATCGGCGGCGCGGCGGGCCTCGCGCTCGGCGGGCCGATCGGCGCGCTGATCGGCGCGGCGGCCGGGCACGCGGTGGACCGCATGACCTCCGCCGGGCCGCCGGAGCCGCGGGTCGACGAGGAGGAGTCCACCCGCAAGGTCGCCTTCACCATCGGCGTCATCGTGCTGTCGGCCAAGATGGCCAAGGCCGACGGCGTGGTCACGCGCGACGAGATCGCCGCCTTCCGCGAGGTGTTCCGCATCCCGCCGGAGGAGGCCCGCAATGTCGGCCGGGTGTGGGACCAGGCGCGGCGCGAGGCGACCGGGTTCGAACCCTACGCCCGCCAGATCGCGCGGCTGTTCCGCCCGGGGTCGCCGGTCCTGGAGGAGTTGCTCGGCGGCCTGCTGCACATCGCCAGGGCCGACGGCGTGGTCCACGAGAACGAGCGCGCCTACCTGGAGCGGGTGGCGGCGATTTTCGGCTTCGGCCGGGCCGAGTTCGAGCGGCTGCTCTCGCTCCACGGCGCCTCGGCGGCGGACGACCCGTACCGCGTGCTCGGCGTCGATCCGGCCGCGAGCGACGCCGAGGTCCGGGCGGCGTGGCGCAAGTCGGTCCGGGAGAACCACCCGGACCGCCTGATCGCCCAGGGAATGCCGGAGGAGTTCGTCCGCCAGGCCAACGACAAGATGGCCGCCATCAACGCCGCCTACGACGACGTCGCCAGGGCCCGCGGCATGAACTGAGGCGCGGGGGCGCCGGGAGAGGCCGAATGACGGAGGCCGGGACGACCGGGGACGAGGCGCTGCGCGCCCGCATCCGCCCGATCCTCGCGCGCTGGAGCGGCGTTTCCGAGCGCAAGATGTTCGGCGGCGTCTGCTTCATGGTCGAGGGGAACATGTGCGTCGGCACATGGAAAGGTTCGCTCATCGCGCGGCTCGACAGGGCGTCCCGCGACGAGACGCTGGCGCGGCCGCACACGCGGCCGGCCGACATGAACGGCCGCGCCATGCGGGGGTGGGCGGTGGTCGAGCCGGCCGACATCGCGGCGGACGCCGATCTCGCGGACTGGGTGGACCGCGCCGCCGCCTTCGCCGCCTCCCTCCCCGCCAAGCCGCCCGCGGGCGCCCGCAAGCGCCGCCGCGCGGGGGCCGACAAGGGGTAACGAAGGACAAGGGGCAACCGAAGATGGACCGCATGGAGTCGGCCTCCCGTCCGGCTTGGGTGTCGGACGAAATGTTCCCGTTCGAGAGCAGGTTCCTCGACACGCCGACGGGCCACCGGATGCACTACGTGGACGAGGGCGCCGGCATCCGGGCCGCGTGAAGCGGATCGTTATCGCGAACACCTGGTGCTGGCCGGTGGCGGGCGATTTCCACTTCGAATCTTTCGGTTTCCTGATGTCGAGCTGGGTCGGGCAATACCTGGTGAAGCGGCACAATGTTTTCGTGAACAAGGTCATGCCGAGGGCGGTCGGCGACCGGCGCGTCCTGACGCCGGAGGCGATGGCGCACTACCGCAACGCCCAGCCCTCGCCCCGGGCGCGTTCCGCCAGCGCCGCCCTGCCGGGACACATCGTCGCCGCCAGCGCCTGGCTGGACTCGATCTGGAGCGACCGCGCGGCCTTCGCGGGCAAGCCGGCGCTGGTCCTTTGGGGCTCCAGGGACATCGCGTTCCGCGGGAAGGAGCTCGAACGCTGGATGTCGGCGCTTTCCGACGCCGAGTTGCGCGAATTCGCAAATTGCGGGCACTTCCTGGCGGAAGAGGCCCCGGAGGAAGTGCTGTCGGCGTTGCGAAGCTTCATGCGCCGCGCGTAACGAACCGCCGCGGCCCGTCGCGCTCCGGCGCGCCCCGGCCCCCGAGCCGAGGCGCGCCCGAGAGGGGGCGGGCGGCGACGCCGCCCGCCCGCCCGCCGCGGGTTACGGGAGCTCGTAGCCCTCCTTGCCCAGCTTGATCTTGTAGAGGCTCTTGCCGGACGTGACGTAGAGCACGTCCCGCTCGACGCCGCGGCCGAAGCCGACATTGGTCGGCAGTTCCTCGCCCGTCGAGATAAAGGCGAGTTCGTTGCCGTCCTTGTCGCGCACGGCGATGCCGGGGCGGTGCTCGCAGCGCTCGGCCATGTAGATGTTGCCGTCGACATCGGCGACCAGGCCGTCGGGACCGCTGCACGGCTTGCCCGGGTAGAGTTCCGAGTAGTCGATGACGACCCGGCGGTTGCTCACCGTGCCGTCGGCGTTCAGGTCGTAGGCCTGCAGCAGGTGCCGGCTCACCGTCGGCGCCTGGTCGGTCTCGTCCAGCTGCATGAAGCCGAGCCAGCCGTTGTCGTTGCTCACGACGTAGAGCGTCGACTGGTCCGGCGAGACCAGGACGCCGTTGGTCTTGCCGCCGTTGGTGACGATGCGGTCGACGGTCCCGTCGGGGTCCAGCCGGTAAACGGCGAAGCCCGGCTGGAAGACCGGCTCGTGCCCGAGATAGCGCGGGTCGGAGAAATAGATCCGGCCCTGCTCGTCGATCGTAATGTCGTTGAGCGCGTTGTACGACTTGCCGTTGTAGACGCCGGACAGGATGTACGTCTTGCCGCTCGCCATGTCGGTCTTGACCAGCATCCGGCCGCCGTAGTCGGCGCCGAGCGCGGCCAGCATGTTGCCGTCGCGGTCGAACTTGATGCCGTTCGACATGCCGCTCGGGCTCCGGAAGATCGTCGTGTCGCCCGACGCCGGGTCGTAGCGCCAGATGTTGCCCGCCTGCGGGTAGAGGCCCGACGGGTCCCTGCAGAACTTGGTGAAGGTGATGTCGCTGAAATACATGTAGCCGTCGTGGCCGGCGGCGACCCCTTCGGTGAGCAGGCAGCCGCCGTCGAAGAGGCGCATCAGCGCCGAACCCGCCGGCACGATGTCGCCGGCCCCCGCGGGCGCGGGGAAGCCGGCGTCCTCGCCGGCGTACCAGGAGCCGTGTTCGTGGGCGGCCGCCGGCGCCGACCACGCCAGGGCCAGGGCGGCGATGGCCATGGAGGCCGTTTTGTGGATGCGCATGTCGATATGCTCCCTTCCGTTGCCGGACGAACGAGGGGGCCGCCGGCGGTTCCCGCCGGGGCCCGCGGCGGTCGTCGCGGCCCGTGCAAGCCCCGCGAGGGCGGGGCGGTCCCGGCAACATAGCATACCGGTCCGGCCGCGTTGGCGACGGGCCGCGGCCTCGCCGCCGCCGTTCCGGCGTCACGCCGGCTTCGGGGCCTCCACGCGGACGGTCACGATGTCGGCGTCGTGGTATTGCTGGTGGCGGATCGAGGAGGTGAGGTGCCGGAGCAGCCGCAGCGAGACCTCCCGTTCGATCGATTCGTCGGCCGCCGGCTCGCCGAGCAGCGCGAGCCGGTCCTGGAGGTTGTCGCCTTCCGTCGAGGCGACGAATTCGAGGAGCGCGCCGTCGTCCTCCCTTCGCGCGACCACGAGCAGCCGCCGCCTTTCGCGCCGCGCCTCGTCCCCGTCCCGGTCCAGCAGCGTCAGCAGGGTCTCCTCGCCGACGGCTTCGAGCCGGTCCGCCATCGCCGCGCCCCAGCCGCCGCGAGAGGCGAAGTCGCGCAGGAACGCGCCGATCGTCTCCAGCGCCGAGTTGTCGAACGCGACCTCGATCCGGCGCCGGCGCGGTTTCGTCAGTTCGGAGAAGACGGTCATGACGATGGCGGCGAGGCCGCCGGCCATCATCCCGTTGCGCAGGTGGCCGTCGGCGAATTCCGCCACGTATTCGGGAAAGATCGCGCCGTTCTGGAAACCGACGCCGATCCAGAAGGCGATGCCGGCGATCGCGCCCTTGCGGTAGTCCAGCCCGTCCTGGACGACGATCCTCATGCCGATGACGAAGATGGTCGCCATCATGATCGTGACGAAGGCCGCGACGACCGGACCCGGTATCGCCAGGATCGCGGCGAGCGCCTTCGGAAGGAACGCCAGCGCGATGGCCATCGCGCCCAGCGCGACCCCGATGCTCCGCGACGCGATCCCGGTGAGTTCGACCACCGACGCGCCGGTCGGGCGGAAACCGACCGGCATCGTGCCCGCGAGGCCGGACAGCAGGTTGCCGACGCCGTCCGCCGCCACCGCGCCCTGCACTTCGCGGAAGTCCACCGCCCGGACCGGGCGCCAGGACACGCGCTGGATGGCGAGCGTGCCGCTCAGGGTCTGGATCGTGCAGATCAGCGCGACGAACAGGAACGCCGGCAGAAGCGCCCAGAATGCCGGGCCGAAGCCCAGGTCCAGGCCCGGCCATTCGGCCGCGGGAACGCCGATCCAGGGCGCGGCGGCGACGCGGCCGAAATCGTAGAGGCCGAAAAACGCGCCGACGGCCGAACCGGCGGCGACGCCGACTATCGGCGCCCAGAGGCGCAGCGGCCCCCTCGCCGTCAACACGATGCCGACGACGACGGCCAGGGTCGCGAAGGCGGTCAGCGGCGCGGCCGGCCCGGCCGTCCCGGCCGGCACGTTCTCCAGCTGGCCGAAGATGACCGGCATCACCGTGACCGGCGTCAGCATGATGACCGTTCCGGTGACGGTGGGCGTCAGGACCCGCCGGAACAGCGCCAGCCGCGCCGAGAAGGCGAACTGGAAAAGCGCCAGGGCCACCATCAGGACGGCGAGCAGGGCCGGGCCGCCCGCGACGAGCGCCGCGACGCAGACCGCGATGGCGGCGCCGGAGGTTCCCGTCGTCAGGATGTAGCCGGCGCCGATCCGGCCCACCCGGACCGCCTGCAACAGCATGGTCGCGCCGCAGGCGACGACGGAGGCGGAAACGCCCCAGAGCAGGACCGATTCGGCCTGCCCGGCGGACCGGAAAACGATCGTCGGCATCAGAACCATGCCCGGCAGGACAAGGCCCGCGAGCTGCAGGCCGAGGCCGAGGGCGAGCGCCGCCGGGATTTTGCGGTCGGGGGAACGGCTGGCGCCGGAGCCGGGGGCGGGCGTGGCCATGCGCGGAGTATTTTCGATTCGCGCCCGCGAGGCAATCGCCGCCGCGGCGCGGCGCGGACCGTCGCGGTGGCGGGAACCCGGAAACGCCGCTACACTTGTGCTCCCGTAACCCCGTCAGGGAGGACACGCCCAATGTACTTCGCGATTTTCGTGACCGACAAGCCCGGTATGCAACAGGCGCGCGCCGACACGGTGCACGAGTTCCAAGCGTGGATGGACGACCACCCGGACCATCCCGGCGTGACCGTCCTCCTCGGAGGGCCGACGATGGCCGACGACGGGGAAACCATGAACGGCGGCCTCCAGGTGATCGAGGCCCCCTCGCTCGAGGCGGCGCGGGCCTTCGACGCCGACAGCCCCTTCCGGAAGGCGGGCGTCGTCGCCGAATCCGTCGTCGCGCGGTGGGACTGGAGGAGGGGCCGCCCCGGTTAGGCGCCTCGACCCCCGCCCGTCCGGCGGAGCCGTCCGGCCTCGGGAAGCGACGCCCGGCGCGCCGCTTCGCGTCCCGCCGGCCCCCGGGGGGAGTCCACGGGAGACAAGGATGAACGCGATTCGACGTTTCGCGGCCCGCGCGGCCCTTGCGTCGTTCGCCGCGGCGCTGGCCGGCCTGGCGCCGAACGGCGCGGACGCGGAACGGATTACGCTCCGGCTGCACAATTTCAACTCGCCCAAGGCGATCGCCAACCGGCTGTTCATGCGGCCCTGGGCCGAGGAGATCGAGCGCAAGACCGGGGGCAGGGTCAGGGTCCAGGTGTTTCCCGCCATGCAACTCGGCGGCAAGCCCTCGGACCTCTACGGGCAGGCGCGCGACGGCGCGGTGGATATCGCCTGGACGGTTCCCGGCTATTCGCCGGGGCGGTTTCCGCTCACGGAGGCGTTCGAACTGCCCTTCGTCGCCGGCGACGCCGTGGCGACCAGCCAGGCGCTGACCGAGTTCCACCGAAAGTGGATGAAGGACGAATACGGCGACACCCACCCGCTGGTGTTCCACACCACCGCGCGCACCCATATCCATACCTCGCGGAAACCGGTTCGCACGCTGGAGGACTTCGAGGGCTTGAAGATCCGCTCCCCCTCGCGGATCGCCGGCGAGGTGTTCGCCGCGTTCGGCGCCGTCTCGGTCGGGATGCCGATCCCGGCGGTGTACGAGGCCCTGTCCCGGGGCGTGGTCGAGGGGATCGCGGTCCCCTGGACCATCATGCGCCCCTTCCGCCTGCACGAGGTGACGGATTTCCACACCGAGGTCGGCCTCCTCAATGTCCAGTTCGTGATGGCGATGAACAAGGCGCGCTACGAGGGATTGCCGCCGGACATCAGGGCCGTCATCGACGACAGCACCGGGATCGCGCTGGCCAAACGGCTCGGCCGGCTGTGGGAGGACGACGAGGCGCCGGGCCGGGCGATCGCGGTCGAGCGGGGCCATCCGATCCTGTCGCTCCCCGAGGCGGAGCGGGAGCGCTGGGCGCGGGCGAGCCAGGCGGTCGTCGACCGCTGGGTGGAGAAGGTCGGCGCCATGGGGCACGACGGGCGGATGCTGCTCGCCGAGGCGAAGCGCCTGGTCGCCAAGTACAGCGACTGACCGCGCCGGCAAGCGGGCGATGCACGGCGACGAGGAAAGAGCCGCGCGGCCCGGACCGGCCCCGTCCCCGGCGGAGCGCCGCGCCGAAGCCGCCATCGAGCGCCTGACCGAGGCGCTCGCGATGGCGGGCGGCCTGATCCTGACCGGGGTCGCGGCGATGACCGTGGCCAGCGTCGCCGGACGCTATCTCTTCGGCGCGCCGATCCCCGGCGACTACGAGATCACCGAACTGGCCTGCGGCGTCGCGATATTCGCCTTCTTTCCCTATTGCCACCTGAAGGACGCCAACATCGTCGTCGGGTTCTTCGCCGGGGGGCTGCCCCGGCGTTTCAGGGCGGCGCTGGACGCGGCGCACAACCTCGTGTTCGTCGCGGTCGCGGCGCTGATCGCGTGGCGCCTCGGCGTCGGCGCCATGCACAAGCTCGGGGACGGCGAGACGACCGTGTTTCTCGGCATTCCGGTCCATTGGGGCTACTTCCCGGCGCTGGCCGGGGCGGCGTGGCTGACCGCGGTCTGCGCCTGGACGTTGCGCCGGCGCCTGCGCGAGCTCGCGCGATGACCGACATCGCTTTCGGCGGGGTCATGTTCGGCGTCTGCCTGGTGCTGATCGCCTTTCGAATGCCGGTCGCGCTGGCCATGTTCGTCGTCGGCGGCGTCGGCTTCGCCTCGCTCGCGGGATGGCCCGCGTTTCTCGCCCTGCTCAACGACGCGACCTTCGGCCGGGTGTCGGGCTACACGCTGTCGGTGGTGCCGTTGTTTCTGCTGATGGGGCAGTTCGCGACCCGGGCCGGACTCGGCCGCTCGCTGTTCGACGCGGCCCGCGCCTGGGTGGGGCATCGCCGCGGCGGGCTGGCCATATCGACCGTCTGCGGTTGCGCGGTGTTCGGCTCCATCTGCGGCTCGTCCTTCGCGACCGGGGCGACGATGGCCTCGGTGGCGCTGCCGGAGATGAAGCGGCACGGCTATTCCGGGGCGCTGGCCACCGGCTCGCTGGCCGCCGGCGGCACGCTCGGCATCCTGATCCCGCCATCGGTGATCCTGGTGATCTACGCGATCATCGCGGAGCAGTCGATCGGCAAGCTGTTCCTCGCCGCGCTGATCCCCGGCGTTATCGCCACGCTCGGCTACGCCGCCGCGATCGCCGTCTATGTCCGCTTCAGGCCCGAAGCGGGTCCGGTCGTCGCCGCCGCGCCGCTCGGCGAGCGCGTGCGCAGCCTGGGCGCGGTGGCGCCGGTCGCGGCGATCTTCCTGCTCGTGATCGGCGGCATCTATCTCGGCGTGTTCACCCCGACCGAGGGCGCCGCGATCGGGGCGGCGGCGACCGCCGCGCTGGCGCTGGCCTACGGGCGGCTGACCTGGGCGAACTTCGCGGCGAGCGTGTTCGAGACCGCGAAGGCCACCGGGGCGATCTTCCTGATCCTGATCGGCGCGGGGGTTTACAACGGGTTTCTCGCGCTGTCCCAGATTCCGGTCGAACTGGCCGGCGCGTTCGCGGGATCGGGGCTGGCGCCGATGTCGATCCTGGTCGGCATCCTGCTCGTCTATCTGGTCCTCGGCTGCGTGATGGACAGCCTGGCCATGATCCTGCTGACGGTGCCGGTGTTCTTCCCCCTGGTGACCGGTCTCGATTTCGGCCTGACCGAGGAGGAGATCGCGATCTGGTTCGGCATCCTGGCGCTGATCGTCGTCGAGGTCGGGCTGATAACCCCGCCCATCGGCCTCAATGTCTATGTGATCAACGCGCTCGCCGACGGCGTTCCGCTCGGCGAATCGTTCAGGGGCGTCGTCCCGTTCCTGTTGAGCGATTTCGTCCGCGTCGCGCTCATTCTGGCCCTGCCGGCGACCTGCCTTTGGCTGCCGGGACTGATTTGACGCCTCGTCCGGCCGGGGGCCGGGCGGCGTCGGAGCCTGGGGCAACGGTTGCGCTTGGGGCCGGCGCCGGGGCGCGGGCGGCGCGATGCTCGGGCGAATCTTTCCGCGGAAAAAATCTTCGACAGGGGGGTTGCGGTTCCCGGGCGTGCGTTTCTAATATGTTCTTATGAGAACGAACGAGCAACGAACTTCCCTCCCCGCGCGCCGGCGCGTGCTTTGCCTCTGGCTGCCGTGGCTGTCGGTCGAGCGGCTGCGGCGCGCTGGCGGGGCGGCCGGCGACAGGCCGGCGGCGCTGGCGCGGGACGCGCGCGGAAGGCGCGTCGTCGCGGCGGCCTGCCCGCGCGCCATGGCGGCCGGGATCGGCCCCGGCCGGGCGCTGGCCGACGCGCTCGCCCTCGCGCCGGGGCTGCGCGTCGCCGAGGCCGATCCGGCGGCGGACCGCGCCGCGCTCGACCGTCTGGCCGACTGGTGCGGCCGCTACACGCCCGCCGTCGCCCCGGACCCGGAAGGCGGCGCGGCGGCGGACGGGATGGGCGGCGACGGCGGGCTGCTTCTGGACATCGCCGGCTGCGCCCACCTGTTCGGCGGCGAGGCGGCGCTGCTCGACGACGCCCTGAACCGCCTCGCCGGCCTCGGCTGGACCGCGCGGGCCGCGCTCGCCGACACGGCCGGCGCGGCCTGGGCGCTGGCGCGCTTCGGCGACGGGCGGGCGCGGATCGTCCCCTCCGGCGGGCAGCGCGCCGCGATCGCGCCGCTGCCGCTCGCCGCGCTCAGGCTGCCCCCGGCGGCGGCGGAGGGGCTGGAGCGGGTCGGGTTGCGCCGGGTCGCGGACCTGTTCGACACGCCGCGCGCGCCGCTCGCCGCGCGGTTCGGGCCGGTTCCGGCGCGCCGGCTCGCCCAGGCGCTGGGGGAGGAGCCGGAGCCGCTTTCCCCCCGCGCGCCGGCCGTCCCGCGCCGCGTCCGCCTGTCCCTGCCGGAGCCGGTGGCGACGGCGGAGGACATCGCCCGCCTCGCGCGCCGCCTGCTGGGACGGCTGGTCGAGCGGCTGGCGCGGGAGGACCTGGGCGCGCGCCGCCTGCGGCTGGTCTTCTACCGGACCGACGGGGAGACGCGCCGCCTCTCGATCGGGACCGTCCGGGCGAGCCGCGACGCCGACGCGCTGCTCCGCCTGTTCGCCGAACATTTCGACAGGGTCGATCCCGGCTTCGGCATCGACGCGGCGGCGCTGGAGGCGGTCGCGGTCGAGCCGTTCCGGGGCGAGCAGGCCGGCCTCGGCGCCGCGCCGGCGGCGCGCGCGCTCGACGGGCTGGCGGACCTGCTGGCCAGCCGCCTCGGACCGGGCGCGGTCGCGCGCCCCGCGCCCCGCGAGAGCCACGCGCCGGAACGGGCCGAGACCCGCCTCCCCGCCGGCGCGGAGGGGGAAGGCGGCGCGGCCCCCTGGCCGGCGGACGCGCCCGGCCCCGGCGCCCCTCGCCCGGCCCGGCTGCTGCGCCGCCCGGAGCCGGTGGAGGCGGTGGCCCTGCTGCCGGACCGCCCGCCGGTCCGCTTCCGCTGGCGCGGCGTCGAATACCGGGTCGTCCGCGCCGCCGGTCCCGAACGGATCGCGCCGGAATGGTGGCGCGCCGGCGCGCCGCCGGCGACGCGCGACTATTTCCGGGTCGAGGACAGCGAGGGGCGGCGCTACTGGCTGTTCCGCGAGGGCCTGTCCGAGCGGGGCGAGGCGCCGGCCTGGCGCCTGCACGGCCTCTTCGCCTGACGCGCGCCGGAGCGCCGCCATGGACGGCTATGTCGAACTCCAGGCCACGAGCAACTACAGCTTCCTGCGCGGCGGCTCGCATCCCTGGGAGATGGTGGAGGCGGCGGCGGCGCTGGGCCACCGGGCGGCGGCGATAACCGACCGCAACACGCTGGCCGGCGCGCCGCGCGCCCATGTCGCCGCCCGGGCGGCCGGCCTGCCGCTCGTCGTCGGCGCGCGCCTCGACCTCGTGGACGGGGCGAGCCTGCTCTGCCTGCCGACGCGCCGCGCCGCCTACGGCCGCCTGTCCCGCCTGCTGACGCTGGGCAACCTGCGCGGCGCCAAGGCCGAATGCCGGCTCGCGCGCGCCGATGTCCGCGACTTCGCCGAGGGGCAGGTGCTGGTCGCCATCCCGCCGGACGGGGCCGTCCCGCCGCGCCGCTTCGCGGAGGAGCTCGCGGACTGGGCCGCGCGGCTGCCGGGCGCGGTCTTCCTCGCCGCCTCGACGCGCCATCGCGGCGACGACGACGCGCGGCTCGACGCGCTGGCGGCGCTGGCGGCCGCGGCCGGCGCGCCCCTGGTCGCGACCAACGACGCGCTCTACCACCGCCCCGACCGCCGGCCGCTGCAGGATGTGCTGACCTGCATCCGCGAGGGAACGCGGATCGACCGGGCCGGCTTCCTCCTCGAAGCCAACGCCGAGCGCTGCCTGAAGCCGCCGGAGGAGATGGCGCGCCTGTTCCGCCGCCATCCCGGCGCCGTCGCCCGGACCGTGGACATCGCCGCGCGCTGCCGCTTCTCCCTCGACGAGTTGCGCTACGAATACCCCGACGCGACGGCCGCGCCGGGGCGCACGGCCCAGGAGGAGCTGGAGGCGCGGACCCGGGAAGGGGCGGCCGAACGCTACCCGGACGGCGTTCCGGCGGCGGTGGAAACCCAGCTTCGGGAGGAACTGGCGCTGGTCGGCCGGCTCGACTACGCGCCCTATTTCCTCACCGTCCACGACATCGTGCGGTTCGCGAAGTCGAGGAAGATCCTCTGCCAGGGGCGCGGTTCGGCCGCGAACTCCGCCGTCTGCTACTGCCTCGGCGTCACCGCCGTCGATCCCGGCCGGTCCGACCTGCTGTTCGCGCGCTTCATCAGCGAGGAGCGCGGCGAGCCGCCGGACATCGACGTGGATTTCGAGCACGAGCGCCGCGAGGAGGTGATCCAGCACATCTACGAGACCTACGGGCGCGAGCGCGCCGGCCTCGCCGCCACCGCGATCCGCTACCGGACCCGCTCGGCGCTGCGCGATGTCGGCAAGGCGATGGGCCTGACGGCGGACACGACGGCGGCGCTGGCGAGCCATGTCCGCGGCCGGGGCGAAGGGGACCGGGGCGGGGACGGGGACGGGAGCGCCTCCCGCGCCGCCGACGCCGCGCGGGCGCGCGAGGCCGGCCTCGACCCGGCCGACCGGACGCTGCGCCTCGCGCTCGAACTCGCGCGGCGGCTGTCCGGCTTCCCGCGCCACCTCTCGCAGCATGTCGGCGGTTTCGTCATCGCCCGCGGCCGGCTCGACGAACTGGTCCCGATCGGGAACGCGGCGATGGCCGGCCGCACGGTCATCGAATGGGACAAGGACGACCTGGACGCGCTCGGCATCCTCAAGGTCGATGTGCTGGCGCTCGGCATGTTGACCTGTATGCGCAAGGGGTTCGACCTGATCCGCCGCCACCACGGCCGCGACCTTACCCCCGCGACCGTGCCGGCCGACGACCCGGCGGTCTACGACATGCTGTGCGAGGGCGATTCCCTCGGCGTCTTCCAGGTCGAGAGCCGGGCGCAGATGGCGATGCTGCCGCGGCTCCGGCCCCGCTGCTTCTACGACCTGGTGATCGAGGTGGCGATCGTGCGGCCGGGGCCGATCCAGGGCGACATGGTCCACCCCTACCTGCGGCGGCGCAACGGCGAGGAGCCGGTGGAGTACCCCTCCGAGGACCTCCGCCGGGTGCTCGAAAAGACGCTCGGCGTGCCGCTGTTCCAGGAGCAGGCGATGAAGATCGCCATCGTCGCCGCCGGCTTCACGCCCTCGGAGGCGGACAAGCTGCGCCGCGCCATGGCGACCTTCCGCAAGACCGGCCAAATCGGCGCGTTCGAGCGCAAGATGGTCGAGGGCATGGCGGCGCGCGGCTACGACCGCGGCTTCGCCGCGCGCTGCTTCCGCCAGATCGAGGGGTTCGGCGATTACGGCTTCCCGGAAAGCCACGCCGCCAGTTTCGCGCTGCTGGTCTACGTTTCGAGCTGGATGAAGCGCCACTGCCCGGCCGCCTTCGCCGCCGCGCTGCTCAACTCGCAGCCCATGGGGTTCTACGCGCCGGCGCAGATCGTCCGCGACGCGCGCGACCACGGCGTCGCCGTGCTGCCGCCGGACATAAACCGCGTCGGCTGGGACTGCGACCTGGAGCCGGACCGGCCGGACTGGCCGGCCCTGCGCCTCGGCCTGCGGCGGATCGCGGGGCTGCGGCGGGAGGACGCGGACCGGATCGCGGCGCGCCGGGGGGACGGCTACGCGACGCCGCGCGACCTGGCGCGCCGGGCCGAAGTGGGGCCGGCCTGCCTGGAGGCGCTGGCCCGGGGCGACGCCTTCGGCTCCATGGGCCTGTCGCGGCGCGAGGCGTTCTGGGCCGCGCGCGGCCTCGCCGCCGAGGCGGACGCGCCGGCGGGCGGCGCGGCGGCGGCCCTGCCGCTGTTCCGCGCCGCGCAAGGGGCGCGCGGCCCTGGGCGCGCCGGCCCGGCGGAGGAGGGCCGGCCCCTGGGGGTCGAGCCGGAGACGGTCCTGCCCCCGGCCCCGCTGGGGGAGGAGGTGGCGGACGACTACGACGCGCTGGGCCTCTCGCTGAAGGCGCACCCGCTGGCCCTGCTGCGCGGCGTCCTCGCCGCCGGCGGCCGCCGGCCCTGCGCCGCGCTGGACGGGCTGGGGAACGGGCGGCGCGTCCGCCTCGCCGGCCTGGTGCTGGCGCGCCAGCGGCCGGGAACGGCGCGGGGCGTCGTCTTCGTCACGCTGGAGGACGAGACCGGCGTCGCCAACCTGGTCGTCTGGCCGGACCGTTTCGAGCGGTTCCGGCGCGCCGTGCTGAACGCAAGGCTGCTCGGCGTCGATGGCCGGGTCCAGCGCGAGGGCCGGGTCGTCCATGTCGTCGCCGAGGGCCTGGAGGACCTGACGCCGGAACTGGCCCGGCTGGCGGACGCCGGCCCGCCGCCGGACGCGCGCGGCCCGCCGCCCCAGCCGCTCCGCGTCCACCCCCGCCGGATGCGCAAGACGCTGCGCGTCGCCAGCCGCGACTTCCACTGAACCGCCGCCGGGACGCGCCGCCGGGGCGCGAGGCCGGGCGGCGTCAGACGTTCAGCAGCAGGAACTCGCGCTCCCACGGGCTGATGACCTGGAGCCAGGCCTCGGACTCGGCCTGCTTGACCGCGCGGAGCACGCTGACGAAGCGCCGGCCCAGGATGTCGCGCAGCGGGCGGGCGCGGCCGAACCGCTTCAGCGCGTCGTCGAGATGGCGCGGCAGGCCGGCGGCCAGCGCGTAGGCCGACCCCTCGACCGGGCGCGACGGCTCGATCCGCTCGACCATGCCGAGATAGCCGCAGGCGAGCGAGGCGGCGATCGCCAGGTAGGGGTTGGCGTCGGCCCCGGCGACCCGGTTCTCGACCCGCCGCTCCTCCGGCCCGGACACCGGCACGCGCAGCCCGGTCGTCCGGTTGTCGCGGCCCCAGTGCATGTTGGTCGGCGCCTCCATGTTGGGCGCCAGCCTGCGGTAGGAGTTCACATAGGGCGCCATCAGCGCCATCGCCGAGGGCAGGTATTTCTGCAGCCCGCCGATATGGTGGCGGAAAATGTCCGAATCCCCGCCGTCCGGCGCGGCGAAAATGTTGCGCCCGGTCCTCGCGTCGTGGACGCTCTGGTGGATGTGCAGCGAGCTTCCCGGCTCGCCCTGCATGGGCTTCGCCATGAAAGTGGCGTAAACCTTGTGGCCGAGCGCCGTCTGCCGCACGGTGCGCTTGAACAGGAACGCCTGGTCCGCGAGCTCCATCGCGTCGCCGTGGTTGAAGTTGATCTCCATCTGCGCCGCGCCGGCCTCGTGGGTCAGCGTGTCGATGTCGATGCCCTGGGCCTCGCAATGGTCGTAAATGTCCTCGAAGAGCGGGTCGAACTCGTTCACCGCGTCCACGCCGTAGGCCTGGCGCGCCGCTTCGGGCCGGCCCGACCGGCCGACCGGCGGCTCCAGCGGGTAGTCCGGGTCCTCGTTCACCTTGACGAGGAAGAACTCCAGTTCCGGCGCCACGACCGCCCGCCAGCCGCGCGCGGCGTAAAGGTCGAGCACCCGGCGCAGCACGTGCCTGGGCGCGATGTCCACCGGGGAGCCGTCGAAATGGAAGGGATCGTGGATCAGCTGCGCCGTCGGCTCGGGATACCACGGCACGATCCGGGCGGTCTCGGCGGCGGGGCGCAGGTAGACGTCGCTCACCCGCCGCGCGGTGACGCGCTCGCGGGCGTAGGCCCCGGTCACGGTCTGGACGAAGATGCTTTCGGGCAGGCGCAGCCCGCGGTCGCGGATGCTGGAGAGGAACTTCCGGGCGGGGAGGATCTTGCCGCGCGGAATGCCGGCCATGTCGGGCACCAGGCACTCGACCTCGGCGATCCGGCGTTCGCGTATCCAGGCGGGGAGGTCGGCGGTCATCTCCGCGGTCCCGGCGGGGGCCGCGCGCGGCGGCGGGCGGCGCGTGGCGCGCGGCTGCGTTCTACGCCATCGGCCGGGAACCGGCAACCGGGAAGGACACGGCCGTGACCGGCGGCGCCGGGGCCGGCGGCGGCGCGCGGGCCGAAACCTGGTACGCCGCCACCGCGAACCCCTTCCCCGCCCTGCCCGAATTGCGGGGCGAGGCGGAGGCGGATGTGTGCGTCGTCGGCGGCGGGCTGACCGGCGTGTCGACGGCGCTGCACCTCGCCGAGCGCGGCTACCGGACGGTGCTGCTGGAGGCCGGGCGGCTCGGCCACGGCGCGTCCGGGCGCAACGGCGGCCAGCTTGTGACCGGCTACAGTTGCGACATGGCCCGCATCCGCCGGGAAGCCGGCCTCGAAGCCTCGCGGGCGATGTGGGATATGGGCGCCGAGGCGCTGGCGGATGTGCGCCGGCGAACCGCGCGCCACCGGATTTCCTGCGACCTCCGCTCCGGCTACCTCTTCGCCGCCCGCACGGCGCGCCAGGCCGCCGACCTGGAGCGGACCGCGCGGGAGTGGGAGGAGATTTACGGCTATCGCGGCCCCCGCCTCGTCGAGCGCGCCGGGATGGGCGGCCTGGTCGGGACGGAGGCCTACGCCGGCGGCCTGCACGATCCGGGCGGCGGGCAGATCCACCCGCTGAACTACCTGCTCGGCCTCGCCGGCGCGGCGCGGGCGGCGGGCGCGGAACTGTTCGAGCGGAGCGCGGTCGAAGGATGGGAGCGTTGCGGGCGGACCGGCCGGCCGGTCGTCCGCGCGGCGCGCGGCCGGGCGCGGGCGCGCTTCCTGGTCTTCGCCGGGAACGCCTATCTCGGCCGCCTGGTTCCGGAACTGGCGCGGCGGCTGGCGCCGGTGGCGAGTTTCGTCGGCGTCACGCCGCCGCTGGACGCCGGGACGGCGGCGCGGCTGTTCCCGGCGGACGTGGCGGTCGCGGATTGCGACGTGGCGATCGACTACTACCGCCTGACGGCGGACAAGCGCCTGCTGTTCGGGGCCGGGGCCGCCTATGCCGGGCGCGGGCCGGCGGACCCGGCGCCGCTGCTCGCCCGGCGCGCCGCGCGCGTGTTCCCGTACCTCGCGCCGGCGCGGATGGAGCGCGCCTGGACCGGCCTCATCGGCGTCACGACGAGCCGGGCGCCGGATTTCGGCCGGCTCGCCCCCGACATCTACTACGCCCAGGGCTTTTCCGGCCACGGCGTCGCGCTGACCGGCATGGCGGGCAAGACGATCGCCGAGGCGATCGCCGGCCAGGCGGAGCGGTTCGACATTTTCGCCGCCCTGCGCCACCGCCCCTTCCCCGGCGGGCGGCTGCGCGCGCCGGCCCTGGCGCTGGCCATGGCGTGGTACAGGCTGCGCGACCGGCTGGCATAGGCGGGGCCGCGCCGGCGCGGGCGGGCCGGCGCGGGCGGGCCGGCGCGGGCGGGCCGGCGCGGGCGGGCCGGCCTCAGAGCTTCATCGAGACGACGCCGAGCGCGATCGCCCCGGCCGAGAGCCACCGCCACTTGCCCACCGCCTCGCGCATGACGAGCCAGGCGATGAGGGTGGCGAACAGGATGCTCGACTCCCGGAGCGCCGCCACCAGCGCGATCGGCGCCTGGGTGAAGCCCCACAGCGCGATCCAGTAGGCGGCGTAGGACGCGGCGCCGACCGCGAGGCCCTTCCTCCACAGCGGGAGCAGGCCGGACAAGGCCGCCCGCCCCCGCGCCGCCAGCGCGTAGCCCGCCATCGCCGCCGCGTCGCCGAGCGTCATCCAGACCATGAAGCCCGCGGCCGTGCCCGCGATCCGCGCGCCGGTCCCGTCCACCAGCGTGTAGCCGGCGGTGAAGCACGCGGTCCCCAGCGCGAAAAACAGCGCCTTGCCCCGCATCGGCCCGCCCGACGCCGCGCCCTTCAGCGCCATCAGCAGGATGCCCGCCGAGATCGCCAGGATCGCCAGCGCCTCGGTCGCCGCGAAACGCTCGCCGAGCGCGACGACCGAGACCGCCGCCACGACAAGCGGCGCCGTCCCCCGCGCCAGCGGGTAGGCCTGGCTCAAATCCGCGTGGCGGTAGGCCTCGACCAGGAAGACCTTGTACCCGGCGTGGAGCAGCGCCGAGGCCGCGATCCAGCCCCAGGCCGCCGCGTCCGGCCGGGGCGCGAAGGGCAGGACCGCCAGCCCGACCAGCGCCTGCCCGAACCCCAGCAGCACGACCAGCGAAAGCCTGTCCAGCTCCAGCTTGACGGCGGCGTTCCAGCCCGCGTGGAGAAGCGCGGCGAACAGGACCGCGCCGAAGACAAGGGCGTCCATGGCTCCTTCCCGGCCCCGGCGTTCCGGCGCCCCGATCGGCGCCGGAACGCCGGAACGCGCCGGGGCGCGCCCGCGAACCCTACCGCGCCCGCCCCCCCGGCGTCGATCCGCCCGGCGCGGCCGGCGCGGCCGGCGCGCGGCGTTCGGGGGCGTTGCGGCGCGCGGCCGGGGGCGGTATAAGGGCCTTGCGCTATGTTCCGCCGTGCACAACGCCCGGACACCGAACGACGGGAACCCGCCATGATCGACCCCTTCGGCCGCCATATCTCCTACCTCCGCGTGTCGGTCACCGACCGCTGCGACTTCCGCTGCGTCTACTGCATGTCAGAGGACATGACCTTCCTGCCGAAGAAGGACCTGCTGAGCCTGGAGGAGCTGGAGCGCCTGTGCGGGGTCTTCGTGCGCCTCGGCGTGAAGAAGCTGCGCCTGACCGGCGGCGAGCCGCTGGTGCGCAAGAACGCGATGAGCCTGGTCCGCGGCCTGTCGGCCCATCTGGAGACCGGCGCGCTGGAGGAGTTGACGCTCACCACCAACGGCAGCCAGTTGCCGCGCTTCGCGGCGGAACTGGCCGATTGCGGCGTCCGGCGCGTCAATGTGTCGATCGACACGCTGGACCCGGAAAAGTTCCGCGCGATCACCCGCTGGGGCCGGCTGGAGCAGGTGTTGGCCGGGCTGGACGCCGCCGACGCGGCCGGGCTGCGCGTCAAGATCAACGCGGTCGCCCTGCGCGGCGTGAACGACGGCGAACTGGGCGACATGCTGCAATGGGCCGGCGACCGCGGCTACGACATGACCGTCATCGAGGTGATGCCGATGGGCGACATCGGCGGCGAGGGCCGGCTCGGCCAGTACCTGCCGGTCTCGATGGTCCGCGCGAAGCTGGCCGAGCGGTTTACGCTGACCGACATCGACTACAAGACCGGCGGGCCGGCGCGCTATGTCCGGGTCGAGGAGACGGGCGGGCGGCTCGGCTTCATCACGCCGCTGACGCACAATTTCTGCGAGAGCTGCAACCGGGTGCGGCTCACCTGCACCGGGACGCTGTACATGTGCCTCGGCCAGGAGGACGCGGCGGACCTGCGCGCGCCGCTGCGCGGCTCCGAGGCCGACGAGGCGGTGGAGGCCGCGATCCACGAGGCGATTTCCCGCAAGCCCAGGGGCCACGATTTCGTCATCGACCGCCGCCGCCGCGGCCCCTCGGTCTCCCGCCACATGAGCCACACGGGCGGGTGAGGGGCGGCGGCTTCGGTTTCGCCCCCGATCCTGCTAAAGTCGGGCGCGCGACCGGAAGGGGAGGCCCGGCATGGACCTCGATCCCGAAATCGTCAAGGCCGAGCTCGAAAAGATCGAGGAGTTCCCGGAATTGTCCCGGGAATGGGAGGTCGCCACCGGGACGGACTGGGACGACGACCCCGTCGTCCGGGTCTGGGCCGTGGTCGATGGCGAGAACATCGACAACGAGGCCTGGAGGGAGACCTGGGCGAAGCTGCGGCGAACCGCCCGCGCGCGGGTGCGCGAGGTGGCGCGCGACAGGACCGATACGGCGTGGTGGCCGCTTGTCCGGTATCGCCGGGCGGCCGCGGAACCGGAAGCGACGGCTTGATCTCGCCTCGCGGACTGCTGGACGTGGCGCGGAGCCTCGCGGAGGGAGGGTCCGAGGAGAGCCGGCGCCGCGCCGTTTCCACCGCCTACTACGCCCTGTTCCATTTGCTGGTCGAGTCCGCGGCGACGCGCATGTTTCCGGGGCCGGACCGGGCGCGGCTCCGGGACTGGCTGGCCCGGGCGTTCGCGCATCGGAACATGAAGACGGTCGCGGAGCATTTCGTCCGCGACCCCGTGGGCGAAAAACTCGGCCATGCCCTGGGGGAACGCGGGCTCCGGGACGAACTGAAGGATGTCGCCCACGCCTTCGTCGATCTTCAAAGCTTCCGCCACGAAGCCGACTACGACCGGACTTGCGCCTTCGGTTTCGACGCGGCCCGCGAGGCCGTCGACACCGCCGAAACCGCGTTCGAGCAATGGAACGCCGTCAGGGGAACGATCCAGGCGGATGTCTTCCTGGCCGCCCTGCTCGCCTTCGACAAGGTCCGCGCCACGGCCGCGCGCCGGTAGGGGTGCCCCCCCTACCGCTCCAGCCCGTCCAGCATGGATCTGGCGCCGATGTCGAGCAGCAGCAGGTCGTGGGCCATCAGCACGACGCGGTAGCCGCGCGCGATCTTCGCGTTGCCCTCTTCCGCCGACAGGCACAGCCCGCCCATCGGGCGGCCGGCGGCGAGGATCGCCTCCTCGGCCCGGGCGATGGCGGCCTGGACCTCCGGCTGGTCGCGGTCGCCGACATGGCCCAGGCTGGCGGCGAGGTCCATCGGCGCGATCAGGCAGACGTCGATCCCGTCCACCGCGAGGATTTCGTCGATATTCGCCACCGCGTCCGCGTGCTCGATCAGCGCGATGACGACGACGCCGTCCGACGCCCGGTAGTATTCCATCGGGTCGCCGCCGCCCCAGCGCATCGGGGCGTAGAACGGCCCCCATCCCCGTTCGCCGCGCGGCGGGTAGCGCACCGCCCGCACCGCCGCCTCCGCCCGTTCGGCCGACGTGATCATCGGGAAGACGATCCCCATCGCGCCGGCGTCGAGCACCGGCTTGGTGAAGGAGATCGACGGCTCCATCACGCGGACGACGGGCGCGCAGTCCGTCCCGGCGGTGGCGGCGATCATGGCGTGGCACGACGCGATGTCGATCGGGCCGTGCTCCATGTCGATGAACAGCCAGTCGAAGCCGAGATGGGCCAATGTCTGGGCCGTCGTCGCGCTGGGCTGCGCCGTCAGGATTCCGGCCGAGACCTTGCCCGCGTCCAGCCTCTCGCGCAGGGGGTTACGCATCGCTCGGTCTCCTTCCGGGTTCGGGGCGGGCGCCGCTACGGGCCGGCCGGCGGTTCGGCGAGCGCGATCCGGTCGGCCAGGACCGCGCCGCGCGACGCCATGAAGTAGAGGCCCATATAATGGGCGATCCCGCCCGGATGGGCCAGCGTTTCCGGCAGGCCGCGCGCCGCCGCCGCCGCGCGCGGCAGGTCGTAGGTGGCGCAGGCCGGCGCGTGGACGACGATCTCGCGCAGGCTCGGCATCAGGCCGTGGTTGCGCGCCGAAAGCACGGTCAGCACGAAATCCATCACGCAGATGTCGGTGCAGATGCCGACCGCGACCAGTTCCTCCAGCCGGTTGGCGTTCACCCACTCGGCCAGCGCGTTGGAGCCGTCCGGCCGGATCGCCCCGACGAAACCGTTTATGCAGTCCTTGCGGACCAGCGTGGCGGCCGGCTCGCGCTCCAGCCACTTCAGAGCCGGGACGAGCTCCTCCTCGCCGGTTCCGGCCTCGCAATGGGGCGGATAGGGCGGCTCCGGCTTGCCCGGCTCGTGCGTGTCGAGGAAGGCGAGGATTTTCCAGCCCCGGGCGGCGAAAAGGCGGGCCAGCCGGTCGGTCTCCGCGACCATGGCGGAGACGCGCGCGTCCTCCTCCGGCGGGGCCAGCGCGCCGGCGCCGGGCGTGGCGAAGCCGTTCACCTCGTCCACGACCACCAGCCCCGCCGGCCGGGCGCCGATCTCCACCGTCCCGATGGCGAGCGGCATGGCCTCGGCGAGGCCGGCCGCGAGCGCGGCTTCCCGCGTGTCCGGGTTCCCTTCCGCCATGGCGCGTCCTCCCGTCCGGCCGCTGTCGGCGCGCGCGGAGTGTGCGCCCGCCGGCGCGGCGAAACAACCCCGCCGCATCCGGCCGTTCCCCTTGGCCGGGGCCGGGCGCGCTTGTATCCTGCCGGCCTGTTTCGCCCGGAGCCATGGCCGGCGGGAGGAAGGGATGCGACCGACGCGCCGCTCGATCGTGCGGGGGGCCGGCGCCGCGCTGGCGGCGGCGGCGCTGGGGAGCGCGCCCGCGCGGGGCGCGGACGGCGCGCCCGCCGCGCCGGAGGCCGCGAAACGCATCCCCTCCACCGGCGAGGCGATCCCGGCGATCGGCCTGGGAAGCTGGATCGTCTTCAATGTCGGCGAGGACCCGGCGCTGCGCGCGAACTCCAGGGCGGTGGTCGCGGCCTTCGTCGAGGCCGGCGGCGGCATGATCGACTCCTCCCCGATGTACGGCTCCTCGCAAGAGGTCATCGGCGATTGCCTGGCCCGTCTGGGCCGGCCCGCCGGCGTGTTCTCCGCCGACAAGGTGTGGACCGGCGCGGCCGACGGGCCGGCGCAGATCGCGGAGACCGAGCGCCTCTGGGGCGCCGCGCCGCTCGATCTGCTGCAGGTCCACAACCTGCTGGCCTGGGAGACCCATCTCGAAACCCTGTTCGCGATGAAGGCGGCGGGCGAGGTGCGCCATGTGGGGATCACCACCTCGCACGGGCGCCGGCACGGCGATTTCGAGGCCGTCATGGCGGCCTACCCGCTCGATTTCGCGCAGTTCACCTACAACATCGTGGACCGGGAGGCGGAGGAGAGGCTGCTGCCGCTGGCGCGCGAGCGCGGGATCGCCGTTATCTGCAACCGGCCGTTCCAGCGGGGCTGGCTCCCCCGGCGGCTGGAGGGCGAGAACCTGCCGCCCTGGGCGGCGGAGATCGGCGCGGAGACCTGGCCCAAATTCCTGCTGAAGTTCATCGTCTCGCATCCCGCCGCGACCGTCGCCATCCCCGCGACCAGCCGGGTCGACCACCTGCGCGAGAACAAGTCCGCCGAACTGGGACCGATGCCCGACGCGGCGACGCGCCGGCGCATGGCCGCCTGGGTGCGCGACCTGTGACCGGCGCCGGCGAGACATGATCGGGGATTGGCCGAGCTACAGCGCCGGGGATTTCCTTCCCTTCTCGCCAGGCGCGTACTGGGCGTTGTTCGCGCTGGAGAACCGGGCGCTGTGGCCGGTCGGCCTCGTCGCCTGGCTCGCCGGCGCGGCGGCCTTCGCCGCGCTCGTTGCCGGGCGGGCGCTTCCGGGCCGCTGGATCGCGCTCGGCCTCGCCGTTCTCTGGGTCCATCTGGGCTGGAGTTTCGTGGCGGGGCGCTACGGGGCGCTGAACTGGGCCGGAGAACGTCTGGCCTGGGCCTTTTACGCCGAGGCCGCGCTGCTGGCGGGGCTGGGCCTCGCCGGCCGCTTCGACCTCGCGGCCCGCGCCGGGCCGGCGGGATGGACCGGATTGGCCCTCTTGGCGGCCGGGCTGTTCCTCTGGCCCGCCTTTGCCATTCTCGACGGGCGGCCGGCGGAGCAGGCGGAAGCGTTCGGCCTCGCGCCGGACCCGACGGCGGCGGCGACGCTGGGCCTGCTCGTCCTCGCGGCGCCGGGACTCCGGGGCGCGCCGGCGCGCGCCGTTCCGGCGCTGTGGCTGGCGCTGTCGGCGCTCACGCTGCTGGCGATGGGATCGTGGCAGGGCTGGGCGGCGGCGGCCTGCGCGGCGGCCGGCCTCGCCGCCTGGGGAGCGTCGCGCCCGAGGCCGCCCCGCCGGAGGCGGTCGTGACGGCGGGCGCGCCGGACGACGCCGACGCCCGGCTGGAGGCGCTCTACCGCGCCGCCGCCGAGGGGCGCGGCGCGGACCCGAGGTCCCTGCGGGTCCGGAGCCTCCTCGCGCGGCGCAACGGCCGGACGCGCGAGGCGGCGGCGCTGGCGGCGAAATGGGTGTCGCTGGAGCCGGGCGACGCGGCCGCGCAGCGCCTGCTGGCCCGGCTCTGCGCCGAGGCGGGCTGGCGCGAGGCGGCGGCCGCCGCCTTCGCCCGCGCGATCCTGATCGACCCGTGGGACGCCGCCTCCTGGCGCGGGCTGGGCGAGGTCCATCGCGGGATGGGCCGCGCCCGCGACGCCCGGTTCTGCCTCGCGCAGGCGGCGCGCCTCGACCCGCCGGAGGCCGGCCCCGCCGCGCCCGTTGCCGCGCGCCCCGGCGCGGGCTAGAAACCCTCCGGGCCGCCGCCGGAACGGCCGGCCGGGCAACAGCGAGAGGAAGGCATCATGGGCGAGACATTGACCCTCACCGCGTCCGACGGGCACGAGTTCTCCGCCTACCTGGCGCGGCCGGCCGGCGCGCCGAGGGGCGGCGTCGTGCTGATCCAGGAAATCTTCGGCGTGAATTCGCACATCCGGAGCGTCGCGGACGAATACGCCGGCGAGGGCTACCTGGTCTGCGCCCCGGCGCTGTTCGACCGGATCGAGCCGGGAATCGAACTCGGCTACACCGACGCCGACATCCAGGCCGGCCTCGGCCATAAGAACGCGGTCGGCAACGACGCGCCGATGCTCGACATCGCGGCGGCGCGCGACGTGGCGGCGGCGGCCGGCAAGGTCGGCGTCGTCGGCTATTGCTGGGGCGGCGCGCTCACCTGGCTCGCGGCCTGCAAGGTGGACGGGCTGTCGGCGGCCTCGTCCTATTACGGCGGCGGCGTCGGCTCCATGAAGGACCTGGCGGCGAAATGCCCTGTCATCTTCCATTTCGGCGAGGAGGACCACGCCATCCCGATGGACGAGGTGGACTCGGTGAAGGCGGCGCAGCCGGCCTGCCCGGTCCATGTCTACCCGGCGGGGCACGGCTTCAACTGCGAGCAGCGCGGCAGCCACCACCCCGAAAGCCGGGCCATCGCGCTCGAACGCACGCTGGCCCATCTGCGGGCCAATCTCGGCTGACCCTCCCGGCGGGGCGGGCGTTCGCGGCCGGTCACTCCGCGGCCGCCCGCGCCTCCACCGGGGCCAGCGGCGGCGGGACCGGCATCGGCGCGTCGGCGATTTCGGCGAGCGGCTTGCCGAAACGCCGCTCGATCGCCGGGACCACCCGCGTGGCGAATTGCGTCATCGAGTCGATCACGGCCGCGTGCGGCATGTCGCCCACCGCGAAGTAGATGCTCATGTGGCGCGGCCGGTACATGTCGATCTCGCGGCACAGCCGCTCGGCCACCTGTTCGGCGTTGCCGATCACGATGTTTTCCGCCACCTGCTCCAGCTCCGGCTCCTCCGGGAAGGGCGCCTCCTCGACCATGTAGTCGTCCACCATGGTCTCCCGGCGGTGGCGCAGCGCCATGGCGATGCGCTTCTGGAAACGCGCGCCGTCCGTGTAGCGGGCGAGCGTCTCCCTGTCGTCGGAGACGCAGACGAAACGCAGCACGCCGAGCGGGACGGAGGCCGGATCGCGCCCCTCCTGGGCGTACAGCGCCTCGATCCGCCGGCGCGCCTCGCGCAGCCGTTCGGGGCTTTCGATGCCGCCGGAGACGAACGGGACATAGCCGTCGCGGGCGCAGCGGCGGTGGCTGTTGGGGTCGGCGCCGGCGATCCAGATCGGCGGGCGCGGCGTCTGGAGCGGGCGCACGTTGATCGCGGTCGGCGGCTGCGCCAGCGCCTCGCCGGCGTATTCGAAGCTCGGCCGGCGCAGGCCGAGTTCGATCGTGTCGAGCATCTCGTTGAACACCGCCTTGTTGCGCGCGATGTCCGCGCCCAGCCGCTCGAACTCGTAGGGCTGGTAGCCGCTGCCCACGCCCACGTCGAGCCGCCCGCCCGACAGGGCGTCCACCAGCGCGATCTCGGCGACCAGGCGCGCCGGCGCGTGCAGCGGCAGGATCAGCACCGCGCTGCCCACCCGCACGCGCTTCGTCATCGCCGCCGCCTGGGCGCAGAGGATCAGCGGCGAGGGGCAGAGGCTGTAGTTCGAGAAATGGTGCTCGGCGAACCACACGCGCGAGAACCCCAGCTCCTCGGCCAGCCGCGTGTGTTCGAGCGCCTCCTCGATCACCCGTTGCGGCGGTTTCGAGCGGTGGCGGTGCTGCAGCAGGTTGAAGACGCCGAAATCCATGTCGTTCGATCCTTTCCGGGGCGGGACGGCCGGGAACCCTCGAAACGGCCGCGCGAACTTCATACCGCGAGGGCGGCCCGATGTCCAAACCCGCCGGGACGCCGGCGCCGTCAGTTCCGCATGTGCGCCAGGGCGAGCAAACCCGCGAGGAAGGCGTCCGCCTGAACGGTTTTCCGCACGGCCCTCCAGTCCGCGAAAGCCCTTTCGGCCTGTTTCAGCAAATCGTTCGCTTCCTTGCGCGTGAACCGGCGCGTTCGGTCGTAGTCCGCCTCGTGGCGCGCTTCCTGGAGTTCCGCGAACGCTTCGGCGACATCCCTGAGTTCGGCCTGGAGCGGCCGGTCGCTCAGGGCGGGGAGCAGTTTGCTCGAAACGCCGCCGCTCGAAAACTGTCTGCCCACCGCCTTCATGTTTCCGTGATCGAACGCCCGCGCCAGACAGGCCCGGAGCGGCGCGCGATCCCTGCCGGGGAACATGCGCCCCGTCGCCTCTTCCACCAGAAGGTGGAACAGCGCGTAGTACGCCGTCGAGATGGAGCGCCGCAGGCTGGCCTGCGACGGCCTTCGCGGCTCCCGGGAGGCGAGGTGGCGGGCCTGCCGGAGCAAGTCGGCGGAAAGGCTCACGACGGACGCTCGACTTCCCAAGCGCCGCGGAAGCGGACATAGGGCCACCACTCGGTCCCGGTCCGGCGGCGCGTCAGGTCGCGCACGAGCTTGCGAACCTTCCGCCGCACGACGGAGACCGTATCGAAGTCGGCCTCCTCGTCCTCCAGCATCGCCCAGACCCACACGGCGGGGTCGTCGGTCGAGTCCAGGCCCGTCTTTACCTCCCACCAGGCGATCGGCGTGGGGAGGTCGCGGAGTTTTTCGAGTTCGGCCTCGACCAGTTCGGGTGTGATGTCCATGGCGGGCCTCCCGCCCGTCGCGCGCCGGCGCGCCTACCAGGTCCCGGTGTTGGCCATGCTGGCCCAGGGTTCGGCCGGGGACAGGGCCGCGCCCTTCTGCAGCAGTTCGATCGACACGCCGTCGGGCGAGCGGACGAACGCCATGCGCCCGTCGCGCGGCGGGCGGTTGATCGTCACGCCGCCGTCCATCAGCGACCGGCACAGCCCGTAGATGTCGTCCACGCGGAAGGCGAGGTGGCCGAAATTGCGCCCGCCCGTGTATTCCTCCGGGTCCCAGTTGTAGGTGAGTTCGAGGGCCGGCGCCCAGTCCTCGCTCCGGGCGCGGGCCTCGTCCTCCGGGGCGCAGAGGAAGATGTTGGTGTAGCGGCCGGCCTCGCTGTCGATCCGGCGGATCTCCACCAGGCCGAGCTTGCCGCAGTAGAAGTCGAGCGATTCGTCGAGGTCGCCGATTCGCACCATGGTGTGGAGGTATTTCATCGCGTGTCTCCGTTCGGGCCGGCCGGGCGGCGGGTTCGGGTTCGCCGCAGTGTAGCGCCGGCGGCCGGCCCGATTAAGGGGAAAGCGCGCCATGACGAAAACGCATGGCGGAGTCGCGTTTTCGCCGCTTCTCGCGCCCTCGCCCCCCGCCTAGATGGAGGGAGGATCGTCGAACGGGCGCCGCGCCCGAAGCGGAGGGGAGGAAACGCCATGTCCATGTCCGTGTTCAACTATGTCGGCCTGTCCTTCTTCGCCGCCGCCGCCCTGCTGGCGGTCATGCTGTCGGCCTTCGCCTGAAGCCAGGCCCGCCGGGACGCCGCCGGACGGCGGCGTCCGCGGCCGCGCGCGCGTCGCCGCGATCCCGCGGTTCTTGGCGAACTCCACGAAACTCTGGCGGCCTCCGCGGCCTCCGAGTTCCCGATGCGATTCTCCCGACCGGCCCTCCTTTTTGCCGTTGACAGCCTGTTCGGCATGTCCGTAACATTTTTCGGTTGGCTATCGACACACACGAAGGAGGTTTCCTTACGGAAGGGAGAACAAAACATGATCAGCAACCTTACCGCGCTGGCTGCGGCACCGTTCGCCGCCAGCCTGGTTGTTTTCGCCCCCCCCCCCCCCCGCGCAAGCGGCCTGCGACAGCACCGGCTGCACCAGTTCCTATTACAGGTCGGTCGGCGAAAGGGGAGGGACCGCGCGACAGATCCACCGCACCTGCCGCGACCTCCGGATCGCGTCGGGAGTGGTGAGCGCGAATTGCAACGACCCCGACGACACGGTGGACGGCCTCGTGGCCGCCACCATCGACCTCGACGACTACCTCGGCGAGGGCTCCTCGACCCGCCTCGAATGGGGAGAAACCGACTTCACCGCCGACTGCACCTCGGTGGATGTCGGAATGGGCGCGAGCGGGGCCGCTTATCGCGTTTACGGGAGCTGTGGCGGAGAGTGGCGCGAGGAGAGCCTCAGTTCGCGCATCTACCGCGATACCGACGGATCGCTCGACTACAGCGACACCGACCTCGCTTGGTGACGACCGGGCCGCGCGTCCGCCGCCGGAACCGGACAGGGTAGGGCTCGGGGCCGCGCTACGCCGGCTCCCGGGCCGCGACCAGGCGGCAGTACACATAGTCCATCGCGTGGCCGTCCGGCGCTTCGCGGACCGCGTCCTCGTAGGCGTCGTAGAAGCGGTCGAGGATGGCGCGCCGCTCCGCCTCCGGCCGGTCCGGCGACAGGCCGCCGGCGAAGGTCGCCTCGCTCCAGGAGCGCAGCGTCGGGATGTACTCCCGCGCGAAGCGGGCGGCGTCGCCGTGCTCGGCGAAGGCGGCCGCGTAGGGGCAGCGGACCGTCGCGGTGTCCACGTGCTCCAGCCGCAGCCCGGCCCGGCGGACCGGGCCGTCCGGGTCGCGGAACGGGGCCGTAAACTCGGCGACAGTGCGGTAGCCCTGCGGGAAGTTGGTCGCGGCGTATTCGGCGGCGGAGATCGCGCCGGCGTCGCGCAGCCCGGCCCAGAGCGCGTCGAAAGTGTCGAACATGTCCACCCCGCCGGTCGAGCCGAGGTAGCGCCCCTCCTCGTCGATGCCGAAATTGAGCAGCGCCAGCCGCCCGCCGGGCGCGAGTTCGCGGGCGCGGGCCAGCAGCATCCCCTCCCAGTCCCGCCGCGCCTGCCCGACATAGGCGGCCCGCTCCGCGCCCGACGCGCCGACCATGTGCACATGGTCGGAAATCTCGCGCGGCGTCTCGCTCAGGTAGTGCGAGGCCGTCGCCGAGAAGCCGAAATGGAGCGTGCCCGGCGGCAGGATCGGCCGGTGGAAGGAGGTGGCCGAGGCGAGGATGTAAAGGCCGGGAATCTCGTCGGCCAGGTGCTGGACATTGCGGAAAAGCTGGCCGAAATCGTTGCGCGGCAGGTCGGTGTAGACCATGTGGATCGGCCGCGACGGCGCCCGGCGGCGCATCTCGCGCAGCAGCGCCGCCATTGCGTCCAGCGAGGTGCCGCCGTCGGCGCAGCCCATGTCCGCGACGGTCAGGACCCGGCCGTCGTCCGGCGGGTCCATCCGGGCCAGCGCGTCCATCAGCAGCGGCGCCGCGCCGTCGATCGCGTGCCTGGCGCCGACCGTCGCCCGCGAGTAGTAGCCGCCGCCCTTCATCGCCATGAAGCCGGCGGTCTGGGCGCGCCGGCTCATCCCGCCGCCCGCGCTCCCGGCCGCTCCGGGGCGGCGGCCGGCGCCCGGTTCTGGTGCGCCCACGGGCCGTCGTAGCCCGCCGACCAGTCCGGCGGCAGCTCGCAGGGCCGGGGATCGACGCTGGAGAACCGCGCCGGCGCGCCCCGCACGATCCGCCCGGCGCGGGGGCTGGGGATCGGGTTGGCCGTGTAGGGAAAGGAATCGGCCGAGGAGTACACGATCAGCAGCAGCGGCCGCGACCGCCCGGACAGGTTGGGGGCGGAGCCGTGGATCGTCCGGCAGTTCAGCAGGATCATCGTGCCCGCCGGCCCCGCGAGCTCGACCGCGCGGCCCTTGTCGATCCTCTCCTCCGGGATGCGCAGCACCCAGTTCCGGTCGTCGTCGTACATGCTGTGCAGCGGGCCGCGATGGCTGCCGGCGACGACGGTCAGCGGCCCCTGCTCCGGCCCGCAATCCTCCAGGTACACGCCGACGGTGACCGGGCTGTAGTCGGTGTGCGGCCAGGCCTGGATGTCCTGGTGCCAGTCGAATTTCGTCCCGCCCCGTGCCCATTTGAAGTTGAGCTTGGAGTGGTGGTACTTCACGTCCGGCCCGACCAGGTCGGCCGCCGCGTCCGCGGCCGGAGAGTCCGCCGCGAAGGCCCAGAAATCCTCGTAATGGTCCACCGGGCTGGACAGGCGCTTGAGGCGCGGCGCGTCCGCCGTATGGCCCTCCTCCAGGATGTAGCCGCCGCCGGACTCGGCCAGCCCCCGGCTGCGTTCCGTCGCCTCGGCCGCGGCGGCGCGCAGCCGGGCGAGCCAGTCCGCGCCGACGGCCCCCTCGACCGCCACCGCCCCGTCCTCGAAGAAGCGCGCGCGCCGCGCCTCGGTCAGCGCGCGCGCCGGGTGTTTCAGGACATCGGCCTCCAGCATCCCGGCCTCCCTCCCGCGCGGCGGCGGGCCTTCAGCGGTTGGAAATCCCGCCGTCCACGTCGATGGTGATCCCGGTGAGCCAGGACGCCCGGTCCGAGCACAGGTAGACGACGATGTCCGCCACCTCCTCGACCTTGGCCGGGCGGTTGAGCGGCATCCCGGCGAAATAGTCCTGCCAGCGGTTCTCGTCGCCCTTCTCCTTCGCGGCCTTGGCGCGCAGGATGGTCTCGATCCGCTCGGTCGCGACCGCGCCGGGGCAGACGCCGAGCACCCGCATCCCCTCGTCCAGCGCGTGCGCGCCGATCGCCCTGGTGAAGCCGATCAGCGAGGCGTTGCCGCCCGAACCGGCGATGTAGTTCCGGTCCACCCTGACGCCGGCCAGCCCGATCACGTTCAGGATCACGCCGCCGCCGCGCTCCCGGATCAGGGGGTAGAAGCGCCGCGTCATGTTGATGTAGCCGAACACCTTGAGGTCCCACGCCTCGCGCCAGGTTTTCTCGTCCACCGCCTGGATGTCGCCGCCGGGGATCGCGCCGGCGTTGTTCACCAGGATGTCGATGTCCGGGCAAGCCTTCGACAGCCGGTCCACATTGGCGGAGTCCGACAGGTCCGCCGGGTGGATTTCGACCTCCGCGTCGTGTTCGGCCGCGATCGCGTCGCGCGCGGCCACGAGGTCGGCCTCGGTCCGCGCGACCAGGCGCAGGCGGCAGCCCTCCGCCGCGAATTCGCGCGCGCAGGCGAGGCCGATGCCCTTCGAGGCGCCGGTGATCATCACGGTCTTCCCGGCGAGATGCAGGTCCATGGGCGCGCGCTCCCTTGCGGCGGCGTGTTCGGGAGTCGGAGTGTGGAACGGCGGCGCGCCCTTGGCAAGCGCCGCGCGGCGCGGCATTGTGGGCCGTTCGACGGTTTCGCGGTTCGGGAGGGCCGGACATGGAGATCGCGCTTACCGAGGCCAAGGCGCGCCTCTCGCAACTGGTCGCCGCCGCGCGAAGCGGCGAGCGCGTGGTGATCACGAAGCGCGGCGAGCCGGCCGTCGAACTCGTCCCCTGCGCCCGGCCGCGCCGGGGCGGGATCGATTTCGAGAAACTCCGGGAGGACCGCAAGCGCCTCGGCATCGCGGATGTTCCGCCGGAGGAGTTGGAGGCGCGGTTGGCCGAGTTCAACGATCCGGCCTTCAGCCGCGAGGTGCTCGGCCTCGGCGACGACTACGAACCGTATGTCCGCGAGCGCGAGGGGGAATAGGTGCGCGTCCTGCTCGATACGTCCTACCTCTACGGGCTGATGGCGTCGCCGGAGCCGCTATCGAGCGTTCCGCGCCGGTTCGTCGAGGACGGCGAGACGGAACTCCACGCCAGCTTGGTCTCGATCTGGGAAATGCGTCTGAAATACCAGGCCCGCCGCGCTTCCGGGGAACGCAAGAGTCCCTACGACCCGGAAAATGTGCTCGATGTGCTTGGGAGGCAGGATGTCGCCCTCTTGCCGCTGACCGCCCGCCATGTCGCGCGGCCGCTGAGAACCCCCATCCCCCACAAGGACCCGTTCGACGAGATGCTCCTCGTCCAGGCGCAGGAGGAGGGGATGCGGCTGTTGACCGTCGACCGGCTGCTGGCGGACCACCCGCTCGCGCTGTCCGCCTGAGGCCGGCCGGCGAAGCTCCGCCGCCGCGCGCGGCGCGCGCCCGGATACCCCCTTCCCTTTCCGGCCGCGCCGTCGCACACTCCCGCCGCGCGCGGAGCGGGAGGAGCGACATGGCGACGGAAAATTCCTGGGACCCGATCGAGTTCGAACTGTTGCGGAACGCCGTCGTGGCGATCGCCGACGAGATGGCGCTCACCATCATGCGCACCACCTATTCCGGCGTGCTGCGCGACAACATGGACTTCTCCACCGCCTTCTGCGACGCCGACGGCAAGCTCGTCGCCCAGGGGCTGACCCTGCCGGGGCACCTGGGGTCGATCCCCACCGCGCTCGCCGCCGTGGTCGAGCGGTTCGGCGACAGGATGCTGCCGGAGGATGTGTTCTGCCTCAACGACCCGTTCCGGGGCGGGATGCACCTGCCGGACATTTTCATCTTCAAGCCGATCTTCCACGAGGGGCGGCGCATCGCCTTCGCGGCGACGATCTGCCACCACACCGACGTGGGCGGGCGGGTCGCCGGCTCCAACGCCTCCGACTCGACCGAAATCTACCAGGAGGGGCTGCGCATCCCGCCCATGTACATGTTCGAGCAGGGGCGGCGGAACGAGACGCTGTGGAGCCTGATCGAGGCCAATGTGCGCGTGCCGGTCAAGGTGTTCGGCGACATCCGCGCCCAGCTGGCCGCCTGCAACATCGCCGAGCGCCAGTTCCTCGAACTGGTGGCCGAGCACGGCGCCGGCGCCATGGTCCGCTTCATGGCCGATTTCGTCGACTACACCGAACGGGTGACGCGCGCCGCGCTCGCCGAACTGCCGGACGGGGAGTGGAGCTTCGAGGACTGGATCGACGACGACGGCGTCGATGTCGGCAAGCCGATCCGGCTGTTCGTCACCTTCCGCAAGCGCGGCGAGAAGATGTACGCCGACTGGACCGGCACCTCGCCGCAGGTCAAGGGCGCGATCAACAACACGCTCTCCTTCACCCAGGCGGCGACCTGGTGCGGCGTGAAGTCGGTGCTGCCGAACGACGTGCCCGCCAACGAGGGCTTTTTCCGCTGCGTCGAGGTGGCGGCGCCGCCGGGCACCATCGCCAACGGCGTGCTGCCGGCGGCCTGCGCGGCGCGCGGCCTGACCGGGTTCCGGATGCTCGACTGCGTGTTCGGCGCGCTCGCCATGATGCTGCCGGACAAGGTGATGGCGGCGTCGGACGGCGGCAACACCGGCGTGTCGATCGGCGGCTACGACGCCGCGCGCAACCCCTTCATCTATGTCGATTTCGCCTGCGGCACCTGGGGCGGGCGGCCCTGGGCGGACGGGCTGTCGGGCAACTCCAACCTGTTCGCCAACATGGCCTCGCAGTCGATCGAGGTGACGGAGGCGGAGAACCCGGTGGAGGTGCTGTCCTACGAATACGTGCCGGACCGGGCGGGCGCGGGCAAGTTCCGGGGCGGCGCGCCCTACCGCCGCGACTACCGCCTGCTGGAGGAGGAGGCGGTCCTGCAGGTCCGCTCCGACCGCGCCGTCTTCCGGCCCTACGGCCTCTACGGCGGCAATCCGGGCGCGCCGTCGCGCAATTCGATGAACCCCGCCGGCGAGAACCGGCCGCTCGACTCCAAGCTCACCATGACGATGCGCAAGGGCGAGATTTTCCGCCACGAACTCGCGGGCGGCGGCGGCTGGGGCGACCCGCTGGAGCGCGATCCCGCCGCCGTGCTGCGCGATGTGCGCGACGAACTGGTCAGCCCGGAGCGCGCGCGCGCCGATTACGGCGTCGTCGTCGATGTCGAGGCGTGGCGCGTCGACGCGGCCGCGACCGAACGGCTGCGCCGCGAAATCCGCGCCGCCCGCGTCGGCGGCGCCCCGGCGGTGGCCTGGCGGGACTGGCCCCGCGCCGAACCGAGCGCCGAGGCGGCGGAGTAGGGGCTTTACAATCCCGCGATTCTCGTTCAAAATGTACATCGACATGTGCATCCGGGAGGCGGAACGATGACCGTGAGACATTCGATCGCCGAGGCGCGCCGCGACCTTCCGAAGCTCGTGCGGGTCGCCGAGGCCGGGGAGACGGTGGAGGTGACCCGGCGGGGCGCGCCGGTCGCGGTGCTGGTCGGCCGGGGGCGTTACGAGCGGCTGACCGCCAGCCGGCGCGGCTTCGCCGAGGCGTATCGGGATTTCATCGAGAGCACCGACCCGGCCGACCGCGCGTTCGACATGGACGAAGTGTTCGAGGGCGTTCGGGACACGACGCCGGGCCGCGAAGTCGAGTTGTGAGCCGTGGAGTATCTGCTCGACACCAACGCGATCTCGGAGCCGCTCCGGCCGAGACCGAACGCCGGCGTGTTGAGGCGCCTGTTCGCGCACGAGGGCGAAATCGCGATAGCGGCCCCAGTCTGGCACGAGTTGCGGTTCGGATGCGAGCGTTTGGCGCCGTCGCGGCGGCGAGAGGCTATCGAACGCTATCTCGAGGATGTCGTTCTCGCGAATCTCCCCGTGCTGAACTACGACCGCGAGG
This sequence comes from Thalassobaculaceae bacterium, assembly GCA_963665555.2. GTDB lineage: Bacteria > Pseudomonadota > Alphaproteobacteria > Thalassobaculales > Thalassobaculaceae > CAXXXW01. The sequence continues at coordinate 2,396,440 of OY762308.1, forward strand.
CGGCCGACTGGCACGCCCGCGAACGCGCCCGCCTGAGCGCCGCCGGCCGGACGCCTCCTTTCGTGGACGGCCAGATCGCGGCCATCGCGTTCGTCAACGGATTGGCTGTCGCGACCTCGAACGCGAGGCACTTCGCCGACTTCGAGGGAGTGCGGGTGGAAAGCTGGACGTAACGGAGCGTCGGCTCCGGGGCGAAATCCTTTGACAAACGCCGGAGCGGATGCGTTGGAATCGCGCCGGCTCCGTCCGGCGCCTCTCCGGCGCCGGGAGTCACGGGGAAACGGAACAGGGAAGGCGGCGCGAGATGGCCGAATCGCAAGCCCGCTGGCGCGTCGGCGTCGACATCGGGGGAACTTTCACCGACATCGTCTTCCTCGATCCCGAGGGGCGGCTGTTCACCCGCAAGGTGTCCTCCAGCGTGGACAACTACGCCCGCGCCATCGTCGAGGGCGTCGCCGAGGTGTTCGACGAGGCCGGACTCGGACCCGGCGACGTCCGCGAAATCCGCCACGGCACCACCGTCGCGTCGAACGCCATCCTGGAGTTGAAGGGCGCGCGGGTCGGGCTGATCACCTCGGCCGGCTTCCGCGACGTGCTGGAAATCCGCACGCTCAGGATGCCGCGCCTGTACGACCTCGCCTGGGAGAAGCCGCCGCCGCTGGTCGAGCGCTACCTGCGCCGCGTGGTGGACGAGCGGATCGACGCCAACGGCAATGTCGAGCGCGCGCCGGACCCGGCCGAGATCGACCGCGAGGTGGACCGCCTGCTGGAGGAGGGGGTGGACGCGATCGCGGTCTGCCTGATCAACGCCTACGCCAACCCGGCGCACGAGCGCCTGTTGGAGGCCGCGGTCCGCCGCAAGGCGCCGGACCTGCCGCTCTGCGTCAGCGCCGACACGCTCCCGGAGATGAAGGAGTACGAGCGGACATCGACCACCGTCATCAACGCCTATGTGCTGCCCGTGGTCGGCGCCTATCTGGGGGCGCTGCGCAAGGGGCTGGACGCCGGCGGCATCGCCGCGCCGGTCTACCTGATGCAGTCGAACGGCGGCCTCACCACGGCCGAGGCGGCGGCCCGCCTGCCGATGCACATCATCGAGTCGGGGCCGGCCGGCGGCGTGATCGGCGCCCAGGCCATCGCCCAGGCCTCCGGGATCGAGAACGTCATCGCCTTCGACATGGGCGGGACCACGGCCAAGACCTCCCTGATCTCGCGGGGCGAGGTGACGCGGGCGCTCGACATGCAGGTGGGCGGCGGCATCATGCACGGCTCGCGGCTGCTCACCGGGGCGGGCTACGCGCTGAAGGTTCCCGCCATCGACCTGGCCGAGGTCGGGGCCGGCGGCGGCTCGATCCTGTCGATCGACGCCGGCGGCTCGCTGCGCGCCGGCCCGCTCAGCGCCGGCGCCTCGCCGGGGCCGGTCTGCTACGACATGGGCGGCGAGGAGCCGACCGTGACCGACGCCAATGTGCTGCTCGGCTACATCAACCCGGACCACCTGGTGGGCGGCGCGCTCAAGCTGAACCGCGACAAGGCGGCGCGGGTCTTCGAGGAGAAGATCGCGCGCCCGCTCGGCCTGTCGGTGGAGGCGGCGGCCCACGGGGCGCACCTGATCTGCGCCTCGAACATGATCCGCGCCATCAAGGCGGTCTCGACCGAGCGCGGGCGCGACCCGCGCAACTACGCGCTGTTCGCCTTCGGCGGCAACGGGCCGCTGTTCGCCGCCGGGATGGCGGGCGCGATCGGCATCCGGCGGGTGACGATCCCGCCCTCGCCCGGCCTGTTCTCCTCCTTCGGCCTGCTCTACGCCGATGTCGAGCACCACTATTCGCGCACCTTCCGCCGCCTGCTGTCGTCGGCGGACCCGGCGGAGACGACCCGCGCCTGGGACGCGCTGGCGGAAGAGGCGCTGGCGGAACTGGCGCGGGAGGGGTTCGCGGGCGCCGCCGCCTCGGTCGAGCGTTCGGCCAGCCTGCATTACAAGGGCCAGATCTACGAGCTTTCCGTCCCCGCGCCGGAGGGCGACCTCGACGCCGCGAAGCTCGCGGAACTGGCGGAGCGGTTCGGCCAGGAGCACGAGACGGTGTACGGCCACCGCGCCGGGCCGGAGGAGCCGGTCGAACTGGTCAACATCGCCGTCGTCGGGCGCGGCCTGTCGGCGGGGAGCCGGGTTCCCGAAACGCTGCGCGCCGCCGATCCGGCCCGGCCGTCCCAGGCGTCGCGCCGGGCCTGGTTCGGGCGCGAGGCGGGCTGGATCGACACGCCGGTGATCGGCCGCGCCGACCTCGCGGCGCCGCGCGAGGGGCCGGCGATCGTCGAGGAATACGACGCCACCGCCCTGGTCCCGCCGGGCGCGCGGGCCGCGCTCGACCGCTTCGGGAACATCGCCATCGAATTGTAGGGGCGGCATTTCGGCCGCCTCGCGCAAAAGGTCTCGCAATCGCGGGCGATGGCGTGTAAATTGATTCGCGCCTGTACCTTGTCAGGTTCGACGGATAGGCGACCCAACCCCGGAGCCGGGTCCCTCGGGACCCGGCTCCGTCCGTTCGGAGCGTCCTTCTCGCGCGGCTATTCGACGCGCGTCCAGGTCTGGGTCCTGCAGGAGAAGAGGAAGGCGCAGGCCTCCACCTCCAGCGTGTCCGGGCCGGAGAGGGACAGTTCCGCGTCGAAGCTCTTGCCGGCCCGCAGGCTGTAGACTTGGCCGCCGGTCCATTTCCCGGCGCCGTCCGGGACGAAGCCGCTCAGTATCCGCAGGCCGAGGGCCGGCCGGCCGCGCAGCGCCTCGTCCTCGTTCAGAAGGTCGGCCTTCGGCGAGCCGTCCGGCATGAGCGGCTCCCTGAGCCAGACGATCTCGCCGCACAGCTTGTCCTCGCAGGGCGCGATCGCGACGCGGCTCTCGCCCCCGGCGGCGAGCCAGACCCCGACGGCGTCCGCCCGCGCCGGCCCCGCCGCCAGGGCCAGCGCCAGCGCGAGGCCCGCGCCCGCCGCCGCCGGGAAAACCCGCCGCCCGTTCGTTCGTTCCATGATCGTCCTCCCGTTCCGCTCCGCCCGCGCGACGGGCGAGCATAGCCCGATCCGGCGGGCCCGTTTCAACCCCCGCGCCCGCGGGCGAGCGCCTCGCGGCGCGCGATATAGGCGGTGCTGGCGACGATGATGGCGGAGCCGATCCAGGTGGTGAGGGCCGGCGCCTCCGCGAAGGCGAGGTAGCCGATCAGCGCCGCCCAGAACAGCTGCAGGAACTTCACCGGCTGCAGCGCCGAGACCTCGGCGATCTTCACCCCGCGCACCATGCAGAGATGGCCGAGCGTCGCCAGCCCGGCCGTCGTCGCCAGCAGGATCCACTCCTCCGCCGTCGGCGCCTTCCACACATAGAGCGCCGGCCCCAGGATCGTCAGCGTCACGAAGACCGAGAGGTAGGCCACCACCGCCGCCCCGGACTCGCGCCGCGTCAGCACCTTGGAGACCAGGTCCGCCGCCGCGAAGATCGGCGCGGCCACCAGCATGGCGAGCGCGCCGGGGTCGATCTCGACGAAGCCGGGGCGCAGGATCACCGCCGCGCCCAGCAGGCCCGCCGCCACCGCGGCGATCCGCCGCGCCCGTATCCGCTCGCCCAGGAACAGCGCCGCGCCCAGCACCGCGAAGACCGGCGCGGTGAAGCCGATCGCCGTCACCTCGGCGATCGGGATGCGGCTCATCGCGTAGAACCAGGCCATCACGCCAACGGCGTGCATGACGCCCCGCGCGGCGTGCAGGCCGAACCGGGCGCTCCGCAAATCCGCCATGTTGAGCCGCAGGAAGAACGGCAGCATGAAGGCCATGCCCAGCGCGTAGCGCAGGAAGGCGGCCTGGATCGGGTGCATCGTGGTGCCGACATGGCGCACGATCGCCATGAAGGAGGCGAAGATCAGCCCCGCCAGCGCCATCCAGAGCATCCCCCGGACATTGGGCGACACGGCCGAGAGGCGGCGGCGTGTTTCGGCGACGAGGCGCATGTATTACGGTGGGCCGATGGGAACGGCGCGCCCGGCGGGGGCGCGCCCCGCGCCAAGGGAGCATGGGAATGGACCGCGACGCAACGCAATTCGCGCATCCGGGGTTTCTGGTCGACACGGCCGCGCTGGCCGGGCGGCTCGGCGACCCGGCGCTCCGCGTGTACGACTGCACGACGCACCTGCTGCCGCATCCGACCGAACCCTACGAGGTGGTGAGCGGCCGGGCCGATTACGACGCGGGCCACATCCCCGGCGCGGCGTTCCTCGACCTGCAGGGCGAACTGTCGGACCCGGACAGCCCGTTCCGCTTCGCCTTCCCCTCGCCGGAGCCGTTCGCCGCCGCCGCCGGCCGGCGCGGGCTGGGCGACGGGACGGAGGTCGTGCTCTACAGCACCGCCTCGCCGCAATGGGCGACGCGGGTGTGGTGGATGCTGCGCGCCTTCGGCTTCGACAACGCGCGCGTGCTGGACGGCGGCTTCGTGAAGTGGAGGCGCGAGGGCCGGCCGGTCTCGACCGCGCCGGCGGCCTATCCGCCGGCCGTCTTCACGCCGCGGCCGCGCGCCGGGCTGGTGGTCGGGCGCGAGGAGATGCTGGCGGCGATCGGCGACGGCGGCGCGTGCAGCATCAACGCGCTCGCCCGCGAGCAGCACGAGGGGACGGGCGGGCGCGTCTACGGCCGGCCCGGCCGCATCGCCGGCAGCGTGAACGTGCCGACGGCCGAACTGCTCGACCCGGAGACGACGGCCTTCCTGCCGGCGGCCGAGATCGCCGCCCGCTTCGCCGCCGTCGGGGCCGACAGGGGCAAGCGCGTGCTGACCTATTGCGGCGGCGGCATCGCCGCCAGCGCCACCGCCATGCTGCTGGTCATGCTCGGCCACGAGGATGTCGGCCTCTACGACAACTCCATGTCCGAATGGTCCCGCGACGACAGCCTGCCGATGGAGACGGGGTGAGGGGGGGGGCGAAATTTTTTCGTTTCCCTATTGTTCTCTTTCGGACTCCGGTGTAAGGGTCCGGAGTTGGGGAGGGACGGCATGGCCGACAACAGCGCCATCGAATGGACCGACGCGACGTGGAATCCCGTCACCGGCTGCACCAAGATCGGCCCGGGATGCGACCGCTGCTACGCGGAGCGCTTCGCCGAGCGGTTCCGCGATGTTCCGGGGCATCCCTACGAACAGGGTTTCGATCTGACCCTGCGCCCGGAGCGGCTTTCGCAACCCGCGCGCTGGCGCCGGCCGCGGATGATCTTCGTCAACTCCATGAGCGACCTGTTCCACAAGAATGTGCCCAGCGGGTTCATCGACCGGGTGTTCGAGGCGATGGAGGAAACCGACCGGCATGTCTACCAGGTCCTGACGAAACGCAGTTCCCGGCTCGCGAGCTATGTCAACCGGCGCTACCCGGACGCGCCCGCGCCGAGGCACATCTGGCTCGGCGTCTCGGCCGAGGATCGCCAGCGGGCCAAGCGCGTCGCCCATCTCCGGCGCGCCAACGCGACGATCCGTTTCGTGTCGTTCGAGCCGCTGCTGGGGCCGATCGGTCCGGTCGATCTCGACGGGATCGACTGGGCGATCGTCGGCGGCGAGAGCGGGCCGGGCGCGCGCCCGATGCATATCGACTGGGCCCGGGAGATGCGCGACCGGTGCGCGGCGCAAGGCGTCGAGTTTTTCTTCAAGCAATGGGGCGGCAAAACCTCCAAATCCGGCGGCCGCGTGCTGGACGAGGAGCTTCACGACGGGTTTCCGCCCGGCTTTATGGGGGATAGCGGAAATGGCGAAACCGACGGGCGGATTCAGGTGGCGGCCGGGTTCTGAGCCGCCACGGCTCGAGTCGCACAGCGACGCGAAACTGCGCCTGCTGCGGGCGTATCTCGACCGCTACTTCGATGTGGTCTGCGCCTTGCCGCAAATGGATGTTCTCCGCATCGCCCTGGTGGACACCTTCGCCGGGGGCGGCATGTTCCGGTATCGCGGCGCGCCAAGACCGGGATCGCCGCTTGTGATGATCGACGCGGTGAAAGACGCCGAGGCCCGGGTACGGGCGGAGCGCCGCAAATCGTTCGACATAGACGCTCGATTCTTTTTCGTCGATGAGGATGCCGATGCGATCAAACATCTCCGACAGGTTCTTCGAGAAGACGAAAACGCGCAAGCGGTCGCCCACGCCATCAGCGTGCGAAACGCTGCTTCTTCCGATGCGCTGCCATCTATTCTGAAGGAGATCGCGAACTGGAGTCGGGCGGGCCGCTCGATATTTTTTCTTGACCAATGCGGCTACAGCGATGTTCCCAACCGCGATGTGCGTTCTATCTACCAATCTCTCCCAAAATCTGAAATCATCGTGACGTATAATTTCGGTGCTATTTACCAATTTATGAATGACAGCGCCGAGTTTTTGACCGCGACCGCTCCGATCGAATTGCCTCCGGACCGGCTCCGCGAAATTTTGAAGGAACGCAAAGTCCAAGGGGGTCGGTATTTCGCCGGACGTCTGCTGGGGCAGCACTTGAAAGCGAGTGTGGGGTCGCAATTCGCTTCGCGCTTTTTTCTGCGCTCCGAAATCGCGAACCGAGATATGTGGTTTGTGCATTATTCAAAAATTACGAAATCTCGATTGGTGATGAATGAAGCTCACTGGGCAATCAAAAATGCATCCATCACCCAAGGCGAGCCCGGCCTCGACATGCTAGGCTTTAGACCTAACTGGGAAGACCAGATCGGTTTTGATTTTGAATTTCAGGAGACCGACGAGGGACAAATCCATACGGCGTTGATGTGCGATTTGCCACACTGGTTGGAGCAATTCGACGAAAATGTTGCGCCGACGAAAGGAGAATTGCTTGCGCGTACTGCTGACAAGACTGCCGCGACTGAGCAGCAGATCGATAATGCTTTTGGTTCCCTCCATAACGAGGGCGTCGTCGAAATTCTGACTCCCAGCGGCGTCCGCAAGAGGCCCGACGCCTTGCTCAGGCCCAGTCATCGGATATTGCTGCCTCGCCAACGCCGACTCTTTTTCTGACGGGGCGCGTTCCGGTTAGCCCCCCTACTCCCCCGCCGGGATCAGGCTGCGGTCGGCCATGGCGGCGAGGTTGCGGCTCGCTTTCTCGACCCCGCCATCGGCGGCGGCGCGGAACCAGCGGGCGGCGCGGGCGTAGCTCGCGGGGGAGCCGCGGCCCTCCAGGTAGAACACGCCGAGATTGTACTGCGCCAGCGCGTGCCCCTGTTCGGCCGCGCGGTGATACCAGACGATCGCCCGCACCTCGTCCTTCTCGACGCCGAGGCCGCGCTCGTACAGCACGCCGAGATTGTACTCGGCGTCCGCCGCCCCCTGGAGCGCGGCGCGGCGCAGCCACTCGGCGGCGGCGGCGCGGTCCGGCGGGTCGCGCTCGACCAGGCGGCGCGCGAGTTCGATCTGCGCCAGCGGGTCGCCCGCGCCGGCCCGCTCGAAAACATCGCCGGAAGGCCGGGGCGCGCCGGAGGGCGCCGGCGCCGCCGCGGCCGGCGCTTCCGCGCGGTCCGGCGGCGCGGGCGCGGGGGGCGGCGCCGCCGCGACCTCCGGTTCCGGGGCCGGCTCCCGGGCCGGCCGGGCTTCGGCCGCGGCCGGCGCGGCCTCGGCGGCGGCGGGCGGCGGCGAAGCGGGCGCGGCGGCGCGCTCCGGCACGGCGGCGGGCGCGCCGCCCTCCGTCACGAGCCGTTCGGCCGCGCGCGCGGCGTCGCCCAGAGTCCGGGCGGCCGAATCGGCGCGCTCCAGCGCGGCGGTCTCCAGCCGGTCGCGCGCCGGCGCGAGGCCGAGCGGTTCGGCGAAGGCATAGACAAGGCCCGCCGCGACGACGACGGCCAGCACCGCCGAGGCGGCGATCGCGCCGGACCTCCGGCGCCGGGGCGGCCGCGCCTCTTCCGCGGGTGCGGCGACCGGCGGCGGCGGGAGCGGTGTGTCCTCTTCCACCGGCGGCGCCCCGGCCGCGACAGTTTCGGGCGCGGGCGCCGGCGGCTCCGGTTCGGCCTCGGCCGCCGGCGGCTCCGGTTCGGCCTCGGCGGCCGGCGGCCCCGGTTCGGCCTCGGCGGCCGGCGGCCCCGGCGCGGCCTCGGCGGCCGGCGGCTCCGGCGCGGCCTCGGCGGGGGCGGTTTCGGGCGGTTCGGCCCCCTCGGCCGTTTCGAGGTCTCCCGTCGGCGGAACCGGCTCCGGCCGCGCCGCCGCCGCTTCCGCCGCTTCCGCCCCGGGAGCGGCCGCCGCGCCGCCCCGCGCCGCCTCCAGCGCCGCGACGCGCAGCGCCAGGTCGCGCAGGTCGAGGCCGAGCGGGCGCAGCGCGTCCTCCAGCCGGCGGCGCGAGGCGTCCAGCTCCGCCTCGACGAAGGCCGGCAGGCCGGGATCGGGCGGCGCGCCGTCCGCGTCCGCGGAATCCGCCGGGTCCGCCGCCTCCGCGCGCGGCTTCTCGCTGGCCGCGGCGCGGATGGCGCGGTCGATCCAGGCGCCGATCGTGGAATCGTCCTCGGCCGCGCGCGACCTCGCGATCTCGCGCGTCTCCCGGTCGATACCCTTCACGCTCCACGGCGATTCGGAACGGGCCAACGGCGGTCGTCCCCGGCTGGTCGAAACTGGCGGCGCACTATAGGCTTTTCGAGCCGCCGCCGTCAGGTTTTTCGCGCTCCAGCGCCTCGACCCGCCCGGCGAGCCGGCGCACGACCTCGCGCAGCGGGTCCACGATGTCGCGCACACGGGCCTCGGAGGCGGCGATCCGCGCCGCCGCGGCCCGGCGGACCTCCGCGCCCCCGGCCGCCCCGGCCGCCGCCCCGGCCCCTTCCGCCGCCGCCGCGGCCGCGCCGGAGGGGGCTTCGCCGGCGCGCCGGATCGCCCGGCCGAGCCATTCGCCGATCGTCGCGCCCTCGGCCGCCGCCGCGCGGCGGGCGGCGTCGCGGGCTTCCCGCGAAACCCCCTTCACGCTCCAGGGCGGGGCGGGGCTGTCGTTCGGCGGCGCCATGGCGGTCTCCACTGTCTCGCGCGCGCAGCATACGCGATTCCGCCGCCCGGCGCGAAGCCGGCGGGTTGCGCGCGGCCGGGGTTTCGCGCAGGCTCCGGCCGCCCATCGGACCCGACAGGGAGGACGCCCCCGTGACCGACCCCGCCCGACGCCTCGCCGAGGCCCGCCGGACCGGCGCGCTGGTCGAGCCGGACGCCGCGACGAGCCCCGGCGACGCCGCCTCGGCCTATGCGCTCCAGCGCGCGGTCGCCGCCCTGCTCGGCCAGATGTCGGACGCCTGGAAGGTCGGCTCGACCTCGCCCGAATCGCGGGCCAAGCTCGGCACGGACGAGCCGGGCGCGGCGCGGGTGCCCGCGCGCCACCGCTTCCGCTCCGGCGAGGCGATGCCGGTGTTCGCGGCGCACGACCTCTATGTCGAGGCGGAGTTCGCGCCGCGCCTCGGCCGCGCCCTGCCCCCGCGCGCGGCGGCCTACGCGCGCGCCGAGGTGGAGGCGGCGATCGACGCGGTCGCGCCGGCGCTGGAGATCGTCGGCTGCCGCTTCGCCGGCGGCATCGCGGCGGCGGGGCGGTTCCGGGTGACGGCGGACGGCGGGGCCAATGTGGCGCTGGTCACGGGCGCGCCGGTCGCGGACTGGCGCGCCTTCGACCTGCCGGCGCACGGCGTCCGGCTGGTCCTGAACGGGGAGGTCGCCGCCGAGGGCACGGGCGCCCGCGCGCTCGGCGACCCGGTGGAGGTGATGGTCTGGCTCGCCAACCTCGCCCGCCGGCGGGACGGCCTGGCGGCCGGCGAGATCGTCTCGACCGGCACCTGCACCGGCCTCGTCCGCGTCGGCCCGGGCGACACCCTCGCGGGAGATTTCGGCCCCCTCGGCGCCGTCGAAACCCGGCTGGTCGCCGACGGTACGGGATAGCCGCCAACGCCCGGGCTCCGATATACGATCTTCCCGGAACACCGCCCGGCGGGAGACGCCATGACAATCCAGCGTTACTCTGTGAACCAGCACCCGGTTCAAACCCTGCTGACATGGATCGAGTCCGACGACATTGCCATTCCCGAAATCCAGCGCCCATTCGTCTGGAACGCGGCGAAGGTGCGCGACTTCATCGACTCGCTTTATTTCGGCTATCCGGTCGGTTATCTGATCGCGTGGCGCAACCCGTCGGTTCGGCTGAAGGACGGAACCGAATCGGCGGGCAAACGCATCCTGATCGACGGCCAGCAGCGCGTGACGGCGCTCCTGGCGGCCTTGCTCGCGCGGTCGGTTACCGACAAGAACTACAAGAAGGCGCGCATCTCGATCGCGTTCCATCCCGGCGAGGAACGGTTCGAGGTGACGAACCCGGCGATCCGCCGCGACCCGGCTTGGCTTGCCGACATCGCTACCCTCTTCGCGCCGGGCACGAAACTGCTCGGTGTCGTGGATGCGTACTGCGAGAGAAACGAAGAAGCGAGCAGGGACGACATTTTCGAGCGTATCGAGCGGCTCCGGGGCATCCGGAACAATTCGCTCGGGCTCATCGAGCTCAACCCGGATATGGATGTCGAGACCGTCTCGGAGATATTCGTGCGTATCAACTCTCAGGGGGTGACGCTGAACGCGGCCGACTTCGCCATGTCGAAAATGGCGGCGAACGAAAAATACGGCGGCCATTTGCTCCGCAAATGCATCGATTATTTCTGCCATCTCGCCGTCGCGCCCGAAGCCTATGCCAATCTCGCGAGCGACACGGAATTCGCCAAGACAGAATACTTCAAAGCCATGGAGTGGCTAAAACACGAAAAAGAAGACCTGTACGATCCGACCTACACGGACATGTTGCGCGTGGCTTTCACGTCGGAGTTCGGGCGCGGCCGCCTCGACGACCTGGTGGCGTTGCTCTCCGGCCGCAACTTCGAGACCCGCGAGTTCGAGGACGGCATCGCCGAGGATTCGTTCCGCAGGCTCGAAGCGGCGATTCTGCGCTTCATGAACGAGACGGACTTCAAACGCTTCGTCATGATCCTGCGCTCGGCGGGTTTCGTGAACGCATCCATGATCCGATCGCAGAACACCGTCAATTTCGCCTACATCCTCTACCTGACATTGCGCGCGCGGGGCGCCAATTCGGCGCTTGTCGAGACGCTGGTGCGCCGCTGGTTCGTCATGTCCGTCCTGACCGGCCGGTACACGGGTTCGCCCGAAACCGTGTTCGGCGTGGACATCCGCAACATCGCCGGACAGGACGCCCAAGACTATCTGGACGCCCTGGAGAGGGCGGAGCTTTCGGAGGCGTTCTGGGACACCGGCCTTCCCCAGCAGCTGGACACCTCCGCGGCCAGCAGCCCCTACTTCAATGTCTTTCTGGCGAGCCAGGTCAAGGCGAACGACAAGGGACTCCTTTCGCGCGACCACGAGGTTCGGACCCTCCTCGAAGGCGCTTCGCATGTCCACCATATCTTCCCGCGGATCTACCTGAGGAAGAACGGGCTGGCGCGCGGGCGTTACAACCAGATCGCGAACTATGTCGTGATGCAGGGCGAGATCAACATCGCCGTCGGCGACCGCCCGCCCTCCACGTATTTCCCGGCGCTTCGGCGCCAGTGCGAGGACGGAGAGGCGCGGTACGGCGGCATCGTCGACGCCGAGGACCTGCGCGCCAACCTCGCGGCCCACTGCATTCCCGACGGCGTGGAGGACGCCGGAGTCCAGGACTACGACGGGTTCCTGCGGAAACGCAGGCGTCTGATGGCGGGGAAGATTCGCGACTACTACAGGTCCCTGTAGAGCAACGCTCGCCCGCGGCGCGGCCGGGCGGGGCGCGGTCAGGCGGCGGAGAGGAAGGCGCGGGTTTGGGCGATGGCTTCGGCGAGGCCGACGCGGGCGACCGGGGCGGCTTCGGGGAAGGCGCCGAGGAGGCGCGTGGGCGTTCCCGGGTCGAGCATCGCGAACACGCCCCGGTCGTCGGCGCGCCGCACCAGCCGGCCGAAGGCCTGCTTCAGCTTGAGGCGGGTCAGCATGTCGGTGTAGGCCGCGCCGCCGAACGCCTCGCGGCGGGCGCGGTGCAGGATGTCCGGGCGCGGCCACGGCGTGCGGTCGAACACGATCAGCCGCAGCGACCGGCCGGGCACGTCCACCCCGTCGCGCGCCGCGTCGGTGCCGAACAGGCAGGAATCCTCCTCGGCCCGGAAAATGTCGACCAGCGCCGCGAGGTCGATCCCGTCCACGTGCTGGGCGTAGAGCGCCAGCCCGGCGTCGTCGAGCGGGCCGACGACCCGGCGATGCGTCTCGCGCAGCCGCCGGATCGCCGTGAACAGGCCGAGCGCGCCGCCGCCCGCCGCCAGGAAAAGCTCCCGGTAGGCGGCGGCCACGCGGTCCGGGTCGCCCCGGTTCACGTCGCGGACGACGAACACCCGCGTCTGCCCGGCGTAGTCGAAGGGCGAGGGCACGGCGGCGCGCAGCGCCGGGCGCGGCAGGCGGGCGGCGCCGGCGCGCGCCTCGGCCGCCCGCCAGTCCGCCTCGCCGTCGCCCGAAACGTCGCGCAGCGTGGCGGAGGTGACGACGACCCCGTGCGCCGGCCGGACCACCGCCTCGTGCAGCGGCGCCGTCGGGTCGATCCAGTGGCGGCGCATCCCGACATCGGCGTCCCGGCCCTCGATCCGCTCGATCTCGAACCAGTCGACGAATTCGGGCGGCGTCTCCCCGGCCAGCGAGCGGAGCATGGCGCGCCACGCCCCCACCATCGGCGCGCCGCGCCGGTCGAGCGAGCGGACCGCCGCCTCGATCCTGAGCCGGGTCGGGGATTCGAGGGTCCGCGCGCCGTCGTCCAGCATCGCCGCGAGCGCGTCGCGCAGCGCCTCCATCGGCCGGAGCAGTTCGCCCAGCGCGGCGTCGAGCGCGGCGGCGGCCCCGAGCAGGCCGTCCACCGGCGGCTTGGCGTCGGCCTCCAGGGAATAGGGGCCGTCGGCGGCGGGGTCGCGGGCCAGGACCTGGCGGCGGACGGGTTCGAGGAAGGCCTCGGCCGGGCCGCGCGGCCGCCCCTCGGCGAGCCGGACCGTCCAGCCCTCCTCGGGCAGCGCGCGGGCCGCCGCGAGGACCCGGCCGAGCGCCTCCTCCGCCTCGGCCTCGCCGGCGACCAGGTCCTCGATGCGGCGGCGCAGGCCGCGCGCGCGGGCCGGCCGGCGCGCCCCCGATCCGTCGAGCCAGCGCCGCAGCTCCGCCGTCTCCACCCCGCTCAGCCGCGCCGAGAAGGCGCCGTCGGCGGCGTCGAAGACATGGTGGCCCTCGTCGAACACATAGCGGGTGGGCGGGGCGCCGCCGCCACCGCCGGGGCCGGCCAGCGCCGCCTGGACCATGGTGAGCGCGTGGTTGGCGATCACCAGGTCGGCGCGCCGGGCCGAGCGGACCGACTTCTCGACGAAGCATTTGCGGTAATGCGGGCAGGCGGAATGGACGCATTCGCCGCGCCGGTCGGCGAGGCCCAGCGTGCGGCCGCGCCCCAGCAGGCCGGGCAGCCAGGCCGGGAAGTCGCCGCCGGCGAGGTCGCCGTCGCGCGTCGCCGCCGCCCAGCGCGCCACCAGGCCCAGCGCCGCCCCGCCGCCGGGCGCCGCCGGAAGCGCGCGGGCCGCGTCCTCCAGGTTCAGCAGGCAGAGGTAGTTCTCGCGCCCCTTGCGGACGACGGCCTTGCGCGCCTTCGCCGCCGGATCGGGGTAGAGCCGGTCGAGTTCGCCGTCGATCTGGCGCTGCAGGTTGCGGGTGTAGGTGGAGATCCACACCGCCGCGCCGTTCTTCTCGGCCCACAGGCTGGCGGGGGCGACATAGCCGAGCGTCTTGCCGACGCCGGTGCCGGCCTCGGCCAGCACGACCATCGGCTCGTCCGGGTTCTCGCGCGGCCGGAAGGCGGCGGCGACGGCCGAGGCGTAGTCGGCCTGGCTCGGCCGTGCCTCGGCCCCGGCGCCGAGCAGCCGGGCGAGGCGGGCGCGCGCCTCCCCGCTTTCGACCGGCGCGGAGCCGGGCGGCGGCTCCGGCGGGTGCTCCGCCCATTCCGCGAGGCGCCGCCAGGCCGCCAGGCCGCCGGAGCGGACCGGGCCGGGCGCCGCCGGCTCCGCGATCCCCAGCGCGGCCAGCGCCGCCTCCGCCCAGGGCCAGCCGCAATCGCGCATCGCCAGCAGGACCGGCGCGGCGTCCCGGTCGTCCGACCGGGCGGCGAGGTCGTCGAGCAGGGCGGCGGCGGCGCGGGGCAGGACCAGCGCCTCGCCGACCCGCCCCTCCGGCGGGTCGAGGTCGAGGAATTCGGCGAGGCCGCGCGGCGTCGGCGGCACGAAGCGCGCCGGGTGGACGAAGGCGAACAGCTCCAGCACGTCGCGCGCCGGAAACGGCTCGCAGCCGAGGCGCCGCGCGGCGGACCGGGCGTGGCAGACCAGCGGCGGCTCCGCGCGCGCCCGCGCCGCCGCCTCCCGGCGGCCGATCTCCTCGATTTCGCCATCGCGGGAAATCCACACGCAGCGCCGGGGCGCCGGCCAGAGCACGGGCGGCGGCCGGACCGGGCGGAGCGCGTTCGGGGCGGCGTCCATCGCGTCCCTTGTACCGGCTCCGGCGCCGCGCCGCCAGACCGCCGGCGGCCCCGCCCTACCGCTCGCGCTCGGCGACCAGGCCGGTCAGCCAGTCGGGGTCCATCTCCGGCACCGACGACAGCAGCAGGCGCGTGTAGTCCGGGTGCGGCGGCGAGAGGATTTCGCTCTTCGGCCCCTGCTCGACCACCCGGCCCTGGTGCATCACCACGATCTCGTCGGAGATCGCCTTCACCACCGCGATGTCGTGCGTGATGAAGAGGTAGGTGACGCCGAGTTCGCGCTGCAGGCGCAGCAGGAGTTGCAGGATGCCCTCCTGCACGATCTGGTCCAGCGCCGAGGTCACCTCGTCGCAGATCACGACCTCCGGCCCGGCCGCCAGCGCGCGGGCGATGCAGACGCGCTGCTTCTGCCCGCCCGACAACTCGTCGGGCAGCCGGTGCTGGAAGTCGGCGTCGAGTTCGATCATCTCCAGCAGTTCGACGAGCCGCGCCTCGCGCGCGGCCCCGGACATGCCGTGGTAGAACTCCAGCGGCCGGCCGATAATCTCCCCCACGGTCTGGCGCGGGTTCATCGCGGTGTCGGCCATCTGGTAGATCATCTGGACGCGGCGCAGCTGGTCCTTGGTCCGGTCCTTGAGCGCCGGCGGCAGGGGCTTTCCGTCGAACTCGACCGCGCCCGATTCCGCCGGCAGCAGGCCGGTGACGACGCGCGCGGCGGTCGATTTGCCGGAGCCGGATTCGCCCACCACCGCCACCGTGCGCCCGCGCGGCACCGCGATCGTCACGTCGTGCAGCACGCGGACCGCGTTGCCGTAGCTCGCGTTCACGCCGCGCAGCGCCAGCGCGACATCGCCGCCCGTGTCCTCCGGCTTCTCCAGCGCGCGCACCGACCAGAGGGACCTGGTGTAGGGGTGCCTGGGGTCGCGCAGCATCTCGCGCGTGCCGGCCTCCTCCACCTCCTCGCCGTAGCGCAGCACCTTGATGAAGTCGGCCATCTGCGCGACCACGGCGAGGTCGTGGGTGATGTAGATGGCGGCGGCGTGGAAACGCTCGACGATGCCGCGCATCGCCACCAGCACCTCCACCTGCGTCGTCACGTCGAGCGCGGTGGTCGGCTCGTCGAACACGATCAGGTCCGGGCGGGGCGACATCGCCATCGCCGTCATCGCCCGCTGCAGCTGTCCGCCGGAGACCTGGTGCGGGTAGCGCGCGCCGATGCGGTCCGGCTCCGGCAGGCGCAGCGCGGCGTAGAGGTCCACCGCGTCGTCCCGGGCGGCGGCCTCGTCGCGCACGCCGTGGCCCACCGTCGCCTCGATCGTCTGGTCGATCAGCCGGTGCGCGGGGTTGAAGGAGGCGGCGGCCGACTGCGCCACATAGGCCATGCGCGAACCCCAGAGCGCGCGCCGCTCCGCCTCCGAGGCGGCGACCAGGTCGATGCCGTCGAAGCGGATGCTCCCGGAGACGATTTTGCAGCCGGGCCGCGCGAAGCACATCGCGGCGAGGCCGAGCGTGGACTTGCCGGCCCCGGACTCGCCGATCAGGCCCATCACCTCGCCGCGCCGCAGCGTCAGGTCCACGCCCTTGACGATCTCGTGCCAGCGCTCGTCGCTGAAGCCGTTTATGCGCACGTCCCGCATCTCCAGCAGGACATCGCCCCGGGCGCCGCGCGCCGCCCCCTCCGCCGCGTCAGTGCTCATCGCGCAACCCGCTCGTCTTGTGCAGGAACCAGTCGACCACGAAGTTGACCGCCACCGTCAGCAGCGCGATCGCGCCGGCCGGCAGCAGCGGCGTCAGGGCCGCCGTCATGTCGTACTGGGCGAACTGGATCAGCGAGGCGTTGTCCCGCACCATCGACCCCCAGTCGGCCGTCGGCGGCTGGATGCCGAGGCCGAGGAAGGACAGCGCCGCGATGGTCAGGAACACGAAGGAGAAGCGCAGCCCGAACTCCGCCACCAGCGGCGGCATGATGTTCGGCAGGATCTCCTTGCGCATCACCCAGGCCGGCCCCTCGCCGCGCAGGCGCGCCGCCTCCACATAGTCCATCACGGCGACGTTGATCGCGACGGCGCGCGTCAGGCGGAACACGCGGGTCGAGTCGAGCACCGCGATGATCAGGATCAGCGAGGTCACCGTCGAGCCGAAGATCGACAGCAGCATCAGCGCGAAGATCAGGCTCGGGATCGCCATCAGCACATCGACGAAACGGCTCAGCGCCTGGTCGAGCCAGCCCCGGTCGATCGCCGCCGCCAGGCCCAGCCCGCCGCCGATCAGGAAGGACAGCGCCGTCGTCGCCAGCGCGATGCCGATCGTGTTGCGCGCGCCGTAGATCAGGCGGGAGAGCACGTCGCGGCCGATCTGGTCGGTCCCGAAGACATGGTCGCCGCCGCCGGCCAGCGCCCACGGCGCGAAGGGCGTGCGGAACACCTCCGCCTCGCCGTAGGGCGCGAGCAGCGGCGCGAACACGGCGCAGAACAGGTAGAGCGCGATCACGACCATGCCGAACCAGGCCGAGCGCGGCGCCTTGGCGAGCGCGATCCGGGCGCGCCGCCAGCGGGTCCGCCGCGTGCGCACCATGGCGACCTCGCCGGCCGCCGAATAGGTCCCGGCCCCGGCGCCCTCCGGCGCGGCCTCGCGCGGTGTCGGATCCGCGCTCATCGCGGGTGCAGCAGACGGGGGTTGGTGACGATGCCGATAATGTCCGCCACCAGGTTGAGCAGGATATAGGTCACGGCGAAGATCAGCGCGCAGGCCTGCACCACCGGGATGTCGCGCGAGGTCACCGCGTCCACCATCAGCTGGCCGATGCCCGGATAGACGAACACCACCTCGACCACCACGACGCCGACCACGAGGTAGGCGAGGTTGAAGGCGATGACGGTGGCGATCGGCGCCCAGGCGTTCGGCAGGGCGTGGCGCAGGATGACGCCCGCCGGCGACACGCCCTTCAGGCGCGCCATCTCGATATAGGGGCTGGCCAGCAGGTTGATGATGGCGGCGCGGGTCATCCGCATCATGTGCGCGACGATCACCAGCGTCAGCGTCAGCGCGGGCAGCGCGGTCTTGTACAGCCGCTCGCCCAGCGTCATGTCCGTCGTCACGTTGGCCAGCGAGGGGAACACGCTCCAGATCGAGGCCAGCACGACGATCAGGATGTAGGCGACGAAGAATTCCGGGAAGGAGATGGTGGTGAGCGTCGTCGCGTTGATCGCGCGGTCGTAGAGCGAGTTGCGGGCCAGCGCCGCGGTCACGCCCAGGAACAGCGACAGCGGCACCGCGACCGCCGCCGTCGTCCCGGCCAGGAACAGCGTGTTCCACAGCCGGGGCGCGACCAGTTCGGCGACGGCGCGCGAGCGGTCCTGCCCCGAAGCGGCGCGGCCGGAGAAGGAGGTGCCGAGGTCGCCCGTCATCACCGAGCCGACCCAGTCGAGGTAGCGCCGCCAGGCCGGCTGGTCGAGGCCGAGTTCGCGGCGGAACGCCGCCACCGTCTCCTCGGTCGCCGCCTGGCCCAGCACCGCCTCGCCGAAATCGCCGGGCAGCAGGGCGATCGACGCGAAGATCACGATCGAGACGAGGAAGAGCGTGAACACGCCCAGCGCCAGCCGTTGCAGCACGGTGAGGAGTACCGGATGCACCCGCGTTCCCCCGCTCGGTTCGCGCCGCCGGCGCGGCGGCGCTGGGCGCGAAAATAGCGGCCCGGCCCGGCCCTGTAAACCGGCTGTCCCGAAAGCGACGCGACGGTCGCGTTGCGTCGCGCGGCGAACCGTGATTTGCTCCCGGCCGGGCGGCGTCCCCCGGGGCGCCGGAAAACCGCGCGAAAACGACGGGAAAAAACAGGGAGACGGACAATGCGCGACATGAAGGAAGCGTTCATCCGCGACCGGGCCGACGGCTTGTCGGCCGGCCGGATCGGGCGCCGGGAGTTCCTGACGGCGGTCCTCGCGGCCGGCGTGGCGCTGCCGGCGGCGCTGGCGATGGCGGACAAGGCGATGGCGGCGGCGCCGAAACGGGGCGGGCGGCTGCGCCTCGGCCTCGGCCACGGCTCGACCACCGACTCGCTCGACCCCGGCACCTACGAGAACGGCTTCTCCACCTTCCTCGGCTACTGCATCGGCAACCACCTGACCGAGATCGGCCCCGACGGCCAGCTGCGCCCGGAACTGGCCGAGAGCTACGAGTCGATGGACGCCAAGACCTGGGTGTTCCGCCTGCGCAAGGGCGTCGAGTTCCACAACGGCAAGACGCTCGCGCCCGAGGACGTGATCGCCTCGCTCCAGCACCACATGGGCGAGGATTCGAAGTCGGCGGCCAAGGGCCTGCTGGAGCCGGTGGTCGAGATGAAGGCCGAGGGCGACAGCGTGGTCGTCGTGCTGGCGACCGCGAACGCCGGCTTCCCGACCATCGTCAGCGACTACCACCTGCAGATCATGCCGTCGAAGGACGGCAAGGTGGACCCGCACGCCGGCGTCGCCTCCGGCGGCTACGCGCTGGAGAGCTACGAGCCGGGCGTGCGCGCCGCCTTCAAGCGCCATCCGAACTACTGGAAGTCCGACTCGGCCTGGTTCGACGAGGTCGAGATGCTCTCGCTGCTCGACGTGACGGCGCGCCAGAGCGCGCTGCTGAACGGCGAGGTGGACGTGATCGACCGGGTCGATCCCAAGACGGTCGGGCTGATGGCGCGCAACCCGAACATCAAGATCCTCGAAACGGTGGGCACGCTCCACTACACCTTCCCGATGCGGGTGGACACGCCGCCCTTCGACAATATCGATGTGCGCACGGCGCTGAAGCTGGCGATCCGCCGCCAGGAGCTGGTGGACAAGATCCTGCTCGGCCACGGCGCGCTGGGCAACGACCACCCGATCTCCACCGCCAACCAGTTCCACGCGGGCGGCCTGCCGCAGCGCGAGTTCGATCCCGAAAAGGCGGCGGCGCTCTACAAGAAGTCCGGCCATAGCGGCCCGATCCAGCTCTCGACCTCCGAGGCCGCCTTCGCCGGCGCCGTGGACGCGGCCCAGCTGATCGCCGCCTCGGCCCGCGAATGCGGCATCGAGATCGAGGTGGTGCGCGAGCCGAAGGACGGCTACTGGTCCAACGTCTGGAACAAGAAGCCGTGGTCCGCCTGCTACTGGGGCGGCCGGCCGACGGAGGACTGGATGTTCTCCGCCGCCTATATCGACTCGACGGAGTGGAACGACACCGCCTGGCGCGACACCGACGGGGCGAAGAAGTTCAACCGCATCGTCGTCGAGGCGCGGGCGGAGCTCGACGTGGAGAAACGCCGGGCGCTGTACTTCGAGGCGCAGCGCCTGATCCGCGACGACGGCGGCGCGGTCGTGCCGATGTTCGCGAACTACATCCACGGCCTTGCCAAAACGGTCGGGCACGCCGAGGATGTCGCCGGCAACTGGTCGCTCGACGGCAACAAGGCGGCGGAGCGCTGGTGGTTCGCCTGATCCGGCGCGACACGCGGACCCAACCCGGATCGACCCAACCCGACGAACGGAGCGGCGGCGGGGCCTCGGCCCCGCCGCCGTTTCCTTTACCCCGCCGCTTCCGGCGGGTACGGCCACTCGCCCCGGCCGAGCGCCGCGATGGCCGCGACGACGCGGGCGAAGCTTTCCCGCGCCCGGCGGACCGTATGGCGCGCGCGCAGGTAGCCGTGCACCAGGCCCTCCTCCTCGAACAAGGCCGCCCGGCCGCCCGCCGCGCGCAGGCGGTCGCGATAGGCGCGCCCGTCGCCCGACAGCGGGTCGCACTCGGCCGAGAAGACGACCGTCGGCGCGATCCCGGCGAACCCGTCCGCCGCCAGCGGGGCGAAGCGCGGGTCGCGCGGGGCCGCCGCGTTCCCGCCGGCGCGGAGGCGGCGGTAGAAGGCGATGTCGGCCGCGCCCAGCATCGGCGCGTTCGCGTGAAGGGCGAGCGATTCCGGCGGCGGCTCGCCGCCCAGGCCCGGATAGACCAGCACCTGCCCGGCCGGCGCGCACGCCCCCGCCTCGCCCCGGACCGCGCCGCACACCGCCGCCGCGAGGCAGCCGCCCGCGCTGTCGCCGGCGAGCACGACCCGCCGTCCCCCGGAGGCCGCGTGGCGGAACGCGGCCATCGCGTCCTCGAAATCGGCCGGGAAGACATGCTCCGGCGCGAGGCGGTAATCGACCGACGCGACCGGCAAGCCGGTCCGCGCGGCGATCTCGGCGCAGATGTCGTCGTGGCTGTCCAGACCGCCGACGACGAAGCCGCCGCCATGGAAGTACAGAACCTCCGCCGGCGCGCCGGCGCCCCCCGCCGGCCGGTAGCGCCGGACCGGGACCGCGCGCCCGCCCGGCCCGGGGATCGCGCCGTCCTCGACATCGACCCCGGCCGGGCGGCCGGCGTGGAAGGCGCGGCACATCCGGTCGTAGACCGCGCGCTGCGCCGCGACCGGCAGGTCGGCCGCGCCGGGCGGGTAATGGGCCCCGGTCGCGCGGATAAACGCCCAGGTCTCCGCGTCGAGCAGGCGGTCGTACTTCGCCGTCCCGTCCTCCGCCATCGCCGCCTCCCGTTGCGCCGCCGCCCGGCGCGAAGGGTCGGCCGAAACGGCGGCGCGCGCAAGCCGCGCCGGGCCGATCCGTTTGCGCCCGGACGCGCGGCCCGGCTATAGCCTGTCGGCGGAACGGCGGGCGCGAGGGGGCGCGGCGGCATGGAAGGCGGCGGCATGGCGGGCGGCGGCATGGAGGCGGACAGCCCGACCTCGCTCAGGATTCCCGATCCGGGGGTCGCGGCGCTGTTCGCGCGCGACGCGCGCTGGCAGGCCTGGCTCGACGTGGAGGCGGCGCTGGCCCTCGCCGAGGCCGATCTCGGCATGGTCCCGCCCGAGGCGGCGGCCGAGATCGCGCGCAAATGCGACCTCGCCCTGTTCGACCGCGCGCGCCTGGAGGAGGGGTTCCGGCGCACCGGCCACATGCTGGTCCCGCTGGTCTGGGAACTGGCGCGGCTGTGCGAGGGAAACGCCGGCGCCTGGGCGCACTGGGGCGCGACCACGCAGAACATCACGCAGACCGGCGACCTGCTCCAGCTGCGCAAGGCCCACCGGATTTTCCTGCGCCAGACCGGCGCGGCGCTGGCGGCCTTCGCGGACCTGGCGGAGCGGTCGGCGGACATGGCCGTCCCCGGCCGCACGCACGGCCAGCACGCGGTGCCGGCGACCTGGGGGCTGAAGGCGGCGGCCTGGATCGACGAGTTCGCGCGCCACGCCGAACGCCTCGCGCAGTGCGAGCCGCGCGTGTTCCGCGCCATGCTGGGCGGCGCGGCCGGCACCGTCGCCTCCTTCGGCGACCGGGGGCTGGAGGTCCAGGCGCGCATGGCGGAGCGCCTCGGCATGGCGGCGATGGCGGTGCCGTCGCGCAGCACGATGGACCACCTCGCCGAGTACGTGGCGGTGCTGGCGCTGCTGGCGTCGAGTTGCGGCAAGTTCGCCAACGAGGTTTACACCGGCATGAAGCAGGAGTTCGGCGAGGTCGAGGAGCCGGTCCCGCCCGGCACGGTCGGCAGCAGCACCATGCCGCAGAAGCGCAACCCCCACCTCTCGCAGGATGTCATGGCCCACGCGGCGCGGATCCGCGCCCTGGTCCCGCTCGCCCTCGAGGCGACGATGACGGAGCACGAGGCGAACCGCCAGACCTCGCTCACGATGCGCCACGCGCTGACGGAATCCTGCGTCCTGCTCGCCGGCGCGCTGGAGCGCGTGCGCGCGATGGCCGAGGGGCTGACGCTCAGGCCCGAACGGATGCGCGCCAACCTCGACCTGTCCGGCGGCGGGATCGTGGCCGAGCCGGTCATGCTGGCGCTCGGCGAATCCGTCGGCCGGCAGGAGGCGCACGACATCGTGTACGACGCGGCCCAGGCCGCCGCCGAGGGGGCGGGAAGCTTCCGCGGCCTGCTCGCCGCCGATCCGCGCGTTACGCGCCACCTGACGGCGGACCGCATCGCCGGGCTGTTCGACCCGGCGCGCTACACCGGCCTCTCCGCCCTCCTGGCGCGGGAGCAGGCGGCGCGCGCCCGCGAACTGGCGCGGACCCTCGGCGCCTGAACGGGCCGCGCCGGGCCGGGGCCGCCGCGCTATCCCGCGAGGATCGCGGCCGCGACAAGCAGCCCGAACAGGCGGTTGGACCTGAATTTGGCGAGGCAGTCGGCGGGGTCGTCGATGTCCACCCGCGACGCCTGCCAGGCCAGCTGCGCGCCCGCCGGCGCCAGCAGCGCGAGGAAGGGCCAGCCGAGGCCGGCCGACAGGCCCGCCGCCGCGATCCCCGCCAGCGCGATCCCGTACATCGCCCACAGGAACGGCCGCGTGCGCGCGCCGAGCGCGAGCGCCGACGACTTCACGCCGACGACCGCGTCGTCCTCCTTGTCCTGGTGGGCGTAGATCGTGTCGTAGCCGAGCGTCCAGGCGATCCCGGCGGCGTAAAGCAGCAGGCACGCCGGCGACAGCGCGCCGGCCACCGCCGCCCAGCCCATCAACGCGCCCCAGTTGAAGGCGAGGCCGAGCACGAATTGCGGCCAGTAGGTCACGCGCTTGAACAGCGGATAGGTGAACACCAGCGCCAGCGACGCCGCCCCCAGCGCCCAGCACAACGGGTTCAGCGCCAGCAGCACCGCCAGCCCCGCCAGCAACTGCGCGGCCAGGAAGGCGAGCGCCGGCCGCGCGCCGATCGCGCCGGAGGCCAGCGGCCGGCCGGCGGTGCGGGCGACGCGGCGGTCGAAATCCCGGTCCCACAGGTCGTTCACCGTGCAGCCGGCCCCGCGCATCACGACCGCGCCGAGGGCGAACAGCCCGAACAGCGCGGCGACCTCGACCGCGCCGGCGGCTCCGGCCCCGGCCTTCCAGGCCAGCGCCAGCCCCCACCAGCAGGGCAGCAGCAGCAGCCAGGTCCCGATCGGCCGGTCGAGCCGCATCAGGCGCGCCCAGGGCCGCCAGGGCGCGGGCAGCAGCCGGTCCACCCAGCCGCCGGAGGGGATATCGCTTGCGGTCATCGCGCGCCCCGCATAAACCGGCGCGGACGCCGGGACAAGGGCCGGGGAGACGCCCGCATGGCGGCGGAAAACCCTGAAGCGGAACACCGAACGCGCCTGTTCGTCGAGGCGGAGCTGCGCCCCGGCGCCGCCGTGGCGCTGGACGCCGGCCGCGCGCACTACCTGCGCCATGTGCTGCGCGCCCGGCCGGGGGAGCGCGTCGCCCTGTTCAACGGGCGCGACGGGGAATGGCTCGCGCGCCTCTCCGCGCTCGGCAAGCGGGCCGGCGAGGCGGCGGTGGAGCGGCGGACCCGCCCCCAGGCGGCGGAGCCGGACATCTGGCTCGCCTTCGCGCCGATCAAGCGCGCGCCCATCGACTTCCTGGCCCGGAAGGCGGCGGAACTGGGCGCGGCGGCGCTGTGGCCGGTCTTCACGCGGTTCACGTCCGTCGAGCGGGTCAACCTCGCCCGGCTGCGCGCCAACGCCGTCGAGGCGGCGGAGCAGACCGGGCGGCTCGCCGTCCCGGAGGTGCGCGCGCCGGCCCGGTTCGACGAAATGCTGGCGTCCTGGCCGGAAGGGCGGACGCTGTTCTGCTGCGACGAGACCGGGGCCGGCGCGCCGGCGCTGGCGGCCTTCGCGGCGCGGCGGGGGGCGCCGGCCGGGCTGCTGGTCGGCCCCGAGGGCGGCTTCGCGGCGGCGGAGCTTGACGCGCTCGCCGGTTTCCCCAATGTTTGCCGCGTGAGCCTTGGGCCGCGCCTGCTGCGGGCGGACACGGCGGCGCTGGCCGCGCTGGCCTGCTGGCAGGCGGCGGCGGGCGACTGGGCGGACGGCGGAAGCCGCCCGCCCCCGCGGGCGGCCGCGTAACCCATCGTCCTTGCGAGACCGAACGCATGTCACGTCCCCCCGACGAAGCGGGCGCTCCGATCGAGAGCCGGGCGCAACTGGTCGAGGACCTCGCCTCCGCCGGCAAGCCGCGCGAGGCCTGGCGCATCGGCACCGAGCACGAGAAGTTCGCGTTCCGCCTGTCGGACCGCCGCCGCGTCGGCTACGAGGGGCCGGACGGCATCGCGGCCATCCTCCGCGGGCTGACCCGGTTCGGCTGGGAGCCGGTCCGCGAGGGGGACAACACGATCGCGCTGTCGATGGACGGCTGCGCGATCACGCTGGAGCCGGGCGGGCAGTTCGAACTCTCCGGCGCGCCGCTGGAGAATGTCCACCAGACCTGCGACGAGGTGCACGCGCACCTCGCCCAGGTCCGCGAGGTGTGCGACGAGCTCGGCGTCGGGATGCTGGGCCTCGGCTTCGATCCGTCCTGGCGGCGCGAGCAGATCGGCTGGATGCCCAAGGGCCGCTACGCGATCATGCGCCGCTGGATGGGCGAGAAGGGGTCGCTCGGCCTCGACATGATGCTCCGGACCTGCACGGTGCAGGCCAATCTCGACTTCCTCGACGAGGCCGACATGGTCGAGAAGTACCGGGTCTCGCTGGCGCTGCAGCCGGTGGCGACGGCGCTGTTCGCCAACTCGCCCTTCCGGGAGGGAAGCCCCACCGGCTGGCTCAGCACGCGCAGCCATGTGTGGACCGACACCGACCCGGACCGCTGCGGGATGCTCCCCTTCGTGTTCGAGGACGGCTTCGGCTTCGAGCGCCATGTCGACTACATCCTCGACGTGCCGATGTACTTCGTCTACCGCGACGGCGTGTACCACGACGTGGCCGGCCACAGCTTCCGGGACTTCATGGCCGGCCGGCTCCCCGGCTTCGAGGGCCAGCTCCCCCACATGGGCGACTGGGCCGACCACATGACGACGAACTTCCCGGAGGTCCGGCTCAAGAAATACCTGGAGATGCGCGGGACCGACGGCGGGCCGTGGCGCAACATCTGCGCGCTCCCGGCCTACTGGACCGGCCTGCTCTACGACGCCGACGCCCAGTCCGCCGCCTGGGACCTCGCCGGGGACTGGACCGCCGAGGAGCGCGAGGCGATGCGGCTGGACGCCGCCCGCCTCGGCCTCGCGGCGCCGTTCCGGGGCGGGACGCTGCGCGACATCGCGCGGCGCTCGCTGGAGATCGCGACGGCCGGGCTCAGGCGCCGGGCGCGCACCGACGCCGCCGGCAACGACGAGACCGGCTTCCTCGACACGCTCCGCGACGCCGCCGAACGCGGCCGCGCGCCCGCCGAGGACCTGCTGGAGGCGTATCGCGGCCGCTGGGGCGGCTCGGTCGATCCGGTGTACGAGGAGTTGCGCTACTGAGCGCCGCCGCGCCGGCACGCCCGCCGGAGCCGCCCCGGTGATCGAGGCGTCGATCCGTATCCGCGCGCCCGAGGCCGAAGTGTGGCGCCACCTGAGCGACCCCGCCCTGATGCCGGCCTGGATGCCGGGGATCGCGTCGATGCGGGCGCTGGACGGCGAGCCGCTGGCGGAGGGCGGGCGCCTCGCCTTCGCCGTCCCGCGCGGGCGCGAGGGGCTGGCGCGGGTCGCGGCGTGCGCGCCGGGGCGCCTGCTGGTCCTGGAGGCCGCGCACGGGCCGTTCTCCCTCTCCTACCGCTACGGGATGCGCCCGGCCGGCGGCGGAGAGGTCGAGGTTACGCTCCGGGCGCGCTGCGCCGCGCGCGGCTGGGCCGTGCTCGCGGCGCCGCTGGTCCGCGCGTCGATCCGCAAGGCCGACAGGTGGCAGCTCGCCTATCTCAAGGGCGCGGTCGAGCGCGCGATGGACCTCGCGGCCGCGCGCGGGGCGGCGGCGGGGAGCGGCGCGTCCTAACCCAGGATGCCGCCGTCGATCACGAAGGCCTGCCCGGTGGCGTAGGCGCTCTCGTCCGAGCCGAGCCAGACCGCGATCGACGCGATCTCCGCCGTCGTGCCGAGCCGGCCGAGCGGCTGGCGGGCGATGAAATCGGCGCGCGCCTTTTCCGGGTCGTCGAAGGCCGCGATCCGGTCGTCGAGCGAGGGCGACTGCACGGTGCCAGGGCAGATGCAGTTGCAGCGGACGCCCTGGCGCAGGTAGTCCGCCGAGACCGATTTGGTCAGCCCGATCACCGCCGCCTTGCTGGCCCCGTAGACGGCGCGGTTCGGCAGGCCCTTCAGGCTGGAGCAGACCGAGGCCATGTTGATTATCGAGCCGCCGCCCGCCTCCAGCATCGCCGGCAGAAAGGCGCGGATCGCGCGGTATTGCGCCTTGACGTTGAGGGCGAAGGAGAAGTCCCACGCCGCCTCGTCGCAGTCCAGGATCGTCCCGTGGTGCACGAAGCCGGCGCAGTTGAACAGGATGTCCACCGCGCCGATCTCGGCCGCCGCCGCCGCGATGGCGGCCCCGTCCAGCGCGTCGAGGACCCGCGTCTCGATCCCGGCGACGCCGTCCAGTTCCGCCAGCTTGCCGGCGTCGATGTCGGTGGCGACCGCCGACGCGCCCTCGGCCGCGAAGGCCTCCGCCGTCGTCCGGCCGATGCCTTGCGCGGCCGCCGTGATCAAGGCCGTCTTGCCGGCCAGCCTGCCGCCCATCGTCCCCTCCCCCGGAAACGGACCTCCTTGGAACCGGCTCCTGTCTAGCCCCGCCCCGCGCGCCGCTGCAAGCCCGTTTCGCGGCCGCCGGTCTAGCCCCGGCCGGCCGCCAGCGGGTGGGTTTCCGGCGCGCGGCGCGCGAAGGCGGCGCCGACGGCGAGCAGCAGCCCGGCCGAGAGCCACAGCGCCGCGCCGGCGCCGGCCGCGTCCACGATCGCGCCGAGCAGGATCGGCCCCACCACATAGCCCACGTCCCCCAGCATCCGGAACATCGACATCGCCGAGGCGTTCATCCCCGGCGGGGCCGAATCGGCGGCGTAGGCGGCCGGGGCCGAGCCGCCGACCGACGACGCGATCCCCCACAGCGCGCTCGCGGCGGCGAACCACAGGAACGAGTCCGCGAAGCCGAACACCGCGAAGGACGCGGCCGTCGCCGCCGTCGCCGGCACGATCACCGCCTTGCGCCCCCATTTGTCCACCGCCATCCCGGCCGGATAGACCGCGAGCAGGCCGAGGATGCTTCCCGCCGAAAGCGCGAGGCCGATCTCCCCGTAGTCCAGCCCGATCCGCGCCGCGCCGAGGATCGGCACGATGTTGAACAGCCCGCCGGTGCGCGTCAGCGCGTTGACCAGCGCGATGGCGCTCACCAGCATGAAGCCCGTATTGGCCCACAGCAGGCGCATCTGCGCGCCGAGCGGCGGCAGCGCGCCGCGCCCGGCCCGGGCCCGGGCCAGCCCGCGCGTCTCGCCCACCGCGAACAGCGCGACCGCGCCGGCGGCCAGGCTCGCGGCGGCGCAGAACCAGAACGGCGCCGCCAGCCCCCAGGCCTCGGCCAGCAGCCCGCCCGGCAGCGGCCCGATCCCGACCGCGAAGATGAAGGTCCCCTGGTAGATCGCGATGGTGCGGCCGCGCCGCTCCGGCGTCGAGATGTCGGCCAGCACGATCGAGCCGACGGTCACCACCATCCCCGCCCCGGCCCCGGCGGCGAAGCGGGCGAGCAGGAATTCGGGATAGGCGTCGGCGTACACGCTCCAGGCGTTGCCCGCCGCCGACGCCAGCCCGCCGACGGCAAGCGCCGGGCGGCGGCCCCACCTGTCGGCGACCTGCCCCGACGGCATCGCCACGACGAACCGCGCGAGGCCGTAGGCCGCGATCGCCGCCCCGATGGCGGCCGCCGACACGCCGAACCCCTCGGCGTAGAGCGGCAGCGACGGCACCATGGCGCCGAAGCCGAGCTGGTTGGCGAAGATCAGCGCGCACATCGCCGCCAGCACGCGCCGCTCGAAGGCCATGCGGGACGCGGGGCGCCGTCGAGGAAAGCGTCGCGCTCCGGAAGGATTTCGCCGCCCGCCGCTATTCCAATCTCGCACAATCTTCCTTGCGGATGCGCCGCTCGCTCGCGCGAGCGCGGCCGGTGTCGCGGCCACCTTGGCGGTAGAAGCGGCTGGACCGGCAAGCCTACAGGCACTGGCTGACCCGCGCTAGCAACAACAGCCCCTCGGCCGCCGCTTCCGCGCCGCATTCGGCCGGAGCGGCCAGACACTGCCCGCCCTCCTGGGCCGGCGACAGCGCGGCGATTTCGATCGTTCCGGTTCCGGGCGCCTCCCCGGCGCCGGCCGGCGCGGCCGCGAGCATCGCCGCCGCGACCGCGAGAAGGAGAAGTCTCGACATTCCACCGTTCCCTTTCCGAGGTCGATCGAGCGCCGCCGTACCGCCTTTTTCCCCCGGCCGTAAGGACGAAGCGCGCGCCGGGGAACGGGGTCCGCCTCCCGCTCAGCTATCGCCGCACACGTCCTTGCATTCCTCGTTTTGGGCCCCGCAGGCGGTCTTGCACCGGTTGCCTGCTTCGCCGGGGGGGCAAAGGTCTTCGCAGTTCTCCAGCTGGATCGAGCATGGCGTGCTGCAATCCACCGCCAGAAGCAGGATGTCCGCGGCGCTTCCCGAACCGCACTCGGCCGGGACGGCGAAACACTGCCCGCCGGTCCATTCCGGCGCCGGGGCCTCGACGGCCGGCGCGGGGACGAGGGCGCGTTCGGGATCGAGATTGGCGCCGGCCGGCGCGACCGCGAAGGCGAGCGCGACGGCGAGAATGGCGATGAGCTTGGACATGGGTTCCCTCCTCCGTTTCGACGGCGCCGCTCGGGCGCGGACGGCCGCAATTCCGCGCCGATCCGGGGAGAATGTCAAGCGAATGTCTATTCTATGCTCGAAAATATCTACAGGCGCTGCGGAAGGGACGGGGCGCCCCGGACTCGAACGCGCCCCGGATTTAATCCGGGGCCCAGGAGGGGCAGGGGCGCCAGCGCTTGCCGTTCGGGGGCGAGGCGTTTTCGGAAGCGTCGGAGAAGCGACTCTGGGCCCCGGAACAAGTCCGGGGCGACATCGGAAAGGGCGCCGGCGCTTGCCGTTCGGGGGTGAGGCGTTTTCGGAAGCGTCGGAGAAGCGACTCTGGGCCCCGGCGCAAGGCCGGGGCGACATCGGGGCGGCGGCGGCGGGGCGTTTTCGGAAGGGCCGGGGAAGCGACTCTGGGCCCCGGATTAAATCCGGGGCGCGCGCGCGGCCGGGGCCAGGCCCATCGCGGGCAGCGGGACGACCGACACGCCGGCCGCCGCCAGCGCGTCGCGGACGGCCCGCGCGACGGCCGGTCCGGTCGGCTCGTCGCCGTGGACGCAGATCGTGTGCGCCTCCACCGGCATCTCCCTGCCGCTCGTCGAGACCACCACGCCGTCGGCGACGATGCGGCGCACCTGCTCCGCCGCCTGGGCGGGATCGCGGATCATGGCGTTGTCGAACCTCCGCGGCGTCATCAGGCCGTCGTCGCCGTAGGTGCGGTCCGCGTAGGCCTCCGACGCCACCGCCAGCCCGGCCGCGCGCCCGGCCTCGAACAGCGCCGAGCCGGAGACCGCGACCAGGATCAGCCCCGGATCGACGGCGCGGACCGCCGCCGCGATGGCCTCGGCCATGTCGGCCCGCTCGCACGCCATGTTGTTGAGCGCGCCGTGCGGCTTCACATGCGTGACGCGGGCGCCGGCCGCCGCCGCCATGCCTTGCAGCGCGCCGATCTGGTAGGCGGTCATCGCCTCGATGTCGGCCGCGGGCGTCTCGATCCGGCGCCGGCCGAAGCCCCGCAGGTCGTCGAAGCCGGGATGGGCGCCGATGCTCACCCCGCGCGCGGCGGCGCCGCGGCACACCCGCGCCATCGTCGCCGGGTCGCCGGCGTGGAAGCCGCAGGCCACGTTCGCCGACGACACCAGGTCCAGCATCGCCTCGTCGTCGCCGATGTCCCAGGCGCCGTGGCCCTCGCCCATATCGGCGTTCAGATTGACTTTCCTCATGGTTCGGGTCTTGTCTCCGGGAGTTCGCGCGGGCGGTTCCGCCCTTTCCGAACCCTAACCCCGGGGGAGCGCCGCCGTCCATGGCCGGGAGCGAGGAAAACGACCGCGCGCCGCGGCTCCTGCCCCAGGGCGACACCGGGCTGGTCGTCGAATACGGCGACGCGATCGACCCCGCCAGCGCCCGGCGCGCCCGCGGGCTGGCGGACGCGCTGCGCGCGCGCGCGGTTCCGGGGATCGTCGATCTCGCGCCGACGCTGCGTTCGCTGCTGGTCCATTACGACCCGCTGGCGATCTCGCAGGCCGCGCTGGCGGAGATCGTCGCGCCGCTCGCCGCCCGCGCCGGCCGGGCCGGGGCGCCGCCGGACCGGGGCCGGCGCTGGCGCCTGCCGGCCTGCTACGAGGGCGCGTGCGCGCCGGACCTGCCCGGCGTCGCCCGCGCGGCCGGGATGGCGGAGGCGGAGGTCGCGCGCCTGCACGCCGCGACGGAGATGGAGGTCCTGGCGATGGGCTTCCTGCCCGGCTTCCCCTATCTCGGCCTGCTGCCGGAGGCGTTCGACCTGCCGCGCCTGGCCGAGCCGAGGGTGCGGGTGCCGCCCGGCTCGATCTCCGTCGCGGCGCGCCAGACCACGGTGTACACGGTGCCGAGTCCGGGCGGCTGGCGGCTGATCGGCCGCACGCCGGCGGACCTCTACGACCCGGACCGGGCCGACCCCATCCTGCTGCGGCCCGGCGACCGTGTGCGGTTCGAGCCGGTCCCCGCCGCCCGCTACGCCGAGGTCCGGGCGGCCTTCCGCGCCGACCCGGCGGCCTGGCGCGAGGACGGGGCGTGAGCGTTCTCGCCGTTGTCGATTCCGGCGCCGGCGTCACGGTCCAGGACCTGGGCCGGCCCCGGTTCCAGCACCTGGGCGTGCCGGTTTCGGGCGCGCTCGACCCCGTGGCCTTGCGGCTCGCCAACGCGCTCGCCGGCAACCCGCCGGGCGCGGCGGCGCTGGAGATCCGGCTGGCGGGGCCGACGCTGGAGGCGCGGGCGGACTCGGTCCGCGTCGCGCTGGCGGGCACCCGGGCCGGCGTCGAGGTGCTGGACGGCGCGGGCGCGCCCGTCGCCCGCCTGCCCGCCGGCCGGAGCGTCAGGCTCGACCGGGGCCGGCGGATCCGGATCGGCGCGCTCCCCGACACCGCGGCCGCGATCCTCGCGGTCGAGGGCGGGATCGACGTCCCGGAGGTTTACGGCAGCCGCGCCGCCTGGGCGCGCGGGCGGATGGGCGGCTTCCGCGGCCGCGCGCTCATGGCCGGGGACGAGCTGCCGCTGGCGCGCGCCGCCGCCGGGCCGGGGCCGGACCTCGTGCTCGCGGACGACGGCCTGTTCGACGCGGGCGCGCCGTTCCGCGTCGTCCTCGGCCCGCAGCGCGACGCAATCGCGCCGGAAAGCGTGGCGCGCTTCCTCGCCGCGACATGGCGCGTGACGCGCGCGGCGGACCGGATGGGGATGCGCCTCGAAGGGCCGCTTCTGGAGCATGTCCGGGGCCACGACATCGTGTCCGACGGGATCGTCACCGGCGCGGTGCAGGTTCCCGGCAACGGCCAGCCGATCGTGCTGCTGGCCGAGCACCAGACCATGGGCGGCTACCCGAAGCTGGCGGCGGTCGCCTCGGCGGACATCCCCCGGCTGGGGCGGCTCCGGCCGGGCGACGGGCTGCGCTTCGCCGAGGCGACGGTCGCGGAGGCGGAGGCGGCGCGCGCCGCGCTGGAGGCCGGGATCGCGCGGGCGGTCGCCGCCATGCGCCCGGCCCCGCCCTGGCTCGACGCCGCCGCGCTCCACCGCGAGAACCTGATCGGCGGCGTGGTGTAGGCCGGGCCGGCGGGGCTATCCGCGCAGGGCCTCGATCGGGTCCATGGCGGCGGCGCGGTGGGCCGGGTAGAGGCCGCAGAAAACGCCCACCGCCGTCGCGACGCCGACTCCCGACAGGCCGGCCGACGCCGACACGAAGAACGGCCAGCCGGCGTACAGGCAGATCGCCCACGCGGCGGCGGTCCCGACCGCGATGCCGATCGCCCCGCCCGCCAGGCAAAGCAGCACCGATTCGAGGAGGAACTGGCGGCGGATGTCGCGGGCGCGCGCCCCGACGGCGCGCCGCAACCCGATCTCGGCCTGGCGCTCGCTGACGCCCAGCAGCATCGTGTTCATGATCCCGACCGCCCCGACGACGAGGGAGACCGCCCCGATCGCGGCGAGCAGCAGCGTGAACAGGCGCCTCTGGTAGCGCATCCCGCCGATGAGGTCCCGGGCGGTCCGCGCCCCGAACACGATGCCCGGCACGCGCTTCTCGAAATAGGCGGCCAGCGCCTCCGCGGCGCGTTCCGGCGCGACGCCCGGCGCGGCGCGGGCGCGCAGGTTGACGATGCCGCCCGTGTCGTCGAACAGCGCCGCCGTCGTCGCCGGCACATAGACGGTGTCGTCCGGCCGCCCGCGAAGGCGCGTCGCCTCCGCTTCCGCCAGAACGCCGACGACGGTCCACAGCCGCCCGTTCATGCGCAGCCTCTGGCCGACCGGCGGGCGCCCGCTCCGCGCGCGGATTTCCCGCGCGATCCGCGCCCCGACGACGCAGAAATACCGGCGGAAGTCGAGGTCGGAAAGGAACCGCCCGTCGACCGTCGCCAGGCCCGCCACGCGCGCGAACGCGCCGGCGACCCCGGCGATCCGCGCGTCGGCGAGCGGCAGCCCCGCGTGCGACGCCGTCGCCGACACGTCGTTCCACCCCGCCGCCTCGGCGACCTCCGGCAGGTCCCCGGCGACGGCGAGCACCGTTTCGAGCGGCATCGGGACCTCCCGGCGGAGCGTCACCGAATAGTAGGCGCGGGCGGTCACGGTGTCGGTTCCGAGCGCCCGGAACCGCTCCAGCGACTCCTCCCTGGCGACCTCGCCGACCGAGACCATGGCGATGACCGCGCCGATCCCGACCGCGACGCCGACAAGGGCGAGGGCGCTCCGGCTCCGCACCGCCGCGATTCCGGCCGCCGCCTCCCGGAACAGCGCGAACCCGCCGATCCGCGCGGCGCCGGCGTCCGGGAGCGCGTCCGCCGCGGTCATCGCGACGACAGGAGCACCCGGTCGCCGGGTTCGAGGCCGGCGACGATTTCCACCGAGTCCAGCGTCGTCTCGCCCGCCGAGACCGGGACGAGGCGCGCCTCGCCGGTTTCGGGATCGAGCACCCGCGCCGCCAGCCCGTCCCCCGAACGCTCGACCGCCTCCAGCGGCACGGCGACGACATCGGGATCGTCGCGGACGAGGATGTGGACATCGGCCGACATGCCGATCCTGAGCGCCCGGCGCCGCTCCGGCGCCAGCTTGTCGAGCA
This sequence comes from Thalassobaculaceae bacterium, assembly GCA_963665555.2. Taxonomy (GTDB): domain Bacteria; phylum Pseudomonadota; class Alphaproteobacteria; order Thalassobaculales; family Thalassobaculaceae; genus CAXXXW01. The sequence goes on from OY762308.1 coordinate 2,430,142, forward strand.
GCGCCCGCACCGGGAACACGGGGCCGCCCTTCGCCCCGTCCGGCCGGGCGCGGGCGTGCGGCGCCACCTCGATCAGTTCGCCGCCGAGTTCCATGCCGGGGAAGGCGTCGCCGGTCACCCGCACCCGCTGCCCGACGCGCAGCCTGGCGATCTCCACCTCCTCGATCGCCGCCGCGACCGACAGGTTCTCGATGTCCGCGATCTCGACCAGCGCCTGCCCGTCCTCGACGAACAGGCCCTCCGCCAGCCGTTCGCCGGCGCGCCGGCCGTCCTCCGGCGCGCCGGCGGCCGCGGCCGGGAGCGCCTCCATGACGCTCCCCGAAGCCGGCGCGCGCACCGTCGCGGCCCGCAGGAGCGCCTCCAGGTCCGCCAGTTCCTCGCGCCGGTTGCGGTATTCGAGGTCCGCGCGCTCCCGCGCGGTGGCGTCGGCCTCGTCCCGCGTCGCGTCGAGTTCGCGCTCGGCGTCGGCGAGGTCGTCCTCCAGCCGCGCCAGGGCCTCGACCGCCGCGTCGTGCTCCGCGGCGGCGACGACGCCCCGCTCCAGCAGGTAGGCGGCCTGCGCGACGTCGCGGCGCTGCCTGGCGAGCGCGTCCCCGGCGCGGGCGACGCGGCGGCGCGCCTCCGCCATCTCGCGCCCGTCCTCCCAGCCGGCGAGGCGCTCGACGCGCTGGCGCAGCTCCAGGAACTCGCTCCGCGCCGCGCGGTACTCCCGCCGGGTTTCGGAGAGGTCGAGTTCGACCAGCGCCGCCCCCTTCTCGACCCTCTGGCCGTAGCGGAAACGGAGCGCCCGCACGGAGCCGGCGGCGGGGCTGAGGACGCGGGAGACGCGCCCCGGCTCGATCCGGCCGACGACCGAGGCGGTCCGCTGGAAGCGGCCGGCGGCGACCGTCCATACGGCGCCTTCCGCGGCGCCGGCGGCCGCCGCCGCCGGTTCGGGACTCAACAGGTCGGCCACGACCGCGTCGGACCGCCACGCCCAGGCGCCGATCGTCGCGACGACGGCGACGACCGCGGCGGCGGCGGCGCGGCGCGCGACCCTGGCCCGGCGCATCGTCGCCGCGAGCCGCGCGTTGCGCTCCTCGATCGCCCGGTAGGCCTGGGAGAGTTCGGCGAGTTGCGCCTCGACCTTGCGGCCGAGCCGCACCTCCGCCTCGCGCAGCGCCGCGACCTCGGTAATGTCGCCGAAGACGGCGACCACCGCGACGCCCCGGCGCCCGCCCCGCGCCCCGCCGCGCAGGTAGGTGGTGGCGAGCACGATCGACCGCGGCTCGCCGCCCACGCTTATGTCGACGACCGCGCGCCGCGGCTCGCCGTCGCCCCACACCGCGTCCAGCACCGCCTGGGTGAAGGTGTCGAGGCCTTCGAGGAGGAGGAAGGTTTCGCCGAAGCCGGCGCCGACGGGCAGCGCGCCGTCGTCGAGGCCGAGCACCCGGCTCGCCGCCGCGTTGCAGGTGACGATGGTCCCGCCCGGATCGACGACCAGCACGCCGTCGTCCATGCTGTCGAGGATCCGTTCGAGGACCGGCTCCGGCGCCGCGTCCGGCGGTTGCGCGAGACTGGCCATCGCTACCGCCCCTCCCCAACCCCCCGGGGGCGGGGGCCTGGGTGGGCAAGCCCGCCGTCGCCCCTTCATCCTCCGGGCCCCGGATCGAGTCCGGGGCGCGGTCGCGTCCAGGGCGCCCCCGGAAGGATTTCGCCGTTCGCCGCTAGCCGCAATTGTCCTTGCAGCTGTCCTGCTCGTTCGAGCAAGTGGTTTGGCAGGCGGTGTCGTCGTCGTCGCAATCGTCGACACAGTCGTCGTAGTCGTCCTCGCAACTCGAGACGCACTGGTTGGTGTTGTCCGCCAGCAACAACAGCTCCTCGGCCGCCGTCGCGGCGCCGCACTGGGCCGGGACGGCGAGGCACTGCCCGCCCTCCTGGGCCGGCGACAGCGCGGCGACCTCGATCGTCCCGGTTCCGGGCGCCTCCCCGGCGCCGGCCGGCGCCGCCGCCAGAAGCAGCGCGCAAAGCGCCGCGACCATCCACGCGCCGCCGAATCGTTTCGTCGTCTTCATGGTCCATCTCCCTACATCGTCGGTGGGCCGAAGCGGCGACGGCCTCGCCACGTCCCGATCACGATAAGGCGCCGTATGCGCGCTCGCAATCGTTATTCGGCCCCATCGAGATGCGAAATATGCCCGAAGGATCCAGTTCCGATCACGATATAGCGGGTCGTTCGCACGCGACGCCGAAGAGGGGCGCCCGGCGCCGGATCGCGTCCGGGGCGCGGTCGCGTCCAGGGCGCCCCCGGAAGGATTTCGCGGCCCGCCGCTACTCGTCAGCAAAGTTCCTTGCAATTGTTCCACTCGCTCATGCAAAAGTTCAGGCAGCTGATGTCGTCGGAGGCGCAATCGCCTTGGCAGTCGGCGTGGTCGGAGGCGCAATCCGACAGGCACTGGTTGGTTTGCGCCAGCAACAACAACCCCTCGGCCGCCGTCGCGGCGGCGCATTCGGCCGGGACGGCGAGGCACTGCCCGCCTTGCTGGGCCGGCGACAGCGCGGCGATCTCGATCGTTCCGGTTCCGGGCGCCTCCCCGGCGCCGGCCGGCGCGACCGCGAAGGCGAGCGCGACGGCGAGTATCGCGATGAGTCTGGACATCGGTTTTCTCCCTGTTTCGACGGCGCCGCTGGCGCCCGGACAGCCGCGAATCCGCGCCTAGTCCAGCATCATATCCATTGAATCCCTATTTTGCACGAAAAAATGTCTCCCAGCGCCGCGCCCCGGAGGAGGTGGCCGGCGGGCGGGGGGCGTGGCAGAGTGGGGGTTTCCGGCCGCCGGGCGCGGCGGCGAAGGCAAGGCGGAGGACAAGGGCGTGGCCGCGATCAGGATTTTCTCCTACCTGCCGAACCCCAGGGTCTGGAAGGCGACGATCGCCGCGCGGCTGCTGGGCGCGGAAGCCGAAGTGGAGGTCGTCGGCGCCGCGCCGCGCGACCTGCCCGGCTGGCTCTGGGACTACGACGCAAGGCCGCTCGCCGACGCCGAGAAGGCGCCGGACAGCCCCTGGGCGCGGACGCCGCGCCGCGGCTTCGGCGCGACGCTGTACAAGACGCCCGCCTTCCTCGCGGCGCACCCCTTCGGCTCCGTGCCCGCCGGTTTCGGGCCGGGCGGCGCGGTCGGCGTGTTCGAGTCGAACAGCATCCTGCGCGCGGTCGCCCGGGCCGGCGGCGGCCTCTACGGCGCCGACGCCTGGGAGGCCTCGCGGATCGACGGCTTCCTCGACGCCGGGCTGGTCTTCGCGCGCGAGGCGCAGGTCTATCTCCTGGCGCTGCAGGCGCGCGAGGCGACGGCGGAGCTTTCGGGGCGGATGCGCGACGCCTTCGCCTTCTACATGGAGGGGATCGACAACGCCGCGCCGGAAGCCGGCGGGGACAGGGAAGGGCTGGCGGGGCCGGCGCTCTCCATCGCCGACATCGCCTTCGTCTGCGACCTCGCGCAGTTCCGCCGCGAGGAGCGCATGGGCGAGCGGCTGGCCGCGCTCGGCCTGGAGCCGGTCTTCGTCCCCGGCCGGCACAGGCGCGCGCTGGCCCATTTCGACCGGCTGCGCCGCGCGCCGGCCTTCGCCGCCGACCTGGAGGGCTATGTCCTCGAAACCGCCGCCGCCGGCCGACGGCGCGGCGACGGCGCACGGGGCGCTTGACCCCCGGCGGCGCGAAGGCGAGGATTCGCCGGAACCGCCGGATCGGGAGGCCCGCCGGGAATGGACAGCGCGGCGAACGCATGGGCCGGGGCCGGCCCCCCGCCCGGCGGCGGGGACGCCCAGGCGGCGGACATCCACTGGGAGCGCTGGCTGGACGCGGCCGGGCGCTCCGGGGACGAGGCGACGCGCGCCTTCGCCGGGCGCGCGCGCGCCGACGCCTGGGCCGGGCCGCTGTTCTCCGCCGCCTTCGCCCACAGCCCCTACCTCTCGCGCTGCCTGGTCGCCGAGCCGCCCTTCGCCCGGCTGCTGGCCGTGGAGGGGCCGGACGCGGCGATGGCGGCCGCGCTCGCCGGGGCCGGCGCCGGGCCGCCGGACGAGTCCGAAGCCGACCTGATGGCGCGGCTGCGCGTCGCCAAGCGGCGCGCGGCGCTGGCCGCCGGGATGGCCGACATCGCCGGCGCCTGGCCGCTGGAGCGGGTGACCGGCGCGCTTTCCGACCTCGCCGAGGCGGCGCTCCGGGCGGCCAGCGGCCACCTGCTGCGCAACGCCGGCGGCGGCCTCGTCCCGCCGCATCCCGACGATCCCGAACGCGACACCGGGCTGGTCGTGCTCGGCATGGGCAAGCTGGGGGGGCGGGAGCTCAACTACTCCAGCGACATCGACCTGATCGTGCTCTACGACGAGGAGGCGGCGGAGCGCGCCGGCGCGCGCGACCCGAGGCGGACCTTCGTGCGGATCGCCCAGGGCCTGGCGCGGATCGTCGGCGCGCGCACGCCGCACGGCTATGTCTTCCGCACCGACCTGCGCCTGCGGCCCGATCCGGGTTCGACGCCGCCGGCCGTGTCGGTCCGCTCCGCCGCGACCTACTACCGCGACGCCGGGCGCGACTGGGAGCGCGCCGCGATGATCAAGGCGCGCCCGGTGGCCGGCGACGCGGCGGCGGCGGCGGCGTTCCTCGAACGGCTGCGCCCCTTCGTCTGGCGCGGCCGCCTCGACTTCGCCGCCGCCCAGGACATCCGCGCGATGAAGCAGCGGATCGACGCGGCGCGGGGCGGCGGCGCGAACGGCCTCGCCGGGCACAACGTCAAGCTCGGCCGGGGCGGCATCCGCGAGATCGAGTTCTTCGTCCAGGCGCAGCAGCTGCTGTGGGGCGGCCGCGACCCGGCGCTGCGCGCGCGCGGCACGCTGGAGGCGCTCGACCTGCTGGTCCGGGCCGGGCACGTGGCGCGCGAAACGGCGGAGGCGCTCGAATCGGCCTACCGCTACCTGCGCGGCGTCGAACACCGCCTGCAGATGACCAACGACCAGCAGACCCACAGCCTGCCGGAAAGCGCCGAGGGGATGGAGGCGACCGCCGCCTTCCTCGGCTACGGCTCGGCCGCCGCCTTCGTCGAGGCGGCGCGCGCCCGCATCGAGACGGTGGAGCGCCATTTCGCCGCCCTGTTCGAGGACAGGCTGGCGGCGGCGGCCCCGCGCGACCTGGTCCTGGCGGGCGAGGCGGACGACCCCGCCACGCTGGCGGCGCTGGCGGCCATGGGCTACGCCGATCCCGGCCGCGCCTCGGCGATCGCGCGGGGCTGGGCCGCCGGGCGCGTCCCCGCGACGCGGAGCGAACGCGCCCGCGACCTGCTGGCCCGGCTGGCGCCGGCGGCGCTGGCCGCCTTCGCCGCCTCGCCGGAGCCGGACGCCGCGCTGGCGCGATTCGACGGGTTCCTCGCCCGCCTGCCGGCCGGAGTGCAGCTGTTCTCGCTGCTGGCGGCGCGCCCGGAACTGCTGGGGCTGCTGGCGCTGGTGCTGGGATCGGCGCCCCGGCTCGCCGGCGCGCTGACCCGCCACCCGGCCCTGTTCGACGGCGTGCTGAGCCGCGAATTCGCCGACCTCGAACTGCCCGACGACGACGGGATGGACCCGGAGACGACCGAGGCCGCCCGGCGCGGGCTGGTGCGGCTGTTCTACCTGCACGAGTTCGGCCGCGACGAGATGCGCGAGCAACTCGCCGCCGCCGCCGCGCGGGCGAACGACCTCCAGGACCTGATGGACATCGAGCGGCGCTGGGCCAACGAGAAGGCGTTCCAGATCGGCCTGCACATGCTGCGCGGCCTGCTCTCGCCGGTGGAGGCGTCGCGGCCGCTGACCGCCATCGCCGAGGTCTGCCTCGACCTGCTGATGCCGGCGCTGGTCCGCGAGTTCGCCGCCGACCACGGCCATGTGCCGGGCGGCCGGGTCGCGGTGGTGGCGTTCGGCAAGCTCGGCAGCCGGGAGATGACGGCGGGGTCCGACCTCGACCTGCTGTTCCTGTACGACCACGCGCCCGGCCGGCCCGAATCGGACGGCCGCCGGCCGCTCGCCGCCAACGCCTACTACGCGCGGCTGTGCCGGCGGCTGATCGGCGCGGTCTCGGCGCCGACGGCCGAGGGCAAGCTGTACGACGTGGACATGCGGCTGCGCCCGTCGGGCAATTCCGGCCCGATCGCCTGCTCGCTCGAATCCTTCGAGGCCTACCAGCGCGAGCAGGCCTGGACCTGGGAGCACCAGGCGCTCACCCGCGCCCGCACGATCTACGCCGAGGGCGGGCTGGACGAGCGGTTCGAGGAGATCAGGCGCGCGGTGCTCGCCCGCCCGCGCGACCCGGCGGCGCTGGCCGCCGACATCGCCGGGATGCGCGACCGCATCCGGCGCGAGCACGGCGGCGGCGACATCTGGTCGATCAAGCACATGCCGGGCGGCCTGCTCGACATCGAGTTCATCGCCCAGCACCTGCAGCTGCGGCACGCCGCCGAGGCGCCGGACATCCTGGCCGGCGACCTGCTGTCGGTGTTCGAGGCCGCCGGCGCGCGCGGGCTGGTCGACGCCGGCGCGGCCCGCGAACTGGCCGACGCGGCGCGGCTGTGGCGCAACCTCCAGGGCATCCTGCGGCTGACGGCGGAGGGCGATTTCGACCAGGAGACCGCGACGGTCGCCTCGAAGAACGTGATCGGGCAATCTTGCGGCGCGCTGGTCTTCAACGCGCTGGTCGAATCGATCCGGGAAACGGCGGACCGCGCCGCCCGGCGGTTCGACGAGCTGGTGCGGAACGACGCGGGCGCGGCGGCGGAGAAGGACGGCGGCGGCTGAACCCGGCGCGCCGGAGCGAACGGAGCGAGGCACGATGGAGAAGACCCGGAAAATTCTCGTGGTGGACGACGAGGCGGACATCGAGCGCCTGGTGCGCCAGCGGATGCGCGCCGAAATCCGCGCCGGGACCTACGAGTTCCTTTTCGCGCGCAACGGCGCCGAGGCGCTGGAGCTGTTGCGCGGCGATTCGGGCGTCGAGATCGTGCTGACGGACATCAACATGCCCGAAATGGACGGCCTCACGCTGCTGGAGCAGATCCCCAAGGTCGATCCCGACATCCGGGCCGTGATCGTCTCGGCCTACGGCGACATGACGAACATCCGCGCCGCGATGAACCGCGGCGCGTTCGACTTTATCGTCAAGCCCATCGACATCGACGACCTGCGAAACACGATCGACCGCACGCTGCGCCAGCTCGACCTGCTGCGCGCGGCGCTGCGCGCGCGCGACCGGGCGGTGGAGGAGCGGCGGTAGCCCGGCCGGTTCGCGACACGGCGCTTGAGGCGGGCGGGCGGCGCGGCTAACTTGATTCGGCGGGCGCCGCGCCTCGCGGGCGCGCGCGCGAGCGTCCGACGCGGCGGGCGACGGAGAGGACGATGACGGACCGACCCCACAAGATCCTCGTGGTGGACGACGAGCCCGACCTGGAGCGGCTCGTCACGCAGCGGATGCGCCGCGAGGTGCGGGCGAAGAAATACGCCTTCGTCTTCGCCCGCAACGGCGTCCAGGCGCTGGAGCGCCTGAACGAGGACTCGGAAATCGAGATGGTGCTCTCGGACATCAACATGCCCGAGATGGACGGCCTGACGCTGCTGGAGCAGATCCCCAAGGTCGATCCCAACATCCGCTCGGTGATCATCTCCGCCTATGGCGACATGAAGAACATCCGCACCGCGATGAACCGCGGCGCGTTCGACTTCGTCACCAAGCCGATCGACTTCGAGGACCTGCGGGTCACGATCGACCGCACGCTGCGCCACCTCGCCATGCTGCGCGAGGCGCTGGACGCGCGCGACAAGCTGGTCGCGCTGAACAACGAGCTCGACATGGCGCGGTCGATGCAGCAGGCGATCCTGCCGACCGAGTTCCCCGAAACCGAGAGCTACCAGGTTTACGGCAGCATGGAGCCGGCGCTGAGCGTCGGCGGCGATTTCTTCGACGTGATCCCGCTGCCCGACGGGGCCGTCGGCGTCTCGGTGGCGGACGTGTCGGGCAAGGGCGTGCCGGCGGCGCTGTTCATGATGTCGAGCCGCACGCTGCTCAAGGGCGCCACGATCGGCCAGACGCGCCCGGACCGGGTGCTGCGCGAGGTGAACCAGCTGCTTTGCGAGAACAACGACACGGCGATGTTCGTCACGCTGTTCTTCGCGGCCTACGACCCGGAGACCGGCCAGGTCTCCTACGCCAACGGGGGCCACAACCCGCCGATGATCGTCCGGCCCGACGGCGCCTGGGCCCTGCTCGAGGCGCCGCCCGGCATCGCCCTCGGCGTGCTGCCCGACATGGACTACGAGCACCGCGACCTCAGGCTCGCGCCGGGGGAGACGCTCGTGTTCTACACCGACGGCGTGACCGAGGCGGAGAATGTCGACCGGGAGCAGTTCGGCGTGGACGGCCTGGCCCGGGTCTTCGCCGAATCGCCGCCGACGGACGCGCGCGAGACGACCGCGGCCGTCTTCCAGGCGGTGCGCGAATTCGCCGGCGCCGCGCCGCAATTCGACGACATCACCTGCCTTACCTTGCACCGCAGGAGGACCGACGCATGAGCGGACGGCTTTCGTTGCGCCTGGAGGCGAAGCTCGACGCCCTGCCCCGGATCGACGAGGCGGTCGGCGAACTGGCGCAAAGCGAGGACTGGGCGCCGGATGTCGAGTTCCAGATCAAGCTGGCGCTGGAGGAACTGGCGATCAACGTCGTCAACTACGCCTACGGGGCGGACGGCGGCGAGGGCGGGATCGAACTCGACGTGGTTTCGGACGAGAATTCGATCGTGATCGAACTGGCGGACCGCGGCCGGCCGTTCGACCCGCTGACCGAGGCGCCGGAGGAGGACACCGAATCGGCGCTGGAGGACCGGCCCATCGGCGGCCTCGGCGTCCATCTCGTCCGCACCATGATGGACGAGGCGACCTACCGGCGCGACGGCGACCGGAACCTCATGACGCTGGTGAAGCGGAGGGGCTGACGATGGCGCGCCGGCGCCCGGCGGCCGCGCTCGCCGCCCTCGTCCTCCTCGCGGCGGCGCCGGGCGGGGCCGGGGCGCAAGAGGCGGGCGTCTCCGCCGGCCGCGTGCTGTTCGGCCAGTCCGCCGCCTTCACCGGCCCGGCCGGGGAACTCGGCGAGGACATGCGCCTCGGCATCCGGGCGGCCTTCGGGGAGGCCAACGAGAGGGGCGGCGTCCACGGGCGCGCGCTGGAGCTGGTCTCGCTCGACGACGCCTACGAACCCGAGGCCGCCGTCAGGAACACCCGCCGCCTGATCGAGGAGGAGGGCGTGTTCGCGCTGATCGGGGCCGTGGGGACGCCGACCTCGCGGTCGGCCGTGCCGGTCGCCGGGGCGGCGGGGGTCCCCTACGTGGCGCCGTTCACCGGCGCCGCCTTCCTGCGCGACCCCGAATTGCGGCATGTCGTCAACCTGCGCGCCTCCTACTACCAGGAGACCGAGGAGATCGTGAGCCGCCTGGTGGACGACCTCGGCGCCGAGCGCGTCGCCGTGTTCTACCAGGACGATTCCTTCGGCCGGGCCGGGTATTCCGGGGTGCGCCGGGCGCTGGAGTGGCGCGGCCTCGAACCCGTGGCCACCGGCGTCTATCCGCGCAACACCACGGCCGTGAAGACGGCGCTGCTCGACCTCGTGGCCGGCGAGCCGGAGGGGGTGGTGCTGGTCGGCGCCTACGGGCCGGTGGCGCGGCTGATCGCCTGGGCGCGGCATATCGGGTTCGAGCCGCTGTTCATGACCATCTCCTTCGTCGGCGGCAACGCGCTGGTGCGCGAACTCGGCCCCGACGGGCCGGGCGTCTTCGTGACGCAGGTGGTGTCCTCGCCGCTGGCCGACGACCCGCCGGCCGCGGGGGCTTACCGCCGGGCGCTGGAGGCGATCGCGCCCGGCGGCGCTCCCGGCTTCGTCTCCTTCGAGGGCTATCTCGCCGGCCGCCTCGCCATCCACGCGCTCGAACAGTGCGGGGCGGAGCCGGACCGGGCCTGTTTCCTCGCCGCGGTGCGCGAGGCGGAGGCGATCGACCTCGACGGGTTCGAACTCAGCTACGGCGCCGGCGGCAACCAGGGATCGGACGCGGTCTTCCTGACCGTGATCGATTCGGGCGGCGGCTACAGCGCCGTCCGCTCCCTCAGCGACGCGGCGCGGCCGTGACCGGCTGGGGGCGACGCCTGCTCGACAGCCGCCACCGGCTCTCGACGCAGCTCTATGTCGGGATCGGCGGCGCGGTCCTGCTCACCGTCGTGGCGAGCCTGGTGGGCTGGGTCTCCTTCACCCGCGTCGGCGAGGTGCAGAGCCGGGTCAACGACGAGAGCGTGCCGGCGCTGGCGGCGGCCTTCGGGATCGCGCAGCTGGGCGGCGCGCTGGTGGCCGCCGCGCCGAGCGTGGTCGCCGCCGGGACGCCGGAGGACCTGGACCGGGCGATGGACAAGATCGCCATGGACCGCGACGGCTTCGCCCGGCGGCTGGCGGCGCTGGCGCGAAGCGGCGGCGAGGACGCGCGCTCGCGCCGGATCGGGGAGTGGGGCCAGACCCTGATCGACAACATCCTGGAGGTGGAGGCGTCGGTGGGCCGGCGCTTCGCGCTGACGGCCGAGCGCGAGGCGCTGCGCGACCGGCTGGACGCGCTGTACCGCGAACTGTCGGGCCTGCTGGTCCCGGCGATCGACGACCAGTTGTTCTACGCGGTCACCGGCTACCGCGAACTCGGCGCGCCGCCGGTCGCGACCGGGGAACACCTGTCGGCGCCGGTCTTCAACCGCTACCGCCTGCTGGCCGAACTCCAGGCCGAGGCCGCCATCTCCAACCAGACCGCCGCCTCCGCGCTAGACGTCTCGGACGCCGCGCTGCTCGAACCCCTGCGCGAGCGGCTCGAAGCCTCGAACCGCGGCATCGACCGGCGCGTCGCCGCGCTGGACCCGGGGCCGCTGCGCGAGCGGCTGGAAAAATCCTTCGCGGAACAGGAGGCGCTGGGCCTGGGGCCGGCGGGGAGCCTCGCCACCCGCGCGCGCGAACTCGACCTCGAGGCGCGGCAGGCGGCGCTGCTGGCCGCGAACCGGGCGGCGGCCGGCGAACTCGTGGCCGAGGCCGAAAGCCTGGTGGAGGCGGCGCGCGAAAGCGCGCGCGAGGCGACCCGCGCCTCCTCGGACGCGATCCTGACCGGCCAGCGCATCCTGATCGCGATCGGCGTCTTCAGCGTGCTGGGCGCGGCCGCCATCGCCTGGCTGTTCGTCGGGCGGGTGCTGGCGCGCCGGCTGGCCCGGCTGTCGGACCGGATGCGCCGCATGGCCGAGGGCGACCTGGAGGAGGCGGTCGAGGTCTCCGGGCGGGGCGAGATCGCGGAAATGTCCTCCGCGCTCGAAGTCTTCCGCCGCCACGCGCTGGAGGTGCAGCGCCTCAACCTGGTCGAGAAGCTCGCCGGGGAGCTGCAGAGCAAGAACGACCAGCTGGAGGAGTCGAACGACAGGCTCGAACAGGCGATGGGCAACCTGGAGCAGGCGCAGGACCAGATCGTCATGCGCGAGAAGCTGGCCGCGCTCGGCGAACTCACGGCCGGCGTGGCGCACGAAATCCGCAACCCGCTCAACTTCGTCAAGAACTTCGCCGAAAGCTCCCAGGAACTGATGGAGGAGCTTGTCGAGGAGGTGAACGCCGCGATGGGCGAGGCCGGCGAGGACGAGGACGAGGACGCCCGGGAGCGGCGCGAACTGATCGGCGAGATCGGCGGCGACATTTCCGGCAACCTCGACCTGATCCGCCAGCACGGCTCGCGCGCCGACGGGATCGTGCAGAGCATGTTGCTGATGGGAAGGGGCGGCGGCGAGCCGCGGCCGGTCGACCTCAACAAGCTGATCGACGAGCACGCCCGCCTCGCCTACCACAGCGCGCGGGCGACGGACCCGAGTTTCCAGCTCGAAATGGTCCAGGACCTGGAGGACGGGATCGGCGAGGTCGAGGCGATCCCGCAGGACCTCGGCCGGGTCTTCCTCAACATGGTCAGCAACGCCTGCTACGCCACCGACGAGAAGCGCCGCGCCCTGGCCGGCGCGCGCGCGGCCGGCGACGGCAACGGCGCCCCGCGCTACGAGCCGGCGCTCGCGATCTCCAGCCGGAGCGCCGGCGAGGACGAGGTGGAGGTCCGGCTGCGCGACAACGGCGACGGCATCCCGGACCATGTGGTGGACAAGATTTTCAACCCCTTCTTCACCACCAAGCCGACCGACAAGGGCACCGGCCTCGGCCTCGCGCTGTGCAACGACATCGTGCGCCAGCACGGCGGCACCATCCAGGTCGAGACCGAAACCGGCGCGTTCACCGAAATGATCGTCCGCGTGCCGCGCAAATCCGCCATGCTGGCCGCCGCCCTGGAGGACGGCGCGGGCGGCGGCGATCGCGACGACGCGGACGATTTCGACGACGACGACCTCGACGACGACGATCTCGACGACGCGCGCGCGGAGGAGGCCGGGGCGCGCGTGTAGGCCCGGTCCGCCGCCGTTCCCTCCCCCTTGCCGCGCGCGGCGGCGCTCAGCCGGAAACCGCGAAGCCGCCGTCCACCGGGATCGACACGCCGGTCACATAGTCGGAGGCCCGGCTCGCCAGGAACACCGCGACGCCGGCGTGGTCCTCCGGCGTGCCCCAGCGGCCGGCCGGCATCCGCGCCAGCTGGCGCTCGTAAAGCCCGTCCACCTCCTCGCGGGCGCGGCGGGTGAGCGCGGTGTCGATCCAGCCCGGCAGCACGGCGTTGACCTGGATGTTGTCGGCCGCCCAGGCGGTGGCGAGGCATTTCGTCAGCTGCACCAGGCCGCCCTTGCTGGCCGCGTAGGCGGACGACCAGGGCGAGCCGAACAGCGAGAACATCGAGCCGATATTGACGATCTTGCCGCCGCCGGCCCGCTTCATCGCCGGGTGCGCCGCCTGCGAGCACAGGAAGGCGCTCGTCAGGTTGGTCTCCAGCACCCAGCGCCAGTCCCCGGCCGCCAGGTCCTGCGGCAGGCCGCGCACGGTGGAGCCGGCGTTGTTCACCAGGATGTCGAGCCGGCCGAAGGCGGCCTCCGCCGCCGCGACCGCGGCCTCGGCGGCGCCGTCTTCCGTCAGGTCCGCCTTGTGGGCTTCGGCCCGGGCGCCGCGCGCCCGCAGCCCCTCGACGGCGGCGGCGTTCTTGGCCGCGTCGCGGCCGACCACCAGCACCGCGGCCCCGGCGTCGGCCAGCCCCTCGGCCATGCCGAGGCCGATGCCGCCGTTGCCGCCGGTGACGACGGCCGCCCGGCCGCCCAGATCGAACAGGTCCATGTCTCGACTCCCGGTTGGCCGCGCCCGGCCGGCGCGGCGGATGCGGGCGCGATTGTGCGACGGCGCGCCGGCCCGCGCAAACGCGGGCGCGCGGCCGGGCGGCGCGCGCCTCGACAGGCGGCGGCGGAGGCTCCATACTCCGGGCGTTCCCGATCGGACAGCGGAGTCCCGCCATGGCCCCCGAATCCGGCCTTCCCGCGTTTCCCGAATCCGGCCCGGCGCGGCCGCCGGACCTGGACGCGATGCGCGCTCTGGAGCGCAAGGCGCTGTGGCTGTCGATGTGGACGATCCACAACGCCAACCACATCCGCGAGAGCCGGGACGGGCTGAAGGTCGGCGGCCACCAGGCGTCCTGCGCCTCGGTCGCGACGCTGCTGACGGCGCTCTATTTCGACATCCTGCGGCCGGAGGACCGCGTGGCCGTCAAGCCGCACGCCAGCCCGGTCTTCCACGCCATCCAGTACATGCTGGGCCGCCAGTCGCTCGACGCGCTCAGGAACTTCCGCGCGATGGGCGGCGCGCAGTCCTACCCCTCGCGGGTCAAGGACGGCGGCGAGGTGGATTTCTCCACCGGCTCGGTCGGCCTCGGCGTGGCGATGACGCTGTTCGCCTCGATGGTGCAGGACTACACGCGCCTGCACAACCTCGCGGGGAACCCGCACCGCGCCGCCGCCCCGCCGGGCCGCATGATCGCCGTGATGGGCGACGCCGAACTCGACGAGGGCAATGTCTACGAGGCGATGCTGGAGGGCTGGAAGTACGACGTGCGCAACCTCTGGTGGATCATCGACTACAACCGCCAGAGCCTCGACGGCGTGGTGTCGGACGGGCTGTTCCAGAAAATCCGCGAGTTCTTCGCCAATGTCGGCTGGAACGTGACGCTGCTGAAATACGGCAAGCGCCAGCAGCGCGCCTTCGCGCGGCCGGGCGGCGACGCGCTGCGCCAGTGGATCGACGACTGCCCGAACGACCTCTACAGCGCGCTGACCTTCAAGGGCCAGTCCGGCGAGCCCGGGGCCTGGCGCGCGCCGCTGGAGAACGACCTGCGCGGGGTGAAGGGGATCAAGGCGATCCTCGACGGCCACGACGACGCGGCGCTGCACGCGCTGATGACCAACCTCGCCGGCCAGGACATGGAGGCGGTGCTGGAGGCCTTCCGCGGCGTCGAGGGCGACGCGCCGCAATGCTTCATCGCCTACACGATCAAGGGCCACGGCACGCCGCTGGCCGGCCACAAGGACAACCACGCCGGCCTGATGACGCCGGAGCAGATGGAGCGCTTCAAGGCCGAGATGCGCGTGCCCGACGGCGGCGAGTGGTCGCCCTTCGGCCATCTCGGCATCGACGAGGGCGCGGCGCGGAGCTACGCGCTGTCGGCGCCGTTCAACCGGGGCGGCTCGCGCGTGTTCGACGCGCCCAAGATCGAGGTGCCCGCCAGCCTGCAGCCGGAGCGCCGCGCCCGGACCTCGACCCAGGCCGCCTTCGGCGCCGTGCTGCACGGGTTGAGCCGGGGCAACTCGGCGCTGGCCAGCCGGATCGTCACCACCTCGCCGGACGTGACGGTCTCGACCAATCTCGGCCCCTGGGTGGGCCAGCGCGGCATTTTCAGCCTCGACATGCGCAACGACGTGTTCCGCGAGGAGAAGGTCGCCTCGATCCAGAAATGGCAGCGCCACGGCGGCGGCCAGCACATGGAGCTCGGCATCGCGGAGAACAACCTGTTCATCATGCTGGCCGCGCTCGGCCTGTCCGGCCCGGTGTTCGGGACGCGGCTGCTGCCGGTGGGCACGCTGTACGACCCGTTCATCGCCCGCGGCCTCGACGCGCTGAACTACGCCTGCTACCAGGACGCGCGCTTCATGCTGGTGGCGACGCCGGCCGGCGTCACCCTGGCGCCGGAGGGCGGGGCGCACCAGTCGGTCTCGACGCCGATGATCGGCATGGGCCAGCCCGGCCTCCTCTCCTTCGAGCCGGCCTACGCCGACGAGATGGCGGCGATCGTGCGCTGGGGGTTCGAGCACATGCAGGCGGACGACGGCGGCTCGCTCTACCTCCGGCTCTCCACTCGAGTCATCGACCAGCCGGAGCGCGAGATGACGCCGGAACTGGAGGCGGACATCCTGCGCGGCGCCTACTGGCGGATCGCGCCGGGGCCGGGCGCCGGGCTGGCGCTCGCCTATTGCGGGCCGGTGGCGCCGGAGGCGCTGGAGGCGCACGAGGCGCTGGCGGAGGACATTCCCGGCCTCGGCCTGCTGGCGATCCTCTCGGCCGACCGGCTCTACCACGACTGGCTGGACGCGCTGGCCGGCGGCGGGCGGAGCCATCTCGACGCGCTGCTCTCCCGCCTCGATCCCGGCGCGGCGCTGGTCACCGCGCAGGACGGGCATCCGGCCAACCTGAGCTGGCTCGGCGCGGCGTCCGGGCGGCGGGTCTATCCGCTCGGCGTCGCCGGATTCGGGCAGTCGGGCGACCTGCCGGATATCTACCGCGCCTACCGCCTCGACGCCGAGGCGATGGTGGACATGGCGGCGCGGGCCTGCGTCGAGGCCGCCCGCGCGGCCGCGGCCTGACGCCGGCGCGCGCTACCCCGCGCCGGCCAGGCGGCGCTCCGCCCGCGCCAGGTCCTCCGGCCGGTTGGCGTTGAAGAAGGGGTCCCAGCCGTCCTCCTCGGCCGCGAATTCGGCGACGGCGAGGCGGAAGCGCCCGGTCCAGGCGTCCACCTTGCGCACCCCCTCGACGGCGACCGCCCGGCGCAAATCCTCGCGCAGCGGGACCGGCCACAGGCCGAAGACCGGATGGTTGCGCCCGCCGCTCGCCGCGCAGGCGAGGTCGGCCCCCTCCGCGCGGACCGCCGCCAGCAGGCGCGCCACCAGGTCCGGCGGGAGGAAGGGCGCGTCGGTGGCGAAACTGGCGACCCAGGCGCAACCGGGCGCGTGTTCGGCCGCCCAGTCGAGCCCGGCCAGCACGCCCGCCAGCGGCCCGGCATGGCCTTCCACCGGGTCCGCGACCGCCGGCAAGCCGTAATCCGCGAACCGGGCCGGGTCGCCATTGGCGTTCAGCGCCAGCGCGGAGACCTGGGGGCGGGCGCGCGCGAGCACATGGGCCAGCACGGTCCGCCCGGCGAGCGGGCGCAGGCATTTGTCGCCGCCGCCCATGCGCCGCGACAGCCCGCCCGCCAGCAGCACGCCCGCGACCGCCGCCATCGCGCCGCCCTATCCCGCCTCGGGGCCCGCCCCGGGGCCCGCCTCGGGGCCCGCCCCGGGGCCCGCTTCGGGGCCAGCGTCCGGGCCGGCCACCGCCCCGGCCGCGCGGCCGCCCTTGCGCGCCCAGGCGGCCGGCTCCTCCCCGGCCGCGCGGGGATCGGCGTCGAAGACCAGCCGCTCCGCGCCCGACAGCGCGACGAAGCGCCGGCCCCGGGCCCGGCCGACCAGCGTCAGCCCGACGCGGCGGGCGAGGTCCACCCCCCAGGCGGTGAAGCCGGAGCGCGAGACCAGGATCGGCGCGCCCATCCGCGCGGTCTTGATCACCATCTCGCTGGTCAGCCGCCCGGTGGTGTAGAAAATCTTGTCGGCCGCCGCGACGCCGTTCAGGAACATGTAGCCGGCGATCTTGTCGATCGCGTTGTGCCGGCCCACATCCTCCATATAGACCAGCGGCCGGTCCTCCTCGCACAGCACGCAGCCGTGGATCGCGCCCGCCTCCAGGTAGAGGCTGGGCGTGGTGTTGATCCGGCGCGAGAGTTCGTAGATCCACGACGTGCGCAGCCGCGCGCCGGGCGGGAGTTCGATCTCGTCGATCCGCTCCATCAGGTCGCCGAAGGCGGTGCCCTGGGCGCAGCCGGAGGTGCGGACCTTGCGCCTGAGCTTCTCCTCGTAGTCGGTCTCGCGCTCGGTGCGCACCACCGCGACGCCGAGGTCGTCGTCGCAATCGACGCCGGTCAGCCGGTCCTCGGGCCCCAGCATGTTCTGGTTCAGCAGGAAGCCGACCGCCAGCAGGTCCGGGTAGTCGCCGATCGTCATCGCGGTGACGATCTCCTGGCCGTTCAGGAAAATCGTCAGCGGCCGCTCGACGACGACGGAGGTCTCGACCGGGCGGCGCTCGTGGTCGATGCCGCCGACCCGTTCGACGAGACGCGGGTCGCCGGCGCGGGGGCCGAGCAGGTAACCGTCGTAGTGCGCGCGCATGGCCCCAATGTGGCCGACCGCGCGCCGCCGGGCAAGGCCGGCGCGGGCCGGTTGTCGAGGGGCGGCGCGGCGGCTTCTTGCGGCCGGGCGCGCGCCGGAGTATTAGGGGCCGCGCGCCGGCGGAGAAGCGGCGCGGCGCGCCGACGCGACCATGTGTCGCGGCGGGCGCGGGGCGACGGCGCCGGCGCTTTGCGTGTAGGAAGGCGGCGGGCGCCCGACGGGGGACGATGGCGGGAGGCGGGACTCGATGGTCGATACGCACGACGGCGGAACCAGGCGCGACTTCATCCACGTCGCCAGCGCCACGATGGGGGCCGTGGGGGCGGTCTGCGTCGCCTGGCCCTTCGTCCACCAGATGAACCCCGCCGCCGACACGCTGGCGCTCGCCTCGACGGAGTTCGACACGGCCGGCGTCGAGGAGGGCATGTCGGTGACGGTGGTGTGGCGCGGCAAGCCGGTCTTCGTGCGCCACCGCACCGCCGCCGAGATCGCGGAGGCCGCCGGCGTCCCGCTCGACGACCTGCCGGACCCGCAGGCCGACGCCGAGCGCGCCGAACGGCCGGAAATGCTGGTGCTGGTCGGCGTGTGCACGCATCTCGGCTGCGTTCCGCTAGGCCAGAAGGCGACCGATCCGCGCGGCGAGTGGGGCGGCTGGTTCTGCCCCTGCCACGGCTCGCACTACGACACGTCCGGGCGCATCCGCAAGGGTCCGGCCCCGGCCAACCTCGAAGTGCCGCCCTACGAGTACATCTCCGACACCGTGATCCGGATCGGGTGAGGAGGCGAGCGATGAGCGGCCCGAATTTCGGCAACCCGCTGGTGCGGTGGATCGACCACCGACTGCCGGTCTTCACCTTCATGCACCACGAGCTGCACGAGTACCCGACGCCGAAGAACCTGAACTACTGGTGGAACTTCGGGTCGCTGGCCGGGATCGTGCTGGTGATCATGCTGGTCACGGGCATCGTGCTGGCGATGCACTACACGCCGCACGTGGACTACGCCTTCCAGTCGGTCGAGCGCATCATGCGCGACGTGAACTACGGCTGGCTGATCCGCTACATCCACTCCAACGGCGCCAGCTTCTTCTTCATCGTGGTTTACATCCACATCTTCCGCGGGATGTACTACGGCTCGTACAAGGCGCCGCGCGAGTTGCTGTGGATCCTCGGCGTCGTCATCCTGCTGCTGATGATGGCGACCGCCTTCATGGGCTATGTGCTGCCCTGGGGCCAGATGAGCTTCTGGGGCGCGACGGTGATCACCAACCTGTTCTCCGCCATCCCCGGCATCGGCGACTGGATCGTGACGCTGCTGTGGGGCGGCTTCTCGGTGGACAACCCGACGCTGAACCGCTTCTACTCGCTGCACTACCTGCTGCCCTTCCTGATCGTCGGCGTGGTGGTGCTGCACATCGTCGCGCTGCACCGTTTCGGGTCGAACAACCCGCTCGGCATCGATGTGCGCGGCCAGCAGGACACGATCCCGTTCCACCCCTACTACACGATCAAGGACATGTTCGGCCTCGCCGTGTTCCTGATCCTGTTCTCGGCGGTGGTGTTCTTCATGCCGAACGCGATGGGCCACCCGGACAACTACATCCCGGCCGACCCGCTGGTCACGCCGGCGCATATCGTGCCGGAGTGGTACTTCCTGCCCTTCTACGCCATCCTGCGCGCGATCCCGGACAAGCTGACCGGCGTGGTGGCGATGTTCGCCTCGATCGGCGTGCTGTTCGTCCTGCCCTGGCTGGACCGCTCGCCGGTGCGCAGCGGGCGTTTCCGGCCGATCTTCAAGATCTTCTTCTGGGTCCTGCTGGCGGACTGCCTGCTGCTCGGCTGGCTCGGCGCCAAGCCGCCGGAGGGGATTTACGTGGTCCTGGCCCGGCTCGGCACCGCCTACTACTTCTTCCACTTCCTGCTGCTGCTGCCGGCGCTCTCGATCTTCGAGACGCCCCGGCCGCTGCCGCGCGGGATCGGACAGCCCGTCCTTTCGGGGGCGGGCGGCGGGGCCGCCGCCGCGCCCGCCGACGCGCCGAGGGAGGCGCCGCGATGAAGCTCCGCCCAACCGTCCTCGCGGCGGCGCTCGCCGCCCTCGCCCTCGCCCTGGAGGCCCCGTCCGCGCGCGCCGCGACGGCCGGGGAGGAGCCGCCCGCGCTCGAATGGTCCTTCGCCGGCGCGTTCGGGACCTACGACCGGGGCGAATTGCAGCGCGGGTTCCAGGTGTACCGGGAGGTCTGCGCCGGCTGCCATTCGCTGGACCTGATCGCGTTCCGCAACCTCGCCGACCTCGGCTTCGACGAGCTGGAGGTCAAGGCCTTCGCGGCGGAGTACGAGGTTCCCGGCGCGCCGGACGAGTACGGCGACCCCACCATGCGCCCGGCCATCCCGGCCGACCGCTTCCCCGCGCCCTTCCCGAACGACGCCGCCGCGCGGGCGAGCAACAACGGCGCCCTGCCGCCGGACCTCTCGCTTATGGTCGAGGCGCGGGCCGGCGGCGCGGACTACCTGCACGCGCTGCTCACCGGCTACGGCGACCCGCCCGACGGCGTCGAGGTCGCCGAGGGGATGAACTACAACCGCTACTTCCCCGGCGGCCAGATCGCCATGGCTCCGCCGCTGTTCGAGGGCGCGGTCGAATACGCCGACGGGACCGAGGCCACCGAGGCCCAGCACGCCCGCGACGTGACCGCCTTCCTCGCCTGGGCCAGCGAGCCGAACATGGAGGAGCGCAAGCGCACCGGCGTCATGGCGATCCTGTTCCTGGTCGTGCTGGCCGGGCTGCTCTATGCCGGCAAGCGCAAGGTCTGGTCCGATGTCCACTAGGCCCGGGGGGCGGGCGTGACGCGGGCCGTTCTCGGCATCGTCGGCGGCAGCGGCGTTTACGAAATCGAGGGGCTTGCGAACCGCGAATGGCGCGCCGTCGCCTCGCCCTTCGGCGCGCCGTCGGACGAGTTGCTGTTCGGCGACCTGGACGGCCAGCCCCTGGTCTTCCTGCCCCGCCACGGGCGCGGCCATCGCCTGATGCCCGGCGCGATAAACTACCGCGCCAATATCGACGCGCTCAAACGCGCCGGCGTCACCGACGTGCTGTCGCTGAGCGCCGTCGGCTCGCTGCGCGAGGCCTACGCGCCGGGCCATTTCGTGCTGGTGGACCAGTTCATCGACCGCACCTTCGCGCGCGAGAAGACCTTCTTCGGCGAGGGCTGCGTCGCGCATGTCGCGTTCTCGCATCCCGTCTCGGTCCGCCTCCAGGACGCGCTGGCCGAGGCCTGCGGCGAACTCGGCCTGACGGCGCACCGGGGCGGAACCTATCTCTGCATGGAGGGGCCGCAATTCTCCACCCTGGCCGAGAGCGCGCTGTACCGCTCCTGGGGCTGCGACACGATCGGCATGACCAACATGCCGGAGGCCAAGCTGGCGCGCGAGGCGGAGCTTCCCTACGCCACCGTCGCCATGGTCACCGATTACGACTGCTGGCGCCCGGAGAGCGAGGCGGTGACGGTGGAGGCGATTATCGCCACCATGAACGCCAACGCCGACAACGCGCGCGCGCTGGTCCGCGCCGTCGCCCCGAAACTGGCCGAGCGCCCCGAAGTGGACGAGCAGGGCGGCGACCGGGCGCTGGACGCCGCCATCGTCACCCCGCCCGAGGCGCGCGACCCGGCCCTGGTCGCCAGGCTCGACGCCGTGGCCGGGCGCGCGCTCGGGCGGTGACGACGCGCCGATGGCCGGCGGCGCCGGGTTGCGCGAGCGGCTCCGCGCGCTGGTCGAGAGCGCGCCGGCGCGGCACGGGATCACCGCGCTCATCCTGCTGAACGCGGCGGTGCTGGCGCTGGAGACCAGCCCCCGGGCGATGGACGCCGCCGGCCCGGCGCTGGTGCTGGCGGACCGCTGCATCCTCGCGGTCTTCGTCGCGGAGTTGCTGCTGAAGCTCGCGGCTTACGGGCGGCGGTTCCCGCGCGACCCGTGGAACCTGTTCGACGCGCTGGTCGTCGGCGTCGCGCTGGCCCCGGCGACGGAGTCGCTTTCGGTGCTGCGGGCGCTGCGCATCCTTCGCGTGCTGCGGCTGATCTCCGCCGTTCCGTCGCTGCGGCGCGTCGTCGGCGCGCTGCTGCACGCCATTCCGGGGATGGGATCGGTGGTGGCGCTGCTGGCGGTGATCTTCTTCGTGTTCTCGGTGATGGCCACCAACCTGTTCGGCGCGGCCTTCCCGGCCTGGTTCGGCGACATCGGGCGCTCGGCCTACACGCTGTTCCAGGTGATGACGCTGGAAAGCTGGTCGATGGGGATCGTGCGGCCGGTGATGGAGTCGTTCCCGCTGGCCTGGATGTTCTTCGTGCCCTTCATCCTCGTCACCTCCTTCGCGGTGCTCAACCTGTTCATCGGCATCGTCGTGGACGCCATGCAGACCCAGGCCCACGCGGCGGCGGCGGAGTCCGGCGCCGAGCCGACGGCGGCGGAACTGCGCGACGAGATCGTGGCGCTGCGCCGGGAAGTCGCCGCCCTGTCGGCGCGCCGGGGCGGGCCGGACGCCGGCGCGCCGGGCTGAGAGCGGTCGCCCGAAAATCGGGATTTTCCCTCGCCATCCCTTCGGCCGCTCCCCGGCATCGAGCCGGGGAGACGCCCGAGGGCGGGGCCGGCGACCGGCCAGAAAGCGGCGGCGCCCTTGCGCGCCCGGCGCGCGCGTGTATCGTCCGGGCATCGAAGGCGCGGCCGGAGGGGCGCCATGTCCGAGACAAGCGCGCGGGACGCCATCGCCCGGCTGGCGAAGTCCCTGTTCGACCGGGGGCTGACCTTCGGAAGCTCCGGCAATATCAGCGTCCGCCTCGACGACGGCTGGCTGATGACGCCGACGGGATCGAGCCTGGGGAGCCTCGACCCGGCGCGCATCTCCCGGCTCGACGCCGCGGGCCGCCACATCTCCGGCGACGAGCCGACCAAGGAGAGCCTGCTGCACATCGCCATGTACGACGAACGCCCGGCGGCCGGCGCGGTGGTGCACCTGCACTCCACCCATTCCGTCGCCGTCGGCTGCCTCGCCGACATCGACCCGGCCGATGTGCTGCCGCCGATCACCGCCTACTACGTCATGCGGGTCGGGACGCTGCCGCTCGTCCCCTACTACCCGCCCGGCGATCCCGGCCTCGCCGGCGCGGTGCGCGCGATGGCGTCGCGCCACCACGCCGTGCTGCTGGCCAACCACGGCCCGGTGGTGGCGGGCAGGTCGCTGGAGGACGCGGTTTACGCCACCGAGGAGCTGGAGGAGACGGCGCGCCTGTTCCTCCTCCTGCGGGGCGCGCGCACGCGCTGGCTGACCCCCGCCCAGGTCGCCGAATTGCGCGAGCGGTTCCCGAACTGACCGGCGGCGGGGCGGGGCGGGCGGCGGGCGGGCGGCGCGCGGCGGGTTTTGCCGATCGGCGCGGGCGTGCTAGGCTCGCGCCGGCGGCCGCTCCTCCGGCCGCGCCCCGAGGGAACCGACGCCGATGAGCCGCGCGCAGTTCTGGACGATTGTCGGCCTTTTCGTCGCCCTGGCCGGCCTTATGCTTGAGACGCGCTACCAGGACGCCGTCGAACGGGCGAACACGCGCGCCGAAATCCAGGACCTGCGCGCCGAAACGCGCGCCGGGATCGAAGCCTTGCGAACGGAACTCCATGCCGAGATCGCGAGCCTTCGGGCGGATTTGAACGACCTGCGCGACAAGGTCGACGAACTGAACACGCGCGTCTCGCGCATGGAGGGGCGGCTGGAGACGGTGCTCCGGGAGCGGGACGAGGGCGCGCGGGTGACGCGCGAAACCGTCAAGGCCATCGTCGAGGAGGTTCTGGCCGAACGGGGCCTCTGAACCTCCCGCCCCTCGCGCATCGCCGGAGAACGCGCATGACGCTGCGACAGCCCTACGACCCCGCGATCCTGCCCGGCGGCGTGCGCTCGCGCCATGTGGACAACCGCAACGGGCTGGAGATGCACATCCTGGAAGCCGGGCACGAGGCGCCCGGCCGGCCTGCGGTCCTGCTGCTGCACGGCTTCCCGGAACTGGCCTGGAGCTGGCGCAAGATCCTGCCCGCGCTGGGCGAGGCCGGCTACCACGCCATCGCGCCGGACCTCCGCGGCTACGGCCGGACCCTGGGCTGGGGGCCGGTCGATTACGACGACGACCTCGGCCCGTTCCGCCTGCTCAACACGGTGCGCGACGCGGTGGGCCTGCTCGCCGCCTGCGGGCACGGCCGGGCGGCCGTGGTGGGGCACGATTACGGGGCCTCGGTCGCCGCCTGGGCGGCCTTGGTCCGCCCGGACGTCTTCCGTAGCTGCGTGTTGATGAGCGCGCCCTTCGACGGGCCGCCGCCGCTGGCGGCTCCGGGCGCGCCGGACGGCCCGGACATCCACGCCGAACTGGCGGCGCTCGACCGGCCGCGCAAGCACTACCACTGGTACTACTCGACCCGCCCGGCCAACGCCGACATGACGGAATGCCCGGAGGGCGTGCACGCCTTCCTGCGCGCGTACTACCACCACAAAAGCGCCGACTGGAAGGCCAACCGTCCCCACCTTCTGGAGGCGTGGCGGGCGGACCGGCTGGCCCTCATGCCGGACTACTACATCATGGGCCTGGACGACACGATGCCGGAGGCGGTGGGGCGCGAGGCGCCGTCGGCGGCGGAGGTCGCCGCCAACGCCTGGCTGACCGAGGAGGAACTGGCGGTCTACGCGGCCGAGTATGTCCGCAACGGCTTCCAGGGCGGCCTCAACTGGTATCGCCAGAGGACGACCGGGCACGACCTCGACGAGTTGCGCACCTTCGCCGGGAAGACCATCGACCAACCGTCCTGCTTCGTCTCCGGCAAGTCCGACTGGGGCGTCTACCAGCGCCCCGGCGCGGCCGAACGCATGAACGGGACCGTCTGCACCAACATGGCCGGCTTCCATCTGGTCGAGGGCGCCGGCCACTGGGTCCAGCAGGAGCAACCGGAGGAAACCCGCCGCCTGCTCCTCGCCTTCCTGCGCGAACACGCGTGGTAGTGCTCCAGGGGGCGGGGTAGCGCCCTCGGTAGCGCCGCTCCGGCGGGTTAAGGCGATCGCCGCCAGCCCCTTGTTCGCCACCAGCGTCAGCAGCTTGAGCGACGCGCCGCGCGGACGCGACTCCCCGCTCTCCCAGCGGCCGACCAGACGGGGCGTGACCCAAAGATGGCGGGCAAAATCCTCCCGGCCCACCCCCTCCCGCTCCCGGATGGCGCGGATGTCCTCCGGTCCGAGTTCCTTCCCCGGCGCGAGGCAAAGTTCGTCGAACTCCTTCATCGAGCATGTCTTCAGGCCGCCGGCCCGTTCGAGGTCCAGCGCGGTCTTGTGCACGACCGCCAGCAGATCACTTTTGTACCGTCGCTTTGTCATTCCGCGCGACCTCCACGATTGCGCCCCCGTCGATCTTCAGCGCAAGCTCGCCGTCCGTGTACGCCAGCATTTCCGTCCCGAGTCGACGTAGCGAGCCGAGTTCGCTCCGTCCGATGTTCGCCCGATCATTCTTGGCGAAACCATACACGAAAAACGCCCGCTCGCCCTCGCGAAACAGCAGGATCGCGCGAAAGCCTCGGGACTTGCCCTGCCCACGCCTCGCCACGCGCTGTTTGATCACGCCGCCGCCCAGGTCGGCGTCGATCGATCCTCGTTCCACGCGGCGAACCGCCTCTACCAACACCTCGTTCCCGATTCTCTCGCGGTTGGCGAAACGGGAGAACTCCCTGGTCACGAATATGCGGACCACGGGGTTCGCGCCCGCGAGCCCGTGGCTCCGCGTCATCGTTCGCTTCCCCTTCGATCGGCCGCCGCGCCAGGAAGTACCTTGGCGTAGGGTAGCGCCCGCCGGCCGGCGCTACCCGGCCGCCGCGTCGTCCATGAAGCGGGCCATGCGGATGTCGAGGTCGGTCACGCCGCCGGCGTCGTGGGTGGAGAGCGTCACCTCGACGCGGTTGTAGACGTTGAACCATTCCGGGTGGTGGTCCATCTTCTCGGCCAGCAGCGCCGCGCGCGCCATGAAGGCGAAGGCGCGGTTGAAATCGGCGAATTCGTAGGTCCGCGCGATCGCGTCGCGCCCCTCCGCCTCGCGCCATTCCGGCAGGCCGGCCAGCGCCGCCCGCCGGGCCTCCCCCTCCAGCTTGTCCCTCACGCGCCGTCCTCCGCCCCGTTCGCGGCGGGCGAGCGCGGGTCGATCGGGACCAGGCCGGCGAGGCCCGCCGCCTCCTCGTAAAGGTTGGCCGCCGACAGCAGGTCCGCCTCGCCGCGCGGCCCGCCGACGACCTGGAGCCCGACCGGCAGGCCGGACGCCGTGAAGCCCGCCGGAACGCTCATCGCCGGATGGCCGGTGAGCGTGACGGCGTAGGCGACCGTCAGCCATTCGACGTAGTTCGCGAAGGTATGACTCCCGAGCCGCTCGACATACCGGTGCTCGACCGGGTAGGGCGGCACGATCGTGGCCGGGCACACCAGCAGGTCGTATTCCTCGAAAAACGCCCGCGCCCGCGCGAGGTAGCGCCCGCGCGCCAGTTCGACCCGCGCGAAGTCGTCCACCGTGAGTTCGGCCGCGCGCTCGATGTTCCAGATAACCTCGGGCTTCAGCGCGTCGCGCCGCGTCTCGAGCAGGGTCTTCTTGCCGACATAGAAGGACATCGCGCGCCAGGTCTGGAAAATGTCCTGCACATCCGAGAAGTCGGGATGCGCCTCCTCGACGACGCAGCCGATCTCCTCGAACCGCCGGGCCGCCGCGGCGCAGATGTCCGCCACCTCCCCGTCCACCGGCGTGACGCCGAGGTCGCGGGAGAACGCCACCTTGCGGGGGCGCTTGCGCGCGGCCACCGCCTCGACATAGCTCTCCCGCGCGCGCGGGAGCGAGATCGGGTCCGCCGGGTGGTGGCCCACCATCGCGTCGAGCAGCAGCGCCGTGTCCGGCACGTTGCGCGCCATCGGCCCGGCGACCGAGAAGGGCTGGCCCGGAATGCCGGGCAGGTCGTCCGGGTAGGAGCCGGGGCCGGCCGCGCCGTGCGCCACCCGGCCGGGGCTGGGCCGGAACCCGACGACGGAGCAGAAGCTGGCCGGGCTGCGCAGCGAGCCGCCCAGGTCCGACCCGCTGGCGAGCCAGGCCTGCCCGGTCGCCAGCGCGACGGCGGAGCCGCCGGAGGAGCCGGCGCAGCTTTTCGAGGTGTCCCACGGGTTCCGCGTCGCCCCGAACACTTCGTTGAAAGTGTTGGCCCCGGCGCCGAACTCCGGCGTGTTCGACTTGGCGTATACGACCGCCCCCTCCGCCTCCAGCATCTCGACCAGGCAGTCGGAGCGTTCGGGGACGAAATCGGCGTAGACCGGCGACCCCCAGGTGGTGCGCACGCCGGCGACCGGGTCGAGGTCCTTGATCGCGACCGGCAGCCCGGCCAGCATCCCGCGCTCGCCCGCCGGCCGGTCCATCAGCGCCCGCGCCCGGTCCCGCGCCCGCTCGAAACAGAGCGTGGGGAGCGCGTTCACCGCGCCGTCGGTCTCCGCGATCCGCGCCTCCAGCGCGTCGAGCAGCTCCAGCGGCGAGACCGCGCCCGCGCGCAGCAGGCCGAGGATTTCCGTCGCGGTCTTGGCCGGGAGGCCGGAATCGGCGGCCATCGCGAAGTCCTCCGTCCCGCGCGGCGCGGCCCCCCGCGGGAGGCGCCGGCGCCGGGCGTCAATAGGTGGCGCGGCCGCCGGAAATGTCGAACACGGCGCCGGTGCTGAACGAGCATTCCTCCGACGCCAGCCAGGACACCAGGCTCGCGATCTCCTCGACCAGACCGAACCGGCCGATGGGGATTTTCGAGAGCATGTAGTCGATATGCGTCTGGCTCACCTGGTCGAAGATTTCGGTGCGGACCGCCGCCGGGGTGATGCAGTTCACCGTGATCGCGGTGTCGGCCAGTTCCTTGCCGAGCGATTTGGTCAGCCCGATCACGCCCGCCTTGGCGGCGCTGTAGGCCGAGGCGTTCGGGTTGCCCTCCTTGCCGGCGATCGACGCGATGTTGACGATCCGCCCATAGCCGGTCTCGCGCATCCCCGGAACGACGGCGCGGCAGCACAGGAAGGTCCCGTTCAGGTCGATATCGACCACCCGCCGCCAGTCCTCGACCGGGTAGTCCCAGGTCTTGTGGTTGGGGCCGGCGATCCCCGCGCTGTTCACCAGGATGTCGATCCCGCCGAGCGCCGCCGCCGTCCCGCGCGCCGCCGCCTCGACCGAACCGGCGTCCGTCACGTCGACGATCCGCGCATCCGCGCCGCCCGCGAAACCCTCCGCGACCTCGGCCGTCCGCGCGCCGTCCATGTCCCAGAGCGAGACCCTGGCCCCGCTGGCGGCCAGGCGCCGCGCGACGGCGAGGCCGATACCGCGCGCCCCGCCGGTGACGACCGCCGCGCGGCCGGAGAAATCGTGGGTGACGGCCATCGCCTCGCTCCCGGTCCCGTTCGTCGGCCCGGCCCCGGCCCGCGCCCTCAGGCGGCGGCGCGCGCCGCCGGGAGCGCGCCCACCCGCTCGCCCACCAGGGCGGCGACGGTCTTCTCGAAATGCTGCAGCGCCGCTTCGTTGCGGCCGTAGACCACATGCTCCTGCGCGCCGGAGGCCGCGCCGCTCTGGATGCCCTCGCCGGCCGTGAAATCCTCCAGTTCGACGGTGCGCACGGTGAGGTCGAGGTTCCGTTGCCAGTGCGCGTCCGCCTCTTCCGTCGCCGGCGGTTCGGGCGTGTAGAATTCGAGGTAGACCTTCGTCTCGTCCACCTTGCCGTCCACCGGGTAGAAGCGCCAGATCTCGTAATGGTCGATCAGCACGACGACCACCGTGTTGGGCGGCATCGCGTAGACCAGCGCCGATTCCCGCACCAGGTCCCAGTCCTCCTCCGGCTCGGCGCGCATCTCCTCGATGGTGCGGCGGACGAACACCTCGCGCAGGTTGGGGCCGTAGGTGTCGACGATGCTGAGGTTGGGGATGAACAGCGGCCCCACCGTCTCGGTATGCAGGGCCGGGAAGTGGTAGGACTCCAGGAAGGTGTCCATGACGATCTTCCAGTTCATCCGGCGCGTCATGGTCCGCGTGCCGTAATGGTGCTGGCCCGCCAGGTCGAAACCGGCGAGGTCGTCGTCCAGGCCCTCGAACACCGCGTCGAGGTCGAGCGCCCCGCCGGGCCGCGGCGCGACCCAGACCATGCCGTGCCGCTCCCCCGCCGGGAGTTCGCGCAAGCCGAACGCGGACCTGTCCACCTCGCCGAAGCTCTTGCGCTCCGGCAGCGCGACGAGGCGGCCGGACGTGTCGTAGCTCCAGGCGTGGTAGGGGCAGACGAAGACCCGCTTGCCCTTGCCGCACCCCTCGGCGACGCGCGCGCCGCGATGGCGGCACACGTTGAGGAAGGCGCGGACCCGGCCGGTCCGGTCGCGCGTGGCGAGGATGGGCACGCCCAAATCGTCGTTGGTGAGGTAGTCCCCCGGCTCCGGGATCAGGCAGGACAG
Source organism: Thalassobaculaceae bacterium (assembly GCA_963665555.2). Classification (GTDB taxonomy): domain Bacteria; phylum Pseudomonadota; class Alphaproteobacteria; order Thalassobaculales; family Thalassobaculaceae; genus CAXXXW01. The sequence continues at coordinate 2,459,124 of OY762308.1, forward strand.
GCCGACATATTGCGGCCGGCCGAGGAACAGCGTCTCCCACTCCCGCGCCAGCCGTTTCTCGCAGGTGAAGGCCGAGACCGGGTTGCGGGCCACTTCCGGGGACATGTCGGTCGTGCCGGCGTCGAGATGCGCGAAGATGCGCTTGCCGAGTTCGACCTGGGTCGCGTGGCGCATGGCTCCGCCTCCGTCGATTCGATTCGCCGCCTCGCGCGCGGGCTTACAGGAAGACGGTCCCGCCGTCCACCATGATCGTCTGCCCGGTCACGAACCGGGAGGCGTCGCTCGCCAGCCAGAGCACGGTTCCGGCGAGGTCCGGCGTCTCCAGGTTGCGCTTCAGGGTCTGGCCGCCGGCGATCACTTGCGCCGCGCGGTCGAGCTTGTCGCCGAAGAACTCGGCCGTGCCCTCGGTCATCACGGCCGACGGGGCGACGGCGTTCACCCGGATCCAGTCGCGCCCCAGTTCGCGGGCGAGCGAGCGGGTGAGGCCGATGACGGCGGCCTTCGAGGTCGCGTAGTGCAGGCCGTAGGGCAGGCCGGCGACGGCGGCGAGCGAGGAGATGTTGACGATCGAGCCGCCCTCGCCCGCCTTCATCGGCCCGACCGCCGCCTTGCAGCAGCGCCAGACGCCGGCGACGTTCACATCCATGCAGTCGGCCCAGTCGGCCTCGGGCAGCGACTCGAACCGCCCGCCGGTCAGCGAGCCGTAGAGCGCGGCGTTGTTCACCAGGATGTCGATCCGCCCGAAGGCGTCCATCGCCGCGGCCGCCATGGCGTCGCAACTCGCCTGGTCGCGCACGTCGAGCGCGACCGCGACGGCGCGCCCGCCCGCCGCCTCGATGTCGGCGACGGTCCCGGCGGTCTCGATAATGTCGGCGGCGACCACGCTGGCCCCGGCCTCGGCGAGCCGCGCCGCGTATTCCCGGCCGAGGCCGCGCCCGGCCCCGGTGACGATGGCGGTCTTGCCGCCCAGGTCCGAAGTCATCCTTCCCTCCCCGCTTGTCGCGCCGCCCGTTTCCGCGCCGCCAGCTCCGCCAGGATTTCCGCCCGGTCGGCGTCGATCCCGGCCGGCGGACGGTACGCCACCCCGTTCGCGCCGTCGATGCGCAACGGGCTGGCGGCGGCGAGCGCGCGGCCCCCCTCGCCGTCCTCGATCCAGCGGATCATGCCGCGGGCGTGCAGGTTCTCGTCCTCCACCACCTCGTCGAGCTCCCTGACCGCGCCGCAAGGCACCCGCGCCGCGTTCATCCGCGCCATGATCCCGTCGCGGTCGCGCGCGCGGGTCCATTCGGAGATCGTTTCGGTCACGGCGTCGATGTTGCGCACCCGGTCCGCCATCGTCGCGAAGCGGGGGTCGTCCGCCAGCGCGCTCCGCCCCATGGCGTCGAGCAGCCGGCGCCAGTGGGCGTCGTTGTTGCAGATAATGGCCACGTACCCGTCGCGCGCCGGATAGACCCCGTAGGGCGAGACCGACAGCCCGCCGTGCAGGTTGCCGACCCGACCCGGCGGGCGCATCTCCGCGCCGTCGAACATCAGGCCGAGGTTCGAGGCGAAGGAGGGGAACACCGACTCCTGCATCGACACGTCCACATAGGCCCCCTCGCCCGTGCGCTCGCGGCGCAGCAGCGCGGTGACGGCGCCGGCGTAGAGGTGGATTCCGGCGAAGAAGTCGCACAGCGCGACGCCCGCCTTCACCGGCGGCTGGTCCGGGAAGCCGGTGGCGGCCATCACCCCCGCCATCGCCTGCACCGCGATGTCCATCGCCTGGTAGCCGCGATAGGGGCCGTCCTGGCCGTAGCCGCTGCCCGAGGCGTACACGATGTCGGGCCGGACCGCCCGGACCGCCGCGTAGCCGACGCCGAGCCGGTCCACCACGCCGGGCGCGAAATTCTCCACCACCAGGTCGGCGATCGCGGCGAGGTCGAGGAAGACCGCGCGGTCGCCGGGGTCCTTCAGGTCGAGGGCGATGGCGCGCTTGTTGGGGTTGAGCAGGCGGAACGGGTAGATCGCGCCGCCGCGCGCGTCGCGCCGGCGCAGGTGCTCGCCGCCGGGCGGCTCGACCTTGACCACGTCCGCGCCGGCCATCGCCATCAGGAAGGTGCAGTAGGGGCCGTTGTAGATCTGCGTGAGGTCGAGGACGCGGATGCCGTCGAGGGGGCGGGCGGTTCCGGCGGGGGGGCGGCTGTCGGCTTGCATACGCGGTTCCGGCGGGCGGGTTCGTTCCGCCCCCATGGCGCCCGAAACCGCCGCGCCCGTCAACCGGGGACGAGGCGCGCCGGGCGGCGGGCGCCCCGGGGGCGGCCGGCGCGGGCGCCTCACCAGCCGGCCGGTTTGCGGATCGCCGTGCCGGGGATCGGGTCGGGGAACTGGGACCGGCGCAGCATCGCCGGACGTATGTGCCGCTCCCGCCCGCCGGCGTCCTTGAGCGGCTGGGCGACCCATTTGCCGCCCGGATTCACGACATAGACGGTTTTGCCTCGTTCTTTAGTCACCAGGAGAATCGCCGCCGCAAGATCCGTATCGTTCGAAATCACGACCGCCACATCGAAGAGGTTCTTCCACGCATCGTTCAGCAAGTGGACGGCCAGATTCACGTCCGACCCCTTCTCTTCCATCGTATGCACTTCGGCCGCCACCGCGCCGGACGGCGGTCGCGAGACCCGGCTCTGGCGCCTTTTGCTCGATTGCGGGAGATGCGCGCCGATGGGCAGCAGGCCCAGGCCGGCAACGGGATGGTTGCCCAGGGGCAAGATCGCGGGCGTGGGAGCGTGAATAATCCTGTTTGCGACTGGAAGGTTTACGAGCGGCCTCCGCACCGTCTTTTCGATAAACCGCCCGAGGTGGATTTCGACTTGGGGTAGGGTACGAAGAGCTTTGAAATACACCTCCTGGATAGCGGGGTCTTTCGGATCGATTCTGCCGGACACTCTCGCGGTAAAATATTCGAGTCCGTCGATCGTGTGCCCCGGTGGAAGCAAGTGGCGGGCAAGCTCGACCGGATTCAGCCACTTGAACCCGGTTCCCTTCAAGGCCCCATAGTAGAAATTGAACCCGTCGACGTAGACGCTCGTTCGCATCGCGCTTCCCGCGAAAAAAGCAGGGGCCGCCCCGAGGAGCGGCCCCTGTGCCGACGGCACGCCGCCGGCCGGTTCGGCTACCCTGCCTCCGCGCGTTCTCGAACGCAAGCGTTTTTTCGCCGGCGCGCGCCGCGCCGACACGTCAACCCCGGACGCGGAGCCGGTTGGCGATCGCATCCTCCCGAAAAGCAAGGGCCGCCCCGAGGAGCGGCCCTTGTACCGACGGCACGCCGCCAGCGGGTATCGATCAGGAACCATCGCGCGGGGCCAGTCCGAACGCAAGCGTCTTTTCGCCCGTCTCCGCGCCTCGCCCCGCGGCGCCGCCGCCGGCGCCGCGACCGTGCTTGGGATGGCGCGGGGTTGGGATATAGTGGCGGCTCCATCGCGCCACGGAGGATCGAACGTGACCGTCGAAATCGATTACGACGCGCTGCTCAACCCCGGCCTGCCGCCGCCGGCGCCGCGCTGGACCGGCTTTCCGCGCTACAACTTCGTCGGCGGCCACAACGACGCCGACAGCGTGCCGGTCGAGGCCATGATCGCCGCCATGACGGCCGCGCTCAAGCGCGAGGGGCGGAACCTCGCCACCTACAACATGCGCGGCGGGCCGCGCGGCTATCCGCCGCTGCGCGAATTCGTCGCCGGCAAGCTGGCGAAACGCTCCGGCATGGCGGTCACGATCGACAATGTGCTGATTACCTCCGGCTCGCAGCAGGGCCTCGACCTGGCGAACGACATCCTGTGCCGGCCGGGCGACACGGTGGCGGTGGAGGAGTTCAGCTACGGCGGCGCGCTGGCGCGGCTGCGCCGGATCGGGGTCGAACCCGTCGGCGTCCCGACCGACAGGCACGGGATGCGGATGGACGGGCTGGCCGGGACGCTGGCCGCGCTGAAGGCAAGGGGCGCGAAGCCGAAATACATCTACACGATCCCCACCGTGCAGAACCCCGGCGGCGGCATCCTGCCCGAGGAGCGCCGCCGCGAGATGCTGCGGCTGTCGGCCGAGTACGGCGTGCCGATCCTGGAGGACGAGTGCTACGCCGACCTGCTGTGGGACGGCGCGCGGCCGCCGGCGATCGCGGCGCTGGACGAGGGCAACCGCACGATCCATGTCGGCTCCTTCTCGAAGACGATCGCGCCGGCGCTCCGGGTGGGCTACGTGGCGGCGCCGGAGCCGCTGATCGCCCGGCTGGTCGCCTGCAAGACCGACGGCGGCACCGGCGCGCTGGAGCAGCTGATGCTGGCGGAGTATTGCGCCGGCGGGTTCGACGGCCATGTGGACGCGCTGTGCAAGACCCTGAAGGGCAAGCTCGACGCGCTGGTCGCGGCGGTGGCGGAGGAGTTCGGCGCGTCGGCCGAGTTCGAGGCGCCGAAGGGCGGCATCTACCTGTGGATAACGCTGCCGGACAACGTGGACACGCTCGAACTGGCGCGGGTCGCGGCGGCGGAGGGGGTGGCGCTCAACCCCGGCCCGGAATGGGCGGCCGATCCGGCCTCGGCGCGCTCCCGGCTGCGTCTCTGCTTCGGCCACCCGTCGCCGGAGGACATCCGCGAGGGCGTGCGCCGCCTGGCGGAGATCTGCCACCGCGAGTTCGGGGTCCCGGTCCGGGGCGGCAATGTCGCGCGCGGCTGACCGGCCGTGACGGCGCCCGCCGGCGGGGCGGGAAGCGGGACGGCGGAGGACGGCGAAGGCCCGTCCGGCGCCCGCGCCTTCCGCCGCGTCGTCTGGCCCTTCGCCGCCGCCGAAACCCTGGTCTGGGCGGCGTATTACTACGCCTTCCCGGCGCTGCTGCCGGAATGGGAGGCCGATCTCGGCTTCTCCAAGACGGTGCTGACCGGGGCGTTCACGCTGTCGATCGCCGTTTCGGCGGCTTTGGCCCCGGTGGCGGGCCGGCTGATCGACCGGGGGGGCGGGCGGACGGTGTTCGCCGGCGGGGCGGCGCTTGCGGCCGTGCTGCTGGTCGCGCTTTCGCAAGTCACCGAGGTCTGGGAGTTCTACGCCGTCTGGATCGGCCTCGGCGTCGCCATGGCGGGCACGCTGTACGAGCCGTGTTTCGCCATCCTGACCCATTGCATGGGGAACCGGGCGCGGCGCGCCATCACGCTGGTGACGCTGGCCGCCGGGTTCGCCGGCACCGTGTCCTTCCCGAGCGCGCATTTCCTGACCGAACTGTTCGGCTGGCGCGGCGCGGTGGTCGCGTTCGCGGCGGTCGTGGCGTTCGTCTGCATCCCGCTGATCCTCTACGGCTGCCATTTCGCGGCGATCCGGGCGCGCGGCGCGGCGCCCCGGCCGAGCGCGACCTCGCGCGGCGCGGCCCGCGCCATGCGCACGGCGACCTTCTGGCTGCTGGGGCTGAGCTTCACCGCGCTCGCGCTCGACCACGCGCTGGTGGTGAGCCACATGCTCCCGATCATGGCGGATCGCGGGCTGGGCGAGGGGATGGCCGTGCTCGCCGCCTCCTGCATGGGGCCGATGCAGGTGACGGGCCGGCTGCTGATGATGGCGGCGGAGCGCTATGTCTCGACCCTGGCGATCTGCCTGGTCTGCTTCTTGTCGATCGGGACGGCGGGCGCGGTGCTCTTTTCGGCGAGCGGGACGCCGGGGCTGGTGCCGGTCTTCGTCGTGCTGCAGGGGACGGGGGTCGGCGTGCTCAGCATCATCCGGCCGATGGTGATCGCGGAACTGCTGGGCCGGCGGGATTTCGGCGTGACGGCGGGGCTGCTCGCCATCGGCTTCCTCGGCGGCTCGGCGGCGGCGCCGATCCTCGGCTCGCTGGTCTGGGGCGTCGGCGGCTACGACCTGGTGCTGGTGATCGCGATCGCCGCCCCGGCGCTCGGCCTGCTCGCCCTGGTCGCCGCCTGGCGCGCGCGGCCGGAGCGGGCCTGAGGGGCCGCCGGGCGGCGCGGCGGCGCGCGGCGCGTCACGCGCGGTCGAACACGCCGAGGTTCAGGGCCGGCATCCGCCCCATCCAGATCGCATGGTCCCGGTGGTCGGCGAGGCCGTCGCCGGTTTCGGGATGGACGAAGACCGTCAGCCCGCGCCGGTTCAGCATCAGCCACGGGACGATCTCCGGGAACAGCGCGGCCTCGAACGCGACCTGGTACATCGGCTCCGGATGCGGCCCCACCGGCGCGTCGCGCCAGCGCCCCATCCGCACCTCGAACCGCCCGGCGATCTCCTCGCGCACCAGCGCGGCCGCCGCGCGCGAGGCGTCGTCGTAATACACATGGGCGTGGTAGCCGGAGATTTTCGCGGTTTCCATGGCCTTCTCCCCTTCGTTCCGCGTCCCCGCCGCCTCACGCGACGGTGTTGCGGGGGATGTCGCGGAAGGGTTTGTCGGCGTCGAGGCGGATTTCCTTCGGCATTCCGAGCACGCGCTCGGAGACGATGTTCTTCTGGATTTCGTCGGTCCCGCCGGCGATCGAGGCGGCGGGGGTCGAGACCAGGATTTCGGCGATCGTCCCGTCCATCGGCCCGTCCGCGCCCGCCAGCATCGCGTCCGCGCCCGAAATCGCGGTGTGGACCCGGTTGGCCAGCCGCGCGACCGCGCTCGCCGCCAGCTTGCCGAGCGAACCCTCCGGCCCCTGCGGCTTGCCCATCTCCTGGGCGGCGCGGGCGCGCAGCGCGGTCCATTCCGCCGATTTGTGCAGGACCAGCAGCCGGGCGATCTCCTGGCGGACGGCGGGGTCGTCGATGGCGCCGGTCTCGCGCGCGCGCCGCATCGCGAGGTCCACCCGGCCGGCGCGCTGCGGATACCAGCTGTAGGGCGCCATGACGGTTTCGGTCTCGGCCCGCTCCTCGTCGTAGGCGCGCCCGGCCCGGCCCGCCGCCGCGCCGCGGCCCCAGGCGCGCAGCGAATCGGCGGCGCGGCGCTCGTGCATCAGCGTGGTGGTGGCCACCGCCCAGCCATCGCCGGTCGCCGCGACCTGGAACTCCGGCAGCACCTCGGCGTCGGTCAGGAAGACCTGGTTGAAGGAGGCGTGGCCGTTCATCTGCCGCAGCGGCCGCGCCTCCACGCCGGGCTGGCGCATGTCGAGGACGAAGTAGGACAGGCCCCTGTGCTTGGGCAGGTCGAAATCGGTGCGGGCCAGCAGCAGGCCCCAATGGGCCTTGTGGGCGCTGGTGGTCCAGACCTTCTGGCCGTTCACCACCCATTTGTTGCCGACCATCGCCGCCCGCGTCGTCGCGCCGGCGAGGTCCGAGCCGCTGCCCGGCTCGCTGAACAACTGGCACCAGATGTCCTCGCCGGTGACGATCCGGCGCAGGAACTTCTCCTTGAGCATGTCGGAGCCGTGTTCGAGGATCGTGGCGGCGGCCAGCATCCGGATGCCCGACTTGGGGACGGGGAGCGCGCCGGCCCGCTCGAACTCCTCGTCGACCGCCGCGACCAGGGCGACGGGGAGGCCGCGCCCGTGCCACTCGACCGGCCAGTGCGGCATCCCCCAGCCCGAATCGGCGAGCCTGCCGCGCCATTCGGCGAGCGCCAGCTCCGGGTCCCAGTTCGCGGCGATCCAGGCGCGCGCCTCGGCGCGGATCGCGGCCTCGTTATGCGCGGCCATGCCGTCCTCCTCATTCCGGCCAGTTCGCCACCAGCAGTTCGCGGTGGCGGTTGGAGTCGCCGAGGAACACCTCGGTCGCCTTGGCCCGCTTGAACCAGAGATGTGTGTCGTTGTCCCAGGTGAAGCCGATGCCGCCGTGGATCTGGATCGCGTGCAGGGCGACGCGCATATAGGCGTCCGCCGCCCCCGCCTTGGCGAGCGAGGCGATGGCGGCGATGTCCGTGTCGCCCTCGTCGAAGGCGGCGGCGGCGTAGCGGGCGGCCGACTTGGCGAGTTCCACGTCCATCAGCATGTCGGCCGCCTTGTGCTTGGTCGCCTGGAACGACGCGACGGAGCGGCCGAACTGCACCCGCATGGCGGCGTAGGCCATCGCGTCCTCGCGCAGCCGCTCGGCCCCGCCGACCGCCTCGCTGGCGAGGCAGATCGCGGCGCGGACGAGGACCTTTTCGGCCGCCGCCGCGCCCGCGCCCTCCGCGCCCAGCAACTCGGCCTCCACGCCGTCGAAGGAGAGGCGGGCGAGCTTGCGGGTCCGGTCCACGGTCTCCAGCGGCCGGCGTTCGAGGCCCGCCGCGCCGCCGTCCACGACGAACAGGGACAGCCCGTCCTCCCCCGCCGTCCCCGGCGCGCGGGCGAGCGCGACGACGAGGTCGGCCGTGTGCCCGTCCGGGACATAGCTTTCGACCCCATGCAGCCGCCAGCCGGCGCCGGCCTTCTCCGCCGCCACGGCCGCGTCGCCCGGCTCCCAGCGCCCGCGCGCGCCGGCGCAGGCGAGCGTCGCCACCGTTTCGCCCGAGGCGATCCCCGGCAGCAGCGCGCGCTTTTGCGCCTCCGTCCCGGCGTGCCCGATCGCCGGGGCGGCCAGCGCGGCCGTGGCGAAAAACGGCGCGCAGAGCAGCGCCCGGCCCATCTCCTCCAGCGCGACGCATTGTTCGGAAAGGCCGAAGCCCTGGCCGCCGTATTCCTCGGGGATGGCGATGGCGGCGAGGCCCATCTCGGCGTTGACGCGCGCCCAGCCCGCGCGCTCCCACCCCTCCGGCGTCTCCATCAGGCGGCGCGCCTCGGCCGCCGGCGCGCGGTCCTCGAAATACCGCCGCAGCGTTTCGCGAAACGCCTCCTGCTCCTCGGAAAAAGCGAATCTCATGCGCTCGTGTTCCTCCGTCCGGCGGTTTCCGCGCTCACGCCGCCCGTCCCGTCGCGAAGTCCTCGAACGGCGTTCGGACGCGCCGCAGGTCCTGGAGCAGGTCCGGCGGGAAGTCCTCGTTGAGGCCGGTCGAGAGCACATCGGCGAGGCCGCCGAAACGCGCCTCGATCCCGGCGGCGATCCCGTCGTGGCGCGCGCTGACGCAAAACAGGTCCAGCACATCGTCGGGGATTTCCGCCGCCAGCCGGTCCCATTGCCCGGCCTTGGTCATGGCGTTGAGCTTGCGGCCCAGGTCGCCCAGCCCGTGCGTCTCCAGCACCGGCCAGTAGGCCGGCGTCGAGCCGTAGAAGCCGAGCCGGTAGCGCATCGTCTCCCGCGCCCGCGCGACCGCCTCGTCGTCCGGCCCGGTGGCGACGAAGCCGCCGCCGGAGACCTCGAAATTCGCGCGCTTGCGCCCGGACGCCGCCAGCCCCGCCTCGATCCGCGGCAGGATGGTCTCGCGCGCGTATTTCGCGGTGCAGAAGCCGTGCAGGCGCGCGCCGTCCGCCTCCTCGGCCGCGACCCGCATCATCGCCGGCCCCACGGCCGCCAGCGTGATCGCCGGCGGATCGGCCTCGGACGGCTCCGGCGTGAACTCCGGCGTCATCAGGGTGAAGCGGTAGTGCTCGCCCTCGAAGGCCAGCTTCTCGCCGTATTGCCAGCAGCGCCAGATGGCGCGCAGCGCCCGGATGTACTCGCGCATCCTCGGCGCCGGCGGCGACCACGGCGCGCTGAACCGCTTCTCGTTGTGGGCGCGGATCTGCGTGCCGAGGCCGAGCGCGAACCGGCCGCCCGAAATGTCGTTCAGGTCCCAGGCGAGGTTGGCGACCGCCATCGGGCTGCGCGCGAAGGCGACCGCGATCCCGGTCGCGAGCGCGATCCGCGAGGTGTGCAGCGCCGCGACGCCCAGCGGCAGGAACGGGTCGTGCCGCAACTCGGTCGAAAGCAGGCCGTCGTAGCCCGCCGCCTCCATCGCCGGCGCGACGGACGCGATCCGCCGCAGGCCGGCGTCGGTGATGTTCCGGTACACGCGCATGGCGCGGCCCCCTCCGCTCCGTCCCCGCTCCCCCCGGTTTACCGCGCCGCGCGATTTCGCCAAGCGGCCCGGCCGAACGATCGTATCGCGGATGGCGGGCGGGCGGCGGCGTTGCGCGGGGCGGCGGGGCGGGGTAGCCTGATCGCGTTGCGACGACCGGCCGGAGGTTCCGCCATGTCCGACACCGCGTTCGACACGCTGGCGGCGGCCCGCAAGCTTAAGGCCGCCCGCGTCGAGCCGGAACAGGCCGAGGCCATCGCCGACGCGATCGGCGCGGCCGTCGGCGGCGGGAGCCTCGTGACCAAGGACCACCTCGACAAGAGGCTCGCCGCGCTGGAAACGCGATTGGTTAATCGCCTGTACGCCGCCATCGGAATCGCCGTCGGCGTCACGATCGCGGCGTTCAAGCTGTTGTAGGCCGGCCCGCCCGCCTCCCGCCGACGCGCCGCGAACCCACCCGCCGGAGGACGCTTCCATGCAAGGCGACGAGGAGTTCATTGCGTCCGTCGAGGCGCTGGCCGGCCATGTCGGGACCAGGCGCGTCGTCGAGGACGAGATCGGCCTGTCGGTCGTCCGGCGCATCGCCGGGATGCTCGACGAGGACCCGGACGCCTACGCCGCCGGAACGCCGCTGCCGCCGCACTGGTTCGGGATTTTCTTCCCCAACGTCACGCGCCAGTCCGACATCGGCCCGGACGGGCACCCGAAGCCGGGCACGGTGCTGCCGCCGATCCCGCTGCCCCGCCGGATGGGGGCCGGGCGGCGGGTCCGCGTCATGGGCCGGCTGCGCGCGGGCGTGCCGGCGACCAAGACGGTCGAGGTGGTGTCGATCGCGCCCAGGATCGCCCGCACCGGGCGCATCGCCATCCTCACCCTGCGCGACACCGTGGAGTGCGAGGGCGAGACCGTCGCCATCGACGAGAACGACGCGATCTACCGCGAGATGCCGCCGCCGGGCGAAAAGAGCCGGGTGGGGCCGCCCGTCCCCGCCCCGGACGGCGCCGCCTGGTCGGACGAGGTTACGCTGACCGAGGCGCTGGTGTTCCGCTTCTCGGCGGTCACCTGGAACGCGCACCGCATCCACTACGACGCGGACTATACCCGCGACGTGGAGGGCTATCCGGCGACGGTGCAGAACGGCGGCCTCACCATGACGCTGATGGCGAACGCGGCGCTGGCGCGCGCGACCGGCGAACTGGCGGGCTTCTCCACCCGCCTCACGCGGCCGGTCCATGTCGGCGACACGGTGCGCTTCGAGGGCGCGCCGCCGGAGGACGGGCCGGACGGAGCGCGGATGCGCGTCTGGGTCCGCGACCGCGACGACGCGCTGTGCGGGACGATGGAGCTGGACTTCGCGCGATGACGGGCGGGCCGCTCGACGGCGTGCGGGTGGTCGACCAGACGACGGTGGTGGTGGGGCCGGCCTGCGCCCGCGTCCTGGCCGATTACGGCGCCGACGTGGTGAAGGTCGAGGCGCCCGGCGGCGACCTGTTGCGGACCATGGCCGAGGGGAGCCGCAACCCCGGCATGTCCGGCAAGTTCATGAATTTCAACACCGGCAAGCGGTCGATCCGCCTCGACCTGAAGCATCCGGACGGGCTGGCGGCGATGCGCCGGCTGGTCGCGCGCGCCGATGTCTTCGTCACCAATGTCCGCCCGGCGGCGCTGGAGCGCGCCGGCCTCGACCATGCCCGCCTCGCGGCCGGCAACCCCCGGCTGATCCACTGCTCCATCGTCGGTTTCGGCAAGGGCGGGCGGTATTACGGCAAGCCGGCCTACGACCCGATCGTCCAGAGCGTCTCCGGCGTCGCGGCGACGCTGCACCGCGCGACCGGCGAGCCGCGCTTCGTGCCGATGGTGATGACGGACCACGCGACGGGCCTGGTCGCGGCCCAGGCGATCGGCTTCGCGCTCTACCGCCGCGAGCGGACCGGGGCCGGCGAGGCGATCGAGGTTCCGATGTTCGAGAACATGGCCGCCTTCGTGGCGGCGGAGCACATGGGCGCGGCGACCTTCGAGCCGCCCGTCGGCCCGACCGGCGACGGCCGCCTGCTCAGCCCCCACTACCGCCCGCTGCCCACGAGGGACGGCTACGTCACGGTCGCCCCCAACACGGACGCGCAGGCCTTCGCCTTTTTCGACGCCATCGGCCGGCCGGAGCTGAAGGCCGATCCCCGCTTCGACAGCGCCGCCGCGCGCACCGCCAACGCCGAGGCCTATTTCCGGGTCCGCATGGAGGGGCTGGCGGGCAGGACGACGGCGGAATGGCTGGAGGTCTGCGAACGGCTCGACATCCCCGCGCAGCGCTACAACACGATCGGGGAGATGCTCGGGGACCCGCACCTCGCCGATGTCGGCTTCTTCGCGGAGGAGGACCATCCGAGCGAGGGCCGGATCCGCCGCTTCCGGCCGGCCAACGCCTTCTCCGGCGGGATGCGCGAGGACCGCCGCCACGCCCCGCGGGCGGGCGAGCACACGCGCGAGGTCCTCGCCGAGGCGGGCTACGGCCGGGCCGGGATCGACGCGCTGCTGGCCTGCGGCGCGGCGCTGGAGGCGGACGCGCCGGCGTAGCCGCGCGCCCGGCGGTTCGGTCGAGGGGCGCGGAACGGGGTTTTCCCGGAGCGCCGGGGGGCGTAGGATCGCCCCAGGATTCGGGAGGTTCGCGATGAGGGAGCACGCTGGCGCGATCGCCGCCGTCGCCGCGATAGCGGGACTTCAGATCGGCCTCTTCGTGTGGCTGAAAAACGACATGTCCGCGATGGAGCAGCGCCTCGTCGCCCGCATCGAGGCGACCGAGATGCGCGCCCATCGAGAGCGTCAGGCCCTGGAGGAACGCGGCAAGGAGCGGCTCGATGGTCTCGAGCAACGCCTCATGATCCGGATCGACGGGCTTCAGAAACAGATCGACGGGCTTCACGGGCGGATCGACGGCGTCGAGAGACGGATCGACGGCATCGAGAAACGGATCGACGAAGTCCGGGGGGACCTCCAGGCCTTCAACGGCCGCTTGCGGGGCGTGGAGCAGGCGGCCGCCGCGATCAACGGCTACCTGCTGGCGCTCGACCCGCCGGGGGACGGCGCGGCGGAGGGGGCGGACGAGGCGCCGCCGATCCTGCCCTCGCCCGCGTCGCCCGGCGCCTCCGAACGCTGACGCCGGCCCCGTTTACGTCGCGTAGTCCGGCTCCTTGCGGTCGAGGATGCGCTTCAGCGCGTCGAAATGCCATTCGGCGTTGGAGCGGTCGCCGTAGCGCATCTTGGTCCCGCCCCAGGACTCGTAGGTCTTGTCGATCACCGGCTGGGGCAGCGGGCGCAGCGGGCGGCCGGTCCACATGGCGTAGAGCTGCACCTGCGCCACCCGCTCCAGGTAGTACAGCCGGTCGTAGGCCTCCGCGACATTGCGGCCGAGCGTCAGCGCGCCGTGGTTCGCCATCAGCAGCACCGTGTGCTCGCCGCACACTTGCGCCAGCCGCTCCCCCTCCCGCGGGTCGAGGGCGGGGCCGGTGTATTCGTCGTCGTAGCCGGCGCGCATGATCGTGCCGAGTTCGGTCTGGCCGATCGGCTGGATGGTCTGGTCCTCCAGCCGGGTGAGCGCGCTGGCGTAGGGCATGTGGGTGTGGAACACGGCGGCGGCGCTTTCCATGGCGCGGTGCATCGGCGCGTGGATGCAGAAGGCGGAGCGCTCGACGATCCCCTCGCCGCGCCTGACCTCGCCGTCGTAGCCGACCTCCATGAAGCTGCTCGCCGTGACCTCCGACCAGTGCATCCCGTAGGGGATCTGGTAGTAGCGGTCGTCGTGGCCCGGCACGCGCAGCGTCAGGTGGTTGAAGATGCCCTCGTGCAGGTCGTGCATGACCGCGCAGCGATGCGCGGCGGCGAGGTCCACGCGGGCCTGCCATTGCTCCTCGGTGTGGCCGAGGGTCCCGGCCTTCGACTGGACATAGTTCATCGCGCGCTCCTCGAAACGGGGGTTGGGTCGGCTCGCGCGAAGTCTCCACATTCCGGGCGCGCGGTCAACCGCGGCGCGCGGGGGGCGGCGGACGGCGCGCTACATCCCCATGGCGCGGGCGATCTCGGCGTAGCTGTCGCGCCGCGCGGCGGGGTCGTGCGTCCAGGTGACCACCGCGACTTCCTGGACGCCGAGGCGCGCGGCAAGCGCGCGGATGCGCGCCGCGACCTCCGGCCCGGTCCCGACCGTCGCGGTCGCGCGCAACTCCGCGATCCGCGCCGCCTCGCGTTCGCTGTACGGGGCGGCCAGCGCCTCCTCCGGCGATTCGAAGGGCGCGTGCAGGCCGCGGTCGCGGAACAGCTGCCAGCGCGCCCGCGAGGTGTAGCGGTGCTGCGCCTCCTCGCTTGTCGCCGCCGCCAGCGCCCAGACGCAGATGCCGGCCCGGGGTTCGGGATGCCGCGCGCTCGGCCGGTAGGTCTCGCGGTAGAGGTCGAGCGCCTCGGCCCCGCCGCGCCCGTCGGTGAAGAACCAGGCGAAGGAATAGGGCAGGCCGAAATGCGCCGCCACCTGGGCGCCGTAGGCGGAACTGCCGAGGATCCAGATTTCCGGCGCGGTCTCGCCCTCCGGCTGGGCCTTGAGCCGGGCGAAGGGATGGCCGTCGGCCAGCGGCTCCCCGTGCAGCCAGGCGTCGAGGTCCATGACGTCGTTGGGAAAATGCGCCGGCCGCTCGTTCGCGAGCGGGTTCAGCGCGAAGGCCGTCAGCCCGTCGGAACCCGGCGCGCGGCCGAGTCCGAGGTCGATCCGGCCCGGCGCCAGCGCGTCCAGCACCCGGAACTGTTCCGCCACCTTGAAGGGCGCGTAATGCGGCAGCATGACGCCGGCGCTGCCCACCCGGATGCGTTCGGTCGAAACCGCGATCGCGGCGACCAGGATTTCCGGCGCGACGCCGACGATGACCGGGTGGTTGTGGTGCTCCGACACCCAGAACCGGTCGTAACCCAGCGCCTCGCAATGGCGCGCGAGGTCCACCGTCTCGCGGATCGCGGCCGCTTGCGGGCGGCCCTTGACGGCGATCGACTGGTCGAGGACGGAAAGGCGCACGGGCGGGCGCCCCCCGGCGGGCGGGGCGGGGGCGGTCATTCCGCCGGGACGGGCGCGGACCGGGCGGGCGCCGGCGCGCTTTCGGCCCCGTCGAGTTCGGCCAGGATTTCGGCGTTGTGCTCGCCCAGGCGCGGGACCCAGGTCCGGGCGCCCACATCCGCGAGCGGGAACAGCATCGGCGTGTTGGCGACGCGGTAGGATTCCGGCCCGTCCCGCACCTCCACCGCCGCGCCGCGCGCCGCGACCTGCGGCCGGGCGATCGACTCCGCCAGCGTCAGGTAGCGCGCGCAGGGGCAGCCGGCGGCGTTTATCCGCGCCTCCGCCTCGGCGGCCGGGAGCGCGCTTGTCTCGCCCTCGATCTCGGCCATCAGCGCGTCCCAGTTCCCGATGCGCGGCCCGGCCTCGGCGAAGCGCCTGTCGGCGAGCCAGTCCGGGCGGCCCAGCGCGCGGGCGAGGCCGGCGAAGTTGGCGGCGCTCACCGGGGCGACCATCAGGAACCCGTCCCGCGCCGCGACCGGCGCGAAGACCAGCGCCTGGCCGCCGTCCGGGACCTGCGCGGCCTGGTATTCGTGCGCCATCATGTTGTGGATCGCGTCCATCATCGCCACGTCGATCCGCTGGCCGCGCCCGGTCCGCTCGCGCCCGAACAGCGCGGCCGCGACGGCGGCGCAGGCATGGACGCCGCCCATGAAGTCCGGCGCGTTGCTGCGGTGGCGGATCGGCCGGTCGAGGCGCGGCTCGTAGTCCATCGTCATGGCGTCGAAGCCGCTGGCGGCGTTGACGATGGTGGCGTAGGCGGGCCGCCCGGCCTCCGGCCCGGTCTGCCCGTAGCCGGAGATCGAGCAATAGACCAGGCCGGGGCGGAGCGCCGACAGCGCCTCCCAGGAGAGGCCGAGTCGGTCCATCACGCCGGGCCGGTAGTTCTCCAGCACAACGTCGACGCGGGGGACCAGCCGCCGGACCAGCTCGACCGCCTCCGGCCGCTTCAGGTCCAGCTCCAGGCTCTTCTTGCCGCAGTTCATGTGGCCGAAATAGGCGGAGCGGCCGCCGCGGAAGGGCGGGGCGTTGCGCATGATCTCGCCGCCCGGCGGCTCCACCTTGACCACCTCCGCCCCCATGTCGGCCATCAGCCGCGAGCAGTACGGACCGGCGACGAACATGGTGAAGTCCAGCACCCGCACCCCGGCGAGGGGGCCGGGCGCGCGTTCGGGGGCGGGCGCGGCCCGCTCGGCGCCGTCCGGCATGGCGACCTCCCTAGAAGCCCATCGCGCGGCCGGAGCGCCGGGGATCGGCCCCGCCGCTCATGACGCCGCGTTCGAGGTCGGCGTGGATGGCGCAGACCCCGGCCACCGCGTCGGAGCGTTCCGGCAGCCGCTCCACGTCGTGGCCGCGCCGGGCGAGTTCGGCCAGCGCGCCGTCCCCGACCCCCGCCTCGACCGCCAGCCGGCCGGGTTTGGAGTCGTGCGGCTCGAAGGAGCCGGGATGGCTGAAGGTGGAGAACCTGGGCGCCTCGATGGCGTGCTGGATCGGCATCCCGAAGACGACGCGGTTGAGGAACACCTGCAGCATTCCCTGCGGCTGCGCGTCGCCGCCGGGCGCGCCGAAGGGCATGGCGAACCGGCCCGGCGCGATGGCGAGCGCCGGGTTCGGCGTCAGCCGGGGCCGCTTGCCGGGCGCGACCGCCGAAGCGTGCCCCTCCAGCGCGAAGGACTGCGAGCCGCGCGCCGAGGGGCAGAAGCCGAGGCCGGGGATCGCCGGACTCTCGAACGACACGTCCGACGGCGTGATCGAGCACATGTTGCCGTCGCGGTCGATGGCGCAGGCGTAGGAGGTGTCCGCCGCCGCCTCGGACGGCGAACGGTCCGCGTGGGCCGCGAAGGACACGCCGCCGTATCCCGGTATGTCGCCCGCCGGCGGCATTCCCGGCCAGGCGCGGCCGGGGTCGACCAGGCGGCGGCGTTCGGCCGCGTAGTCCTCCGACAGCAACCGTTCGGTCGGCACGGCGACCACGTCCGGGTCGCCGTAGAACCGCTCGCGGTCGGCGAAGGCGAGCTTCATCGCCTCCGCCACCGTGTGCGCGTAGTCGGCGGAGTTGTGGCCCATCGCCGCGAGGTCGTACCCGTCGATGAGGCGCAGCATCTGGAGCAGCGCCGGCCCCTGGCACCACGGCCGGCAGGAATAGACGCGCACGCCCCGGAACCCGATCGACAGCGGCGCCTCGACCGGCGTGCTGTAATCCGCGAGGTCTTCCGCCGCCAGCAGCCCGCCGTTTTCGGCGTGGAACGCGACGATCCGCCGGGCGATGTCGCCGAGGTAGAAGGCGTCGCGCGCCGCTTGGAGGCCGGCGTCGCGCCCCTTGCCGGCGGCGGCCGCCTCCTCGTCCGCCATGTGCTGGATGGCGCCGGCGAGGTCCTCCTGCACGAGGAGGTCGCCGAGTTCCGGCGGCTCCCCGTCCTTGAGCCAGATCGAGGCGTTGTAGGGCCAGCGCCGGTAGTTGTCGCGCGCGCGGACGATGAAGCGGCGCATCGTCGGGTGGACGGGAATGCCCTCGCGGGCGTAGCGGATCGCCGGGGCCGCGACCTCGGCGAACCCCATCGTGCCGAAGCGGCGCAGCGCCGTAATCCAGGCGTCGGGCGCGGCCGGCACGACGGTGCGCAACAGGCCGAGCGGGATGCGCCCGCCATGGCGGTCGCGGAACAGCTCCAGGCTCGCCGCCCTGGGCCACGGGCCGAGGCCGGCGACGCTCCGGACCTCGCCGGTGTCCGCCATGCGGACCAGCATGGGCGCGACGCCGGAGAACTGCACCTGGTCGCTGTGGACCACGCCGAGCGCGATCCCCGCCGCCACGCCGGCGTCGACCGCGTTGCCGCCGGCCTCCAGCATCCTGAGGCCCGCCTCCGCCGCGAGGTAGTGCCCGGCGACGACCATGTGGCGCCGCGCCATGACCATCGGCTGCCCCGGCAATGTCTCCATGTTCGCGCTCCCCTCCGCCCCGTCGCGGGCCGCACCATAGCGCCCCCGGCGGGCGAGGGGGAGGGGCGCGTTTCACGACGGGCCGCTGTCGTAGCCCCGCAGGTGGCCGTCGAGGGACCAGACCAGGACGCGGCGGCGGGGATAGGCGTCGCGGGCTTCGTTCCAGAAGCGGAGGATGGACGAGTCGCTCGCGCCGATCCCGGCCGCCGCGCGATCCGGGAAATCCCTTAGCCACGCCTCCATATGCGCGGCATCCGGCGTAAGGACGAGTCTCCACGGCGCCTCGCCCTCGAGCGCCTTCCGAATTTCCGTGCGGAACTCTTCGGCGTATGCGCGCCTTTGCCGGCCATCGGAAAGTTGCGCGATATGGTTGCCGGTCTCGAACACCACGGCTATCGGCAGGTAAAACCCGGCGTCGCTGTCGAGGAAATTTTCGTATTCCTGGAGGATACGGGTTCGATCCTGATTGAAGGCCGGAACATTGAGCATGTTCAGAAACACGCTCGTATCCACGATAACGAACTCCGACATCGCGCGTTACCCGACCCGCCGCCGCAGGTCCTCCAGCCAGGCGCGGTTGCGCCGGCGCCGCTCCTCGGGATAGACGGGGTTCTTGGCGTAGCGGTCGATCAGCCCGCGCGTCAGCAGGTCGCCGATTTTCCCCCGGAAGACGAGGCGCTCGTATTCCGGGAAGTCCTCCAGGCGCCAGAGCCGGCTGGAGCCGTCCTCCGGGTCGCGGAAGCAGAAGACGACATCCGGGACGGCGGCGTCGGGCAGGGCGTCGAGCAGGGCCGGGTTGTGGGTGGTCGCGAGGACGCGAATCCCCCGTCGTTCGGCGATGTCCGCGATGCGCTCCAGGAGGTCGCGCGCGCGACTGGGGTGGACGCCGTTGTCGATCTCCCCGATCGCCACGAGGCCGCCTTCGGGCGCCGACAGCAGCGCGGCCGCGATGGCGAGGACGCGAAGCGTTCCGTCCGACAGCAGGCCCGCGTCGTATTTCGTCTCGCGCCCGCCGAAGGTCTCCACGAGCTCCACCATCGCCTCGCCGCGCGGCGTCTCGACGAACCCGATGTCGGAAATGTCCCGTTCGGGGAGCGATCGCACGAACGAAAGGAGTTCCGCCTTGATTTCGTCGTCCCGGCAGAGCCGGTACAGTATGGCCGACAAGTTCGCGCCGTTCTCGTCCAGTTCCGTATCGGTCGCGAAGCTGTAGCCGCGCATCGAAGACGGTTCGGGATCGAGAAACATCATGTTTTTTAGCGTGTTTCTGTAGAAAGACGCCGCCTTGGGTATCGTTTTTTGGGCCTTCTTGTGATCCCTGCAAAACCCGGCCGGCGTGGAAAATTGTTCCAATATCGTCACCTGGTCCATGCACGGAACTTGCGGCTTTTTCCCGCCGGGTTCGAAGTTATTGTACGCGACCCGGGAATTTTCCGTGTCCTCCGCTTTCCCGACAATCTCGAAAAGCGGAACGGGCGCGTTGTCGCCCGTCAGTTTTTCGTTCGCGATGCGAAGCGCGCCGTCGTCGCGCTTTTCCAGCCCGATCTCGTAGCGGTTCCATTCCGGGTGCGCGGTCCGGCAGGCGAAGGAAAACGAATCGCCGCCGTCGAAACCCAGGTTCCCGAGGCCGCCGCGCACGCCCGACCCGTCGCCCCGCAAGCGCTGGCGCAGCGTCGAGAGGCGGTTGCCTTGCCCGATCCACGAGAACAGGCGCAGGCCCTCGACCAGGTTGCTCTTGCCGGAGGCGTTCGCGCCGACCAGCATCGTCAGCGGCGCCAGCGGCAGCGTCGCTTCGCGGAAGCTCTTGAAGTCCCGAACGGTGAAGCTTGTCAGCATCGCCCGTCTCCCCCCGCCCCCGCCTTGCCCTGTCCCGGAAACGCCGCCGGGGTCGGGCCGGTTACATTCGACTTGCCGGCCCGATTTCGCGCTTGCAATCGCTTGCGCGCGGGCCGAACTGTGGCGCGAATATACATGGCGGGAGGGGCGGATGGATACTGGACTCGCCGTCGAGGGGCGCCGCGGCGGGCGGGCCGCGCGGCGCGCGCTCCGGGCCGCGCCGCCGCCCCGCGACAAGCGGCCGGTGCGGCCTGGGCTGGAGGGCGGGCGCTACCGGCCGCTGACGCAAGCCGAGGCCGCGCGGGTCCACCGCGCCGCGCTGGAGGTGCTGGAGACGATCGGCCTCGCCGACCCGATCCCGAGCTGCGTCGAGGCGGTGACGGCCGCCGGCGGGCGGCTGGGCCCGGAGGGGCGGCTGCTGTTCCCGCGCGCGCTGGTCGAGGACACGATCGCCGGGGCCGCGCGGCGCTTCCCCCTCCACGCCCGCGACCCGCGCCACGACATGGAGCCGTGGGGCGACAAGATCTATTTCGGGACCGCCGGCGCCGCCGTCCACATGGTGGACGCCGCCACGGGCGCCTACCGCGACTCGACGCTGCGCGACCTCTACGACCTCGCCCGGCTGGTGGACGCGATGGAGCATGTCCACTTCTTCCAGCGCATGGTCGTCGCCCGCGACCTCGCGGACCCGGGCGACCTCGACTTCAACACCTGCTACGCCGCCGTGTCGGGAACGGCCAAGCATGTCGGCGCCAGCTGGGTCCAGCCGGAGCATTTCGCGGAGAGCCTGGAAATGCTCCACGCCATCGCCGGCTCGGAGGCGGCGTGGCGGGCGCGGCCCTTCGTCTCCGTCTCCTCCTGCTTCGTGGTGCCGCCGCTGAAATTCGCCGCCGACGCCTGCCGGGTGCTGGAGGCGGCGGTGCGCGCCGGGATGCCGGCGCTGCTGCTCGCCGCCGGGCAGGCCGGCGCCACCGGGCCGGCGGCGCTGGCGGGCGCGCTGGTGCAGGAGACGGCGGAGGTGCTGGCCGGGCTGGTCTATGTGAACGCGATCCGGCCCGGCGCGCCGGCGATCTTCGGGACCTGGCCCTTCGTCTCCGACCTGCGCACCGGCGCGATGTCGGGCGGCAGCGGCGAGCAGGCGCTGCTGATGGCGGGCTGCGCGCGGATGGCGCGGTTCTACGACCTGACCGGCGGCGTCTGCGCCGGGATGGCGGACTCGAAGATCCCCGACGCCCAGGCCGGCTTCGAGAAGGGCTACAACCACGCGCTGGTCGGCAATTCCGGCGCCAACCTCGTCTACGAGGCGGCGGGGATGCACGCCAGCCTGCTCGGCGCCTGCATGGAGAGCGTGGTCATCGACAACGAGTCGATCGGCGCGGTGATGCGCACCGTGCGCGGCATCGAGATCGACGAGGACAGCCTGTCGGTGGAGACGATCCGGGAGGCCTGCGTCGGCGGGCCGGGGCATTTCCTCGGCCACCGCCAGACGCTCTCCCGGATGGAGTCGGACTATGTCTATCCGGTGGTCGGCGACCGCGGCAGCCCCAAGGAATGGGCCGAGCGCGGCTCCACCACCATCGTCGAGCGCGCCCGCGCCGAGAAGGAGCGCATCCTGGCCGCCCACTTCCCGGCCCATATCGACGCCGCGACCGACGCAAGCCTGCGCGCCCGCCACCGGATCGCGCTGCCCCGGAGCGCGATGGTCCCGGCGGGCGCGTCCGCCGCGCCGGGCGGGGCCGCGTCGTGAAGGCCCGCGCCAGCGTCGTCGTGATCGGCGGCGGCGTCGTTGGGTGCGGCGTGCTGTGGCACCTGGCGCGGCGCGGCGTCCGCGACGCCGTGCTGGTAGAGCGCGGCGAACTGACCTCCGGCTCGACCTGGCACGCCGCCGGCAACTGCCCGGCCTTCGCCACGGGCTGGAGCGCGATGCGCTTCCAGAGCCATGGCGTCCTGCTCTACGCCGGCCTCGCGGCGGAGACGGGCTACCCGATAAACCACCACGTCACCGGCTCGATCCGGCTGGCCCGGACGCAAGCGCGGATGGACGAATTCCGCCACGTCGCCGGCATGGCGCGCCGCCAGGGCCTCGGCTTCGAGATGCTGGCGCCGGCCGAAATCCGCGAGCGCCACCCCTTCGTCGCGACGGACGGCGTGCTGGGCGGCCTATGGGACCCGCACGACGGCGACATCGACCCCAGCCAGGCGACCCAGGCCTTCGCCAGGGGCGCGCGCGACGCCGGGGCCGAGATTTACCGCTTCACGCGGGTCGAGGGGCTGGAGCCCCGGCCCGGCGGCGGCTGGACGGTCCATACCGACAAGGGGAGCATCGCCGCCGGCGCCGTGGTCAACGCGGCCGGCTTCCGGGGCGGCGAGGTCGCGGCGATGGCGGGCCACGAGCTTCCGCTGGTCTCGATGGCGCACCAGTACCTGGTGACGGAGCCGGTCCCGGAACTGGCGGGGCGCGCCGGCAAGCTCCCCCTGCTGCGCGACCCGGACGACAGCTACTACCTGCGCCAGGAGGGCGACGGGCTGGTGCTCGGCGTCTACGAGCGCCGCCCCTCGCCGCGCTGGATCGACGGCCTGCCCGACGACTTCGCCTTCCAGCTCTATCCCGACGACATGGAGCGGATCGAGTGGCATGTCGCGCAGGCCTGCGCCCGCGCGCCGATCCTGGGGTCGGTCGGCGTGCGCCGGACGATCAACGGGCCGATCCCCTACGCGCCGGACGGGCTGCCGCTGGTCGGGCCGGCGCGGGGGCTGCGCGACTTCTACCATTGCTGCGCCTTCAGCTTCGGGATCGCGCAGGCGGGCGGAGCGGGCAAGGTCATCGCGGAATACATCCTGGACGGCGCGCCGGAATGGGACATGTGGGCGATCGACCCGCGCCGTTACGCCGGCTACGCGACGAAGGCCTACGCGGTCGCCCGCGCCGTCGAGACCTACGGGAACGAATACGCCATCGCCTTCCCGGACGAGGAGCGGCCGGCCGGCCGGCCCGCGCTCGCCTCGCCGCTTTACGGCGCGCTGCGGGCCAGGGGGGCGGTGTTCGGGGCGCGCGGCGGCTGGGAGCGGGCGACCCGGTTCGCCGCCGCGCCGGAGGACGCGCGGGAGGAGCCGAGCTTCCGCCGCCCCCGCTGGTTCGAGGCGGTGGGCGCCGAATGCCGCGCCGTGCGCGACCGGGCCGGCGCGATCGACCTGCCGGGGTTCTCGAAATTCGTCGTCTCCGGCCCCGGCGCGGCCGGCTGGCTCGACGGCATGGTCTGCGGCCGGTTGCCGCGCGAGGGCCGGGTCTCGCTCGCCTACATGCTGGACGAAACGGGCGGGATCGTTTCCGAGTTCACGATAACCCGCCTCGCGGCGGACCGTTTCCTGCTGACAAGCGCGGCGGCGGCGCTTTGGCACGACGAGGACTGGATGCGGGCGCGCCTCCCCGCCGGCGGCTCCGTCGAAATCCGCGACGAGAGCGCGGCGCGCGCGACGCTGGCGCTGGCCGGGCCGCGGGCGCGCGACATCCTCTCCGCGATGACGGACGCCGACCTCTCCAACGCCGCCTTCCCCTGGATGTCGGCGCGCGGGATCGAGATCGGCATGGCCCGCGTGCTGGCGCTGCGCGTGAGCTACACCGGCGAACTCGGCTGGGAACTGCACATGCCGGCGGAATGCGCGACCGGCGTTTACGAGCGCCTGCTGGAGGCGGGGGCGGCGCGCGGGATGGTCGATTTCGGCCTGTACGCGCTGGAGTCGATGCGGCTGGAGAAGGGCTACGCCGCCTGGCAGGCCGACCTGACGCGCGAATACACGCCCGCCATGGCCGGCCTCGACCGTTTCGTCGACCTCTCGAAGGGCGCGTTCGTCGGCCGCGACGCGCTGCTGCGCGAGCGCGAGGCCGGCGGCCCGGCGGAGCGGCTGGCGACGCTGGTCGTGGACGCGGCGCCGGGGGAGGCGGCGGCCGACGCGCCGACCTGTTCCCCGGTGTTCGTCGGCGGGGAGGCCGCGGGCCTCGCCACCTCCGGGGGCTACGGCCACCGCGTCGGCGCGAGCATCGCGCTCGCCTACCTGCGCCCGGACCTCGCGGCGCCGGGGACGCGGCTCGAAATCGAAATTCTCGGCGCGCGCCGCCCGGCCGTCGTCGCGCCGGCGCGCGCGCTCTACGACCCCGAGAACGCGCGGCCGCGCGCCTGAGCGCCGGCCCCCGGCCTTGCCGGGCGCGGCGCGGCGGCGCAGGATGCCCGAAACGCATCGAAGCCGGAGGACGCCATGGGCGAGACGCAGGGAAAGCCGGCCGGCAAGGCCCGCGCGGTCGGCATCAACCATATCGGGCTGGAGGTCGGCGACATCGACGAGGCGCTGGAGTTCTACGGCGCGCTCTTCGACTTCACGCTGCGCGGCCGGAGCGGGAACCACGCCTTCATCGACATGGGCGACCAGTTCCTGAACCTGAGCGCCCCGCGCCGGCAGCCGCCCGACGACGCGCGCCATTTCGGCTTCGTGGTGGACGACCCGGAGGCGGCGAAGGCGGCGCTGCGCGAACGGGGCGTCGAGATTATCGGGCCGCGCGAGAACAATTTCCGCGATCCCTGGGGCAACCGGATCGAGATCGTCGGCTACCGGGGCGTCCAGTTCTCCAAGACCGATGGCGTGCTTTCGGGCATGGGCCTGGACGGGCTGGACAAGACCGAGGCGGCGCGCAAGGAGCTGGCCGACAAGGGCCTCGCCTGAGCCGGGCGGGTCCGGCGCGGCCGCTACCGCCGGGCCGCGACCGCCAGGGCCAGCACGCAGAGGATTTCGAACATCAGCGTCGCGCCGGCCAGCGCCGTGACGCCGGACGGGTCGAAGGGCGGCGACACCTCGACGACATCGCCGCCCACCAGGTCCAGCCCGGCAAGGCCGCGCACCAGCGCCTGCCCCTCGAAGGAGGTGAAGCCGCCGATCTCCGGCGTGCCGGTGCCCGGCGCGTAGGCGGGGTCGAGCGCGTCGATGTCGAAGGAGATGTATGTCGGCCCGTCGCCGACGACCCGGCGCGCCTCGGCGATCGTCGCCTCGATCCCCATCTCGCGGGCCTCGTGCATCTGGATAACCCGCATTCCGCGGTCGTAGCTGAATTTCCACTGGTCGCGGTCGGCCAGCGCGCCCCGGATGCCGATCTGGACCGTGCGTTCCGGGTCCAGCAGCCCCTCGTCCACCGCGCGCGAGAACGGCGCCCCGTGGTGGAAGCGCGAGCCGAGATGGCCCTCGCCGGTGTCGCAATGGGCGTCGATATGCACCATGCCCACCGGCCGGTCGCGCCCCAGCACGCGCAGGATCGGCAGCGAGACCGAATGGTCGCCGCCGACGGCCAGCGGCGTCGCCCCCGCCGCGCGGAGCGGCTCGAAGGCGCGCTCGATTTCCTTGTGCGCGTTCTCCAGGTGGAAGGGCTTCTCGACGAAGGCGTCGCCCACGTCGGCCGCCATCGCCAGTTCGAAGGGCGCGACGCCGGTCGCCTGGTTCACCAGCCGCATCAGCGAGGACTGGTTGCGCACCTCGCGCGGCCCGTGCCGCGCGCCGGGCCGGTTGGTCACGCCGCCGTCGTAGGGAACGCCGATCATGGCGATGTCGATCCCCTCGGCGCTTTCGCGCCACGGCGCGCGCATGAAGCTGGGCAGGCCGAGATAGCGCGGGCGCGCCATCCGTTCGAGGTCGCTTGGGTCCATGGCCATCGGGCGGCTCCGGGCGGGCTTCGGGATCGCCGCCAGTCTGGCGCGATCCGCCCGGCCGCGCAACGCCGCGGGAGGGCTTCCCGCCGGGCCGGCGGCGGCGTATATCCCCGCGCGACGGAACCGAACCGAACGGGCGGGAGGGAACGCCATGGCGAAGCGGCTGGCCGGTTACGAGGCGCTCGTCTTCGACTGCTACGGCACGCTGATCGACTGGGAGACCGGCATCCGCGCGGCGGCGCGGCCGCTGCTGGCGGCGAACGGGGAGCGGGGCGCGGCGGTCGCGGACGCCGACATCCTGCGCGCCTTCGCCGAGGCCGAGGGCGCGGCGCAGCGCGCGGCGCCGGACCTGCGCTACCCGGAGATACTGGAGCGGACCCACCGGGGCATCGCCGGCGCGCTCGGCCTGGAGACGACCGAGGCGCTCGACCGGGGTTTCGGCGCCTCGGTCGCGGACTGGCCAGCCTTCCCCGACAGCGCCGAGGCGCTGGCCGCGCTCGCGGAGCGCTACAGGCTGGTCGTGCTCTCCAACGTGGACCGGGAGAGTTTCGGGGCCTCGAACGACCGGCTGGGGGTTGCGTTCGACGCCATCTACACGGCGCAGGACATCGGCTCCTACAAGCCCGACCCGCGCAACTTCCGCTACGCGATCGACCGGGTGGGGGCGGATTTCGGGATCGCGGCGGAGGGCATCCTGCACACGGCGCAGTCGATGCACCACGACCTCGCGCAGGCCGCCGCGCACGGCCTGGCGACGGCCTGGATCGACCGCCAGCGCCTGTCGGAAGGCGGCGACTGGGGCGCCACCGCCCCGGTCGAAAACGCGCCGGAGCCGGATTTCGTGTTCTTCACGCTCGGCGAAATGGCGGAGGCGGTCCGCCGGGAGGGGTAACGGGAAGCCGCCCGAACCGCCGGCCTCCGCGGCCGCGGGCAGGCGGCTTCCCGCCTTCAGCCGCTCCGCGGCGCGCGCGACGGCGCGGCGCCAATCCTCCTCGGAGAACCCCGCCGCCGCGCAATCCGGCCGGTCGGGAAACGACATCCGGCCGTCCTCGCCCAGCGTGACGCGGCCGAGATAGTCCGCGCCGAAATAGATTTCGGCCATCAGGCCGTCGAAGTCGACGTCGCTCGCAACCATGAAGCTGAACCGGGAGTCCATCGCGTGGGTCCTCCGGCCGATTTGCTCGGGCGCGCAAAAGTCCCCTGAACCGCCGGCGTCGGTCAACCCGCCGCCTCGGACGGCGAGGCCCGGAATAGCTGGCGGCGCGGTTTCCCTCGACTCGCGCCGCCGCGCGGCGTATGGAGGCTTCGGCGCTTGAGTCACACGTATACCGGGGCCGAGGCCGCGCGAGGATGTTACGACCCTCCAGGCGCCAACCTTTCCCCGCTTCCGTCAAAAAGCCCCCCTCGCCCGCGCGCCGGCCGCGACGCGCAGCAGCGAGGGCACCCGCGCCATGTCGTCGAACACGGCCTTGCAGCCGGCGGCGCGCAGCGTTTCGCGGCCGGTCGCGGCGGCGTAGCCGAAAACCATCATCCCGGCCGCGACGCCCGCCGCCGCGCCGCGCGCGCTGTCCTCCACCACGACGCAGCGGGCCGGGTCCGCCCCCATCCGGGCGGCGCAGCGCAGGTAGAGGTCCGGCGCCGGCTTGGGCGCCGCCACGTGGTCGGCCGAGAACACCCGCCCCGCGAAGCGCTCCGACAGGCCGGCCGCGCCGAGCGTAACCTCGATCTTCGCCGGCGGGCCGTTCGAGCCGACGCAGACCGGCACGCCCGCCGCCTCGATCTCGTCGAGCGCGGCGACGACGCCCGGTATCGGGTCGAGGCCCCGGCGGAAGACCGCGAACTGGCGCTCGTACACGCGCGCGATCCAGCCCTCGGGCAGCGCGCGGCCCAGCCGCGCCTCCGCCTCGGCCGCGATCTGCGTGAGCTTGCCGCCGCGGAACGCCTCCAGCGCCTCGGCGGCCGTTGTCGGCAGGCCGGCCTCGGTCAGCGCCTCGGCGACCAGCCGGTTGGCGACGGGTTCGGTGTCCACCAGCACGCCGTCGCAGTCGAAAACCACCAGGTCCCAGTCCATGGCCCGCCCATAGCCGGTTTCGGCCCGGCGCGGAACCCCCCGGCCGCGCGGGATTTTCCGGTTGCGGGCGCGTCGCGCGAAATCGTATAGGGGCGCGCACGGTTTCGCAGGGGAGGCCCCAGGAATGGATATTCGCCGCTCGGTCCGCCGGACCGCCGTCTTCGCGGCGCCCGCCGCCGCGATGTTCGCGGCCGGGCCCGCCATGGCCGCCGACGGGCTTTCGAGCGGCGACACGGCCTGGATACTGACGGCGACCGCGCTGGTCCTGTTCATGACCCTGCCGGGCCTTTCGCTGTTCTACGCCGGGCTGGTGCGCGCCCGCAACGTGCTCTCGGTGCTGATGCACTGTTTCGCGATCGCGTGCCTGGCCTCGGTGCTGTGGCTGCTCGTGGTTTACAGCCTCGCCTTCGGCGACGGCGGCGCCGCGCAGCCGATTATCGGCGGCCTCGGCAAGGCGTTCCTGTCGGGCGTCGGGACGGACACGATGGCCGGCTCGATCCCCGAAACCGTGTTCTTCATGTTCCAGATGACCTTCGCGATCATCACCCCGGCGCTGATCGTCGGCGCCTTCCCGGAGCGGATAAAGTTCTCCGGGATGCTGCTGTTCGCGGCGCTGTGGCTGGTCCTCGTCTACGCGCCGGCCTGCCACTGGGTTTGGGGCGGCGGCTGGCTCGCCGACATGGGCGTGATGGACTTCGCCGGCGGCATCGTGGTGCACGCGACGGCCGGCGTCTCGGCCCTGGTGCTGGTCATGGTCCTCGGCAAGCGGCGCGGCTTCCCGAGGGAGATCCGCCCGCCGCACAACCCCGGCCTGACCGTGGTGGGCGCCTGCATGTTGTGGGTCGGCTGGTTCGGCTTCAACGCCGGCAGCCAGCTGGCGGCGGATGGCGGCGCGGGCATGGCGATGGTCGTCACGCACATCTCCGCCGCCGTCGCCTCGCTGACCTGGGCGGCCGTGGAGTGGGGCAAGTTCGGCAAGCCGAGCGTCGTCGGCATCGTGACCGGCATGGTGGCCGGGCTGGCGGCGATCACGCCGGCCTCGGGCTTCGTCGGGCCGCTCGGCGCGGTCGTCATCGGCCTGCTGGCCGGCTTCCTGTGCCAGTGGTTCGCCACCTGGATCAAGTTCAGGCTGGAGATCGACGACTCCCTCGACGTGTTCGCGGTCCACGGCGTGGGCGGCGTTCTGGGCACGCTGCTGGCGGCGGTGTTCGCGGCCGAGAGCCTCGGCGGCGGCGGCCTCGCCGAGGGCGCGACGATGGGGAGCCAGTTCCTGGTCCAGCTTGTCGGCGTGGTCGCGGTCGCGGCGCTTTCGGCCGTCGGGACCTTCGTCATCGCCAAAATCGTCGCCGCGACGACCGGCCTGCGCGCCACCGAGGAGGAGGAGATCGACGGCCTCGACATTTCCGCCCACGGCGAACGGGGCTACGATCTCAGCTGACCGGCCGCGCCGAACCGCGCCGGGGGGAGGACCCGATGAAACTGATCGTCGCCATCATCCAGCCGCACCGCCTCGACAATGTGCGCGAGGCGCTGGCGGGCGTGGGCGTCGTCGGCATGACCGCGAGCGAGGTCCAGGGCTACGGCCGCCAGGGCGGCCACCGGGAAATCTACCGCGGCGCCGAGTACGAGGTGCACTTCACGCCCAAGACCAAGATCGAGGTCGCGGTCCGCGACGAGGACGAGGACCGCGCCGTCGAGGCCATCCAGGCCGCCGCCCGCACCGGGCGGATCGGCGACGGCAAGCTGTTCGCGCTCGACCTCTCCCGCGCCGTGCGCGTGCGCACCGGCGAGGAGGGCGAGGCGGCGCTCTAGGCCCGCCCGCGCCCGGACCGGCCGGGCCGGGGCCGCGCCCGCCGTCCCCCGCGGGGCTTGCAATCCGCCGGCCGGCGCGCGAGCCTTGGCGGCGACCGCGCCACCGCCGAGGGAGCCCCGCCATGCCCGACGCCGCCGCCGAACGCGCCGCCGCCGCGCCCGCCGCCGCCGATCCGGCGGACGGGCCGCTCGTCCTCCGCGAAGACCGGGACGGCGTCGCCTGGCTCACGATGAACCGGCCGGGCGCGTACAACGCGCTCTCGACCGAACTGATGGGCGCGCTCCAGGACGCATTCGACACGATCGCGGCCGACCCCTCGGTCAAGGCCGTCGTGCTCGGCGGCGCGGGCAAGGGGTTCTGCGCCGGCCACGACCTGAAGCAGATGCGCGCCAACCGGAGCGAGCCGTACTACCGCGCCGTGTTCGCCCAGTGCTCGCGGCTGATGCAAACCATCGTCGCGCTGCCGCGCCCCGTCATCGCGCGGGTCCACGGAATCGCCACCGCCGCCGGCTGCCAGCTTGTGGCGGCCTGCGACCTCGCCGTCGCGGCCGACGACGCGCGCTTCGCCACGCCGGGGGTCGATATCGGCCTGTTCTGCTCGACGCCGATGGTCGCGGTCTCGCGCAACCTGCCGCGCAAGCGGGTGATGGAGATGCTGCTGACCGGCGAGGCGATGGACGCGGCCGAGGCGGCGGAGCGCGGGCTGGTCAACCGCGCCGTGCCGGCGGCCGAACTCGACCGCGCGGCGGCGGAGCTCGCGGCCAAGATCGCCGCCAAGTCGCCGCTGACGATCGCCATCGGCAAGGAGGCCTTCTACCGCCAGATCGAAATGCCGCTGGCGGACGCCTACGCCTATACGGGCGAGGTTATGACCCGCAACATGCTGGCCCGCGACGCCGCCGAGGGCATCGACGCCTTCATCGAGAAGCGCGCCCCCGTCTGGACAGGAGAGTGACGATGGCGGACAAAGACCCGGCGCCGGGCATCGACCACGGCGCCTATCCCGACGCCTATATCCGCGACATCCTGTCCGGCGTGCGCACGATCGCCATGGTCGGCGCCAGCCCGAACTGGAGCCGGCCGTCCAACTTCGCCATGAAGTACCTGCAGGCGAAGGGCTACAAGGTCTATCCGGTCAACCCCGGCGCGGCCGGCGGGGAAATCCTCGGCGAACGGGTCTATGCCTCGCTCGACGAACTCCCCGAAACCGCGGACATGGTGGACATTTTCCGCAACTCCGAGGCCGCCGGCCCGATCGCCGACGAGGCGGTCGCGCACGGCGCGCGGGTGCTGTGGATGCAGCTCGGCGTGCGAAACGACGCGGCCGCCGCCCGGGCCGAGGCGCGCGGCCTCGCCGTCGTGATGGACCGCTGCCCGAAGATCGAGTTCTCCCGCCTGTTCGGCGAGTTGTCGTGGCACGGCTTCGATTCGCGCGTGATCTCGTCGCGCCGGCGGCGGGTGGGCGCGGCGGCGCCGGCCCCGGCGGCCGCCCGCCCGCGCCCGGCCGCGGCCCCCCGGCCGCCCGGTTTCGAGACCCGCGCCATCCACGCCGGCGCCGCGCCGGACCCGACCACCGGCGCCCGCTCGACGCCGATCTTCCAGACCACCGCCTTCGTCTTCGACGACGCCGACCACGCCGCCTCGCTGTTCAACCTGCAGACCTTCGGCAACATCTACGGCCGCCTCTCCAACCCCACCACGGCGGTGCTGGAGGAGCGGATCGCGAGCCTGGAGGGCGGGCGCGGGACCACCTGCACCGCGTCGGGCCATTCGGCGCAGATGGTGGCGCTGCTGCCGCTGATGGAGCCGGGTTCGCGGATCGTCGCCTCGACCCGGCTCTACGGCGGCTCGATCACGCAGTTCGGCAAGACCTTCGCCAAGTTCGACTGGCGCTGTTCCTTCGTGGACATGGACGACCTGGGCGCGACCCGCGCCGCCGCGCTCGCGCCGGGCGTCAAGGCGCTGTTCGCGGAGTCGCTGGCCAATCCCGGCGGCGTGGTGAGCGACATCGAGGCGCTGGCCGCGATCGCGGACGAGGCCGGCGTGCCGCTGATCGTCGACAACACGATGGCGACGCCGTGGCTCTGCCGGCCGATCGACCACGGGGCCGACATCGTGATCCACTCGACCACCAAGTTCCTGTCGGGCCACGGCAACGCGATGGGCGGGGCGATCGTCGATTCCGGCAAGTTCGACTGGTTCCGCAACGACAGGTTCCCGGCGCTGTCGCGGCCGGAGCCGGCCTACCACGGCCTCACCTTCTTCGAGACCTTCGGCGACCTCGCCTACACGACCTACGGCCACGCGGTGGGGCTGCGCGACCTGGGGCCGACCATGGCGCCGATGAACGCCTACCTGACCCTGATGGGGACGGAGACGCTGGCGCTGCGCATGGCGCGCCATGTCGAGAACGCGGAGAAGGTCGCGGCGTTCCTCGACGGCCATCCGGCGGTCTCCTGGGTTTCCTACGCCGGTCTGGAGGGGTCGAAATACCGCCGCCTCGCGCGGAAATACCTGCCCAGGGGGGCGGGGTCGGTGTTCACCTTCGGCGTCCGGGGCGGCTACGAGGCGGGGATGCGCTGCGTGCAGGGCTGCGAGTTGCTGAGCCACCTCGCCAATATCGGCGACACGCGCTCGCTGGTCCTGCACCCGGCCTCGACCACGCACCGCCAGCTGACCCCGGAACAGCGCGAGGCCGCCGGCGCCGGCGACGACGTCATCCGCCTCTCCATCGGCCTGGAGACCGCCGAAGACATTATCGCCGACCTCGACGCCGCGCTCGCGGGGTAGGGGCGGGGGCGACCGGGATTGGCGGTTGACGGCCCCCACAAGGCCGGTCGTACCATAGAGATGGCACGGAGCGGTCTCCTTGCGCTGGGAATGGGACGAGGACAAGAATCGCGCCAACAGGCGGAAGCACGACATCGGCTTCGAGACGGCGCGGCTCGTGTTCCGCGACCCGCTGGCGGTGTCGCGTCTCGATCCGCATTCGGCCGAGGAGCGATGGCAAACCATCGGTAGGATAAGGAATTCGACCGTGGTGGTTATCCATACTTGGCCGGAGGCGAAAGAGGGGATGCCGGGACGGATAATCAGCGCGCGGGAGGCGACGAGGCCCGAAAGGAAGACTTATGAAGAAGACGGAAGCTTTTGAGGCCCTGACGGAGCAACAGAAGGCCGACCTTGACGCGCTCGAGGCGCGACCGGACGGCTCGGTCGACACGAGCGACATTCCCGAAATCCTCGATTGGTCGGGTGGGAAACGGGGTCTCTTCTATCGGCCGCCGCAACCGGAGGCCGCGCCGCGGCCCGATGCCGAACCGGCGATCGGCCGGGAACGTCGCCGCCGCGCCGGCGGGGCGAGCTAAGTGGCGGCGGTTCTTCTTGAAGGCCGCCGGCATTCGCGGTACTTTCTCCCGACCGGCCGGTTCGAGAGGTGAGAACGGCCACCTCACGCACCTGCCCTCCAAGGCAGGTAACTAACCCGCAAGGGCCAAGAGATCCGGGATGGCGTCCGGCTCGAACCGTCCGGCGAACAGCAAAACCCCGGTCATCGGCCGGGGTTTTGTCGCGCCGACGGCCGTAGATGCCCGCTGGCCCGCCGGCGGTCGAGGTCGCTCCAGTCGATCGTGTAGCACGACCTGACCCGGTAACGGCCCCGTTCGTCGCGATCCAGTCCGAGCGCCACGAGCACGATCCGCTGGTTCGCGGCCCGAACGCGCTTCACGAGTTCGAAGTTGTGGGCGTGGCGCGGCGACTGCCCGACAAAATCCGGATCGGCGATTGCGCGGGGCAGTTCGGCGAAACAGGTTGCGTAGTCGGCGGGATGGTCTTCCGCCATGTGCCTGTGGGCCGCCGCGCTCATGCGAACCTCGCCCGGTTCGAGTTCCGTTTGGAGCGTTCGATTGACAGCATCGACCGGCAGCGCGCCGAGATCGACCGGCTCGTAGCAGCGGCGGTATTTGCGTCGGGTATTCATTGCTTTTTCTCACCGGGTTTCGGCGGATTCGGGTCCGCCCGGAAAATCCAGCACCAGATCGACGTCGAAGCGAAGGGAAGCGACCTCGCATGCGATTTCGAGGCGACGCTCGCACTGTTGCCGAGAGAGATTGGTATCGATCCACCACGGCTCCACCAACAGCTCGGCATGTTTTTCGGCAAGTCGGGGCCTTCTGATGTACAGGTCGCGCGGGTTTTTGGCGACGATGCGCCGCGTTCTCGTCCGCTCTTGGGAGAGATCTTCGAGGAAAGAGGCGTTCCGCCTCGCCAGCTTCCACAAACAGCTTGCGTAAGCTGTCTCGAGGCTCGCCTCACGTACTTCCTTTTGTGCAGCCAGAATACATGCCGGTCGGTGCGGCGCTCGCCGGTCGGGCGAGGCGGCGCTGGGCCAGGGCTGTCGGCTTGCGGCAGTTCGAAGACCTCCCGCAGGATGTCGTTGGGCTTCTGGTCGAAGTCCGTTCGGCGGGCTTCGATCCGCCGATGGACATCGAGGTCCATCTCGATGGTCGTGGTTCGGGACATGGCTGCCTTCCCTTCCAAGGGAATCATACCTTATAAAGTAAGGATTGATCGCGCGTAAGAGGAAAATGAGCGCCCGGCGCCCGGGCGCTCTTCCCCGTTGCGCCGGGGCGGCGTTCCAGGGTTACATGCGGCCGCGCTGCCCGACGCCTCCCCCCGCCCGCCCCCGGGAGACCGCCCCCATGCCGAACACGCCGCGCCCGGACCGCATCCTGACGACGCACGCCGGGAGCCTGCCCCGGCCGCGCTCGCTGGTGGAGCTTTACGTGGAGCGCGCGCGCGGGCGCGAGATCGACGAGGCGGCGCTGGACCGCGAGGGCGCCGCCGCCGCGCGCTGGGTCGTCGCCCGCCAGCGCGAATGCGGGATCGACATCCCCAACGACGGCGAACAGGCGCGCGAGGCGTTCTTCCTCTACGTACAGCGCCGCATGTCCGGCTTCGGCGGGCGCTGGGAGCGCGGCGCGGGGTCGGAACTGGCCGACTACCCGGAATTCGCCGAGGCCCGCCGCGCCTGGCTGTCGGACCGCCGCGCGGTGACCAATTTCGAGCCGCCGATGGCCATCGGCCCGGTCGCCCATGTCGCGCCCGAGGCCAACGCCGCCGAGATCGCGCAATTCAAGGCGGCGCTGGCCGAGCACGAGGGCGCCTTCGCCGACGCCTTCGTCACCGCGCCCTCGCCCGGCATCGTCGCCACCGCGATCCGCGACGCCCATTACGGCGACGAGGACGCCTATCTCGACGCGCTGGCGGACGCGCTCGCGGTCGAGTACCGGGCGGCGATCGGGGCCGGCATGGTGCTGCAGATCGACGCGCCGGACCTGGCGATGGAGCGGCACATGCTGTTCCACGACCGGCCGCTCGCGGAGTTCGTCGCCTTCGTGGACAAGGTGGTGGCGCGGATCGGCCGCGTCGTCGCCGGGCTGCCGCGCGAGCGCGTGCGCCTGCATGTCTGCTACGGCAACTACGAATCGCCGCACGACCGCGACGTGGCCCTGTCCGCCATCCTCCCCAGCCTGCTGCGCGCGGAGGTCGGCGGCTTCCTGCTGCCCTTCGCCAACCCGCGCCACGCCCACGAGGTCAAGCTGTTCCGCGAGCACGACATCGGGCCGGACCGCTACCTGGTCGTCGGCGCGGTCGACACGCAGACCGCCTTCGTCGAGCACCCGGAGGTCGTCGCCGACCGGCTGGAGCGCGCGGCGGACGCGGTGGGCGACCCCGCGCGCGTGATGGCGGGAACCGATTGCGGCTTCGACACCTCGGCCGGCATGGGCCGGCTGACATCGGATGTCGTCTGGGCCAAGCTGCGGGCGCTGTCCGAAGGCGCCGCGCTGGCCAGCCGGCGGCTGTTCTGACGGGCCGCGCCGCCCCCCAACCCCAACCCCAACCGACCGGAGGCCGGAGAATGTCCAGACCGACCGTTTACGAATCCATCCCGCAACTCGGCAAGCTGCGCGACGAGGTGCTGTTCGGCGATGTGTGGGAGCAGCCGGAGCTTTCCAAACGCGACCGCAGCCTGGTGACCTGCGCCGTGCTGGCCGCGCTCTACCGCACGCCGGAACTGACGGGCCACCTCAGGCGCGCCATCGACAACGGCGTGACGGAGGAGGAGCTGCGCGGCATGATCACGCATATCGCCTTCTACTCCGGCTGGCCGACGGCGGTGAACGCCGGCCGCTGCCTGCAAGAGGCGCTGGACGGCGGCGACTGAGGCGCCGCGGCGGGGCTCCGGAACCGGGAATCGGCGCCTCGGCGGCGACCGCGGCTCTATCCCTCCTTAGCCGGGCAATGTCTCCAAACCGGCCCGGCGGGCCGCTTCGGCAAGCGCCCGGTCCCGCGTCGCCAATGCCGCACTCCGCCTCATGGCGAGTTCCAGATACGCGGCGTCGTAAGCGGTCAGGTTCTCGGTCCGGGCGAGCGCCAGTATCTCCCGGAAGGCGCGTTCCTCGGCGCCGGCGTCCACGGAAATCGGCAAACGGTCCAGGAGTCGGAGAAACGGGCCGACGCGCGCGAACGCGATGCGCCCGCGCCGTTCCGCCCGCGTCAGGACATTGACGACCTCCAGGCGCCACAGGCCCGGAACGATCGCGCCCTCGACCTTCAGACGATCCAGCAGCGCGTCGACTTCGGGCGCCGCCTCGTCCTCGAACGCCCAGGCGACGGCGACGGAGCAGTCGAGGACGAAGGCGCTCACGGGCGGCCTTCGTCGCGCAGCGCCTTCCAGTCGATCCCGTCCAGCCTCTGGCCGGCGCGCAGCGCGCGCAACTCCCCGAGCGTGTCGTCGGTCCGCGCCGGCGCGGGCGGGCCGGCGGGCACGATCCGGGCGACGGGGCGGCCCCGCCGCGTGATCGACACCTCCTCGCCGCGCGCGGCCCTGTCCAGCAGGGCCGCGAAACGGGTCCGCGCGTCGCGCGCTCCGACCTCGATCATGCGATCCCCTCCCGCCCGGCCGATCCGCTCCCGCCAGTATAGGCGCGGCGGCGGGGCGCGCAATCGCGGCGGCGGGCGTTGAACCGGCGGGGGCGGGGCGGTACGGTGGGGGAACGACGCCGCGCGACGCCGGGGAGGAGGACGCCATGGCCTACACGCTCGACGAGTTCTGCCGCGACTGCCACGACACGGTGGCCCGGAACGACGGGCCGGAGGGGCGGGAGGCCATCCGCCGCAACCTCGAACGCCTGCTCGCCAACGAGGCGTTCGTGGCGGAGCATCTCGGCCCGGACGCGCCCGTCGGCGTGCGCACGCTCTACAAGGACGAGGCGCACGAGTTCGTCGTGCTGGCGCACATCGACGACGCGCCGCGCCGCTCGCCGCCGCACGACCACGGCGACTCCTGGGCCGTGTACGGCCAGGCGACCGAATACACCGACATGAGCGAGTACCGCCGGCTCGACGGCGGCGAGGCCGACGGGCCGGCCCGGCTGGAGCGCACGAAGAGCTACCGGCTGACGCCGGGCAAGGCCGGCCTGTACGATGTGCGCGCGATCCACGCCATCGACTACCCCGCGAAGGCGCGCTTCGTGCGGGTGACCGGCCGCGAACTCGAATACGAGCCGCGGCTGAAGTTCGACATGGCCGGCGGAACCGCCAGCTACATCGAGAGCCAGGGCGTCAACTGACGGGCGGCCGGGCGGCGCGGAGGCGGCGGAGCAGGGCGACCGCCTCTTCCGGGCCGTCGGCGATAGCGGGGATCGCCCCGTGCTCCGGCTTCACGAAGCCGGCGGCCTCGGCGTGGCGGAGCAGCGCCAGGAACGGGTCCCAGTAGCCCGCCACGTTCGCCAGCACGATCGGCTTGTCCGAAACGCCGAGCTGGCGCCACGTCATCGCCTCGACCGTCTCGTCGAAGGTGCCGAGGCCGCCCGGCAGCGCGACGAAGCCGTCCGCCCGGTCGTGCATCAGGCGCTTGCGCTCGTGCATCGTCTCCGTCACGACCAGTTCGTCGATGCCGTCGTGGCCGACCTCCCAGTCGCGCAGGAAGCGCGGGATGATCCCGGTCACCCGCGCGCCGGCGGCGAGCGCGGCGTCGGCCGCCAGCCCCATCAGGCCGACCCGCCCGCCGCCGTAGATCATCTCCGCCCCGGCCCGGCCGAGCGCGGTTCCCAGCCGCGTCGCGGCGTCGCGGTAAACCTCCGCCACCGCGCCGGAGGAGCCGCAGAACACGCAGATCGCCGGCCCGCCGCGCGCGCCCCCGTCGCCCCTGTCGCCCCCGTCCATCGCCGCGCCCTCCCGCCGCCGGTTCAGACGCCCAGCGCGCGGGCTTCCGCGCCCATGACGAGCGCCACCCGGCCGGTCGCCTCGCGGCCGAGCACCGCCGCCATCGCCTCCTGGAACCGCTCCAGCGGGAAGACATGCGAGACGCGCGGCCGCAGCCGGCCTTCCCGATACCAGCCGAACAGCCGCTCCATGCCCTCGCGCATCCGGGGCGCGTAGGCCTCGCGCATGTCGCGCGGACTCCAGCCCATGTAGTAGCCGAGGTTGAGGCCGCACACCGTGATGTTCTTGACCAGCAGGATGTTGGCCGGGATTTGCTGGATCGTCCCGCCGGCGAAGCCCACCGGCATGATCCGCCCCTCCGGCGCGATGCAGCGCAGCGATTCGGCGAACACATCGCCGCCGACGGGATCGTAGACGGCGTTCGCGCCCAGCCCGCCGGTCAGGTCCAGCACCGCCTCGCGGAAGCCGCCCTCGCGGTAGTTGATCGCGTGGTCGGCGCCGTGTTCGCGCGCGATGGCGAGCTTTTCGGCCGACCCGGCGGTGGCGATGACCGTCGCGCCGAGGATTTTACAGATTTCGACCGCCGCCACGCCGACGCCGCCGGCCGCGCCGTGGATCAGCGCCGTCTCGCCCTCGCGCACGCGCAGCAGGTGCGGCCAGACCATGGCGGCGTAAGAGGTGGCGTAGGAGTTGGTGAAGCAGATCGCCTTGTGGAAGGGCAGGTCGTCCGGGATGGCGAAAACATTGGCCTCGTGCGCCACCGCCTCCTCCGCCTGGCCGCCCCAGTCGAGCACCGCGATGACCCGGTCGCCGGGCCGGAACCGCCCGGCCTCCGGCGCGACTTCCGTGACGACGCCCGCGACCTCGGTCCCCGGCACGAAGGGCAGCGGCGGCTTGCGCTGGTACTTGCCCGCGACCACCAGCGAGGTGGCGAAGCTGACGCCGGCCGCGCGGGTCTCGATCCGCACCCGGTGGGGGCCGAGTTCCGGCCGGGGGCATTCTTCGAGCGCCAGGTTCTCGAACGCCGTCCACTCCCTCACCAGCACGCCCCGCATCCCGACGCTCCCCCGCCCGTTCGTCGATTGGCCGGCGCCGCCCGCCCGGCGGCCCGGCGGGCGCACTCTACGCGCTTCCCGCGCCGGGAGCGACCCCGGCCCGGCGGAACCGCAGGAAGGCCGGGGCGCGGCCGGCCGCGACCGCCTTGGCCTCATAGCGGGTGGGCGGCCAGTCGGGCGGGCGGGCGCGCCAGTCCGCCGGCCGCTCGGCGAGCCATTCGAGGCCGGGCCGCGCGGTCGTCCGCTCCAGCATCCAGCGCAGGTAGGCCGGGTCGTCGGTCGCCAGCCGCAACTCGCCGCCCGGCCGCAGCAGCCGCTCGAACCCGGCGACCGTCTCCCATTGCACGATCCGCCGGGCGGCGTGCCGGCGCTTCGGCCAGGGATCGGGGAACAGGATGTCGAGCCGCGCGAGGCAGGCGTCCGGCAGGCGCGGCAGGAACGGGCGCGCGTCGTCGGCGAGGACGCGGATGTTGGAGAGGCCGCGCTCCTCGACATGGCGCAGCAGGCTGGCGACGCCGTTGATGTAGGGTTCGCAGCCGATAAAGCCCACATCCGGCGCGCGCGCGGCCTGCCAGGCGAGATGCTCTCCCGCGCCGAAGCCGATCTCCAGCCGGACCTCGCGCGGCGGCTTGTCGAACAGGGCGCGCGGGTCGATCCGCTCCGGCAAGGCGGCGGGATCGATGGCGAGCGCCGAAAGCCGGTCGCGCAGCAGCGCGCGCAGGCCGGCGCGCGGCCGCCTTCCCCTTCGCCGCCCGCGGAAGACCGGACGCGGCCCGGCCTCCGGCCCGCCGGTCTCCGCCGCCGCCGGCACGGCGCGGCCCGGCGCTACAGGCCCTTGAGGTCGTCCGCCAGGTCGAGCCTCTCCCAGGAGAAGCCGCCATCCGGCTCCGGCGCGCGGCCGAAATGCCCGTAGGCGGCCGAGCGGGCGTAGATCGGCCGGCTGAGGCCGAGGCGCTCGCGGATCGCGCGCGGCGACAGGTCCACCGCGTCCTGGACGCGCGCCGACAGCGCCGCCTCCGGGACCCGCCCGGTCCCGTAGGTCTCGACCAGCACCGAGAGCGGCCGCGACACGCCGATGGCGTAGGAAAGCTGGATCGTGCACCTGTCCGCCAGGCCGGCGGCGACGATGTTCTTGGCGACCCAGCGGGCGGCGTAGGCGGCGGAGCGGTCCACCTTGGTCGGGTCCTTGCCGGAGAACGCGCCGCCCCCGTGCGGCGCCGCGCCGCCGTAGGTGTCCACGACGATCTTGCGCCCGGTCAGCCCGGCGTCGCCGTCCGGCCCGCCGATCACGAAGCGGCCGGTCGGGTTCACGTAGAACTCCGCCTCCGGGCACATCCAGCCCTCGGGGAGGACCTTCTCGACGAAGGGGCGCACGATCTCGCGCACCTCGTCCTGGCCGAGGCCGGGGTCGTGCTGCGTGGAGATCACCACCGAGGTCGCGCCGACGGGCCTGCCGTCCTCGTAGCGCAGGCTCACCTGGCTCTTCGAGTCGGGGCCGAGGCCCGGAACGGCGCCGGCGCGCCGCGCCGCCGCCATCTCGCGCAGGATGGCGTGGGAGAAGTGGATCGGCGCCGGCATCAGCGCGTCGGTCTCGAGGCGCGCGTGGCCGAACATGATGCCCTGGTCGCCCGCCCCCTCGTCCTTCTCGCCGGCGGCGTCCACGCCGATCGCGATGTCGCTCGACTGCCCGTGCAGCAGGATTTCGACGCCGCAGGTCCGCCAGTGGAAACCGTCCTGCTCGTAGCCGATGTCGCGGATGGCGGCGCGCACCGCCTCCTCGATCCGCTCGTGCGTGACGCCGGCCGGGCCGCGCGTCTCGCCGGCGAGGATGACGCGGTTGGTGGTCGCCATGGTCTCGCAAGCGACCCGGCTCGCCGGGTCGGCGTCGAGGTAGAGGTCGACGACCGTGTCGGAAATCCTGTCGCAGACCTTGTCCGGGTGGCCCTCGGAAACGGATTCGCTGGTAAAGACATAGCTTCCCTGGGCCACCGCGCGCCTCCGCTCCCCCGATCGCGCCCGGCCGGCGCGCCGCGCGTGTCATGGCCGGAATCGCGCGGACGGGTCAAGCGGATTCCGGCCGGCCGCCCGCGCGCCGCCGCGCCGCCGCGAGGAGGAGCGGGAGAAGGCCCGCCGCCAGCGCGGCGAGGTAGATCGCGTCGCCCCAGCGGGCGTAGAGCGGGGGCGGGTCGAGCGCGCGCGGCAGGCGGGCGTCGATCGCGCCGGTCCGTTCGAGGCCGAGTTCGACGACGCCGCGGCCCAGCGCGTCGTACACGCCGGAAATCCCGGTGTTGGCCGCGCGGATCAGCGGCAGCCCCTCCTCGATGGCGCGCATCCGGGCGATGGCGCTGTGCTGGAAGGGGCCGGCGCTGCGCCCGTACCAGGCGTCGTTGGTCAGGTTGAGCAGGGCGGCGGGCGGCGGGCCGTCGCGGTCCACGACCTCGCCGGGGAAGATCGCCTCGTAGCAGATCAGCGGGGAGACCGGGCCGAGGCCGGGGACCGCGATCGTCCGCCGGCCGGGGCCGGCGTCGAAGTCGAGGAAGTTCGCGACGATGGCCGGGATCGGGATCCATTCCCTGAACGGCAGGAACTCGCCGAAGGGCACCAGGCGGGCCTTGTCGTAGCGCGCCGTCGGGTTGCCTTCGCCGTCCAGGACCAGCATCGAGTTGAAGAGGAGGATGTCCCGGTTTTCCTCGTCGTCGACGGCCGAGGGCGCGCCGGCGACGAGGCCGCCCCCGGCGGGAACGGCCGTGGCGATCGCCCGGCGCAGGCCCCATTTGCGGTTGAGGAAAGTCGGGACGGCGGTCTCCGGCCAGACGACCGCGGTCGGCCGCGTTCCCGCCGCCACGCCCGGCCCGCGCGCCGCCGGCTCCTCCGTCTGGCTCAGCGCGAGATAACGCGCGAGATGCGCGTCGCGCAGGTCGCGCCGCCATTTCAACCGCTGCGGGATGTTGCCCTGCACCACGCGGACGACCGCCGTTCCGTCGTGGGCGGGGGGATGGGCCAGCAGCCGGGCGGCCCCGCCGGCCCACAGCGCCGCCGGGACGCAGAGCAGCACCAGCGTCGCCGCCATGGCGGCGCCCCGCCCGCGCCATCCCTCCGGGCCGACGATGAGCGCCGGCGCGGCCGCGACCGCGAGCACGGCCAGGCTCAACCCCGGCGCGCCCAGCCACGCCGCCGCCTGGCTCGGCGCGTCGAAGGCCGAAAGCGCGTAGGCCGGGAGGTTCCACGGGAAACCCGTGAACATGTGGCCGCGCGCGTAGTCCGAAAGGCTCCAGAGCAGGATCGCGGCGACCGCGCGCCCCGGCCCCGGCCGCGACAGCGCCGGCGCGAGCGCGAGCGCGGCCGCCGGGAACAGCGCCAGCAGCGCCGGCAGGCCCAGGACCGCCGACGGCATGGCCCAGGCGAAGCGGCCGCCGTCCACCAGCATCGCGTTGGGGATCCAGTACAGCCCGGCGAGGTGGTGGCCGAAGGCGAACAGCCAGCCGGTCCAGGCCGCCTCGGCCGCGCGGCTCCGCCCGTCGAGCCGCCAGGCCAGCGCCGCGAAGGCGAACAGGCCGAGCAGCAGGTGGACCGGCGGCAGGGCCAGCGCCGTCGCCGCGCCGAGGCCGACGGTCAGCGCCGCGCCGCGCCAGCCGGACGCCCGCGCGACGGCGCCGGCCAGCCGAACCGGGGCGTCCGGGCGCGCGGCCGCCGGGCCGGCGGGCCGGCGCGCGGCCTCAGCCATCGCCGTCCGCGTCCGCCGGGGGCCGCACCCGCACCGATTTCAGCCGCCTCGGATCGGCTTCGAGGATTTCGAACTCCAGCCCGCTCGCGTGGCGGATGATCTCGCCGCGCCGGGCGATCCGGCCGGCGAGCGCGAAGACCAGCCCGGCCACCGTGTCCACCTCCTCGCGCTCCTCGCGGGTCAGCACGCCGCCGACCAGCTCCTCCAGCTCCTCGACCGTCGCGCGCGCGTCGGCGACGGCCGAGCCGTCGGCCTGCCTTACGATTTTCGGCCCCTCGACCTCGTCGTGCTCGTCCACGATGTCGCCGACGATCTCCTCCACCAGGTCCTCGATGGTGATCAACCCGTCGATGCCGCCGAACTCGTCCACCACCAGCGCGAGGTGGCGGCGCGCCATCCGCATCTCGTGCAGCAGGTCGAGGGCGCGGATGGTCGGCGCGACGAAGAGCGGCTCGCGCGCGAGTTCGGCCAGCGTCGCGGTCTCGGCGGCGGCGACGCGGGCCAGCACATCCTTGATGTGGACCATGCCCACGATGTCGTCCAGCGTCCCGCGATAGACCGGCAGGCGGGAATGCGCCGCCTCCGCCATGCGTTCCGCCAGTTCGG
This sequence comes from Thalassobaculaceae bacterium, assembly GCA_963665555.2. GTDB lineage: Bacteria > Pseudomonadota > Alphaproteobacteria > Thalassobaculales > Thalassobaculaceae > CAXXXW01. The sequence goes on from OY762308.1 coordinate 2,502,018, forward strand.
GAAGCGGCGTTTCGATCTCGACCGCCACGATGTCGGCGCGCGGCACCATGGCGTCCCGCGCCGCGATGTCGCGCAGGCCGAGCACGTTGCGGATCAGCGCGCGCTCGTGCGCGTCGATCTCCACCTCGTCGGCGCCGCCGTCCTCGATCAACTCCTCGATCGTGTCGCGCATGGTCGCGCCGTTCGACAGCAGGCCGAGCGCGCGCAGGGCGCGCCGGGCGGCGGCGACCAGGCCGGCGCCCTCCTCGCGCGCGGCGTCGGCGGCCGCGCGGTGCGCGGCGCCCGTCATTGCGCGTCCTCCGGCGCGCCGGGCGCGGAAAGGACATAGGGGTCCGGCGCGCCGAGGCCGGCCAGCACGCGAACCTCCAGCGCCTCCATCTCCGCCGCTTCGGCCTCGTCGTCGTGGCCGTGGCCGAGCAGGTGCAGGCAGCCGTGGACCGCGAGGTGGCGCGCGCGGTCGCGCGGATCGAGGCCGAGGCGCGCGCAGTCCCGGCGCACGGCGCCCAGCCCCAGCACGATGTCGCCCAGCGGCCAGTCCACGCCGGCGGCCGGCGGCGGGCCGGCGGGGAAGGAGAGCACGTCGGCCGGCCGGTCGCGGCCGCGCCAGCGGCGGTTGAGGTCCCGGGTGCGCGCGTCGCCCGCCAGCAGCACGCAGACCTCGCCGCGCCGCCCGCCCGCGCCGGGGGCCGCCGCCGCCAGCGCCGCCGCCACGGCCTCGCGGCACACCGCCTCGACGCCGGGGCAGGCGCGGCGCCAGTCCGCGCATTCGACGGAGACCGCCACGCGCGGCCCGCCGGCGGCGGCCGGGCCGGGGTCCGGGTCTTCCGGAACCGGAGCCGGCGCGGCCGGCGCGGCCGGCGCGGCCGCCCCGCCAGTCATCGCGCGCCTCCGCCCCGGGCGGCCCGGGCGGCGCCGTCGCGGCGGCCGTAGGCGTCCACGATCCGCGTCACCATCGAATGGCGCACCACATCGGCCGGCGAAAACTCGACGACGCCGACGCCGGGAACCCCGCGCAGCACCTCCAGCGCGTCGGTCAGGCCGGACTTCGCGCCGGCCGGCAGATCGACCTGCGAGAGGTCCCCGGTCACGCTCATGCGCGAGTTCTCGCCCAGTCGGGTCAGGAACATCTTCATCTGGACGGGCGTGGTGTTCTGCGCCTCGTCCAGGATGACGAAGGAGTTGGCCAGCGTGCGCCCCCGCATGAAGGCGAGCGGCGCGACCTCGATCTCGCCCGCCGCCAGCATCCGCTCGGCCCGCTCGCCCGGCATCATGTCGTAGAGCGCGTCGTAGAGCGGGCGCAGGTAGGGATCGACCTTCTCGCGCATGTCGCCGGGCAGGAAGCCGAGCCGCTCGCCCGCCTCGACGGCCGGGCGGGAGAGGACGATCCGGTCCACCTCCCGGCGCTTCAGCATGGCGACGGCGACCGCGACCGCGAGATAGGTCTTGCCGGTGCCGGCCGGGCCGAGGCCGATCGCCAGGTCCAGCTCCGTCAGCGCGCGCACATAGGCGTGCTGGTTGGGGGAGCGGGGCGCGACCGGGCGCTTCCAGGTGGCGATCGCGCAAGAGCGGTCGGCGAAGCCGGCGAGGTCGGGGCGGCCGTCCGGGCCGGCGGATCCGCGCGCCCAGTTCACCGCCGCGTCCACCGTGCCGAGGTCCATCCCGTCGCGCCCGCCGTCGTCCTCCAGGCGGCGGTACAGCGCCTCCAGCGCGGCGCGGGCCATCGGCGCGGCGGTCTCGTCGCCGACGATCTCGATGGTGTTGCCGAAACAGGCGAGCGAGACCTGGAGCTTCTGTTCGATGCGGGCGAGGTTCCGGTCGTGCTGGCCGAGCAGCAGGGGCAACAGCTTGTGGTCGTCGAATTCCAGCGTCAGCCGGCCGCCGCCGATCGAAGTCGCGTTCACGGGCGAACGTCCTCCCCTTCCACCGACGCCGGGGCCGCCGCCGCCGCGTCCCCGGCCGTCCCTCCGGCGAGCGCGCGCCCCGACAGGCTGTTGGCGAGGCCCGCCTCGATCCGCACGGGGACGATTTCCCCGAGCAGCCGGGGCGGGCCGTCGAAATGCGCCGCCTGCATGTAGGGGCCGCGCCCGGCCAGTTGCCCCGGCCGCTTGCCCGCGCGCTCGACCAGCACCGGCTGGACCGCGCCCTCGCACGCCTTGTTGAACGCGGCCTGCTGGGCGGCGAGCAGTTGCTGGAGCGCGCGGAGGCGCTCCGCCTTCGCCTCTTCGGGAACCTGCGGGCGCGCCGCCGCCGGCGTTCCGGGCCGGGGGCTGTACTTGAAGGAATAGGCCTGGGCGTAGCCGACCCGCGCGACCAGCCGCACCGTTTCGGCGAAATCGGCGTCGGTCTCGCCCGGATGGCCGACGATGAAGTCGGACGACAGCGCCAGGTCCGGCCGCGCCTCGCGCAGCCGCTCGACGAGCCGCAGGTAGAAGTCCGCGTCGTGACCCCGGTTCATCGCCCGCAGCACGCGGTCCGAGCCGGACTGCGCCGGCAGGTGGAGCCAGGGCATCAGTTGCGGGACATCGCGGTGGGCGTCCGCCAGGTCGTCGTCCATGTCGCGCGGATGGGAGGTGGTGTAGCGGATCCGCTCCGCCGCCCCGGCGTCGGCCAGCGCGCGGATCAGCCGGCCGAGGCCCCATTCGCGGCCGTCCGGCCCCTCGCCGTGGTAGGCGTTGACGTTCTGGCCGAGCAGCACGATCTCCCGCGCGCCCCGCGCCGCCAGGCGCCGCGCCTCGGCCAGAATGTCCGCCGCCGGGCGCGAGACCTCCGCGCCCCGCGTGTAGGGCACGACGCAGAAGGCGCAGAACTTGTCGCAGCCCTCCTGCACCGTCAGGAAGGCGCTGACGGCCGAGCCGGCCTCCTCCGGCAGGAGGTCGAACTTGCTCTCGACCGGGAACTCGGTGTCCACCAGGCGGGCGCCGTCCCAGGGCCGGGCGGGCGGCGCGGCGCTCGCGCGGGCGACCATTTCCGGCAGGCGGTGGTAGGTCTGCGGCCCGAACACCAAGTCGACCCACGGCGCGCGGGCCGCGATCTCCTCCCCCTCCGCCTGGGCGACGCAGCCGGCCACCGCCAGCAGGACGCGGCGCCCGTCGGCGGCGGCCTCGGTCTTGAGCCGGCGCAGGCGGCCGAGTTCGGAAAACACCTTCTCCGTCGCCTTCTCGCGGATATGGCAGGTGTTGAGCACGACAAGGTCGGCGTCGCCCGGCCCGCCGGCCGCGCGCCAGCCGTGCGGCGCCAGCGCGTCCGCCATCCGACCGGAGTCGTAGACGTTCATCTGGCAACCGTAGGTCTTGACGAAAAGTCGCTTGCCGGAAGACATGCCGCCCCGCCGCCCCGGAGCCGTCACGCGCCGCCGGCCGAGATGCGATCCGCACCCGTCGTCACGGGCATTCCCCATCGGCTCCCGCGCCTGTTACGCCGACAGACTAGCGCGGCCCGGCGCCGAGTCAAGCGGGCCGTCGCGCCCGTCCGGCGGCTCCGGGCCGGCGAGCGCGCCGCGCCCCTCGATCCCCGCCGCGACCAGGGCGTGGCAATGCCGCGCCAGCGCCTTGCGGTCCGGGAAGGCGCGCGCGTCCGCCGGCGGGTGGAAGCGGATCGAGACCCCGACCGCGCCCCGCGACAGGGCGGCCATCAGGTGCGGCGCCATGTCCATGTCGCCGTACCAGGCGTAGAGCGGCCGCAAGGCCCGGCCCATCGGCACGCCCTCCAGCGTCGTGTAGCGGATCGAGACCGGCTGCACCGTCACGCCGGCCCCGGCCACCGAGGCGAACAGCGTGCTCTTGAACGGGAGGACGCGCGCGCCGTCGGTGCTGGTCCCCTCGGCGAAGACGATCAGCCGCTCGCCGGCGTCGAGGCTCCGGCGCAACTCGTCCACCTGGTCGCGCGAGACGGCGGCCCGGCGCTCGATGAACACGGTGCGGCTGAGGCGCGCCAGCACGGAGACGCCGGGCCAGCTCCGCACCTCCCGCTTCGCCACGAACCGCGCGGACAGCGCCGAGCCGAGCGCGACGATGTCGAAATAGGACACATGGTTGACGACGAACAGCGCGCCCGGACCGCGGACCGGAACCCCCTCGCGCCGCACGCGCAGGCCGAGGATGCGCGCGCCGATCCGGTGGTGCAGCGGCGGCAGCGCCGCCGCCAGCCGCGACCGCGCCGCGAGCAGGGGCAGCTGGACCGGAAGCATCGCGAGGGTCAGCAGCACATAGGCGGCGATCCGCGCGACGGCGAGGAAGCGGGAGCGCCCGGGCGGCGCGACCTCCGCCGGGCCGTCCCAGAACCCGGTCGCCGCCGCCTCGAAACCGGCCGCCGGCGCCGGCGCGCCGTCCCCGGCCGCGCTCATCGCGCCGGCTCCCGCGCGGTGCGGGCGTAGTGCTTGTAGTACTTGTCGGCGACCGATTCGGTGCGGACGACGACGCACACGTCCGTGGTGTTGAACTGGCGGTCCACCACCGCGCCGTCGCCGACCCAGCCGCCGAGGCGCAGGTAGCCCTTGATCAGCGGCGGCAGGGCGGCCAGCGCGCGCCTGGCGTCGATCGCGCCGGCCTCCGCCCGCTCCATGTCCACGAACAGCGCGTCGAGCGCGCGGGGGCGCAACTCCTCCGGCGCGAGGTGGTCGCGGCGCAGGTAGGACAGCGACATCGCGTGCCGGTCCGGATCGGCGCCGGGCAGGCTGGCGCAGCCGAACATCAGGCGGATGTCGTGGTGGAACACATAGGCCGCGATGCCGCGCCACAGCAGCTGCATCGTCGCGCGGGTGCGGTAGCCCTCGTCGACGCAGGAGCGGCCGAGCTCCATGATCTCGCCGGGCGAGGCGGTCAGCCGGGAAATGTCGTACTCGCCGGCGGTGTAGAAGCCGCCGTGCCGCTCCGCGACGCGGCGCCGGGTCAGCCGGTAGGTGCCGACGACCGAGTCGCGCGCCGCCCGGTCGATCACCAGGAGATGGTCGGCGATGTCGTCGAAACGGTCGCAATCGCGTCCCATCCGCGCCGTTTCGGCCGAGGCGACGGCGCCCATTTCCTCGTAGAACACGCGGTAGCGCAGCCGCTGCGCCGCCTCGACCTCCGCCGCGCCGCGCGCGATGCGGATTTCGGTGGACCCCGACACGATCGCGACGGGGGCGTCGTCGCCCGCGCCCCGTTCCGCCGCCCCCTCGGAGGCGGCCGGGGCGGCGCGCGGCCCGGCGGGTCCGGTCATCGTCATGTCGTTCGCGGCGAGTCTCCGCCGTTCCCTTCCGCGAGCCTTCCGGCCGGCGCTCCGGCGCGAGGGCGGGGAGGTCCCCGCCCGCTCGCCCGGACATCCTACTCCGGCGGCGCGACGGAAAGAAGACGGAAACGCCGCCCGGCCGGCCGCGGCCGCCCCGGCGTCCGGCGAATCCGCCTAGCGACGGCGCCGCGCGCTGCCGAGGCCGATCTTCTTGGCCAGTTCGCTGCGCTGCCTGGCGTAGTTCGGCGCGACCATCGGGTAGTCCGGGCGCAGGCCCCACCGCTCCCGGTACTGCTCCGGCGTCATGTCGTAGGCCGTCTTCAGATGCCGCTTCAGCATCTTCAGCTTCTTGCCGTCCTCCAGGCAGATCAGGTATTCGTCGGTGATCGACTTGTCGATCGGCACGACCGGCTTCGGCTTCTCGGGCGGAGCCTCCTCCTTCGCGCCCAGCCCCATCAAGGTGCCGTAAACGCGCTCGATGAACCGCGTGACGTCCTCGGCCGGGATGCTGTTGTTCGAGACATACGCCGAAACGACCTCGACCGTGTGCTCGATCCGGCTGTTTTCGTGATTTTCGGAATCCATCGTATCCTTCCAGTTGCGTTGACGGGGGTCGTACACGGGGATACGCCCGGAAGTCTTGAACAACAAGAAAAAAACGCGCGATTTCGGAAAAAACGCGCGCCGGCGCGCCCGGCCGGGGCGAAATCGCGCCGCATCGCCAGCGCGTCGCGTTTCTTGCCGGCGCCCGGCGCGTAATAGTTCCGCCGCCGGCCCGCGACCGCGAAGCCGGCGGCGCGGTACAGCGCGAGCGCGGGCCGGTTCTCCGCCGCGACCTCGAGGAAGACGCGCCGGACGCCGCGGCCGGCGAGGTCGCGCAGCGCGCGGTCGAGCAGGGCGGCCGCGAGTCCCCGGCGGCGGTCGGCGGCGCGCACCGCGACGGACAGGATTTCGCCCTCGTCCGCGGCGGCGCGGAACAGCAGGCAGCCGCGCGCGACAAGCGGCGCGCCGGGCCGGCGCCCGAACGCCGCGAGGCCGTCCAGCCCGCCCGTCCGCAACATCCCGGCGATCGCATCGGCGCTCCAGCCCGGCCCGGACCGCGGGTCGAGCAGGGCGGCGATCCGGCGCGGCGCCGGCCCGTCGGCGTCGGCCGGGCCGAGCCGGCGAATCTCCTCGCGCCTTCGCGTCACTTCGGCGCCGCCGCGTAGGGCGGGCTGAGATAGATCGGGACGACGCCGCCCCGGTAGCCGGCCCCGGCTCCCGCTTCGGCCGCGAGCCTCTCCTCGGCGACAAGGGCGATGTCGGCCGCGTCGGGCGCGGCGGTCCGGCCGAGGACCGGCCGGAGGCCGGCGCGGCGCGGCCCTGGCGCCGCCTCCGCGAGCCGCGCGGCGGCGCAACCCTCCAGGCGAATCCGCGCGCCGGGCGCGGCGGCGGCCGCGACCTCCTCCCAGAAGGCCCGCGGGGCGACGGCCCGGCCGGGCAGCGCGATGCCGCCGTCCGGCGCGCGCAACTCGGCGAAGACTTCCGCGCGCCGGCTTTCCAGCGCGATCGCCAGCAGGTCCCCGGCTTCCGCCCCTTCCGGCGCGCCGTCGCCGGCGGCGCGCCGGGCCGCCGCCTCGAAGCCGGACACGCCGGCCAGCGGCCGGTCGAGCGCCAGCGCCAGCCCCTTCGCGGCGGCGATCGCGATGCGCAGGCCGGTGAAGGAGCCGGGGCCGGCGCCGACCGCGACCGCGCCGATGTCCGCCGGGGCCAGCCCCGCCGCCGCCAGCGCGCGCCGGACCATCGGCGCGACCGCGGCCGCGTGCCCCCGGGCCATCGCCTCGCGCAGGCGCGCCTCCGTCCGGCCGTTCCGGCGAATGGCGACGGAGCAGGCCGCGCCCGAACACTCCAGCGCCAGGATCGGCATGGGCGGCCTCGCCGGGGGAAACGGGATCGGCGCGGGCGGATGGAACGCGGCGCCGCCTCGGTTATACTGGACCCTTCGGCGACCGTACACGGGGAGCGTGGGAATGGCGAGCGCGCGGGGCCTGCCCCGGATCGCCCGCGCGGCCTGGGGCCTCGCGGCCCTGGCGGGGGTCTGGACGGCGGCCGCGGCGAGTCCCGCGGCGGCGGACGATGGCGGCGGCGGCTCGGCCGTCGTGGTCGTCTACCACCGATTCGACGAACCCGAACACCCGACGGCGAGCATCTCGACCGCCCGGTTCGAGGCGCATCTGGCGGAACTCGCGAAGCCGCGCTACACGGTGCTGCCGCTGCCGGAAATCGTCGCCCGGCTGCGCGGCGGCGAAAAGCTGCCGGACCGCGCGGTCGGGATCGCCATCGACGGCGCCTTCCTGTCCGCCTACGAGAAAGCCTGGCCGCGCCTGCGCGACGCCGGCCTGCCTTTCGCGCTGTTCGTCACCACCGACCCGGTGGACTACAGCGGGCGCCGGCACATGTCGTGGGACCATATCCGCGAGTTGCGCGACGCCGGCGCGGCGATCGGGAGCCGGACGAAGAGCCATCCGCGCCTGCCGGCGGTCACGCTCGCCGAGGCGCGGCGCGAGATCGAACACTCGAACGCCCGGTTCGTCGCGGAACTGGGCGCGCGGCCGACGCTGTTCGCCTATCCCTACGGCGAATACAACCTGCCGGCGCGCGACCTCGTGGCGCAAAGCGGGTTCGAGGCCGCGTTCGGGATGCATTCCGGCGTCGTCCATCCGCGCCTCGACCGTTTCCAGCTGCCGCGGTTCCCGCTCAACGAGCGCTACGGCGGGATCGACCGTTTCCGGCTGGTGGCGGACGCGCTGCCGCTCCCCGTGACGGACCTGCTGCCGGCCGATCCGGCGCTGGCGCGCAACCCGCCGTCGTTCGGCTTCACCGTCGTTCCCGAACTCGGCCGGCTGGACCGGCTGGCCTGTTTCGCTTCCGCCCGGGGGGAGATGGACCTCGAAAAGCTCGGCCGGCGGGTGGAGGCGCGGTTCCGCGCGCCGCTGCCGCCGGGGCGTTCGCGCCTGAACTGCACCATGCCGGGGCCGGACGGCCGCTGGCGCTGGTTCGGGCTGCAGTTCCTGGCGCCGCCCTGACGCCGCTTCGCGGACCGGCGCGCGAAAGCGCCCTACGCCGCGCCCGCCGCCGCCGCGCGCCATTCGGCCCGGACCGTCTCGTCCGGTTCGGTCGGCGCGCGGGTCCGGGCGAGCGCGGCCGCCGCCTCCGGCCCGGCCAGCCGGCCGAACGCCCAGACCGCCATCGCGCGGACCAGCGGCGAGTCGTCGTCCAGCAGCGCCCGCAACTCCGGCGGCGCCGTCCCGCCGCTATTGCCGAGCGCGACCAGCACGTTGCGCAGGAAGCGGTCCCGGCCGACCCGCTTGACCGGCGAGCCGGCGAAGCGCGCCCGGAAGGCGGCGTCGTCCAGCGACAGGAAGCCGCGCAGCGCCGGCAGGTCGAGGTCCTCGCGCGGCGCGAAGGCGGCCTCGCGCGACATCCGGGCGTATTTGTTCCACGGGCAGACGGCGAGGCAGTCGTCGCAGCCGTACACGCGGTTGCCGATGGCGGCGCGGAACCGGGCCGGGATGTGGCCCTTGTGCTCGATGGTGAGGTAGGAGACGCAGCGCGTCGCGTCCAGCGCGTAGGGCGCGGGGAAGGCGTCCGTCGGGCAGATGTCGAGGCAGCGCCGGCAGCTTCCGCAGCGGTCCGCCGCCGCCGGGCCGGCGGGCAGGTCGAGCGTCGTAAACGCCTCGCCCAGGAACAGCCAGGAGCCGAATTCGCGGCTCACCAGGTTGGTGTGCTTGCCCTGCCAGCCGACGCCGGCCGCCGCCGCCAGAGGCTTCTCCAGCACCGGCGCGGTGTCCACGAACACCTTGATCCCGCAATCGAACTCCGCCGCCATCCAGCGGCCGAGCCGCTTCAGCCGCTTCTTCAGCACGTCGTGGTAGTCGCGGTTGCGGGCGTAGGCGGAGATGTTGGCGCGGTCGCGCGCCGCGAGGTCCTCCATCGGGTCGCGCGCCGGACCGTAATTCGCCGCCACGACGACGACGGACCGCGCCTCGGGCCACAGCGCGCGCGGGTCGCGCCGCCGCGCGGCGGTCCGCGCCATCCAGTCCATGTCGCCGTGCTCGCCGGCGGCGAGGAAGGCGTCGAAGCGCGCCTTCTCGCGCGCGCCGACGGCGGCGGGGGCGATTCCGGCGGCGTCGAAACCGAGCGCGCGGGCGCGTTCGAGGATGCGCCCGGCCGCCGCCCGCGCCGCCTCGCCCGCCCCGGCCCCGGCCTCGACGCCGGTCTCGGCTCCGGCGGTCATGGCGCGCGGGCCGGGATGTCGCCCGCGGCCTGCTCGGCCGCGAAGGCGTCGGCGAAGGCGGCCAGCCGCCCCTCCGCGACCGCCGCGCGCAACCCGGCCATCAGCCGCTGGTAATAGGCGAGGTTGTGCCAGGTGAGCAGCACCGCCCCCAGCATCTCCCCCGCCTTGGCGAGGTGGTGGAGGTAGGCGCGCGAGAAGCCGGCGCAGGCCGGGCAGTCGCAAGCCTCGTCGAGCGGCCGCGGGTCGTCGGCGTGGCGCGCGTTGCGCAGGTTGACCTGGCCGCGCCGGGTGAACGCCTGCGCCGTGCGGCCGGAGCGCGTGGGCAGCACGCAGTCGAACATGTCGATCCCGCGCGCGACGGCGTCCACCAGGTCCGCCGGCTTGCCGACCCCCATCAGGTAGCGCGGCCGGTCCGCCGGCAGCAGCGGCGCGGTCGCGTCCAGCATCCGCAGCATGTCGTCGCGCCCCTCGCCGACGGCCAGCCCGCCGACGGCGTAGCCGTCGAAGCCGATCCCGGCGAGGGTCTCGGCCGATTCCCGGCGCAGCTCCTCGTACACGCCGCCCTGGACGATGCCGAACAGCCCGTGGCCCGGCCGGGGAACGAAGGCGCGCCGCGACCGCTCGGCCCAGCGCATCGACAGGCGCATCGAGGCCGCCGCCGCCTCGCGCGACGCCGGGAAGGGCGTGCATTCGTCGAACGCCATCGTTATGTCCGCGCCCAGGCGATGCTGGACCTCGACCGACCGTTCCGGCGACAGCAGGTGGCGCGAGCCGTCGATATGGGAGCGGAAGCGCACGCCCTCCTCCCCGATCTCGCGCAGTTCCGCCAGCGACATGACCTGGAAGCCGCCGGAATCGGTCAGGATCGGCCCGTCCCAGCCCATGAAGCGGTGCAGGCCGCCCAGCGCCTCGATCCGCGCGTCGCCCGGCCGCAGCATCAGGTGGTAGGTGTTGGCGAGCAGGATTCGCGCGCCCGTCCCGCGGACCGCGCCGGGCAGCATCCCCTTCACCGTCGCGGCCGTGCCCACCGGCATGAAGGCGGGGGTTTCGACCGCCCCGCGCGCCGTCTCCAGGCGCCCGCGCCGCGCCGCGCCGTCCGTCGCCGCGACGGCGAAGGCGAGCGCCACCGCGCGCGGCCCCGCGTCCGCCCGTCCGGCGGCCCTCAGCGGTTGTTGCCGAACATCAGGACATGGTTGGCGGTGTCGATGTCGGCGGGGGCCACGCCGTGCTCCGGCAGGCCGGCGGCGAAGCCGGCGCGCAGCGCGGCGGCGGTGTCCCGCGTCGTCTGCCCCTCCAGCAGCACGACCCATTGGGGCGTCTCCCCCTCCGGGATCGGCACGCCCTGCGCCTTGCGCCCCTCGTTGACGACCGCGAGGTCGTTCTCCGCCAGCACCGCGCCGACCATGCCCGGCCGCGCGACCAGCGCCGGGAGCAGGTCCGCCTCCAGATGCGCGCGCAGCCCGTCCATCGCCGCCGGCGCGGGGAAGAAGCGCGCGAAGGCGCACGCCCCCGCGAAGCCGTGCGACAGGTCGATCGTCACGCGCGCCGCCACCCGGTCGAAATTCGTGAATGTCTTCATCACCCGCTTCGACCAGTCGGACTGGTCGGCGAGCAGCCTCATGTAGTCCGGGTCGGACAGGTCCTCCACCTCGTCGGTCTCGTAGGTGGCGAAGTACTTGATCCGCGCGTCGCCCGCGCAATCGACATAGCGCCGCGCCCGGTGGAAGCCGGGAAGCCACACCCGCTCGTCGATATGCTCGCGGTTGTACCACTCGTTGAAGTCCTCCTCCCCGGCCGGGCCGGTTTCGGTGAAGGTCATCAACATGCCCTTGCCGTAAAGCGCCACTTTCCGCCTCCGCTAAAGCCCGACCAGAGTCTCGACGAACGCCTTTAGCGGCGTCCCCGGCGCGCCGCCCGCGCGCCGCGCCGCCTCGTTGACATGGGAGAGCACGCCGTCGCGATACACCGACTCGCCGTCGCCGATGCGCGCCGTCATGCAGCCGACCGTCCCGGCGACGATCCCGCGCCGGTCCAGCTGGGGCAGCCGGCCGAGCGCCGCGCCGTCCAGCCCGCCGCCCGCGTCGTGGAAGAAGCCGGCGAAGGCCTCGGCCCTGAGCGCGGCGAAGGGGTCCGCGCTCGGCGTGCCGCCGTGGGAGCCGGAGACCACGATCCGCCCGGCGTCCGCCTCGACGACCAGCGAGATCGAGTCCATCAGCACGACCGTGCGCCGCCCCGGCCCGGCGGGAAGCTCCTTGCGCGCCTCGGCGTAGGCGGGGGCGGGCTTCGTCGAGGGCGCCGCCGCCGTCATGCGCCGCGCCGCCTCCATCGCGTCCATGCCGACGGCGACGCCGAGTTCGGCGGCAAGCGGGTTGGCGAAGGAGATAACGCCGTCCGCCGCCGCGCTCTCGCCGTCGCCGATGCGGCAGGACATCGTGCCCGTCGTCGCGTAGGGGATGTCGAGCGCCTGGCAATAGGCGCCGCCGCCGATCCCGGAATCGTCCATGGCGCGGCCGGCGTCGTTCAGGATGACGCCGCGCGCGCGCGCCTTCACGGCGCAATAGGCGGCGTACACGCCCCCGTGCGAGGCGCCGAGCACGACGCGCCCGTCGCATTCCGGGCCGAGCTTGGTCACCGTGTCGGCGACGACGATGGCGCTGTCGACCACCCGGTTGGCCATGGCGTCCCCTCCCCCTTCGCGGCGCGGAAAAGCATAGGCGCCCGCGCCGCGCCGCGCAAGCCGCCGCGCCGGCCGGCGTCCCTTCCCCGGCCCGCGCGGACGGCGGTCTGTCGGCCGACTGCAACAGCGCCGCCAACACGACCTCCTCCGCGTCGATCGAACTCGACGATTATCTGGGCAACAATCTCGGCGCGCTGGTCTGGGACGGGACCGATTTTTCGGAAACCTGCTGGAATCTGTCGGTGGCCGCCTGGTGCTTCGTTACTCCCGCCTGGGTGTCGGTCGCCGCGACATGCAGCGACGGCTCGCAGCATTCGGGCGCCACAAGCGCGTACAGGATCAGCGACAAGATCGAGAACTCGAGCGGATCTTTCAACGTGCCGTAAAGGGGACCCCTCGCGCCGGGCTGGACGGCGGCGGGCGCGCGGCCTAAGAAGCGCGCCATCGCGTCCGGGCGGAGGGAAACGGCATGGGCGGCTGGGCGTCGAGGGGCGTGCTCGCGGGCGCGGGCGCCATGGCGCTGGTGGTGCTGGCCTCCAACATCGCGGTGGCGTACCCGATCGGCGAGTGGCTGACCTGGGGCGCGTTCACCTATCCCTTCGCCTTCCTGGTGACGGACCTGACCAACCGCCTGCTCGGCCCCGGCCCGGCGCGGCGGGTGGCCTGCGCCGGGTTCGCGTTCGGCGTCGCGCTGTCGCTGTGGCTGGCGGAGCCGAGGATCGCCGTCGCCTCGGGCGCGGCCTTCCTGGCGGCGCAATTGCTCGACATCGCCATCTTCGACCGGCTGCGCCGGGGCGCGTGGTGGCGCGCGCCGCTGGTCTCCTCGCTCGCCGCCTCGGCGCTGGACACGGCGCTGTTCTTCTCGCTCGCCTTCGCGGGGACGGAGGTTCCGTGGGTCACGCTGGCCATCGGCGACTACTGCGCCAAGCTGGCGATGGCGGCGCTGCTGCTGGCCCCGTTCCGCGCCGTCGTCGCGCTCGCGCCGGAGCGGTTGCGCGGAAGCGAAATCCGTCCTTGACGGCGCGCGGGCCGGGCGTCGAAACTGGGTCCATGGCCATGAGCGAACATTTCGACACGCTGGCGGCGGCGCGCCGCCTCAAGGCGGCCGGCGTCGACGCCGAACAGGCGGAGGCGCACGCCGAAACCATCGCCGCCGCCATGCGGAGCGGCGAACTCGCCACCAAGGCGGACATTTCCGCGCTCAGGGCCGAGCTCGCCGCGCTCGAAACCCGGATGACCGTCCGGTTCGCCGGCCTGATGATCGCGCAGGCCGCGCTGATCGTCGCGTTGCTGAAGTTCCTTTAGCGCCGCCGGACCGGAGCGCGGGCCGGTTTGAAGGTCGATCTCTTCGACTACGACCTGCCGGCGGAGCGGATCGCCCAGGAGCCGGCGCGGCCGCGCGACTCCGCCCGCCTGCTCGACCTCGCCGGCGACGGCTTCGCCGACCGCGGCGTCGCGGACCTGCCGGAGCTGCTGCGGCCGGGCGACCTGCTGGTCGTCAACGACACGCGCGTCATCCCCTCGCGGCTCGACGGGCGGCGCGGCGCGGCGCGGATCGAGGCGACGCTGCACAAGCGCCTCGGCCCCGGCCGCTGGGCCGCCCTGGCGCGGCCGGCGCGCAGGCTGCGTCCGGGCGATTCGATCGATTTCGCCGGCGGCCTGCGCGCGGCGGTGGTCTCGCGCGAGGGCGGGGAGGTCGCGCTCGACTTCGCCATGGCGGACGCCGCGCTGCTGGACCGCCTGCGGGCCGCCGGGCGGATGCCGCTGCCGCCCTATATCCGGCGCGGCCCCGGCGACGGCGAAGGGACGGCGGCCGACCGGCGCGACTACCAGACGATGTTCGCCGCCCGCGACGGCGCGGTCGCGGCGCCGACGGCGAGCCTGCACTTCACCGAACGCCTGCTCGCCGCGCTGGAGGCGCGCGGGGTGCGGCGCGCGACGGCGACGCTGCATGTCGGGGCCGGCACCTTCCTGCCGGTGACGGCGGCCGACACGGACGACCACGCGATGCACGCCGAATGGGCCGAACTGGGGCCGCAGGCGGCCGCCGCCATCGTCGAAACGCGCGCCGCCGGCGGGCGGATCGTCGCGGCCGGGACCACCGCGCTGCGCGTGCTGGAGACCGCCGCCGCGCGCGGGCGGGTCGAACCCTTCTCCGGCGAGACGGCGCTGTTCGTGACGCCCGGCCACGAGTTCCGGGCGACGGACCTGTTGCTGACAAATTTCCACCTGCCGCGCTCGACCCTGCTGATGCTGGTCTCGGCCTTCATCGGGCGGGAGCGGGTGCTGGCGGCCTACGCCCACGCGATCCGCCGCGGCTACCGCTTCCTCTCCTACGGCGACGCCTGCCTGATGGCGCGGCGGGACGATTAGCCCGGCCGCCGGCGGGCGAAGAGCAGCGCCGGCGCGCCGAGCATCTCGACCTCGCCGTCGCGCGCCATGCCGAGCTTTTCGGCGACCCGGATCGAGGCGGCGTTCCCCGGCCGGACCATGGAAACCAGCCGGTCCGCGCCGAATTCGTCGAAGGCCCAGGCCATGGCGCGCGAAGCCGCCTCCGTCGCCAGGCCGCGCCCCTGGCGCGGCCGCGCGACCGCCCAGGCCAGTTCGAGTCCGGGCCAGCCCTCCGGCCGCAGCAGGCCGACCCGGCCGATCGCCGCGCCGGAGCCGCCCCGCTCCTCCACGGCCCACAAGCCGCAGCCGGCGAGCCGCCAGTGGCCGACGACGAAGGCGAGGCTCCGCCACGCGCCGGCCCGGTCCAGCGGCGCCCCGTCGCCGACATGGCGCGCGACCTCCGGGTCGCCGAACATCGCCGCGTAGGCCTCGAAATCCGCCGCCCCGAAGCCGCGCAGGACCAGCCGTTCGGTTTCCAGGACAGGGGGTTCCATGGAGAGTTCCGCGTCGAGCGGAAGCGCTTACAAGTACTTCAGCGCGCCGATAATGGCGACCACGGCGGCCAGGATCGCCAGCAGGACGCGGTTTTGCACCTCGGCGAGCCGCCTGTCCAAATGTTCCCTGGTCACGAGATCGCCGCCGATCACGGCGTCGCCGATCGCCTCGGCGGCGGCCTCGGCCTGTTCGGGCGCGAAACCGGCGGCCTTGAGCTTGCGCGCCGCCGCCAGCGTGTCGAATGGAGTCACGGTAGCCATTGCGCGACCATGACGGGTTTCCCGGCGCCGTCAACCCCTTTTTTCGCGCGGCTTGCCGCGCCCGCGGGCGGGGCGTAGGGTCCGGCGGTCCGCCGTCCTTGCCGGAGCGCGCCGTGCGTGACCCCGCCGGGTTCCTGCGATCCCTGTTCGACGCCGCCGTCGCGGCCGCCGATCCGGCGCGCGCGATGCCGGCCCCGCTGGAGCGCGCGCTGGCCGATCCGCCGCCCGGACGGACGGTCGTGCTCGGCGCCGGCAAGGCGGCCGGGTCGATGGCCCGCGCGGTCGAGGACTGGTGGGAGGGCGATCGCGCGTCCCGCCCGCTCGAAGGGCTGGCCGTGACGCGGACGGGCCACGCCGCGCCCTGCCGGCGGATCGAGGTCGTCGAGGCGGCGCACCCGGTGCCCGACGCCGCCGGGCGCGAGGCGGCGGCGCGCATCCTCGCCCTGGCGCGCGGGCTGGGGCCGGACGACCTCGCGTTGTGCCTGGTCTCCGGCGGGGCGTCGGCGCTGCTGACGCTGCCGGCGGACGGCGTGACGCTCGCCGACAAGCAAGCGCTGACGGCCGACCTGCTGGCGTCCGGCGCGACGATCCACGAGATGAACTGCGTGCGCAAGCACCTCTCCGCGATCAAGGGCGGGCGGCTGGCGGCGGCGGCGTTCCCGGCGCGGACGGCGGCGCTGGCGATCTCGGATGTGCCGGGCGACGGGCTGGACGTTATCGGCTCCGGCCCGGCGGCCCCCGACCCGACGACCTTCGCCGACGCGCGCGCCGTGCTGGCGCGGTACGGGATCGCGCCGCCGCCCTCCGTCGCCGCCCGGCTGGAGCGCGCCAGGGACGAGACGCCGAAGCCGGGCGATCCCAGGCTGGCCCGCGCGGAAACCGTGCTGGTCGCGACGCCGCAAATGGCGCTGGAGGCGGCGGCCGCCCGCGCGCGGGCGGCGGGCGCGGAACCGCTGATCCTCGGCGACGCGATCGAGGGCGAGGCGCGGGAGGCCGGGCGCGTCTTCGCCGGGATCGCCAGCCAGGCCGCGCGGCGCGGGCAGCCGGCCCGGCCGCCCTGCGTGCTGCTGTCGGGCGGCGAGACCACCGTCACGGTGCGCGGCGGCGGCCGCGGCGGGCGCAACGCCGAGTTCCTGCTCGGCTTCGCCACGGCGCTGGGCGAGCGCTCGGCCGACTGCCTCGACCGGATCGCCGCCATCGCCTGCGACACCGACGGCGTGGACGGGACCGAGGACAACGCCGGCGCGCTGCACCTGCCCGGAACGCTGGCGCGGGCCCGGGCGGCGGGGCTGTCGCCGGCGGCGCATCTGGCGCGCAACGACGCCTACGGCTTCTTCGCGGCGCTCGACGCGCTGGTCGTCACCGGGCCGACGCTCACCAACGTGAACGATTTCCGCGCCGTGCTCGTTATGCCGTAGGATGGCGCGGTCGCGTCCCATTCCGGGAGATGCTCCATGACGCTCGAAACCCGCGCCCCGCGCGACTGGAGCGCCCACCCGGCCTATCTCGCGCCGGAATACAGGTCCTCGGTCGCGCGCAGCCCCGGCAAGCCGCTGGTCCCGCTGGCGCAGACGATTTCCGAGACGACCGGCCCGGTGTACGGCCACGACGCGCTGGGGCCGCTCGACAACGACCTCACCCGCAACGGCGCGCGCGGCGGCGCGCCGCTGGGCGAGCGCATTATCGTGACCGGCCGCGTGCTCGACGAGGACGGCCGCCCGCAGCCCGGCACGCTGGTCGAGATCTGGCAGTGCAACGCGGCCGGGCGCTACATCCATTCGGCGGACCGGCACGACGCGCCGCTCGACCCGAACTTCTTCGGCGGCGGGCGCTGCGTCGCCGGCGCGGACGGAACCTACCGTTTCACGACGATCAAGCCCGCCGCCTATCCCTGGGGCAACCATCCGAACGCCTGGCGGCCGGCCCATATCCACTACTCGCTGTTCGGCCCCGCCTTCGCGACACGGCTGGTCACGCAGTCCTACTTCCCCGGCGACCCGCTGCTGGCGCTCGACCCGATCTTCACGACGACGCCGGCCGAAACGCGCGACCTGCTGGTCAAGCGGTTCTCGCCCGAGGTTACGGAGGAGGGCTTCGCGCTCGGCTACGAGTTCGACATCGTGCTGCGCGGCCGCGCCGCCACGCCGATGGAGGGGTGAGGGATGCGCCGCCGGCAGACCCCCTCGCAGACCGTCGGCCCGTTCTTCGCCTTCGGGCTGACGCCGGCGCAGTACGGCTTCGACGCGATGGCGAGCATCGCCGGCGGGCGGATCGCCGGGCCGGAGGCGGAGGGGGAG
The DNA here is from genome assembly GCA_963665555.2 of Thalassobaculaceae bacterium. Taxonomy (GTDB): domain Bacteria; phylum Pseudomonadota; class Alphaproteobacteria; order Thalassobaculales; family Thalassobaculaceae; genus CAXXXW01. The sequence continues at coordinate 2,519,619 of OY762308.1, forward strand.
CGCATCCGCCTCCAGGGCCGCGTGTTCGACGCGGGCGGCGAGGCCGTGCCCGACGCGATGGTCGAGGTCTGGCAGGCCGACGCGCGCGGCCGCTATCCCCGCCGGGGCGGCGGCGGGCCGAACGCCGCGTTTTCCGGCTTCGGGCGCGTCGGCACCGGCACGGACCCGGAGAACCGCTTCGTCTTCGAGACGGTGAAGCCCGGCGCGCCCGGCAACGGCCAGGCGCCGCACTTGAACTTGGTCCTGTTCATGCGCGGGATGCCCTCGCACGCCTTCACCCGCGTCTATTTCGAGGACGAGGGCGCGGCCAACGCCGCCTGCCCGGCGCTGGCCTCCGTCCCGGCGGCGCGGCGCGGCACACTCGTCGCGCGGCGCGCGGGAACCGCGGAGGACGGCGCGGCGGTCTATGTCTTCGACATCCGCCTCCGCGGCGAGGCGGAAACCGTGTTCTTCGACGTGTAGCGGCGCGGGGAAGCGGCGCTCGGGGCGGCCGCTAACGGGGGCAGCCGGCGCGGAGTCGGCGGTATTCGCGCGTTTCGGCGAGCGGAGACCACTCATCGACCGGATCCGCCGCGCACCGCCCCGTCCGATCTCGAATAGCCGGATCGGCCCCGGCGTCGAGAAGCAAGGCCACGATTTCGGACACCATGGCAAAAGACGAAGCCGCCGCCCAGTGGAGAGGCGCCCGCCCGCCCTTGTCCCGCGCGTCGGGATCGGCGCCGGCCTTCAGCAGCGCCGCGACGACAGCGGGCACACCCGGGCCGAATCCCTCGACCGCCCAGTGCAAGGGCGTCCATCCGTCCCCGTCCCGCGCGTTCGGATCGGCCCCGGCTTTCAGCAACGCCTCGACAATCGAAGGGGGCTTCCCGGCCCTCACCGCATAGATCAGGAGGCTCTCCCCGGCGTTCGAGCGCGGCGCGTTGGGATCGGCCCCCGCTTCGAGCAGCGCAATGACAGTGGCCGGCGTTGCGCTCGACCTGTACCGAATGGCCCTTTGCAGCGGCGTTTCCCCCCTCTTGTCCCGCGCGTTCGGGTCCGCCCCCGCCCCCAGCAGCGCCCGGATTACGGATGGCGGTTTCCTGGATCGAACCGCGTGGTGGAGCGCGGTCCTGTTCGTGCGATTGTCCCGCGCGTTGGGATCGGCGCCTTCCCGAAGCAAGGCCAGGACGATGGCCGGCGCGCCCGGAGACCTGGACCGGGCGGCCCGCATCAGCGGAGTCCGGCCGGCCGTGGTGCGCGCGTTCGCGTCGGCTCCGGCCCGAAGCAGCGCCTCGACGACCGCGGGCGCTTCCGGGTATTTCGCCCCCGCCGCCGCGAGGAGCGGCCCGGCGCCGCCGGAGGTCACGGCGTTCGGATCGGCCCCGGCGCCGAGAAGCGCCTCGACCTTCGCCAGCGCGCCGCCGGAACGGGAGGCCGCGGCCGCGTAAAGCGGCGTTTTGGCGCCCTTGTGGCGGCGGTTGGGGTCGGCCCCGCCCTCCAGCAACGCCGCGACGATGGCGGGAGCCGCGGCGGCGGGCGAGGCCGCGGCGAAGTAAAGCGGCGTCCGCCCGCCCCGGGTCCGCGCGTCGGGATCGGCCCCCGCCCGGACCAGCGCCGCGACGATGGCGGGGGCGGCGGCGGACCGGGCCTCCGCCGCCTTGTGGAGCGGCGTCGATCCGCCGGCGTCGCGCGCGTCGGGATCGGCCCCCTCGGCGACGCAGCGTTCGACATCCGCCGGCGCGGCGTAATCGTGGAACGGATGGGTCCCGTCGAGCGACAGTTGCGCCATCCAGTCGTCGCAGGACGGCGCCGCGAGCGCGCCGGGCGCGCTCCACGCAAGCGACAGCGCGACGAGCGCGGCCGCGGCCGCGATCTTCCTCGCGCTCGCGCGCTTCGCCATGGCCGTCCTCCCTCCCGCGCATACGCCCGCAGTCTAGTCCGCCCGCCTCCCCGGCGGAAATCGGCCACGCGATGGGGCGGGGCGCGGCGGCGCGCTATACTTCCGGCGGGTCGCGGCGGCGCGGGGAGGCGGGTCGATGCAATACCGGCATATCGAGGCGGAGCCGGTTTCGGGCGCGCTCGGCGCGACGATACGGGGCGCCGACCTGGCGCGGCTCGACGACGCGACCTTCGCGGAAATCCACGCCGCCTGGCTCGAACACGGCGTGATCTTCTTCCGCGACCAGGACATAACGCCCGAACGGCAGATCGCCTTCGCCCGGCGGTTCGGCGACATCCACCACCACCCCTACATGCGCGGGATGGACGACCACCCGGAAATCCTCGAAATCGTGAAGGAGCCGGGCGACGGCTACACGTTCGGGGCCGTCTGGCACACCGACCAGATGTTCGACCCCCGGCCCGCCAAGGCCACCATGCTCTACGCCAGGGAAACGCCGTCGAAGGGCGGGGACACGATGTTCTCCAATCAGCACCTCGCGCTGGAGACGCTCTCGGAGGCGATGCGGGCGATGCTGTCGGGCCTGCGCACCTTCAATGTCGGCGACGGGTTCCGGCGCGGCGGCGGCATGGGCGACCGGAGCCAGCGCTACGCCGCCAACCCCTCCATGCGGGACAAGGTGCGCCGGCCCGCCGGGGACACGCCGACCGAGGCGGCGCACCCGCTGGTCCGCACCCATCCCGAAACCGGGCGCAAGTCGCTCTATATCGGCAGCCACACCCAGGGGCTGGAGGGTTTCGCGGACGCGGAGGCCGATGTGCTGATCGACTTCCTGCGCGACCACTCGGCCCGGCCGGAGTTCACCTGCCGGTTCCGCTGGGAGCCGGGATCGCTGGCGCTGTGGGACAATCGCTGCGTGCAGCACCGGGCGCTGGCCGACTACGACGAGCGCCGGCGGATGCACCGCATCACCATCGCCGGCGACGAGCCGTATTGAGCGCGGGCGGCGGCGCGGGGCGGGACATGCGGTTCGGCGTCCATCTCGGCGTTCGCGGCCCGGCGGCCGATCCCGACGGGCTGCGCGCCATCGCGGCCGAGGCGGAAGCGCTCGGCTTCGCCCATCTCGGCCTGAGCGACCACGTGGCATTGCCGGCGGCGCCGGAATCGACCTACCCCTACACGGCGAGCGGGCGCTGGTTCGCCCAGGACACCGGCGAATGCCTGGAGCAGCTGACGACGCTCGGCTTCGCGGCCGCCGCGACGGAGCGCATCCGGCTGCTGACCTCGGTGATGGTGCTGCCGCACCGGCCGCCGGTGCTGGCGGCGAAGATGCTGACGACGCTGGACGTGCTCTCCAAGGGGCGGCTCACGGTCGGCGTCGGCGTCGGCTGGATGGCGGAGGAGATCGCGCTGCTCGGCGGCCCGCCCTTCGCGGCGCGGGGCCGGGCGTCGGACGAGTACATCGCCGCTTTCCGCGCCCTGTGGACGGAGGACGCTCCCGCCGCGGAGGGCGCGCATGTGCGGTTCCGGGACGTGCGGTTCGCGCCCCGCCCGGTCCAGAAGCCGCATCCGCCGATCTGGGTCGGGGGCGAGGCGCCGGCGGCGCGGCGGCGCGCCGGCCGGCTCGGCGACGGGTGGTATCCGGTCGCCAACAACCCCGCCGCGCCGTTCGACACGCCGGAGCGCTACGCCGCCGGTCTGGCCGAGGCGCGGGCGGCGGCCGAGGCGGCCGGGCGCGACCCCGGCGCCCTCGACGCCGGGCTGTACGCCATCGGCTACGCCCTCGGCGCGACGGAACGCGGGCCGGACGGCGCGCGGCGGCGCTTCACCGGCCCGGCCGACGCCATCGCCGGCGACATCGCCGCCTACCGGGAGGCCGGGCTGCGCCACCTGGTCATCGGTGGGGAGAGCCGGGACCTCGGCCGCTGCCTCGACCGGATGCGCGCATTCGCCGCCGAGGTCGCGCCGCTGGCGGCGCGACGGGCGTAGCGGGCGCGGCGGCGGCGCATACGAAGGCGCCGACGGACCGGCGCCGGCGCGAAAAACGCTTCGACCCGCAATGCAAGACAGGGTAGAAAAGAGTCGGGCCGGCCGCGACATGTCGCGGCCGGCCCAGGATTTGCCCTCGTGGTGGAATTGGTAGACACACCCGACTGTCACTCGGGAGGTTCGCTGCACAAACAGCGACCGTGCGGGTTCAAGTCCCGCCGAGGGCACACCTTTCCCCCCGCACGCTCAAGGGCAAAGGTATTCTCGCCGCGGCCCGCCGGCCCGTCAAGCCGGAATTCGCGGCGTCACGCCGTTTCGGCCTCGGCGCTGGCGAGCCGGTCCTTGATGGCGAGCTTGCGCCGCTTGAGGTCCGCGACAACGCCGCTGTCCGGCATCGGCCTCGCCCGTTCCTCCTCCAGCTGGCGATCCAGTTCGGCGTGGCGCGCGCGCAGCTCCGCCGCGGGGACTGCGTCCGTCATCCGTGTTCCTCCGCGATTGTCCGTCGACGCCCGGGGCGTTCCTCGAAGGGAATGTTACGCCGCGATTCCGGCTTGCGCAATCGCCTTGCCGCGCGGGTCCGGCGGCGCGGCGGCGCTCAGGGCGCCTCCGCCGCCCCGCGCGGGGCCGGCGCGTCCTCCCCGGCGGCGGGCCGGACCGGGAAGCCGGCCGTGGCGAAGTTCTCGGCCATCGGGTCGGAAAGTTCGAGGCCGTTGCGCCGGACCGCCAGCGCGGCCCGCTCCAGCACCGCGTCGAACCCGTCCAGCTCCGAATCCACCGAAAGCTTGGCGTCGGCGGTCTTGAGCGTCAGCTGGAGCCAGCCGCTCTTGCGGTCGCGCCGGATGGCGAAATAGCGCAGCCGGGCGTCGCGCAGGTCGGCCCACCGCACCGCCCGGCCGAACGGGCCGTCGGCGCGCAGCCCCTCCTCCGACAGCGCGTACACCGTGCGGTGGCGCACCCAGGTGCGCAGCACGTAACCGGCGAACAGCAGCGCGGCGGCGATGAGGATGTACTGGAACGCCGTCAACATGGTCGCGCCCGCCAGCAGCCCGCAGGCCGCCGCGAGGCCGACCCCGCCGCGCAGGTAGTCCCCCAGCAGCGATTTCATCGGATAGCGGCAGTCCATCGCGGGTCTCCGCGCCGGTCCGGCGGGGCGCGCGCGCCCGGCGTCCGCGCGGCCGGGCGCATCGTTAGCACGGCCGGCGCCTCCGGGAAACCGCGCCGGTCCTACAGCCCCATTTCGCCTTCCGGGCGCGGCGCGAAGTCGGTCCGGCCGGCGGCCTCGCGGAAATGGCCGAGCGCCCAGTGGACGCTGGGAAAGGCGAGGTCGCCCCACGGGATTTCGTCCCAGGCGAACAGGCCGACCGCCTCCGACTCCGGCCCCGCCGCCACGTCGGGCGACAGCAGCCGGGCGCGGTAGATCAGCTGCACCTGGCTGATGCGCGGGATGCTGTAGACGCCGAGCAGCGCGTCGATCTCGATCTCGGCCAGCGCCTCCTCGCGGGCCTCGCGCATCGCGCCCTCGATCGCGGTCTCGCGCTCCTCCAGGAAGCCGGCCGGCATGGTCCAGTAGCCCTTGCGCGGATCGATCGCCCGCTTGCACAGCAGGAACCTGTCCTCCCACACGCAGACCGAGCCGACGACGACCTTCGGGTTGACGTAGTTCACGAACCCGCACTCGTCGCACACCAGCCGTTCGAGGTTGTCCCCCGGCGGCACCCGCCTGTGGATCGGCCCGCCGGTCCGCCGGTCGTAGGAGCGTTCGCGCATCCCCGCACTCTGCCCCGCCCCGCCCCGCCGGGCAAGCGCGTTGCGCGGCCGCGCGCTCCATTCCCGACAACGAGAAGGGGCCGCCGGCGGCGCGGCGGCCCCGGGGCGCGAAAGCCGGCGGTTACTCGGTCTCGGCGCTGATCACCGGGCCGAAGGGGATGTTGCGCTCGCCGTCGAAGCGCATCATCTGCATCTGCTCGACCGGGAAGAAGTCGGTCGGGCTGGTGTCCACGAACATGCCGGGCAGCAGCATCGGCACGCGCACCTGGTTCAGGTTCGCGGCCTGGCGCATGATGTTCTCGCGCGACAGGTCGTCGCCCGCCTGCTCCAGCACGGCGATCATGGTGTGGCACACCGCCCAGCCGTAGGCGTTGAAGGCGTTGGCCTTGTCGCCATCGGGATAGTACTTGTCCATGAAGGCGTGCCACTCCGCGATTTCCTTGTCGTCGGCCCAGATCGGGTCGTTCGGATCCTTGTAGAACAGGACCGAGATAATGTCCTTGGAGTTCTCCACCCCGGCCGGTTCGTAGGTCGCCTTGATCGACGCCGAGACGTCGTTCAGCAGATGGACCGGCTTCCAGCCGATCGCCGCCATCTTCTTGATCGCCTGGGCGGCGAACTTCGGGATCGAGATGTTGACGAACACGTCCGCGCCCGAATTGGCCAGGCTCACGATCTGGCTGTCGATCGTCGGGTCGGTCACCTCGTAGGTCTCGCGCGCGACCACCATGGCGTCGAACTTGTCGCCCATCGCCCGCTGCATCCCGATCACGTAGTCCTTGCCGTAATCGTCGTTCTGGTTGATGATCGCGACCTTGCCGTCGGGATGGTTCTGCAGGATGTAGTTGCCGAAGATGGCGCCGACGGTCTGGTAGTTGGGCTGCCAGCCGATGGTCCAGGGGAACTTCTCCGGCTGGCCCCATTTGGTCGCGCCGGTGGCGACGAACAGGTGCGGCACCTCCTTCCGGTTCATGTATTTGTGGATCGCCGAGTTGGTCGGCGTGCCCAGGGTCTGGAAGGTGAACGCGACCTCGTCGCGCTCGACCAGCTTGCGGATCTGCTCCTTGGTCTTGGGCGGGCTGTAGCCGTCGTCGTAGGAAATCCACTCGATCGCGCGGCCGTGGATGCCGCCCATGTCGTTCACATAGTCCCAGCAGGCGCCGATCGACTTGCCGATCGTGCCGTAGGACGAGGCCGGCCCGCTATAGGGGTTGGTGTTGCCGATCTTGATCGAGGTGTCGGTGACGCCGGGCGCGTTCTCCGCCGCCGCGCCCGCCGCGCCGAGGGCCAGCAGCGCCGCCGCCGCGACCGTCGAGAGCCGTGTGTGCATCGCGTTTCCTCCCTGTCGGTTCGTTGTCCGGTTCTTCGTTCGTCGTTCGTGTGCGAGTATCGGCGATCCCGCCGGGCGAGTCCATGTCACCGCCCGGCCGGGCGGGCGTAGCGCGCCACGAAGCGCCGGACCAGCCCGGCCAGCCCGTTCGGCACGACATAGACGGTGAAGATCAGGAACAGGCCGAACGCGACCCAGATCAGCGCCTTGGCGCTCGGGTCGTTGCCGAAGAAGACCGCGATCGCCTCCTCGGCGATGTTGGGCATGTAGAGGATGAAAATCCCGCCGGCGATCGCCGCCGGGATCGAGGCCAGCCCGCCCACCACCATGCCGACCAGGAACCAGACCGACAGGAAGAAGGTGAAGCTGTCCGGCGCCACGAACTCCGCCACGATGGCGCCGAGCGCGCCGGCGATCCCGGTGTAGAGGCCGCTGACCCCGAAGGTGACGGACTTGTACAGCGCCGTGTCGATCCCCATGGCGCGCGCGGCGATCGGGTTGTCGCGGATCGCCACCATCGCCCGGCCGGGCCGGCCCCGCGTCAGGTTCCACGCCCCCACCAGCAGCAGCGCGCCCCAGAACAGCACGAAGAAGTACAGGTACTGGTCCGCGTCGAGGAACGGGACCGGCGAGTCCGGCTTGAACACGTCGATGCCCTGCACGCCGCCGGTGAACTCCTCGAAATGCTCGAAGCGCAGCAGCTGCGGCGTGGCGACGGCCAGCGCGAAGGTGGCCAGCGCCAGGTACAGCCCCTCCAGCCGCAGCGCCGGCAGGCCGAACAGGAACCCGCCGACGAAACAGATCGCCCCGGCCGGAATAATGGTCCAGTAATAGGCGACATCGTAGCGGTCGATCAGGATCGCCGCCGTGTAGGCGCCGAGCGCGTAGAACGCGCTGTGGCCGAGCGAGAACTGCCCGTTGTAGCCCGTCAGCAGGTTGAGGCCGAGCACCGCGATGGCGTAGACCAGCGCCTGCGTCATCTGGAAGACCGCGAAGCCGGAAACGACCAGCGGCAGCGCGACGGCCAGCGCGATCCCGCCGACGATCAGCAGCGCGCGCAGCCTGGGCAGCGCGACCCCGAAAAGCTCGTGGGTGTCGGCCGGGTTCGCCCTCGGGTCCGGCGCGGCCGGGTTGTCGATCGCCACGATGCGCGTCCTCCCTGTCTCCCGCCGGCGCGCCGGTTTACGACATCCGGCGCCGCCGCCTCAAGGCCCGGCGCGCCGGGCGGCCCCCCCGGTCCACCGGACCCGCGCCAGCGCGAAGGTCGAGCAGTAGTAGATGTCGCGGTCGCCGCCCGGCGTCAGGAACATGCCGTTCGCCAGCCGCGACCCCGTGCTTGCGCTGTCGAGGACCTCGCCCGTGGCGATGTCCACGACGGCCAGCCGGTCGTCGCCCTCGCGGTAGTCGTTGATCGCCAGTTCGCCGGTCTCCGGGAAGACGACCGGCTGCATCGTCGGGCGCGCGTCCGCCGTCCACGCGACCCGCAGGCCGTCCGGCCCGTCCGCGATCCCGGCGAGGCCGCCGTTCACGCTGTCCCAGGCGACGCAGATCCCGTGTTCGGGAACGAAGACCGGCGGCGCGATGACGCCGCCGCCCGGCGTGCCGAACGGCGCGATCGCCTGGACCGGGCCGCCGTCGAGCGGGACCTTGAGCAGCCGCAGCGGCGCGCGCCACGGCGCCGGCCGGCGCCAGCCGAGCCGCTTCGTCGACCCGTCGATCCGCCCGTTCGGGTGCGTCCCGAAAATCGCGCGCAGCGACCCGATGTCGCCATTGTCCATGATCCACAGCGCGCCGCCGGCGATGCAGGCGTCCCAGGACAGGCCGCCCGGCCCGTCCGCCGCCCGGTAGCGCGGCGCCCAGTCGCGGTCGAGGACCATCCGGTCGGCCTCCACCCGGACGCGCCAGACATGTTCGACGCCGGGGATGTAGATATGCTCCCCCCCGGCCGACAGGTCGGCGGCGATCCGCCCCATCGAACCCTCCGGCAGGCGCAGCGGCGCGCCGAGAAGCTCCAGCCGCTCCGGCTCCAGGCGGGTTATCGTCGAGGCCCCCTGCCCCTCCAGCCGCAGGTCCTTGGTGGCGATCGAGCCGTCGGAGAGGACCAGCAGGCCGTTATGCGCCCGGTCCGCGGGCAGCCGGCGCTCGGCGACGACCCGGCAGTCGGGGTCGAGGCGGTGCAGGTAGCAGCCGTTCACCTTGTAGATGTCGCCATTGGCGTGGGCGGCGACGGCGCCGCACCACACATGGCCGCCGGCGGGCAGGCGGGGCGAGCGCGCCAGCGGTTCCAGCGTTTCGGGGTCGATCCGCTCCAGCCAGCCTTCCGGCTCCGGCCCGGACCAGGCGGGCGTCGTGCCGGCGGCGTAGACCTCCCCCGGCGCGCGGCGGATCGTCATCACGTGCCAGCGGCCGTCGCGCCGGGTCGTAACCTCCGCCGCCGCGCCGCGCGCGTGGAGGCCGCCCGCGGCCGCCTTGCGCCGCCGGTTGCCGCCGCACTCCACCGGCCAGGGCGAGGGGTAGTAGCCCGGCTCCGGCCCGGCGCGGCCCGGCGCCGCCGCCGTCCTCGCCGCCGCCGCCGCCGTCGCGTTCGCGCCCATCGGCCCGCGCCCGGCGCGCGTCAGACCCGCTGCACGACGACGCGGCCGAACAGGCCCGCCGGCTTGAACAGCAGCACCGCCACGATCACCACCAGCGCGAAGGTCAGCTTCAGTTCGCTGCCGATCAGGTAGGTCCCGGCCAGGTTCTCCAGCACGCCCATCAGGAACCCGCCGACCACCGCCCCGCCGGGGCTGGTCAGCCCGCCGACCACCGCGCCCGCGAAACCGTAGAGCAGGATGCCGAGCATCATGTTCGGCTCCAGGTAGACCTTGGGCGCGATCATCATGCCGGCCACCGCGCCCACCGTCGCCGCCAGCCCCCAGCCGAGCGCCAGCATCTTCTTCACGCTGATTCCCACCAGCGCCGCCGACACCGGATCGGCCGCCGCCGCCCGCATCGCCAGGCCCACCGGCGTGAACCTGAAGAAGGCGTAGATCAGCCCCAGCATGGCCAGCGTAACCCCGACCACCCCCAGTTCGTGCGGCCCGATCAGCCGGGAGCCGAAGGGCGCCTGGGACGGGAACGGGCTGGGGAACTCCTTGATGGTGAACTCCCAGATAAACCCGGCCATGGCGTTGAAGATCAGGGTGAGCGCGATGAACACCACGATATGGCTCAGCACCGGCGCGGTGTGGATCGGCGCGAAGACGATCCGCTCGATCAGCATCCCGCCGACGAAGGACAGGACGAGGCAGATCGCGAAGGCGAGCCAGTAGGGCGTCCCCCAGACGATCAGCTGCCAGGCGATGAAGGTCGAGAACATCGCCATCTCGCCCTGGGCGAAGTTGAAGTGGTCGATCGCCTGGTAGATCATCACCACCGCCAGCGCGAGCGAGGCGTAGATCGCGCCGGTCGCGATGCCGTCCAGGGTCTGCTGCAGGAAAAGGTCCATCGCGCGCCCGCTCCGCCGCTAGTAGCCGAGATAGGAGCGGCGCACGGTCTCGTCCGCCGCGATCTCGTCCGAGGTTCCCGACAGCACCACCCGGCCGGTCTCCAGCAGGTAGGCGCGGTCCGCGAGGTCCAGCGCCAGCGTGGCGTTCTGCTCGACCAGCAACATGCTCACCCGCTCCTCGGCGTTGATGCGGCGCAGGATGGCGAACAGCTCCTCGACGAGCAGCGGCGCCAGGCCGAAGGACGGCTCGTCGAGCAGCATCAGCCTGGGGCGCAGCATCAGCGCGCGCCCGACCGCCAGCATCTGCTGCTCGCCGCCGGACAGCGTGCCGGCCTGCTGGCCGCGGCGCTCGCGCAGCCGCGGGAAGTAGCCGTACACCTGGTCCAGGTCGCGCGCGACCGCCTTCTTGTCGCGCCGCGCATAGGCGCCGAGCAGCAGGTTCTCCTCGGTCGTCACGCGGGTGAAGGTCCCCCGCCCCTCCGGCACATGCGCCACGCCCCGGCGCACGATGGCCTCGGTCGGCATTTTCGAGATGTCGTCGCCGTCCAGCGCGACCCGCCCCTCGGTCGCGACCATGCCGCAGATGGCGCGCAGCGTCGTCGTCTTGCCCGCGCCGTTGGCGCCGAGGACGGTGGTGACGCTTCCCTCCTCCAGCGCGAAATCGATGCCGCGCAGCGCCTGGATCGGGCCGTAGAAGGCGGCGAGGCCGGAGACTTCGAGCAGGGTCATCGGTCCGTCGTCCCCAGGTAGGCCCGGATCACTTCGGGGTTTCGCTGGACCTCCTCGGGCGTCCCCTCGCCGATCTTGCGGCCGAAATCGATCGCCACCACCCGGTCCGACACGCTCATCACCAGGCTCATATGGTGCTCGACCAGCAGGATGGTGACGCCGCGGTCGTCGCGGATCTGGCGGATCAGGGCGGCGAGGCCGCCGATCTCGTCGTGGTTGAGGCCGCCGGCCGGCTCGTCCAGCAGCAGCACCCTGGGCTGTCCCGCCAGCGCGCGGGCCAGTTCGACGCGCTTCTGCGTCCCGAAGGGCAGCCCGCCGGCGGGCGCGTGGGCGGCGGGCCCGAGTTCGAGATACTCGATCGCCTCCCAGGCCCGCTCGCGCAGCTCCGCCTCCTCGCGGAGCGCCCAGGGCAGGCGCAGCGCGTTCGACAGGAAGTCGCTCCGGCCCCGGGAATGGCCGCCGACCATCACGTTGTCGAGCACCGACATGGTGCGGAAAAGGGCGAGGTTCTGGAAGGTCCGGCCGATGCCGAGATCGGCGATCCGGTGCGGCGGCGCGCGCAGGATCGACTTTCCCTCGAACAGGATGTCGCCGGCGTCGGGCGCGTAGAGGCGGCTCAGGCAGTTGAACAGCGTGGTCTTGCCGGCGCCGTTCGGCCCGATCAGCCCCAGGATCGCGCCGCGCTCCATGTCGAAGCTCACGCCGTCCAGCGCGACGATGCCGCCGAAATGGACCGCCACGTCGCGCACTTCGAGGATGGGGCGCGCCTCGGGGCTGGACCGCGCCTCGGGGACGGGCCGCGCCTCGGGGATGGGCCGCGCCTCGGGGCCGGGGCGCGCGGCCGGGCCGTTCCGCGATTCGCTCATGTCGATCCCGCTCGCCCCGCCCGTCCCCGGCGCGCCCCCCCGGCGCGGCGCCGGAGCATAAGCCCATCCCCCCGCCCCGCGCAAGCGCGTGTCCTCGTTCGAGACATATGGGACGGCGGGGTTTTCCCGGCCGCTCGCCGGTCGGCGGGGCGGGCGGGCGAGGTTCGGCCTCCAGGGGCCTGGCCGCTGGCGCGGGGCGGTTGTTCGGCGCGGGGGATGGTGTACATTCGCGGCCATGTCCGCCGACTACCCCCTGCACCTGATCGCCCGCCGGCCGGCGCTTTACGGCTTCGGCGGCCTCGACCGCGCCGCCCATCTCCGCCAGGACGACGGCTGGCTGGAGCGGATGCTCGAACGGCCCGGAACCCGGCTGGCGCCGGTCTGGCGCGCGCGCTCGCTGGTCGTCGAGGACGGCGACGGGGCGCCGCGGGCCGCCCTGCTCCCGGCGGCGGAGCACGGCGCGCTCGTCGCGCGGGCCGAGTTCGCCGCCTTCCTCGGCGAGAAGGGCGGCGCGGCCTATATCGGCCTCGACGTCTCCGGCATCGAGGAGGCGCGGCTCGGCGAGGCGTTCGACGGCCACGGCGCCTTCGCGGACCTGCGCCAGGTCGGCCCGCTGCTGGACCGGTTCGAGGGGGCGCTGCTGGCCTATGCGCGCGGCCTGGTGTACTGGCGCCGGCGCCACCTCCATTGCGGCGTCTGCGGCGCGCCGACCGTCCCGGCCAAGGGCGGCCACCAGGTCGATTGCTCCGATCCCGCCTGCGGCGCCGTCGCCTTCCCGCGCACCGATCCGGCCGTGATCATGCTGGTGCACGACGGCGACCGGGCGCTGCTGGGCCGCCAGCGGGTCTGGAAGGCCGGCATGTACTCCACCCTCGCCGGCTTCGTCGAGCCGGGGGAGACGCTGGAGGAGGCGGTGGCGCGCGAAGTGTGGGAGGAGACCAATGTCGAGGTCGAGGATGTGCGCTACCACTCCTCGCAGCCCTGGCCGTTCCCCGCCTCGATCATGCTCGGCTTCCACGCCCGCGCCCGGCCCGGCCGCGCCGCGATCCGCCGCAACGACGACGAAGTGGAGGACGCGCAGTGGTTCTCGCTGGCGCAGTTGCGGAACTTCGGGGCGCTGGGCAAGAGCCTGCCGCGCAAGGACTCCATCGCGCGCCGCCTGATCGAGGACTGGATGGCGGAACGGGGTTAGGAGGCCGGCGCGCCGGGCCGGAGCCGCGCGAAGGCCAGGCGGGCGGCGCCGTGGCGGCGCTCCTCCAGGATTTCGAACCGGGCCGGAAGGTCCGCCGCCTCCCCCGCCGCCAGTTCGACCGCCGCCAGCGTTTCCGGCCCGATCCAGCCGCGTTCGCGCAACGCCTCCAGGCAGGGCGCGGCGAGGCCGCTCCCGTATGGCGGGTCGAGCAGGACCAGCCCGGCCGGACAGGGGGCGCGCCGGCGCGGCCGCGTCGCGTCGCCGGCGACGACCTCCGCCCGGTCCTCGAAGCCGAGCGCGCGGATGTTGCGGCGCAGCGCCGCGAGCGCGGCCGGCGCGCGCTCCAGGAAGACCGCGCGGGACGCGCCCCGGGACAGCGCCTCCAGGCCGAGCGCGCCGGCCCCGGCGAAGGCGTCCACCGCGAGGCGGCCGCGATAGGGGTCGCCGAACCGGCCGCCGTCCAGCATGTCGAACAGCGCCTGGCGGGTCCGCGCGGCGGTGGGGCGCGTGTCCCGCCCCGGCGGCGCGGCGAGCCGGGCGCCGCGCCGGCTACCGGCGGCGATCCGCACCGCGGGGCTTCGATTTCGGCTTCGCCCCCGCGCGGGCGCCCGGCGGCTTCCCCGGCCGGCCGGCCGCCGGTTTCGCGCGCGCCGTCCCGCCGCCGCCCGGCCGCGCCGCGCCGAGCTGCTCCCGGAGCGCGCCGGGCCGCACCTCCGCCGTCTCGCCGGCCGGCAGGCTTCCGAGCTGGAAGGGGCCGAAGGAGACGCGGATCAGCCGGTTCACCGCGAGGCCGACATGCTCCAGCGCGCGGCGCACCTCCCGGTTGCGGCCCTCGCGCAGCGCGACGGTGAGCCAGGCGTTGCCCGGCCCCTGGCGGTCGAGTTCGGCCTCGATCGGGCCGAAACGCTCGCCGTCGAGTTCGAGGCCGCGCTTCAGCGCCGCCAGACGGTCCGGCTCCGGCCGGCCGCGCACACGCACGCGATAGCGCCGGACCCAGCCGGTGGAGGGCAGTTCCAGCAGCCGCGCCAGTTCCCCGTCGTTGGCGAGCAGCAGCAGCCCCTCGGAATCGAGGTCGAGGCGGCCGACCGCGACGACGCGCGGCATGTCGGCCGGCAGGCCGTCGAACACGGTGGGGCGGCCGCGGGCGTCGCGGTTGCTGACGATGCGGCCGCGCGGCTTGTGGTGGCGCCAGAGGCGCGGCGTCCCGATCTCCGGGATCGGGCGGCCGTCGACCAGGATGCGGCTCGCGCCGTCCACCGCGAGCGCCGGGCTGTCGAGCACGCGCCCGTCCACCGACACGCGCCCGGCGGCGATCCAGCGCTCGGCGTCGCGGCGCGAGCACAACCCGGCCCGCGCCAGCCGCTTGGCGATCCGCTCCGGCCCGGAGCGCTCGCGGAAAACGCTCAGGAAATCCGCCATCCCCGTCCCTTACCCCGCCCCGCCCGGAACGCAAACCCCGGCGCGCCCCCGGACGGGCGCGGCGCCGAAGGCCGTCCGTCGCCCCTATCGCCCGAGCCGCTCGGCCTTCGGTTCGCGCCATTCCGTTCGCCGGCACTCGCCCGGCGACATCGCCGGCAGTTCCGCCTCGATCCGTTTCCACCAACGGAAAACATGCGCGGCTTGCTCGAACTTGTTCGATGTCGAAAACGCTCTCGGAAAAAGAACGACCTTGAGACCCATTTCGTGCACAACTCGAATTAGCAGCGCGTTCGTTACGAAATCCCGATCCGCCGTCAAAATGGCGTCACCGCCCTGCTTTGCGAATTCATCGACCCACCGTATATCGGCCTGCCCGGTCTGCCTGGCCTCGACCGTCGACGACAACTCCCAATTCGCGGGCAAGCCGAAATCGCGGAGCGCCCAGACGATTTTGAGAGAGACATTCTCATCCGCCCGAATCTTCACGACCGGTCCTCGTATTCGATCGCGACCTTCACCGCGTCGACCGGCACGCAGTACCAATCGGCGACGCGCTGTTCGCAGCCCTCCGCTTTCCACTGGAGGAACAGGGTCTCGGTCGGGACGGAGCAATAGGCGACGGTCGGCTTGCCGAAGGCGTAGCGCGGATCGACCCGGACATCCGGGAACCGGGCCGGCTCCGGCGTCCAGGAGAGGGCCAGTCCGGTTTCCGCCTCGAACGCGACGCCCTCGGCGATCTCCCGCTCGACCTCCGCCCACGTCCCGCGCCGGCCCTCGACGAGATCGCGCGCGCGCCGGTCTCCCTCCGCCAGCGCGGCGGCGCGGACGGCCTCCTCGCGGCGCGGCCCGGCGGCGGCCGGGGACAGCGCCCAGGGATGCCGCGCGTCCAGCTCGCGCCGCATCCGTTCGCCCGCCCGCCGCAGCGTGGCCGGCCGGACGCCGCGGTCGCGCAAGACGGCGATCGCCCGCAACTCGATCAGGTCGAGGAAGCCGATCGTTTCCGCGTCGTCGAAATCCCGCTCGATAAGCGCCCCGTCCCGGCGATCGACGCCGGCCCAGCGCCGGACGGTCGCCGGACTCCTGCCGACCAGGCGCGCCGCGCGCGCGACCGGGAAGAACCCGGCGAGAAGGGGATCGCGCTGTTTCACGGGCGCCTCCGCGCGTCGCCGCCGCTTCGGGCGGCCGCGGCGATTATCCGCGCGCCGGCGCGTTCGCGTCAAGCTTTCGCCCGGCGGGCGGCCTTGGCGACCCAGAGGGGCGGGCCGAAGCGGGGGGCGGGGAGCGGCTCGACCGGGCCGCCGGGGCCGACCGGGCGCGGCGCGAAGCGGCCCATCGTGAGCGTCCGGTCGTACATCGCCAGCGCGCCCGCCAGCGCCAGGTTGATCGAGAACCGGGTCGGGATTTTCACCACGTGGTCGCAGCGCGCCAGCATGTCGGCGGAAAGCCCGGTCCGCTCCGCCCCCAGCACATAGGCGGCGCAGCGGGGGTGGCGGAAGCTCGGCAGGTCGATCGCGTCCCCGGCGATCTCCAGGCCGACCAGTTCGCATTCGCGCGGCAGCAGCAGGTCGGCCGCCGTTTCGAAACGGTAGACGGGGAGGTTGCGGGCCGCGTCGGAGGTGTCGGACAGCCCGACCTCGCGCGCCGACGCGGCCCCGGCGGCCCCGGCGGCGACGGTGAACACGAAGCTCGCGCCGAAGGCGTGCGCGGTGCGCATCGCCGCGCCGAGGTTCATCGGCTTGTCGATCCCGTCCAGCCCAAGTCCGAAATACCCCCGCATCGCCGCCCCGCCCGCGCCCCTCCGGCGCTATTTGTACATCGTCTGGCGTTTCGTGCCCGGCGCGTATTCGTTCGGGTCGATCCAGACGTTGACGACGGCGCATTTGCCGGTGGCGGCGATGGCCTCGCGGGCGCGGCGCAGGGCGGGGGCGATCTGCCCCGGCTCGCGCACCTCCTCGCCGTAGCCGCCGATCATCTCGCCGAAGCGCGAGAACTCGACATCGCCCAGCTTGTTGCCGATGTCGCCCCGGTTCGGGCCGTATTTGGCGATCTGGCCGTAGCGGATCTGGTTCATCGCCGAGTTGTTGCCGACCACCGCCAGGTAGGGCGCGCCGAAGCGCTGCGCCGTCTCCATGTCGAAGGCCGTCATGCCGAAGGAGCCGTCGCCGTAGAGGCACACCACCTCCTTGCCCGGATGGGCCAGCTTGGCCGCCATGGCGAAGCCGGTGCCGACCCCGAGCGAGCCGAGCGCGCCGGGGTCCATCCACTGGCCGGGGCCGCGCGGGCGCACCGCCTGGGCCGAGATCGTCACCACGTCGCCGCCGTCGCCGATATAGACCGTGTCCTCACCGAGGAACTCGTCGATTTCCCAGGCGAGGCGGTAGGGGTGGATCGGGCTGGCGTCGGACCGGAACATCGGCATCAGCTTTTCGAGCTTCTCGGCCTCCAGCGCGCGCAGCCGCGCCATCCATTGCCGGCGTTGCTGGCGCGCGCCGTTGTCGGCCCGGCCGCTCGCCGCGTCGGCGACGGCGGCCAGGATGGCGCCCGGATGGCCGGCGAGGCCGAGGTCGATGTCGCGGTTCTTGCCGACGGTGCGGTAGTCGAGGTCGATCTGCGCCAGCGTCGCAGCCTTCGAGATGCGCCGCCCGTAGCCCATGCGGAAGTCGAACGGCGTGCCGACGATCAGGATCGCGTCCGCCTCCCGGAAGGCGTCGGAGCGGGTGCGGTCGAAATGGTGCGGGTCGTCGTTGGGCAGCATCCCCCGGCTGGCGCCGTTCATGTAGGCCGGGATGTCGAGGGCGCGGACGAAGGCGATGGCGTCCTCGTGGCTCCGCGAGGCCCAGACCTGCTGGCCGAACAGCGCCGCCGGGCGCTCGGCCCTCGAGAGGATGTCGGCCAGCCGCTCGATGTCGGCCGGGTCGCCGAGCGGTTTCGCCGAGGCGCGGTAGCCGCCGGGCCGGGGGATCGTCGCCTGCTCGACCGGGATTTCGGCGTCGAGGATGTCGCGCGGGATTTCGAGGTAGGACGGCCCGTAGGCCCCGGAAAAACACTCCCGCGCCGCCATCGACACCATGTCCGCCACCCGCGCGGTCGAGAACACGCCGGAGGCGAACTTGGTGATCGGCGCCATCATGTCCACGTGGGGGAGGTCCTGCAGCGACCCCTGCTTGTGCTGCGTCAGCGAACTCTGGCCGCCGATGTGCAGGATCGGGCTTTCGGAGCGGAACGCGGTCGCCACGCCGGTCGCGGCGTTGGTGCAGCCGGGGCCGGCGGTGGTGACGACGCAGCCGAGCTTGCCGGTCTGGCGCGCGTAGCCGTCGGCGGCGTGGGCGGCCGTCTGCTCGTGCCGCACATCGACGATGCGGATGCCCTCGTCGATGCAGCCGTCGTAGATGTCGATGATGTGGCCGCCGCACAGCGTGAAGATCGTGTCCACGCCCTCGTTCGCGAGCGCCCTGGCCACCAGGCCGCCGCCGGAGATGGTCTTGCCGTCCTTGGTCTTGCGCGCCAGCGTGTCGTGCGCGGTGGCCGAGGCCGCCTGGGTGGTCGTCGCCATGGGTTCGCTCCTTTCCGGGAGTCCGGGCCGCCTATCGCGCGCCCGCGCCGCGCCGGCGCAGCCGCCGCCACAGCGGCTTCAGCACGGGCAGCGCCAGCAGCGCGAGCGCCGCGACCATGATCGGCCCCGACCAGGGCCGCGTGAAGAAGATCGAGAAGTCGCCGCCGCTGATCAGAAGCGACTGGCGCAGCGCCGGCTCCGCCATCGGGCCGAGCACGATCGCCAGCACCGCCGGCGCCAGCGGGTAGTCGAGCTTGCGCAGCAGGTAGCCGACGAAGCCGAAGACCAGCATCAGCCACACATCGAACATCCGGCTGGTCGGCGCGAAGCCGCCCACCAGGCACAGCACGAAGATGATCGGCGCCAGGATCGCGAAGGGCAGGCGCAGCACGGCGATGAAGGCCGGGATGAACGCCACGTTCAGCACCAGGGCCAGCAGGTTGGCGGCGTAGAGCGAGGCGATCAGGCCCCAGACGAACTCCTTCTCCTCCGCGAACAGCCGCGGACCCGGCTCCAGCCCCCAGATCACCATGCCGCCGAGCAGGATCGCCGTCGTCGGCGAGCCGGGGATGCCGAGGGTCAGCATCGGCAGCATCGAGCCGGTCGAGGCGGCGTTGTTGGCGGCCTCCGGCGCGACCACGCCCTCGGGGTTGCCCTTGCCGAAGGAGTCCGGGTCGCGCGAGGCCTGGCGCGCGATCCCGTAGGCCATCAGCGATCCCGGCGTCGCGCCGGCGGCCGGCAGGATGCCGACGAAATAGCCGAGCAGCGAGCCGCCGACCGCGACCTTCCAGGCGCCGAGCAGGTCGCGCAGGTGGCGCAGCGTGCGCTTGATCGAGACCGTCGCGTCGGACAGCATCGAGCGGCCGCCGGCCCGCGCGTGCTCGTCCAGCGTCCACAGCATCTCGCCGATCCCGTACACGCCGATCGCCAGCACCAGGAAGTGGACGTTGCTGAAGAAGCCGGAGAGTTCGAACAGCTGCAGCCGCGGCTCGCCGGTCATGATGTCGGTGCCGATCGCCGCCAGCACCAGGCCGACGCAGATCGAGAACATCGTCTTCCAGATGTCGTCGCCGCCGAGGCCGAGGAAGGTCGCGAAGGCGAGCAACATCAGCGCGAAGGTCTCCGGCGCCCCGAACACCAGCGCCACATGCGCCAGCGGCGGCGCCGCGACGGTGAACAGCACCACCGACACGGTGCCGCCGACGAAGGACGCCACGGCGGCGGCGATCAGCGCCTTGTCCGCCAGCCCCTGGCGCGCCATCGGCCGGCCGTCGAAGGTCGTCGCGACGGCGGTCGAGGCGCCGGGAATGCCGAGCATGATCGAGGAGATCGCGCCCCCGTACATCGCGCCGTAATAGAGCGCGGCGAGGAAGATCATGGCGCCGGCGGGCGGCACGATGAAGGTCAGCGGCAGCAGGATCGCCACGCCGTTCACCGAGCCGAGGCCGGGCATCGCGCCGATGAACAGGCCGGCGACGCAGCCGAGCACGATCAGCATCAGGTTCAGCGGCTGGAACGCGACGCCGAACCCGTCCGCGAGCAGGCCCAGGATCTCAACCATGGGCCGCCCCGTCCGCCGCTCGGCCCGCCGCCCTCACAGGCCCCCCATGCCGAAATACCTGAAGATCGGGTAGAACAGCGGATCGGTGACGCCCTTGGGCAGGATCACCTTGATCAGGATTTCGAAGAACATGAACACCGCCACCGGCGTCGCGACGGCGTAGACCAGGGCCGCGGGCAGCCCGCGCCGCCCTATGAACCCGATATAGACGAACATGAACAGGAACAGCGCGACATAGGCGCCGACGATCTCGAAAAGGAACACGGCCGCCGTCAGCAGCGCCGCCGTCGAAAGCACCGTGCCCGCCGCCCGGCGCTCGACGAACGGCTGGAGGCTCCGCGAAGGGGCGCTCCGCCGCCGCAGCCAGTTCCAGGCGACGCCGGCGCAGGAGACCAGCATCAGCGCCGACAGCCAGAACGGCCAGGCGCCGCCGCCCGGCCCCTCGTCCTCGATCCAGCCGATGGGGAGCTCCGCGCTCTTCCACATCAGGTAGATCGAAAACGCGGCCATCGCCACGGCCATCGCGATTTCGGCTTGGCGCACGGACATGCGGGGCGTTTCTCCTGCGCGCCCGGTGGGAACGGCCCGTCGGCGCGCGGCCGGGGGCCGTTCCCGAACGCGGGTCGGGTCTGTGCAAGGGTCCGGCGGCGGCGGATTCGGGCCCGTCGCCGCCGGACGGAACGCGCGGGCGCGGGTCAGTCGATGGCGCCCATCTTCCGCAACATGCCCTCGTGGATGTCGCGCTCGCGCACCCAGTAGGCCATCAGGTCGTCGCCGGTGAGCGGGTCGCCGACCAGGGCCTTCTTCGAGCGGTAGCCCTGCCAGTCCGCGGAGTCGAAGACCTTCTGGAACAGCCCCCGGTAGTAGTCGGCGGCCTCCGCGCTCATGCCCGGCGCGCCGACGACGGTGCGCTGCATGAAGTACACGAAGTCGGTGCCGAGTTCGCGCATGGTCGGCGCGTCCGGGAACAGCGGGATGCGCTCCGGCGTGAAGCAGACCAGCGGGCGGACCGTCCCGGCCTCGTAGAAGCCGAGCGCCTCCGACGGGTTGTTCACCGTCGAGTCGGCGTTGTTGCCGGCCAGCGACTTCGCCACCGCGCCGCCGCCCTTGTAGGGCACGTACTTCATCGACAGCCCGTAGGTCGAGTTCAGGAAGTCCGTGATCAGGTTGTCCTCGGACGCCTTGCCGGTGCCGGCCATGATCCACTTGTCGCCGGCGGCCTTGGCGGCGGCGACGAAGTCGTCGATGTTCATGATCTCGGCGCCGTCCTTGCGGCCCGTGTTCACCCACAGGCAGAACGTGTCCTCCGCCATCCGCATGATCGGCGTGAAGGTGGCGATGTCGATCTTGAGCTTCGGCTGGCGCAGCGGCGTGGTGTAGAAGCTGTTCAGCGTGAACATGAGCGTGTGGTCGTCGCCCTGCTTGCCCCGCATGTGGATCAGCGCCTCGGCGCCCGATCCGCCGGGCTTGTTCACCGGCAGCACCGTCGGGCCGAGATCCTCCTTGGCGATGATCGACTGCATGAAGCGCACCGCCTTGTCGGCGCCGCCGCCCTTGCCGGCCATGACGACGAACTCGACCGGCTTGGCCGGCTCCCACGCGCCGACAGCCGCCGGAGCGACGATCGCCCCGACCGCGAGCAGCGCGCCCGCGACTGTGATCGGTTTCATTGGAAAGCCTCCCTCCGATTGCCCCGGGCTGGAGCCCGGGCGGGTTCGTTTGCGATGGCGCCCGTTGCCTCGGGCGTCCGCGCCCGGATTTTCTCGTCCCGGTTCCCCTCGCGATGTCCCTCGCCGCGCCGCCGGCGCGACGGCGGACCGTCCTTTGGTAAACCGGAATTTCCCGTCCGCGCAAACATAAAAGCCTCAGGCGCCGGGCCGGGCGGCCTCCCGGTAGGGCGGCGGGCCGCGGCGGCGGATTTCGGACCGGGCCGCCTCGCGGGCCTCCCGGTCGATGGCGAAGGCGTCGTCGAGCGAGCGCAGCGGCGCGCCGCCCAGGGTTTCCAGCACGGCCTCGACGACGCCCGCGATGTCGAGGAAGCCGAGCGCGCCGGCGAGGAAGGCCTCGACCGCCGCCTCGTTCGCCGCGTTCAGCGCCGCCGGCGCGCCGCCGCCGGCCCGCAGCGCCTCGCGCGCGAGCCGCAGCGCCGGGAAACGCTCCGGGTCCGGCCGCTCGAAGTCCAGCCGCCCCAGTTCGGCGAGGTCGAGCCGCGCGGCGGGCGTCGGCATCCGCGACGGCCAGGCCAGCGCGTGGGCGATCGGGACGCGCATGTCCGGCGTCCCCAGCTGGGCCAGCACGGAGCCGTCCACATAGGCGACCAGGCTGTGCACCACCGACTGGGGATGGACCAGGATGTCGATCCGCTCCTCCGGCAGGCCGAACAGCCGGCTGGCCTCGATCGTCTCCAGCCCCTTGTTCATCATCGTCGCCGAATCGACCGAGATTTTCGCGCCCATGCTCCAGACCGGATGGGCGACGGCCTGGGCCGGGGTGGCGCGCGCCATCTCCGCCCGCCCGGCGGCGCGGAACGGCCCGCCCGACGCCGTGAGGATCAACCGGTCGACCGTCTCCGGCCGTGTCGAGTCGAACACCTGGAAGATGGCGTTGTGCTCGGAATCCACCGGCAGCAGCACGCCGCCGGCCGCCCGCACCTCCTCGATCAGCAGCGCGCCGGCGCAGACCAGGCACTCCTTGTTGGCCAGCGCGACCGCGGCGCCGCGCCGGACGGCGGCCAGCGTCGGCTCCAGCCCGGCCGCGCCGACGATCGCCGCCATGACCCAGCCGGCCGGTCGTCGCGCCGCCTCGACCAGCGCGTCGCGCCCCGCCTCGACCCGGACTCCGGACCCCGCCAGCCGCTCGCGCAGCGCCGCGTGGCGGGACGCGTCGCCGATGGCGACGAAGGCGGGCCGGAACCGCAGCGCCTGTTCGGCCAGCGCGGCGTCGTCGGTGTTGGCGGTCAGCGCCTCGACGCGGAAGGCGTCGGGGTTCCGGGCGACCAGGTCCAGCGTCGCGCGGCCCACCGAGCCGGTCGAACCCAGCACGGAGACGGACCGCGGCCCGCCGCCGTCCGGCCCGCCGGACCCGCCGCCCCGGCCGGAGGGAAAGGCGCCCATCTCCCGCGCTCCCGCCGGCGCCGGCCGCGGCGCGGACTAGCCGCGCCCCGCCCCCTCCCGGCGGTCGCGCAGTTCCGGGGGCAGGTTGAAGGTCACGTTCTCCTCGACGCCGTCCAGTTCGGCGACCTCGATGTCGAACATCCCGGCCAGCCGTTCGATCGTCTCCCGGACCAGCGTCTCGGGCGCCGACGCGCCGGCGGTGATCCCCACCGTCCGCGCGTCGTCGAACCAGGCCGGATCGATGGCGCCCGCGTCGGGGATCAGGCGGCTCCTGGCCCCCGCCTCCTCGGCGATCTCGCGCAGCCGGTTCGAGTTGGAGCTGTAGTCGGCGCCGATCGTCAGCACGATGTCGCACCGCGCCGCCAGTTCGCGGACGGCCGTCTGCCGGTTCTGCGTCGCGTAGCAGATGTCGCCGGTGTCCGGCCCCTGGATGTCCGGGAACCGCGCCTTCAGCGCCGCGACGATCTCGCGCGTGTCGTCCACGCTGAGCGTGGTCTGCGTCGCGTAGGCGAGCCGGGAGGGGTCGGCCGGCTCCAGCGCCTCCGCCTCGGCGACATTCTGGACCAGGCGCGCGCCGCCCGGAATCCGCCCCATCGTGCCCTCGACCTCCGGATGGCCCGCATGGCCGATCAGCACGACCTCGCGGCCCCGGCGGGCGTGGCGGCTGGCCCCGTTGTGCACCTTCGTGACCAGCGGGCAGGTCGCGTCGATCGTCCGCAGGCCGCGCGCCCGCGCGTCGTCCTCCACCTTGCTGGAGACGCCGTGGGCGCTGAACACGGTCGTCGCGCCGGGGGGGATTTCGTCGATCTCCTCGACGAAGCGCGCGCCCCTCGCCCGCAGGCTTTCGACGACATGCCTGTTGTGGACGATCTCGTGGCGCACATAGACCGGCGGGCCGTAAAGTTCGAGCGCGCGCTCGACGATCTCGACGGCCCGGATCACGCCGGCGCAAAACCCCCTGGGACGCGCCAGAAGGACCCGCAAGGCCCGTTTCGCCATTCGCCCGCCTCCCCGGCGGCGGCCCCCGGCCCGGATGGCCCCGCGCCGCCCCCGCCGGGTATAGCGCGTTTCCCGGCCGCGGGCAACGCAAGCCGGCGCGCCGGCGCGTTCAGACCACCCGTTCGGTCTCCGGGTCGATCAGGTGCATCTGGCTCTTGTCGACGGTGAAGCCCATGGCCTGGCCGACGCCGGCGACCGATTTCGGGTCGGCGCGCGAGCAGATTTCGGTCGGGCCGAGGTCGAAGAACACCATCGTGTCCATGCCCATCGGCTCCAGCACCTTCACGGGCGCGTCGAAATCCTGGAAGTCGCCATGCGTGTGGGCGCGCCGGTGCGTCACATGCTCCGGGCGGATGCCGAGCAGCATGTCGCGCCCGGCGTGGGCGGCGTAGCGGTCCCCGCGCTCGTCCGGCGCGGACAGCGCGAGCCCGTCCGTCACCCGGATGTCGAGGCTCCCGTTCGCCTTCTCGACCCGGCACGGGACGAAATTCATCGACGGCGAGCCGATGAAGCTGGCGACGAAATGCGTTTCGGGCGCGTTGTACATCTCGTCCGGCGTGCCCACCTGCTCGATCACGCCGTGGTTCATCACCACGATCCGGTCGGCCAGCGTCATCGCCTCCACCTGGTCGTGCGTGACGTAGACGACGGTGGTCTGCAGGCGCTGGTGGATTTTCTTGATCTCGGTGCGCATCTGCACGCGCAGCTTGGCGTCCAGGTTGGACAGCGGCTCGTCGAACAGGAAGACGCGCGGCTGGCGGACGATGGCGCGGCCCATGGCGACGCGCTGGCGCTGGCCGCCGGAGAGCTGGCGCGGGCGCCGCGCCAGCAGTTCGCCGATGTTGAGGATTTCGGCGGCCACCTCCACCCTGGCGTCGATCTCGGCCCTGGGCGTCTTGCGAAGCTTCAGGCCGAAGGCCATGTTGTCGTACACGCTCATGTGCGGGTAGAGCGCGTAGTTCTGGAACACCATGGCGATGTCGCGGTCCTTCGGCGGGACCTCGTTGATGACGTGGCGGTCGATGGCGATCTCGCCGCCGGTGATGTCCTCCAGCCCGGCGATCATCCTGAGCGTCGTGGTCTTGCCGCAGCCGGACGGGCCGACCAGCGCGATGAACTCGCCGTCCTCGATTTCGAGGTCGATGCCGCGCACCGCCTGCACGTCGCCGTACAGTTTCCAGAGTTCCTTCAGCAGGATGCCCGCCATGTTCCGCTTTCCTCCGCTCCGCTCCGCCGGTGCGGGCGCGCCCGCCCGGCCGCGCGCCTATTTGATGGCCCCCGAGGTCAGGCCCGACACGTAGTAGTCCATGAAGAAGGCGTAGAGGACGACGATCGGGATCGTGCCGGTGAAGCACGCCGCCATCAGCGACCCCCAGTAGTACACGTCGCCCCGGATCAGTTCGGTGAACACGCCGACGCCGATGGTCTTGGCCTCCTGGGCCTGGATGAACACCAGCGAATAGAGGAACTCGTTCCAGCTGAGCGTGAAGGCGAACAGGACGGCGCAGATGATCCCCGGCATCGCCATCGGCAGCACCACCCGCCACAGCGCGCCGAGCCGCGAGCAGCCGTCGAGATAGGCGCACTCCTCGACCTCGACCGGGATGGTCTTGAAGTAGCCGAGCAGCAGCCAGATCACGAAGGGCGCGAGGAAGGTCGGGTAGGTGATGATCAGCGACCAGTAGGTGTCGCGGATCGGCACGATGTCGTCGATGAAGTTGATGACGTCGATCAGCGGGATGAACAGCAGCGGCTGCGGCACCAGGTAGGTGACGAAGACGGCGATGCCGAACGCCTCGACGCCGCGGAAGCGCAGCCGCGCCAGCGCGTAGGCCGCCAGCACGCCGATCGTCACCGAGATGATCGTGGCCGCGACCGAGACGATGATCGTGTTCAGCAGCCAGTTCTCGAAAAAGCCGGTGTTCTCCGCCAGGTAGACGTAGTTGTCGACCGTGAGGCCGGTGGCCCAGAACGGCGACTGGCCGAGGTTGGCGATCTCCTGGTCCGACTTCACCGAGGTGACCAGGATGATGTAGAGCGGGAACAGCGCGAAGGCGACGAACGGGATCAGCGCGACGTAGTTGTACGCTTCCTTGCGCCGGCGCCAGGCCGGCGTCCGGTTGTGGACCGCCGGCCCGGCGGTTGCGATGGCGTCAGAGCTCATAGGAAGTATCCCGGCGCACGAGGCGGAGCAGGAAGATCACGACCGCCACCAGGATCGGGAACAGGAACAGCGAGATCGCGGCCCCGAGGCCGATCTCGTGGTTGCCGATGCCGGTGACGTAGGAGTAGGTGGCGAACAGGTGCGTCGAGTTGATCGGCCCGCCCCGCGTCAGCACGAAGACGATGTTGAAGTCCGCCAGCGTGAAGATCGTCGAGAACAGGATGACGATCGCCAGGATCGGGCGCAGCAACGGCACCGTGATCCGCCAGAACTTGGCCCAGGCCGAGGCGCCGTCGATGTCCGCCGCCTCGTAGAGGTGCTGCGGGATCGAGACCAGCCCGGCCAGGATGGTGATGATGAAGAAGGGCAGCCCGCGCCAGATGTTGACGAAGATGCACACCCACAGCGCCAGGTCCGGGTCGCCGAGCCAGTGGTAGGGGCCGATCCCCAGCTGCGGGAACGGCCACACGTTCTCCAGGATCCAGTTCACATGGCTGTAGGTCGGGTCGAAGATCAGCCACCAGCCCAGCGTGGTCAGCGCCGTCGGCGCGACGAAGGGGATCAGCAGCGAGCCGCGCAGGAACTTCTTCAGCCGCAGCGCCTTGAACAGCAGCAGCGCCGCGCACATGCCCAGCACGATCTTGAAGACCACCGAGAAGAACGCGAAATACAGCGTGTTCCGCACCGTGATCAGGAAAATGTCGTCGTGCTTGACGATGTACTCGAAGTTCTCCAGGCCGATGAAGTGCGACGGATGGCCGATGAAGGCGTCGCTCAAGCTGAAATAGACGGCGAGGCAGAACGGGTAGACCACCAGCGCGATCATCACGAAGGCGGCCGGGAAGATGAACCCGTAGCCGTCGATGTCCGGCCCGGCCAGTTTCCGCATCGCCCGGCCCATCGGCCGGGAGGGCGGGCGAACCAGCCGCTCGCCGCCGGTGTCGTGAACGGCAACCATGTCGTCCCCTCGGGTCGGTCCGGGGCGGGGGCCGGCCCGGCGAATCGCGCCGGGCCGGCCCCGCTTGCGCCGATGGATGCGCCGGGGCCTCAGCCGCGGCGGTTGAAGCGGCGGTAGATGCGCTGCATCTGGCTCTCCAGCTTCGCCACCGCGTCCTCGGCCGAGAGGCGGTCGGTGGCGCACTCGGCCAGCGTGTCGGGCAGCAGGTACTGGTCGTACACCGTCTGCGCCGCCCCGGTCGGCACGCCGGGCCAGCCGAGCGAATGCGTGTACTGGCCGATTTCCGCCGCGAACCTGTACACCTCCTCGGAGGTGAAGATCGAATGGTTGGCGAAGTCGGCCAGGACGGGCTGGTTGTAGCCCTTGCTCGCCGTGAGCAGCCGCTCCTGGTTGTCCTTCTGGAAGTGGTAGGCCAGGAACTCCTTGGCCAGCTCCTTCTCCCGCGCGAACTTCCACACGCCGACGCCGACGAAGGAGGCGGCCATGTGGCGCCCGGCCGGGCCGGCCGGCGGGATGACGTGGCTGATCTGCGGGGCGATCGGCCGGTCCGTCCCGGGAATCAGCGCGTTGTTGCGCACGGCGGCGCGGTAGGCGCTGATCGGGTTCAGGATCATGCTGCACTTGCCGGAGATCATGCAGACATTGTTGTTGCGGTCGTCCCAGGCGAGGACCTCGGGCTCCATGCAGTCCTTGTAGAGCGCGCGGACGAACTTGAAGGTCTCCAGCGTCTCCTTGGAGTTGACGGCGACGGTGCGGCTGTCGTCCTCGACCAGCTTGCCGCCGTGCGACCACAGGATGCCGCGGTTGATCCAGTTGGCGTCGGCCGAATGGGCGAGCTGGATGCCGAGCGGATGGCCCTTGGCCTTCAGCTTCATGCCGACCCGGTGCACATCCTCCCAGGTGTCGGGCACGGTCTCGCCGACCTCGGCGATCAGGTCCTTGCGATAGACCAGCGGGAAGGAGATGAAATACCAGGGCAGCGCCTTCTGGTGGCCGTCCTCGCCCTTGCCCATCGTCTTGGCGGTCCAGCCGCCGCCGTTGGCGCCGATGTCGGCGTAGAGGTCGTCGAGGTTCTCGAGGTGGTTGGCGTAGAGGTGCGGGTTGGAGTTGGACACGTTGACGATGTCGTGGCCCTTCTGGCCCTGCACCTCGCCCGCCAGCACCGCCGGCAGCTGCAGGTGGGCGACCCGGTCCATGCGCACGGTCGCGTTGTTCTGCTTGCCGAACTCCTTGAACTGGCGCTCCAGCTCCTCGTCCGAGGCGGGCACGAAATGCGACCACACGAGCATCCGCAGCTCGCGCTCCTGCGCGAACGCCGGCGCCCGGCCGGTCGCCAGCACCGCCGCCAGGCCGCCGCCGACGGCCGCGGTCGTTCCGAGGAATTCGCGCCGCGTGCGGCGCGCGTCGAGCGGTCCCTGGACCCGGTTCGGAGACTTGTCCCCCATCGCTTTCCTCCCGTGTTTCGCCATTGCGTCGGCGATTTTCCGTGCCGGCGCCGGACCGCCCGCCGCGCGGGCCCCCCGGCGTCCGTCGCGCGACGCTAGCGACGCGCGGTTCGCGCTGTCAACGCGGATCGCCATTACATATGTGGCGCCTTGCATCGCCCCCGGGGGAAATGGGGCGGGCGCCTCAGCGCGCGGCGTAGACCTCGAATTTTTCGGCGTCGAAGACGAAGGGCTGCACCGCGCCGCCGGCCGCCGCCAGCACGGCGGCGATTTCCGGCTCGGCGATCGCGTTCTCCCAGACCCGCGCCAGGACCGGGAACTCGCCCGGAAGGTCGATGCCGCCCAGCAGCGCGTTGCGGATCTGCGGCACCAGGAAGCACTCGGCCACCGTCGGCGCGTCGCCCACCGCGAAACGCCCGGCGGTCCGCCGCAGGATGCCCTCGATCGCGCCGAACTCGCGGCGGATGAAGTGGAGCCGCAGCGGGTGCGTCGGCGGCGGCGCCTTGGCCATCCCCCACTCGCCGATCGCCTGCACGATGAAGGGGATGTTCTGGTAGGGCTGGGTGTCGGCGGCGACGATCCAGGCGATCCGCCGCGCCTCGGCCCGCGCCCAGGGATCGGCGGGCAGCGGCGGACGGCCCGGCCTGTCGGCGGGCGGGAGCGCCTCCTCCAGGTAGTCGATAATCGCGCCGGTCTGGGTCATCTTGCGCCCGTCGGGCAGCAGCAGCACCGGGATGCGCCCCTCCGGGTTGAAGGCGAACAGGTCGGTCGTGCCCAGCCGCTCCGTCTCCGGGTCGCCCTCGGGCATGGTGAACACCGGGATGCCGCGCCGGTCCGTCTCGAACCCCGTATGCGCGAGTTCGACGGTCGAGGCCGGAACGCCGCGCAGGCCGAGGTACAGCATGACCCGCAGCGAGGCGCTGCTCGCCCGGTGGCAGAAGAGCCGCATCGGCCGGCCGGGCGCCGCGCCGGCCCCGTCGCCGCTCCCGCCTCGTTCGGTCATGCGACGATCTCCCAGGGTTCGGCGAAGACATGCTCCTCCAGGTTGGCGCCGGGGCCGATGCGGTCCACCACCGCGAACAGGCCGGGGCCGCCCAGCGGCGTCAGCACGCCGTGCCAGGTCCCGCGATGGAAGTTGACCCCCCGCCCCGGCGCGGCCAGGAAGGCGCGCGGGACGCCCGGCCGCCCGCCCTCGTCCGGCGCGACCGTGACCAGGAACGGGTCGCCCGACATCGGCAAGAAGGCCTGCGAGCCGAGCGGATGGCGCTCCGCCAGGTCGAGCGTGTAGGGCAGCGAACGGATTTTCGCCCGGAACAGGCTCACCCCCGCGCGGCCGTCGCGGAAATCCAGCGCGGCGAGGTCGTGGTGGCGTTCGCACATGCCGCGGTTGATGATCGCGTCCGGCGCGGCGCGCGGCTCCAGCACGTCGCCGAAGGGCGCGAAGGCGCTTGCGTCGAGCGGCCGGACGGCGATCCGCCGGCTCACGGGCCGCTCCCCGGAGGCGGTCCGGCGAGGCGCGGGCCGGGCGGCCGCAGCGCCGGATGGCGGTTCACGTCCTTGTAAAGCAGGTAGCGGAACGGGCCGGGGCCGCCGGCGTAGCAGGCCTGCGGGCAGAACGCGCGCAGCCACATGAAGTCTCCCGCCTCCACCTCCACCCAGTCGGCGTTCAGCCGGTACACGCCCTTGCCCTCCAGCACATAGAGGCCGTGCTCCATCACATGCGTCTCGGCGAAGGGGATAAGGCCGCCCGGCTGGAAGGTGACGATGGTGACATGCATGTCGTGGCGCATGTCGGCCGGATCGACGAACCGCGTGGTGGCCCAGCGCCCGTCCGTCCCCGGCATCGGCGCGGGCGCGATCGCCGCCTCGTCCGGGACCACCACGGGATCGGGCGGGTCGAGGCCCTCGACCGCCTCCCAGGCCTTGCGTATCCAGTGGAAGCGCGCCGGCGCGCCGCCCGCGTTGCGCAGCCGCCAGGGAACGCCCGGCGGGATATAGGCGAAACCGCCGGGGCCGAGCGCGTGGGCCCGCCCCGCCAGCGTCAGCGCGGCCTCGCCCTCGACGACGAACAGCGCCGCCTCGGCGCCGGGATCGGGTTCCGGCCGGTCGCTGCCGCCGCCGGGCGCGACCTCCATAATGTATTGCGAGAAGGTCTCCGCGAAGCCGGACAGCGGGCGGGCGAGGATCCAGGCCCGCGTCCCCTCCCAGAACGGAAAACAGCTGGTCACGATGTCTTGCATGACGCCGCGCGGGATCACCGCGTAGGCCTCGGCGAAGACGGCGCGGTCGGTCATGACTTCGGTCTGCGGCGGATGGCCGCCCCGGGGCGCGTAATAGCGCCGGCCGGCCGGCGCGTCGGGCGGCGTGCTCATGCGGCGAACATCCCCTTCAGCCTCAGCAGCGCGATCCGCTCCACCTGCCGGCAGGCCTCGGCGAACTCGGCGTCCGGGTCGTTTTCGACGCGCCGGCGGAAGGCGGCGAGGATGGCCTCCTTGTCGTGGTCGCGGACGGCGAGGACGAACGGGAAGCCGAACCGCGCCGTGTAGCGCGCGTTGAGCTCGGTAAAGGCGGCGCGCTCCGCGTCGGTCAGCGCGTCGAGGCCGGCCGACGCCTGCTCCGCCGCCGACGCCGCCGTGAGCCGCCGCGCCCGGGCGAGCCGGCCGGCGAGGTCCGGATGCGCCTTCAGCGCCGCCAGCCTCTCCTCCGGCGCGGCGGCGCGGAAAGCGCGGGCGAGCGCGTTGTGCAGCCCCGCCGGCGTGTCGTGCGCCGGTCCGAGTTCGAGCGCGTGCGCCCGCTCCGCGATCCACGGCGAATGCTCGAAGACGCCGCCGTAGGCCTCGACGAAGGCGTCGCGCGACAGGCGGGACGGCCGCGCCGCCTCCCGCTCCGCCGGGGGCGGGGGGTATTCCCGCGCCCAGTGCTCGGCGATGTCGATCCGCCGCGCGAACCACACGCCCTCGTGCCCGGCGGCGTATTCGAGGAAGCGGCGCAGCGCCGCCGTCCGCCCCGGCCGGCCGGCGAGGCGGCAGTGCAGGCCCACCGACATGATTTTCGGCGCGCCAGCCAGCCCCTCGGCGTAGAGCGTGTCGAAACCGTCGCGCAGGTAGGCGAAGAACGAATCGCCGCCCGGGAAGCCCGGCGCGGTGGCGAAGCGCATGTCGTTCGCGTCGAGCGTGTAGGGCACGATCAGCAGCGGGTCCGCCCCGTCCTGGGCCGGCCGCCAGTAGGGCAGGTCGTCGGCGTAGCTGTCGGCGCACCAGGCGAAGCCGCCGATCCGCGCCACCAGGTCCACCGTGTTCATCGAGCCGCGCCCGGTGTACCAGCCGCGCGGCCGCGCGCCCGTCGTCTCGGTGTGGAGCGCGATCGCCTCCTCGATGTGGCGGCGCTCCTCCTCGCGCGGCATGTCGGCGTAGTCGATCCATTTCAGGCCGTGGCTGGCGACCTCCCAGCCGGACTCGGCCATGGCGGCGACCTGCTCCGGCGAGCGGGCGAGCGCGGTCGCCACGCCGTAGACCGTGACCGGGATTCCGAGTTCGTCGAACAGGCGGCGCAGGCGCCAGAACCCGGCCCGCGCGCCGTATTCGTAGATCGACTCCATGTTCCAGTGGCGCCGGCCGGGCCACGGCGCGGCGTTCGCGACCTCCGACAGGAACGCCTCGGAGCCGGCGTCGCCGTGGAGGACGCAGTTCTCGCCGCCCTCCTCGTAGTTGATGACGACCTGCACGGCGATCCGCGCCCCGCCCGGCCATCGCGGGTCCGGCGGCGCGGCCCACCGGCCCGACAGGTCGCGCGGGTAGCGGGGCGGTCCGCCCGCCGCCGCGCCGCCATCCGTTTCCCGTCCCCCGGCCATGTCAGTCCTCCGGCATCCCGGCCCGGATCCAGCGGCCGAGCCGGGCGCGTTCGAGATCGGTCATCCCGGTCTTGTTGCCCGGCGGCATGAGGTCCGTCAACACCGCCTGGGCCAGCACGCGCGCGGCGTGGACGCCCAGCTGCCCCGGATCGTCGAAGGCGAGGCCGGCCGGCGGCGCGTCGAAATCCGCGTCCGCCGGCCGCGCCGCGTGGCAGGAGGCGCAGCGCGCCTGCACGATCGCCAGCGCGTCGGCCGCGCCGATCGTGTCCTCCTCCAGCGCGAGGTCGGGCGCGTCCGGCCGCCAGGCGGTGAAGACGACCAGCCCGGCGACCAGCGCGGCGGCCGCCGGGAACTGCCAGGCCAGCGCGCGGCCGCGCGCGCCGGCGTTGCGGCGGTTGAAGAAGTCGCGCACCACGCCGCCCAGCACCACCGTGGCCGCGAAGATCGCCCAGGCGTATTCGTGGCCGTAGATCGCCGGGTAGTGGTTGCTCACCATCGCCAGCAGCACCGGCAGCGTGAGGTAGTTGTTGTGGGTCGAGCGCTGCTTGGCCTGGACGCCGAGCGCCGGGTCGGGCGCCTCCCCGGCCTTCATCGCCGCCACCGCCTTCTTCTGGTTCGGGATGATGACGAAGAACACGTTGCCGACCATGATCGAGCCGATCAGCGCGCCGGCGTGGACGAAGGCCGCCCGCGCGCCGAACATTTCGGAGAACGCCCAGGCGGCCGCGACCGACAGCGCGAGGACGAGCACGGCCAGCGCCGCCGTGCTCCGCCCCAGCGGCGACCTGCAGGCGAGGTCGTACACAAGCCAGCCGGCCGCGAGCATCCCCAGGCTCGCCGCGATCGCCCCGCCGCGCGACAGGTCCATCACCGAGCGGTCGATCAGGTAGGTCTCGGCCCCCCAGTAATAGATCAGGGCGAGCAGCAGGAAGCCGGTGATCCAGGTGAAATAGGCCTCGTATTTGAACCAGTGCAGCTCCTCCGGCAGGCGCGGCGGGGCGACGGCGTATTTTTGCGAGAGGTAGAATCCGCCCCCGTGCACCAGCCAGAGTTCGCCGCTCACGCCTTCGGGCATCCCCTCGCGCTTGCGCAGGCCGAGGTCGAGCCAGACGAAATAGAAGGACGAGCCGATCCAGGCGATGCCCACGATGAAGTGGGTCCAGCGCAGGATGAGTTCGGTCCAGTCGTGGATCGCCGTTTCCACCCGCGCCCGTCTCCCGGATCGCCGCGCCGCGTCCCGGCATGGTGCGCGCCGCCCGCCGGCGCTGTCAAACGCCGGCGCGCCTCGCGGCGGCGTCGAAACCGGCGAGCGCCCGGGCCTTTTCGGCCGCGCCGAGGAAGCTGGCCTCGAAGCCGTTGCGGGCGAGAACGCGGATTTCCTCGCCGCCGAGGCCGAGCGCCGCCTCCAGCGCGCGGAAATTGTCGTTCAGGTAGCCGCCGAAATAGGCCGGGTCGTCGGAATTGACCGTCGCGCGCACGCCGGCCTCCAGCATCCGCCGGATCGGGTGCGCCGCCATGTCGTCGATGACGCGAAGCCGCAGGTTGGAGAGCGGGCACATGGTGAGCGCCAGCCCGTCGGCCGCGATCCGCCGGACCAGGGCCGGGTCCTCCAGCGCGCGGTTGCCGTGGTCGATCCGCTCGACGCCGAGGATGTCGATCGCCTCCCAGACGTATTCCGGCGGCCCCTCCTCGCCGGCGTGGGCGACCAGGCGGAACCCCGCGCCGGCGGCGCGGCGGAACACGTCGCGGAACTTCGACGGCGGATGGCCGAGTTCGGAACTGTCGAGGCCGACGCCGACGATCGCGTCGCGGCGGGACAGCGCGAGGTCCAGCGTCCGCTCGGCGTCGGCCGCGTCGAGATGGCGCAGGAAACACAGGATCGGGAAGCCGGTCACGCCGAGGCCGCGCCGCGCCGCCGCCAGCGCGTCGCCGATCCCGTCCACGATGTCGTCGAAGGCGACGCCGCGCGGGAGATGGGCCTGCGGGTCGAAGAAAACCTCGACATGGCGCGCGCCGTCGGCGGCGGCGCGGCGCAGGTAGGCCGCCGTCAGCGCGCGGAAATCCTCGCGCGTGCGCAGCGCCGACATGCCCTTGTAGTAGAGGTCGAGGAAGTCCTGGAGCCGCTCGAAACGATAGGCTTCCCGCGCCTCCCGCTCCGAGCGCCAAGGCAGGTCCACGCCGTTGCGCGCCGCCATTTCGAGCATCGCGGCGGGTTCGAGGCTGCCCTCGACGTGGATGTGCAGCTCCGCCTTGGGCAGCGCCTCGACCGGATCGGCGCGGGCCACCGCCCCGTCTCCCCCGCCGCCGGCCGGGCGCCGCGCCGGGGCCGCCCGCTACTTGGGCAGCGACCCCTCGACGCCCTCGATGTAGAAGTCCATCCCCAGCAGCATTTCGTCGCTGGCCGTCTCGCCCTCGGCGACCGCGACATTGCCCGACTGGTCGCGGATCGGCCCGGCGAAGGGGTGCAGCCGGCCGTCGCGGATCGCGGCCTCGGTCTCGGCGGCGAGCGCGGCCACGTCGTCCGGCATGTTGGTGTAGGGGGCCATGCGGACCATGCCCTCCGCGAGGCCGTGCCAGACGCTCTGCGACTCCCAGGTCCCCTCGATGACGGCGCGGGCGCGGTCCACGTAGTAGGGGTTCCAGTCGTCGATAATCGCGGTCAGCTGCGCGTTGGGCGCGAAGTGGATCATGTCGGAGGCCTGGCCGATCCCCTTGACGCCCCGGTTCTCCGCGACCTGCAGCGGCGCGGGGGAGTCGGTGTGCTGCGCGATAATGTCCGCGCCCTGGTCGATCAGCGCCTTGGCGGCGTCGCCCTCCTTGCCGGGGTCGTACCAGGTGTTGACCCAGACCACCTTGATCGTCATGTCCGGGTTGACCGAGCGCGCGCCCAGCAGGAAGGCGTTGATCCCGCGCACCACCTCCGGGATCGGGAAGGAGGCGACATAGCCGACGATGTTCGTCTTCGACATCCTGCCGGCGATGACGCCGGAGATGTAGCGGCCCTGGTAGAAGCGGGCGATGTAGATGCCCACGTTGTCGGCCTGCTTGTAGCCGGTGGCGTGCTCGAACTTCGTGTCGGGGAACCGCCTGGCGACCTTGATCGTCGGGTTCATGAAGCCGAAGGAGGTGGTGAAGATCAGGTCGTGCCCGCTCGCGGCCAGTTGCCGGATCACGCGCTCGGCGTCCGGCCCCTCGCTCACGCTCTCGACATAGCTGGTCTCCACCTTGTCGCCGAACGCCTCCTCGATGGCGAGGCGGCCCCGGTCGTGCCGGTAGGTCCAGCCATGGTCGCCGATCGGGCCGACATAGACGAAGCCCACCTTCGTCGGGCCGTCGGCCCCGGCCGCGCCGGCGCCCAGCACATGCGCCAGCCCGACCGCGAGCGCGCCCGCCAGCGCGCCGAGCACCGTTCCGCGTTTCATCGCGTCCTCCCCCGCAAGATTTCCGAAAACCTATCCCATCGAACGCCCGTCGCGTATCGAAAATTCGCCGCCGCCCGCCATGAGCAGGCCGACCTCCTCCATGCCCGCCGCGTCGATGTCGCGCGGGGCGGACATCCTCCCTTCCGACATCGCCAGCGCGCGGTCGCAAATCTCGAAAATCTCGTCGAGGTCCTGGGAGATCACGAGGACCGCCGCGCCGCGCCGGGCGAGGTCGATCAGGGCCTGGCGGATCGCCGCCGCGGCGCCGGCGTCCACGCCCCAGGTCGGCTGCGCGATCACGAGGATGCCGGGGTCCTGGAGGATTTCCCGCCCGACGACGAATTTCTGCAGGTTGCCGCCCGACAGGCTCCCCGCCTCGGCCTCCGGCCCGCCGGCGCGCACGTCGAAGGTCCGGACGATCCGCTCGGCGAAGGCCCGCGTCGCGGCGGGCCGCAGCAGGCCGCGCGCCGCCAGCCCCATCCGCCGGGCCGCCGTCAGGAAGGCGTTCTCGGCGAGCGTCATCTCGCGCACCGCCGCGTGGCCGTCGCGCCGTTCGGGGACGAAGGCGGCCCCCAGCGCGCGGCGCGCCGCCGGGCCGAGCGCCGCCGCCGGCCGGCCGTCGAGCAGGATCGCCTCGGGCCGCGCCGGAAGGACGGTCTCGCCCGACAGCGCGGCGGCGAGCTCCGCCTGCCCGTTGCCGGCGACCCCGGCGACGCCCACCAGTTCGCCCCGGCGGACCTCGAGGGAAACCTCGCGCAGGTCGACGCCGAACCCGTCCGCCGACGGGACCGACAGGCGGTCGACGACGATCCGCGCCTCGGCGGCCGACGCGGCGCCCCGGCTGGGCGGGACCGGGCGGCGCCCGATCATCGCCTCGGCCAGGCTCCGCGCGGTCTCCCGGCGCGGGTCGAGGGACGCGACGACCCGGCCGCCGCGCAGGATCGTCGCGGTCTCGCAGAGCGACCGCGCCTCCTCCAGCTTGTGGCCGATATAGAGGATCGCGCGCCCCTCGGCCGAGAGCGCGCGCAGCGTCTCGAACAGCCGCCCGGCCTCGCGCGGGGTCAGCACCGAGGTGGGTTCGTCGAGGATCAGGAGTTTCGGGTCCTGCAGCAGGCAGCGGACGATCTCGATCCGCTGGCGCTCGCCCACCGACAGGTCGAGCACGCGCCGGTCCGGCTCCAGCGGCAGCCCGTACTCGGCCGAGACCGCGAGCACCCGCGCGCGCAGCGCCCCGGTCCCGCGTTCGCCCGGCACGGCGAGCGCGATGTTCTCCAGCACGGTCATCGCGTCGAACAGCGAGAAATGCTGGAACACCATGCCGACGCCGAGCCGGCGCGCGGCGGCGGGGCCGGAGACGGCGACCGGCGCGCCGTTCCAGAGCAGCGTCCCGGAATCGGGCCGCAGCACGCCGTACACGATCTTCACCAGCGTCGATTTGCCGGCCCCGTTCTCGCCCAGCAGCGCGTGGATTTCGCCGGGCCGGACGGCCAGGTCGATGGCGTCGTTCGCCAGCACGCCGGGAAACGCCTTGGTCACGCCCCGGAGTTCGAGGAGCGGCGGCGCGCCGCCGC
This sequence comes from Thalassobaculaceae bacterium, assembly GCA_963665555.2. GTDB lineage: Bacteria > Pseudomonadota > Alphaproteobacteria > Thalassobaculales > Thalassobaculaceae > CAXXXW01. The sequence continues at coordinate 2,556,913 of OY762308.1, forward strand.
CGCCGGCGTCCGCCCCGCCCGCGTCGTTCGCCCGGTCCGTCCGGTCCGCCATCGCGCCGCTCCCCCGCCGCCCCGGCCTCAGTAGGGGACCTTGTCGGGCTTGTCGCGCCATTCCCGGAACGCCGCCTCGGCCGCCGGCGAGCGCAAGCGGAGGAGGGGCAGCGACCGCTCGCCGGGCGGCAGCGCCACCTCGCGGTACAGCAGGGCGTCGTCGAAGCCGATCCGCGCCGCGTCCTCGCGGTCGTTCGCGTACCACGCGCGCGCGATCCGCGCCCAGTGGATCGCGCCGAGGCACATCGGGCACGGCTCGCATGTCGTGTAGAGTTCGCAGCCGGCGAGCGAGAAGCTCCCCAGCGCGCGGGCGGCCGCCCGGATGGCGACGATTTCGGCGTGCGCCGTCGGGTCCCTGGAGGAGACGACCCGGTTGGCGCCCTCGCCGACGATCCGCCCGTCGCGGACCACCACCGCGCCGAACGGCCCGCCCTCGCCGGCCCGCATCCCCTCGACCGCGAGGGCGGCGGCGCGGGCCATGAAGTCCTCCGGCGCCGTCACGCGCGCCCCCTTTCCCGAAGGACCGCCTCGCGGACCGACAGCGCCTGCGCCGCCGCCGAGGCGGCGACGATCTCCGGCGCCTTGCCGGACAGGCCGGGCAGGCCGATCGGGCAGACGAGGCGCTCCAGCGCCGCCTCCCCGTGGCCGAGCGCGCGCAGCCGCGAGAGGAACCGCGCCCGCTTCGTCGCGCTGCCGATCAGGCCGACGAGGGCGAGGTCCGCGCGCCCGATCGCGGCGTCCACGATGGCGAAATCCTGGGCGTGCGAATGGGTCATGACCAGCAGCAGCGCTCCCGGCGGCGCGGCGGCGGCCTCCACATGCGGCGCCGGAGAGGCGCGCCGCGCGGCGCCGCGGGCCGCCTCCGGGAACGCGCCGGGCCGGCTGTCGATCCATGTCGTCTCGAAGGGCAGCGGCTCCAGCGCGCGGGCGAGCGCGCGGCCGACATGCCCGGCCCCGAACAGCAGCAGCGGGAGCCGTTCGGCCTCCAGCGCCGCCCGCCACTCGTCCAGCGGCCCGGCCCCCGGTCCGGCGATCTCCGTGTAGCGCAGCGTGACCGAGCCGCCGCAGCACTGCCCCAGCGACGGGCCGAGCGGCAGCGTCTCGCGCGCCGGCGCCGGCGCGCGCCCGGCCAGCGCCGCCCGCGCCCGGCCCAGCGCCGCGTATTCCAGCGCCCCGCCGCCGATCGTCCCGACGGCGGAATCCGCGAACACCAGCATCCGCGCCCCGGCCTCGCGCGGGGCCGAGCCGGCGGCGCGCGCCACCTCGACCAGCACGCCGCGCCCGCCGGCCGCGATGCGCGCGCCGGCCTCGCGGATTTCGGCCGCCAGCCCGCTCATTCCGCCGCCCGCCGGCCCGCCGCCGCGCCGGCCCGCGCGCGCATCGCCTCGACCGCCGCCAGGATGCGCTCCGGCGTCGCCGGCGCGTCGAGCCGGGCCGCGAGGCGGCCGCCCGAAAGGCTGGACACCGCGTCCGAAATCGCGTGCAGGACCGAGATGGCCAGTATCAGCGGCGGCTCGCCCACCGCCTTGGAGCGGTGGATCGTCTCCTCCGCGTTCTCGCCGCGCGGCCAGATCGCCATGCGGAACCGCTCCGGCCGGTCGCCGCAGGCCGGGATTTTGTAGGTCGAGGGCGCGTGCGTCATCAGCCGCCCGTCGCCGTCCCACCGCAACTCCTCGCTGGTGAGCCAGCCCATGCCCTGCACGAAGCCGCCCTCGATCTGGCCGAGGTCGATGGCCGGGTTCAGCGAGCGCCCGACATCGTGCAGGATGTCCACCGCCAGCACCTTCGACTCCCCGGTCAGCGTGTCGATCGCCACTTCGGAAACCGCCGCCCCGTAGGCGAAATAGAAGAACGGCCGGCCCCACGCCTTCTCGCGGTCGTAGCCGAGCCGGGGCGTGCGGTAGAAGCCCGTGGCCGAAAGCTGCACGCGCCCCAGCCAGGCCAGCCGCGCCAGTTCGGCGAAGGAAAGCTCCGCCTCGCCGGCCCGCACCCGGTTGGCGCGGAACGCCACCTCCGACGGCGCGACGCCGAACCGCGCGGCGGCGAAGCGGGCCAGCCGCTCCTTCAGCGTCCGCGCCGCCGCCAGCGCCGCCATGCCGTTCATGTCCGAGCCGGAGGACGCGGCCGTCGGCGAGGTGTTCGGCACCTTGCCGGTGTTGGCGGCGGAGACGGCGATCCGGTCGATGTCGATCTGGAATTCTTCGGCCACCGCCTGCGCCACCTTGACGTACAGGCCCTGGCCCATCTCCGTGCCGCCATGGTTCAGGTGGACGCTCCCGTCCTTGTAGATGTGGACCAGCGCGCCGGCCTGGTTCAGGAAGGTCGTCGTGAAGGAGATGCCGAACTTCACCGGCGTCAGCGCGATGCCCCGCTTCAGCACCGGGCTCGCGGCGTTGAAGGCGTCGATCCCGGCCCGGCGTTCGGCGTAGCGGGCGCTCCGCGCCAGTTCCTCCATCAGGGCGCCGGCGATATTGTCCTCCACCTTCATGCCGTAATGCGTGACGTCGCGCCCGGAGCCGCCGCCCGGCGGGTCGTAGAGGTTGCGGCGGCGGACCTCCAGCGGGTCGAGGCCGAGGTCGCGGGCGATCTCCTCGACGACCCGCTCGATCGCCAGCATCCCCTGCGGCCCGCCGAAGCCGCGAAACGCGGTGTTGGAGACGGTGTTCGTGCGGCAGCGGTGGCCGACGATCTCCACGTCCGGGAGGTGGTAGCAGTTGTCGGCGTGGAACATCGCCCGGTCGACGATGGCGCCGGACAGGTCGGCCGAAAACCCGCAGCGCGCCGCCAGCGACATCGACAGGCCCAGGATCCTCCCGTCCGCGCCGAAGCCGACATCGTATTCGGCGACGAAATCGTGCCGCTTGCCGGTCATCGTCATGTCGTCGTCGCGGTCGAGCCGCAGCTTGGCCGCGCGCCCGGTCCGGTCCGCCGCGAGCGCCGCCAGCGCCGCCCATTGCGCCGCCTGGCTCTCCTTGCCGCCGAAGGCGCCGCCCATGCGCCGCGTCTCCACCGTGACCGCGTTGTCCGGCCGGCCGAGGACCTTGGCGACGGCGTGCTGCGCTTCCGAGGGGTGCTGGGTGGAGCAGTGGACGAACATGCCGCCCCCCTCCGCCGGGATGGCGAGCGAGACCTGCCCCTCCAGGTAGAAATGGTCCTGCCCGCCGATCTCCATCCGCCCGGAGAGGCGGCGCGGCGCGGCGGCCAGCGCCCGCCCGGCGTCGCCCCGGCGCATTGTGTGCGGGTCCTGCACGAAGGAGCCGGCCGCCATCGCCTGCTCGACGGTCAGGACCGGCTCCAGCGGCTCGGTCTCGACGACGGCGCGGGCGGCGGCGGCGCGCGCCTGTTCGATCGTCTCGGCCGCGACGGCGAACAGCGGCTGGCCCAGGAAATGGATCGTCCCGTCGGCGAGGCAGGGGTCGTCGCCCGTCCCGGTCGGGCTTGTGTCGTTCTCGCCCGGAATGTCGGCGGCGGAGAGCGCGCAAGCGACGCCGGGCGCGGCGCGGACCGCCGCCAGGTCGAGCCGGACCAGGCGGGCATGGGCCTCGCGCGACGGACAGGGGTACACATGCAGGCAGCCCGCCGGCTCCGGGATGTCGTCCACATAGACAGCCTCGCCGGAGACATGGAGCGCGGCGCTGTCGTGGGCCGCCGGCGCCCCCACGCCGCCCCTTGTCGCGTCAGCCATGGCCGTGGCTCCCGGGCCCGGCGAGGCGGGTGGGGATGTCGGGCGCGGTCGTCTCCAGGAACGCCTTGTCCAGCAGGTTGCGCGCGACCGCGAGCCGGTAGCCGGCCGAGGCGCGGTGGTCCGAGATCGGCGCGAAGTCCCGCTCCAGCGCCCGGCGCCCGGCCTCGACCGCCGCCCGGTCCCAGCGCCGCCCGGCCAGCGCCGCCTCGCAGGCGGCGGCGCGCTTCGGGATCGCCGCCATGCCGCCGAAGCAGACGCGGGCGGAGCGCACCGTCCCGTCCGCGACCTCGATGTCGAACGCGCCGAGGACGGCCGTAATGTCCTGGTCGAACCGCTTCGAGACCTTGTAGCAGCGCAGCCCGGCGGCGCGGGCCAGCGGGACGCGCACGGACTCGACGAACTCGCCGGGGCGCAGGTCCTGGCGGCCGTAGTCGAGGAAGAACGCCTCCAGCGGTATCTCCCGCCGCCCGGCCGCGCTCCGCAGCGCCAGCGTCGCGCCGAGCGCGATCAGCGGCGGCGGGCTGTCGCCGATCGGCGAGCCGTTGGCGATGTTGCCGACGACGGTCCCGGCGCCCCGTATCTGGCGCGAGCCGATCCGCCGGATCGTCTCGGCGAGGTCCGGCGCGCGGCCGTCCAGCGCCGCCAGCGCGTCCTCGTAGGTCGCGGCGGCGCCGATCTCCAGCGCCCCGCCGGCCTCGCGTATCCGCCGCAGTTCGGGGATCGCGCCGAGGTAAATTATCGTTTCGAGGCGGCGATGCTGTTTCGTGACCCACAGGCCGGCGTCGGTCGCGCCGGCGAGGAGGACCGCGCCGGGATGCCCGGCGAGCAGGCCGCACAACGCCCCCGCCTCCGTCGGCGCGAACCAGCGCGTCCCCGCCCCCTCCACCGCCAGCGGCCCCCCGGCGTCGAGCGCCGCCAGCCGGGCGGCGGTCGCCGCGCGGTCGAGCGGCCCATCGGCGACGGCCGCGCCAGCCGGCGGCGGCCCCATCGCGCGCGCGGCGGCGACGATCGGCCCGTAGCCGGTGCAGCGGCAGAGGTTCCCGGCCAGCGCGTCGTCGATCGCCTGGCGGTCCGCCGGAGGCCGCCCCGGCCCCCCGTCGGCCTGGAGCGCGAACAGCGACATCGCGAAGCCCGGCGTGCAGAAACCGCATTGCGAGGCGTGGCGCTCCGCCATCGCGCGCTGGACCGGGTGCAAGGCCCCGTCCGCCGCCTTCAGGTGCTCGACCGTCAGCAGCTGCTTTCCATCGAGGGCGGGGAGGAAGAGGATGCAGGCGTTGACCGGGCGGTAGCGCAACCCCCCGTCCGGCCCCGGCTCGCCCAGCACGACGGTGCAGGCGCCGCAATCGCCCTCGGCGCAGCCCTCCTTGGTCCCCGCCAGCCGCTCCTCGCGCCTGAGCCAGTTCAGGACGGTCGCCAGCGGATCGAAGCCCGACAGGCGGCGCTCCTCCGCGCCCAGCAGGAACCGTATCTCGCGCCGCATCCCGGCCTCCCCCTCAGCTTCCGCGATAGGTGGAGTAGCCGTAGGGCGACAGCAGCAGCGGCACATGGTAGCGCCCGTCCGCCTCCGCCACGCCGAAACGGATCGCCACCTCGTCGAGGAAGGGCGGGTCGGGGAGCGCGGCGCCGGCGGCGCGGAAATAGTCGCCGGCGTGGAACACCAGTTCGTAGCGGCCGGGCCGGAACGCCGCCCCCTCCAGCAGGGGCGCGTCGCAGCGGCCGTCCGCGTTCGTCGCGGCCTCGGCGAGGCGCGCGCGCCCGTCCCCGCCGGCGCGGAACAGTTCGATCCGCAGCCCCGCCGCCGGGCGGCCCAGCGCCAGATCCAGCACATGCGTCGTCAACCGGCCCAACGCCGCCTCCGCCCGAATCCCGGCCGCTTTCCCGCGACGAACCGCCGCATGGCCCCGAGTATCGGAAAACCCCGAAGCTTTCGCAAACGCAATCGACGCGGCGGGAGGCGGCGCATGGCGCGGCGGAAGACGCTTTACCTCGCGAATCCCTACGGTTTCTCGGCCCAGCTGCGCGAGGGGCCGCTCGCCGCGCTGGCGGCGGCGCTGGAGGCCGCCGGCGCGGAGGTGTGGGAGCCGTTCGCGCGCAACAACCAGGTCGACAAGGCCGCGCCCGGCTGGGCCTGGCGGATCGGGCAGGCCGACGCGCGCGACGTGCGCGAGGCCGACGGGCTGTTCGCCGTCGTCAACGGCTGCCCGCCGGACGAGGGGGTGGCGGTCGAACTCGGCATGGCGGTCGCGCTCGGCAAGCCGACCTTCCTGTTCCGCGACGATTTCCGCCGCTGCACCGACAGCGAGGCCTACCCGCTCAACCTGATGCTGTTCGCGGGCCTGCCGGAGGCGGGCTGGGAGGACTGGTGGTACGCCTCGGTGGCGGAGATCGCCGATCCCGGCAAGGCGCTCGCGCGCTGGCTCGCCGGTCAGCGGCAGAGTGGCCAGACCTGATACCAGGCGTCGCAGCGGAACCGCGCCTCGCAGCGCGCCAGCTGGCCGCGGTAGCGCTCGGCGGTGTTCGCCACCTTGGCCGCGACGGCCCGCACTTGCGGCTTCCGCTTCCACTTCCCGCTCCGGTAGCCGCCGCGCCCCTCGTGGTAGGCGAGGTAGAGGTTGCGCGCGTCGTCCCGGGCGATGCCGAGGCTGCGCCGGGTCTTGCGGTTGTACCAGCCGATGAAGTCGAGCGCGTCCTCCATGTCCGACCGGCTGCTGAGCCAGGAGCCCCGCTCGTCCAGGTACTCGCCCCACACCGGGTCCTGCGCCTGGGCGTAGCCCTTCGCGGTGGAGGGGCGGCCGAGCGGGATGAAGAGGAACCACTCCCGGGGCGGCCGGGCGTCGCTCCGGAAGCTCGATTCGTGGCGCACGAAGGCCATCTGGATGTGGATCGGCGTGCCCCACCGCTTGGCCGAGGCGCGGGCGTGGTCGTACCAGTCCGGGTTCTGCTCGAAGAGCGCGCAGATGTCGCCCTGCCGGTTCGGCACCGGGTGCGCGCAGCCCGCCAGCGCCGCCAGCGCCAGCGCGGCCGCCGCGATCCGGCGGCGTCCCGTCATCGCCGCCGCCCCGCCCGGCCGGCCGCCAGCCGTGGCAGCGCCCAGGCGATCCAGGCCGGGACCGAAAGCAGTATCCCGCCGAGCGCCATCGCCGCCGGGCCGAGCAGCCCCGCCGCCAGAACGGCGAACACGCTCGCCGGCGCGAGAAGGGCGAAGGCGACCAAGGCCGCGCCCCGGCGGCCGGCCCGGCGCAGCGCGAACACGGCGAGCGCCAGCGGCAGCCCGCAGGGCGCGGCGACGGCGAGCGAGCGCAGCGCGTCCGCGTCCATCGCCGGGACGACGCCACGCGCGACCGCCTGCCCGGCCAGCCCGGCGGGCAGCCACAGCAGCGCGAACGCGCCGCCGGCGGCCAGGCGCGCCGCCGGCGTCATCGCGGCGGCCGGGCGCGGAGGGCTGGGAGCGCGAGCGGGGCGCGCGCGACGGTCGAATGCATGGAAGGCCGCCCGTGGGTCTCGAAGGCGCCGACTATGCCGCCCCGCCCCGCCCGGCGCAAGCGCGCCCGGTTCGCCCCGAGGTTCGCGCCCGGTTCGCGCGCGGACTTGCGCCGGGACCGGCGGCCGGGCGATACAGCCCCACCCGCCCCGGATCGAGGAGCCGCCGCCATGGACGCCGAGGAGTTCCGCGCCCACGCCCACGCCGTCGTCGACTGGATGGCGGACTACATGGACGGAGGGGTCGAGGCCTTCCCCGTCCGCGCCCGGACCGCGCCGGGCGACATCGCCGCCCGCCTGCCGGAGGACCCGCCGGAGGAAGGCGAGCCGATGGACGCCATCCTCGCCGATTTCCGCGAAATCCTGCTGCCCGGCGTCACGCACTGGCGCCATCCGGGTTTCTACGCCTACTTCCCGGCCAACGCCGGCCCGCCCTCGGTGCTGGCGGAGATGCTGACGGCGGCGCTCGGCGTCAACTGCATGTTGTGGCAGACGAGCCCGGCCGGCACGGAGCTGGAGACCCGCGCGCTCGACTGGCTGCGCCGCCTGTCCGGCCTGCCGGAGGGGTTGCATGGCGTCATCCAGGACTCGGCGTCGGGCGCGATCCTGTGCGCGCTGCTGACGGCGCGGGAGCGCGCGACCGGCGGCCGGGCCAACGCCGACGGCATGGCGGCCGGCCCGCCGCTCGCCGTCTACACCTCCGAACAGGCGCATTCCGCGACCGAGAAGGGGGCCAAAATCGCCGGCTACGGCAAGGCCAATGTGCGCCTTGTCGAGACCGACGCGCGCTTCGCCATGCGGCCGGAGGCGCTGGCGGCGGCGATCGCGGCGGACCGGGCGGCGGGGATCGTCCCGGCTTGCGTCGTCGCCTCGATGGGGACGACCGGGGTGGGCGCGGTCGATCCGCTGCGCCCGATCGGGGAGGTGTGCCGGCGCGAGGATGTCTTCCTGCACGTGGACGCGGCCTGGGCCGGCTCCGCGCTCATCCTGCCCGAGGCGCGCTGGATGGCCGACGGCGTGGAGTACGCCGACAGCATCGTGCTGAACCCGCACAAATGGCTGATGACGAATTTCGACTGCTCGGCCCATTTCGTGCGCGACCCGGACGCGCTGGTGCGCGCGCTCGCCATCCTGCCGGAGTTCCTGAAGAGCCGGGAAGGGGACCGGGTGATCGACTACCGCGACTGGAGCGTGCCGCTGGGCCGGCGGTTCCGGGCGCTGAAATTGTGGTTCGTGCTGCGGTCCTACGGGGCGAAGGGGCTGCGGGCGGTCCTGCGCCGCCATATCGGGCTGGCGGCGGAGGTCGAGGGCTGGGTCCGCGCCGCGCCGGATTTCGAGATCGTCGCGCCGCGCTCGCTCGCCCTGTTCAACTTCCGCCACCGCCCGGCCGGGATCGCGGACCCGGCCGCGCTCGACCGCCTGAACGCGGACCTGCTGGAGCGGCTGAACGACGGCGGGAAGGTGTATTTCACGCAAAACCGCGTGCGCGGCGCCTACGCCATCCGCTGGTCGATCGGCGCGGAGGCGACCGAACGCCGCCATGTCGAGGCGGCGTGGCGGGTCGTGCGGGAGACGGCGCGGGAGGCGGGGGCGCGGGCGGCCTAGGGGGCGGCGGGCGCCGGGGCGGCGCCGGGCGGCAGGCGGGTCGCGACCGCCCACAGGCCGCGCCGGGCGAGCGCCGCCGCCCCTTGCGTGGCCGCCGCCTCGTCCCCCGGCGCGAACAGGGCGAAGCAGGCGGAGCCGCTGCCCGACATGCCGGCATGGCGCGCGCCGGCCAGCGCCGCGAGTTCCGCCAGGACCTCCCCCACCGCCGGGGCGAGCGCGGCCGCCGGGCGGAGCAGGTCGTTCCCCCCTTCGCGCTCCAGCAGCTCGAACAGCGCCGCCGCCGTCCACGGGCCGCGCATGTCCGGCGCGGGCGGGGAGAACGGACCGTCGAACCGGCGGAACACCTCGCCCGACAGCAGCGCCGCCTCCGGCGCGGCCAGCACGGCCGGCAGCGCGGGGAGCGGCCCGGCGGGATCGAGCCGGTCGCCGATCCCGCGCGTCCGCGCCGGCGCGCCGGCGAGGCAAAGCGGAACGTCGGCGCCGAGCGAGCGGGCGACCTCCAGCAGCGCGCCGCCGGGCAGCGGTTCGGGCGCCAGCGCCTGAAGCCCGCGCAACGCCGCCGCCGCGTCCGCCGAGCCGCCGCCGAGGCCGGCCGCGACCGGGATGCGCTTGCGCACCGTCGCCCGCACCGGCGGGAGCAGGCCGGACGCGGCGCGCCAGGCGGCGATCGCGCGGGCGACGAGGTCCGGCGCCTCGACCCGCCCGGCGAAGGGGCCGGTTACCTCCACCCGGTCCGGCCCGTCGCCGCCGCCGGCGCGCAGGCCCACCGTGTCGCCGAAGGCGCAGAAGGCCGCGAGTCCGTCCAGGCAATGGTAGCCGTCCGGCCGGCGGCCGACGACGCGCAGGAAGAGGTTGAGCTTGGCCGGCGCGGCGAGTTCAAGCGCCCGGGACATGCGCGCCGCCGGCCGTCTTGCCGCTCCCGTCCGGGCGGTCCGGCGCCGGCAGGCCGCGTTCGAGCTTCTCCTCGATGGCGGAGAGCAGTTCCGCCTCCGGGTCCATCGCCAGCGCGCGCCGCCACTGGAAGCCGGCCTCGATCCGGCGGCCGACGCGCCAGTAGGCGTCGCCGAGATGGTCGTTGATCGTCGGGTCGTTGGGCTTGAGCCGGACCGCGCGCTCCAGCTTCGGCACCGCCTCGTGGAACCGGCCGGTGCGGAACAGCACCCAGCCCAGGCTGTCGAGGATGTAGCCGTCGTTCGGCCTGAGTTCGACGGCCTTTTCGATCAGCCGCTCGGCCCGCTCCAGGTGGACCCCCTGCTCGGTCCAGGAATAGCCGAGGTAGTTCATCACATAGGGCTGGTCGGGCGAGAGTTCGAGCGCCTTCAGGAAGTCGCGCTCGGCCCGCTTCCAGTCCTTCGCGCGCTCCAGCGCGATGCCGCGCGTGTAGAACAGGCGCCAGTCCTCCGGCCCGGGCGCGTCGATCCGCGCCTCGGCCCGGTCGTAGGCGGCGATCGCCTCGCCCCAGTCCTTGTCGCCGCGCCTGAGGTCGCCGAGGCGGATCCACGGGACCGGGTCCCGCGGGCGCTCGCCGGCGAGTTCGGCCAGCGCGGCGGCGGCCTCCCCGGTCCGGCCGAGGTCGCGCAGGCTGGCGGCGGCGCGCAGGCGGGCCAGCGCGCCGTAGGGCGACGCCAGGGGCACGTCCCGGTAGATCGCCGCCGCCTCGGCGTGGCGGCCCCGGTCGTCGAGGATTTCGCCGACCAGCAGCTGGGCCAGCGGGAAGTCCGGGCGCAGGCGCAGGGCCAGCCGCGCCAGCGCCATGGCGGCGCTGCGCGACCGCTCGCGCTGCATCGCGCTGGCGAGGTCGAAAAGGGCCTCGGCCGCGCCTTCGGCGGCGGAGGAGACCAGTTCCGGGACCGGCTCGCCGGCGGCGGCGCGGTCCAGCATGGCGGCGGCCGCCGCCGGGTCGGGTCCGCGCCGGGAGCGGGGGCCGAGCGCGCGGCGCGCCTCCTCCATGCGCCGCTCCGAGGCCAGCCAGGCCGCCGCCGCCAGGCGCAGCCGCGGCGGCGGGTCCGGGTTCCGGGCGAGCGCGTCGCGGAACGCCGCGCCGGCCGCCTCGCCGTCGCCCCCGAGCGCGGCCGCGTGCGCGATATGCAGCAGCGCCAGCGTCTCGAAGCCGGGCATGGCCGCGAGCCCGGCGAAGGCCCGGTCCGCCCCCGCCGCGTCGCCGCGCCCGGCCGCCGCCCATCCGGCGAGCATCGGGCGCATCACCAGGCCGAGGCGCGACCGCGGCAGCAGCAGGAAGAAATCCGCCGCGCCGTCCCAGTCGCCGAGCCGCGCGCGCTCCACGCCGAGGGAGAGGTGCATGAACGGCGCGACGGCGCCGGTCGCCAGCCCGCGCTCCGCCAGCGCCGCGGCCCCGGCCGCGTCGCCGATCTCCAGCCGCGCGAGGAAGGCCCGGCGGACCAGCGCCGGATTGTCCGGGTCCTCGCCGAGCGCGACCCGGTAATGCGCCGCCGCCGTGTCGAGGTCGTCGCCCTTGTAGGCCTGGCGCGCCGCGAGGTAGCCGCCGGCGCCCGTGGCGGGGGCCTCCGCCTCCGCCGGGGAGGCCGCCGCCGCCGGCGCGGGCGGGTCCGCCGCCGTCCCGCCCGGCCCGGCGCAGGCCGCGAGGACGAGCGGCAGCGCCGCCAGCGCGGCCGCGCGCGGGTTACATGTTCGGGTAGTTCGGGCCACCGCCGCCCTCCGGGACCACCCAGTCGATGTTCTGCGTCGGGTCCTTGATGTCGCAGGTCTTGCAGTGCACGCAGTTCTGCGCGTTGATCTGCAGGCGGGGGTTTTCGCCGTCCTCGTCGTGGACGATCTCGTACACGCCGGCCGGGCAGAACCGCTGCTCCGGCGCGTCGTAGAGCGCGAGGTTGTGGCGCACCGGAACGCCGGCGTCGCGCAGCGTGAGGTGCGCCGGCTGGTTCTCCTCGTGGGCGGTGTTGGACAGGAAGACGGAGGAGGGCTTGTCGAAGCTGACCTTCCCGTCCGGCCTGGGGTAGTCGATCCGCTCGCAATGGGCGGCCGGCATCAGGGATTCGTGGTCCGCGTGGTTGCGCAGCGTCCACGGCGCCCTGCCGCGCATCGCGTAGGTGTCGAAGGCGGCGTGGGCGAGGCCCAGCCACAGCCCGGCCCGGAAGGCCGGCCGGACGTTGCGGACCCGGTAAAGCTCGTCCCACACCCAGCTGCGCTTCAGGCGTTCGGGATAGTCCGCCGCCTCCAGCCCGCCCGCCTCCGGCGCGGCGGCGGCGAGCATCGGCGCCACCGCCTCGGCCGCCTCCATGCCGGACTTCATCGCGTTGTGCGTGCCCTTGATCTTGGGCACGTTGAGGAAGCCGGCGGCGCAGCCGACGATCAGGCCGCCCGGGAAGGTCAGTTTGGGGATCGACTGGAACCCGCCCTCGTTGATCGCGCGCGCCCCGTAGGCGACGCGCCGCCCGCCCTCGAGGAAGGGGCGGATTTTCGGGTGCGTCTTGTAGCGCTGGAACTCGTCGAACGGGCTGAGATGCGGGTTGCGGTAATCCAGCCCGACGACATAGCCGATGGCGACCTGGTTCTCCTCCAGGTGGTAGAGGAAGGAGCCGCCATAGGTGTTCGAGTCCATCGGCCAGCCCACCGTGTGGACCACCAGCCCCTGGCGGTGGACGGCCGGATCGACCTCCCAGAGTTCCTTGATGCCGATCCCGTAGGTCTGGGGATCGGCGCCGGCGCGCAGGTCGAACCGCTCGAACAGGGTCTTGGTCAGCGAGCCGCGGCAGCCCTCGGAGAAAATCGTCTGCCGCGCCCGCAACTCGATGCCCGGCTCGAAATTGGCGGTGCGCGCGCCGTCCCTGCCGACGCCCATGTCGCCGGTCGCCACGCCGCGGACCGCGCCGCCCTCGTCGTACAGCACCTCGGCGGCCGCGAAGCCGGGGTAGATTTCGACGCCCAGCGCCTCGGCCTGCTCGGCCAGCCAGCGGCACACATTGCCGAGGCTGACGATGTAGTTGCCGTGGTTGCGCATCTGCGGCGGCGTCGGCATCCGGAAGCCGCCGGTCCGGGTGAGGAACATCGTCCGCTCCTCCGCCACCGGGGCGTGGAGCGGCGCGCCGCGCGCCTTCCAGTCGGGGATCAATTCGTCGAGCGCGCGCGGCTCCAGCACCGCGCCGGAGAGGATGTGCGCGCCGATCTCGGAACCTTTCTCGACCACGCAGACGGACAGGTCGGCGCCCGTCTCCCCGGCGATCTGGCGCAGGCGGATCGCGGCCGACAGCCCGGACGGGCCGCCCCCGACGACCACGACATCGTACTCCATGAACTCCCGTTCCATGCGCCCCGGCCCGCCTTTCGCCCGCTCCGTCCCTTCCGCTAGTATGTCGCACAGCGACCGCGCCGTCGCAAGGAAGACCGGGGGCCGGGAATGGGCGAACCCTCGCGGAACGGGCCGGAACCGGCGGACGCCGCCGCGCTTCGCGCCTGGAGCGCCGAGGCCGGCATCGACGAGGCGCTGGCCGACCGGCCGATCGACCGCTTCGCCGAGACGGCGGCCGCCCGGGCCCGGGCCGCCGCGCCGCGCCGCGCCCCGGCTCCGGCCCCCGCCCCGGCGCGCGCCCGCGCCGCGCCGCCGGCCGCGCGGACCGCCGCGCCCGCCGCCGCCCCCGCCGAAGGGGGGCCGGGCGCGGAGGCGGAGGCGGCCCGCCTCGCCGGCGCCGCGCGGAGCCTCGACGAGTTGCGCGCCGCGCTCGCGGCCTACGAGGGCTGCGGGCTGAAGCGCACCGCCATGAACCTGGTCTTCGGCGACGGCGACCCCGAAGCCGCCGCGATGTTCATCGGCGAGGCGCCCGGCGCGGACGAGGACCGCGAGGGCCTGCCCTTCGTCGGCGTCAGCGGCCGCCTGCTCGACCGGATGATCGCGGCGATCGGCCTCGACCGCCGCTCGGCCTACATTACGAACATCCTGCCCTGGCGCCCCCCCGGCAACCGCGAGCCGACGCCGGCCGAGGTCGCGGTCTGCCTGCCCTTCATCCGCCGGCATATCGAACTGGTCGCGCCCAGGGCGGTCGCGCTGGTCGGCGGCACGGCGGCGAAGACGCTGCTCGGCCGGCGCGAGGGGATCACGCGGCTGCGCGGCCGCTGGCTCGCCTGCCGGACGCGCGAGGGGGCGGAGCCGATCCCGGCGCTGGCGACCTTCCATCCGGCCTACCTGCTGCGCTCCCCGTCGCGCAAGGCCGAGGCCTGGCGCGACCTGCTGATGCTCAAGAGGAAGCTGGCGGAGCTTTCGTAGCGCCCGCGGACGCGATCTCGCGCAGGTAGCGCGCCATGCCGCGCTCGCGCCGCCACTGGCCCGGATTGCCGAGCGAGACCTCCTCGAAGCGGCAGCCGTCCACCACGTCGGTGCGCCGCGTGTGCAGGTGCCCGGTGACGACGGCGGCGGCGCGGAACCGCCGGTGCCAGTCGCGGGTCCGCGTCGTCCCGCACCACGGCGCGAAGCGCGGGATGCGCGGCAGGCGCACCAGGTCCGCGCGCAGCGGCCAGTGGTTGACCAGCACCGTGCGCGCGCCGGCCGGCAGCGCGGAAAGCCGCCGCTCCGCCTCGTCGCAGCGCGCGGCGCACCAGGCCTCGCGGCTCGGCCAGGGGTCGGGATGCAGCAGGAACTCGTCGCCGCAGGCCGCCCCGCCGGCGCGCGCCCAGCGCCGCACATCGGCGCGCGCGACTTCGGCGGGCCGGAAACTGTAATCGTAGAGCAGGAACAGCGGGACGACGACGAGCGGCGGCCGGCCGGCGGCCGGGTCGCCCGGCCATTCCGGCCACGGGTCCTCCGGCGTCGCCGCGCCGTGGGCGCGCGCGAGATCGACCAGCAGGCGGTAGCGGGCCTCGCCGCGCTCCGCCGGCTCCGCCGCGCCGGGGCGCGGCACCGTCCACAGGTCGTGGTTGCCGGGAACCCAGACCAGCCGGGCGAAGCGCCGGGCCAGTTCCCGGAACGCGAACTCCTGGTGCTCGATCCGCTCGGCGATGTCGCCGGCGAGGATCAGCCAGTCGTCGCCGTGGTCCGCCAGTTCGCGCAACGCCTCCCGGTTGGCGTCGTGGCCGAGATGCAGGTCGCTTGTCGCCAGCAGCCGCACGGAGTCCCTCCCTCGCGCCCCCTTATGCGCCCCCCCGCCCGCCCCTGTCCACGCCGCCGCGCCGCCCGTCGGCGCGCTTGCGCCGGGGCGGGGGCGGGGGTAGGGTCCGGGCCGTTTTCCCGGCCGATCCCACGGAGGTCCGCCATGAGCATCCTCGCCGCGCGGCTGGACCGCATCCAGACCTCGCCCACCATCGCCATGAGCGCCAAGGCCCGCGAGCTGAAGGCCCAGGGGCGCGACGTCATCGGGCTCAGCGCCGGCGAGCCGGACTTCCCCACGCCGCCGCACATCGTGCGCGCCGCCGAGGCGGCGATGGCGCGCGGCGAGACCAAATACACCGATCCCGACGGCAGCCCCGAACTGAAGCGCGCGGTGGCGGACAAGTTCCGGCGCGACAACGGCCTCGACTACGCGACGGACCAGGTGACGATCGGCACCGGCGGCAAGCAGGTGCTCTACAACGCCCTGATGGCGACGCTGGACCCCGGCGACGAGGTCGTCATCCCGGCCCCGTACTGGGTCTCCTACCCCGACATGGCGCTGCTGGCGGAGGGGACGCCGGTCGTCGTCGAATGCGCCCAGGAGAACCGCTTCATCCTCCAGCCCGAGGACCTGGAGCGGGCGATCACGCCGCGCACCAAGTGGCTGATCCTGAACAGCCCCTCCAACCCGTCGGGCGCCGCCTACGGCTGGGAGGAGATGAAGGCGATTACCGACGTGCTGCTCCGCCATCCCCATGTCTGGGCGATGTCGGACGACATGTACGAGCACCTCGTCTACGACGATTTCCGCTTCTGCACCCCGGCCGAGGTGGAGCCGGCGCTGTACGACCGCACGCTGACAGTGAACGGCATGTCGAAGGCGTTCTGCATGACCGGCTGGCGCATCGGCTTCGCGGCCGGGCCGAGGCCGCTGATCGCGGCGATCCGCAAGATCCAGTCGCAGTCCACCTCCAACCCCTGCTCGATCAGCCAGGCGGCGTCGGTGGCGGGGCTGGACGGGCCGATGGGGTTCCTGGCCGAGAACAACAAGGTCTTCAAGGAGCGGCGCGACCTGGTGTGCTCGATGCTGAACCAGGCCAGCGGCCTGTCCTGCCCGACGCCGGAGGGCGCGTTCTATGTCTACCCCTCCTGCGCCGGCCTGATCGGGCGGAAGACGCCGGACGGCGCGACGCTGGAGACGGACGAGGACGTGGCGCGGTACTTCCTGGAGGCCGAGGGCGTGGCGGCGGTGCACGGCGCGGCCTTCGGCCTCAGCCCGCATTTCCGCATCTCCTACGCGACCTCGACGGATGTGCTTGAGGACGCCTGCGCGCGCATCCAGCGGGCCTGCGCCGCGCTGAACTGACGCCGCCCCCCGGCCGATCGCGGGGGGATCGCGCGGGCGGCGCGATTCGCCCTTGCGCCGTCGGCCCCGCCCCGCCGAAAATGCGGCCCGGAAAAGCGGGGGGCGCCATGGCCTCGGCCCCTTCCGCGAACGCGCGGGTCCCGGCGCCGGACCCGCCGCCTGGGAAGGGGAGAAGCGCGATATGGCCAGTGCGAATGGAGGGTCCACCCGGTGCGCGGTCCTGGTCGGCCCGTACCAGAGCGGCAAGACGTCGCTGTTCGAGGCCCTGTTGCGGACCGCCGGCGCGATCGAGCGCAAGGGTTCGACGACGGCCGGAAACACCGTGGGCGACGCTTCCGACGAGGCGCGCAAGCGCCAGGCGAGCACGGAGCTTTCGGTCGGCCACGGCGTCTATCTCGACGACCGCTGGGCCTTCGTCGACACGCCCGGCTCGGTGGAGTTCCTCCAGGAGGCGCGCAACGCCTGCATGGCCGCCGACATCGCCGTCGTGGTGGTCGATTCCGAGGCGCAGAAAATCCCGGCCGTCGCGCCGATGCTGAAATTCCTCGGCGAACGCGCGATCCCCCATGTCGTCTTCATCAACAAGATCGACACCGCGAACGACACGGTGCGCGAGTTGATGGCCGCGCTGCAGGACGCCTGCGACCGGCCGCTGGCGCTGCGCCACGTGCCGATCCGCGACGGCGAGGCGATTACCGGCTACGCCGACCTGGTGAGCGAGCGCGCCTACGAATACACGCCCGAGGGCCCGTCGAAGCTGATCCCCCTGCCGGACTCGGCCGCCGAACGCCAGCAGGAGGCGCGCGAGGCGCTGCTGGAGACGCTGGCCGATTTCGACGACGGCCTGATGGAGAAAATCCTGGAGGAGGTCGACCTCGACAAGTCGGAAGTCTACGACCAGCTGGCCCGCACGCTGCGCGAGGACCTGCTGGTGCCGGTGGTGATCGGCGCCGGCGAGCGCGACCACGGGGTGCAGCGGCTGATGAAGCTGCTGCGCCACGAGGCCCCCGGCCACGCGGAGACGGCGGCGCGGCGCGGCCTGGAGCCCGAGGGCGAGGCCGTGGCCCAGGTCTTCAAAACCCTGCACGCCCAGCACATGGGCAAGCTCTCCTTCGTCCGGGTCTGGCGCGGGACGATCAAGGACGGCGAGACCCTGAACGGCGGCCGGTTGAGCGGCGTCAACGCGCTGCTCGGCGCGAAGCTGGAGAAGCGCCCCGCCGTCGAGGCCGGCGACATCGCGGCGTTCGGCCGGCTGGAGGACGCCGGGACCGGCGTCGTGCTCACCCCGTCGGGCGCCGCGCCGGAGGGGGCGCTGGAATGGCCCGAACCGCTCGCCCCGGTCTACGCGATGGCGGTCGCGGCCGACAACCGCAACGACGAGGTCAAGCTCTCCGGCGCGCTGCAGCGGCTGCGCGAGGAGGACACCTCCCTCGGCATCTCGCACAACGCCGCGATGGGCGAACTGATCGTCTCCGGCCAGGGCGACACGCAGATCCAGGTGCTGGGCGAGCGGCTGTCGAACCGCTTCAACCTCTCGGTCTCCGCCAACCCGCCGAGCGTGCCCTACAAGGAGACCATCCGCAAAACCGTGGACCAGCACGCGCGCCACAAGAAACAGAGCGGCGGGCACGGCCAGTTCGGCGACGTGAAGGTCAAGATCGCGCCGCGCGAACGCGGGG
Source organism: Thalassobaculaceae bacterium (assembly GCA_963665555.2). Lineage (GTDB taxonomy): Bacteria > Pseudomonadota > Alphaproteobacteria > Thalassobaculales > Thalassobaculaceae > CAXXXW01. The sequence goes on from OY762308.1 coordinate 2,574,837, forward strand.
CCGGCTTCGAGTTCATCGACAGCGTGGTCGGCGGCGCGGTGCCGCGCAACTACATCCCCGCCGTCGAGGAGGGGGTGAAGGACTTCATGAAGCGCGGCCCGCTCGGCTTCGAGGTGGTGGACCTCTCGGTCGAACTCTACGACGGCCAGCACCATTCGGTGGACAGTTCCGACATGGCGTTCCGCACCGCCGCGCGCATCGCCATGACGGAGGGGCTGCCGAAATGCTCGCCCGTCCTGCTGGAGCCGGTGCTGCACGTGAAGATCTCGATCCCGAACGACGCCACCGCCCGCATCCAGCGCATCGTCAGCGGCCGGCGCGGCCAGATCCTCGGCTTCCAGGCCAAGGACGGCTGGAAGGGCTGGGACGAGGTGGAGGCCAACATCCCGGAATCCGAGGTCCACGACCTGATCATCGAAATCCGCTCCGTCACCATGGGGGCGGGCACCTACGAATGGGCGTTCCACCGCCTCGCCGAGTTGAGCGGGCGGCTGGCCGACCAGGTGGTGGCGCGGCGCAACGACCCGGACGCCGCCTGATCCCGGCGCGCGGCTTGCGCGGGGCCGGCGGCGGCCCCATGTAACCGGGAAGGGCGCGGCGGGCGGCCGCGCCGATGTCGGGAGCGCTTCGCGCGAAGGAGGGGCCATGTTCGGGAAACGCGGGCGGGGATGGGAGATTCCGGAGCGCGAGGCGACGCCGGAGGCGCTGTACCTCGACCGGCGCGCGCTGGCGCGCCGGCTGGCGGCCGGCCTGCTGCTGCCGGCGGCCGCCGGGCTGGCGGGCTGCTACGACGCCGGCGCCGCCGACGAGTCCGGCAAGGCCGGCGATGTCGAACTGGCCGAGGCCCCGCCGGACCCCACGACGGACCTCTACCCGGCGCAACGCAACCTCCGCTACCGGGTCGACCGGGGGCTGACGGACGAGGAGGACGCGACCACCTACAACAATTTCTACGAGTTCGGCTCGCACAAGAGCATCTCCCGCGCGGCCCAGGCGCTGCGGACGCGGCCGTGGACGGTGACGCTGGACGGCCTGGTCGAGGAGCCGCTGACGCTCGACATCGACGCGCTGATCCGCCGGATGCCGCTGGAGGAGCGGGTCTACGCCCATCGCTGCGTCGAGGCGTGGTCGATGGTCGTGCCTTGGACCGGCTTCCCGCTCGCCGAACTGGTGAAGCTGGCGCGGCCGCTCTCCGGCGCGAAATACGTCGAGATGCGGACCTTCCTCGATCCCGACACGGCGCCGGGGCAGCGCCAGCACTGGTATCCCTGGCCCTACCTCGAGGGGCTGACCATGGCGGAGGCGACCAACGAACTCGCCTTCCTGGCCACCGGCGTGTACGGCAAGCCGGCCCCGCCGCAGATGGGCGCGCCGCTGCGCCTCGCGGTTCCGTGGAAATACGGCTTCAAGTCGATCAAGTCGATCGTGCGCTTCACCTTCGTCGCGAGCCGGCCGGTCTCGTTCTGGGAGGAGATCCAGTCGGCGGAGTACGGGTTCTGGGCCAATGTGAACCCGGATGTGCCGCATCCGCGCTGGAGCCAGAAGACGGAGAAGATGCTGGGCGGCGGGCGCATCCCGACGAAGCTCTACAACGGCTACGGCGAATACGTCGCCCATCTCTACAAGGGCATGGAGGGCGAGCGCCTGTTCGCCTGAGGCGCGGGCGGCGGAGGGCCGCGGGGCCGGGGCGATGTTCGCCGACGACGGGCGCGACGGCGATCCGGGCGCGCTGTCGTCGGCGCGGCGCCGGCTGGTGCCGCGCATGAAGCTGCTGCACGACGCCGCCCTGCGGCTGCTGCCGGACCCCCGGCCGGGGGAGCCTTACCGCGTGCTCGACATCGGCACCGGCACCGGCCTGCTGGTCGCCCGGCTGATGCGCCGGATGCCGGCGGCGCGGGCTCACCTCGTCCACGACGGCGCGGCCAGCCTGGAGGCGGCGCGCGGCCGCCTCGCGGAGTTCGGCGACCGGGTCGATTTCGAACTGGCGGAATACGTGCGGGCCGATTTCGGCGGCCCCTACGACGTGGCGATCACGGAGCTTTCCGCCAGTTTCCTGGAGAACAGGTCCAAGCGCACGCTGCTGTCGGCGACCTACGCGGCGCTGCGCCGGGGCGGGCGCGCGATCAACGTGATCCAGGCGCGCGGCGCGACGGAGGAGTCGGAGGGGGTGTTCGCGCGCGAATGGGAGAAGATGGCGCGCGACCTCGGCGCCACCGACGCCGACATCGCCGGCTCCATCGTCTCCGCGCCGCGCGGCCGCACCGCCACGCTGGCCCAGCAACTGGAATGGATGGCCGCCGACGGCTTCGAAAACGTGGACTGCTACCTGAAATTCTGGCGCTTCGCCGTCGTCGCGGGCGACAAGCTCTGAGCGCGCGGGCGGCCGCGGCGCCGGGGCGCGGTCCTGGCCGCCTCGACGGTTGCGCGGGGCGGAACGCCGGGCTAATTCTCGCGCCGGCAACCGACGGAGCCGGCGTTCCGAACCCGCGCACCGAACGAAGGAGACAATCATGACCGAGAGCAAGTGCCCGGTGACGGGCCGGGCCCGGGGGGCCGCCGGCGGCGGAACCGCGAACCGGGACTGGTGGCCGAACCGGCTGAACCTCAACGTCCTGCGGCAGCACTCCTCCCTGTCCAACCCCATGGGCGAGGGGTTCGACTACGCCAGGGAGTTCGAGAGCCTCGACCTCACCGCCGTCAAGAAGGACATCTTCGACGTCATGACGACGTCGCAGGACTGGTGGCCGGCCGACTACGGCCATTACGGGCCGCTCTTCATCCGCATGGCGTGGCACAGCGCCGGCACCTACCGGATCGGCGACGGCCGCGGCGGCGCGCGCGCGGGCACGCAGCGCTTCGCGCCGCTGAACAGCTGGCCCGACAACGGCAACCTCGACAAGGCGCGGTTCCTGCTCTGGCCGGTCAAGCAAAAATACGGCCGGAAGCTCTCCTGGGGCGACCTGATGATCCTCGCCGGCAACTGCGCCCTGGAGTCGATGGGCTTCAGGACCTTCGGCTTCGCCGGCGGGCGCGAGGACGTCTGGGAGCCGGAGGACGACGTCGACTGGGGCGCCGAGGTCGAATGGCTCGGCGACGAGCGCTACACCGGCGACCGCGAACTCGACGCGCCGCTCGGCGCCGTGCAGATGGGCCTGATCTACGTGAACCCCGAAGGGCCGAACGGCCAGCCCGACCCGGTCTCCTCCGGCCGCGACATCCGCGAGACCTTCGCGCGCATGGCGATGAACGACGAGGAGACGGTCGCGCTCACCGCCGGCGGCCACACTTTCGGCAAGGCCCACGGCGCCGGCGACACGGCCCATGTCGGCCCCGAACCCGAAGGCGCGCCGATCGAGCAGCTGGGCCTCGGCTGGCGGAGCACCTTCCGCAGCGGCAAGGCCGGCGACGCCATCACCAGCGGCATCGAGGGGGCCTGGACCCCCACGCCGACCTCCTGGGACAACAGCTATTTCGACACGCTGTTCGGCTACGAGTGGGAAGCGGCGAAAAGCCCCGCCGGGGCCTGGCAGTGGCGGCCGAAAAACGGCGCCGGCGCCGACTCCGTGCCGGACGCGCACGACCCCTCGAAGCGCCACGCGCCGATGATGACCACGGCCGACATGGCGATGCGGATGGACCCGATTTACGAACCCATCTCGCGGCGGTTCCACGCGAACCCGGACCAGTTCGCCGACGCCTTCGCGCGGGCCTGGTACAAGCTCACGCACCGCGACATGGGGCCGCGCTCGCGCTATCTCGGCCCGGAGGTCCCGGACGAGGAGCTGATCTGGCAGGACCCGGTCCCGGCCGCGACGCACGACCCGATCGACGGCCAGGACATCGCCGCGCTGAAGGCGCGGATCCTCGAAACCGGCCTGTCCGTGTCCCAGCTGGTGTCGGCCGCCTGGGCCTCGGCCTCGACCTATCGCGGCTCCGACATGCGCGGCGGCGCGAACGGCGCGCGCGTCCGCCTGGCGCCGCAGAAGGACTGGGCGGTCAACCGGCCGGCCGAACTGGCCTCCGTCCTCGAAACCCTCGGGGGCGTCCGCGACAGGTTCAACGCCGCCCAGGCGAACGGGAAGGGCGTCTCGCTGGCCGACACGATCGTCCTCGGCGGCTGCGCGGCGGTCGAACAGGCCGCCAGGAACGCCGGGCACGACGTGGAGGTTCCGTTCGCGCCGGGGCGCACGGACGCCTCGCCGGAGCAGACGGATGTCGACTCCTTCGCCGTGCTCGAACCGGCGGCGGACGGGTTCCGCAACTATGTGCGCAACGGGAGCGCGGTCCCGGCGGAGCGGCTGCTGGTGGACCGGGCGCAGCTGATGGGGCTGACGGCGCCCGAAATGACGGTGCTCGTCGGCGGGATGCGCGTGCTGGACGCGAATTTCGACCGTTCCCGGCACGGCGTCTTCACCGAACGGACGGAGGCGCTCACCAACGACTTCTTCGCGAACCTGCTCGACCTGGGCACGGAGTGGACGCCCGTCTCCGACGCCGGCGAGGCGTTCGAGGGGCGCGACCGCGCGACCGGCGACCTCAAATGGACCGCCACGCGCGTCGATCTCGTCTTCGGCTCGAACTCCGAGCTTCGCGCGATCGCGGAGGTGTACGGCTGCGCGGACGCCGGGCGCCGTTTCGTGGACGACTTCGCGGCGGCGTGGGGCAAGACGATGAACCTCGACCGCTTCGACCTCGCCTGACCGCCGCGGGAAGGCCCCCGAACCCCCGTTTCGAGGGCCTTCCCCGCCGGCGGAGGAGATCGGCCCATGCCCCGCGGCCCGCGAGGCGCCGGCGACCGGATCGTGGCCGTGCTCGACGACGCCCTTCTGGCGGCTCTCGGAGGGCGCTCGGGATCCGTGCGCATGACGGCCGAGACGGCGGCCAAACAGGCGGCGCGCCACCCCGACCTCGCGCCGGAAGACTACGAGCGGTTGCAGACCGTTATCGACCATGGACACGCCATTCTCCAAAACGAGAAGACCCTGGCGTTCGTATGCGAATCGGCGGACGGCGGGTGGTTCAAGGCAGTCGTGAACCGGAGCGGCGACGGGCGCGAGACCAATCTTGTCACGTTCCACAAGTGCCGGGCGCGACAACTCGACTCCGCGCGGCGGCGCGGCGTCCCGGTTCGGGCGGGCGGAAAAGAAAAAGCGGCGCCCGGAGGTGCCCAACGTATCCCTCGCGAGGCCGAAGCCGCGGGGCTGGGTCTTGGCTCGGGCGCCAGCGCGACAATACCGGGGATCGACCCTCGCCCGCAAGGTCTTTTCGCTCCCGATCGGGCGAGCGACGGGGCGGGGACCGACCGCGAGCCGTCATGACCGCGCGCGTATTTTTTGGCCGTCGCCGTCCGGCGCCGGGACTGTTGACGGCTGTCTATACGCGCGATATACGCTGGGCTGTCGGCTCGATCGGGACGGGGAGGGGCGCCGGATGGCCCAGGTGAACTTCCGGCTGACGGCGGAGCGTCTGGCCCTCATCGACCGCGCGGCGGCGATCCGGGGCGTGACGCGGACCGAGTTCGTGCTGCGGTCGAGCGAGGCGGCGGCGATGGACGCCCTGAGCGAGCGGCCCGTCATCCTGCTCGACGACGAGGCCTGGGAAGCGTTCGTCGCCGCGCTCGACGCGCCGGCGGAGCCGGACGCCGCGCTGCGGGAGCGCTATGCGCGACATGCGCGACGGCCGTTGTGGAACGGGTAACCGCGCCGGAGCCGTTGGGCGAAGGCCACGACGTCTCCGGCTTCGCGTCCGGCGCGCCCGCCCTCGACGCCTGGCTTCGCGGCAAGGCGCGCCTGAACGAGGCAAAGGGCGGCGCCCGCGCCTATGTCGTTTGCGCGGGCGGCCGGGCGGTCGGCTTCTACAGCCTCGCCGCGACCTCCGTCGAGCGGCGCCGCGTTTCCTCGCGGATCGGGCGGGGGTTGCCCGAACCGATCCCGGCGATCCTGCTCGGGCAACTGGCGGTGGACGAGGCCTGGCGCGGGCGCGGACTGGGGGCGGACCTGCTGGTGGACGCGGCGAGGCGGGCGGCGTCGGCCGCGAGGGTGGTCGGCGCGCGCGCCGTCGTCGTCCAGACGCTGGACGAAACGGCGAGGTCCTTCTACGAGCGGTTCGGATTCGTCCGGTTCTCGGAACACGAGCCGCTCATGTTGGCGTTGCGAATGTCCCGGCTGCAAGCGCTGCTCGCGGACCGCCCGTAGGCGGCCTCCCGATCCGGTTTCCGCCATCGCTCCGTCCGCCCGGTCCGAGGCGTCTCCGCCGGCCGGTCAGGCGGCGGCGAACTTGCGGATCGCGACCGGCTCCCGGTCTTGCTGGACGCGCCATAGGTCGTACTGCATCTGCTGGCGCAACCAGCTCTCCGGGCTGCCGCCGAAAGCGTGCGACAGCCGGATCGCCATCTCCGGCGATATGCCGATATGCCCGTTCAGCAGCAGCGAAAGCGTGTTGCGCGAGACGGCGAGGCCCCTGGCGGCCTCCGTCACCGTCAGGCCCAGGGGTTCGAGGCACTGGCGCCGAATGAACGCGCCGGGATGGGGCGGATCGTGCATGAGCATGGCGAGGCCCTCCTAATGGTAGTCCAGGTAATCCACATCGACGGCGTCGCCGTCCTCGAACCGGAAGACCACCCGCCAGTTCGCGCGCACGGCGACAGCCCAGAAGCCCGCGAGGTTCCCCATCAGCCGGTGGAGCCGGAGGCCGGGCAGGTCCATGTCCTCCGGGCCGGCCGAGGCGTTGAGGCGGGCCAGGATGTCCCGCACCTTCTCGCGATGCTCGGCGTGGATGCGCCGCTCCTCGCCGCGCTCCATAAAGCGCCTGAGCGCCCGGCTTCGGAAACTCCGTATCATGGCGGACTGTAATCCGCACCATGTCGTATGTCAACCGCCCCGCGCCTCCGGGCCGGGGCGTTCCCGCCGGCGTCAGCGGGCCGCGGCGAGCGGTTCGACCTCCGAGAGGTCCAGCGTCGCGCGGGCGCGGTCGAGGTCGTACAGGCACTGCAGGTTCAGCCAGGATTCCGCCGTCATCCCCAGGGCCGGCCCGATGCGCAGCGCCGTGTCCGCCGTGACCGCGCGGCGGCCGTGGACGATTTCGTCGATTCGCCGTGGCGGAACCCCCGCCGCCTTCGCGAGCCGGTGCTGGCTCACGCCGAGCTCCTCCAGGATTTCCGCCAGATGCTCGCCGGGGTGGATCGGCTCCATGTCGGCCATGACCGCGCCTCCTAGTGGTAATCGACGATCTCGATATCCATCGCGCCTTCTCCCGTCCAGCGAAAGCACACGCGCCACCGGGCGTTGACGCGGATGCTGTGCTGGCCCTTCCGGTCCCCGCCCAAGGCTTCCAGGCGATGCGAGGGCGGCAGCCGGAGGTCGGAGAGCGCGACCGCCGTCGCGACACGCTGAAGCCTCATGCGCGCCCGGCGCTGGATGTCCTGCGGCAGGCGGCGCGCGGGCAGTCCGCGAAACAGGCGCTCCGTCTCCCTGTCCTTGAAACGCTCCATCGCGGGCATATTGACGCTTCGAGGTAATGACGTGAAGGGACAATAGGCGGACCGGCCCCCCCTCAAATCCCGAACAGGCGCCGCGCGTTGCCGGTGAGCATCGCCTCGACCTCCGCCGGCGCGTAGCCGGCCGATTCGACGACCTTCCTCGGGTCCGGGTCGCCGATGGGGAAGGGGTAGTCGGAGCCGAGCATCACCCGGTCCACGCCGGCGGCCGCCGTCAGGAAGCGCAGGACTTCCGGCCGGAAGACCAGGCTGTCGAACCGCAGGCGCGCGAACTGCTCCACCGGATCGGCGACGAGCGCCGGGAAGGCGTCGCGGTTGCGCGCCAGCCGGCCCAGCATGTAGGGCAGCGCGCCGCCGCCGGTGGACGCCACGACCTCCAGCCCCTCGAACCGCGTGAGGTGCCCCTTGAACAGCATCCGGGCGATCGAGGTCGAAACGTCGGACACGCGCCCGACGGCGTTCATCATCTGCATGTCGGCGAGGCGCGAATCCGCCGACCCGTACATCGGGTGGACCACGACGGGCGCGCCGAGCGCCGCCGCCGCCGCCCAGAACGGGTCGAGGTCCGGGTCGTCGAGATCGCCCTCCGCGCCGCGGTTGCGCGTGCCGATCATCGCGCCCGGCATTCCGGCCCCGACCGCCTCGCGCAGCACTTGCGCCGCCAGCCGGCCGGATTGCAGCGGCACGGTGGCGAGCGGCAGCGCGCCGTCGCGGTCGCGGCATTCGGCCAGCATCCCCTCGTTCAGGAACCGCGCCCAGTCCGCCCCCTCCTCGGCCGGGAGTTCGTAGCCGAAGGCGTCGAGCCAGCCGCCGGGGAGTTGCAGGTCGATCCCGGCCCCGGCCATGAAGCCCAGGCGCGGCTCGAATTCGCGCAGCTTCGCCATGACCGGACGGGTCGGCGCGCCGCCGGCGAAGGCGAGCCGCGGCCCGGCGCCCTCGTCCGCCAGCAGTTCGACGGAGGGGAACGCGCCCGGCCGCGCCGCCAGCGCGTCGAGCGTCCCCTGGGGCAGGATATGGGCGTGCGTGTCGATAATCACGGCGCCTCTCCCGCCGCCGCCAGCAGGTCGGACAGCTTGCCGGCGCGCAGCGGCAGTTCGAGGCACTCGATCCCGAACGGGGCCAGCGCGTCGTTCACGGCGCTCGCCACCGCCGCCGGCGCGCCGAGATAGCCGCCCTCCCCCACGCCCTTCTGCCCGTGCGAGGTCAGCGGCGAGGGCGTGCAATGCTCGACCAGCCGGATTTCGGGAACCTCGTGGGCCGACGGCATCGAATAGTCGGCCAGCGTGCCGGAGAGCAACTGCCCGTGGCCGTCGTAGGCGAACTCCTCGTACAGCGCCGCGCCGATCCCGTGCGCCGCGCCGCCGATCACCATGCCGCGCACGATGTCCTCGTCGAACACCGTGCCGCAGTCGTGGGCGATGGCGTAGTCCTCGAGGCCCACCTTGCCGGTCAGCCGGTCGATCTCGGCATAGACGATCTGCGCGCTGAAGGAGAAGCAGGGATACATCCGCGTGCGCCCGTCCGGGCCGGGCAGCCGGCCGCCGCCCGGCACCTGCCAGACATGGAAGGCCTGCAGGCCCGGCTCCTCGATGTCCGGCGGCATGTTGTGGAACTCGCGGTGCGCGATCCAGGCGACGCGCGCGAGCGAAAGGCGGCGGGACGGGTCGTCCGCGCGGGCGACCGCGCCGTCGGCGTAAACCGCCGCTTCCGGCGCGACGCCGAGGTTGTGCGCGCCGATCCGCAGGAGCCGCTCGCGGATTTTCACGGCCGCGCCCGCCGCCGCGCCGCCCAGCATGATCGCCATCCGGCTCGCCACCGGCGTGTTGCCCGGCAGCGCCGAGAGCGTGTCGGCGCGGATCACGCGAACCTCCGCCGGATCGACGCCGAGCTCCTCGCCGACGATCCGCGCGACCAGCGTCTCGTGCCCCTGGCCGGAACTCGACGTGGCGATCGTCGCGGTCGTTCGGCCGGTGCGGTCGATCTTGACGATGCAGGATTCCGGCCAGGTGGTGGCCTTGTTCTTCGGGTTCATCAGGGTTTCGAAGGCGGAGTTGCCGCCGCTCGGCTCCAGGCAGGTCGAAATCCCGATCCCGGCGATCCGCCCCTCGCGCCGCGCCGCGTCGCGCCGGGCGAGCAGTTCGTCGAACCGGGCGAGGCCGCGCGCCTTGGCCAGCACGGCGTGGTAGTCGCCGCTGTCGTACTCCGAACCGCTGGGCGTGGCGTAGGGGAACTCGTCCGCGCGCACGAAGTTGCGCCGCCGGACCTCCAGCCGCGACAGGCCGAGCCGGCGCGCCACCTTGTCGATGGCGGTCTCGATGGCGAGGTTGGTCGGCGCCATGCCGAAGCCGCGCACCGCCGTCTGCCCGGTCTTGTTGGTCGAGACGCAGACCGCCTCGTACTCCACGCTGGCGATCCGGTAGGCGCCGACGATGGCGCAGACCGGCTTGCCGAGTTGCAGCGGCGCCCGGCCGGCCTGCGCGCCGGCGTCCTCCAGCGCGCGCAGCCGCATCGCGCGCACGACGCCGGAATCGTCGAAGGCGACGGAGACGTCGAAGCGGCGGTCCGGGCCGTGCATGTCGCCGCCGGCCATGTTCTCCAGCCGGTCCTCGACCAGCCGGACCGGGCGGCCGAGCCGGCGCGCGAGCCAGCCCGTCAGCAGCGTGTGCTTGATCCCGCGCTTGACGCCGTAGGAGCCGCCCACGTCCACGTCGTAATGCGCCCGCACCCGGTTGAGCGGCAGGCGCAGGCCCTCGGCGACCTGCTCGGCGTAGGACGGCATCTGGATCGAGGCCCAGATGTCCAGCAGCTCCGCCCCCTCGTCCCAGCGCGCGACGACGCCGAAGGTCTCGATCGGCACGGTGGCGCTGCGCCCCCAGCGGACCCGGAAGGAAAGCTCGTGCGGCTGCGAGGCGAAATCCTCTTCCACCGGCCCCCAGGCGAAGGTGCGGCGGTAGAGGACATTGCTCCCGTGGTCCGGGTGCACCGGCGGCGAGGCGGGGTCGAGCGCCTCCAGCGCGTCCGCGACGAAGGGCAGCGGCTCGTAGTCCACCTCGACCAGTTCGGCCGCGTCCTCGGCCAGCGCCCGGCTTTCCGCGACCACGGCCGCGACCCATTCGCCAGCGTAGCGCGCCCGCCCGACGGCCAGCGGATAGCAGCGGACCCCCGGCGTATCGAGGCCGTTGGCCAGCGGCTCGGTCTCCGCCGCCATCTCCGCGCCGGTCAGCACCGCGACCGCGCCCTCCGACGCCAGCGCGGCTTCGGTCCGGACGGAGCGGATGCGCGCCGACGGCCACGGGCTGGACACCATGGCGACATGCAGCGCGCCCGGAACCTCGACATCGGCGACGAAACGCCCGGTCCCGGCGACGAAGCGGCGGCTTTCCCGCGTCGGGCGGCGCGCGCGCGCCGGGCGGCTATCGGTCTCCACGGCCATCGGACCCTCCCTCCGGGCGCTGGCGCAGCCGGGCGGCGGCCAGCCGCACCGCCTCGACGATCTGCACATAGCCGGTGCAGCGGCAGAGGTTGCCGGCGATCGCCTCGCGGATTTCGGCGTCGTCCGGGTCGGCGACGCGCGACAGCAGCCCGCGCGCGGCGACCAGCATCCCGGAGGTGCAGTAGCCGCATTGCAGCGCGTGGCATTCCCGGAACGCCTCCTGCAGCACGCCGAGCGAGCCGTCCTCCTCGCGCAGCCCCTCGACGGTGGTCACCGCGCGGCCGTCCGCCTGTACCGCGAAGACCAGGCAGGACCGCACGGGGTCGCCGTCGAGCAGCACGGAGCAGGCGCCGCAGACGCCGTGCTCGCAGCCGACATGCGCGCCGGTCAGGCGGAGCCGGTCGCGCAGGAAGTCCACCAGCGTGACCCTCGGCTCGACCGAGGCGGCGACCGGGCGGCCGTTGACCGTCAGTTCGACGGCGAGCTCGCGGGCCGCGCTCACGCCGCCGCCCTCCCGCCGGCGGCGAGCGCGCGGTCGCGGGCGGCGCGGATCGCGCGCGCCAGCAGCCCCGGCGCCACCCGGCGGCGATAGGCGGCCGTGGCCTGGATGTCGCTCTCCGGGTCGAGCAGCGGGCCGATCGCCCGGGCCGCCGCCTCGACCGCGCCGTCGTCGAGCCTGGAGCCGTCCAGCGCCGCCTCGACCGGCGCGGCCCGGACCGGGACGGGCGAGGCGCCGCTCGCCGCGAGGCGCAGGTGGCGGCACCGCCCCTCGCCGTCCAGCCCGACCTCGGCCGCCGCGGCGACCAGCGCGTAGTCGCCGGCGCGCGGCGCGACCTCCTCCACCGCCGCGCCGACCGCGAGGCCGGCCGGCGGGGCGGGAAAGCGGATTTCCGTCAGCAATTCGTCCTCCCCGGCGGCCGTCTCCATGGGCGCGAGCGCGAAACCGGCGGCCGCGAGCGTCCGGCGCCCCCGGACCGAGGCCAGTTCGACCTCCGCGCCGAGCGCGACCGCCGCCAGCACGATCTCCGCCGTCGGGTCGGCGTGGGCGACGCTGCCGCCGACGGTGCCGCGGTTGCGGGTCTGGATGTGCCCGACCCAGGGCAGCGCCGCCGCCAGCAGCGGCGCGCCGGCCGCGACCGCCGCGCTCCGCTCGGCGTCGACCTGCCGGGTCGCGGCGCGGATCGCGACGGTCCCGCCGCCCTCCGGCCCGCCGCCGCGCCGCTCGATCCCCGCGAGCGCCGCGATGCGGGCGATGTCCACCAGCAGCGCCGGGCGCGCGAGCCGCATCGCCATCATCGGCGCCAGCGACTGCCCGCCGGCGATCGGGCGCGCCTCCCCGCCCGCCCCGGCCAGCAGGTCGAGCGCCTCCTCCAGCGATTCCGGTCGCCTGTACGCGAAACGCGCGGCCTTCATCGCGCCCCCTCCCGGCCGGTTCCGGCGCCGACAATAGCCCGCATCGCCGGCCCGGTTCAAATTCCCTTGACCCGCGCGCCCCGAAGCCCCATGTTCCGGGCGTTGCGTCCGTGTCTTGCGAATATCGAGTGGCCCCGCCCGCCGGGCCGGCCCGCCGCGTTCCCCGACAACGAAAACGCTCACCAACCGGGAACCGCCGGACCGGCGGCGCCCGCACGCGACCCCCTCGCAGGAGAGACCGAACATGGCCACCGGAACCGTCAAGTGGTTCAACGCCGTCAAGGGTTACGGCTTCATCCAGCCCGACCAGGGCGGCCCCGACGCCTTCGTGCACATCACCGCCCTCGAACGCGCGGGCATCGACCGGCTGGACGAGGGCGCGAAAGTGTCCTTCGAACTCGAAACCGGCCGCAACGGCAAGAAGGCGGCGGCGGACCTGAAGCTGCTCTGAACCCGAACGCCGGGGAAGCCGGCGGTCCGGGATGTCCGGGCCGCCGGCCTCCTTCCCCGATCCGCGTCCCGCTCCTAGCGGAGCGAGCCGCCGAGGATGTCGCGGGCGATGACGTGCTTCTGCACCTCGCTCGGCCCCTCGCCGATCCGGCGGATGCGCATCTCCCGGAACCAGCGCTCCAGCGGCAGGTCCTTGGCGACGCCGAGGCCGCCGTGGATCTGCATCGCCCGGTCCACCACCCGGAAGCCGTTCTCGGCGCAAACCAGCTTGGCGATCGCCGATTCGGTGCGGAACGGCTCGCCCCGGTCCGCCCGCGAAGCCGCGTCGAGGACCAGCAGGCGGGCGGCGCGGATGTCGATCTCGTTCTCGACCAGCATCCACTGGATGCCCTGCCGGCTGGCCAGCGGGGCGCCGAAGGTTTCGCGCAACTTGGCGTACTCCACCGCCATCCGGTGGGCGGCGACGGCGACGCCGAGGCATTCGGCGGCGTAGGGCACGCGCTGGCGGGCGAGCCGGTCGTTGGCGATGGCGAAACCGCCGCCCTCGCGCCCCAGGATGTTTTCGTGCGGGACGCGCAGGTCGTGCATGTGGATTTCGGTGGCGTATTTCGCCGAGCGCAGCGTGTGCACGACGCGCGCGACATCGAAGCCGGGCCAGTGCGTCTCGACGATGAAGGCGGTCACGCCGGCGCGTCCCGGCCCGCCGGTGCGCGCGAAGACCAGCCCGTAATCCGCCCGGTCGGCCCCGCTGATCCACAGCTTGGTCCCGTTCAGCACCCAGTCGTCGCCGTCGCGGACGGCGCGGGTGCGGATGGCGCGGGCCGGGTCGCTGCCGCCCGAGGGTTCGGACAGGCCGAAGAAGGCGCGCTTCTCGCCGCGCAGCATGGGGTAGAGGTATTTCTCCTTCTGCGCCTCGGTCGCCTCGAACAGCTGCGCCTGGCGCGCGCCGCCGAAGGCGTTGTAGCAGGGGGCGTAGAGGCCGGCGCGGTGCTGCGCGCACTCGATGGCGACCAGCACGCGGGTCGCCATGTCGATGTCCGGCCCGCCGTATTCCGGCGGCGTGTCGAGGCCGTAGAGGCCCATCGCCTTCGTCCTGGCGACCAGCCCGGCCAGGACCTCCGGCTCCACCTCGTCCGCGTCGGGGTCGAGCTTCTCCTCCAGGGGGAGGATTTCCTCGCGCACGAATCGGCGCACCGTATCGACGATGAGCGTCTGCTCCTCGCTGGGCGCGAAATCCATGCGTTCCTCCCCGGTTCCGCGTCCGGGGCGCCGCTACCCCGCGCCGGCCGCCCGCATGGCGGCGAGGACGGCCTCGCGCCCGGCGATCCGCCGCGCCAGGCGTTCGGCCTCCGCGCCCTCGGCGTCCTTGGCCTCGTCGCGCAGGTCGGCGATCTCCGCCTCGACCGCCGCCGGGTCGAGTTCGGCGACCGGCGCGGCCTCCTCGGCCAGCACGGTCACGCGCTCGCCCGTCACCTCGGCGAAGCCGCCGGAGACGAAGACGCGCTCCGTCACCGCGCCGTCCTCGTAAACCTCGATCGCGCCGGGGACCAGCGTGGAGATCAGCGGCGCGTGGCGCGGCAGCACGCCGAACAGGCCGTCGGCCCCCGGCACGACCGCCATGCCCACCTGGCGCGACATCAGGAGCCGCTCCGGCGAGACCAGTTCGAACAGCGTGGTTTCCTCGGCCATCGTTCCGTCTCCGGGAGGCTGGGCGGCGGCGCGCCGGACCGGGCGCGGGTCAGGCCGCCTCGGCGGCCATCTCCTTGGCCTTGTCGACCGCCTCGTCGATGGCGCCGACCATGTAGAAGGCGGCCTCCGGCAGGTCGTCGTGCAGGCCCTCGACGATTTCCTTGAAGCCGCGCACCGTCTCCTCCAGCGGCACCAGCACGCCCGGCGTCCCGGTGAACACCTCGGCGACGAAGAAGGGCTGCGAGAGGAAGCGCTGGATCTTGCGCGCGCGCGCCACCGTCAGCCGGTCCTCCTCCGAAAGCTCGTCCATGCCGAGGATGGCGATGATGTCCTGCAGCGACTTGTAGGTCTGCAGCACCTCCTGCACCCGCCGCGCGACGGCGTAATGCTCCTCGCCCAGCACGCGCGGGTCGAGCATCCGCGAGGTCGAGTCCAGCGGATCGACCGCCGGGTAGATGCCGAGTTCGGCGATCTGGCGCGACAGCACCGTGGTGGCGTCGAGATGCGAGAATGAGGTGGCCGGGGCCGGGTCGGTCAGGTCGTCGGCGGGCACGTAGATCGCCTGCACCGAGGTGATCGACCCCTTGTTGGTCGAGGTGATGCGCTCCTGCAGCGTGCCCATGTCGGTCGCCAGCGTCGGCTGGTAGCCCACCGCCGAGGGGATGCGGCCCAAGAGCGCCGACACTTCCGAACCGGCCTGGGTGAAGCGGAAGATGTTGTCCACGAAGAACAGCACGTCCTGGCCTTCCTCGTCGCGGAAATACTCGGCCAGCGTCAGGCCGGTGAGGCCGACCCGCGCCCGCGCGCCCGGCGGCTCGTTCATCTGGCCGTACACCAGCGCCGCCTTGGAGCCTTCCTCGCCCCGCTCCTTGATGACGCCGGACTCGACCATCTCGTGGTAGAGGTCGTTGCCCTCGCGCGTGCGCTCGCCCACGCCGGCGAAGACCGAGAAGCCGCCATGCGCCTTGGCGATGTTGTTGATCAGCTCCATGATGATGACGGTCTTGCCGACGCCGGCGCCGCCGAACAGGCCGATCTTGCCGCCCTTGGCGTAGGGGGCGAGCAGGTCCACCACCTTGATGCCGGTGACCAGGATCTCCGCCTCGGTGGACTGGTCCACATAGGCGGGCGCGGGGCGGTGGATGGGGTAGCTGGAGCGGGCCTCGATCGGCGCGCCCTCGTCGATCGGGTCGCCGACGACGTTGATCAGCCGTCCCAGCGTCTCGGGCCCGACCGGGACCGAGATCGGCCCGCCGGTGTCCGCCACCTCGGCGCCGCGCACCAGCCCCTCGGTGCTGTCCATGGCGACGGTGCGGACCATGTTCTCGCCGAGGTGCTGCGCGACCTCCAGCACCAGGCGCTCGCCGCCGTTTTCCGTGTGCAGCGCATTCAGGATCGCCGGCAGGTCGCCGTCGAACCGCACGTCCACCACCGCGCCGATAACCTGGTCGATCCTGCCCGTCGTGTTCGTCGCCATCGCTCCACTCCCGTCCGGCCCCGTCGGCCGGTCCTCGCGGTTGCCGGGCGCGCGCCCGTCCGTTGCGTCCGCCGCCGCGCCTACAGCGCCTCGGCCCCGGAGATGATCTCGATCAGCTCCTTGGTGATGAAGGCCTGGCGCGTGCGGTTGTAGGTCAGCGTCAGCTTGTCGATCATGTCGCCGGCGTTGCGGGTGGCGCTGTCCATCGCCGTCATGCGCGCGCCGTGCTCGCTCGCCGTGTTCTCCAGCAGGGCCGAGAACACCTGCGTGGCGACATTGCGCGGCAGCAGTTCGGCGAGGATGCCCTCCTCGTCCGGCTCGTATTCGTGGCGCGCGGCGCCCGCCGGCGCCCCGTCCCCCTCCGGCACGCTCGCCGGGATGATCCGGCGTTCGGTGACGACCTGCGTCATCGCCGACTGGAAGCGGTTGTAGACCAGCGTGCAGGCGTCGAACTCGCCCGCCTCGAACATGGCGATCAGGCGGGCGGCGATCCCGTCGGCGCTGGCGAAGGACACGCCGCGGCGCGTCGCGCCCTCGATCGAATCGACGATCCGGGCCGCGTGGTCGCGGCGCAGCTGGTCGCGGCCCTTGCGGCCGACGCAGAGGAGCTTGACCGTCTTGCCCTCGCGCTCCAGCGCGGCGATGCGGTTGCGCGCGGCCCGGACGATCGAGGTGTTGAAGCCGCCGCACAGCCCCCGGTCCGCCGTCATGACGACCAGCAGGTGCGCGTTCTCCGCCCCGGTCCCGGCCAGCAGCCTCGGCCCGCCCGCGGCCGCGCCGCCGGCGAGCGAGGCGATCATCCGCTCCATCCGCTCCGAATAGGGGCGCGCCGCCTCGGCCTGCTCCTGCGCGCGGCGAAGCTTCGCCGCCGCCACCATCTTCATGGCCGACGTGATCTTCTGCGTCGACTTGACGCTGTTGATGCGGATTTTGAGGTCCTTGAGGCTCGGCATGTCCTCTCCCGGCCGGCCGCGGCGTTACGATCCGGGGTTCAGGCGAACTTGCCGGCGTAGGCTTCGACGAAGGCGGTAAGCTTGCGGTCCGTGTCGCCGCTCAGCTCCTGCTCGGCGCGGATGGCGTCGAGGATGGCGGCGCCGTTGGCCTTGACCTCGGAGAGCAGGCCCTGCTCGAACCGGGTCACGTCGCCGACCGCCACGCCGTCGAGGTAGCCGCGCACGCCGGCGAAGATCGACACCACCTGCTCCTCGAAGGGCAGCGGGGCGTATTGCGACTGCTTCAGCAGTTCGGTGAGCCGCACGCCGCGCGCCAGCAGGCGCTGCGTCACCGGGTCGAGGTCGGAGGCGAACTGCGCGAAGGCGGCCATCTCGCGGTACTGCGCCAGTTCGAGCTTGATGCGGCCGGCGACCTGCTTCATCGCCTTGACCTGCGCGGCCGAGCCGACCCGGCTCACCGACAGGCCCACGTTCACCGCCGGGCGGATGCCGCGGTAGAACAGTTCGGTCTCCAGGAAGATCTGGCCGTCGGTGATCGAGATCACGTTGGTCGGGATGTAGGCCGACACGTCGCCCGCCTGCGTCTCGATCACCGGCAGCGCGGTGAGCGAGCCGGCGCCGTTCTCGTCGTTCATCTTGGCGGCGCGTTCGAGCAGGCGCGAATGCACGTAGAACACATCGCCCGGATAGGCCTCGCGCCCCGGCGGGCGGCGCAGCAGCAGCGACATCTGGCGGTAGGCGACGGCCTGCTTGGACAGGTCGTCGTACACGATCACCGCGTGCATCCCGTTGTCGCGGAAGAACTCGCCCATGGCGCAGCCGGAATAGGGGGCGAGGAACTGCAGCGGGGCCGGCTCCGACGCGGTGGAGGCGATGACGATGGAGTACTCCATCGCGCCGTGGTCCTCCAGCGTCTTGACGATCTGCGCCACGGTGGAGCGCTTCTGGCCGATGGCGACATAGATGCAGTAGAGCTTGCGCGATTCGTCGTCGCCGGCGGCGTCGTTCGCGGCCTTCTGGTTGATGAAGGTGTCCACCGCGATGGCGGTCTTGCCGGTCTGGCGGTCGCCGATGACGAGTTCGCGCTGGCCGCGGCCGATCGGGATCAGGCTGTCGATCGCCTTCAGGCCGGTCTGCATCGGCTCGTGCACGCTCTTGCGCGGCATGATGCCGGGGGCCTTGACCTCGACCCGGCGGCGCTCCGCCGCCTCGATCGGCCCCTTGCCGTCGATCGGGTTGCCGAGCGGATCGACCACCCGGCCCAGCAGGCCCTTGCCCACCGGCACGTCCACGATGCTGCCGGTCCGCTTGACCGTGTCGCCCTCCTTGATGTCGCGGTCGTCGCCGAAGATCACGACGCCCACATTGTCGCTCTCGAGGTTGAGCGCCATGCCGCGGATGCCGCCGGGGAACTCCACCATCTCGCCGGCCTGCACCCGGTCGAGGCCGTGGACGCGGGCGATGCCGTCGCCGACGGCCAGCACCTGCCCGACCTCGGCGACCTCCGCCTCGGCCCCGAAATTGGCGATCTGGCTCTTCAGGATCGAGGAAATCTCGGCGGCTCGGATGTCCATCAGCCCGTACCCTTCATGGCGAATTGCAGACGTTGCAGCTTGGAGCGGATCGAACTGTCGACCATGCGCGAGCCGACGCGCACCACCAGGCCGCCGATCAGCGACGGGTCCACCGAAAGCGCGACCCGGACCTTACCCCCGACCGCCTCGCGCAGCGCCTCGGCCACGGCCTCGGCCTGCTCCGGCGAGAGTTCGACGGCGGACGCGACCTCGGCCGTCTCCTCGCCGCGGCGGCGCGCCAGTTCGGCGAGGAACGCGCCGGCCATCGCCGGGAGCGCGAACAGCCGCCCGTTCGCCGCGACGACGCCGACGAACTTGCGGGTCAGCGCGTGGGCGCCGCCGGCCTCCAGCACCGCGTCCATGCCCCGGGCCTGCGCCTCGCGCCCCAGCGCCGGCGAGCGGGCGAGCCGGTCGAGGTCCGCGTTGCCGGCGACCAGGCGGCGCAGCCCGTCGAAATCGGCCGCGACCGCGTCGAGCGCCCGCTCCTCCTCGGCGAGTTCGTAGAGCGCCGAGGCGTAGCGCGCCGCGAGGCCTTGCGATTCGAGAGCCACCGGGAACCGTCCCCCGCCCCGTGTCCGGAGAGGCGCCGGACCCTCCCGCCCGGACGCGCGCGGCTTCTAGCATGGCCCGCGGGAGCGCGCAAGCAATCGCGCGGCGGATTTCGCGGCCGCGGGTTCGGCGAAATTTCGGTCGATACGGCGCGCCATCGGCCTGTATAATGGCGATGTGGATCGGACAGGGAGAATACCATGGCCAAGCCATCCGCGCCGGCGCTCGGCTTTGTCATGCGGGACAATCGCTCTTCGTTGGAGGAGGAGACCGGGCCGGGCGTCTCCGCCGAAACGGCGATCCGGGACGAGGAGGAGCGGGAGCAGGCGCTCATGGCCATGGCCGATGAAATCCGCGCCCGTGCGCAAACACCCCGGTCGGAGTTCCTGGACGGGGATCGAGTCTTCTCCGCCGCCCGCGCGAGGCTTCAGGCGATGCGCGGGCGATGAGCCACCGCATTCGTTACCACGCCCTCGTCGAGCGAGACTTTGACGAGATCGTCCATTGGATCGGAGATTACGCTGGCGAAGCGGTCGCCGGGCGCAAACTCGACGAGATCGAAAGTGCGATCCAGAGGTTGGAAGGTTTTCCACGTTTCGGGTCTCCATGTGACGACATACTTCCCGGCTTGCGCAAGATTTCGGCCGCGCGGAAAGCCGTTATTGCGTTCACGGTGGACGACGAGGCTCGCGAAGTTCTGGTTCTCGCGGTCACCTATGGCGGAGTGGACTGGTCCGCGCGCGTTCGCGCCCGCCCCTACTGGAAGCCGTAGGGGTCCACGTCGACGGAGACGCGGACGCCGGGCGGGAATTTCAGCGGGGCGAGCCAGTCGCGCACGACCTTCTGCACATTGACCTCGCGCCCCGCCTTCAGCAGCAGGCGGCGCCGGTGGCGGCCGCGCAGCAGCGCCAGCGGGGCCGGGGCCGGCCCCAGCACCAGCGCGTTCGAGAACCGGGGCGCGGACCGGGCCAGCGCCCGCGCCGCCTCGTCGGCCCGTTCGGCCTCCCGGCCCGCGACGACCAGCGCGACCAGCCGGCCGAACGGCGGCATCCCCGCCTCCTCCCGCGCCCGCGCCTCCTCGGCGAGGAAGCCGTCGCGGTCCCAGGCCGCGAGCGCGCGCATCGCCGGCCCGTCGGGCATGTGGGTCTGGAGGAAGACGCGGCCCGGCCGCTCCGCCCGCCCGGCGCGGCCGGCCAGCTGGTGCAGCAGCTGGTAGGTGCGCTCGCCCGCCCGGAGGTCGCCGCCGGAGAGGCCGAGATCGGCGTCCACCGCCCCCGCCACGGTGAGCAGCGGGAAATGGTGGCCCTTGGCCGCGACCTGCGTCCCGACGACGATGTCCGCTTCCCCCCCGGCCACGGCGCGGGCGAATTCGGCGGCCGCGCCGGGGCCGGACAGCGTGTCGCTGGAGGCGATGCGGACCCGCGCCTCCGGCCAGCGCCAGCGGACCTCCTCCTCCAGCCGCTCGACGCCGGGGCCGGCGGCGGCCAGGCCGTCCTCCGCCCCGCATTCCGGGCAGGCTTCGGGCCGCCGCGCCGCGTGGCCGCAATGGTGGCACACCAGCCGGCCGCGCCCGCGATGCTCGACCAGCCAGGCGGCGCAGTTCGGGCACGCCATCCGGTGCCCGCAGGCCCGGCACAGCGTGAGCGGCGCGTAGCCCCTCCGGTTCAGGAACAGCAGCGCCTGCTCGCCGCGGCCGAGCGCCTCGCCGACCGCGCGGACCAGGCGGGGCGCGATCCAGCGGCCGCGCTCCGGCCCCTCGCGGCGCAGGTCGATCGCGCGCACCTCCGGCGGGCCGGCCGCGCCGGCGCGGGCGGGCAGCGGAACCCGCTCGTAGCGCCCGCGCGCGATGTTGACGACGGTCTCCAGCGACGGCGTGGCCGAGGCCAGCACCGCCGCCGCGCCGCCGATCCGCGCCCGCACCACCGCCATGTCGCGCCCCTGGTAGGGCACGCCGTCCTCCTGCTTGAAGGCGGCGTCGTGCTCCTCGTCCACCACGACCAGGCCGAGGTCCGGGAAGGGCAGGAACAGCGCCGACCGCGCGCCGACCAGCGCCCGGACGCGCCCGTCGGCGACGCCGCGCCAGACCGCGCGCCGGCGGCCCGGCGGCAGGTCGGAATGCCACTCGGCCGGCGGCGCGCCGAACCGCGCCTCGAACCGCGCGAGGAAGGGCGCGGAGAGCGCGATCTCCGGCACCAGGACCAGCGCCTGGCGGCCCTGGCGCAGCGTTTCGGCGACGGCCTCGAAATAGACCTCCGTCTTGCCCGATCCCGTCACACCGTCGAGCGCGGCGACCGAAAACCGCCCCGCCCGCGCGGCGGCGGCGAGCCGGGCGGCGGCCGCGCGCTGGGCCGGGTTGAACGCGACGGCCGGCGGCCGGTCCGGGTCCGGCGCGGGAAAGCGCGCCTCGCCGGGCAGCGCGACGGTCGCCAGCAGCCCCGCGCGCGCCATCCCCCTGGGGACCGACGGCGAAACCCCGGCCTCGCGCGCGATGTCCGCCGCCGTGCGCGGCGGCCCGTCCGCCAGCAGCTCCAGCACCCGCCGGCGCGCCGGGGTCCGCCGCGCCGCCTCGTCCGGCGCGGCCGCGGCGCGGGCGTAGGCGAGGACGGGCGGCGGCGGCGAAAGCGCGGCCGGAACCCCCGCCGCCATCCGCAGCACCGCGCCCGGCGGCGAGAGCGTGTAGGCCGCCACCCAATCGACGAAGGCCAGCGTCTCGCGCGGCAGCGGCGGCGCGTCGAAACGGCGGAGCACGGGTTTGAGCCGCGCCGGCGCGATGCCGCCGGTCCCCTCGCCGAGCACGGCGCCGACGACGCGCCGCCCGCCCGCCGGGACCTCGACCAGCGCGCCCGGCTCCAGGTCCAGCCCGCCGTCGAGATAGTCCCACGGGCCGGGCAGCGGCAGCGCGGGCAGCACCGAGACGCGCCGGCCCGCCGCGCCCGGCCCGGCCCCGCGCGCCGGTGTCCCGCCCCTCTCCATCGCGCCAATCTGCGCCCCCGCCGCGCCCTTGTCGAGCCGGCCCGCCGGCGAACGGCCGGGGACGCCCGCTTGCCGGCGGGCGCGGCGCGCCGTAAAGATGGCGGCTCCGCAATCCCGCCGGGGCCGCCGCCATGGAAAACACCGGGAAGATCGTCTTCCTCTACGCCGCCTCCAGCGTGCCCGACCGCATCGTCGCGGCGGCGCTGGCCCAGACGCCGGAGGGGTTCGAACTGGTCCCGTGCGAGGCGGCGACGCCGGCGGCGGAGCGGCGCGCCCATGTCGCCGACGCGGACTACCTGATGCTCTACGCGCTCGGCTTCGACGACATCGACGTCGCCGGCAAGGCGCGGCTGATGCAGATACTGAGCGCCGGGTACGACCGGCTCGACGTGGCGGCGCTGGCGGCCGCCGGCATTCCGCTGGCGACCAACGGGGGCGCCAACGCCCCGACGGTGGCCGAGCACGCGGTCATGCTGATGCTGGCGGTCTACCGCAAGCTGCCCCCGCACCACAACGCGATGGCGCGGGGCGAGTGGCTCGGCCACCGCGAGGCGCTGTCGATGTACGAGTTGCGCGGCAAGCGCGTCGGCATCGTCGGCTTCGGCAAGATCGGCCGCGAGACGGCGCGGATGGTCCGGGGCTTCCTGGCCGAGCCGGTGTATTGCGATGTCCACCCCGCCCCGCCGGAGGTCGAGGCGGAACTGGGCGCGCGGCGGCTCGACCTCGACGAACTGCTCGCCACCTCCGACATCGTGACCCTGCACACGCCGCTGACCGAGGCGTCGCGCGGCCTGATCGACAAGGCGGCGCTGGCGCGGATGAAGCCGACGGCGGTGCTGGTCAACACCGCGCGCGGCCCGGCCGTGGTCGAGGCCGACCTGGTCGAGGCGCTGCGCGGCGGCGTCATCGCCGGGGCCGGGCTGGACGTGTTCGAGCGCGAGCCGCTCGGCGACAGCCCGCTGCTCTCGATGGAGAACGTGGTCGTCACGCCGCACACCGCCGGCACCACGATCGACACCTGGTGGCGGCGCCTCGACTTCGCCTTCGAAAACATCTCCCGCGTCGCCCGCGGCGAGGCGCCGCTCTTCGTCGTGGAGCCGTAGCGCCCGCCTTCGCCGCGCCCCGGCCCTGAGCCGCGGCCTTCGCCGCGCCCCGGCCCCGAGCCGGGGCCCAGGGGGCAGGGGCGCCGGCGCCGGAAGGGCGTCCCGCCCCGCCCAACCGCCCGGCCGCGTCGCGGGCTACGCGACGCCGAGGCGCCTCAAGGCCTCGCCGGCGTCGACGATCGGAATGCCCTCGACCTCCCCGAGCGCGAGCATGTGCTTCTTGTCGGCGGAGACGATGAGGTCGGCCGCGCCGGCGATGGCGGCGGCCAGGATCGAATTGTCGTCCGGGTCGGGAGAGAAATCCACTTCGGGCGGGTCGCGCGCGAAAGTCGCCCGAGTCCGGATGTTCTCCACGAGGCTGGCCGCGTCTCGCCCATCGATCAGCCGCTTGAGCTTCGGCCGGGCAATCACTCCGACAAGTTCGGCGACTTGCGCGTCGGAGGTCACCAGTTCGAACGCGCCATCGAGCCACGCCCGGTACAGCCGGTCCGGCCAGTTCCCTTCCTCGATGTAGGCCCTTAGCAGGATATTGGTGTCAAGGACGACCCGCACGATAGGCTTCCAACTCCTCGTCGATCAAGTCGTGGACTTCCTGCTCGTCCAGATGCGCGGCGCGCGCCCTGATTCTCGCGACCGCGCGCTCGAAACGGCGACGCTCCTCGTCGCCGGCTTCGGCGGTTTCGTGTCGCGCGACGGACCGTGGAGCGGTGACGGCCATCGTTCCCTCCCGTATCGAGAGTCGCCGGTTTCGGCGCGGGGAGCGCCCCCCCGGCTGTCGATGGCTTCAGGATAGCGGGCGGCGCGGGACATATCGACCGGGAACGGCGGGCGGATATTTTCCCGCGCGCCCGGTCGCGTCGCGGGCTACGCGACGCCGAGGCGCCTCAGGGCCTCGCCGGCGTCGACGATCGGAATGCCCTCGACCTCCCCGAGCGCGAGCATGTGCTTCTTGTCGCCCGAAATAACCAATTCCGCCCCGACGGCGATGGCGGTGGCCAGAATCGCGTCGTCCTTGGGGTCGGGGGACAGGCCCGTCATCGGCGGGCAATCGACAACGAAGGCGCGCGTGTCGAGGTTCTCCGCCAGGATCGCCGCGCTGCCGGCGTCGATGAACCGCTCCATCTTTGGCCGGGCGAGAACTTCCGCGATTTCGGCGATCTGGGCGTCGGAGGTCGCCAGTTCGAACCCGCCGTCGAGCCACGCCCGATGCAGGCGGGCGGGCGGGCCATCCTCGGAGATCAGGGCGCTGACCAGGACATTGGTGTCAAGAACGACCCGCGCGAACGGCATCCACCGCCTCGTCGATATGGTCCTGGATTTCCCGCGGATCCCGACGCGCGTTGCGCGCCTTGATTTTCCGGACCGTGCGGTCGAAAAGTTCGCGGCGCGCGTCGTCGTCCGCCTCGGCGGTTTTCCGCCGCGCGGCGGGCCGCGATGTCGTAACCCCATCCTTCCCTCCCGTGTCGAGAGTCGCCGGTTTCGGCGCGGGGAGCATCCCGCAACCGGCGGTGGAGGCAGGATAGGGGGTCGGCGCCGGGAGCGTCAACCCCGGAATCGCCGCTGGCCCCATTGCCCGCCCGGCGCGCCGGACAGGTCCACCGTCCAGGGCCGCCCATCGAGCACGCGCCACAAGGGCGAGACGGCGCCCGGCGCGGCGCTTTACCCGGCCTTGTGGAATTCGCCGTCCGCCGGGTCCATCGTCCACAACTCGCCGTTGGCGATGTCGAACCAGGCGCCGTGCAGGGCCAGGCGGCCGCGGGCCTCCGGCGCCGCGATCCATGGGAAGGTCCTGAGATTCGCGATGGAGCGGCGGATCGAGGCGCGTTCCAGCGCGGTCTGGCGTTCCGCGTCGCTCAGCCCCTCGCGATCCGCCACCGCCTCGGCGGCCGGCCCGAGCTGGCTCGTCCACTTGCCGACGAAATCGTCGGGGGACAGCGGCTCCGCCGCCGGGCGCAGCGCCGCGCGGATGCCGCCGCAGCCCGCGTGGCCGAGCACCACGATATGCCGGACCTTCAAGCCCCGCACGGCGAATTCGAGCGCGGCCGAAGTCGAGTGGAGGCCTTCGTCCGGCGTGAACGGCGGCGCCAGATTGGCGACATTGCGCACCACGAAGATCTGGCCGGGCGCGGCGTCGAATACTGTCTCCGGCGCGACCCGCGAATCGCAACAGGCAATGACCATCGTCGTCGGCGCCTGCCCGCGCTCGGCAAGCGAGCGGTAGCGGGCGCGTTCGCGGTCGTAGCGGTCGTCCCTGAAGGATCGATAGCCGCGCAAAAGCGGTTCCGGGAAATTCTTCACCGCGGATTGTCTCCCTCGACCCCGCCTCGTTCGCCGGTTTTGCCCGTGCCCGCCGCAAGCGGATGCGCTACGCTCAATATCGCCCGAAGCCGCCGTTGACAACCGGCTGTCCGCGCCCGGCGCGGGCGTGCTAAGCGGGCGCCGGGCCTCCGGCGGGCGGGGCGCGAGGGGAGAGCGGGCATGGCGATCGACTTCTACGACCTGTCGGGCCTCGGCGGGCGCAGGTTCAGCCCGTTCGGCTGGCGCGCCCGGCTGGCGCTGGCCCACAAGGGCCTCGAATCGGGCGCGCGGGTGGAGCATGTGCGCTTCTCGGACAAGCACAAGCTCGCCTTTTCGGGCCAGGAGCTGGTGCCGGTGATCGTCGATGGCGGGACCGTCGTGTCCGACAGCTGGGAGATCGCGCGCTACCTCGAAGGCGCCTATCCGGGCGGGCCGCCGCTGTTCGCCGGGCCGGGGGGCGAGGCCGGGGCGCGCTTCGTCGCCGCCTGGACCGACAGCCGTGTCCACCCGCTGGTCGCGCGCTGCGTCGTCCGCGACATCCTCGACGCGATCGAGCCGGAGGACCGCGCCTATTTCCGGGCCTCGCGGGAGAAGCGCTTCGGCGCGCCGCTGGAGGAGACGGTGGCGAACCGGGAGGAGACGCGCGGCGAGTTGAAGATGGCGCTCTACCCGCTGCGCAAGGCGGTGGAGGGGGGCGGCTTCCTCGGCGGCGCCGGCCCGAACTTCGCCGACTACGCGGCCTTCGGCGCCTTCATGTGGGCGCGCGTCGTCAGCCCCTTCCGGCTGCTGGAGGCGGACGACCCGGTTTACGCCTGGCGCGAACGGATGCTCGACCTCCACGACGGCCTCCCCCGCGCCGAACCCGGCTTTCCCGTGTAGCGGAAAACGGCGCGGGAACGCCGCGGCGCGCCGCCTTATCGTGTACAAGGCCGTCCACAAGGCCGTCCGCCGGGCGGCAAACGGGAGGGGCGCCGAGCCATGGAACACGATGTCGTCGTCGTCGGGGCGGGGAACGCCGCCATGTGCGCCGCGCTCGCGGCCGAGGAGGCGGGCGCGCGCGTGCTGGTCCTCGAAGCCGCGCCGGAGGAGCTCGGCGGCGGCAACACGCGCTTTACCGCGGGCGCGATCCGCACCGTCTACAACGGCGTCGAGGACCTGCGCGAACTGATGCCGGACCTGACCGACGCCGAATGCGCGATCACCGATTTCGGCTCCTATACCGAGGACATGTTCTTCGACGACATGTTCCGCGTCACCGAGTACCGCACCGATCCCGAACTGGTCGAAATCCTGGTGCGGAACAGTTTCGAGACGCTGAAATGGCTGCGCGGCAAGGGGGTGCGCTTCGCGCCGATCTGGGGCCGGCAGGCGTTCAAGGTGGACGGGCGGTTCCGGTTCTGGGGCGGGCTCACGGTCGAGGCCTGGGGCGGCGGGCCGGGGCTGGTCGAGGCGCAGTGGAAGGCGGCGCGGGCGCGCGGGATCGAGATCGCGTTCGAGACACGCGCGCTCTCCCTGCTGCACGACGGCGCGCGCGTGGCCGGCGTGCGCGTCCGCCGGGACGGGGCGGCGACGGACATCCCGGCCCGCGCCGTGGTGCTGGCGGCCGGCGGCTTCCAGGCCAACCCGGAATGGCGCACCCGCTACCTCGGTCCGGGCTGGGACCTCGCCAAGGTGCGGGGCACCGCCTACAACACCGGCGACGGCATCCGCATGGCCACCGAGATCGGCGCGAGCACGGCCGGCAACTGGTCCGGCTGCCATGCCGTCGGGTGGGAGCGCAACGCCCCCGAATTCGGCGACCTCGCCGTCGGCGACGCCTTCCAGAAGCACAGCTACCCCTTCGGGATCATGGTGAACGCGACCGGGCGGCGCTTCGTGGACGAGGGGGCGGACTTCCGCAACTACACCTACGCCAAATACGGCCGCGTCGTCCTCGCCCAGCCCGGCCAGTTCGCCTGGCAGGTGTTCGACCGCAAGGTCCTCCACCTGTTGCGCGACGAATACCGCATCCGCCAGGTCACCAAGGTTTCGGCCGATACGGTCGAGGGGCTGGCGGCGAAACTGGAGGGCGTGGACGCCGCCGCCTTCGTCGAGGAGATCGCGGGCTGGAACCGGGCGGTGCGCACGGACATCCCCTTCGACCCCAACGTCAAGGACGGGCGCGGGACGGCCGGGCTGGCGGTGCCGAAGTCGAACTGGGCCAACACGATCGACGAGCCGCCCTTCGAGGCCTACCAGGTGACCTGCGGCGTCACCTTCACCTTCGGCGGCGTGCGGATCGACGGCGAGGGCCGGGTGCAGAGCACCGACCTGCGCCCGATCCCCGGCCTCCACGCGGCGGGGGAGATGGTGGGCGGCGTCTTCTACTTCAACTATCCGGGCGGCAGCGGGCTGATAAACGGCGCGGTGTTCGGCCGGATCGCCGGCCGCTCCGCCGGCGCCGCCGCGCTCGCCGAACGCCGCGCGGCGGCGGAGTAGGGGACGCGGCGCGGCGAAAGGACTTGCGCGGCCGGGCCCGCGGGCGTTCAATGCCCGGACTGTTCCGAGACGAAGGCAAGGCGATTGACATGGCGCTGCCCGACGACGCCCGCTCGCCCCGCGCGAACGCCGCGAAACCCGCCGAGGCGGCGGAAACTTCCGGCGCCGAAGAGGACGACGGCGCCTGGATCACCGAAAAGCTCAACGAGATCTATGGCGACGGCCCCGGCAAGATCGTCGCGAAGGTGGACGACGACCTGATGGCGATGCAGATCGAGGCGCTTCCCAAAGAGGACCGGTGGTGAGGCGCGGCGAAATCTGGTGGGCCGAGTTGCGCAAGCCGGAAGGATCGGAACCGGGTTATCCGCGTCCGGTTCTGGTTGTCCAGTCGAACCGGTTCAACGATAGCGCCATCCAGACCGTCACCATTCTGCCCATTACTTCCAGCCTAAAGCTCTCCGATGCTCCGGGCAATGTAGAAGTCGGGACTTACGGAACCGGTCTCCGCGGAAAATCGGTTGTCAACGTGTCGCAGGCCCTGACGGTGAACAAGGTTAGGCTGACCCGACGGCTCGGCAACGCCTCCGCCCAGGTGGTGAAACAGGTCGAGGACGGTCTCAGGCTCGTCCTGGACCTGTGAACCGGCTCCCCCCTCAGAACGCCGCCTCGTCGAGCGCCATGGCGAGTTCGCCGCCGCCGACGATGGCGTCGAGCAGGGCCGGCGCGCGGGAGAGGTGGGCCTCGGCGAAATAGCCGGCCGTCACGATCCGCGCCTCCAGGAAGGCCGGGTCGCCCTCGCCCGCCGCGAGCTGGCGGCGCGCCTCGGCGGCGCCGCGCGCCAGCATCCAGCCGCCGGCGACCAGCCCCGTCGCCTCCAGGAAGGGCGCGGCCCCGGCCGACGCCCGGCCCGGGTCCTCCGGGAAGGTCTCGACCAGCCAGTCCGCCGCGTCCCGGGCCGCGCGCGCGCCGTCCCCGAGCCGCCGGGAGAGCGCGGCGAGCGCCTTGCCGGCCGCGCCGCCGCCCGCCCCGTTGCCCGCGCCCGCGCCGTCCAGCGCCGCCGCGGCCGCCGCCGCGCGCTCGAACAGCGCCCGCGCCGCCGCGCCCCGGTCGCGCATCAGCTTGCGGCCCAGCAGGTCCATCGCCTGCACGCCGTTCGTGCCCTCGTAGATCGGCGCGATGCGGATGTCGCGGTAGTGCTGGCCGACGCCCGTCTCCTCCATGAAGCCCATGCCGCCGTGCACCTGGATCGCCTGCGACGCGATCTCGACGCCGACGTCGCTGCACCACGCCTTGGCCACCGGGATCATCAGGTCCAGCATCGCCTGGGCCTCGGCCCGCGCGGCCGGGTCCTCCAGCCGGGCGGCCCGGTCGGTGTCGGCCGCGACCTCGTAGCAGAGGCCGCGCATCGCCTCGATCCGGCACTTCATGTCGAGCAGCGTCCGGCGCACATCGGGGTGGCGGAGGATCGGCACCGGGCCGTCCGCCCCCTGGACCGGCCTTCCCTGCACCCGCTCGCGCGCGTAGGCGGCCGCCTGCTGGTAGGCGCGCTCGGCGACGGCGAGGCCCTGCAGGCCGACGCCGAGGCGGGCCGTGTTCATCATCGTGAACATGTACTCGATGCCCCGGTTCTCCTCGCCGACCAGGTAGCCGACGGCGCCCTCGTTCTCGCCGTAGGACATGACGCAGGTGGGGCTGGCGTGGATGCCGATCTTGTGCTCGATCGACAGCGGGCGCAGGTCGTTGCGCGCGCCCAGCGAGCCGTCCGGCTCGACCAGCACCTTCGGCACGACGAACAGCGACAGCCCGCGCGTCCCCGGCGGCCCGTCGGGCGAGCGGGCGAGCACGAGATGGACGATGTTGTCCGTCATGTCGTGGTCGCCCCAGGTGATGAAAATCTTCTGCCCGCGCAGCCGGTAGCGGTCGCCGTCGCGTTCGGCGCGGGTGCGGATGGCGCCGAGGTCGGTGCCGGATTGCGGCTCCGTCAGGTTCATCGTCCCGGTCCATTCGCCCGTGACCAGCTTGTCGAGCCAGAGCGCCTTCTGCTCCGGGCTGGCGTGGCGGTCGAGCGCCTGCACGGCCGCCTGGCCGAGCAGCGGGCAGAGCGTGAAGGACAGGTTGGCCGCGTCCCACATCTCCCACAGCGCGGTGCACAGCGTCCACGGCAGCCCCTGGCCGCCGAGTCCGGGGTCGAAGGGCGCGGCGTTCCAGCCGGCCGCGGCCCATTGCGCGTAGGCGTCGGCGAAGCCGTCGGCCGCGCGGACCACGCCGTTCTCGATCCGCGCGCCCTGGATGTCGCCGGGGCGGTTGAGCGGCGCCAGCACGTTGGAGGCGAACCGGCCCGCCTCCTCCAGGATGCTGTCCACCAGTTCGCCGTCCGCCGCCGCCTCGAGGCCGGGCAGCGCGGCGACGCGGTCGAGGCCCACCACGTCGTTGAGGACGAAACGCATCTCGGCGAGGGGGGCGGTGTAGGCGTTCATGGCGGCGCTCCCTGCGGTCGCGGCGGTTGGGACGATCGGGTCCGATAGCCCGCGCGGCGGCGCGTGTCCACCGCCCCGCGCGGGCGGCGTTCAGCTTGCGACGGCGCGGCGCAGCGCCGCCGCCCAGCGGTGGGTCAGCGGGATCAGCTCCGGGTCGAGCGGGTGGGCCTGCGAGGAGAACTTGGCGACGACCAGCTCCCGCGCCGGATCGACGAACAGGTTCTGCCCGTGCACGCCGAGGCCGAAGAACATCGGGCCGCCGCCGGGGCCGGGCCGCTCCACGTACCATTTCGAGCGGTAGTGGATGTCCGCGCCCGGATAGAACGGCGCGAAATCGCCGGCCGCCCAGCCGGCCGGGTCGCCCTTTTCCGCGATGTCGGCGATCCAGGCTTCCGGGACGATTTGCGCGCCCGCCCGCGCGCCGCCCTCGACCAGCAGCTGGCCGACCCGCGCGAGGTCGCGCGCCGTCAGGCACATGCCGCCGGCGGCGCGCGGCGCGCCCAGCCGGTCCACCGTGATGCAGCCCGGCCGCTCCGCGCCGAGCGGCTTCCAGACCAGCTCCGCGAACAGGTCGGCGTAGCGCGCGCCCGCCGCCCGCTCCATCGCCCAGCCCAGCAGGTCGGTGTTCGGCGAGACGTAGTGGAAGCCGCGCCCGTGCGGCCCGTCGCGCTCCGTCAGCCCGGCGTAGAAGCCGCGCAGGTCGGTCGCCTCGTCGCCCGGCGCGAGCGGGTTCCAGTTCGTCGCCTTGCGGTACGCGACGAGTTGCGGCGGGAAGGCCACGTAGTCCTCGTCGAAGGCGATTCCGGCCCGCATGTCGAGCAGGTGGCGGAGCGTCGCGCCGCGATAGGCGGTGTCGGCGACCTCCGGCAGGACCTCCTCCACCGGGCGGTCGGGGTCGAGGACGCCGCGCCCGGCCAGCGCGCCGGCCAGCAGGCCCAGCATCGACTTGGACACCGACATCAGGATGTGCGGCGAGTCCGCCGACATCCCGTTGGCGTAGCGCTCGAAGGCGATCCGGCCGGAGGCCAGCACCACCACGGCGTCCGTCGCGCTCGCCTCCAGGAAGCCCTCGAAGCTCCACTCCGCGCCGTCCGGCCCGGCGAAGGCGAGGCCGGAGAAATCGCGCGGCGCGCTTTCCAGCGGCCGGACGGCGGCGGGATCGTTGGGAATGTCCGCCGTGGGCACGATCTCGCGCACATGGTGGAAGGCCCAGGCGCTGTACGGCGCGTCGCGCCAGTTGGCCAGCGTGGCCCGGTCCGCCGGGGCCGGCGGAAACCCTTGCATGACGCCGCTCATATCACCTTCCCCCGGTTCATGATGCCCTTCGGGTCGAGCGCGCGCTTGATCGCCCGCATCGTGTCCAGCGCCGCGTCGGGCTTGTAGCGGGCCAGTTCGCCGCGCTTCAGGCGGCCGATGCCGTGCTCGGCGGAGAACGAGCCGCCATGGGCGTGGGCCGCGTCGTGCACGGCCCGGTTGATCTCGTCGCGCCGCGCGAGCAGGTCGCTTCCGTCGTCGCCCTCCGGCGCGGCGATGTTGTAGTGCACATTGCCGTCGCCGGCGTGGCCGAAAACGAGCGGCCGCAGCCCGGGCGCGATCTCCAGCACCGCGCGCCGCGCCGCCGCGCAGAAATCCGGGATCGCGGAGACCGGCACGGAAACATCGTGCTTCAGCGAGGCCCCTTCGAGCTTCTGCGATTCGGTGGCGTTCTCGCGCAGCGCCCACAACTCCCGGCGCTGGCCTTCCGACTGCGCGATCGCCGCGTCGAGGACGATCCCGTCCTCCATCGCGCGTTCGAGAATGGCCTCGAACCGCGCCGCCAGCGCGTCGTCGTCCGGCGCGGCGGTGGCGAGTTCGAGCAGCACGTAGAGGCCGTGCCGGGCGGGCAGCGGGTCGCGGCAGCCGGGGATGTGCTTCAGCACGAGGTCCACCACCGGGCGCTCGATCAGTTCGAAGGTCTCGACGCGGCCGCCGCTCCCGGCCCGCGCGCGCTCCAGCAGGGCGAGCGCCGCCGGGATGTCGCGCGCCGCGCACCAGGCGGCGTGGACCGCGCGCGGCCGGGGGAACAGCTTCAGCACGGCGGCGGTGATCACGCCCAGCGTCCCCTCCGCGCCGAGGAAGAGGTGCTTCAGGTCGTAGCCCGTGTTGTCCTTGCGCAGGCCGGCGAGGCCGTCCCACACGCGCCCGTCCGGCAGCACCGCCTCCAGCCCCAGCGCCAGTTCGCGCGCGTTGCCGTAGCGCAGCACATTCGTCCCGCCGGCGTTGGTCGAGAGGTTGCCGCCGATGGTGCAGCTGCCCTCCGCCGCGAGGCTGAGCGGGAAATAGCGGTCCGCCGCCAGCGCCGCCTCCTGCACATGGCGCAGCACGCAGCCGGCCTCGACCTCGATCGTGTCGTTCACGGGGTCGATGGCGCGCACCCGGTTCATCCGGGCGAGCGAGAGCACGATCTCCTCCCCGTCCTCCAGCGGCGTCGCGCCGCCGCACATGCCGGTGTTGCCGCCCTGCGGGACGATGGGGACGTTCGCCCCGGCGCAGATCCGCACCACGGCCGCGACCTCTTCGGTGTTCGCGGGCCGGACCAGCATCCGCGCCCGGCCCCGGTGCTGGCCGCGCCAGTCCTCCAGGAAGGGGCGCATCTCGCCCTCGTCCGTCGTCCAGCCGCGCGGGCCGACCGCCGCCGCGATGCGGCCGAGCGCGGCGTCGGCGTCCGGGGATGCGGCGGGGGCCGGCGCGGCCATGGGCGTGCTCCGTTCGGGGCCGGGAAGGCGGGCGGGCCGAACCTACCAGCGCGCGGCCCGGCCCGGCAACGGGTTCGCCCGGAGGTTCGGGCGCTATCGCGGCGCGGCGGCGCGGCGCAGGCGGTCGACGATGGCGCGGCCGAGGCCGGTTTCCGGGATCGGGGCGACGGCGATCGCCCGGACCTCCGGCCGGTCCAGCGCGCGCAGCAGGCCGAACAGGTTGGCCGCCGCCTCCGCCAGGTCCCGGTCCGCGCTCAGCGTCGCGGCGAACGCGCCCTCCGGCGCCGGCCCGAAGGCGAGATAGGCCTCGCCCGGCTCCGGCCCGGCGGCGTCGAGGCGCAGCGGGCGCTCCGGCGCGTAGTGGCTCGCCAGCATTCCGGGCGCGACGACCGGCCCGCCGGGGCGCGGCGCGGCGAGCGGCCCGGTCAGCGGCTCCAGCGCCTCGCGCGTCGTCCCGCCGGGCCGCAGCAGGACCGGCGCGCCGCCCGAAAGGTCCAGCACGGTCGATTCCAGCCCCACCGCGCAAGGCCCGCCGTCGAGGATTATCGACGCCGCCCCGCCGAGCTCCTCGGCGACATGGGCGGCGCAAGTCGGACTGATCCGGCCGGAGCGGTTGGCGCTCGGCGCGGCTATGGGCCGGCCGGCCCGCGCGATCAGGTCCCGCGCCAGCGCCAGCCCCGGAACCCTGAGCGCCACCGTCCCGAGGCCGGCCGAGGCGAGCGGCGCGACCGGGCAATCCGGCGCGCGCCGGACGACGATCGTCAGCGGCCCCGGCCAGAACCGCGCCGCGACCTCGCGCGCCAGCGGGCCGAACGCGCCCAGCGCGAAGGCGTCCTCCGGCCCGGCGACATGCGCGATCAGCGGGTTGAAGCGCGGCCGCCCCTTGGCCGCGAAAACGCGCGCGACGGCGCGGCCGTCCGTCGCGTCGGCGCCGAGGCCGTAAACGGTTTCGGTCGGGAAGGCGACGAGTTCGCCGGCGGCGAGCGCCCGCGCGGCGGCCTCGACGTTCCGGGGCGTGGGGGGGAGCAGCGCGGGCCGGGCCATGCGCCCGCGCTTACCGGCGCCCGCCCGCCCCGTCAAGCGCCCGCGCGCCGCCGCCGCCGCTACGCGCCGCGCGCGACGAACCAGCCGTTGCGGAAGCCGGGCTTGCCGTAGCGCAGCGGGCCGCCGTCGAACGCCTCGACCCGCCCGCCGGCCGCCAGCACCAGCGCGTGCCCGGCGGCGGTGTCCCACTCCATGGTCGGCCCGGTGCGCGGGTAGATGTCCGCCTCGCCCCGCGCCACCAGGCAGAACTTCAGCGCCGAGCCGCGCGAGACCGATTCGCGGACCGGCAGCGCGGCGATGTAGTCCTCCAGCTCCGGGTTGCGGTGGGAGCGGCTGGCGACCACCGTGAGGCCGCGCGGATCGGGCCGGCGCGCGGCGATGGCGCGGCGCGCCCCGTCAGGCCCCTCCTCGAAGGCGCCGCCCCCGGCGATCCCGGCCCGCGCGACGCCGTCCACCGGCGTCAGCACCGCCCCCAGCCGCGGCGCGCCGTCCTCGACCAGGCCGATATTCACCGTGAAGTCGCCGTTGCGCGAGATGTACTCCTTCGTGCCGTCCAGCGGATCGACCAGCCAGAACGTGCCGCCGGAAACGTCCGGGATGTCGCCGGCCTCGACGCTCTCCTCCGAGACCACCGGGATGCCGGGCGCGAGCGCGCGCAGCGCCGGGACGATGATCGCGTCGGCCGCGCGGTCGGCGGCGGTGACGGGGGAGCCGTCGGACTTCGCCTCGGCCGCGATCCGGCCTTCGTAATGGGCCATGATCGCGCCGGAAGCGCGCCGGGCGATGGCGAGCGCGGCGTCGCGCAAGTCCTCGTGTCGGGCGCGGCCGGGCATCGGCGGCCTCCGTCGGCGGGTTTCGGGGCGCGGGACCCGGAGCGGCGGCCATGCTAGGTCTCCGGCGAGGCGAGGGCAACGCGGAAGGGGCGCCATGTGCGGCCGTTACAGTCTGAACGCCACGCCCGGGGATTTGGGCCGCGTGTTCGGTTTCCGGAACCTCCCCAACCTCCGGCCGCGCTACAACATCGCCCCGGCGCAGGAGGCGCCGGTGGTCCGCGCGCGCGACGGCGACCGCCGGCTCGACACGATGCGCTGGGGGCTGGTCCCGCCCTGGGCGCGCGACGCTTCGGGCGCGGCGCGGTCGATCAACGCGCGGGCGGAGACGATCGCCGAGAAGCCGTCCTTCCGCGCCGCCTTCCGGGCGCGGCGCTGCCTGGTCCCGGCCGACGGGTTCTACGAATGGGAGGTCCGGGGGCGGGAGCGCCGGCCGTGGCGGGTGTTCCTCGACGGCGGCGCGCCCTTCGCCTTCGCCGGGATCTGGGAGGGCCGGGCCGGCGCGACCGCCGGCGCCCCGCCGGAGACCTTCGCCATCGCGACGACGGCCGCGGCGGCGCCGATCGCCCATATCCATGCCCGGATGCCGGTCATCCTGCGCGGGGCCGCGTTCGACGCCTGGCTCCACGCGCCGCCGGGCGAGGCGCTGGCGCTGCTCCGCCCGCTCGACGGCGGGCTGTTGCGCTTCCACCCGGTCGCGCCGCGCGTCGGCGACGTTCGCAACGACGATCCCGGCCTGCTGGAGCCGTGGGAGGAACGCCAGGCGAGCCTGTTCTGACGGAGGACGGCGCTAGCAGCTAGCCGTACAGCTGTCGTAGTCGGTGTCGCAGGTGTTGCGGCAGGCCCAGATGTTGGCGTTGCTATCGCAGTTGTTGTAACAGGTCTGTTTTTCGCTGTTGCAATCGGATGTGCAACTGTTCGCCAGAAGCAGGATGTTTGCGGCGCTTCCCGAACCGCACTCGGCCGGGACGGCGAGGCATTGCCCGCCGGTCCATTCCGGCGCCGGGGCCTCGACGGCCGGCGCGGCGGCGCGTTCGGGGCCGAGATTGGCGACGGCCGGCGCGGCCGCCAACATCGCCGCCGCGACCGCGAGGAGGAGGAGTCTCGACATTGCGCCGTTCCTTTCCGTGATCGAACGAACGCCATCGTACAACCGTTTCGCCGCGGGCGGAAGGACGAAGCGCGAGGATCGCGCGCCGGGGGGCGGGCTTCCCTCCGCCCGGCGGCGCTCACCCGATTCCGCCGGCCTCCCGGCTCCGGCCGGCGCCGGGGCGGGCGATGTCGCGGTAATGGCGCCACAGCAGGTGCGCGGCGGCGCCGCGATACGGCCGCCAGGGTTCGGCGAGCGCGTCCATGGCGTCGATGTCCGGGCGCCGGTCCAGCCCCTTCAGGGAGCGCATCGCCTCGCGCAGCGCCACGTCGCCGGCCGGCCAGGCGTCGCGGCGGCCGAGGCAGAACAGCAGGTAGATGTCCGCGCTCCAGCGCCCGAACCCCGGCAGCGCGGTCAGCGCGGCGGCGGCGCCCGCGTCGTCCATGCCGGCGAGGTCCTCCGGCCGGAACGCGCCCGCCGCCGCGCGCTCGGCCAGTGCCAGCGCGTAGCGGATCTTGGGCCGGCTGAACCCCGCCGCGCGCAGCCCCTCCGGCCCCAGCGCCAGCACGCCGGCGGGCGCGGGCGGCCCATGCGCGGCGAGGCGGCCCCAGATCGCCCCGGCCGCCGCCAGCGAGACTTGCTGCGAGACGACGATTTGCAACAGCGCCGCGAAGCCCGGCTCGCGCCGGCGCCGCTCCGGGACGCCGTGCCGGGCCAGCGCGGCGGCGATGTCCTTGTCGATCCGCGCCAGCGCGGCCAGGTCGGCGGCGAGGTCGAACCCGCCTTCCCCGCCGCGCCCGCCGCCTTCCGCGCCGCTCATCCGGCGGCGCCGTCGAGCCGCGCGCGCGCCTCCGCCGCCGCGTCCTCCATCGACAGGAAGACGGCCCCGCCCGCCTTCAGGTGGCCGATCAGGCGGTCCATCGCCTTCATCCGGTGCCCGCGCCCCGACACGAAGGGGTGGAACGTGTAGGTAACCACGCCCCAGTCGAGGATTTCCGTCATGTAGTCGAAATCCTCCGTCCAGTTGGCGAGCGTGTCCGCCCCGGTCCGCAGCCCCGGCAGGATGCCCTCCGGCCCGATCCGGTATTCGAAATAGGGGAAGTCGTCGAGGCTCCAGCTGATCGGCATTTCCACCAGCCCGGTCGCCTCCCCGAACCGCGCCGGCTCCAGCAGCGCCGCCGTGTCGCCGCGCCGCGCGTAGTAGGGGAGGTAGTCGTGGCCCATCATGCTGCTTTCGTAGGCGAAGCCGTGCGCGACCAGCAGTTCCAGCGTGTGCGGGCTCAGGTCCCAGGAAGGCGAGCGGTAGCCGCGCGCCTTGCGCCCGCTCGCCCGCGCGATGGCCTCGTTGGCGCGGCCGAGCTCGTCCTCCTCCTCGGCGCGGGAGAGTTCGGCGGGGCGGCGGTGGGTCCAGCCGTGGTGGCCGATCTCGTGCCCGGCCTCGACGATCCGGGCGCAGGCTTCGGGGAAGCTCTCCAGCGTGTGGCCCGGCACGAACCAGGTCGCGGGAACGCCGTGGCGCGCCAGCAGGGCGAGGATGCGCTCGGCCCCGACGAGGCCGAACTCGCCGCGCGACAACGGCGTCGGCGTCGTCATGCCGCGCGCGATCCAGGGCGAGAGCGCGTCGAAATCGTAGGTGAGGCAGGCGATATGGCGGGGCACGGCGCGGCTCCTCGGCAAGGGGGACGGACTCGCGCGGAAAGGATACGGCCGTTGCGCGCCGGCGGACAACGCCGCTATCGTCGTTCGGCGCGGCGGCCGGCGCGGCCCCGGACCGGCGGAAGGGAGGCGGACCCGTGCCCTCGAAACGCCTTTGCGCGATCCTTTGCGCCGCCCTGTCTTGCGCGCCGGCGGCCGCCGCGCCGGCGGAGCCTTGCGTGGAGGAGGGCCGGACGCTCGAACTCGGCTTCTACGCCCGGTTCGCGCCGGTGAGCCATGCCGCCGATCCCGATCCCGCCTCTCCCGGCTTCGACGCGCATCGCGGCTACGAGGCCGACCTGCTGTCGGCGCTCGAAACGGTCGAGGGCGCGAACCTGTCCTTCCGGCGCCGCGGGATCGCGGCCTGGGACGGCGTCTGGCTGCTCCCGGCCGGCCCAGGGTACGACATCGCCGGCGGCGGGATCACGATCCTCGACTCCCGGACGCGCGACGCCGCCGGGCGGACGGCGGTCGTCTTCACCTCCGGCCACATCGCGTTCCGCCAGTCGCTGCTGGTTCGCGCGGAGGACGCCGGGCGCCTCGCCCGCCACGCCGACCTGACGGAGGGGGTCCGCGTCGGCGTCCTCGCCGGCACGACGGGCGAGGCGCGCCTCCTGGAGCTGACCGGCCTCGCCGGCGCGGCCGGGGTCCTGGCCGCCGGAACGCGGGTCGAGACGCCGCGCGGCGAGGTCGTCGCCGACGGGACCGCCCGCCACTTCGTCGCGGCCGCCGGCGCGTCGCCGGAGCTTGCCGGCCGGCGGTCGCTGCGGCCGCCCGCGCCCGACATGCCGCGGGTGGTGTACGCGGCGGACGAGGCGGCGCTGGTCGCGGCGCTCGGCGACGGGCGGATCGACGCGATCGCGCGCGGCGAGATCGGCAACCTCGACGCCGCCCGCGCGCGCGGCGGCGCCTTCGCGGTGACCGCGCTCGATTCGCGGACGGAGACCGGCGGCTTCGCGCTCGCCGCCGCCGACGCGGCGCTGGCGGCGTGCCTCGACCGCTGGATCGACCGGCTGACCGACGGCGGGCGGATCGGGTTCCGGGAGTGGATCGCGGAGCCTTCGGTCTTCGCGCGGCGCGCCCGGCTCCTGTCCGGCGAGTGAAGCCGGGCGGCGGCGACCCCCTGGGGGGCGCGGGCCGCGAAAACATCCTTGCCGCCGCCGCCGGCGCCGCTATCGTCGTTCCCCGGCAATCGACCCCGACCCCCGGGGGCGGACGGAGGGACCCGACATGGCGGAGCCGCGCGACCTGACGGCGAGGGAGGCGGCCCGGCGCGTCGCCGCCGGCGAACTGGGCGCCGAGGCGCTGATGCGCTCCTTCCTGGAGCGCGTCGCCGAGCGCGACGAGGCCGTGCGCGCCTGGGCGCATCTCGACCCCGCGCGGGCGCTCGCGGCGGCGCGGGAGAGCGACGCGGCCGGCAATCCGGGGCCGCTCGGCGGGCTTCCCGTCGCCGTGAAGGACATTATCGACACCGCCGACATGCCGACCCGCCACGGCTCCACCATTTACGGGCTGAACCGCCCCAACGCCGACGCCGCCGTCGTCGCCCGGACCCGCGCGGCGGGCGGGGTCGTCATGGGCAAGACGGTGACGACGGAGTTCGCCTGGCGCAACCCCGGCCCGACCCGCAACCCCCACGACCCGGCCCACACGCCCGGCGGCTCCTCCAGCGGCTCGGCGGCGGGCGTGGCCGACGGGCAGGTCCCGCTCGCCTTCGGGACGCAGACGGCGGGATCGGTGGTCCGGCCGGCCGCCTATTGCGGCGCCGTCGGCTTCAAGCCCACG
Organism: Thalassobaculaceae bacterium; assembly: GCA_963665555.2. Lineage (GTDB taxonomy): Bacteria > Pseudomonadota > Alphaproteobacteria > Thalassobaculales > Thalassobaculaceae > CAXXXW01. Next base: position 2,614,378 of record OY762308.1, read on the forward strand.
CTCGGCGCGCACGACCGCGCCGGCGTGAAGCCGCTGTCGGACTACCTCGACACGGTGGGCACGATGGCGCGCGATGTCGGCGACGTCGCCTTCTTCGACTACGCGCTGCGCGGCGAGGCGCCGCCGGACCTGGCGGCGTTCGACGGCGCGCCGCCCCGGCTCGGCGTCGTCGTCCCCTTCCGCGCGCTGGCCGACGACGACGCGCTGGCGGCGTTCGAGGCGGCGTGGCGCGCGGCGGAGCGGGCGGGCGCGGCGATCGCCGACCTCCCCTCCTCGACCGCGTTCGAGCGGCTGGGCGATGTGCACAACATCGTCATGCTCGGCGACGCCGGGCGCGCGCTGGAGTGGGAGTACGAACACCACCCGGAGCGGCTGACCCGCTTCTACCGGGAGAACATCGCGGTCGGCCGCGCCGTCTCCGACGAGGCGCTGGCCGCCGCCAAGGCCGACGCGGACCGGGGGCGGGCGGAGCAGGAGGCGGCGCTGTTCGCCCATGCCGACGTGCTGGTCACGCTCCCCGCGCCGGGCGAGGCGCCGCGCGACCCCGGCTACACCGGCGACCCGGTGTTCAACAAGGTGTGGACGATGCTCGGCTGGCCCTGCGTGACGATCCCCTGCGGGACCGGGGCGCGCGGCCTGCCGCTGGGCCTGCAGGTCGTGGCGCCGCCGGGCGGGGATTCGCGCGCGCTGGCGGCGGCGGCGTGGCTCGAACGCGCGCTCGCCGGATCGTGACGGAAAGGGAGGGAGGCCGCACATGCGCCTGCAAACGATGACCTCGGCGGAGGTCGAACGCCATCTCGAAAGCGTCGGCGACGGCATCCTGGTGCCGATCGGCTCGACCGAGCAGCACGGGCCGATCGGCCTGATCGGCACCGATTCGCTGTGCCCGGAGGCGATCGCCGCGCTGGCGGCGGCGCGCGCGCCGTCGATGATCGTCGGGCCGACGATCTCCGTCGGCATGGCGCAGCACCACCTTGCGTTCCCGGGGTCGATCGCGCTCCGGCCGACCACGCTGATCGCGGTGATCCGGGACTACGTAACCTCGCTGGCGCGCAACGGGTTCCGGCGGTTCTATTTCCTGAACGGCCATGGCGGGAACATCGCCACGATCGGCGCGGCCTTCGCGGAAATCTACTCCGAGGCCAGCTTCGAGCGGGACTCGAACCGGCCGCGCGTCCGCTGCAGGCGCGCCGAGTGGTTCGGCTTCCCGGAAGTGCGCGAACTGTGCGAGGAACTGTACAAGGGCCGCGACGGGCGGCACGCCACCGCGTCGGAAATCGCGGTCACGCAATACGCCTTTCCCGAACACATCAAGCGGGCGGAGATGGCGCCGGCGCCGCCCGCGCCGCGCGGCTTCCACGACGCGGAGGACTACCGCGCCCTGTTCCCGGACGGGCGGATCGAGGCCGACAGCTTCCTCGCCAACCCCGAGGACGGCAGGCGGCTGGCGGAGGCGAGCGCCGCCCAGGTCGCCGCCGGCTTCGAGGCGTTCCTGGCGGAGGCGTGAGCGCGATGGCCGGGGAGCGGGAGCCGGAGGAGGGGGCGGGCGGCGCCCCGGAGCGCGAGATCGAGGTCTGGGACCTGCCGGTCCGCCTGTTCCACTGGCTGCTGGTGCTGTGCCTGGTCGGCGCCGTCGGGAGCGCCTTGAACGAGGAGCTGGAAATCCACGAGCGTTTCGGCGTCGCCATCCTGGTCCTGCTGGTCTTCCGCGTGCTGTGGGGGTTCCTCGGCGGCGAGCACGCGCGGTTCGCCGCCTTCGTCCGGGGGCCGGCGGCGGCGCTCGCCTATCTGCGCCGGCTGCGCGGCGGCGGCGCGGCGGCGGAGCCGGGGCACAACCCGCTCGGCGGCTGGAGCGTGCTGGCGATGCTGGCTGTGCTCGCGGTCCAGGCCGGGCTGGGCCTGTTCGCGACCGACGACATCCTGTTCGACGGGCCGCTCGCCTGGCGGGTCTCGACGGAGGAGTCGCGCTTCCTGACCTCGCTGCACCACCTCAACCTTTGGGCGGTGGGCGGGCTGGTCGCGCTGCACCTGGCCGCCGTGCTGTCCTATTTCGTGCTGTTCCGCAAGAACCTGGTCCGCCCGATGGTGACCGGCCGGACGAAGGTCCCGCCCGCCGCCGCGCCGGCGCGAACCCGGCCGGGGCCGGTCTGGCGCGCGGCGCTGCTGCTGGCGCTGTCGGCGGCGCTGGTGCTCGGCCTCGTCTACGGCCTCTAGCCCGGTTCCGCCCCGGCCCGGAACCGCGGTAAGCTCCCCGCCCCAAGGCGGAACGGAGCGTTCGGGCATGGCGTACTGGCTGTTCAAATCCGAGCCGGGAGCCTGGTCGTGGGACGACCAGGTCGCGGCGGGCGCGGCCGGGGCCGAATGGGACGGCGTGCGCAACCACCAGGCCGCCAACAACATGAAGGCGATGCGGATCGGCGACCTCGGCTTCTTCTACCACTCGGTCGACCAGAAGCGGATCGTCGGGATCGTCGAGGTGACGGCCGAGTACTACCCGGACCCGACGGACAAGTCGGGCCGGTTCGGCATGGTGGACGTAAAGGCGGTCCGCCCGCTGCCCCGCCCGGTGACGCTGGCCGAGATCAAGGCCGACGAGCGGCTCGACGGCTTCGCGCTGGCGCGCCAGTCCCGGCTCTCGGTCGTCCCGGTGAGCGAGGCGCAGTGGCGCGTCCTCCTCTCCATGGCCGGCGACGCCGGCTGAACCCGCCCGCCGAACGCTCGCGCCGCCGCTTGCCGGGGCGGGGCGGCGGCATTATGGTCGCGGCCCTTGCGCGGGCCGGGGAGGACGGAGCATGGCCGAGGCGGGCGGCATCGCGGGAGCCCAGTTGCGTTCGCTGATCGAGCGGATCGAGCGGCTGGAGGAGGAGAAGGCGGCGACGATGGGCGACATCCGCGAGGTCTACGCCGAGGCCAAGGGCCACGGTTTCGACGTCAAGACGATCCGCCAGATCGTCCGCCTCAGGAAGATGGACCGCGACGACCGCCGCGAGCAGGAGGAGCTCCTGGAGCTCTACCAAGCCGCCATCGGCATGGAGTAGCCGCCGCGCCGGCCCCCGGCCGCGCCCCCGAACCCCCCTTCCCCGCGAGGCCGCATGTCGCGAACCGGGACATCGAAGGAGAGGCTGCGCCCCATAAGCGGCTTCCCCGAATGGACGCCGGAATACCGGGCCGTCGAACTGGAATGGATCGACCGGCTGCGCGCGGTGTTCGAGAGCTACGGCTTCGCGTCGATCGAGCCGCGCTCGGTCGAGCCGGTGGAGGTGCTGCTGAAGCAGGGCGACACCGACAAGGAAATCTACGCCATCGGCCGGCTGGCCGCCGATCCGGGAGACCGGCCGGAGCCGGCCTACGGCCTGCACTACGACATGACCGTGCCGATGGCGCGCTATGTGGCGGCGAACCTGAACCGCCTCTCCTTCCCCTTCAAGCGCTACCAGATCCAGAAGGCCTGGCGCGGCGAGCGGCCGCAGGAGGGGCGCTTCCGCGAGTTCCTGCAATGCGACATCGACGTGGTGGACACGCGCGAACTCCCGCTCCATTTCGACGCCGAAATTCCCGCGATCATGCGCGAGGCGATGGCGGCGATCGGCGCCGGGCCGGTGGTCACGCGCATCTCCAACCGCAAGGTGCTGGAAGGGTTTTACGCCGGCCTCGGCGTCGCCGACACCGCGAACGCCATCCGGATCGTGGACAAGCTCGACAAGGCCGGCCCGGACGGCGTGGGCGCGATGCTGTCGGCGGAGCTCGGGCTCGACGGGGCGACGATCGGCCGGATGCTGGCGCTGGCGGAAATCTCCGGCGCCGACGCCTCGGTCGTCGAACGCGCGCGCGCGCTCGGCGTGGAGTCGGAGCTGCTGGAGCGCGGGCTGGACGAGCTCGGATTCGTCATGGCCGAACTGTCGCGCTTCCCGGAGGGCGAGTTCGTCGCCGACCTGTCGATCGCCCGCGGCCTCGCCTACTACACGGGCACGGTGTACGAGGCGAAATTCGCCGATTTCCCCGATTTCCCGACGATCTGCGGCGGCGGGCGCTACGACGACCTGGTGGGCGGCCTGATCGCGCGGCGGATGCCCGGCATCGGCATTTCCATCGGGCTCACCCGCGTCTTCGCCAAGCTGGTCGCCGAGGGGCGGATCGCGCCCGGCCGCAAGGCGCCGACCGACATCCTGGTCGTGCACACGCGCGGCGCGCCCTACCGGACGGTGCGCGAAACGGCGGACGCGCTGCGCCGGCGCGGCTTCCGGGTCGAGCAGTACCACGAGGACCGCAAGCTGAACGCCCAGTTGAAATACGCCTCCGAGAAGGGGATTCCGTGGATCTGGTTCCCGCCGGCGGAGGAGGGCGGCCGCCACGAGGTCAAGAACTCGGAGACCCGGGAGCAGGTCCCGGCGGACCCCGCGGCCTGGACGCCCGCCGGCCCGCCCGGCCGGGAGTCCTGACCTGTCCGCCGCGTCCTTCCTGCTGGGCCGCGCCTACCACTGGCGGCGGGTGGACGACGGCCTCTACCGCTCCGCGCAGATGTACGGCGGCCACACCGCGCCGCTGGCGGCAAGGCACGGCATCGCCTGCGTCGTCAACCTGCGCGGGGCGAACCCGGACTCGACATGGTACGGGCCGGAGCGCGCCGCCTGCGCGGCGCTGGGCATCGTCCATCTCGACCGGCCGCTGCATTCGCGCCGCCTGCCGGAGGCGGCCGCGCTCGCCGCGTTGCTGGAGGCTTACGACACGGCGCCGCGCCCGGTGCTGGCGAAGTGTTCCGGCGGGGCGGACCGGGCCGGGCTGGCTTCGGCGCTGTGGCTGCTGCACCGGGGCGGCGCGGACGCGCTGGCGGCGGCGCGGCGGCAGCTGGCGTTCCTGCCCCACCTGCACCTGCCCCGCCGCCACCAGCGCTGGATCCGCCGCCTGCCGGAGTTCTACGCCGCCGACGCGGCGGGCGCGCCGCTCGCCGCCTGGATCGACGCCCGCTACCGCCCCGACCGCTTCGCCGCCTGGCTGGAGTCGCGCGGCCTCGACGGAACCTGGCGGCGGTAGGGACGGCGTATTGCACGGTGTAGGGACTTCAAGGGAACTTCTACTTCATAAACGCGCGCCCAAGATGGTTTTCCACGATTTTTACGACGGGCGTGCCGGTGAACGTGTGCATTGTCGAATGAAACACGGAGAGAACGGAATCCCGAAGACGCGGATCGGCCTCCAGTTCGAGGACCTTCAGCCCACGCGCCTCGACCTCGCTTCGCGGGATGTGCCGGGCGTGGCTCTTGAAGCGTTTACGGTCCGCGAGCCATTCCGAAACCGATTCCGCTCTCCGCGAACGATCTTCCATGCCGCCGAACATGTATGTTTCGAGCCACGTCTTCACAAGTTCCTTCGACATGGCAAGCGTCGATTCGCACTGCTCGACAAGGTCGGGACCGTACTGCTCGAGCATCGGCAGCCAGGCCGACAGCACGGCCGGATCCGCGCATTCCCGTTTCGCGCGGTCGAACTGGTCCAGCACCGCCTGGGCCGGAACCATCCTCACGCCCAGCGGCGTCGGGAGCACCAGTTGGGGGTCGGTGGGGCCGAGAAACGAGTGCTCGCCGAGCACGATCCCGTCGGCCGCGCACGCGATCATGGTCGCCGCCGACATCGCCAGTTGCGGGACGATGACGCGCACATCGGAAAAACGCGACCGGATATAGGACACGATCGCCTCGGCCGCCTCCGGGGAACCGCCGGGGCTGTGCAAAATCAGGTCGAGACCGTCGTTTCCAAGACCGTGGCAGACTTCCATGAAAGCCTGCATGTCCTCGTCGCCGATCGAAACGCTTGCCGGCGGCGCGTCCGTCTTTTGCAGCCAGCCCGACGCGTAGAGAATGACGTTGCGGCCGGTCCGCCCGTGGAGGTCCGCGAGGTATTTTCGGCGCACGCCATCGAAGTCCGGCGGCTGCCCCGGCTTCAGACCGCGATGGAGTTCCGCCAGGATCTCGCTCCAAATCGGCATCCCGGCGCAACCCCGCGCGTTCCGCGTTTACCGAATGCCGGAGGAGTCCGCGGTCGCCGCGCGTCCGGGCGTTTTCGTGGCCGCGCGGTATGTGTCGAGGCCCCGGTCCTTTTCGCGCCAGTCTCCGTAAACCTCCATGAACTCGCGGACGCCCGGCCGGGCAAGCGCCGCCTCGAGCAGTTCGTCGCGCGCCCGCGCGCGTTCGGAACCCGGTTTTCCCTCGTCGGTCTTGCGCGCCATCTTCCGTTCCTCCCCGTCGTTCGCTATCGGCTTCCGCGGTGGGCCAGGAGGTGTTTCAGCAGGGCGTCGGTGAAGGCGACCGGCTGTTCGATGTTCGAGAGGTGCGCGGCGCGGGGGATGATTTCGAGGACCGCGCCGGGGATGGCGTCGGCGATCTCGCGCGCCTGTTCCGGCGTCGTGCCGGTGTCCTCCTCGCCGCAGACCACAAGCGACGGCTTGTCGATCGAGGGGTTGGTCGGGCGCATGTCCATCGCCGCGATCGCGCGCCCGCAGGCGACGAAGCCGGCGACCGGCGTGGACAGGATCGCCTGGCGCACCTTCTCCACCTCGTCGGGGATGCGGGCCTGGCCCGGCTTGGTGAACCAGCGGTCGATCGTCGAGTCGACCACCGCCGCCATGCCGCCCTCCGTCACGGTTGCGATGCGCTGCGCCCACACGTCCTTGGCCGGCATGAAGGCGGCGCTGTCGGCGATGGCAAGCGAGCGCACGAGGTCCGGGTGGCGGACGCCCATGCACTGCGCCACCATGCCGCCCTTCGACAGGCCGCAGAGATGGACCGGGCCGAGGCCGAGATGCCCGATCAGCGCCGCCGCGTCGTCGGCCAGCAGTTCGATCGTGTACGGCCCCTCCGGCGCGTCGGACCGGCCGTGGCCCCGGCTGTCGTAGCGCACGACCTTGAAGCCCTCCATCTCCAGCGGCTCGACCTGGAGGTCCCACATCGAGAGGTTGGACGCCAGCGAGTTGGAGAACAGCACCGGCTCCCCGTCGCCGGGGCCGGCGACCTCGTAGTACAGGCTCGCGCCGTTTACGGACAGTTCGGGCATTTTCCCCTCCGGGTTCGATGCGGCGGCGAAGGGCCGCGCCGCCGCGAGGCTAGCACGCGGCCCGGCGCGCCGGCCATCCCCGTTCCGCCGGCCGGCCGCGGTCGAACGGCCCGCGAAGCTTGCGCTCGGGCGCAAGCCGTGCCATGCCTTCGCGGACGACAACACGCGCGGAGGAGGACGCCATGGCCTGGACCGTCGAAACGCTGAACGAAACCGTCGAAGAAGAGCTGATGGCCATGCCCGGGAGCGCGCGGGCGAAGTTGGGACGTATTGTTAAGGTAATAGAAGAAGAAAATCAGAACTTGCAAAAAATTGCAAGCCAATCGAAAGATGTCAAGAAACTAAAAACATCGCGGGATTTGTGGGAAATACACCTGTCTGCGGGATCCAGCGCTTGGCGCGGTTATTGTGTCGAGGCGAAGAACGACCGGATTGTGCTGGTGGCGATCGCCGAAAAGAAAGACGGCAAAACGCAGCGGAGATCGATACAGTTGGCGCTAAGCCGAGCGAGGGAGGCGGATCGATGGCGAGAGTGAGCGATCTGCATGAAAAATGGATGCGGGACCCTGAGTACCGGGCGGCCTACGAGGAACTCGAACCGGAGTTCGAGGACCTGAGGCGGCGCCTGAGGCTCGCCCGAGCCGTCGAGGAAGCGCGCGCCGGGGCCGGCCTCACCCAGGCCGAACTGGCGGCGCGTATCGGGACGACGCCGGAAACCGTCGCGAGGTTCGAGCGCGGACGCTCCCGGCCCTCCACCAGGACGCTGGAGAAAGTCGCGCGCGCGACCGGGACGCGGTTGCGGATCGCCTTCGAGCCGGCGTAGCGCCCGCCGCCGCCGACCCGGCGCGGCGTCAGTCGGCCGCTTGCGGCATCGGGGCGCCGAGCGCGGACAGGGGGCCGAGTTCGCGCTCCAGCATCGGGCGGATTTCGGTCGCGAACTTCTCCATGCTGTGGAGCGCCCGCGCCTGCGGCGAGCCGCCGACCTGGAAGTGGAACATCACGTGGCTCGGCCGGCCGGCGCGGATTTCGCCCGCCAGCCGCTCCGCGATCGTCTCGCTGTCGCCGACGAGCAGGTTGTCCGCCATCTCCTCCAGCGGCGGCTCGTCGGGGAAGGGGCGCTCGATCATCATGCCGTTGTCCATCGCCTCCGCCCGGCGGCGCAGCGCCGAGGCGAGGCGCATCTGGTGGCGGCAGTGGTCCACGTACTCCAGCGCCTCGGCCCGGCTCGGGGTCACGCACATGAAGCGCTGGACGCCGAGGCGCATCCCGTCCGGGTCCTTGCCCTCCGCCGTCCAGGCCGCCGCGAGCCGGGCGCGCATCTCGCCGATATAGTCCGCGCCGCGCCAGCGGCCGGTGAACATCGGCGTGTAGCCCCGGCGCGCGCAGAGCCGGTGGCCGGCCTCGTTGTCGCCGGCGATCCACACTTCCGGCGGGCCGTGGACCGGCTGGGCGCTGATATGCGTCTCCGGCAGGCTGTAATGCTTGCCCTCGTAGGAAAACACCGTGCGCGAGAAGGCGAGGTGGGCGAGGTCGAGGAACTCCTCCAGCATCTCGCGGGCCTGGGCGAGGTCGGCGCCGAACCGCTCGAACTCGTAGGGCTGGTAGCCGGACCCGACGCCGAGCACCAGGCGGCCGCCGGAGATCGCGTCCACCATGCCGATCTCGGCCAGCACGCGGGCCGGCTCGTAGAGCGGGCTGACGATGACGGCGGTGCCGAGCCGGATGCGCTTGGTTATCGGCGCGCAGGCCGCCGCCATGACCAGCGGCGACGGGCAGGTGCAGTAGTTGGAGAAATGGTGCTCGGCGAACCAGGCGACCTCGAAGCCGAGCTCGTCCGCCAGGCGCACCTGCTCCAGGTGCTCCCGGAACACACGTTCGGTGGGATACCCCCGCTCGCGGTAGCCCATCAGGCTGAAATGGCCGAAATCCATGCCCGTCCCCCCCTTCGCCGGCGCGTTGGCGCGGGATTATAGAGGGAAGCTCCCCCGGCGCCTCCGAAAAACGCCCCTGTCCCTTGCATAGCCCTATGTGCTATGGAGGAGGAGCCAGTGGTCTGGCGCATCGAGACCCTCGACCGGGCGGTGGACCGGGAGTTGCGGGAACTGCCGGCCGACATGCGGGCGGATTTCCGGCGTATCCGGCTGCTTGTCGCCGAGGTCGGGCTGGAGCGTGTCGGCGGGCCGCATGTCAGGCATCTGGCCGGCCGGCTTTGGGAGATGCGCCTTCGCGGCCGGGACGGCTTCGCGCGGGCGCTTTGCGTCCGGGCCGGGGGCCGGCGGATCGTGGTGGCGCGGGTGTTCGTCAAGAAGACCCGCAAGACGCCGCGCCGGGAGATCGACCTGGCGTTGCGGCGAGCGCGGGAGGCGGGCGAATGACCGATGTCGACGAACTTCACGCCGAATGGATGCGGGACCCGGAATACCGGGAGGCCTGCGAGCGGCTGGCGCCGGAGTTCGAGATCGTCGGCGCGCTGGTGAAGGCGCGCGCCCATGCCGGGCTGACCCAGGCCGAACTGGCGGAGCGCATGGGGACGACGCCGGCCGCCGTCGCCCGGCTCGAGGGCGGGCGCGCCAACCCCTCCACCGGGACGCTCCGGAAGGTCGCGCGCGCGACCGGAACCAGGCTCCGCGTCGCTTTCGAACCGGCGTGACGGGAGGAACGACATGACGGGAAGGCTGGAGGGGCGCGGGGCCATTGTGACGGGGGCCGGGTCCGGGATCGGGCGGGCGACGACGCGCCGGCTCGTCGCCGACGGGGCGGGCGTGCTCGCCGTGGACCGCGACGCGGACGGGCTGGCGGAGACGGCGCGGCTCGCCGGCAACGGGCCGGGGCGCTGCGTCGGGCTCCACCGCGACATCACCGAGGCCGACGCGCCCGCCGCCATGGTCGCGGCCTGCGCGGCCGAGTTCGGCAATGTGCGCATCCTGGTGAACAACGCCGGCATCGGCGCCTCGGTGGCGACGCACCTGACGGAGGACGAGGACCTCGACCGTTTCCTCGACGTGAACCTGCGCGCGCTGTTCCGCTGCGCCCGCGAGGCGGTGCGGGCGATGCGCGCGGGCGGCGAGGGCGGCGCGATCGTGCAGCTGGCCTCGGTGTTCGGCCTCACGGGCGCGCCCAACAGTTCGATCTATTCGGCGACCAAGGCGGCGGTGGTGGGGCTGACGCGCAACATGGCGGCCGATTACGGGCCGGACGGCATCCGGGTGAACGCGATCGCGCCGGGGATGATCCTGACGCCGATCAACCGCGACCGTTTCGAGTCGAACGCGCGGTTCCGCGCGCTGATGCTGGGCGGCACGCCGCTGGGCCGGACCGGCGCGCCGGAGGACATCGCCAACGGCATCGCCTTCCTGTGCTCGGACGAGGCGGGGTTCGTCACCGGCCACACGCTCGCCATCGACGGCGGCTGGTCCAGCACCAAGTTCCAGGCCGAGCCGGAGGGTTAGGCGGGGGGCGGCCCGAGCGCCGGCCCCCTATCCTTCCGGCAAGCGGATCGGCCGTCCCGACACGGTGGGTTCGCGGGCGATGCGCTCGCGCCAGTCGGCGACGACCCGGCCGTCGAGGCGGACGGCGCGGGCGGCGGCGAGGTCGAGCCTCGCGCGGACCGGGCATTCGTGCATCCGCGGCCAGGGAAGCAGGGTTTTCCCGCCGACCTCGTCGAACGCCTCGGCGAGGAGCGCCGTGTCGGCCGCGGCCGGGTTCGGGACGAGAAGCCCCCGCAGCGAATGGAGCGCGTAGCGCGGATAGGTGAGTTTCCGGGCGCGGGCCTGGATGAACGTCAGCACGCCGGGCGTGGAGTTCCACCAGGCGCAGAGCGCCTTCTCGAAGGCCGGGTCGGGGCGCCTGGGCGTCACCGGCATCCACGCGGAGCCGAGCATCGGCTCGTCGGCGTAACAGGCCGTCACGCTTACCCGATGCGTGTAGATGCGGTTGGCGACCAGCAGCCGGCTCGCCTTGCCGGCCAGGCCGCGCGCGTAGTCCTCCCGGCCGGGTTTCGGCGCGGCGCGCGTGTCGGCCCGCGCCGCCATCGTCGTCCGGTCCTCGGTGGGATGGTTCCAGAGGATCGGCGCGGTCCAGGGCGCGCCGTCCGGCGCGTCGCGCCGGAACGCCAGCCGGATGCTGCGCCCGTCCGGCTCCATCTCGCAAAGCTCCCCGGCCGGGGCGAGATAGTCCTCGGCGAGCGCCGCCAGGTCCCTCGGCGCCTCCGCGAGCGCGCCGTCGTAGAACTGCGCCGCGCTCCAGTCTCCGGCGCGGACGCGCGGCCAGGGCCAGTCGCGCTCGGTCCCCCATTCGCCCAGGGGCTGTCGGCGGTTTATCCGGTCGGCCAGCAGGAGGGCCTCGTGCGCGTCGCGCGGCATCCGCGCGAGCGAAACGAACCGCGTCGCCGCGCGTTCCGGTCCGGGGCGGCGCGCGATCAACAGGGATTCGTGGATGTTCGTATCCTCGGAAAAATTGATCCGGTCCGGGTCGTGGCTGGTGACGACCGTTTCGATCTGGAACCGTTCCGCGAGGAAACGGCGTTCGGGAATGCCCGAAGCGTTGACCAGGGCGGTGGCGGGGATGACCTTGGCCACGGTCGCGCTCCCGCGCCCGCTCCGGTCTCGGGAAAGCATGTCGGCCAGGGGGGAGAAATATGTCGCGACGCTCGTCCGGTCGATGGCCTCGCGGGCCGGCCGGTCGCGGGTTTCGACGATCTCCGCGATCCTGCCTTCCCGGTTCTGAAGCGCGCGCTGCGCGGCGCGGTCGTACTGCCGGTTGCGGATGTCGTCGCGGGTGAAGGGCGGGTTCATGATGACGAGGTCGAAGGTTTTCGGGAGCGCGGCCCCCGGCGCCGCGTCCGGTTGCGCCCGTTCCGCGCCCAGCCCCTCCGGCGTCGGCAGCGGGGAGACCAGGCTCAGCAGGTCCCCCTCGTCCCGCGCCGCCGCCAGCAGCTCCAGCGACCCGGCCAGCGCGCCGCCGTCCGGCTGCGGGCCGTGCCGCATGGTGAACAGGTTCATCCGCCGGTAGTCCACGCGCGGATTGCCGAGCGTCAGGTTGCACGCCGCCAGCTGCACGCCGTGCCGGTTGATGTCGAAGCCGTGCAGCACATCCTCCACCATGGCGAGGTGGAGCGGGTCGGCGTCGGTCCCGGGGCCGGCCGCCTCGGCGTGCCGGTCGCGGATCGTGTGCATCGCCGCCATCAGCAGCGTGCCCGTCCCGCAGGCGGGATCGACGATCCTGAGGCGGGAGAGCGCGTCCGCGTCCGTCCAGTCCGCCCAGTCCTCCGGCATGGCGAGCCGCGCCAGCAGCAGGGCCGAGACGTTGTTCGTGTAGAACGAGCCGTCGAATCTGGCCGAGGCCAGCAGCCGATGGTAGAGCGGCCCGGCGTGGTCGAAGCGGAGCGAGGCGAGGTCGTCCGCCACCGCGACGGCGTTCTCCACGATCAGGCGCAGGGGTTCGCGCGCGTCCTCGTCCGGCAGCGCCCCGAGCGCGGCCACCGCCGGCGCGAAGACCGGGTGGTAGTCGATGCCGAGGACCGCCGCCCAGGCCTCGCGCAGGATCGCCGGACCGCCGCCGTCCGGCCGCAGCGCGGCCTCCAGCGGGGCGATCTCCGCGAGCGTCGGGACCAGCCGCAACCGATGGTGCAGCAGCGCCGCGTTGGAGAGCATCAGCGCCGCGATCAGCGCGGTCGCCCGCCGCTCCTTCTCCGTCCTCGGAAGCGCCAGAGCGTCGGCCAGCGCCGGGGCGCGGCCGGCGAGCAGCAGCGCGTCCGCCGCTTCGCGCACCGTGTGTTCGATCGCCTCGGCGACGACGCCGCGCGAGAGGTCGGCGTTGAGCAGCACCGCCGCGAGGTCCGCCGCCGATCCCTTGCGCCAGGCCGGCTCCCCGCCGGAACGGCTTACCGGCGCGAAGGTCAGCGTCGCGATCGCCATCGCCGCCGCCGCCTCTCCCGCCGGGCGGTCGCGCCGCAAGTCGGCGGGGTAACACAGCGCGAAGGCGAGCGCGCGCGGACGGTCCGTCAGCCGGGACCGGGCCTGGCGCGCCGCCGCCCGGCGGTTCGCCGCCGTGTCGCCGGTCTTCGCCTCCATCAGGATGGGCGCCGGCCTTGCCGCGCCCGCGTGCCGGGCGGTGATGTCTATCGCCGCGCCGCCCGAACGCGCCTCGGGCGTCGCCGTAAGCCCGTCGTGCCCGTCGAGCAGTTGCGCGAGCAGGGTGTTCAGCGATTCCTCGCGCAGTTTCGCCATCGGAAGGCTCCCTTCCACCGCGGGTCCGCCGGCCCCGGACGACCCATCGTGGCCGCCCCGGCGGCGCGCGTCAAGAACGGAATCGGAACGGAACCCGCCGCCCGGCGCGGTCATTCCGGCACGTTGTCCGAAAGCCGCGCCGCCTTGCGCACGAAGTCCAGCGGGCCGGAGAAGTCGAAATTGTTGTACACCGCGTTCAGGTGCGCGAAGGGCGGCGACTGCGCGAAAAGCTCGAAGGTCGTCCGGTGGCCGGCGTAGTCCGAGTTCAGCAGGTCGCGCGCGAAGGCGAGCAGCTTGCGCCGGTCCTCCGCCACCCAGCCCTCGTTCACGGTGTAGAACTTCTCCAGCCACGGCCCCGCCTCGGGGTCGCGGAAGGCGGCGGCGTCCGGCGTGAGGCAGATCTGCCCGCCGCACAACTCGCGGGCCAGGTGCATCGCCTCCGGCAGCTTCGAGCAGGCGTGCACGCGCCCGGCGTAGAGCAGCGACTGGTTCGGCATGAGCAGCCCGGCCGGGCTTTCCTCGGCCAGCGCGATCGCCGCGGTCAGGTGCGCGTTGATCGTCTCGCGGTAGCAGGCGAGCAGGGCCAGCTTCTCGCGCACCGCCGGGTTCCGCTCCAGCCCGGTCTGGCGCAGGTTGAACAGCGCGGCGCCGATCAGCATGTCGGCGATCCGCTCCAGCCGCTGGACGAAGGGGAAGGCGCTGTAGCGGTGCAGGCAGGAGCGGATGAAGGCCGCCGCGCGCGTGTGGCGGTGGAACAGCACATTCTCCCACGGCACCAGCACATCGTCGAACACGACCAGCGTGTCCACCTCGTCGAAACGGTTCGACAGCGGGTAGTCCTCGACCGTCCCCCGCCCGGCGAAGCCCGAACGGCAGATGTGCTTCACTCCGGGCGCGCCCATGTCGCACACGAAGCCGACGGCGTAGTCGGAAAGCTCGTCGTCGCCCCAGTTGGCGATGGTCGGCTTGACGAAGGCCTGGTTGGCGTAGGCGGCGGCGGTCTCGTATTTGGCGCCGCGCACGACGATGCCGGAATCGGTCTCCCGCACGGCGTGGAGCAGCATGTCCGGGTCCTGGTCCTGGGGCCGTTTCGAGCGGTCGCCCTTGGGGTCGGTGTTGGCCGAGACATGGAAGGGGTCGGCGACCAGGGCGCGCGCGACATGGGCCTCGATGTTGCTGGCGAAGCGCGGATCGACCCGGTTCAGCACCTCCCGGCCGTCGTGCAGCGACCACATCTCGCCGATCGTCTCGTCGCCGACCCGGACCACCACGCCGCCGATCTCGTCCAGCACGGCGTCGACCGCGCGCCGCTTGTCGCGCCAGTCCCCGCGCGTCCGCGGCGGCTTGAGCGCGACGGCGTTGCGCCCGCCCGTCTCCGGGTCGTCGTAGGCCATCGTGTCCCGGAAGGCGTCCTCGTGGGCCATGTCGTGGATGCGGGCGCGGATGTCCACGATCGGCCGGAAGGCCGGGTGCGAGGGCACGTCGCGCACCCGCTCCCCGTCGATCCAGACCGCGCGGCCGTCGCGGATCGACTCGCGGTACTCCTCGCCCGTGCGGATCATGCCGCCGCTCCCCTCCGCCCCGCCGGGCGCGTTCAGCCGTTGTAGAACCTTCGGCCCGTCTCGCGCAGCCAGACGCGGACGAGGCGGCGCTTGCGCTCCGGCTCCGGCCAGTCCCGGAAGGCGGTGCGCTTGTGGCCCAGCACCCGGTTGTCGAGGAACTGGATCTGGCCCGGCTCGAACGGGAACTCGGTGTACATCGCCGGGTCGTCCACGAAGGAGAACCAGGCCGCCAGCGCCGCCTCGCTCTCCCGGTCCACCGCCTTGCCCGCCATCGCGTAGCCCCGGTAGATCAGCTGGCGCGAGACCCGCACGCGCAGGCCGCCCCCAGCCTCCTCGCGCAGGACCGGGTTGGCCAGCGTCGGCGCGTCGCCCTCGGCGTGCTCGCGCTGGCGGTCGAAGAAATAGGGGCGGTAGAGCCGGGGCAGCAGGTCCGGATGCGCCGCCGCCATGCGGTTGTGCACCGCCGTCATGCTGACCACCCGGCTGATCCCGCCCTCCATCGCGGGGGCGAGGCAGAGCAGGCCCACATGGTCCGGCGGGCGGATGTTGTAGGAGTTGTCGGTGTGGAAGCTCTGCTCCTCGTTGGTCCGGTCCGGGCGGACGCCGTTGCCCGACGGCTTGCCGTAGTCGGCGACGGTGTAGAGCAGGCGGCCGTCGCTCCATTTCTGCGCCACCGGGCGGCCCGTCATCTGCGCCAGCAGCCAGTAGACGGCGACCGCCTCGTCCCGGTCCATCGCGTCGAGCGGCAGGCGGTCGACAATCGCGAAGCCGAGGCCGGCGTCGAGTTCGCGGCGGACCTCCGCCATGAGCGCGGCGCAGGCGGGCATTTCGACATCGCGGGGCGACAGCGCGAGCACCGGCAGCGGGTTCGCCCGCAGCAGGGCGAGCGTCGCCTCGATTTCCGCCAGGCAATCGGCGGAGAGGCGATGGCGCCCGGCGCCCGGCGCGAGGTCGGCGCCGGTCCACGCGTCCGGCCCGGCGCGCGGCGGGCGGGCGGCGATGTCCCCGGCGGGGACGGCTTCGGGCATGGCGCGGACTCCCCCGTGTCGAACCTCCCCGCAGTTTCCGCCCCCGCGCCCCCCGGCGCAAGGGCGGGATCGCGGCGGCGGCGCCCCGGACCGCGCCGCCCCGGATTTAGCCGCGCCCCGGATTCAATCCGGGGTCCAGCGGCTCGGGCGCGAAGCGAAGCGGCGCGAGCGGCCGGCGACGGGGCGCCGGCGGAGGAGCGGCGGCGCGGGGCGCGCCGGGCCATGCAACATATGCGGTTTGCAACCGATCGAAGGTCAGTTAGTTTCCGATCGAGAGTCGGTTGTTAACCGATCGTTCGCCGATTGCAAGCCGGTCGAGGTTGCCCGTTCGGTGGCGGCGCGACGGTCGCCTGTGTCGGCGGTGCTGGGCAAGGGACGGTAAACGACCAAGCAAGCCTTGCGATCGCCCATGTGATTGACAACGGCATCGGTTTGCGTGTTGCATGGTGGACGGGTCGCGTTGTCTGCGAGATGGTATCGGACTGTGGCATAAAACCATCTCCACGCGACGTTGCCGCCATGCCAACAGGGAGAATTGAGAATGGACAGTTTGGGTGATCGCATTAGCAATGCGCGTAGCGCTAAAGGGATGACGCAGGCGGACGTTGCGAAAAGAATGAGCTATTCTGTGTCATTGATCAGTTTCTGGGAGACAGGACGGGCGACACCGTCAAAAAAACAATTGAAAAGGCTGGAAAAAATTTTGGGTAAGTTGGATCCTCCATCTGTTGGGGAATGGTTGCGGAACGAAAGAAATTCAAAAAATCTGTCGCAGAAAGAACTCGCGAAACTCGCGGGTGTGTCTTCGCAAACGATAAGCAATACCGAGAGAAATTATACAGAACCGCAGCAAAATATTGTTGACAGACTTAGAAAAGCTCTTAATGTTAGCATTCCTGAAGAAATTGAGGATGCTGTTGAAAAATCTGAAGATAGTTCTACTCCGGGTGTGAGTGATGCAAAGTCTTTTGATCCATTTAATGACTCAACTTGGCCAGAAATCGGGGGCATTTATGTTTTCTTTGACGAAGCAAACAGGCCGATTTATATTGGTCAGAGCAATTCCATCGGGAGGCGCATCAAAGACCATAGCGACAGGCGTTGGTATTTCGATCCGGTGGTGAAAAGCGGGAAATATGTGGAAATTGAGGACGAAACACTCAGGAGAAACGTGGAAAAAATTTTGATAAAACTTGTGCGGTCTTATACAATTTTTAACAAACAGCATAGATAGCGAGGATATTGCGCAAGATTGCCCGGTTAATCATGCGCAAAACAGGTCAGCACTAACCTTGCCGCTGCTTCATCTCGCGATCCTGGCCCTGGTGCAGGGGCTGACCGAGTTCCTGCCGGTGTCTTCCTCCGGCCATCTCGCGCTGGCGCCGCGGCTCATGGACTGGCCGGACCAGGGGCGCGCGATCGACGTGGCCGTGCATGTCGGGAGCCTGTTGGCCGTCCTGCTCTATTTCCGGGGCGACATCGCCCGGATGCTGGCCGGGCTGGCGCGGGGCGGCGCGGGCGACCCCGGGCGGCGGCTGTTCCTGCAGATCGCGCTCGCCTCGCTGCCGGTGGTCGCCGCCGGATACCTGGTCTCGCGCCTGCCCGACGGCGCCTTGCGGAGCGTCGAGGCGATCGGCTGGGCGACGCTGCTGTTCGGCGTCGCGCTCGGCGTCGCGGACCGGGCCGGCGCGTCCGTCCGGCGCGTCGAGACGGCGGGATACGGGGCGGCGCTGGCGATCGGTCTGGCGCAGGTCCTGGCCCTGGTCCCGGGCGCGAGCCGGTCCGGCGTCACGATGACGGCGGCGCGCGCCCTCGGCTTCCGGCGGGCGGACGCGGCGCGGTTTTCCATGCTGCTCGGAATCCCGGCCATCCTCGGCGCGGGAACGCTGGAGGGGATCGGCCTGTGGCGCGCCGGCGGCGCGGCCCCGTGGCTGGACGCCGCGCTGGCCGCCGGAATCGCCTTCGCCGCCGCGCTCGCCGCCATCGCGGCGATGATGGCGTGGCTGCGCCGCGCCGGCTTCATGCCCTTCGTGCTCTACCGGGTCGCGCTGGGCGGCGCGCTGCTCGCCTGGGCCTACCTTTAGCTCCCGCCCTCGCCGGGCGCCCCGCCCGCCGCGCCCGCCGCGCCGAGGGGCAGCGTCAGCCGGGCGACCAGGCCGCCGCCCTCGCGGTCGCGCAGTTCGATGTCGCCGCCGTGGCGGCGCGCGGCCGCCCGCGCGATGGCGAGGCCGAGGCCGATCCCGCCGGTCTCGCGGCCGCGCGACGGCTCCAGGCGGACGAAGGGGCGGAAGACCTCCTCGCGGCGGCCGGGCGGGATTCCGGGACCCCTGTCGGCGATCTCGACGATCGCGGCGCCCGCGCCCGCCGCCAGCCGCGCGTCGGCCCGCCCGCCGTAGCGCAGCGCGTTTTCGAGCAGGTTGGCGACGGCGCGGCGCAGCGCCGCCGGCCGCGCCTCCATCGCCAGCCGGTCCGGCCCCTCGTAGCGCGCCGCCCCGCCGGAATCGGCGATGTCGTCCACCAGCGCGCGGACCAGCGCCGCCAGGTCGACCGGGACGCGCGCCTCGGCGGCGATGTCGTCGCGCGCGAAGGAGAGCGTCGCGTCGAGCATCGCCCGCATCTCCTCGACATCGGCTTGCGCCCGGCCCCTCTGCTCGGGGTCCTCGATGAACTCGGCCCTGAGCGCGAGCCGGGTGGCGACGGTGCGCAGGTCGTGCGAGATCGCGGCCAGCATCGTCGTGCGGTCGTCCACCAGCGCGCGGATGCGCCCGGCCATGCGGTTGAAGGCGCGGGCCGCCGCCCGCGTCTCGCGGCCGCCGCGCTCCTCCAGCGGCGGCGCGCGGGCGTCCAGCCCCAGCCGGTCGGCGGCCTCGGCGAGGCGGCGCAGCGGCCGCGTCATGCGGCGCGCCGCCCAGGCGCTCAGCACGATCGCGGCAAGCAGGACCGGCGCGAGCCAGAACGCCGCCGCGAGCAGGCCGGACCCCCGCGGCGGCCGCAGCCCGACGCGGAACAGCAGCCACTCGCCCGTGCGCAGCCCGACCCGGATGGCGAGCGCGGGGCCGCGCCAGCCGTCCCGGTCGCGCCCGCCCCGCTCCGCCGCGAGGCCGGGGAAACCGTCGGCGGCGTCGCGGCGTCCCGGCGCGAGGAAGCGCGTCTCCAGCGGCCGGTCGCCCAGACCGGCCAGCGCGCGGCGCGCGACCGGCTCGTAGGCGCCGGCGAACCGCCATCTCTCCGGCGGCGGCAATGGCTGCGGCGACGCGGCGAAGCGCAGGCGCAGGCCGGGGCTGTTCAGCGCCCAAATCACGCCGGCGCGCTCCGCCGCCGGCATGTCCTCGACCAGTCCGACGATGCGGACGACCCGGTCGCCGATGGCGGCGGCCTGAGCCTCGATATGGCGCTCGCGGTGGCCGAACCAGAACACCGCCGCCGTCGCCGCCTGCACGGCCAGCAGCGCCGCGACCAGCACCAGGGCGACCCGGCCGCCGATCCCGGCCGGCCAGAGCCGGAGGAGCCGCGCGCGGCGGCGCGCCCGCCCGCCGCCGCTCATTCCCGCTCGACCCGGGCGGCGAACACATAGCCGCCGCCCCGGACGGTCTTGATCCGGGCCGGGTCGCGCGGGTCGGCCTCGATCTTGCGCCGCAGCCGGCTGACCTGGACATCGACGCTGCGGTCGAACGGGACCGCCGCCCGGCCCCGCGTCAGGTCCAGCAGCGCGTCGCGGCTCAGCACCCGGTTGGGGCGCTCGGCCAGCGCGGCCAGCAGGTCGAACTCGCCCGCCGTCAGGTCCACAAGCGCGCCGTCCGGGTCGCGCAACTCGCGCCGCGCCGTGTCGAGCCGCCAGCCGTCGAAGGCGAGCGCGCGCCCGGCGGCGGCCTCGGCCGGCCCCGGCGCGACGGCGCCCCGCCGCAGCACCGCCCGGATGCGCGCCAGCAGTTCGCGCGGGTTGAAGGGCTTGGCCATGTAGTCGTCCGCGCCCATCTCCAGGCCGACGATGCGGTCGGTGTCCTCGCCGACGGCCGTCAGCATGACGATGGGCAGGCTGGACGCCGCCCGCACCCGGCGGCAGAGCGACAGCCCGTCCTCGCCCGGCAGCATCAGGTCGAGCACGAGGAGGTCGAAACGGCCGGCCTCCAGCGCCCGGAACATCGCGCGCCCGTCCGCCGCCGTCTCGACGCGATAGCCGTGCCGGGCGAGGAACCGGGCCAGCAGGGCGCGGATCTCCCGGTCGTCGTCCACCACGAGGATATGGGGCGAGGCGGCCATGGCCCGGAGTTTACAGGCCCGCCGGCCCCGCCCGCGCCGTCCGCGCGAAAAAAATCGTAACCGGATGTTGCGGCGGCCGGTTCCGCAACGAAGCGTTACCGAACCGGCCCGCCGGCGAAACACGGCGGCAACGCGCGACCCCCATGTCCATGGACGCGCGGCGCGCGACGCCGCCCAACCCGATCGGACTCGACGGACAAGGGAGACACGCCATGAACAAGCTGAAAATCCTCGCCATCGCGGGCGGACTCGCCATCGCCGGCGCGGGCGGAGCGGCCGCCGTCGTCGCGGTCGCGCCGGACGCCGCGGTCGAGGCCGCGCGCGGCGGCCTCCACCTGGCGATGCACGGCGGACACGGCCACCGGGGCAAGCCCGGCCTCCACAAGGTGTGCCGCTTCGACCGGGCCGGCAAGCTGGAGCACGCCTTCTCGTTCGTCGAGGGCATGATGACCTTCGACGAGCCGCAGGCGGCCGCCTGGGCCGGCCTCACGGACGCGATCCGCGACGGCAACCGCGACGTGGACGCGGCCTGCGCCGGGATCGACGGGCCGGCGGAAACCTCGACCGCGAAACTGGCCGAGGTCGAGCTGGCGCTGGAGACCGGCCTGTCGGCGGTCCGCAAGGTCCGCCCGGCCTACGAGGGCTTCTACGCCACGCTGGACGAGAAGCAGCGCGAGGCGCTGGACAGCCTCGGCCACCGGGGCCGCGGCTGGCGCTGACGGCCGCCGGAGGCCCGCCGGCCCCGGGGCCTCCCCCCGCCCCGGGGCCGGCATTTTCTCGGGAGCCGCCCGCCCGCGGGCGTTTCCGCCGTCGCGGGCGGCCGCTCTACGCCGCCGCGCGGTCCCGGTTGTAGCGGCCGCCGGGGCGGAAGCGGTCGAGGTATTCGGGCAGCACGATCTCGCAGGCCGTCGCCTCGACGCCGAGATCGGCCAGGCCCGGCGCGCCGCCGGACGCCACGTTGTCCGCCTTCAGCAGCGCGACCTGGTCGCGGGTGAGCGGCGGGACCGGCAGGAGTTCGGCGAAACCGGCCAGGAGCCGCGCGACCGGGAACGGCAGGTCCACCAGCGGGCGGCGGCGGCGGACCTCCGCCAGCATGAGCTCCATCGCCTCGCGGAAGGTGTAGACCCTGGGGCCGGCGAGTTCGTAGGTCCGCCCGGCCGCGTCCGGCGCCTCCAGCGCGGCGAGCGCCGCGCGCGCCACGTCGCGCACATAGACCGGCTGGAGCCGGGTCCGCCCGCCGCCGATCAGCGGCAGGGCCGGCGCCGTCGCCGCCATCGCGCCGAAGCGGTTGAAGAAGTCGTCGTCCGGGCCGAACACGACGCTGGGCCGCAGGATCGTCGCCTCCGGGAAGGCGTCCCGCAGGGCGGCCTCCCCCGCCGCCTTGGTGCGCGCGTAGCGCGAGGGCGAGGCCGGGTCCGCCCCGATCGCCGAGACATGGACCAGCCGCCGCGCGCCCGCCTCGGCCGCCGCGCGCGCAACCAGGCCCGGCCCCGCCGCCTGCACCGCGTCGAAGGTGTTGCGGCCGGACTCGTAAAGGATGCCGACCAGGGAGACGACGAACTCCGCCCCGTCGGCCGCGCGGGCGACCTGCGCGGCGTTCGTCACGTCCGCCTTCACCGGCGTCACCTGGCCCACCGCGCCCATGGGCTTCAGGAATTTCGCGCGCTCGACGTCGCGGCACCCGACGGTGACCAGCGCGCCGCGCGCCGCCAGTTCCCGCACGATGTTGCGGCCGACGAAGCCCGATCCTCCGAACACGACCGCGCGCTTGCCGTCCATGCGTTCCCGCTCCCCTGTCCGCGCCTTCCCGTCCGGGCGCGACTTATAGCACGGGCCGCCCCGGCGGCGCGAGCGTCGCGGCGCGGAGGAAAGCGCGGGAAATCGGCGCGGGCGCGCGCGACGGCGCTTGAAAAATCCGCGCGCGGCGCTAAAAGGGGGGCCTCGCGGCGCGGCGCGCGACGGGCGCGCGGCGCGGCGGGCGGAAGTGGGACGCCCAGGTGGCGGAATTGGTAGACGCGCTGGCTTCAGGTGCCAGTGGCCGCAAGGCCGTGGAAGTTCGAGTCTTCTCCTGGGCACCACATCCGTTCGACCGGGCGCCGCGCGACGGGCGGCGCGGCGGTCCCTCCCCTCCCGCTTCGAGGCGCCGGCCGGAATGACCATCTCCCTGCACAAGGGCGACCTGCCGGACGGGCTGCGCTTCGGCGACTCGGTCGCGGTGGACAGCGAGACGATGGGCCTGCGCCCCGAACGCGACCGGCTGTGCGTCGTGCAGCTTTCCGCCGGGGACGGCGACGCCCACCTGGTCCAGTTCGAGCGGGGCGCCTACCGGGCGCCGAACCTCTCGGCGCTGCTGGCCGATCCGGCCGTGACCAAGATTTTCCACTACGCCCGCTTCGACATCGCGGCGCTGCGCGCCTGGCTGGGCGCGGTCGCGGCGCCGGTCTACTGCACCAAGATCGCGTCGAAGCTGACGCGCACCTATTCGGACCGCCACGGCCTCAAGGACCTGTGCAAGGAGCTGCTGGGCATCGACCTGTCGAAGCAGCAGCAATCCTCCGACTGGGGGGCCGGGCTGCTGTCGGAGGAGCAGTTGCGCTACGCCGCCGCGGACGTGCTGCATCTGCACGCGATTCGCGGCATACTGGACGAGCGGCTGGAGCGCGAGGGCCGGGCCGAACTGGCGCGGGCCTGTTTCGCCTTCCTGCCCGCGCGGGCGCGGCTTGACCTGATCGGGTACGGTGACGAGGACATTTTCAGCCACTGAGCGGGGGCGCGGACCCCGGCCGGGGAGCCGCCGCCTCGTCCTGTCCGCGCGCCGGCGCGGCGCCGCGCGGCCCAGCCGGGCCGTCGCCTTCATGAAACTCGCGCTGCCCGCCGCCGCGCTCGCCATCGTCGCGGCGACCTTCGCCTGGCCCGGCCTGCTGCCGGACCCGGGCCGGTTCCGGCTCGGCGGGGGCGGCGCGCCCGGCGCCGCGGCCGACGGCCTCGCGGTGGACAATCCGAGCTACATGGGGATCGACGACGAGCGCCGGCCCTACCGGATTTCCGCCGCTTCGGCGTCGCGGCGGGCCGGCTCCGGCGCCCCGATCCGGCTCCGGTCCCCCCAGGCGGACCTGCTGACGGGGGACGGGGGCTGGGTGGCGCTGACGGCGGAGTCCGGCGTGTACGACGAGGCGGCGCGGACGGTCGATCTCGCCGGCGCCGTGACGATCCTGCTCGACCGGGGCTACCGGATCGAATCCGACGAGGCGCGGATCGACCTCGCCGCCGGCACGGCCGAGGGCGGCCGGCCGGTGGCCGGGCGCGGCCCGGCGGGCACGGTCAAGGGCGAGGGGTTCCGCGTCCGCGACCGGGGGCGCCGGGTGCTGTTCGCCGGGCGCGGCCGCGCCGTGCTGCGCGGCGCGCCGGGGGCCGAACGGTGACGCGCCGGGGCCGCGCGCGCGCGCTCCTCGCCGCGCTGGCGCTGGCGGCGGCGTGCGCCGGGTCCGCCCCGGCCGGCGCGCAGGCGGTCCGCGCGCCGGGCGGCGGCTCCGGCCCTGTGGTCGTCGAGGCCGAGGACGGGATCGAGTGGATCGGCGCGTCGCGGATGTATGTCGCCCGCGGCAACGCCGTCGCGACCAGGGGCGAATTGCGCGTCTCCGGCGACACGCTGACCGCTTTCTACCGCGACGCCGGCTCCGGCGACACCGAGATCCACCGCCTGGAGGCGCTGGGGAACGTGACGGTCGCCGCGCCGGGCCGCATGGCCTTCGGCGACCGCGCGGTCTACGACCTCGACCGGCGGGTGGCGGCGATGTGGGGCGGCGACCTCCGCCTTGTGACGGAGGGGCGGACGATAACGGCGCGCGAAAGCCTGGAGTACTGGGAGGACCTCCGCGCCGCCGTCGCGCGCGGCGGGGCCGTGGCGGCCGGCGCGGACGGCCGGCGCATCCGCGCCGACGCGCTCACCGCGCGCTTCGCCGAGGGGCCGGACGGCGCGCTGGAGGCGGTGCGCGTGGACGCGGTGGGAAATGTCGAGATCGTCACGCCCACGGAGGTCGCGCGCGGGCGCGAGGGGGTTTACGATGTCCGCGCCGGCGTCGCCGTCCTGTCGGGCGACGTCAGGATCACGCGGGGGGAGACGCAATTGAACGGCGCGCGCGCCGAGGTGAACCTGGAGACCGGCCTCAGCCGGATCGTCTCGGCCGGGAACGGCGCCGGGGGCGGGCGCGTGCGCGCCCTGCTGGTCCCCGAATCCCGGAAGGCGGAGTGAGGCGGCGATGGCGGACGGCGCCCCGTCCCCGGACCCGCGCGGCCCCGACGGCGCGCCGCGCGCGGTTCCGCGCCCGCCCGGCGCCGGGTCGGGCCTCGCGGCCCGCGACATCGGCAAGCGGTTCCGGATGCGCCCGGTCCTGCGGGACGTGAGCCTGTCGGTGCGGCGAGGCGAGGCGGTGGGCCTGCTGGGGCCGAACGGCGCCGGCAAGACCACGTGCTTCCATGTCCTCACCGGCCTGGTCTCGGCCGACCGGGGCGCGGTGCTGCTGGACGGCGCGGACATTTCCGACTTGCCCATGTACCGCCGCGCCCGGCTCGGCATCGGCTACCTGCCGCAGGAGGCCTCGATCTTCCGCGGCCTGACGGTGGAGGAGAACATCCGCGCCATCCTGGAGGTCGTCGAGCCGGACGGGGACCGCCGCGCCGCGCTGCTGGACGACCTGCTGGCCGAGTTCTCGATCGACCACCTGCGCCGCGCCCCGGCGCTGGCGCTGTCGGGCGGGGAGCGGCGGCGCGTCGAGATCGCCCGCGCGCTCGCCTCCCACCCGGCCTTCATCCTGCTCGACGAGCCGCTGGCCGGCATCGACCCGATCGCCCTCGGCGAGATGCGCGACCTGATCGCGCACCTGAAGGACCGGGGCCTCGGCGTGCTGATCACGGACCACAATGTGCGCGAGGCGCTCGACATCGTCGACCGCGCCTACATCCTGCACGACGGCGCGGTGCTGATGGAAGGCGAACCCTCCGAGATCGTGGCGCACCGGGGCGTGCGGCGCGTCTATCTCGGCGAACGCTTCCGCCTGTAGCCGGGGGTTCGCGCGGTGCTGTCGCAGAGGCCGGCGCAGCGGCTCTCGCAGTCGCTGGCGATGACGCCCCGGATGCGGCAGTCGCTGCGGATGTTGCAACTCTCCAACCTGCGGCTGACGGACTATATCGAGGACGAACTGGAGAAGAACCCGCTGCTGCGGCGCGACGAGGACGACGGGCCGCCGCCCGGAGAGGCGCCCGCGACCGGCGGCGGGGTCGGGGCCGGGGTCGGCGGCCCCCCGCCGGCGCCCGGCGGCGGCTTCGCCGGCTCGGGAACCGGAACGGCGTTCGCCCCGCGCGGCGGCGGCGCGGCCGGCTTCGACGCCGCCGGCCCGGACGCCGAGGCGGTGACGGCCGCGCGGACCCTGCGCGGCCACCTCTACGAGCAGCTCGGCGTCGAGATCGCCGATCCGGCCGAACGCCTCGTCGGGGCGCGCCTCATCGAGGCGCTGGACGAGAGCGGCTACCTGGTCGAGGACCCGGCGGAGGTCGCGGCCGCGCTCGGTTGCGCGCCGGCGGCCGTCGAGGCCGTGCTGGCGCGGCTGCGCGAGTTCGACCCGCCCGGCGTGTTCGCCCGCTCGCTGGCCGAATGCCTTGCCCAGCAACTGGCGGACCGGGGCCGGCTCGGCCCGGCGATGCGCGCGCTGCTCGACAACCTCGAACGCTTGGCGCGCGGCGACCTCGCCGGCCTGGCGAAACGCTGCGGCGTGGACGGGGACGGGCTGCGGGCGATGGTCGAGGAGATCCGGACGCTCGATCCCAAGCCGGGCCTCGGCTTCGAGACGGCGGTCGAGCCGCCGGCGATCCCGGACATCCTGATGCGCGCGGCGCCGGACGGGTCGTGGACGCTCGAACTCAACCCGGACACGCTGCCCCGGGTGCTGGTGGACGACGGCTACCGCGCGACGGTTTCGGGGCGGCCGCTGTCGCGCGAGGACCGGGCCTACCTCGCCGAACGCCGCCGGGACGCGGGCTGGCTCGTGGGCTCCCTGCGCCGCCGCGCGACGACGATCCTGAAGGTCGCGGGCGAGATCGTGCGCCGGCAGGACGGGTTTTTCCGCCACGGCGCGGGGCATCTGCGCCCGCTGGTCCTGCGGGAGGTCGCCGACGCCATCGGGATGCACGAGAGCACGGTCAGCCGCGCGACGAGCGACAAGTACATGGCGACGCCGCGGGGCCTGTTCGAGTTGAAGTGGTTCTTCGCCGCCTCCATCGCGTCGGCCGGCGGCGGCGGCGCCCATTCGGCCGAGGCGGTGCGCCGCCGCATCCGCCGCCTGATCGACGGCGAGCCGGCCGACAAGGCGCTGTCCGACGACCGGCTGGTGGAAATCCTGCGCGGCCAGGGCGTCGAGATCGCGCGCCGCACCGTCGCCAAGTACCGCGAGGCGATGCGCATCCCCTCCTCCGTCCAGCGCCGCCGCCAGAAGGCGCTGCGGGGGTGACGGCGGGCGGGGGGCGGCGCGCGAAACGGTTGGCGCACGGCGGCGCGGAAAGGTTGCCGCGCGGCGGCGCGGGACGCTATCCTTTCGCCGCGGAGCCGCCGTCCGGCCGGCGGACCCTTGGGATGGAAGACGCGGGGACGGAAAACGATGCCCATATTCCTGGTCGCCACGAAGGACCCCAACCCGGCGCTCGAAGCGGAACTGAAAAACAGGTTCCCGGGAGACGTTCTCGAGATCGCCGACAACCAGTGGATCGTTTCGAATCGAGAGATGACGAACAAGTTCACCAATGAACTCGATCCGGGGACGGGCGGGAAATGGGGGGATTTGATCGTCGCGAGAATCAGTAGCGTGAACGGCTGGCAAGATACCGATACATGGGACTGGATCGACGAAAAGCGTCTGGAGCATGTCTACAGCCATGGTTGAGCGCCCGTCCCGGCGCGATGCGCGCCACCGCCATCGCGGGAAAACGGCGGAGGCCGTCGGCGGCGCGGAGCAAGGTTTTTCGCTGCAAGCGGTCTTCGAGCTCCAAAGAAGCGTCGGCGGATTGGAGCGCGAGGTCGAAGGCGCGAACCGCCGGCTCGACTCGTGGAGCGAGGCGATCGGGAGGATTCCCGTCATCGAGCATCGGCTCCAGTCCCTGGAGGACAAGGCCGACAGGCAACAACGCGACCTCGACTGGTTGAAGAAATCGGTAAACCGAGCGCGCGGCGCGGCGGTCGTGATCGGGGTTCTCTTCACCCTGGCCGTCGGCGTCGCCGGATGGATCGCCAACAACCGGTTCGACGAGATCGCGCGGATGCTCGCGAACGCCGGCTGACGCCGGAACGCGCGCCGCGACGGCCTTGGCGCGGGCGAGGACAAAGGGTTTTCGCCGCGCCCGCGTTCCGCCTACACTCCGCGCGCTCTATGTTCAGCGGGGAGGGGGCGGCGATGGCGGTGGAGACGGCGGCGGCCGGGACGAGGGCGGCGGCGGCCGGCTGGCGCCGGCTTTCGCGCGCGCAAATGGCGTGGCGGGCGGCGCGGGACATCCCGGACGGGAGCTTCGTCAACCTCGGCATCGGCATCCCGACGCTCTGCGCCGACCACCTGCCGGACGACCGCGAGATCGTGCTGCACAGCGAGAACGGCGTGCTCGGCTTCGGACCGCGCCCGCCGGCCGGCGCGGAGGACCCGGACCTGGTGAACGCCGGCAAGCAGCCGATCACCATGCCGCCGGGCGGCGCCTATTTCGCGCATTCGGACTCCTTCGCGATGATCCGGGGCGGGCATATCGACATCGCCATCCTCGGCGCCTTCGAGGTGTCGGGCGCGGGCGACCTCGCGAACTGGACCACCGGCGCGCCGAATTTCCCGCCCGGCGTCGGCGGCGCGATGGACCTCGCCGTCGGCGCGCGCGAGGTCTGGGCGATGACGAACCATACGACGCGCGACGGCGCGCCCAAGATCGTCGAGGCCTGCGCCTATCCGCTGACGGCGGCGGGTTGCGTCGGCCGGATTTTCACCGACCTCGCGCTTATCGACGTAACGGCGGACGGGCTGGTGGCGCGCGAGACCGTGCCGGGCCTGCCGCTCGCCGAACTGCAAGCCCTCACCGGCCCGCCGATCCGCCTCGCCGGCGACTGGCGCCCGCTCGAGGCGCCGGCGATCTAGCGGGCGGCCCTCGCCGCTAGCGCTTGCCTTCCTCCTGGCCGGTCGCGTAAGGCTCCATGAAGGCGATCAGGTTCTCGATGTCCTCGGCCTTGCGGAGGCCGGCGAAGGCCATCTTGGTCTTGGCCTTCGGCTTGCCGATCATGGCGCCGATATAGGGTTTCGGATCGGCGATGTAGGCGGCGAGAACCTCCGCGTTCCACACCAGCCCGGCCTTGCCGGCGGCGGCCATGTCCTTCGAATGCTTGAACGGCTTGCCCTTGGCGTCCACGAAGGTTCCGGCCTGTCGGCCGTACACGCCGTGCATGGACGGGCCGAGCCGCTTCTTGCCGGCCTTGAGCGAATGGCAGGCGGCGCATTTCTTGTAGACCTTCTCGCCCGCCGCGATGTCTCCCGCGGCGGCTTGCGGCCCCGCCCAGCCGACGGCCAGCGCGCAGGCCAGCGCGGCCCCCGCCGCGCGCAACCGGAACCCGAAAACCCTCATCCCCTCGCTCCAAAACCGAACGGGCGAACCGCCCCGACGGCGCGCAACCTAGCACGCCGGCGCCGTCCGTCGCGCCCTTTTCCGCGCGCGCGGCCGGTGCTAGGAAGGCGCCGCCCCGGGGGCCGCTCCCCGGCCCTTCCACGCGGACGGAAGCCCCATGACCGACACCGGCCCGAAGGCGGGCGCGCCCGGCGGGTTCCGCGCGACCGAGCGCGGCTCCTACCGCGCCTGGACCCGCGAAATCCTGCGCTACGCCGACCTCGACCCGGTGGGACATGTGAACAACAACGCCTACGGCTCCTATATCGAGAACGCGCGCACCATGCTGTTCCACCGCGTGCACGCCGCGCTGCCGGACGGGCCGCCGGACGGCCTCGACTGGGTGGTGCGGCGGCTGGAGATCGACTACCTGCGCGAGCTGCGCTATCCGGGGGAGGTCGAGGTCGGGCTGGCGGCGACGCGGCTCGGCAACAGTTCGATGGCGCTGTGCGTCGGCGTGTTCGCCGCCGACTACTGCGCCGCCGCCTCCGTCGGGATCAGCGTCTGCTTCGACACGCGCGCCCGCGCCGCCGCCCGCATCCCCGATCCCGTCCGCGCCGCGCTGCGCGAGATCGCGGGCGTGGGCATATAGCGCCGCCGCGCCGCCGGCCCGCGGCGCCGCGCGGGCGGCGTTCGGCTCGCCTCAGTTCACCGGCGTGAGCAGCGGCTCGCCGGCCAGCCAGGCGGCCAGGTTGTCGTACAGGATCATGCCCATGGCCATGCGCGTGCGGTGGGTCGCGCTGGCGATGTGGGGCGTGAGGATCAGGTTCTCGCCCGCCTCCATGAGGCAGGCCGGGATTTCCGGCTCGTCGGGATAGACATCGACGGCCGCCCCGCCGAGCCGCCCGTCGGCGAGGCAGCGGGCCAGCGCCTCGTTGTCCACCACCGTGCCGCGCGCCACGTTGACGAGGAAGCCGTCCGGCCCAGCGCCTCCATGACGGCCTCGTCCACCATGTTCAGGGTCCCCGCGCCGCCGGGGACGATGGCGACCAGGATGTCGCTTTCCCGCGCCATGTCGAGTAGGCTGTCGCGATACGCATACGCCAGGTCCGCGCGGCGGCTCCGCGCGTGGTAGGCGATCTCCATCTTGAAGGCGGCGCAGCGGGCCGCGATCTCGCGGCCGATCCGGCCCATGCCGATTATGCCGATCCGCGCGCCGGCCACGTGCGGCGTGTAGGGGTAGTCGCCCTCCGGGACCCAGCGCCCGGCGCGGGCGTAGCCGGCGGCCCGGACCACGTGCCGCCGCCCCGCCAGCACCAGCGCGAGCGCCATGTCGGCGACGCAATCGTTCAGCACGTCGGGCGTGTTGACCACCCTGACGCCGCGCCGTCCGGCCTCCGCCATGTCCACGCCGTCGTAGCCGACGCCGAAATTCAGCACCAGTTCGAGATCGGGCGCCGCGTCCATCAGCGAGGCCGGGCAGTGGTGGAAGGTCCCGATGACGCGGCAGCGCGGCCCGCGCTCGGCCAGGAAGGCGTCCCGGTCGTCGGCGAGGTAGAGGTGGTGCGTGACGGCCAGTTCGTCGAGCCGGCGCATCGCCGGCTCGTACCAGGGCGAATGGATCAGGATTTCCGGCTTGTCGGCCATGGCGCGGCCCTTTCGGCGGCGGGTGCGGGGCGGCGGTTCAGAAGGAGGAGTCCGGCTCCTTCAGGAATTCGACCTCCTCGGCCGTGCTCTCGCGGCCGAGGACGGCGTTGCGGTGGGGGAAGCGGCCGAACCGCTCGACCACGACGAGGTGGCGGCGGGCGTAGTCGAGATGGCGCTCGTCGCCGCCCATCCCCGCCACCAGTTCGACGGAGCGGCGCTGGTCCGCGAGGTCCTCGCTGTGCTCGAAGGGGAGGTAGAGGAACAGCCGCTCGTTGGGCGTCAGCGCGGCGTCGCGGCCGGCCGCGACCGCCTCGCGGGCGAGGGCCAGCGCCTTCGCGTCCGCCTCGTAGCTTCGCGGGCTTTCGCGGAACATGTTGCGCGGGAACTGGTCGAGCATCGTGACCAGGGCGAGGCAGGACCGGGGATCGGCGCGCCAGGCGTCGAACCGGCCGGCCAGCGCGTCCTGGTAGGCCGCCCCGAACCGCGCCCGGATTTCCGCGTCGAAGGCGGGGTCCTTGCCGAACCACTGTTCCTCGCCGTTCTCCTCGAACCAGAACGACAGGATTTCTTCGGGGGTTGTCACGGCGCGGGATCCGTTTCGCCGGGCCGCCGGAACCGGCCGTCCTCGGAGATTTCAGCGGTGAAAAAGACCTTTCCGGTGTCCGCGCACTCGATCCGCTCGGCGTTGCGCCAGAACGACTCGTCCAGTTCCGGAATGTCGCTGAAGTCGATATCCTCGTCCCGGAGGGCCGCGATCTCTTCCACGGTCAGGGGCCTGTCGTGCCGTTTCACCGTTTCGGCGCCCCGGCCCTAGTAGCCCTCGCGCTCCAGGCGCTTGCGCATGAGCTTGCGGTGGCGGCGCAGCGCCTCGGCCTGTTCGCGGGCGCGGCGTTCCGAGGGTTTCTCGTAGTTCCGGCGCAGCTTCATTTCCCGGAAAATCCCCTCGCGCTGCATCTTCTTCTTGAGCGCGCGCAGGGCCTGGTCGACATTGTTGTCGCGGACGGTGACGTGCACGGAATTCGGCCTCCCCACTGGATCGACGCATCGATGTCTGCGCCCCCGGAACGCCGGCCGGCCGCCGGGGGAGCGGAACCGATAGCACGCGGCGGGCGGGCGCGCAATCGGGTCGCCGCGCGGATGATGTAGCGGAGTTTGTGTCGGGTTCTGGGAGGGGGGTACTCCCTGGGTTGTCGAGACCCGGGAAAGGAGCACCCCCCATGCCGCGAACCGCGACGATCGAGAGCCTACCGGAAGCGTTCCGGACGATGAAGGCCATGCGCGCCGAAGGGGTCGAGTGGGACGAGGATTACCGGCGGGCGGGAGCCGACGCGCTGAAGCGGATACTGGAAGGCCGGATGGCCGATCTCGTCGCCGAACATCTCGACGACATGGGCCGGCGCGGTCTCGCCGACCGGCGCAACGGGAGCTGGCCGCGCCGCCTGATGACGGAGTTGGGCGAGATCGAACTGGCCATCCCGCGCACCCGGACCTTCAGCCCGCTCGGCGCGATCCGCGCCTACGCGCGACGGGCCCCGCGGATCGACCGGCTGATCCTGGCCTGCTTCGTGCTCGGCCTCTCGACCCGCAAGGTGGCGGCCGCGCTGGTTCCGATCCTGGGACGGCGCGTCTCCCCTTCCTCCGTCAGCCGCGTCGCCAAGGCGCTCGACGGCCATGTCGCCGCCTTCCACCGCCGCAAGCTCGCCGACGCCTGGCGCGTCCTCGTGCTCGATGGCGTCTTCCTCGCCCGCAAGACCGGCGCCGGAGCCGTCCGGCGGCCAGTGCCGGGCGCGCTCGGCCTGCGTCCCGACGGCAAGAAGGAGATCGTCGACTACCGCCTGGCGCGCGGCGAAAGCTTCGAGGAATGGGAGGCGTTTCTCTGCGATCTCCAGCGCCGGGGCCTGAGCGGCGAACGGCTGGAGATGGTCTGCTCCGATGGCGGCAAGGGGCTGGCGCGCGCCTTGGACATGGTCTGGCCGCGCGTCCCGGTCCAGCGCTGCTGGGCCCACAAGATCCGCAATGTCCTCGACAAACTCCGCAAGGCCGACCGGCCCGCCGCCAAGGACGGCTTGCGCCGGATCATGCGCGCCGACACGCTCCCCCAGGCCCGCGCCGCCGCGAGGCGCTTCGCCGACGACTGGCGGGACGCCTGTCCCGCCGCCGTCGCCTGCCTGCGCGACGACCTCGACGATCTGCTCGCCTGCTTCCGCTACAAAACTCCCGCCGAGCGCCGCGCCGTGCGAACCACCAACGCCATCGAGCGCCGCTTCCGGGAAGTCCGCCGCCGAACCCGCCCCATGGGCGTCCTCAACGATCGCGCCTCGACCGAGCGCATCCTCTTCGCCGTCTTCGCGCACGAAAACCAAAACCAGGGAGTCCCAACCCTCCTCCCACTGACACAAAACTCTTGACGCTACCGCCGCGCGCGTCGCCGGGGCTTTACCGGCCCCCGCCGCGCGCCTATATCGAAGGCATGGCCGTGAGACGCATCCTCAGGATGGGGCATCCCCTGCTGGCCGCCCGCGCCGCGCCGGTGGACGCCGCGCGCGCCGGGGAACTGGCCGCGCTCCTGCCCGACATGGCGGAGACGATGCGGGCGGCGGGCGGCGTCGGGCTGGCGGCGCCGCAGGTCGGCGTCGGCCTGCGCGCGATCGTGTTCGAGGTTCCGGCGGCGCGCGCCTCCGGGCGCGAGGGCGACGGGCCGGCCCCGCTCCAGGCGCTCGTCAACCCGGAGTTCGAGCCGCTGGGCGAGGAGATCGAGATGGGCTGGGAGGGCTGCCTGTCGATCCCCGGCCTGCGCGGCGAGGTCCCGCGCTGGGCGCGCATCCGCTATCGCGGCCTCGACGGCGAGGGCGCCGCGGTGGAGCGCGAGGCCGCCGGCTTCCTCGCCCGGGTGGTCCAGCACGAGGTGGACCATCTCGACGGCGTGCTCTACCCCGAACGGATGGTCGACATGCGGCGTTTCGGCTACGCCGACGAACTCGCCGCCGCGCGGGCGGGGGACGGGGAATGACCGGCGCCGACGACCGGCGCCGGGCGTTGCGCGACCGGCTTCTGGAGGCGGCGCTGCCGCATGTCCCGTTCGACGGCTGGGGCGCGAGGGCGCTCGAGGCCGGCGCGGCGGATCGCGGGCTGGGCGAGGGCGAGGTCCACGCCGCCTTCCCGTCGCCGGCGCGCGACGCGGCGGCGCATTTCTCCGACTGGGCCGACCGCCGGATGCTCGAACGGCTGGAGGGCGTCGATCTCGCCGCCATGAAGGTCCGCGAGCGCATCGCCTTCGCCGTGCGCGCGCGGCTGGAGGCGCTGGCCCCCCACGCGGAGGCCTCGCGGCGCGCGGCCGGGCTGCTCGCGCTGCCGGGCCATCGCGGGATCGCGGCGCGGAGCCTCTACCGGACCGTGGACCGGATCTGGCGCGCCGCCGGGGACGAGTCGACGGATTTCAATTTCTACACCAAGCGCGGCCTGCTGGCGGCGGTGGTCGTCTCGACGACGCTGTGCTGGCTCGACGACGAATCGGAGGGCCATGCCGCGACCTGGGCCTTCCTCGACCGGCGGATCGCGGATGTCATGCGCATCCCCAGGCTCCAGGCGCGGGCGCGCCGCGCCGCCGCCGGTCTGGCCGCGCCCTTCAGGGCTTCGCGGCGGCGGCGGCGGAAGGATCGCGGCGCGGCCGGTTGACGTGGCCCATCTTGCGGCCGGGCCGGACCTCTGCCTTGCCGTAGAGGTGGAGCCGGGCGTCGGTTTCGCCCGCGATCTCCAGCCAGCGGTCGAAATCGTCGCCGACCAGGTTTTCCATCGCCGTCGGGCGCAATACGGCGGGCGAGCCGAGCGGCAGGCCGGCGACGGCGCGGACCAGCTGCTCGAACTGGCAGGTCGCGGCCCCGTCCTGCGTCCAGTGGCCGGAATTGTGCGGCCGCGGCGCCGTCTCGTTCACGAGCAGGCGACCGTCCCTGTCGAGAAACATCTCCACCGCCAGCAGGCCGACCAGTCCCGCCGCCTTGGCCAGCGCGACCGCGATGCACCGCGCCTCGGCCGCCGTTTCGGTCGGAATGTCCGCCGGCGCGACCGTGGTCCGCAGGATGCCGTCCTCGTGCCGGTTCTCCCCGGCGGGCCAGGCCGCGACCGCGCCGTCGAGGCCGCGCGCGACGATGACGGAGACCTCCTTCTCGAACGCGACATAGCCCTCCAGGATCGCGTCGCCGGTGGCCAGCACGGCGCGGGCGGCGTCGAGGTCGAGGTCCTCGATCCGGCCGATAACGGCCTGCCCCTTGCCGTCGTAGCCCAGTTCGCAGGTCTTCAGCACCGCGCCCGAGCCGGCGAAGTCGGCGAACGCGCCTTCCGCCCCGGCGCGGTCGCGCACGCGCCGCCATGGCGCGACGGCGGCGCCGTTGGCCTCCGCGAAGGCCTTCTCCCGCGCCCGGTGGCGCGCGATCGCGAACAGGCCCGCGCCGGGCCGGACCGGCTTGCGCCGCTCCAGGAACGCCAGCGCCTCCGGCGGCACGTTCTCGAACTCGCAGGTGATAACGTCCACGTCCGCCGCGAAGGCTTCGAGCGCGTCCTTGTCGTCCCAGGCGGCGGGCGTCGCGCGGGTCGAGACCTGGGCCGCCGGGCCGCCGCGCTCCGGCGCGAACACATGGGTCCGGTAGCCGAGCCGGGCGGCGGCCAGCGCCGTCATCCGGCCCAGCTGCCCGCCGCCGAGAATCCCGATGACCGAGCCGGGCGGCAGCGGCGTCATGCCTCCTCCGGCCGCTCCGCGACGGCTTCGGTCTGGGCCGCGCGCCAGCGCTCCAGCGCGTCCGCGATCCGCGCGTCCTGGGTCGAGAGCATCGCGGCCGCCAGCAGCGCGGCGTTGGCCGCGCCGGCCGGACCGATCGCCAGCGTCCCCACCGGCACGCCGCGCGGCATCTGGACGATGGAGAGCAGGCTGTCCATCCCCTTCAGCGCCCGGCTCTCCACCGGCACGCCGAGCACGGGAAGCGTGGTGTGGGCCGCGATCATGCCGGGCAGGTGGGCGGCCCCGCCGGCCCCGGCGACGATAACCTTCAGCCCGCGCCCGCGCGCGGTCTCGGCGTACTCCGCCAGCCGCCGGGGCGTCCGGTGGGCCGAGACGATCCGGGCCTCGCGCGGGATCGCGAGTTCGTCGAGGATGTCGGCGGCCGCGCGCATGGTGGGCCAGTCGGATTCGCTGCCCATGACGATCCCGACCAGCGGCGCCGCCTCCGCCTCCCCGCGACCGGCCATGTCCGCCTCCGCCCGTTGGAAAGCGCCGAACTATAGACCCGCGGCCCCGCCCCGCAAGCGCCGATCGCGGAAGGTTTCCGTCCGCCGCCGAAACCGCCTAAGCTGCGCGCGCCTGGGCGAACGGATCGGGGAGGGCGCCGCGATGGCGGGCAAGATCGTGCATATCGGCTGCGGGGCCGGGTTTTCGGGCGACCGGACGGACGCGGCCGCGCCGGTGGTGGAGACGCTGGCGCGCCGGGACGGGCCGCGCTACCTGGTCTTCGAGACGCTGGCCGAACGCACGCTGGCGCTGGCCCAGAAACACCGGCGCAAGGACCCCGCGCACGGCTACTCCCCCTTCCTGGAGGCCTATGTCCGCCCGGTCCTGAAGCGCTGCCACGAGGCCGGCGTGCGGATCGTCTCGAATTTCGGCGCCGCCAACCCGGCCGGCGGCGCGGCGAAAGTCCTGGAAATCGCGGCCGAGCTGGGCTGCGACGGGCTGCGCGTCGCCGTGGTGGAGGGGGACGACCTGCTGGGCCTCCTCTCCGAGGACGAAATCCGCCGCCATCCCACCGTCGAGGGGCTGGAGATCGGCGAGGCCGGCGTGGTGGCGGCGAACGCCTATCTCGGCGCGCGGCCGATCGCCGAGGCGCTGGGCCGGGGCGCGGATGTGGTGGTGGTCGGGCGCTGCACCGACCCGGCGCTGGTCCTCGGCCCGCTGATCGCCGAGTTCGGCTGGGCGGAGGACGACTGGGACCGGCTCGCCGCCGGAACCATGGCCGGCCACCTGCTGGAATGCGGCGCGCAGGTCACCGGCGCCTATTTCGCCGATCCCGGCTACAAGGACGTGCCGGACCTCGCCCGCGTCGGCTTCCCGCTGGCCGAGGTGTCGGAGGACGGGGGGATCGTCGTCTCCAAGGCGGACGGGACCGGCGGCCTGGTCTCGGCGGCCACGGTGAAGGAGCAGCTGCTCTACGAAATCCACGATCCCGCCGCCTACCTCACCGCCGATGTGACGCTCGACATCTCCGGGGCGCGGGTGGACGAGATCGGGCCGGACCGGGTGCGCGTCTCCGGCGCGCGCGGCCATCCCCGGCCCGACACGCTGAAGGCGACGGTCAGTTTCGAGGGCGGCTGGATGGGCGAGGCGGAGATGAGCTACGCCGGCCCCAACGCGCTCGCCCGCGCCCGGCTGGCCGTCGATGTGCTGCGCGAGCGCTGCCGGGGGATCGGGACCAACTGCCCGGTGCGGTTCGACATCCTCGGCGCGGTCAGCGTGCACGACGGCGATTCGGGCGCGGCGGGCGCCGCCGCCGGCTGGCCGGAGGACGGCGACTACCGCGTCCGGGTGGCGTCGCGCGGCCACGACAAGGCCGCGATCGAGCGGATCAACCAGGAGATGCTGAGCCTGTATTGCTGCGGCCCGGCGGCCGGCGGCGGCTTCCGCGAGCGCGTGACCGACCAGGTCCACACCGCCTCGATCCTGGTGGACCGGAACGCGGTCGCGCCCCGGGTCCGCCTGTTGGAGGCCGCGCCGTGACCGGAGCCGGCCCGGACGACACCGGCGACAGGGTGGAGGCCCGCCTGCACGAGATCGCCCACGCCCGCGCCGGCGACAAGGGGAACCGCTCCAACATAAGCCTGATCCCCTACGACCCGGAGGCTTGGCCCGTGCTGCTGGAGCAGGCGACGGAGGCGCGGGTGCTGGCCCTGTTCGCGGCCCGGGGGGCGACGCGGGTGACGCGCCACGAACTGCCCAACCTGCCGGCGCTGAACTTCGTGATCGACGACGCGCTGCAGGGCGGCGTCAACGCCGCGCTCAACCTCGACCAGCACGGCAAGACGCTCTCCTTCCTCCTGCTCTCGCTGCCGGTGACGGTCCCGCGCCGCCTCTTGCGCCGCCGCGCCGCGCCGGCCCCGGCGGCGGCGGGCGAATAAACCCTCGCCAACGCGCCGGCGGGCGGCTAGTCTCCGGCCCTTCCGCGAGAGCCGTGTTTCCCGAAGGGCGCGATCCGAACATGCCGAGACGCGAGGACGCCCGCCTCCTGACCGGGCGGGGACGCTTCGTCGACGACGAGGCGCCCGGCCGGGCGGCCAGGGCGGCGGTGTTCCGCTCGCCCGCCGCCCACGGGCGGATCGCGGCGCTCGACCTCGCGGCGGCGCGCGCGGCGCCGGGCGTGCTGGCGGTCTATACGCAGGCCGACCTCGACGCGGCGGGAATCGGCCCGCTCGCCTGCCGGACGCCGACGACGGGGTCGGACGGCCGCCCGGCGATCGAGCCGGAGCGCCCCGTGCTGGCCCGGGACGAGGTCAAATACGCCGGCCAGCCGGTCGCCTTCGTCGTCGCCGAGACGGAGGCGGCGGCGCTGGACGGGATCGACGCGATCGGCCTCGACATCGAGGAGCGGCCCGTCGTCGTCGGGACGGACGCCGCGCTGGCGCCGGGCGCGCCGGCGGTCTGGCCCCGGCAAGCGCCGGACAACGTGGCGCTGCGCTGGGAATGCGGCGACGGCGCGGCCGTGGACGCCGCGATCGCGCGGGCGGCGCGCGTCGCGCGGTTGACCGTGCGCCATCCCCGGCTCCTCGTCGCCCCGGTCGAGCCGCGCGGCGCCGTCGGGGAATACGACGCCGCGGCCGGCCGCTATACGCTGACCGCGCCGAGCCAGGGCACGGTCCTGCTGCGCGCCGCGCTGGCCGAGGCGCTGGACTGCGGGGAGGCGCGACTTCGGGTCCGCACGGGCGATGTGGGCGGCAGTTTCGCGGTGAAGATCTGGCCCTACCCGGAGCATGTGCTGTGCCTGTTCGCGGCCCGCGCCCTGGGCCGCCCGGTCAAGTGGACCGCCAGCCGGATCGAAAGCGCCGTCGCCGACGCGCAGGGCCGCGGCCGGACCGACCGCGCGACCCTGGCGCTGGACGCCGACGGCCGCGTCCTCGCCTTCCGCATCGAGGCGGAGGGCGACCTCGGCGCCTTCCTGCACACCGCCGCGCCGTCGATCTTCGCGGACGGGGCGCGCCGGGCGCTGGGCCATGCCTATCGCATCCCGGCGCTGCATTACCGGGTCCGCGCCGCCTTCACCAACGCGCCGCCGACGGACGCCTATCGCGGCGCCGGCAAGCCGGAGAGCGTCGCCACTCTGGAGCGCGCGCTCGACGCGGCGGCGCGCGAACACGGGCTGGACCGGATCGAGCTGCGCCGGCGCAACGCCATCCGGCCGGAGGACCTGCCCTACCGCACCGCCGTCGGCGAGACGGTGGATTCGGGGGACTTCCCCGGCATCCTCGACAAGGCGCTGGCGGCGGCGGACTGGGACGGGTTCGCCGCGCGGGAGGCGCGCTCGCGCGCGGCCGGGCTGCTGCGCGGCCGCGCGGCGGGGCTGTATTTCCACGCGACCGGCGGCTCGACGGCGGAGGTCGTGCAGCTGCGCGCGCTGCCCGACGGGAAGGTGCGGCTGCGCACCTCGGCCCAGGACAGCGGGCAGGGCCACCGCGACGCGCTCGCCCGGATCGCGGGCGAGGCGCTCGGCCTCGCGCCGGAGCGGATCGTCGTCGAGGCGGGCGACAGCGACGCGCTGTTCGCGGGCGGCTCGACCGGCGGCTCCAGCCTGCTCCCCGTCAGCGCCGTCGCCGCGCGCCGGGCCGCCGGCGCGCTGGTCGGGCGGGCGCGGGACCTGGCGGCGGACGCGCTGGAGGCGGCGGTCCGCGACATCGAGTACGAGGCCGGCGCGCTGCGCGTCGCCGGCACCGACCGGACGGTCTCGCTCGCCGAACTGGCGGCGCGGACGGCCGACGCGCCCGACGCCCCGGCCGGAACCGGGGAGCCGGCCGGCTGCGTCGGCGAGGCGGGGTTCGCGGGAACGCACACCACCTTCCCCAACGGCGCCTGCGTCGTCGAGGCGGAGGTCGATCCCGAAACCGGCCGGGCGTCGCTGGCGCGGATCGTCGCCGTGGACGACCTCGGCCGGGTCGTCCACGAGGAAAGCGCGCGCGGCCAGGTCATGGGCGGGCTGGCCCAGGCGGCGGGCGAGGCGCTGATGGAGGAGGCGGTTTTCGACGCCGGCGGGCAGCCGGTCTCGGCCTCGCTGATGGACTACGCGCTGCCCCGCGCCGACGACCTGCCGCCGTTCGACCTCGGCTGGGCGCCGACCGCGAGTCCGAACACGCCGCTCGGCGCCAAGGGGGTGGGGGAGTTGTCCGCCATCGGCGGTCCGGGGCCGATCGCCAACGCCGTGCT
This sequence comes from Thalassobaculaceae bacterium, assembly GCA_963665555.2. GTDB lineage: Bacteria > Pseudomonadota > Alphaproteobacteria > Thalassobaculales > Thalassobaculaceae > CAXXXW01. The sequence continues at coordinate 2,654,216 of OY762308.1, forward strand.
CGACGCGCTGGCCCCGCTGGGGATCGCGCATCTCGACATGCCGCTCGGCCCGCAAAAAATCTGGCGCGCGATCCGCGACGCAAGCGCGCGCGAGGAGGGAGGGAGTCCGCGATGAACGCCGCCGTCGAAACGATGACCGGCGGGGAGGCGCTGGTCCGCTCGCTGGTCGCCGAGGGGGTCGACACGCTGTTCGGCCTGCCCGGCGTGCAGCTGGACCCGATGTTCAACGCCCTGCACGACGCCGGCAACGCCGTGCGCGTCGTCAACGCGCGGCACGAGCAGAGCGTCGCCTACATGGCCTTCGGCTACGCGCGGTCCACCGGCCGGGTGGGAGCCTACGCCGTGGTGCCGGGGCCGGGGCTGCTGAACACGACCGCCGCGCTCTCGACCGCCTACGGATGCAACGAGCCGGTGCTGGCGCTGACCGGGCAGATCCCGTCGCACGCCATCGGCCGGGGCCTCGGGATGCTGCACGAAATCCCGGACCAGCTGGGCGTCATGCGCGGGCTGACGAAATACGCCGCCCGGATCGACCATCCGGCGGACGCGCCCGGCCTCGTCTCGGAGGCGTTCCGGCAAATGCGCTCCGGCCGGCCGCGCCCGGCGGGGCTCGAGATGGCGATGGACACGATGGCCCGGTCCGCGCCGGTCGCGCCCGGCGGCGGCCGCACGCCGGGCGACCCGCCGCCGCCGCTCGACCTCGACGGAATCGGCCGCGCGGCGAAAATCCTCGGCGCCGCCGCGCGCCCGATGATCTTCGTCGGCGGCGGGGCCAACCACGCCGCCGAGGAGGTGCGCGAACTCGCGGAGATGCTCCAGGCGCCGGTCGTCGCCTACCAGAACGGGCGCGGGATCGTGGACGAGCGCCACTGGCTCGGCCATGTCGCGACCTCCGGCGCCATGCTGTGGGAACGCTGCGACGCCGCGCTCGCCATCGGCTCGCGCTTCCGCGAGCGCGCGGAGTGGGGGATCGACGACGATGTGCGGATCGTCCATATCGACATCGACCCGACGGAGCCGTCCCGCGCCGGGCGGCCCGACGTGGCCATCGTGGCCGACGCCGCCGAGGCGGCGCGCGCCCTGGTCGACGCGCTCGGCCCCCACAACCGCGCCCGGCCCTCGCGCGAGGAAGAGGCGCTGGAGGCGAAGGCGCGGGCGGCGCGCCTGATGGAGGAGAAGGCCGGCCCGCAGATGGCCTGGCTGCGCGCGCTCCGCGCCGCCCTGCCGGAGGACGGCCTGCTGGTCGACGAGTTCACGCAGGTCGGCTACATGTCGCGGGTCGGCTTTCCCGTGTACCGGCCGCGCGCCATCGTCACGCCCGGCTACCAGGGCACGCTGGGCTACGGCTACGCGACGGCGCTCGGCGTCAAGGTGGCGCATCCGGACCGGCCGGTGCTGTCGATCTCCGGCGACGGCGGTTTCATGTACACGATGCCGGAGATCGCGACGGCGATCCACCACGGCATCGACCTGGTGGCCGTGGTGTTCGCCGACGGCGCCTACGGCAACGTGCTTCGGATGCAGCGCGAACTGCACGGCGGCCGGGTGATCGCGTCGGAGTTCACGAACCCCGATTTCGTGCGGCTGGCGGAGAGTTTCGGCGCGCTGGGGCTGCGCGCGGAGACGCCGGACGCGCTGGCGGCGGCGATCGCGGCGGGCTTCGATTCCGGCCGGCCGACGCTGGTCGAGGTTCCGGTCGGCGTCTTCCCCGAACCCTTCGACGTCATCCGCCCGCCCCCCACGCGCGGCCGCAAGGCCCGGACATAGCGAAAGCGCAACGAAAGGAAACCAACCATGACCGAAACCGCCCTCATCGTCGGGACCGGGCCGGGGCTGAGCGCCTCGCTGGCCCGGCTGTTCGCCAGGGAGGGGATGAAGGTGGCGGTCGCCGCCCGGACCCCCGGCAAGCTCGCCGGCCTCGCGGCGGAGACCGGGGCCGAGGTCCACGCCTGCGACGCGACCGACATCGACGGCGTGGCCGCGCTGTTCGCGGCGACCGACAAGACGATCGGCACGCCGGACATCGTGGTCTACAACCCCTCGGCCAGGGTGCGCGGCCCGATCGGGGACCTCGATCCCGCCGGCACGCGCAAGGCGATCGAGGTGACCTGCTTCGGCGCCTTCCTGGTGGCGCAGCAGGCGGCGCGGCGGATGCTGGAGCGCGGCAGCGGCAGCATCTTCTTCACCGGCGCGTCGGCGGGGGTGAAGGGGTATCCGCAATCCTCCGTCTTCGCCATGGGCAAGTTCGGCCTGCGCGGCCTGTGCCAGTCGCTGGCCCGCGAACTGCACCCCCAGGGCATCCATATCGGCCATTTCGTGATCGACGGCGGCATCGAGGCCGAGCACCGGCCGGAGCGCCGGGGCCGCGGCGACGACAGCTGGCTGCTGCCGGACGCGATCGCCGACACCTACCTGCATGTGCACCGCCAGCACCGCAGCTCCTGGGCCTGGGAGGTCGAGCTCCGGCCGTGGCTGGAGACCTTCTGACGGCGGCGCCCGCGCCCGCCCCGGCCCTGCTTTTCGCGTTGACTCGCGGCGGCGGAAGCGCGTTGATGCCCCGGCGCGGCGGCGGGATGGACGGGCGATGAGGATACGGGGATCGGTGATCGCGGCGGCGGTCTTCGCGCTCGCGGCGGGCGGCTGGATCCTCTCCGGCCAGCTCGGCGACGCGCCGGCGAAACCCGCCGGGGCGCCGGAGGCCGCGCCGCCCGCCGAGGACAAGGTTTTCCGCGTGCGCACGCGGCGCGTGCGCGCCGAGCCTTACGCCAGCGTCCTGCTGGTCACCGGGCAGACCGAGGCCTCGCGGCGGGTGACGCTGCGCGCCCGGGCCGAGGGCCGGGTGGTCGCGCTGGAGGCGCCGGAGGGCGCGGCGGCCGCGCGCGGCGCGGTCGCGGTCCGCCTCGACCCCGAGGACCTGGAGGCAAGGATCGAGGAGGCGGAGGCGCGGATCGCGCAGCGCGAGCTGGAGTTCGACGCGGCCAGCAAGCTCGCCGAAAAGGGCTTCCAGGCGCGGACCCGGCGCGCCGGCGCCCGCGCCAACCTGGAGGCCGCCCGCGCCGCGCTGGAGCGCCACCGGGCCGCGCTCGACAAGACCGTCGTGCGGATGCCGTTCGACGGCGTGCTGAACCGCCGCCATGTCGAGGTCGGCGACGTGCTGCGCAAGGCCGACCGCGTGGCCGAGGCGATCGACCTCGACCCGATCCTGGTCGCGGCCTTCCTCTCGGAGGCCGATTACCGGCGCGCGCGGCCGGGCCTGCGGGCGACCGCCCGGCTGGCCGACGGGACGGAAGCGGAGGGGACGATCAGCTACGTCTCCGCCGCCGCCGAACCCGGCACGCGGACCTTCCGGGTCGAACTCGAAATCCCCAACCCGGACGGCGCGCTGGCGGCCGGCGTGACGGCGGAGTTGTCGCTGCCGCTGCCGCCGGTGGAGGCGCACCGGATTTCCGCCGCGCTGTTCACGCTCGACGGGGCCGGGCGGCTCGGCGTCAAGACGGTGGACGCGAACGATGTCGTGCGGTTCGCGCCGGTCGAGATCGTCGGCGGGACCGAGCGCGAGGTCTTCGTGACCGGCCCGCCGGCCGAGGCGCGCGTGATCGTCGTCGGGCAGGACTTCGTGGTCGCCGGCCAGACGGTCGAGCCGGTGGACGAGAACGAGGCCGAAAGCGCCGGCGAAGGCGAAAGCGGGGGCGGCGGGGACGGAGGCTCCGGCTCGTGAACGCGCTGATCGACGCGGCGCTGGCCCGCTCGCGCACCACGCTGATGGCGCTGGTCCTGATTCTCGTCACGGGCGCGGTCGCCTATGTCCAGATCCCCAAGGAGTCCGACCCCGACGTCAACGTGCCCATCGTCTATGTGAGCATGAAGCACGACGGGATTTCGCCGGAGGACGCCGAAACCCTGCTGTTGCGCCCGATCGAGACCGCGCTGCGCGGCGTCGCGGGCGTGAAGGAAATGCGCTCCAACGCCTACCAGGGCGGCGCCAACACGGTCCTGGAGTTCGACGCCGGGTTCGACGCGGACAAGGCGCTGGCGGACGTTCGCGAGGAGGTCGACCTCGCCCGGGCCGACCTGCCCGACGACACCGACGAGCCGCAGGTCCACGAGGTGAACCTGAGCCTGTTCCCGGTGCTGGTCGTCACGCTCTCCGGCGACGTTCCGGAACGGACCCTGCTGCACCTCGCGCGCGGGCTGCGCGACGCGATCGAGAGCGTCCCCAGCGTGCTGGAGGCCAAGCTGACCGGCGACCGGGAGGAACTGGTCGAGATCGTGGTCGATCCCCTCGCGCTCGACGGCTACGGGATCGACGCCAAGGCGGTGCTCCAGGCCGTCGGGCGGTCCAACCTGCTGGTGGCGGCGGGAACGCTGGACACCGGCAACGGCCGCTTCCCCATCAAGGTGCCCGGCCTTTACGAGACCGCGCCCGACCTGCTCGCCCAGCCGATCAAGGTCGCCGGGGATTCGGTCGTGACGGTGGGCGACATCGCCCATGTGCGCCGCTCCTTCAAGGACCGGAGCTCGCTCGCCCGGCTGTCCGGCGAGCCGGCGATCGGGCTGGAGGTCTCCAAGCGCCAGGGCGAGAACATCGTCGAGACCGTGCTCTGGGTGCGCGGCGTGACGGAGGCGGTGACCCGCGACTGGCCGGAGGCGGTCAAGGTCACCTTCTCGCAGGACCGCTCGACCCGCATCCACACCATGCTGCGCGACCTCCAGAACAACGTGCTGAGCGCGGTGATCCTGGTGATGGTGCTGGTGGTGGGCGTGCTCGGCTGGCGTTCCGGCCTGCTGGTGGGGGTCGCGATACCGGGGTCCTTCCTGCTCGGCATCCTGGTCCTCTCGACGCTCGGCCTGTCGGTCAACATCGTGGTGCTGTTCAGCCTGATCCTCGCCGTCGGGATGCTGGTGGACGGCGCGATCGTGGTCACGGAATACGCCGACCGCCGCATGGCCGGGGGCGCGCCGCGCGCGCAAGCCTACGGCGACGCGGCCAAGCGCATGGCCTGGCCGATCACGGCCTCCACGGCGACGACGCTGGCCGTCTTCATGCCGCTGCTGTTCTGGCCGGGCATGGTCGGCGAGTTCATGAAGTTCCTCCCCGTCACCCTGATCGCGACGCTGAGCGCCTCGCTGCTGATGGCGCTGGTTTTCGTGCCGGCGCTGGGGGCGCAAATCGGCAGGCCGGGAATCGCGGACCCGGCGGCGCGGCACGCGCTGGTGGCGGCGGAGGAGGGGAATTTCGTCCGCATCCGGGGGATTTCGGGGCTGTATGTCGCCGTGCTGCGCCGGGCGCTGCGGCATCCGGGCAAGGTCGTGTTCCTCGCCTTCGCGGCGCTGGTCGGCGTGCAGGTCCTCTACGCCGCGGTCGGCAAGGGCGTCGAGTTCTTCCCCGACGTGGAGCGGGACGCCGCCAACATCCACATCCACGCCCGCGGCAACCTCTCGACGGCGGAGAAGGTCGCGCTGGTCTCCGACGTGGAGCGCGAGGTGCTGGCGCTGGACGAGTTCGACTCGGTCTACACCTTCATCGGCCGGCGCCGCGGCGCGACGCAAAACATCTCCGACGACACGATCGGCACGATCCAGCTCGAATTCAAGGACTGGCGCCAGCGCCGCCCGGCGAAGGAGATCCTCGCCGACATCGTCGAACGCGCGAGCGCCTACGCCGGCGTCGTCGTCGAGCCGGTCGAGGACGAGGCCGGCCCGCCGACGGGCAAGCCGGTGCATGTCCGCCTGCTTTCCGACGATCCGGAGAAGCTGGTCGCGGCCGTCGCCAGGGTGCGCGCGAAGTTCGACTCGATGGCCGGGCTGGCCAATATCGAGGACGAGCGCGACGTGCCCGGCATCGAATGGCGGCTCCGGGTGGACCGCGCCCAGGCCGCCAAGTTCGGCGCCGACGTGGCCCTGGTCGGCCAGTACGTGCAGCTGGTCACGCGCGGCCTCAAGATCACCGGCTACACGCCCGACGACAGCGAGGAGGAGATCGATGTCGTCGTGCGCTACCCGGAGGCCTACCGCAAGCTCGACCAGTTGCGGCGCATCCGCATCCAGACCCCGACCGGGCTGGTCCCCGTCTCCAATTTCGTCGAATGGGAGCCGGCCGAAAAGGTCGGCCGCATCAAGCGGGTCGACGCCACGCGGGCGATGAGCGTCAAGGCGGACGTCGCCCCCGGCGTGCTGGCCGACGACAAGGCGCGGGAACTGCGCGCGTGGCTCGAGGAGGCCGGCCCGTTCGACGGCGTGCGCGCCGTCTTCAAGGGCGAGGACGAGGAGCAGAAGGAGGCCCAGGCCTTCCTCGTGCGGGCCTTCGCGGTGGCGCTGTTCGTGATGGCGATCATCCTGGTCACGCAGTTCAACAGCTTCTACAGCGCGCTGCTGATCCTCTCGGCGGTGGTCATGTCCACCATCGGCGTGATGATCGGGCTGATGGTCACCGGCCGGCCCTTCGGCATCGTGATGACCGGCGTCGGCGTGATCGCGCTGGCGGGGATCGTGGTGAACAACAACATCGTGCTCATCGACACATTCGACCGGATGCGGGCGCGGTCGCGCGACACGATGGACGCCGTGCTCCGCACCGGGGCGCAGCGCCTGCGGCCGGTGCTGCTGACCACGGTGACGACGATCCTCGGCCTGATGCCAATGGTGCTGCAGGTCAACATCGATTTCGTGACGCGGGAGGTCGCGGTCGGCGCGCCCTCGACCCAGTGGTGGGTCCACCTCGCCACCGCCATCGTCTTCGGCCTCGGCTTCGCCAGCGTGCTGACGCTGATCGTCACGCCCTGCGCGCTGATGCTGCGAGGCAACGCCGCCGACTGGGCCGCGCGGCGCCGCGCGCGCCGCGCCGCCGCGCGGACGGAGGCCGCCGCCGAACCGCCGTCCGCCCCGGCGGAATAGGCCCGCCGCCGGCCGCCCGGCTCAGCCTCGCCCGTCCGGCCCGGCGTCCCCGGCCTCGCGCCGCGCCGCCGCCGCCGCGGCCGCCAGCCGCCGGTGCGCGCGCAGGCTGAACGGGATGCTCCCGAGGTAGAGCAGGATCAGCCCGGCGAGGGTGAGCCACGGCGCGCCGAGGAACCCGGCGATGACCAGCCCCGCCCCCGCCAGCGCCGGGCGGCGCCACGCCCTGCGAAGCCGCGCGCCCTTGATCGAATAGGTCGGCGTCCGGCTCACCATGAAGAGGCCGACGAGCACCATCCAGCACGACACCGCGTGCGGCTGCGACACGATCCCGGGCCCGGCCTCGAAGCTCAGGATCGGCGGCAGCAGGCCCAGCATCGCCGCCGCCGGCGCCGGCGTCCCGGCGAAGAAGCGGTTGGAGAAGGCCGGCCGGTCCGGGTCGTCCAGCGCGGTGTTGAACCGCGCCAGCCGCAGCGCCATGCAGGTGGCGAAGAACAGCGCCCCGGTCCAGCCGAGGCCGCGCGCGTCCTCCGCCGCCCACAGGAACAGGATCAGCGCCGGCGCCACGCCGAAGGCGACGAAATCCGACAGCGAGTCGAGTTCCGCGCCGAACCGGCTCTGCGCCTTCAGGCGGCGCGCCATGTAGCCGTCCAGCCCGTCCAGCACCGCCGCGACGACGATGGCGCCCACCGCGAACTCCCACCGCTCCTGCAGCGCGAAGCGGATGCCGGTCATCCCGGCGCACAGCGCCATCACCGTGATCAGGTTGGGGACCAGCGCGCCGATCGGGATTCCGCGGAACCGGCGGGGCTGCGGCTTCATCCCCCGGCCCTCCGCGTCACCGGACCTCGCCCCGGCGCGGCTTCTCGTCCGAGGCCAGTTCCGCCAGCACGGTCTCGCCGGCGACCGAACGCTGGCCGACGACGACGAGGGGCGCCGCGCCCGGCGGCAGGTACAGGTCGACCCGGCTGCCGAAGCGGATCAGCCCGAACCGCTCGCCGGCCCGGACCTCCCAACCCTCCTCCAGGCGGCAGACGATGCGCCGCGCCACCAGGCCCGCGATCTGCACGACGCCCATGGCGCCGCCGCCGGGAAGGTCGAGGCGGATCGCCTGGCGCTCGTTCTCCTCGCTCGCCTTGTCGAGGGAGGCGTTCACGAAACGGCCGGGCGTGTAGGCCAGCCGGCCGATCCGCCCGTCGTGGGGCAGCCGGTTCACATGGCAGTCGAACACGTTCATGAACACGGCGATCCGCAACACCGGCGCGGTTCCCATGTCGAGTTCGGGCGGCGGCCGCGCGTCGCCGATGGACTGCACCACGCCGTCGGCCGGCGCGATCGCCAGCCCCTCGCGGAGCGGCGTCGTGCGGTCCGGGTCGCGGAAGAACCAGAAGCACCACGCCGCCAGGACCGCGCCGACGGCTCCCAGCCACGGCGAGAGGAGCCAGAGCGCGGCGGCGGCGGCGGCGAAACCGGCGACGAAGGGCCGGCCCTCGCGCGCCAGCCGGACCGACACGCCCATGACGATGAAGCCCCCGTCGCCGTTCGCCGCCGCCATCGCGCCTCACTCCACCCTGGGCAACCCGAACACCTGGCCCGGATAGATCAGGTGGGGGTCGCGGATCTGGTCGGCGTTGGCCCGGTAGATCGCCGTGTAGCGGATGCCGCGCCCGTACACGCGATAGGCGATGCGCCAGAGGTTGTTGCCGGGCTGGATGATCACCACCGCCCCGCCGGGAAGGTCGGTGAAGGGGCGGGCGCGCACGAAGGGCAGTTCGAGCCGGGCCAGCACCGCGCCGGTCTCGGCCACCCGGTCCACCCGCAACTCGTGGGTTCCCGGCGCCACCGGCTCCTCCGGGCGCAGCGTCCAGCGCCCTTCGGCGTCGGCCCGCGCGCCGCCGACGGGCTTCTCGTCCACATAGACCCGCACGCCGCCGCCCGGCTCCGCCTCGCCGCTGAGCACGACCTGCCCCTTCTCGTCGTAATCCACCGTGTCGAGGGACACCGCCGCCCCGCCTTCCCCGGCCGAGGTTTCGCCGGGGGTGCGGGGCGCGTCCTCGGGGGGTTCGGCGGGCGGAAGGTCCGGGGCGCCGCGCGCGGCGGCGGCCGCCGCGCCGGGCGGCTGGGGGGGCGTTTCGGAAGGCGTTTCGGCGGCCGGCCGCTGCCCGGCCTCCTGGGCGGGCGCGGGCGCGGGCGCGGGCGGCGCGCTCCGCCCGGCCTGGGGCGCCTCCGCCGGGGGGGCGCCGGCGTCTCGCGCCGCCGCGGCCGGCGGCGGCGCGGGCGCGGGGACGGGGGCGGGGGCGGGGGCGGGGGACCTGGCGACCGGGACCGACCGCCGTTCGGGGAAAATCCTGACGATCCGGCGCGGCGCGGCCGCGGCCGCCGGCGCTTCCGCTTCCTCCGCCGCCTCCGTCGATTCCGTCCCCGCCGGAGCGGGCGCGACGGCCGGCGAAGCCGGCGCGACCGCGACGGCCGAGGGAGCCTCCGGGGCCGGCGGGAGGGCGGGCGCCGGCGTCGCGGCCGGGGCCGGGGCCGGCGGGGGCGCGGCTTCCGGGGCCGGGGCGGGCGCGGCCGGGCGCGGGGCGGCGGGCGCCTGGGCGACGCGGGACGGCCGCGCCGGGGCGGCCTCGCGCGGCACCACCAAGGCGAGCGGAACGCCGGCCTCTCCGTCTTCGGCGTCGCGTCCCGCGATGTCCTTGCCCGGTTCGGGGATGGCGACGATCAGCGCCTCCCCGGCCTCGGTCCGCGCGCCGTCGCCGGCCTCGGCGGAGAAGTCGATCACGCTTTCGCCCGGCTCCAGCGGCGCGTCGGGGATCGCGACCCAGGCGCCGGAGGGATCGGCCTCGGCCTCGGCGATCTTCCGCCCGCCCTCGCGAAGCTCCACCGTCGCCCCCGGCGCCGCCCGCCCGGCGATCACAAGCTCGCCCCCCGGCGCCACCCGCACGACATCCAGCGTCGGCCCGGCCGCCGCTTCCTCTTCGGCTTCCGGCGCCTCCGCGGCCGTATCCGCCGCCGCTTCCTCTTCGGCTTCCGGCGCCTCCGCGGCCGTATCCGCCGCCGCCATTTCCTCCCCGGCTTCCGCGGCTTTCGGTTGGGCCGTCGCCTTCGGCTCCACCGCCGCAGCGGGTTCGGCCGTCGTGGCCGGTTCCGCGATCGCGGCCGGTTCGGCTCGCTCCGCCGTCTCCGGCTCCGTCGCCGGCGCGCCCGGCGCGGGCGCCTCGGCGGTTTCCGGCGAGGCGGCGGGAGGCGTTGTCGGCGCCGGCGGTCCGGCTTCCCCTCTCGCCGGCGCGGCGACCGTCGGGACGGACGGAGCCGGCGGCGCGACGACCGCCGGGACGGGCGGCGCCGCGACGAGCGGCGGAGCGGGCGGGGCCGGAAGCGCCGGCGGTTCCGGCGGCTTCGGCGGCTTCGGCGGCGGGACCGGCGCGCGCGCGATCTCCGGTTCGGCCGCGGGCTTCGGCTCGACGGCGGGCTCCGGCTCGGCGGAAACCGGCGGTTCGGCCGGCGCTTCCGTCGCGCGGGCCGGCGAGGCCGGAGCCGGCGCGGCTTGCCGGACAGGGGCCTCCCGGACGGGAGCCTCCTGGACGGGGGCAACCCGGACGGGTTCCGTTTCCTCCGGCTCAGCGGTTGCCGCCGGCGCGGCGGCCGGGGCGGCGGGAACCGAGGGCGCGGCGACTGTCGGCGCGGGCGCTTCCGGTTCCTCGGCGATTGGCGCGCGCGGCGCGGGCGGCGTCCCCGCCGTCGCCGTGGGCGGCGTCGCGGCCGCGGGCGGCGGAGCCGGCGGGATGGAGGGAGTCGGCGGTGCGGACGGCGGGACGGGCGGCGCCGCGACGGGCGCCGGCGGCGCGGGAGGGGGCAACGCCTCGACGATCGCCGGGGCGGGGGCTTCCGTTGCCGGTTCCGGTTCCGCCGGCGCTTCGGGCGTCCCGGCCGGCGGCCTGGGCGCCTCGGCGGTTTCCGCCGGGGGGACGGGCGTCGGCGCCGGGGGGTCCGGTTTTTCGGGCGCGGGCGCTTGCGCGGTTCGTTCGGGCGGGGCTTCGAGGGCGGGCGGCGGCGCGATCGCCAGGACGGGCGGCGGCGCGGGCGGGGGCGGCGCCTCGGCGATCGCCGGGGCGGGGGCCTCCGTTGTCGGTTCCGTTTCCGCCGGCGCTTCGGGCGTCCCGGCCGGCGCTTCGGCGATCTCCGGGGCGGGCGCCTCGGCGATTTCCGGGGCGGGCGCGTCGGCGATCTCCGGGGCGGGCGTTTCGGCGACGTCCGGAGCGGGCGCCTCGGCGACGTCCGGGGCGGGCGCCTCGGCGATTTCCGGGGCGGGCGCGTCGGCAAGCGGCCGCGTCTCCACCGCCGCCGGAGCGGGCGCCGGGGCCGGGGCCGGCGCGGGAGCGGCGGTTTCCGGCTCCGGCTTCGCCTCGGCCGCCGCGTCCGAAGGCGCGGGGGCCGGGACGGGCGCGGACGCGGGGGCCGAAGGCGCGGGCGCCGTCGCCGCCGGCGGCGCTTCGGCGCGTTCCGGCGGCGGCTCCCCCTCGTCCAGGAGGACCAGCGCAAGGACCGCCGCCGCCGCCGCGACGGCGACGGTGGCCACGAGGAAAAGCCGCGCGCTCATCTGGATGGACCGCTCCCGGAAACCCGCGCGGACCTTACTCCCGCCGCCGCCCGGCCGCAATCTCCGCCGGCGCGGCCTCGCGCGCGGCGCGGCGGGCCTCGTGCAGCGCGATCGCGGCGGCGTTGGAGACGTTCAGGCTGGCGAAGGCGGGATCGGTCGGCAGGCGGACGAGCCGGTCGCAGCGCTCGCGCGTCAGCCGGCGCAGGCCCGCCCCCTCCGCGCCCAGAACCAGCGCCGTCCGCCCGCCCAGCCCGGCCGCCTCGATCCCGTCCGCCGCCTCCCCCGCGAGGCCGACGCGCCACACGCCGGCGCGGCCCAGCAGGTCGAGCGCGCGGGCGAGGTTCCCGGTCTCGATCAGCGCCACGCGCTCCAGCGCGCCGGACGCCGCCTTGGCGAGCGCGCCGTCGGCCGGCGGCGCGCCGCGCCCGCGCAGGACCACCGCCGCCGCGCCGTAGGCCGCCGCCGAGCGCGCGATCGCGCCCACGTTGTGCGGATCGGTCACCAGGTCGAGGACGACCAGCAGCAGGTCCGGGACCTCCGCCGTCTCCTCCAGGAACGCCTCCAGCGGCGGGGCGCGGGGCGGGCGCGCCCACGCGGCGACGCCCTGGTGGACCGCGCCGGGCGGGAGCGCGCGGGCGAAGTCGCGCGGCTCCATCGCCTCCGGCGCCGGGAGGGCGGCGCGGCGGCCGGGCGGAAGCCGTTCGAGCATGGCGCGCAGCGCGCCCGCGCCGCCGCCGGCGCACAGCAGCCGCGCGATCCGCCGCTCCGGGTTGGCCAGCGCGGCCTCGACCGCGCGCCGCCCCCAGATCGGCGACGCGCCGCCGTCGGACGGGCGGGCGGCCGGGCGGGCGGCCGGAGCCTCGCCGCCGCCGGCGGCCTTGTCCGCGGCCTTGCCCGCGCCCTTGCCGGCCGGCCCGCGATCCGCCTTCGCGCCGCGCCCGCGCGCCGGCGGGCCGCCGGGGCCGGCGCGCCGGCGGTCAGGCTTGCCGCGCCGCATCGCCGCGCCCTTCCGGGGCCGTCCGGCCGTCCATCCGCCTCGCTCCCCCCTCCGGCCGGGAGGCGTCCCGGCGCGGCGCGATTTTGGCCGTCGTTTTCCGTGTTGACAATCGGGCGCGCATCGGCATATTGCGCGGACTTTCCGAACCCTTCGCCCGCCGGACCGCCTTTCGCGCGGCGGCGGATGGCGCGGAAAACCGGCGGTGGGGTGCCCGAGCGGTTAAAGGGGACGGGCTGTAAACCCGTTGGCTTCGCCTACGTTGGTTCGAATCCAACCCCCACCACCACGGAAGGCCGGCCGGGGCGGACTCTGTCCGCGCCGCCGGAACGGAAATGGCCCGGTCCGGGCCGGCCCCGCGCCGGTCCGACGGCCGGGGCGCGCGGCGGTGGCTCGGCGGGCGTAGCTCAATGGCAGAGCAGCAGCCTTCCAAGCTGAATACGAGGGTTCGATTCCCTTCGCCCGCTCCACCGCGCCCCGCCGCCGACCGCGACCGGGCCGGCAAACGCGTGGCGCGCCGGCGCCCTGGGTTCGCGCCGGGGCGCCCGGCTGGATTACGACTCGGTCCGGATGGGGACGACGATGGGCAAGGCGAAGTTCGAGCGCACGAAGCCGCACTGCAACATTGGTACGATCGGCCATGTGGACCATGGCAAGACGACGTTGACGGCGGCGATCACGAAGGTGCTGGCGGAGGCCGGCGGGGCCGAGTTCACGGCCTACGACCAGATCGACAAGGCCCCGGAGGAGAAGGCGCGGGGGATCACGATCTCGACGGCGCATGTCGAGTACGAGACGGCGGCGCGGCACTACGCGCATGTCGACTGTCCGGGCCACGCGGACTACGTGAAGAACATGATCACGGGCGCGGCGCAGATGGACGGGGCGATCCTTGTGGTCTCGGCGGCCGACGGCCCGATGCCGCAGACGCGCGAGCACATCCTGCTGGCGCGCCAGGTGGGCGTCCCGGCGCTTGTGGTCTACCTGAACAAGACGGACCAGGTGGACGACGAGGAGCTGCTGGAGCTCGTGGAGCTGGAGGTGCGGGAGCTCCTCGGCTCCTACGACTTCCCGGGCGACGACATCCCGGTTGTGAAGGGTTCGGCGCTGGCGGCGCTGGAGGACGGGGAGGAGGCGATCGGCCGTTCCTCGGTGCTGGAGCTGATGGGGGAGGTGGACCGCTACATCCCGCAGCCGGACCGCCCGAAGGACCGCCCGTTCCTGATGCCGATCGAGGATGTGTTCTCGATTTCGGGCCGGGGCACGGTGGTGACGGGCCGTGTCGAGATGGGCGTGGTGAAGGTCGGGGCGCCGGTCGAGATCGTGGGCATCCGGGAGACCTCGCGCTCGGTGTGCACGGGCGTGGAGATGTTCCGCAAGCTCCTGGACCAGGGCGAGGCGGGGGACAATGTGGGGCTTCTGCTGCGCGGCGTCGGGCGGACGGACGTGGAGCGCGGGCAGGTGATCGCGGCTCCGGGGTCGATCAAGCCGCACACGCGGTTCTCGTGCGAGGCGTACATCCTGACGAAGGACGAGGGGGGGCGGCACACGCCGTTCTTCTCGAACTACCGCCCGCAATTCTATTTCCGGACGACGGACGTCACGGGATCGGTGGCGCTTCCGGAGGGGACGGAGATGGTGATGCCGGGGGACAACATCTCGATGGAGGTGAACCTGATCGCGCCGATCGCGATGGACGAGGGGCTGCGCTTCGCGATCCGCGAGGGCGGCCGCACCGTCGGAGCCGGCGTCGTCGCCAAAATCATCGAGTAAGGGGTCGCGGAACGGCCGGGCCGCGCGGCCCGGCGAGGCGGAAGGAGTGTAGCTCAATTGGTAGAGCACCGGTCTCCAAAACCGGGGGTTGCGGGTTCGATCCCTGCCACTCCTGCCATCCCCTTCTCTCTCCCGGGCGCGGCCCGAACGGAACGACATGGCTAAAACCTCGCCAGCGCAATTCGTCCGGCAGGTCCGGCAGGAAGTGGCCCGGGTCACCTGGTCCAGCCGCAAGGAGACCGGCATCGGGACGCTCATGGTCTTCATCATGGTGTTCCTGGCCGCCGTGTTCTTCTTCCTCGTGGACATGGCCCTGTCCTGGGGCGTGCAGTTCGTGCTCGGGTTGGGAGGCTGAGGCCGATGGCCAGCCGGTGGTACGTCGTCCATGTCTATTCGGGCTTCGAGAAGAAGGTCGCCCAGAGCCTGCGCGAGCAGGCCAAGGCGCAGGACATGGAGGACCTGATCGAGGAAGTGCTCGTGCCGACGGAGGAGGTGATCGAGATGCGCCGCGGCGCCAAGGTCAGCGCCGAGCGCAAGTTCTTCCCCGGCTACGTGCTGGTCAGGATGGAGATGACCGACCAGAGCTGGCACCTGGTGCAGGAGCAGCCGAAGGTCACCGGCTTCCTCGGCGGCAAGGGCAAGCCGGCGGCGCTGACGGAGGGCGAGGCGGCGCGGATCATCCGGCAGGTCCAGGAGGGCGTGGAGCGGCCGCGGCCCAGGATCACCTTCGAGATCGGCGAGCAGGTGCGCGTCGCCGACGGCCCGTTCTCGTCCTTCAACGGCTATGTCGAGGACGTGGACGAGGAAAAGGCCCGGCTCAAGGTCGCGGTGTCGATCTTCGGCCGGTCGACGCCGGTCGACCTGGAGTACGGCCAGGTCGAGAAGATGTGAGGGTCCGGTCCCGGCGGCGCGCCGGGCCGGAGAGCGGGGGACAAACGGGGCATGGCCAAGAAAGTCGCGGGCACGATCAAGCTGGAAATCCCGGCGGGGCAGGCCAACCCCTCGCCGCCGGTCGGCCCGGCGCTGGGACAGCGCGGGCTGAACATCATGGAGTTCTGCAAGCAGTTCAACGCGCACACACAGGCGCTGGAGCAGGGGATGCCGATCCCGGTGGTGATCACCGCCTACGCGGACCGCACCTTCTCCTTCGTCACCAAGACGCCGCCGGCCAGCTACCTGATCCGCAAGGCGGCGGGGCTGGACAAGGGGGCGGCCGCGCCGGGCCGGGAGACCGCCGGCGCCATCACGCGCGCCCAGGCGCGGGAGATCGCGGAGGCCAAGATGGCGGACTTGAACGCGATCGACCTCGACGGCGCGACGGCGATGATCGCGGGGTCCGCCCGCTCGATGGGCATCGAAGTCAGGGAGCAGGGCGATGGCTAGGAAGGGCAAGAAGCTGATCGAGTCGTACAAGGGCATCGACCGCCAGGCGCTGGTCCCGCTGCCCGACGCGCTGCGGACGGTGAAGGCGAAGGCGGCCGGGAGCAAGTTCGACCAGACGGTCGAGATTTCGATGAACCTCGGCGTCGATCCGCGCCACGCCGACCAGATGGTGCGCGGCGTCGCCGCGCTGCCGCACGGCACCGGCAAGACCGTGCGGGTCGCCGTCTTCGCGCGCGACGCCAAGGCGGAGGAGGCGCGCGAGGCCGGCGCCGACATCGTGGGCGCGGAGGACCTGATGCGGGAGGTCCAGGACGGCAAGCTCGATTTCGACCGGGCCATCGCCACGCCGGACATGATGGCGGTGGTCGGCCGGCTCGGCCGCATCCTCGGCCCGCGCGGCCTGATGCCGAACCCGAAGCTCGGCACCGTCACGCAGGACGTCGCCGGCGCGGTGCGCGCGGCCAAGGCCGGCCAGGTCAACTTCCGGGTCGAGCGGGCCGGCATCGTCCACGGGGGCATCGGCAAGGCGAGCTTCCCGGAGGAGCACCTGCTGGAGAACGCGACCGCCTTCGTCGAGGCGGTCCGCCGGGCCAAGCCGGCCGGCGCCAAGGGCACCTACATCAGGCGCGTCGCGGTGAGCGCGACCCAGGGGCCGGGCGTGCGGGTCGAACCCTCGGCGATCGGGGCGGCCTGACGCCGCCCGGCGCCGCGCAACGAATTCGGCGCGCCGTCCGCGGCGCGCCGGAAGGGGCCGGCCCCGGCCGGCCCCGCCTGTCCGAGACCGCAGGCGCCGCCGGAAGGCGGCTTAAACGCTCCCCGACGCGGGGGCGGCCCGCGCAGACGGGGGAACGGACGGAAGGCCGGCGCGCCCGGCCGCCCGCTCGAACTTCCGGGACAGGGAGCCGCGCCGCCGGCGCCCGCCGGCGGCGATCGTCCAGAGGACCGGCGCCCGGAATGCCCGGCGCCGGTCGCGAAAACGGAGGGGATCGGTGAACCGAACGGAAAAGGTCGAGCTGGTCGAATCGCTTCGTGGCGCCTTCTCGGAGACCGCGGTCGTCGTGGTCACCCGGCAGGTCGGCATGACCGTCGCGGAGGTCGAGGACCTGCGCGCCGTCATGCGCGAGGCGGGGACCGGCTACAAGGTGACCAAGAACCGGCTCGCCCGACTCGCCCTCGAGGGCACGCAATACGAGGGGCTTCGCTCCGTCTTCGAGGGGCCGACGGCGATCGCGACGTCGGCGGACCCGGTGGCGACGGCGAAGGCCGCCGTGGCCTACGCCAACAGGAACGTCAAGTTCAGCATCGTGGCGGGCGCCATCGGGAGCTCCATGCTCTCGCCGGCGGAAGTGAAGACGCTGTCCGAGCTTCCCTCGATCGACGAGTTGCGGTCCAGGCTGGTCGGCCTGCTGCAGGCCCCGCTCGCCAGGCTGGCGGGCGTGCTGCCGAAGCCGGCCGAGAACCTGGCGCGCCTCGTCCCCGAACCCGGCGCCAGGGTGGCGCGGGCGTTCGCCGCGCGCGGCCGCGAGGAGTGAGACGGGAGGGCCGTTCGCCCGGAACGGCGCTCGAAACCGGATGTTCGAACGTGGAGAGGAACGAAATGGCCGATTTGGAGAAACTTGTCGACGAGCTTTCGGGCCTGACCGTCCTGGAGGCGGCCGAGCTTTCGAAGATGCTCGAGGAGAAATGGGGCGTGTCGGCCGCGGTCGCCGCGCCCATGGCGATGGCCATGCCGGCCGCCGCCGCCGACGCCGCGCCCGCGGCCGAGGAGCAGACCGAGTTCGACGTGGTGCTCGCCTCCTTCGGCGAGAAGAAGATCAACGTCATCAAGGAGGTCCGCGCCCTCACCGGCCTGGGCCTGAAGGAGGCCAAGGACCTGGTCGAGGCCGCGCCCAAGCCGATCAAGGAGGCGGTCGGCAAGGACGAGGCCGACCAGATCAAGAAGAAGCTGGAGGACGCCGGCGGAACGGTCGAGTTGAGGTAGCGCCGCCCGGCGCGCGAGGCCCGGCGCGGCCGCCAGGCGGCCGCGCCGGGCGCCGCCTTCGCGCCGGCCGGGCGTCCGGCCCGCGCGCGTGCAAAGCGAAAACGAGGTTCGACGATGGCGATCAGCACCCTGGGGTCCTTCACCAGCCGCAAGCGCGTCCGCAAGACCTTCGGGCGCCTGTCCGATGCCGCTCCGATGCCGAACCTCATCGAGGTTCAGAAGAGTTCCTACGACCATTTCCTCCAGGCCGGCGTGCCGGCGGAGGAGCGCGGCGACGTCGGCCTGCAGGAGGTGTTCCGCACGGTCTTCCCGATCCGGGACTTCTCCGAGCGGTCGATGCTCGAATTCGTGCGCTACGAGCTCGAAACCCCGAAATACGACGTGGAGGAGTGCCAGCAGCGCGGGCTCACCTTCGCGGCGCCGCTCAAGGTGACGCTGCGCCTGGTGGTCTGGGACATCGACGAGGAGACCGGCTCCCGCTCGGTGCGCGACATCAAGGAGCAGGACGTCTACATGGGCGACATGCCGCTGATGACGCGCAACGGCACCTTCGTCATCAACGGCACCGAGCGCGTCATCGTCTCGCAGATGCACCGCTCCCCCGGCGTGTTCTTCGACCACGACAAGGGCAAGACGCACTCCTCCGGCAAGTACCTGTTCGCCGCCCGCGTCATCCCCTATCGCGGCTCCTGGCTGGATTTCGAGTTCGACGCCAAGGACATCGTCTATGTGCGGATCGACCGGCGGCGCAAGCTGCCGGCGACCACGCTGCTGCTCGCCCTGCTGAGCGACGAGTCGGAGGCCTATGTCGCCGAACGCCGCGCGCGCGGCGAGGAGGTGGACCGCAACCTCGTCCACGGCATGACGGCGGAGGACATCCTCGGCGCCTTCTACGAGACCGAGACCCTGCGGCGCGCGGGCAATGGCTGGCGCGGCGGCTTCGACGCCGAGGGGACGCGGGGCCAGAAACTGGCGCGCGACCTGGTGGACGCCGACAGCGGCCAGGTCGTCGCGGCGGCGGGCGACAAGCTTTCGCCGCGCCGCGTCCGCAAGCTGGTCGAGGACGGGCTGAAGGACGTGTTCGTCCCCGGCGAGGAGCTTGTCGGCCGCTATGTCGGCGCCGACCTGATCGACGAGGGGACCGGCGAGGTGCTGGTCCAGGCCGGCGAGGAAATCGGCGAGGAGTTGCTCGGCCGGCTGGCCGAGGCGGGCGCGGACGAACTGCCGGTGCTGCGGATCGACCACATGAACGTGGGCGCCTACATGCGCAACACGCTGCAACTGGACAAGAACGCCACGCGCGAGGAGGCGCTGACCGACATCTACCGCGTCATGCGGCCCGGCGAGCCGCCGACCCTGGAGACGGCGGAGACGCTGTTCGGCGGCCTGTTCTTCGACGCCGAGCGCTACGACCTCTCGGCCGTCGGCCGGGTCAAGATGAACGCGCGGCTCGGCATGGAGACCGAGGACAGCCTCAGGACGCTGCGCAAGAAGGACATCCTGCGCATCCTCCAGGTGCTGGTGGAGCTCAAGGACGGAAGGGGCGAGATCGACGACATCGACCACCTGGGCAACCGCCGCGTGCGCTCGGTCGGCGAGTTGATGGAGAACCAGTACCGCGTCGGCCTGCTCCGCATGGAGCGCGCCATCCGCGAGCGCATGAGTTCGGTCGAGATCGACACCGTGATGCCGCACGACCTGATCAACGCCAAGCCGGCGGCGGCGGCGGTGCGCGAGTTCTTCGGCTCCTCGCAGCTGTCGCAGTTCATGGACCAGACCAACCCGCTGTCCGAAATCACCCACAAGCGCCGCCTCTCCGCGCTCGGCCCCGGCGGCCTCACGCGCGAGCGGGCCGGCTTCGAGGTGCGCGACGTGCACCCGACCCATTACGGCCGGATCTGCCCGATCGAGACGCCGGAGGGGCCGAATATCGGCCTGATCAACTCGCTGGCGACCTACGCGCGGGTGAACCGCTACGGCTTCATCGAAACGCCCTACCGCGACGTGGTGGACGGCCAGGTGGTGGGCGAGGTGCGCTACATCTCCGCGATGGAGGAGGGGCGCTACACCATCGCCCAGGCCAACGCCCGGCTCGACGCCGACGGGCGGTTCGTCGAGGAGCTCGTGCCGGTGCGCCGCCAGGGCGATTTCGGCCTCGCCCGGCCGGTCGATATCGACCTGATCGACGTGTCGCCGAAGCAGCTGGTCTCGGTCGCGGCCGCGCTGATCCCGTTCCTCGAGAACGACGACGCCAACCGCGCGCTGATGGGGTCGAACATGCAGCGCCAGGCGGTGCCGCTGATCCGGGCCGAGGCGCCCTATGTCGGCACCGGCATGGAGTCGGTGGTGGCGCGGGACTCCGGCGTCGCGATCATGGCGCGCCGCGGCGGCGTGGTGGACCAGGTGGACGCCCAGCGCATCGTCATCCGCGCGGCGACGGAAGAGGTCGGCGGCGCCCAGTCCAACGTCGACATCTACACGCTGCTGAAGTTCCAGCGCTCGAACCAGAACACCTGCATCAACCAGCGCCCGCTGGTCGCGGTGGGCGACGCCGTGCAGGCCGGCGACATCATCGCCGACGGCCCCTCCACCGAACTCGGCGAACTGGCGCTCGGCCGCAACGCGCTGGTCGCCTTCATGCCGTGGCACGGCTACAACTTCGAGGACTCGATCCTGATCTCCGAGCGCATCGTCCGCGACGACGTGTTCACCTCGATCCATATCGAGGAGTTCGAGATCATGGCCCGCGACACCAAGCTGGGCCAGGAGGAGATCACCCGCGACATCCCCAACGTGGGCGAGGAGGCGCTGAAGAACCTCGACGAGGCCGGCATCGTCTATGTCGGGGCCGAGGTCAATCCGGGCGACATCCTCGTCGGCAAGGTGACGCCGAAGGGCGAATCGCCGATGACGCCGGAGGAGAAGCTGCTGCGCGCCATCTTCGGCGAGAAGGCGTCGGACGTGCGCGACACCTCGCTCAAGGTGCCGCCGGGCGGGACCGGGACGGTGGTCGAGGTGCGGGTGTTCTCGCGCCGCGGCGTGGACAAGGACGAACGCGCCCAGGCCATCGAGCGGGCCGAGATCGAGCGCCTCGCCAAGGACCGCGACGACGAGCGCGCGATCCTGGAGCGCGGCTTCTACGACCGCCTCAAGGAGGCCCTGCTGGGCCGGGTGGCGTCCGCCGGCCCCAAGGGGTTCGCGCCGGGCGCGCTGCTGACGGACGAGGTGCTGGCCGGCTTCTCGCGCGGGCAGTGGCGCCAGTTCGCGCTGGCCGACGACCGGGCGATGGAGAGCCTGGAGGGCTTCCGCCAGGAGTTCGACCGCTCCATCGAGGCGCTGCGCGCGCGGTTCGACGACAAGGTCGAGAAGCTGCGGCGCGGCGACGAACTGCCGCCGGGCGTGATGAAGATGGTCAAGGTCTTCGTCGCGGTGAAGCGCAAGCTGCAGCCCGGCGACAAGATGGCCGGCCGCCACGGCAACAAGGGCGTGATCTCCAAGATCGCGCCGATCGAGGACATGCCCTACCTGGACGACGGCACGCCGGTGGACATCGTGCTGAACCCGCTGGGCGTGCCCTCGCGCATGAATGTCGGCCAGATCCTGGAGACCCATCTCGGCTGGGCCTCGCACGGGCTGGGGCGGAAAATCTCCCGGATGCTGGAGGAGGTCCACCGCTCGGCCCGCGTCGACGGGCTGCGCGGCGCGCTGGAGGACATCTACGGCTCCGAACAGTACGCCGAGGGGATCGGCCCGCTCGACGACCGCGAGGTGGTCGAGATGGCCGCCAACCTGGAGAGCGGCGTGCCGATGGGCACCCCGGTCTTCGACGGCGCGCGCGAGGAGGACATCGTCGCGATGCTGGAGCAGGCCGGCCTCGATTCGACCGGCCAGGTGACGCTGGTCGACGGCGGCACCGGCGAGCCGTTCGACCGCAAGGTCACGGTGGGCTATATCTACATGCTGAAGCTCCACCACCTGGTCGACGACAAGATCCACGCCCGGTCCATCGGCCCCTACAGCCTGGTCACGCAGCAGCCGCTGGGCGGCAAGGCGCAGTTCGGCGGCCAGCGTTTCGGCGAGATGGAGGTGTGGGCGCTGGAGGCCTACGGCGCGGCCTACACGCTCCAGGAGATGCTGACGGTGAAATCCGACGACGTGTCCGGCCGCACCAAGGTGTACGAGGCGATCGTGCGCGGCGACGACAACTTCGAGGCGGGAATTCCCGAATCGTTCAACGTCCTGGTCAAGGAGCTGCGCTCCCTCGGCCTGAACGTCGATCTCGACCAGCAGCGGTTCTGACCCCCGGGGGCCGGGCCGCCGGGGAAACATCGAACGGACGCGCCGCCGGGGCCGGGCCGCCCCGGCGCCGCGCGGCGAAGGGAAGCGTTCAACGGCCGGACCGGCGGTCCGGCGACGCGGGGAGACGCTCGATGAACACTGAGTTGATGAACATTTTCGGCCAGCAGAGCGGCGCCGAAAGCTTCGACAGGATCAAGATCTCCATCGCCAGCCCGGAGCGCATCCGCTCCTGGTCGTTCGGCGAGATCAAGAAGCCGGAGACCATCAACTACCGCACCTTCAAGCCGGAGCGCGACGGCCTGTTCTGCGCCCGCATCTTCGGGCCGATCAAGGACTACGAGTGCCTGTGCGGCAAATACAAGCGGATGAAGTACCGCGGCGTCACCTGCGAGAAGTGCGGCGTCGAGGTGACGCTGAGCAAGGTCCGGCGCGAGCGCATGGGCCATATCGAACTCGCGTCGCCGGTGGCGCATATCTGGTTCCTGAAGTCGCTGCCCAGCCGGATCGGCCTGCTGCTCGACATCACGCTGAAGGAGCTGGAGCGCGTCCTCTATTTCGAGAGCTTCGTGGTCCTCGACGAGGGCTTCACCTCCTTCCGCCGCCGCCAGCTGATCTCCGAGGACGAGTATTTCAACGCCCAGGACGAGTTCGGCGAGGGCACGTTCCGCGCCTCGATCGGCGCCGAGGCGCTGAAGGAGATGCTGGCCGACCTCGACATGGAGGAGGAGCGGGTCGAAATCCGCGAGGCGCTGCGCGCCACCGGCTCCGAAACCAAGCGCAAGAAGCTGGTCAAGCGCCTGAAGCTGGTCGAGGCGTTCATCGAGTCCGGCTGCCGGCCGGAATGGATGGTGCTCGACGTGGTGCCGGTGATCCCGCCCGAACTGCGCCCGCTGGTGCCGCTGGACGGCGGCCGCTTCGCCACCTCCGACCTCAACGACCTCTACCGCCGGGTGATCAACCGCAACAACCGCCTGAAGCGGCTGACCGAGCTTCGCGCGCCGGAGATCATCCTGCGCAACGAGAAGCGGATGCTGCAGGAGGCGGTGGACGCGCTGTTCGACAACGGCCGCCGCGGCCGCGTCATCACCGGGGCCAACAAGCGGCCGCTGAAGTCGCTCTCCGACATGCTGAAGGGCAAGCAGGGCCGGTTCCGCCAGAACCTGCTCGGCAAGCGCGTCGACTATTCCGGCCGCTCGGTCATCGTGGTCGGCCCGGAACTGAAGCTGCACCAGTGCGGCCTGCCCAAGAAGATGGCGCTGGAGCTGTTCAAGCCCTTCATCTACGCCAAGCTCGAACTCTACGGCCTCGCCAGCACCATCAAGGCGGCCCGGCGCATGGTGGAGAAGGAGCGGCCCGAGGTCTGGGACATCCTGGAGGAGGTGATCCGCGAGCACCCGGTGCTGCTGAACCGCGCGCCGACGCTGCACCGCCTCGGCATCCAGGCCTTCGAGCCGGTGCTGATCGAGGGCAAGGCGATCCAGCTGCACCCGCTGGTCTGCACCGCCTTCAACGCCGATTTCGACGGCGACCAGATGGCGGTCCACGTGCCGCTGTCGCTGGAGGCCCAGCTCGAGGCGCGGGTGCTCATGATGTCCACCAACAACATCCTGAGCCCGGCCAACGGCAAGCCGATCATCGTGCCGTCGCAGGACATCATCCTCGGCCTCTACCACCTCACGCTGGAGCGCGAGGGGATGCCGGGCGAGGGCATGGCCTTCGCCGACATGGCCGAGGTCGAGCACGCGCTGAACGCCGGCGCCGCGCACCTGCACGCCAAGGTGACGGCCCGCGTCGAGACCTGGGACGAGAACGGCGAGAAGGTCGTGCGCCGCGTGCGCACCACGCCGGGCCGGCTCAAGCTGGCGCGGTTCCTGCCCGACAACCCCAGGCTCGGCTTCGACCTCGCCAACCGGCTGATGACCAAGAAGGAGGTCTCCAACGTCATCGACGTGGTCTACCGCCATTGCGGCCAGAAGGAGACCGTGATCTTCGCCGACCGGGTGATGGCGCTCGGCTACGGCCAGGCCTGCGCCGCCGGCATCTCCTTCGGCAAGGACGACCTCGTCGTCCCGGACGCCAAGGGCGAAATGGTCGAGCGGGCCACCGCCCAGGTCAAGGAGTTCGAGCAGCAGTACCTCGACGGCCTGATCACCCAGGGCGAGAAGTACAACAAGGTGGTCGACGTCTGGTCGCGCTGCACCGACCAGGTGGCGGACCGGATGATGGCCCGCATGTCCTCCACCGAGCCGGGCGAGGACGTGAACTCGGTCTGGATGATGGCCCATTCCGGCGCCCGCGGCTCCCCCGCCCAGATCAAGCAGCTGGCCGGGATGCGCGGCCTGATGGCCAAGCCCTCGGGCGAGATCATCGAGACGCCGATCATCTCCAACTTCAAGGAGGGGCTGACCGTCCTCGAATACTTCAACTCGACCCACGGCGCCCGCAAGGGCCTGGCCGACACCGCGCTGAAGACCGCCAATTCCGGCTACCTGACGCGCCGGCTGGTCGACGTGGCCCAGGACTGCATCGTCACCGAGGAGGATTGCGGCTCGACCCGCGGCCTCACGGTCAAGGCGGTGGTCGAGGGCGGCGAGGTCATCGAGGAGTTGTCCGAACGCATCCTCGGCCGTAGCGCGGCCGAGGAGCTGCGCGACCCGCTGACCGGCGAGCTGCTGGCGGCGGCGGGCGAGATCGTGGACGAGGAGATCGTCGAGCGGATCGACCGCGCCGGCATCGACTCCGTGCTGATCCGCTCGGTGCTGACCTGCGAGACCAAGGTCGGCGTCTGCGCCAGCTGCTACGGCCGCGACCTCGCGCGGGGCACGCGCGTGAACGTGGGCGAGGCGGTGGGCGTCATCGCCGCCCAGTCGATCGGCGAGCCGGGGACGCAGCTGACCATGCGGACCTTCCACATCGGCGGCGCCGCCCAGCGCGGGGCCGAGCAGTCCAGCGTCGAGGCGTCGTTCGGCGGCGCGGTCCGCGTCGCGAACCGCAACGTGGTCGTCAACTCCGACGGCCTCGGCGTGGTGATGGGCCGCAACACCGAACTGGTGCTGGACGACGACAAGGGCCGCGAGCGCGCGCGCCACCGCGTCCCCTACGGCTCCCGCCTGCTGGTGGACGAGGGCGACACGGTGGAGCCGGGCCAGCGCCTCGCCGAGTGGGACCCCTACACCATCCCGATCATCACCGAGAAGGAGGGCACGGCCAACTACGTCGACCTGGTCGAGGGCGTGTCGATGCGCGAGGTGGTGGACGAGGCCACCGGCATCGCGTCGCGCGTCGTCTTCGACTGGAAGCAGCAGCCCCGGGGCGCCGAACTGCGCCCCCGCATCACGCTGCGCGACGAGGACGGGGAGGTGGTCGGACTCGCCAACGGCCTCGAGGCCCGCTACTTCATGTCGGTGGACGCGATCCTGTCGGTCGAGAACGGCGCCACGGTGCGCGCCGGCGACGTGCTGGCCCGCATCCCGCGCGAATCCACCAAGACGCGCGACATCACCGGCGGCCTGCCCCGCGTGGCGGAACTGTTCGAGGCCCGCAAGCCCAAGGACTACGCGGTGATGAGCGAGACCGAGGGGCGGGTCGAGTTCGGCCGCGACTACAAGACGAAGCGGCGCATCATGGTGATCCCGCCGGACGGCGACCGCGAGACGGTCGAGTACCTGATCCCCAAGGGCAAGCACCTCGCCGTGCGGGAGGGCGACTATGTGCATGTCGGCGACCGGCTGATGGACGGCAACCCGGTGCCGCACGACATCCTCAACATCCTCGGCGTCGAGGCGCTGGCCTCCTACCTGATCAACGAGATCCAGGACGTCTACCGGCTCCAGGGCGTGAAGATCAACGACAAGCACATCGAGGTCATCGTCCGCCAGATGCTCCAGAAGGTGGAGATCGAGGACGGCGGCGAAACCACGCTGCTGATCGGCGAGACGGTGGACCGCGACGCCTTCGAGGAGGCCAACGACAAGGCGCTCTCCGAGGACCTGCGCGAGGCGATGGCCAAGCCGGTGCTCCAGGGCATCACCAAGGCGTCGCTCCAGACCAAGTCCTTCATCTCCGCCGCCTCCTTCCAGGAGACCACGCGCGTGCTCACCGAGGCGGCGGTCTCCGGGCGGATGGACAGCCTGGAGGGGCTGAAGGAGAACGTGATCGTCGGCCGGCTGATCCCGGCGGGCACCGGCGCGGTGATGAACCGCGTCAAGCGGATCGCCGCCGAACGCGACCGCGAACTGGCCCCGCCGGAGGACGAGGCGGAAGCCGAGGCCCCGCCCCCCGTCCTGCTCGACCCGGCCGAAACCCGCACCTTCGCCGCCGAATAACCCCGGCGTCCCCCGCCCTCGCGCCCCCCGGGGCCGCGAGGGCGGGGCGCTCCGGCGACGGCGCGTTCGCCGGTTGACGCCGGAGCGGGCCGGCCGCAAACTCGCCTCCGCGAACGGAACGGATACGGGACAGGCGCGGCATGGCGGCGAACCGTCTGTATTTCGGGGATTGCCTCGACATCATGCGCGAGGATCTGCCGGACGGCTGCGCGGACCTCATCTATCTCGACCCGCCCTTCAACTCCAAGCGCATCTACAACGCCTTCATGGGCGGCGCGCAATGGGTCGCGTTCGACGACACCTGGCGCTGGCACGAGGCCATCGACGACTTCCACGAGACCGCCGGCGACGTGGCGCTCGCCGGAACCATGGAGGGGCTGCGGAGCATCCTGGGCGAGGGGGCGAACCTCGCCTACCTCTCCTACATGGCGAACCGGCTGCGCGAATGCCGCCGCGTCCTGTCCGAAACCGGGTCGATCTACCTCCACTGCGACCCCACGATGAGCCACTACCTCAAGGTGGTCATGGACGGCGTGTTCGGCCAGCCGATGCAAAACGAGTTCATCTGGTACTATTCGGGCGGCGGCGCGTCGAAGCGGCGGTGGGCCAGGAAACACGATGTCCTGCTTTTCTACGCCAAGGGCAAGCGGTGGACCTTCAACGCCGACGCGGTTCGCGAACCCCACAAATGGACGGCCGGGCAAAGGCGGGCCGACGGTTCGGAGCGGGACTACGGGCGCGGCAAGCTGCCCGACGATGTTTGGGAGCGCCATTCCATCATGCCGTGGTCGAAGGAGCGGCTGGGCTACCCCACCCAGAAGCCGCTCGCCCTGCTCGACCGGCTCGTGAAGGCGTCCTCGAATCCGGGCGACACGGTGCTCGACCCGTTCTGCGGCTGCGGCACGACGCTTCACGCGGCGCAGGCCCTGGGCCGGCGCTGGATCGGCATCGACATCTCCGTCAACGCCTGCAAGGTCATCGAAAAGCGGTTGACCGGCCATTTCGACAGCGTGTGGGACGAGGTGGAATTCGTCGGGATGCCGAAGACCGTGGCCGACGCCCATACGCTCGCGGCGCTCGACAAGTTCCGGTTCGAGCGCTGGGCGGCCGCCCTGGTGGACGGGATCGAGCCGAACGCGCGCCAGCGCGGCGACCGGGGCATCGACGGTCGCGGACGCATTCCCATCCGCAAGGGGACATTCGTGGACGTGGTCTCGCAGGTCAAGGGCGGGGGCACGGGTCCCGGAGACGTGCGCGCCTTCGACACCGCGCGCCGCCAGGCCGGCGCCGAAATCGGCGTTTTCGTCTGTTTCGAGGACAGGGTTACGCAAGGGATGCGGGACACCGCCGCCGGCGCGGGCCGTTTCATGGGCGTTCCGGCGATCCAGATATACACCGTCGAGGACTACTTCGCCGGTCGGGCGCCGAGGATGCCCGGCCCGGCCGGCGGGCGCGAAAGGGCTTGACCGGGGGCGCGTTCGGATGTTCATGGGCGCGCATGTCGAACCCCCGCGCGTTTCCTCCCGAAGCCGACGCCGAGCTCTCCGCGCCCGCGCCGTCGCCGGCGTTGATCGCGGTCGAGCGGGCGATCTCCGACCTGCGCCGGGGCGGCATGGTGGTCCTGCGCGACGCCGAGCGCCGCGCCGCCATCGTCGCCCAGGCCGCCGAGATGACGACCGCCGAGGGGCTGCGGACGCTGCAGAAGCTGACCGGCTCGCAGCCGACCGTCGCGGTCACGCGCAACCGCGTCGCCGCGCTCCGGCCGAGCGCCGCCGCCGCCAGCGTGCAGAGCCTGATCCCGCCGACCGGCAGCGACGTCGCGTGGCTGCGCCGCTTCGTCGACCCCACCTTCCGGGGCGGCGGCGAACCGGACGCGGGCGAGGGCTTCGAGCGGCTCTCGGCGATCCCGGAGCGCGAGGGCGGGCTGGCCCACACGGCGGTGCGGCTGGCGAAATACGCCCGCCTGCTGCCGGCCGCGCTGTTCGCCCGCGCCTCCGCGCCCGAAGTCGAGCGGATCGCGGGCTGGAGCCGCGACATGGGGCTGATCCTGGTCGAGTCCGCCCATGTCCTGGCCTTCCCGGCGCTGCGCGCGCGCCGCCTCACCCGCGCGGCCGAGGCCGAGGTGCCGCTGGCCGACGCCGAGAAGGCGCGCCTGGTCGCCTTCCGGCCGCTCGACGGCGGCGAGGAGCATGTCGCGATCGTCGTCGGCGAGCCGGACTTTTCCCGCCCGGCGCCGGTGCGGCTGCACTCGCAATGCCTGACCGGCGACCTGCTGGGCAGCCTGCGCTGCGATTGCGGCGAGCAGCTGCGCGGCGCGATCCGGATCCTCGCGGCCGAGGGCGGCGGCGTCCTGGTCTACCTCGCGCAGGAGGGCCGCGACATCGGCCTGGTCAACAAGCTCCGGGCCTACGAATTGCAGGACCTGGGCGTGGACACCGTGGACGCCAACGAGCAGCTCGGCTTCGAGGCGGACGAGCGCGTCTACGCCCCGGCGGCGGAAATCCTGCGCCAGCTCGGCGTGCGCGCGGTGCGCCTGCTGACCAACAACCCGGACAAGATGGCGCAACTCGCCGCCGCCGGGGTGGAGGTGACGGGCCGGATCGCCCATGTCTTCCCGCCGAACCGGCACAACGAACGCTATCTGCGCGCCAAGGCCGACCGGGCCGGGCACCTGTTTTGACCGGAACGCGGCCCGGCCCCGGCCCGGCGGCGGAGCACGGCGCGGGCGCGCGCATCCTCGTCTTCGTCGGCGAGGACCCGGCGCGGGCGCGCCTCGTGCTGACGGCGCCGGAGGGGGAGCGCGAATTCCGCTGCTGCGCCGGCGCGGGCGGCGCGGCGGCGGACAAGCGCGAGGGCGACGGATGCACGCCGATCGGCCGCTGGCCGCTCCGCCGCGTCTTCCACCGCGCCGACCGGGGGCCGGCGCCGGAAACGGCGCTGGAGACCGTGGCGATCGCGCCGGACATGGGCTGGTGCGACGACCCGCGCGACCCGGCGCGCTACAACCGCCCCGTCGCGCTCCCATACGGGGGAAGCCACGAAAAAATGCGGCGCGAGGACCGGCTGTACGACATCGTCGTCGAACTCGGCTACAACGATTCGCCGCCGGTTCCGGGGCGCGGCAGCGCGATTTTCCTGCATGTCGCCCGGCCGGATTACGCGCCGACGGCGGGCTGCGTCGCGCTGGCCGCGGCGGATTTGCGCGCCGTGCTGGCGCGCGTCGGGCCGGGCGCGGTGCTGGAGGTTACGCGCTTCTATCCCTGACCGCGCGGGCCGAACACGGCCGTGCCGACCCGCACATGCGTCGCGCCGAAGGCGATGGCGGCCTCGAAATCGGCGCTCATCCCCATGCTCAGCCCCGCGATGCCGTTGCGCCGGGCGATCTTGCGCAGCAGCGCGAAATGGAGCGCCGGCTCCTCCGGGGCGGGCGGGATGCACATCAGCCCGGCGACGCGCAGGCCGATCCGGTCGCGGCACAGCGCGACGAAGGCGTCGGCCTCCGCCGGGAGGACGCCGGCCTTTTGCGGCTCCTCGCCGGTGTTGACCTGGACGAAACAGTCGCGTTCGACGCCGCGGCGGTCCATCTCGCGGCGCAGCGCCTCGGCGAGCCTGGGGCGGTCCACCGTTTCGATCGCGTCGAACAGCGCCACCGCCGCGCCCGCCTTGTTGGTCTGCAGCGGGCCGACCAGGTGGAGCGCGGCGTCCGGCCAGCGCTCGCGCAGCGCCGGCCATTTGGCTTGCGCCTCCTGGACGCGGTTTTCGCCGAACAGCCGGTGCCCGGCCGCCAGCGCCGCCGCGATCCGCTCCGGCGGCTGGGTCTTGGCGACCGCGACCAGCGCGACCTCGCCCGCCGCCCGCCCGGCCCCCTCCGCCGCCGCCGCGATCCGCCCCCGCACCGCTTCGAGCCCGGCGGCCACGACGGCGCCCGCTTCCACGCCCGCCGGCCCGGCGGCGCCGACCGTCTCGATGGTGGAAGCCTGTTCCATATCGACCTCCCCGCCCTCCGGCGCGGCGCGGTCCATACCCCGGCGCGCGCCGCCGGGAGCCGCCCCCCGCTTGTACACCGCCCGCCCCCGCCTCCGCCAGAGCGATGGGCCGCCGGTGCGCTTCGCGTTCCCGAACGGGAAGAAACCAGTGGAATTCGAGCTTGAAACGGTTGAAATTTCCCGAACGGGAAGAAGCTATGGAATCGAGGCCTAATGCCGTCGAAATTTCCCGATCGGGAAATTTTCGCTCGATTTCCTCGGAAACCCGTGCAATAATCCCGATCGGGAAAACACGATGGACAGGCGAACCCCCACACCGGAAGACATCGGCCGGATCGTCCGCGCCGCCCGCAAGGCCGCCGGCCTGCGGCAGGACGAACTCGCCGGCGCGGCGGGGGTCGGGCCGCGCTTCGTCGTCGAACTCGAAGCCGGAAAGCCGACGATCCATCTGGGCAAGGCGCTGCATGTCCTGCACATGCTCGGCTGCTCGGTCGAGATCGCGCCGCCGCCCGGCGGATGAACCGCGCGCTCGACATATGGTGGGACGGGCGGATCGCCGGTCGGCTGGCGACGGACGAACACGGCGTCCCCGTTTTCGCCTATTCGGAGGAATGGCTCGCGCGGCCGGCGGCCGAGGCGCCGCCACTCTCCGCCTCGCTGCCCCGGCGCGCCGAACCGTTCTCCCCGGGTGAATGCCGCCCGTTCTTCGCGGGCCTGTTGCCGGATGAGGGCCAGCGGAGAGCGGTGGCGCGCGCGCTCGGCGTGTCGGACCGCAACGATTTCGCGCTGCTCGACCGGCTCGGCGGCGAGGTCGCGGGCGCGCTCCAGCTTCTGCCGCCGGGAGAGGCGCCGCCGCCGCCCGCGCCGGAGCGGCCGCCGGAACCGCTCGGCGAGGCGGGGCTGGTCCGCCTGCTCGACGGACTGCCCGCCCGCCCGATGCTCGCGGGCCAGGGCGGCCTCCGGCTGTCGCTCGCCGGCGCGCAGTCGAAACTGCCGGTCGTGCTGGCCGGGGGCGAGGTGGCGGCGCCCGCGCCCGATCGGCCGACGACCCATATCCTGAAACCGCCGATCCCGGACTTGCCCGGCGCTACCGCGAACGAGGCCTTCGCGATGCGGCTGGCGGCGGCTGTCGGCCTCGATGTCGCGCCGGTGGAGCCGCGCGCCGCCGGGGGGCGGCCCTTCCTGCTGGTCGAACGGTACGACAGGCGGGCCGGCGCGGAGGGGTGGGTCCGCCGGCTGCACCAGGAGGATTTCTGCCAGGCCCTCGGCGTTTCGCCGGAACGCAAATACGCCACCCAGGGAGGGCCGGGCTTCCGGGCCTGTTTCGAATTGCTCCGCCGGGTGTCGGCGCGGCCGGCCGAGGATGCGCTGAAACTGCTGGACGCGGCGATCTTCAACCTCGCCATCGGCAACGCGGACGCGCATGGCAAGAACTTCTCGCTCCTCTACGACGCGGCCGGCCCGCGCCTCGCGCCGCTCTACGACCTGCTCTCGACCCTCGCCTGGCCCGAGGTTCATTCCAGGATGGCGATGCCGATCGGCCGGCGCGCGGCGTTCGAGGAGGTGGACGCGAGCGCCTGGGAGCGTTTCGCGGCCGCCACGGGCCTCGGCGCGCCCTTCGTCCGCCGCCGGGTCGGCGAGGTCTGCGAGAGGACGCGCGCGCGGGCGCGGGACGTCGCGGACGCGCTGGCCGGCTCGCCGGCGGACCCGGACGGGGCGGAGACGGAACGCCTCGCCCGGGCGGTCGCCGAACGCGCGGACCGCCGCGCCCTCGCGGCGGGGGCGGGGACGCGGCGGCGGCGCGACCCGGCCGGTTAGGGGCGGGGGCGCCGGCCTTGTCCGGCCCGCGGCGACCGGGACGCCCGGGCCTCCGTCGGCCCGGCCGCGCGTTTCCGCCTATTCGGCCGTCTCGACGATGAACCCCCAGATGTGGCGCAAACCGGTGTCCGGGTCGTTCTCCCCGACGCCGATATACTCCGTCCCGACAGGCGCCGGGAACCGGGTCGTCCGGCCGTCGGCCCCTTCGAGCGTCACGGCGCGCGTCGCCGCGGCGGGGGCGGGACTGCCCAGGAGATACACCCTGGTCGTGGCAAGGCCGCCCAGATCGCGAACGCCCTCCTCGCCGCCGCAGAACGTGTCGAGGTCGTCGAAATCGCCGTCCGGGGTTTCGTCGTAATAGTAGGTCATGGTCCACTCGATGCCGTCGGTAGCCCTCTTGTCCCAGGATGCGCCTTCGAGGCACCCGGTCAGATGGGCGGCGGTCTCGTCCTTCCCGTCCGGGCCGGAGAACAGCGGCAGCGGGAAGCCGGGCATATCGACGACATAGCCCGCGTAGCGAAAACGGTTGTTTTCCAGGCTCTCGATCTTGCCGATGGCGAAAAAGCCGTAGCGCGTTCCCTCGGGCGTTTCGGGGGCGGGAACCGTCGTGCTCGCCGGTTCGGGCGCCGCTTCGGCCGCCCCGGCCGCGGCGGGCGCCGCCGCCAGCGCGAGGGCCAAGAGGGTTTTCCCGATCATGTCTCGTCCTTTCTCGGGGTTGGGAAAGCGCGGGCGCGCGCCTGAGAGCGCGAAGGGTTTCGCGTCCATACACTCTCTCGCGTTTATCGCCAACCCGGCGGAGCGCCGCGCCCTCGCGGCCGGGGCGAGGACGCGGCGCCGTCGGGCCTAGGGCAACTGGAACGCCCAGGATTCGGTCAGCCCGGTCTTCTCGTCCATCTTCCAGACCACATGGAGTTCGGCGCCGACCGGCGCCGGGTACATCGCCTTGCGGCCGTCCGCGCCCTCGACCTCCGTCGCGCTCTCGATAACGGTCCGGGCGTGGGTTTTCCGGACCTCCAGGGTCGTCTCGGTCCCCAGCACGCGCGAGCCGTCCGGGTCCGCGCAGATCGTGTCGAGGTCGGCGAAATCGCCATTGGGCGTCTCGTCGTAATAGAAAGTCGTCTTCCAGGAGACCTCGCCGTCCTTCGACACCGCCCCCTCGACGCAGCCGACGAGATGCGCGGTCGTCACGTCGCGCTTGTCCGGGTCGGAGAACATGGGCAGCGGAAAGCCCGGAACCTCGGCGAAGAACACCGCCGAGCGCCATTTGCCCTTGCCGTCGGATTCGCCGAACTTGCCCGCGCCGACCGCCCGGTTGTTCCAGATCGCCCCTTCCGGCGCTTCGGGAACGGGGGACACCGAGCTTGTCGCCTTCGGGGCGGCGCCCGCCGGGCCGGCGGCGAGGCAGGCCGCCGCGGCGAAAGCGATGGCGGCGCCCGAAAGGATCGCGCGCGCGTTGCGTTTCACCATGTTCCCGCTCCTTTCCGTCGCGGTTTTTGGGCTCAGGGGCACGAGAATGTCCGCTCGCCCGGAGCGATGTCAATCCGCCGAAGCCGCCGCGGCGTCAGAAGCCGAAGGACAGGCCGAGTTCGAGGTTGTGCGTCTCGTATCCGAGCTCGTCGCCGCCGAACTGTCCCGTCCTTGTCCCGAAGAAACGGTAGCCGAGGCGGAGCTCCACATTGTCCGCCACGAGGCGCGTCACGCCCGCCATGGCCTGCCAGGCGAACACGGCGTCGTGGCCCCTGAAGACGAAGTGGCCGCGCACATCGCCGATCGTCACGGGCTTCGACCTGGCGTTGAAGCGGTGGCCGGCCAGGCCGATCCCCGCCCCGACATAGGGCGCGAACCCTTCGACATCGAACCGGTAATATCCGTTCAGCATGGCGCTCAGCGTGCGGACGCCGCCCGCCATCTTGAGCGGCGCGCCGCTATAGGCCCCCGACCAGCCGTCGAGCGTGCCGACATTCGCCTCCCGGTAGCCGATCTCGACCTCGCCCCGCCAGCGCTCCCCGAAGGCGCGGCCGATGGCGGCGAGCATCCCGGCGCCCGGCTCCATCCCGAGGTCGTGCCAGTTGTTCGAGCCGTAGGGGGGCGGGAGCGCGACGGGGATCGATTCGTGGTCCCTGGGCACGATGTAAAGCCCGCTCGCGGAGGCGTAAAACCCCGACGGCTCGGCGCCGGCCGGCGCGGGCGCCAACGCCGCGGCGGCGAGGGCGAGGGCGACGCCGGCAAGGAGCGCGCGGGCGGCGAGGATCGGGCGGGAAAGGCGGGGCATGGCGAGGTTCTCCGGCGAGGATGGCGGGGAGCGCCGGCCCTAGCGCCCGGAAGCGGGAAGTTTTGCGTCGTCGGCGGGGGTCCAGTCAGGGACGGCGCGCAACGCCTCGTCCAGCGCGGCGATCCGTTCCCGTCCGCCGTTCGCCTCCACCGCCTCGGCGAGCAGCCGCCGCGCCCTGGCCAGCTTGCGGCCGATCCGGCGCCCCTCGACGAAGCCGACCAGCTCCCGGCCGTAAGCCGCCGCGCCCGCCGAGCGGCCCCAGGCTTCTACCTGGTCGAACCCGACGACGCCCTCCTCGACGATGGCGAGGATTTCCGCGACCGCCTCCGCCGGCAGGGAAACGCCTTCCCGGCCCGGCCCCGGGCGCGACGCTTGCGCATCCGCCTCGCGCGCATCGCCGACGCGACCGGGGTCGTATCGAAACGTCGTCGGATAGCTCGAATCGGGCTTGGGCATCGGTGGCGTCCGCCTTTTCGGGAACGAAGGCCATCATGGCGGCGTCGAACGGCAAGTCAACCGGGAAAACCCGCCCGTCCGGCGCTCCGGGTTCTGTCAGCGGCGTCGCGCGATCCTGTCGCCGGCGCCGAGAACCGCGTCGCCCGAAATCTCGTATTCGTAGACGCCCGACAGGGAGCCGGTGACCCGCTGGAAGCGCGCGCCGTCCCGGACCTCGAACTCGACGTAATCCTGGCCGCGCCCGGTGCGAAGCCTGTACCTTTCCTCCGCGTCCCTCGGGGACAGCACGCCGCGATGCGCGCTTTCGGCGTATATTTTGCCGAGCCGGCCGGCCTTCAGCACGCCGCTCGCCCGGATGCCGTTCGAGCCGGCTCTCGAAGTGTAGTGTCGGAAACGCACGATCGCTTCCCGCGCCCCTCGGGCTACCGTTCCCCGCCGGCGTCCTCGTCCGGCAACGCGTGGCGGCGGAGGATGGGGTAGAGGGCGAGGCCGAACAGCAGCGCGAAGGCGGGGAGGCCGAAACTCTTGAAGGCGACCCAGCCGTCGGTGTCGAGGGCGCGCCGGGCGATCTCGTTCGCGCCCGCCATCGCCAGGAACATCGCGATCCACGCCCAGGCCATGAACCGCCAGCCCGCCTCGCGCAGCCGCATCGTCCGGCCGAGCAGGGCGCGCGCCGGGTTGCGCCGCAGCGCCAGCCCGGTCGCCAGCGCGCCGGCGAACAGCAGGCTCACCGCCGTCGGCTTCAGCTTGATGAACAGGTCGTCGTCGAAGGCGAGCGTCAGGCCGCCGAAAATCGCGACGAACACGCAGGCGATCGCCGGCATCGCCGCGACCGTCCGCTCGACCGCCCAGGCGGCCGCGATGGCGGCGACCGTCGCCGCGACCAGCGCCGCCGTCGCCGGCAGGATGCCCCAGGCGTAATTCACGACGAAGAACACCAGCAGCGGGCCGAGATCGACCGCCATCCGCTGGCCCGGCGAAAGCGCGCGCTCGCCCACGCCCGGCGCCTCAGGCCGCCGCCCGGTCCGGCGCGGGGCGGGGCACCCGCGCGGCGGCGAGGCGGAACAGGTCCGGCCCCGCGCCCGGCGCGCGCGCGTCCTCCGCCAGCGCGCGCCGCCACGCCCGCGCGCCGGCAAGCCCGTGGAACAGCCCCATCGCGTGCCTGGCGATGGATTTGAGCGGCGTCCCCTCCGCCATGCGCCGCGCGGCGTACTCCGCCAGCGCGTCCGCGACCGCCCAGCGGTCCGGCGGCGGGCCGGGATCGGCGAAGAAGCGCCGGTCCACATCGGCCAGCAGCCACGGCGTGCGGTAGGCCGCGCGGCCGAGCATCGCGCCATCCACCGCGCCGAGATGCGCCGCCGCCTCGTCCAGCGAGCCGATCCCGCCATTGGCGACGATGCAAAGCTCCGGCCGCGCCGCCTTCAGCGCGCGCACCAGCCCATGGTCGAGCGGCGGGACCTCCCGGTTCTCGGCCGGGCTGAGGCCGGAGAGCCAGGCCTTGCGGGCGTGCACGGCGAACACGCGACAGCCCGCCGCCGCGACCGCCGCGACGAAGGCCGGCAGCGCCTCGCGCGGGTCCTGCCCGTCCACGCCGATGCGGCATTTCACGGTCACCGGGATCGAGACAGCCGCCCGCATCGCCGCGACGCATTCCGCCACCCGCTCCGGCTCGCGCATCAGGCAGGCGCCGAACCGGCCCGATTGCACGCGGTCGCTCGGGCAGCCGGCGTTGACATTGACCTCGTCGTAGCCCCAGTCCTCGGCGATCCGGGCGCATTCGGCCATCTCGCGCGGCTCGGAGCCGCCGACCTGGAGCGCCAGCGGCCGCTCCGCCGGGTCGAAGTCGAGCAGCCGCGCCCGGTCGCCGCGCAGGATCGCGCCCGTCGTCAGCATCTCGGTGTAGAGCCGCGCCCGGCGCGAGACCAGGCGCAGGAAATAGCGGTCGTGCCGATCGGTCCAGTCCATCATCGGCGCGACGCAGAAGCGGTGGGCGGCGGTCTCCATGGCGCGCGGAGGATAGCGCGAAACGCGCCCCGGCCGAAGCCCCGCCGCGCGCCGCCGGGGCTTTCCCGCCGGCCCATCCGTGCTATGAGGCGCGCGCGAGGGAAGCGTTCGGCGGAAGGAGGCCCCATGGCCCGCGTGATGGACCTGTTCCGGCCCGGCCATCTGGTCGCGGCGCCGGGAATCTACGACGGCATTTCCGCCCGCCTGGCGGACCCGTTCGGCTTCGAGCTGCTGTACATGACCGGCTACGGGACGGTGGCCTCGCATCTCGGCCTGCCCGACGCTGGGCTGGCGAGCTACGCCGACATGGCGGGGCGGGTGCGCGTGCTCGCCTCCGTCGTCGGGACGCCGTTCATCGCCGACGCCGACACCGGCTACGGCGGGCTGCTCAATGTCGAGCACACGGTGCGCGGCTACATCGCCGCCGGCGCGGCCGGCATCCAGATCGAGGACCAGGAGTTCCCCAAGAAATGCGGCCACACGCCGGGCCGGCGCGTGGTCCCGGCGGCGGACATGGCGGCGAAGGTCCGCGTCGCGGCCGAGACGCGGGATTCGGCCGATTTCCCGATCGTCGCCCGCACCGACGCGCGCGCGAGCCTGGGCCTGGACGAGGCGCTGCGCCGGGGCGAGGCGTACCTGGAGGCGGGGGCCGACATCCTGTTCGTCGAGGCGCCGGAGTCGGAGGAGGAGATGCGGCGGATCTGCGCCGCCTTCGACGCGCCGCTGCTGGTCAACGTGGTGGACGGCGGGCGCACGCCGGTGCTGCCGCGCGCGGACTATATCGAGATCGGCTACAGCGTCGCGATCTTCCCCGCGACCGGCTTCCTGGCGGCGGCCCGCGCGCTGAAATCGGTGTACGGGACGCTGCGGCGGACCGGGTCCTCGGTCGGCGCGGCGGCGCCGCTGGAGGATTTCGGGACCTTCACGCGCGCGATGGGGTTCGAGGCGGTGTGGGATTTCGAGCGGCGGCACGCCGGCCCGGCGCCGGAAGCCGCCCGCGACGCGGCGGAATAGCGGAGGGCGAAAGATGGGCGCGGGCGCGAGGGGCTATGTCGAGACCTATCTCGGCGATGTCTGGCCGCAAGAGGTCGATCCGACGGAGCATTTCACCGTCGCCGCCTATTACCGTAAGTTCGAGGCCGCGACCTGGCGGTTCCTGATGCTGCATGGCGCGGACCCGGCCGCCGCGCGCACGACGGCGGCGCTGACGCACTACAAGGCGGAACTGCGCGTGCGCGATGTCTACCGGATCGAGACGGCGCTGGTCGAGGCCGGCGCGCGCCCGGTCCTCGGCCACAAGGTGTTCGACGCCGGGAGCGGCCGGCTGTGCACGACCATGCGCCAGCGCCTCGCCGGCGTCGCGCTCGACGGCCCGGCGGCGGAATGGGACGGCGACCCGTGGGAGGACCGGCCCGCCCCCGGCGCGGACGCCGGCTGGACGCGCACCTCCGCCACCGTCGTGCGGCCGGAGGAGGCGGACTGGACCGGCGGCCTGTCGCTCGGCGGCTATATCGACCGTTTCTCGACCGCCAACAGCCTCGCCATGTCGGCCTTCGGGATGACGCCGGCGTACCTGACGCACGCGCGGGCGGGCCTGTCCACCTTCGAGTTCCAGCTGGCGATCGCCGAGGGCGCGCCGCCCCGGCCGGGCGACCCGCTGGACGTCGAGACCTGCATCGCCCATCTCGGCGGCTCCTCGATGCGCTTCGTGCACCGGATGCGCAACGCCGCCACCGGCGCGGAGGCCGCGACGCTGGGCCAGTTCGGCGTCCACCTCGACCTCGACGCCCGCCGCCCCTCCCGCATCCCCGACGACCTCCGCGAACGCGCGCTGGCGACGATGGCGGCGGCGTAGGGGGGGCGTCTGGGGGAGTGGGCGCCGGCGCCGGCGCTTGCCGGTCGAGGGCGCCCCGGATTCAATCCGGGGCCCAGGGGGGCAAGGGCGCGGGCGCTTGCCGGTTGCGGCGAGGTGTTTTCCGAAGCATCGGAGAAGCGACTCTGGGCCCCGGCTCAAGGCCGGGGCGCCACCTGGGGCCGGGGCGCCGCCGCGCCGAGGCGCGGCGCCTTGTTCCGCCCGGCGAATCGCCTTACCGTGCCGGCGTCGGCCGTGGTCGGGGTCGCGCCGAAGGGAAGGCTCCATGGAGGGGCGGCGCCTCATGGAACTGGAAGAAGTTTTGGCCCGCATCGGGGAACGCATTCGTTCCCGTCAAATCGGAACCGAGGCGCTGGTCAGGCAATCGGCGATTCTGCCGATCTTGCGGGCCACCGGCTGGGACGACGCCGACCCCGGCGAGGTGGTGCCCGAATTCGACGTTCCGGGCGGCAGGGTCGATTTCGCGCTGGGCGAAATGCCCGGCCGGCCCTTGGTGTTTATCGAGGCGAAAAGGCTCGGCGCCGCCGGCGACCGGGGCCTGAACCAGTTGTTCGGATACGCGGCCAACCGGGGCGTGCCCTTCCTGATCCTGACGGATGGAGCGGTCTGGCAATTCTATCTGAGCATGGCGGATGGACCGCCGGAGGAACGGATATTCTGGAGCATGGATTTGAGCGCCGAAGGGCCGGCCGGCGATCGCGCGAGGCATTCGAGGGACTTCCTCGGCAAGGAAAACATTGTCGCGGGGCGCGCGCGTCAGTCAGCCGAAAGAACGAGGGAGGAGAACAGGCGCCGGGAAAAGGCGCGGGAGACCATCCCGCGCGCCTGGAGCAACATTCTGCGCCAACCCGACAGCCTGCTTCGCGATCTCGTGCGCGAGGAAGCCGAACGCCTGTGCGGAACGGCGCCGCAAGTCGAGGACATCGAGGCGTTCCTGAGGGAAAGGGCGGGAGAACCGGCCGCCGCGCCGCCGCGCCTTGCGGCGCCCGATCCTCCGAAGTCGCTGACCCCGGCCCCGCGGCCGGCGGTAAACGCGGTTCCGGCGTCGAATCCGCCGCGCGCCGGCGGCGCGTCGTCCCCATCGTCGTCGCGCGTCAAGATGCTTGGCTTCGTTCTCGACGGACAGAGCGTGGAGGCGGCATCCGGCAAACAAACATTGATCCTTCTGCTAAAACGGCTTCACGAACGCGATCCTGGTTTTTTGGAGCGGTTCGCACTGGAAACAAAAGGAAGAACCCGAAATTTGATTTCGCGGGATCGCGGCAATCTTTACCTTGCGGCTGCCTATTTGAAAGATACGCAGTCTGAAACCTTGGTCGAGAACTGGTGGATTGGCACCAACCTCAGCTCCGAGCAAATCGTCAAACATGTGAAAACCGCGTGCCGCTTGGCCGGCATCGAGTTCGGTTCCCAACTGACGCTGATCGAGCGCTGATCGACTCCCGCCGCCCGCGTCCCTCCGCCGGACACCGGCGCGGAGGGATATGGCGCGGGCGGTCGGGGCCAGGGCGCGATGCCCCGAAACCGGCGCCCCGGATTTATTCCGGGGTCCAGGGGGGCAAGGGCGCGGGCGCTCGCCGTTTGGGAGCGCCGGAGCGCGCGGCGGCGGCGAGGGTTCTTCGGAAGCATCGGAGAAGCGGCTCTGGGCCCCGGCTCAAGGCCGGGGCGCCGCCCGGTCAACGCCGCGCCGGGCCGCTTGCGCGGCCGTTACTGCTGCGAGCGGAGCTTGGGGTCGAGGACGTCGCGGACGGCGTCGCCGAAGAGGTTGAAGCCGAACACGGCCAGCGTGATCGCCACGCCGGGCCAGATCGGGACCCAGGGCGCGCTCTCGGCGAACTCCTCCGCGCCGCCCTGCAGCATCAGGCCCCAGGCCGCCGTCGGCTCCTGCACGCCGAGGCCGAGATAGGACAGCGACGCCTCCAGCAGGATCGCCTGCCCGACGAAGGCCGTCAGCATGATCAGGAACGGCGCCATCACGTTCGGCACCATGTGGCGCATCACGATCCGGGCGTGGCTGTAGCCGATCGACCGCGCGGCGTCGATATAGGGCAGTTCGCGCAGCGCCAGCGCGCTGGAGCGCACCACGCGCGCGCATCTGGGGATGAAGGGGATGGTGATGGCGATAATCACCTTGTCCGTCCCGGTCCCGAAGATGGCGACGATCGCCAGCGCCATGATGACCAGCGGGAAGGCCATGAACACATCCATCACGCGCTGGAAGACCAGGTCCACGTAGCCGCCGAAATAGGCGCTCCCCACGCCCAGCACCAGCCCGGCGAAGGCGCCGACGAAGGACGCCGTGAACCCCACCAGCAGCGCCGTGCGCGCGCCGTGCACGATGCGCGAGAACAGGTCGCGCCCGAAGGCGTCGGTGCCGAGCAGGAAGGTCCCGCCCTGGACGTCGTCCACGGTGCCGGGCGGCATCAGCATGTACTCGAAATTCTCGATCTCCGGGTCGTAGGGGGCCACGTAGTCGGCGAACAGGGCCGCGAATGTCATCGCCGCGATCACGACGAAGCCGGCCGTGCCCAGCGGCTGCGAGCGGGCCATGCGGCGGATCCAGTCCCACGCCGTCTTGCGGCGCGGAAGCTCGTCGCCGGCGTCGGCCGCCGCCGCCGGGGTCGGGAGTTCGGTGCTTGCCATGGCCGCGCCCCCTAGGAGTAGCGGATGCGCGGGTCGAGCCACGCATACATGAGGTCGACGATGAAATTGACCAGGACGAAGATGAACACCACCAGCATCACCAGCGCCTGGGTGAGCGTGTAGTCGGCCTGGGTCACCGACTCGACGAACAGCTTGCCGATGCCGTTCAGGTTGAACACCTGCTCCGTCACCACCAGGCCGCCCATCAGGAAGGCGAACTCGATGCCGATGATGGTGACCACCGGCAGCAGCGCGTTCTTGAGCGCGTGGCGGTTCACGATCACCTGCTCCACCAGCCCCTTGGCGCGCGCGGTGCGCACATAGTCCTCGCGCAGCACCTCCAGCATGGCCGAGCGCGTCATGCGCGTGGCGACGGCGGAATAGCGGTAGCCGGTCGCCAGCGCCGGCCAGATCAGCTGCGAGAGGTTGTGGGCCGGGTCGTCGAAGATGGACTTGTAGTGGACCGGCGGCATCCAGGGCACGCCGCTCCACGCCTGCGTGCCGATCAGCAGGCCGAGGATGATCAGGATGCCGAGCCAGAAGGACGGCATGGCGATGCCGGCGATGCTGAAGGCGCGGACGATGTAGTCGGCGACGGAGTTCTGCCGCGCCGCCGAAATCACGCCCAGCGGCACCGCGATGATAATCGAGGTCAGCGTCGCCATGATGGCGATCTGCAGCGACAGCGGGAAGCGGATCGCGATCTCCTCGACCACCGGCCGGCCGGTCCACATCGACACGCCGAGGTCGAAGGTGGCGAAGCCGACCATGTAATCGACGAACTGCTCAAGCCTGGAATCGGAGATGCCGAGCTGCTCTTGGCACTGCTCGATCTGTTCGGGATCGACATAGCCGCCCTCGCCCCCGAACTTCAACATGCACACATCGCCGGGGATCAGGCGCAGCAGCAGGAACACCACGACCGCCGCCCCCAGCAGGGTGGGGAACAGCATCAGCACGCGCTTGACGATGTATGTGTACATGCGCGTCGCGGTCCCGGTCGGCCATGGCGGGGGAGGAGGGGGGGGTCCGGCCGGCCGCGGCCGCCTCGGGGTCGTCCCGGGGCGGCCGCCCGGCCGCGCGCGGCCGCCGGATCAGAGGCCGTGCCGCTTCTTCTCTTCCGCGTCGATCCACACGTTGTCGAGCGACTGGTTGAGATAGTGGCTCGGCGCGATCTTCCAGCCCTTCACATAGGAGCGGTGCGGGTTGATCTTGTACCACCACAGCGTGATCGCCTGCGACGCGATGTCGTTCAGCACGCGCTTCTCGTACTGGCGCAGCAGGATTTTCTGCTCGTCCACGTTGGCGGTGCGCAGCAGCCGGTCGTAGATCGTCTCGAGTTCCGCGTCCTCGAAGCTGGCGTAGTTGTTGCCCGCCGTCGGCAGGAACTTGGAAACGTCGGCGATCGGGTTGACGATCGACTGGCAGTTGAAGTCGATCGACACGTCGAAGTCCTTCTGCTGGCGCAGCGAGGCGTAGAACGGCGTGGTCGGCCGCACGTCCTGCTCCACCGTAATGCCGGCCTTGCGCCACTGCCCGATCAGCCAGGTGCCGACCACCTTGTAGGGCTGGTCGACGGCGCGGTTGAGCAGGGTGAAACTCAGGTCCGACTGGCCCGCCTCGGCCAGCAGGGCCTTGGCCTCGGCGACGGAGCCGGCGATGTCGTCCGAGTAGCCGGCGATGTTGGCCTTCAGCTCCTCGACCGGCGTCGCCAGCGGGTGCTTCGGGAACACGATGCCGCCCACCGTCTTCACGATGGCGATGTTGGACAGGTATTTCGAGCCGGCGTGCCGGTCGATCGACAGGGTGAGCGCGCGGCGCACCCGCGGGTCGTCGAACGGCTGCTTCTTGTGGCTCGGCGTGACCAGCAGCACGCAGTTCCAGTCGCTCTCCTGGACGGTGATCTTGTCGCCCAGCGCCTTGACCAGGTCGTCGCGCGCCTTGGGCGGGAAGCCGCGGAACTCGATGTCGGCGCGGCCGCCGCGGATCGCCTGCAGGCGGATCGACATTTTCGGCGCCGAAAGCGCGGTGTAGCCGTCGAGGTAGGGCTTGCCGGCGTGGTGGTAGTCGTCGTTGCGCGCGCCCGTCACATGGCTGCCCTGCACATGCTCGACGAAGCGGAAGGCGCCGGTGCCGTTGATGTTCGTCTTGTGCCAGGTGTAGCCGTGCTCGTCGAGGTCCTTCTTGGCGTAGACGAAGTTGAACGGCATGGCGACCGAGGGGATGAAGGTCCCGCTCGGGTGCTTCAGCTTGAAGACGATCGTCTCGGCGTCGGGCGTCTCGATCGAATCGACCATCTTGAAGTAGGCCTTGCGGTTCGAGGCCACGCCCTCCGGCGGGAAGACGATCTTGTCGAAGGTGGCCTTCACGTCCGCCGAGGTGAGCGGCGTCCCGTCGTGGAACTTCACGTCGGTGCGGATCCTGAAGGTGTACTTCGTGCCGTCCTCCGTCGGCTCCGG
This sequence comes from Thalassobaculaceae bacterium, assembly GCA_963665555.2. Lineage (GTDB taxonomy): Bacteria > Pseudomonadota > Alphaproteobacteria > Thalassobaculales > Thalassobaculaceae > CAXXXW01. The sequence goes on from OY762308.1 coordinate 2,697,970, forward strand.
CACGTCGCCGACGCAGACGTCGCAGACGAAGTCCGTCGGCGAGGACGGGTTGTCCGGGTTGACGCGGATCAGGCCGCTGTAGAACGGCTTGATCGGGTGGATCATGCCGAAGGTGGACTCGATATGCCCGTCGTAGGACGGGATTTTCGAGCCGACGACGATGTTCAGGTCGCCGCCCGTTTGCGGCGTCTCCGCCCGCGCGTCCTGCGCGCCGGCGGCGAGCGCCCCGCCCAGGACCGCCAGCGCGGCCTTCGTTGCGAAACCTCTCATGTTCCGTGCCTCCCCCTCGTCCTCCTGTCGCGCGGGACTTCGCGCGGGTCCCGTTGCGGCGTTGCCGCGCCGGCGCTAACCTTCCACTCCCGGCCGGTCCGGTCAAGGAAACATCGCGGCCCGGCGGCGATTTCCGGCGCGGCCCGCGCGCGGCGCCGGCGGCGGCCGGGCCGGGCGGCCGGGCGAGGGCCGGGAGAGGGATGGAAAAGGGGACGCGGCCATGGCGGAATTCGGCGCGAAGGCGCTGCTGTTCGATGTTTTCGGCACCGTCGTGGACTGGCGCGAAAGCGTCGCCCGCGAGGCGGGGGCGATCCTGGAGCCGCTCGGCGCGTCGGCGGACTGGCGCGCCTTCGCCGACGCCTGGCGCGGCAAGTACCAGCCCGCGATGGAGCGCGTGCGCTCCGGCGGGCGCGGCTTCGTCCGGCTCGACGTGCTGCACCGCGAGAACCTGCTGGAGGTGCTGGACGAGTTCGGGATCGCCGGGCTGGACGACGCCGGGATCGACCGGCTCAACCGGGCCTGGCACAGGCTCGACGGCTGGCCCGACTCGGCGCCCGGCCTCGCGCGGCTCAAGACGCGCCACATCGTCGGCGCGATGTCGAACGGCAACGTGGCGCTGATGGCGAACATGGCCAAGCACGCCGGCCTGCCCTGGGACGTCATCCTCGGCGCGGAGCCGGCGCGGGCCTACAAGCCCGACCCGGCGACCTACCTCACGGGCGTGGACTGGCTGGGCATCGAACCGGGCGAGGCCGCGATGTGCGCCGCCCACGCCAGCGACCTGCGCGCCGCCGCCGCCTGCGGCCTGCGCACCGCCTTCATCGCCCGCCCGCTGGAGCACGGCCCGGACGGCCCGGTCGAAACCCCCGCCGAGGGCGAATTCGACATCGCCGTGGGCAGTATCGAGGAACTCGCCGACCGCCTCGGCTGTTGACCGGGCCGGACCGCGAGGGGAGAGCGCGCATGAGCGAAACCGTGACGAACGAACTGCTGCTGGAGCACTTGAAGGCGATCCAGACGCGGCTGGCCTCGATGGCCGGGGACATCGCCGACCTGAAATCCGGGATACTCGGCCTAAAATCCCACATGGCCGGATTCATGCGGTCGGAAGTTGTGCAAGACAGCGCTATCGCCGCCCTGACGACACGGTTGGAGCGTGTCGAACGTCGCCTCGAATTGCGCGATTGACACTTGCGCAAAGAAACACGGCCGGCCCCTCCCGCCAGCGGTTGAGCGGCGGGCCGGGGCCGCGGTAAGGAAGTCGGGCCATGTTCCGCCCGGACCGCCTCGGCCTTGCCGGTTTCGCCGCCATGTTCCTGCTCGCGCTCGTCTTCGGCGCGCTGGAGGGCGGCGGGGAGCCGGACGGCGGCTCCTGGCGCCGGCCCGCGCCGGAGGCTTTCGCGCAGCCCCGCCGGCCCGCCCCGGCGATCCCCGACGAGGCGCTGCCCCCGCCCTCGCCGCGCGACCCGGCGGTGCGGATCGCGCCCGGCCGCAAGGGGAACAGCACCGGCACCGCCTTCTCCATCGGCGACGGCGCGTGGATGACCGCGCGGCATGTGCTCGACGGCTGCACGACCTTCGGGATCGTCGTCGGGCGGCGCCAGGCGGAGCGCGGGTTCGACCCGGTCCTCTCGCCGCGCCACGACCTCGCCGTGTTCCGCGCCGGCCGCGACGCGCCGGCGCTCGGCTTCGCGGCCGGCGAATTGCGGCGCGGGCAGGAGGCCTTCCATTTCGGCTATCCCCAGGGCCGGCCGGCGGATGTGCGCTCGGCCCTGCTGGGGCGGATGCGCGCGATCCCGGCCGGGCGGCGGCATTCCGAGCCGGTGGTCGCCTGGGCCGAGGCCGCCCGCGCGCCCCGGTTTTCCGGCTCGCTCGGCGGGATGAGCGGCGGGCCGGCGGTGGACGCGAACGGCGACGTGGTCGGCGTCACCGTGGCGGAATCGGCGCGGCGCGGCCGGGTCTTCACCTCCGCCCCGGCCGGCCTGCGCGACATGCTGGTCCAGGCGGGGGCGCGGCCGCGCGGTCCGGGCGGCGGCGCGGCCGGCGGCCCGGTGGACGCGCGCGGCTTCGCGGCGGCCGGACAGGCGCTGCGGGACGGGCTGACGGTCGCGAAGGTGGTGTGCTGGGTGGGATAGCGCCGGGACCGCGCGGGCGCGCCGGGCCGGTGCTGCCGGTGAGATTCGAACTCACGGCCTCTCCCTTACCAAGGGAGTGCTCTACCCCTGAGCTACGGCAGCGGCCTCCGGCGCTCGCGTCCGTCCGCGAGGCGGCGCGACATTGCCATGCCCGGCGCGCCGGGCGCAAGCGGATTTGCCCGCGCCGGCGATCGGGCGTACCGTCGCCGGGCCGGACGGGAGCCGGGAGGACGACATGGCCGACGCGCCCCGGGAGCCGCCGCGCCGCGCGGCGGGCAAGAACGGGGAAGGCGGCCGGGCCGCGCGCGAGCGCCGGCTGGCCGAGGCGCTGCGCGCCAACCTGCGCCGCCGCAAGGCCCAGTCGCGCGCGCGCCGCGACGGCGGCGGCGAAGGCGGGGCCTCCGGCCCGCCGCCCGCCTGACCGGCCCGGCCGCCGCCCCCTCCGCGCCCCGGCCCCGCGCGGCGCGGCGCCTCTTCGGGGCGCGTTGCGGGGGGCGGCGCCGTCCGCTACAAACCGCCGCGCGCGCGGCGCGCCGGCGCGCGCCTTCGGGAGGATCGGATGGACAGCATCGGGATTCGCGGCGGCGCCCGGCTGGTCGGCCAAATCCCGATCGGCGGCGCCAAGAACGCCGCCCTGCCGCTGCTGGCGGCGGGGCTGCTGACCTCCGGGCGCACCACGCTGGCGAATGTCCCGGCGCTGGCGGACATCGATTCGATGCTGGTCCTGCTGGAGGGGCTGGGGGTCGGGGTTTCGGGCCGGACCGGCGGCGCCGATTCGGCGGTCGAACTGGACGCGGGCCGCCTCGCCTCGACCGAGGCGCCCTACGACGCGGTGCGCAAGATGCGCGCCTCCGTCCTCGTGCTGGGGCCGCTGCTGGCCCGGCGCGGGCGGGCGCGGGTCTCGCTTCCCGGCGGCTGCGCCATCGGCAACCGGCCGGTGGACCTGCATCTGGCCGGCCTGCGGCGGATGGGGGCGGCGGTCGACCTCTCCGGCGGGTATATCGAGGCCGCCGCGCCGGGCGGGCGGCTGCGCGGCGCGCGGATCGTCTTCCCCGCCGTCTCGGTCGGCGCGACGGAGAACCTGATGATGGCGGCGGCGCTGGCCCGGGGCGAGACCGAACTGGTCAACGCCGCGCGCGAGCCGGAAATCGTCGCGCTCGGCGAATGCCTCGCGGCCATGGGCGCCGGGATCGAGGGGCTGGGGACCGGCACGATCCGCGTCCAGGGCGCCGACGCGCTGGACGGGGCGTCGCGCCGCGTCCCGCCGGACCGGATCGAGGCCGGGACCTACGCCATCGCCGCCTGCGCGACCGGCGGCGACCTCGAACTGCTCGGCGCGCGGGCCGGGCAGCTCGACGCTCTGCTCGACGCGCTCCGGGCGAGCGGCGCGACCGTCGCCGCGACCCCGCGCGGCCTGCGCGTCCGCGCCCCGGACGGGCGGCCCCGGCCGGTGGACGCCGCGACCGCGCCCTATCCCGGCTTCCCGACGGACCTGCAGGCCCAGTTCATGGCCTACATGACCCGCGCCGACGGCGCGGCGACCGTCGTCGAGACGATTTTCGAGAACCGCTTCATGCATGTCTCCGAACTGGCCCGCATGGGCGCGGACATCTCGGTGCGCGGCGCCTCGGCGCTGGTGCGCGGCGTGCCGGAACTCGCCGGCGCGCCGGTGATGGCGACCGACCTCAGGGCCTCGGTCTCGCTGGTGGTGGCCGGGCTGGCGGCGCGGGGGGAGACCGTCGTGAACCGGGTCTACCACCTCGACCGGGGCTACGAGCGCCTGGCGGAAAAGCTCAGGGCCTGCGGCGCGGCGATCGGGCGGACGGGCGGCGCGGCGCCGGAGCCCGCGGCGCGGGAGCGCGCGGCCTGATGGCGCGCCGCCGCGACATCGCCGTCCGCGACCGGCCGTTCCGGGTCCGGGTCGAGAGCGTGGAGGACCTCGAAACGGTCTCCGCGATGCTGCAGGACGCCATCGTGCCGGTGGCCGAGACGGCGTGGCGGCCCCGGGAGGGACGCTTCGCGATGATGGCGCAGCGCTTCCGCTGGGAGGACGGCGCGGCGCGGCCGTGGCGGCGCGTCCACTGCGCCTTCCTCGTCGAGCGCGTGCGCGCGGCCCGCGCCTCCGGCCTCGACCCGGCGGACCGGGGGCGGATGCTGGAACTGCTGTCGATCGGCCATGGCGACGGCCGGCTGGACCTCGCCTTCGCCGGCGGCGCGACGCTGCGCCTGTCGATCGGCGCGCTGTCCTGCTCCGCCGACGACATCGGCGAGCCGTGGCCGGTCCCGGCGCGGCCCGAACACCCGGAACCCGAAAGCGCGGACGCCCGGCCATGACCGCGAACGAACCGCTCGTCCTCGCCGTGCCGAAGGGGCGCATCCTGGCGGAGGCCGGGCCGCTGATGCGGCGCGCCGGCGTCGAGCCGGAGCCGGACTTCTTCGACGCCGCCTCGCGGCGCCTGATGTTCGCGACCGCCGATCCCGGCCTCGCGATCATCCGGGTGCGCAGCTTCGACACCGCCGCCTTCCTCGCCTTCGGCGCGGCGCATCTGGCGATCTGCGGCGCCGATGTGCTGATGGAGTTCGACCACCCGGAAATCTACACGCCGGTGGATCTCGGCATCGGCCGCTGCCGCCTGTCGGTGGCCGAGCCGGCGGAACTGGCGGCCCGCGAGGACCCGAGGCGCTGGAGCCACCTCAGGATCGCCACGAAATATCCCAACGTCACCCGCCGCCACTTCGCCGCGCGCGGCGTGCAGGCCGAATGCGTGAAGCTGAACGGCGCGCTGGAGCTGGCGCCCCGCCTCGGCCTCTGCCGGCGCATCGTGGACCTGGTGCAGACCGGATCGACGCTCCGCGCCAACGGGCTGGTCGAGGTCGAGCGCATCGCCGAAATCAGCGCCCGGCTGGCGGTCAACCGGGCCGCGCTCAAGACGCGGCCGGCGCCGGTCAACGCCTGGATCGACAGGTTCCGGGAGGCCGCCCTTGCCGCTTAGGCTCGATACCGGATCGGCGGATTTCGCCGAGGGGTTCCGGCGCCTGCTCGACGGCCGGCGCGAGGCCGAGGCCGACGTGGACGCGGCCGCCGCCGCCATCGTCGCCGATGTCCGCGCCCGGGGCGACGCCGCGCTGGTCGAACTCACCGCGCGCCACGACCGCGTGAACCTGCGCCCGGAGGAGTTCCGCGTCGCGCCGGGGGAGGTCGCCGCCGCGCGCGGCCGCTGCGCGCCGGAGGCGCTGGAGGCGCTGGCGCTGGCGGCGCGGCGGATCGAGGCGTTCCACGCCGCCCACCGGCCCGAGGACCTCGCCTACGAGGACGCCGAGGGGGTGCGCCTCGGGATGCGCTGGCGGCCGGTCGCGGCGGTCGGCCTTTATGTGCCCGGCGGCACGGCGGCCTATCCGAGTTCGGTGCTGATGAACGCGATCCCGGCGCGGGTCGCCGGGGTCGCGCGCCGGGTCATGGCCGTGCCGGCGCCGGACGGGCGGATAAACCCGCTGGTGCTGGCGGCGGCGGACCTGGCCGGCGTCTCCGAGATTTACCGGATCGGCGGGGCGCAGGCGGTGGCCGCGCTGGCCTGGGGAACGGAGACGATCCGGCCGGTGGACAAGGTCGTCGGGCCGGGCAACGCCTGGGTGGCGGCGGCCAAGCGGCTGGTCTTCGGCCGGGTGGGGATCGACGCCATCGCCGGCCCGTCGGAAATCCTCGTCGTCGCCGACGCCGCCAACGACCCGGACTGGATCGCCATCGACCTCCTCTCGCAGGCGGAGCACGACGAGATGGCGCAGGCGATCCTGATGACCGACGACGCGGCTTTCGCCGACCGGGTCGCGGCGGCGGTCGAGGCGGCGCTGGCCGGCCTGCCGCGCGCCGCCATCGCGGGCGCGAGCTGGCGCGACCACGGGGCGATCGTCGTGCTGCGCGCGCTGGACGAGGCGCCGGCCCTGGTCGACCGGCTGGCGCCCGAACACCTGGAGCTCGCGGTGGCCGATCCCGAACCGCTGGCGGCCCGGGTGGCGAACGCCGGCGCGATTTTCCTCGGCCGCCACACGCCGGAAGCGGTGGGGGACTACGTGGCCGGGCCGAACCATGTGCTCCCGACCGGGCGGACGGCGCGCTTCTCCTCCGGGCTTTCGACGATGGATTTCATGAAGCGCACGACCTGGGCGCGCTGCGACGCCGACAGCCTGGCGCGGATCGGCCCGGCGGCGGTCGCGCTCGCCGAGGCGGAGGGGCTGCACGCCCACGCCCGGTCGATCGCCGCGCGCCTCGCCGCGCCTTCGGGAGGAGCCGGCGGATGACGCGCCGCCCGGTCCCGGCGTCCCGGCCCGTGCCGGAGCCGGCCAACCGCAACGCGGCCGGCCGTATCGTCCATATCGAACTGGACGAGCGGACCGTGCTGCGCCGAAGCCCCGAAGTGGAGCACGAGCGCGCGGTCGCGATCTACGACCTGATCGAGGACAACGCCTTCCGCCCGGTCGGGCCGGAGCCGGCGGGGCCGGCCGAGTTCCGCCTGCGCCTCGCCGTCGAGGAGAACCGGCTGCGCCTCGACATCCGCGATTCCGCCGACGCGCCGCTCGCCCGCGTCGTGCTGCCGCTGGCCCCGTTCCGCCGGATCGTGCGCGACTATTTCACGGTCTGCGAAAGCTACTACGACGCCATCCGGCGCCTCTCGCCCTCGCGGATCGAGGCGATCGACATGGGCCGCCGCGCCCTGCACGACGAAGGCTCCCGCCTGCTCATGGAGCGGCTGGACGGGGAGGTCGAGATGGATTTCGCCACCGCGCGCCGCCTGTTCACCCTGGTTTGCGTGTTGCATATCCGGGGCTAGGGCCGGCGCGATGGACAGGTTCGCGCCCTCCGCGCCGCCCGCGCCCCTCGCGCCCGCGGCGGCGATCGGGCGGCCCCGGGCGGTGCTGTTCGCCTGCCTGCGCAACGCCGTGCGCTCGCCGATGGCCGAGGCGCTGCTGAAGCGTCGCCGGGGCGGGGAGATGTACGTGGATTCCTGCGGCGTGCGGCCGGGATCGCTGGACCCGTTCGCGGTGGCGTCGCTGGCGGAGATCGGCGTCGACCTCGCGCGGCACCGCCCCAAGACCTTCGAGCAGATGGAGGACGGCTTCTTCGACCTCATCGTCTCCCTGTCGCCGGAGGCGCACCACCGCGCCGCCGAGATGACCCGCACGATGGCCTGCGACATCGAGTACTGGCCGATCCTCGACCCCACCGCCGCCGAGGGCGCGCGCGACGCGCGGCTGGCCGCCTATCGCGAGGTGCGCGACGAACTCGCCCGCCGGATCGCGGCGCGCTTCCCGGACTGAGCGCGCGCCCGGCCCGCGCGGCCCGAGAAACGCCTTGACCTCGGCCGGCGAACGCGCCCACTTTTCGCCGCGCCACGCGACAACCGGGGAGGCATCATGGCGAAGGAAGACGTTCTGGAGGTTCCGGGCATCGTGTCCGAACTGCTGCCCAACGCGATGTTCCGCGTCAAGCTGGACAACAAGCACGAGGTCCTGGCCCACACCAGCGGCAAGATGCGCAAGAACCGCATCCGCGTGCTGGCCGGCGACCGGGTCAACGTTGAGATGACGCCCTACGACCTCAGCAAGGGGCGCATCACCTTCCGCTTCAAATAGCTCCGGGACGGAACGCGATGGAGCGCGGCGCGGTTTTCCGGCCTCCGCGCGGCGGCGCGTTCGTCCTCGCCTCCGCCTCGCCCCGGCGGCTCGACCTGCTGGCCCGGATCGGCCTCGCGCCCGACCGCGTCGATCCGGCCGACATCGACGAGACGCCGCGCCCGCGCGAGACGCCGCGCGCCTACGCCGAGCGCATCGCCGCCGCCAAGGCCGCGACCGTCGCGGCCCGCCATCCGGACGCCTTCGTTCTGGCCGCCGACACCGTGGTCGCGCGCGGCCGCCGCATCCTGCCCAAGGCCGCGACGGTCGAGGAGGCGCGAACCTGCCTCGACCTGTTGTCCGGGCGCCGCCACCGCGTGCTGGGGGCGGTCCGCCTGGTCGCGCCCGGCGGCCGCGGGAGCCGCCGCCTGGTCGAGACCGCCGTGGCCTTCAAGCGGCTGTCGCGCGAGGAGACGGAGGTCTACCTCGCCAGCGGCGAATGGCGGGGCAAGGCCGGCGGGTACGCGATCCAGGGTCTGGCCGGGGCCTATGCGCGGGCGCTGAACGGTTCGTACAGCAATGTGGTCGGCCTGCCGCTGGCCGAGGTTTACGCGATGCTGTCGGGCCACGGCTTCGTCCACCGGGCCGGCGCGGACGATGGACGGCGATGAAATCCTGATCGACCGCTCGCCGGGCGAGACGCGGGCGGCGATCCCGCGCGGCGGGCGGCTCTCCGAACTCCTGGTCGAGCGGGCGCACCGCCCCTCCCGCCTGGGGCAGGTCGTGCTCGCGCGCGTCGCCGCCGTCCGCCCCGAACTCGGCGGCGCCTTCCTCGACCTCGGCGGGGCGGAGGGGTTCCTCGACCCGCTCCCCTCCCCGCCGCCGGCGGAGGGCGCGGCGCTCGTCGTCCAGGTCGTCGCCGAGGCGCGCCGCGGCAAGGCGGCCCGCGCGACGGCGGCCCCGTCGCTCCACGGCGCCCTCGTCACGCTGGCGCCCGGCCGGCCCGGCCTCTCGGTCTCGCGGCGGATCGCGGCGAAGGGGGAGCGCGCGCGGCTGCGGGCGGCGGTCGAGGGCGCGGCGCCGGAGGGGATCGGGATCGTCGTGCGCGCCGCCGCGCGCGGCCGGCCGGCCGACGAGGTCGCCGGGGACGCGCGGGCCGTCGCGGCGCGATGGCGGGCGCTGTCGGAGCGGGCGCGGGAGGAGCGGACCGGCGCCGTCCTCGAACCCGCCCTCGGGCCGCTGGCGCGCGCCCGGCTTTCCGCCCCCGGCGCGGCCGAGGCCGAGGGGCGCGACGGCGCGCTGTTCGCGGCGCGCGGCATCGAGGACGCCATCGCCGACGCGCTGGAGCGGCGGGTCGAACTGCCCGGCGGGGCGGCGCTGGCCTTCGACGAGGCGGAGGCGCTCGTCGCCATCGATGTCGATCTCGCCCGCGCCGACCGGGCGTCGGCCCGCCCGGCCCGGCTCGCGGCGGCCGTGTCGGCGGAGATCGCCTGGCAGATCCGCCTGCGCCGGCTGGCCGGGCCGATCCTGGTCGACTTCCCGCGCACAAGGAGCGCCGCCGCCCGCGCCGCGCTGGCGGACGGGATCGCGGCCGGCTTCCGTCGCGGGGACCCGGCGCGCCCGGCGGTCCACGGCTGGACCCGGGGCGGGCTGCTGGAGCTGAGCGGCCCGCGCCTCGGCCCGTCGCTGGCGGAGGAGATGCTGGACGCGCCCGGCGCGCCCGCGCGGAGCGCCGAGACCGTCGCGCTGGAGGCGTTGCGCCGGCTGCCGGCCGGGGCGGCGGGCGTCGCGCGGCCGCGCCTGCTATGCTCGCGCCCGGTCGCCGCCGCGCTCGCCGGCCCGCTGCGCCCCGCGCTGGAGGCGCTGGGGCGGCGGCTGGGCGGCGGGATCGCGGTCGAGGCCGCGCCGGGCCTCGGGCCGGAGGACTACCGGATCGAGGGAGGGTGAACCCGTGGGACCGCGCGAACGCCCCGCCGCCGGCTGCCCGGTCTGCGGCAAGCCGGCCGCGCCGCCGCACCGGCCGTTCTGCTCGGCGCGCTGCAAGACGCTCGACCTCGGCCGCTGGCTCGACGGGAGCTACCGCCTGGAGGGCGAGGAGGCGGCGCCGTCCTCGGCCGAGATCGTCGATCTGTCGGAGCGCGCCCGCGGCCGCGAATAGCGCCGGCCGGTCATCCGGCGAAGGGATGCTCCCGCGCCCAGTGCCGCGCGATGTCGAGCCGGCCGCAGATCCACACATCGTCGAACCCGGACACATAGTCGAGCAGCCGCTTCAGCCCCATCGCGCGGGCCGGGTGGCCCATCAGGCGCATGTGCAGGCCGACCGACATCATTTTCGGCCGTTCCGCCCCCTCCTCGCGCAGCAGGTCGAAGGCGTCCCTGTTGAAGCGGAAGAAATCGTCCGCCGTCGAGAACCAGCCGCGCGCGAACTTGGAATCGTTGTTGGCGTGCGTGTAGGGCACCACCAGGTGCGGCTTCCCGGACACCTCGACCCAGTAGGGCAGTTCGTCGTTGTAGGCGTCGGAATCGTAGAGGAACCCGCCCTCCTCCACCAGCAGGCGGCGCGTGTTGACGCCCGGCCCGGTGCGGCAGTACCAGCCCAGCGGCCGCTCGCCGAGCGTTTCGGCCAGCGAGGCGACGGCGCGGCGGATATGCTCGCGCTCGCGGAACTCCGGCAGCTTGTAGTGCTCGATCCAGCGCCAGCCGTGGCAGCACACATCGTGCCCCGCCGCCCGGATCGCGCGCGCCGCCGCCGGGTTGCGCTCCAGCGCCAGCGCGCAGGCGAACACCGTCAGCGGCAGGCCGCGCGCCCGGAACAGGCGCATCAGCCGCCAGAACCCGACGCGGGAGCCGTATTCGAACATGCTCTCGGCGGCGAGGTCGCGGTCCCCGTGGGGGATCGCGGAGGACGGCGCCTCCGTCAGCGTCGCCTCGGAGAACCCGTCGTCGCCGTAATTGTACTCCGAGCCTTCCTCGTAGTTCATGACGAAGTTGAGCGCCAGCCGGGCGCCGCCGGGCCAGCGCGGGTCCGGCGGATCGTCCGCGTAGCCGGCAAGGTCGCGGGGCGTGTCGGGCATCCTGTATCCTCCCCTCGGGGGCGCGGAAGGCGCAGTCTAACCGCCGCGGCGGCGCTCCGCCCCCGTTTTCGACGCGCGGCCGCTCATGTCCGCCAGCGCAGGGTCGCGCAGAGGACGGCCGCCAGCGCCATCGCGGCGGCGCCGGCGAGGAAGACCGGGCGGTGGTCGCCCGTCCGGTTGAAAAGCTCCACCAGCGCCGGCCCGCCGACAAGCTGCGCCGCCCCCACCGCGATCGTCATCCGCCGCCACAGCGCCACCATCGGCCGGCCGCCCATCGCCCGCTGCGCGCGGCCGGCGATGATCGCGCTCGATCCCGGCTGCGAGCCGAACACCAGCGAGGAGAACACCAGCGCGCCCGCGCCCGGCGCCAGCACGGGCGCGGCGATCGACGCCGCCAGCGCCGCGAAAACCAGCACCAGCCCCGCCGTCAGCCCGATCCGGTCGGCCAGCCGGCCCCACAGCGCCGTGCCCAGCACCGCGCCCAGGCCGACCAGCGTCCAGTGCAGCGCGCCGTCCGCCATCGGCCGGCCCAGCCCGCGCACGATGTAGTCCACCCAGTAGATCGAATGCGGGACCAGGCCGAGGGAGAACAGGAACTGCGCCGCCACCAGCTTCCAGCCTTCGGGCGGGATGGCGGCTTCGGGTTCCCCGCCGTCCTCCTCCCGCGGGTCGAGGCGGGGCGCGCCGGCCCAGGCCCAGAAGCCGACCGCCGCGCCAACGGCGCCGACCGCCGCCGCGCCGCCCCAGGCCCAGGCGATCCCGCGCTCCAGCAGCCAGGGCAGGCCGGCGGCGGAGAAGAAAATGCCGAGGCCGACGCCGGTGAACGCGATCGAGGTCGCCAGCGCCACCCGCTCCGGCGGCGCGAACCGGGTCACGTAGGAAATCCCCAGCACCATCGAGACCGCGACCACGATCCCGACCGCCAGCCGCCAGAAGGCGAGCCAGGCGAAGCCCAGCGGCGCGGCGCTCGCGAACAGCGACAGCACCGCCAGCGCCAGCGCGGCGCGCAGCAGCGCCGGCTCGCTCCAGCGCCGCCGCAGCGCCGGCGCCGCCAGCGCCCCGAACACATAGCCCGCGAGGTTGAGCGCGCCGACCCACCCCGCCTCGGCCTCGGTCAGCCCGCCGGAGCCGATCAGCGCCGGGACCATCGGCGCGTAGCCGAACCGCCCGATCCCCATCCCGGCCAGCAGCCCGGCCTGGGCGCCGAGCGCGTATCTCAGCCAGGGCGGCACGGCGGCGCGGCGGCGGCGGAACGGGCGGGAAGCGGGGCGGACGCCATCGGCCTTGACCCTCGGCGGCGGAACGGGGCGCATGACAAGCCCCCCTCCATACCGCACAATGGCCGCCGGCGCGCCGCCCGGCGCCGCGCGCCGCCCCGACACGCGCGAACGGGACCCGCCCCATGAAGATCGAGACCGTCCAGGACCTGCATTGCGGCGCCGGCTGGCGCGACTTCTCCTTCCTCAAGATCACGACCGACACCGGGATCGTCGGCTATTCGGAGTATCTCGAGGGCTTCGGCAGCCCCGGCCTGACCGGGGTGATCCGCCGCCTCTCGGAACTCATCGTCGGCGAGGACCCGCGCCCGGTCGAGAAGGCGACGACGCGCCTCAAGCTGGCGACGAAGCATGTGCCCGGCGGCATGGCGGCGCAGGCCATCGCGGCGATCGAGAACGCGCTCTACGACATCAAGGCGAAGGACCTCGGCGTGCCGATGGCCGCGCTGTTCGGCGGGCCGTACCGCGACCGCCTGCCGGTCTACTGGTCGCATTGCGGCACCTTTCGCGTCAGCCACCACGAGGCGATGGGCGCGAAACAGCCGCGCACGCTCGACGACATCCGCGACCTCGGCCGGGAGGTGCGCGACAGCGGCGTCGGCTCGCTCAAGACCAACATCCTGCTGCTCGACCGGGAGGAGCCGGAGGTGTACATGCCCGGCTTCGGCCGCGGCGGTTACGGGCCGGAGCTGAACGGCGAACCCTGGCTTATCGAGTGGATCGCGCGCCAGATGGAGGCGTTCCGCGAGGGCGCCGGGCCGGACATCGGCCTCAAGCTCGACCTCAACTTCAACTTCAGGACGGAGGGCTACGTCCGGGTCGCCCGCGCGCTCGAACATGTCGGCATGGACTGGCTGGAGCTGGACATTTTCGACCCGGCCCCGCTGCGCCGGGTGCGCGACAACGCGCCGATGTCGATCGCCTCGCTGGAGTCGCTGTTCGGCCGGCGCCAGTACAAGCCGTTCTTCGACGCCGGCGCGGTCGACGTCGCCATCGTCGACGTGCCGTGGAACGGCATCGCCGAATCGATCCGCGTCGCCAACCTGGCGGAGGTCTACGAGGTCAATGTCGCCGCGCACAATTTCAACGGCCATCTCGGCACGCTGATGGGCGCGCATTTCTGCGCCGCCGTGCCGAACTTCCGCGTGCTGGAGACCGATTACGAGGACGTGACCTGGAAGGACGGGATTTTCGACCCGCCGCCGGTCATCGAGGACGGGATGCTGGTCCTGCCCGACACGCCGGGCTGGGGCACCGCGATAAACGAAGACGCGCTGGCCGAGCACCCGCCCGCCAACCGCATGTGGATCGGCGCGCGGGAGGAATGACGGGAGGCGCCCCGGCCGGAGCCTGGCCCGGCCTCGGGCCGGGCGGCCGGGGCCCGGAGTCGCCCCTCCAGCGCTCCCGAAAACGCCCCGGCGTCCCCGCTCCCTCCCAGGCGTCGCCCCGGACTCGATCCGGGGCCCGGAATCGTCCCTCCAACGCTCCCGAAAGCGCCCCGGCGCCGCCGGCAAGCGCGGGCGCCCCGCGCCTCCCGGCGCCCGGACCGAACCCGGCGCGCCGTTCGGGCATATTTTTATTCGACAAAAAAACATTCGCTAGACACTCGCTTCGGCCCGGCGTAGGCTCGTCCCCGCATTGGGGAGGGTAGGCCGCCGCCGCCGCCGGGGACGGGCTATCGACGAAAGGAGGCGCGTCATGAAACCGCTCGAAGACCGGCGAAACCGTTCGAACGCGTGCGCGAAGCCGGCGCCGGGGCCGGCGCGGACGAGCCTTGTCGCGGCCCTCGCGGGACTCGCGATGGCGCTCGGACTGGCCGCTCCGGCGGCCGTCGTCCACGCCCACGACGCCAAGTGGGGCACGGGCGGCGTGCTTCACGACTACACGCTCAAATTCTGCGCAAGACGAGACACCAGCGACAACACCCACAGCGGCAAAGACGACTATTACAAGGTGCGGTTCGACTACCGCTGGAAGGACGTCGGCTACGTCATCGATCACGGTGTCCACCATGGCTACCACGGCGTGCCTTGGCTCAAGTGGGGATCGGATGCCGACATACACGTCGCTTCCCAATACACCGGCGAGTGGCGGTGCCGCTCCGCGTACACCAAAGCCGTGCTGGCCGGACACGGGAAGAGCAACGGCCATGGAGACTTCGTCAACGGCCGCATCGTTACGTCGGACGGCAACACGATCGAGTTCGACATCGACCACACGGTCAACACCCTTGGCGCCACGTCGGTGTGCGTCGCGGCCACCTTCGGGGGGGTTACCTGCATCGGCAGCTGGTGCTGGGGCGGAAGCTGGACCACCTCGCTGTACGCCAACTGCTAGTAAGGCCCAACCGGTCCGGGCCGGCGGCCCGCCGCGGCCGGGAACGGCGCATCGACGAAAGGACGCGCGGCATGAAACCGCTCGAAGACCCGCGAAATCGTTCGACGGCGTTCGCGAGGCCGGCCGCGGGGCCGGCGAAAACGGGACTCGTCGCGGCCCTCGCCGGCCTCGCGATGGCGCTCGGGCTGGCCGCTCCGGCGGCCGTCGTCCACGCTCACGATGCCGCCACGTACGGCGCGGGCGGCATCCTTCACGACTACACGCTCAAGTTTTGCGCGAAACGCAAAACCGGCGACCACACCCACAGCGGCAAAGACGACTATTACAAGGTGCGGTTCGAATACCGGTGGAAGGATGTCGGCTACGAACCCGACCAAGGCATTACTTTCGGCACCAGCGGCGTGCCCTGGTACGGTTGGGGCTCGGATACCGACATACATGTCGCTCCCCAGTACACGAACGCGTGGCGGTGCCGCCCCGTGTACACCAAGGCCGTGCTGGCCGGACACGGGAAGAGCAACGGCGGTAGCGACTACATCAACGGGCGCGTCACCACGTCGGACGGCAACACGGTCGAGATCGACATCGACTACTGGGTCAACAACTCCAATGCCTGGGCGATTTGCGCCAAGGGCGTCTACACGAAGGGCACCTGCATCGGCACACTTTGCTGGGGCGGGCACTGGACCACCACGCTGAGGGCCAACTGCTGGTGAGGCCCGGATTCGATCCGGAGCCCGGCGGCGGCGGCGCGAGGGGAAGGGGCGCGAGCGTTCGGCGATAGAGCGCCATCGACCGGCCGGCGCCGGCGCCCCGGCCCCCTCGGGCGTCGCCCCTTCGACGGCGCCCCGGCCCTCCCGGGGCCCCGGTCCGACCCGGGGCGCCGTTCAGAGGCATTTTCAGACGCTAAATCGACATTCTCTCCGGCCCTGTCGCGCCCGCCATGCGGGACGGTCGACATATTTCCGCCGAAGAATCTCCAGACAGCGGACAAACGCGCTTTATCGGTGCATCGAATCCCCCTATGGTGCCTGTCGGTCCGGGTTGCCGAGCCGAAAGGGCGGGCGGGCGCCGCGGTCGGGAATGGAATATCGACGAAAGGAAGCGCGTCATGAAATCGCTCGAACGCTCCCGAAACCGTTCGACGGCGTTCGCGAAGCCGAAGCTGGCGAAGACGAGACCCGTCGCGGCCCTCGTCGGACTCGCGATGGCGCTGGGGCTGGCCGCTCCGGCGGCCGTCGTCCACGCTCACGATGCCGCCACGTACGGCACGGGCGGCATCCTTCACGACTACACGCTCAAGTTCTGCGCGTGGCGCACCCACGCCGACGAAACCCACAGCAGCAAAGACGACTATTACAAGGTGAAGTTCGAATACCGGTGGAAGGACGTCGGCTACGTACCCAAGAGTGGCATCACTTTCGGGACCACCGGCGTGCCCTGGTCCTCGTGGGGCTCGGACGCCGACATACACGTCGCTTCCCAATACACCGGCGAGTGGCGGTGCCGCTCCGCGTACACCAAAGCCGTGCTGGCCGGACACGGGAAGAGCAACAACCAGGGAGACTACATCAACGGGCGTATCACCACGTCGGACGGCAACACGATCGAGTTCGACATCGACTACCTGGTCCAGAACGGCGCCACGGCGGTGTGCGCCGCGGGCACCTTCGGGGGGGTTACGTGCTTCGGCAATCTTTGCTGGGGCGGGAGCTGGACCACCACGCTGTACACCGACTGCTAGCGAGGCCCAACCGCTCGGGCCGGCGCCGCGGCCGGGAGCGGAGCATCGACGAGGGGAGGCGCGTCATGAAACCGCCGGAACGCCCGCGAAACCGTTCGACGACATTCGCGAAGCAGGGGCCGGCGCCGGCCGCGGGGCCGGCGAAGACGGGACTCGTCGCGGCCCTCGCGGGCCTCGCGATGGCGCTCGGGCTGGCCGCTCCGGCGGCCGTCGTCCACGCTCACGATGCCTCCACGTACGGCGCGGGCGGCATCCTTCACAACTACAGGCTCAAGTTCTGCGCGAAACGCGACACCGCCGACAACACCCACAGCAGCAAAGACGACTATTACAAGGTGAAGTTCGAATACCGGTGGAAGGATGTCGGCCACGAACCCGTTAATGGCATCACTTACGGCCACGAAACCGTGCCCTGGTACTCGTGGGGATCGGATGCCGACATACACGTCGCTTCCCAATACACCGGCGAGTGGCGGTGCCGCTCCAAGTACACCAAAGCCGTGCTGGCCGGACACGGGAGGAGCAACGGCGGCGCGGAATACATCAACGGCCGTGTCACCACGTCGGACGGCAACACGACCGAGATCGACATCGACTACTGGGTTAACACCCTTAAGGCCAAGTCGGTGTGCGCCTTGGGCACCTACTCGGGCTACTGCTGGGGTCACATTTGCTTCAGCGGGAAATGGCACACCGCGCTGTGGCAAAACTGCAAGTGAGGCCCAACCGCCCGGGCCGGCGGCCCGCCGCCGCGGCCGGGAGCGGAGCATCGACGAAAGGAGGCGCGTCATGAAAACGCTGGAACACCCGCGAAACCGTTCGACGACATTCGCGAAGCCGGGGCCGGCAAGGACGAGACTCGTCGCGGGCCTCGCGATGGCGCTGGGGCTGGCCGCTCCGGCGGCCGTTGTCCACGCCCACCCCCCTTCGCCGGGCCAGCTCGGCGTGGTTCACGACTACACGCTCAAGTTCTGCGCGAAACGCGACACCAGCGACGACACCCACAGCGGCAAAGACGACTATTACAAGGTGAAGTTCGAATATCGCTATAAGGATGTTGGCTACACAGTCGTGGATGGTATCACTTACAACTACGACACCGTGCCCTGGTACTCGTGGGGCTCGGATGCCGACATACACGTCGCTTCCCAGTACACCGGCCAGTGGCGGTGCCGCCCCACGTACACCAAGGCCGTGCTGGCGGGACACGGGAAGAGCAACGGCTACGCGGACTACATCAACGGGCGTATCCTTACGTCGGACGGCAACACGATCGAGTTCGACATCGACCACACGGTCAACACCCTTGGCGCCACTTCGTCGTTGTGCGCCGCGGGCGTCTTCGGGGGGGTTACGTGCTTCGGCACCATTTGCTGGGGCGGGGGCTGGACCACCTCGCTGTACGCCAACTGCCAGTAAGGCCCGGCCTTGAGCCGGGCAGCCGGAGCCCGGCGGCGCCGGCGCGAGGGGAAGGGGCGCGAGCGTTCGGCGATAGAGCGCCATCGACCGGCCGGAAATGGCGCCCCTGCCCCTGCTGGACCCCGGATTAAATCCGGGGCGCCGGGGGCGCCGCCGCCCCCCCCCCCCCTCAGAACACCTCCAGGCGGGCTTCGCGGCGGGACTCGCGCGGGCCGGCGGGGGTTTGGCGGCGGATCCGGACTTCGCCGAGATAGGTCCCGGCCGGCCAGGTTTCCGACTTCCGCTTGCCGATGGAGCGCCACAGCCTGATCCGGCGGCGGGGGATCGTCTCCTCCTTTTGGGCGAGCACGGTCCCGTCCGGCGCGCGCAGCGCCAGCGCGACGACATCGCCCGCCTCGACGCCCGCGACCTCGGCCCAGAAGGCGAGAATGTCCGCGCTCGACGGCAGCACCGCCTCCGACAGCGCGCCGGAGCGGATCGTGTCCGTCCCCGGCATGTGGCCGGCGAAGCCGATATTGTACGGGATCGCCGAAAGGTAGGGCAGGCGCGCCAGCGTCTCCGGGCGCCACAGCGGCGCGTCGCCGTAATCGCAGGCCGGGCCGCCCGACAGGCCGGCGAAGGGGTCCACCGTGCGGCCCTCGAACTCGACCGACATGTGCACATGCGGGAATTCCGTCAGGCCCGACAGGCCGACCGCGCCGAGGGGGTCGCCGGCGCGCACCCGGTCGCCGGGCCGGACGCGCACGCTGCCGCGCTTCATGTGGCAATAGCGCGTGCGCCAGCCGCCGCCGTGGTCGATCGAGACGCCGTTGCCGCATTCCCGGCCGCGCACGGCGGCGTGGCCGGCGCGCCGGACATTGGCGTCGCCCACGCCGTCGCGCGTCCCGGCCACCGTGCCGTCGGCGGCGGCGAGCACGGCCACGCGGTCGAGCAGCCTTCCGTCGTGGGCCAGCGCGAAATCGGTCCCCTTGTGGCCGTCGCCGCTCATCGCGCCGCAGGCGAAATCGGCCTGGCCCGGCCCCGGATCGACATCCACGTAGCGCAGGATCCAGCAATCGACGCCCGGCGCGCAGTCGATCGGGAGCGACAGCGGCAGGGGCGAGGGGGCGAAGGCGCGGCCGGCGGGATCGCGCAGCGCGACGCCGAGGACGCCCGGCGCCGCCGCGCCGTCGCCCCGCTCGGCCGCGCGCGCGAAGGGCGCGAACTCCAGAAACAGCCAGACCGCGGCGACGCCGGCGACCAGCACGGCCAGGACGTAAAGGACGACGATCCGCAGCATCGCGCCCCCTACCGCGGCAGCGAGTCGAGGTATTCGCCGTAGCCGCTCTTGCGCAGCGGCTCGGCCAGCCGCGCCAGCCGCTCGGCGTCGATGAAGCCCATGCGGTAGGCGATCTCCTCGACGCAGGCGATCTTCAGCCCCTGGCGCTCCTCGACGACGCGCACGAACTCGGACGCCTGGAGGAGCGAGTCGTGCGTGCCCGTGTCGAGCCAGGCGAAGCCGCGGCCGAGCTGCTCCACCATCAGGTCGCCGCGCTCCAGGTAGGCCTTGTTGACATCGGTGATCTCCAGTTCGCCGCGCGCCGAGGGCCGGATGCCGGCGGCGATGTCGAGCACGTCGTTGTCGTAGAAGTACAGCCCCGTCACCGCCCAGTTCGACGCCGGCGCGCTCGGCTTCTCCACGATGTCGCGGGCGCGGCCGTCGGCGTCCAGCGTGACGACGCCGTAGCGTTCGGGATCGCGCACATAGTAGCCGAAGACGGTGGCCCCGCGCCCGCGCCCCGCCGCGCGCCGCAGCAGGTCCGTCAGGCCGTGGCCGTGGAAGATGTTGTCGCCCAGGATCAGGCAGCACGGGTCGCGGCCGACGAAATCGCGGCCGATGACGAAGGCCTGCGCCAGACCGTCCGGACTCGGCTGCTCGGCATAGGCGATCGACACGCCCCATTGCGCGCCGTCGCCCAGCAGCTTCTCGAACGCGGCCCGGTCCGCCGGCGAGACGATGACCAGGATGTCGCGGATGCCGGCCAGCATCAGCGTGCCGAGCGGGTAGTAGATCATCGGCTTGTCGTAAACGGGCAGCAGCTGCTTGGACACCGACATGGTGAGCGGGTACAGCCGCGTGCCCAGCCCCGCCGCGAGGATAATGCCCTTCATCCGTCCCGCCTCCGCTCGGCCCGGTTCCCGCGCCCTTCTAGCAACTCGTCGAGAACCTCGGCCAGCCCCTCGCGCCAGCACCGGCGCGGCGGGGCGAAGGCGGCGTCGATGCGGGCGCAGTCGAGCGTGGAGTTGGCCGGCCGCGCGGCCGGCGTCGGGTATTCGGCGGTCGCGATCGGCTCGACGACCGGGCGCCGGCCGAGGGCGGGGGCGGCGGCCTCCAGGATCGCCTCGGCGAAGCCGCGCCAGGTGGTCTCGCCCCGCGCGGCGTAGTGGTACAGGCCCCAGGGCGCGTCGGCCCGGCCCGCGATCCGCCGCGCCACCGCCAGCGCGGCGTCGGCGATGTCGCCGGCGAAGGTGGGCGCGCCCCGCTGGTCGTCCACCACGCGGAGCCGTTCCCGCTCCGCGCCGAGGCGCAGCATCGTGCGCGCGAAATTGCCGCCATGGGCCGCGTACACCCAGGAGGTCCGCAGCACGACAAGCCGCGCGTGGGCCGCCCGCGCCGCCGCCTCCCCCGCCAGCTTGGAGCGCCCGTAGACGCCGAGCGGGTTGGGCGCGTCGTCCTCCGTCCAGGGGCCGTCCTTCGTCCCGTCGAACACATAGTCGGTCGAGATATGGACCAGCGGGACGCCGGCGGCGGCGCAGGCCCGGGCGACGTTCGCGGCGCCGTCGCGGTTGGCGGCGAAGGCGGCGTCCGGCTCGCTCTCGGCCCGGTCCACGGCCGTATACGCGGCGGCGTTGACGACGACATCCGGCCGCAGCCGGTCCAGCGCGGCGCGGATGGCGGCGGGGTCCGCGATGTCCAGTTCCGCGCGCGGCAAGGCCGCGACCCCGGCGCCCGCCGCCGCGCCGCGCCGGGCGAGTTCGCGCCCGACCTGCCCGCCGCCGCCGGTCGCCAGCACCCGGAGCGCGCCGGCGGCCGTCATCGCGCCGCCCCCAGCCGCTCGCCGCCGTAACGGCCCTCCAGGATCGGCTCCCACCAGTCGCGGTTCGCGAGATACCATTCGACGGTCTTGCGCAGCCCGCTCTCGAAGCTCTCGCGCGGCCGCCAGCCGAGTTCGCGGCGGATTTTCGCGGCGTCGATGGCGTAGCGGAAGTCGTGGCCCGGACGGTCCGCGACATGGGCGATGAGCCGGGCGTGGGGCGCGCCGTCCGGGCGGGGCGCCAGTTCGTCCAGCAGCGCGCAGACGCGCTCGACCACATCGATGTTCCGCCGCTCCGCGCCGCCGCCGACATTGTAGCTCTCGCCGGTCCGGCCCTCGGCCAGCACGAGCCATAGCGCGCGGGCGTGGTCCTCGACATGGAGCCAGTCGCGCACATTCTCCCCCTTGCCGTAGACCGGCAGCGCCTCGCCGCGCAGCCCCTTCAGAATCATCAACGGAACCAGCTTCTCCGGGAACTGGCGGGGGCCGTAATTGTTCGAGCAGTTGCTGAGCACGACGGGCAGGCCGTAGGTCTCCCCCCAGGCCCGGACCAGGTGGTCGGACGACGCCTTGCTCGCGGAGTAGGGCGAGCGCGGGTCGTAGCGCGTCTCCTCCGTGAACGCCCCGGTCGCGCCGAGCGAGCCGAACACCTCGTCGGTCGAGACATGGTGGAAGCGGAAACCCGCCCGCTCCGCGCCCTCCAGTTCGCCCCGGTAGGACCGCGCCGCCTCCAGCAGCGTCCAAGTCCCGACGATGTTCGTCCGGATGAAGTCCCCCGGCCCGTCGATCGAGCGGTCGACATGGCTTTCGGCGGCGAGGTGCAGGATCGCGCCGGGCCGGTGGCGGCGCAGGATCGCGTCCATCGCCGCGCGGTCGCCGATGTCCGCCCTCTCGAAGGCGTAAAGCGGCGAACCCTCCAGCGGCGCGAGGGAGGCGAGGTTGGCGGCGTAGGTCAGCTTGTCCACGACGACGACGGCGACGCCCAGCTCGCCGGCGAGCAGCCGCGCGACGGCCGAGCCGATGAAGCCGGCCCCGCCGGTGACGAGGACCTTGGACGGCGCGCTCACCCGCCCGGCCCGGCGGCGTAGGCGAACAGGTCCGGCGCGTCCGCCAGCGCGGGCCACGTCCGGTCCCGGGCCGAGAGGACCGGCGCCGCGCCGTCCAGCGGCCAGTCGATGGCGAGGTCCGGGTCGTCCCAGGCGACGCCGCGCTCGTGCTCCGGCGCGTAGGGGGCGGTCACCTTGTACTGGACCTCGGTGTCCGGTTCGAGCGTGACGAAGCCGTGCGCGAAGCCGGCCGGCACGAGGATCTGGTTCCACGCCCCGGCGCTCACGACCCGCCCGACCCATTTGCCGAAAGCGGGGGAGCCGCGGCGGATGTCCACCGCCACGTCCCAGATCGCGCCCCGGCTGGCGCGGACCAGCTTGTCCTGCGCGAAGGGCGGAATCTGGAAATGCAGGCCGCGCAGCGTGCCCTTCTCGGCGGAGAACGAATGGTTGTCCTGGCAAAACGCGAGTTCGAGGCCCCGTTCGGCGAATTTCGCCGCGCTCCAGGTCTCGGAGAAGAAGCCGCGCGCGTCGCCGAACCTCGGCGGACGGACGATCTTCACCTCCGGGATTTCGGTGTCCTCGATGTCCACGCCGCGCCCGCCCCGCTCCGGCCGATGCCGCGCGGCTTATACCGCCTGTCCCCGCCCCCCGCAACGCCGCCGGCGCGGCTGACGGGGCGGGGCGGGCGCCCTATGCTGGCGCCATGGCCGCGCCGAACCCCTCCCCCGCTCCGGCTTCCGAACCCGGCGGGCGCGGCCGGGCGGCGCGGCGATGGGCGCTCCCGGCGCGATGCGCGGTGACGGTCGCGGCGATCGGCGCGCTCGCCTGGATCGGCGACCGCGACGCCGTGCCGGAGACGCTCGCCGCCGTCCCGCCGTGGAGTTTCGCCGCCGCCTGCGGCCTCGCCTTCCTGCAGATATTGCTGGCCGGTTTCCGCTGGTTCCTGGTCGGCCGGAGCGCCGGCGCCTTCGCCGACCTC
The DNA here is from genome assembly GCA_963665555.2 of Thalassobaculaceae bacterium. GTDB lineage: Bacteria > Pseudomonadota > Alphaproteobacteria > Thalassobaculales > Thalassobaculaceae > CAXXXW01. Next base: position 2,720,935 of record OY762308.1, read on the forward strand.
CGGCTGGCGGTCCGGATCGTCTTCGTCGCGATATTCGGCGCCCAGTTCCTCCCCACCGCGCTCGCCGCCGACGCGGTGCGCGTCGCCCTGCTGGCGCGGGCCGGCGTTCCGGCCGCGCGCGCCGTCGGCGCGGTGGCGCTGGACCGGACGGCCGGGCTGCTGTCGCTGCTGGTCCTGATGGCGGCGAGCGCCTTCGCGCTGGCGGGCCGCCTGCCGCCCGACTGGCCCGTCGACGCCTTGCGCGCGCTCCCGCTCGCGGGGATCGCGGCCATCGCCGGCATCCTGTTCGCGGGCGGCCGCCTGGCGTCGCGGCTGGAGGGGCGCGGGCGCCTCGCGGTCCTCGCCCCGCCGCTGCGCGACGCCGGCCGCCTCGCGCGGAGCGGCGCGGCGCCGGCGGCGCTCGGGCTGGGCCTCGCCATCTACGGGGCCGGCGCCGCCGCCATCTGGCTGCTGGCGCGCGGCGCGGGCGTCGAGATCGGGTTCCTCTGGGTTCTCGGCTTCCTGCCGGTCGTCGTGCTGGCGACGCATCTCCCGGTGTCGATCGCCGGCTGGGGCGTCCGGGAGGCGGCCGTCGTCGTGCTGTTCGGGCTGGTCGGCATCGGTTCGGGCGAGGCGTTCGCGGTCTCCGTGCTCTGGGGCGCGGCGGTGCTGGCGGCGGCGATGCTCGGGGGCGCGCTCTGGGCGCTGACCCGCCCCGCCGGCGCGCGGCCGGAACGGGGGCCGCGAATCGGAAAACGCGGCCGCGCCGGGCGATTCGGCGATGGGGACGCATAGGAAACAAAGGGTTACGAAACCCGATTCGAACTGTGCTAGTGTCCCGGCGCGGCCGTCGGCGGCGCGACGGGGCCGACGGCGCGGGGACGGACCGGAAAGCCATGAGCACACGACACTCGATCGCGCTGGACCCGCGAACCCCGGCCGAACCGGAGGAACGCGCGCCCGTCGCGGCGCCGGCGCCGCGCCCGCTCGCGCCGGAATGGGGCGCGCGGGTCGTGCCGCTCCGCGCGGCCGGGCGGATCGCCGCCAAGGCGTGCGGCGTCGTCGTCGTCTCCTACAAGACCGGGCCGGTGCTGCTGGAATGCGTCGAGTCGGCGCTGGCGCAGCCGGATGTGCGCCAGCTGGTGCTGGTGGACAACGGCAATCCCCGCTCGATGCTGCGCGCGCTCAACGGGATCGCGGACCGCGACGCCCGGCTCGAAATCGTCACCGGCCACGGCAATGTCGGCTTCGCGCGGGGCTGCAACATCGGGGCGCGCCGCGCGCGCCATCCGTTCCTGCTGCTGCTGAACCCGGACGCGACGCTGGGCGAGGGCGTGCTGGCCCGAGGGCTGGACGCATTCGACGCCTGGCCCGGCGCGGCGCTTCTCGGCGCCCGGCTCGAAAACCCCGACGGCAGCGAACAGCGCGGCGGCCGGCGCAACCTGCCGACGCCGTGGAGCTGCGTGGTCGAGCAGCTGCGGCTGGACCGGCTGGCCCCGGAGCATCCCCGTTTCCGGCGGATGAACCTGAACGAGGCCGAGCCGCTGGCCGACACCGCGCCGGTGGAGTGCATCTCCGGCGCCTTCATGCTGATGCCGCGCGAGACTTTCGACGAACTCGACGGCATGGACGAGGACTATTTCCTCCATGTCGAGGATGTGGACTTCTGCAGGCGGGTCGGGGAGCGCGGCGGCGCCATCCTCTACGCGCCGGACGTTCCGGTGACGCACCGGCGCGGCGCCAGCCGGGTCTGGCCGGGCTTCGTCGAGTGGCACAAGTCGCGCGGCTTCGCGAAGTACTTCTTCAAGCATTTCCGCCCGCACTATCCCGGCCCGTTGCTGGCGGCCTTCTCCGCCGCGATCTACGCGCGTTTCGCGCTGCGCCTGCCGGCGATGACGCTGCGCTGGATGTTCCGGCTGCCGGACCCGAACCGCTTCGCGCCGGCGCGGCCCGCCCGCCCCGCCGCGCGCTAAAGGCCATCCGGCGGCGGAGTGGCCAGCGGCCGGGCGTCGCGCGCGCGCAGGAGCAGCTTTCCGACCGACCAAGTCATGGCTCGCGCCAGAGCGAAGGCGCCTGTTCGACGATTCGTCTGTATCCTTCGCCGATCGTCCATGACGGCGCGCAGGCCTCGCGCCGCGTCCACGAATCCGCGGAACCGGGCGCCAGGCGTGTCGCCATCGATAACGACGCCTAGCGACATCCGTCCGAGCAACCCCGCGACCAGAAGGGGCAACAACGGAACCAGCAAAGGCCCAGGCTGGCAGCGCAGGAAGGTCCAGATCAGGTTGCGCATCCCGTGATAGCGCGCGAAAGCCGATCCCCGCCCCGCGACGCCGGATCCCACGTGGCGGACTCGCGCGCGCGCCAGTTGCACGCAGCGCTCGCCCGCGAGGCGGAGGCGGAAGGCGAGGTCGACATCCTCGTAGTAGCAGAAGAAGCTTTCCTCGAAGCCGCCGGCGCGGGCGAAGGCGTCCATCCGGTAGGCGGCGGCGGCCGCGCAGGGGCCGAAGACCTCGGCGTCGCGGTCCACGGTTTCCGCCGGGTCGCCCTCGCCGCCGCGCCAGGCGAGGCCGAGGGGGTGGTAGTGGTCGCCCGCGCCGTCCAGCCTGTCGGGCGCGTCGGCGCGAAGCTGCGTCGAGCCGAACATCGCCGCGCCGGGATAGCGGCGGACGCCGCTGTCGATCTCGGCCAGCCAGTCCGGCTCCGGGAAGGCGTCGGGGTTGAGCGCGACCAGCCAGCGCCCGCGCGCCCGCCGCGCCGCGAGGTTGTTGGCGGCGGCGAAGCCGAGGTTCCGGCCGGCCCGGACGATCCGCATGTTCGCGGGCAGGCGGCCCAGCGCCTCGGGCGCGCCGTCGGTCGAGGCGTTGTCCACCAGCAGGACCTCGAACCGGCGGAAGGACTGCGCCTCCAGCGCCGCCACGCAGTCGGCGAGGAAGCGGCCGGCGTTCCACACGACCACCGCGACGGTGTATTCCGGGTCCCGGTCCGTCATCGCCGCCTCCATCGCCGCGCCCGTCGCCGCCCCCGGGGGCCGCCCCGGGGTGGCCCCGGGAGCGCCCGGACCGGCGCCGCGCCTCAGGCCATCAGCGCCTCGATGCAGGCCGGGAGCGCGAAGGCGGCGACATGCGTCTCCGGCGTGTAGTAGCGGGGGGCGAGGCCGGCGCGCGCGCGCCGCGCCGCCAGCGTCTCGACCGGCGCGCGCCGGAGCGCCGGGTCGTCGCTCGCCCAGCCGAAGGCCATGTGCCCGCCCTGGTAGGTCGGCACCGGCGCGAGGTAGAAGGAAACATCCGCGAAACAGGCCGAGAGGCGGCGGTAGCTGTCCGTAACCTCCTCGCCCTGCACGAACGGGACCCCGTTCTGCGTCACCAGCACGCCGCCCGGCGCGAGCCGGCGCTTGCAGCCGCGATAGAAGCGCTCCCCGAACAGGACCTCGCCCGGCCCGATGGGGTCGGTCGAATCGACGACAATGACGTCCCAGCGCCCGTCGCTCTCCTCGACGAAGGCCGCGCCGTCGGCGATGACCAGCTCCAGCCTGGGGTCGTCGAAGGCGCCGGCGCTGAGCGAGGGCAGGTAGGCGGCGCAGAGATCGACCACGGTCCGGTCGATCTCCACCATCGTCACCCGCTCCACGCCGGGATGGCGCAGCGCCTCGCGGGCCGAGCCGCCGTCGCCGCCGCCGACGATCAGCACCCGCGACGCCCGCCCGTGGGCGAGGATCGGCGTGTGGACCAGCATCTCGTGGTAGACGAACTCGTCGCCCTCGGTGGTCTGGATCGCGCCGTCGAGCGCCAGCACGCGCCCGAACAGGCGGTTCTCGAAGATCGCGAGGTCCTGGTGGCCGGTCCGCGCGCGGTAGAGCACCCGGTCCATCGAAAGGCGCTGGGAGAGGCCGGGATGCAGCGCCTCCTCGTACCACTCGGTCACGGGAGCGCCCCGCGCCGGCGGTCGTCGATCTCGACCGAGGCGGGCGAGAAGGCGCCCGCGAGAATGGGCACCGCCTCGTGGGGCTCCGCCGCGCCGCACATGAAAATGTCCAGCGCCGCGTAACCGCGCTCCGGCCAAGTGTGGACGCAGATATGCGATTCCGCCAGCACGGCGACGCCGGAGACGCCGCCGCCGTCGCCGAAACGGTGCAGGTGGAGGTGGAGCACGGTCGCGCCCGCCGCCGCGGCGGCGTCGCGCAGCGCCGCCTCGATGCGGTCCATGTCGTCGAGCCGCGACGCGCCCCAGAGGTCGAGGATCAGGTGGGTTCCGGCGAACACCGCGCCGTCGCGCTCGACGAAATGGTCGGGCCGGGGCGGCCGGATCCGCCTTTCGGCGGCCGCGCGCGCGGGCGCGGGCGCGCCGGCCCCGGGCGCCTCGATTTCCGGTCCGGCGGAAGCGACGAGGTCCGTCATCGCGCCCTCCCCTGTCAGGCCCCGGCGGCCCGGCCCGCGCGCCGCCGCGCCTCGCGCCTTGTGACGCGGCGGCGGCCCTTGCCCGCCGCCGCCTGGCGCTTGCGCAACTCGGCGACCACGGCCCGCTTCTCCTCTTCCGCGAAGCGCGACCAGCGCGCCACTTCCTTCAGCGTGCGGAAGCAGCCGAGGCAGAACTTCGTCCGCGCGTCGATCTGGCAGACGCCGACGCAGGGCGACGGGATCGGATAATCCGGCTCCATGCGGTCCTCGCCATTCGCGCCGCGCGCCGCCGGGCGCGCCCTCGGCGCACTATATCCGCGACCGCGGCCGCGCGGACAAGCGGAAATGCGGCGTGGCGGCGCCGGAACGGCCGCCGCTCAGGCCGCCAGCGTGTCCTCGCGCCGGTAGCGCGCGACGATCCCGGCGAACAGGTCCATCGCGCGGGCGACGGTCTCGGCGCCGTCGCAGGTGACGAGGTTTTCGGCGGCGCGCACGCTCTCGCTCCCCCATTCGGCGCCGGCGGCGACCATGGCGTCCCGGCAGTCGGCCGGGCCGGAGACCGCGCGGCCCGCCGCGTCCTCCGAGGCGACCGTCAGCAGGACGCCGTCGCCCAGCGCCGCGACCGGCATGTCGGCGCGCAGGAACGCCTTCAGGACGCGCTTGGCGTGCGGGTCCTCGGCCATCTTGTCGACGCTGCGCCGCCCGCCGGGGACGATCAGCCCGTCGTAATCCACCGCCAGCGTCTCGGCGAGATCGGCGTCGATGGGGAAGAAATGGCCCCAGCCGCCGTCGTACCATCCGTTCACCAGCCCGTTGGCCCGCGACACCACCTTCACCGCCGCGCCGAGTTCGATCAGGCGGCGCTGCGACGCGGTGAACTCGACCTCGTCGAACCCGTTGGCGACCATGAGGGCGATCGTCCGTCCCGTAAGCGGCTTGTCCTGCATCTGCGTCTCCAATGCTGCCTCCCCTGCGTTGGGCGTCCGCCGCGCCGGGCGTCCATCGCGCCGCGCGGGCCGGATCGAGGAAAACCCCGGAATGCCGCCGTTCGCCAAACCCGAACCGCGCCGCGCGGCCCCGGAGGGAGCCGGCGCGCTCCGCGAGCGTGCGAGGCGATTTCGGTCGGCGGCGCGTATCTAGCGCGCCCGGACGGCGATTGCAACCCCCGCGCCGCCCGTTTCCCCCGCGCGCGGCGGCGGGCCGCCGGGGCGCCGCGGAGCGGGTGAGGGGAATCGAACCCCCGTATTCAGCTTGGGAAGCTGATGTTCTGCCATTGAACTACACCCGCCCCGCGCCGCGCACGATAGCCCCGATCCGCGCGGCGGGCAACACGCGATCCGCGCGGCGCAAGGCGGGAACGACGGGGCCTGTGTTTCGGCGGCGAATCGTGCTAAAGCCCGCCCGGTTTCCTCGGCTTCCAAGGGACGGGACCATGACGCGGAACCCGGGCGGACGGGCGGCCCCGCGGGCGCGCCGGCCGGATCGAAGAGGGCGCGCCGTCGCGGCGGCGCTGGCGCTGGCGCTCTCGCTTTCGGCGTGCTCGTCGATCGAGGACTTGTACGCCGGCCTCGGCATGGCGGACGGGGAGGCGCGCGACGGCTGGCCCGCGCTGGCGGAGGTTCCGGAAGGGCCGGACGATTCGGCCGGCGCGGAGGAGCGCGCGCGCCTGCGCGAGCGGTTGATGGCCGACCGGGCGGACGCCCGGATGTCGAGCCTGTGGCCGAACTCGCCGCCGCCGCGCCTCGCGGCCCCGCCGCCCTCGGCGCTCGCCGCCCTCCCGGCCCCGCTGCCGGAGGCCGGACCGGCCTCCGAATCGACCGGCGCCGCGCCGGCGGCCGAGGCGGCCCCGGCGCCTGCTCCGGCCCCGGCTCCCGCTCCGGCCCCGGCTCCCGCCGCCGAGGCTTCGGCGCCGGCGCCGGTTCCGGTCCCCGCGGCCGCGGCCGCTCCGGTTCCGGCGCCCGCGACGGAAGTCGCCGCCGCGCCTCCGGCCCCCCTCGCCGAACCGCCCGCGCCGGTCGCGCCCGCGCCGGCCCCGGCGGAAACCGCCGCCGCGCCGACCGCCGGCATCGTGCTGGTCCCGCCGGCCGGCTCCGGGACGGGCGACCCGGCTGTGCTGCTGTCGCCCGCGCCGGAGGCGCTGGCCCCGGTGGTTCCCGTCGGCGCGTTCGCCGCCGCGCCCGGCGGGCCGTTGCGGTTCGTCCTCCCGGCGGCGGAGGGGCGCGCCGGGCTGGCGCGGACGATCCGGTTCGGCCGCGGTTCGGCCACGCTGTCGGCGGAGGACCGGGACGCGCTCGCGGCGCTCGCCGAACGGGCGGCGCGGAGCGGGGCGTCGGTCCGGGTGGTCGGCCACTCCTCGCTGCGGACCCGCGAGATGGACCCGATCGAGCACGCGATGGTGAATTTCGGCATGTCGCTGCGGCGCGCCAACGCCGTCGCCGCCGCCCTGGTCGCGGGCGGGATGCCGCCCGGCAGGCTGGTCGTGGACGCCGCCGGCGACACCCGGCCCGTGGCCTCGGAGGCCATGCCGTCGGGCGAGGCGCGCAACCGGCGGGCGGAGATTTTCGTCGAATCCTCCTGACGCCGCGCCCGGCGCGGCGTTTCGTGCAAACGCGGCGGCTCCCCGCGCGGGACCGCCGCCCGGCCGCGGGGAGCGGACCGCCATGGGCGATGCAATCGGGGTCGCGGTCGCCGGCCTTGGAACGGTGGGGGCGGAGACGGTCCGCCTCCTCGGCGGGTCCGGCCCGCTGCTGGCCGGGAGGGGCGGGCGGCGGCTGGAGGTCGCCGCGGTTTCGGCGCGCGACCGGGGGCGCGACCGCGGCCTGGACCTTTCCGGCGCCGCCTGGGCGGACGACGCCCGCGACCTCGCCGCCCGCGACGACGTCGATGTGGTGGTCGAGGCGATCGGCGGCTCGGAGGGGGTCGCGCGGGAACTGGTCGAGGCGGCGCTGGCCCGGGGCAAGTCCGTCGTCACCGCCAACAAGGCGCTGCTCGCGCACCACGGGACGGCGCTCGCCCGCGCGGCGGAGGCGTCGGGCGCGACCCTCGCCTACGAGGCGGCGGTGGCCGGCGGCATCCCGATCGTCAAGACCCTGCGCGAGGGCCTGGCCGCGAACGAGGTCGCGCGCGTCTACGGCATCCTCAACGGGACCTGCAACTACATCCTGACCGCGATGCGCGAGAGCGGGCGCGCCTTCGACGACGTGCTGGCCGAGGCGCAGGCGCTCGGCTACGCCGAGGCGGACCCCGCCTTCGACATCGACGGGATCGACGCGGCCCACAAGCTCGCAATCCTCTCCGCCATCGCCTTCGGCGCGGAGGTCGATTTCGCCTCGGTGCATGTCGAGGGCATCCGCCATGTCTCGCCCGTGGACCTGGAGTTCGCGGACGAGCTCGGCTACCGCATCAAGCTGCTCGGCGTGGCCGAGCGGCTGGCGGACGGGGCCGCGCAGCAGCGGGTGCGCCCCTGCATGGTCCCGGCGGCGGCGCCGATCGCCCGGGTGGACGGCGTGTTCAACGCCGTCGCGGCGGAGGGGGACGCGGTCGGCGCGACCCTGTCGCAAGGGCGCGGGGCCGGGGCGGGGCCGACCGCCTCGGCCGTGGTCGCGGACCTGGTGGACATCGCGGCCGGGCGGACGGCGCCGGTCTTCGGCGTTCCCGCCGCCGGGCTGCGTCCGTCGCGCCCGGCGGGCGTCGACGCGCTGTCCGGCTCCTACTACCTGCGGCTGATGGTGATCGACCGGCCGGGCGTGCTGGCCGACCTCACGGCGGTCTTCCGCGACGAGCGCGTGTCGGTCGAGGCGATGATCCAGCGCGGCCGCGCCCCGGACGAGAGCGTGCCGGTGGTGCTCACGACGCACGAGGCCGGAGAGGCGGCGATCCGCCGCTCGGCGGCGCGGATCGCGGACTTGGATTCGGTCGTCGAGGAACCGAGAATACTCCCGATCGAGGCGATGTGACCGGCCGGCCCGCCGCCCGCGCCGGCGGCGGCGCGGCCCCGGTCGAACCGGAACGAGGAAGACACGGCGATGGCGGACGGCGATTTCCCGGCGATGGACCGGAACCTGGCCCTGGAGGCGGTGCGGGTGACGGAGGCGGCCGCGCTCGCCGCGTCCCGCCTGATGGGCCGGGGCGACGAGAAGGCGGCGGACCAGGCGGCGGTGGACGCGATGCGCCGCGCGCTGAACGCGCTGGAGATCGACGGCACGGTCGTCATCGGCGAGGGCGAGCGCGACGAGGCGCCGATGCTCTATATCGGCGAGAAGGTCGGCGCCGGCGGCCCCGGCATCGACATCGCGCTCGACCCGCTCGAGGGCACGACGATCACCGCCAAGGGCGGGCCGAACGCGCTCGCCGTGATCGCCATGGCCCCCGAGGGCGGCTTCCTCAACGCGCCCGATGTGTACATGGACAAGATCGCCGTCGGCGGCGACCTGCCCGAAGGCGTGGTCGATCTCGACCGGCCGGCGGACGAGAACCTGCGCGCGCTCGCCGAGGCGAAAGGGGTGGAGGTGTCCGACCTCGTCGCCTGCATCCTCGACCGGCCGCGCCACGCGAAACTGATCGCCGATGTGCGCGAGGCCGGCGCCCGGATCATGCTGATCTCCGACGGCGACGTGTCGGGCGTGATCGCGACCGCGCGGCCGAGGAGCGGCGTGGACATCTACATGGGTTCGGGCGGCGCGCCGGAGGGCGTGCTCGCCGCCGCCGCGCTGCGCTGCATCGGCGGGCGGATGCAGGGCCGCCTGCTGTTCCGCAACGAGGACGAGGCGGGGCGCGCCCGGCGCATGGGCATCGAGGACCTCGACCGCAAATACGACCTGCTCGACCTGGCGCGCGGCGATGTGATGTTCGCCGCCACCGGCGTCACCGGCGGCGCGATGCTGCGCGGCGTGCGCCGCTTCCCCGGCGGGGCCTCGACGCATTCCATCGTCATGCGCTCGAAAACCGGCACGGTGCGCGCCATCGAGGCGGACCACGACTGGGGGCGCAAGCCGGCCGCGGACGACCTCGCGGGCTGAGGCCGTGGCGGCCGCCGTCCTGGGCGTCGAGCGGTCGGTCCGCGGCCGGCGCTGGACGGACCGCCGCCCCGCCGGCCCGGCGGGCGAACGGGCCGCGCTCGCCATCGCGCAGCGCCACGGCCTGCCCGACCTCGCGGCCCGCGTGCTGGCGGCGCGCGGCGTCGGCGTGGAGGAGGCCGGCGATTTCCTGGAGCCGAAGCTGCGCGCCTCCCTGCCGGACCCGCTGCGCCTGAAGGGCATGGCCGAGGGCGCCGCCCGGCTGGCGCGGGCCGTCGAGGCCGGCGAGACGATCGGGATTTTCGCCGATTACGACGTGGACGGCGCGACCTCCGCCGCCCTGCTGTCGCGCTTCCTCGCCGCCGCCGGGGCGCGGACGGAAGTGTACGTGCCGGACCGGATCCGCGAGGGCTACGGGCCGACCGCCGCCGCGCTCCTCGGGCTGCGGGCGCGGGGCGCGACGGTGGCGGCGACGCTGGATTGCGGCATCGTCGCCTTCGAGGCGCTGGAGGCGGCGGCCGGGGCGGGCCTCGACGTGGTGGTGGTGGACCACCACATGGCCGAGCCGGCGCTGCCGCGCGCCGCCGCCGTCGTCGACCCCAACCGGCTGGACGAGGACGGGTCGCTGGGCCATCTGGCGGCGGTGGGCGTGACCTTCCTGCTGGTGGTCGCGCTCAACCGCGCGCTGCGCGAGGCCGGGCGGTGGCGCGGCCGGCCGGAGCCGAACCCGCTCGCCTGGCTCGACCTGGTGGCGCTCGGCACGGTGTGCGACGTGGTTCCGCTGCGCGGCTTGAACCGCGTCTTCGTCGCCCAGGGGCTGAAGGCGATGGCCCTGCGGCGCAATCCGGGGCTGCGCGCGCTCGCCGACACGGCCCGGCTCGACCGCCGCCCCGACGCCTGGCATCTCGGCTTCGTGCTCGGCCCCAGGGTGAACGCGGGCGGCCGGGTCGGCGATTCCGCCCTCGGCGCGCGGCTGCTCGCGACCGAGGACGAGGACGAGGCGCGGCGCCTCGCCGGGGCGCTGGAGCGCAGCAACGAGGAGCGCAAGGCCGTCGAGGCGCGCGTGCTGGAGGAGGCCGCCGCGCAAGCGGAGGCGGCGAACGACGGCGGGCCGGCGGTCGTGGCGGGCGAGGGCTGGCATCCGGGCGTGATCGGCATCGTCGCCGGCCGCCTGCGCGAGCGTTACGGCCGCCCGGCCTGCGTCGTCGCCCTCGACGGCGCGGCGGGGAAGGGATCGGGGCGCTCGGTCCCCGGCCTGGACCTCGGCGCGGCGGTGATCGCGGCGCGGCAGGCCGGGCTGCTGTCGGCGGGCGGCGGCCACGCCATGGCGGCGGGCTTCGCCATCGCCCGCGACCGGCTGGACGCCTTCCGCGCCTTCCTCGCCGAACGCTTCGCGGCGGAGGCGGGCGCGGGCGCGCGCCCGGTCGCGGAACTCGGCGTGGACGGCGTGCTGGCGCCCGCGGGGGCGCGGCGCGCGACGGTGGACGCGCTGTCCCGGCTCGGCCCCTTCGGCAGCGGCCACCCGGAGCCGCGCTTCGCCGTCGCCGACGCGCGCGTGGCGCGGGCCGACCCGGTGGGCGAAAGCCATGTCCGCTGCGTCTTCTCCGGGGCCGACGGCGGGCGGCTCAAGGGCATCGCGTTCCGCGCCATGGAGGACGGACTCGGCCCGGCGCTGTTGAAGCACGGCGGGCGGCGGCTGCACCTCGCGGGCCATCTCCGCCCCGACGACTGGCGCGGGCGCGAGGATGTGCAGCTTGTGGTCGAGGACGCGGCCCGCGCGGATTGACGGCCGTTTCGGGAGCCATCCGCGCCTATTCGAACGCGAGTCCCCGCGCCTCGGTCAGCCGGTAGAACAGGCCGGTGTCGTCGTCGCGCAGCAGGTTCAGCCGGCCCTCCAGCATCACCGGCTCCAGGATGTAGCGCACCGGCTCCTCCGCCACGATGTCGATCAGCGTGGTCGCGCTTCCCGGCAGGCAGAACGGGCAGGACGGCGGCAGGGCCGACAGCAGGAAGGATGTGTGCGTCTCGCCGGGGCTGAGCGGGTACATGAAGCCCTTGAGGCGCACCGTCTCCCCCTCCAGCGCCTTGATCTCGGCCGAGAACTCGCGGTGGAAGATGGTTTGCAGCGGGGCCGGCGTCTCGACCCGCACCTCCATGTTGGCGAGCGCCTCCCACTTTATCGCGCCGTCGGCGTCGACCGGGCGGTTGTGCGTCGTGTGGCCGGGCGGCGGCGGCGCCCGCTGCGCCGTCGCGGGCGCGGCGGCGAGGACCGCCGCGCAAAGCGAAACGAGAACCGGCAAGAGCACGATCGCGCGCATGTCGCACCTCCGTCGGGCGTTTTACCCCGAAGCGAGTTCCCGCGCGACCTCGCCGCGCCAGGCGCGCGCGGCGGGAAGCGCGGCCGCGAGCGGGCCGACCAGCGGCGCGCCCAGCAACAGCCATCCCTCGGCCGGCGCGAAGGCGAGGCCGGACAGGCCCGCCCCCCGCGCCTCGGCGAACACGGCGCCCGCCGCCGCCAGCGCCCCGTGGCCGAGCGCGAAGCCGAGCGCGGTTCCGGCGGCCGTCAGGAACAGCGCCTCGCACAGCAGCACGCCCGCCACCCAGAGCCGCCCGGCGCCGAGCGCGCGCAGCACCGCGACATCGCGCCGCCGCGCCTCCAGCGCCCCGGTGAGCGCCGCCAGCACGCCGAGCGCGGCGCTCGCCACCAGCACCGCGCCGAAGCCGCGCAGCACATCGAGGCCGGAGCCGAGCAGCGCGAACAGCCGCCCCGCCTCCACCGCCGGCGAGGCGGCCATCATCGGCGTCTGCCGGTCGATCGCCGGCGCCAGCCTGATCGCGCCCACCGGCGACTTGAAATCGAGCAGCAGCGCGGTGATCTCGCGCTCCTGGCCCGCCGCCGCCTTCGCGCCGCCGGGATCGTGGACGAGCCAGACGCTTTCCACCGAGGTGAGGGCCAGCCGGTCGATGACGCCGCCCGTCGGGGCCAGCACGCCGACGACCGTGTAGCGCACATCGGCGTGCCCCGGCCCGCCGGCGCCGAGGCCGTGCGAGCTTTGGAACTCCCCGCCGAGGGCGAGGCCCAGACCGGCGGCCGCGTCGGCGCCGAGCGTCGCCTCGAAGGGCGCGCTCCAGAGCCGCCCCCCGGCGAGTTCGGCGCCGTGCAGCTCGACCAGCGACGCCTCGGTCCCGACCACGCGGAACCCGCCGGCGCTGTCGCCGAGCGCGAGCGGGATGGCGCGGCGGACCATCGGGTGGCCGAGCAGCGGCTCGGCGTCGGAGACGCGGATGTTCCCGGTCGGCACATCGGCGTGCCACACCGCCGACAGCGCCAGTTGCAGCCGGCTGCCCTTGGCGCCGACCACGAGGTCGATCCCGCGCGCGTCGCGCGTCATGCGGTCGCGGAACTGGTGGTCGAAGGAGAGCAGCGCCGCGACGGTCGCCACGCCGAGCGCCAGCAGCAGCGCGTTGAGCAGCGTCGCCAGCGGCCGCTCCGCGAGCCAGGCCAGCGCGAGGCCGGCGGCGGTCACGGCCGGCGCTCCAGCGCGAGGCGCTCGCCGAACAGGCCGGCGATCCGCTCGTCGTGGGTGGCGACGACGAGGGCGGCCCCGCCGGCGGCCGCGCGCGCGCGCAGCAGGCGGGCGACGAGGGCGGCGTTGTCGGCGTCGAGCGCGGAGGTCGGCTCGTCGGCGAGGATCAGCGCCGGCTCGACGGCCAGCGCGCGGGCGATGGCGGCGCGCTGCCCCTCGCCCCGGCTGAGCGCGGCGGGCCGGCGGCCGGCCAGCGCGCCGATGCCGAGTTCGTCGAGCAGCCGGCGGCACAGCCCGTCGTCGCGCGGCCGCCCGGCCAGCCGGCGCGCGAGGCGGAGGTTGTCGAGCACGCCGAGCGCCCGGATCGGGTGGAAGGACTGGAAGACGAAGCCGACCGTGCGCCCGCGCAGGCGGTCCCGCGCGGCCGGCGCCATCGCGGCCCAGCGATGGCCGGCCACCGCGACCTCGCCCCGGTCCGGGACCGTCAGGCCGGCCAGGATGTGCAGCAGCGTGGTCTTGCCGCTGCCGGACGGGCCGGTGACGACGGCCTGCCCGCGCGCGGCCACGCGCCAGCGCGGCAGCGACAGCACCGGCGGGCCGCCGAACCCGTGCTCCAGGTCGGCGATGTCGATCGGGTCCATGGCCGGTCCGGTCGTGGAATGTCGGGCGCGGAAAGCGGACGGGGCCGGCCCTGCCGGACCGGCCCCGCCGCCGCGACTCCGGAGAGCCTCAGTAGATCGCGACCGGCGCGCCGATCGAACCCGTCGCCCCCGCGACCGGGGCCGGGCTGTAGAAGTACGCGAACACGTAGATCCCCGCGTCGGCCAGCGCGGTGAGCTTCATGTTCTCCTGGTTGACGATGCCGTGGCGCGTCTGCAGGTAGGTGTGCACGCAGAAGGCGCAGGCCGGATCCGGGTTCGGAACCGCGTCCACCGGCCAGGTGTCGCCGCCGGTCACGCCGGCCTTGACGTCCTCGGCGATCCAGCGGGCCACGTCCATGCCGATGCCGGGGCAGCCGTCGTTGTACATCGGCGGGTTCTCCCAATGGGTCTCCCAGCCGGTGCGGATAATGATGGCGTCGCCCTCGGCGAACTGGAAGTCCGCCATGCCCTGGCGCTCGAGCGCGGCGTTCACGTCGTCCATGGTGACGACCTCGCCCTTCGACATGGCCTCGACGCCGCGGGCGCCGGCGATGTCGAGCAGGATGCCCCGCGCGACGATCGGGTGCAGCTTCTCGGTGCCGAGCTTGTTCAGGCCGTAGGGATTGCCCATCTCGGCGGCGGTGAAGCCGTTGTACCAGCGCATCTCGTTCTTGTCGCCGTCGGAGCCGACCTGGACGCCGATATGGCCGAGGCCGTCGAACTGCGTGCCGACCTGGCCGATCTCGGTGGACAGGAACTCGTCGTTCCACATGATCATGTTGGCCCCGAAGGCGCCGCCCGTGGGCGTGCCCGGAATGCGCAGCGAGAACTTGCGCTGGCCGAACAGCGGCATCGACGACGTGTAGTCGTGGCCGAGCCGCATCGTCTTGCCTTCCTTGATCACGGAAAGCGCGCGCATCACGACGGCGGCCTGGGTGTACCAGTTGGTCGAGCCGGCCTCGTCGCCCTCGCCCCACATCGGGTGCGGCCACCACTTGGAGCCGAGCGGGGTTTCCATATTGTCCCCGTCGACCCAGGGCTTGCCCGCGCAGTCCTGCCAGTTGCCCTGGCCGCATTCCGCGAACGCGGCGCCGGACAACGCCACCGTGCCCGCGAAGGCGGCGGCGGCGAACAGCTTCGTTTTCATTTCTCTCTCCCGGTTTACTCGTTGCATCGCGGACCGCGAGCCGGAACCGGGCGGGGGCGTCGCGCCCCTTTTCGGGCCGCCGCGCGGCGCGATGTCCGGGAGTATTCCCCGGCGCGGACCGGCGCGCAAGCCCGTCCCGCCGATTTATGGCGCTTCCGCGGCGACCGGCGCCGCGACGCGCGAACCGCTTGCTTTCCCGCCGCCGGTCGCGTAAGCCGGCGCCGGCCGCGCGGCGCGGTCCGCCGCGACCCCTTCGTCTAGAGGCCTAGGACACCGGCCTTTCACGCCGGCAACACGGGTTCGAATCCCGTAGGGGTCGCCAGCCGCCGCCCTCCCCCGGAGCGGCGCGAAAACCCGCCCCGCCCGTTTTTCGGGCTGGCGGGGCGCGCGCGGCGGGCGCACAATCGCCCGATCCCCTTCGCCGCGCCGGGAGGAACGCGCCCATGCCGCTCGGGATGACGCGAGAGGTCGTCGTGACCTGCGCCGTGACCGGGGCGGGAAGCACGCAGGACCGCTCCCCGCATGTGCCCCGGTCGCCGAAACGAATCGCCGAGAGCGCGATCGACGCCGCCCGGGCCGGGGCGGCCGTTGTCCATTGCCATGTCCGCGACCCGGAGACCGGCGCGCCGGCCCGCGACCCGGCGCTCTACCGCGAGCTGACGGAGCGCATCCGCGACTCCGATGTCGACGTCGTGCTGAACCTGACCACCGGCATGGGCGGCGACCTGACGCTCGGCCCGGCCGAAGCGCCGCTGCCGCTCGACAAGGCCGGGACCGACATGGCCGGCGCGAGCGAGCGCGTGGCCCATGTCGCCGAATGCCTGCCGGAAATCTGCACGCTCGACTGCGGCACGATGAACTTCGCCGAGGCCGACTATGTGATGGCCAACACGCCGGGGATGCTGCGCGCGATGGGCCGGGCGATCGCCGGCCTCGGCGTGAAGCCGGAGATCGAGGCGTTCGACGCCGGCCACCTGTGGCTGGCGACCGAACTGGCGCGCGAGGGCGTGCTGGAGGAGCCGGGGCTGGTCCAGCTGTGCATGGGCGTGCCCTGGGGCGCGCCGAACGACCTGCACACCTTCATGGCGATGGTGGCCAACGTGCCGCCGGGCTGGGCCTGGTCGGGCTTCTCCCTCGGCCGGGACCAGATCCCCTATGTGGCGGCGGCGGTGCTGGCGGGCGGCCATGTCCGCGTCGGGCTGGAGGACAACCTCTACCTGGAGCGCGGCGTGCTCGCCACCAACGCGCAGCTGGTCGAGAAGGCCGTCCGCGTGATCGAGGCGATGGGCGCGACGGTCGCCGGACCGGCGGCGGCGCGCGAGAAGTTCGGCCTGACGAAGCGGGCGCCCCGGCCGCGATGAGGGCGGCGGTCGTCGGGGCCGGCGTCGTCGGGGCGGGATGGGCCGCGCGCTTCCTGCTGAACGGCTGGGACGTCGCCGTCCACGACCCCGCGCCCGGCGCCGAACGCGCGCTCGCCCGGACGCTCGACAACGCGCGCCGGAGCCTGCCGGCGCTCTACGACCGGCCGCTGCCGCCGGAGGGGCGGCTGGCCTTCCATGGCGACATCGCCGGCGCGGTCGCGGACGCCGGCTGGGTGCAGGAGAGCGCCCCCGAACGGCTGGAGGCCAAGCGCGCGGTCCTGCGCCGGATCGAGGCCCACGCCCCCGAAGGCGCGGTCGTCGCCTCCTCGACCTCCGGCTTCAGGCCGAGCGACCTCGCCGCCGGCGCGGCCCGGCCCGGCCGCGTGCTGGTCGCCCATCCGTTCAACCCGGTCTACCTGATCCCGCTGGTCGAGGTCGTCGCGCCGGCCGGGGCGCCGCCCGAAGCGGCGGAACGGGCCGCGCGCCTGCTTTCCGGGATCGGGATGAAGCCGCTGGTCCTGCGCCGGGAGATCGACGCCCACATCGCCGACCGCCTGATGGAGGCGGCGTGGCGGGAGGCGCTCTGGCTGGTCCGCGACGGCGTGGCGACGACGGCCGAGATCGACGACGCGATCCGCCACGGCTTCGGCCTGCGCTGGGCGCAGATGGGGCTGTTCGAGACCTTCCGGATCGCCGGCGGCGAGGCCGGGATGCGCCACTTCCTCGCCCAGTTCGGCCCGGCCCTGCGCTGGCCGTGGAGCCGACTGACCGACACGCCGGAACTCGACGGCGCGCTGGCGGACCGGATCGCGGCGCAGTCGGACGAACAGTCCGGCCACATGACGATCCGCGAGCTGGAGCGGGCGCGGGACGACAACCTGGTCGCCATCCTGCGCGCGCTGAAGCGGAGGGGCGCCGGCGCGGGGGCGGTCGTCGCCGCGCACGAGGCGGCTCGCGGACCGGGCCGCGCCGCCGGGCCGGACCGGGATCAGGCGTCGGCGTAGCGCGCGATCGTGTCCCTGAGCGCCAGCACCTCCTCCGGCGTTCCGGCCCAGGCCGCGGTCCCGCCCATCGGGCTGGAGGGGACCAGCACGCGCTCCACCCCGGCCCCGGCGAGGTCCGGGATCGTCTCCAGGTCCGCCGGGAGGGACGCGGTGAACGGCACATCGGCCGGGTCGCGGCCGTGGGCGCGGGCGGTCTCGCGGACGAGGGCGAACAGCTCCTCCGGGGCGCCGCGGGCGGGGAAGAACCCGTCGCCGATCCGCCCGGCGCGCCGCGCCGCCGCCCTGGAATGGCCGCCGACGATAATCGGCACCGCGCCGTTCGCCGGTTGCGGGCGGCAATAGACCGGCCCGAACCCGACAAGCTCGCCATGGTATTCGGCCGCGTCCTCGCCGGCCCAGAGCGCGCGCATGGCGGCGACGCACTCGTCCGTGCGCTTGCCCCGGTCGGCGAAGGGCGCGCCGATGGCGTCGAACTCCTCCTCCAGCCAGCCGACGCCGATGCCGAGATCGACCCGCCCGCCCGACAGCGCGTCGAGCGTGGCGATCTGCTTGGCCGTCACCACCGGGTTGCGCTGCGGCACGATCAGGATGCCGGTGGCGAGCCGGATCGTCTTCGTCGCCGCCGCGATATAGGCCATGTAGATCAGCGGGTCGGGCAGTTGCATGTCCTCCCGCCCGTCGCCCATCCGTCCCGACGGCGCGTAGGGATAGGCGGACCTGTAGCCCTGGGGCACGACCACGTGGTCCACCGTCCAGATGCTTTCGAAGCCGGCCTCCTCGGCCGCCTGGGCCAGCGCGACGGCGTTGTCGGCCTGGACGTTGCGGCCGGTGTTGGCGTAGCGCAGTCCGAATTTCATCCTCGCCTCCCCCGAAAGGCTCCCCACGATCGCCGCGAGGCTCCCGCCCGGCGGGCCGCTTGTCAACCGCCCCGGAAGGCCCCGGCGGCGCGGCCGGCGTTTCGGGGTTGCGCGGCGGCGGGCGGCGGGGTACAAAACGGCTCGCGCGACCCCTTCGTCTAGCGGTCCAGGACAACGGCCTCTCACGCCGTAAACACGGGTTCGAGTCCCGTAGGGGTCGCCAAGCCTTCCCGGCTCGGGTTCGCGCGGGCGGCCCCGGCGGAAGGACGGGAGGGGACGGCGATGGACAACACGGCGACGGGCAAGATCGTCAAGACCGACGCCGAATGGCGCGCCCAGCTGACCGATGTCCAGTACCGGGTCGCGCGCCGCCACGGCACCGAGCGCGCCTGGTCCGGCGAATACGCCAGCAACAAGGACGACGGCCTCTACGCCTGCGTCTGCTGCGGCGAGCCGCTTTTCGACAGCGCGGCGAAGTTCGAGTCCGGCACCGGCTGGCCCAGCTTTTGGGAGCCGATCGCCGGCGCGCCGGTGGGCACGCAAACGGACCGGAGCTTCTTCATGGTCCGCACGGAGGTCCATTGCGACCGCTGCGACGCCCATCTCGGCCATGTCTTCGAGGACGGCCCCCCGCCGACGGGCCTGCGCTACTGCATGAACTCCGCCTCGCTGGCCCTGCGCCCGCGCGCGGCCGTCGCCGACGCGGCGGAATAGCGGGAAGGCGCGCGCGCCCCGCCGCGCCGCGCCCCTTCGGCGGCGGCGCCCATGGCGATGGCGAGCACGGCGGAAACGGAGCCTGTCGGCCTCAGGCACTGGCTGATCCTGCTGACGGTGCAGGTCACCACGCTGACCTTCGGCATGACGATCACGGCCGCCAACGTGGTGCTGCCGCAGATCAAGGGCGCGCTGTCGGCGACGCCGGACCAGATCGCCTGGGTCGTCACCTTCAACCTGGTGGCGACGGCGGTGGCGACGCCGCTGACCGGCTGGCTGGCCGGGACGCTCGGCTGGCGGCGGCTGCTGTTCGCCTCGCTGTCGGGCTTCACCGTGTTTTCGGCGCTCTGCGGCTTCGCCGATTCGCTGGAGGCGCTGGTGCTGTTCCGGGTCGGGCAGGGGGCGTTCGGCGCGCCGCTGATGCCGCTCGGCCAGGGGATGATCCTGGCGACCTTCCCGCGCCGCCTGCACCCGATGGCGCTGATGGTCTGGGGCATCGGCGGCGTGATCGGGCCGGTGATGGGGCCGATCGGGGGCGGCCTCGTCGCCGAGGCGTTCGGCTGGCGCTGGGCCTTCTGGATGATCGTGCCGCTGGCCCTGTTCTGCCTGGTCGTGGCCGCCGTCTCGGTGGACGACCGCGAGCGCGGGACCGCCCGGCGGTTCGACTTCACCGGCTTCGCC
Source organism: Thalassobaculaceae bacterium (assembly GCA_963665555.2). Lineage (GTDB taxonomy): Bacteria > Pseudomonadota > Alphaproteobacteria > Thalassobaculales > Thalassobaculaceae > CAXXXW01. Next base: position 2,740,258 of record OY762308.1, read on the forward strand.
GCGCTGGCGCTGGCGATCGGCGCGGCGCAGCTGGTGCTGGACCGGGGCCAGCGGCTCGACTGGTTCGAGTCATGGGAGATCACGATCGAGGCGTTTGTCGCGGTCGTCGCGCTCTATGTGTTCGTCGCGCACAGTTTCACATCGAAGCGGCCGTTCCTCGACCCGCGCCTGTTCCTCGACCGCAACTTCGCGCTGGGCTGCCTCGCCGCCTTCGCGATGGGCTGGCTCAGCTACACGCCGATCGTGCTGTTCCCGCCGCTGCTGCAGGAGTTGAAGGGGTATCCCGACTCGCTGGTGGGCTACCTGATTTCGGCGCGCGGCTTCGGCAACTGGCTGAGTTTCCTGATCGTGGTGCAGTTCACCCGCCGGGCGCCCCGGCTCTGCCTCGCGGTCGGCTTCGCCTGCCAGGCGCTGGCGGGCTGGGAGATGGGCCGGCTCAGCCTCGACATGACCGGCCTCGACGTGTTCTGGACCAACCTGTTGCAGGGTTTCGGCTTCGGGCTGGCCTACACGCCGATGGCGACGCTGGCCTTCTCGACACTGGCGCCGCGCATGATGGTGGAGGGGTCGGCGGTGTTCAACCTGCTGCGCCATTTCGGCAGCAGCGTGTTCATCTCGCTGTCGGTGGTGCTGCTGGTGCAGAGCGCCGCCTGGAACGGGGCCGACATGGCGGCGCTGGTCACGCCCTTCAACGAGGCGCTGCGCTTCCCGGAGGTGGGCGGCGGCTGGTCCGCCGACGACCCGTCCGGCCTCGCGGCGCTGAGCGGCGAGATCGGCCGCCAGGCGGAGATGATCGGCTACCTCAACGCCTTCAAGATGTTCGGCCTCGCCGCCGCGCTCGCCGTGCCGCTCTGCTTCCTCTTCACCGACATCCGCGCCGCGCCGCCGCCCAGGCGTTGAGTCCCGGTCGCGGGTAGCGTCAAGAGTTTTGTGTCAGTGGGAGGAGGGTTGGGACTCCCTGGTTTTGGTTTTCGTGCGCGAAGACGGCGAAGAGGATGCGCTCGGTCGAGGCGCGATCGTTGAGGACGCCCATGGGGCGGGTTCGGCGGCGGACTTCCCGGAAGCGGCGCTCGATGGCGTTGGTGGTTCGCACGGCGCGGCGCTCGGCGGGAGTTTTGTAGCGGAAGCAGGCGAGCAGATCGTCGAGGTCGTCGCGCAGGCAGGCGACGGCGGCGGGACAGGCGTCCCGCCAGTCGTCGGCGAAGCGCCTCGCGGCGGCGCGGGCCTGGGGGAGCGTGTCGGCGCGCATGATCCGGCGCAAGCCGTCCTTGGCGGCGGGCCGGTCGGCCTTGCGGAGTTTGTCGAGGACATTGCGGATCTTGTGGGCCCAGCAGCGCTGGACCGGGACGCGCGGCCAGACCATGTCCAAGGCGCGCGCCAGCCCCTTGCCGCCATCGGAGCAGACCATCTCCAGCCGTTCGCCGCTCAGGCCCCGGCGCTGGAGATCGCAGAGAAACGCCTCCCATTCCTCGAAGCTTTCGCCGCGCGCCAGGCGGTAGTCGACGATCTCCTTCTTGCCGTCGGGACGCAGGCCGAGCGCGCCCGGCACTGGCCGCCGGACGGCTCCGGCGCCGGTCTTGCGGGCGAGGAAGACGCCATCGAGCACGAGGACGCGCCAGGCGTCGGCGAGCTTGCGGCGGTGGAAGGCGGCGACATGGCCGTCGAGCGCCTTGGCGACGCGGCTGACGGAGGAAGGGGAGACGCGCCGTCCCAGGATCGGAACCAGCGCGGCCGCCACCTTGCGGGTCGAGAGGCCGAGCACGAAGCAGGCCAGGATCAGCCGGTCGATCCGCGGGGCCCGTCGCGCGTAGGCGCGGATCGCGCCGAGCGGGCTGAAGGTCCGGGTGCGCGGGATGGCCAGTTCGATCTCGCCCAACTCCGTCATCAGGCGGCGCGGCCAGCTCCCGTTGCGCCGGTCGGCGAGACCGCGCCGGCCCATGTCGTCGAGATGTTCGGCGACGAGATCGGCCATCCGGCCTTCCAGTATCCGCTTCAGCGCGTCGGCTCCCGCCCGCCGGTAATCCTCGTCCCACTCGACCCCTTCGGCGCGCATGGCCTTCATCGTCCGGAACGCTTCCGGTAGGCTCTCGATCGTCGCGGTTCGCGGCATGGGGGGTGCTCCTTTCCCGGGTCTCGACAACCCAGGGAGTACCCCCCTCCCAGAACCCGACACAAACTCCGCTACATCATCCGGTCGCGGGGATCGTTGCGTCGGCGATACCGGCGTGCGATGATCGAGGAAGCCGGGGCGCCGGTCCATAATCGCCGTCGCCCGTGGCGGGAAGCTCGCGGGACCGCCTGGGGAGGCCGGTATGGACGACATCGAGACCAGGGAACGGACCGCAACCGAGGATACGGTCGACGACAAGTGGGATCGCCTGTCCGGCGACCCGAAATTCGAAGCCTGGCTGGATCGCGAGACGGAGTTGGCGCTCGCGGAAATCGAGGCGGGGGAGGTTTCCGATTGGCTGCCTGGCGACCCGCCGGAATGAACTCGAAAACCACGAGGCGATTTCGGAACCTGTATCGCGCGTTGCCGCCACTCGTTCGAGACTTGGCCGACAAACAATATCGGCTGTGGCGGCGGGCCCCCAACCATCCGAGTTTGCGATTCAAACAACTCAAGCGACTTTCGCAAGGCAGACAAGTTTTTTCGGCCCGCGTTACGGACGATTATCGCGCCTTGGCCGTGAAGACGGACGATATATTTTTCTGGTATTGGATCGGCCGCCACGACGAGTACGAACGCCTGACGCGCCGGTCCTGATCGCGCCGTCGTGGCGACGCCGCGCGGAAACGAAGACCGGGGAGGATGGGATGGGCGGCGCGGAAGCGAAGGAACGCCTTTCGGCGGACGAAAAGCGGGACCGGCTGTTCGCCAGTCCGGCGTCCCAGGCCTGGATGGCGCGCGCGGCGGCCCGTTTGCGCGCGGACATCGAAGCCGGCGACATTTGCGATTTCGATCCCGGCGACCTGCCCCCCAGGCGTTGACAAGCGGCCCGCTCTCCGCCGCAATGGCGCGGGGCCGAGGCGGGGGAGGGCGCGCATGGACGACCAAGCGAACAGGGACGATCCCGCCGCGCGCGCCCGCGCCCTGGGGCCGGACATCGCCGCCGCCGCCGGGGAGATCGAGCGCACCAGGCGCATCCCCGAACCGCTGCTCTCGCGCATCCACGAGGCGCGGATGGCGCGGATGCTGCTGCCGCGCGCCTACGGCGGCGAGGAGGCCGCGCCGGGCGCCTACCTGCTGGCGATGGAGGAGCTCGCCCGCCACGACGCCTCGGTCGCCTGGAACCTGTTCGTCGCCAACAGCGCCTGCCTGATCGCGCCCTTCCTGGTCCCGGAGACGGCGCGGGCGATCTACGACGACCCCCGCGCGGTAATGGCATGGGGGCCGCCGGACGCGCAGCGCGCCCGCGCGGTGGACGGCGGCTATATCGCGAGCGGCACGTGGCATTTCGCCAGCGGCTGCCGCCAGGCGACCTGGATGGGCGCGCATTGCACGGTGGAGGAGCCGGACGGCTCGCTTCGGCTGAACGCCGCCGGCCGGCCGCTGTTCCGCAGCCTGCTGTTCCCGGCCGAGCGGGCGGTCCTGCTCGACACCTGGGACACGCTCGGCCTGCGCGGCACCGCCTCGGACAGCTACCGCGTCGAGGAGGTCTTCGTGCCGGAGGCCCATACCGGCACCCGCGAGGAGCCGGAGAACCGCCGGATCGCCGGGCCGCTCTACTGGTTCACGCAGCAGGGGCTTTACGCCGTGGGCGTGTCCGGCGTGGCGCTGGGAACGGCGGGCGCGATGCTGGCGGGCTTCGCCGACCTTGCGTCGGAGAAGACGCCGCGCGGCCTCGCCCGGATGGCGGACCGGCCGGCGGTGCGCGCGCTGGCGGCCCGGTCCGAGGCGTCGCTGGGCGCGGCGCGGGCCTACCTGCTGGAGGTGCTGGAGGAGCTGTACGCGGCCGCCGAGGAACTGGGCGCCATGGGGATCGAGGACCGCGCCCGCGTCCGCCTCGCCACCGCCCACGCCATCGGCGAGGCGGTGCGCGTCGCCGACGAAATCCACCGGGCGGCCGGGGTCTCGGCGATCTTCTCCGGCGCCGGGCCGTTCGAGCGCCGGTTCCGCGATATCCACACGCTGAGCCAGCAAATCCAGGCGCGCGACTCCCATTTCGAGGCGGTCGGCGCCATCCTGCTCGGCGAGCGGCCGGACGTTTTCTACTGACGCGCGGCGCCGGGCGGGGACGGGGCATGGACGAACGGCCGAGGATCGACCTCTACAGCGACACCCAGACCCGCCCCTCGCCGGCGATGCGCGAGGCGATGGCGCGCGCCGAGGTCGGCGACGAGCAGCGCGGCGAGGACCCGACGGTGCGCGAGCTTTGCGAGGCCGTCGCCGAACTGCTCGGCAAGGAGGCGGCGCTGTTCCTGCCCTCCGGGACCATGTGCAACGAGATCGCCTACCGCGTCCATGTCCAGCCGGGCGACGAGATTATCCTGCACGAAACCAGCCACGCCCTGCATTTCGAGGGCGGGGCGCCGGCCGCGCTTTCCGGCGCGATGCTGCGGACGGTGCGCGGCCCGCGCGGAACCTTCGACGCGGCGGCGGTCCGCGCCGCGATCCGGCCCGACGGCCCGCATTTCCAGCGCTCCCGGCTGGTTTCGGTCGAGAACACGGCCAATCTCGGCGGCGGCGCGGTGTGGCGGCTGGAGGACCTCGACGCGGTGTCCGAAGCCGCCCGCGCGGCCGGCCTGTCCACGCATATGGACGGCGCGCGGCTGCTGAACGCGGCCGTCGCGTCGGGCGTTCCGGCGGCGCGGATCGCGCGCGGCTACGATTCGGCCTGGATCGACATGAGCAAGGGGCTGGGCGCGCCGGTGGGCGGCGTGCTGGCGGGGTCGCGGGCGTTTATCGGCCGCGCGTTGCGCTTCAAGCACCAGTTCGGCGGCGCGATGCGCCAGGCCGGGATTATCGCCGCCGCCGGGGTTTACGCGCTGCGCCATAATGTCGCGCGGCTCGCCGAGGACCACGAAAACGCGCGGCTTTTCGCGCGCCTGATCGCGGGGATCGAGGGGATCGCGCTCGACCCCGGCCCGGTCGAGACCAACATGGTGTTTTTCGACGTCTCCGGGACCGGGCTGGCCGCGCCGGAACTGTCGGCGCGCCTCATGCGGCGCGGCGTGCGCATCGGCGCCATGGACGCCGCCCGAATGCGCGCCGTAACCCATCTCGACGTCGACGCCGCCGCCGTCGAGGAAGCCGCCGACGCCCTCCGCGCGGTCGTCGCCGAGGGGCGGGGTTAGGCGATTCCGTTGCGCAGTTCGGTCTCGCCGCGCTCGAGGCGGGCGATGTTTTCCGTCAGGATGTCGAGCACATTGTCCTCGTAGCGCCGCGTCTCGCCCGCCGTGTGGGGCGTCAGCAGCACATTGTCGAGCGACCACAGCCGCGAGCTTTCCGGGAGCGGCTCCGGGTCCGTCACGTCGATGCCGGCGGCGGCGATCCGGCCCGCCTCCAGCGCGGCCACGAGGTCCGCCTCCACCGCGCAGCCGCCGCGCGCGACATTGACCAGGCAGGCGTCCGGCCGCATCGCGGCGAGCGCGGCGGCGTCCACCAGGCCCGCCGTCTCCGGCGTCAGCGGGCAGCACAGGACGACATGGTCGGCCGCGGCCAGCGGGCCGGGCCAGAGGTCCATCGCGTGCACGGCGTCGAAGGCCGGGTCGGCCGCCGCCGGGTTCCGGCGCATCCCCTCGACCCGCATCCCGAACGCCCTGGCGAGCCGGGCCAGCCGCGCGCCGATCCGCCCCGCGCCGACCACGAGCATCGTCTTGCCGGCCAGTTCGTCCTCGCGCGTCGCGATGTCCGGGTTCATGCCGCGCCAGACCCCGGCGCGCTGGGCGTCGCGGGCGAGGTGGACCTGGCGCGACAGGGCGAGGACCAGCGCCATCGCGTGCTCGGCGACCGCGTTCGTGTTGACCCCCTGCCCGTTCGCCAGCCGCACGCCGCGCGCCCGGAACGCCTCCGTGTCGAACCGGTCGTAACCGGCGGCGCAGACCTGGACGAACCGGAGCCGCGCCGCCGCCTCCAGCCATTCGTTGCGCCAGAAGCCCGACACGACGAGGATGTCCGCCTCGCCGAGCCGCGCCGCCGTCTCCTCCGGCGTCCGCGTCGTGAAATGGGCGATGCCGCCGCCGCGCGCCCGGAAGCGCTCCTCGAAACGGTAGGCGACATGGGCGAACTGGATCGCGAGGTCGGAGCGCGCGGGGAACATGGGAGCCTCCCGTGGAGAATGGGCGTCGAAGCGCGGCCCGCGAGGGGCCGTCAGGCGGCCGGGGCGCCGTTCTCGCGCGGGGCCAGCGCGGCGTAGACGGCGCGGTGCATCGGCGTCTCCACGCCGGCCGCGCGGCCGAGCCGGTCGATCGCGCCGTTGAGCGCCGAGGCCTCCAGCCGCTCGCCGCGCTCCAGCGCCGCCAGCATCGAGGCCTTCATGCCCGCCGGCAGCTTGTCGAGCAACTCCATCGACCGCGCCTCCTGGTCGCCGGGCAGCGGAACGCCCCGGGCCCGCGCGACCGCGCAGGTCTCGGCCACCAGGTCCGCCAGCAGCGCCCGCGTCGCCGGATCGCTCCGGCAGGGGCCGAGCGGCAGGCGGGTCAGGCAGTTGGCGCCGGCGAGCGCGCAGATCATCGCCATCTTCTGCCACAGTTCCCGCTCGATGTCGTTGGGGACCGGGCAGTCGATCCCGGCGCCGGCGCAGGCCTCGCGGAAGGCCGTCGCGCGGGCGCTCGCCGAATTGTCCATCTCGCCGAACCGCAGGATTTGCAGCCGGTCGAAATGCCGCACGACGCCCGGCGCCTCGATCAGCGCGCTGATGTTGGCGACGCCGCCCAGCACGCGCTCCGGCCCCAGTATCCGGCGCAGCGTGTCGATATGGTCGACGCCGTTCAGAAGCGGGACAACGCCGGTCTCCGGGCCGAGCGCGGGGCGCAGCGCCTCGGCCGCGGCCGCGCAATCGTAGGCCTTGACCGCGAACAGCACGATCTCCGCCGGGCCGAACGCGGCCGGATCGTCGCTCGCCCGCGCCGGGCGGAGCAGGATGTCGCCGAGCTGGCTGGCGACCGAAAGGCCGTTCGCCCGGATCGCCCCGAGATGCGCGCCGCGCGCCACGAATCCCACCTCGTGCCCCGCCGCCGCCAGCCGCGCCCCGAAATACCCTCCGACGCCCCCGGCGCCCATGACCGCGATTTTCACGCCCGCCGCTCCCCGCCCGTTTCCTCGCCCGCGCGCCCCTTTATCCGGCCTCGCCGCGCGCCGCGCAATATCCCCGGTCCCGACGGCCGGCGAACCGTGTTAGGATCGGGCGAAAGGCGGGGATCGCGGAGACACGGCGCATGGCGAACGGGGCGACTTTCGACACGCACGAAGCGGTGAAGCGGCTCACGGCCAGAGGCGCGGGAGAGGAACTCGCCGAAGCGATCGTGGAGACCGTCCGCGACAGCCGCGAAACCGTCGCGACCTTTCCCCAGCTGAAGGCCGAACTCGCCGCCCTCGAAACGCGGATGACGAACCGGCTCCATGTCGTCGCGGCCGGGATCGTCGCCGCGACCGCCGCCCTCGACAAGCTTTGGTGACGCGCGGCCGGCCTCACCGCCGCGGCGGGCGCAGCAGCAGCGCGGCCGGGCCGAGGGCGATCGCGCCGACCGTCAGGAAGGCGGCGGGATAGCTCCCCGTAGCCGCGACCACGGCGCTGAACGCCGCCGGGCCGGTGGCGACGCCGAGGAAGGCGAAGGCCGAAACCCCGCCCGTCGCCCGGCCCACCCGCTCCGCCGGGACGATCCGGGCGATCTCGCCGATATACACGCCGTTCCAGCCGGCCGCGACGAACCCGGCGACGAAGGCCGTCCCCCACAGCAGCGCCGCCGGCCAGTCCTCGTCCAGCGCCGCCATCGCCAGCCCGACGGCGAAAATCCCGAACCCCACCAGCGAAAGCAGCGGCCGCGCGGGGAGCAGCCGGTCGCTCGCCCAGCCGAGCGTCGGCCGGCCGACCGTCCCGCCCGCGTGCATCGCCGAGAAGGCCGCGCCCGCCGCCACCGGGTCGAGGCCGGCGCGCTCCACCATCGCCACCACGAAGAAGGAGAACAGCGACAACTGCATCCAGGCGTAGGCGAAGGCCGCCATCGCCAGCGGGCGCAGCCGCGCGTCGGCCAGCACCATGCGGATCGCGGCCGGGGTCTCGGCCGCGCCGATCCGCCGTCCGGGATCGCGGTCGCCGTCGAAACGGGCGCGCAGCGGCTGGATCGCGGCGGCGACCAGCAGGAAGGCCGCGACGACCGCCGCGACCCCCCACTCCCAGCCATGGCTGGCGGCGATGACCGGGACGGTCAGCCCCAGCAGGAAGCCGCCCGCCGGCACGCCGGTCTGCTTCACCGAAAAGGCGAGGCCGCGCCGGCGCGCCGGCACGGTGCGGGCGAGCAGGTGGCTCGCCGCCGGCGTCGCGACGCCGTAGCCCATCCCCGCCGCGAAGGCCCCGGCCAGCACCGCCGGCGTCCAGCCCGTGAGCGTCGCCGCCATCCCGGCCGCGCCGAGCGCCAGCGCGATCTGCGTCGTCCGCAGCCCGCCGTACCGCCCCACCACCGACCCCGCGAGCGAGGTGAAGGCGATCGCGCCCGCGAAGGCGACGGCGGAGTAGAGGCCGATCCGGCTCGGGTCGATGTCGAGCCGCGCCGCGACCCAGGGCGCCAGCACGGGGACCGTCATGATCCCCATGGCGACGGCGACCTGCGCCGCCAGCGTCGCGCAGAGGGCGGCGGCGGCGCCTCCGGCCGCCGGGTCCCGGCCCGCCCCGGCCATCGCGCGGCCCGGCCGCCCGCGCGGTCCTAGACGACCGGGCTGCGCCCGCCGTCCACGTTGATCGCCACGCCGGTCACGAAGCTCGCCCGGTCCGAGGCGAGGAAGCAGGCCATGTCGGCGAACTCCTCGGGCCGGCCGACCCGGCCGACGGGGATGCCGCTCGCCGCCGCCATGTCGGCGAGGTAGTCCTCGTAGCTGCCGTCGCCGCCCCCGGCCTCGTGCTTGACCCGGTGCTGGTTGCTGTCGATCAGCCCGACCAGCAGGCCGGTGACGAGCACATTGTCCGCCGCCGCCTCGTTCGCCAGCACCTTGGTGAGCGCCATGCCGGCGGCGCGGCTGACGGCGGTGGGCGCGCCCTCGGCCGGCGGCGTCTTGGCCCCGGTGTTCAGCACGTTGACGATCCGGCCCCATTTGCGCGCCCGCATCCCCGGCAGGACGAGGCGGGAGAGGCGGATCGCGGCGAACAGCTTCAGCTCCAGGTCGTGCCGCCACACCTCGTCCGAAATGTCGAGGAACGGCCCGCGCTGGGAGGTTCCGGCGTTGTTGACCAGGATGTCGATCGGGCCGAGCTCGCCGGCGACGGCTTCGTGCAGGGCGGCGCAGTCCTCGGCCCGGCTCACGTCGCAGGCGTGGACGGCGACCCGGTTGCCGGCCCCGGCGGCGGCGATTTCCGCCCGCGCCTCCTCCAGCGGGCCGGCGCGCCGCGCCGCGATCCCCACCGAGGCGCCGGCTTCGGCGAAGCGGACCGCCATCGCGCGTCCCAGGCCCAGGCTGCCGCCGGTGATCAGCGCGGTCTTGCCGTCGAGGCGCACATCCATTTCCGTTCTCCCCCCTTTTTTCGGGTTCATGTCGGATTGTCGCGTCCGGCCCGGCCCCCGCCGCCCCGGCGGCGCGATCCTAGAGCCGCCGGCCCGCGATGGATACCCCGTGTCCCCGTTCGCGACACGCGGGGCGGCGGGGTCTTCCCGGCCGCCCCCCCCGGCCGTCCGGGCGAGGGCGCGGGGCGCGGCCTTCGGGCGGTTCCATCCGGGCGGGAATCGCTCTAGATTCGGCCGATGCACGGTTCGGACATCCTGACGCTGAACGAGCGGTCGCGCGAAGTCTTCCGCCATGTCGTCGACTCCTTCGTGGAGACCGGCGAGCCGGTCGGCTCGCGCACGCTGTCGCGGCGGATGGGCGGCGGGTTGTCGCCGGCGACGATCCGCAACGTCATGGCCGACCTGGAGGAGGCCGGGCTGCTGTTCGCGCCGCATGTCTCGGCCGGGCGGCTGCCCACCGACCTCGGCCTCCGGATGTTCGTGGACGGCCTGCTGGAGATCGGCGGCGACCTGACGCGGGAGGAGCGCGCCAGCCTGGAGGGGCAGTGCTCGGCCGCCGGCCGCAGCTTCCCGGAAGTGCTGGAGGAGGCGGGCGCCGCGCTGGCCGGGCTGACCGAATGCGCCGGCCTGGTGATCTCCCCGAAGGCGGACTCGCCGCTGCGCCAGATCGAGTTCGTGCCGCTCAACGGCGGGCGCGCGCTGGCGGTGATGGTGTCGGACACCGGGCTGGTGGAGAACCGGGTGATCGACCTGCCGGCCGGCCTCGCGCCGTCGGCGCTCTCGCAAGCGGCGAACTACATCAACGCCCGCCTCGCCAGTTCGACCATGGAGGAGGCGCGCGCCCGCATCCTGACCGAGATCGCCGAACGGCGCACCGAACTGGACGCGCTGACCGACAAGCTGGTGGCGGCCGGGGTCGCGCTGTGGGCCGGCGGGACGCCGGGCGGCGCGCTGATCCTGCGCGGGCAGTCGAAGCTGCTGAACGATGTCACCGCCGTCGAGGACCTGGAGCGCATCCGCGCCCTGTTCGAGGCGCTGGAGCGCCGGGAAAGCCTGATCCAGATCCTCGACGCCACCGGCGACGCCGACGGCGTGCGCATCTTCATCGGCGCCGAGAACGCGCTGTTCCAGCACGCCGGCTGCTCCCTGATCGTGGCGCCCTACCACGACAAGGGGCGCCGGGTCGTCGGCGCGCTCGGCGTCATCGGGCCGACGCGGATGAACTACGCCCGCATCATCCCGATGGTCGACTACACCTCGAAGCTGGTCGGCCGCGTCCTCGACTGAGGCGCCGGCGGCGGTTGCAAATCCGGCGCGATCGCCTACATAGCGGCCGTTCGGACGGGCCGGAACGGGTGGAACACGCGATGTCGGACAAGGAACGGGAGGACGCCGCCCCCGAGGGCGGCGCGGGCGCGCAAGGCGCCGGGAACGGCGGGGACGCGCCCCCGGCCGCGGACGCGGCGGACAGCGCCGGCGAGGCGGCGGCCGCGAGCGCGTCGCCCTGGGCGCGCGAGGCCGGGGACGCGGACGGCGACGGGGAGCCGGCCGGCGCGGAGGAGGGCGAAGCGGAACTGGAGGTCGAGGTGATCGATCTTCGGTCCCGTCTTCTGGCCGCCACGGACAAACACATGCGGATCGCCGCGGAAATGGAGAACCTCCGCAAGCGGACCGAGCGCGAACTGGAGCGGACGCGCAAGTTCGGCGTCGCGAATTTCGCCGGGGACCTGCTCGGCGTCGCCGACAACCTGCGCCGCGCCCTCGACGCGGCCGCCATCGCCAAAATGCCCGACCACGCCGACGAGCCGGTGCGCAGCCTCGTCGAGGGCGTCCAGATGACGGAAACCGGGCTGCTCGCCGCCTTCGAGAAACACGGCGTGCGCAGGATCGAGCCGCTGGGCGAGGCGTTCGACTACAACTTCCACCAGGCGATGTTCGAGATCGAGGACGCCGGCCTGGCGCCGGGAACGGTCGCCCAGGTGCTGCAGCCCGGCTACGCCATCGAGGACCGGGTGCTGCGCGCCGCCATGGTGGGCGTCGCCAAGGGGCCCCCCGCGCCGGATCCGGCCGAACCTCCCGACGGCGGCGAAGACGATGGCGGCGGGAACGAACCTCCCGACGGGGACAAATCCTCCGGACCCGCCTGAACCGCCGCGAGGCGGGGCGGCGGCGCGAGGGCGGCGCGCGCCGGGTCGTGGGCGCGGAAACGCCGCAACGCCGCCTCGCGCGAGCGGTTGGCGTAGCAGTACACGCATCCCTGCGGGCAGGTGTCGTAGGCGCCGATGTCGCGCGCCTCGGCGCAGAGGCAGCCCGGCCGGTTCCCCTTGCGCCGGGCGCGCACCGGCCGGCCGGCGATGTCCGAAAGCCGCGCCGCGTCGATGCAGGCCGCCGGCTCCAGCGGCGGCGCGAGCAGGCCCGGCTGGGCGCACAGCGTCGCCCGCATCCCGCGCGCGCCGACGATCCCGGCGAGCCGAACGAGCAGGCCGCGCCTGGCGTCGTCGTCCGGGTCAGTCCAGCCGAAACCGCCGGCCCGCGCCGCGCGGTCGGTGTTGCGCCGGGTCCGGGCGTAGATATGCGCGAAGGAGAACACCGCCTCGTCCACCGCGCCCGCGAGGCGCTCCGCGAGCCGGCCCACCCGCTCCTCGTGGAAGGCGGCGGGGGTGAGGTCGGTCGCGATCACGGGATCGTAGCGCCAGACGACGGCGCGCGGGCCGTGCCGCGCCGCCGCCTCGCCGATTTCGTCCGCCGCGCGCCGCCAGTCCGGCGTGGCGCGCTCCAGCGCGCGCGGGTAGCCGGTGACGGTGTGCTGCACGACGAAGGGCGTCCCCCGCCGGCGCAGCCGCGCCAGCGCGCCCGCGAAGGGCCCGAGCCGGCGGGTCCAGAACACGAAGCCGTCCACCTCGTCCGGGCCGAGCGGAAGGAGCGACCGCTTGCCGTTGTAGGGGTTGACCGTCTCGCAGAACCCGGCGTCCAGCCGGCGCTCGAACCAGTCGGCGTAGAGCGCCGGGATGTCGGTGCGGTAGCTGGCCGAGACGATCATCGCCCTCCTCCGGCGCCGTCGCGGCGGGAAAACGCGGCCCGGCCCGCGCGGCGGCTTGCGGCGCCCGATTCGCGCCATTATATAGCCGGGAAGTCGAAATCCCCCGCAACCGGGAACGCCCCAGGCGCTCGCGGGACCGTTCCCGTCCGCGAAAGCGCGAGAGGACCGCATGGCCAAGGTAATCGGAATCGATCTCGGAACCACCAATTCCTGCGTCGCCTTCATGGACGGCGCGGACGCGCGCGTGATCGAGAACGCGGAGGGCGGACGCACCACGCCCTCGATGGTCGCTTTCGCCGACAATGGCGAGCGGCTGGTCGGCCAGGCCGCCAAGCGGCAGGCCGTCACCAACCCGGAGAACACGCTGTTCGCCATCAAGCGGCTGATCGGCCGGCGGCGCGACGACAAGGCGGCCCGGGCCTTCGCCGAACTGATGCCCTACAAGGTCGTCCCCGGCGACAACGGCGACGCCTGGGTCGAGGCCCGGCGCGAGAAGTACAGTCCGAGCCAGGTGTCGTCCTTCACGCTGCGCAAGCTGAAGGAGGACGCGGAGGCGTTCCTCGGCGACATCGTGGAGCAGGCGGTGATCACCGTGCCGGCCTACTTCAACGACGCCCAGCGCCAGGCGACCAAGGACGCCGGCCGGATCGCCGGCCTCGACGTGCTGCGCATCATCAACGAGCCGACGGCGGCGGCGCTGGCCTACGGCCTCGACAAGAAGAGCGGCGGCACCGTCGCGGTGTACGACCTCGGCGGCGGCACCTTCGACATCTCGATCCTCGAAATCGGCGACGGCGTGTTCGAGGTGAAGTCGACCAACGGCGACACCTTCCTCGGCGGCGAGGATTTCGACCACCGGATCATCGACTACCTGGCGGACGAGTTCCGCAAGGAGAACACGGTGGACCTGCGCGGCGACAAGCTCGCCCTGCAGCGCCTGAAGGAGGCGGCGGAGAAGGCCAAGATCGAACTCTCCAGCTCGATGCAGACCGAGGTCAACCTGCCCTTCGTCACGGCCGACCAGACCGGCCCGAAACACCTCAACATCAAGCTGACCCGCGCCAAGCTGGAGGCGCTGGTCGAGGACCTGGTGGAGCGGACCGTCGGCCCCTGCCGCGCCGCGCTCAAGGACGCCGGCCTCGGCGCCGGCGAGATCGACGAGGTGATCCTGGTCGGCGGCATGACCCGGATGCCGAAGATCGCCGAGACCGTGAAGACCTTCTTCGGGCGCGAACCGCATCGCGGCGTCAACCCGGACGAGGTGGTCGCCTCCGGCGCGGCGATCCAGGCCGGCGTGCTCAAGGGCGACGTGAAGGATGTGCTGCTGCTGGACGTGACGCCGCTGTCGCTCGGCATCGAGACGCTGGGCGGCGTCTTCACCCGCCTGATCGACCGCAACACCACCGTGCCCACCAAGAAGAGCCAGGTGTTCTCCACCGCCGAGGACAACCAGACCGCCGTCACCATCCGGGTCTTCCAGGGCGAGCGCGAGATGGCGGCCGACAACAAGCTGCTCGGCCAGTTCGACCTGGTGGGCCTGCCGCCGGCCCCGCGCGGGATGCCGCAGGTCGAGGTCGCCTTCGACATCGACGCCAACGGCATCGTCCATGTCTCGGCCAAGGACAAGGCGACCGGCAAGGAGCAGCAGATCCGCATCCAGGCCTCCGGCGGCCTGTCCGACGCCGACATCGAGCGGATGATCCGCGAGGCCGAGGAAAACGCCGAAACCGACCGCCGGCGCCGCGAACTGGTCGAACTGCGCAACGCCGCCGAACAGGCGATCCACGCCGCCGAACGCTCGCTGTCCGAGTTCGGCGACAAGGTCGAGCCGTCGGACCGCCAGGCGGTCGAGGAGGCGATCGCCGCCGCCAGGTCCGCCGCCGAGGGCGAGGACGGCGACGCCATCCGCGCGCGCACCGACGAACTCGCCCAGGCCTCGATGAAGCTCGGCGAAGCGATGTACAAGGCCCAGCAGGAGGCCGCCGCCCAGGCCGGCGGCGACGGCGGCGGCGATCCGGGGGGGCCGGGGGACGGCCCGGACGACGGCGCCTCCGGCCGGCCCGGCGGCGACCCGAACGTCGTCGACGCCGACTTCGAGGAGGTGGACGAGCGGAACCGGAACAAGTCCGCCTGACCGGGCGCGGGTCCGGCCGGGGGCGGGGGCCGCCGGCCGGGCCGGACGAAGCGGCGCGCGGGGAGGCGGCGGCTGTCGATGGCGAAACGGGACTACTACGAAACGCTGGGCGTCGGGCGGGACGCGGACGAGGACGCGCTGAAATCCGCCTTCCGCAAGCTCGCGATGCGGCACCACCCGGACCGCAACCCCGACGATTCCGCCGCAGAACAGCGGTTCAAGGAGGTCAACGAGGCCTACGACGTCCTGAAGGACCCGCAGAAACGCGCCGCCTACGACCGTTTCGGCCACGACGCCTTCGAGGGCGGCGCGGGCGTCGGGCGGCCGGGCGCGGGCGGGTTCGAGGGCTTCGCCGCCGGCGGCTTCTCGGACATTTTCGACGAGATGTTCGGCGAGTTCATGGGCGGGCGGCGCGGCGGTCCGGGCGGCGCCCGGCGCGGCGCCGACCTGCGCTACGACATGGCGATAACGCTGGAGGAGGCGTTCGCCGGGCGGCGCGCGGAGATCACGGTTCCCGCCGTCGTCGCGTGCGAGCCGTGCGGCGGCTCCGGCGCGCGCCCCGGCTCCCGGCCCGCGCCCTGCCAGGCGTGCCACGGAAGGGGCCGCGTGCGCTCGCAGCAGGGTTTCTTCTCCGTCGAGCGGACCTGCGGCGCCTGCGGCGGGTCCGGGCGGACGATCGGCGACCCGTGCCCCTCCTGCGCCGGCGCCGGGCGGACGCGCCGGGAGAAGTCGCTGTCGGTCGCCATCCCGGCCGGGGTGGAGGACGGCGCGCGCATCCGCCTCGCCGGCGAGGGCGAGGCCGGGATGCGCGGCGCGCCGGCGGGCGACCTCTACATCTTCCTGTCGATCGAGGAGCACCCGATCTTCAGCCGCGAGGGGCCGGACATCTGGTGCCGCGCGCCCCTGCCGATGACGACGGCGGCGCTGGGCGGGCAGATCGAGGTGCCGACGCTGGAGGGCGCGCGGGCGCGCATCTCGATCGCGCCGGGCACGCAGTCGGGCACGCGCTACCGCCTGCGCGGCAAGGGCATGTCGGTGCTGCGCTCGGCCGCGCGCGGCGACCTCTACGTCGAGGCCGCCGTCGAAACCCCGGTCAACCTGACGCCGCGCCAGCGGGGGTTGCTGGAGGAGTTCGCCGAGGCCGGCAACGACGACACCAGCCCCGAATCCACCGGCTTCCTCGACCGCGTGAAGGGCATCTGGGAAGATTTGAAGGACTGAGCGGCGGGTCGCGAGGCATGGACAAGTTCGCGTGTCCGGTCGATGGCCGCCCGCAAATAGGGGTTGTGGACGGCGCGGTCCTCCACGATGTCGACGGGGCGGCCCAAGGCGGCGCGCAGCGCCCCGGCGAGGCCGAAGAACCGCTCGAACGGCGGCAGGTCGTTGTCGGGATCGAACTCGACGAGGAAATCGACATCGCTGGTCCGCGGGTCGAAGTCCGCGCCACGCGCCGCCGAGCCGAAGACTTCGAGCCGCGCGACGCCGTACCGAACGCAAAGCCGGGCCAGTTCCTCCCTCTTCTCGGCGATGGCGGCGTGCATGGCGAAACCTCCGGGGCGGCGATCCGCATCCTTCCTCGGCGTTACCGTAACGGCGCTCCCGCCGGAGGTAAAGGCGTAAACCCGCCGTCGGCGCCGGTCTCCGGGGCGAAGGGAGCGCCGCTCTCCGCCCGTGCGCCAGACTCCCCCTTCCGCGCCCGCGCGGCCGGCTGCTAGGCTGGCGGCCGGGAACGGAACCTTGCGGGAGGACGGGCGATGGGCGGGGCGGGGACGCGGGTCGGGGTCGCCGGGGTCGGCGGGCGGATGGGGGGGATGCTGGTCCGCCAGACGCTGGAAACGCCGGGCGCGGTCCTCGCCGCCGGGTCGGTCCGGCCGGGGAGCGCGGACGAGGGCCGCGATGTCGGCGACATCTCTGGGCTCGGCGCGCTCGGCGTCGCCGCGACCGGCGATCCGGCGGCGCTGTTCGCCGCCTCGGACGCCGTGATCGACTTCACCCTGCCCGGCGCCGTCGCCGCCCACGCGGCCGCGGCCGGGGCGGCGGGAACGCCCTGGATCGTCGGAACCACCGGGCTGGACGCGGCGGGCGAGGCGGCGCTCGAACGCGCGGCGCGGACGGCCCCGGTCGTCTTCGCGCCGAACATGAGCCTCGGGGTCAACCTGCTGTTCGCGCTGGTCGAACAGGTGGCCCGCGCGCTCGACGAGTCCTTCGACGTCGAGATCGTCGAGATGCACCACAACCGCAAGATCGACGCGCCGTCGGGCACCGCGCTCGGCCTCGGGCGGGCGGCGGCGCGCGGCCGCGGCGTCGATTTCGCCGAGGCCGCCGTCCTGTCGCGCGAGGGCCACACGGGCGCGCGGGAGCCGGGCCGGATCGGCTTCGCGGCGCTGCGCGGCGGCGACGTGGTGGGCGACCACTCGGTGGTCTTCGCCGGGCCGGGGGAGCGGGTCGAGATCGCCCACCGGGCCGCCGGCCGCCATATCTACGCCGCCGGCGCGGTGCGGGCCGCGCGCTGGGCGGCCGGCCGCGCGCCCGGCCTCTACGACATGGCGGACGTGCTCGGCCTCAGGGCTTGATCGACGTGCCGGGCCTCAAGGCTCGACCGGGGCTCGATCGGGGCTCGACCTCGGCGGGCGCGAGGGCCGGCGCGGTGCGCGTCACCTCCAGCGCCTCCGACAGGGCGTCGGCCAGGCTGGCCTTGTCGGCCGCCGCGAGGAAACAGCCCAGCTCCAGCGCCGCCCCGCGCGAGCGCAGCAGCAGCCGGGGCCGGCCGAGGCCGGCGGACCGCAGGTCCACGCGGGTCCAGTAGGGCTGCATGATGGCGCGCTTCGCGCCGCCCAGCCCGTCGAGGAAGACGACTTCGAGCTCCTCGCGCGTCAGCCTGATCCATTCGGACCGGCGCGTCGCCTTGTAGCTCCATCGGAGCGTGACATAGACGATCACGATGTCCAGGCCGAAGAACCCGATCACCGGCCAGGCGCCGAGCACGGCGAAGCTCGCGCCGATCGCGGCGCCGGCGGCGGTCAGCGCCGCCATCACCGCCAGGAACCCGATGGCGGGCAGGGCGCGGTGCGGCGTCAGCACGGCCTCGAAGATCGCCTTCTCTCCCGGCTCCGCCTCCGCCTCGGGGGCGGACGCGTCGGCGTCGGCGTCGTTCGCGTCGTTGGCGTCGTTCGCGTCGTTCGCGTTTTTGCGGGTCGCGGTCATGCGCCGGGTATAGAGGCGCCGGGGCCGGCGGTAAAGCCCGCCGCTTCCCCTCCCCCGCGCCGCGCGCTAGGGTGCGGCCATGGCCCGGAAGATGAGGACAGCCGACATCGAGGCGTTCTACGCCCGGCTCGCCGCCGCGAACCCGGAGCCGCGGGGCGAGCTGGACCACACGAACGTGTACACGCTGCTGGTCGCGGTGGTGCTGTCCGCCCAGGCGACCGACGCCGGCGTCAACAAGGCGACCGCCGGGCTGTTCCGCGCGGCCGACACGCCGGAGAAAATGCTGGCGCTCGGCGAGGACGGCGTGCGGGCGCATATCCGCACCATCGGCCTGTTCAACGCCAAGGCCAAAAACGTGGTCGCGCTCTCCGGAATCCTGGTCCGCGAGCACGGGAGCGAGGTGCCGCGGGACCGCGCGGCGCTGGAGGCGCTGCCCGGCGTCGGCCGCAAGACGGCGAACGTGGTGCTCAACATGGCCTTCGGGGAGCCGACGATCGCGGTCGACACGCATATCTTCCGGGTCGCCAACCGCACCGGCCTCGCGCCCGGCAAGACGCCGCTCGCCGTCGAGCGCGCGCTGGAGCGCCGGACGCCAAGGCCGCGCAGGCTCCACGCCCACCACTGGCTGATCCTGCACGGCCGCTATGTGTGCAAGGCGCGCAAGCCCGACTGCCCGTCCTGCCGCGTCGCCGACCTCTGCGGCTTCGAGGCGAAGACCGCCGCCTGACCCCGCGCCGCCCCCGCCCGCCGGCGGTCAGCCCGCGCGCGCCGCCCCGGCCGGCCCGCGCCGCAACAGCGCGGCGAAACACTCCGCGACCGAAACCGGGCCGAGCGAGAGCGTGCGCGCGGCGTACCAGGTCACGCGCGGGCCGGCCTCGCCGTCGTAGAGGTAGAGGTCGAGCACGCAGTCCGGCGCGCGGTACTGCCAGACCCGCGCCTCCGCCTCGCGGCGCACGAAGGCGGGCGGGCCGAGGATGTCGGACACCGCGCCGCCCGGCAGGTTCAGCAGCCTTTCGGGATCGAGTTCCGCGCGCGAGAAGGTCCGCGCCGGCGGGGCCGCCCCTTCGGGCGCCGCCGTCCGCCCCGGCGCGGGCGCGCCGGCCGCCGTTTCGGTTTCCGCGCTTTCCGTCCCGTCGAGGAAATCGAGCAGGCCGCTCCCGTCGCAGGCGGCCGCCGTCAGCGCGAGGACGGCGGCGAGGACCGTCGGCGCGCGCGGCCGCCGCCTCACGGCGCGGCGTCCGGCTCCGGGCCGGCGTCGTCGCGCAGGATGCCGACCTGGCCCTCGATCTCGCCGCCGAGTTCGACCTCGATCCGCCGGCTCCGCACCGCGCCCCTGACGCGGCCGGTGGGCCGGACGACGAGCTTCTCGCGCGCGACCAGTTCGCCCTCGAAAACGCCGGCGATCACCGCCTCGTCGATGACGATGCTGCCGCGGAAGGCGCCCGACTCGGCCACTTCGAGCAGCCGGCTGTCCTCCAGCGTGGCCTCGACCCGGCCCTCGACGATCAGCGTGTCGCAATGGGCGATCCCGCCGTTCAGGGAAATATCCCGCCCGACGACCAGCTTGTTGGCGTTGGCGTCGGCCCCGGGCCCGCGGCGCGCGGCGGCGGCGCGGCGCGCGGCGCCCGCCATGTCGATCGGCCCGCGGGGAAGCTCCGGCGCCGGTCCGGGGTTCGGCGCGGGGCCGCCGCCCGGCGGGAGCGGATCGCCCATGCGCGGTTCCGCCGCCCCCGGTTCGGGCGCGGAGGGCTTTCGGAGAAACGGCGCCATGCTCATCGGACCCCCGCCCGCCGGACCGGATAAGGGGCCGGATTCCGGCCCGATCCGCGAATCGGAAGGTATCACGGCCCGGCTTCGGCCCGCAACCTTTGGAACACATGCACGATGAACGCGCTCGCGATCACCGGCGCCGCGAGGTTCAGGATCGGGACCGTCGTGAGCACGGTAATGGCCACGCCCGCCAGGAACACCGTCCCGCGCCGCGACTTGCGCAGGTCGCGGACGGCCTGGCGGTCGAGGTGGCGCCCCGCCGCCGCCTCGAAGAACTCCCGGCCGAAGACATAACCGTTCGCGAGGTAGAACAGCACCGCACTCAACCCCGGCACGACCAGCGCCAGCAGGTAGACGGGCAGCAGCACGATGTTTATCGCGAGCGTCACGCCCAGCAGCGGCAGGGCGGAGGCCAGCGTCTCGCCGATCCCGCGCCGCCGGGCCGGCGGCAGGCCGGGGTAGTGGCGCGCCTCCACGGCGTCCGCCACCGAATCGAAGAAGAAGCCGGCGATCAGCATCGCCGTGGAGGGGTAGAACAGGAAGGCCAGCGCCGCCACCGCCGCCGCGCCGGTCCAGGCCAGCGCGCCGCCGAGGAAGCCGTCGCCCAGGATCGACAACTCGAAGATCAGCATCCAGGCGAGCACGGCCGCGGCGAGGATCGCCAGCACCGCGCCGACGACGCTGAGCGCCACCGCCCTCACGAGCGGCGGTTCCGGCAATTGGGCGAACGCCCTGGCGAGCGCGGAGAACATCGCGCCTGTCCCCGATCCGTGGAGCCGCGCCGCCGCAATACCCCCGTTCCGCCCCGCCGCGCAAGCGCCCGCGCGCGCCGCGACAGCCGCGCGCTCAGGGCTGCAGGTAGCGCCCGGCGGCGAGCGCGATGGCGGCCAGCGCCGCGAGGGCGGCGATCGTCCGGTTCAGGACCCATATCTTGACGTCCTTGATCTCGCCCCGGACATTCTCGATTTCGCCCTTGAGTTCGCTCCGGACCAGCTCGACCTCGCCGCGGACACTCTCGATCTCGCCCTTGAGCTCGCTCCGGACCAGTTCGACCTCGCCGCGGACATCCTTGATTTCGCCATGGAGGGTGGCGAAGCCCGCCCTCATTTCGCCGGCCAGTTCCTCCATCCGCTGGGCGAGCTCCTCGACCCGCGCGGCGACGGGTTTGATCGCGCGCTCGATCTTGAGGTCGGTTTCGAGGCTCCGGATCCTCTCCCGCAGGTCTTCCTCCGACAGGCGGTCGAGGCCCGGCGTTTCCGTGTCCCGGCGTTCCAAACCGCTTTCCTCGTCCATACCGGCGATCCCCGCGTCCGCGCGCCCGTCCGGGAACGGTACGCCCGGGGCGCGCCGTCCGCAACTTCCATTTCCGGTAGCATGTTCCCGCGCGGCGCGCAATACCGCCGCGCATCCGGGCGCCGCCGCGTCAGGGCCGGAAACCGAGCGCGTCGGCGCGGACGACCTGCGGGATGGCGCGGACCCGGGCCAGCGTCTCCGCGCCCACCTCGCCGTCGATCGCGACCAGCGCGATCGCTTCGCCGCCGGCCTCGCGGCGGCCGAGATGCAGCGTGGCGATGTTGAGGCCGGCCCCGCCCAGCACGGCGCCCAGCGCGCCGACCAGCCCCGGCCGGTCGTAGTTGCGCACATAGAGCATCGACGGCGCGAACCCGGCCTCCAGCCGGATGCCCTGCACATCGACCAGGCGCGGCCTGTCGCCGGCGAACAGCGTGCCCGCCATGGTCCGCGTCCGGGCCTCGCCCTCGACCGTGAGCCGCAGCAGGGTCTGGTAGTCGCAGGGCCGGTCGTGCCGCACGGTCGAAACCGCCACGCCCCGGCTCTGGGCGATTTTCGGGGCGCTCACCATGTTGACCGCGTCCATCCGGGGCTTCAGCAGCCCGGCCAGCGCGGCGGCGACCACCGGCTCGGCCGCGATCCCGGCCGCCAGCCCCTCGAACTCGACCGACACGGACAGGATGGCGTCGCTCGCGACCTGGCCCGCGAAGCCGCCGAGCAGTTCGGCGAGCCGCATGTAGGGGCGCAGCACCGGCGCCTCCTCGGCCGTCACCGACGGCATGTTGACGGCGTTGCCGACGGCGCCGGAGAGCAGGTAGTCGCACATCTGCTCGGCGATCTGGATCGCGACCTTCTCCTGCGCCTCCATGGTCGAGGCGCCGAGATGCGGCGTGGCGATCAGGTTCGGCGCGCCGAACAGCGCGTTCTCGCGCGCCGGCTCGACGGCGAAGACATCGACGGCCGCGCCGGCCAGGCGGCCGGAGTCCAGCGCCGCCCGCAGGTCGGCCTCGACCGCAAGGCCGCCGCGGGCGCAGTTGACGAGCCGCGCGCCGCGCTTCATGCGCGCGATGGCGGCGGCGTCGATCATGCCGCGCGTCGCGGGCGTCAGCGGCGTGTGCAGCGAGACGAAGTCCGACTCGGCCAGCAGCGTGTCGAAATCGACCTTGCGGACGCCGAGTTCGGCCGCCCGGTCCTCGCCGAGATAGGGGTCGTACACCGACACCCGCATCCTGAGGCCGCGCGCCCGGTCGGCGACGATGGCGCCGATATTGCCGCAGCCGACGATGCCGAGCCGCTTGCCGGTCAGTTCGGTCCCCAGGAAGCGCGACTTCTCCCACCTGCCGGCCTGGGTCGAGGCGTCGGCCCGGGGGATGTCGCGGGCGAGCGCGCACATCATGGCGATGGCGTGCTCGGCGGCGGTCACGGCGTTGCCGAAGGGCGTGTTCATCACCACGACGCCGGCCTCCGTCGCGGCCTCCACATCGATGTTGTCGACGCCGGTCCCGGCGCGGCCGACGACGCGCAGCCGGCCCGCCGCCGCCAGCACCTCCCGCGTCACTTGCGTGGCGGAGCGGACGGCGAGGCCGTCGCAGGCGCCGATCCGGGCGCGAAGCTCCTCCGGCGCGAGGCCGACGCGAACATCCGCCGCCACGCCGCGTTCGGCGAAGGTTTCAGCCGCGCGCGGGCTCAGGTCGTCGGCGATCAGGACCCTGGGCATCCGCTCCTCCGTCATGGCGGCCCCGCCGGCCGGCGGCCGCCGCGTTCCGCCATGGTTTCGGCCCAGGCCCAGTCGAGCCAGGGGAGCAGCGCCTCGATGTCGGCGGTCTCCACCGTCGCCCCGCCCCAGATCCGCAGCCCCGGCGGCGCGTCGCGATACCCGGCGACATCGTATGCCGCGCCCTCCGCCGCCAGCAGCGCGGCCATCCGCCGGGGAACCCCGGCTTGCGCGTCCGCCGCCAGCGCCGCGAAGCGCGAATCGGCGAAGGCGAGGCAGATCGAGGTGTTGGAGCGCGTCGCCGGATCGCGGGCGAGGAACGCCGCCCACGCGCTCCGCCCGACCCAGCGCGCGACGGCGGCGAGGTTGGCGTCGGCCCGCGCCATCAGCGTCGGCAGGCCGCCGATCCCCTCGGCCCAGCGCAGCGCGTCCAGCGCGTCCTCGACGCACAGCATGGACGGCGTGTTGATCGTCCCGCCCCGGAAAATCCCCTCGTCGAGCTTGCCGCCCCTCGTCAGCCGGAACAGCTTGGGCAGCGGCCAGGGCGGCGTGTAACCCTCCAGCCGCTCGACCGCGCGCGGCCCCAGGACCAGCATCCCGTGCGCCGCCTCGCCGCCCAGCACCTTCTGCCAGGAGAAGGTGGCGACATCGATCTTGCGCCAGGGGATGTCCTGGGCCAGCACGGCGCTGGTGGCGTCGCACAGGGTCAGCCCCTCGCGCCCGTCCGGGATCCAGTCGCCGTCCGGCACGCGGACGCCGGAGGTCGTGCCGTTCCACGTGAAAACCACATCGCGGGCGAAATCGACGGCCGAGAGGTCGGGAAGCTCCCCGTAGGGGGCGTCGAGCACGCGCGCGCCGGGCAGCTTCAGTTGCGCCGTCGCGTCCGTCGCCCAGCCCTTGCCGAAACTCTCCCAGGCCAGCACATCGACGCCGCGCGCGCCCAGCAGCGACCACATCGCCATCTCGAAGGCGCCGGTGTCGGAGCCGGGGACGATCCCGATCCGCCATTCCGGCGGCGGGCCGAGCAGGGCGCGGCTCCGCTCCACGACCTCGGCGAGCTTCGATTTCGCGGGTTCGGCGCGGTGCGACCGCCCCAGCGCGGCCCCAGCGAGGACGGCGGGCGTCCATCCGGGCCGCTTGGCGCAGGGACCCGAGGAGAACAGCGGGACCCGGGGCCGGACCGTCGGCTTCGTCGTCTCCATGCCGCGCGCCTCCCCCGCCCGCCTTCGTCCTTCGCCGCCCTCGCTATTCGGGGGGCCGGCGGACGGAAGCGGAAGCTACGGATCGGCGCGGCGAAGTCAAACGCCTTGCCGCCGGCGCCCCCGGCCGGTCCCGGCGCCGCCCGTTTCGAGCGGCGGAAGAACATGGAAGCCGCGTCCGGGAGCCGGAAGGAGATCGAAGATCAGGTGCACCCGCGCTTGCGAGGAGGGATTGTCCGCCGAATGGCGCGCCTTGTTGTCGAGCGCCCAGAGTTCGCCGACGCGCATCGTGACCGTCTCGCCGCCCGCGGCGAGCGGGCTGCCTTCCGGACTCTTCAGAACCAGGTGAAGGCGGTCCCGGATCCGATAATAGGCGCCGGCGTCGACATGGGGGAAAACCCGGCTCCTCGGCAGCAGCGCCACCAGCATCGCGCGTCCGGGCGTCGCCCCGAGCTCGTCGGCGACGCGCTCGCAAAAGGCCAGCGCGCGGGGAAACCGCTTCGCGGCGGGGGCGATTCGGCTCTCGTGCACGTCGTTCGCGTTGGCCGCGCCGGGCGGAAGGGGTTTCCTGGCGGCGCGCAGGACGATGCTTTGCGTGTTTCGCTGGCAGCGGACCTTGCGTTGCCGGCCGGTGTCCGCAAGCCACATTTCCGGCGCCGCGTCCAGTTCCTCCAGGTACGGGCCGACGTCGACGGATTCGGCCAGCCGCGTGAAGCGCCGCGTTCCGTCCGCGAAATCGAACTCCGTCATGGGTTCCTCCCCGATCCGACGGTTTCCGGGCGTCGCGGGAGCGGAGCCGCCGACCGGGGCGGCGTCCATATCCATTTGCGGTACGAACCCCGGCTTTCGACGAATGCCATAGCCGGGCGCGAGTCGATCCCTTCCAAGGCGTTCGCTCAATGTCGCGGTTTTTCCGGCGGATTCGATATGGAATCGCCGCCGGCCGACGGCTCCGCTTCCGCGAAGTTCTCGCGAACCCTCGCGGCGGAGAGACGCCATGACCCCGAACGACCCGCACATTATCGATCCGGCCCTTTGGGCGACGCTGTTCCCGGCGATCGCCGGCGAGACGGCAATTCCCTTCGCCGGGGCCGCCGAGGAGCGCGCCGACGGCGGATACGCCCAAGCCGACGATACGCCCTCCGGCGGAGACGGCGACGGAGACGGAGACGGAGACGGAGACGGGGACGGCGACGGCGATGGCGACGGAGACGGCGACGGGGATGGCGACGGGGATGGCGACGGGGATGGCGACGGGGATGGCGACGGCGATGGAGACGGGGACGGGGATGGCGACGGCGATGGAGACGGAGACGGGGACGGAGACGGGGATGGGGACGGAGACGGCGATGGCGATGGGGATGGCGACGGTGACGGCGACGGCGACGGGGATGGCGACGGGGATGGCGACGGCGATGGCGACGGAAACTCCGGCTTCGCCACGAGCGGAACCTCCGGCGCCGACAACCTCGCCGGCGCGGACTCGGCCGACACGATCTTCGGCCTCGACGGCGACGACACGCTCGACGGGGCGGAGCGCGCCGACATCCTTTACGGCAACAAGGGCCTCGACCGGCTTTACGGCGGCGAGGGGAGCGACACGCTCTACGGCGGCCAGAACGCCGGGGCGGCGCGCGCGACGGCGACCGACCCCAATGCGAGAATGCGCGACGGCGTCGAGACGCTCCACGGCGGCGCGGGCGACGATGTGCTCTACGGCAACTACGGCTCCGACATCCTGCGCGGCGGCGCGGACGCCGACGCGCTCTACGGCGGCAAGGACGGGGACACGCTCTATGGCGGCGACGGGAACGACATCGCCCACGGCAACAAGGGCGACGACTTGCTCTCCGGCGGCGCCGGCGACGACACGCTGAAAGGCGGGCCCGGCGACGACACGCTGTTCGGCGGCGCCGGCGCGGATGTGTTCCTTGTCGAGAGCGCGTCCGAGGTCGCCGATTTCAACGCCGCCGAGGGCGACCGGATCGCGATCGTGGGCCAGCCGGCGGCGGAGACCGGCGGCGGCGAGCACTGAGCGGGCGCCGCCCGCCGGCCCGCCGGCGCGACGCGGCGCGTGGAGCTATCCCGAGGCCGCGGACCGGCCGGGGCCGAACCGCGCCGGGCGCAAGACCCCGATCGCCGCGAGCAGCGCGTGGGCGGCCGAGTCCACCCGGATCGCGTTGTCGTAGGCCTCCGTGCGAAGCGCGCCGAAAACGCGATCGCGCCTGGAGACATAGAAAGCGTCCCGCTCGTCGCGGAACTGCAGCTGCCGCAGCGACCGCAGTCCCCTGTGTATGGAGCGCTCGTACAGCATGGCGCGCCTCCCGCTCCCCAACGCGCGGGCAAGCGCCGCGGCGGCCCCGAGCCCTTCGAGGTACGCCCCGGTGGACGCCGCGTGCGGAGGACCGAATTCGGGCCGGCGGGGATCGTAAAACCTCCCGCGCAGATCGGGTTCGAGTCCGTCCCATTGCTGCATCGAAAGCAAACGGTCGTTCATTTCGAACGCGAAATCCGCGTATTCGCGCCGCCCGGTCAGCGCGTACAACGACGCGCAGGCCTGGGTGTGCCACGGGACGAAGGCCGGGTTCCGCTTCCCGCGGTGCCGGTCGCGGCAGCGCTCGAACGCCGCCGCGCACCGTTCGAGGGACGGCGCGGCCGGATGCCGTCTCCGCGCCGCCTCGGCCCAGAAAAGCAGCGCTTCCCCCGAGTAGAAATTCCAGTTCTCGCCGTCGCGCTCCGGCGGGAAGAAGAAGGTGCGAAACCCGAGCTCGTCGTGCGCGAGCGAATCGACGCCCGCCGCCAGCATGGCGAGTTCCCCGGAGAACTCCTCCCGGGCCGGGCTTTCCAGGATGGCCAGACCCGCGACGGCGGCGGCGCCGAGCTTGGCCCCGGTCGGCTCGACGATGGCGCCGCGGCCCCCGCCGATGTCGCGGAAATACTTCTTCAGGTTGAACCGCAGGTTGCGCGTCGCCGCGTCCCGGATCGCCGCGCTTCCGCGCAGCTCGCCGAGACGGGCCAGGGACAGCGACGCGAGGAACCGGCGGATGGCGTTGTCGGCGGGCGAACCGGAGCCCCGGCTCGGCCAGTACTTGTAGGGCAGCCCTCCGTCGGCGGCGAGGTTGGCGAGCATCCACTTCCCGATGCCGTCCGCGATCTCCGCCGCGCGCGCCTCGCGGCTCGACGCCGCGAGATCGACCGGCGGGGAGCCGCGGAAAAGCTCCGCCGGCGTCCGTCCTTCGCCGGCGGGCAGCAGGAACTGTCGGGCGGAGAAAACTCCGAGCGCGCCCTCGGCCCGGAACCCGGCGGCGTCCGCCCGCCGTTCGTCGAGGAACTTCTCCAACGCCCGCTCGAACCCGAGGTTGGCGGCCAGCATCCGCGTGGGCGCCAGCCGAAGCGTCTCCCCGCGAAACGAGATCTCCATTCCCACGACGCCGCGGACGCGCGGAAAGAACGCGCGGGAGAACCCGTCCATCGCGACCGGGCGGGTTTCGCCGGCGACGCACAGCTCGACCGTCTCGTCCGGGCGCGCGCCGACGCGGCGGCGCAAATCGGCGAGCGGGGCGGTCTCCGTCCAGCCCTCGCGCCGCGCGACTCCCCCGCGCCGGACGCAATACCAGGTCCTCGAACCGCGGGAGCCGGCGGGCGTCAAGGCGGCCCGGCGGCGGCGGAGGGCGGTTTGTCGCGTGGCGGCGCATTCTCCGGAACGGACATCAGCAACGGTTGAATGATCTCGGCGACGAACTCGGCGCGCCCGCTGACCCCCGCCTTCGCGTACACCGAGGTGGCCTGGAGCCGGGGCGTGCTTTCCTTGACGCCGCGCATCTCCGCGATTTCCGCGAAGCGGTAGCCCTTGATGATCATCCAGGCGACGTCCTTCTCGCTGCGGGTGAGCCGCCACTCGTCCATCTGGTCGCCGATGGTCTCCGCGAGCGCGCCCGAAAGGCCCAGGTTCCGCCGCTCCTCCCAGCTCAGCCGCGCGCGCAGGCGATGGATGTCGCGCAGGTTCAGCGCGAGGGCCATCGTCACGGCGGCGAACACGACGAATTCGATGACGAAATGGGCCGAGCCGAACTCGCCCTCGAACAGCGCGTCCACCGCGAGGTCGTAAACGAAGAACACAACCGCCGCCGCGAGCAGCGACGAGGCGAAGACCCGGCCCTTCATGACGCTTCCAGCCATCGGCTCCGGTCGGCCCATGCGTCGCGCATGGTCCGCGCCGGCCTATTCTTGTCGGTCCGCGGCGCGGCCGTCAACTCGACGCATCGCTTCGCGGTACGGCGGAAGGCGGTTCGCCCGGCCGGCCGGCGCCGCGTTACAGCCCCTCGCCGCGGCGGACCAGGCCGGGGGCCTCGCGGAGGTGGAAGGGCAGGTAGCCCGGCGACTCCACCCTCCGCGCCCGCGCGCGCCGCGCCAGTTCCGGGAGCGCGTGGAAGGGCACGTTGGGATGCGCGTGGTGCTCGGCGTGGAACGGCATGTTCCAGGCCAGCAGGCGCACCGCCCGGTTCGACACGGTGGACCGCGTGTTGGCCCACATGTCGCGCGCGTCCGGGCAGCCCCAGTGCTCCGCCAGCAGGAAGGCCCGCAGGAAGGGCTGCCCCAGCAGGACGGGCAGCGCCCACAGCCGCCAGAACCAGTCCGACCCCAGCGCGATCGACAGCGCGGCGGCGCCGATATAGAAGGCGAGGAAAATCCGCGCCTCCAGCACGACGCGGCCCCGCCGGCGCGCCGGCACGAACGGCTCCGGGACCTTGCCCGCCGCGTGCCGGGCCAGGGCGGAGGCGACGCGCGTCCAGTACTCGGCCCCGCTCAGGATGCGCGCGTATTCGAGCGCGGCGCGGGGCTTCGGCGTCGCCAGTTCGGGGTCGCGGCCGGGGCGCTGGGTGTGGCGGTGGTGCGCGAGGTGGAAATGCCGGAACCGGCCCGGCGGCAGAACCAGCGCCGCCCCGCCGATCCAGCCCGCCAGCCGGTTCAGCCCGCGCGAGCGGAAGGCCGTTCCGTGCACGCTCTCGTGCAGCGGCGCGAACAGGAAGCAGACCAGGACCCCGTGCGCCACCGTCAGCGCCGCCAGCGCGGCCGCGTTTTCGACATGGAGCAGCAGCGCCCCGGTCGCGGCCAGCGCGCCGAGATGCGCGCCCAGCCGGACCAGGCCCGGCGCGTCGGACCTGCGCGAAAGTTCGGCGAGTTCGCCGGGACGGAGCGGGTTCGGCCCGATGGACATGCGGCGGCTCCGGCGAGGTTACGCGCCGATGGGCCTACAAGTACTTGATCGCCCCGATAATGGCGAGCGCGGTGACGAGCTGCGCGGTCAGCATCTGCGTGCGCAATTCGGCGAGGCGCTTGTCCAGATACATGCGGGTGACCAGGCCGCCGCCGGTCACGGCCGCGCCGATGCCGCGCGCGATCGCCTCGGCGTGGGCGGGATCGATGCCGGCGTTCTTGAGGTCGCTGGCGGTCGAAAGCGTATCGAACGAAGCGTCGGCCATGGGGCGCCTCCAAGCGAGGCGACAGGCTAACCCCCCGCCGCCGCCCCGTCAACGCCGCGCGCGGGGGCGGCGGGCGGCTTGCCCCCAACCGCTTACCCCTCGCCGGGCAGGCTCTCCGCCGCCGCGTTGCCGACAAGGACGACGATGACGTCGCCCTCCGCCTCGTTGTAATCGACGACCTCGGCCGCGCTCTCGACATAGAAGGTGTCCGCGCCGGCGCCCCCCTTCAGCGTATCGTCGCCGGCGTTGCCGTAGAGGATGTCGTCCCCCTTGTTGCCGTAAACCTCGTCGGCGCCCGCGCCGCCGTGCAGCGTGTCGCCGTCCTTGCCGCCGTAGAGCCTGTCGGCGCCCTCGCCGCCGTCGAGGAGGTCGGTTCCGTAATTCCCGTAGAGCACATCGTCGCCGGCCCCGCCGGAGAGCGTCTCCACCCCGTCGCGCATCTTCAGTTTGGCGTCGTCGGCCGTCGCGCGCGGCGTCCCGGCGTTTTGCCCGCCGTAGAGCGTGTCGTTCCCAGAGCCGCCCGCGATATAATCGAGGCCCTTGTTGCCGTAGAGGATGGAGTTTGCGTCGCGCGAGGTCCCGCCCTCGAACGAGTCGTCGCCGTCGCCGCCGTAAATCGTGTTTTCGCCACCCCAGATCAAGAAGAAATCGTTTCCCGCGCCACCGTAAAGAAGATCGTCGCCGACCCCGGCGTACATCGTGTCGTCGCCGTCCTCGCCGTACGATTCGTTGCCGTCGTTCGACCAATACATGTGGTCATCGCCGGCGCCACCGTAATGAAGGTTGTTCCCGTGGTCGTCATCGATCGTGTCGTCGCCGTCGCCGCCGTAAATCGTGTCGTTTCCGTCGTCGCCATAAAGGAAGTCGTTCCCGGCGCCGCCGTCGAGAAGGTCGTTACCCTCGTCGCCGGCGAGATAATCGTCGCCGTCGCCGCCGCGGAGCGTGTCGTCCCCGCCGTCGGCGAACAGGAAATCGTCGTGGATGTTTCCGACGATAAGGTCGTTGCCGCCGCGCCCCCGAATAAAGTAAGCGACCGTGGCGTTCGAACCGGTCAATGTCTCGCTGTTCGCCGTTCCCTCGAGGAAGACACCGTAGACGTCGCCCTCGGCGGCGTTGAAATCCATCGCGCCACCGGCGTGCCTGTCCAACACGAAAAACACATCCGCGCCCTGGCCGCCGTAAAGCGTGTCGGCCGCGCCGCCGAAGAGAACATCGTCGCCGCGGCCGCCGTAAAGAATATCGCTCCCGTCCTCGCCGAAGCCCGCGTCCGGCCGGTAGGCGAGGCCCATGAGCGTGTCGTCGCCATCGCCGCCGTAAAGCGTGTCGCGCCCCGCACCGCCCGATAGGTCGTCGTTGCCGCCGAGACCGTGGATCGCGTCCGCGCCCGGGGTTCCCTCGATGTAGTCGTCGTAGTTCGTACCAGTGACGTTCGCCATCGCTCCGTTATCCTTCCGTGTTCCACGCGCTCGCTGTTCCGGCGGATGCCGGGCCGTTGCAACATCATGCGGAGAAGCGAAGTCACGCCAAGACGGCGCACACGCATCTACAATCGCTTGTCGATCACTATAATTCGCGGAACTCGGGCCGTCAATCGCCATATCATGCAGAGAAGCGAAGTTACGCCAAGGCGACGCACGCGCATCCACAATCGCTTATCGATCACTATAATTCGCGGAACTCTGGCCATAAATCGCCATACAACCTCAATAATGCTGGAATCGCGCCTGGAAATCCTGTTCGGGTCACGATACAGCGGACTCGTTCGAAGGCGTCGCGCCGCGGCGCCGAGCGGCGCCGGCGCGCCCTACGCCCACGGCCGCAGCACGACCTTGCCGACGGCCTTTCGCTCCGCCAGCATGGCGAAGGCGTCGAGGACACGGGCGAGCGGGAGTTCGGCGTGGACGCGCGGGTCGATGCGGCCGGCCTCGGCAAGGTCGCGGACGGCGCGCCGGTCCTCCCGCCCCTGTTCGGGGAAGCGGCGGCCGTGCTCGCCCGCGCGCACGCCGATCACCGAAAACCCCTTGACCAGCGCGATGTTCGTGCGCAGCGCCGCGAAACGGCCGGACATAAAGCCGACGACCAGGATCCGCCCGCCGAAGGCGACGCAGCGGGTCGATTCGTCGAAAACGTCGCCGCCCACCGGATCGAACACGACATCCGCCCCGCGCCCGCCGGTCAGCGCCTTCACGCGCGCCGCGAAGCCGCCGGCGGCGTCGATCGCGTCGCGGACGCCGTAGTCCCGCAGCGCCGCGGCCCTGGCCGGCCCGGTCGCCGTCGCGATGACGCGGGCGCCGAGCAGCCGCGCCAGATCGACGGCGGCGAGGCCGACGCCGCCGGCGGCGCCGTGGACCAGCACCGTCTCCCCCGGCGCCAGCCGCCCGCACCGCGCGAGCGCGACCCGGGCCGTGAGATAGGCCGAGGGGAAGGCGGCGGCCCGCGCCATGTCCAGCCCCGCCGGCCGGGGCGAGAGCGCGGCCGCGTCCACGACGGCGTATTGCGCGAAGGCGCCGGCGCGCACGCTCCCCACGACCTCGTCGCCCGCCGCGACGCCCCCGGCGCCGGGGCCGGGCGCGACAACCTCCCCCGCCAACGCCATGCCGGGCGCGAAAGGCGGGTCCGGGCGGTGCTGGTAACGGCCCTGGCACATCAGGATGTCCTGGAAGCCGATGCTCGCCGCCGCGACCCGGACCAGCGCCTCTCCCGGCCCCGGAACGGGAACCGGGACCTCGCGCACGGAAACGCCGGACAGGTCGTCCGAGGGGGCGGCGCACACGACCGCCCGCATCGTCGGCGGGGCGGCGCGTCCGGGCGCGGGATCGGCGGCGGATCGGGTCATCGCGGGCCGGATTCAACCCCGCCGGCCCGCCCGGCGCAAGCCCGGCGGCGCTTTCCCGATTCCAGCGGCCGGCCGGGCGCGCTATACAGCCCGGCGCGCGCGGCCGACGGGGCGCCGGCGCGGCCGATCCTCCCGCCCCGGCGATCGGGACGCGATCCGGTGAACGCCCGCCCCGCATCCTCCGCATCCCCCAGCGAACCGCCCGCCGGCGCCGGCGGCGCGCCGACGGCGCTGATTATCGCCGGGATGCACCGCAGCGGCACCTCGCTGGTCGCGCGGGTCTGCAACCTGCTGGGCGTCGATCTCGGCCGCGACCTGATCGACGCGGCCGACGACAACGAGCGCGGCTTCTGGGAGCACCGGGGCATCGTCGAGGCGCATGAGCGCCTGCTGGAGGCGTTCGGCCTCGCCTGGGACGCGACCGAGCCGCTGCCGGAGGACTGGCTCCGCCGGCCGGAAACCGCCCGCTGCCGCGACCGGCTGCGCGCGATCGTGGAGGCGGAGTTCGCCGGCAAGCCGCTCTGGGGCTTCAAGGACCCGCGCGCGGCCCGGCTGGCGCCGCTGTGGCTGGACCTGGCGGAGGAGGCGGGCGCGCGCGCGCGGTTCGCGATCCCGTTCCGCCATCCGCGCGCGGTCGCGGAGTCGCTGCGCCAGCGCAACGGGTTCTCGATCGCCAAGGGCGAACTGCTGTGGCTGACGCACCTGCTGGAGGCGGACGCCGCGACGCGGGGGTTCCCCGTCTGCTTCATCGACTACGAGGCGTTCCTGGAGGACTGGCGGGGGGCGGCGGGGCGGCTGGCGCGCGACCTCGGCCTCGCCTGGCCCGTCCCGGTCGAGGCGGGCGCGGCGGAGATCGGGGCGTTCGTCGATCCCGCGCTGCGCCACCACGCGGGCGCGGCCGACGGGAACGGCTCCGCCAACCCGTGGATCGAGCGGGCGTTCCGGGCCGCCTCGGCGCCGGACGCGGCGGCGCGGGCGCGCGAACTCGACGCCGCGCGCGCGGACTTCCTCGACGCGCAACGGACCTTCTTCCCGTGGCGGGACGAGAACGCCCGCGAACGGATTATCGAAGCCCTCCAGGGGGAAAACCGGGCGCTCGCCGGCCATGTCGAGGACCTCGAAGGCGCGCGCGCCGCCCTCGAAGCGGGGCTGGCGGACGCGCGCGGCCACGTGGCCGACCTGGAGGCCGGGGCGGCGGAGGCGCGGCGGCACGCCGCCTTCCTCGAAACCGAACTGGCGGCCCTAGACGCGATGGCGGGCGCGATGGCGGGCGCCGGCGCCGCGGTGCTCGCGACGCGGCGGTGGCGGATGGGACACGCCGCCGGGAACCTGCTCGCACTGGCGCGGCTCTCCCCGACCGGCAGCGCGCCCGCCGACGAGTTGCTGGCCGGCGGCCGGGCGCTGGAGCGCTGGCGGCGCGCCCGCGCCGGCGCGAAACCGCCGGCCGGCGGAGGACCGGAATGACGCCGCCGGACACGGCCGCGCCCGCCGGGGTCGATGTCTCGGTGGTGACCTACAACTCCGCGGCCCACCTCGACCGCCTGGTCGAAAGCCTCGCCGCGCAGGACTGCGGCGCCGGGTCGCTCCGGCTGGTCTTCGTCGACAATGCGAGTTCGGACGGCACGCCGGAGCGGCTGCGGGCGCTGCGGGCCGCGCGCGGCGGCGCCTTCGCCGGGTTCGAGATCGTCGAGAACCGCCGGAACGCCGGCTTCGGCCGGGGCCACAACGCGGCGCAGCGGGAGGGGCGCGCCCCCTTCGTCTTCGTCCTGAACCCGGACACGCGGCTCTATCCCGACTGCCTTTCGATCCTGCTGCGGGCCGCCGCGCGGGCGGGCGCCGATGTCGGCGCCTGGGAGCCGCGGCAGGTCCCCTACGAGCACCCCAAACAGTACGATCCGGTCTCGATGGAGCCGCCCTGGTGCAGCGGCGCCGCGCTGCTGGTCCGCCGCGCCGCCTGGGAAGCGGTCGGCGGCTTCGACAGGCGCATCTTCCTTTACTGCGAGGATGTGGACCTGTCGTGGCGGCTGCGGCGGGCCGGGTGGCGGTTGCGCTATGTCCCCTCGGCCTGCCTGCGCCACGACGCTTACGACGCGCCCGGTCAAGTCAAGCCCGCGCAGTTCATCCACTCCGTGCTGGGCAACCTCTATCTCAGGACCCGGTTCGGCGGGTTGCGCGACATGGCGCGGGGCTATCTGCTTTACCTGAGAGTCCTCTTCGGGCCGAAACATTTCCCCGGCCAGCGCAAGACGCTGGCGATTATCGGAATCCGCTACCTGCGCGACCTAGTCCATTTCCTCGAACGCCGCCGCGAGGTCGCGGGGGTGGGGTTCCACGGCTTCGACTACGCGCCGGTCCGGGTCGGCGCGTTCCACGAGGTCGCGCCATGGCCGGACATGGACGATCCGCCGCCGGTCTCCATCCTGATCCGCACGGTGGGCCGGAGGGCGCAGTTGCGCCGCGCCCTGGAGACGGTCCGCAACCAGACCTACCGGAACATCGAGGCCGTCGTGGTCGAGGACGGCCCGGCGACGCTCGAAACCTTCCTCGAGGGCTTCGCCGACCTCGACATCGCCTACCGGCCGCTGGGCGAGAACCGGGGGCGCTGCCACGCGGGCAACGCGGCGATGGCGGCGGCGCGGGGCGAATACCTCTGCTTCCTCGACGAGGACGACGAGCTTTACGCCGACCATGTGGAGCAACTGGTCGCCCGCATCGGCGAAACCGGCGCGCGCGCCGCCTACGCCACCGCCTTCGAGGTGGAGACGCGGTGGACCGACGGCCACGAGATCGAGGCGGAGGGGCCGGGGGAGATCGTGTTCGACATCCCCTTCTCCCATCTCGAACTGTGCCGGCGGAATTACATGCCGATCTGCGCCGTGCTGTTCGAGCGTCGCCTGTTCGACGAATGCGGCGGCTTCGACCCCGAACTGGAGATGCAGGAGGACTGGAACCTCTGGCTGCGCTTCAGCGCCGCGGCCGGCCGGTTCGCCCGGATCGAGAAGACCACCTCGCTCTACCGCGTGCCGATGTCACGCGCGGCGCGGGCGGAGCGGCATCGGGAACTGCTCGACTGGTACGCGAAGGCGCGGGTCAGGCATCGCGGGCTGGAGATCGCGGTGGACGCGGGCGACCTGGCGGACGAGGCCGACCATCTGGCGCACCAGGTCCATCGGGTCCTCGGCATCGCGCCCCACGAACTCGCGGCGCTGGAGGTCCATGCGGGCCGCCGCCGTGTCGTTCGCTGGAGCGTCGCGCTGGCGCGCCGGGTCTTGCGCCCGCTGGCCAGCGGCCGCTAGGCGCGCGGGCGGAGAGGGAAGCGGAGAGCGCCATGGAGCCGCGGGTCTCGGTCGTTGTCGTGAACTACAATGGCGGCGCGCATCTGGCGGAATGCGTGGAATGCCTGCGCGCCCAGACCGTCGCGGACTTCGAGGCCATCGTGGTCGACAACGGTTCGGAGGACGGTTCGCTCGCCCATGTTCCGGGGGACGATCCCCGGTTCCGCCTTCTCGAACTCGGCCGCAACACCGGCTTCGCCTTCGCCAACAACCGCGGCGTCGAACTGGCGCGGGCGCCCTGGATCGCGCTGTTGAACAACGACGCCTTCGCCGGACCCGACTGGCTCGAACGGCTTCTCGAAGCGGCCTGGAGCCGGCCGGAATTCGCGTTCTTCGGCTCGCGCCAGTTCAAGGTCGAACCCGAGGGCGTCCTCGACGGAACGGGCGACATGCTGGCGCGCAACGGCCGGGCCTGGCGGCGCGACCACGGCGCGCCGGCGGAACCCGGCGTCCGGGAGTCGGGCGAGGTGTTCGGCGCCTGCGCGGCCGCCGCCATGTACGGGAAGTCGGCGTTCCTGGAGGTCGGCGGCTTCGAGGAATCGTTCTTCTGCTACTTCGAGGATGTCGATCTCGCCTTCAAGCTGCGGCTGGCGGGCTATCGCTGCCTGTACGTCGCCGAGGCCACGGTTCGGCATGTCGGCTCCGCCACCACCGACGAGACGAGCGACTTCCAGATCTACCACGGCCATCGCAACCTGGTCTGGGCGTATTTCAAAAACATGCCGCCGGACCTGCTGCTGCTGGGCCTTCCGGGACATGTCAGGTTCGGCCTGCGGTCGCTGCGTTACTGGTCGGCGCACGGCAAGGGAAGGGCGATACGCCGCGCCTATCGCGACGCGCTGCTCGGCCTGCCGGGGGTCGTCCGCCGGCGCAGGCCGGAGACGCAACGCCTGAGGCGGGTCTCCAGCACGGAGATCGCCCGCCTCATGGCCGTCGAATAGCGCCCCGCCCGCCCGGCTTGCGGCGGGGCGCGGGCGCGGCGATACTCGGCGGCGGCGAACGGGAGGGAGGCGCGCGGCATGGCGGCGGATGGGAAACCGGCGGGGTTCGGGCTGGCGGGGCTGACGGTGCTGGTGGTCGGCGCGCGGCAGGGGATCGGGCGCGCGGTCGCGGAAATCTGCGCCGCCCAGGGCGCGCGGCTGGTGCTGGCCGACATCGAGGAGCCGTCCGGCCCGGCCCGAATCGTCGAGAACCGCCACGGCGCGCCGGTCGCCACCCGCGCCTGCGACATCGCAGACCGCGCGGCGGTGGACGCGCTCGCCGCCGAACTCGACGACGCCGGCCTCGCGCCGCACTCGGTCGCGCTCACCGCCGGCGTCACGCGCTACAACGACTGGATCGACAGCGACGCCGAGGCTTGGGAGCGCGACGTCGACCTGATCTTCGACGTGAACATGCGCGGGCCGATCAACGTCGCCCGCGCCTTCCTGCCCCGGATGCGGGCGGCGGGCTGGGGCCGGCTGGTGCTGGTCGGCTCGATCGCCGGGCGGATGGGCGGCGTGACCTCGCAGCCGCACTATGTCGCCAGCAAGGGCGGCGTGCACGCGATGACGCGGATGCTGGCGGCGAAATACGCGCGCGACGGCGTGCTGGTGAACGCGGTGGCGCCGGGGCCGACCCGCACCCGCATGACGGAGGGGCGCGACATCGACCTCGCCGCCTTCCCGCTCGGCCGGATGCTGGAGCCGGAGGACATCGCCTGGCCGATCGCCTTCCTGATGTCGCCGGCGGCGGCGGGCATGGTCGGCGCGGTGCTCGACGTGAACGGCGGCGTCGCCTTCTCCTGAACGAACGCCGCCGCCCCGGCCGCTACCCCGCCGGCCCCCTCGGACGGTCGCCGGCGAGCGTGATCCGGCGCATTTCGCGGCGGTGGCCGTGGTAGTCGTTCAGCGCGTTGTGCTGGGCGGCGCGGTTGTCCCAGAAGGCGAGCGAACCCGGCGCCCAGCGGAACCGGCAGGCGAATTCCGGCCGCGCCTGCCAGCGGAACAGCCAGTCCAGCAGCGGCGCGCTCTCCTCTTCGGTCATGCCGGCGAAACGGGCGGTGTGGGCGATGTTGACGTAGAGCGCCTTGCGCCCGGTCTCCGGGTGGACGCGGACGACCGGATGCTCCGCCGACAGCGAATCCTCGGCCAGCCCGGTCGCCGCCGCGCGCCGCATCCCGGCCCGCGTGTCCATCGCGCGCGGCTTGCCGGAAACGTTGACGGCGCGGAGCGGGTCGAGCAGGCGCTTCATCCCGTCCGACAGCGCCTCGTAGGCGAGATACATGCTGGCGAACTCGGTGTCGCCGCCGGCCGGCGGAACCTCGACGGCGTAGAGGATCGAGCCGAGCGGCGGCGCCTCGCGGTAGGTCGTGTCGGAATGCCACAACCCGCCGAAATTGGCCGTCTCGTGGGCCTCCTTGACCACCGGCGTGACCTCCGGAAAGCCGTCCAGCCCCGCGACGAAGGGGTAGATCGCCGGCTCGCCGAAACGCCGGGCGAAGGCGAGCTGCGCCGCCGGGTCGAGGTCCTGGCCGCGGAAGAAGACGACCAGCCGGTCGAGCAGGACGCGGCGGATTTCGGCGACCGTCGCGTCGTCGAGCGGCCGCGAAAGGTCGACGCCGGAGATTTCCGCGCCGATCGCGCCGGACAACGGCCTCGCCTCGATCCGCGCGCGACCCGCCATCGCCCCTTCCCCCGGCTCCCCCGCCGCCGGCCCTCAGGCCAGCGCGCGCTCCAGTTCGGCGAGAAGGTCGCCGCAATCCTCGATGCCGACCGAAAGCCGCACCAGGCCGTCGGACACGCCCAGCGCCGCGCGGATCTCCGGCGGCACGCTGGCGTGCGTCATGATCGCCGGATGCTCGATCAGGCTCTCCACCCCGCCGAGCGACTCGGCCAGCGCGAACAGTTCGCACCGCTCCAGGAAGCGCCGCGCGGCGGGCAGGCCGCCCGCGACGACCGCCGACACCATGCCGCCGAAGCCGCGCATCTGGCGCCGGGCGAGTTCGTGCTGCGGATGGCCGGGCAGGCCGGGGTAGTACACTTTCTCGATCCGGGGATGCGCCTCGAGGAATTCGGCGATCCGGGCGGCGTTGGCGCAGTGGCGCTCCATCCGCACCGGCAGCGTCTTCAGCGCGCGCAGCACCAGGAAACTGTCGAACGGCCCGGCCACGGACCCCACCGCGTTCTGCAGGAAGCCCAGCCGCGCGCGCAGGTCGTCGCGGCCCTCGGCGACGACCGCGATCCCGCCCACCACGTCGGAATGGCCGTTCAGGTATTTCGTCGTCGAGTGCATGGCGATGTCGAAACCGTGGTCGAGCGGCCGCTGCACATACGGCGAGCAGAAGGTGTTGTCGCACACCGTTATCAACCCGTGGCGCGCGCCGAACGCGGCGATGGCGGCGAGGTCGGCCAGCTTCAGCAAGGGGTTGGTCGGGCTTTCGACCCAGACCATCCGCGTGCGTTCGGTCAGCGCCCCCTCCAGCGCCGCCGGGTCGGACAGGTCCACGAAGTCGAAGGACAGGCCGGCGGAGCGCCTGCGCACATTCTCGAACAGGCGGTAGCTGCCGCCGTAGAGGTCGTCCATCGCGATCACATGGTCGCCGCTGTCGAGCAGTTCCAGCAGCGTGCCCATCGCCGCCAGCCCCGAGGCGAAGGCGAAGCCGGCCGCGCCGTTCTCCAGGTCGGCGACGCAGGCCTCCAGCGCGAACCGGGTCGGGTTCTGGCTGCGCGAATACTCGAAGCCCTTGTGGACGCCGGGGCTTTCCTGGACATAGGTGGAGGTGGCGTAGATCGGCGTCATGATCGCGCCGGTCGCCGGGTCGGGCGCCTGGCCGGCGTGGATCGCGCGGGTGGCGAAGCCCGGCCGGTTGCGTCGTTCCATCGCGGCGCCTCCCCGCCTCAGGGCAGCGACTGGCGGATGCGGCCGATCAGGTCCACCCGCGTGACCATGCCGAGGAAATCCGCCCCGTCCATCACGATGGCCACCTTGCCGGCGCGGAACAGTTCGAGCAGGTCGGCGATCGGGCGGCGCGCGTCGATCGTGTCGAGCCGGTCGGTCATGTGCTTCGAGACCGGCTCCCCGAACACCTCCGGGCGGCCGAAGACGGCGAGCAGCACATCCTCCTCGTCGAGCACGCCGACGACGGCGCCGTCGTGGAGCACCGGAAGCTGGCTCACCTCGTTGGCGCGCATCCGGTTGTAGGCGGTGTTCACCGTGTCCGCCGGGCCGACGGCGATGACGCGGCCCATGTCGGCGCGGTTGGCGATGAGGTCGCGCAGGTCGCCGGCCTCCTCGCGCTCCAGCAGCCCCTGTTCGGCCAGCCAGGCGTCGTCGAACGCCTTGGAGAGGTACTTGTTGCCGGTGTCGCAGACGAAGGTGACGACGCGCTTCGGCGCGCTCTGGCGCCGGCACCATTTCAGCGCGCCGGCGAGCAGCGTCCCGGTCGAGCTTCCGGCCAGCACGCCCTCGGTCCTGAGCAGGTCGCGGATGGCGGCGAAGGCCTCGCGGTCGCTCACGACCTCGCCGTCGTCCACCAGCGAGAGGTCGAGGTTGTCGGGGATGAAGTCCTCGCCGATGCCCTCGACCAGCCAGGAGCCGCCGTCGTAGCGGACCTCGCCGGTCCGCACCGCCGGCGCGACCACCGAACCCACCGGGTCCGCGACCACCACCTCCAGGTCCGGGTTCATGGATTTGAGGTAGCGCCCGGTCCCGGTGATCGTGCCGCCGGAGCCGACGCCGGCGACCAGCGCGTCCACCTCGCCCCCCATCTGGCGCCAGATTTCCGGGCCGGTGGTGGTTTCGTGCGCGTGGGGGTTGGCGGGGTTGTCGAACTGGCTGGCGAGGAAGGCGCCGGGCGTCTCGGCGACGATCCGCGCCGCCATGTCCTGGTAGTATTCGGGATGGCCCTTCGGCACGTCGGAGCGGGTCAGCCGCACCTCGGCGCCGAGCGCGCGGAGGTGGCGGATCTTGTCCGCGCCCATCTTGTCGGGGATCGCCAGCACCAGGCGGTAGCCCTTTTGCGCCGCGACCAGGGCGAGGCCGAGGCCGGTGTTCCCCGCCGTCGCCTCGACGATGGTGCCGCCGGGCGCGAGCTTGCCCTCGCGCTCGGCCGCCTCGACGATGGAGAGGCCGATCCGGTCCTTGATCGAGCCGCCGGGGTTCTGGCATTCCAGCTTGACGAACAGGCGGCACGGCCCCGAATCCATCCCGGTCAGTTCGAGCATCGGCGTGTTGCCGACGGTCGAGAGGATGGACGCGACGGTTTGCATGGCGGTCTCCGGCGGCGGGTTCGGGCGGCGCGGCGCCGCCCCACCGCGCCGCCTCCCAAGACCCTACCACGCCCCGCCGCCCCCACGCCACCGGCGGGCGCCCCGGCCTCCGAGCCGCGCCCCGGATCGTGTCCGGGGCGCCGTTCGGGCGCGTTTCCGTCCGGGACGGAAATGCCCTAGATTGCCGCGATCCCCACCGGCGGAACGGAGAGACCCTTATGTCACGGCGCGGCCTTAGATTCGGTGTGTTCATGGCGCCGTTCCACCGGCTCGGGGAGAACCCGACTTACGGGATGGCGCGCGATCTCGAACTGGTCGAGTGGCTGGACCGGCTGGGCTACGACGAGGCGTGGATCGGCGAGCACCATTCGGCCGGATGGGAGACCATCGCCGCGCCGGAAATCTTCATCGCCGCCGCCGCCGAGCGCACGCGCCATATCGCGCTCGGCTCCGGCGTCACCAGCCTGCCCTACCACAACCCCTTCATGGTGGCGCAACGGTTCACGCAGCTCGACCACATGACGCGCGGGCGCGCGATGCTGGGCTGCGGCCCCGGCGCGCTGCCCTCGGACGCCTACATGCTCGGCATCGACCCGGTGGCGCAGCGCAACCGCATGGTCGAGTCCCTCGACGCGATAATGGCGCTGCTGCGGTGCGAGGAGCCGGTGACGATGGACGCCGGCTGGTTCCGGCTCCGGAAGGCCCGCCTGCACCTCGCGCCCTACAGCGACCCGCGCTTCCACATCGCGGTGGCGAGCACGATCACGCCGTTCGGCATGATGGCGGCGGGGCGGCACGGGCTGGGCGTGCTGTCGATCGGGGCCGGCCTGCCCGGCGGGCCGGAGGCGCTGGCGGACCAGTGGAAAATCGCCGAGGACACCGCCGCCGAACACGGCCGGCGGATGGACCGCAAGGACTGGCGCGTGGTCGTCGTCATGCACCTCGCCGAGGACCCGGAACAGGCGCTGCGCGAGGTCCACGCCGGCGAACGGGCCGAAACGCTGACCTATTTCGAGGAGACGCTCGGCCGGCCGCCCGGCCGCTCCGACGACCCGCTGCGCGACGGCGTGCGCATGGGCACGACGCTGGTCGGCTCGCCGGAGACCGCCATCGCGGGCATCGAGCGGCTGCTGGAGTTGAGCCGGGGCGGCTTCGGCGGCGTCATGTTCCGCGCCCACGAATGGGCCAACCGGGAGCAGACGATGCGCAGCTACGAGTTGTTCGCGCGCTACGTGGCGCCGCGCTTCCAGGGGTCGCTGGAGACGCTGTACGCCTCGAACGCCTTCACGCGCGAGAACCGCGCCGAGGTGGTCGGCCGCAATGTCGAGGCGGTGCGCCGCGCCTTCACCGACACCGGCCGCGCCGTGCCGGACCGCTTCCGCGACCGCACGCTCGGCATCCAGGACATGGAGCCGGAGCCGCCGGCGGAGCGCGCCCCGGCGGCGGACCGACGGCGGCTCCAGTGAACCGACGGCGGCTCGGCCGCGCCTATTCGCGCCGCCAGATCGGGTCCGCGATCCGGTCGAGCAGCGCGTTGTGGGCGGCGAGCTCCTCGGCGCTCGGCGCGAACGCGCGGGCCGGGCGGACGGCGGCCGGGGCGGGGCCGGCCGGATCGCCGCCGGCGGCGGAGTCCGCGGCCAGTTCGAAGCCCGGCTGGCGGCCGCCGGCCAGCTCCAGGTAGACGGCGGCGAGCAGGCGCGCGTCCACCAGCGCCCCATGCGTGTCGCGGTGCGAATTGTCGACGCCGAAACGGGCGCACAGCGCGTCCAGGCTGGCCGGCGCGCCGGGGAAGCGGCGGCGCGCCATGGCGAGCGTGTCCACCACGCGCTCCACCGGGATGCGGGGCAGGCCGGCGCGGTCGAGCTCCATGTCGAGGAAGCCCATGTCGAAGGGCGCGTTGTGGATCACCGGCCGCGCGTCGCCGACGAAGGCGAGGAAGTCCCCGGCGATGTCGCGGAAGGGCGGATGCCCGGCCAGGAACGCCCGCGACAGGCCGTGCACCTCGAACGCGCCCTGCTCGACATCGCGTTCGGGATCGACATAGCGGTGGAAGCTCGCCCCCGTGGGGATGTGGTTCACGAGTTCCAGCGCCCCGATCTCGACGATCCGGTGCCCGGCCGAGACTTCCAGCCCGGTCGTCTCGGTGTCCAGCACGATTTCGCGCATCGCGCCCTCCCCCGCGCCCCGGTGCGGCGGCGCTTGCGCAGGAGATACCGCTTCAGCCGCCGGAAGGCCAGCGCCCGCCCGGCCCCGGTGGGGACGACGACATCGGCGCGGCGGCGCTTCTCGGCGTCGGGCGTCTGGCGGGCGAGGATCGCGGCCAGCTTCCCCGGCGTCATGCCCGGCCGCGCCAGCGCGCGGCGGCGCTGCAGGAAGCGCGGGGCCGAGACGACGATCGCGGCGTCGCACGCCTTCTCCCCGCCGCTCTCGAACAGCAGCGGCACGTCCAGCGCGACGACCCGCGCCCGCGCGCGCCGCCGCGCCGCCAGGAAACGGTCGCGGTCCGCGCGCACCAGCGGATGGACGATGGCCTCCAGCCGCGCCAGCGCCTCCGGCCGGCCGAACACCGCCGCGCCGAGCCGGCCGCGGTCCACCGCGCCGTCCGCCGCGACGCCGGGGAATTCCCGCTCGACCGGCCGGACCGCGCTTCCGCCGCGCGCGAACAGGCGGTGGACGCAACCGTCGGCGTCGTGCGCCGGAACGCCGAGCCGGCGCAGCATGTCCGCCGTCGTGCTCTTGCCCATGGCGATGGAGCCGGTCAGGCCGAGAACCAGCATGGCGTCAGCGCTCCAGGATCCCCTCGCCGCGCAGGAATTCGAGCAGGGGCAGCAGCGGCAGGCCGAGGATGGCGAACCAGTCGCCCTCGACGCGCGCGAACAGTTGCGCGCCCAGCCCCTCGATCTTGTAGCCGCCGACGGATTCGCGCACCGAATCGCCGGCGGCGGCGAGGTAGGCGTCGAGGAACGCCTCGCCCAGCGGCCGGACCGCGAGCCGCGCCTCGGCGGCGCCGCGCCAGAGCGTCGCGCCGCCGCGGACCGCGACCGCGCCGCTCGCCAGCAGGTGCGCGCTCCCCGACAGGCGGCGGAGTTGCGCGCGCGCCCCGGCGGCGCCGGCGGGCTTCTCCAGCCACTCGCCCTCGTGTTCGAGGATCTGGTCGGCGCCGAGGACCAGCGCGCCGGGCCGCGTCCGCGCCACTTCCTCCGCCTTCGCCGCCGCGAGCGCCAGCGCCGCCTCGGCCGCCGTGGCTCCGCGCGCGGCCAGCGGCCGGCGGAGCGCGGCCTCGTCCACATCCGCCGGGACGGTCTCGAAACGCAGGCCGGCGGCGCGCAGCATCGCCGCGCGCGCGGCGCTCCCGGAGGCCAGCACCAGCGGCGGGCCGCCCCCGCCAGCGGCTTGCAACGCCGGCCCCGTCATCCGTCGGTC
The DNA here is from genome assembly GCA_963665555.2 of Thalassobaculaceae bacterium. GTDB lineage: Bacteria > Pseudomonadota > Alphaproteobacteria > Thalassobaculales > Thalassobaculaceae > CAXXXW01. Next base: position 2,784,592 of record OY762308.1, read on the forward strand.
CCGTGGAAGCGCGCGTGGTGCTGCAGCACGGCGGCGGCGGTCTCCTCGATCGAGCGGCGGGTCACGTCGATCACCGGCCAGCCGTTGGCGTGGAACAGCCGCCGCGCCTCCGCGACCTCGCGCCGGACCTTTTCGAGGTCGATATAGTCGGTCGCGTCGCGCTGGTTCTGCATCAACATGCGGTTGCGCCGCAACTGCGTCAGCCGCACCGGGTCGTTGGTGAGGCCGACGGTGAAGGGCGCGGCGTCGGAGAAAATCTCCGGGGGCGGGGGCAGGCCGGGCACGATGGGGATGTTGGCGGTCTTGTAGCCCCGGTTGGCGAGGTAGAGCGAGGTCGGCGTCTTCGAGGTGCGGGAGACGCCGAGGATGACGATCTCGGCGTCCGCCAGGTCCTCCACATGCTGGCCGTCGTCGTGGGCGAGCGTGTAATCCATCGCCTCGATCCGGTGGAAATAGGCCGCGTCCATCCGGTGCTGGCGGCCCGGCGTGCCGTGGCTCTCGACGCCGAGATAGTCGCCCAGCGCCCGCAGCACCGTATCCAGCACCGGCACGCAGGGCAGCGACAGGCGCTGGCAGCCCTCGGTCAGGCGGCGGCGCAGCTCGGCGTCCACCAGCGTGAACAGCACCGGGCCGGGATAGGCCTCCAGCCCGGCCAGCACCTTCTCGATATGCGCGCGCGAGCGGACGAGCGACCACACATGCTCCGTCGCCTCCACGCCCTGGAACTGCGCCATGCAGGCGCGGAGGATCTGGTGGTTGGTCTCCCCGGTCGCGTCCGAGACCAGGTGGATGTGGAACCGCGCCGCCATGCCGATGCACATTCCGCCGTGGACAATCCGGGGGCGAAGCGGGACGAAACGCCCATTCCCGGCCCCGGCCGGATATTCTCCCCATCCCTCCACGCCCCGCCGGCCGGTTTCGCGCATCCGCGCGACGCGCGCCGGGAAACCGGGGAACCGGGGAGAGGACCCGCCGGACCGGGGTTTTCCACCGTTTCCCGCCGCTCCACAAGCCCCACGCGCCGCCACGCGGGCGGTTCGCGCCCCGGGGATGTCCCCAAGCGCCGGTTCCTACGGCCGCCGGGACCGAAGCCGTGGACAACGCCGGGGAGAAACCGGGATTCCCCGTTTCCACAGCGCCTACGACCGCTATCCTTTCTTTTTTCAGGAATATAGTAAGTTGCAAGGCGACACCCCGCACCGTGGAAAACAGCGCGATGAGCCGGCCCCCGATCCTCGACGTCCTCGACGGCGCCACGGCCGACAGGCCGCCCTTCTGGCTGATGCGCCAGGCCGGGCGCTACCTGCCGGAATACCGGGCGTTGCGGGCCGAGGCCGGGTCCTTCCTCGACCTCTGCCTCGATCCCCGGATGGCGGCCGAGGTCACCGTGCAGCCGATCCGGCGTTTCCGCCCGGACGCCGCGATCCTGTTCTCCGACATCCTGGTCGCGCCGTATGGGCTCGGCCAGCCGGTGCGGTTCGAGGAGGGGCGCGGGCCGGTCCTCGATCCGGTCGAGGATTCGCGGGGCCTGTCGCGCCTGTCGGCGACGGCCCACTGGGCGCGGATCGAGCCGACCTACGAAACCGTCGCGCGGGTCCGCGCCGCGCTGCCCTCCGACATCGCGCTGATCGGCTTCGCGGGCGCGCCCTGGACCGTCGCGACCTACATGGTCGAGGGGGGCGGGAGCCGCGACTACGCGCGCACGAAGGGGTGGCTCTACCGCGACCCGGAAGGGTTCGCCGCGCTGGTCGACCTGCTGGTCGAGGCGACCGTCCGGCATCTTTGCGCGCAGGTCGCGGCCGGCGCGCAAATCGTGAAGCTGTTCGATTCCTGGGCCGGCGTGCTGGCCCCGGAGGCGTTCCGGCGCTGGTCCATCGAGCCGGTCCGCAGGATCGCCGAGGCGGTGCGGGCCGCGCATCCCGGCGTGCCGGTCATCGGTTTCCCGCGGGGGGCCGGGGTCCGCTATATCGACTTCGCGCGGGAGGCGGCGGTGGACGCCGTGGCGATCGACACCGGGGTTCCGCCGGACTGGGCCGCGCGGGCGCTACAACCGCTCCTGCCGGTCCAGGGCAATCTCGACCCGGCGGCGCTGGCGGCGGGCGGGGAGGCGATGGCGCGGGAGGTTCGCGGCATCCTGGCGGCGCTGTCGGGCGGGCCGCATGTCTTCAACCTCGGCCACGGCGTGCTGCCGTCCACGCCGCCGGAGCATGTCGAGGAACTGGCGCGGCTGCTGCGCGGCGGGGCGTAGGGCGAAGGCGAGGCGCGGGGGCGCGGGCGATGGTCGAATACTACATATGGATCAAGGCGCTCCACATCGTGAGCGTCATGGCCTGGATGGCCGGGATGCTCTACCTGCCCCGGCTCTATGTCTACCACGCGGACGCGGCGCCGGGATCGGACCTGTCGGAAACGCTGAAGACGATGGAGCGGCGGCTCCTCCGCGTCATTATCAACCCCGCGATGTTCGCCAGTTTCGGTTTCGGCGTCTGGATGATGCTTTTGGATCCCGCCCACATGGAAGCGCCGTGGATGTGGGCGAAAATCCTCGCGCTGGTGGGGCTGACGGGCGCGCACGGGGCGCTGGCGCGCTGGCGGCGTTTTTTCGAGCGCGACGCCAACACGCTGCCGGCCGGTTTCTACCGGGCGATCAACGAGGTTCCGACGGTGCTGATGGTCGTCATCGTCGTGCTGGCGGTGGTGAAGCCGGCCTGGTGAGCGCGGCGGCGGCGAATCTCCCCGTTTGACATTGCCGCCGGCATTGGCTACGGGGGGGTTCCGTTACCGCGCCGCGATCCTTCCTTCCGGCGGCGCGGCCGGCCCGGGCCCGAGCCCGCCGGCGCACGCTCTCCCCCCATTGGACAAAGACCTGTCGAGATGCATCTTCAGGAACTCAAGACGAAATCCCCGTCCGACCTCCTCGCCTTCGCGGAGGAGCTCGAGATCGAGAACGCGAGCGTCCTGCGCAAGCAGGACATGATGTTCGCGATCCTGAAGCAGCTTGCCGAGAACGAGGTGCCGATCTACGGCGCCGGCGTGCTGGAGACGCTGCCGGACGGGTTCGGCTTCCTGCGCTCGCCGGAATCCAACTACCTGCCCGGCCCGGACGACATCTACGTCTCGCCGAACCAGGTGCGTCGGTTCGGCCTGCGCACCGGCGACACGGTGGAGGGCCAGATCCGCTCGCCCAAGGACGGGGAGCGCTACTTCGCCCTGCTCAAGGTCAACAAGATCAACTTCGAGGAGCCGGACGTCGTCCGCCACCGCATCAATTTCGACAACCTGACGCCGCTCTACCCGGACGAGCGGCTCAACCTGGAGATCGAGGCGGTCACCCGGCGCAGCGACCCGACCTGCCGGGTGATCGACCTGATCGCGCCCATCGGCAAGGGCCAGCGCGCGCTCGTCGTCGCGCCGCCGCGCACCGGCAAGACGGTGATGCTGCAGAACATCGCCACCTCCATCGCCCGGAACCATCCCGAAGTCTACCTGATCGTCCTCCTGATCGACGAGCGGCCGGAGGAGGTCACGGACATGGACCGCACGGTGAAGGGGGAGGTCATCAGCTCCACCTTCGACGAGCCAGCCAGCCGCCATGTGCAGGTCGCCGAGATGGTGATCGAGAAGGCGAAACGCCTGGTCGAGCACCGGCGCGACGTGGTGATCCTGCTCGACTCGATCACCCGGCTGGCGCGCGCCTACAACACGGTGGTGCCGTCCTCCGGCAAGGTGCTGACCGGCGGCGTGGACGCGAACGCGCTGCAGCGCCCGAAGCGGTTCTTCGGCGCGGCCCGCAACATCGAGGAGGGCGGCTCGCTCTCGATCATCGCCACCGCGCTGGTCGACACCGGCTCGCGGATGGACGAGGTGATTTTCGAGGAGTTCAAGGGGACCGGCAATTCCGAGATCATCCTCGACCGCAAGCTGACGGACAAGCGCACCTTCCCGACCATCGACATCACGCGGTCGGGCACCCGCAAGGAAGAGTTGCTGGTGGACAAGGGCACGCTGGCCAAGATGTGGGTGCTGCGCCGCATCCTGACCCAGATGGGCACGGTGGACGCGATGGAGTTCCTGCTCGACAAGCTGAAGGCGTCCAAGAGCAACGCCGATTTCTTCGACGCGATGAATTCGTAACGCGAGGGCGCCCCGGCCTCGAGCCGGGGCCCAGGCGGCGCCGGCGCGGAGGAGAAGGGCGCAAACGCTCGACGATGGGGCGCGACTCCCCCCCCGGCGTCCGCGCCCTTTTCCTTTCTAGGCCCCGGCTCGGGGGCCGGGGCGCGCAACCCGCGGTTACGGGACCAGCACCGTCGAACCCGTCGTCCGCCGGCCCTCCAGCGCCTCGTGGGCCGCGCGGGCCTCGGCCAGCGGGAAGGTCTGGTCGATGCTCACCTTCACCGCCCCGGAGGCGACCGCCGCGAACATGTCGTCCGCCATCGCGCGCAGCGCCGCCGGCCCGCTCGCGTAGTGGAACAGCGTCGGCCGCGTGAAGAACAGCGACCCCTTGCCCGCGAACACGCCGAGGTCCACCGGCGGGATCGGCCCGGAGGACTGCCCGAAGCTCACGAAGGTCCCCAGCGGGCGCACGCAGTCCAGCGACGCCGGGAACGTGTCCCGCCCGACGGAATCGTACACCACCGGCAGTTTCGCGCCGCCCGTAATCTCCGCGACCTTCTCGACGAAATTCTCGGTCCGGTAGAGGATCGGGTGGTCGCAGCCGTTCGCGCGCGCCAGTTCCGCCTTGGCCTCGCTCCCGACGGTGCCGATCACCGTCGCGCCCAGGCTCTTGGCCCACTGGCACAGGATCAGGCCGACGCCGCCGGCCGCGGCGTGGCACAGGATCGTGTCGCCGGGGCCGACCTTGTAGATCTGGCGGATCAGGTACTGCGTCGTCAGCCCCTTCAGCATGAGCGCGGCGGCCTGGTCGTCCGACACGCCGTCGGGGATTTTCACGACCTTGCCGGCGTCGATCGTGCGCGCCTCGGCGTAGGACCCCGGCGGCGGCGAGGCGTAGGCGACCCGGTCGCCGGCGGCCAGCCCCTCGACGCCCGGCCCGGCCTCCTCCACCGCGCCGGCCGCCTCCATCCCGATCCCCGACGGCAGCGCCATCGGGTAGAGGCCGCTGCGGTGGTAGGTGTCGATGTAGTTGAGGCCGATGGCGGTGTGGCGGACGCGGATTTCCCCCGGGCCGGGCGCGCCGACCTCCACATCCTCCATCCGCAGGACTTCGGGTCCGCCGGTCTCGTGGAAACGAACGGCCTTGACCATTTCGCTTGCTCCTATCGGTTGAGGTGGGCGCGCAGGAACGCGGCCGTGCGCGTGTTGGCGAGGTCGGCGGCCGCCTTGTCGTAATGTTCGCCGCCGACGCGGGCGAAGGCGTGGTCCTGGCCCTCGTAGGTGTGCAGCGTGCATCGGGCGTGGCCGGCGAGGGCCTCGCGGACGGCGGCCTGCGCCTCCGGCGGCACGAAGCCGTCCTTCTCCGCGATATGCGACAGCCAGGGCCGGGAGATGCCGGAGGCCTCGTCGAGCAGCCCCTCGATCCCGACGCCGTAATAGCTGACGGCGCAGTCCACGCCGGTGCGCGCCGCCATCAGGTAGGCGAGCTTGCCGCCGAGGCAGTAGCCCGCGGTCCCGACCTTGCCGGAACAGCCCTCCATCCCGCGCAGATGCGCCAGCGTCGCGTCGAGGTCGCGCACGCCGAGGTCGGTGTCGAACTTGCCGAACAGGTCGAACGCCTTGTCCCACTCCGCTTGCGAACCGTCGGTGATGTCCACGCCCGGCTCGATGCGCCAGAAAATGTCCGGGCAGAGCACGAGCAGGCCCTGTTCCGCGTAGCCGTCGGCGAGGTCGCGCATGACCTTGTTGACGCCGAAAATCTCCTGGATCAGCACGAGGCCCGGCGCGTCGCCGCCGCCGGGCGGATCGGCGCGGTAGGCCTGGAACGAGCCGCCGTCCCCGGCGGCGACGGTAACGTAACCCATGATCCCCTCCCGTTTTCGCCGCGCGGCCGCGCCGGCGGGATTCCGCCCGAACCTATCGCGCCGCGCGAAGTCCTGTCCATCGCCAAACGCCGCCCCGCGCCGAGGCGCGGGGCGGCGCCCCGGCCTTGCGCCGGGGCCCAGCTGCTCCGGCGCGAAGGAAAAGAGCACCGCCGCCGGCCTGTTGGCGCACGCCGGCCGCGCGCCGCTTGATCGGCCGACGCCCGCGCCCCTTCCTCCCCTGGGCCCCGGCGCAAGGCCGGGGCGCCCCGCGCTTCCGCGCGGGGCGCTTGACGGAACCGGCCGCGGGGTTTGGGATCGGCGCGGACGAAACGGAGGGACAAGCGCCCGCCATGGCGATTTCCCGCGAGGACACGATTTTCGCGCTGGCCAGCGCGCCGGGACGGGCCGGCGTCGCGGTGGTCCGCGTTTCCGGGCCGGAGGCGGCGCGGACGGCGGACCTGTTCGGGTTCGACTTGCCGCCGCCGCGCCGCGCCGCCGCGCGCCCGCTGGCCGACGGGGGCGCGCCGGTGGACCGGGCGCTGGTCCTCTATTTCGCCGCGCCCGCCAGCTACACCGGCGAGGACACGGTGGAGTTGCACCTGCACGGCGGCCGCGCGGTGCTGGACAAGGCGGTCTCCGTCCTCGCCCGCGCGCCCGGTTTCCGCCACGCCGAGCCGGGCGAGTTCAGCCGCCGCGCGGTGCTGAACGGCAAGCTCGACCTGACCGCCGCCGAGGCGGTGAACGACCTCACCGCCGCCGAGACCGAGGCGCAGCGGGAACTGGCCCTGCGCCAGCTCGACGGCGGGCTGGCGCGGCGGTTCGACGAGTGGGCCGAGGGGCTGACGGCGGCGCGGGCGCATCTGGAGGCGTGGATCGACTTCCCGGACGAGGAGATTCCGGCCGGGACGGTGAACGACCTCGCCGGCGCGCTGGCCGAGGCGGCGGCGGGGATGGCGGGGTTCCTCGACGACGGCCGCCGGGGCGAGCGGCTGCGCGACGGGCTGCGCATCGCGGTGGTCGGCCCGCCCAACGCCGGCAAATCCTCGCTCGTCAACCTGCTGGCGGGCCGCGATGTCGCCATCGTCTCCGAGCGCGCCGGGACGACGCGGGACGTGATCGAGGTCCATCTGGACCTCGGCGGCTGGCCCGTCATCGTCGCCGACACCGCCGGGCTGCGCGAGACCGGCGACGCGCTGGAGGCCGAGGGGGCGCGGCGGGCGCGGGACTGGGCGGAGCGCGCCGACCTCCGGCTGCTGGTGCTGGACGCGGCCGGCGAGGGCCTGGCGGCGGCGGAAGGGCTTCCCGCCGGCGATCTCGTGCTGCTGAACAAGATCGACCTCCGTCCGGGCGCCGGTCCCGGCCCCGGCGCGCTGGGCGTTTCGGCGCGGACCGGCGAGGGGCTGGACGCGGCGCTGGAGGCGCTGGCCGGCCTCGCGCGCGTACGCATGGACACGGGCGGCCGGCCGGCGCTTACCCGCGCGCGCCACCGGGCGGCGCTGGAGGCGGCGCTGGCCGCGCTTCGCCGGGCGCTCGACGGGCTGGCGGCCGGCGTCGGCGTCGAGGAGGTCGCGGAGGAGTTGCGCGCGGCCGCCGACGCGCTCGGCCGCGTCACCGGGCGGGTGGACGTCGAGGACCTGCTCGACATCGTGTTCCGCGACTTCTGCATCGGGAAGTGACGCCGCCGCGTCGGGGAGCGGTTTTCGCGGCGGGCGGCGATGTTTCATGTGAAACATCGCCCCGCTTCGGCTACAAACCGGGCGGTCGCCGTGCCGGGCCGCCCCGGGGTCCGGCCGCGCGGCGCGGGGGAGGCCGGACATGTCCGCTGGATGGGACGCGCGTTACGACGTCATCGTCATCGGCGGCGGCCACGCCGGCTGCGAGGCGGCGGCGGCGGCCGCGCGGATGGGCGCGCGCGTCCTGCTGCTGACCCACAAGCGCGCGACGATCGGCGAGATGTCGTGCAACCCCGCCATCGGCGGCCTCGGCAAGGGCCATCTCGTGCGCGAGATCGACGCGCTCGACGGGCTGATGGCGCGGGCGGCCGACGCCGCCGGCATTCAGTTCCGCGTGCTCAACACCGCCAGGGGGCCGGCCGTGCGCGGCCCGCGCGTCCAGGCCGACCGGCGGCTCTACCGCGAGGCCGTGCAAGCCCTGCTCGCCGGGCAGCCGAACCTCGACATCGAGGCGGCGGCGGTGGACGACATCGAACGCGACCGGGCCGGCGCCGCGCGCGGCGTCGTGGCGGCCGACGGGCGGCGCTTCGCCGCGCCCGCAATCGTGCTGACCGCCGGCACCTTCCTGCGCGGCGTTATCCATCGCGGCGAGGAGCGGATTCCGGCCGGGCGGATCGGCGACGCGCCCGCCATCGGGCTGGCCCGCGCGCTGGAGCGGCTCGCCTTCCGGCTGGCGCGCCTGAAAACCGGGACGCCGCCCCGGCTCGACGGAAGGACGATCGCCTGGGACCGCCTCCAGGTCCAGCCGGGCGACGACCCGCCGGTTCCGCTGTCCTATCTCACGACCGGGATCGCCAACCCGCAACTGCCCTGCCACCTCGCCGACACGACGCCGGAGACGCACGCGATTATCCGCGCCAACCTCCACCGCTCCCCCGTCCATGCCGGGCGGATCGCGGGGACGGGGCCGCGCTACTGCCCCTCGATCGAGGACAAGGTCACCCGCTTCGCCGACCGCGACAGCCACCGGATTTTCCTCGAACCCGAAGGCCTCGACACCGACCTGGTCTATCCGAACGGGATTTCCACCGCGCTGCCGGCCGAAATCCAGGACGCTTTCCTGCGCACGATCCCCGGCCTCGAAGGCGTGCGGATGGTCCGCCCCGGCTACGCCATCGAATACGACCATGTGGACCCCAGGGAGTTGCGCCCGAGCTTGGAGACCCGCCGCGCGCCCGGCCTGTTCCTCGCCGGCCAGGTCAACGGCACCACCGGCTACGAGGAGGCGGCGGCCCAGGGGCTGGTGGCCGGGATAAACGCCGCGCTCAGGGCCGGCGGCGCGGCGGAGCCGTTCGCGATCGACCGCGCCGACGGCTATATCGGCGTGATGATCGACGACCTGACGACGCGCGGCGCGCCCGAACCCTACCGCATGTTCACCTCGCGGGCCGAGTACCGGCTCCGGCTGCGGGCCGACAACGCCGACCGGCGGCTCACCCCGCTGGGGATCGCGGCGGGCTGCGTCGGGCCGGAGCGGCGCCGGGCGTTCCACGTGAAACAGGAGGCGGTCCGCCGGGCCGAGGACCTGCTGCGCGCCCGTAGCGCCTCGCCGGACCGGCTGGCCGCGCTCGGCTTCCGCGTCAACCGCGACGGCGCGCCGCGCTCGGCGATGGACCTGCTGGCGCTGGAGCGCGGCGCGACCGGGCGGTTCGCCGAGGTCTGGCCGGAACTCCGCGAACTCGACGAACTCGATCCGGCCGCGGTGGAGGCGGTCGCGGTCGATTCGCTCTACGCCGGCTACCTCGCGCGCCAGGACGCCGACATCCGCGCCTATCGCCGCGACGAATCGCTGGTCCTGCCGGACCGGCTCGACTTCGCCGCCGTCGCGGAATTGTCGAACGAGGTCCGCGAGGTCCTGTCCGAAACCCGCCCGCGCACGCTGGGCCAGGCGTCCCGCGTTCCGGGCGTCACGCCGGCGGCCGTGCTGGCGCTGATGCGTTATGTCAAGGCGCGCCCCGCCGCCGGCCCGGCCGCGCCGGCCCGCTGACCGCCGGGACCCGGCCGGGGAGGACCGCGCGGCCTTCCGCGCGGCCGCCGGCGCGACGCCGGAGGCGATGGCCCGGTTCGACGCCTACGAGGCGCTGCTGCGCCGCTGGAGCCGGGCGATCAACCTGGTCTCGGCCGCCAGCCTGGAGCGGGTCTGGCGCCGGCATTTCCTCGACAGCGCGCAGATCCTCCCGCTGCTGCCGGGCCGGGGGCCGGTGCTCGACATCGGCAGCGGGGCCGGCTTCCCCGGCCTCGTGCTGGCGATCCTCGGCGCGCCGGATGTGCGCCTGGTCGAATCGGACGGGCGCAAATGCGCCTTCCTGCGCGAGGCCGCGCGCGCGACCGGCGCGCCGGCGACGATCCTCGAATCGCGGGTCGAGGACCTGCCCCCGGACGCCTTCGCGGCGGTCACCGCGCGCGCCTGCGCCCCGCTCGACGCGCTGGTCGGCCTCGCCCGGCCGCACCTGCGCGCGGGGTCGGTCTGCGTCTTCCCCAAGGGCCGGCGCGCGGCCGGGGAATTGACCGCCGCGCGGAACCGTTGGATCATGCGGGCGAGGACGGTCCCGAGCCTTTCGGACCCGGAGGGAACGCTGGTGGTGGTGGAGGGGGCGCCGGATGAACGAGCCGCTTGACGCCGGCGCGGCCGCGCCGCGCCCGCCCCGCGTGCTCGCGGTGGCGAACCAGAAGGGCGGCGTCGGCAAGACCACCACGGCGATCAACCTCGCCACCGCGCTCGCCGCCTGCGGCCGCGATGTGCTGGTCGTCGATCTCGACCCGCAGGGCAACGCCAGCACCGGCCTCGGCGTGCCGCCGGCCGGGCGGGGGACGGATTCCTACGCCGCGCTGATCGGCGACGCCGGCCTCGCCGAGGCGGCGATCCCCACCGCCGTGCCGGGGCTTTCCATCGTGCCGGGGTCGATCGACCTGTCCGGCGCCGAGGTCGAACTGGCGACGGCGGCGGAGCGGGCGCACCGGCTGCGCGAGGCGATCGCGCGCCACGCCGCCGGGCCGGGCGCGCCGGGGCGCGACTACATCCTGATCGACTGCCCGCCCGCGCTCGGCCTGCTGACGCTGAACGCGCTGGCCGCCGCCGACGCGGTGCTGGTCCCGCTCCAGTGCGAGTTCTACGCGCTGGAGGGCCTCGGCCAGCTGACGCGGACGGTCGAGCGCGTGCGGCGCGGCCTCAACCCGTCGCTGGAAATCCAGGGCGTGGTGCTGACCATGTTCGACGGCCGCAACAACCTCGCCCGCCAGGTCGCCGAGGATGTGCGCCGGCATTTCGGCGACAAGGTGTACCGCACCGCGATCCCCCGCAATGTGCGCGTGTCGGAGGCCCCGTCGCACGGCCTGCCGGCGCTGGTCTACGATGTCGGCTGCGCCGGCTCGCAGGCCTATATCCGTCTGGCGCGGGAGGTGATCGGGCGCGAGCGGGAGCTGGCGGCGTGAGCGCGGCTGGCGAGGGCGGCGGGCGGCGCGGCGGCCTCGGCAGGGGCCTCGGGCGCGGCCTGTCGGCGCTGCTCGGCGAGGAGCCCGGCGAGTCCGGCCGCGCGGGCCGGCCGGTTTCGGTCCCGATCGACCGCATCGAACCCGGCCGCGCCCAGCCCCGCCGCGCCTTCGACCGCGACGAACTGGAGGCGCTGGCCGAGAGCATCCGCGCGCGCGGCGTCCTCCAGCCGGTGCTGCTGCGCCGCCGCGATCCCGACGGGGGGGGCGAGCGCTACGAACTCGTCGCCGGGGAGCGCCGCTGGCGCGCCGCGCAACTCGCCCGGCGGCACGAAATCCCCGCCATCCTGCGCGACTTCGACGACCGCGAGGCGCTGGAGATCGCGCTGGTCGAGAACATCCAGCGCAGCGACCTCGCGCCGCTGGAGGAGGCGGAAGGCTACCGTCGGCTGACGCGGGACCACGGGCGCGGGCAGGCCGAGGTGGCGCGCGCCGTCGGCAAGAGCCGCGCCCATGTGGCCAACACGCTGCGCCTGCTCGCGCTGCCGCCGGCGGCGCGGGCGCATCTGGAGGCCGGGCGGCTGACGGCCGGGCACGCGCGCGCGCTGCTGGCCGCGCCGGACGCGGACAGGCTGGCCGACTACGTGGTCGCGGGCGGCCTCACCGTGCGGGCGACCGAGAAACTGGTCCAGGAGCGCGCGGGCGCGGCGGCGGGGGAGGGCGCCGGCGGCGACGCCCGGCCCCGCGCCCGGCGCGCGCCGGAGAAGGACGCGGACACGCGCGCGCTGGAGCGCCGCCTGTCCGACACGCTCGGCCTGCGCGTCGAGATCGCGCCCGGCCGGGGGGAGGGCGGCGCGGTGACGGTCCGCTACCGCACGCTGGAGCAGCTCGACGGCCTGCTGGCCCGCCTCTCGGCCGTTTACATGGACGGCGGCGGGCGGCGGGGCGGCAGTGTCGAAATGTAAAAAACGCATACCCATGGAAACCGATGCAATGGAAATAGCGTATATCGCCATCGCCGCCGCGCTCGCGGGCGCGCTGCTGTGCTGGCTCGCCGTCGGCCTGCCGGCGTCGCGCCGGGCCGGGCGCGAGCGGGCGGCGCGCGAGGCGCTCGCGGTCGAGAAGGCGGCGCTGGAGGCGCGGCTGGAGGCCGAGCGCGCCGGCCACGAGGCGCGGCTCGCCGATTTCGAGCAGAAGTTCGCCGGCCTCGCCGCCTCGGCCCTGGACCGCAACAACGAGGCGTTCCTCGAACTGGCGGGCCAGCAATTCGCCCGGCACAACGCCGCCGCCGGAACCGACCTGGAGGCGCGCAAGAAGGAGATCGAAACGCTGGTCGCGCCGCTCAACAGGAGCCTCGCCGATTTCGACCGCAAGGTGGGCGAGATCGAAAAGGCGCGCGAGGGCGCCTACCGCGCCATCGCGGAGCAGGTGAGGAGCCTGGCGGAGGGGCAGACCGGCCTGCGGGCGGAGACCGGCCGGCTGGTCCAGGCGCTGCGCCGCCCGCAGACCCGCGGCCGCTGGGGCGAGTTCCAGCTGCGCAACGTGCTCGAAATGGCCGGCATGGCCGAGCATGTGGATTTCGAGGAGCAGGCCCCGGTCGGCGCCGGCGAGGGCCGCTTGCGGCCGGACGCGATCCTCCGCCTGCCCGGCGGCAAGTCGATCGTGGTCGACGCCAAAACGCCGCTGGACGCCTACCTCTCCGCCGTCGAGGCCGCGGACGACGGGGAGCGGGCGGCGCTCATGGCCGACCACGCGCGGCAGGTCCGCGACCATGTGCGGGCGCTCGCCTCGAAGGCGTACTGGAGCGCGCTGGGCGATTCGCCCGACTTCGTGGTGATGTTCATCCCCGGCGAGGCGTTCTTCGCCGCCGCGATCGAGGCCGACCCGGACCTGTTCGAGAAGGCGGCGCGCGACCGCGTGCTGCTGGCGACGCCGACCACGCTGATCGCGCTGGCCAAGGCGATCGCCTACGGCTGGCGGCAGGAGAAGCTGGCCGAGAACGCGCGCGCGGTGGCGGACCGGGGCCGCGACCTGCACGAGCGCGTGCGCGTGTTCGCCGGGCACATGCAGGACCTCGGCGGCGCGCTGGGCCGCGCGGTGGACCGCTACAACAAGGGCGTCGGCTCGCTGGAGGCGCGGGTGCTCCCGGCCGCGCGCGGCTTCGAGACGCTGGGCGCCGCGCCGGACCGCGCGACCATCCCCGCCTTGGAGCCGGTCGAACTCGCCCCCCGCCCCCTCCGCGCCGCCCCCCCGCCCGAAACCGAAGCGGCGGAGTGAGCGAACGGGGCGGGAGCCGTCAGAACGGTGGGCAAACGGTCTCGAACTTCAGCGGCGGCAGGCCCAGCATCTCGCGCCCGTCGTTGAGCCGAAGTTGCTCCAGCGAACAATTTTCAAGATAGGTCATGCGTTTTTCCTGAATTTGTTGGATTTTATAGTTGGCAATGTTCTGCCGAGTTTCAACTGCCGAGTACAGGGCATACCTAAAAACCACCAAAAACACTGCGGCGAAAGCGCTTGCCAAAACCAAATCGGTATAATCACCACGGCCCCAGATTGCTTTGAAACCAATGGCGCCGCCGATACCCGACATCAGGACCGGCACGACCGCAGCCACGACATTGCTGTGCGGGCCGCTTGCGCCCGTCAGCTCCCCCGCCAACCAGCCCGTACCCGCGGAAATGGCAAATGCCATAATCCATCCGAGACATTGTATCTTCCTTGCCCAAATATACTTTATGATCTTCAACAACACGAACACTTTCTCTACATTTGCCACCGATAAAGCACGTGCTCGGCGGCGGATGAAGTCCAAACGCCGCCGGTCGGAGGCTCATCCGCGGTAAACAATTCACGGGAGGACTCGCTTCCGTTCGGGCGTGACGTTGTCGCGACACAGGTACTCCACGATCCACCGTCCAGCACACATTGCCTAGGATCAACGTTACCGTCCCCGTTTTCGGGCGCCGGATTTGCCGCCACCTCTTTGCCGGGATTCGGTCTGTCCGCTTTCCGTTCGTAATCGCTGTCCGCCGCCGCGCCGGGCACGAACAGCATGAGGCACAACAGCCCTGTCCATGCGCATCGCATCTTGTCTTCCCCCGCCGCATCTCAATCGGCTCTATTCCAAAAACGGTGCTGGAACCCGGGCGGGTATGTCAACCCGTCTTTCGCCGCGCGAGGCGGCTTCGCCCCTACCGCCGCCGGCGGGAGGCGGAGAGGCAGAGACCGATCAGGGTTTGGCCGCAGACGGCGCGGTCGGGGCGGCCGGTGGATTTGCACAGGCGCTCGGCCTCCGCCAGCCGGGCGAGGCCGGCCTCCAGGCGCGGCGGCGTCCAGGCGCGGGCCTGCGCGGCGAAGGCGTTCCGGCGGGCGAAGAACACCGGCGGGCGCAGCGCCTTCATGGCGTCGGGAAGAGCCGCGCCGGTCGCCGTCTCCACCGCCGTCCGGTGCAGGCGCTGGAAATGCCCGGCCGCCGCGCGCAGCACCCGCACCGGCGCCTCGCCGTCGGCCCAGGCGCGCGCCAGCCCGCGTTCGAGGCCGGCGGTGTCCCCCCCGGCGGCGGCGAACGCGATGTCGTCCAGCGCCAGCGCGCCGCTGTCGCCGATGGCGAGCGCCGCGTCCGCGACGCCGATCGCGCCGCCCGGCCCGGCCATGGTCGCCAGCTTCTCCAGTTCGCTCCGGGTCATGCGCCGGTCGCCGCCGAGCCGTTCGGCGAGGAAGGCGACGGCCTCCCGGTCCGGCCGCGCGCCGAGCTCCTCCAGCGTCCGCCGCGCGAACGCCTCCAGCCCTTCCCCGCTGTCGCCGTAGCAGGGCAGCGCCGCCATGTTCGAGGCCCGCTCGAACAGGACGCGCAGCGCCGAGCGCGGGTTGAGCGGCCCGGCCTCGACCACCGTCGCCGCCTCGACGGCGGGCGCGGCCGCGAGGTCGGCAAAGCGCGGCGCGAGCGCGTCCGTGGCGCCGCGCGCCCGCACCAGCCGGCTCCCCCCGGTCAACGACAGGGCGGCGGCCGCGTCGAGCAGCGCCGCCGGGTCGTCGCGCAGCGTCTCGGCCGCGAGTTCGGTCGCGCGGAACGGGTCCGACAGGTCGTCCACGACGCCGCGCGCGATCTCCTCCGCCGTCTCGCCGACATGGCCCGCGTCGGGGCCGTAGACCAGCACCGCGCGCAATCCGTCCGGCCAGCCGGCGGCGAGCCGGGCGAGGTCGCGCCGCGTGTACTTCACCCCGCGCGGCTCCCGCAGCCGGCATGGCGGCGGAAGAACAGCGCCAGCCGCGCGTGGATGTCGGCGGCGACGGCGCGGGCGGCGCGCTCGCGGGCGGCGCGGCGCGCGTTCAGGTTCGCGTAGCCGGACTCGACGATGTTGAAGACGGCCGTCGCCTCGCTCCGCCCGCGCGTCAGCGCCTTGCCGGTCGCGGCGTCGGACAGCGTCCAGCGCCCGGTCGCGCGCAGCTTGGCGAAGGTCGAGGCGGAGTCGCGCCGGATGACGAGGTCGGTCCGCGTCTCCTCCAGCGCCACGTCGAGCCGGTAGGCCGCGCCGCCGGCCCGCCCGCCGGGGGCCAGCGCGTCGGAAAGCGCGTTGCGCAGGATCTGGCCCGCCCGGTCCGGGATCGGCGCGACGCGGACGGCCGCCATGTGCGCCGCCGCGCCAGGACCCTCGCAATCCGGCCCGCCGCCCCGCTCGTAAAGCGGCCGGAAGCCGCAGCCCGCCGCCGCCAGCGCGAGGCCCAGCGCCAGCCCGGCGGCGAGCGCGCGCCGGCCCGCCGGCTCAGGCCACCACATTGACGATCCGGTTCGGGACCACGACGACGCGGCGCGGCTCCCGCCCGGCGAGGATTTTGCGCACCGGGTCCAGGTCGAGCGCCATGTCGCGCACGCTGTCCTCGGAACTGTCGCGCGCGACCTCGATCTCGCCGCGCCGCTTGCCGTTGACCTGCACGCCGAGCGTGACCGTCTCGTCGGCGGCCAGCGCCGGGTCGTAGTCCGGCCAGGGGACGTCGCACAGGAAGCCTTCGTGGCCGAGCGCGCCCCACATCTCCTCGGCGATATGGGGCGTCATCGGTTCGAGCAGCCGGACCAGCGTCTCGTAGCCGAACCGCGCGGCCCAGCCCTCGCCCGGCCCGTCGCCCCCGGCGGCGGCGAGCGCGTTGCTGAGTTCGCGGACGCGGGCGACGGCGCTGTTGTAGCGCCAGCGCTCGACGCTCTCGCCCACCGCCTTCACGGTCTTGTGGACCGCGCGCTCCAGCGCCTGGGCGGCCGGGGAGAGTTCGGCGGGCCGGGGCGTCCCGGCGGGGGGCAGCGGGCGCTCCGGCTCCGCGATCCGGCTCCACAGCCGGTTGAGGTAGCGCCAGGCCCCCTCGACGCCCGACTCGGTCCATTCCAGGTCGCGCTCCGGCGGCGAGTCGGAGAGCATGAACAGCCGCGCCGTGTCGGCCCCGTAGGTCCGGATGATGTTCTCCGGGTCGATGACGTTGCGCTTCGACTTGCTCATCTTCTCGACCCGGCCGACCTCGACCGGCGCGCCGTTGTCGGCCCGCACATAGCCGCCGCCGTCGGCCCGGCGCACCTGGTCGGGGAACAGCCAGCCCGTGTCGTCGCGGTAGGTCTCGTGGCAGACCATGCCCTGGGTCATCAGCCCGGCGAACGGCTCGTCGATCCCCAGGTAGCCGCATTTCCTGAGCGCCCGCATGAAGAAGCGGGAATAGAGCAGGTGCAGCACCGCGTGCTCGATCCCGCCGATATACTGGTCCACCGGCAGCCAGTAATCGGCCGATTCGCGGCTGAACGCGGTCTCCCCCCTGGGGTCGCAGAAACGGGCGAAGTACCAGGAGGACTCGAAGAAAGTGTCGAAAGTGTCGGTCTCGCGCCGCGCCGCCGCGCCGCAATCCGGGCAGGCGACATGCTTCCACGTCGGGTGGCGGTCCAGCGGGTTGCCGGCCGCCTCGAAATCCACGTCGTCGGGCAGCGCGATCGGCAGGTCGGCTTCGGGAACCGGGACGACGCCGCAATCCGGGCAGTGGATAACCGGGATCGGGCAGCCCCAGTAGCGCTGGCGCGAGACGCCCCAGTCGCGCAGCCGCCAGGCGGTCTCGCGCCGGCCCGCGAGGGCGGCCTCCAGCCGGTCCGCCATCGCCGCCTTGGCCTCCTCGACCGCCATGCCGTCGAGGAAGTCCGAATTGTAGACCGTCCCCGGCCCGACATAGGCCTCGTCCCCGATCTCGAAGGACGCCGCGTCCGCGCCGGGCGGCAGCACCACCGGCAACACGGCGAGGCCGTGCGAGCGCGCGAAGTCGAGGTCGCGCTGGTCGTGCGCCGGACAACCGAAAATCGCCCCGGTCCCGTACTCCATCAACACGAAATTGGCCACGTAGACCGGAAGCTCCAGCCCCTCGACGAAGGGATGCAGCGCCTTGAGGCCGGTGTCGTGGCCCTTCTTCTCCGCCGTCTCGATCTCCGCCTCGCCGGTGCCGGAGCGGTTGCATTCGGCGATAAACTCCGCCAGCGCCGGGTCGTCCTCCGCCAGCGCGGCGGCCAGCGGGTGGTTGGCCGCGATCGCGCAGAAGGAGGCGCCGAACAGCGTGTCGTGCCGCGTCGTGAAGACCTCCAGCCGCTCCTCGCGCCCGCCGATCTCGAAGAGGATGCGCGCGCCCTCGGACCGGCCGATCCAGTTGTGCTGCATCGTGCGCACCCGCTCCGGCCAGCGGTCGAGGCCGGCGGTGGCCTCCAGCAGCTCCTCGCGGTAGGCGGTGGTGCGCAGGAACCATTGCGAAAGCAGGCGCTTCTCCACCGGCGCGCCGGAGCGCCAGCCGCGGCCGTCGATCACCTGCTCGTTGGCCAGCACGGTGTTCTCCACCGGGTCCCAGTTGACCCAGCTTTCCTTGCGGTAGGCGAGGCCCTCGCGCAGGAAGTCGAGGAACATCTTCTGTTCGTGGCGGTAGTAGTCGGGCGCGCAGGTCGCCAGTTCCCGACTCCAGTCGTAGGAGAGGCCCATGCCGCGCAGCTGTTCGCGCATGGTCTCGATGTTGGCGTAGGTCCATTCGGCGGGATGGACGCGGCGCTCGAAGGCGGCGTTCTCCGCCGGCAGGCCGAAGGCGTCCCAGCCCATCGGGTGCAGGACGTTGAACCCCTTGGCCTTCTTGTAGCGCGCCAGCAGGTCGCCCAGCGTGTAGTTGCGGACATGGCCGATATGGATGCGCCCCGACGGGTAGGGGAACATTTCCAGCACATAGTATTTCGGCCGGCCGGGGTCCTCGGCGACGGCGAACTTGCCGGCCTCCTCCCAGCGCGCCCGCCATTTCGCCTCGGTCGCTCGGAAATCGTAACGGGCCATGTCGTGCATCGACTCCGGGAGGGTTGCGGCGCGGCGGCCGGCCGGTCCGGCTCAGTCCGGGGACGGGGCCGCGCGGACGCGCAACTGGCGGGCGCGGGTCAGGATGGCGTCCTCGAGCCGCCGGTCGCGCGCCGGGTCGGCCGCCGCGTCGGTCCAGCCGCCGTCGCCGGCGCGGGTCTGCTTGAACACGCGGGCGCGCACGCCGTCGGAGCGCAGCGCCCGGTCGAGGATGTGGATATCGACCTTGAAGCGCTCCCCCGCCGTTTCGGGCGGGGCGTACCAGTCGGTGAGGATGACGCCGCCGAAGGGGTCGGCCGAGCGCAGCGGCATGAAGGCCACGGTGTCGAGCGAGGCGCGCCACAGGAAGGCGTTGACGCCGACGCCGACGGCCCCGCCGCCCGGCGCGGCGTCGCCGGAGCCGCCGAGGCCGAGGGAGTCGAACAGGGTGAGCCCGTCCGGGCCGAAAATGCTTTCCGGCTCGTCGTAGGTGTAGCCGCCGCCGGGCTTCGGGCGGGGGTATTCGTACTCGATGTCGGCGCCCTCGCAGCCGAGGAGCAGCCCGGCCCCCAGCGCCAGCGCCGCGAGGGCCGCGCGGCGGCGCGAACGGTCGGTCGTCGTCATGGTCGAGCCCTCGTCCCAGTCCGCCGCCCTTTTACCCCGTCCCGCCGCCCCCGACAATCGCGCGTTCGGCGCCTGGGGAGGAGCTTGGCGCGGTCGCGGTCACGTGGGCAGGCTCAGGTATTTTTCGGCGAGGCGGTCGGCGTGGAAGCGGGCGAGGGCGTCCTCGCGGGCGCGGGCGGCGAGGCGGGCGCGTTCGCGCGGGTCGCGGGCGAGCCGGGCGAGGGCCTCCGCCCATTCCTCCTCCGAACGCGCCAGCAGGCCGGTCTCGCCGTGGCGGATCGCGTCCTCGTAAACCGGGTTGGCCGTCGCCACGGTCGGCGCGCCGGCGATCGCGGCCTCGAAATACTTGAGCGGACTCTTCGCGTCGCAGAACGGGTTGCCCGCCTCCAGCGGGACCATGTTGACATCGAACCGGGCGAGTTCCCGGGCGAGGTGCACATGCTCGACCCAGGGGCGGACCTCCACCCGGTCCGGCGGCAGCAGGCCGGCGTGCGGGCGGAGGTCGAGATGCCCCACGGCCGCGAACACGGCCTCGGGCGCGCGCCGCAGCGCCTCCGCCAGCGGGCCGGCCGCGGTCGCGAAATCGGCGGCGTGCGTCGGCGTGCCGCTGGCGTAGCCCAGCCGCGCCGCCGCGCCGGGGGAGCGCCGCCGCCGCCAGAACTCCGACGCCGCCAGCGTGTCGGCGTTGAAACCGTTCTCGATGACATGCGCCCGCGGGGCGACGCGCCGGGCGCGGTCCGCCAGCGGGCGCGTCGGCGCCACGGCGAAATCCGCCGCCGCCATGGCGCGCCGGTAGCCCTCCGCCAGCGCGAGCCAGCGCTCCCGCTCGGCTCGTGGCGCGGCCGCGATGAAGCGGACATCGCCGCGCCGGATCGTTTCGGGGTCGAAAACCAGGTCGTCGATGTCGAAGCCGACCGGGATTCCCGACCGCTTGCAACGCTCGAAAAACCGTTCGATCGCGGGGTCGAACGCGCATCGGTGGACGATCGCGCAGCGCGCCTCCAGTTCCGCGGCGCCGCGCCGGGCGAGCGATTCGGCCGAAATCCAGCGCGCCGCCGCGCCGAGCCGGCGCAGCCCGTCCACCGGGTTCGCCACCCGGTAGAGATGGCTCCGGGCGGCGGGGGCGCCGGAGACGAACAGGAAGGGCGGGTCCGGCGCCGGTTTGCGCGGGGCGGTCCGGCGCGGCGTCGCGCGGCCCGGCCTCGCGGCGTCGCGGTCCGGGCGGTGCTCGCACATGCCGGCGGCGCGGCGCAGGCGCGCCCGGTGGAGGATGTCGGCGCCGGCCGGGTCCGTCGGCTCCCGCCCCGGCGCGGGCGCGACGGCCGCCAGGCTCGCCCGCGCCGCGTCGAGCCAGGCCGCGTCGCCCTCGGCCGCGTCGCGCAGCGCGCGGTAGACCGCCTCCAGCACCGTGTCGCGGCTGGAGGGCGGTCCGGCGCCCGCGGCCGGGCCGGGATCGGCCGCCGGGTCCTCCCGGGGGAGGACGATCCGCCGCGCGCCGCGCGTCCACGACTCGAACTCCAGGTTGCGGTGGAGCCAGAGCAGGTCGGACCGGGCCGAACGGCCGGCCCCCGCCGGGGCCGCTCCGGGATCGCCGGCCCGGCGCAACACATGGACCGCGACGACGGTCCCGTAGCGCGCCTTCAGTTCCGGGAGCCAGAGCGGGCCGAGGCGGGCGAGGCCGGGGTCGGCGAGCAGCGGCCGGCCGCTCCGGGGCGCGTTCCGGTCGAGGAAGGCGGCGATGTCGGCGCGGGCGCGGGCCGCTTCCGGCCCGGAGAAACACCCCTCCGGCAGCGGCTCCGGCTCGTCCCGGGCGCGGCCGAGGGCGGCGAGGAAGGCGTCGCCGATACGGGCGGCCCCGGGGGACAACGGCCGGCCGGCGGGCGCGTCGGCGGGGGGATCGAAACCCTTGCCGGCGAAGATCGCCGCCGCCGCCGCGATCCCGGCGCCGGGCGTTCCGGCGACGACGGCGCAGGCCGGCCCGTCCGCCGTCACGGGCCGCCCGCCGCCAGGAACCGCCGCGCCCGCGCGTGCGCCGTTCCGAAGTAGACCGTGTCGTCGCGCGCCGGCTCCGCGTAGTTTTTCCCCCGGATCCTCCGGTATTCCTCGTGGAACCGCTCCCAGGGATGGGCGTCGATCGGCGCGTTGGTGGCGACGCCGCCGTGAAACTGGTGGAAAGTGCCCTCGCCGAGCAGCAGCACGGGCGTCGCGTCCGGGTTCTCCATCGCGCGCGCGAAGAAGTCGAGGTTGACCAGCCCGCCGCCGGGTTCCCGGAACGCCTCGTCGAAACCGCCCATGGACAGGAACAGCCGGCGGTCGATCGAGAAACAGTTGCTCTCCGCGACCGGGCCGAAATAGCCGGAATCGGCGGAGCCGCCGAGGCAGGCGATGTCGAACAGCCGGTAGCCGTCCGATTTCCAGTCCGCCTTCTCCAGCATTTCGTCCTCGACCCGCCGGTCGTACCCCCTGGTCACGGAGACGTTCTGCTTCTCGTGGCCGAGGTGGAAGCCCAGCGTGAATACAAAGGCGTTGGGGACCAGGCGCGCGCAGTCCCGCATGGCGCGGAGGATGCCTGGGCTGAGGATGCGGGCGCCGTCGATCAGGACCGCGAGGCGCCGTCCCCGCGCCATGCGCGCGCCGATGTTGACGGCGGCGGCGGGCGAGACCGAGTCCGTCTCGTGGCGCAGGTGGCGGAACCGCTTGCCGAAACGCGCGACATCGGCCGCCGCCAGCGGCTCCGACGAGCCGTTGTCGATGGCGATGACCTCGTAGGGGAAAGCCGCCCGCTGGTAGGCGGGGGACAGCGAATGGAGCGTCCGCGCCGCTTCGCGCCTCATGTCGTGGAAAATCGCCACCACCGAGAGTTCGAGGCGCTGGAACGGCACGGCGCGACTCCGATTTGCGGTCCGGCCCGCCCCGGCGGCGGGCCGGCCCCGACCATAGCCGCCCGCCCGCCCGGCGGCAAGCGGCCGATCGGCGTTCGCGGCCGGTCCGAAGGATGTGGCCAACGGGCGCGGGAGGTGGCACGATCGCGGGCGCGGGCGGGCGCGGCCGGCGGGCCGGCCCCGGCGGGGCGCGCGGGGCCCGCGACGGAAAAGGGGAGGACAACGGACATGCGCAAATGGATCCTTGGCGCGGCGGCGGCCGCGTCCATGCTCGCGGCGGCGCAGGCGGCGGCCGCGGACAAGCTGAAGATCGGGTTCCTGGCGACGCTGGAGGGGACCTACACCGTCCTCGGCGAGGACGGGCTGCGCGGCTACAAGGTCGCGCTCGCGGAGGCCGGCGGCATGGCCGGCGGGCGCGAGATCGAAACGATTATCGGCGCCACCGACGCCAGCCCGGACAGCGCGCTCCGGGCCGTCCGCAAGGTGGTCGAGCAGGACAAGGTCGACATCGTGATCGGCCCGCTGTCCGGCTCCGAGGGCATCGCGCTGCGCGACTACTCCAAGACGCAGCCGCAGGTCACCTTCATCAACGGCATCTCCGGCGCGCAGGAGACCACCTACGTCACGCCGTCGGAGAACTTCTTCCGCTTCAACATGGACGGCGCGCAGTGGTCGGCCGGCCTCGGCGACTATGTGTACAACGAGAAGGGCTACCGCACCGTCGCCACCATCGGCGAGGACTACTCCTTCATCTACACGCAGGTGTTCGGCTTCGCGCTCGAATTCTGCAACGCCGGCGGCGAGATCACCGAGCGCTTCTGGGTGCCGCTGGGGACGAAGGATTTCGGCTCGATCATCGCCTCGCTGCCGGACGACGTGGACGCGATCTATCTCGGCCTCGGCGGCGGCGACGCCGTGAACTTCCTGAACCAGTACCAGCAGGCCGGCGGCGACGCCCGGCTGATCGGCGGCACCATCATGATCGACGGCACGGTGCTCAGCTCCAAGGGCAGCGCCAAGCGGGCGCTGATCGGCACGCCGGGATCCGGCCCGCAGGCCGACGACTGGGACCACCCGAACTGGCAAGCCTTCGTGAAGGCGTACCAGGACGCCTTCCCGCCGGAGGAGCGCTTCCCGTCCCCGGCCCTGATGGCGACCGGCTACTACAACGCCTTCAGCGCCATGAAGCAGTGCATGGACGCGATCGGCGGCGACCTCTCCGACGGGCACGCCGCGTTCCGCTCCTGCCTCGCGGGGCTGGAGCTCGACGCGCCGAACGGCAAGATCAGCCTCGACGGCAACCGCCAGGCGATCGGCACCAACTTCATCACCGAGGTGGTGGAGGAGGGCGACCAGCTGGTGAACCGGCTGATCAAGGTCGTGCCCAACGTGAACCAGACGCTCGGCGTCGATCCGGCGGTCTTCGCGAACATCGGCCTGCCGAGCCGCGAGGTTCCGGAGTGCAAGAAGCACTGACCGGGACCCGGCCCAACCCGAACCGAAGCCGGCCGGCCCCGGGGCGCGCGCCCCGGGGCCGGCGACGGCT
The DNA here is from genome assembly GCA_963665555.2 of Thalassobaculaceae bacterium. Taxonomy (GTDB): domain Bacteria; phylum Pseudomonadota; class Alphaproteobacteria; order Thalassobaculales; family Thalassobaculaceae; genus CAXXXW01. The sequence goes on from OY762308.1 coordinate 2,808,106, forward strand.
CTCCGGCGCGGGGAGAGGCCTGGCTTGCATCCGTTAGCCGCATGGGGGTTGATTCCCCGATTCGCCCGGTGCGATCCTTCGTTCTTGACCGTGGCCAACGGGAAGGAGTAATTCGCCGCGCCGAACCCGAGGGAGGATGGAGATGGCCGATACGCCGACGCCCGAGTCGGCTGCGGCGGCGCTGGAGTTCCTCGCGATGCCGCCGTGGTGGGTGGTTCTTGCGCTGGCGCTTGGCCTTGTCGTCTGGGGCGTCAAGGTTATCAGGTGGACAGGACGTGTCGATTCCCGCATCGAAGCCCTTACCGAGCGCGTCGACAGGCTTGCCAGGGCCATCGGCGAAATCCGGGAAGACATCAAGAGCATCTTGTCGAGGCCCGCGCCCACGCCGCCCACCGTCCAATCCAGCAGCCCCATCCAGCTGACGGACTTCGGAAAGAAGGTGTCCGCCACCGCGGCGGCGGCGGCCTGGGCGGAGGCCAACGCGCCCAGGCTCGAGGGCAGGGCGTCGGGCAAGGAAGAGTTCGAGGTTTTCGAATTGTGCGTCGAGTATGTCGGGGAGCGCCTGGAGAACGATACCGGCCTCGACAGAAAGGTCCGCGAAGCCGCTTACGAGCATGGCGCGGAACGGGAGCAGGTTCGTAAGGTCTACGAGGTCGAGCTTCGGGACCGCGTGCTCGCGCTATTCGCCGCCTCGGACGCCTGACCGCCCCGCGCGATCGCAAAGCGCCGGGAAGGCCCCATGAAGCTCAACATCGGTTGCGGGTTCGCCAAGCTCGACGGGTTCGTCAACCTGGACAGTTTCCCGGATTGCGAGCCGGACCTGCTGTGGGACCTGGAGAAGACGCCCTGGCCGGTCGAGGAAAGCTCGGTCGAGGAGACGGCGGCCCACCATGTGCTCGAACACCTGGGCCAGGAAACCCGCGTCTTCTTCGACATCCTCAAGGAAATCTACCGGATAATGCGGCCCGGCGGCCTGGTGCGCGTTACCGTCCCGCACCACCAGCATCCCAGCTTCTATTCCGACCCGACGCATGTGCGCGCCTTCACCGGCCACACTTTCGAGATGATGGACCGGGCCAAGAACCTCGACTGGGCGGCGCGCAACGTGAACGAGACGATGCTGGCGCTGATGCTCGGCATCGACTTCACGGTCGTCGAGGCGCGCCAGGTCTACGACGAGCGGTGGCGGGAGAAGCTTTCCAGCGGCGCGGCGACGCTGGAGCAGGTCCGCGAGGCCGCGCGGACGCAAGTCGGCGTCGTGCGCGAGATCAGGGTGACGCTGCGCGCCAACAAGCCGCTCCGGGGCGGCTAGCGGGTCCGGGGCGCGCGGGAGCGCCGCGGTCCGGGGCTTCCCGGAGGCCCGGTTCTAACAGGAGCCTCCCGCCGCGAACCTCTTGATATGCCAACCCCAGGTGAGTTGCGAGTGATCGTATTCGGCGGTGAAGCAAAACGAGCCGGCCTGCCTCGAATTGAAGGTATAGTCCTTTCCATTCGCAACGACCGCTTTCCCGTTGACGGTCGCGTCGGCGCTGGGCGTATCGTAGGTCACCTGTCGGCACTTGAAGGCGCCGCGATTGCTGTCGTTCGCCGTATGGATTTCCTCGATTTGCACCCAGCTGGAGGAATCGGTCTCCCGGATCATGAATTCGACTTTCGCCCAATTGTCCTCCTTGGTCCACCACACGTTTTTGTCGTCTTTGTCGACCGCGAGGCAGTAGTAAGCGGTGATCTCGGCCGGCAGATCGCCCATGGCGATCGCCTTGTCGCCCCCTCCCCCGGCGAAAGCGACGCCCACGAAAACGGCCGCGAGGGTCGAGGCGGAGAGCTTTCCCATTTTCGCATTCATGGCTTCCCTCCGGTTCGGCGGGCCTCTCTCGTCCGATCATCGGCCCGCGTAACTATTTTAGCCCGATTCGTGATTTAGGGGGGTCCCAAAACCCGATGTCAACGGGAAAACGCCGCGCATCCGGCCCTCCGTCCGGGTTCCCCGGCCCTTGCCAAGCGGCCTTGCGTCGGCCATCGTCGCGCGTTCGCGGGATGCGGGGCGGCGCGATGGCGGCGATGGACGGGACGACGACGGGGGCGGTCGCCGGGTTCGCGCGCCGCCGCCCGGTCTGGACGCTGGCGATCGCGATCCTCGCCGCCCTGCTGCTCGCCGCGGTGTTCGCCCACTGGCCGCCGGGCGTCGTCGCGGCGCTGGGGCGCAAGAAGATTTTCCTGAACGCGCTGCTGAACGGGATCACGCTCGGCGGGCTGTATTTCCTGGTCGCCAGCGGCTTCACGCTGATCTTCGGGCTGATGCGCAACGTCAACCTGGCGCACGGCTCGCTCTACCTCTTCGGCGGCTATATCGGCTACGAGGCGGCGGAGGCGACCGGGTGGTGGCTGCCGAGCTTCGCCGCCGCCTTCGTCGCGGCCGGCGCGGTCGGCGTGCTGCTGCAGACGCTGGTGTTCCGCCGGATGGAGGGGGAGGAGCTGCGCCAGACGCTGGTGACGATCGGCATCTCCATCGTCGCGGCCGACCTGCTGCTCTGGGCGTGGGGCGGCGATTTCTACCAGATCGCGCCGCCGGAATGGCTCTCCGGGCCGCTGACCCTGCCGATCGTCTCCGCCGTCAAGAGCAGCGGGGCGGTGGTCTACCTGAAATACCCGGTGGTGCGGATCGTCATCTTCCTCGCCTCGGTCGCGGTGGGCGTGGCGATGTGGATGGCGCTCAACCGGACCCGGGTCGGGATGCTGGTGCGGGCCGGCGTGGACGACCGCGACATGCTGGCCGCCTCCGGCGTCAGGGTGCAGCGGATTTTCGTGCTGGTCTTCGCCTTCGGGGCCGGGCTGGCGGGGCTGGCCGGGGTGGTCGGCGGCACCTTCCAGTCGCTGGCGCCGGGCGAGGACATCCGCTTCCTGCTGGCTTCGCTGGTGGTGGTGATCGTCGGCGGCATGGGGTCGATCGCCGGCGCGGCGCTGGGGGCGCTGCTGATCGGGCTGGCGGAGCAGTTCGGCTCCGTCTACATGCCGACCTACGCCGTCGTGCTGACCTTCCTGATCATGGCGCTGGTGCTGGCCTTCCGGCCGCGCGGCCTGATGGGCGGGAGCCGGGGGACGTGACGGACGCGGTCTCCGGCGGCGGCCCGGCTTCGGCCCCGGCGGCGCGGGCCGCCGCGCGGCCGGCGTCTCCCGGCGGCTCCCGGACGGCGGTGTACTGGGCGGGCGGCCTCGTCCTGCTGCTGATGCCGGCCTTCGCCAACGATTTCGTGCTGTTCCAGATTTTCGGCTGGGCCTTCATCCTCGGCACGATCGCGCTGAGCCTGATGTTCCTCGCCGGCTACGGCGGCATGGTCAGCCTGGCGCAGATGACGGTGGCCGGCTGCGCCGCCTACATGGTGGCGATTTTCGGCGACAGCGCGATTACGCAGATTTCGCTCGGCTGGCCGTGGTGGGCGGCGGTGCCGATCGCGCTGGTGGTGGCGACCGCCTTCGGCACCGCTGTGGGCGCGCTGGCGACGCGGACCGAGGGCATCTACACCATCGTGATCACGCTGGCGATCGCGTCCGCCTTCTTCTACTTCACGCGGCAGAACTATGTCGTCTTCAACGGGTTCAGCGGGTTCAACGGCGTGCTGCCGCCGAAGCTGTTCGGGATCGACTGGCGCGCGCCGACGCCGTTCTACTACCTCGCGCTGTTCTGGGCGGCGGCGGCGTATTTCCTGGTGCTCTACGTGTCGCGCGCGTCCTTCGGGCTGGCCCTGCAGGGGATCCGCGACAACCCGCGCCGGATGGAGGCGCTGGGCTTCAACGTGACGGCGCACCGGATCGCCGCCTACGCCTTCGCCAGCGCCATCGCCGCCGTCGCCGGCGTGCTGCTGGTCTGGCTGAACGCGCAGGTCTCGCCGGGCACGGCCGGGATCGGGCCGGTGATCGACATCCTGGTGATCGCGGTGGTGGGCGGGATCGGCCGGCCGATCGGCCCGTTCGTCGGCGCCATCGTCTATGTGCTGCTGCGGACCTTCGCGCTCGACTTCCTGGTCTCGCTCGGCCTGTCGGGCGAGCGGTTCCAGTTGCTGATCGGGATCGGCTTCCTGGCGATCGTGTTCTGGTCGCCCGACGGCGTGCTCGGCCTGTGGGACCGGCTGCGCGCCCGCATGGCGGTGCGCGCGGCGCGGGGCTGGGGGCCGGGATGAACGGCGCGGCGCCCCACCGCCTGTCCGGCTCCCGCGCCGGCAACGCGCTCGAACTGCGCGGCGTCGGCCGGAATTTCGGCGCGCTGGCCGCGCTCAGCGACATCGACCTTACCGTCAAGGCGGGGGAGCGGCGCGCCGTGCTGGGGTCGAACGGCGCCGGCAAGACGACGCTGTTCAACTGCATCACCGGCGACTTCATGCCGTCGGCCGGAACGATCCGCATGTTCGGCGAGGACGTGACGCGCTTCCCGCCGCACGAGCGCATCCGCCGGGGCCTGCGCCGGACCTACCAGATTTCGCTGCTGTTCGGCGGCTTGAGCGTCGCCGACAACATCTACCTCGCCTGCCGGGGCGTTTCGCGGGCGCGGTTCTCGATGCTGCGGCCGCGCCGCGACGACTCCCTCGTCCAGGCGGCGCGCGACCTGGCCCACGCGGTCCATCTCGACGATGTGCTCGAAACCCCGGTGGCGGCGCTTTCGCACGGCCAGCAGCGCCAGCTGGAGATCGCGCTGGCGCTGGCCGGCGCGCCGCGCTTCATCCTGTTCGACGAGCCGGCCGCCGGCCTGTCGCCGGCCGAGCGCCGCGACCTCGTGCACATCCTGCGCAACCTTCCGGCCCATATGGGCTATATCGTTATCGAGCACGACATGGACGTGGCGCTGCAGGTGTCCGAGAGCGTGACGATGATGCACAACGGGCGCGTCTTCAAGGAAGGCCGGCCGCGCGAGATCGAGGCGGACCCCGAGGTCCAGGAACTCTATCTCGGCGGCCGCGAGGGGGGCGGGCATGGCTGAGCGCCGGGAGCGCCCGGAGCGCGCGGCTCGTTCGCGGGCGCGCCCGCGCGCCGGCGGCGGCGCGGCGCCGGCGCTCGCCGTGCGCGGCCTCAATGTGTTCCACGGCGCCTCGCACGCGCTGCAGGGCGTGGACCTGACGCTGGAGCGGGGCGCGCTGTCGGTGGTGGGGCGCAACGGCATGGGCAAGACCACGCTCTGCCGGGCGATCATGGGGCTGGTCCCGGCCCGCTCCGGCGAGATCGCGGTGGCGGGCGAGTCCGTGCTGGGCCGGTCGCCGGCGGAGATCGCCGGCCTCGGCGTCGGCTACGTGCCCCAGGGACGGCGGCTGTGGCCGTCGCTCACCGTGGACGAGCACCTGGCGATGTCGGCCGGGCGGCCCGGCCCGTGGTCGGTCGAGCGCGTCTACGCCGAATTCCCCCGCCTGGCCGAGCGGCGCGGCCACGGCGGCGGGCAGCTTTCCGGCGGCGAGCAGCAGATGCTGGCGATCGCGCGGGCGCTGCTGCTCAACCCGCGCCTGCTGGTGATGGACGAGCCGACGGAGGGGCTGGCGCCGACGATCGTCGCGCGCGTGACCGACATGCTGGTCCAGCTGGCCGAGGGCGAGGACATCGCCATCCTCGTCATCGAGCAGAACATCGGCGTCGCGACGGCGGTCTCGGAGCGGGTGGCGATCATGGTCAACGGCCGGATCGACCGCGCGATGGACGGGGCCGGGCTGGCGCGCGACCGCGAGTTGCAGCACGCGCTGCTCGGCGTCGGCCGCCGGGCCGGGGCCGCGCCGGCGCCGCCCGCGCCGGCGCGGGAGCCGCGGCCGGCCCGGACGGAGGCGCGCGCGGCCGAATCCGGCCCGCGCCGAATCTACCTCTCCAACCCCGAACCGCCGACGCGCTGGAGCCGGCCCGCGCCGGTGCGCGCGATCGAGAACGCGGCCCGGTTCGAAACCGCGCGCCCGGCCGCCGCCGACGCCCCCGCCGCGCCGGCCCGGACCGCGCGCGCCGCCCGCAACGGGCGGGACGAGCGCTTCCTCGTCGTCGCCGGGACCTACGACACCAAGGGGGCCGAACTCCGCTACATGCGCGACATCCTGGCCGCGCGGGGCCTGGAGGCGCGGACGGTCGACCTCTCGACCTCCGGCAGGCCGTCGGGGGCCGACGCGCCGCCGCACCAGGTGGCCGCCTTCCACCCGCGCGGCGCCTCGGCGGTCTTCACCCGCGACCGGGGATCGGCGGTGGCCGGCATGACGCTCGCCTTCGAGCGGTGGATGCGGGCGCAAGCCGGCGTCGCGGGCGCGGTCGCGGCCGGCGGCTCCGGCGGGACGGCGATGGCGGCGCCGGCCTTCCGCGCGCTGCCGGTCGGCGTGCCCAAGGTGATCGTCTCCACCGTCGCGTCGGGCGACGTGGCGAAATACGTCGGCCCCAGCGACATCCTGATGCTGCATTCGGTCGCCGACATCCAGGGGCTGAACGCGATCACGCGCGAGGTGCTGGCGAACGGCGCGGCCGCGCTGGCCGGCGCGGCGGAGGCGCGGCGGGAGCGCCGGCGCGCCCCGGCCTCCGGGGAGGCGGAGCGCCCGCTCGCCGGCCTCACCATGTTCGGCGTCACCACGCCCTGCGTGCGCCGGACCGTCGCGGCGCTGGAGGACGAGTTCGAATGCCTGGTCTTCCACGCCACCGGGATCGGCGGCCGGGCGATGGAGACGCTGGTGGACGACGGGCTGATCTCCGGCGTGGTCGACCTCACCACCACCGAGGTGTGCGACATGTTCGCGGACGGGATTTTCCCGGCGACGGAGGACCGCTTCGGCGCCCCGATCCGCGCCGGGATGCCCTATGTCGGCGCGTGCGGCGCGCTCGACATGGCGACCTTCGGCCCGCCGGAGACGGTGCCGGAGCGCTATCGCGGCCGCAACCTCTACCCGCACAACCCGCAGATCACGCTGATGCGGACCGACGCGGCGGAGAACGCGCGGATGGGCCGCTGGATCGGCGAGCGGCTCAACGCGATGGAGGCTCCGGTCCGCTTCCTGATGCCGGAGGGCGGGGTCTCGCAACTCGACGCGCCGGGACAGCCCTTCCACGACCCCGCCGCCAACGCGGCCCTGTTCGACGCGCTGGAGCGCACCGTGCGCCAGACGGCCGACCGCCGCCTGCTGCGGCTGCCGCTCCACATCAACGACCCGGCCTTCGCCGACGAGGCCGCGCGCGCCTTCCGGGCGCTGCACGGGAACGGCCGCGCGCCGCGCCGGGCCGAGGGGGCGCGGCGATGAGCGCCCCGCCGCGCGCCGAAATCCTCGCCCGGCTGCGCGCCAAGGCCGCGCGGGGCGAGCCGATCGTCGGCGGCGGCGCGGGAACCGGCCTGTCCGCCAAATGCGAGGAGGCGGGCGGGATCGACCTGGTCGTGATCTACAATTCCGGGCGCTACCGCATGGCCGGGCGCGGCTCGCTTGCCGGCCTGCTGGCCTACGGCGACGCCAACGCCATCGTGCTGGAGATGGCGGCGGAGGTGCTGCCGGTCGTGCGCCATACGCCGGTGCTGGCCGGGGTCAACGCGACCGACCCGTTCCGGCGCATGGACATTTTCCTCGACGAGTTGCGCCGCCTCGGCTTCGCGGGCGTGCAGAACTTCCCGACGGTGGGCCTGATCGACGGCGTGTTCCGGGCCAACCTCGAGGAGACGGGCATGTCCTACGCCCTCGAGGTCGAGATGGTCGCGGCGGCGCGGGCGCGGGACATGCTGACCACGCCCTATGTGTTCAACGCCGGGGACGCCGCCGCGATGGCGCGGGCCGGCGCCGACATCGTCGTCTGCCATCTCGGCCTTACGACGGGCGGCGCCATCGGCGCCGAAACCGCGCTCGCGCTCGGGGATTGCCCGGCCCTGGTGGACGAATGGGCCGAGGCGGCGCTCGCCGTCGATCCGGATATCCTCGTGCTGGTCCATGGCGGGCCGGTGGCGGAGCCGGAGGACGCGGCGTACATCCTCGCCAACGCGCGCCATTGCCACGGTTTCTACGGCGCCTCGTCGATGGAGCGGCTGCCCGTCGAGGAGGCGATCGCCGAACGCACACGGGCCTTCGCGCGCATCCGCCCGGACCGGGCCGGCGGCGCGCCGGGAGGGGGAAGATGACCGGACAACTCATCGGGCAGATCGTGCTCTGGTTCATCCTGGCGGTCGTCGTCATCGCGATCGTCTACTGGGTGATGCACTGGCTGTACCGCCGCTCGACCAAGGAGATCGCCTTCGTGCGCACCGGCTTCCTGGGCGAGAAGGTGACGATCGACGGCGGCGCCTTCGTCTGGCCGATCGTCCACGACGTGACGCTGGTGAACATGAACACGCTCCAGCTCGAAGTCGTGCGCGAGCGCGACGACGCGCTGATCACGCGCGACCGGATGCGCGTCGATGTCGAGGCCGAGTTCTACGTCCGCGTCGCGCCGACCCGCGAGGCGGTCTCGATCGCCGCCTCGACGCTGGGCCGGCGCACGCTGGAGCAGGAGCGGCTGCACGAACTGCTTTCCGGCAAGTTCATCTCCGCCCTGCGCTCCATCGCCTCGGAGATGACGATGGAGGAGATGCACGAACAGCGCGGCCAGTACGTGGAGCGCGTCCGCGCGGCGGCCCAGGACGGCCTGACCCAGAACGGCCTCGAACTCGAATCCGTCGCCATCAAGGACATCGACCAGACCGGGCTGGAATACTTCAACCCCTCCAACCGCTTCGACGCCGAGGGCCTGACCCGCCTGATCGAGGACATCGAGGCCAAGCGCAAGCAGCGCAACGACATCGAGCAGGACTCGGCCATCCGCATCCGCGCCCGCAACCTGGAGGCGGAGAAGGAAACGCTCGAAATCGAGCGCGAGAGCGAGGAGGCGCGGCTGCGCCAGGAGCGCGACATCGAGTTCCGCCGCGCCCAGCAGCGCGCCGAACTGGCCCGCGAACGCGCCGAACGCGAGACCGACGCCGAACAGGCCCAGATCGTCGCCCGCGAACAGATCGAGCGCGCCCGCATCTCCAACGACCAGGCGATCTCGGAAACCCGCATCGCCTCCGAGCGCGAGGTCCGCCAGCGCGAGATCGAGCGCCAGCAATCGGTCGAGGCGGCCGAGATCGCGGCCCAGGAGAAGGTCGAGCGCGCCCGCATCGAACAGCGCCGCCAGATCGACGAGACCCGCATCGCCAACGAGCGCGAGGTGCAGGCGCGCGAGATCGAACGCCGGCGCGACCTCGAAGCGGCCGAAATCGCCGCCCGCGAGGCGACCGAACGCGCGCGCATCGAGCAGGAGCGCCAGGTCGACGAGGCGCGCATCGTCAACGAGCGCGAGGTGCAGGCGCGCGAGATCGAGCGCCGGCGCGACATCGACGCCGCCGAGATCGCCGCCCAGGAGGAGACCGAGCGCGCCCGCCTGCGCCAGGAACTCGCCGTCGCCGCCGCCCGGATCGAGCGCGACGAGGAGACCCAGCGCCTCGAAATCGCCCGCAACCTCGCCGTCGAGGAGGCCGCCATCGCGTCCGAGCGGTCCCTGGAGACGGCGCGCATCGAGCGCGAGAAACACCTCGCCGTCGAGCGGATCGAGGGCGAGGAGACCGCCCGCGAGCGCGAGGTGCGGCGCGCCCGCGCCATCGAGGCGGCCGAAATCGCCGCCCGCGAGGCGGTCGAGACCGCGCGCATCGCCCAGGAGCGCAAGGTCTCCACCGACCGCGTCGCCTACCAGCGCGACCTGCGCGAGGCGGAGATCGCCGCCCGGCGCGATGTCGAAACCTCCGACGTGGCGCGCGAACGCGCGCTGGAGGAGGCCCGGCTGGAGCGCCAGCGCGCCGTCGAACAGCTGGAGGTCTCGCGGCTCCAGGCGCTGCGCGAGGCCGAGATCGCCTCGCGCGAGGAGGTCGAGCGCGCCCGCATCGCCGCCGAGCGCGGGCTGGACGACGCCCGCATCGTCCAGGAGCGGGACCGGCGCACGCTCGAAATCGCCCGCGAGCGCGATGTGCGCTCCGCCGAGATCGCCAAGGCGGTCGCGCTTTACCGCGAATCGCTGGAGGAGTCGGCGGCGGCGCTGGAGGCCGAGGCGGCCCGCGCCCGCGCGGCCGAGGCCGAGGAGCGGGTGCGCACCGCGCGCGAGATCGAACAGGCCGAGCGGCGGCGCCGCGTCGACCTCGCCATGGCCGAAAAGGCGGCCGAGGAGCGGCGCATCGCCGCCGAGGCCGAGAAGGTCCGCGCCGCCGTCGAGGCCGAGGCGCGCCGCCTGCTCAACGAGGCGGAGAACGTGCTGACCGACGACGCGCGCTACACGCTGTTCCGGCGCAAGCTGCTCGAACACGTGGAGGGCATCGTCGCGGCCTCGGTCAAGCCGCTGGAGAAAATCCAGGACATCCGCATCGTCCAGCTCGACGGCCTGTCCGGCGCCGGCCGGGACGGGGGGCGGACCAACGCCACCGACGAGGTGATCGATTCGGCGCTGCGCTACCGCGTCCAGGCGCCGCTCGTGGACAGCCTGCTGAACGACATCGGCATCGACGGCGCCAGCCTCGCGCGCCAGCCGGGGCTGATCCGCGAGGCCGCCGACATGCAGCGCATCGCCCGCGAGGCCGGGCGCGGCGGCTCCGGCTCCGGCGAAGGCGGCGGCTCGGGCGACGGGGAGTCCGGGAGCGGGTCCGGCGGCGCGCCGGGCGGCGGCTCCGGCGCGTAGGAGGGCGGGACCGTGGCGCGCGTCTATGTCTCCAGCGTCGTCGACGCCCCGGCCGGCCGGGTCTGGGAGCGGGTGCGGGACTTCAACGCCCTCCCCCGCTGGCACCCCCGCATCGCCGACAGCCATATCGAGAACGGCGAGCCGGCCGACAAGGTGGGCTGCGTGCGCAACTTCCGCCTGCAGAACGGCGACCGCATCCGCGAAAAGCTGCTGGCGTTGAGCGATTACGACCTGTTCTGCACCTATTCGATCCTGGAATCGCCGATGCCTCTGTCGGACTATGTCGCCACGCTGCGGCTCACGCCGGTGAGCGACGGCGACCGCTGCTTCGTCGAATGGTCGGCGGAGTTCGACTGCGCCGCCGAGGCGGAGGAGGACCTGGTGTCCGGCATCGGCCGCGATGTCTTCCAGACCGGCTTCGACGCGCTGAAGCGCCATTTCGGCGCCGGCCGGAACGGCGGCGGCTGAGCCGGGGGAGCGGGAGGCGGCCCATGCCCAGGGTGGTCAGGAGCACGGTGCTGGACCGGCCGCTGGAGGAGGCCTGGGCGGTGCTGCGCGACTTCAACGGCCACGACCGCTGGCATCCCGCCGTCGCCGAAAGCCAGGTCGAGAAGGGCCGCCCGGCCGACGCGGTGGGCTGCGTGCGCCGCTTCCGCATGGCCGACGGCGGCGAGTTGCGCGAGCGGCTGCTGAGCCTCTCCGACGCCGAGACGGCCTACAGCTATTGCCTGCTGGAAACGCCGATCCCGCTGTTCAACTATGTCTCCCATGTGCGCCTGCTGCCGGTGACCGACGGCGACCGCACCTTCTGGCAGTGGCGCGGCGATTTCGACGCCCGCCCGGGCGAGGCCGACGCGATGGCGGCGCTGGTCGGCGGGGAAATATACGAGGCCGGGTTCGCGGCGATCCGCCGCCACCTGGCCGGGGAAGGAGCCGGAGAGGGAGGATGAGCGGATGAGCGTTTCGGTCCGAACCTTCGCGACGGCGGCCGAGGCGGCCGAGGCGGCTTCGCGCGACCGCGCGGCCCGGTTCCTCGGCGGCGGCACGCTGCTGATGCGCGCCGTCAACGAGGGCGACCGCTCCTTCTCCGCGCTGGTCCGCTCGACCGATCCCGCGCTGGCGGAGGTCCGGGCCGAGGGGGGGCGGATCGTCCTCGGCGCGGGGGCGACGATGGCCGCGATCCTGGCGCGGCCGGAACTGGACTTCCTGCATCCGGCGGCGCGCGCGGTCGGCGGCCCGGCGATCCGCAACATGGCGACCGTCGGCGGCAACCTGTTCGCGCCGCATCCCTACGGGGATTTCGCGACGGCGCTGCTGGCGCTCGACGCCGAGGCGGCGCTGGCGGGCGGCCGGACGGTTCCGCTCGCCGAGTTGTTGCGCGCGCGCGGGCAGGGGCCGCGCGAGGTCGTGCTGTCGGTCTCGCTGGCGCGGCCGCCGGCGGGCGCGTTCCGCTTCGCCAAGGCCTCGCGCGTCCGGCCGGCCGGCGCGGCGGTCGTGACCGTGGCCGCCTGCCTGCCGACGGGCGGCGGGGTCGTGCGCGGCGCGCGGGTCGCCTGGGGCGCGATGGGGCCGGCGCCGCTGCGCGCGACGGCGGTCGAACGGGCGCTGGAGGGACGGCGGCTGGACGAGGAGGGCGTCGCGCCGGCGCTGGCGGCGGCGGCGGAGGGGACCGCGCCCCCCTCGGACGCGCTCGCCTCGGAATGGTATCGCCGCGAGGTCGCGCCGGTGCACCTCGGGCGGCTGTTGCTCGGCGGCGGGGAGGGCGCGCGGCGATGAAGAAACCCGTCCGGTTCCGCCTGAACGGCGCCGAGAAGGCCGTGTTCGCCGACGAGGGCGCCAACCTGCTCGACGTGCTGCGCGGCGTCGTGGGCGACCTCACGCCCAAGCGGGGCTGCGCCCAGGGCGGCTGCGGCGCCTGCACGGTGCTGGTCGGGGGCGAGGCCCGCCTCGCCTGCCTGACGCTGGCCGAGGCGGCGGAGGGGCTGGAGATCGCCACCGCCGCCGGCCTGCCGGCCGACGGGACCCACCCGCTGCAGGAGGCGTTCATGGCGCGCTTCGCCGCCCAGTGCGGCTTCTGCACGCCGGGGATGCTGATGGCGGCGAAGGCCCTGCTCGACCGCGACCCGGCGCCGGACCGGGCGGCGGCGGTCGAGGCGATTTCGGGCAACCTTTGCCGCTGCACCGGCTACGAACCGATCGTCGAAGCCATCCTCGACGCCGCCGGCCGGCGCGGGGAGCGGGGAGACCGGCCATGAGCGTCGAGTTCCGCAAGGACCTGTTCGCCGGCGAGCGCGAGGACGGCCTGGTCGAGGTCGGCCGGCCGACGCGCCGCCAGGACATCCTGGGCCATGTGACGGGCCGGTCGCCCTTCTACGACGACCGGCTGTACGAGGGGCTGCTGCACATGCGCTGCGCCCGCTCGCCGCACCACCACGCGCGCATCCGCTCGATCGACACGGCCGAGGCGGCGCGGATGCCCGGCGTGGTCCGGGTCGTGCTCGGCGCGGACGTGCCCAACAACCTGAACACGCTGCTCGGCCTGATGGATTTCGGGCGCGACGACGAGCCGATGCTCTCGACCGGGAAGGTCGGCTACCGGGGCGAGCCGGTGGCCGCCGTGATCGCCGGGACCGAACGCCAGGCCCGCGACGCGGCGGCGGCGATCCGCGTCTCCTGGGAGGAGCTTCCCCATGTCCTCGACGTGGAGGAGGCGCTGGCCCCCGGCGCGCCGGTGGTGAACGAGGTCTATCCCAACAACAGCTTCGACTACCACGACAAGTACGACCACCAGAAACTGCGCTTCGGCGACGTGGAGGCGGCCTTCGCCCGGGCCGACCGGGTCGTCGAGGGGCGCTACCGGATGTCGCCGATCGAGCAGGCGCCGATCGAGACCAACGGCGCCATCGCCGCGCGCGAGACCAACGACCGCTACGTCTGCCACACCAGCACGCAGGCGCTGTTCTTCTCGCTCGCGACGGCGTCCAGGCTGCTGGAGCTGCCGTCGAACCGGCTGCATTTCGTCGGCGGCACCGTCGGCGGCGGCTTCGGCGGCAAGGTGGACAGCGTCGTCGAGCCGATGGCCATCCTCGGCTGCATGTTGACCGGGCGGCCGGTCAAGTTCGCCTGGGACCGGGCCGAGGAGATGCAGGTGGGCGCGCCGCGCGGCGCCGAATTGTGGGTCCTGAAGGACGGGATCGCCCGCGACGGCCGCATCCTCGCGCGCAAGTTCGCCGGCTATTTCGACAGCGGCGCCTATACGCGGCTCTCCAGCTACGCCGTCGTCAAGGCGACCGGGCACCTGCCCGGCCCCTACACGATCCCCAACGTGGCCTCGGACATTTTCTGCGTCTTCACCAACCGCACGCCGGCGACGGCGATGCGCGGCTTCGGGATCACCGGGGTGGACTTCGCCATCGAATGCCAGATGGACCGCGCCGCCCACGCGATCGGCATGGACCCGGTGGAGTTCCGGCTGCTGAACGCCTACCGCGACGGCGACATGAAGCCGCACCGGCGGACCGCGAAGAACTGCGCGGCGATCGAATGCATCCAGGTCGCGGCCGGCAAGGCGGACTGGCCGATCGGCGCGGACTTCGCCGCCATGTCCTCGACGCAAGGCGGCGGCGGGGAGCGGGCGCGCATTCCCGCCACCGCGACGGACGAGGACGGCCGCGTCGGCGAGCGCCGGGCCGGCCGCGCCGCGCCGGGGCCGCGGCGGACGCTCCCGCCGACGCAACCGCCCGCCGAGGCGCCGGCGGCCGGAGCGGCGACCCCGCCCCGCGCGCCGGCCGCGCCCGTCCAGGCGCCGCCGTCCTACGCCCATCCGGCCGCCGCGCCGGCCTGGGACCGGGCGGCCGCGCCCGCGCCGCCGCCCTCCCCGCCGCCGCCGCGCGAACCGCCGCCGGCTCCCGAACCGCCGCCGGCCCCGGCCGGGCGCGCGCGCTACAGCCGCTTCGCCACCAACGCGGGCTTGAGGAGGCGCTGATGACGATCCACAAGGGGCGGGGCTTCGCCGCCATCAACTACCCCATCGGCATGAACCTCGGCGGCGACCCGAGCCAGGCGCTGGTGCATTCCAGCCCGGACGGCAAGTTCGGCGTCGCGCTGTCGTCGATCGACCTCGGCCAGGGCATGAAATCGGTCACCCGCCAGATCGCGGCCGAGACGCTGGGCGTGCCGGTGGAGGATGTCTACGTCGACACCGCCGACAGCGACACCGGCCCGCACTGCATGGGGTCCTTCGCCTCGCGCGGCACGCACCGGGTCGGCAACGCCGTGATCGCGGCGGCCCGGGAGGCGCGCGCGGTCATGCTGGAGGCGGCGGCGGAGGAGCTGGAGGTGGACGCCGCCGACCTGGAGACCGACGGCAGGGGGAGCATCCATGTGCGCGGCGCGCCGTCGCGCTCGATCTCCACCGGCGACGCCTGCAACGCGGCGCAATTCAAGCACGGCAAGACCGTTTCCGGCCGCGGCATCTTCCTGATCCCGCTTTCCGAGGTCGATCCCGAAACCGGCGAGATGACGCCGGTGTCGTGCTACGCCCACGCCGCGCTGGCGGTCCGGGTCGAGGTGGACGACGAGACCGGGGAGGTGCGGGTCGAGAAGATCGATTCGGCCTACGAGGTCGGCCGCGCCATCAACCCTCGGCTGGTCGAGCAGCAGCTTGTCGGCGGCGCCTGGATGGGGCTGAGCCACGCGCTCTACGAGACGACGGAGCCGTACTATCCCGACCGCGCCCACGGCCCGGTGGATTTCGGCCAGTACGCCATGCCGGGGCCGGGCGACATCGCGCGCCACGACATCGCCATCCTGGAGCGCCCCGCGCCCGACGGCCCGTTCGGCGGCAAGGGGCCGGGGGAGATGTGCGCCAACCCGGTGATGCCGGCCATCGCCAACGCGGTGTTCGACGCGGTGGGCGTGCGGGTGGACGAACTGCCGATCACGCCGGAGAAGGTGCTGCGCGGCATCCGGGCCAATGGCGGCGCCCGGCCGGGCTGGCGCGACCGGGAGCCGTAGGCCGTGCCCGTCCGGCGCGTCGTCGACGGGATCGGCTCCCCGGAGGAGCTGGCCGCGGCGCTCGGCGCGGCGCAGTACCTGTCGGACGAGGGGCTGTCCACGGCCGCCTATCTCGCGCTGGCGCTCGGCAAGCCGCTGCTGCTGGAGGGCGCGCCGGGCGTGGGGAAGACCGAGGCGGCCAAGGCGCTCGCCTCGGCGCTGGGGCGGCGCGCGATCCGGCTGCAATGCTACGAGGGCATCGACGCCGCCGCCGCGCTCTACGAGTGGAACTACCCGCGCCAGATGCTGGCGATCCGCCAGGCCGGCGACGAGTACGTGAACATCTACCGCGACGAGTTCCTGATCGCGCGGCCGATGCTCGACGCGCTCAGGACCGGCGCCAACGCGCTGCTGCTGATCGACGAGATCGACCGTTCGGACCACGAGTTCGAGGCGTTCCTGCTGGAGTTCCTCTCCGACTTCCAGATCTCGATCCCCGAACGCGGCACGGCGCGGGCCGAGACCTTGCCGGCGGTGGTGCTGACCTCCAACCGCACCCGCGAACTGCACGAGGCGCTCCGGCGGCGCTGCGTGTACCACTGGATCGACTATCCCGACCCGGCGCGCGAGGCGGCGATCGTGATGGTCCGGGCCAGTTCCGTCGCCCGCGACACCGCCGACCGGATTGTCGCCGCCGTCGGCCGGCTCAGGGCCGAGCCGCTGGCCAAGCCGCCCGGCGTCGCCGAGACGGTCGAATGGGCCGAGGCGGCGAGCCTGCTGCGCGAGCGCGGCGCGCCCTGGCCGGAGGCGTTCCGGCGCGCCATCGGCGTCGCGCTGAAGGACCGGGACGACCTCGATTTCGTCGCGCCCCGGCTCGACGGCATCGTGACCGGGCGGGCGGCGTGACCGGCGCGCCGCCCCTGCCCCGCGCGGCGCGGCCGCTGGCGGCCTTCCCGCCGCTGCTGCGCGAACACGGTTTCGCCGTCGCGCCGGAGCAGACGGTCGGCTTCGTGGCCGCCGTCGGGCTGCTGGGGCCGCGCGACATGGCCTCGATCCACCGGGCCGCGCGGGCGACGCTGGCCCCGCCGCCGGAGCGCCGCGACGAGTTCGACGCGCTGTTCCGCGCCCTGTTCCTCGGCCAGACCCTGCCCGCCCCGGCCGAGGGCGCCGCCGACGACTCTCCGCGCGCGGCGGACGACGAGGACGGCGGCGCGGACGACCTCCCGGAGCCGGAAGAAGCGAACGAGGCCGGCGGCGCGGCGGCGGCGACCGAGCTGCTCTCCCTCCGCCGTTTCGCCGAGCGCGACGAGGCCGAGGCGCTGCGCCGGTTCCGCCGCGCCGCGCCGGAGAAGCTGCCCCGCCGGCGGTCGCGCCGCCGGGCGCCGGCGCGGCGCGGCGGCGGCCTCGACATGCGCCGCGCGCTCCGCCAGGCGGCGCGCCACGACGGCGAGGCGCTTGAGCTTCCGCGCCGGCGCCGGCGCCGGACGGCGCGCCGGATCGTGCTGCTGGTCGACATTTCCGGCTCGATGAAGGAGCGGACCGACGCGCATCTCCGCTTCGCCCACGCGCTGGTCCGCGCCGGCGGGCGGGTCGAGGTTTTCACCGTCGGCACCCGCCTCACCCGCGTCACGCGCTCGCTGGCGCTGGCGAACCGGGAGCGCGCGCTGGAGCGCGCCGCCGGCGCGGTCGCGGACTGGGACGGCGGCACGAGGCTGGGCGACGCGCTGGCGGCGTTCCTCGCCGTGCCGCGCTTCGCCGGCTTCGCGCGCGGCGCGCTCGCCATCGTGCTGTCGGACGGGCTGGAGCGCGGCGGGCCGGAGGCGCTGGAGGCGGCGGCGGAGCGGCTGTCCCGCCTCGCCTGGCGGCTGGTCTGGCTGACGCCGCTCGCCGACGGGCCGGACTGGCGCCCGGAGACCGGGGCGATGCGCGCGATCCTGCCCCATATCGACCTGCTGGACGCCGCCGGGGGGACGGCGGCGCTGTGCCGGCGGGCGCTGGCGCTGGAGGAGGCGCTCCGATGATCGTCGACGCGCACCACCATATCTGGCGCCGCGCCGACCTGCCCTGGCTGGAGGGGCCGGAGCGGCCGCGCATCTTCGGCCCCTACGGGGCGATCCGGCGCGACTACCCGATCGCCGAGTACCTCGACGACATCGCCGGGTCCGGCGTCGGCAAGTCGGTGTATGTCCAGGCCAACTGGCCGCCGGAGCGCCACGCCGAGGAGGCCGCCTGGGTGCAATCGGTGGCGGACGAAAGCGGCTGGCCCCACGCCATCGTCGGCTACGCGGACCTGGCGGACGGGGACGCGCGGCCGCGGCTGGAGCGGCTCGCTTCCGTCCCGCTGATGCGCGGCCTGCGCCAGCAATTCCACTGGCACGAAAACCCCGAATACCGTTTCGCCGCCCGCCCCGATCTCGCCGAAGACCCCGCCGTCCGGCGCAACGTCGCGCTCCTCGCCGATTACGGCTGGTGCTTCGAACTCCAGGTCTTCGCGCCGCAGACGGCGGGCGCGGCGGCGCTGGCGCGGGCCTGTCCGGGCGTGACCTTCGTCCTGCAGCACGCCGGGATGCCGGAGGACCTGTCGCCGCCGGGCCGCGCGGCGTGGCGCGAGGGCATGGCGCGGCTGGCCGGCGAGCCGAACGTCGTCTGCAAGCTCTCCGCGCTCGGCACCTTCGTCCGGCGCAACGACCCGGCGCTGGTCGCCGAAATCGTCGGCGAGGCGGTGAGGACATTCGGGGCGGAACGCTGCCTGTTCGGCTCCAACTTCCCGATCGAGAAACTGTGGACCGGCTACGGCCCGCTTCTGGCGGCGTTCCGCGAGGCGACGGCCGGCCTCGCGGAGGCGGAGCGGCGCGCGATCTTCCACGACACGGCCGCGCGGGTCTATCGTCTCTAGCGCGGCGCGAGCGAAAGAAGGGGAACGACCATGGCGCACGAGGCGATCGACCCGTCCTTCGGCGAACTGCTCGACATACGCGAACCCGTCCGCCGGCTCGGCACGGGGTTCGACTTCACCGAGGGGCCGATCTGGCACCCGGTCGAACGGCACCTGCTGTTCTCCGACATGCCCGGCGACAAGCGCCGCCGCTGGGATGCCGGCGGGATCGAGGAGGTCATGCACCCGTCCAACAAGGGCAACGGCATGACCTACGACGTGGACCTCAACCTGCTGGTGTGCGAGCACGCGACCTCCTCGGTCGCGCGGTTCCGCCCCGACGGGCGGCGCGAGGTGCTGGCCGACCGTTTCGAGGGCAAGGAGCTGAACAGCCCGAACGACCTCTGCGTCAAGTCGGACGGCTCGATCTGGTTCAGCGACCCGACCTACGGAAGGATGCCCGGCTTCGGGATCGAGCGGCCGGTCGAACTCGGCTTCCAGGGCGTGTACCGGATCGGCCCGGAGGGCGGCGCGCCGGAACTCATGGTGGACCGCTACACCTATACGCAGCCCAACGGCCTCTGCTTCTCCCCCGACGAGCGGCTGTTCTACGTGAACGACACCGACCAGGCGAACATCCGGGTGTACGAGGTGGCGGCCGACGGGACGCTGGCGGGCGGGCGCGTGTTCGCCTCCGGCATCTGGGACGGGGACAAGCCCGGCCGGCCCGACGGCATGAAATGCGACGCGCGCGGCAATATCTGGGTCACCGCGCCGGGCGGGCTGTGGGTGTACGACCCCGGCGGGCGGCTGCTCGGCAAGGTCGCGATCCCGGAGATGCCCGCCAACCTGCACTGGGGCGGCGACGACTGGCGCACGCTGTTCGTCTGCGCCACCCATTCGCTCTACGCGCTGGAGACGCGGGTGGGGCCGCGCGAGGAGCCGTTCATGCGGCCGCGCCCGTCCGCCGTCTCGCGCGCCGCCCCGGCCCCGCGCGCCGCCGGCGCCGCGCCCATCGGCGGGACCGGCGCCGCCTGGCTCGACCCGCGCCGCGCCGTCCTCGTGATCCAGGACATGCAGAACGACGTGGTGATGGACGGCGGCGCCTTCGCCGAGTCCGGCGCGCCGGACCACTGCCGCCAGCAGGACTGCGTCGCCAACATCCGCCGCCTCGCCGCCGCGGCGCGGCGCGCCGGGGTTCCGGTGGTCCATGTCTGGTTCATCGTCGAGCCGGGCGCGCCGGGGGTGACGCGCAACGCGCCGCTGTTCCTCGACCTCGCGGGATCGAACGCCATGGTGCGCGGGACCTGGGGCGCCGCCCCGGTGGCCGGGCTGGAGCCGGCGCCGGGCGACCATGTGGTGACCAAGACCCGCATGAGCGCCTGGGAGGGCACGACGCTGGAGACGATCCTGAAGGCCGAGGGCCGCGACACGATCGTCGAGACCGGCGCCTGGACCAACATGTCGATCGAGCACACCGCCCGCACCGGCGCCGACAAGGGCTACCGCATGGTGGTGGCGGAGGACGGCTGCTCGACCATGAACGCGGACTGGCACCGCGCCTCGATCGACTACGCCATGCGCAACGTGGCGACGGTGGCGAGCACGGCCGAGATTGTCGCCGCCCTCGGCGGGTAAGCGGCCGGGAAGGCGCGGTTACGCCGCCGGGGCGATCCGCTCGACCGCGATCCGGTCCGCCGACTCCATGGCGCGGGCCATGTCGTGGCTCGCCTGCAGGCGATACCAGGTCTCCGCGCCGCCGCCGAAGGCCTTGTCGAGGCGGATCGCCATTTCCGGCGAAATCCCGGCGCGGCATTCCACGACGGCCTCCAGCTCCCCGCGCCCGACGCCGAGCCGGCGCGCCGCCTCCGCCACGTCGAGGCCGAGCGGCTCGAGGCAATCGTGGAGCACCGACAGCCCCGGATGCGGCGGGTTCCTCATGGGCATGTCGCGATCCTCCCGGCGGCGGTCGGCCGGGTCCGCGTCCCGGCCGTCGAAACGGGAACGATACCCCGGTTCCGGGGAATACTCACGGACCGGCGCCTCGCCGCCCTCCCCCTGTCCCTCCGCGCCGCGCCCGCCTATGATGGCGGGGCGACGCAACCGGAGGAGCCGCCGCCATGAGCTACGACGACGCGATCCTGATCGAGGGGCTGGCGATCGCCGATTTCTCGCCGGAAATCTTCGCCGACATGGCGAGGGGCGGGATCACGGCCGCCAACTGCACCTGCTCGATCTGGCACGATTTCCGCGCCACCATGGACAACATCGCCCAGTGGAAACGCTGGTTCGACGAGTGCGGCGACACCATCGCGCAGGTCCACTCCGCCGCCGACATCCGCCGCGCCAAGGCCGACGGCAAGGTCGGGATTATCCTCGGCTGGCAGAACACCAGCGCCATCGAGAACGACATCGGCAACCTCGTGCTGTTCCGCGACCTCGGCGTGCGGATCGTGCAGCTGACCTACAATTCGCAGAACCTGGTCGGCTCCGGCTGCTGGGAGAGCCGCGACGGCGGCCTGTCGGATTTCGGCCGCCACGCGGTGGAGGAGATGAACCGGCTCGGCGTGCTGGTCGACCTCTCCCATGTCGGCGCGCGCACCAGTTCCGACGCCATCGCCCATTCGAGCGTTCCGGTCGCCTACACGCATTGCTGCCCGATGCTGAAACAGCATCCCCGCAACAAGACCGACGAGCAGTTGCGCGAGATCGCGGCGGCGGGCGGCTTCGTCGGCTTCGCCAGCTACACGCCCTTCCTGCCCAAGGGCGAGGACAGCACCGTCGACGATTGCGTCGCCGCGATGGACTACACGATCGGGCTGGCGGGCGAGGAGAACGTGGGCATCGGCACCGACTGGGTGCAGGACCAGCCGCTCGCCTTCTTCGACTACCTCTCCGCCGACAAGGGCACCGGCCGCCCGACCGCGACGCCGCACGCCCGCGTGCCCCGGATGCCGAAGGGGCTGGAGACGATGGGCGACTTCCGCAACTTCATCCCGGCGATGGAGCGCGCCGGCTGGAAGGAGGGCAAGATCCGCCGCGTCCTCGGCGAAAACTGGCTCCGCTTCCTCGGCGACGTCTGGGGCGGGTGACGCGCGGCGGGGGTTGGAACGGGGCATCCGAAGACGGCCCGCCGTCGCCCCGGGAGTCCGTTCCGGCGCGGCCGCCTCTTCGGCGTCGCCCCGGCCTCGCGCCGGGGCGGGCGCGGGACGCAGTGGAGCATCCGCGTAAACGACCGATGGCGGCTCTGCTTCGAATGGCCGGAAGGGAGCGCCGGCCCGTCCGGCGTGGAGATCGTCGACTACCACTGAAGGGGAGGCCCATCGTGCGCGATCCCATCCATCCGGGCGAGACGCTGCGGGAGGACCTCGACGCGCTCGCCATGAGCGCGGCCGAGCTCGCGCGGCGCATCGAGGTTCCGGCGAACCGCGTCACCGGAATCCTCAACGGCCGGCGCGCGATTACCGGCGACACCGCGTTGCGCCTCGGACGCTTCTTCGGCACATCGGGCGAGTTCTGGCTCAACCTCCAGAAGCTCTACGAATTGCGGCGGGCGGAGCGCGAGAACGGGGCGGCGATCGCCAGGCTGCCGGTCCTGGAAACGGCGAAGGGTCCGCGGGCGGCGGAGTAGGCGGCGCCCGGCGCTCACCCCCCTCCGGCGAGGTCCCACGCCGCCAGCGCGATCAGGCGGAGGGCGAGCGCCGTCAGCAGGCCCTTGAAAATCCAGCCGAAGGCGCGTTCGGGCAGGCGCTCCAGCAGCGCCTTGCCCGTCCAGGTGCCGACGAGCCCGGTCGCGATCATCGCCGCCACCAGCGGCAGCCACTCCGCGAAGGCGAAGCCCAGCAGGCCGAACACCGCGATCTTCAACCCGTGCTGCAGGGTCGCGCAGGCGGCGTGCGTCCCCACCACGCCCATCCGGCCCAGCCGCTCCGGCGACAGGAACGCCCCGATCAGCAACCCCGTCGCGCCGACGAACATGCTGGCGAAGGTGGTCGCCACGCCGACCCAGGCGAAGGCGCGCGGCCCGGTCGCCCGCTTGCCCGGCTTCGGCCCCCACACCGCCCACAGCACGAACAGCCCCAGGATCAGCCGCAAGGCGTCGCGCGGCAGCGCCACCACGACCTGCGAGGCGACCGCCGCGCCGGCCAGAGACCCCGCGAGGAACCAGGCGAACAGGCGCCTGTCCACATGCGCCCGCATCATCCAGGTCCGCCCGCCGTTCGACCCCATCTGCACCGCGCCGTGCACCGGGATCACGGCGAGCGCCGGCATGGTCGAGGCCATCGCGGCCAGCATCATCACGCCGCCGCCCAGCCCGAAGGCGGCGGTGACGGCCGAGGTCAGGTAGCTGAAGGCGACCAGCGCCGCCGCCTCGACGGCGCCGAACCCCGCCGGCAAGAATTCCATGCCCGCCCCTTCCGCCGGCCGCCGGCCGCGCGCCCGGAAAACCCGTGACTCCGCCCGCCCCCGCCGCTAAACCTCCGCCCGTCCGGCCGGGAAGGCCGGGAGACCGGGGAGGCTCCGATGACCGAAACCGCCGCCGCCGAGGCCAGCGACGACCGCGAAATCCTCGACGACAGGGGCCTCGACCTGCTGTTCCGCGAGGCGCGGACCCACAATGTCTGGACCGGCCGGCCCGTCGCCGACGAAACGCTGCGCCGCCTGCACGACCTGGTCCGCATGGGTCCCACCAGCGCGAACATGTGCCCGGCGCGGGTCGTCTTCGTCAAGAGCGCGGCGGCGAAGGAGCGGCTGCGCCCGACGCTCGCCTCCGGCAACGTGGAGAAGACGATGACCGCCCCGGTCTGCGCCATTATCGGCCACGACCTCGATTTCCTGGCGCACATGCCCTTCCTGTTCCCCCACCGGGACATGAGCGGCATGTTCCGCGGCAACCCCGCGATGGCGGAGGTCGCGGCGTTCCGCAACGGCTCGCTGCAGGGCGGCTATTTCGTCCTGGCGGCCCGCGCGCTCGGCCTCGATTGCGGGCCGATGTCCGGCTTCGACAACGCGGCGGTGGACGCGGAGTTCTTCGCCGGCACGCGGGTCCGCTCCAACTTCCTGTGCAACCTCGGCTACGGCGACGGGTCCAACCTGTTCCCGCGCCAGCCGCGCTTCGCCTTCGAGGAGGTCTGCCGGGTCCTGTAGGCCGCGCGCCCCGCGTTCCGGGGCGCCGCCCGATAATCGCCATAATCGCGCGCCAGAACCGGGGCCGGGGCCCGCGAGCGGGAGGACCGCGTGAAGATACTGGCCGCGCTGTTCTTCGGGCTGCTCGTCCTCGCCGCGGCCGCGCTGGCCTTGCCGGGCTTTATCGACTGGAACGCCTGGAAGCCGGAGATCGCGGCGGCGGTCGAGGAGCGGACCGGGCGGCGGATCGCGATCGACGGCGGGATCGAACTGCGGCTGCTGCCCTCGCCGCGCCTGTCCGTCGCCGGCGCGCGGCTCGCGGGGAGCGCGGAAGGGGCCGACGCGATCCGGCTCGACTCGCTGCAAGTCCATGTGGCGCCGTGGCCGCTGCTGCGCGGCGAGGTGCGGATCGCCTCGGTCTCGCTGGTCCGCCCGACGATCGCGCTGGAGCGCGCGGCGGGCGGGCGGATCGTCTGGCCCTTCGGCGCGCCCGCGCCCGCGCCCGCCGGCGCAAGCGCGCCGGCCGGCGCCCCCGGCGGCCCGGCGCTGGCGATCGGCCTCGACGGCGCGGAGATCGTGGACGGGACCGTCGTCCTGCGCGGCGCCGGCGGCGCGGAATACCGGATCGAGGACCTCGACGCGACGATCGCCGCCGACAGCCTGGACGGCCCGTTCCGGGCGCGCGGCGCGCTGCTTTACCGGGGCGCGCGGATGGCGGTGGAGGTCGAGACCGGGCGGCTCGACCGGCGCCGCGCGGCCGCGGTTACGGCGACGGCGCGCCTCGCCGATCCGCCGGGCGAGGCGGCCTTCGAGGGCGCGGTCGATTTCGACGGCGGGCCGGCGGCGCGCGGCCGCCTCTCCGCCTCCTTCGCCGACGCGGCGGCGGCGGCGCGGACGCTGGCCATGCTCGCCGGCGCGCGGGCCGATCCGCCGCCGGCGCTCGCCCGGCCGCTCGCCCTGTCGCTGGACCTCGACGCCTCGCCGGCGCGCGTCCGCGCCGAGGAGCTGGACCTGGCGCTCGGCGAGGCGCGGCTGACCGGGCGCGCGGCGGCGGAACTGGGGGAGTCGGTTTCGATCGGGATCGACCTCGAACTGGAGCGCCTGGACCTCGACGCCTTCGGCCTCGGCGCGGCGGCGGCCGCGGGCGTCGCGGCGGCGGGCCCGGGCCCGGCCGGCGCAAACCGGGCCGGCGCGGCGGCGGGAGAGGGCGGGGGTTTCGTCCTGCCCGCCGACCTGAAGCTCGACCTCGACCTCTCGGCTAGCGCGATCGACTTCCGGGGCCGCGCCATTCGCGGCCTGAAATTCGAGGGGCGGCTCGCCGACGGCGTGGCCACGATCTACCGCTTCACCGCGCAGCTGCCCGGCGGGGCGGACGCGACGATCGAGGGCAACCTGAGCGCCGAGGCGGGCGCGCCGCTGTTCGACGGGCGCGCCGTCCTGGTGTCCGACAACCTGCGCACCGTCCTCGAATGGCTCGGCGCGCCGCTCGACGGCGTGCCGGCGGACCGGCTGCGCAAGGGCGCGTTCGACGCCGGCGTCAGGCTCTCGCCGAGCCGGGCCGAGTTCAGGGAATGGAAGATCGCGGTGGACGCGACCGAGATCGGCGGCGGGCTGGACCTGCTGTTGCAAGACCGCCCGGCCTTCGGCCTGACGCTGCTTATCGACAAGATCGACCTCGACGCCTACCTCCCGGCCCTGGGAGGGGCGGCCGCCGCGACCGCCGCCGTCGCCGCCGGGGACGCCGCTCCCGCGCCCGCCGCGGCCGGGCGGGCCGGCGCCGCCGGCGGGGCCGGAAGCGGCGGCGGCGCGGCCGGGGAACCGCTGGCGCGCGCGGACGCCATCCTCTCCGCCTTCGACGCCAACCTCGCGGTGCGGATCGAGGAGGCCGCCTTCCGCGGCGCCCGCTTGCGCGGCGCGGCGCTCGACGCGACCGTCGCGGACCGGCGGATCGCGCTGCGCGACCTCTCGGTGGCGGACCTGGAGGGCGCGGCGGTCCGGCTGGCCGGAACCGTCGCCGGCCCGCTCGCCTCCCCCGAAGCCGATCTCGACATCGAGGTCGAGGCCGGTCCCGGATCGGCGGCCGGGCTGGCCCGGCTTGCCGGGATCGAGCCGGGCGAGGCGCTGCGCGGCCTCGGCCCCTTCGCGCTGCGCTCCAAGCTCATCGGCTCGCCGGAGGCGTTCGGCCTCGACGCCGGGCTGGAGGCGGCGGGCGGCCGGCTCGCCGTGAAGGGCGCGCTCTCCCCCTTCGCCGAACCGCCCGGCTTCGACCTGGCGGCGACGGCGGCGCATCCCGAAGTCGAGGCGGCGCTGGCCCTGTTCGAGGCGACGGGCGGCGCGGCCGGGATCGCGTTCGGGCCCGGCGAACTTTCGGCGGACCTCTCGACCCGGCCGGACGGGGCCGTCGGGATCGACGCGACGCTGGCGCTGGCCGGCGGCCGGCTCGCGGTCGAGGGAACGGTCCAGCCCCACGCGGCCGAACCGGAGATCGACCTGCGGGTCGATTTCGCGCATCCCGACGCCGTCGAACTCGCCCGCCGCGCCGCGCCGGATTACGAGCCGCCGCGCCCCGGCCCCGCGCCCGCCGCGCTGTCCTTCGCCGCGCGGGGGACGACGGCCGGTCTCGCCATCGACGGGCTGGAGGCGGCGGCGGGGGCGGCCGCGCTTTCGGGTTCGGGGCGGGCGGACCTGTCGGGCGAACGGCCGGCGCTGGCCCTCGACCTCGCGGCCGGGACGCTCGACCTCGACCGCTGGCTGCCGGCGGAGGCCGGGGACGCGCCCGAAGGCGGCGGCGGCGCGGCCGGCGCGGCGCCCGCCCTTCCCGTCCCGGTCCCGGCCGGCGGGCGCGAATGGTCGCGCGAGCGCATCGACTTCTCGGCCCTGCGCGCGCTCGACCTGTCGCTGGAGCTTGCGGCGGCGCGGGTCGTGCGCGCGCCGTGGATCGTCGAGGACCTCGCCCTGTCGGCGGACCTGGCCGACGGCGCGCTGGCGCTGCGGCGGCTCGACGGCGCGGCGTTCGGCGGGCGGCTCGCCGGCTCCGGGAGCCTGGATACGGCCGACCCGCCGCGCCTGGACCTGTCGCTCTCGGTCGCGGGCGCGGATGTGCGCGCGGCGGCGCTGGCGGCGGCGGGGATCGGCCGGGCCGGCGGCGTGCTCGACTGGGAGACCCGGCTCTCGACCGCCGGGCGCTCCGAGTACGAAATGGTGTCGGCGCTGGAGGGCGAGGGGCGCGTGTCGATCTCCGGCGGCGCCGTCGAGGGCTTCGACCTGCCGGCGGTGAGCGAGCGGCTGAAGACGCTCGACCGCGCGGTCGATTTCCTGGCGCTGGCGCAGCGGGCGCTGGCCGGCGGCGAGACGCCGATCGACAGCCTGTCCGCGACCTACGCGATCGACGGCGGCGTGCTGCGCTCCGACGACATCGCGCTGGCCTCGCCCGCCGCCGCCGGCCGGGCCGTCGCGGTCGTGAACCTGCCGGCGCGGGAAGTGGACGCGCGCTCGCGGTTCTGGCTGGTCGAGCATCCGAACTCGCCGCCCATCGGCGTGCGCCATGTCGGCCCGCTCGACAATCCGCGCACGGTGCTGGATGTGGAGAAGATGCAGATCTATATCCTCGAACGCGAGGCGGTGCGCCGCCTCGGCGCGGCGGCGCGGCGCGGCGGCGGAGAGGGCGGACGCGGCCTCCCCAAGCCGCGCGAGGCGCTGCGGGGCGTCCTGGAGGACCTGCTGCGATAGGCCCGGCGGGGCGGACCCTAGATCCGCCGCGAGTGCCACACCGCGCGCCCGACGACGCGGAGCGCGTCCGCCGCGACCTCCTCCTCGCGCCCGTCGGCGCCCGGCGTCCGCGCGCGCACCGCCGGCGGCTCCCGGCCGGGGAGGAGTTCGAGGCGCCGGAACGCCAGCCCGGCCCCGTCGAACAGCACGAACAGGCCGGGCGGCGAGGGGCGGCGCAGGTCCGTGTCGACCAGCAGCCGGTCGCCCGGCGCGAGGTCCGGCTCCATCCCGCCGCCCCGCACCGCGACGACGCGCAGCGCCTCGGGCCGCGCCTCTAGCTCCCGCGCCACCCAGCCGGCCGGGAAGCCCCACCGCTCCGCCTCCGGCCGCGCGAGCGCCGGGTCGGCGCCGGGCGGGATGTTGGCGGCGCGCAGCTCCGGCGCCGCGACCGCGCCCTCCGCCAGCCCCCCGGCCCGGCCCGGCGGGCGGACCGGGAACGGCGGGTTGGGATGCGGATCGGGCGAGGGCGGCCAGGCGCCATCGTCGCGCAGCACCGCCTCATCCACGCCGAGATGGGCGGCCAGCGCGTGGCGCGCGTCCTCCGGCAGGCGCTTCGGCGTGCCGCGGTGGACGAACTGGTGCAGGTAGGCGTGGTTGCGGCCGCACGCCAGCGAGGCCCGCTTGAGGTCGCTGGGCGGGTCGCGATGGGCGATCAGCGCCATCAGGCGCGCGCGAACGGGATCGGGGCGCATGGCGCGAGCATAGTCCGGTTTGGGCTTGCGGGAAAATAGCGAAAATCCGCTTGATTGGCAGGAAATTCTATATTACGGTGCGCGAACAACCTGGATAAACCATAGATAGTAAACAACCGGCGGGGAGCCGGATTGTCGCGGGAAACCGGGACGCGCGGGGCCGCCGGCGCCGCCGGAACCCGGCGTTCGGGCGCCCCGTTGCTCGAATGCTTGCCGCCGCCGCGCGCGGCGGCTCCGCGGCCGGCCCCGCGCGCCGAACGGAAGGAGCGCCATGCCTGTCGTCGTCGAGCCGACCTGGGACGAAAAACTGGTGCGGGCCTGGCTCAGGGAGGCGGCCGACACGCTGCGCCGCCTCCCCCCGGCCCGGATGCGGCCGCGGCTCACCAGCTGGCCCGAAGTGGTGCGCGACAGCGCCGCCTCCCTCGGCCCGCCGCCGCGCGCGCCCCGGCCCGCCGCCCCCTCGCCGAGGGCCATCGACCGGATGGAGACCGTGCTCGCCTGGCTGATGGCCTGCGACGGCGAGGCGCGGCGCATCGTGTGGGCGCGCGCCTGCGGCGTGCCGTGGCGCCGCCTGGAGGACATCGACGGCCGCAGCCATGTCACGCTGCGCAAGGTGGAGGACCGCGGCATCCGGGCGATCCACCGCCACCTGCGCGCCCATCCCGGACAGGCGCCCCGCCCCGGCGCGCCGTAATCGGAAAAAAACGCTTTACACGGTTTATAAAATAGGATAAAACCGGCGGCAGGCTCGGCGAATCGCGCGAACGCGCCGCCGGGCCGCCTCCCCGCCACTTCGCGAACGAGGACGGGATGCCCGCCATCGTATGGACGGCGCGCAAGCGGCGCGCCTTTCTGAAGGCCCTCGGCGAAACCGGGAACGTGAGCGCGGCGGCGCGGGCGAGCAAGGTCTCGCGCAGCCACGCCTACGCGCTCAAGCAGTCCGAGCCGGCCTTCGCCGCCGAATGGGCCGACGCGCTGGAGTCCGCCACCGACCTGCTGGAGGCGGAGGCGCGCCACCGCGCCGTGCACGGCGTCGAAACCCCGCATTTCCACCAGGGCCGGGTCACCGGAACGGTCCGCAAATACTCCGATTCCCTGCTGATGTTCCTGCTGAAGGCGCATCGCCCGGAAAAGTTCCGCGACAGGACCGCCGATCCGAAGGGAAGCATGGAAGATGGCATCGACCGGGAAATCGAGGACGCCCGAACGGCGCTCGGCGAGCGGCTTGCGCGCCTCGATACGGGAGATGGCGCCGAAGGAGAGGAAGAGGCTTCTTGACGCGCTCAGTCCGCGCGAGGCGGCCGTCCTGCTCTACGACTGGAGCGTCTGGGCGCGGGACAAGCAACTGCCGCCGGACGGCCCGTGGCGGGTCTGGCTGGTGCTCGCCGGGCGCGGCTTCGGCAAGACCCGCACCGGGGCCGAGTGGGTGCGCGCCGGCGTCGAGGCCGGCCGGCTCGGCCGGATCGCGCTGGTGGGCGAGACGGCGGCCGATGTCCGCGACGTGATGGTGGAGGGCGAGAGCGGGTTGCTGGCGGCGTCGCCGCCGTGGAGCCGGCCGCGCTACGCGCCGTCGCGGCGGATGCTGTCCTGGCCCGGCGGGGCGGTCGCGCACGCCTTCTCCGCCGACGACCCGGAGCAGTTGCGCGGCCCGCAATTCGACGGCGCCTGGGCCGACGAGATCGGCAAGTGGCGCTATCCGGAGGCCTGGGACAACCTGATGCTGGGGCTGCGGCTGGGCGGCGATCCGCGCTGCGTCGCCACCACCACGCCGCGCCCGCGCGCCTGGCTGGCGCGGCTGGCCGCCGATCCCGGCACGGTCGTGACCTCCGGCGCGACCTCGGAGAACGCGGCCAACCTGGCCCCGGCCTTCCTCGACCGGGTGCTGGCGACCTACGGCGGAACCCGGCTGGCGCGCCAGGAACTCCAGGGCGAGATGCTGCGCGACACGCCGGGCGCGCTGTGGCGGCGGACCGATTTCGACCGGCGCCGCCTCGCGCCCGCCGCCGTCCCGCCGCTCCGCCGCGCGGTGGTGGCGATCGACCCCGCGATGACCGCCGGGCCGGGCGCGGACGAGACCGGCATCGTCGCCGCCGGGATCGACGCGGCGGGGACCGGCCATGTGCTTGAGGACCTGTCCGGCCGGCTGTCGCCCGCCGCCTGGGCGCGCCGCGCCATCGACTGCTACCGCCGCCTCGGCGCCGACGCCCTGGTCGCGGAGACCAACCAGGGCGGCGACCTGGTGGCGCAAACGCTGGCGACGGTCGATCCCGCCGTCCCGGTGCGCGCCGTGCGCGCCAGCCGCGGCAAGCGGAGCCGGGCCGAGCCGGTCGCCGCGCTCTACGAGCAGGGGCGGGTGCGCCACGCCGGCGCCTTCCCCGACCTGGAGGACCAGATGTGCGCCTGGACCGGCGCGCCCGGCGAGGCCTCGCCGGACCGGCTCGACGCGCTGGTCTGGGCGCTGAGCGACCTGATGCTCGGCGCCGGCCCGGCCCGGAGCGAGGAGTTCCTCCTCTAGGAAGGCCTCGGTCGCGCCGCGCCGCGCGCCGCCGCGCCGAAAGCAGGGAGAAAGCCCATGGGTTTCGCCGACGCGCCGCGCGCGGTCGAGAGCTATTTCGCCGCGCGCTGGGACAAGAGCGTTCCCGTCGCCTGGGAGAACGCGCCGTTCGACCCGCCGGAGACCGGCCCGTGGATCGCCCTCTCCCTCGCCGGCGGGGCGAGCCGGCGGGCCGGGATCGGCCCCGCCGCGCCGGTCCGCCACGAGGGGGAGATCGTCATCGACTGCCATGTCCCCGTCGGCCGGGGCGCGGGGCCGGCGCTCGCGCTCGCCGACAGGGCGGTCGCCGTTTTCGCCGGCGCCGCGCCGGGCGGCCTGGTGCTGGGCGCGCCCCGGCTCGCCGCCGCGCCCGGCGGGCCGCGCGCCGCGACCCATTTCCGCGTCCGCGCCGCGATCCCGTTCCGGCGCGACGAACCGGCCTGACCGGCCGGCCGCCCGTATCCGATGCCCGCGTCTTTTCGAGGAAGGAAACCCCGATGGCCCTGCCCGCGCATGTCGAAACCCTCGACACGGTTCCCGAAGAGCTTCGCCCCCACTACGTCCCCGCCGAGGATGGCGGCTTCCGCCTCGACGCCGAGGGGATCGAGGACGTGTCCGGCCTGAAATCGGCGCTCGCCAAGGAGCGCGCCGCCCGCAAGGCGCTGCGCGCGGAACTGGACGCCCGCGCCGGGCCGGAAGGCGAGAACGGCGACGGCGGCGCGGCCGGCGGCGGCGACATGCCGGCCGCCGGCGATCCCGGCCCCGTCGAGCGGCTGCGCCGCCAGCTCGAACGGCGCCTGGTCGAGGCCGAGGCGCGCGCCGCCATCGTCGCCGCCCGCGGCGCGCCGGAACTGCTGCTGCCCGTCCTGCTGCCGCTCCTCGGCGTCGAGGAGGGGGAGGACGGCGCCTTCCGGGCGCGGGTGGTCTCCGGCGTGGCGGGCGGGGAGGTTCCCGAAAGCCTCGAAGCCCTGGTCGAGGGCCTGCGCCGCTCCGACGTCTACGGCCGCGCCTTCGACGGAAGCGGCAAGTCCGGCTCCGGCGCGCCGGCGGAATCGGCCGGCTCCGGCGGCGCGGCGGCGGTCTCGGCCGGAGACCCGCGCGCGCTCGGCCGCCACCTCGCCGACATCGCCGCCGGCCGCGTCTCGGTCGAGGCGTAGCCGCCGCGCCGGGGCCGGCGGGGGTGGCCGAACCGCTCGGCCCCGTCGGGCCGGACGGCGGCGCGCCGGAGGACGTGGCCCGGATACAGGCGCTGCTGGCCCATGCCCGGCTGCGCCGCCGGGGGTTCTGGAGCGGCAAGGTGGACGGGCGGATGGGCGCGGCGCTTCGCGCGGCCATCGAGGTCTTCCAGTACGAGGCCGGCCTGCTCGCCCCGCCGCTGGCCGAGGCGCCGGGCCGGATCGCGCCCGGCGGGCCGACGCTGGCGGCGCTGTTCGCGGCGGCCCCGGCCGACCTGTCGGGGCTGCGCGCCGCGCCGGGGACCGCGCCCGGGTCCGCGACGGCGTTCCTCGCCCGCCGCTCCGCGGCCGCGCTGGAGGCGGAAATCGCCCGGCTCGACGCGACGGCGCCCGGCGCGGAGCCGGCCCTTCGCGCCGCGCTGGCGGCGCTGCTCCGGCGCTGCGACGCGGCGCCGGGCGTCCGCCTGGTCCCGCTGGGCCGCCGGCCGGGCGACGCCCGCGCCGACTTCCGGTTCGGGATCGCGGACCTGTCGGTGGTGGAGCCGGGCGGGTCGTTCCGCGCCGTCCCGCCCGGCGATCCGGCCGCCGTCCCCGCCGCCCTGTGGCGGGCCGTGCACGCGCGCGCCGCCCCGTTCCGCCCGGCCGGCGCTCCGGGCCTGCTGCGCGCGCCGCGAGACCGCGCCCGACGAGAACGAGAAGAGGAGGACCCGCGATGCCGCCGGATGTCGCCACGCCGAACGCCGCCTACCTCGCCATGGCCCGCGACTGGGCGCTGATCCACGACCTGCTGGGCGGCACCCGCGCGATGCGGGCGGCGGGCGAGACCTGGCTGCCGCGCGAGCCGCGCGAGAGCCTGGAGGCCTACCGCATCCGGCTGTCGCGCTCGGTGCTGTTCAACGGTCTCGCGCGTTGCGTCCAGACGCTGACGGGCAAGCCCTTCGCCAAGCCGGTCTCGCTCTCCGACGACGCCGATCCGCGGGTCCGCGCGCTGGCGGGCGACGTGGACCGGGCGGGCCGGACGCTCACCGTCTTCGCCCGCGACGTGCTGGCCGCCGCGCTGGCCGACGGGATGACGCATGTGCTGGTGGACCACCCGGTCGCCGAACCGGGCGCCAGCCTCGCCGAGGAGCGGGCGCGCGGCGACCGGCCCTATCTCGCGCATGTGCGGGCGCGCGACCTGATCGGCTGGCGCCACGGGCCGCGCGGCCTCGACCGGGTGCGCCTGCGCGAGCGCGCGGTCGAACCGGACGGCCCCTGGGGCGAGCGCGGCGTCGAGCGCGTCCGCGTGCTCCGCCCCGGCGCCTGGGAGTTGTGGCGCCCCGCCGGCGAGGGCGGCTCCGGCCCGTGGCGCAAGGCCGCCGACGGCGCCTCCAGCATGGACGACATCCCGCTGGTGACGATCTACGCCGAGCGCCTGGGCGCGATGCTGGCGCGGCCGCCGCTGATGGACCTCGCCTGGCTCAACCTCGCGCACTGGCAGTCGGCCTCGGACCAGCGCCACATCCTGCATGTCGCGCGCGTGCCGATCCTGTTCGCCCGCAACCTGAAGGCCGGCGAGGACGGCATCGAGATCGGCCCCAACCGGATGATCGTCGGCGAGGGCGACGGCGCCGACCTGCGCTTCGTCGAACACGGCGGGGCCGCCATCGCCGCCGGCCGCCAGGACCTGATCGACCTGGAGGACCGGATGGCGGTGATGGGCCTCGACTTGCTGGCGCGGCGCGACGCGCGGGCGACGGCGACGCAGCGCGCGCTCGACGCGGACCGGGCCGACTCCGCGCTCGCCGCCATCGTGCGCGGGCTGGAGGACGGGCTGACCGCCGCGCTCGGCCTGGCGGCGCGCTGGCTCGACCTGCCGGCGGAGGCGGCGGGCCGCGTGTCGATCCACCGCGATTTCGGCCTCGGCCGGCGCGACGCCGACGAGATCGACCTGCTGCTGAAGGCCCGGCTCGCCGGCGAGATCGACCGCCCCGCCTTCCTCGCCGAAATCCGCCGCCGGGGGGTGCTCGCCGACGAGGGCGGGTGAGGGCGGCGGGCCCGCGGCGTCGCGGCAAGTCCCTTGACCGGCGCGCCCCGCGCCGGGATGCTGCCGGCGCGGCGCGACGGGGCCGCGACGGAGGGAGGGAAACGCCATGGCGGGCGCGACCGCGAACGCCGCGCAAACGGCGCATACGCGCGAAACGGCCCCCGCCGGCGCGCTCGCTCCGGTGGTTGTCCGCGAGATCGAACTGGAGGGCCGCGCCCGCCGCGTCGATCCGCCGTTCCGCTTCAACGTTTCGTTCAACGAGGCCGAGGGATTTTACGAATCGATCGAGGAAGGGGGCCACAACGCGATGTACCTCGCCGACGACACGCCGGACCGGTTCGAGGCGATCCTGCGCGAAATCGTCCTGCCGGGCCTGTGGGAGGAATACGCGCTCGCCGGGGACGAGGAGCTTTCGACGGGGGCGCTGGCGTTGAAGAGGCTGCTGCTGGAGCGAATCGCGTAATGGCGACGCTGAGGAAGGCGGAGGTCGAGAGAAGTCTTGCAAGAAAGGGGTTTTCCCGCCGGGACGGCAAGCACATCAGGTTCACCTACATTTACCGGGATGGCGCGCGGGGCCCGTCCACGCACTTCTCGCACGGGTCCGGAAGCGGCGAGATAAGCGCGGCTCTGGTTTCGACCATGGCGCGCCAGCTCTATCTCTCCACATCCGGGTTCGTCGATCTGGTCGAATGCCCGCTGGGACGGGACGAATACGAAAACATCCTGAGGGCGGAAGGGCAGCACTAGCGACGGCGGTGTTTCGGCGACGACGGGCGGTTCCCGATTCGCCTTGACCGGCGCGCCCCGCGCCGGGATGCTGCCGGGGCGGCGCGAGGGGCCGCGGCGGAGGGAGGGAAACGCCATGGCGGGCATGATCGCGAACACCGCACAAACGGCGCGCACGCGCGAAACGGCCCCCGCCGGCGCGCTTGCTCCGGTGATTGTCCGCGAGATCGAACTGGAAGGCCGGACCCGCCGCATCGAGCCGCCGTTGGTGTTTTCCGTGAAATTCAACGAGGAGAGCGGTTTTTATGAAATGTCGGGAGCGGGGGATTACGACGACATTTTTCTCGCCGACGACACCACCGATAGTTTCAAGGGTACTCTCCTGAACATTATCCTTCCCGATCTGTGGGAAGAATACGCTCTGGAGAAAGACGAAAAACTGTCCCCGAAATCTTTGTTGCTCAAAAAATGCTTGCTGGCGAGGATTAGGTAATGGCGCCAATGCGAAGAAGAGATGTCGTAACCGGATTGGAGAACAAAGGGTTTACAAGACAAAACAAGGGACACATTAAATTCACATATGTCTATAAAAACGGCAAAAAAGGACCGTACACCTATGTGTCTCGCGGATCCCGAGCGCGTGACATCGGCGATAAACTGGTCGATTCGATGGCGAAACAACTTCGCCTGACCGTCGCCGAGTTCGTCGCGCTGGTCGAATGCCCGCTCGGTCGGGACGAGTTCGAGCGCATCCTGGTGGACCGGCGCGAGCGCGGCCGGGGACGGCCCGGATAGCGATTGGGGAGCGGAACATGCAACAGGCCGAATTCGAGGCGCTGCTCGGCCGGTTTTCGGCGGCGATCGAGCGCGAGGGCGGGGCGGCGCTGGCGGCGGTCTTTACGCCGGACGGCGTGTACACGGATGTGTTCTACGGCGCCTTCCGGGGCCGCGAGGCGATCGCGCGCATGGTGGACGAGCACTTCTGGGGCCATGGCGAAAACTACCGCTGGGAGATGCGCGAGCCGGTCGTCTCCGGCGACATCGGCTACGCCCGCTGGACCTTCAGCTTCGACTCCAGGCTGGAGGAGGCGCGCGGCCGGCGCGTCCTCTGGGAGGGGATGAGCCGCTTCCGCCTCTCCGGCGGCCTGATCGCCGACTACGCCGAGGTTTTCGACATCGCCATCGCGCTCGGCCAGTCCAACTTCGCGCCGGAGCGCGTCGCCCGCGTCGCCGGCAAGCATATCGCGCGGCTGCGCGAGCGCCACGCCGGCTCCGCCCACCTGCCGGCCCGGCCCGGCTCCCGATAACCGCCGACCCCGGCCGGGAGGCCGGGACGGCGAGGACCGCGCCGGCGGGACGCCGGGCGCGAACGAACCCTGGACGCCCCGAGGCAGGCGCCCGCGCCGGGACGGCGCGGCGGCGCCTTCGCGCGCGTCCACGCACCGTCGCAACGTCCAAGGAGGACGACATGTCCAACACGCTCGACGCCGTTTTGCCGAAAATCCTCGCCCGCGGCCTGCTGGCGCTGCGCGAGCGCGCCGCGATGCCCAGGCTGGTCAACACCGACTGGTCGGCCGAGGCGGCGCGCAAGGGCGACACGATCGACGTGCCGCTGCCCTCGGCCATCGCGGCGACCGATGTCGCCCCGTCCAGCACGCCGCCGGCCGCGACCGACAGCGCGATCTCCCAGGTCCAGATCGCGCTCTCCAACTGGAAGAAGGCCGGCTTCCACCTCACCGACCGGGAGGTCATGGAGATCGACCGCGACGAGAACTTCGTGCCGATGCAGATGTCGGAGGCGATCCGGGCGCTGGCCAACGCGGTCAACGCCTCGGTGTTCGCCGAGTACGCCGGCGTTTACGGCTTCGTCGGGACGGCCGGGACCACGCCCTTCGCCGCCGGCGTCGGCGACGCCACGCTGGCCCGCAAGCTGCTGAACAAGCAGCTCGCCCCGCGCGGCGACCGGCGCGCCGTGCTCGACTTCGACGCCGAGGCCAACGCCCTCGCCCTGCCGCAGTTCTCCGACGCCGAGAAGGTCGGGAGCGCCGAGGTCAGGATCGAGGGCGAGATCGGCCGCAAGTTCGGCATCGACTGGTTCGCCGACGACGGCGCGCCGACCCATGTCGCCGGCACGGCGAGCGATTCGGCGACCTACACGGTGACGACCGCCGCCGCGGCCGCCGCCGGCGCCGCGTCGGTCCGGCTCAAGGCCGACACCGGCTCGCCGACCCTGGTCGCGGGCGACATCCTCTCCTTCGCCGGCCACGCCCAGACCTATGTCGCGACCGCGCCGGCGACGCTGGACACGACCGGCGTGGCGGTCTCCCTGGCGCCGGCGCTGGCGGCCGGCGTGGCGAACGCGGCGGCGGTGGATGTGCGCGCCAGCCATGTCGTCAACCTCGCCTTCCACCGCGACGCCTTCGCGCTGGCGACGCGGCCGCTCACCGCCGGGACCTCGGACCTGGCGCTGGGCAACCGCATCCTGTCGATGACCGACGCCCAGACCGGCCTGTCGCTGCGGCTGGAGGTGGGCCGCCAGTACAAGCAGACCGTCTGGGAGTTCGATGTGCTCTGGGGCGTCGGCCTGGTCCGGCCCGAACTCGCGGTCCGCATCGCCGGATAGCGCGTCAGACCTTGAAGATCGCCGGCTCCAGCGCCGGGAAGAAGGCGAGCATCCGCGTCGGCGCGGCGCCGATGTTGCGGATTTCGTGCGGCAGCCGGGCCGGGACCAGCATCGAGCAGGTCCCGTCCCGGTCCGCGTCGATCTCGTAATCGGCGCCGTCGAGCCGGACCGCGATCCGCCCGGCGGCGAAGGTGATCGTCTCCTCGACCAGGTGGTAGTGCATCGGGATGACGTCGCCGGGGGCCAGCGGCTGCTCCCACAACTCGCAGGCCCCCGCGCCGGCCTTGCGGGCGATCACCCGCGCGATGGGCAGGCCGGAGTTCGCGGAGACGAAGACTTCGGCGTCGCGATGGACGAGGACGGTCATGGCGGGACTCCCGGTCGAGGGCCGGCCGCGCGCCGGCGGGACCGGGGGATCGTAGGCCGGTTCCGCGCCGGGCGGAAACGCTCTACAACCGCCGCTCCGGCGGAGGAGGGCGAACCCATGGCGCGACGCATCCGGGCCGCGCGGGCGATGTCGCGCGCGGTCCTGCTGGCGGCCGGCCTGGCGCTGGCCGCGCCCTCCGCCGCGCCGGCCGGCGAGGCGCCGGTCGAACTGCCCCTGCTGGTCGTGTTCATCGGCGACGGGGCGGGCGGCCGGACCGTGCTGCGGGCGCGGGCGCTGCTGCAACCGCGCGACGGCGCCGGCGCGGCCGCGATCGCGGCCTTGGCCCCGGCGCTGGCGGCGGCGATGCGCAAGCGGCTGCGCCGCGTGACCGCCGACAGGCTGATCCCGCCCGAAGGCGGGACGGCCTGGCTCGAACGCGAATTGTGGGGCCTGGCCGAGCGGATGCTGGCGCCGGTCCGGCTCGACGGCCTGGTGTTCCGCGAACTCACCATCGAATAGGGCGGCCTCGCCGGCCGGCCGGGCGCCCGCCCGCCGGCCCGGTCCCGCCGTTTCCCCTCCGCCCGCGCCGCCCGCGCGGGCGGCCGCTTTTCCACGTCCGGCCGGAGGCGCGCGATGCAGAGCGAGGCGGTCGAATTGCTGCCGGTGGTCACGATCCGCCACCGCGTCACCGACCAGGAGATGGTGGTGAACCTGCACGCCTATCTCGCCGGTTGGGCCGGGCGGTACGCCAACTGGTCGCTGTCCGGCCGGCACCCGCTGGTCGAGCCGCCGGAGACCGGGACGGAGGTCCGCATCGCCGCCGGGGACGCCGCTCCCGCGGACGCCGCCGCGCCGCCGCCGCCGGACCGCCCGCCGCCAACGCCCGTTCCGCCGGCGGCCGAGGTCCCGGCGCCGCGGCGCCGGCGCGGGCGCAAACGCAAGCCGAGGACAACGGGAGGTTCGAGATGACCGTCGCCGTCGGGGTCGATACCTACATTTCCGTCGCGGACGCGGACGCCTATTTCGCCGCGCGCGGGGTCCGGGCCTGGGCGGACGCCGCCGGGACCGCGCGCGCGGCGGCGCTGCTCCGCGCGACCGTCTATCTCGACGGCGCCTACCGTTTCGCGGGCCGCCCGGCCGATCCCGGACAGGCGCTGGCCTGGCCCCGGACCGGGGCCGCGGACGCCGAGGGACGGCCGGTCGAGGGCGTTCCGGCCAGGGTCGCGCACGCCTGCGCCGAACTGGCGCTGGCCGCGCTGTCGGAGGACCTCGCGCCGCCGGAGCCGCGCGGCGGCCAAGTGCTGGAGGAGCGGGTCGGCCCGCTGTCGGTCCGCTACGCCCCCGGCGCGCCGGCGGGCCGGAGCTTCCCCTATGTCGATCTGCTGCTGCGCGGCCTGGTCCGGCCCGGCGGCGCCAACCCGGAGGTGCGGCGCGCATGACCGCTTTCGACGAACGCGCCCGCGCCGCCGCGATCCGCTCGATCGGCCGCGCCGGCAAGGCGATGGTGCTGCGCCGCGTGCTGCCCGCCGGCTACGACCCGGCGACCGGCGCGGCGGCCGAGACGACGGTCGAGACGGCGGTGCGCGGCGTTATCGCCGAGGACGGCGCCGAGCGGCCCGCCGGCGGCGCGGGGTCGCGCCGCGAGCGCGAGGTCCTGCTCGCCGCCGGGACGGACGGGGCCGAGCCGGCGCCGGGCGACATCCTCGCCTTCGACGGCGTCGAGCACCGCGTGGTCGCCGTCTCCTCCGTTTACGCCGGCGAACGGCCGGCCCTGCACCGGCTGCGGGTCCGGGCATAGGCCCGGCGCCGCCCGCGACGACACAACGCGACACGACGCGAAAGCCGCGTCCTCCCCCCGGCGGACCGGGGACGGGGCCGGCGGCGCGGCGCGCCCGGTTCGCCGGCGCGGCGCGCGCGCCGCCCGGACTCCCCCGCCCTCCCTCCGGGCCAGGCGCCCGGCCCCGTTCCCGGCCCGCCGGGGGAGACGCACGCCGCGACACCAGAGCCGAAGGTTCCGACAACGCGCCCGCGAAGGAGACGCATCATGGCCGATTCGAGCCGCACGCAACTGTACTACCTGAAGGAGGCCGCCTGGGGCGTTACGCCGTCGGCGGCGATGACCGAACTCCGCTTCACGGGCGAGAGCCTCGGC
Organism: Thalassobaculaceae bacterium; assembly: GCA_963665555.2. GTDB lineage: Bacteria > Pseudomonadota > Alphaproteobacteria > Thalassobaculales > Thalassobaculaceae > CAXXXW01. The sequence goes on from OY762308.1 coordinate 2,847,821, forward strand.
TACCGGATCGCCAACTCGGTCTCGAACGAGGTGCGGTCCGACCGGCAGGTCGCGGACCTGATCCAGACCGGCGCCCAGGCCGCCGGCGGGATCGAGTTCGAACTCTCCCGCGGCGCCTGCGACGACCTGGCGGAAAGCGCGCTCTATTCCGCCTGGACATCGGCCGCGGACATCGACGCCACGGACATTTCGGCGGCGGCCTCGGACAATTCCTACAACGCCGCGACCACGGACTTCGCCGCCGCCGGCATCCTTCCCGGCCAGTGGCTCCGGATCTCGGGCTTCGCGACGGCGGCCAACAACGGCTTCGCCCGCGTCGTTTCCGCCGCCGCCCGCAAGCTGGTCGTCGCCGGCCCGACGCTCGCGGACGAGGCGTCGGGGGCGACGGTCGCGATCGACGGCTCGACCCTGCGCAACGGGACCTCCGAGACCTCGTTCACGCTGGAGAAGAAGTTCGGCGACATCGGCCAGCACATCGTCTTCCGGGGCATGGTGGCGGATTCGATGAACCTGTCGATCGAGGCCGGCGCCGTCCTGACCGGCGGGTTCGAGTTCGCCGGCAAGTCCGCCGCGATCGCCCAGGCGACGGCCGGCTCCGGCCAGCCCGCCGCGGCGGCGGCCGGCCCGGTGATGAACGCGGCGAGCGACGTCGGCAATGTCCTGGAGGGCGGCAAGCCGCTCGCCGGGACCTTCCTGCAGTCGCTCTCCATCGCGCTGTCGAACGGCGTGCGGGGGATCGGCGCGGTGGGGACCCTCGGCAACGCCGATCTCGGCGCCGGGCGCTGCGCCGTCACCGGCAACGTTTCGGTCTATTTCGCGGACGCCGCCCTCTACGACAAATACCTCGCCGGCGCCGCCACCAGCCTGTCGTTCCGCGTGTCGGACGCTTCGGGGGCGGCCTACGCCTTCACCCTGCCGCGGGTGAAGTTCACCGACGGCTCGATCGCCGCCGGCGGGGCCGACCGCGACGTGATGGCCGAGTTCGCCTACCAGGCGCTGCGCGACCCCGCGACCGGCTGCACGATCCAGATCGACCGCTTCCCGGCCTGACCGGCCCGCCTTTCCCCTCCAGCGAACCCGCACGGGAGACCCAAATGGACATCGCGAAGTTCCGCATCGACCCCGCCGCCGAGGACGAGGGCGTGTGGACCGCGCTCGGCGGCGACGCCGAGGTCAGGCTGGCCCGCATCGGCAACCGGCGCTACCGCGAGGCGCTGGCCGCCCGCCTCAAGCCCTACCGCCGCGCGATCCGGGCCGGCTCGATGCCGGAGGAGGCGATCGAGAAGCTGGTGACCGAGGCGGTCTGCGAGACCGTCCTGCTCGACTGGCGCAACCTGGAGCTGGACGGCGAGCCGGTCCCGTATTCCCCCGCCAGGGCGCTGGAGCTGCTGTCCGACCCGGCGATGCGCGACCTGCGCGACCTTGTCGTCGAACTCGCCGGCGACATGGAGCTGTACCGGGCGCGGGAGCTGGAGGAGGCGGAAAAAAACTCGCCGAGGTCGTCGCGTGGCAGGTCGAGTGGGGCGAAAGGCTCGGCTTCCTGACCGGCGTGGCGGAGGCGGCGGGCGAGGTCCCGGCGGCGCTGGCCGCGCGGCCGGACCTGTTCGAGGACCTCCGCCCGGTCGCCGAGGCCTTCGCGCTGCTGGCGCGCGGCCGGCCGGTCGCGGCCGGGTTCGGCGAGGCCGCGCCCCAGCCGATCCCGCTTTCCGACATCAAGGCCTGGCTCGACCTGTTCGGCGACCCGGACCCGGAGGCCTTCGTCCTGCTGGTCCGGGCCGCCGACCGCGCCTGGCTCGACGCCCACGCCGAACGCCGCCGCCGCGCGGCCGCGCGCCGCCCGGCGCCGCTCAACCGAGGGAGGAACGAGCGATGACATCCGACGCCGCGACATCCGCCCGGGGGGCGGGAGCCTTCGCCGGGCTGGTCCGGTCCGCCGGACGCCTGGACTCCGCCTTCGGGGCGCTGGCCCGCTCGATCGAGGCGGCGGCGCGGCGGGAGGCGGGCGGTTCCCGCGGGCGCGATCCGGCGGCGGCCGGCGATCCGGCGGCGTTCCGCCGGCTGGTCGACCTGGAGCGCGAGCGCGCCCGGCTCGGCGACCGCGCGCTGGCGGCCACCGCCGGCTCGGTCGAGAGCGCGCGGGACCTCGCGCGCGCCCACAAGGGCGCCGCCGCCCGCGCCGCCGGCGCGTGGGGCGGGTTCGCCGACGGGATCGCCGGGACGCTCCGCGACCTGTTCTCCCGCGTCGCGCGCGACGGCGACCTCCAACTGCGCGACCTGTGGGAAACCGTCGGCAAGCGGCTTGCCGACAGCCTGTCGCGGGTCGATTTCGGGGCGGCGCTCGACCCGCTGTTCGACCGCGCGGGCGAACTGGCGGGCGCGCTTTTCGCGGGCGACGGAAAGGGATTGGCGCGAGGCCTCGCCGGCGCGGTCTCCGGCCTGTTCGGCGCGGCGGGCGGCGGCGGGGCGCTGGGCTTTCTCGGCGGGCCGGCCGCCGGGCTGCTGAGCGTCGGGGCGGGGCTGCTGGAGCGGCTGTTCCGCCGCAAGCCGAAGCCGGTCAGCGCCGCCGCGTTCGGGCTGGAGGACGGCCGGCTCGGCGAGGCGGCGGCCTATGTGCGCGACGGCGCCGACCCGGGGATCGCCGCGTCGATCGGCGCGGCCGTGCGCGGGATCGTCAACCCCTTCCTCGACGCCCTCGGCGCGTCGCTCGCGCCCGGCGCGTTCGCCGGACAGGCGGGGTTCGTCCGGGGATCCTACCGGACGACGCCGCGCCGGCGCTCGCTGCTGCCCTGGGAGGACGATTCGGAGGAGACGCTGGGCGTTCCGGGCGTCGCGTCCGACCTGCGCGATTTCGGCGGGAACCGGGCCGCGGCGGTCGCCGATTTCACGGCGCGCTCGCTGCTCGACGCGCTTTCGCGGGGCGCGCTGCGGGGCCTGTCGGACGAGGCGGCGGAGACGCTGCGCCACGGGCTGCGCAACCTGGCGGCGGGCATCGACGCCGAGGACTACGACGAGGAGCGGCTGGCGGCGCTGCCACGCCGGCTGGAGTTCCTCGCCACCTTCGACGAAACGGTGCGGCTCTACCGCGACGGCGCGGCGGCGCTCGGCGACTACAACGCGATGCTGGCGGCGCAGCGCGCGGCGCTCGCCCGCTCCGCCGGGGAAGGTGCCGAGGCGGCAGTCGGGCCGATCCGCGACTTCCTCGCCGACGCTGCGGCGCTGCTCGGCGAGGGTCCCGCGGGCGGCGCGGACGGCGGAGGCGGGACGGCGGGCCGGATCGCCGAGGCGGCCGGGGCCGCGCGCGGCATGGCGCTGGCGGCGCTCGGCGAACTGGCGGCGGCCGCGGCGCCGGCGGAGCCGCCGCTCCAGGGCCTCGCCCTGCTCTACGAGACGCAGAAGGCCCGGATCGAGGCGCTGCGCCCCGAACTCGAAAAACTGAACGCGGACCTCACCGCCCTCGGCGAGGGGGCGATCGACATCGACGCCGCGGTCCGCCGCGCCGGGGACGCCTTGCTGGCGGGCGCGCGCGAGCGGTTCTCGGCGCAACTCGGCGACGCCCTCGACCCGCGCGGGGCCGCGCTCCGGGCGCTGGGGGCGGAGATCGAGGGGCTGCGCGCGCAGGCCGCCGGCCTCGGCCTCGGCGAGGACGAGGGGACGCGGACGGCGATCGACCGGCTGTACGCCCGCCGCCTCGCCGATCTCGGCTACGAACTCGACGCTTCGGGCGCGGCCGTCAGGACCTTCGCGGCCGAGATCGAGGGCGCAGGGCGCGCGGTCGAACGCGAATCCCGGCGGCGGGAGGCGCTGGCCGCCGCCGCGCGCGCCGCCGTCGAAAGCCTGGAGGAGGCGCGCCGCGGCCTCCGCCTCGACCGCGACCTCGGCCTGTTGTCGCCGCTGGAGGCGCTGGCGGCGCGGCGCGCGCGGTTCGAATCCGTCGCCGACCGCGCCGGGGACGCCGCGCTGCCCCCGGAGGAGCGCGACGCGGCGCGGCTCGAACTCGGCCGCGTCGCCCGCGAATACCTGGAGAGCGCCCGCGAGGTCCACGCCTCCACCGGCGCCTACGCCGAAATCTTCGAGCGGGTGGACGGAAAGCTGGCGCGAACCCTCGACAGCGCCCGCGAACAGGCCTCCGCGGCCGAGCGGCAGCTTTCGGTGCTGGTCGACATCCGCGACGCCCTTCTCGACGACCGGGAGGCGACCGGCCGGCTGGCGCCCGTGTCGTGGCGGACGGCCCGCGACGGGCAGGGGGTCGCGACCTCCTCCGGCGTCGTGCCGGCGGGGTTCGACCTCGGCTACCGGCCGGAGCGGGCCGTCGGCATCCTTGTCGCGCTGGCGGCGGCGGGCCTGCCGCTGCCCTCCGGCTTCGGCGAGGGGCAGCTGACGCGGCTCCGCGAGGGGAACGCCGCCGTGGACCGGGTGGTCGCCGCCGTCGCCCATGCCGGGGGCGGGGTGATGACCGCGCTCGGCCCGGCCGCGCCCGACCGCCGCGGCGCCGGCGGGATCGCGCGGCTGCCGCGGGTCGCCCTGTTCGGCGAGGGGCGGTTGCCCGAAGCCTATGTGCCGCTGCCGGACGGCCGCTCGATCCCGGTCGCGCTGCGGGCGCCGGCCAACGACGAGCCGGCGGCGGCGCGGCGCGAGGCCGACGCGCGCGCCGGCTCCGCCGCCCGCGAGACGGTCGGCGAGTTGCGCCGCCTGCGGGCCGGGATCGGCGAACTGCTCGACCAGAACCGCCGCCTCGAAAGGCTGCTGGCCCGCGCGCTGGCGGGCCGCGACGCCGCCGGGAGGGCCGCATGACCGCCTTCGACGACCTGATCGCCGACCCCTTCGCCGAAAAGCGCTACCTCGCGGCGCTCGAACCCTACGACCCCGCGCCGGGGCGGACGACGGCGCTGCATGTGGGGGACCACGGCTTCGCCACCGGCCCGGCCGACGATCCGCCCAACCGCTATTTCGAGCCGCGCCTGGTTTCGGCCCTCAATTTCGAGCGGCGGATGTTCCGGGGCGGGCGGCTCGGCGGCCGTTCGATCCCCGGTTACGGCGCGCTCGAACTCAACAACGCCGACGGCGGCATCGACGCCTGGGCCGGTTACGCCTTCGACGGCCGGCGCGTCCGCGTCTGGCTCGGCGGGGCCGGGTTCGCCTTCGCCGATTACGGTCTCGTGTTCGACGGCGCGGCCGAGGGGATCGAGTTCGACGACACGGTCGCGCGGATTCCGCTGCGCGACGGCCGCCGGCGCTTCCAGCGGCCGATCCAGGCCTCCGTTTACGCCGGGACCGGCGCGATGGAGGGCGGCGACGCGCTGAAGGGCAAGCCGAAGCCGCTCGTCTTCGGCCGGGCCTTCGCCGTGGAGCCGGTCCCGGTCGATCCGGCGCGGCTGGTCTACCAGGTCCACGACGGGCCGATCGAGGACATCGACGCCTGCCGCGACCGGGGCCTGGCGCTGGACAGGACGGCCTCGTCGCCGGAGGCGGGGGAGTTCTCGGTGGACAAGGCGAAGGGGACGCTGACGCTCGGCGCCGCGCCGGCCGGGACGCTGACGGCGGACGTTCGCGGCGACAAGGCCGGCGGCGCCTATGTCGAGACCGCCGGCGCGCTGATCCGCCGGATCGCGGTGGCGCGCGGCGGGCTGGCCGACCCGGACGATTTCGACGCCGCCTCCTTCGCCGCGCTGGAGGCGGCGGCGACCGCGCCGGTGGGCGTGCATGTGCGGACCGAGACCGAAATCCAGGCCGTGTTCGACACGCTGATCGAGGCGGCGGGCGGCCATTACGGCTTCGACCGCGCGGGCCGGCTCGCCGTCGGCCGGCTCGACGCGCCGTCCGCGGCCGTCGCCGCCCGGTTCGGCGCGGCGGAGATACTGGGCCTCGAACGCGCGCCCGCCGCGCCGCCGATCTGGCGCCAGCGGATCGGCTACCGCCGCCACCACCGCCCGCTTTCGGGCGGCGAGACGGCGGGCGCGGTCGCGGCGGCGGACCGGGCCGACCTCGCGGAGGCGTACCGGCTGGAGGAGGCGGCGCGCGCGGCGACGCGGACGGCCCACCTGCTGGCGGAGGACGACCGCCGCGACACCGCGCTCGCGCTCAAGGCCGACGCGGCGGCGGAGGCGTCGCGCCTGCTCGACCTGTTCGGGACGCGCCGCGACCTGCTGCGGGTGCGGGTCAAGACGCAGCCCTTCGCGCTCGAACTCGGCCAGAGCGTTTCGGTCTCCTGGCCCCGCCACGGGCTTTCCGCCGGCCGCGCCTTCGTCGTCGTCGGCATGGTCGAGGACAGCGCCGTCAACGAGGTCGTCCTCGACCTTTGGGGCTGACGCCGGCCCGCCACGGCTATCGACGCAAGGGAGGACGCTCCATGGGCGCCATGCTGATCGCCTTTCGCAACTACGCCGACGGCGGCGCGCTGTCGGGCGGGCGCTGGACGGACGGGCTGCCGCTGGCGAACCTGGCCGAGCGCCAGCCCTCGCGGCTCGCCCGCACCCGGACCGCCGCGCCGGCCGACACGCGGATCGCGCTCGACATCGGCGGTTCGCGGCCGATTTCCGTCGTCGCGCTGCTGCGCCACAACCTGACCCAGGCCGGGACCTGGCGCGTCGCCGTCGGCGACGATCCGGGCCTCGCCGCGCCGACGCGCGACAGCGGCTTCGCGGACATCTGGCCGACCATCGTGCCGTTCGGCGTCGGCGCGTGGGGCGAGTTCCGCTGGGGCGGCAAGCTCGACCCGGCGGAGGCCGGCGCCTACGGGATCGACGGGCTGGTCCTGTTCTCGCCGCCGGCGCGCGGCCGCCATGTCCTGGTCGAGTTGCGCGACCCGGACAACCCGGCGGGCTTCCTCCAGGCCGGGCGGCTGATCGTCGCGCCGGCCTGGCGGCCCAGCGTCAACCTGCAATACGGCTGGTCGATCGAGCAGGTGGACGAGAGCCGGTCCGTCAAGTCGCGCGGCGGGCAGGTCTATATCGACCGGCGGCCGAAGTTCCGCCGCCTGTCCTTCTCCCTCGACCACCTGGAGGCCGACGAGATGTTCGGCCACGCCTACGAGCTCGACCGGCTGAAGGGCCGGGGCGGCGATGTGCTGGCGGCGATCGACCCCGAGGACGCGCGCCACCGCCACCGCCACTCGGTCTACGGGATGCTGGCCGAGACCACGCCCATCGGCAACCCCTACGCCGGCCGCTTCGCCAAGGAGTTCGTCGTCGAGGAGCTGATCTGACGGCGGGCCGGCGCGGCCCCCTCCCCATCGAGACGAAGGAGCAGTCCCTTGAGCTGGACCGTCACCATCGGCGGCCGCGCGTTCACGAACGCGAACGTGGACGGCCACGCCTACGCCGACGAGGCTTCGGGCTTCCCGGCCATGCTCGCCGCCTTCGCCCGCGAGGCGGAGCGCCTGGGCGGCGCCGTCGCCACTTCCGGAACCGCGCTGACGCCGGCGCGCGGCGCGGCGACCGCGACGCTCGACCGGGCGGCCCCGTTCCGCGTCGGCGCCGTGGCGCGCCTGCAAAGCGTCTCGGACCCGACGCACTACATGCTCGGCGCCGTGACCGGGATCGCGGGCGACGCGCTCACCCTCGATGTCGCCATCGCCAGCGGCGCGTCGCCGAAGAGCGACTGGATCGTCGTCCACCCCGCGCCCGCCGGCCTCATGGACGCCAACGGCGACATAAGCCTGCCGACCGGCGACATCGCGGCGCGGAGCGGGGCGGTGCTGGCCTCCGGGCCGGGCCCCGGCTGGACCGGCGGCGCGGCCCGCGCCTTCATGGACATGGACGGCGGCGCGGCCCGGTTCGGCGCGGCTTCGGGCGCGGGATCGGCGGCGGCGACGGCCGGCTTCTACGCCGACGGCGCCCGCTACATCGCGCTGGAGGGCGGCCGGCTGGTCTTCGACCGGCCGATCCCGTTCAGCCGCTCGGCCGTGCAGGCGCGCTCCGCCGTCGAGCAATGGCTCGACGACACCGAGAACCTCGGCGCCGGCGGGACGGCGGACGCCGGCTGGGCGGCGAGCGACGTCGCGATGACCTCGAACCACGCGGCCGCGCCCAACGGGACGACGACGGCGGACCTCGCCACCGCGACCGGAAGCACGGCTGTCGAGCACGGCGTCGAGGCGCGGCGCGGCTCGCTCGACGGGTCCCATGCCGACATCTACACCTTTTCCGTCTTCGCCAGGGCCGCCGCCGGCGCGGCGGGGCTGCGCCTCGAACTGGCCGCGAAGACGCACGGCCACGGCGCGTGGGCGGAGTTCGACCTTTCCGCCGGGACCGCGGGCGGGAGCGGCGCGCTGGCCAGCGGCCTGCATGTCGCCTCCGGCGCGCTCGACGCCGGCGGCGGCTGGCGGCGCTGTTTCGTCACGGCCGACATGTCGGCGGTCCCGACGGCGGTTCCGTTCGCCGCGCGGATCCTGCTGCTGAACGGCTCCGGCGCGAAAAACTTCGCGACGGGGTCGCCGGCGGAGGCCGCGCTGCTGTGGGGCGCGCAGGCGAACGGCGGCGGCCTCGCGCCCTATGTGCCGAACCGGGCGTCCACCGGCCAGGCTTACGGATTCTCCGTCGGCGCGGCGGACCACGACGCGCAGTCGCACACGCTGGGGGCCGACACGGAAGTGAACTTCCAGCCACAGGCGGCGGGCGAGCAGCGGGTGGTCAAGATCGACCTGGTCCAGGACTCCACCGCCGGCTGGAACGCCCTGCCCGCCTTCGACCACGCCGCGGCGGGCCTGACGGAGATGAACGCCAAGCCGAAATTCGCCTCGCAAAAGGCGGGGGCGGTCACGCGGCTGGTCGCGGAGATCGGCCCGTCCTCGGCGCGGGTCTGGTACGAGGAGGTCTGAATGGCTTACGCGAAGGTCGAACTGGCGGTCGATCCGGCGGCGCTGGCCGCCGACCCGGACGCCGCCCGCGCGCCGGGCAACACCGTCGCCGCGCGCGTGCTCGAACTGGTCGCGGACCCGCCGCGCCCCGCCTGGCCGGAGGAGGCGCTGGCCGATCCCGAACTGGCGCTGGGCGGCCGCTGCCCGCCGGAGATGCGGGGCTTCGGCTGGTGGCCGGTCCGGGAGACCGCCCCCGCGCTCGGCCCGCTGGAGACGCCGGGCGCGCCGGAATTCGCGATCGACGCCCGCGCGCGCCGCGTCGATGTCGCCCGCGCGGCGGTTCCCGCGCCGCCGGCGGCGCTGGCGGCGTACCACCGCGACCTCGAGGAGGCGTTGCGCCTGCGCATCGACGAGGAGGCCGAGGCGCGGCGGCTCGACTTCCTCTCACCGGGCGCCGGGCAGGCGCTCGCCTACCGGGCCAAGCTCGCGGAGGCCGAGGCGATCGGCGCCGGCGCGGCGCCGGACCCGGCCCGCCACCCCTTCGTTCGCGCCGAGGCCGAGGCGCTGGGGGTCGACCCGGCGGCTCGCGCGGCCGAAATCGTCGCCGCCGCCGGGCGGTGGGCGGCCGCCGGCGCGGCGATCGAGGCGGCCCGGCACAAGGCCAGGGCGGCGGTGGCGGCCGCGCGCGGCGACGCGGCGGCGATGGAAAAGGCGGCGGCGGTCGACTGGGCCGCGATCGGAGGCGCGTGATGCAGGTCATGCCGATCGGGCTGGGCGGCGGCGGCGCGTCCCGCCCCTGGAAGCCCAAGGAAGACGGCCTGAATGTCGTCGAAACCTCCTACGGAACCGGCGTGACCGGGAATTCCGCCTGGGGAAGCCTGGCGAACGGGGGCGTCGTCCTCGGAATCTGCGGACGGGGACACAGCAAGGAAGGCGTGTACGCGCTGCATTTCCCCAAGGCCGGCAAGATCGAGATCGGCGGGACCCGGTCCTCCACTTCCTACCGTTACCACGCCGGCTGGCTCGGCCATATGTGGCTGCCGCCGGGAACGACGATCGGCAACTCGGCCGGCGGGCGCGACACGGTGGTCGCCAGGGTCGAGGGGGCCTACGAGGACTGCCTGAAAATGTTCCCCGGCCTGATCGACATGACGCCCTACGACGAGGCCGGCAAGCTCAAGGGCTTCAAGGCCGGCCGGGGCGTGTACGCGCCGTCGAGCGCCGCCAACCCGAACGGCTGCACGATCTTCTACATCGGCGGCTCGGCGTTCGAGAACCACTTGCGGGCGGGATACTGGGCGCTCGAAATCAGGGATTCGGGCGGGACCGCCATCGCCAATGGGACGCTGGTCCGGGCGACGGCGACGCCCCACCACTCCGTCGCCGACCAGTCCGCCGGCTACCGGCTGCCCCTGCCCGTCGCGCTCGACGCCGCCGAGCAGCTTTACGTGAACCACGACAGCTGGGGCAGCCAGTACATCGTCGCCCACGACCCGGGGGGATGGGCCTGAGGCCCGTCCCCGTCCCGCCGCCCCGTTCCGCCCCGCCCCGCCGGCCCCGCTTCCGGGGGCGGCGCCTCGCAAGGAGAACCCCGATGAAGGCTTTCGTCGCGACCGCCTGCGCCGCGCTGGCGCTTTCCGCCTGCGCCGGCGCGGTTCCCTGGAACCCGCAGGGCTACGCCGGGATCAACCTGGTGGAGGCCGAGTTCGAGGTCCCCGAAAACGCCGCCGGGCCGACGCGCCTGCGCATCCTCGGCGGCAAGGAGCAGGAGAGCGTCGCGTTCAAGGCGTCGCTGCCCGACGGCACCGTCGTCGAGTACGGCGCGGCGGGCGTCGGCGCGTTCGACGGCCAGCGCGTGCGCGCGGCGGTCGAGGAGGCGGTCTCGAAGGACGCCAGGGAGGCGTCGCCGGGCATCGTGGACGCCATCATGAAGGCCGTCTCCGGCGCCGTCCTCGGCGACAAGTGACGCAAGGGAGAGGACCCATGGCCGACACGAAACCCGACAGCGGCTTCCGGTTCGACCGGCACATTTCCGTCGGCCACATCTTCACCACGGCGATGGTCGCCACCGCCGTGGTGGCCGGCTATGTGCGGCTGGAGAACCAGTCGCACGCCAATGCGCGCGCCATCTCCGACCTGCGGACCCTGGTCGCGGTGAACCGCCAGTTCCAGGTCGACCAGCGCAACCGGGTCTGGGAGCGCGTCGACGACATCCAGGAGCGGACCACCGAGCTGAAATCGGCGGCGGCGGCGCTTTCGGCGAAATCCGACTACATCGCCCGCCAGGTGGACCGGCTGGTGGACCGCCTGATCGGCGAGGCCGGCGGCGGCTGACGCAAGCCCCCGCGCGGCCCGGGCTGGCCGCCTAGTAGCGGTAGCCCTCGCGCTTGAAGGGGCCGTCGGGGGGGACGCCGATATAGGCCGCCTGGTCCTCGGACAGGCGCGTCAGCCGCGCGCCCACCCGGGCGAGGTGCAGTTCGGCCACCTTCTCGTCGAGCTCCCTGGGCAGCACGTAGACCAGGTTCCCGTACTTGCCGGGATTGCCCCAGAGTTCGATCTGGGCCAGCGTCTGGTTGGTGAAGGACGCGCTCATCACGAAACTGGCGTGGCCGGTGGCGCAGCCGAGGTTGACCAGCCGCCCCTCCGCCAGCAGCAGGACGCGCTTGCCGTCGGGGAACTCGATCTCGTCCACCTGCGGCTTCACGTTGTGCCATTTCAGGTTGCGCAGCCCCGCGACCTGGATCTCGGTGTCGAAATGGCCGATGTTGCAGACGATGGCGCGGTCCTTCATCCGCCGCATGTGCTCCACGGTGATAACGTCCGTGTTGCCGGTGGCGGTGACGAAAATATCGGCCCGGCCGGCGTAGTCGTCCATGGTGGCGACCTCGTAGCCCTCCATCGCCGCCTGCAGCGCGCAGATCGGGTCCACCTCGGCCACCACCACGCGCGCGCCGCCGTTGCGCAGGCTCGCGGCCGATCCCTTGCCCACGTCGCCGTAACCGTTCACCACCGCGACCTTGCCGGCGAGCATGACGTCGGTGGCGCGGCGAATGCCGTCGGTCAGGCTCTCGCGGCAGCCGTAGAGGTTGTCGAACTTCGACTTGGTCACGCTGTCGTTCACGTTGAAGGCCGGCGCGGCCAGCGTTCCGGCCGCCGCCATCTGGCGCAGGCGCAGCACGCCGGTCGTCGTCTCCTCCGAGATGCCGCGCACCCCCTCCATCGCCGCCGGGTAGTCGTCGTGCATGACGCGGGTGAGGTCGCCGCCGTCGTCGAGCAGCATGTTGGGCCGCCAGCCGCCGGGACCCTCGATGGAGCGGCGGATGCACCAGTCGTACTCCGCCTCCGTCTCGCCCTTCCAGGCGAAGACCGGCACGCCCGACGCGGCCATCGCGGCGGCGGCGTGGTCCTGGGTCGAGAAGATGTTGCAGGAGGACCAGCGCACCTCCGCGCCGAGCCGCTCCAGCGTCTCGATCAGCACGGCGGTCTGGACGGTCATGTGCAGGCAGCCGGCGATCCGCGCGCCGGCCAGCGGCCGCGACGGGCCATACTCCTCGCGCAGGGCCATCAGGCCGGGCATTTCGGTCTCGGCGATGGCGATCTCGCGCCGGCCCCATTCGGCGAGCGAGAGGTCGGCGACCTTGTGGTCGGGTTCGCGGGCCGGACCGGGGGTCGAAGCCGGGGCGGGCGCCGCGGCGGCGGGGGGCGCGGGTTCGGCGGCCGCTTTCGCCGGCGCGCGCCGCCGGCCCGCTTGCGCCGGCTTGCGCCGGGGCGGCGGAGCCGCCGGGGCCGCGTCCGCGACGGGCGCGGGCGGGGCTTCCGGCTCCGGCGCCGCCGGGGCCTCGACCGCCGCCGGGGCCTCGACCGCCGCCGGGGCCTCGTCTTCCGGAATCGCGGGCGCGATCGCCGGCGCCGCGGCGGGCGCCGTCGCGGCCTTGCGCCATCGCTGGCCCTCGCGCCTGCGCTCCCAAAGCTCCCGCCCGTTGCCGACGGTCTCCAGGCTCCGGGCCCGCGTCGCGGTCCACCCGTCCACCCGCCGGCCCTTCAGGACGATCGTCTCGAAAATCTTGGTCAGCTGGTTCTGCGTCATCCCGTCCTCGACGGTTCCCGCCGGAGGGTCCCGCGGCCGGGGCCGCGCGGCCGGCCCGCGGCGGCGCCTCAGGAGGCGGCGTTGGCGGCGGCCTTTTCGATCCGGCGCTTGAGCGCCCGCGCCTCGGGGCCGAGATCGGCCGCCTTGGCGGACCCGAGGAAGGCGTCGAGGCCGCCCTTCTTCTCGATCGCCCGGATCGCCGCCGCGGCGATCCGCATCCGCACCGGCCGGCCGAGCGTCTCGCTCATCAGCGAGATGCGCTGCAGGTTCGGCAGGAAGCGGCGGCGCGTCCTGTTCTTGGCGTGGCTGACATTGTTGCCGGTCAGCACGCCCTTGCCGGTGATCGAACAACGCCGGGCCATCGTCCCGCTCCCCTTCGCCCCATGCCGGAAAGCGCGCCGTATACGCCCTCCCGCCCCGCCCGTCAAGCCGCGCGGCGCGAGGTGGCGTCTCGGTTTGAAATCGGGGCGGAGGGGAATCCCCTATCCAATCGGAGAGGGTTGACACGGCGCGGCGCGTTCGATTCGAATGCGGAACCGGGCAAGGCGGCGCGGGGTAAGACGGTGCAAGGCGGCGGCCCATAACGCATGGAGGAGGCGGACGGTGGATGACGGGCACGATCCCCACGACGATCTGATCGAGAGATTGCGCGAGACGGCAAACCGGCCGCTAACGCCGGAGCTGCGTTTCCAACAGAAGGTCTCGGGCATCTTGGCCGGCTATCCCATGGACAGCGCCGTCACCCGCGAGGAGGTCGAAGCCCGCCTCCGAGAACGGGAGGGGCTGGTCCGACCATGATCCTCTACGAACTGGTCGGGCAAACCGAGAACCATCCAGCCTACGCAGCGCTCGCGGAAGAGAATCGCGGACGGCATTACGACTTTTTGAGGTCGGCGGTCGAAGCCGCTTTGGCGGTCGATCGGTCGTTCCTGTCCCAGACAGTCATCAAGGCGCTCAACTACCATGCGATCGCTTGCCTTCACGGTAGCGCCGGCATCTACAGACCGTGGCTGGTTACGGTCGATGATTATATTCCTCCGGAACACTATCGTGTCCCCGATCTTATGGACGATTTCGTCAATTCGGTAAATCGCATGTGGGAAACGGAGGACCCCGTTCGACTGTCGGCATACGTGCTTTGGCGGCTTAACTGGATACACCCGTTCATTAACGGAAATGGAAGAACCGCGCGCGCCGCAAGCTATTTCGTAATTTGCGTCAAGATCGGAATCTGGCCGAACACCGCGACGATCTTGCCCGAGCTGCTTCGACGACCCGAGAACAGAGATCAATATGTGTCCGCTCTGCGATACGCCGATGAAATATCGGCGGATGGAACGCCGAACCTCGATCCAATGGTGGACCTGCTCACGCGCCTGTTGAGAGAGCAGCTTGCTACTTGATGCCCCTCGGTTCCCGGTTCGGGCGCGGGCCTTACCCGATCGGGAAGATCGGCGAAGGGCCGCTGAGATTGCCGGCGCGATGGAACGTAGCCTACGCTGGAGGATGAACGCGGTCTTCCGCCGCGCCGCCTCACGGGGCGGGGGCGAAGCGGGTGATGGCGGTGGTGTGGGTCTCGACGAAGTAGAGCGTCCCGTCCGCCGCGCCGCTCACGCCGTGCGGCATCACCGGCGCCGGCTTGCAGCTTCCGAGGATCGTGCCGTCGGCGGAGAGCGCCGTCACGCGGGGGACCTGGTCCGTGACATGGATGCGCTCCCCGGCGTCGACGTAAATGTCCATCGGCTTGTGGAACGGGCCGAACGCCGCGAGGTAGTCCCCGTCGGGGGAGAAGACCTGCACCCGGTCGTTCTCGCGGTCGCCGACCAGCACCCGCCCGTCGCGCAGCACGGCGATGCCGTGCGGCGTCGCGAACGCGCCGGGGCCGCTCCCCCTTCCGCCCCAGCTGCGCAGCAGCGCGCCGTCGGGCGCGAACTTGTGCACCATCGTGTTGCCGTATCCGTCGGAAACGTAGAGGTCGCCTTCCGGCCCGACCGCGACATCGGTCGGATGGTTGAAGGGGGCCTGGGTCCGGGGGCGGTGCCGTTCGCCGAGCGCGAACAGGAGCTTGCCCCCGGCGTCGAAGGCGAGCACCTGGTGCGCGTCCCGGTCCACGACCAGCACGCGCCCGTCCGGGGCGACGGTGATGCCGTGCGGGTCCGCGAGAACGCCGTCGCCCCAGCTTCGGAGGAAATTCCCCCCGGCGTCGAAGACCAGGACCGGGGTCGCGCGCCGCTGGCAGACATAGAGGGCGCCGCCGGCGTCCACCGCGCATTTGCTGATGGTGCCGACCGGGATATGCGCCGGCCACCGGCCCCAGGGCCGGTCGATCCGGTAGCGCCGGTCGCCCAGCACGGCGAACAGGCTTTCGCGCGCCGTCCCCGCCTCCGTTTCCATGCCCGCCTCCTTCCCGCGCCGCGTCAGGTTTCCGGCGTTCCGTAGCCGCCGGCGCCGCTCGTGCGGATGCTCAGCACGTCGCCGCGCTTGAGCGTGCGGATTTCCTTCGAGCCGAGGCGCTCCCCGTTGCCGTCGGGGTTGAGCACCGTCTCCCCCAATGCGCCGGGTTCGCCGCCGAAGACGCCCCACGGCCGGCTTTCGTGGCGGTCGCCCAGCAGGGTGAGCACGCCCTCGCCGGCCAGCAGTTCGATGTCCTTGCGCAGGCCGCATCCCCCCTTGTGGCGGCCGGCGCCGCCGGTGCCGTCGAGCAGCTCCAGCCGGCGGATCAGCACCGGCGCGTTGCTCTCGTGCACCTCGACCGGGATGTTGGAGCAGTTCATCACCGGACTCAGCCCCTCCGGCCCGTCGCTGTCGGCCCGCCCGCCGTAGCCCGCCAGGATCAGGTCGTAGAACACGTAGGGCTTGCCCGTGCGGTCGTCGATGCCGCCGATATTCGGGTTGGACCAGTGGCTGAAGGCGCCCATCGCGCGTTCCGGCATGGCTTGCGCCATCGCGCCGTTGATCGTGTCGAAGATGCGGACCTGCAGCGCCGCCCGCCCGCCGGACGGGGCGGGGAAGCGCGGGTTGAAGAAACTCCCCTCCCGCGCGGCCAGGCGGATCGGCCGCATCGCGCCCGCGTTCTGCGGGCTGAGCGGATCGCAGAACACCTTGATCGCGAAGTAGGTGTAGGCGCGCGTGTAGTTGATGTAGCTGTTGATCGCCGCCGGCACCGCGTCCGAGGAGCGGGAGAAATCGACCGTGACCTCCGCGCCGTCCGGCCCCTCGGCGAAGGTGATGTCGACGCCGAACCGGATCGGCCCGGTGCCGGGGCCGTAATCGTCCATCCTGTCGTCGAAGCTGTAGGTTCCGGGCGGCACGCGGGCCAGCGCGGCGCGCATCCGCGCCTCGCTCCGGTCCAGGATGCGCTCGAACGCCGCCTCGACCGCCGGCCGGCCGTGTTCGCGGAACAGCCGGCGGAAACGCTCGGCGGCCGTGAGGTTGGCCGTGTGCTGCGCCATGACGTCGCCGCGCACCTTGTCGGGCACGCGCGTGTTGGCGAGCACCATCGAGAGGATGTCGCGGTCGATCTCCCCCTCCCGGCAAAAGCGCACCGGCAGGATGCGGAAGCCCTCCTGGAACGCCTCGGTCACGCCGTGGACCTTCTGCGAACCCGGCGCCGCGCCGCCCACGTCCATCTGGTGGGCCGAGGCGGCCACGTAGCCGAGCAGCTCCTCCCCCTCGAACACCGGCATGACCTGGAAGAAGTCGGGGAAATGGCCGGACCCCATCCAGCTGTCGTTCATCAGCACGCTGTCGCCGGGGCGCAGCGTTCCGGGCGGATAGGCCTCGGTCACGTGGCGGACCACGAAGGGCATGGAGCCGAGATGGCCCGGCGAGAAATTGCCCTGCGCGATCATCCTACCCCTGGCGTCGAACACCGCCGTGGAGAAGTCGTCGCCCTCGCGCACGGCCTCGCTGAAGGCGGTGTGGCGCATGGTCGTGCCGAGCTCCTCGGCGATGGAGACGACCGAGTTCCAGATCACGGTGAAGGCGATGGGGTCGAGGCCGCCCTCCGCGTTCTCCGCCGCGCGCGGGCCGGCGGAGGCGTCCGCGTCCGCGCCCGCGATTTCGACAAGCAGGTGCCCGCCGGGGCCGAGACGGGCGCGGTCGCCGGGCGGTATGACGGTCGTCGCCTCGGCGTCCTCGACGATGGCGGGGCCTTCGACAACGGTGTCCGGGCCGATCGCCTCGCGCCGCCAGACCGCGGCCGTCGCCATGCCGCCGGCTTCGGGGAACCAGGCGGGGCGCGCGCCGGGCGGCTCCGGCCGGGCGGCGGCGGCCTCGCCGTCGCCGGCGATGTCGTCGCGCGGGTTCGGCGCGATGGCGGCCAGCGCCCAATCGACGCCCTCGACCGCGCTCGCCGGGTCCTCGGCGCGGTAGCGGGCCTTGTAGGCCGCGCGGAACGCCGCCTCGCAGGCCGCCGGGTAGCCCGGCCCGATCCCGCCCTCCGGCAGGTCCACATGGATTTCGAAGCCCTGCCCGGCGTGGCGCATGTAGGCGAAGCGCCGGAAGACGGGCGGCCGCGCGCCCGGCAGGCGGGCGAGGTCCTTCGCCAGCCGCGCCTCCAGCCCGGCGTAGATCGCCGCGATGTCCTCCGGCGCCGCCTCGTCCAGGCGGACCAGCCGGGTGACGGAGGCGTCCAGCCGGCCGTCGGCCGCGAGCATCCCGACGGCCGAGCCGACGCCGGCGGCCCTGGGCACGACGACCCGCCCGACGCCGAGCGTCCGCGCCATCCGCGCCGCGTGCAGCGGCCCGGCGCCGCCGAAGGCCACCAGCGCGTACCGGCGCGGGTCGCGGCCGCGCTCGACCGAGACGACGCGCAGCGCGTGCTCCATGTTCCCGGTCGCGACCAGGTGGACGCCCCAGGCCGCCTCCTCGACGGACAGGCCCAGCGGTTCGGCGACATGCGCGCGCAGCGCCGCGCGCGCCGCCTCCGTGTCCAGCGCCATCGCGCCGCCGTTGAAATAGGCCGGGTTCAGGTAGCCGAGCGCGAGGTTGGCGTCGGTCGCCGTCGGCCGCGTTCCCCCGGCGCCGTAGCAGGCGGGGCCCGGGTCCGCGCCCGCGCTTTCCGGCCCGACGCGGATCGCCCCGTCGGCGGCCCGCGCGATCGAGCCGCCGCCCGCGCCGATCTCCACCAGCTCCACCGAGGGCACGACGATCGGCAGGCCGGACCCCTTCCTGTAGCGCACCGGATCGACCTCGAAGGTCGGCGCGATCGCCGGCTCGCCGCCGTCCACGGCGCCGAGTTTCGCCGTCGTGCCGCCCATGTCGAAGCTGAGAACGCGGTCCGCGCCGAGTTCCCGGCCGATCCGGCCCGCCAGCAGCACGCCGGCGGCCGGCCCGCTCTCGACGATCCGCACCGGGTATTCGCTCGCCAGTTCCGGCGAGACCAGGCCGCCGTTCGACTGCACGATCGACAGGCCGGCCCGCGCCCCCATCGCGGCGAAATCCTCCGCCAGGCGGCGCACATAGGCGCCCACCAGCGGCTTCACGAAGCCGTTCGCGACCGTGGTGTTGGCGCGCTCGTACTCCCGCAGCTTCGGCGACACATCGACCGACAGGCTGAGCGCGGCGCCCGGCAGCCGCCGGGCCAGCGCGGCGCCCACGGCCCGCTCGTGCGCCGGGTTGGCGTAGGCGTGGAGGAGCGCGACCGCCACCGCCTCGTAGCCGCCCCGGGCGACGCGCTCGACGACCTCCTCGAGGTCCTCCGGGTCGAGCGGCTCCAGGACCTCCCCCTCGAAGCTCGTCCGCTCCCGCACCTCGAAAATCCGCTCGCGCGGGATCAGCGGCTCCGGCTTGCGCATGTGCAGGTCGTAGGTCTCGTAGCGCTTCTGGCGGCCGAGGATCAGCACGTCGCGGAAGCCGCGCGTGGTGACCAGCGCCGTTTTCGCGCCGCGCCGCTGGACGATGGCGTTGGTCGCGACGGTGGTGGCGTGGAGGAACTGGCCGATTTCGTCCGCGCCGGCCCCCGCCTTTTCCAGCAGCGCCGGCAGGCCGTTCCGAACCGCCTCGGAAGGGTCGCGGGGCGTGGAGGGGGCCTTGTGGACCCACGACCGCCCGGTCGCCTCGTCGCGCAGCACGAAATCGGTGAAGGTGCCGCCGACATCGACGCCGATCCGGTACGCGCCCGCGCTTTCCGCCATCGCTCCCTCCCCCCGCGCCGGCCGCCCCGCGCGCGCCGCCCCTCGGCGCTAAGCCGCCAGGGGGAGCGATTCGAGGCCGCGCAGGACGATGGCGTTGCGGAACCTGGGGGCCTCGTCGCGCAGGCGCAGGTTGGGGAAGCGCTCCAGCAGCATCTCGAACGCGACCGCCGCCTCCAGCCGGGCCAGCGGCGAGCCGATGCAGTGGTGGATGCCGCGCCCGAAGGACAGGTGGCGCCCCTCCTTGCGGCCGATGTCGAAACGGTCCGGCTCCTCGAACGCTTCGGGGTCGCGGTTGGCCGCGCCGATCAGCACCAGCGCGTTCTGCCCCGCCTCCATGCGGAACCCGTTCACGTCGCTGTCCGACAGCGCGCCCCGGAAATCGGTCTGCACCGGGGAGTCGTAGCGCAGCATCTCGGCGATCGCCGTCGGCATCAGGCCCGGATCGTCGCGCAGCCGGGCGAACTGTTCGGGATGGCGCAGCAGGGCCAGCATCCCGTTGCCGATCAGGTTGGTGGTGGTCTCCGCGCCGGCGACCAGCAGCAGGCGCAGCATGTTCAGCACCTCGCGGCCGGTGAGCCGGTCGCCCTCCTCCTCCGCCTGCACCAGCGCGCTCAGGATGTCGTCGCGCGGCTCGGACCGGCGCGCCTCGACGATCGGGCGGAAATACTCGTTCAGTTCGTCCCCGGCCCGGTCGGCCGATTCGCGCTCCTCCGGCCCGACGGTCGGCTCCAGCAGGCGGGCGCGCCGGTCCGCCCAGACGCGGAATTGCGGCCGGTCCTCCGGCGGGACGCCCAGCATCTCGGCGATCACGACCACCGGGAGCGGCTGCGCCACCGCCGTCATCAGGTCGAAGGCGGAGGGGTCGTCGATCGCGTCCAGCAACTCGCCCATCACGGCGCGGGTCCTGGGCTCCAGCGCGTCGATGGCGCGCGAGGTGAACGCCTTGTTGACCAGCCCGCGCAGCCGGGTGTGGTCCGGCTGGTCGAGGAACAGCATCGAGGGGTCCTCGACCTGCGGGCGGGTGGCGGCCGCCTGCTTGCGCTTGACCAGCGGCGGCGTCCTGGTCGGGTCGCTGCTGAAGCGGCGGTGGTCGCGCAGGATGGCGTCCACGTCGCGGTGGCGCGTGAACACCCAGGCGTTCAGCAGCCGGCTGCGGTGCGGGCGGCCCTGGCGGCGCAGCCGGTCGTAGCCGGGATACGGGTCCTGGACGAAACCGGGCGAAATCGGGTTGTAGACGGCCCCGCTCTCCAGCCGCTCGCGCAGCAGCATCGCCCCCACCGCGACGGAGCGGACCGCCTTTTGCATCGCGTCCATCCTCGCTGCTCCCCGGTTCGCGCCGTCCGCGCCGCCGGCCGGCGGGCTACGCCGCCGCGCGTTTCAGGATCGGCCGGCGCCGCGCGTTGATCTCGCGGAGGTACTCGATCCCCTCGGCCGCGATGGCGTCGCCCACCATGTCGTCGCCCTCGGCCTCCAGGCCCTTCATGTCGATCCAGGCGGCGTAGACCGGCCGCGTGCGTTCGGTGACGATCCCGGCCTTGACCAGCGTCTTGGCCAGCGTGCGGAAGATGCTGGTGTTGTCGCGGAGCGCGTCCTTGCGGTCCTCGTCGTCCCAGACCTCGCGCACCGCCTCGCGCACCCACTCCCAGTCGAGGCCGAAGCGCTCGTACACGAGGCGCTTCTGGCGCGCGTTGATCAGGTTGAAGAGCAGCGTCTCGAAGCACTGGGCGGCCCAGTCCTCGATCGTGTCGCGCTCGGCCGGGGCGAGGTGGCGGATCGTGTTGTCGGCCCAGATCTTGCCGAAGCGGTGGTGGAACGCCTCGTCGGTCATCACCAGCTGGGCGAGGCGGCGCAGCAGCGGGTCGTTGGCGTTGGCGTGCAGGTTGGCGAAGGCGCCCATGGCCAGCCCCTCGACCAGCATCTGCATCCCCACCAGCTTCTTGTAGACCTCCGGCGCCAGCACCAGTTCGGTCAGCATCCCGCCCAGCACATCGCCCGCCGGGTAGGGCACGCCGTCCCACCGCGCCTCGATATAGCGCTGGAAGGCGGTGACGTGGCGCGCCTCCTCGCGGGCCTGGTTGGCGGCGTATTCCTGGGCGCCGGGGTCGCGCAGGATGTGGCACAGGCTGGCCGAGAGCGACAGCGCGCCCTGCTCGCCGTGCAGGATGTTGGAGATGTTCCAGCGCGCGATCTCGTTGCCGAGCGCGACCTGTTGCCCCTCGTCGAGCCGGTCGCACACGGCCGAGCGCAGCTCGACGACCTGCTGGCGCGGCAGGAGAAGCTCGTTCTCCATGTCGAAGGGCGTGGAGTAGTCGATATAGGCGGGGTCGAGCGGGTCCCAGAAATGGTCGTGCGTGCGCGCGACGATCTCGTCGAAATAGTCCGTGCGCTGGCCGTAGCGCGCGGTCTCGATCATCGCCGGGAAGTCGTCCCGGTCGACGGTCTCGTAGGCCGGGTCGGGGGTCGTCGGAACGGACATGGCAAGCCTCCGGGCGCGGTTCGACGCCGTTCCCCGCAAGATAATGCGCGCCCGCGCGGGCGGCAAGGGGCGGCGGCGGACGGAAAACCGCCAGGGCAACGGTTTCAGGGCCGCGACGATAAGCGCGCCGATCGGGGCTCGTAGTCGGTCCACTCGCTTCCGTCGGCAAGACGCTCGGCCACATATTCGTCGAACGGCTTCGCGCCGCGCCGGCGGTTGCAGTTCGGGCAAAGCAACTGCTTGTTGCCCGCGTCGTCCGAGCCGCCCCTCGCCTTCGCCCTGATATGGTCCACGTCGGGGCGCTCCGGCAGCACCGCGAGGCAACCGGGGCAGAAGCCCCACTGTTTCAGGCGATACAGGTCGATGATGCGTTTGTCGCCGCCCCAATCCGGGATTTCCGCGACTTCCCGGTCCCGCCGGGCGAAGGCGTCGTCCGTCAACGCCCAGCCCGGCCGCCCATTGGCCTGCGCGCACTTGGTCAGCAGGCGATCCTTGACCAGCGAATTCAGGATACCCCAGACGATATGGTCGTTGCCCTGCTTGGTCGCATAGCCAGGCTCGCGGAAGATGCCGGAACGGCGTCCTATCTCCGCCGCTCCGATGCACTCCCCGGCCTTCTTGGCCGCATACAGGACCTCCATGACGGCGACGCGCAGGTGGGCGACCCCCCGGTGTCCGTGGCGCTTCTCCAGCGGCGGAATGCTCATCCCCGGCGCCCCAGCCGCTCGCGCGCGATTTCGATGTAGGCGGGATTAATGTCGATCCCGATGCTGGCGCGCCGTGCCTGCCGGGCGGCAAGGCAGGTCGTGCCGGAGCCGACGAACGGGTCGAGCACGGTTTGCCCTTCGGCGGAGAAAACCCGGATCAGGTGTTCGCAGAGCTTGACCGGCTTCGGCGTCAGGTGGCCGTTGAAGCGGTCCTTGTCCTCCTTCTCGACCGTCATGACGGTTTCCGGGACGCGGCCCGTGAGGGTCTGGCTCGCGTCGATAAGCCCGGTCTCGTGCGCCAGCCAGTTATCGACGAACGTGCCCTCGCGCGGCTTCTGGGCGCAGACGATCGCCTCGAACTGGGGCCGCAGTTGCGGCGTGCGTCGGCCGGCGATGCGGCGGATCGTTTCGGCCTTCCGCTCCTCCGTCATGTCGCCGCGCCTGCGAACGAAATGATCGACCGTGAACGCCTTGAACTGCGCCCGTTGCGTGAAGCGCCAGGCGAAGGCGTCGCGTATCTCGAACCCGGCGTCCTCGACCGCGACGGCGGCGCGGTGGTAGAGCCGGGGCGCGGCGAACATGAGCAGGAACCCGCCGGGCTTGAGCACCCGCAGCAGTTCGGCCGCGACCGGCTCCAGGAAGGCTTGCAGGTTACGCCCCTGGGCCGGGTCGAACTTCATGCC
Source organism: Thalassobaculaceae bacterium (assembly GCA_963665555.2). GTDB lineage: Bacteria > Pseudomonadota > Alphaproteobacteria > Thalassobaculales > Thalassobaculaceae > CAXXXW01. Next base: position 2,870,705 of record OY762308.1, read on the forward strand.
GATGGGAAGACCGCCGATGACGTCGGCATGGCCTTGCGAATACTCGATTTTCTCCTTGTTCCACCCGTTGTCCAGACGGTCGAGGAAGTAGGGAGGATCGGTCAGGACAAGGTGCACGCTGGCGTCGGCCATCTCCGCCAGCACGGCCCGGCAATCGCCCGCGTACAGCTCGAATTGCGATTGCGGCCGGGAGCGACCGAGCGGCAAGGCGGCGGCCAACGCTTCCGGGGCCGCGTCTCCCGGCGGGAAGATGAAGTCGCGGCTCACGAGCCGATCGGCCGGCCGGGGCGCGCGGTCTTGGCGGTCGTCGGAACGGACATGGCGAGCCTCCGGGCGCGGTTCGACGCCGTTCCCCGGAAGATAGCTCCCGCGTCCGCCGCCGACAAGGGCGGCGGTGCGAGTGGAGGACGCGCCGCTTCGCCTCCCCCCTAAATCCCGCGCACCAGGTCGAGGCTCTGCGCGGCGCGGCCGGTTTCGACCTGGCGGACGGCCTCGACGAGGGCGGCGTTGGCGGGGGCCGCCATGCCGATCTCGGCCCCCCTGGCGGCGACGAAGCCGTTGATGGCGTGGATTTCGGTGCGCCGCCCCTTGGCGATGTCCTGCGCCATCGAGGGGCGGGAGTCGTCGCTTCGGCCGACGGCGCTCGCCTCCATGTCGGCCTCCATGCGCGCGACCGTCGCCGCGTCGCCGGCCGCCGCCGCCTCCCACTCCTCCGGCGCGAAGCGGTTGATCGTCTCCAGTTCGTAGCCGAGCGCGCGGCCGACCGCGACCGCTTCGCCCGCCAGCCGGATCGAGAGGCGGCGCGTGACCGTCTCGCGGTCGCAGGCGTTGGCGCCCATGCCGGTGGCGGCGCAGACGCCGTTGCGCATCGCGTTGGCGGTGAGCTTGGACCAGCGCTCCCCCCACAGGTTCGTCGTCGTCCTGGCGCTGTCCACGGCGGAGAGCAGGCGCGCGACCTCGCGCACGCGCGGCGTGATCCTTCCGTGCGGCTCGCCGGCGCGGAACACCGTGTGCTTGTTCCCGCCGAGCGGCACGCCGCGCCGCACCTCCGCCGGGCCGGTCAGTTCGACCGCGATCTTGGCGGCGATGCAGCCCGTCGTGCGGCCCCATCCCACCGTGCCGGCGATCGTCTCCTCGTTGATGCAGTTCTGCAGCGAGACGCAGAACCCGCCCGGCGCCAGGTAGTCGCGGATCAGCGCGGCGGCCCAGGCGGTGTCGTAGGACTTGACGCAGACGAAGGCGATGTCGACCGGCCGCTCGCGCGCCAGCCCCTGCACCTCCGCCAGGCCGATGGCGCGGACCGGCGTCTCGAAGCATTCCGCCTCGGTCAGGCCGGACAGGCTCAGCCCCTTCTCGTTCATCGCCCGCACATGCTCCGGCCACGGGTCGATGAAGACGACGTCCTCCCCCTCCCGCGCCATGTAGCCGCCGACATAGGCGCCGACCGCGCCGGCCCCGACGATGGCGATCCGATAGCCCATTGCCGCGTCCTCCCCGGATCGGGCGGCTCCCCCGGCGCGCCCGCGCCCACACTACGACGCGCCCGCGCGATTTCAACGGCGCCCGGCGCCACGAATGCGATGAAGGCGGCTTCGGCCGCGCCGCGCCGCGCCGGGCCGGCCCGTGTCGTGCTAGGAGGGGCGCCGCCCGCGCCACCGCCACGGACCCGCCCGATGACCTCGCCCTATCCGTTGCTGTTCTCGCCGATCCGGGTCGGGAGCGTCGCGCTCCCCAACCGGATCCTGATGGGGTCGATGCACACCGGCCTGGAGGAGGCGCCGGACGCCTTCGCGCGCATGGCCGCCTTCTACGCCGAGCGGGCGCGCGGCGGCGCGGCGCTGATGGTCACCGGCGGCGTGTCGCCCGACGCCGCCGGCAAGCTCGGCCTCGGCCCCGGCGAGAAGACCTTGCAAGAAGACCCCGCCGGCCACCGCCTGGTGACGCGGGCCGTGCACGCCGAGGGCGGGCGCATCCTGGTCCAGCTGCTGCACGCCGGGCGCTACGGCAAGCATCCGGGCGCCGTCGCGCCCTCGCCGGTCCGCGCCCCGATAAACCCCCACCCGCCGCGCGGGATGGCCGGGGCGGAGATCGAGGAGACGATCCACGCCTTCGCCGAAAGCGCGGCGCTGGCCGTCGAACTCGGCTACGACGGGATCGAGGCGATGGGGTCGGAGGGCTACCTGCCGAGCCAGTTCCTCGCCCCCCGGACCAATGCCCGGACCGACGAATGGGGCGGGCCGTGGGAGAACCGCAAGCGCTTTTTCGTCGAGGCGGTGCGCGCGATCCGCGCCCGGATCGGCCCCGGCCCGATCCTGGTGGCGCGGCTGTCCGTGCTCGAACTGGTCGAGGGCGGGATGACGGGGGCGGAGACGATCGACCTCGCCCGGTCGCTGGAGGCGGCGGGGGCGGACGCGCTCAATTCCGGCATCGGCTGGCACGAGGCGCGGGTGCCGACGATCATGCATTCGGTGCCGCGCGGCGCCTTCGCCTGGGCGACGCGGCGGGTGGCGCGCGCGGTCTCGATCCCGACGGTCGCGTCGAACCGGATCGCCGCGCCGGACCAGGCCGAGGCGCTGGTCGCGGCCGGCGACGCGGCGATGGTCTCGATGGCGCGCCCCTTCCTCGCCGACGCCGAATTCGTCGCCAAGGCCCGCGACGGCCGCGCGGCGGAGATCAATACCTGCATCGCCTGCAACCAGGCCTGCCTCGACAACATCTTCTCCGCCCGGATCGCGACCTGCATGGTGAACCCCCGCGCCTGCCGGGAGACCGAGCCGGGGCTGGCGGCCGCCCCGGCCGCCGCGCCGCGCCGCCTCGCGGTGGTGGGCGGCGGGCCGGGCGGCCTCGCGGCGGCGGCGGCGCTGGCCGAGCGCGGCCATTCGGTCGCGCTGTTCGAGGCCCGGGACCGGCTCGGCGGCCAGTTCGACATGGCGATGGCGATCCCCGGCAAGGAGGAGTACGGCGAGACGGCGCGCTATTTCGCGGCGCGGCTGGAGCGGCTCGGCGTCGAGGTGCGGCTGTCCGCGCCGGCGACGGCCGAGGGGATCGCGGCCGGCGGGTTCGACGCCGTCGTGCTGGCCTCGGGCGTCGTTCCGCGCCGCCCGGAGATCGAGGGCATCGACCATCCCATGGTCCTGAGCTACCTCGACGTGCTGCGCGACCGCGCGCCGGTGGGGGCGCGGGTGGCGATTATCGGCGCCGGCGGGATCGGCTTCGACGTGGCGGAGTTCCTGTCGCGCGGCGGGCCCGGGGACGGCGGAGAGGGGGACGAGGACCGGGACAGGGACGCGGTGGACCGTTTCCTCGCCGAATGGGGCGTGGACCGCGGGCTGGACAGCGCCGGCGGCCTCGTCGCGCGCCCGGCCCCGCCGCCGCCCCCGGCCCGGCGGATCGTGCTGTGCCAGCGCTCCGGGGGCCGGTTCGGGCGCACGCTCGGCAAGTCCACGGGCTGGGCGATCCGCGCCGGGCTGGCGGCGCGCGGCGTCGCGTTCCTCGGCGGCGTCGCCTACCGCCGGATCGACGCGCGCGGCCTGCACGTGGCGGTCGGCGGCGAGGAGCGGCTGGTCGAGGCCGACAACGTGGTGGTCTGCGCCGGCCAGGAGCCGCGCCGCGACCTGCTGCCGGGCCTGGAGGCGGCCGGCATCCCCGTCCACCCCATCGGCGGCGCCGCGCGGGCCTCCGAACTCGACGCCCAGCGCGCCATCGAGGAAGCCACCCGCCTCGCCGCGACGCTGTAGCGGAGCGGGACGAACCCCGGGCCGCGGGAGGGCCGGCGCTCTCGATGGCGATTCCCGCGGAGATCCTTCCGGTCCTGTACGGGCTGCTGGCGGCGTTCCTGTATGGGTTGGGGGCGCAGTTCCAGTATGTCGGGCTGTCGTACATGGAGCCGCGCGGCGGGGCGGCGATCACCATCGCGGCCTCGGCGCTGTTCTACCTCGCCGCCGCGCCCTTCCTGCTGGAGCCGGCGCACCTGCTGCACCCGGCGGTGTTGATCTTCGTGCTGGTCGGGCTGTTCCGCCCGGCGCTGTCGGCCAACCTGGCGCTGGCGGGGATGAAGCATCTCGGCCCGACGCTCGGCTCCACGCTCGCCTCGACCTCGCCGCTGTTCGGCGCCGCCTTCGGCGTGCTCTGGCTCGGCGAGGCGCTGACCTGGCCGGCGGCCGCCGGAACCGCCGCCATCGTCCTCGCCATCGCGATGCTGGCCCGGCGGGACGGGAGGACGGCGGCGGACTGGCCGGCCTGGGCGCTGCTGCTGCCCGTCGGCGCGGCGGCGATCCGCGCGGCCGCGCATGTGCTCTCCAAGGTCGGCATGGAGTCGATCCCGGACCCGTATTTCGCCGGGCTGGTGGGGTTCGTCGTCTCGGCGCTGGTGAGCCAGGCCGCCCACAAGGCGCGGCGCGACGCCCCGCCGGTGCGCTGGATCGGCCGGGGGGCGGCCTGGTTCGTCGGCGCGAGCGCGTGTTTCTGCCTCGCCACCTTCGCGCTCAACACCGCGCTGTTGACCGGCGACGTGGTGCGGGTCGTGCCGGTGGTGGCGGCCGCGCCGGTCTTCACGCTGATCCTGAGCGCGGCGATCTTCCGGCGCGAGCGGCTGACGGTCCGCGTGCTGGCCGCCGTCGCGCTGGTGGTCCCGTCGGTCGCGCTGATCGCGGCGGCCGGGTGACGCGCGCCGCGCCCCCGGCCGCGCCCGTTCCCTTTCCCGGGGCCGCCGCCGCGCTCAGATGCGGGAGACGCGCGTCTCCTTGGCCGTGATGAACTCCAGCAGCGCCGGCGCGCCCCGCTCCGTCTGCTCGATGCCGCGGCGGATCGCCGGGACGATCTCCGACGGCTCCGTCACCCGCTCGCCATAGCCGCCGAAGGCGCGCGCCATGGCGGCGTAGTCGCCGGAAATGTCGGTCGAGCGGTACTTCTCGGTCGAGACCGGCATCACGCCCAGTTCGATCGCCATCGAGAAATTGTTGAGCAGGATCGACAGGATCGGGATGCGTTCGCGCACCGCCGTCTCGAAATCCATGCCGGTGAAGCCGATCGCCGCGTCGCCCCACACATTGACGCAGAGCTTGCCCGGCCGCGCCAGCTTGGCCCCCATGGCGAGGCCGAGGCCGTAGCCCAGCTGCGTCGTCTTGCCCCAGCCGAGATAGCTCAGCGGCTCCGTCGCCCGCCAGAACGGCGAGAGCTGGTCGCGCGGCGAGCCGGCGTCGTGCGTGACGATGGTGTTCGACTTGTCCACCGTGTCCTGCAGGTCGCGCAGCACCCGGTAGGGGGAGAGCGGCGCCTCGTCCGAGTCCATCAACGGCCGCCACTGGGCCAGCCATTCCTCGCGGTCGGCGGCGATCCGGGCCGCGGCCGCGGCCGGGTCGCGCGGCCCGTCGAGCAGCCCCTCCAGGGCCGCGAGCAGCGCGTCCAGCGTCAGCGCGGCGTCGCCGGCGAGGCCGAGCGCGGCCGGCACGTCCTTGTTCAGGTGCATCGGGTCGAGCGTGGCGTGGACGATCGGCGTTCCCTTCGGCATGTCCGTGCCGAAGCTGGTGCGGGTGAAGCTGCAGCCGATCCCGAAGACCAGGTCGGCGCCGTCGAGCGCGCGCCGCACCGAAAGCGGGATGGCGAGGCCGCAGGAGCCGAGCGACAGCGGATGGTCCTCCGGGAAGGCGCTCTTGCCGCCGAGGCTGGTGGTGACCGGCGCGGCCAGCAGTTCGGCGAGCCGCCGCAGTTGCGGCCACGCCTTGGCGTAGTGGACGCCCTGGCCGGCGTAGAGCACCGGCCGTTCGGCCGCCGCCAGCATCCGCGCGGCCTCGGCGACATCGGCCGGGTCCGGGGCGGTGCGCACGCGCCGGGGCGGCGTGTAGTCGAGTTCGGCCGGCGCGTCCGCCAGCATCAGGTCCGCCGGCACCTCGACCAGCGCCGGCCCGCCGCGCCCGGAGCGCAGGTTCGAGAAGGCGCGGCGCATCGCGTGCGGAACCTCGGCCGCGTTCACCAGCGGCTCGGCCGATTTCGTCACCCCCGCCATCGCGCGGGAGGAGTTGAAGTTCGGGTCGATATGGGCGAGGTGGCGCGGATAGCCCATCGGCATCACCAGGATCGGCGCGGATTCGGCGTAGGCCTGGGCGACGCCCCCGTAGGCGTTCTCGGCCCCCGGCCCGTGCTGCATGACGAAGACGCCGGTCTTCTCGCCGGAGGAAACGCGGGCGATGGCGTCGGCCATGTGCAGGCCGATCCGCTCCTGGCGCACGATCACCGGGCGGATGTCGGCGTGGGCGGCGTATTCGAGGATGTGGTTGACCGGGTAGCCGATCACATGCTCCACGCCCTCGCGCTTCAGGACTTCGACGATGGCTTCGACGGTCTTCATGGCGGCTGTCCTTTCCGGCCCCGGGGTTGGCGGGCGCGATGTTAGCGGCGGGCGCCGGCGCGCGCCAGCGCGAAGGCGGGCGGGCGCGAACCCCGGCGGCGGCCCGCGCCCCCTAGCCGTATCGGTGCAGCGCGCTCCCGTGGCGGCGGAGCCAGCGGCGCGGCGTCTCCCAGTCGCCGACCAGGCCGGCCACCAGGCGCCAGAAGGCGGGGGAGTGGTTCATCTCCGCCAGGTGCGCCGCCTCGTGCGCGCACACATAGTCGAGCACCGGCTCCGGCGCGAGGACCAGCCGCCAGGAGAAGGACAGCGCGCCGCGCGAGGAGCAGCTGCCCCAGCGGCTCGTCGTGTCGCGCACCGAAATCCGCGCCGGCCGGCGGCCGAGGCTGGCGGCGTGGGCGCGGGCCCGGGGGGCGACCTCCGCGCGCGCCCGCTCGCGCAGCCAGTCCGAGACGCGGCGCCGGAAATGCGCCGCCTCGCCGCCGACGCGCAGTTCGGGCGGCCCGCCGGCCGCGCCGGGGGCGATCCGCGCGCCGCGTTCGCCCGGACAGTGGCGCAACAGGAGGTCCGCGCCCAGAAGCGGCAGCACGGCCCCGTCCGCGAACGGAACCCGCGCCGGGCCGGCGTCGAGATGGCGCTCCAGCCAGCCGGCCCGGTCTTGCGCGAAGCGTTCGGCGAGGCGCGTCGGCGCGCCGGGCGGCAGGGTCAGGACCGCGCCGCCGCCGCCGGGCGCGATCCTGAGCGTCATCCGCCGCGCCCGCGCCGAAACCCGCGCCTCGACCGCGATCCGCCGGCCCGAAGGCCCGAAAACCTCGATCGGCTTCGCCGCCCGCCTGTCCAAATCTTGCGCTCCCCCGGCCGCGAGGCGCAAACTATAGCGGAAATCCCCTTGCCCGCGCCACCGCGGCGCGCGCCGGCGCGTCCGCCGCGCCGTCCCCGTCGCCGGCCCGGAACTCGTCGCGCAGCAGGGCGAACAGCAGGTGGTCGCGCCAGTTTCCGTCGATCTTGAGGTAGCGCCTCGCCAGCCCCTCCTGGCGGAAGCCGCAATTGGCGAGCACGCCCCGGCTCGCCGCGTTCGACGGCAGGCAGGCGGCCTCGACCCGGTGCAGGTCGAGCCGGTCGAAGGCGAAGCCGCAGGCGCCGCGCACCGCCTCCGTCATGTAGCCCTTGCGCGCGTGCCGCTGGCCCACCCAGTAGCCGAAGGAGCAGGACTGCGCCACGCCCCGGCGCACGTTGGAGACGGTGATGCCGCCGACGATGGCGTCGTCCACCCGCCGGAACAGGAAGAAGGAGTAGCCCTGGTCGCGGCTCCACTCGTCGGCGTAGCGCGCGAGGCGGCGGCGGAACGCCGAGCGGGAGAGCGCGTCGCGCGCCCAGGTCGGCTCCCAGGGTTCGAGGAAGTCCCGGCTTTCGGAGCGCAGTTCGGCCCAGCCCGCCCAGTCGCTCCTTGCCGGCGGGCGCAGGTACAGCCGCCGCAGCACCAGCTTCGGGTCGGACCTGACGGGCGGGAAAAAGGCGAGGACCACTTGGACCACCGATCGGACGCGCGCGCCCCGCCATCTTGCCCGCCCCCGGCGCGCCAGCGCAAGCGCCTGTCCTCGACGACGCCCCCCCCCGTCGGGCTGGCGGCGATAGCGCGGTCGGAGGTGCTACGACTTCCGAGGCACGGGGGATTTGACCGGCAACCTTGGAGGCCTCGACCACTGGATCGACGCCTTCGCCCAAGAGGCCGACGCCGTCAGTCGCCGCCGCCCATCGTGCGCAACCGTCACTTTGCCCCACCGTGCGGAATAAAACGGATGAATTTAATCTTGGCGTGTTCAGTATTTTCCTTGCAACAAGGGCGCACACAACGTTCGCGTGATGTTGATTCAACCGTCCAAGCCCATAATTTGCTCCTTCGTAATTTCTCCCAATTTTTCAGAAAATTCATTCGTAATGAAGTTTTCGTTAAAATTCCAAATTCGCCCGCCCTTCAATCTCGCTTGCCGGACGAAAACACCGACAACTCCATATTTTTTAAATTTAAATAGGTACGCGGGATTATAATCCCACCTCATCCCGGAGGTCGGCGGATCCATGGTGATACCCGTTACGCTACCGAGGAATTCTTTGAAAACATCGTAAACGATAATCCCAAATTTCACAGCAACCACTTCTTGTCCTGTGGCATCGATGGTGATCGTCAATTTTTCTCTGGCCAGCTGTCGAAGTCGGTTCTTATCATGATCTTTTAGGTATCGAAAAAGGCTGTCATAGTAAGCGTCCGCGAGTGCGGCGGTTTCGCTCGGAATATGACGTGCTGTTGCCTTCTCGATGCGAACGGGACCAGTATCCTCGTTTATGTAAAAAACTTCATTGAGATATGCAATGCCTCTCTCGTTTCGGTATATGTGAACTTGTTCGACCTGAGCCTCTTGCGCGTAAGCGGAAAATGCAAAAGCTAGCAGCATTCCGAAAGCAGCACACAGGATTCGATCGGCTCTCCCTGACCCACGCATCGTCAGCAATCTCCCGACGCAAAAATCGCGGCCCCTGGCGTGGCCATGCTATCCGCCAGTGAGCCGGAGGGCGGCGAACAGCAGGGCGTTGGCGCCCGCCACCAGTCCCACGACGCGCCATGTCATGCGCGCCTCCATCGCGGCGAGGTCCGTTTCCAGGCGAGCAATATCGCTTTTCGTGGCGACGCCTTCCGTCACGGCGTCGCGCATGGTCCCGGCTATCGCCTTGGCGTGCGGCTCGGCGATACCGGCGGCCGCCAAACTTTCGGACGCCTTGAGCGTGTCGAACGCCATGCATTCCTCCGTCGCCGGCTCGTCGAAGCCCACAAGTATCGTGCGCTGGCCGAACCGCCGGAGTCAAGCTATTGTGCTCGCTCAAGACATACCGGACGGGGCGGGCCGGGGACCACGGGCGGGGCCGATCGTCCCCTCTCGGCCCCGCGCGCCCCGCCATCTTGCCCGCCCCCGCCCCGCCGGCGCAAGCGCCCCGGACCGGCGCGGCTAGCGGAGCCTTTCGCGGACCCGCTCGTAGGGTTCGAGGCGGGAGAGCGGGCCGATGGCGGCCAGGGTCGGTGGGCCGGAGAGCGTCTCGCGGCACACCGCGCGCACGGCCGCGGCGTCGATCGCCTCGACCCGCGCGACGATCTCGTCCACGCCGACGACGCGGCCGTACACCAGCAGGTGCTGCGCCATCTGCTCGCAGCGGTTCGAGGTTCCCTCCCGGCTCATCAGCAGGCCGGACTTCAGCTGCGCCCGCGCGCGGGCCACCTCCTCCTCGCGCACATCCTCGGCCATTCGCGCCAGTTCCCCGCACACGGCCGGGACCAGTTCCGCCGTCTCCGCCTCGCCGGCGCCGGCGTAGACGCCGAGCAGGCCGGAATCCATCCACGACGACGCGAAGGAGTAGATCGAATAGACCAGGCCGCGCCGCTCGCGGATTTCCTGGAACAGGCGCGACGACATGCCGCCGCCGAGCAGCATGGAGAACACCTGCTGGGCGTAGAAGCCGGGGTCGCCGAAGGCGGCGGCGCGGAAGCCGAGGACCAGGTGGACCTGTTCGAGGTCGCGCTCCCGCCGGGCCTCGCCGCCGGCGTAGCGCGCCGGCTCGACCGGGCCGGGCCGCCTCTCCGGCAGGCCGCCGAACCGTTCGGCGACCTCTTCGGCAAGCGCGTCGTGGTCCACCTTGCCGGCGGCGGCGAAGACCAGCCGGTCGCCGCCGTAATGGGCGTCCACGAAGTCCACGATGGCGCGCCGGGGCATCGCGCCCACCGCCTCGGCCCGGCCCAGCACCGGCCGGCCCAGCGCCTGGCCGGGGAAGGCGGTCTCCTGGAACAGGTCGAAGATGGCGTCGTCCGGCGTGTCGGCGGCCAGGCCGATCTCCTGCAGCACGACGCCGCGTTCGCGCGCCAGCTCCTCCTCGTCGAAGACCGAATGGCGCAGGATGTCGCCCAGTATGTCCACCGCGAGGCCGGTGTCCTCCTTCAGGACCTTGGCGTAATAGGCCGTCTGCTCGCGCGAGGTGTAGGCGTTGAGGTGGCCGCCCACCGCCTCGATCTCCTCGGCGATGTCGGCGGCGCCGCGCCGGCGCGTGCCCTTGAAGGCCATGTGCTCCAGCAGGTGCGCGACGCCGTTGACCTCCGCCTTCTCGTGGCGCGCGCCGACGCCGAACCAGGCGCCGAGCGAGACGCTCTCCACCGACTCCATGCGGTCGGTGGCGATCCGCGCGCCGTTCGGCAGTTCGGTCAGCCGGACGCCGGCGCCGTCGGCCCGGCCGCTCACGCCGCGGCCTCCCGGGCGCGGGTCCGGGCGGCGATATGGCCCGCGACGGCCGCGTAGTCGTTCGGCAGTTCGGCCGCCCGCTCCCCGCGCTCCATCAGGCCGGCCAGCCGGGGCGGGAGCGCCGGGCGCAAGCCGGCCGCCCGCTCCACCGCGTCGGGGAACTTGGCCGGGTGGGCGCAGGCGAGGCACACCGTCGGCGTGCCGCGGCCGATCCGCCCGTCGGCGCGCAGCCGCTCCGCCGCCTCGACGCCGATGGCGGAGTGCGGGTCGAGGACCTCGCCGGTCTCGCCGTGGACGGTCCGGATGCGGGCCAGCGTCGCGGCGTCGTCCACGCTTTCGGCGTCGAACACCTCGCGGGCGCGCGCCAGCATCGCCGGCGAGACCGAGAACGCGCCGGTCGCGCGGAAGCCGGCCAGCGTCCGCGCCGTCGCGGCCCCGTCGCCGTCGTGAAGGTCGAACAGCAGGCGCTCGAAATTGCTGGAGACCTGGATGTCCATGCTCGGGCTCAGGGTCGGCCGCACGCCCCTGATCTCCATCCGCCCGGTGGCGAGGAAGCGGGCGAGGATGTCGTTCTCGTTGGTGGCGACGACCAGCCGGGCCACCGGCAGCCCCATCCGGGCGGCCGCCCAGGCGGAGTAGACATTGCCGAAATTGCCCGACGGCACCGAGAACGCCACCTCGCGGTCCGGCGCGCCCAGCGCCAGCGCGGCGCGGAAGTAGTAGACGATCTGCGGCAGCAGCCGCGCCCAGTTGATCGAGTTCACGGCCGTCAGGCCGTGGCGGTCGCGGAAGGGCAGGTCGTTGAACAGCGCCTTGGCCATGTCCTGGCAGTCGTCGAAGGTCCCGTCGAGCGCGATGGCGTGCACGTTCGGCGCGTCCACGGTCGTCATCTGGCGCCGCTGCACCGGCGAGACGCGGCCCCGGGGGAAGAGGATGAAAATGTCCGCCGAGGCGCGGCCGCGGAACGCCTCGATCGCCGCCGAGCCGGTGTCGCCCGACGTGGCGCCGAGCACGGTCGCCCGCGCGCCGCGCCGCGCCAGCGCCCGGTCGAACAGCCGCCCCAGGACCTGCATCGCGTAGTCCTTGAAGGCGAGGGTCGGGCCGTGGAACAGCTCCATCGCCCACAACCCGTCGCCGAGCTGTTTCAGCGGCGCGACGGCGGGATGCCCGAACTCCGCGTAGGCCTCGCGCAACAGGTCCGCCAGCCCGTCGGCCGCGGCCGAGCCGGCGGCGAAGGGCGCGGCGATCCGCGCCGCCAGTTCGGCGTAGGAGAGGCCGGCCATCGCCCGCATCTCGGCGGCGGAAAAGCGCGGCCACTCCGCCGGCACGTACAGCCCGCCGTCGCGGGCGAGGCCGGTCAGCAGGACATCGTCGAACCCAAGCTCCGGCGCCGAGCCGCGCGTGCCGATATAGCGCACCGATTCCTCCAGGGCACGAAACCCGCCGCAACCTACCCCCTTTCCGCCCCCGACGGAACCGTCGGGGAGGGCGCGCGCGCCGTTCCCCCTCGCGCCGGCGGCGGGTTCGGGCGATACTGCGGCGGTCGCCACACGCGAGGAGTCTTGCCATGAGGATCGAGACGGTCGCCATCCAGTCGCCGGGCGACATGGGGCACGCCATCGGGCGCGTGCTGGCGGGCGGCGGGTATCGCGTCGTCGCGGCGCTGGAGGGGCGGTCGGCGCGCACGCGCGGCCTCGCGGCGGCCGCCGGGATCGAGGATGTCGGCGCGATCCCGGACCTGTTCGGCGCGGCCGACGCCGTGCTGTCGATCATGCGGCCGGACCGCGCGCTCGACTTCGCGCGCGAGATGGCGGCCGCCGCGCGGTCCCGCCCGGAGCGGCCGCTGCTCGTGGACCTGAACGCGATCGCGCCGTCGGCCGGGCGCGAGGCGGCGCGGATCGCCGCCGCCGCCGGGCTGCGCTTCGTCGATGGCGGGATCGTCGGCGGCCCGCCGCGGCCGCCCGTGAACGCCAGCCCCAGGCTCTACGTCTCCGGGCCGGACGCCCCGGCGCTGCTGGCGCTGAACGCGGCCGGGCTGGATTTCCGCGACCTCGGCGGGGAGGTCGGCGCCGCGTCCGCGATCAAGATGTGCTACGCCGCGCTCACCAAGGGCCTGACCGCCATCGCCATCCAGTCGCTGGTCACGGCCCGGACGGAGGGGGTCGAGGCGGCGTTCCTGGCCGAACTGGGGGCGAGCCAGCCCGGCCTGCTCGCGCAACTCGAACGCGGCCTGCCCGGCATGTGCCCCAAGGCCTATCGCTGGGTCGGCGAGATGGAGGAAATCTCGCGGACCCACGCCGATCGCGGCCTGCCGGGCGGCATGTTCGAGGGCGCGGCCCGCGTTTACGACATGGTGACCGCCTCGCCGCTCGGCGCCGAGGTCGTCGAGGACCGCAAGCTCGGCCGCACCGCCGGCGAGGTGGCGAAGGTCCTCGCCGCCCATCTCCGCGCCCGCCGCGCCGCCGCCGAATAGGCGCGCCGGTTGACGGGCCGGCGGCGGCGGGGATAGCTTGCGCGCCGTCCCGCGACCGGCCGAGAGGAGCTTTCCATGCCCGGCGTCTCCCAGAGATTCGATCCCGAAACCGTCGAGTGGCGGCGCGTGGCCGACCCGGATTGCAAGGAGCTGAACATCGACTTCGAGTACAGCCTGCTCGGCTACGACATCGCCAACGGGCGGCTCGACATGCTGCTGCGCTACGGCAGGCGCGGCTATTGCCGCCGCCACCGCCATGTCGCCGCGACGGCGACGCTGGTGCTCGACGGCGAGCAGCACCTGACCGAGATCGCGCCGGACGGTTCGACGAAGACCGTCGTGCGCCGCAAGGGCGACTACGCGCTCGCCCCGTCGGACGCGCACCCGCACCTGGAGCGCGGCGGCGACGAGGGCGGGACCGTGCTGCTGTCGATGTCGGCGCCGGACGGGCTGCTGTTCGAGTATTTCGACGAGAACATGGAGAACGGCTGGACGCTCTCCATCGCGCAATATGTCGAGGCGTGGAACAGCGGCGCGATCCACGGCGCCGCGCGGCCCGCCGAGGCGGCGAGGGCGGCGGCGGAATAGGCGCCCCCCGGCGCGGCGGCGCCCGGCGCGCCGCCCGCCAGGCCTCCTACGCCTCTTCCTCCTCGATGTAGCGCCGGCGGATATGGGCGAGGAAGTCCGCCTCCGACAGCGGCGCGCCGGTCGCGCGGGCGAGCAGCGCGTCGGTGTCGAGGAACGATCCCCAAGCGTGCACATTCTCGCGCAGCCAGCCCAGCAGCGGGGCGAAATCGCCGGCGGCGATTCTCGAATCCATGTCCGCGACCGCCCGGCGCGCCGCCGCGAACAGCTGCGCCGCCGCCAGCGCGCCCAGCGTGTAGGTCGGGAAATACCCGAACGCGCCGTCGTACCAGTGGATGTCCTGCAGGCAGCCGAGCCGGTCCCCCGGCGGGCGGACGCCGAGCGCCGCCGCCATCGCCTCGTCCCACGCGCCCGGCAGGTCCGCCGGCGCGAGGCCGCCCGACAGCAGCGCCCGTTCGAGCCGGTAGCGCATCGTCACATGGAAGGGGTAGGTCGCCTCGTCCGCATCGACCCGGACAAGGCCGCGCGCGACCCGCGTCGCGCGGCGGCGCAGCGCCTCCGGCTCCCATTCCGGGCCGGAAACGCCGAACGCCTCGCGGACCGCCGGGGCCAGGAATTCGAGGAACGGGCGCGACCGGCCGACCTGCATCTCGACCAGCAGCGACTGGCTCTCGTGGATCGTCATGCCGCGCGCGTCGCCGGCCGGCTGGCCGCGCCAGTCCGCCGGCAGGCCGCGTTCGTAAAGCGCGTGGCCGGTCTCGTGCACCGTGCCCATCAGCGCCGAGGTCCAGTCCGCCTCGTCGTAGCGGGTGGTGAGGCGCACATCGTCCGGGACGCCGCCGGTGAAGGGGTGGGCGCTTTCGTCGAGCCGGCCGTGCGCGAAATCGAAGCCGAGCGCCGCGGCGACGCGGCGGCCGAGCGCGCGCTGGCGTTCGACCGGGACCGGCGGCGGGGGCGGATCGGCCGGGCGGCGGGCCTGGCGTTCGAGGATTTCCGGCAGCAGCGCGGCGAGCGCCGGCTCCAGCCGCGCGAAGACGGCGTCGATCCGCGCCGAGGCGCCGCCCGGCTCGTAGGCGTCGAGCAGCGCGTCGTAGGGCGCCTTGCCCAGCGCGTCCGCCTTCGCGGCCGCGGTCTCGCGCACCAGGGCGAGCAGCCGCGCGAAGGGTTCGGCGACGGCGGCGAAATCGTCCGCCGGCCGGGCCTCGCGCCACGCCGCCTCGCAGGCCGAGGCGGCGCGGGACCGGGCCGCGACCAGGCCGGGCGGCACGGCGGCGGCGTGCAGCCGCAGGCGGCGGATTTCCCGCAGGTTCGCGGCGGGCCGGGGATCGAGCGGCTCTTCCCCGGCGCGGGAAGCGAGGTCGGCGATTTCCGGGGCGGTCACGGCCTCGTGGCGCAGGACGGCGAGTTCGGCGAGCGTGTCCGCCCGCGCGGCCGCGCCGCCCGGCGGCATGGTCGTCTGCCGGTCCCAGGAGAGCATCGCCATCGCGTCGCCCAGCGCCGCGACGCGCCGCCAGCGCGCGGCCAGCGCCTCGTAGGCGGGGGCGGCGGGGGCGGCGGGCGCGGCGGGCGCGGCGCTCATTCCGGCCCGTCCTCCGGCCCGTCGCGGCGCAGGTGGTAGGCGATGTAGACGCCGGCCAGCGCGGCCGCCAGCAGGAACCAGGTCATCGCGTATTGCAGGTGCTCGTTGCGCACGGCGATGCGGTCGCTGGCGCCGATGGGCAGCCTGTAGGGGCCGGGCGGGCGCAGCGCGTCCACATAGTAGGGCGCCACCGGGCCGAGGCCGCGCCGCGCGGCGATCTCGGCCGTGTCGATATAGAGCCAGACCTCGTTGCCGGGTTCGTTGTCGGGGACGAAATAGCCCCGGCGCCGGTCCTCCCGCAGGATGCCCTCGACCGCGACCGGGCCGGCGGCCAGCGTCTCGCGGCGGCTTTCGGGCAGGCGGCGGCTCTCCGGGACCCAGCCCCGGTTGACCAGCACCGTCCGTCCGTCCGCCAGACGCAGCGGCGCGACCACATGGAAGCCCGCCGTCCCCTCGAACGGCTTGCCGGTGACCTGGATTTCCTTGTCGTGGAGGAACTCGCCCTCGAGGCGCAGGCGGCGGAAGCGCCATTCCTCGATGTCGCCGATCGCCTCGGGCGGCGGCGCCGGCGCGGCCGAGACGCGCGTCTCGAAGGTCTCGATCAGCGCGGTCTTCCAGGCCAGCCGGTCCAGCTGCCAGACGCCGAGGCCGATCAGGATCGCGAACGCCGGGATCGTCGCGGCGGTCGTGCGCAATTCCGGGCGGAAGCGGAGCCGCGGCGCCATCCGCCGGGCCGCCTCCCCGGCCCCGCCGGCGGGCCGCCCGTCAGCGGCCGCCCCACCAGTAGATGCAGATGAACAGGAACAGCCAGACCACATCCACGAAATGCCAGTACCAGGCCGCCGCCTCGAAGCCGAAATGGTGGTCCGGCTTGAAATGCCCGGCCCGCGCCCGGAACCAGCAGACGATCAGGAAGCAGGTCCCGACGATCACATGGAAGCCGTGGAACCCGGTCGCCATGTAGAAGGTCGAGGAGTAGATGCCGTCCGTGAAGCCGAAGCTGGCGTGCACATATTCGTAGGCCTGCAGCGCGGTGAACGCCATGCCGAGCACGATCGTGACCCCGAGGCCGAGCACCAGGTTGCGCCGGTCGTTCTGGAGCAGCGCCGCGTGCGCCCAGGTCACCGTGCAGCCGGACAGCAGCAGGATCAGCGTGTTGGCCAGCGGGATGTCGAAGGCGTCGAACGGCTCGACCTCGGCCGGCGGCCAGATCCCGGTGTCGGGATAGAGCGAGGCGTCGAAGAAGGCCCAGAAGAAGGCGACGAAGAACATCACCTCGGACGCGATGAACAGGATCATCCCGTAGCGCATCCCGAGCTGCACGATCGGCGTGTGGTGGCCCTGGTGCTCGGCCTCGCGGATCACGTCGCGCCACCACATGTACATGGTGTAGAGGATCGCCAGCAGGGCGACGGCCATGATCGCCGCGCCGAACGGCATCTCGTGCATGTACATGATGGCGCCGAGCGCCAGCCCGAAGGCCGACGCCGCGCCGACCGCCGGCCACGGGCTCGGCTCCACGAGGTGGTAGGAATGGGAGTGTTCGCCGCTCATCGTCTCGTCTTCCCCCTCGGCTCCCCGGCCGCCGCGCGGTCCGGGGCTGTACGGTTCACTCGTCCGCGCGCGCCGGCGGATCCGGCTCCGCCGCGCGGAAGAAGGTGTAGGCGAGCGTGACGGTGGTCACGTCCGCCATGTGCGGGTCGTCGGCGATCGCCGGATCGACGAAGAAGCTCACCGGCATCTCGACGCGCTGCCCCGGCTCCAGCCGCTGCTCCTGGAAGCAGAAGCACTCGACCTTGTTGAAATAGACGCCGGCCCTGTCGGGCGTCACGTTGAAGGTCGCGGTCCCGACCGACGGCTCGTCGCCGAGGTTCTCGGCGGCGTAGAAGGCGAGCGCGTTCTCGCCCGCCCGGAGTTCGATCGCCCGCTCCACCGGCGCGAAGGACCAGTCGAGCGCCGGGTTGACCGTGGCGTCGAACCGCACCGTGACCGGCCGGTCGACGATCCCGTCCGAGGGCGCCTCGGCGGTTTGCGTGGTCCCGCCGTAGCCGGTGACCTGGCAGAACAGCCGGTAGAGCGGGACCGAGGCGTAGGCCAGCCCGCCCATGCCGGCCGCCGCCGCCGCGAGGCAGAGCAGGACGCGCAGGTCGCGCGCGCCGCCGGGACGGCGGGCCGGTCGCGGGGCGAGGGCGTGCGCGGGCGCCACGGCTCAACCCGTCCGCACGATGGTGATGGCGTAGAACAGCGCGCAGCAGGCGAGGATCGCCAGCAGCAGCGCGAGGTTGCGGCCGCGCTTGCGCCGGTAAAGCTCGCGCGCCGTGGCGGGCGCGGGCGCCGCGCCGCTGTCCCTGTCCCCGTCGCGGCCGGCCATGGCGGTCACGCCCCGGCGATCCCGGCGAGGCCGGGCGCGACGGCCGCGCCGACCGCCTTGTCGAGGACCAGCGCCAGGAAGACCAGGAACAGGTAGAGGATCGAGAAGCCGAACAGCCGCTTGCAGGCGCGCTCCGAATCGTCGCGCCACACGGCGATGGCGAGGCGCAGGAAGACCGCGCCGAGCGCCGCCGCGACGACGGCGTAAAGCGTTCCCGCCGTCCCCAGCGCCGCCGGGGCCAGCGCCAGCGGCGCCAGCACGAGGCTGTAGAGCAGGATCTGGCGCCGCGTCTCGCGCCGCCCGGCCGTCACGGGGAGCATCGGCACGCCGGCGGCCGCGTAGTCGCCGTCGCGGTAGAGCGACAGCGCCCAGAAATGCGGCGGCGTCCAGACGAAAACGATGGCGAACAGGACCAGCGGCTCCAGCGTCACGGTCCCCGCCGCCGCCGCCCAGCCGACCACCGGCGGCAGCGCGCCGGCCGCGCCGCCGATCACGATGTTGAGCGGCGTGCGCCGCTTCAGCCACATCGTGTAGACGAAGACGTAGAAGGCGATGGTGAAGGCCAGCAGCCCGGCCGCCAGCCAGCCCGCCGCCAGCCCCATCGTCATGACCGCGCCGCCGGCCAGCACCGTCCCGAAGGCCAGCGCCTCCTCCGGCGCGACGCGGCCGGCCGGGATCGGCCGCGCGCGGGTGCGCGCCATCGCGGCGTCGATGTCGCGGTCGTACCACATGTTGATCGCGCCCGACGCGCCGGCGCCGACGGCGATGCACAGGATGGCGACGGTCGCGAGCAGGGGGTGCGGGCTTCCCGGCGCGAGGTAGAGGCCGGCGAAGCCGGTGAACACCACCAGCGACATCACCCGCGGCTTCAGCAGCGCCACGAAGTCGGCGAGCGCCGCCGGGACCGGCCCGGCGGCCGCGGCGGCCGGCCGGGCGGCGGCGATCGAGGCGTCGGACACGTTCGGCCTCCCTGCCCGCGGGTCCCGTCCGCCCGGATCACTTGATCCGGGGCAGGTCCTCGTAGGTGTGGAAGGGCGGCGGCGAGGACAGCGTCCATTCCAGCGTGGTCGCGCCGTCGCCCCACGGGCTCTCCCCGGCCAGGCGCTTCTTCTGGAACGCCTCGACGATCAGCCAGACGAACACCACGATGCCGATCCCGGAAATGTAGGAGCCGAGCGAGGCCACCAGGTTCCAGCCGTGCAGCGCCTCGGGGTAGTCGATGTAGCGCCGCGGCATCCCGGCCAGGCCCAGGAAGTGCATCGGGAAGAAGGTCAGGTTGACGCCGATGAAGGTCAGCCAGAAATGCAGCCGCGCCAGGAAGCTGTTGTAGTTGTAGCCGGTCATCTTCGCGAACCAGTAGTAGAAGCCGCAGAAGATGCCGAACACCGCGCCGAGCGACAGCACATAGTGGAAGTGCGCGATCACGTAGTAGGTGTTGTGCAGCATCAGGTCGACGCCGGCGTTGGCCAGCACCACCCCGGTCACGCCGCCGACGGTGAACAGGAAGATGAAGCCGAGCGCCCACATCATCGGCACGCGGAACGAGATCGAGCCGCCCCACATCGTCGCGATCCAGGAGAAGATCTTCACGCCCGTGGGCACCGCGATCACCATGGTCGCGGCGGTGAAATAGGCCTTCGTGTCCACGTCGAGGCCCACCGTGTACATGTGGTGCGCCCACACGATGAAGCCGATGAAGCCGATCGCCACCATCGCGTAGGCCATGCCGAGATAGCCGAACACCGGCTTGCGCGAGAAGGTCGCGACCACGTGGCTCACGATCCCGAAGGCCGGCAGGATCATGATGTAGACCTCGGGATGCCCGAAGAACCAGAACAGGTGCAGGAACAGGATCGGGTCGCCGCCGCCGGCCGGCTCGAAGAAGGCGGTGCCGAAGTTCCGGTCCGTCAGCAGCATCGTGATCGCGCCGGCCAGCACCGGCAGCGACAGCAGCAGCAGGAACGCCGTCACCAGGATCGACCAGGCGAACAGCGGCATCTTGTGCAGCGTCATCCCCGGCGCGCGCATGTTGAAGATGGTGGTGATGAAGTTGGCCGCCCCCAGGATCGACGACGCGCCGGCCAGGTGCAGCGACAGGATCGCCATGTCCATCGACGGGCCGGGCGTGCCGAGCTTGCTCGACATCGGCGGGTAGATCGTCCAGCCCACCCCCGCGCCGCCGTCGGCGAACATCGACAGGAACAGCAGCAGGAAGGCCGGGATCAGCAGCCAGAAGCTGATGTTGTTCATGCGCGGGAAGGCCATGTCCGGCGCGCCGATCATCAGCGGCACGAACCAGTTGCCGAACCCGCCGATCAGCGCCGGCATGACCACGAAGAACACCATGATCAGGCCGTGGGCCGTCACGTAGACGTTCCAGACGTGGCCGTCCTCCATGTACTGGACGCCCGGGTCCTGCAGCTCCATGCGCATGTAGATCGAGATGCCGCCGCCGATCAGCCCCGCCACGACGGCGAACACAAGGTACATCGTGCCGATGTCCTTGTGGTTGGTCGAGTAGAGCCACCGCAGGAAGCCCGGGGGCGCGCCGTGCGCGCCGTAGCCGTGGTCCTGGTCCTGTGCGTGGGCCGCCATGTCCCTGTCCCCCGCTTATCGCGTCTCGTCGGGCCGCGCGCCGGTCCGGCCGGCCACCCGGACCGGGGCCGGCGCGGCGGCGAACTCGACCTTCGCCGTCTCCAGCCAGGCCTCCCAGGCCTCCGGCCCCACCGCCCGCACGACGATCGGCATCGCGGAGTGGTTCACCCCGCAGATCTGGTTGCACTGGCCGTAAACCATCGTCTCCCGGTCGAACTCGATCCACCCCTCGTTCACGCGCCCGGCGATCGCGTAGGTCTGGACCACCGCCGCCGGCAGGAAGAAGGAGTGCATCACGTCGTTGCTGGTCACCAGCAGCTGGATCTTCCTGCCCGTCGGCAGCACCAGCGGGTTGTCCACGTCCAGCAGGTAGGTCTGGGTCGCCGGGTCGATCTCGTCCTCGGCGAGCATGTAGCTGTCGAAGACCACGCCCTCGTCCGGGTATTCGTAGGTCCAGTACCACTGGTTGGCGACGATCTTCACCGTCATGTCCGGGTCGGCCACCTTCTCGGCGAGGTAGAGGACCCGGAAGGACGGCACCGCCACCACCACCAGGATCAGCACCGGGATCGCGGTCCACAGCACCTCGACGACCGTGTTGTGCGTGGTCCGCGACGGGTTGGGGTTCCTGGCCGCCCGGAAGCGGATGCAGACATAGACCATCAGCCCGAGCACGAAGATCGCGATGGCGAAGATCAGCCAGACCAGCCAGTCGTGGAACAGCATCACGTCCGCCGCGACGGGCGTCGCCGGCGGCAGCGTGTAGAGCTGCCACGGCTCCGGCTTGGCCGCGGCCGCGCCGCCGGACCACGCCGTCAGGAAGGCCGCCGCGAGCCCCAGGGGGCCGCCGGCCGCCAGGGCGGCATGTCGGAGTTGCTTCATCCCGATCGCTCTCCCAGTCCCGTCCCGTCCGGGGCGCTCCGGCCGCGCGGCGCGCCCGCGCGAAAAACGGCCTTCGCCCCGCCCGGCCGGAACCTACTCCGGGCGCGCGCCGCCGACAAGCCGGGAGTGCGCGTCGAAAGGTCGCGCCGCCGTCCCGGCCCCGCCGGCGGGCGGGCGCGAGTTTACACGATCCGGGGCTGGTTTCCACGCCCCTCCGCGCCTATGGTGCGCCCGGTTCCCGCTTCCCGGAAGGCGCTCCGCCATGAACGGCCTCGACATCACGGACGACCTCTTCCACGGCCGGGCCGGCCTCGACCGCGACCGGATCGCCCGGCTGGTGGACGACGCGCTGGCCGGCGCGGACGACGGCGAACTCTTCCTGGAGTACCGCCAGGGCGAGAGCTTCGCCTTCGACGACGGCCGGCTCAAGACCGCCTCCTTCGACACCAGCCGGGGGTTCGGCCTGCGCGCGGTCTCCGGCGAGGCGCGCGGCTTCGCCCACGCCGCCGAACTGTCCGAGGCGGCGATCCGCCGCGCGGCCGAGACGGTCAGGGCGGTGCGGGCCGGCCATGGCGGCGACGCGGCGGCCCATCCGCCGGCCGGCTCCAACCGCCCGCTCTATTCCGCCGCCAACCCGATCCCGAAGGTCGACTTCGCCGCCAAGGTGCGCCTGCTGGAGGAGATCGACGCTTACGCCCGCGCGCTCGACCCCCGGGTGCGGCAGGTCTCGGCGTCGCTTTCCGGGTCCTGGCAGGCGGTGCAGATCCTGCGCGCCGGCGGCCATCGCGTGGCCGACATCCGCCCGCTGGTCCGCCTCAACGTCACCGTCGCGGTCGAGGAGGGCGGGCGCATGGAGACCGGCGGGACCGGGGCCGGCGGCCGCGTCGCCTACGACCGCTACATCGATCCCGCCCACTGGCGCGCCCAAGCGGAGGAGGCGCTCAGGATCGCGCTGGTCAACCTGGAGGCGCGCCCGGCCCCGGCCGGCGAGATGGAGGTCGTGCTCGGCCCCGGCTGGCCCGGCGTGATGCTGCACGAGGCGGTGGGCCACGGCCTGGAGGGCGACTTCAACCGCAAGAAGACCTCGACCTTCACGGATATGGTGGGCCGGCGCGTCGCCGCGCCCGGCGTCACGGTGGTGGACGACGGCACGCTGCCCGGCCGCCGCGGCTCGATTGCGGTGGACGACGAGGGCACGCCGTCGCGGCGCAACGTGCTGATCGAGGACGGCATCCTCGCCGGCTAC
Organism: Thalassobaculaceae bacterium; assembly: GCA_963665555.2. Classification (GTDB taxonomy): domain Bacteria; phylum Pseudomonadota; class Alphaproteobacteria; order Thalassobaculales; family Thalassobaculaceae; genus CAXXXW01. Next base: position 2,893,059 of record OY762308.1, read on the forward strand.
ATGCAGGACCGGCAGAACGCCCGGCTGATGGGCGTTCCCCCCACCGGCAACGGCCGCCGGCAGAGCCACGCCCACCACCCGATGCCCCGCATGACCAACACCTTCATGACGGCGGGCGAGCGGGACCCGGCGGAGATCGTCGAGTCCACCCGCAAGGGCCTCTACGCCGTGAACTTCTCCGGCGGGCAGGTGGACATCGTCTCCGGCAAGTTCGTCTTCTCCGCCAGCGAGGCCTACCTGATCGAGGACGGCCGCGTGACCGCCCCGGTCAAGGGCGCGACGCTGATCGGCAACGGTCCGGACGCGATGCGGAAAATCTCCATGGTCGGGAACGACATGGCGCTGGACGACGGCATCGGCACCTGCGGCAAGGACGGCCAGGGCGTCCCCGTCGGCGTCGGCCAGCCGACGGTCAAGATGCGCGGCGTCACCGTCGGCGGCACCGAGGTCTGAGGCCGGGCGCGGCGGCGGTTCGGGGACGCGCGGCATGGGCATGGACGCGGCCCCCGATCCGGCCTCCGCCCATCTCGTCGGCGTCGATGTCGGCGGGACCTTCACCGACCTGGTGCTGTTCGACGCCGGCGCGGGCGGGTTCCGCGTCGTCAAGACGCCCTCGACGCCGGACGGCCACGCGGACGGCGTGTTCCGCGCGGTCGAACGCGCGGTTCCGGGCGAGGCCGCGCGCGTCGCGCGGTTCAGCCACGGCAGCACGATCGCCACGAACACCGTCCTCGAACGCCGGGGCGCCCGCCTCGGCGTGCTGACGACGGCCGGCTTCCGCGACGTGCTCGTCGTCGGCCGGGGCAACCGCGTCCGCCTCTACGACGTGAAAGCGACGCGCCCGGAGGGGCTGGTGGCGCGGCCGGACATAATCGAGGTCGACGAGCGGCTCGACGCCGCCGGCGCGGTGCTGCGGCCGCTGGACGAGGAGGGGGTGGCGGCCGCCTGCCGGACGCTGGCCGCGCGCGGGGTCGAGGCGGTGGCGATCTGCTTCCTGCATTCCTACGCCGACCCGGCGCACGAGCGGCGCGCCGGCGAGATCGCGCGCCGCCTGCTCCCCGGCGCCAGCGTCTCGCTGTCCTCCGACATCCTCCCCGAACTGCGCGAGTTCGAGCGGTTCTCGACGACGGCGCTCAACGCCTATGTGGCGCCGGCGACCGGCCGCTACCTGGAGGACATGCGGACCGGGCTGCGGAAGATGGGCATCCGGGCGCCGCTCCAGGTCATGGGGTCGAACGGCGGCATCTGGACGGCCGAGCGCATGGCCGAGCGCCCGGTGAACGCGATGCTGTCCGGCCCGGCCGGCGGCGTCGCGGCGGCGACGATCCTCGCCCGGAGCCTCGGCGTTCCCGATTTCATCGCCTACGACATGGGCGGCACCAGCACCGACACCTGCCTGGTGCGCGGCTACCGCCAGGAGATGGCGACGGAGGGGCGGATCGGCCCGTTCCCCAACCGGGCGCCGCAGATCGAGATCAACACCGTCGGCGCCGGCGGCGGCAGCATCGCCTCGGTCGGGCCGGGCGGCTTCTTCGAGGTGGGGCCGCGCTCGGCCGGCGCCCGGCCGGGTCCGGCGTGCTACGGCCGGGGCGGCGTCGAGCCGACGGTCACGGACGCGAACGTGGTGCTGGGCCGGTTCCGGCCCTCGGACGCGCTGGGCGGCGAGATCGCCATCGACATCGCGGCGGCGGAGGCGGCCGTCGGGCGGATCGCCGAACGCCTCGGCCTCGGCCTGGAGCGCGCCGCCGAGGGGATCCTCGATGTCGCGGTCGCACGGATGACCGCCTCGGTGAAGGAGATCTCGGTCATGCGCGGCCTCGACCCGCGCGACTTCGCCCTGCTCGCCTACGGCGGCGCCGGGCCGTTGCACGCGGCGGCGGTCGCGGCCGAGCTCGGCATCGCGAAAATCGCCATCCCGCCCCTGCCCGGCGCCTTCTCCGCGCTCGGCCTGCTGATCGCGGAGCGGCGGCACGACGCCAGCCGCACCCTGGCGACCGCGTTGTCGGAGGCGCGGATCGAGGACATCGAGGCGGTGCTGCGCCCGCTGCGCGCGCGGGCGCGGGCCGCGCTGGTCGCCGACGGGCTGGAGGAGTCGCGCGTCCGCCTCGAAACCGTGCTCGACATGCGCTTCGAGGGCCAGGCCTTCGAGCTTTCCGTTCCGGTGGACGGCGCGCTCGACTCGACCGACGCGCTCGCCGCCCGCTTCCGCGAGGCCTATCTCGAACGCTACGGGGTCGAGGACAAGGACCCGGTGGAAATCGCGGTCTACCGCGTCGTCGGCCGGGGGCCGGCCGGCGACATCGCCCTGCCGGAGATGGCGGCGGCGGGCGGCGGCGGCTCGGAGACCGGGCGGCGGCGGGCCTGGTTCGGCGGGCGCTGGCGCGAGACGGCGATCCACGACCGCGCCCGCCTCGCCGCCGGCGACCGCGTTTCCGGCCCCGCGATCGTCGAGGAGGCCGGCGCGACCGCGCTGGTCCCGCCCGGCTTCGCCGCGACGGCGCACCCGAGCGGCAGCCTGATCCTGAGCAACGGCGGAAACGATGCCTGAACTCGACCCGATCACGCTCGAAGTGATCACGGAGGGCCTGATCTCGGTCGTCCGGGAAATGCGCGCGACCGTGTTCCGCACCGCCCGCTCCGTCGCCATCCACGAGGCGCGCGACTTCTCCTGCGGCCTGTTCGACCCGACGGGCCAGGTGGTGGCGCAGTCGGAGGACATCGGCAGCCATGTGGTGCCGCTGCCGTGGTCGGTCGAGGAGGCGCTGAAGGACCTCGGCGGCGGTCTCGCGCCCGGCGACGTGATCCTGATGAACGACCCCTACCGCCAGGGCACGCACCTCAACGACGTCACCATCGTCTACCCGATCTTCCGCGACGGCGCGCTCGCCTTCCTGCCGGCGGTGCGCGAGCACTGGGCCGATGTCGGCGGCGCGGTGCCGGGGTCGATGTCGGGAACCGCGAACGAAATCTACCAGGAGGGAATCCGCATCCCCCCGGTCAAGATCGTCGAGCGCGGCCGGCTCAACGGCGCCCTGATGGAGGTGCTGCTCAGCAACATGCGGGTGCGGGCGGACCGGCTGGGCGATTTCAACTCCGGCCTCGCCGCCTGCCACACCGCCGAGCGGCGGATCGACGAACTGGCCGGGCGCTACGGGATCGAGACGCTCCAGGCCGCCGTCGCGCTCAACCTCGACCGTTCCGAGGCGCGGATGCGGGAGCATATCCGCCGCTTGCCCGACGGCGTGTACCGCTACGAGGACTATCTCGAAACCTTCGGGCCGGACGGGTTCGAACCGCTCCTGCTGCCGATCGCGCTGACGATCGGGGGCGACCGGCTGAAGGCGGATTTCGCCGGCGCCTCGCCGCAGGTCCCGGCCCCCGTCAACTCGACCCTCGCGGTTTCGGCCGCCTCGGTCCTGATCGTGTTGAAATCGGTGCTGGACCCGGGCCACGCCCTCAACCACGGCTCCTTCCGGCCGGTCGAGGTCTCGGCGCCGCCGTCGACGATCGTGAACGTCACCCACCCCGCGCCGGCCGGCAGCCACGGGGAAATCCGCAAGCGCATCGTCGCCGTCATGCTGGGCGCGCTTTCCGGGGCCTGCCCGGAGCGGGTCTCCGGCGACGTGCACCGGACCTCCTTCCACAACCTGATCGGCGGCGTCGACGCCGGCACGGGGCGCGAGTTCGTGCATTACGAATGGTCGTCGGGCGGCAACGGCGGCTTCGAGGAGGCCGACGGGCCGAGCGCGATGGCGGCGATCGACTGGGGCGACCTCAGCACGGTGCAGCCGACGGAGGTCCTGGAGAGCCGCTTCCCGCTGCTCGTCGAGTGGTCGCGGCTGGGCCTCGACTCGGGCGGGCCGGGGCGCCGCCGCGGCGGGCTGGGGATGCGCCGGTCGCTGCGCCTGACGCGCGGGGAGGCGCGCTATTCGCTGCTCGCGGACGGGGCCGTGATGCCGCCCTTCGGCGTTCTCGGCGGCGATTCCGGCGGGACGGTCGAGAGTTTCGTGGTCCGGCCGGACGGCGCGCGGGTCGATTTCGCGTCTCCGGGCAAGGTCGGCGGCCAGCCGCTGGCGGCGGGCGACGCGGTGGTGCTGCAATCCGCCGGCGGCGGCGGCTACGGCGACCCGCTGGAGCGCGACGCCGGGGAGGTGGCCCGCGACGCGCGCGAGGACTACGTCTCGCGGGCGGTCGCGGAGGCCGTTTACGGCGTCGTGCTGGGGCCGGACGGCGCGCTCGACGAGGGCGCGACGGCGGCGCTGCGCGGGCGGCTGGCGGCGGCGCGGGTGCGCCTCGCCATCGTCGCGGACGAGGCGGACGCCTATGTCCCCTCCGGGCCGAGCCGGCGGCGGATCGGCCGCCTCGCGCCGGCGGACGCGGCGCGGCTCGGCCTCGGCGAGGACGGGCGTTTCGAACTGGCGGCCGGCGCGGCGCCGCTGCGCGCCTGGCTCAGGGTCGATCCCGCCGTCGCGCCCGGCTCGGCGCCGCTGGACCGCCTCGGCCGGACCATGCTCGGCGTCCGCCCCGGCGAGACCGTCCTCGCCCGCCCCCTGCGCGTCCCCAGGGTCTCCCCCTCCACCCCCGGCAGCGCCCTCGCCCCCGCCTGAGGGCGCCCGGCCCTAGGTTCGACGCGGGAGAGCCTGCCGTTTTCTGCCGCCGTCTTCCGGCAGGGGCGCCGCGTCCCCGTCGTCGCGGCCGTTCCAGAGCAGGCCCGGATGCGGGACGCGGTAGTATCCGTCGTCGTTTTTTTTGGAAGACCTCGGCTTCGCCGTTCCGGTCGCGGATTCGAACCGCCCCATGGCGCCCCGAAGGTAGTCCTCCACGAGCTCGACGCACACCCATCGGCGGCCGAGCCGCTCGGCGACCTCGCCCGTCACGCAACTTCCTCCGAACGGGTCGAACACCGTGTCCCCCGGATCGGTCGCCATGCGGATGAAATACTCGGGCAACGCGGCCGGGAACCGGGCCGGGTGGGCCTTGAGGCCCTTCTCCTTGCAGTAGCGCAGATAACCGCTGTTGCTTTCGGTGTTGGGGATGGCGATGAGGTTCGGAGGGATGGCCGCGCCGTTGTCGATGGCGAACTTGTCGCTGATGTCGTGCCCCGACGGCCGCAGCATGGGCCGGTAGCCGTTGCTCAGCAGCGTTTTCATGCTGTCGCTGTAAGGCTGCAGGACCCGGCGGTTGCTGGCCCGCGGCCATGGCGTCTTGCACAGCCACCACACGGTGTCGATCCCGTCCTTCACGCGAATGCGCCTGATATTCACCCATTCCGCCGGCGTCGGCAGCTTCGACGGATTCCACCAGTAGAATTCCTGCGCGAGATGGAAGCCGTATTCCTCGCAAAGCATGATGAGGATTTTGAAGTGGTAGAGGCTGCGCACGGGCAGCCCCGGCTTCCAGGCGCCGCCGAGATCGATCACAAGGCTGCCGTCGTCCTTGAGGATACGGCGGAACCCCGCCGCGAAACTCCGGAACCATTCGAGGTAGGCGTCTTCCTGCTCGTTCCCGTAGTCCTTCTTCCGGGTCAGCGCGAAGGGCGGACTGGTCACGATGAGATCGACCGATTCCGGTTCGCGGGCCCGCATGACATCCAGGCTGTCGCCATGGTGGATGCATCCGAGGCGGGTCCGGTGGTAGACGGTCGGAGGCTTCCCCTCGTTCATCGCCCGGCCCCGCCTAGAGTTCCAGCTTCTTCAGGCTCGTGGCGTGGCGCGCCTCGCGCTCGAAGGCGCGCAGTATCGCCGCCGGCCGTCGTTTTTTCGGTGGCGATGTAGCCCGCGCTTTCAAGGTCGTTGAGAACGAGTTTCGGCAGACTCTTTTGCGGGAACTTCACGCCGTATGTCGCCGCCGCGAGTCGGGCGACCTCGTTGGCGGCCTGGGATTCGCCGGTTCCCATGTTGGCGAGGGCGCGGAGGAACGCCCGCTGCTCGGGGGTGAAATCCGCCAGCGCCACGAACTCGTCCGGGTCGATCCCGAGGATGTCCTCGATTCGCCGCGGGTCGACCCGCCATCGGTTGCCGACGAAAACCCGGGCCTTGCCGAGCCAGAGGCGCATCGTGCTCGGATGCCGGCCGCCGGACGGGAAATGGACGCCGCGCGCGGCGAGGCCCTCCCGAAGCGTCGTGAGGGTCACGTGCTCGCCCGCCGCCGACATGTCCTGGATGCACTGGACGAGGGTCATGCCATGGAGGTTCAGGAGGATGTGCCTGGCGAGGCGCTCGTAAAGCGCGTCCTCGTCGTGCTTCAGCGCGAGCAGCTGTTTTCCGAGGGGCGTGAGCGTCGCGTCGCGTTCGATCGCGCCGTAGGCGGTCATGCCGAGCCTCGCGTTGTTCGCGAGTTTGCGGCGATTGGTTTCGCCGGTCTTGTGTCCTTCGAACCAGGCTTGGCGAACCGCCTCCTCGAAGGCGGGCCAGTCGCCGCCATGCGCGGCCGCGAATTCCAGCATCCGGGGAAGCTCGATCTGGGAGGGCGAAAACTCGCTGCCGAAGGGAAGGTCGCTCTTCATGGTCCCCGCCCCTCGTTCGCGCGGCGGCCCGCCCGTCCCGCCATTCGTCACCCCGACTTGCGGATGAGGAATTCGATGCGGTCGCCGGACTCGGTCGTTTCGAGGAGTTCGTGGCCGGCGGTATCGCAGAAATGGCGGAAGTCGAGGGGGGAGGCGGGGTCGGTCGAGATCACGCGGACGCGCGCGCCGGCCCCGAGCGCCTTCAGGGCCTTGCGCGCCTTCAGGACCGGCAGCGGGCATTTCAGCCCGCTCGCGTCCACCAGCGCCTCCGTCGCGTCCATGCCGGCCCTCCCCCGAAGCGCCGGGCGCGGGCGGGCGCGGCCCCGCCGGCGCCGGCCGGTCGCCGCACCGCAGCCGCACCGCAGCCGCACCATAGCGCCCGCGCGCGCCGCCGCCAACCGGCGGGATCGCGTTTCCGTTTCCGGCGGAAAGGCTTTAGGTTGCGCCCCGCGAAACGGAAAAAGGGGCGAGCCATGCGGTTCGAGGGCAAGGTCGCGCTGGTGACGGCGGCGGCGAGCGGGATCGGCCGCGCGACCGCCGGCATTATCGCGCGCGAGGGCGGGACCGTCGCGGCGGTCGATATCGACGAGGCGCGGCTCGAAAGCCTGGCGACGGAAATCTCGGCCGCCGGCGGGCGCGCCGCGACCTGGAACTGCGACGCGCTCGACCCCGCGGCGGTGCGGGCGACGGTCGCCGGCGTGCTGGCGGCGCACGGGCGGATCGACATCCTGGTCAACGCCGTCGGCGGCAGCACGATCATCGACAACCCGGCCGCGCGGGTCGAGGACCTGACGCTGGAGGAGTGGCGGGCGATCGCCGCCTTCAACCTCGACGGCATGTTCCTGTTCGCCAACGCCGTCGTCCCCGCGATGAAGGCGCAAGGCGCGGGCAAGATCGTCAACCTCGCCTCGATCGCCGGCCGCGGCCTGAGCGACGAGAGCAGCGGCGCCTACGCCGCCGCCAAGGGCGGGGTGATCGCCTTCACCATGAAGGCCGCGCGCGAACTCGGCCCCTTCGGGATTACGGTGAACGCCGTCGCGCCCAACACCACGCTCACCGAACGCATCCGCCCGCGCTGGGAGCAGCGCCGGCCCGAGGACCGGGCCGCCGCCGTCGAGGGCATCCCGCTGCGCCGGGTGGGGGAGGCGATCGACCAGGCGCGCGTTATCTGCTTCCTCGCCTCCGGGGACGCGGACTATGTGACCGGCCAGACCATCGACGTGTCGGGCGGCGCGGTCTGACCGGCCGCCGCGCAACCGGGGAGGGGAGAAGGCCCGTGACGGAAAGAAGCGACCTCTACCGCAAGGGCGACGCCATGCGGCGGCGCATGTACGGCGACGCCGCCTACGAGCGCGCGAACGAGACCGTGTACGCCGACCCGGTCATGCGCAAGTTCCTCGACGTGGCGACCGAGACGGTGTTCGGCGCGCTGTGGACCCGCCCCGGCCTCGACGCGAAAACCCGCGCGCTGGTCTGCGTCGTCTCCGACGTGGCGACGCAGCGCGAGGACGAACTGGCGATCCACCTCCGCTTCGCCATCGGCCAGGGCTGGACGGAGGACGAACTGGTCGAGGCGATCCTGCACCTGTCGGGCTATATCGGCGTGCCGTCGGTCCGCGGCGCCCTGCTCGTCGCCAGCCGCGTCTTCGCGGAGTTGCGCGCCGAGGCCGGGGGCCGATCCGCCTGACCGCGCGTCGCCCGGGGGACGGCGGGCCGTCGCGCCCGGGCTAGACGGGGCCGCCGCCTTCGGGCGTCCTCGCATGGCCGGCGCGGCCCCGCCGCCGCGATCCGGCGACCGTCCGGGAGCCGCCATGTCCGCCTCCGTCCCGGTCCGCGCCCCGGACAACGCGGGGGGGATCTACTGCATTGTCGCCGGAATGGCGGTGATCACGGCCCAGGACTCGGCCGTGAAGTGGCTGAGCTCCGATTACGCGCTGCACCAGATCATGCTGTCGCGGGCCGTCCTCGGCCTGTTCATCGTGCTGGCGATCCTGAAGCTGGAGGGCGGGCTGCATCTGCTGCGCACGCGCCGGCTCGGCTGGCACCTGGTCCGGGGCGGGCTGATTGTCGTCGCCAACATGGCGTTTTTCCTCGCGGTGGCGGCGATGCCGCTGGCCGAGGCGGTGGCGATCTTCTTCGTCGCGCCGCTGTTCATCACGGCGCTTTCGGTGCCGTTCCTGCGCGAGCGGGTGGGCGCGCGCCGCTGGACGGCGGTGCTGGCCGGCCTCGCGGGCGTGGCCGTCATGACGCGGCCGGGCGCCGAAATCTTCGCGTGGACGGCGCTGCTTCCGGTGGTGGCGGCGCTGAGCTACGCCTCGATGCAGATCCTGACCCGCAAGCTCGGCGCGACGTCGAGCGCCGGGGCGATGTCGTTCCACATCCAGACGACCTTCATCGCCGTCAGCCTGGCGATCGGCCTCGCGGTCGGCGACGGGCGTTTCGCCGGGACGGGCGACGCCAGCCTGGACTTCCTGCTGCGCGCCTGGTCGTGGCCGGCGGCGGGCGACCTGTGGCTGTTCGGCTGGTGCGGGATCGCGAGCGGCTGCGGCGGCTGGCTGTTGAGCCAGGCCTACCGCCTCGGCGAGGCGGGGGCGGTCGCGCCCTTCGAATACGCGGCGCTGCCGATGGCGATGGCCTGGGGCTTCGCGGTGTGGGGCGAGTGGCCGGACGGCACCGCCTTCGCCGGCATGGCCCTGATCCTCGGCGCCGGCCTCTACGCGCTCCGCCGCGAAACCCGCCGCCGCGCGACCGAAGACGGCCGATAGCCGGGCGAGGGGCCGCGGGGGGAGCCCGCCCTAAATCCCCCGTTCGTCGAAAACCTCGCGGGCCTGTTTGAAGGCGTCGACGGCGCAGGGGAAGCCGGCGTAGCCGCCGACCTGGATGAGGATTTCGGCGATCTCCTCCTTCGTCACGCCGTTGTTCAGCGCGCCGCCCAGGTGCAGGCGGAACTCGTGGCGCCGGCCCAGCGCCGCCAGCATGGCGATGTTGACCATGCTGCGGGTCTTGAGCGGCAGCCCCTCGCGGCCCCAGATCGCGCCCCAGGCGTGGGTCGTGATGAACTCCTGCAGCTTCATGGCGAACTCGTCGGCGTTGCCGATCGAGGCGTTCACATAGTCCTCGCCCAGCACGCGCTTGCGCGTGGCGAGGCCCCGGTCGAACAGGTCTTGCGTGTCCATGCGATGCGTCTCCCTTGCGAGTCCCGGACGCGGCCCGGCGGCGCCGTTCAGCGCAGCGTCTCCGCGGTTTTGGCCCGGATCAGGTCGAAGTCGATGCGCGCGCCCACGCCGGGCGCCGCCGGCGCGTGGACCAGCCCGTCGCGGTCCGGCTCGATGTCGTCGATCACGCCGTATTTCTGCGCGCCGGAAGGCAGCAGCACCTCGAAATAGGTGGTGTTCGGGATCGACAGGATGACGTGCAGGTTGGCCCAGTTGTTGTGCGAGTTGCCGCCGTGGTGCACCTCGTAGTTGATGCCGAACGCCTCGGCCAGGTGCGCCGTCTTGACCAGCGCCGTGATGCCGCCCTTCACCGCCACGTCGCCGCGCAGGTAGTCGGTCGCCTTGTTGAGGATCCACGGAACGTAGGCGGTGAAGCCGCCCGGCGAGTACTCCGTCGCCATCAGCGGGATCGAGAGCTTCTCGCGCAGCTTGATGCAGCCCATCAGGTCGTCGTCGGCCAGCGGGTCCTCGTACCAGAAGAAGCCGAGCTCCTCGATCGCGCGGCCGACCTTGATGGCGTGGTCGTAGGTGTAGCTCCAGGTCGAATCGAGCATCACGTCGAAACCGGGGCCGACCGCGTCGCGCACCGCCCGGCACACCTCGATGTCCTCGCGCCAGGCCGTCGGCGGGTGGATCTTGTACGCCGCCCAGCCGTTCTCCTTGTAGCGCACCGCTTCCTCGGCATAGGCCGCGCGCGACGGCAGCAGGGCCGAGGAGGCGTAGGCCGGGATCGATTCGCGGTAGCCGCCGAGCAGCTTGTACAGCGGCGCGCCGGCCGCCTTGGCCGCGATGTCCCACAGCGCGATGTCGCAGGCGCCGATGGCGCGCAGCGTGACGGTGCGGTTGCGCTTCCACATCGCGCGGTAGAGCGCCTCCCGGTCCAGCGGGTCGCGGCCCATCAGCAGCGGCTTCAGGTTGCGGACCAGGCCGAGGCAGTCGAGTTCCGCGCTCTGGATGGCGGAGCCGAGGAAGGCGTGCCCCTCCACCCCGTCGTCGGTGCGGATCGTCAGCAGGCCCAACATGCTCTCGCCCGCCGTGTTGGCGGAGCCGACATGGTAGGTGGTGGGCGGGATGCCCTCCCAGCGGAACAGGGTAAGGGTCAGGTCGTCGATCTTCATGGCCGTGGCCTCCGTGCGCGCGTTCCCGCCGGGGTTATGGCGCCGCGCGGCGGGCGGGTCCAACGCCGAAACGCCGCCCGCGCCGCATATCGCGGAGCCGATGGCCCGGCCCGCGCCGCCGCGCCGCCGCCGTCAGGCCAGGACCTCCGCCACCCGGGCCCTGAGTTCGGGCAGCAGTTCGGCCTCGAACCACGGGTTGCGCCGCACCAGCGCGGTCGAGCGCCAGGAGGGGTGGGGCAGCGGGAACAGGCCCGGCCCGTACTCCCGCCAGGCGCGCACCGTTTCGGTCAGCGTGCGCTTGCGCCGGCGGCCGAGGTAGCGCGCCTGGGCGTACATGCCGATCGCCAGGACCAGCCGTATCTCCGGCAGCAGCGCCAGCGCGCGGTCGTGCCACAGCGGCGCGCATTCCGGCCGGGGCGGCGCGTCGCCGCCGCGCGGCAGGACGCCCGGATAGCAGAACCCCATCGGCAGGATGGCGACCCGGCGCGCATCGTAAAACGCCGCCCGGTCGAGGCCGAGCCAGTCGCGCAGCCGGTCGCCGGAGCGGTCGTTCCACGGGATTCCGGTTTCGTGGACGCGGGTCCCCGGCGCCTGGCCGACCACCAGCAGCCGGGCCGAGGCCTCGGCGACAAGCGTCGGCCGCGGCCCCAGCGGCAGCGCCGCCGCGCAGACGCGGCAGGCGCGGATTTCGGCGAGCAGGGCGTCGAGCGTGTCGTCTCGCATGGGCGCGGCCTCGCGCGGCGCCGCCCGGTTCGCGGCGCGCCGCCTTACCGTGTAGCGAAAAAGCGGCGCGGGAAAGCGATTCCCCGGTCGCGGCGCCGAAACCCTTGAGGCCGCGGCCCCGGATGTCGTAGACGGCTTGCGCGGCCGAAGCGCGCCGCGCCGCGCGATGGAGGACGAGATGCAACGGATAACGCCGCCCGCCCCGGAGGACATGACGCCGGAGCAGCGCAAGGTCCGCGACGACATCGTGGCCGGGCCGCGCGGCAAGCTGCAGGGGCCGCTGGCGGTCTGGCTGACGAGTCCCGCGCTGGCCGACAGGGCGCAGCGGCTGGGCCAATTCTGCCGCTACGAGACCTCGCTGCCGCCCCGGCTTACGGAACTGGCCATCCTCGTGACCGGCCGGTTCTGGAGCGCGGAGTTCGAATGGTGGGCGCACAAGCGCATCGGCCTGGAGGCCGGCCTCGACCCGGCCGTCGTCGAGGCGATCCGCCAGCGCCGCCAGCCCGCCTTCGCCAGCGAGGAGGAGCGGATCGTCTACGACTTCGCCACGCAGCTGCACCGCGACCGCCGCGTGGGCGACGCCGTCTACGCCGAGGCGGTGGCCGCCCTGGGCGAGACCGGCGTCGTCGACCTGGTGGGCGTGCTCGGCTACTACACGCTGATCTCGATGACGCTGCGGGCCTTTCGCGTGCCGCTGCCCGAGGGCGCGGAGCCGGAACTCGACTGAACCGGCCGCGCGCCGATCTCGACGGCGCCGCGGGCCTTCCGGGCGCCCCCGCCCGAGGGGGCGGAACCGGAACTCGACTGAACCGCCCCCGCCGGCGCGCGCGCTATTGCACGTCGAGCGTTCCGGTGGCCGTGTCGTTCTCCAGGTAACCCCCAAGGGGGAGCGTGCTGTACTTGCAGTGCGACGAGGGGAAGCTGCCGCTCGAGCTCTTCTCGCAGGGGTCGTCCTCGATCTTGGAGCACAGCGCCTCCAGCTGCAGCCCGGTGGAGGCGTCGTTGGCGTACTCCCAGTGGCAATCGTCCGAGAAGTCCTCGTAGGTCGTGTTCGCCGTGGTGAACTTCAGGTTCCCCTCGTTGCCCGAACTGAAATCGACGCCCACGTAATCGTCGAGATCGAGGCTGCTCGTCACCGTTCCCGTCACGACGCCGCCCGCGACCTTGTTGCAGGTGGCGCCCAGCGTCGAACCGCCATCGGGCAGCGTGAAACTCGTGCAGCTTTCGTCGATGTCCGAGCTGGTGCTGGCGCTGTCGTAGCCGGCGGCGGGGCCGGCGAGCGCGAGGGCGGCGGGCAGCATGGCGACGGCGAAAAGCCTGGCGGCGGCGTTCATCGGGGTTTCCTTCCACAAGTTCGACATGCCGGCGGGCATCGCGGCGCGCTAGGGTTTCGGGCGCGCTAGGGTTTCGGAATGAGGTCGCCGTCGATCGTGTTGTTGATCAGCACATCCTGCAGCCCGAGACTCGTCTTCGGGCAGCCCGTCTCGGAAATATCTCCGTGGGAGTTTATCGGCTGGCACCCATCCGGGTATTTGGCGCATCTCGCTCCCAGCACGATCGACGACGTATAGACCTCGACGTGTTCGGAAACGCACTCGGCGTCGAAGCCGTTACTGTTTCCGTTCTTGTCGAACGTCATCGTGCCGGCATTGTTCCAGACGTAGTCGTCGAGGTCGATGGAGGTGTCGTTCGTTTCGATAGTCGTTTGCGTCTCGTCGGACGATCCGGAAAGGCCGGCCGGGACGACGGTCACCTTGTTGCAGGTGGCGCTCAGCACCATCGTGTTCGACAGGGAGAAATCCTTGCAACTGTCGAGGATGGCGGTGGAAGTGCTGTCGCTGTCGTAGGCCGCGGCGGGGCCGGCGAGCGCAAGGGCGGCCGGCAGCATGGCGAGCGCGAGAAGTCTGGCGACGGCGTTCATCGGCGGCGTCCTCGAAAGTTTTGCGAAGGTCATGCTCGATGGCGGAACGGCGCCTGTCAACGACAATCCCCGCCGGCCCGCGGCCGCCCCCGCCCGGGCCTACCGCCGGCGCAACAGCGCCAGCGCGGCGGCCGCGCCGGCGGCGAACAGCGCCGCCAGCGCCAGGAACCCGTCCTGGAAGGCCAGTTCGTGCGCCTTCAGCGTCACGCCGCCCTGGAGCCAGGCCATCGCCGCGCCGGCGCGCTCCAGGTCCGGCAGCCCGGTCCGCGCCAGCGCCGCCGACGCCTCCGCCAGCAGCTCGCGCGAGACCGGGTTGCCCCAGGTCTGCGACGTGGCGAGTTCCCCGCCGTGCCGCTCGATGCCGGCGTCGAGCGTCAGCGCCAGCACGGTCACGCCCAGCGCCGCCCCGGTCATGCGCACGAAGTTCAGCGTGCCCGCCGCGTGGGGCAGCAGGTCGCGCGGCGCCGCGGCGAGCGCGGTCACGTTCAGCGGCGGCACCACCAGCGCCAGCCCGGCCCGCCCCAGCGCGACCAGCAGCGCCAGCGTCCAGAAATCCGTCAGCATCCCCGCCCCCGCCAGCAGCAGGCAGGACACGCCGAACAGCAGCAGCCCGGCCGCGATGGCGTGCGCCGGCGCGACCGCGTCGGCCAGCCGCCCCGCCAGCGGGAAGGCGACCATCGAGACGATCCCCCCCGGCAGCAGCATCAGCCCGGCGGCCAGCGCGGTGAAGCCGTGCACCGTCTGCACCATCACCGGGACGATGTAGAACGAGCCGAACATCCCCGCCCCGAAGACGAAGCCGACGAAGGCGCTGGCGGCGTAGGTCCAGCCGGCGAAGAGCCGGATCTGCAGCAGCGGCGCCTCGGTCCGCGTCTCGCGGACGAGGAAGGCGAGGAAGGCCGCCGCCGCGCCGAACAGCTGCGCGAACACGCGGCCGTCGGTCCAGCCGTCGCGCTGTCCCGCCGAAATCCCGCTCAGCAGCAGCACGACGGCGGCCATGACGAGCAGGAAGCTCGGCAGGTTGAACGGCGCCCGCGCCGCGCCGTCGTCCCGCCCCGGCATGTAGATCGCGCCCAGCCCGGCGGCCAGCGCCAGCATCGGCACCGGCGCCGCGAACACGAAGCGCCAGTGCGCCGCCTCGACGATTACGCCGCCCAGCACCGGCCCGATCGTCGGGCCGAACACGATCCCCATGCCGAACCAGCCCATCGCGGCGGCCCGCTCCTCCGGCGGGTAGGCGATGAAGATCGTCGTCATCGCCAGCGGCTGGATCAGCCCGGCGCACAGGCCCTGCGCGAACCGCGCCGCCACCACGCCCTCGAAGGCCGGCGCGTACTGCCCGGCGAAGGCGCTCGCCGAGAACAGCGCCAGCGCCGCGATGAACACGTTGCGCGGGCCGAAACTCGTCACCAGCCAGGCGTTCAGCAGCATCCCCGCCGTCATCGCCGCGAGGAAGCCGGTGGAAATCCAGTGCGCCCGGTCCTGCCCGATCCCGAACGCGCCCATGATGTCCGGGATCGCCACGTTGACCATGGTGGAGGACATGATCATCGCGACCATCGCCAGCATCGTCGTGACGGCGACGCCGAACTTGCTCGTCGGGCGCGGCGCCGCGGCCCGGGCGTCGAGGGCGCCGCCGGTCACCGGAGGGCCAGCCACGGCGCCAGCCGGTCGGCGGTCCCGTCGTCGATATAGACCACCGCCATCGTGCCGGGCCGCAGCCTTTCCCCGCGCCGCTCCAGCGCGATCCGCACCCGGATGCGTTGCGTCACCTTGGTGAAGGCGCCCGCCTCGTTGAGGCGGGGCAGCAGGGCGAACTGGCTGGTGGCGGCGGCGCCGATCCGCTCGACCCGGCCCTCGAAGGCGACGCCGGGCCAGGCGTCCACCTCGACCCGGACGGGCTGGCCGACCGCGAGCCGGCCGATCTCGGTCTCGCGGATGTTGGTCTCGATCCAGACGCGCTCCGGGTCGTGCAGGGAGAGCACGCGCTGGCCGCGCGCCAGGTACTCGCCGGGATCGACGAAGACCCGGCCGATGACGCCGTCGATCGGGCTGGCGATCCCTCGTTCGGCGATGTCGATGCGCCGCCGCGCGATCCGGGCCTCGGCCTCGGCGATCCGGGCATCGAGTTCGGCGCCCTCGGCCCGCGCGACCGCGATCTCGTCGCGCGCGGCCTCGGCCTCGGCCAGCGCGGCGCGGGCCGAGGCGACGGCGGCCCGGGCCCGGCGCCATTCCTGGCGCGCCGTCAGCGCGTCGGCGCGCGCCCGCTCCAGCCGCGCGGCCGGCGCGACGCCGCCCCCGGCCAGGCTTTCGATCCGGCGGAACTCGCTTTCGGCGAAGTCGCGCTCGTGGGCGCGCGCGCCCTCTCCCGCCTCGGCCTCGACGAGCTTCGAGCGGGCGCTGTCGATCCGCGACTCCACCCGGCCGGCGACCGCGCGCGCCTCCGCCTCGGCCCGGGCGCGTTCGGCGCGCAGCGTCTCGCGCTCGGCCACGGTCTCGGCGAGCGCGGCCTCGGCGGCGCTCGCGTCGAGCCGGGCCAGCGTCTGGCCCGCGCGCGCCCGGTCGCCCTCCCGGACCTCCAGCGCGACCAGCCGCCCGTCCGCCTGGCTGGAGACCGTCACCAGGTCCGCCATGACGCGCGCGTCGGTCTCGTGCACATAGAGGATCGCGGTGCGGACCCACTGCGCCGCCCAGGCCGCCATCGCGCCGAGCAGCGCGACCACCAGCAGCGCGCGCGCGACGCGGAACAGCCGCCGGCCGCGCCGCGACGCCGCCAGCGGCGGCGGCGGGGACGCCGGCGGGGGCGCGGACGCGGAGGCGGCCGCCGGGGGGCGCGCGGCCGTCGCGTTTTCGCGTTCCGGGGACATCCGGTCCGTCGCGCCTAGCGCTTGAACAGCGCCTCGGCCGCCGCGCCGACGCCGCGCTTGGCGGCGACGGCGGCGCGCGCCCGCGCGATCTCCTCCTCCATGCGCGCGATATAGGCCTCCAGGTCCTCGATGTTCCAGCGCGACAGGTCCTTCGGCCTGGCGGGCGGGCCGCCCCGGGGTTCGAGGTCTTCGAGGTCCATCGCGCGCTCCTTAACCTTTGCCATTCCGGGCGGTATCCCTATATAGACGGGAATCCACGCGAAGGCGCGCCCCCGGAAAGGACAGGCGACGATGCAACCCCTGATGCCCAAGGCGACCGCCGTCTGGCTGATCGAGCACACCGCGCTTACCTTCGAGCAGATCTCGGCGTTTTGCGAGCTGCATCCGCTGGAGGTCCAGGCGATCGCCGACGACGAGGTCAATGTCGGGATGCACGGCTTCGACCCGGTCGCGAACGGCCAGTTGACGCGGGAGGAGATCGCGCGCTGCGCGGCCGATCCCGAGGCGCGGCTCAGGATGCCGGTGTCCGACCTGCCCAAGGCCTCGACCCGGAACAAGGGGCCGAAATACGTGCCGATCGCCCGGCGCGGCGACAAGCCCGACGCCATCGCCTGGCTGCTGAAGCACCACCCGGAACTGAAGGACGCGCAGATCGCCAAGCTGGTTGGCACCACCAAGGACACCATCGTCAAGGTGCGCGACCGCACGCACTGGAACTCGCAGAACATCACCGCGCGCCATCCGGTGCTGCTCGGCCTCTGCCCCCGGGGGGACCTGGAGGAGGCGGTCGCGAGGGCCGGCGGCCAGACCGCCCCGCCGGAGGCCCAGCTCGAATCGATCTCCGAGCTTCCCTGAACGCCCGCCCGGCCCCGCGCGAACGCGGCGGGTCAGCCGGCGGCGGCGATGCGGGGCGCGGCGCGCCCGGCCCGGGGCGCCGCGTGGCGGGCGGAGCGCTCCGCCCTCGGCGTGCGGCCGAAACACTCCCGGTAGCACTTCGAGAAATGGCTCGCCGAAACGAAGCCGCAGGCGAGCGCCACCGACAGGATCGACATGCTGGTCTGGGAGAGCAGCTGCCGCGCCCGCTGCAGGCGCAGGTTCAGGTAGTATCGCGTCGGCGTCGCGCCGAGGTACTTGCGGAACAGCCGCTCCAGCTGCCGGGTCGACAGCCGCGCGCGCCCCGCCAGTTCGGTCTGGCTCAGCGGCTCCTCCAGGTTCGCCTCCATGTCGCCGATCACCGCGATCAGCTTGGGGTGGCTGACGCCGAGGCGCGCGCGCAGCTCCATGCGCTGGTGGTCGTGGGGTTCGCGGATGCGGTCGTGGATGAACTGCTCGGAGACGTCGTTGGCCAGCGACTGGCCGTGCTGGCGGCCGATCAGGTGCAGCATCATGTCGAGCGCCGCCGTCCCGCCGGAGCAGGTGAAGCGGTCGCGGTCGATCTCGTAGATGTCGGACGACACCTCGATGTCCGGGAACTCCTCGACGAAGCCGCCGAGGTTCTCCCAGTGGATGGTGCAGCGCCGGTTCGCCAGCAGCCCGGCCCGCGCCAGCACATGCGAGCCGGTGCACAGCGCGCCCATCGTCGCGCCCTGTCGGGCCATCCGCCGCAGGAAGGCGAAGTCGCGCTCGTCCTCGTACACCTGCACGTCGAGGCCGGCGACGACGATCGCGACCTGGGCGCGGTCCACCCGCGCGGCGGAGCCGGCGGCCACCACCTCGATCCCGTTGCTGGCCGCGACCGGCGCGCCGTCGCGGCTCAGGATGCGCCATGTGTAGAGCGTCCGCTCCGACAGCCGGTTGGCCGACCTCAGCGGCTCGACCGCCGAGGCGAAGGCCATCATCGAGAAATTGGGGATAAGCAGGAAGTCGATCCGCAGGGGGACCTGGCCGGGATCGTCGAACATCGGGCACGCTCTTCACGAATGCGAAGCGCGAACGCCGCGCGCTCCGACTGGCCCGTGGGCCGATGGTCGCCTTCGACGCGCCGCCGCCGTCCGCGCGCCGCGCGAAACCGGCGAAAACCCGTCGATTTCAGGTTAGAACGAAAGGCGTCGCCCTTGTCATGCGGAAATACGCGCCGAAACCGGAAAAACACGGCGCCGGCGCCCGCGCCATGTCGTTTTCGGGACAGGGCGTCGGAATGGGAATCGAAACGGGAGCGCCGCGCGATGGCACCGGACCCCGCCGTCGAGGCGATCGGCCGCGAACTCGCCCGCCAGGGGCTGGTTTCGCGGGGCTGTTTCGACTTCGCCGCCGGCGAATCGGCCCCGCCCGGCCCGGACGGGGCGCCGGCCCGCGCCGTCCTGCTGGCGGGGCAGGCCGGCCCGGCCATGTGGGAGCGCTTCCGGGCCGAACGGCGCGACGAGCCGGACCCGCTGGACGCCTGGACACGGCGCGTCC
The DNA here is from genome assembly GCA_963665555.2 of Thalassobaculaceae bacterium. GTDB lineage: Bacteria > Pseudomonadota > Alphaproteobacteria > Thalassobaculales > Thalassobaculaceae > CAXXXW01. Next base: position 2,911,805 of record OY762308.1, read on the forward strand.
TCGACCGGCTGGCGCGCCGGTTCGCCGCCCGGACCGTGCTGGCGTCGGACGGGCCGCCGTATCCGCCGTTCCAGGCCTGGGCGGCGCGGGCGGAGCCGGTCCGCCCCTCGCCGATCGGCCTGTCGATCCATCCGCGCTGGGGGTTGCGGCACTCCTGGCGCGGCGCGCTGCTGTTCGCCCGCCCGCTGGGCGCGCCGCCGCCCGCCCTGGAGCCAAGTCCGTGCGAGACCTGCGCGGGCAGGCCGTGCCTTTCGGCCTGCCCGGTCGGCGCCTTCGACGGCGGGCGCTACGACGCCGAAGCCTGCCGGGCGCGGCTGCGCGCGCCGGAGGGGCGGGACTGCCTCGACGGCGGCTGCCTCGCGCGCCGCGCCTGCCCGGTCGGCGCGCATCCGGGGCACGGGGCCGAACAGGCCGGCTTCCACATGCGGGCCTTCCTCGGCGGAGCCTCCCCCGGTTCCGGGCGGTGACGGGGCGGCGCGCGGGGCGCTGGCCGAACCGCGCGGCCGGCTCTATAAACGCCGCTTCGGACGCAAGGGGGAGCGCGCTCGTGGACAAGGGACTCGCCATCGTCACCGGGGGCAGCCGGGGCATCGGCGCGGCGACGGCGCTTCGCGCCGCGCGGGACGGCTGGGACGTCGCGGTGAACTACGCGCGCGACGCGGCGGCGGCGGAGCGCGTGGCCGACGGAGTCCGCGCCGCCGGCCGGCGCGCCGTGACCGTCCGGGCCGACATGAACGAGGAGGCGGACATCCTGCGCCTGTTCGAGGAGTCGGAGGCCGCCCTCGGCCCGGTCCGTGGGCTGGTGACCAGCGCCGGGACCACCGGCCGGGCGACGCGGGTCGAGGACATGAGCGCCGAGGCGATGCGCGGCGTGATCGGGCTGAACGTCATCGGCCTGATGATCTGCTGCCGCGAGGCGGTGCGCCGCATGTCCACCGAGCGGGGCGGCGCCGGCGGGCGGATCGTCAATGTCGCCTCGGCCGCCTCCCGGCTCGGCGGGCCGAACGAGTTCGTCCACTACGCCGCCTCGAAGGGCGCGGTGGATTCCTTCACGCTCGGCCTCGCGCGCGAGGTGGCGCGGGAGGGCGTGCTGGTCAACGCCGTCTCGCCGGGCATGATCGACACCGAAATCCACGCCGCCGCCGGCCTGCCCAACCGGGCGGCGGACGCCGTTCCCTCCATCCCCCAGCGGCGCGTCGGAACGCCGGAGGAGGTGGCGGAGGCGATCGTCTGGCTGCTCGGCCCGGCGTCGAGTTACTGCGCGGGGGCGATTATCGACATCACCGGCGGGCGGTAGGGAATGCCGGAAGGCGCGGCGGGCGGCGCGCGGTCCGGGGCGGGGCCGCGCGCCCGCTACGACGCGCTGGTCCGGGCGGGGACGCTCGCGCCCGACCCGGCGCAGGCCCGCGCCGCCGCCGCGCTGCAGCGGCTGCACGAGGAGCTCGCGGGCTACCGGCCGGCCGGGCGGCGGTCCGGCCTCGCGGCCCGGCTCGGCTTCACGGTCCGCCGGCCGTCGCCGCCGCCGCGCGGCCTCTACATCCACGGCGGCGTCGGGCGCGGCAAGTCGCTGCTGATGGACCTGTTCCACGACGGCGCGCTGGTCGAGCGCAAGCGCCGCGCCCATTTCCACGAATTCATGCAGGAGGCGCACGAGGCGATCCACGCGCGCCGCCGGGCCGGCGAGGCGGGCGAGCCGATCGGCCCGGTCGCGGGCCGGCTGGCCGAGAACCACTGGCTGCTCTGCTTCGACGAGTTCGAGGTGCGCGACATCGCCGACGCGATGATCGTCGCCCGGCTGTTCGAGGGCATGTTCGCGCGCGGCGTCGTCGTGGTCGCCACCTCCAACCGCCATCCCGACGACCTCTACAAGGACGGCCTGCACCGGGACCGCTTCCTGCCCTTCGTCGCGCTGCTGAAGCGGCGGCTGGCGGTCCAGCGCCTCGACGGCGCGCGGGACTACCGGCTCGACCGGCTGAAGGCGCTGGACGCCTACCACGCGCCGCTCGGCCCGGCGGCCGACGCGGCGCTGGACCGGGCGTTCGACGCGCTGACCGACGGCGCCGCGGCGCGGCCGGACCGCATCGAGTTCCGCGGCCGGCGCATCGCGGTTCCCGCCGCCGCCGGCGCCGTGGCCCGGTTCGGCTTCGCCGACCTGTGCGAAGCGCCGCTGGGCCCGGGCGACTTCCTCGCCGTCGCGCGGCGCTACCGGGCGGTGCTGCTCGCGGACGTGCCGCGGATGGACGACGCCCGCCGCGACGCGGCCCGGCGCTTCGTGACGCTGATCGACACGCTGTACGACAACCGGGTGCTGCTGACGGTCTCGGCCGAGGCCGCGCCGGAGGACCTCTACCGGGGCGAGGACTGGGGCTTCGAGTTCGCGCGCGCCGCCTCGCGGCTGATGGAGATGCGCTCGCCCGAATATGTCGAGGCGGCGCGGCTTTCCGCCGACCGGAACGGCGCGCCGGCGGACGGCGGCGGCCTTGCCGGGGAAGGGGATTCGGGGTAAACCGCGCGCGGCCGGGCGCGGGGCGCGCCGGCCCTCCCATCCACCGGCCCGGCGGCCGCATTCGCTGGAGATCGAGCATGGCCCGGAACAAGATCGCGCTGGTCGGCGCGGGCAATATCGGCGGCACGCTGGCCCTGCTGGCGGGCGTGAAGCGGCTCGGCGACGTCGTGCTGTTCGACATCGTGGACGGGATGCCCCAGGGCAAGGCGCTGGACATCGCCCAGGCCGCGCCGGTCGAGGGGTTCGACGCCGGGATCGCCGGGACGAACGACTATGCGGCGCTGGCGGGCGCGGACGTCGTTATCGTGACCGCCGGCATCGCCCGCAAGCCGGGGATGAGCCGGGACGACCTGATCGGCACCAATTTCAAGGTCATGGGCGCGGTCGGCGCCGGCATCCGCGAACACTGCCCGGACGCCTTCGTCGTCTGCATCACCAACCCGCTCGACGTGATGGTCGGCGTGCTGCGCGAGGCGGGCGGGCTGCCGGCCGAAAAATGCGTCGGCATGGCCGGCGTGCTCGACAGCGCGCGCTTCCGCCGCTTCCTGGCGGACGAGTTCGGCGTGTCGGTGGAGGACGTCACCGCCTTCGTCCTCGGCGGGCACGGCGACACGATGGTCCCGCTGGTCCGCTATTCCGCCGTCGCCGGCATCCCGGTGCCGGACCTGCTGCGGATGGGCTGGAGCACGCAAGAGCGGATCGACGCCATCGTCCAGCGCACGCGCGACGGCGGGGCCGAGATCGTCGGCCTGCTGAAGACCGGCTCGGCCTTCTACGCGCCCGCCTCCTCGGCCATCGCGATGGCGGAGTCCTACCTGCTGGACAAGAAGCGCGTGCTGCCCTGCGCGGCCTGGTGCGATGGCCCCTACGGGCTGGACGGCCTCTATGTCGGCGTGCCGGCGGTGATCGGCGCCGGCGGGGTCGAGCGGGTGGTCGAGGTCGAACTCGACGCGGCCGAACGGGCGATGTTCGACCGCTCGGTCGCCGCCGTGCGGGAGCTGAACGCCGTCGCCGCCGCCCTCGGCGGCTGACCGCCGCGCCGGTTGCGCGGGCGCGGCGCGGGGCCTAGAGTGGGGCAAGTCCCGCGCGGCTCCGGGAGGCTCGGCATGACGCGATCGGCTGGACAGGCCCCACGACCTCCGCAAGGCCGGGCGTCCGGCCGGGGCGGGCGGCGATGAACATCCACGAACACCAGGCCAAGGAACTGCTCGCCCGCTTCGGCGTCGCGGTGCCGCGCGGGCGCGTCGCCTTCGCGCCGGACGAGGCCGAGGCGGCGGCCCGGGAACTGGGCGGCGAGGTCTTCGTCGTGAAGTCGCAGATCCACGCCGGCGGGCGCGGGGCCGGGCGCTTCGCGGGGGACGAGTCGGGCAAGGGCGGGGTGCGGCTCGCCCGCTCGCCGGAGGAGGTCCGCGAACACGCCGCCGCCATGCTCGGCAAGACGCTGGTCACGAAGCAGACCGGGCCGGAGGGCCGCGAGGTCAAGCGGGTCTATGTGGAGGAGGGGCGGGAGATCGCGCGCGAACTCTACCTCTCCCTGCTGGTGGACCGGGGGTCCGGGCGCGTCGCCGTCATCGCCTCGACCGAGGGCGGGATGGACATCGAGGCGGTGGCGGCCGAAACGCCGGAGAAGATCGCCACCGTCTCCATCGACCCGGCGACCGGGCTGCGGCCCTACCACGGGCGCGGGCTGGCCGCCGACCTCGGCCTGGAGGGAAGGGCGGCCGCGTCCGCCGCCGAACTGCTGGCCGCGCTGCACCGCGCGTTCACGGAGCTGGACGCCGCGCTGGTCGAGGTCAACCCGCTGATCGTGGACGCCGCCGGCGAGGCGCTGGCGCTCGACGCCAAGATGAACTTCGACGACAACGCGCTGTTCCGCCATCCCGACATCGCCGAACTCCGCGACGAGGACGAGGAGGACCCGGCCGAGCGCGAGGCGGGCGAGCACGAACTCAACTACGTCAAGCTGGACGGCAATATCGGCTGCATGGTGAACGGCGCCGGCCTCGCCATGGCGACGATGGACATCGTGAAGCTCAACGGCGCGGAGCCGGCCAACTTCCTCGACGTGGGCGGCGGCGCGACCAGGGAGCGGGTCGCCGCCGCCTTCCGCATCATCCTCTCCGACCCGAACGTGGCCGGCATCCTGGTCAACATTTTCGGCGGCATCATGCGGTGCGACACCATCGCCGAGGGGGTGGTGGAGGCGGTGCGCGAGACGCGGCTGGACGTGCCGCTGGTGGTCCGCCTCGAAGGGACCAACGCCGAACTCGGCCGCGAGATCATGGCCGGCAGCGGCCTGCCCATCGTGACGGCCGACGGCCTGGGCGACGCGGCCGAAAAGATCGTGAAGGCCGTGCGGGAGGCCGGGCGATGAGCGTGCTGGTCGGCAAGGACACGAAGGTCCTCTGCCAGGGCTTCACCGGAAGCCAGGGCACCTTCCATTCCCGCCAGGCGATCGACTACGGGACGCGCATGGTGGGCGGCGTGACGCCGGGCCGGGGCGGGAGCGAGCATCTCGGCCTGCCGGTCTTCGACACGGTGCGCCGGGCGGTCGCGGCCACGGGCGCGGACGCCACGGCGATCTATGTGCCGCCGCGCTTCGCCGCCGACTCGATCCTGGAGGCGATCGAGGCCGGAATCCCGCTGGTCGTCTGCATCACCGAGGGCATCCCGGTGCTCGACATGGTGCGGGTCAAGCGCGCGCTGCGCGGCTCCGGGACGCGGCTGGTCGGGCCGAACTGTCCGGGCGTGATCACGCCGGGCGAATGCAAGATCGGCATCATGCCGGGCCACATCCACCGGCGCGGCGCGATCGGCATCGTGTCGCGATCCGGCACGCTGACCTACGAGGCGGTGGCGCAGACCACGGCGGCCGGCCTCGGCCAGTCCACCTGCATCGGCATCGGCGGCGACCCGGTGAACGGGACCGACTTCATCGACTGCCTGGAAATGTTCCTCGCCGACGACGAGACCGAGGCGATCGCGATGATCGGCGAGATCGGCGGCTCGGCGGAGGAGGAGGCGGCCGACTTCCTCAAGCGCGGCCGGCGCAAGAAACCCGTCGTCGGCTTCATCGCCGGGCTGGCCGCGCCGCCGGGCCGGCGCATGGGCCACGCCGGCGCGATTATCGCCGGCGGCAAGGGCGGCGCCGGGGACAAGATCGAGGCGATGCGCTCGGCGGGCGTGCGCGTCGCCGAATCGCCGGCGGCGATCGGCTCCGCGATGGCGGAACTGCTCGGCCGGTGAGGCCGCGCCGGCGCGCGCGGAGGAAGGCAGGCGGGAGATGGCGACGCTTCTCGACGATTCGGGGCTGCTGAACGGGGCCAACGCCCCCTATATCGCGGAGCTTTACGAGCGCTGGCTCGACGATCCGGGCGCGGTGGACGAAAGCTGGCGCGGCTGTTTCGCCGGCCTGTCGGAGGACGGGGCGGCCGCGCGCGGCGACGTTCGCGGCGCGAGCTGGGCGCCGAGGACGGCGGGAATCGTCGGCGCGCCCGACCCCGAGGCCCCGCCGGCCGGCGCCGGCGCGGCGCCCGCGCCCGCCGACGCCGCCGAGGCGAGGCGCGCGACGCTGGATTCGTTGCGCGCGATCATGCTGATCCGCGCCTACCGCATCCGCGGCCACCTGAAGGCCCGGCTCGACCCGCTCGACCTCGCCGCGCCGGAGCCGCACCCGGAACTCGATCCCGCCCATTACGGCTTCGGCCCGGACGACTGGGACCGGCCGATCTTCATCGACAATGTGCTGGGCCTCGAAAACGCGACGTTGCGCGAGATCGTCGCCGTGCTGGAGGCGACCTATTGCGGCGCCATCGGCGTCGAGTTCATGCACATGCAGGACCCGGAGCAGAAGCTGTGGATCCAGCGCCGGATCGAGCAGATCGGCAACCGGACCGACTTCACCGACATCGGCAAGAAAACCATCCTGGAGCGGCTGACGGCGGCGGAGTGCTTCGAGAAGTTCCTCGCCGTGAAATACGTCGGCGTGAAGCGGTTCGGCCTGGACGGCTGCGAATCCGTGATCCCGGCGCTGGAGCAGATCGTGAAGCGCGGCGGCCAGCTGGGCCTGGAGGAGGCGGTGGTCGGCATGGCGCATCGCGGCCGCCTCAACGTGCTCTGCAACTTCATGGACAAGCCGTTCCGCGCCATCGTCTCCGAGTTCCTCGGCAACCCGGCCAACCCGGAGGACGCCGGCGGCTCCGGCGACGTCAAGTACCACATGGGCGTGTCGGCGGACCGCGCCTTCGACGGCAACACGGTGCACCTCACGCTCAACGCCAACCCCTCCCACCTCGAAGTGGTCGATCCGGTGGTGGTGGGCCGGGTGCGGGCCAAGCAGGCCCAGCGCGGCGACGCCGACCGCAAGAAGGTCGTCGGCATCCTGATGCATGGCGACGCCGCCTTCGCCGGCCAGGGCATCGTCGCCGAGGTGTTCGATTTCTCCGAGCTTCACGGCTACCGCACCGGCGGCACCATCCATGTGATCATCAACAACCAGATCGGCTTCACCACCGACCCGCATTTCTCGCGCTCCGCGCCCTATTCGACCGACGTGGCGAAGATGGTGATGGCGCCGATCTTCCATGTGAACGCGGACGACCCGGAGGCGGTGATCCATGTCGCCCGGATCGCCACCGAGTTCCGCCAGGAGTTCGGCGTCGACGTGGTGGTCGACATCATCGGCTACCGCCGCTTCGGCCACAACGAGGGCGACGAGCCGATGTTCACCCAGCCGAGGATGTACCGGACCATCGCCGGCCATCCCTCGACGCGGGAACTCTACGCGCGCCGGCTGGAGGGCGAGGGCGTGGTCGCGCCGGGCGGCGGCGACGCGCTGGTGGAGGAGTGCAACCGGGGCCTCGCCGTCGAGTTCGAGGCCGGGCTGGGCTACAAGCCCAACAAGGCCGACTGGCTGGACGGGCAGTGGTCCGGCTTCAAGGTCGCGCATGGCGACGCGCGGCGCGGCAGCACCTCGGTCGAGGTCGAGACGCTGCGCCGCATCGGCGACCGGCTGTGCGCCGTGCCGGAGGGTTTCGCGATCAACCGCCGCCTGCGCCGCGTGGTGGACCAGAAGCGCGCGGCGATCGCCGCCGGCGAGGGCATCGACTGGGCGACGGCGGAGGCGCTGGCCTTCGGCTCGCTGCTGCTGGAGGGCAACGCGGTGCGCCTGTCCGGCCAGGATTGCGGCCGCGGCACCTTCTCGCAGCGCCATTCGGTCTGGATCGACCAGGAGACCGAGGCGCGGCACATCCCGCTGAACGCCCTGGAGGAGGGGCAGGAGCACTACGAGGTGATCGACAGCCCGCTGTCCGAGGCCTCGGTGCTCGGCTTCGAATACGGCTTCAGCCAGGCCGAGCCGAACGCCCTGATCCTCTGGGAGGCGCAGTTCGGCGACTTCGCCAACGGCGCGCAGGTGATCGTCGACCAGTTCATCAGTTCCGGCGAGCACAAATGGCTGCGCATGTCGGGCCTGGTCATGCTGCTGCCGCACGGCTACGAGGGCCAGGGGCCGGAGCATTCCTCGGCCCGGCTGGAGCGCTACCTGCAGCTTTGCGGCGAGGACAACATGCAGGTGGTGAACTGCTCGACGCCGGCGAGCTATTTCCACGCGCTGCGCCGCCAGCTGCGCCGCGACTTCCGCAAGCCGCTCGTCGCGATGACGCCGAAATCGCTGCTGCGCCACAAGCTCTGCGTCTCCCGGCTGGAGGACATGGGGCCGGGCGCCACCTTCCACCGCGTCATGTACGACAACGAGGTCCTGTGCGACGACCGGGACGTGCGCCGCGTCGTGCTGTGCAGCGGCAAGGTCTACTACGACCTTTACGAGGAGCGCGCGAAACGCGGCGTCCGCGACGTGTTCTTCCTGCGCCTCGAGCAACTCTACCCCTTCCCGCGCGCCGCGCTGAAGGAGGAGCTTTCGCGCTTCCCCCAGGCCGATGTGGTCTGGTGCCAGGAGGAGCCGTCGAACATGGGCGCGTGGACCTATCTCGATCGCCGGATCGAGGATGTGCTGGTCGAACTCGACGGCGCGTGCAAGCGCCCGGTCTACGCCGGCCGGCCCGAGGCGGCCTCGCCGGCGACGGGGAACTTCAAGCGCCATCTGCGCGAGCAGGCGGAGCTTGTGGACGCGGCGCTGACGGTGGGCGAAAGCGGCGCCGCCGGGCGCGCGGCGCGCCGGGCGGCGGAATAGGCGGCGGCGCGGCAACGGAGCGGGGGTCGCGATGGCGACGGAGGTCAGGGCGCCGGCGTTCGGCGAATCCATTACCGAGGCGACGGTCGCGGTCTGGCGCAAGCGGCCCGGCGAGGCGGTCGCCATGGACGAGCCGCTGGTCGAACTCGAAACCGACAAGGTGACGCTGGAGGTCAACGCCCCGGCCGCCGGCGTGCTCGAAAGCGTGCTGGCCGAGGAGGGCGCGACGATCGGCGTGGGCGCGGTGCTCTGCGTCATCGCCGAGGGCGCGGCCGCCGCCGCGCCGCCGCCCGCGCCCGCCGCTCCCGCGCCGGCCCCGGCCCTCGCGCCCGAACCGCGCGCCGCCGCTCCGGCCCCGGCCGCGCCGGCTCCGGCCCCCGCCGCCGCGCCCGCCGGGACCTGGGAGGTGAAAACCCTTTCGCCGGCGGTGCGCAAGCTGGTGGAGGACAACAACCTCGACCCCGCCCGCATCCGGCCGACGGGCAAGGACGGCCGGCTGCTGAAGGGCGACGTGCTGGCCGCCATCGCGGCCGGAACGGCGCGCGCCGCCGCCCCGGCCCCCGCCGCGTCCCCGGCCGCGCCCGCCGCCCTCCCGCCGCGCCCCGAGGACCCGCGCGAGGAGCGCGTGCCGATGACGCGCCTGCGCCGGGCCGTCGCGCGCCGCCTCAAGGAGGCGCAGAACACCGCCGCCATGCTCACCACCTGGAACGAGGCGGACATGGGCGCGGCGATGGCGCTGCGCGCCGAATACCGCGACGCATTCGAGAAGAAGCACGGCGCGCGGCTCGGCTTCATGTCCTTCTTCGTCAAGGCCTGCGTCGCGGCGCTCCGGGAACTGCCGGCGATCAACGCCGAAATTTACGGCGACGAGATCGTCTACAAGAACTACTACGACATCGGGGTCGCCGTCGGCTCGCCGCGCGGCCTGGTGGTGCCGGTGCTGCGCGACGCCGACAGGCTCGGCTTCGCCGGCGTCGAGAAGGCGATCGCCGATTTCGGCCGGCGCGCCCGCGACGGCAAGCTGACGCTGGCGGAGATGACGGGCGGCACCTTCACGATCTCCAACGGCGGCGTGTACGGCTCGCTGATGTCCTCGCCGATCCTGAACCCGCCGCAATCGGGCATCCTGGGGATGCACAAGATCCAGCAGCGCCCGATGGCCGTCGGCGGCAAGGTCGAGATCCGCCCGATGATGTATCTCGCGCTCTCCTACGACCACCGGATCGTGGACGGGCGCGAGGCGGTGACCTTCCTGGTGCGGGTCAAGGAGGCGATCGAGGACCCGCGCCGCCTCCTGATCGACCTGTAGGCGCGGCCGCGCCGCGCGCAACGGAGGACGCCGCCATGGCCGAGCGTTACGATCTCGTCGTTGTCGGGGCCGGCCCCGGCGGCTATGTCGCGGCGATCCGGGCGGCGCAGCTCGGCATGAAGGTCGCCTGCGTCGAGAAGCGCGCGGCCCTGGGCGGGACCTGCCTCAACATCGGCTGCATTCCGTCGAAGGCGCTGCTCTCCTCCTCGTGGAAATACGCCGAGGCGCGCGCCGGCCTTTCCGCGATCGGGGTCGAGACCGGCGAGGTCGGGCTGAACCTCGCCGCCATGATGGCGAACAAGGACAAGACGGTCGCCGACCTCACGAAGGGGATCGCCTTCCTGTTCGACAAGAACAAGGTCGCGCGCGTCCGCGGCGCCGCGCGCCTGTCCGCCCCCGGCCGGGTCGAGGTCGCGGGGCCGGACGGCGCGGCGGAAACGCTGGAGGCCGGGCGGGTGCTGATCGCGACCGGCTCCGAATCGATGCCGCTGCCCGGCGTCGAGGTGGACGAGGAGCGGATCGTGAGTTCGACCGGCGCGCTGGCGCTGCGCGAGGTTCCGGAGCGGCTCGCGGTGATCGGCGGTGGCTATATCGGGCTGGAGATGGGGTCGGTCTGGGCGCGGCTCGGCGCGAAGGTGACGGTGGTGGAGTTCCTCGACCGCGTCCTGCCCGGCATGGACCGCGAAATCGCCGAGCGGTTCCGCCGCGCGCTGCGCCGCCAGGGGCTGGAGTTCCGGCTCTCGACGAAGGTGACGGGGGCGCGCGCCTCCGGCGCCGGCGTCGCGCTGTCGGTGGAGCCGGCGGCGGGCGGCGCGGCGGCGGAGATCGACTGCGACGTCGTGCTGGTGGCGATCGGCCGGCGGCCGAACACCGACGGCCTCGGCCTGGAGGCGCTCGGCGTGGCGACGGACTCGCGCGGCTTCGTCCTGGTGGACGAGGATTTCGAGACCTCGGTCCCCGGCGTCTTCGCGATCGGCGACTGCGTTCCCGGCCCGATGCTGGCCCACAAGGCGGAGGAGGACGGCGTGGCGGCGGTCGAGACGATGGCCGGCCAGTCGGGCCATGTCGATTACGGCCTGGTGCCGGGGATCGTTTACACGCACCCGGAGGTCGCCGCGCTCGGCGCGACGGAGGAGGAATTGAAGGCGGACGGGACCGCCTACCGCAAGGGCGTCTTCCCGTTTTCCGCCAACAGCCGGGCGCGCGCGGCGGGCGACACGGAGGGGATGGTGAAGCTGCTCGCCGACGCGGCGACGGACCGGCTGCTCGGCGCGCACATTATCGGCCCGGAGGCGGGAAGCCTGATCCACGAATGCGCCGCCGCCATGGCCTTCGGCGCCGCGGCCGAGGACATCGCCCGCATCTGCCACGGCCACCCGACCCTCAACGAAGCCATCAAGGAAGCCGCCCTCGCCACCGACGGCCGCGCGGTGCACGCCTAGGCGGAAGCGGCGCCTTCCGGCGGGAAGACCCGGCGCAGCCAGTCGAGGAACTGTCTCGCCAGTTCGCCATCGACCGACAGGTCGCCGGCCCCGATGGCCGCGCCCATGCGCCCTGGTTCCTTGCGCGCGGCAAGCCAGGCGTGGAGTTCGGCCTTGCGGGTCTTGTCCGCGGCGAATTTCCGTTCGCCTTCGGGGATGTCGTTTATGTACGCAGACGCCAAGGGGAACACCGTATCCGCTTCCGGAACCATGCCGATAACGAAATCCTCCAATTCCCCCGGCGATCCGTTGTCCGGCATCATCCACACGCCGACGCGCGGCACGCGAAACTCCGGGTTGCCCTCGATAACGATCCCGCCGGCCTGCATCTGTATTTCGGAAACATGTCGGTAGGCGTCCGCGCATGGCGTTTCGCCATACGCTTCCTGTAGCCTGCTTCGCACCGTATTCCATTTATCACCTGGTACGGCGTCCGCGTCGAACACGATTCCAAGAGCGGTTCTTTCCCTTTCGCTGACGTAGCTCGGTATCGCCCTTTCAAGGTTTGGAAATCCCTCTTCCTCCTTCACATCGATGTTGAATTTGTCTTCCGCTCGATCACGCAAGTGAGCAATCACATGTCTATCGTCCTGTCCTTCGACTATCAAAATATTCGGAGACTTCCGCCCAGACGATGGCATTCCAAAAGGCATGGTTCCCTCTCGCTCGCGATTTCGTCAACCTTCGGCGACTGGTTTCTACCTCACTTCGATGCCCTGTTCGGCGGCTATCCGCAACTTTTCCTCCGAATAGGGGACGGGCCAAACCCGGTCGCCGTTGCGTTCGAGCCGGAACAGGAAGCCTTCGGAATCCTCGGCCTCGACGGCGGCTTGCGCGAAACCTCGCACGCAATCCCAGCTGTGGGTCGTCGCCAGAACCTGGACATTATTTTGCCTGGCCAGATTGAAAACCAACCTCCAGTAATTGTCCTGTACCGAGTAATGGACACCGTTCTCTGCTTCGTCAATCAACAAAAAACCATCGCGACAATTGGCAAGTGCGAGCGCCACGCCAAAAAATCGAGCCGCGCCGTCGCCGAGGCTTTTCAGAGGAACAGGACGATCAAGATTTTTCAATTTGACAACCGCGCGTCGACCATCTCTCAAGAAACGGGGCACCGGATTACGGCCCACAAAACGCGGCACCGGCCCCGAGTTACCACCATCTCCAACCATCGCAATTCGCTGGACGTCGTCGCCCAAAACCAGACGCAACGCTTCGACAGCGTAATCTTCATCCTCCGTGAGAGTGACCTGATCCAAATACGTGCCAATTTCGTAATTATTCATAAGACCCGGACCCAGAAATATGCATGTTGCCGTCGGAATTGACTCGCTTTCTCCCGCCTGATGACGGAGAGATCGCATGTCCGCATAAAGAATTTCCGTATTTCTGTATTTAGCAGACGAAAGAAATGTTTGTTGCTTATAATTGTGAAAAGAACGTTCCATCACTACCGTGTTCGATTCGTCTCCATATTTCGAGATCATTTTATCGAACAAAATTTTGTCTTCTTTTTTGGGAGGATTCACGTTAACTTTTAGGTAACTGCTCCGAGAACCAATTTCCATATGCGGAAATGGATACGCGCCTCGCCCATGAAAGATTGCAGCCAAATTTGGAGAAATCATTTCGTCGCCGTCCTCATCTATGTACACATTATATTCTTCGTGGTCACCCGACAAATCGTGCAAAACCGACATCCGCCCCCGCTCCGCATACACGCGGCAGGCTTCGAGGATGGTGGTTTTGCCGACGCTGTTTTTGCCCGTGATCAGGGTCACGCGGCCGAGGCGGGGGATGTCGATCTCGCGGATGCCGCGGAAGTTCCTGATTCGCAGGTCGGGCAGGTGCAGCGCCCCGTCGGTTTCGTCGTTCGGCATTTCCGCGCCCGCCTCGCTGGTGTGCGCGTAAACTGCCCGCCGCCCCGCCGGAAGTCAACGCGAAACGCCGGGGCGGGACGCCGGCCCTCTTGCCCCCTTACCCCCGGTCCCGCGGGTGGGCGGCGCGGTGGATGGCTATGAGGCGTTCGGCGTCGACGTCGGTGTAGCGTTGCGTCGTCGAGAGGGAGGCGTGGCCGAGCAGTTCCTGGATCGCGCGCAGGTCGCCGCCGCTCGCCAGCAGGTGCGTCGCGAAGGAGTGGCGCAGCGCGTGCGGCGTCGCCCCCTCCGGCAGGCCGAGCGCGCCGCGCAGCAGCCGCGCCGCCCGCTGCAGCACCCCCGGTTGCAGCCGCCCGCCCCGCGCGCCCCGGAACAGCGGGTCGTCCGGCCCGGCCGGCCACGGGCAGAGCGCGCGATAGGCCGCCACCGCCTCGCGCACCGCCGGCAGCACCGGGACCATGCGCTGCTTGCCGCCCTTGCCGCGCACGACCAGCGCGCCGCCCTCCGGCCCGCCGCCCGGCGTCCAGTCGCGCCCGTCGAGCGCCAGAGCCTCGCCGATCCGCAGCCCGCAGCCGTAGAGCAGGCCGAGCGCGGCGGCGTCGCGCGCCGCGATCCATGGCTCCTCCGGCAGCGCGCCGGCCAAGTCGAGCGTCCGGGCCGCGTCCTCGACGCCGAGCGCGCGGGGCAGCGGGGCCGGCCGCCTCGGCGCGCGCACCGCCCGGATCGCCGGGTTGCGCACGCCGCGGCGGCGTTCGAGGAAACGGTGGAAGCTCCGCGCCGTCGAAAGCGCCCGCGCGGTCGAGGCGGCGGACAGCCCGTCGGCGCGCCGCCGCGCCAGCCAGGCGCGGTAGTCCCGCGCCTCCAGCGCCGCGAGGTCCGACAGCGCCGCCGGGCCGCCCAGATGGCCGGCGAGGAACGCGAGGAAACCGCCCAGGTCGCGCCCGTAGGCGGCGACGGTGTGGGGCGACATCCGCCGCTCCCCCTCCATCCAGCCGCGCCACTCCGCCAGCGCCGCCGCGAGGTCGGGGGCGGCGGGAGGTTCGGGCGCCCCGGCCGCCGCGCCGGTCAGGCCGGCGGGTTCAGCCATCGGCGGATGACGAGTTCGAGCGCGCGCGACAGGAAGGCGACCAGTTCCGCGCCCTGGCGGCGGTCGAAAGTGTCGGAGCCCCGCGCGCCGATCGCCAGCAGGCCGCGCGGCGCCCCGGAGCCGATCCGCAGCCGCGCCAGCGCCTGGCTGCGGACCAGCCCGGCGGCCGCGCCGAACAGCATCCGGTCGCCGGCGATGTCGGAGGCGAGCGCGGTGTCGCGGCCGGGGCCGATCAGGCGGTCCACCGCGCCCTCCGGCAGGGAGCGCAGGCCGGCCGCGTAGGCGCGCGGGATCGCCGCGTCGCCCGCCTCCAGGCAGATCGTCACCGCGTCCGCGTCGAGCGCCAGCGGCAGGTCGGCCGTCACCGTGTGGATCAGCTTCTCGAAACTCCCGGCCGCGAGGATCTGGAGCACGGCGGCGTGGACCTGCTCCCGGGCCGAGCGGTTGTCGCGCGCGGCGGCGACGACGACGGCGCAGGCGTCGCGCAGCCGGCGGTTCTCGGTCCGCAGGTGCTGGAGGACCAGCGTCTGCATGTCCACCACGTTGCCGTTGTCGAACCGCGGCGCCGGGGCCAGCGCCTCCAGCACCTCCGGGTGGTCGGCGATCAGGCCGGGATTGCGCCGCAGGTAGTCGAGGACCGCGCCCTCGGTCAGCGAGCGCGACGGCGCGTCGTTGGCCGCGGCCGGGCCGCCGCCGCCCGGCGTCGCGACGGGTTCCTTCCCGGTCATGCGCCGCCGCCTCCGGAATCGAGGATGGACTGCCCGGTCCGCGCCCAGTCGTCCAGGAAGGCGCGCAGGCCCTTGTCGGTGAGCGGGTGCGCGTACATCGCCCGGATCGTGGCCGGCGGGACGGTCGCGATGTCGGCGCCGAGCCGGGCCGCCTCGACCACATGCGCCGGCCCGCGCACCGAGGCGACGAGCACCTCCGTCGCGAAGCCGTAATTGCCGTAGATGCGCACAATGTCGGCGACCGTCTCCATGCCGTTCGCGCCGATGTCGTCCAGCCGGCCGACGAAGGGCGAGATGTACGCCGCGCCCGCCTTGGCCGCGAGCAGGGCCTGGCCGGCCGAGAAGCACAGCGTGACATTCACCGCCACGCCCTCGTCCGACAGCGCCCGGCACGCCTTCAGCCCGTCCACCGTCAGCGGGACCTTGACCGCCACGTTGGGCCCCAGCGACGCCAGCCGGCGCCCCTCCGCCAGCATGGTCTCCAGGTCGGTCGCGGTCACCTCGGCGCTGACCGGGCCGTCCACCAGGTCGAGGATTTCGGAGATCGTCTCCAACATGCCCCGGCCGGACTTGGCGATCAGCGAGGGGTTGGTGGTGACGCCGTCCACCAGCCCGGTCGAGGCGAGGTCCGCGATTTCCGCGACATCGGCCGTGTCGATGAAGAACTTCATGCCGTCCCCTCGCCCCCCGGCTTGCCGGCGCGCCGTCCGAACCGCCCCGGCCCGCGATTCGCCGCGATTCTAGCGCGGCCGCCGGGACTTGGCCAGCCCGCGCGCCCGCCGGCAAGCGGGGCGGCGGCGTTCACGCGGCCCGGTCGGCCCGCCGGGCGTCCGCCCGCGCCCGCAGGAGGTCCAGCCCCGAGGGATCGCGTTCGAGCAGCAGCAGGGCGCTGGCGATCCCGCGGCCGACCAGCACATCGCCGCTCTCGTATTTCTGGAAGGCGTTGGGGCCGCCGCCGACGATCCGCCCGGCCTCCTTCTGCGTCAGCTTGAGCCGCTTGCGGATGCGCCGCACCGCCTCCGGGCCGGGCAACCCCTCGGCCCTGGCCTTGAGCCGGTTCAGGGCGCGGTCCGCGACCGCCAGTTCGGCGCCGGTATGGACGCCTTCGCCGCACTTTTCGCAATACCATCCGGAGACATCGAGGGTCTCCGAAAGCCCCTTGTAGGCGAATGTCACCGGGCGCGTGTCCCGCGCCATCGGCGCGCCGTCCCACGGGCAAACCTCATCCGCCATCGTCTTCCTCCTTGAACGACAGGAGCAGGAATTTCCCGTCGGCCCCGACCGTGAACTTGACGTAGAGAACGCCCGAAGCCGAGGGAACGGAATAGACATCCTGCCAGACGGTGCTGTTCCCGTAAGACGTCATCGACTTCCGAAAATGCGCCCGCTTCGTCGTTTGGATCGTCGCCACGATCGCGTCCCGGTCCATTCCCAGGGCAAGCGCTCCTCGCGTCGCGGAGCTTGTCGCCTTCAGACTCCCCGCCGTCGCGAAGACGGACTTGATCCGATCGAGATCGTAGTGCGGCCTTCGTTTCTCCATCCGAAAGAACCTTAACACCATAATGGTGTCCGCGCAAGCCGAAAAACCCGTCGCCGCTCCTACATCGGCATCGGCTCGCCCTTGCCGAGTTCGCGGGCGCGGCGGACCGCGAGCGCGGAGATCGCCAGGTCGCCCACCGGGTGGGAGCGGAAGATGAAGGCCGTCCGCTCCCCCGGCGCCCGGCGGCCCTCGACGCGCCCGGCCGCGAGGCCGGCGAGGTCGCCCGCCACCAGCGCCGGATCGGCGAGCTTGGAGGCCATCCCCGCCTCCTGCTCCATGTCGTCGATGACGATCCGGTCGAAGGCTGTGTAGCTCTCGCGCAGCCAGGGCACCGAACTGTCGGTGACGACGGCGAAGCTTCCGGGCTTCGACCGGCCGGCGTCGAGGAAGGGGTCGCAGGGCGGCGAGATCGTCACCGAGGTGACGAGGATGTCCGCCCCCTCCACCGCCTCGCGCGGGTCGGCGCACACCGCCGCCTCCAGGCCCAGCGCCTCGGCGCGGCGGCGCGTCGCCTCGATATTGGGGCGGCCCCGCCCGTACAGCAGCGCGCGCTTGAGCGGATGGCGTTCGGCGAAGGCTTCGAGATGGGCGCGCGCCTGCACGCCGCAGCCGACCAGGCCCATCGTCTCCGCCCCCGGCGCGCACAGCCGCTCGGCCGCGACCAGGCTCAGCGCCGGCGTGCGCATGGCGGTGATCCAGTTCGCGTCGAGCGAGGCCGCCGGCACGCCGGTGGCGGCGTCGAAGGCGAGCACCGCGCCGTTCAGCTGCGGCAGGCCGAGCGCGGCGCTGGCCTCGTTCACCACCACCGTCTTCACGACCAGCAGCGGCGGGTCCTCGGCCGCCGCCATGACCGACATGATGTAGCGGCCGTCCGGCGGCCGGAGGATCGCCTTGTCGGCCCAGTGGACCGCCCCCCGCTCGCGCCCCCGGAGCATGGCCTCGATCTCCCGCGCCACATCGCCGAAGCCGATGCCGAGCGCGCCCAGCGTCTCCTCCGAGAGGTGTAGCGCCCGGCCCCGCGCGTTCGCGGCCACGTCCCGTTCCTCCCCGGCCGGCTATTCGGCCGGCGCGCGCAGCACGTGGCGGCGGTTGAAGGTGTGAGGGCGGACCTCCCCGGCCCAGCGCCCCTTCTCGCCCGCCGCGCCCCAGGCGGCGCTGGCGAGCACCTCCGGGCCGGTAATCTCGTAGATGGCGGCGTATTTCGGCTCGTCCGGCACGTCGATCTCCCGGACCTCGCCGCCGAGGTTGAGCTTGAGCGGCCGCTTCACGGCCCGCGTGACCGAGACCACGCCCGGAACCTCCTGGAGGTAGGGCACATGTTCGGTGTCGTAGACCTCGTTGAACAGGTCCTCCTTCTCCGGCGCCACGTCCATGCTGACGATCAGCAGCCAGTTCCCCGAATTCGCCATCCTTCCGCCTCCCCCTCCGGCGCCGCGCGGCGGCGCGTCCATCCGTTCCGGCCGCGAGCTTGGCGGCAAGCAAGGCCCGCCGTCAACGCCTTCGGCGCCGGTTGCGCCGCGCCGGCGGATCGCCCTATGCTTCGGGGAAGCGGGCGGCGCGGCCCGCGAGCCGGAACGGGGGCGTTGGTGGCGCAAGCGCGGCGGCGAGAGAACGGGGGACAGCTGGCCTTCCCGGCCGGGCCGAAGCTTCGCGGCCGGGCGGCGGGCGGCGCGCCGGCCGACGGGAGCGGGGCCGCGTCCGTCGCGGATTTCGCGGCCCTGGCGCAAACATGGCGCGAGGAGACCGTTTACCTGTCCTCCACGACCGCGATCGTCTCCCATCCCGCCTACCGGAAGATCGTCGCGATGGGGCGGGCGGCGCTGCCGCTTGTCCTGGCCGAGTTGCGGCGCGAACGGGACGATCCCGCGTACTGGTTCGGGGCTCTCCGCGCCATTACCGGCGAGAACCCGGTCCCCGAAAGCGACCGGGGCGACACCGCGAGAATGGCCGACGCATGGCTGCGCTGGGCGGACGATCGCGGTGTTCGCTAGCCTTTTTCCGAACCTCTCTCCCGGCAACCGTCGCGTAACGAGTCCCAGGACGGGGCGGTACAATTGCGTCGCCTGGGCGCTCGGCCGCGATTCGGAGTGGCGGTGGCCGGACGCGGACGACATATGCCGCTGGCCGCCGGGCGTTCCCCGGGAAGAGACCGTGGCCGCGTTTCTCGCCGCTTTCGCCGCATTCGGATACGCGGAATGCCCGGACGGCGAATTGGAGGCCGGTTGGAAAAAGGTGGCGCTGTTCGCCGCGGCGGGCGAGGACGGCGCGCTCGTTCCCACCCACGCCGCGCGGCAACTGGCGAACGGGCGCTGGACGAGCAAGCTCGGCGCCGGCGAGGACATCGAGCACGACCGCGTGTCGGATGTGGAGGGGCCGCTTTACGGCTCCGCCGTCCGCTTCGCGCGGCGGGCGCGATAACGCTTTGCGGGGCGGCGGCGGCGCATTAGGTTGCCGGCCCATGGAAAGCAATGTCGACTACATCCTCGGCGCCCGGATCCCCGATCCCGACGCCCCGATCGAGATCGCGCCCGGCATCCTGTGGATACGGCTGCCGATGCCGCTGGCGCTGG
This sequence comes from Thalassobaculaceae bacterium, assembly GCA_963665555.2. Classification (GTDB taxonomy): domain Bacteria; phylum Pseudomonadota; class Alphaproteobacteria; order Thalassobaculales; family Thalassobaculaceae; genus CAXXXW01. The sequence goes on from OY762308.1 coordinate 2,931,096, forward strand.
ACCATGTGAACCTCTACCTGCTGGAGGACGGCGACGGCTGGATGCTGGTCGATTGCGGCCTCGCCGACCCGGTGTCCAAGGCGGTGTGGGAGCGGCTGCTGGCCGGGCCGGCGGCGGGAAGGCCGATCCGGCGCATCGTCGGGACCCATTTCCACCCCGACCATATCGGGCTGGCCGGCTGGCTGCTCGACCGCGCGGAGGCGGAGTTCTGGATGAGCCGGATCGAGTGGCTGAGCGCGCGCTCGGCCTATCTCGACACCGAGGACGGCGCCTCCGAACGGATGCAGGACTTCTACCGCCGGGCCGGCCTCGGCGAGGCGGACATCGCCGCCTACCGCGAGATCGGCAACGACTACCGCCGCCTGGTCACGCCGGTGCCGTCCGTGTACAGCCGGATCGCGCCGGAGACCCGCTTCGCGATCGGCGGGCGGACCTGGCGGCCGGTCTTCGGCTCCGGCCATTCGCCGGACCATGTGGCGCTCTATTCGGAGGAGGACGGCGTGCTGCTCGGCGGCGACATGCTGCTGCCCCGGATCACGCCGATCATCGCCGTGTGGTGGCAGGAGCCGGACGGCGACCCGCTGGCCGACTACCTGGAGTTCCTCGGCACGCTGGGCGGCGTGGCCGAGGATGTGCTGGTGCTGCCGGCGCACAACCGGCCGTACCGGGAGTTGCGCGTGCGGGTGGACGACCTGCTGCGCCACCACGACGGGCGGCTCGACCTTGCGCTGGAGGTCTGCGCCCGGCCGGCGCGGGCGCGCGAGGTTATGGCCGCGATGTTCCGGCGCGAACTCGACCCGTTCCAGACCCGCTTCGCCATCGGCGAGACGGTGGCGCACCTCAACAACCTGCTCTTCAAGGGCGAACTCCGCCGCGGCCGCGACGCCGAGGGCCGCCACCTCTACGAACGCCCCGCCTGACGAAGGGCGCGGGGGCGCCCCGGACTCGAGCGGCGCCCCGGCCCGCGAAGCGCCCCGGACTCGATCCGGGGCCCAGGAGGGACAAGGGCGCCGGCGCTCGCCGTTGGCGCCGAAGCGTTCCCGGAAGCGCCGGAGGGGTGGCTCCGGGCCCCGGATTAAATCCGGGGCGCCGCGCGGGGCCGGCGCGCGCCTTTTCCGGTTGACACCCGCCCCGCGCCCGTCGGATTCTTCCCCCGCACCGTTCAAGCGTCCCGCTCCGTCGGGTCGCCCGCTGAATAGAACAGCCCTTGACCCGGCATGGGGTAGCTCCCCGAGCCCGGCGAATAGGCGGGACTCTCCATACGCTTGGACTGGTGCAACGGCCCGGCATTCGCCGGAGCCGCGGCGGCGTCCGCGCGCGACGCGGCCGGGAGCGGCTTTCGCGGGCCCCTCCCGGCCACGCCGGCGCATGAGGTTACCTGTGGGGGTCAATGCGATGGTCGATTACACATTGCCGGGCGGTCAGGACACCTACAACGGCGGGGCCGACGACGACAGGATCGTCGGCAATAGCTCCGACAACACGATCTCCGGCCTGGACGGCAACGACACGATCTCCGGCCTCGGCGGGAACGACTCGCTCTTCGGCGGCGACGGGAACGACCGGATCGAGGGCGGCGACGGAAACGACATCCTCTCCGGCGGCGACGGGAACGAGTGGATCGAGGGCGGCTACGGAAACGACATCCTCTACGGCGGCGACGGAAACGACTTCGTCGATGGCAACTACGGAAACGATTCGGTATACGGCGGCGAGGGCGACGATAATGTTTTCGCCGGCTCCGGCGACAATGTTCTCGATGGCGGTAAAGGCAACGATGAGGTTGGCGGCGGCGACGGAAACGACACGAACTTCGGGGGAGACGACGACGATTGGGTTATCGGCGTCGAATTGTTGTTGTCAGTGCACGATCATAATAGGAAACTGGTTAACTTCAAATTCGGTGACGGGTTCGGGAACGATATTCTTTATGGGAACGATGGCGACGACAGCCTCCTCGGCGCCGCGGGCGACACGCTTTACGGCGGAAGCGGCGCGGACCGGTTCTATGTGAAGGACGGGCTCCTCGACATTGTGAAGGATTTCAACGCCGGCGAGGGCGATTTTTATGTCTCCGTTGTCGAAGGAACGGCAAGCAGCGAAACATTGACCGGTTCCAATAACGCCACAAGCTACATGATCTCGGGAAACGATGGAAATGATTTCATTTCGGGAAATGTTCATGACGATCGATTGCAAGGTGGCAAAGGCAACGATCGAATCTATGGCGGCGACGGCGACGACACGCTCTACGGCGATTCAAACGAGTCCGGCGCCGGCGACGACGGGAACGATGTCCTTCACGGCGGCGAGGGTAACGACTCGCTCTATGGCGGCGGTGGGAACGACATCCTCTACGGCAACGACGGCGATACGCTGCACGGCGGCGGCGGCGCCGACACTTTCTATCTCGAGGAGGGCGCCGACACGGCGGCGATCTTCGGGTTCGGCGGCTACAACGCAAACGAAGATGTCATCCGCCGGACGGACGCGCCGGGCCAGGACATTTCCGGCGACGACCGCGACAACGCGCTCACCGGCGGTTACGGCGACGACAATATCGACGGCGGCGACGGCGACGACACGCTGAAAGGCCAGCCGGGCGACGATGTGCTCGACGGCGGCGACGGGAACGACGATCTCATCGGCCATATCGGCGACGACACGCTCGACGGCGGCGACGGCCAGGACAGCCTGTGGGGCGGCAGCGGCGACGACGACCTCTCCGGCGGGCCGGGGAACGACCTGCTCCACGGCGGCGGCAACGACGACCTGCTCGACGGCGGCGACGGCGACGACACGCTCCGGGGCGCCGACGGCGACGACACGCTCTCCGGCGGGCCGGGGAACGACCTGCTGCGCGGCGGCGACGGCGACGACCTGCTCGACGGCGGCGCCGGGAACGACACGCTGTCGGGCGAGGAAGGCGAGGACACGCTCTCCGGCGGGGCGGGCAACGACCTCCTCTACGGCGGCGACGGCGACGACATACTCTACGGCAACGCCGGCGACACGCTGCATGGCGGCCTGGGGCGGGACACCTTCTATATCGAGGAGGGCGCGGACACGGCGGCGCTGTTCGCGACCGGCGGTTTCGAGACGGGCAAGGACAAGATCGTCACGGTCGCCGCGCCGCCGGGGGACGACACGGCGCCGGGCGACGACACCGCGCCGCCGGCCGTTCCGGGCACCTCCGGCCACGACACGATCCCCGGGACGCCCGGCGCCGACCACCGCGACGGCGGCGCCGGCGACGATGTGGTGAGCGGCGGCGACGGCGGCGACACGCTCTCCGGCGGATCGGGCGACGACATCCTCTACGGCAACAAGGGCCTCGACCTGCTCGACGGCGGCCGCGGCGACGACGCGCTCTATGGCGGGCAGAACACGGGGATTCCGACAACCTCGCCGGACGACGACAAGCTCAGGATGCGCGACGGCGTGGAGACGCTCTCCGGCGGCTGGGGCGACGATGTGCTCTACGGCAACATCGGCGCCGACATCCTCGACGGCGGCTGGGGCGAGGACGCGCTCTACGGCGGCAAGGGCAACGACACGCTCTCCGGCGGGCACGGCAACGACGCGCTGTACGGCAACAAGGGGAACGATGTGCTGTACGGCGGCGCCGGCAACGACACGCTGAAAGGCGGCGCGGGGATCGACCGCCTGTTCGGCGGCGACGGCGCGGATGTGTTCTACGTCGAGAGCCGGAGCGAGATCGGCGACTACAACGAGGCCGAGGGCGACCGCTTCGTCCTCCTGGTCGGCAACGCGGCGGCGGAAAGCGTCCCCGGCGAGGGCTGACGCGCGCCGCGCGCCGGACTCAAGCGGCGCCCTACAGGCGGAGGGCGCCGTAGGCGCCGACGGCGACCAGCAGCGGGCCGACGCGGACCACATAGGCGGATTTCGGCTCCATTTCGCCGGAACACGGGCTGATCCACTCGTACTCGACCCAGCCCGCGCCGCGCCGCTCGGCCGTCTCGATCATCTCGCGGACGAAGTAGCGCCCCTGGCGGTCGCGCGCGGCGGACAGGTCCGCGCCCGGCCGGTAGGGGAAGACCGCGTTGAACCACATGCGCCCCTCGAGGTCGAGCACGAAGACATAGAGGTCGCGGTCGATGAAGCCGCCCTCGGGATCGGCGAAGCGGCGGAAGGCGTCGATCGGCCCCTTGTCCCGCAACGCCGCCGCCGCCCGCTCCGCCATCGCCCTGGCCTCGGCGAGCGTCGCGGCGCGGCAGCGGGTTTCGGCCCCGGCCCCGCCGGCGGCCGCGGCGGCCAGCGCCGCCAGGATTGCGAGAACGAGCGCCCGACGCGGCATGGGACGCCTCCGAGGGTCCGCCCGGCTTCCCGCGCCGGACGGCCCGGCCGAGCATAGCGCGATTCCGCCGCCGGCGCCCGCTTCCTCGGCTTCGCCCCGGGTTCCGGCGGCGGCGGCGCGAGGGGACGGGGCGCCGGCGCCCTTGCCCTCCTGGGCCCCGGAACAAGTCCGCGGCGCCCCTTTACGCGATGATGTCGGGCAGCAGGTCGCTTTCGAGCCGGGCGATGCGGTCCTTGAGCGCGAGCTTGCGCTTCTTCATGCGGGCGAGGCGCAGCTGGTCGAAGCCGGCCGGGCCGGAGAGGTTGGCGATGGCGTCGTCGAGGTCGCGGTGCTCCTCCCGCAGGGCGGCGAGCCTGGCCTTCAGTTCCTCGCGGTCCCGCATGGCGGCGGCGCCCTTTCCCCGGCCGGTCCTCGCGGGGCTTAATAGCGCGGTTGGGACCGGCGGAACAAGGTGCCGGCGCTCCGGCGGCCGCCGCGGACGGCCTTCCCGGCGGCGCCCGAAGCGGCTATCGTCCGGCTGTTTCCGGGGCAACGCCGGGCCGCGCGCGGCCGGGACGGGACGGGGGAGGGCCGCGCGATGGCGCCGCAAGGACCGACGGGCACGCTGGCCGAACTCGCCGCCGCGCTGGCGGCGGGGAGGACGACCGGCGCCGAACTCGCCGAGGCGGCGCTCGCCGCCATCGACGACGCTTCGGGCGAGGGCGCGCGCGCCTTTACGCGCGTCTGGCGCGAAACCGCCCGCGCCGAGGCCCGCGCGGGCGACGCGCTCCGGGCGGCCGGCGCGCCGCCGGGGCCGCTCTCCGGTATCCCGGTCTCGGTCAAGGACCTGTTCGACGCGGCGGGCGAGGTTACGCTGGCCGGCTCGGTCGCGCGCGACGGCGCGGCGCCGGCCGTCCGCGACGCGCCCATCGTCGCCCGGCTGCGCGCCGCCGGCGCGGTCCTGGTCGGGCGCACCAACATGACGGAGTTCGCCTTTTCCGGCCTCGGCGTCAACCCGCATTACGGCACGCCGCTCAACCCCTGGGACCGGGCGACCGGGCGGATTCCCGGCGGCTCCTCCAGCGGCGCGGCGGTGTCCGTAACCGACGGCATGGCGGCGGCGGCGATCGGCACCGACACCGGCGGGTCGGTGCGCATCCCCTCGGCGCTGTGCGGGCTCGCCGGGTTCAAGCCGACCGCGCGGCGGGTCCCGACGGCGGGGGCGTTCCCGCTCTCCGCGACGCTCGACTCGATCGGCCCGCTGGCGCGGAGCGTCGCCTGCTGCGCGTTGCTGGACCGGGTCATGGCGGGGGAGCCGGTCCGGCCCGTCGTCCCGCGCCCGGCCGCGACGCTGACGCTCGGCGCGCCGACGACGGTCGTGCGCGACGACATGGACGCGGACGTGGCGCGCGCCTTCGACCGGGCGCTGTCGCGCCTGTCGGCGGCCGGCGCGCGGATCGTCGACATGCCCTTCGACGCCTTCGCCCGCATCCCGGAGGCCAACGCCGCCGGCGGCTTCGCCGCGCCGGAGGCTTTCGCGACCCTGCGCGGCCTGCTGGCGGCGGACCGGGGGCGCGTCGATCCCCGCGTGGCGGCGCGGATCGAGCGCGGGGCGGCGATGTCGGCGGCCGACTACATCGACCTGCTGGCCGCGCGGGTTGCGATCCGGGCCGGGGCGGACGCGCGGTCGCGCGATTTCGACGCGCTGCTGATGCCGACGGCGCCGATCGTCGCGCCGGCGCTGGCGCCGCTGGAGGCGTCCGACGACGCCTACCACGCCGCCAATCTCCTGATGCTGCGCAACTGCTCCTTCGGGAACTTCCTCGACCGCTGCGCCGTTTCGCTGCCGGTCCACGAGGCCGGCGCGGCGCCGGTCGGCCTCATGGTCCTGGGCGAAACGATGGGCGACGACAAGGCGCTCGAAGTCGCCGCCGGGATCGAGGCGGCGCTGGCGGAGACGGGATAGGCGGCGGCGCCAACGCCGGCCGGGCTAACGAACGCCGGCCGGTCTCGCGGGACGGCGGCCGGAAGCGCCCGGACGCCAGTGGCAGGCCGAGGCCCGCCGCCATTCTCGCGGACTTGCTCTGCGTCGAATCCCGCCGCACCCTGGCGACCGCCTCGGCGATGCGCTTGTCCACGGTCTCCGGAGGTTTATCGGGCCTTGTCGCCATCGGCCTTCTCCTCGTTCCGCTCGTTCATGAGCGCCTTCATTATGCCGACGGGAGACGGATCGGTAAACACGATGGTTGTTACCCCGACCAGGACCAGCGCGAAAATCAGCGCGGCCGCCACTCCCGCGACCGTGTTGATCTTCAGTTGGCGCCACCAATGTCCCGCGCGCTCGATCTCGCCGAGGATCGACCTGTCTATGGCCTTCTGGGTCTCGGCCTTGAGTATGTCCTTCAAGATGTCGTCGGCATAGGTTGTCAACGCGGCTTCGGCCTGCGTTTCCGCCCTCGTCAGGTCGTTTTCGGTCTGCTGCTCGTACCAGCGCCGGATTTCGGCCGCGTCGGGCGGCGCGCCGTCGTGGTTTTCGCGATGGCGCATCCACTCGATACGCCGTTCCTCGATCAGCGCGAAGGAGACCAGCCCGTGGAGCCAGTGCTCTTCGGTACTGCCTACCAGGCGCCGGTACACATCCTCCGAGCCGGTCAGTCGCTCCATGATCCACCTCCGCCGTTCCATCGCCCGCGCCCGGCGGAAAACCAAGCGCCGGCGCGGGCGAGTATATCCCGGAACGCGTGTGGAGGGAAATGGCGCGGCGCCGGCGGGTCAGCGGTCGAGGATCTGGCCGAGGAACAGCCGGCCGCGGTCGGAGCGCGGGTGGCGGAAGAAGCCGTCGGGCGTGTTCTGCTCGACGATCTGCCCCTCGTCCATGAACACCACCCGGTCCGCGACCCGCGCGGCGAAGCCCATCTCGTGCGTGACGACCAGCATGGTCATGCCGGACTCGGCAAGATCGACCATGACATCCAGCACCTCGGCGATCATTTCGGGATCGAGCGCCGAGGTCGGCTCGTCGAACAGCATGATCCGGGGCTTCATGCACAGGGAGCGGGCGATCGCCGCGCGCTGCTGCTGGCCGCCGGAGAGCTGGCCGGGATACTTGTCCGCCTGGTCGGGGATGCGCACCCTTTCGAGATACGCCATGGCGGTCTCCTCCGCCTCCCGGCGCGGCGCCTTGCGCACCCAGATCGGCGCGAGCGCGCAGTTCTCCAGCACGGTGAGATGGGGGAACAGGTTGAACTGCTGGAACACCATGCCGACCTCGCGGCGCACGGCGTCGAGGTTCCGCAAGTCGCGCGCGAGCTCCACGCCGTCCACCCAAATCGAGCCCTCCTGGTGGTCCTCCAGCCGGTTGACGCAGCGGATCAGCGTCGATTTGCCGGAGCCGGACGGGCCGCAAACGACGATCCGCTCCCCGCGCGCCACTTCGAGGTCGATGTCGCGCAGCACATGGAACGCGCCGAACCACTTGTTCAGGCCCTGGATCCGCACCATCGGGCCGGCGCCGGCCGGGTCGGCGGGGGCGGCCATCGTCGCGCCCTCCCCCTACCGCCGCGTGGTGTCGAGGCGCTTTTCGAGGTCGATCGAATAGCGCGACATGGAGAAGCAGACGACGAAGAAAAACACCGCCGCCAGCAGGAAGGTCTCGTGGTCCACCTCGCCGATCCAGTCCGGGTTGGTCTGCAGCAGGCGGGCCTGGCCCAGGATGTCGAACAGGCCGATGATGATGACCAGGGTGGTGTCCTTGAACAGGCCGATGAAGGTGTTGACGATGCCGGGGATCGAGATTTTCAGCGCCTGCGGCAGCACGACCAGGCGCATCGCCTTCCAGTAGCCGAAGCCCATCGCCTGGGCCGCCTCGTACTGGCCCCGGGGGATCGCCTGCAGGCCGCCCCGGATCACCTCCGCGATGTAGGCGGAGGCGAACAGGGTCACCATGATCATCACCCGCACCAGCTGGTCGAGCGAGACCTGCGGCGGCAGGAACAGTTGCAGGATCACGATGGCGACGAAGAGCAGCGTGATCAGCGGCACGCCCCGGATCGCCTCGATGAACGCCACCGACAGGATGCGCACCGCCGGCAGGCGCGAGCGCCGGCCCAGCGCCAGCAGCACGCCGATGGGGAGCGACAGCACGATGCCGGCCAGCCCGGCCACCAGGTTCAGCATGAAGCCGCCGAACTTGTCGGTGGGCACGGCCTCCAGCCCGAAACCCCCGACCAGCAGGATGGCCGCGACAACGGGATAGGCGACCGAGAACCAGCGCCCGTACCGCGCCCCCGGCAGCTTCTCGAACAGCACATAGGCCAGCGCCGGCGCCAGCAGGACCAGCGCGAGGTTGACCCGCCAGTAGGACTCGGCCGGATAGAAGCCGTAGAGGAACTGCGCGATCCGCTGGTCCATCCACGCCCAGCAGGCGCCGGAGCCGCCGCAATCCTCGCCCGATTCGCCGGCGAAGTCGGCCGACAGGAACGCCCAGTCGACGAAGGGCGGCACGGCGGTCCACAGCAGCCAGACGCAGAGCAGGGTCAGCGCGATGTCGAAATAGCTGGAGAACAGGTTGGCGCGGACCCAGCCGAGGACGCCCACGGTCGAGGCCGGCGGCGGGCGCGGCGCGACCATCTCCGCCTGGCTCCGGTGGAAGGGGGGCGGGCCGGCCATCGCTAGCGCTCCACCAGCGCGATGCGCGCGTTGTACCAGTTCATGAAGGCGGAGGTGAGCAGGCTCAGCGAAAGGTAGAAGCCCATGTAGATGGAGATCACCTCCAGCGCCTGCCCGCTCTGGTTCAGGATGGTGTCGCCGATCGACACGATGTCCTGGTAGCCGATCGCCACCGCCAGCGAGGAGTTCTTGGTCAGGTTCAGGTACTGGCTGGTCAGCGGCGGCACGATCACGCGCAGCGCCTGCGGCAGCACGATCTTGCGCATCGTCAGGCCCGCCGGAAGGCCGAGCGCGCCGGCGGCCTCCGTCTGCCCCCTGTTCACCGCGAGGATGCCGGCGCGCACGATCTCGGAAATGAACGCCCCCGTGTAGGTCGAGAGCGCGAGCCAAAGCGCCGCCAGTTCCGGCGTCACGTTGAAGCCGCCGCGCAGGTTGAACTTGCCCATCTCCGGCGCCTCGAGGCCGATCGGCCGGCCGGACAGGAAATAGGCGGCGAGCGGCGGGAGCGCGACCAGCGCGAGGCCGGTCCACCAGACCGGGAACCGCCGCCCGGTGGCGTCCTGCCGGGCCCGGGCCCAGCGCGCCACGGCGACGGTCGCGACGAGGCCGGCGGCGAGGGCGAGGCCGACGAACCCCGCCCCGTCCTCGAAAACCGGCGAGGGCATCCGCACGCCGCGGTTGTTGAGGAAAACCGTGTCGGCGACGGAGAGGCTGTCGCGCACCCGGGGCAGCGCCAGCAGGACGATCCACCAGAAGATGATCTGCAGCAGCACCGGGACGTTGCGCGTGAACTCGACGTAAACGGCGACGATCCGGCTCACCAGGAAGTTGTCCGACAGCCGCAGCACGCCGGCGACGAAGCCGATCGCCGTCGCCGCGGCGATCCCAAGCACGGCCACGAGGATCGTGTTGAGGCCGCCGACGACGAAGGCCCGGCCGTAGGTCGATGTCGAGGAGTATTCGATGGGCCGCTGGTTGATGTCGAACGCGGCGGTGTCGAACAGGAAACCGTAGCCCGAGGCGAGGCCGGCGCGCTCCAGGTTGGCGACGGTGTTCGACACCACATACGCGACCGCCAGCGCGAGCGCGAGGACCAGCAGGATCTGGAAGGCGATGCCCCGCGCCCTCTCGTCCGTCCACAGGCGGCTCGCGCGCATCTCCGCCGCCCGGCCCTATCCGGGGGACATCGGGACGCTGGGCATGTCGCGCTCGTTCCGCGCGGCCACGAGGCGCTCCGCCCGGCGGGAGAAGCCGCCGGGCGGAGCCGCCCCGTATTCGAGCCTACCGGAACGGCGGCGCGTAGAGGATGCCGCCGTCCTTGTAGAGGGCGTTCAGCCCCCGGCCGAGGCCGAGCTTGGTGTCGGGGCCGATGTAGCGGTCGAAAATCTCGGCGTAGTTGCCCTCCGCCGCGATCGCGCGGACCGCCCACTGGGCGTCGAGGCCGAGCATCTCGCCGAAGCTGCCCTCGGAGCCGAGCATCCGGTTGGTCTCCGGGTTGTCGGTGCCGGCGGCCATCTCCATGACGTTGGCCGCCGTCACGCCGTTCTCCTCGGCGATGATCAGCGCGTTCAGCACCCAGCGCGCGATGTCCGCCCACTGGTCGTCGCCATGGCGCACGAGCGGGCCGAGCGGCTCCTTGGAGACGATTTCGGGATAGACGATGTGCTGGTCCGCGTCCTCGAAGGTGGCCTTGGTGGCCGCGAGGCCGGAGGCGTCCGTGGTGTAGACGTCGCAGCGCTCGGCCTCGTAGGCGGCGCGGGCCTCGGCGTTGGTTTCGATCGGCACCGGCTCGTAGTCGATGTTGTTGGTGCGCGCGAAATCCGCCAGGTTCAGCTCGGTCGTCGTGCCCGTCTGGATGCAGATGGACGCGCCGCTCAGCTCCTTCGCGCTGGTCACGCCGAGCGACTTGCGGCCGATGAAGCCCTGGCCGTCGTAGTAGTTGACGCCGAGGAAGGTGAAGCCGAGGTCGACGTCGCGCGAGAGCGTCCAGGTGGTGTTGCGCGAGAGCACGTCGATCTCGCCCGACTGCAGCGCCGGGAAGCGGTTCTTGCCGGTGAGGTTGACGAACTTGATCTTGCTCGCGTCGCCGAGCACGGCGGCGGCCAGCGCCCGGCAATAGGCGACGTCGAAGCCGGTCCATTCGCCGTTGTCGTCGGTGAAGGCGAAACCGGCGAGGCCGGTGTTGATGCCGCATTTGAGTTCGCCGGCGGCGCGCACATCGTCGAGCGTGGCGGCCGTCGCCGGCGCGCCGCCCGCGAACGCCGCCATGCCGGCGACCGCCGCCGCGCTGGCGAGGAGTTTGAGTTTCATGTCGCGTCTCCAGATTCCCTGGTTCCGAAGACCGGGGCGGATTGCCGCCCCGGCTTCCCGGGAATCTAGTCGCGGCCCGGCCGCGTTGCAAGGGCGAAGGCGCGGGGGCGCCGCGCGGGGCCGCGCCGCGCCGCGGCTTTCCGTCGCCCGGATCGCCGCTACCGCACCGTCGAGCGGGAGGTCGGGACGATGCGCTGGACCTGGATCGCCTCGCGGTCGATCAGGCCGCCGACATTGGGCGCGACCTCGTTCTTCCAGAAGTCGCTCTGGTAAACCGCCTCGTACTGCGCCTCGCGCTCGCCCTCGCTCTCGAACCGGCGCAGCCAGATATAGACCGATTCGTCCTCCTCGCCCCGGAAGCTGCCGCAGATCACCATGCCCTTGGAGACCTGGAAGGGGATGATCGTCCCCTCCATGAAGGCCAGCCATTCGGCCATCTTGCCGGGCCGCACCTTGTATTGCCGCAATTCGTAGAACGCCATCGCCGTGCTCCTCCCTCGTCCGCCGGCCGCGCCCGGCCGAACGCCGGGCGCCGATGCCGGAGCCTACCCCGGATCGCCGCCGGACGGAACGGCGCGGACGCCAGCGGCGCGCGCCGTATTGCCGCCAGCCTATAACATGGCGCGCGATCCGCTCCATGCATCTCCCAGCCTATAATATGGCGCGTCCGGCGCCCCATACATCTCCCAGCCTATAATATGGCGCACGATTCCCTCCATGCATCTCCCAGCCTATAACAAGGAGCGTTCGGCGCTCCATACATCTCCCAGCCTCCCAGCCTATAACATGGAGCGTTCGGCGCTCCATGCGTCTCCCAGCCTATAACATGGAGCGTTCGGCGCTCCATGCGTCTCCCAGCCTATAATATGGGGCGCGATCCTCTCCATGCATCTCCCAGCCTATAACAAGGACCGCGATTCCCTCCATGCATCCGCCAGCCTATAATACGGGCGCCGCGAAAGCCGAGGGGAGGCGGGCATGGACGACGCCGGCGCGACGGATGGCCAGGGCCGGGCCGGCCGCTACGCGCGCCAGCCCGCCGGTTACCGCGCGTTCCTGCCGGTCCCGCTGCCGCCGGAGCCGGCGGTCCGCATGGAGGGGGAGATGCTCGAACTGCTCTCCCAGGCCAGTCTCGCGCTGGGGCGGCTGGACGGCGCCATCCACACATTGCCGGAATCCGACCTGTTCGCGCTCATGTACCTGCGCAAGGAGGCCGTGCTCTCCAGCCAGATCGAGGGGACGCAAAGCTCGCTGCGGGATGTGCTCGCCGCCGAGGCGCGCGTCCTCTCCCCCCGGCGCCCCGGCGACGAGGGGGATGTGCTGAACTACATGGCGGCGATGGACCACGGCCTCGCCCGCCTGGCCGACCTGCCGCTGTCCGTCCGGCTGATCCGGGAAATCCACGGAAAACTGCTGCAAGGAACGCGCGGCGGCCGTCTGGCGCCGGGCGAGCTGCGCCGGTCGCAGAACTGGATCGGCCCGGCCGGCGCGACCCCGGACGACGCGACCTTCGTCCCGCCGCCCTTCGAGGAGGTGCCGGGCGCGCTGGCGGACCTGGAGAAGTTCCTCCACCGCGAGGACGACGGCATCCCCCCGCTGGTCCGCATCGGGCTGGCGCACGCGCAGTTCGAGACCATCCACCCCTTCCTCGACGGCAACGGGCGGACGGGGCGGATGCTGATCGCCTTCTTCCTGTGCGAGCGGGGCCTCCTCGCCAGGCCCGTGCTCTACCTGTCGCACTACCTGAAGCGGCGCCGGACGGAGTATTACGACCGCCTCCAGGCGGTGCGCGACGCCGGGGACTGGGAGGGCTGGCTCGCCTTCTTCCTGCGCGGCGTGGCGGAGGTCGGCGCCGAGGCGGTCGAGACGGCGCGGCGCGTGCTCGACCTGCGCGAGGCGCATCGCGCCGCCGTCACCGCCAATCTCGGCCGGGCCGCCGGGAACGGCCATCTCGTGCTGGAGGCGCTCTACCGCAAGCCGGTCGTGACGGTCGCCGACGCGCGGGAAATCGCCGGCGTGACCTACGCCGCCGCGAACAACCTGGTCGCGCGGCTGGTCTCGATCGGCGTCCTGGAGGAGATCAGCGGGCGCAAGCGCAACCGGGCGTTCCTCTACCGGGACTACATGCGCGTCTTCTCCGACGACCCGGAAGACACGCCGACAGGCGTGTAGGGCGCGCCGCGGACCGGCCGCCGCGTCCCATACCGCCGCCAGCCTATAATATGGGCGGCTCCGCGCTCCATACTGCCGCCAGCCTATAACATGGAGCGCGATTCGTCCCATACTGCCGCCAGCCTATAATATGGGGGGCAATCCGTTCCATATGTCCGCCAGCCTATAACAAGGACGGCTCCGCGCGCCATGCATCTCCCAGCCTATAATATGGAGCGCGATCCCCTCCATGTATCTCCCAGCCTATAATATGGAGCACGATCCCCTCCATACCGCCGCCAGCCTATAATAAGGAGCGCGCCCGCGCCCATGCATCCGCCAGCCTGTAACAAGGAGCCGGCGCGGACCGCTTTCCCGCCGCCGGGCGCCGCGGTAACCTTCCGGGGCCATGGACGCATCCCACGCCAGGGTCGAGCATCTCAAGATGACGCAAGGCGTTATCGACCGCCTCGCGGACAACTGCGCGCGCGCGAAGACCTGGACCGCGGCGCTGGCCGCGGCGGTGCTGGTCTTCGCCGGCGCCGCGCCCGATCCGGGCTGGCCGGTGGCGGCGGGCGGGTAGGGCGTAGCTTGAATTGGATGCGGCACGACAGAAATTATTATTGCTATAAAATAGCATTTACTGTCCTTCTAAGCAAACGGACTTATTTTCGGTATTAGGTTATATTGAATTTCGTATATGAAATTATTTTGTATTTCTCAATCGAAGAGATTCTTCGATGATTGCAGACAGATTCTGTTTGATCCATGCATATCTTTCTTGGCTATCTCTTCCCATAGGATCATAACATTTCACATATTCAGAAAGACGTTTTTGTCCAATGCGGATATAACTGAACGGATTGGCTCCTTTACGACTCACATTTCCGTTCAAATTTTTCAATCCATGAATACGTATGCCGCAAATGCCTTTTCCATTGTCCCAAGATCTGCAAATCTCGTAATTAATCCACTCGCGATTCGCTGTGTTTGACCCCACCAAAACAACCGTACATGACCGCCCATGCATCTGATTATCGATCCAGTTCCTGATCGCGCGCTTTCCACCCCGTTTCACCTCTTCCCAATCGTTATCGCGCGCCGACGGATTGCCTTCGACAACGCCCATATTTCGAACTTGGGCGGCCCGCGAGCTATCTTCGTCGTAATGGAAACTGTAGAACACTCTGCGCACGGTCATTTTCCACCTCCACACGCGGTGACAATCCAAAGTAGTGACATAACCAACAACAGCGGGCCGTAAAACAATATCACGGACCAAGATCGAACGATTTTCCATATGGAATCCACCGATTTCACATACGGTTTGTAATCCAAATCGAAAGCAGTTATCGGTTCATCTTCGACTATCGCATTATAGAGTTGGACGTAACACTTCTCAAGATGGAGATAATTGGCGTCCATCCTCCAAAAAACGATCACCGCCACCCAACCGCCAACGGCAATCCACCAACTCGGATCGTCGGAAATGCCCGAAAAAATCAGCGTGGCGGTAGCGAGCGATACGGCCCATGTTTTCATCTGCGCGCTGTTGCCGGCCATGCGCGTCACGACGCCCTGCGCCAGCTTCAGGTGCTCGATCTTGATTTGGAGACCGTCAGACATGACCGTGCCATAGCACAAGGCATGGCGCGGAACAACGGTTTCTCATTCCCCGAACGACGCTGTCACCCGCCCCAGCGGGCCGAAGTCCATTTCCACCCGCGCGCCGGGCGCGATGGGGAGCGGCTGGGCGCAGGTGCCGGTGGTGACGATTTCGCCCGCCCGCAGGCCCACGCCGAGGCGGGAGAGTTCGTTGGCGATCCAGGCGAGCGCGATGCGAGGGCCGCCCAGCACGTTGCGCCCCGCGCCCTCGTGGACCGGCCCGCCGGCGACCCGCGCCTCCACCGGGTGCGCCGCCAGGTCCGTCTCGCGCCACGAGTCCGGCATCGCCGGGCCGAGCACGAAGTCGCGCGCGCAGGCGTTGTCGGCGATCAGCTGCGGGCCGCCCGCGCGCTCGAACGGCGCGAAGCGCGAGTCCGGAACCTCGATCGCCGCGTGCAGCGCCGCCGCCGCCGCGACCGCCTCTTTCGGCGTCCAGGGTTCGGCGCGCGGCGGCAGGTCGGCGCCGAGCCGGAAGGCGAACTCCGGCTCCGCCACCGCCATCCGGTTGTGGGCGAGCGAGAGCGTCGCGCCGTCGCCGTACACCCGGTCCGCGAGCAGCCGGCCGGCCAGCGGCCCGTCCACGCCGATATGCGCCTGCCCGGCGGCGCTGGTGGCGGCGATCTTCCAGCCGAAGGCGGGACCGCCGCCGAGCGCCGCGAACGCCGCCTGTATCGCATAGCCGCCGGCCCGGTCCGCCGGGCGCAGCCCTTCGGGCAGGGATTCGATAACGGTCCCGCCTTGCCAGCAGTCCCGCAGCAGCCGCGCGGCCTCCCGCGCCCGTTCCCGGTCCATCGCGTCCTCCCCCGCGTTCCGCGCGCCGTTCACCAGACTTCGCCGTGCGGGCGGAGTTCGACGGCGAAGCTCCACGCCCCCCGGGGCTGGCGGGCGACATGGAAGACCTCCTCCGCGATCTCCGCCGGCGCGATGTAGAAATCGTCGGGCTTGCCGGGGTTCATCCGGCGTGTCCAGCGCAGGTCGATCGTCGCGTCGATGGTCACATAGGCGACATGCACGCCCTTCGGCCCGGCGTCGCGGGCGATCGATTCGGCGAGGATGCGCTGCGCCGCCTTGGACGGCGCGAAGGCGGCGAAGCGCGGCCGGCCCCGGTGGGCGGCGGTGTTGCCGGTGACGACCAGCGCGCCGCGCCCGGCCTCGATCATCGGCGGGACCGTGAGCCGCGCCAGATGCAGCAGCGCCATGCAGTTCACCTGGAAATTGCGCTCCAGGTCGGCCGGATCGACTTCGAGGAAGGTCCCCCAGGCGCCGCCGACCGCGTTGTGGACCACGACTTCCGGCGCGCCGAGATCGGCCGCGACGCGCTCCACCGTCTCGGCCAGCGCTTCGGTGTCCGTCACGTCGCAGGGATAGGCGCGCGTCCCCGCGACCTCTTCCGCGATCCGGTCGAGCCGGTCGCCGCGCCGCGCCAGCATCGCGACCTCGTAGCCGCCGCGCGCGAAGCGTTCGACGATGGCGCGCCCGGTTCCCCAGCCGACGCCGGTCACGAGACAGGATTTCCCCGCCATGAGCCTTTCCCCTCCCCAGGCCGTTTCCGGGAGCGGAGACTAGCAACCGGAGCGCGCCGGGGGAAACCTTCCGGTCCGCCGTCCCCGCGATCCCATCCTCGATGGAGCGGGGCGGGGCGCGGAACGGGCGGCGCGGCGGGCGGGAAGCGGCTATACTCGCGCCGTTCGAGGTTCCGGCGGGGGGAGCGGGCCGATGGTCGACATGAGCGGGCGGACGGTGGTCGTCACCGGCGGCGCCGGCGGTTTCGGGCGGGCGTTCGCGCGCGCCTTCCTGGGCGCGGGGGCGAATGTCGCCGCGCTCGACATAACCGAAGAGGGCTTGGCCGAACTGGCGGCCGAGCATCGCGGCGTCAACGCCGGCCGGCTCATGACGCGCCGGGCCGACATCGCGGACTACGAATCCTGCCGCGCGGCGGTCGAGGAGGTCGTCGCGCGGTTCGGCGGCGTCCATGTCCTGGTCAACAACGCCGGCATGGGGATGAGCACGATCCGCGACGACCACATGACCGTCCCGATCCGCATCGACGAGATCGAGCCGGAGGCGTGGAACGCCATGGTCGGCGTCAACCTGACCGGGCCGTGGAACATGACGAAGGCGGCGATCGGCCATCTGCGCGCCGCCGGCGGCGGGCGCATCTTCAATGTCACCACCAGCTTCTTCACCATGCTGCGCGGCTCCTTCCACCCCTACGGGCCGTCCAAGTCCGGCTTCGAGTCGATGAGCGCGGGCCACGCGACCGAATTCGCGCCCGACGGCGTGACGGTGAACGTGGTCGTGCCCGGCGGGCCGGCCGACACGCCGATGGTCCCGGAAAGCGCCGGTTTCGACCGCGCCGGCCTGATCCGGCCCGAGGCGATGGCCCGGCCGGCGCTGTGGCTGTGCTCGCCGGAGGGCGACGGCGTGACCGGCAACCGCTATGTCGCCGCGCTGTGGGACCCGGAGAAGAGCGTCGAGGAGAACCGCGCGGCGGCCGAGGCGCCGATCGCCTGGCCGGATCTGGCGCTGAGCCCGGTCTGGCCCGGCGGGCGGCCGGACGACTAGGCGCGCGCCGGCGGCGGCGCGAACGATCCGAACGGGAAGGCGAGGGAGGACGGCATGGCGAACGGGCGGGAAACGGCGCTGGTGACCGGCGCGGGCAGCGGCATCGGCCGGGCGGTGGCCATCGCGATGGCGGAGGCCGGGCGCAACGTGGCCTGCGCCGACATCGACCGGGAGACCGCCGAGACCGTCGCGGCCGCGGTCCGCCAGCACGGGGTGGACGCGCTCGCCGTCCAGGCCGACCTGGGCGAGGTCGCGGAGATCGAACGGGCGATCGACGAGACGGTCGCGGCCTTCGGCGCGCTCGACGTCATCGTCAACAACGCCGGCGTCACCCGCGCGGCCGACATCATGGACCTCACGGAAGAGGACTGGGACTGGATGCACCGGGTCAACGCCAAGGGGGTGTTCTTCTGCCTCCAGGGCGCGGCGCGGCGGATGATCGCCCAGGGCGGCGGCGGGCGCATCGTCAACATCGCCTCCGTCGCCGGGCGCGGCTTCAGGCAAACCTCCAACGCCGCCTACGCCGCCAGCAAGGGCGCGGTGATCAGCCTGACCAAGACGGCGGCGCAGCAGCTGGGCGCGCACAACATCAACGTCAACGCCGTCTGCCCCGGCGTCACGCTGACGCCGCTGGTCGAGGGCATCGTGGCGGACCGGGCGGCCGAGCGCGGCGTTTCGGTGGACGAGATGCGGGTCGAGTTCGCCCGCGACATCCCGATCCGCCGCGCCAACGAGCCGGAGGACATCGCGGCGATGGTCGCCTTCCTCGCCTCGCCCGGCGCGCGCAACATCACCGGCCAGTGCTACAACGTGGACGGCGGGCTGGTGCCGAGCTGACGGCGCGGCGGACCGGCGGCGGGAGGGCGGCCCCATGGCGGGACTCGTGAGCGCGGCGGCGCGATCCTGGATCGGGCGGAGCGACCCGCCGGTCGAGGTCGAGGTGAGCCGCCGCGACATCGTGAAATACGCCGTCTCGACGGAGCAGACGCGCCCCGAATACCTCGCGGGCGACGAGGCGCCGCCGATGTTCGTCTCGGCGCTGACGCGCGAGGCGGTTCCGCTCGCCGAACTGGGGCCGGACGGGCTGCCGCCCTCGGGCTCCATGCCGGACCTGCCGCTGAAGCGCGTCATGGCCGGCGGGATCGACTTCGCCTTCCACCGCCCGATCCGGCCCGGCGACGTGCTGACCGTCGAGCGGCGGCTTTCGGACATCGTCGAGAAACAGGGCCGCTCCGGCCCGCTGATCTTCGTGACGCACGAGATTTCCGTGCGCGACGCCGGGGGCCGCCCCGTCCTCGACCAGAAACAGACCCGCATCCTGAGGTGACGCCGTGACCGCCCCCGCCCTTGCCGCCCCCGCCTTGCCCGCCCCCGCCCTGCCCAAGGTCGGCGACGCGCTGCCCGAACGCGCGCACACCGCCACCAATGTCTCGCTGTTCTGCTACAACGCCGCGATCTGGAACCCGCACCGCATCCATTACGACGAGCGCTACACGACGGAGGTGGAGAAGCATCCCGGCGTGGTGATCGACGGCCCGCTGCAGGGCGACTGGCTGTGCCAGGCAGCGACGGACTGGCTGCCGGAGGGGGCGGAGCTGCGCGCCTTCCGCTACTCCAACCGCCGGGCCGCCTATCTCGGCGAAACGCTGGTCTCCGGCGGGACCGTCGCGGCGGTGGACCCGGCGACGGGCGAGGTCGAACTCGACCTCCATATCAGGAACGAGGCGGGCGAAACCACGACGCCCGGAAGCGCGACCGTCCGCTTCCCGCTGTAGGGGGCGGTTCGGCGGCGTCAGGCCTCGCCGCGGGCGTCCCGCTCCATCAGGACTTCGAGCGGAATCGCTTCCTCGCCCGACGCGAGGTGTTCGGCCAGCCGTTTTTCCGCGATTCGGGCGTCTTCGAGGTCCTCGAGATATTCGAGGATGGCCTCGCGCGCGTGGGAGGCGCCGGTTCGCCCGGTGGCCCTGGCCAGCGCTTCGAGGCGGGCCTCCATCTCGGCCGGAAGTTCTATCGCCAGCACGGTTCGTCGCCCTCCCCTGTCGCCCCGTGCGTATAGCGCGAAGGCGGGCGCCCCGCAACGCCGGCGTCACTGGCGGCCCGGCTTGCGGCCGGTGGCGCAGTGGAGCGGGTTGGCCTGGAAGAGCAGGCCCTCGGCCCGCGCCGCCTCGCGCGCGGCGTCCCAGACGGCGCGCTCGCCCTCCGACAGGCCGCCGCGCGCATGGGCCTCGCGGTAGCGCCACATCGGCCCGTCCGGCCGGTCGAAGGCCAGCAGCCAGGGAAAGCCCCGGACCTCCGCGAGGCCCGCCGCCGCCATGCGCCGGTAGAGCGAGCGGTCGGCCACCGCGCCCGGCGACACGGACCGGGGCTGCGCGTTCGCCCGCGCCGCGATCTCCGGCGGCAGGTCGAGGTTCCACCATTGCGGCATGTCGATCGCCCGCACGACGACGGCGACCGGCGCGCCGGGCCGCGCGACCCGGACCAGTTCGGCGAGCGCGGCGGCGGCGTCGCATTCCTCCAGCACGGTGACGGCGAAAACGGCGTCGAAGCCGGCGTCCGCGAAGGGCAGCGCCGTCGCGTCGCCATGGACTAGGCGCAGCGCGCCCGCCGCCGGCCCGTCGTCGCCGCCGCCGTCCGGCCCGGCGACGGGAATCCCCGCCGCCCGCGCCAGCGCCGCCCCCTCGCGCAGCGCGTGGCGGTTTGCGTCGAGGCCGGTCGCGGCGAGGTCCGGCCGCGCCTCCAGCAATTGCCGGCACAGCGCGCCGGAGCCGCAGCCCGCCTCCAGGACGCGCCCGCCGGGCGGGATCGCCATGCGGCGCAGCAGCGTCGCGAACAGGTCGCGGTAGCTCGCCAGGCTCGCCCGGTCCTCCAGCATCGCGACGCCGCCGATATGCGCGCCGCCGAGCGACACGACGGAGAAGCGCCGCGCCAGCGCGCCGACAACCGGGTCCCATTGCGAGGCGGCAAGGAAGAACGGCGTCAGCACCAGCGCCGGGCCGGAGCCGTCGATCCGCCAGGTCAGGCCCGCCGCCTCGCCCGCGCGCGGCGCGGCGGGATCGGGCGGCGCCGGCGGTTCGAGGCCGCCGAGGAAGGCGTCGAGTTCGGCGAGCAGTTCCTCCGGCCGCTCGGCCGCGATGTCGGACCAGGCGGTGGCGGCGTAGCCGGGCAGGCGGACCTGCCGCGCCTCGGGCATCGCGGGCGCGGCGTTGTCCGCCGCCTCGGCCGGGACGCCGCTGTCCCCGGTCAGCACCGTCGCGCGCGCGCCGAGGCCGGCGAAGGCCTCCGGCTCGATCCGGCTGGGCACGACCAGCGCCAGGCCGGCGATCCGTTCGGGGTTCCGGCGGCAGAACGCCGCGACGTCGCCCGGCATCTGCGTGGCGAGGAAGGCGCGCGCGATCCCCAGCCGGTCGAAAACCGCGGCCAGCCGGTCCGCGAGGTCGGTCATACCCCTCTTCCCGGCGGCGCTACCGGCGCTACCGACAACCGGCGCCGGTCAGTAGATCGTCTCGCGCAGGCGGGCCGGGTAGTTCCGGTCCCATTCGTCCCCGTCGATCGCCCCGCCGGAGACCGCGCGCAGCATCTCGCCGCTCGACGGCAGGGCGGAGCGCGGGACCCGCGTCTCCGGGTCCCACAGGCGCGAGCGCACCAGCGCCTTGGGGCACTGGTAGTACGCGCTCTCCACCGCCACCTGGATCACGGTTCGCGGCGTCTTGCCCCGGATGGCGAAGGAGTCGAGCAGCGCGGGATCGGCCGACAGGCAGGCCCGGCCGTTCACCCGCATCGTCTCGTTCACGCCGGGGATCAGGAACAGCAGCGCGACGCGCGGGTCGCGCACGATGTTCTTCAGCGAATCGAGGCGGTTGTTGCCGCGCCGGTCCGGGATCAGGACGGTCTTCGGGTCCGGGACGCGGGCGAAGCCGGCCGGGTCGCCGCGCGGCGAGCAGTCCAGTCCCTCCGGCCCGACGGTCGCCAGGACCGCGAAGGGCGCCGCCTCCACGAGCCGGCGGTAGTGCGGCGTCAGGTAGTCCAGCTCCTTGGCGAGCGCGACCTCCATCGGCGCGCCGTAGAGCGCCTCCAGCTCCGCGACCGAGCCGATCCGGGCGGCCGCGCCGTTTCCGACGGCGCCGCCGCTTTCCGGAGCTTCGCGGACCGTCGCCGCCTCTCGGGTCGTACCGATCTCCTGGGTCATACCGGGTCTCCCTACCACAGCGCCAGCGCGCGCATCTCGATGCTCTCGCGCGGCGCGGCGTCCGGCGGCGCGGACGGGTCGTCGAAGGCGGTGTGGGCGGTGAAGCGCACGCCGGCCGAGGCGTCGGTGTCGAACACCTTGAAGACCAGCGCCTCGTCCCGCCGCATCCACGGGAAGTAGTACCAGCGATGCGCCGGGTCGTAGGGGATGTGGTAGGTCTCGGCCGTGCGGTCGCGGTAGCGCCGCTCGTTGCGGATGAAGCCGGACTCCGGGATTGTGGAGCCGTCGCACATCGCCAGCGGCTCCGATTCGACGCGTGGCGCGATCGACCGCCAGGTCTGGATAATGGCGAAGCGCCGGCCGGCCGCCACGCTTTCCCATTCGTCGGGCAGGATGTCGCGCAGCCGTTGCGGCGCCGAGCGCTCGGTATAGTCGTTGTGCACGTAGCGCACCGGCCCGCGCAGCCAGCCCTCGGCGTGGCGCGCCGCCACGGGCGTGCGGACCGTGTGGTCGAACACATGGACGCGCCCGGCCCCGGACCGCGCCCGGATCAGCGCCTCGGTCTCGGGGTAGTAGACGCGGCGGACCTCTTCCTCGTCGTAGAAGTCCCGCACGGCCGTGTCGTGGTCCGCGAGTTCGAAGCCGTGGCGCGCCAGCGAGAACGGCCCGCCGGCGCGCCGGCCGTCATGGATGCGCGTGCGCCGCGCCTCGTAGGGCGCGATACGCGCCTTGTGGGCCATTTCCGGCCAGTCCACATAGCGGACCGAGGGCTTGCCGTCGTCCACGATATAGTGGAGGTCCGCCTCGACATACGCGCGGTCGAGCGCCTCCGGCGCCGCCTCGTCGACCAGTGCCATGGCCCCTTCCCCTCGCCAGCCTCGCGGCGGAACATGGCCCGAAGCGCGCCGCCGCGCAAGGGGCGAAGGCGGGGCGAAGGACCGGCTGGACGCGCGGCTCCGGTTTTGGCATGACTGCGCGCGGCCGGCGGCGGGACGGGACCCGCCGCGCGACGCGGGAGAACGGAACGATGCAGGCAAGCCCGATCCTCCAGCGGCTTCGCGCCGCCGCGGTTTCGATCCTGGTCGTGGCCGCGATCTTCGTCGCCGTGTTCCTGTTCCTCAGCCTCGAGATGTCGTCGCCCTACACGCGGGAAAGCCCGGACTGCTCGGTCTGGTGCTCGCTGGAAAGGAAGGTCGAGGCGCTGTTCGGCGGCGGATAGCCCGCCCGCCCGGCGTTTCCCGCTTGCCCGCGCGCGCCGTCCGGGCTACCGATTCGGCACCGCCGAACCGTTACGGGAAGCCGCATGTCCGCGACCGGTCCCGCCGCGCCGCTCGATCCCCGCAAGTTCCGGGACCCGCTGGTCACGGCGGCCGGGGAGCCGCGCGCGCGGGTGGAGTTCCGGGCGCTGGAGACGCTGTGGATCAACACGGGCACGCTCTGCAACATCGCCTGCGCCAACTGCTACATCGAGTCCTCGCCGACCAACGACCGGCTCGCCTACATCCGGGCCGACGAGGCGGCCGCCTGTTTCGACGAGATCGAGCGCGACCGGCTCGGCACGCGGACGATCGGGTTCACCGGCGGGGAGCCGTTCATGAACCCCGGTTTCCTCGCCATGCTGGGCGACGCGCTCGGGCGGGGGTTCGAGGCGCTGGTGCTGACCAACGCGATGAAGCCGATGTGGAACCGGCGCGCCGGCCTGCTGGCGCTGCGCGAGCGGTTCGGGGCGCGGCTCAGGGTCCGGGTCTCGGTGGACCACCACACGCGCGCGGGGCACGAGGCGGTGCGCGGCCCCCGGACCTGGGAGCCGACGGTCGCCGGGCTGGAGTGGCTGCGGGACAACGGCTTCGCGCTCGCCATCGCCGCGCGGCGGCCCGCCGGCGAGACGGAGGCCGAGGCGCGGGCCGGCTTCGCGCGCTTCCTCGCCGCGCGCGGCCTCGCGCTGGACGCCGGCGACCCGGAGGAGGTCGTGCTGTTCCCGGAGATGGACGCGGCCGCGGACGTGCAGGAAATCACCGCGGGCTGCTGGAGCCTGCTGTCGGTCTCGCCCGGCGACCAGATGTGCGCGACCGCGCGCATGGTGGTGAAGCGGCGGGGCGCGGACCGGCCGTCGGTGGTCGCCTGCACGCTGCTGCCGCACGAGCCGGGCTTCGAGCTCGGCGCGACGCTGGCCGAGGCGGCGCGGCCGGTGCGGCTCAACCATCCGCATTGCGCGCGGTTCTGCGTGCTCGGCGGCGCCAGCTGCGGCGGCGCCCCCCGCGCGGCCGCCGCCTGACCGCCCGGCGGGAAAGTTTCCGCCGGCGGCGGAAACGCCCTATGCTCGCCCGCGACGGCGGATCGGCGCGGGAGGCGGGGATGGCGGAACCGGGGGTGGAGCCGCTCCACGGGGAGTTCGGGGCGCGGATAACGGGCATGGACCTGCGCGGCCCGCTGACGGAGGCGGAGGTCGAGCGCGTCCGCGAGGCGATCGACACGTATTCGCTCGTCGTCTTCCCGGACCAGTTCCTCGACGACGAGGCGCATCTCGCCTTCACCCGCCGGCTCGGCGAGCCGGAGCCGAACCACGCCCGGCTCGGCCGCGACGGCGTGCTCGACTATTTCGGCACCATCGGCAACGTGCAGCCGGACGGGAGCGTGCTCGGCAATTCCGACAGGCTGACGGTGTTCCTCACCGGCAACAACATGTGGCATTCGGACTCCTCCTTCCGCGCCGTGCCGAGCCTGGTTTCGATCCAGAGCGTGAAGGAGGTCCCGGACGAGGGCGGGCAGACCCTGTTCGCGAGCGCGCGGGCCGCCCACGCGCGGCTGCCGGCGGAGACGCGGGAGCGGATCGAGCCGCTGGTCGTCGTGCACGACTACGTCTTCTCGCGCTCGAAGGTGGCGCCGGACGCGGTGACGCCCTCGCACGCCGCCTCGCTGCCGCCGATCCGCCAGCGGCTGGTGCGCCGCAACCCGCGCAACGGGGCCGCCGCCTACTATGTCGGCTCGCACGCGCGCGAGATCGAGGGCTGGGAGGCGCGCGAAAGCCGGGCGCTGCTCGACGGCCTGCTGGCCGGCGCGACCCGTCCGGAAAGCGTGTACGCGCACGACTGGGCGCCTGGCGAGGCGGTTGTCTGGGACAACCGCTGCATGTTGCATCGCGGCGTCGGCTACGACGCCGACAAACACCGCCGCCTGATGCGCCAGACCCGCGTCGCCGGCGCCGGCCCGACGCTGGAGGAGTAGCCCGGCCGCGGCGCGCCTATTCGGCCGCGCGCGCCGGCGCGACCATGTAGGCGTCGCGGGGCACGCCGTCCATGTTCACGCCCTCGACCCGGACCAGGCGGGTCGCGGCGTCGCGGCGGGGCGAGTGCAGGTCGCCGACGGCGTAGGCGCGCGCCATTCCGGGGCGGAGTTCGTAGGTCCGCACCGCCTCGACCTCGCCCGGCCGGTCCGCCTCCGGCTTGCGCAGGCAGCGCCAGTCGGTCATCCAGGTCACGCCCTCGGCCTGGCCGTAGACCGCCCAGCTCGGCCCGTGGTCGTGCGGCGGGCTGGTCCGCGCGCCGTCGTGGACATGGGCGAGGATGCAGAACCCCAGGTCCGGGTCCTCGTAGAGCACCTTGCGCGGCGAGTCGTTGTCCGGCCCCAGATGCGCCGCGACGAAGCCGGAATCCCCGCAGGCGGCCTCGACATGGCGGCGCACCGCCTCCAGCCCGCCGGCGCCGGGATCGGCCTCCAGCGCGGCGCGGCAATCGGCCGCGAACCGTTCCAGCGTGTAGGACATGGCGCACCTCCCCGAAACGCGACGACCGGCGGAGTCTAGCGGGCGCGGGCGGGCCGCGCTACCGCGAAACCGCCCGGCGCGGGCGGCGGGGCAACCAGCGCGGGACCTCGGCCCGGTAGGCCTCCCACGCCGCGCCGCGGCGCGCCGCCAGCCTCGGCTCCGCGACGAAGCGGACCAGCCCGTCCAGCGTCGCGAACAGCACCGCCGCGTAGGCGAGGACGGGCGGCCAGTCGTAAAGCAGGTATTGCGACAGGATCGCCAGCAGCGCGCCGGACCAGACCGGGTTGCGCACATAGCGGAACGGGCCGGCCGGCGCCGCGCCCGCGCCGCCTTCGCCGCCGCCGCGCCGCGACAGCGCGGCCGCCATGCCCGCCAGCATCGCCGCCATCCCCGCCGCGAAGGGGACCAGCCCGGCCATGCGGACCGGCGAATCCGTCATCGACCCCAGGAAGTCCAGCCGCCCGCCCACCAGGAAATACGGAACCCCCAGGACCAGCGCCAGGGGCAGCGCGACCAGGAGGGCCGGGTTCCGGGACAAGGGCATGGAGGGAAACTCCGGCGCGCGCTAGGATCGGCGCACAGTAACGGCGGCCGGGCCGGGAGGGAACCGAGACGATGTCGCGCGAGGACGAACGCCGGATGGGGCTGGCCCGCGGCCTCACCAACTACGGCGACATGGATTTCAGCCTGTACCTCCGGCGCGCCAACGCCGCCTCCATGGGCTACGGGCGCGAGGCGCTTTCGCGCCCGGTGGTCGGGATCGCCGACACCGGGAGCGGCTACAACAACTGCCACCGCCACGCGCCGGAGGCGATCGAGGCCGTGAAGCGCGGCGTGCTGGCGGCCGGCGGCCTGCCGGTCGTCTTCCCGACGATCTCGCTCGGCGAGAGCTTCCTCAGCCCGACCTCGATGATGTTCCGCAACCTGATGAGCATGGACACCGAGGAGATGCTGGCGGCCCAGCCGATGGACGCGGCGGTGCTGTTCGGCGGCTGCGACAAGACGCTGCCGGCGCAGCTGATGGGCGCGGCCAACGCCGACATCCCCGTGGTGTCGCTGATCGCCGGCCCGCAGCTGACCGGCCATTCGGAGGGCGAGCGGCTCGGCGCCTGCACGGACTGCCGGCGCTTCTGGGCGAAATACCGCGCCGGCGAGATCGACCGCGCCGGCATCGAGCGGATCGAGGGGCGGCTGGTCACCACGGCCGGCACCTGCGCCGTCATGGGCACGGCGAGCACCATGGCCTGCATCGTCGAGGCGCTGGGCATGGCGCTGCCCGGCACGGCGGCGATCCCGGCCGTCCACGCCGACCGGCTGCGCGCCGCCGAGGCCTCCGGCGCGCGCGCCGTCGCGCTGGCGCTGGCGCCGGAGGGGGAGCGGCTGGCGCCGCGCCGGATACTCACGCCCGAATCGGTGGAGAACGCGCTGCGCGTGCTGCTGGCGATCGGCGGCTCGACCAACGCCATTATCCACCTGACGGCGATCGCCGGGCGGCTCGGCATCCCGGTCCCGCTGGCGCGGCTCAACGCGCTTTCGGACGAGACGCCGGTGCTGATCGACCTGAAGCCGACCGGCGACCACTACATGGAGGACCTGTTCCGGGCCGGCGGGCTGGGCGCGGCGCTGCGCGAACTCAGGCCGCTGCTGAACCTCGACTGCCCGACGGTCGCGGGCATGACGCTGGGCGAGCGGCTGGCGGCGGAGCCGGAGTATGTGGACCGCGCCGTGGTCCGCCCGTTCGACGACCCGGTGCGCCCGTCGGGCGGGCTGGTGGCGCTGTTCGGCTCGCTGGCGCCGGGCGGGGCGATCCTGAAGCGGTCGGCCGCCGATCCGGCCCTGTTCGAGACGGAGGCGCGGGCGGTGGTGTTCTCCTCGCTGGAGGACCTGGCGGCGCGGATCGACGACCCGGACCTCGACGTGGCGCCCGGCGACGCGCTGGTGCTGCAGAACGCCGGGCCGAGGAGCGCGGCCGCCATGCCGGAGGCCGGCTACCTGCCGATCCCCGGCAAGCTGGCGCGCGCGGGCGTCAGGGACATGCTGCGGATTTCCGACGCGCGAATGAGCGGCACCGCCTACGGCACCATCGTGCTGCACGCGACGCCGGACGCGGCCTCCGGCGGCCCGCTCGGCCTGGCGCGGACCGGCGACCGCGTCCGCGCGAGCGTGCGCGACCGCAAGCTCGACCTGCTGGTTCCGCCGGAGGAACTGGCGCGCCGCCGCGCCGAGGCCCCGCCCGCCCCGCCGGCGCCGCCGCGCGGCTACCGCAAGCTCTACCACGACCACGTGCTCCAGGCCGACGCCGGCTGCGACTTCGACTTCCTCCGCGACCCGGGGTTGGGGTGAACGGGGGGATCAGTCGAACAGGGTCGGCGGAATGCTCTCGCGCTCTTGCCGGATTTCGCGCATCAAAGGGTGTTCGCCATCCCGGTCGGCCATAAAGCCACGTTTCCGGTTTTCCCGGCGCAGGCCGGACAAGGTGAGCATGTTGCTCTTGAGCCGGTTGCACGGCCCGCACAGCAGAATGCGGTTCGAGATGTGGTTGATGCCCCCATCCGAGCGCGGCGTGTTGTGGTCCAGGTCGAGGTAGCGCGGATCGTCGAACTCGCGGTCGCAGCCTTGGCACTTGGCCCCGTGTTGGCCCACCAGATAGCGGTACATCGCCGCGCGGCTCATCTTCGGTCCGCGCGGCTCGAAGACCGCGATCTTCGGCCGCAGGAACGGCGCGGCCGGCTGGCCATCGTCGGTGCGGGTTGGCGGCTCCCGCAAATAGTGGATGTCGCCGAAAGCGAGGTGGCTTGCCTCCCCCACCGCCTCCTCGAGCAACCCCTCGTCCTTCAGGCGCTCGATCACGAGCTCGTGCGCCTTTTTCCAAATGTCGATGCCGACCCATTGCCGCCCGTGCCTTTCGGCGGCGACACAGGTGGTTGCGCAACCCGCGAACGGATCGAGCACGATATCGTCCTTGTTCGAGCTCGCGAGAATCAAGCGCTCGTACAGGGCAAGAGGCTTTTGCGTCGGAAAGCCTGTCCTTTCCACCTTCGGCGCCCGGTTGATGTTGGTTATGACGTCACGGGCGGCGACGCCCTTGGAGTCCGACAGATAGAACTTGCGCCGCGGTCGCCCATTCCGCGACCAGTGAATCAGGTCCTTGGCTTCCAGCTTCTCCAAACTCTCGACGGTGAAACGCCAATTGCGGGCGTGCACGCCGCGCCAAGTGAATTCGTGAGTTTGGCCCGATACCCCTCCCCCGCTCAACGGCATCGTGGTGTAACGGCCCCGCACATCCTCGTAACGATAGGTCCGATCAACGTAATCCGGTGTCAACGGATCGTATTGCTGGTTCCACACAACGGCATCCGACTTCCCGTAATAGAGAATTCCGTCATGGATTCGGGCAAAGGACTTTGCATCGCTCCTCCCCGCCGAACGTTCCCAAATGATTTCGTTCTTGAAGTTTTTCCACCCGAAAATAGCATCCATGACCGCTTTCAGATAGTGCGAGGCGGTCGGGTCGCAGTGCAGATAGATGCTGCCTGTCGGTTTCAGGACCCGGCGCATCTCCAACAACCGCACGGCCATGAAACACATAAACGCGCCCATGCCGTCGGAGTGCGCGTAGCGGGCGCTTTCGATAGCTTCCATCAGCCGCGGGTAGTCGTCGGTGATCTGGTCCACCCAATCCTGGTGAACATCCTTTTCCCACGACCAGCGGTCTTGAAAGCTGGCCCCGGCCGCCAGGCTGTCGGGCGTCGCGTGGAAATCCCTGCTCTTGTTGAACGGCGGATCGGTCGCGATCAGATCGACGGCTTCGCTGTTCATGCCGCGAAGAACGGGGAGGTTGTCGTGATGGAACAGCGTGCGGTTCTTCCAATTGGCCTCGCTCATTCGTCGTCTCCAGGCGGCGAAGGGGCGGTCTTCGTTCGGCTTGGAACGGGTGCGGTCGAGCGGGATTCCTGTTCGGCGCGGCGCCGTTCCTCCCTTTCGGCCCCCACATGCCCCAAGGCTCTCGACGCATCGGCGCTAATGTTCCTCGGATCGTCCTTCCAGGAACGAGGTTGCCGTCTCGACGCGAATCTCGGTGCGCCGAACAGGCCGGCCATCGTCGTCACGGAAAGGAAGCCGCGCGGGAAGGCGCTTCCGGGTTTCCATCGCCTGTCGCGGATCGCGTCCATCGCGGGGAGCCTCCTGAGTTCGCGGGTTGTTCGCCAGAGGATAGTGCGGAGCGCCCGGCCCTTCGTCAACATTTTTCCCGCTTGGCGCGTCCCGCGCCCCCTCCCCGCGCCTCACATCGTCGCGCCGATCTGCCAGGGGATGAACTCGTTGTCGCCGAGGCCGAGGGCCTCGCTCTTGGTCGGCGCGCCCGAGGCGGCGTCGAGGATTTTCTCGAAAATCCGCCCGCCCATCGCCTCGATCGACAGGTCCTCGTCGAGCACCTCGCCGCAGTTGATGTCCATGTCCTCCTCCATGCGGCGGTACATCGGCGTGTTGGTGGCGAGCTTCAGCGACGGGGCCGGCTTGCAGCCGTAGCAGGAGCCGCGCCCGGTGGTGAAGGTCACCACGTTGGAGCCGCTCGCCACCTGCCCGGTGATCGAGCACGGGTCGTAGCCGGGGCTGTCCATGAACACGAAACCCTTCGCGCCGATCGGCTCGCCGTAGCGGTAGACGCCGCACAGGTTGGTGGTCCCGCCCTTGGCGGCGGCGCCGAGCGACTTCTCCAGGATGGTGGTCAGCCCGCCCGCCTTGTTGCCCGGCGAGGGGTTGTTGTTCATCTCGCCGCCGTTGCGCGCGCAGTAGTCCTCCCACCAGGCGATCCGCTCGACCAGTTTCTCGCCGACCTCGCGGCTCGCCGCGCGGCGGGTCAGCAGGTGCTCGGCGCCGTAGATTTCCGGCGTCTCGGCCAGCACCGCCGTGCCGCCGTGGCGCACCAGCAGGTTCGCCGCCGCGCCGAGCGAGGGGTTGGCGGTGATCCCGGAATAGGCGTCCGAGCCGCCGCATTGCAGCGCCAGCGTGAGTTCGCCGGCCGGGGCCGCCGTCCGGCGCGCCTTGTCGGCCTCGGGCAGCATGTCGGCGATCAGGCCGACGCCGCGCGCCACCGTCTTGCGGGTGCCGCCGGTGTCCTGCAGCGTCATGGTCTGGAAGCGCGGCCCGCGCTCCAGCCCGTAGGCCTCCAGCAGGAAATCGATCTGGTTCACCTCGCAGCCGAGGCCGACCATGACGATGCCGGCGAAATTCGGATGCCGCGCGAAGCCCCACAGCACGCGCTGGAGGTTGTCGTAGCCCTCGCCCGCGCCGGCCATGCCGCAGCCGGTCGAATGCGCCAGCGCGACCACGCCGTCCACGTTCGGGTAGCCGGCCAGCAATTCGTCCGAGACCGAGGCCGCGATGTATTTCGCCGCCGTCGCCGAGCAGTTCACGCTGGTCAGCACGCCGATATAGTTGCGCGTGCCGACGCGGCCGTTCGCGCGGACATAGCCCTCGAAGGTCCGCCGCTCGGCCTCGGGCACGAAATCCGTCGGCCGCGCGTCGGCGCAGAAGGCGTAGTCGCGGTCGAAGTCGCGCATCTCGACATTGTGCACATGCACATGCGCGCCGGGCGCGATCTCCTCGGCCGCGAAGCCGATGATCTGGTCGTATTTGCGCACCGGCTCGCCGCGGGCGATGCGGCGCGTGGCGACCTTGTGGCCCGCCGGGACGGGGCCGGCGGCGACGGCCTCCTCCCCGTCCAGCCCGGTCCCGGCCAGCAGGTCGATCCGGGCGGTGACCACGTTGTCGGCGGGGTGCAGGCGGATGGCGAGGCGGTTCCCCGAATTGTGTCCAGGCTCGGCCATGGTGTCCCTCCCTGTCGGCCCCTGTCGGCGTTGGGGGACCTTAGCGCGGATCGCGCGGCGGCGGAACCGCGCCGGCCCGCGCCGGCCGCGCTTCCGCCCCGAAACGAAGGAAGGCCCCCCGGAGGGGGCCTTCCCGCGAGAGGCCCGCGAGCGGGCCGCGATCCTCGTGGATCGGTCCGGTCTAGCCGGCGCGCATCGAAGGCTGCTCCGATGCCGCCGCGAAACCTTCGGCCCGGCACCGCGGCGCCTGTTTCCCACTCGACATTGGATCACCTCCTTTCGATTGTTGCTGGAGCCGGCACCCTAACACGATTCGCGCGCCCGCGGAAACGGCGTATCGCGCCCTCACGCGCGCATCCGGGCGCCTGTGGGGTCGTGCATCGGGCGGAGGCTGGCGGCGGCGGGGAACCGTTCGCCGGCGACGACGATTTCGTAGCGCGCGCCCTCGGTCTCGGCGGCCGTTTCGCCCGGCTCGACCGGCACGTAGCCGAGGCCGACCGCGCCGCCGAGCCAGTGGCCGTAATTCGCCGACGCGATCCGCCCGGCCGGCGCGCCGTCGCGCAGGATCGGCTCGTTGTGGAACAGCAGCGGCTCCGGGTCGGCGAGGCGGAACTGGACCAGCCGGCGGCGCGCGCCGCGCCGGCGCGCCTCCAGCACCGCCTCGCGGCCGATGAAATCGCCGAACCGGCCGGCCGGCTTGTCCGTCCTGACGGCGAAGCCGAGGCCGGCCTCCAGCACATGGTCCTCGTCGGTTATGTCGTGGCCGAAATGCCGGAACGCCTTCTCGATCCGGCAGGAGTCGAGCGCGTGCATCCCGCAGAGGCGCAAGCCGGCCGGCGCGCCCGCCTCCACCAGGGCCTCGAAGGCGTGGACCGCCATGTCGGCCGGGACGTAAAGCTCCCAGCCCAGTTCGCCGACATAGCTTATCCGGTGCGCGCGGGCCGTCCCCATGGCGAACTCGACCTCCCGCGCCGTCCCGAACGGGAAGGCCGCGTTCGACAGGTCCGCCGGGGTCAGCGGTTGCAGGACCTCGCGCGCGCGGGGCCCCATGACGGCGAGCACGGCCTCGCCGGCGGTGACGTCCGTGACCGCGCAGCGCGCGTCCTCCGGCATGTGGCGGCGCAGCCAGGCGAGGTCGCGCGTCGCCGAGGCGGCCGAGGCGACGACCAGGAAGGCGGTCTCCGACAGCCGCGTCGCGGTCAGGTCGGCCTCGATCCCGCCGCGACGGTTGAGCCACGGGCCGTACACGATCCGCCCCGGCGCGACCGCCGCGTCGTTCGCCATTATCCGCTGCAGCGCCGCCTCGGCGTCCGGCCCCTCGACGCGGAACTTGGCGAAGGAGGAGAGGTCGAACAGGCCGGCCCCCTCGCGGACCGCGCGATGCTCGGCGGCGGAATGCGCGAACCAGTTCCGCCGCTTCCAGGAATAGCGGTATTCGGCCGCCTCGCCGCGCGCGCGCGCCTCCTCCGGCAGGAACCAGTTCGCCCGCTCCCACCCCGCCGTCTCGCCGAAGCACGCGCCGCGCGCCGCCAGCCGGTCGTGCAGCGGCGAGCGCCGCGCGCCCCGCGCGGTTGCGAACTGGCGGTGCGGGAAATGGTCGGCGTAGAGCAGGCCGAGCGTCTCCTTCGTGCGGTGGAACAGGTAGCTCCGGTTGGACTGGAAGGGCTGCATCCGGCGGATGTCCACGTCCCACAGGTCGAAGGGCGGCTCGCCCGCGTCCATCCATTCGGCGAGCGCCTTGCCGGCCCCGCCCGCCGACTGGATGCCGATCGAGTTGAAGCCGCAGGCGACGTAGAAGTTCCGCAACTCCGGCGCCTCGCCCAGCAGGTAGCGCACATCCGGCGTGAAGCTCTCCGGCCCGTTGAAGAAGGTCCGCACGCCGACGCGCCCCAGCGCCGGCACGCGCGCCGTCGCCGCCTCCAGGATCGGCGCGAAATGCTCCAGATCCTCCGGCAGCTGGTCGAAGCAGAAGTCCTCGGGGATGCCCGCCATCCCCCAGGGCTTGGCCCGCGGCTCGAAACAGCCGACGAGCAGCTTGCCGGCGTCCTCCTTGTAATAGGCGCACTCGTCCGGCACGCGCAGCACCGGCAGGTCGCGGGGGAGGCCCGGCATCGGCTCGGTGACGATGTAGAAATGCTCGGCCGCGTGCAGCGGGATCGACACGCCGGCCATCGCGCCCACCTCGCGCCCCCACATGCCGGCGCAGTTGACGACGTATTCGGCCTCGACCGGGCCGGCGTCCGTCTCGACGCCGACGGCGCGGCCGTCCCGCCGGCGCACGCCGGTCGCCTTCACGCCCTCGTGGATCGCCACGCCGAGGTCGCGCGCGCCCCGCGCCAGCGCCAGCGCGATGTTGGCCGGGTCGGCCTGCCCGTCGCCGGGCAGGAACACGCCGCCCGCCGAATCGCCGGTCTCCAGCGGCGCCCAGGCCGCCTTGCACTCCGAGGGCGAGAGGACATGCGCCTCCAGCCCGCAGGTCGCCGCCATGTCGGCGCCGCGCCGGAGCTCCTCGAACCGCTCCTCCGTCAGCGCCAGCGCGAGCGAGCCGTGGCGCTTGTAGCCGGTCGCCACCCCGGTCTCGGCCTCCAGCCCGCCGTAGAGTTCGGTCGAGTACCGCGCGAGCCGCGTCAGGTTGTAGGTCGCGCGCAACTGCCCGATCAGGCCGGCGGCGTGCCAGGTGGTCCCGCAGGCCAGCTGCTTGCGCTCCAGCAGGACCACGTCCCGCCAGCCGAGCTTCGCCAGGTGGTAGGCGACCGAGCAGCCGATAACGCCGCCGCCGATGACGACGGCCCTTGCCCGCGCCGGAATTTCCGCCATGATTCCCGCTCCGCGAGGTTCGCCGGGCGGCTATCGATGCACGGCGCGGCGGGGCGGCGCAAGCGGCGAAAGGCGGGGGAGGACACGATGGCGGAAGGCGGGCTGGTCGAGATTCCGGCGCGGCGCGGCAAGGCGGCGCGCGTCGGCGCCGGGAGCGTGCTGCGGGTGGTCAACACGCACGGCTCCCAGGTGGTGGACACCTGGGCCTTCGCGGCGGAGGACATGGCGGAGTACATGTCGATGCAGGCGACGCGGGCGACGGGCATGAAGATGTGCCCCGGCCCCGGCGACAGCTACTACAGCAACCGGCGCCGGGCGATGCTGACGGTGCTGGAGGACACCTCGCCGGGCCGCCACGACACGCTGATCGCGGCCTGCGACCGGGAGCGCTATGTGCTGCTCGGCCACGAGGGTTACCACGACAACTGCTCCGACAACATGCACGCCGGGCTGGCGGAACTCGGCCTGGCGGCGGCGTTCACGCCGTCGCCGCTCAACCTGTTCATGAACATCCCGTGGACGGCGGACGGCGGCCTTTCCTACGAGGCGCCGCTGTCGCGGCCGGGGGATTGCGTGCGGTTCCGGGCCGAGATGGACCTGGTCGCCGTCTTCTCCGCCTGCCCGCAGGACATCCTCCCGATCAACGGCGAGGCCCGCGATCCGGTCGAGGCCCATTTCGCCGTCGAGCGAGGCGGCGGCGGCTCCTAATTGTCGCGGTCGGCTTCACCGGGCGCCGTGGAAGGCGCGGCCGAGGCTGGCGGGGGCGTTGAGGCGGATGCGCGTCCCGTCGCGGGAGATCAGGACCAGCACCAGGATCGTCGCCAGGTAGGGCAGCATCGACATGAACTGCGAGGCGACCTGTATCCCCCAGCCTTGGGCGTGCAGCTGCAGGATGGTGACCGCGCCGAACATGTAGGCGCCGAGCAGCACGCGGCCGGGCCGCCAGGTCGCGAACACCAC
The DNA here is from genome assembly GCA_963665555.2 of Thalassobaculaceae bacterium. Taxonomy (GTDB): domain Bacteria; phylum Pseudomonadota; class Alphaproteobacteria; order Thalassobaculales; family Thalassobaculaceae; genus CAXXXW01. The sequence goes on from OY762308.1 coordinate 2,966,306, forward strand.
CAGCGCCAGCGCGATCCAGCCGCGCCCGGCCGTCATGTTCTCGGCCCAGAGCGGCGTGTAGGCCAGCGACAGGTAGGCCCCCGCCAGCCCCGCCATCGCGCCGCCGAACAGGATCGCGGCGAAGCGGATCGCCGCCACCGGGTGGCCGAGCGCGTGGGCCGCGTCCTGCGCCTCCCCCGCCGCCCGCAGCACCAGCCCCGCCCGCGTCCGCGCCAGAACCCAGGCGATCCCCGCCAGCATCGCCAGCGAGAGGTAGACCAGCGCGTCCTGCCCGAACACGACCGGGCCGAGGACCGGGATGTCCGACAGGCCGGGGATGTCGAGCCGGGGCAGCGGCGCGCGCGCGACGCCGACGAAACCGGCCCCGGCGAGCGCGCTCAACCCCACGCCGAAGATGGTGAGCGCGAGGCCGGTCGCCACCTGGTTCGCCAGCAGGACCAGCACCAGCACGCCGAACACCGCCGCCAGCGCCGTCCCCGCCGCCGCGCCGGCCAGCACGCCGAGGATCGCGCTATCGGTCGAGACCGCCGCCGCGAAAGCGGCGACCGCGCCCACCAGCATCGTGCCCTCGACGCCGAGGTTGAGCACGCCCGACTTCTCGGTCACCAGTTCGCCGGCGGCCGCGAAAAGCAGCGGCGTCGAGGCGGTGACGACGGTGAGGACGACGGCGACCGGGTCCATGCCTCACCCCCTCCCCGGAAGGACGATCCTGGGCCGGTAGCGCGTCAGCAGGTCGCACCCCAGCAGGAAGAACAGCAGCACGCCCTGGAACAGGCCGGTGACCGCCGCCGGCAGCCCGATCTCGATCTGCGCCGTCTCGCCGCCGATGTAGGAGAGCGCCACCGCCAGCCCGGCCGGCACGATCCCGGCCGGATGCAGGCGGCCGAGGAAGGCGACGATGATCGCCGTGAAGCCGTAGCCGGGCGAGATCGTCGGCAGCAGCTGGCCGATCGTGCCGGAAACCTCCGACACGCCCGCGAGGCCGGCGAGCGCGCCGCTCGCCAGAAGCGCGACCCAGATCGAGCGGTTCCGCCCGTAGCCGGCGTAGCGCGCCGCCGCCGGGGCCGCGCCCGCGACCCGCAGCGCGAAGCCGGCCGTCGTCCGCGACAGCAGCAGCCAGCCGCCCGCCGCCGCCGCGAGCGCGAAGACCAGGCCCAGGTGCAGCCGGCTGTCCGCCGCCAGCAGCGGCAGCGTCGCCGCCTCCGGGAACAGCCGGCTTTCGGGGAAGTTGTAGCCGTCCGGGTCGCGCCATGGGCCGTGCACCAGGTAGCTCAGCAGCAGGATCGACACATAGGCCAGCATCAGGCTGACGAGGATTTCGTTGGCGTTGAACCGGGTCCTGAGCCAGGCCGGGATCGCCGCCCAGGCCGCGCCGCCCGCCGTCCCCGCCGCCAGCACGAGCGGGAGCAGCAGCGCGCTATCGCTGTCGTGGAAGGCGATGGCGACGCCGCCGCCGGCGATCGCGCCCATGGTGAACTGCCCCTCGGCGCCGATGTTCCAGACATTGGCCCGGAACCCGATCGCCAGCCCGGTGGCGATCAGGATCAGCGGCGCCGCCTTCACCAGGAGTTCCGTCGCGCCGTAGGCGTCGGTCAGCGGCCGGACGAAATAGGTGTACAGCGCGAGGCCGGGATCGTGCCCCATCGCCGAGAAGATGACGACGCCGGTCGCCAGCGTGAGCGCGACGGCGACGACGGGCGAGAGCACGGTCCAGACCCGCGAGACCCGGCCCCGGGGGACGACGACGATCATCCGCCCGCGCTCCCGCCGCCGGCGGAGGGCGCCCAGCGCACGCCGTCGAGGCCGGCGTAGCGCCGCCAGCGGTCGAGTTCCGCCTCGATCCGGGCGCGGCGCGCCTTGCCGAGGCGGACGCCCGGCTCCGGCCACAGGCCCTCGACCGCCAGCGCGCCGGCTTCGCGGTCGGCCCGCATCTCGATCCGCCCGACCAGCCGGTCGCGCTCCAGCATCGGGTAGACGTAGTAGCCGTAGGCGCGCCGCGCCCGCGGCACGTAGATTTCGATGCGGAAATCGAAGCCGAACAGCCGCGCGAGGCGGCCGCGGTCGCGCGCCAGCGGGTCGAAGGGCGAGAGGAAGCGCACCCGCGCCGGCGGCTCCGGCGCCGCGCGGGCCAGCTCGAACAGGTCGGGGCGCGCCAGCGCCGGGCGGAAGGTCCCGTCGGCTCCCTCGACCTCGACCTCGCGGACCGTCGCGCGGCCCGGCCCGTCGCGCCAGGCGGCGGCCTCGGCCGGCCCCACCGCCTCCCAGTAGCGGGCGATCTCGGTCGGGCTGGCGAAGCCGAGGCGTTCCAGCGCGCCGGCGCAGTGCCAGTCGACGAACCCGGCCTCCGTCGGCTCGCCGTCCAGGTGCTCCGCCGGGATCACGCGCTCGGTAAGGTCGTAGGCCTTCTGGAAGCCCTCGCGCGCCGCCACCGCGAGCTTGCCGGTGCGCCACAGGAACACCAGCGCCGCCTTCGAGGGGTGCCAGCCCCACCAGGCGCCCGGCGCCGTCTCCAGCCCGTCCGGCGGCGGCGGGTTGGCGGGTTTCAGGTCGCGCGCCATCGCCGGCCCGTTCTCGGCCACGAAGTCGAGCACCCGGCGGCAGGTCCCCTCGGGGTCGTCGCCGAGGCGCTCGCGGAACCAGGCGAGCCGCATCAGCGCCGCCCCGGTCCGGCGGAACCGCGGCTTCCAGTACCGGAAGAACCGCGCCGGGACGACCGAGGCGTCGTGGGTCCAGTTCTCGAACAGGCTGCGCTCGCGTTCGAGGTGGTGGGCGAGCCAGGCGGGCCGGTAGCCGGGCGCGCGCGAGGCCAGGATGTGGTGGTGCGCCCGCTCCACCGTGCGGATGCTGTCGATCTGCACGAAGCCGAGCCTTTCGGCCAGCGCCGGCAGGTCGCGGCGGCGCGCCGGCCCGGCCGGGCGGCCCGAAAGCTCGTGCAGGCGCAGGAAGACGCGCCTTGCGTCGGCGTTGGAGAGGCGGTCGGCCATGTCGCGGTCCGCGGCGGTCGAGGTCGGCCCCTTATAGCGGAAGACGCGGGCGGCGGCGCGCCGGCGATCCGCGCTATCCGCCGCTCTCCCGCGGCCCGTCGCGGACCAGCGCCAGGCAGACGACGAGGCCGAGCACGGCCAGCGCGGCGATAATCGCGCCCATCGGCCGCGCCGTGCCGTCGTGCAGGAACCCGGCCAGCCAGCCCATCCCCGCGCCCAGCATCATCATCGCGAAGCCCTGCAGCGCGCCCGTCGTCGCCGCGAGGTTGGGGAAGGGCGCGAGCGCGCCGGCCGTCGCGTTCGCCCCGACGAAGCCGAGCGCCCCGATGGCGACGACCAGCGGCAGCACGACGCCGGCCAGCCCGCCGATGTCCAGCGCCGTCGTCGCGAACAGCGCGACGCCGCCCGCCGCCGCGAGCGCGCAGCCGGCGCGCAGCATCGCCAGCGCCCCCCGGACCGGCGCCAGCCGCGCGTTGGCGTAGCTCGCCGCGATCAGGGCCAGCACGTTCAGCGCGAACAGCAGGCCGTAATGGCGCGCCGGCACGCCGTGCAGTTCGATGAACACGAAGGGCGAGGCGTGGAAATAGACGAACATGCCGGCGAAGGGAAAGGCGCCGGCGAGGATGCAGCCCATCGTGCGCCGGTTCGCCAGGATGCGCGCGTAGCCCCGCGCGAGGCCGCGCGGCGAGATCGGCGTCCGGCGCGCGGCCGGCAGGGTTTCGGGAACCCGGAGCGCCTGCGCCAGGAGGCACGCCGCCCCCATCAGGCACAGCGCCAGGAAGATCGCCCGCCAGCCGAACCAGACCAGCAGCCAGCCGCCCACCGTCGGCGCCAGCAGCGGCGTTATCGAGAAGGCGAGGGCGACGAGGGAATGGGCGCGCGCCGCCTCGTCCATCTCGAACAGGTCGCGCACCACCGCGCGGGCGACGACGAAGCCCGAAGCCGCCCCGAAGGCCTGGACGAAACGCGCGGCGATCAACTGGCCGGCGTCCGCGGCGAAGACGCAGGCGAGGCTGGCGGCGCAATAGACCAGCACGCCGCCCAGCGCCACGGGCCGGCGGCCCCAGGCGTCCGCCGCCGGGCCGCAGAGCAGCTGGCCCACCCCCATGCCGGCGAAGAACGCCCCCAGCGTCAGCGCGGCGCGCTCCGGCGTCGTCGCGAGGTCGGCCTGGATGGCCGGCAGGCCGGGCAGGCACATGTCGATCGCGGCGGCGCCGAGCGCCGCCATCGCGCCGAGGACGACCGTCAGCCCCTTCGGGGCCGCGCGGGGGGCCGTGTCGGACATGGCGGGTTCCTCTCCGGGCGGGGGCCGCGACTACAGGGCGCGATCCGCCCGGACCGGGCGGGCCGGGCGTGGTAGAAGGACGGTTCCCGGGCCGGGGCCCGGGCGCGGCCCGCCCGCGCGTTCCGGGGCGGCGGAAGGAGACCGGCGCATGAGCCTCGACGGCGTAAAGGCCCTGACCTTCGACACCGGCGGCACCATCCTGGACTGGCATTCCGGCTTCCGCGACGCGCTCGCGGCCGCCGGGGCGCGCCATGGGCTGGAGCGCGACTGGCCGGCCATCGCCAACGAGTTGCGCCGCCGGGCGCTCGGCCGGATGCTGAACCTCGGCGAGCACGGGCCGCCGGCCTACAATTTCGACGGCGCGCACCGGACGACGCTGGACGAGTTGTGCGCCGAGCACGGCCTCGACGCCTTCGACGAGGCGGACCGCCGCGCCGTCGCCTGGGACGCGCCGCACGCCTTCCGCTGCTGGCCGGACTTCCCGCCCGCGCTGCCGGCGCTGCGCGAGAAATACATGTGCTGCTCCTTCACCATCCTGTCGTTCCGCATAATCCTCGACACGGCCCGGCGCAACGGGCTTTCCTGGGACGCGGTGTTCTCCTGCGAGGCGATCGGCAAGTACAAGGTGCTGCCGGAGGCGTACCGGGCGGTCGCGAAATGGCTGCAGCTGGAGCCGGGCGAGATCGTCATGGTGGCCTGCCACAATTTCGACCTCGACGCGGCGCGGTCCGTCGGCTTCCGCTCCGCCTTCGTGCGCCGCCCCGCCGAATGGGGGCCGGGCGGCCCGCCGGACCCGGCGCCGAACCCGGCGCACGACATTGTCGTCGACAGCTTCCCCGAACTGGCGGCGGCGCTCGGCGCGCCGGCGTAGCGGGCCGGGCCTAGCGCTCCTCCCCGGCGCCGGGCCAGCCCATCCAGGCGAAGCGGAACGCGATATGCCCGGCGACGCGGGGCAGGCGCGCGCCGCCCGGCCCGGCGAGACGGCTTTCCGTAACCTCCCACTCCCCGCCGCCGGCGTCGCGCAAGCGCGCCGGGTCCGCGGTCGCCTCGAAGGACAGGCCGCGGCGCTCGTAGGCGCGGACCGTGCGCGTCGCGGCGTCGCCGACCAGCACGACGTCGAGCAGGCCCGACCGGCCGTTCACCACCGCGCCGCCCTCGAAATCCGACAGCGGCCAGGCCCGGGCCCCGCCGGGCGCGCGCACGGCGAACACATAGTCCTTGGGCCGGTCCTCCGGGTCCGCGCCGGACAAGGCCGGGAACATCAGGTCCGGCCCGGCGAAATAGTCGCGGTACACGACGCCCGCGCCGTAGTCGCGCCGGTAGCCGGTGTCGAGCGACAGCACGGTCGTGCCGGGATGGCGGGCGCGCCAGCCGGCCCAGGACTCGACGACCAGCGGGCGCGGGCGCAGCCGCAAGCCCCGGCCCCGCAGCGGGCCGGACACCGGCTCGCCGGAGAACTGGCTCCACAGGCTGTGCGTTTCCCGGTCGAACATCAGCTTGTTGGAGCGGTGCAGCAGGCCCGAGGTCCCGAACACGAACGGCTCCTCGCGCGGCGCGACGCGGGTCTCGTACAGGATGCCCGAACCGCAGAGCGTGCAATAGGCGAGCGCGACCGGCACGCCGCCCACCGTGTCGTTCATCATCTCGTGCCAGCCGAGGATGCGCAGCGGGTAGGCCCGCGCGTCGCCGGCGATCTCGACGCCGAACACCGGGTCGTCGTCGTCCAGGTAGCCGGCGTCGGCCGCCGCGACCATGCGGGGGCTGTCGAGCGAGGGGATGCCGTCCGGCCGCACGCCGCCCCAGACGATCTCCTCGAGCCGGATGTCGAGGTTCTCCGGCCGGCCGCGCCCGTCGCCGAGGAAGCGGGCGAAGCCGCCGTCGATCCGGCCGAGCAACGCGAGCTTGACGTCGCGGTAGCTCGGATGGGCATGGACTTCGGGATGCGCCTCCAGCCACAGCATGGCCTCGAACCAGCCGGCGGCGGCGCTCCCCGTCACGGCGCGGAACGCCGCCAGCGCCTCGCCGCCGTCGTCCGGGCGGTAGCGCAGGGAGAGCGCCAGCACGGCGGCCATGTCCGGGTCGCCGCGCCGCGCCAGCGCGCGCACGGCCTCCGCGCGGTCCGCGTCCCGGCCGAACAGCGAGCGGACGGCGAGGTCGCCGGGGTCCGCCCCGTCTTCTTCCGCGGCCGCCGGGACCGGGGCGGCGAGGAGCGCCAGCAGCGCGAGCAGGGCGAGGAACGGCGGGAACGCGGGCGCGGCGCGCATGGCGGCCTCCCGAGGCGCGGAACGGGCATTCGCGCGCCACCGTAGCACGGCGCGGCGGGGCGCGGCGCGGAGGGGCGGGGAGGGGGGCGGCGGATCGGGTCTGTACAAGCCGGCGCTCCCTGTCCTAGGCTACCGGCCGAAGACGGCGCGGCGTGTCGGATCGGGACAGATTCCGGCGGAAACGCGCCAGCGCCCGGCCCGGCGCCGGGCGCGGACTCGAAACGATAGAAGAAACACGGGAGGCGGACATCCAATGACCGACAAGAAAATCCTGGCCCGCGACGCGCGGCGCTACACCCTGCCGTCCGAACGGGCGCGCGGGGCGGACACGCACAGCTACCTGCCGGAACTGTGCGGCCAGTTCGAGGCCGGCCGGATCGGCCGGCGCGACTTCCTGCGCCAGGCGGCGCTGCTCGGCATGGCGGCGGGCACGGCCTACGGCATGGCCGACGCGATTACCGGGCGCGGCCCGGTCCGGAGCGCGCTCGCCGACACGCCGAAGGCCGGCGGGACGCTGAAGGTCTCCATGCGCGTGCAGGAGATGACCGACCCCGCCAGCTTCGACTGGGTGGAGAAGTCGAACGTCGCCCGCTTCCTGGTCGAGCACCTGACCCGCACCCAGGCCGACAACGTGACCGTGCCCTACCTGGCCAAGGGCTGGGAGGCCTCGGACGACCTGACGACGTGGGTGTTCCACCTGCGCGACGACGTGACCTGGTCGAACGGCGACGCCTTCACCTCCGCCGACGTGGCGCACACGGTGAACCGCTGGCTCGACCCGGCGACCGGCTCCTCCAACCTCGGCCTGTTCGGCGCGATGGTCGAGGTCGGCGCGGACGGCAAGAAGCGCGGCATCGCCAACGCCGTCGAGGTGGTGGACGACCACACGATCAAGTTCAACCTGAAGCAGGCCGCGCTGGCCATGCCGGAGAACTTCTACAACTACCCGACGGCCATCGTGCACCGGGGCTTCGGCGCGGATTACGACGCGGACCTCTCGCGCAACCCGATCGGCACCGGCCCGATGAAGCTGGTGGACTACGCGGTCGGCGAGCGGGCGATCCTCCAGAAGGCGCGCGACTGGTGGGCCGGGGCGTTCCACCTCGACGAAATCCAGTATTTCGACCACGGCGAGGACTCCAACGCCTGGATCGCGGCGCTGGCCTCGCAGCAGGTGGACATGGTGTACCGCGTCCCGAACAACCTGATCGAGACGGTGCGCCGCCTGCCCTTCGTCGACATCCACGAGGCGACCACGGCGCAGACCGCCGTGATGCGCTTCCGCATCGACCACAAGCCCTTCGACGACCTGCGGGTCCGCCAGGCGATCGCCGCCTGCATGGACCACCGGGAAATCCTCGACAAGGCGTTCAAGGGCCTCGGCCAGATCGCCGAGAACCACCATGTCTGCCCGATCCATCCCGAATACGCGGCGCTGCCGCCGCTGACGCGGGACATCGAGAAGGCCAAGGCCCTGCTGGCCGAGGCCGGGCACGGCGACGGCCTGTCCGTCGAGATCGCCAACGGCGACACCGAGGGGCCGTGGATGACCGACGCCTGCGCGATCTTCAAGAACCAGCTCGCGCCCGCCGGCATCGACCTGCATATCAACAAGATGCCGGCCAACCAGTACTGGGAGGTCTGGGACAAGGCGCCGTGGGGCTACACCGCCTGGACGCACCGCCCGCTCGGCACCATGGTGCTCGGCCTCGCCTACCGGGCCGGCGTGCCGTGGAACGAGACGGCCTACAACAACCCGGCCTTCGACGCCGCGCTGAACGACGCCGAGGCGACCCTCGACGTCGAGGAGCGCAAGAAGAAGATGGCCGTGTGCGAGAAGATGCTGCAGGACGACGCGATCATCCCGCAGCCCTTCTGGCGCTCCGTGTTCAAGGCGTCGAACAAGCGGGTCAAGGGCTTCTCGACCCATCCGACGCTGTACCACCAGTTCCACACGGTGTGGATCGATTCCTGACGCGGACCGGCGCGGGGGCCTCGCGCCCCCGCGCGTTTCGCGGGCGCGAGTAAGCGAGTACGAGTAAGAAAGCGCGTACAGCCCGACCGGCCCGGCCCGTCGAACGAGGCCGTCTCCGAAAGGCCGGCGGGAGAGGAGGGACGGCGCGCGCCCGCGCGCCGCCCGATCCCTCGGGGGTTACCGGGAGGCCGCGATGCTCCAGCTCATCCTGCGGCGCGTCGGCATGATGGTCCTCATCATGCTCGTGGTCGCGCTGCTCCTGTTCCTTATCAACGAGGGCGATCCGCGCCTGATCGCCCGCAGCGTGCTCGGCCCCTACGCCCAGGACGAGCAGCTGGACGCCTGGATCGTCCAGAACGGCTACGACCGTTCGGTCTTCGTCCGGTATTTCGACTGGATCGCCAGGGTGCTGACCGGCGACCTCGGCGACTCGATCATCTACAAGCGCCCGGTCTCCGAGATTTTCTGGGACCGGCTGGGCAACACCGGCATCCTCGCCGGCGTCACCTTCGTGGTGATGGTGCTGGTCGCGCTGACGCTGGGCGTGCTGGCGGGCATGAAGGAAGGCTCGGCGCAGGACCGCGCGATCTCCGTCTTCTCGATCGCCACCACCTCGGTGCCGGAATACGCCAGCGCGGTGATCCTGGCCGGCGTGTTCGTCTTCTGGCTCGGCTGGCTGCCGGGGACCTCCTCGATGACCGGGGGGTTCAACGCGGTGGAGCTGATCCTGCCGGTGATGGTGCTGACCCTTTACGGCTTCGGCTACATCGCGCGGATGACGCGGGCCTCGATGGCGGAGGTGATGACGACGCCCTACATCCGCACCGCCATGCTGAAGGGGCTGCCCTACCGGCGCATCATCATGCGCCACGCGCTGCGCAACGCGCTGATCGCGCCCTTCACGGTGATCATGCTGCAGATCAACTGGCTGCTGTCCGGCGTCGTCGTGACCGAATTCGCCTTCGGGTACAAGGGGTTCGGCGCGCTGCTGCTGGAGGCGGCGCTCAGGCGCGACATTTTCGTGATCGAGGCGTGCGGCACCGCGGCCGTGTTCGTCGCGGTCTTCACGCAAACCATCGGCGACCTCGGGTACACCTATCTGAACCCGAGGATCCGGTTCAAGTAGAGGGAGGCGGCCATGACGGACCAGGCCCAAGCCGCGAACGCCGCGCCCGCCCGGCCCGACGGGCCGATCGTCTCGACGCTCAAGGCCGTCGCGCTGCTGCGCGAGAGTCCCGTCGGCATGGTCGGCGGCATCCTCGTGCTGCTCTTCGTGCTGGTCGCGATCTTCGCGCCGGTCGTCTCGCCCTACGACCCGAACGCGACGATGGTGCCCTTCGCGTTCCCGGGTTCGGAGGCGCCCGACGGCGGCGTGTTCCTGTTCGGGACCGACCATCTCGGCCGCGACATCCTCTCGCGCATTATCTGGGGCGGGCAGCGGGTGCTGTTCTACGCCAGCGCGGCGACGATCTCGGCCTATATCGTCGGCATCGCGATGGGGCTGGCGGCGGGGTATTTCCGCGGCTGGCTCGACGAGGCGCTGTCCTTCGTCGCCAACGTGATCCTGTCCTTCCCGATCATGGTGCTCTATGTGCTGATCATCGCCAAGGTCGGCGCGTCCGGGCTGAACATCGTCTTCGCGGTGGTGTTCGCCTCCTCGCCCGGCATCATGCGCATCGTGCGCGGCGTGACGATGGACATCGCGACCCGCGACTACATCGCCGCCGCGCAGACCCGGGGCGAGGGGCCGTGGTACATCATGCTGGTGGAGATCCTGCCCAACGCGCGCGGGCCGCTGATCGTCGATTTCTGCCTGCGCATGGGCTACACGACGATCACCATCGGGGCGCTCGGCTTCCTCGGCCTCGGCCTGCCGCCGCCCGACCCGGACTGGGGCGGCATGATCACCGAGACCCGCGCCTTCGTGACCGGCGGCTTCCCCTACATGGCGATCTTCCCCGCCTGCGCGGTGTCGCTGCTGGTGCTCGGTTTCAACCTGCTGGCCGACGGCCTGCGCGAAGTGTCCCTGAAGGACTAGGAGGCCAAGATGTCCGCGACGGAAAACGACGCCGAGGTCCCGGTTCTGGAGATTACCGGCCTGCGCCTCAGCTACTACACCCGCGCCGGCGAAATCCCGGCGGTGATGGATTTCGACCTCACGATCCGCAAGGGCGAGTCGGTCGGCCTGGTGGGCGAGTCGGGCTGCGGCAAGTCCACCGTGGCCAACGGCGTCATGCGCTACATGGGCAAGAACGGCGGCATCGTCGGCGGGACCATCAAGTTCAAGGGCCGCGACATGGCCGAGATGTCGGAGGAGGAGATCCGCCGCATCCGGGGCCGCGACATCGCCATGATCTACCAGGAGCCGATGGCCTCGCTCAACCCGAGCATGACCATCGGCGCCCAGCTCATGGAAGTGCCGATGGTCCACGAGGGGATCGGCGAGGCGGAGGCGCGCCAGCGCGCCCACGACATGCTCTCCGCCGTCCACATCCCGGACCCGAACCGGCTGATGGCGTCTTACCCGCACCAGGTCTCCGGCGGGCAGCAGCAGCGCGTGGTGATCGCCATGGCCCTGCTCTCGCGCCCGGCCCTGCTGCTGCTGGACGAGCCGACGACGGCGCTGGACGTGACGGTGGAGGCCGGCATCGTCGAGCTGATCGCCGAACTCAGCAAGGAGGCCGGCACCTCGCTGCTCTACATCTCCCACAACCTCGGCCTGATGCTGGAGGTGTGCGACCGCATCTGCGTGATGTATTCCGGCGAGGTGGTGGAGGAGGGGCATATCGACTCGATCTTCTCCTGGCCCAAGCACCCCTACACGCACGGCCTGTTCGGCTGCATCCCGCTGCCCCACGCCGACAAGAACGCGCGGCCCCTGGTCGCCATCAAGGGGCAGCTGCCGCTGCCGCACCAGCGGCCCCAGGGCTGCTATTTTGGCCCGCGCTGCGACTTTTTCGCGGAGGGCCGGTGCAACGGCGACGCGGTGTCGATGGAGGCGGTCCACACCGACGACGACCCGGCCCACCGGGTGCGCTGCCTGCGCTGGAACGAGATCGACCACGACGAGGCGATCCGCGTCGATGAGCGGCGCGACCCCATCGCCGTCGGCGAGACCGTCCTCGAAGTGGACAACATGCGCAAATACTACGAGGTGCGCGACAGTTCGCTCGCCGCCCTGGTCTCCGGCGGCTCGGCCCGCCAGGTCAAGGCGAACGAGAGCATCAGCTTCCGCGCCGGCGAGGGCGAGACGGTCGCCATCGTCGGCGAGTCGGGCTGCGGCAAGTCGACCTTCGCCAAGGTGCTGATGGGGCTGGAGACGGCGACGGAGGGCGAGGTGCGCCTGGACGGGACCGACCTCGGCGCCATCCCGGTGAAGGCGCGCACGGCCGAGCAGCTGGCCTCGCTGCAGATGGTGTTCCAGAACCCGAACGACACGCTCAACCCGTCGCACACCGTCGGCTACCAGATCGGCCGCGTGGTCAAGCGTTTCGGCATCGAGTCCGACCGCGGGAAAATCCAGGACCGCGTGCACCGGCTGCTCGACACCGTGAAACTGCCGCGCGCCTTCGCCGCCCGCAAGCCGCGCCAGCTTTCCGGCGGCCAGAAGCAGCGCATCGGCATCGCCCGCGCCTTCGCCGGCAACCCGAAGACGGTGATCGCGGACGAGCCGATCTCGGCGCTGGACGTCTCGGTCGCGGCGGCGGTGACGGAACTGCTGATGGACATCCAGCGCGAGCACCGCACGACGCTGCTGTTCATCAGCCACGACCTGTCGGCCGTGCGCTACCTCTCGGACCGGGTGGTGGTGATGTATCTCGGCCAGATCATGGAGCGCGGCTCGACCGAGGAGGTGTTCGCGCCGCCCTACCACCCCTACACGGAGGCGCTGCTCTCCGCCGTGCCGATCGCCGACCCGGAGGTGGAGAAGCGGCGCATCGTGCTGGAGGGCAACCTGCCCAGCCCGCTCGACCCGCCCAAGGGCTGCCCCTTCTCCACCCGCTGCCCGCGCCGGATCGGCAAGATCTGCGACGACGAGGCCCCGCCGGTGCGGATGAACGCCGACCGCCACGCCATCGCCTGCCACATCCCGCTGGAGGAGCTGCGCGAGGTCGAGCCGGTCATCGTCATCCCGGACCGCGACCTCGAAGCCGCCGACTGACACCCGGCCGGCCGCGAGTCCCGGCGCCGCCCGGCGCGCGAACCGAGGGAGGCCCCGCGTGACCGAACCCGTCGTGCTCCTGGACGTGGACCGCAGGGGCGTCGCCACCGTGGCGCTCAACCGGCCGGAACGGAACAACGCCTACAATGGCGAGGTCGTCGCCGCGCTGGCGGCGGCCGTCGGCGAATGCGCCCGCGACGACGGCGTGCGCGTCGTCGTCCTGCGCGGCGCCGGCCGGCATTTCCAGGCCGGCGCCGACCTCGAATGGCTGCGCGAGGTCGGCCGGCTCTCGCCGGAGGAGAATGTCGCGGTCTCGCGCCGCACCGCCGGCGCGATCCGGGGCCTGACGGAACTCGCCAAGCCGACGGTGGCGCTGGTCCACGGCGGCTGTTTCGGCGGCGGGACCGGCATCGTCGCCGCCTGCGACGTCGTTATCGCCTCGGAGGACGCGATCTTCTCGATCACCGAGGCGCGCTGGGGCGTGATGGCGGGCATTATCGTGCCGCATCTCGACGCCGCCATGGGGCCGAGGAACGCGCGGCGCTACGCGCTCACCTGCGAGCGGTTCGGCGCGGCCGAGGCGCGCGACATGGGCCTGGTCCACGAGGTCTGCCCCGTCGGCGGGCTGGACGACGCGGCGGCGCCGACGATCGACGCGCTGCTGAAGGCGGCGCCCGAGGCGCTGGCCCAGACCAAGCGCGCGATCCTGGAGGATTCCGGCCTGCTGCTCGACGACGCGCGGTTCGAGGCGCTGGCCGCCGAACACGCCGCCAAGCGCCAGAGCGAGGAGGCGATGGAGGGCCTCGCCAGCTTCGCCGAGCGGCGCGACCCGGCCTGGTATCCGGGCCGCTGACGCCGGCGCGTTTCCGCGATGGACGGAAACGCCCCGCTCCCGCCCGCGCCGGCCGGCCTGCTTCCCGGCGCCTTCGCGCGCTGGTTCGCGGCGCGCGGCTGGACGCCGCACCCGCACCAGTTCGCGATGCTGGAGGCGGCGCGCGACGGCCGCTCCGCGCTGCTGGTCGCGCCCACCGGCGGCGGCAAGACGCTCGGCGGCTTCCTGCCCAGCCTGGTCGAACTGGCGGGCGCGTCCGGGGCGGGGCTGCACACGCTCTATGTCTCGCCGCTGAAGGCGCTGGCGGTGGATGTGCACCGCAACCTGCTCCAGCCGGTCGCCGAGATGGGGCTGGACATCGCGGCCGAGACGCGCACCGGCGACACGCCGCCGGGCAAGCGCCGGCGCCAGCGGGCCGCGCCGCCCGACATACTCCTGACCACGCCGGAGAGCCTCGCGCTCATGCTCTCCTATGTCGATTCCGCGCGCGTGTTCCGCGGGCTGCGTTGCGTCGTGGTGGACGAGTTGCACGCGCTGGCGGCGAACAAGCGCGGCGAACTCCTCTCCCTCGGCCTCGCTCGGCTGGCGCGGCTGGCTCCCGGCTCGCGGCGGGTCGGCCTGTCCGCGACCGTCGCCTGGCCGGAGGAGATGGAGGCGTTCCTCTCCCCCGCCGGCCGGCCCGGCCTCGGCGACGTGGCGCGGATCGAGGCGCCTTCCGGCCTCGACGCGGAAATCTCCATCCTGGTCGCCGGCGCGCGCCTGCCGTGGTCCGGCCATATGGGGACCTACGCGGCCGAGGAAATCTACGCCGCGATCCGCGCCCACCGCGTGACGCTGGTGTTCGTGAACACCCGCGCCCAGGCGGAGCTCGTGTTCCAGGCGCTCTGGCGGATCAACGGGGACAACCTGGAGATCGGCCTGCACCACGGCTCGCTGGCGGCGGAGCAGCGCCGGCGGATCGAGGCGGCGATGGCGGCCGGCCGGCTGCGGGCCGTGGTCGCGACCTCCTCGCTCGACCTCGGCGTGGACTGGGCCGCCGTGGACCTGGTGGTGCAGGTGGGCGCGCCCAAGGGGTCGTCGCGGCTGCTGCAGCGGATCGGCCGCGCCAACCACCGGCTCGACGCGCCGAGCCGCGCCATCCTGGCGCCGGCCAACCGTTTCGAGGTCCTGGAATGCGAGGCGGCGGTCCGCGCGCTGCGCGCCGGCGAACTCGACGGCGACCGCCCCGGCCCCGGCGGCCTCGACGTGCTGGCGCAGCACCTGACGGGAACCGCCTGCGCCGGGCCGTTCGACCCGGACGAACTGTTCCGCGAGGTCCGCCGCGCCGCGCCCTACCGCGACCTCGCGCGCGCCGATTTCGACGCCGTGCTCGCCTTCGTCGAGACCGGCGGCTACGCGCTGCGCGTCTACGACAGGTTCAAGCGCCTGCGCCGCCTGCCGGACGGGCGGTTGCGGATCGCCCATCCCCGGGTCGCGCGGTCCTACCGCATGAATGTCGGGACCATCGTCGAGACGCCGAAGCTCCGCGTCCGCATGGGGCGCGGCCGCCTGCTCGGCGAGGTGGAGGAGCATTTCGCCCAGGCGCTGGTCCCCGGCGACACGTTCGTGTTCGCCGGCCGGCTGCTGCGGTTCGAGGGGATGCGGGAGAACTTCGTCCAGGTCTCGCCCGGCAAGGGCGCGGAGCCGAAGGTGCCGGCATACGCCGGCGGCCGCCTGCCGCTGACCACGCATCTGGCCGACGGCGTGCGCGCGCTGCTGGAGGACCGCGACGCCTGGCCGACGCTGCCGGTGCCGGTCGAGGAGTGGCTGGAGGCGCAGCGCTGGCGCTCCGTCCCGCCCCGGCGCGACCGGCTGCTGGTGGAGGTGTTCCCGCGCGGCGAGCGCTTCTACACCGTCGCCTACTGTTTCGAGGGGCGGAACGCGCACCAGACGCTCGGCATGTTGCTGACCCGCCGGATGGAGCGGGCCGGCCTCGACCCGGTGGGTTTCGTCGCCACCGACTACGTCATCGCGGCCTGGAGCCTGCGCCCGCCGCCGGCGGCGGAGGTTCCGGCGCTGCTCGACCCCGACATGCTGGGCGACGACCTGGAGGCGTGGATGGCCGAATCGAGCCTGCTGAAGCGGACCTTCCGCAACGTGGCCACGATCGCCGGCCTGATCGAGCGCCGCCTGCCGGGCCACGAGAAGACCGGCCGGCAGGTGACCTTCAACGCCGACCTCATCTACGATGTGCTGCGCCGGCACGAGCCGGGCCACATCCTGTTGCGCGCCACCCGCGCCGACGCCGCGCGCGGCATGACCGACATATGGCGGCTGGGGGAAATGCTGGCGCGGGTCCGGGGCCGGATCGACGTGCGCGAACTCGACCGCGTCTCGCCGCTGGCCGTCCCGGTCCTGCTGGAGATCGGCCGCGAGAGCGTCCATGGCGGCGCGGTCGAAACCCTGCTGGCGGAAGCCGAATCCGCCCTCGTCGCCGAAGCCATGGCCCCGGAGCCGCAAGGCGCGCTGCCGCTGTGAGGGGGGGGGCGGCGCGTCAAGCGCGGCGCGCCAGGCCCGGCCGCTCGGTTTCGTCGATGGGACCGTCGAGAGGGTCCGGTTCGACGCCGAGCGGCGTCATCCCGGCGGCGCGAACCGCGCGCAGCGCCGAATCCGCGGCGGCGGCGTAGTTGGCGGCCTCCCGGTCGAACTCGATCGTGAACGCGCCGCCCCGCTTGACGGCCAGCGCGTCGTCGCAACCGGCCTCGTACAGGGCATCGACGATCTTGTCGTCGTCCCGGCCCGCCTCGGCCGGCCGGCAAGAGATGGCGATCCCGTACACGCCCATCCGCCCGACCTCCCCGCTCTGATCGTTCCGCCCTTCGCCCCGAAGTCACCGTGTTTCCGGCCCCATGGAAGCGATTCGCCCTTTTTTCTCCGCCCTCTCTCACTCCGCCGGATAACGCACCAGCCGTTCGCGGAAGAAGGCCAGGAAAGGGCAGCCAAGTATCAACCGGGACGGAGGAGCCTTGTCTGCTCCCTCAAGGCATAACCTTTCTCGGTAAGTTCT
The DNA here is from genome assembly GCA_963665555.2 of Thalassobaculaceae bacterium. Classification (GTDB taxonomy): domain Bacteria; phylum Pseudomonadota; class Alphaproteobacteria; order Thalassobaculales; family Thalassobaculaceae; genus CAXXXW01. The sequence continues at coordinate 2,982,854 of OY762308.1, forward strand.
TGGAAAATCTCGTAGAAATCCGCACCGTAGGCGATACACATGCGAAGACGATTTTCGGGACTTACGAAATTTTCGATAGCTTTCCAGTAATGCCATCTCCCGCCGCTCGCAGGCGCCGGCAGGTTCGCGGTCTCGCTATCGACGCTGAAACACAGTTCGCGTCGATTTGTGCCGCCGCGAAACACATAAACGATGTTCGCGGGGCCGTTTTCGGAATCAGACATCCGCCTTCCCTTCGTTATCGTCTTCGACAGCCGCACTTGTAGCACACCAGCTCGGGGCAGCGCAAACTGTGATAGTGTCTCGGTTTGAACCCGTTCAGTTTGACCCATCCGCTTCAGCGGCTGAATTCGACTCGGTCTTCGCCGAGCCACGTCACATAGCCCTTGGCGGTGTTCACGCCTTCCCACTCAACGAAGATTTTGAAGTGGGATTGGCTTGAGGTTTTCCTCCAAAGGCGCATCCAGATCAGGACGAGGCGTTCGCCATTGAGTCGGTCGGCAAGCATTTCGCGGGCGATAGCCTCGGTGACATTCACCCACACAAGCGGGTCGTAAACGGATACGCTGGTCACCGCGCCGGCTGGCATGGGTCGGCGGAACTCCAACGCCCGTTCAGCGTCGGTCTGGCTTTCGCCGATAACCGTCCGGCACGACGGCGACGGCAACTGAACCTTTCCAGCAACCGGCGCACTGAGCGCCGTTACCAGGACGGCAACGATGAGGATGACTCGCATCGCAAAAACCCATTCGGTTTGGCGGCAAACGGTCGCGCTTGATGGCACGAAGCCGGGGTGCATCGTTGACCCATGGGGACCACATATGGGACGGGTTTACGATACCATCCCCTTTTCCTTTCAATCCTTGCCGCGCAAGCCTTTGTACAGACCGATGATCGCACCGAGTATAAGCACGGCCAGCCAAATACGCGCCGTCAATTCCCCATCGTCCATGGTAATCTGCCCGTCAGGGGGCCGGCCATAGCTGCCCCGGTTACGTTGGCAGGAGACTAGGCCACTACGTACCGTTCCGTAAGGGGCTACGAAGGGGTTGATGGGCGCTATCGCGTATGAGATTGACTGTTTCGGGACCGGCCGGCCGCCTGAGGGAAGCGAAATCCAATCGGGGACACCACCCAAACTGCGAGTCCGTGAATATCTGCGGTTATCTTTGCCCCTCGCCGAAGCCATGGCCCCGGATGGTCGGGTCGCGATGCTGTCGTAAAGGCGGAAAAAATGAACCGGGGTTCATTTTTTCCGCACACTTCGCCCCGAGTCGGCGCCTGATCCCAGCGTTTGCTAAACGCCGATAGGGCGGTTGGCGGGGTCGCCTCTCGTTCATGCCGCCGGCCGTGGGCTAGGCGCCTGTTAGCGTTTTGCTCGAACGCCACCGCTTCTTCGGCGTCGCCCCGGCCTCGGAGCCGAGGCCCAGACGACGCCGGCGCCGGAGGAAAGGACGCGAGCGCGGCACAATGGAGCGCCGCCCAACGCCTTCGCGGCGCCGGTGCCAGCCCCTCCTGGGCCCCGGCTCGGAGGCCGGGGCGCCGCCGGAGCGGCGGGGCGCCGCGTCGCGGGCCCCCGTCACCCCGCCGGGTAACGCGCCAGCCGGTCGCGGAGGAAGGCGAGGAAGGGGGCGGGGGCGGCTTCGAAGGCCATGCGGGCGTTGGCTTCTTCGGGCGCGGCGGCGCGGGCGACGACGGTTCGGCCGGCGCGCACGCCCTCGGTCTCGACGCGCACGCCGCACGGCTCCAGGCGGAAGCAGTCGGGCCGCAACAGGTGACCGACGGCGCAGACATCGTGCAGCGCCCCGCCCGTCGCGCGGTAATGGGCGAGCATTCCCGCCGCCGCGCGGCCGACCGGCGTGCCGAGCGCCGTCGCCCATTCGACGAAATCCGGCCCGGCCCGCACCTGGCGCGTCAGGTCCAGGCCGTAAAGCGCGACCGGCGCGCCGCTCTCCAGCACGATCCGGGCGGCGTGCGGATCGACATGGAAGTTGAACTCGGCGTGGGGCGTCACGTTGCCGGAGCCGGCCGCGCCGCCCATGACGACGACCTCCCGGACCTCGCGCGCCAGTTCCGGGCGCTGGACCAGCGCGACCGCGAGGTTGGTCAGCGGGCCGACGGCGACCACCGTCACCTCGCCCGGCGCGGCCCGGATCGTGTCGCGCAGGAAATCGACCGCGTGGACCGGCGAGACCGCGCCGGCGGGCGGCGGCAATTCGGCGTTGCCCAGCCCGTCCGCGCCGTGCACCTGGCGCGCCGTCACCGGCGGGCGCAGCAGCGGCCGGGGGCAGCCGGCGAAGACCGGGACCTCCGGGACGCCGCACAGCGCCCGCAGGCGGCGCGCGTTGGCCGCCACGGCGTCGAGCGGCACATTGCCCGCCACCGTCGTCACGCCGAGAACCTCGATCTCGCCGGGCGAGGCGAAGGCGAGCATCAGCGCGATCGCGTCGTCGATGCCGGGATCGCAATCGACGACAACCTTGCGCCGCCCCGCCGCCGGCGCGGCCCCGCCTTCGCCGGTCATGCCGAACGCCCTCCCCGCCCCTTGCGCTTCGCGCGCGCGCGCCTATGCTCGCGCGACCCTCGAACCCGCCGCCGGGAGCGCGCCCGTGAACGACCAGGAAATCGCCAAGCTCCAACGCTACCTGCGCGACAGGTTCCGCAACGACGGCATAACCGTCGAGGGCCGGTCGAACAAGGACGATTCGGCCGAGGTCGCGCTGAACGGGGAGTTCCTCGGCGTGCTCTTCAAGGACGAGGACGAGGGGGAGACCTCCTACGACCTCCACATGACCATCCTCGACATCGACCTCGCCTGAGGCCCGCGCCCGCGCCCGCGCGGCGCTACTAACCCCATGAACCGGGGTTCATGGAAATTTGCGGCCCGCGCCCCCCGCGCCCGCGCGGCGCTACTCCCACTCGATGGTTCCCGGCGGCTTGGACGTCACGTCGTACACGACCCGGTTGACGCCCCGGACCTCGTTGACGATCCGCGTCGCGATCCGGGCCAGCGCGTCGTGCGGGAAGGGGAAGTAGTCCGCCGTCATCCCGTCGGTCGAGACCACGGCGCGCAGCGCGCAGACATGCTCGTAGGTGCGCGCGTCGCCCATCACGCCCACCGTGCGGACCGGCAGCAGCACGGCGAAGGCCTGCCAGATGTCGTCGTACAGGCCGGCGCGGCGGATTTCCTCCAGGTAGATCGCGTCGGCCGCGCGCAGCATCGCCAGCTTGTCCGCCGCGACCTCGCCCGGAACGCGGATGGCGAGGCCGGGGCCGGGGAAGGGGTGCCGGCCGACCAGCCGCTCCGGCAGGCCGAGTTCGCGGCCGAGCGCGCGGACCTCGTCCTTGAACAGTTCGCGCAGCGGCTCGACCAGCGCGAGGTCCATGCGCTCCGGCAGGCCGCCCACGTTGTGGTGCGACTTGATGGTGACGCTCGGCCCGCCGGCGGGCGACACGCTCTCGATCACGTCCGGGTAGAGCGTGCCCTGGACGAGGAACCCGGCGCCGTCGATCCGCCGCGCCTCCTCCTCGAAAACCTCGACGAACAGGCGGCCGATCGCCTTGCGCTTCTCCTCCGGGTCCGAAACCCCGGCCAGCGCGCCGAGGAAGCGGGCCGAGGCGTCCACATGGACCAGCGGGATGTTGTAATGCCCCCGGAACAGGGAGACGACCTCCTCCGCCTCGCCCGCGCGCAGCAGGCCGTGGTCGACGAAGACGCAGGTCAGCCGGTCGCCGATCGCCTCGTGGACCAGCACCGCCGCGACGGAGGAATCGACGCCGCCCGACAGGCCGCAGACCGCGCGCGCGCCGCCGATCCGTTCGCGCACGCGCGCGACCTCGCGCGCCCGGAACGCCGCCATGGTCCAGTCCCCGGCGCAACCGGCGACGCGCCGCGCGAAGGCGGAAAGCAGCGCCGCGCCGTCGTCCGTGTGCGCCACTTCGGGGTGGAACATGACGCCGTAATAGCCGCGCGCGTCGTCGGCGAGGATGGCGTGCGGCGCGCCTTCGCTGCGCCCGACGGCGCGGAAGCCGGGCGGCGGTTCGGCCACCCGGTCGCCGTGGCTCATCCACACGCGCCGCCGCGCGCCGGCCGCCCAGGGGCCGGCGCCGTCGAACAGGCGGCAATCGCCGGTCAGCTCGACCTCGGCGCGGCCGAACTCGCGGGCCTCGGCGCTTTCGACGCGGCCGCCGAGGCGGGCGCACATCGCCTGCTGGCCGTAGCAGATGCCGAGCACCGGCAGGCCGGACTCGAACACCCAGTCCGGCGCGCGCGGCGCCTCGGCCTCCAGCGTCGAGGCCGGCCCGCCCGACAGCACGACCCCGCGCGCCCCGAACGCCGCCAGCCGCGCCGGATCGGCGTTCCACGGCGCGATCTCGCAATACACCCCGCCCTCGCGCACCCGCCGCGCGATCAACTGCGTCACCTGGCTGCCGAAATCGAGGATCAGGATACGATCGGCCATGGCGACGGTTCCGGGCGAGAGGGGCGGCGGCGGGATGGCGGCGGACTCTACGCGCGGCCCCGAGGGCGGGGCAAGGCGGTTGGGGGCGCGACGGCGCTTGATGGAACGGCGCGGCCGCGCGATGATGTATGCGGGCTGGGCGGGGCTGGACGCCTTCCCGAACACGATCTCGCCGCCGTGTTCGGGAACGGCCTGGTCGTCCGGGACGAGGCTTTAGGACACGCGGCGGCGACAAGGGCGCCGCGACGCGCGAGGCGGAAACGACGAGGAGCAGGTGGGGATGGATGTGAATGTGAAGTTCACTGTCCCGGCGCTTGAAAAGCTTGTGGACTATGCGGCCAGCGGCATCGGCGCGGTGGCGGGGCCGATGCTGGCGCCGTGGAAAGCGGGCCGGGAAGCAAAGGCCAGACGCATCGAGGCAGGGGGCGAGGCCGACAGCCTGAAGCTCATCGCCCACGCGCAGGCCGACGCGCGGCGTTCTCTCGTCGCGCCTCACGAGGCGGGGCGCGGCGCGCTGAACATCGGCCCGGAGGGTATCGCGCAGCGAATCGAGTTCCAGAACAAAAAGCGGCAGGCGAACATCGTTTCGGTGGTCCACGCCGCCGCCGCCGAACTCGAAGGAAAGGAGGTCCCGGACCACGAACCCGATCCCGACTGGACCGCGCGGTTCTTCGATAGCGTTCAGGATGTCTCGTCGGACGACATGCGGAAGCTCTGGGCCAAGGTGCTCTCGGGCGAGGTCGAGGCGCCGGGGCGGACATCGCTCCGCACTTTGGATATTCTGAAAAATATGACGAAGAAGGACGCGCAGCTTTTTAATGACGTGTGTGACTATGTTATCCATGATTTCATATATTATCCTCAAGAATATCAAATCTCGCATCGCGTTTTGTCCTTTAGAAACATGCTATATCTCGAAGCTGTTGGGTTGCTTCAAACCGGCAGCTTTCTCTCACGGTCAATCAAAATTGACCAAAATCACTCTCCTGCTTATTTTGACTATAAAAATATGATCTTGAGGGTTTCGACAGAGGATAGTCCGAAGGAAGTTTCCGTTCCCGTCGTTCTTCTCACAGGAGCCGGAATCGAACTCCATAGAATACTAAAATGTAATGTCCGTATGGATTATCTTCAATCCTTCTCGAAATTTCTGCGTGAAAAGAATTGTGAGTTGACCTGTGCTCCTATCGTCGCAAGGCGCACCAATGACCATGTCACACTCTCCCCTCCCTTTACTCTGATCGAGCCAGAACCCTGACGCTCCGCCGCCGGCGCTTCCTCGGCGTCGCCCCGGACTTGTTCCGGGGTCCAGCAGGGGAAGGGGCGCCGGCGCCGGGGGAGGGCGTCGCGCTCGGTCGTCGAACGCTCGCGCCCTGTCCCTCGGAGCTTGCGCCGCTGGGCCCCGGATCGAGTCCGGGGCGCCACCGTCCCCCTCCCCGCCCCCCTACAACAAGCGCGAGAAGTACGCGACGATCTCGCGTTCGAACACGGAGAGCGCGTAGCGCTCGGCGACGGCGCGGCCGGCTTCGCGCAGGGCGCGGACGCGGGCGGCGTCGGAGAAGCAGTCGATGGCGGCGGCCAGCGCGCGCAGGCAGCCGTCCGTGTCGTCCTCGGCGGCCCAGAAGCCGTTGTCTTCCGTCGCGTAGTCGGTCGTCCCCTCGCCGGCGAAGCCGCAGACGACGCAGCCGCTCGCCATCGCCTCGACCGGCGGCAGGCCGAAACCCTCGCGCCGGCCGAGGTTGAGGAAGATCGACGACTGGCCGAGCAGCCGCGCCGTCTCCGCCTCCGTCCGGCCGTCGATCGCCAGCCACTCGATCCGGCCGCGCGTCCGCGCCCGCAACGCCTCCGCCAGGCCGGGCCGCTTGCGCGGCATGTAGGCGATCCGGCGCCGCTTGCGCCGCGCCGGCTTGAACACCGCCGGATCGACGCCGGGATACACGACCGATATGTCCTCGAACCCCGGATATTCGCGCAGGCGCTCGCGCGAAAATTCCGACACCGTGAGGCAGCGCACATGGCGGACCCTGGCGAAATCCATGTCCGCCCGCGACTGGAGGTTGTGGTTCTGGATGAACATGACCCGCCGGTCCGGGTTCCGCAGGATGAAGGGGAGCCGGTTGCCGCCGAGGTATTCCAGCGCCACGAACATGTCCTCCGGCGCGACCTGGAGCGGCCGGTTGGTGTCGAGCATCGAGACGTTGGCGAGCGCCGGGCCGCCGGCGAGCCAGTCGGGCGGCTGGACGGTGGTGGCGACATGGGCGTCGATGCCGGCGTTCCTGAGCGCGGTGACGGCCTGGTAGATCACCTTCACGCCGCCGATGGGGCGGGTCCGCTCGCCCACCATGCCGAAAAGGATGCGCGCCATCGCCTCCAGGCCCCGCCGCCGCCCGGCCGCTCCCCGCCGGCCCGCCGCAACATAGCGCCGCCGGCCGCCGGGATCGAGTCGCCGGCCCGCGCGATGATGTAGCGGAGTTTGTGTCGGGTTCTGGGAGGGGGGTACTCCCTGGGTTGTCGAGACCCGGGAAAGGAGCACCCCCCATGCCGCGAACCGCGACGATCGAGAGCCTACCGGAAGCGTTCCGGACGATGAAGGCCATGCGCGCCGAAGGGGTCGAGTGGGACGAGGATTACCGGCGGGCGGGAGCCGACGCGCTGAAGCGGATACTGGAAGGCCGGATGGCCGATCTCGTCGCCGAACATCTCGACGACATGGGCCGGCGCGGTCTCGCCGACCGGCGCAACGGGAGCTGGCCGCGCCGCCTGATGACGGAGTTGGGCGAGATCGAACTGGCCATCCCGCGCACCCGGACCTTCAGCCCGCTCGGCGCGATCCGCGCCTACGCGCGACGGGCCCCGCGGATCGACCGGCTGATCCTGGCCTGCTTCGTGCTCGGCCTCTCGACCCGCAAGGTGGCGGCCGCGCTGGTTCCGATCCTGGGACGGCGCGTCTCCCCTTCCTCCGTCAGCCGCGTCGCCAAGGCGCTCGACGGCCATGTCGCCGCCTTCCACCGCCGCAAGCTCGCCGACGCCTGGCGCGTCCTCGTGCTCGATGGCGTCTTCCTCGCCCGCAAGACCGGCGCCGGAGCCGTCCGGCGGCCAGTGCCGGGCGCGCTCGGCCTGCGTCCCGACGGCAAGAAGGAGATCGTCGACTACCGCCTGGCGCGCGGCGAAAGCTTCGAGGAATGGGAGGCGTTTCTCTGCGATCTCCAGCGCCGGGGCCTGAGCGGCGAACGGCTGGAGATGGTCTGCTCCGATGGCGGCAAGGGGCTGGCGCGCGCCTTGGACATGGTCTGGCCGCGCGTCCCGGTCCAGCGCTGCTGGGCCCACAAGATCCGCAATGTCCTCGACAAACTCCGCAAGGCCGACCGGCCCGCCGCCAAGGACGGCTTGCGCCGGATCATGCGCGCCGACACGCTCCCCCAGGCCCGCGCCGCCGCGAGGCGCTTCGCCGACGACTGGCGGGACGCCTGTCCCGCCGCCGTCGCCTGCCTGCGCGACGACCTCGACGATCTGCTCGCCTGCTTCCGCTACAAAACTCCCGCCGAGCGCCGCGCCGTGCGAACCACCAACGCCATCGAGCGCCGCTTCCGGGAAGTCCGCCGCCGAACCCGCCCCATGGGCGTCCTCAACGATCGCGCCTCGACCGAGCGCATCCTCTTCGCCGTCTTCGCGCACGAAAACCAAAACCAGGGAGTCCCAACCCTCCTCCCACTGACACAAAACTCTTGACGCTACCGCCCGCGCCGCCGGCGGCGTTTGCAATCGCCTCCCGCTTGCCGGATAGTGCCGTGGCGCGAAGCGCGACGCCGACCGGGAGGATACGCCGATGAAAGCCGCCGTCCTGTACGAGCCGAACACGCCCCTCGTCATCGAGGAGGTGAGCGTCCGCAAGCCCCAGGCCCGGGAGGTGCTGATCCGCACCGCCGTCGCCGGGCTGTGCCATTCCGACCTGCATTTCATCGAAGGGCTGTACCCCCACCCGCTCCCCGTGGTGCTGGGGCACGAATCCGCCGGCGTGGTGGAGCAGGTCGGCTCCGAGGTCTCCTACGTGAAGCCGGGCGACCACGTGATCACCTGCCTCTCGGTGTTCTGCGGCGTGTGCGAGAACTGCACCGCCGGGCGGCCGATGATCTGCCTCGACACGGACGTGAAAATGCCGCCGGGCAAGGCGCGCCGCCTCGAATGGGACAAGCCGGAGCAGCTGCACACCGGCTTCAACCTCTCCTCCTTCGCCGAGCAGATGCTGGTGCACGAGAACGCGCTGGTGAAAATCCGCAAGGACATGCCGATGGACCGCGCCGCGCTGATCGGCTGCGGCGTGATCACCGGCTTCGGCGCCGCCGTCAACACCGCCGCCGTGCGGATGGGCGAGACGGTGGCGGTGGTGGGCTGCGGCGGCGTCGGCATGGCGGCGATCGAGGGGGCCTACGTGGCCGGCGCCGGGCGGATTATCGCCGTGGACACCAACCCCGTGAAGCTGCAACTCGCCGCCAAGCTCGGCGCGACCGACCTGGTGAACCCGAACGACGGCGACCCGGTCGAACGCATTATGGACATGACCGGCGGCGGCGTGCGCCACGCCATCGAGTGCCTGGGAACCAAGGCGACGGCGGAGCAGTGCTTCCGGATGCTCGCCATGGGCGGGACGGCCACCATCGTCGGCATGGTGCCCTTCGGCGAGAAGATCGAACTGCACGGCTTCGACTTCCTGCGCGAGCGCAAGGTGCAGGGGTCCAGCATGGGGTCGAACCGTTTCCGCACCGACATGCCGCGGATGATCGAACTCTACATGCAGGGCCGCCTGCACCTCGACGACTGGGTGTCGAACACCATCCGGCTCGACGAGATCAACGAGGGCTTCCAGGCGATGAAGGAGGGCCGGGTGGTCCGCTCCGTCATCGACTTCGGCCTCGCGGCGTAGGGCGGAGCGGTTCGCCGGTGTTTTCGAGGGGAGGATCGCCATGGCCGACTGGGGATTGCGGGATGCGCGGGCGCGGCTCGGAGATCTGGTGCGCGAGGCGGCGGCCGAGCCGCAAACGATCACGGTCCGCGGCCGCCGGGCCGCGGTGGTGCTCTCGGCCGAGGATTACGACAGGCTCAAGCGACCGAAACCGTCGCTGACGGAATTCCTCCGGTCCTCGCCGCTGGTGGGCGTGGAGCTGGATCTCGAACGCGACCGCTCGCCGCCGCGCGAAATCGAGTTGTGAGTTTCTTGCTCGATACCTGCGTGGTTTCGGAGCTTGTGAAGCCCGAACCCGAGCCTCTTGTGTCCGAATGGTTCCGCGCCGCGCCGCCCGAAGCGTTGTTCGTCAGCGTCCTGACCCTGGCGGAAATCCGCAAGGGCGTGGAGAAGCTGCCGCACGGGCGTCGCCGCGCCCGGATCGCCGCCTGGCTCGAAATCGAACTGCCCTTCTGGTTCGAGGGCCGGGTTCTGCCGGTCGACTTCGCCGTCGCCGACGAGTGGGGCCGGATGCTGGCCCGCGTCGAACGTCCCGTCCCGGTCATCGACGGCCCGATCGCGGCGACCGCGCTCAGCCATCGATTGGTCGTCGTCACTCGCGACGAGGGCGGGTTCGCGCCGTCGGGGGTCGATATAGTCAATCCATGGAAGGTCTGGTCCGGGCGCGCGGATTGACCCCCCGCCTCGCGAAATTCCCCGCCCCGTTCCGCGAAAACGCTGTAGGCTGGCGGCGGCGCGCCGGGGCGCGGCGCGGGACGGCGGGGGAAACGCGATGGGCAGGTTCGACGGCAAGGTGGCGCTGGTCAGCGGCGGCGCGCGCGGCCAGGGGGCGGCGGAGGCGCGCGCCTTCGCGGCCGAGGGCGCCAGGGTGGTGTTCGGCGACATCCTCGACAGGGAGGGCGCGGCGGTCGCGGCCGACATCGCGTCCGCCGGCGGCGAGGCGACCTATGTCGGCCTCGACGTCTCCCGCGAGGACGACTGGCGCGGCGCCGTCGCCCGCGCGGTCGAGGGCTACGGCCGGCTCGACATCCTGGTCAACAACGCCGCCATGCTGACGCCCCGCGCGGCGATCGAGGACCGCGCGGTCGAGGACTGGGACCGCACCATGGCGGTCAATGTGCGCGGCCCCTTCCTCGGGACCAAGCACGCGATCCCGGCGATGCGCGCGGCGGGCGGCGGCTCCATCGTCAACATCGTCTCGATCGCCGGCCTCGGCCAGTCCACCCACCAGGAGCCGGCCTACGCGACCAGCAAGGGCGCGCTGCGCGTGTTCACCCGCGTCACGGCGGCGCAGCACGCCGGGGACAACATCCGCTGCAACGGCGTCTTCCCCGGCCCGGTGGACACCGACATGGTGCGCGTCGTCATGAACAACCCGGAGCTGATGGCGGCGCGGCTGTCGCGGGTGCCGATGGGGCGGATGGGAACGATCGACGAGATCGTGCGCGCGGTGCTGTTCCTCGCCTCGGACGAGGCGTCCTTCATGACCGGGGCCGAGATCGTCGTCGATGGCGGCGCGATGGCGATGTAGGCGCGCGGGGGACGAAGGCGGCGAGGGCGGAGGACGGGCCGGATGCGGCGTCTCGAAAACAAGGTCGCGCTGGTGGTCGGCGCCGGGCAGCAGCCGGGCGACACGATCGGCAACGGCCGGGCGGCGGCGATCCTGTTCGCGCGCGAGGGCGCCCGCGTGGTGGCGGTGGACCGCGACCTCGACTCGGCCCAGGAGACGGCGGCGGCGATCCGCGCCGAGGGCGGCGACTGCGCGGTCGCGCGCGGCGATGTGACCGACAACGACGACTGCGCCGCCTTCGTGCGGGCCTGCATGGACCGGCACGGGCGCATCGACATCCTGCACTACAATGTCGGCGCCACCGGCGACGGGCTGGACACCGACCCGATGACGCTGCCGGAGGAGGTGTGGGACCGGGTGATGGACGTGAACCTGAAGGGCCTCTACCGCGTCTCGCGCCTGGTGGTGCCGATCATGCGGGCGCAGCGTTCCGGCGCCATCGTGGCGGTCTCCTCGATCATGGCGGTGGTGGCGGCGGAGCGCACGGTCTACAAGGCCTCGAAGGCGGGGATGAACGCCTTCTGCCACATGCTGGCGAGCACCAACTGGGACTACGGCGTGCGCGTGAACGTCATCATGCCGGGGCTGATGGACACGCCCATCGCCATCGGCTACCGCGCGCGCGACGGGCAGGTTTCGCCGGAGGAGGTGCGGGCGGCGCGCGACGCGCAGGTGCCGCTCAACAAGCGCATGGGCGACGGCTGGGACACGGCGCGGGCCGCCCTGTTCCTCGCCTCGGACGAGGCCCGCTTCATCACCGGCGTCAACCTCCCGGTGGACGGCGGCGCGACGGCGCGGATCGGGTGAGGGGGAGGCGGGCTCCTTACGGCGCGCCGAGCGTAAGGACCGTCTCCGTTCGCATCCGGGTATCCAACGGACCTTGGCCACTGCCGGGCGGAGGCAGATATCGTCGCCTCGCCGGAATTTCCCTGACATCCCGGCCTTTGGGGCGAAAGCCGATATTCGTGGCGAGCGCCTCGATCAATCCCGCATTGTCGATTTCCACGCCCCGAAGTATGGAATTACCGAGGATCATCACCACCCTGCCGTTCGCCTTGACCACCTCGCCCAACCGATGGAGCACGGCGTGCATGTCGGAGGCGTAACGCCGTAGCCATCCCCAATGCTTGGCTTCGATTGCGGCCCCGCCTTGTTCCAGCACGAAGGGCGAAATATCCATGGGAAGCGCTTCTCCCTTCGGCAACGCCCTCTCGGCGCCGACGCTGGCCGCCCGAACCTCTCTGAGCCGTCCCATTTCGTAACCCAGCCAAACGAGCGCCAGCCGATGGCCACGCAGATAATCGATGGCGTTCAGGTAGGGGGGAGATGTGAGCGCGAGATCGAAACTGTCGTTTTCCACGCCTTCGAGCCGGCGCGCATCCGCTTGCCGAATATCCGCCCGACTTCGGATCGCGTCCGGCTGGAGCTTCGACGCGACATGTCGGACCGATCGTAGGAACCCGCCGTAAACATCGAAATCGCTGGCCTCGGCGACCTTGTGCGGGCGGCTGTGGGAGGTGTCCCGGGCCAACGACGCCATTGGCTCCTTCGAGACGATAATGCGGCTCAGCGCGACCGCGAGCGCACCCTTCGCCGGTTCCACCTCTCTTCGCAGGACGGTCGCGAGACGCGCGAGCGCTTCCTCCTGTTGGGGGGCGAACCAGTAGGTCACGAAGCGCTGTGTCTCGGGATCGTCCGTCCTTTCGACTTGGCCGAAAGGGATTATCCTAGCATTCCCAACGACATCCTCGGCCCGATCGAGAAGCCCCTCCGTGTCGAGCCGGGTTGTCCACACACTTGCCATGAGAACGGAAAGCGGATCGACATCGCTTCCGACGCAATCGAAACCCGCCTCCACAGCGGCGCGGGCCACGGTCCCCGACCCGCACATCGGATCGAGCACCACTCCGCCTGCGGGAACGGCGTCGAGCGCCCGGCAAGCCAAGTCCGGCGCCATCCGAGCCGGAAACGGGTGGATCGGCGAAAGGGTCACCGCTCCGTCCAATCGATTTTCGCCGGCAGCGACGGCTCGAGTTCTCTCATGCTGCGTTCGAGTTCACCGAGAATTTCCTCCGCCGTCTGGTGCACGTTGACCTCATAGTTATCGTCGACCTCTATCCAGCGAGTTCCCACGATATGTTCCACAGCCTTCAACCGAGCCAGCAACCGCGGAGGTTCGAATTGCTGCAATTCCTTCTGCTTCGCCCGAACGGCAACAAGACTCGGTCTCGCCTTGCTATCTTCCTTTTCTGCTTCCAAACCGCGCAACAATTTACCGAGAGGCACCTGCCCCTGTCTTTCAAGTTCACCGTTGTACTTGTCGAGCCAATCGTTCACTTGCGGAACCGTGCGAGCGTTTTCGAACAATGATCGGAGTTTCGTAAGCGTCACCCCTTGGGTCAAATGAATCCTGATCAGCCTCTCCAAATGTGCAAGTTTGAACAACGTAATGTGTTGCCCGGAATCGGTTTCCATTTTCTTGTTCAATTTTCCGTCCCTGTCGTTTTCGGACGAATAACCCACGCCGACAAAACAACCAAATTGCGCTCCATTCTTCCTACGAAAAACTTCCATGGACGCGATGTCGATCTTGTCGGCAGGGACCTGAGGTTGATTCGTTTGCTTGGTGTCGTAAACGACTCGATAGTCGGCGCGCCCCTGACTGTGGAGACCGAGTTTCGCGTCGATCACTCCATCGGGCTCCCCCTTTTCTCCTCTCCTTTCGTACTCGAAACCAAGCTCCCGAAAAGCCAGCCCGACCGCTCTTTCCAGCGCATCCGGGTTGTTTCTGGCGGCATCCAGCCTTCGAAGGACCTCGCTGGCGGTCGATGGTGCGTCGCCCGCCCTCTCCCGCAAAACCCGATCACGGTCTCGCAAAAAAGCGTCGATAGTTGCCTGGTCCACCCCTTGTTCTTGGAGGTTCCCCTCCAGCAACACTTCGGACCAAGCAAACAATTTGGCGGGATTTCGGTATTTGTCGCCGCTGGTGAGTTTATCGACGAACGGATGATCGGAGTTAACGATAATTTTGCGGGTCTTGGGATCGTATTGCAGCGCGGGAGTGTAAGGCCCACGCCGGGCAAAACCCGTGTTTTCGAATGGTTTTTCGGAGACAGCGTTTTCGTATTCGTGGAGCCAGTCGAGCTGTTTTTCCGCGTCCACGTCTTCGGGAACCGCAATGTAAAACGATTCGGAACCCGCTTTTAGCACACTGCGAACGCTGCGCAAAAGAGGCTCCGTAACGTACGCGCTTGGCTTTCCGGAGAGCAGCGCATCAAGATCCATTTCTCCGGTCTTCGACCGCACTTGCCTATCGTATTCAGCGCGGCATTCATTGAATTTTTCGAGAAGGTATTCCCGGAATTTTTCGATATCCTCCGAATCCCTGACGCCTTCGCGCGATGACAACAAATGGTCCCGCAAACCGTCGGCGTCCACTTCGAGGGCGAAACGTGACCACGCCGCGTGGTTGGGCTGCCTGATACCGAAAAGCTCGTCGTCGAGATTAATGACGCGGCCTCTGACACGAACAAAAAAACCGTTACTGCGGCTTATCGAGTCAGATTTTCCGCTCAGTTGCTTTTTGTAAATACGTGCGCTTCCCCTGATTTTACCCACGCCTAGCGAGTTTTCAGAGATCGAAATTTCTTTTATGACCTCCAAATGTACCTTGCTGGATTCGATCGAATCTCGGTTAACGGAAACTCGAAAATCGGTGTGGAGCGGGAGGCCGGTGCTCAACACCCACTTCAGCCTGCCGATCGAAAGTTTTCGGTACAACTCCTTGAAATCGGACAACCCGACCGCAGTCCAGCTCGGCTCGCGACCATGCTGGCTGAACATGAACGCCCAAGCTTCCGGGTCCCGGATTTTGATTTCGGACAAATGGTTTTTGGCGTCCTGCTCCGTTATCTTGCGGAGGGAAACCTTTGGGGGATCGGCCGTCTTGCTTTGTCGTCCAGTGGCACGTCCGAAGTCCATAGTCGTGAGCAGCAACTCGCCATTGGCATAACTCAGATGCGTGAGCTTGCGGGCCAGAACATACGCCGCGAGCTTGCCGATGCCGAACTGGCCGATCGGCGGACGCTCCTTAGGGTACGGCGGACGAGCGTTGGCTTTCTCGGAGTCCGCGACACGCCACAGCCGTCGGAAGCCTTCCTCATCCATCCCCTCGCCGTCGTCGATAACCCAGAGCGGGAGGAGATTGTTGGGGTCATCATCGGGTTCGTCCGGCAACAGGATGTGGACCCGATTCGCCCCGGCATCGTACCCGTTGCTGACGAGTTCCTCGATCGCCTTGTGCGGACTCCGGTAAAGTCCCTCGGAAAACAGTCGGATGATATCGGAATTTATGTGGACAGGAATCGTGTCCACCTCCTTGCCCGCGCTTTCCAGGTCCGGTCTGTCGAAGGGCATTGGTCAAAATGCTCCGTTTGGATTCCGCGCCAACGGCTCCCGGCGAGTCGGTCGGGGACAACGACCAATCTCGGTTACCGGGCCGGCTTTGCCCCGTCAAGCGGATAATCGGGTTCGAGCGGATGCCCCCTCCCCCGCCATTGACAGCACTCCGCGGTCGCGCGCACGCTTCCTCCGTCGGGCGTCGCGCGCGGGGGGAGACGGGGGGATGGCGGAGGACGGGGGGGAGTACGACTTCATCGTCGCCGGGGCCGGGTCGGCCGGCTGCGCCGTCGCGGCGCGGCTGAGCGAATCGGGCCGCCACTCCGTCCTGCTGCTGGAGGCCGGCCCGCGCGACCGCAACCCCTGGATCCACATCCCCCTCGGCTTCACCAAAGTGTTCACCGACGCGCGCGTGAACTGGAAATTCCAGACCGAGCCGGTCGAGTCCCTCGACGGCCGCGTCCTCTACCAGCCGCGCGGCAAGGTGCTCGGCGGAAGCTCCTCGATCAACGGCACGATCTACATGCGCGGCCAGCCGCGCGACTACGACGGCTGGCGCCAGCGCGGCCTCGCGGGCTGGGACTGGGAGTCGGTGCTGCCCTATTTCCGGAAGGCCGAGGACAACGCGCGCGGGGCCGACGACCTGCACGGCGCCGGCGGGCCGCTGCGCGTTTCCGACGTCCCGGAGGAATGGGCGCTCCCCCGCGCCATGGTCGCGGCGGCTGTCCAGGCCGGCATCCCGCCCAACCGGGACTTCAACGGCCCGGTCCAGGAGGGCGCCGGCTTCTACCAGTTCACCGCGACGCGGAGCCGGCGCTGGAGTTCGGCGCGCGCCTACCTCGCCCCGGCGCGCCGGCGGCGCAACCTGCGCGTCGAGACCTCGGCCCAGGCGCTGCGCGTGACGCTCGCGGACGGCCGCGCCGACGGCGTGGAGTACCGCGCGCCGGGCGGGGTCCGCCGGGCCCGGGCACGGCGCGAGGTCGTGGTCTCCGGCGGCGCCTTCGGCTCGCCCCACCTGCTGCAGCTTTCCGGCATCGGCCCGGCGGAACACCTGCGCGCGATGGGCATCGCCCCGGCGCGCGACCTGCCGGGCGTCGGGTCGCACCTGAGGGACCATTTCAACACCTACCTCGCGTTTCGCTGCGCCCGGCCCGCCACCATGAACGACCTCGCGCTCAGCCTGCCGCGCCGCCTCGCCGCCGGCGCCCGTTACGCGCTGACCGGCGGCGGGCCGCTGTCGAGCACGGCGATCTGCGCCGGCGCGTTCATCCGCACCGACCCGCGGCTGGAGGACCCGGACCTCCAGATCAACATGTTCAGCTGGGCCGCGGCCGAGCGCACGCCGGACGGCGTGGTCCCGATGCCGTTCTCCGCCTTCACCTTCAGCCCGGTCCACCTGCGCCCGGACTGCGACGGCTCGGTGCGGCTGAAAAGCCCGGACCCGGAGGTCGCGCCCGCGATCCGCTACGAGTTCCTGCGGACCGAGGAGGACAGGCGCGCCGTCCTGCGCGGGATGCGGGTGTGCCGCGAGATCGCCCACCAACCGGCGCTGGCCGACTGGAACGCCGGCGAGGTCCTGCCCGGCCCGGACCGCGCGAGCGACGAGGAGTTGCTGGCCGATGTGCGCGCCCGCGCCGTCGCCAACTACCACCCCGTCGGCACCTGCCGGATGGGGCCGGAGGCCGATTCGGCGACCGACGCGCGGCTGCGGGTCCACGGGATCGGCGGCCTGCGCGTCGCCGACGCCTCGATCATGCCGTCGATCGTCGCCGGCAACACCAACGCGCCGTCGATCATGATCGGCGAAAAGGCGGCGGCGATGATCCTTGAGGACGCGCGGTAGGCGCCGCGCGGCGGAACAGAGGGGGAGGAAGTCCATGTCCGTTATCCTGGGAAGCGGCGCGCACCGCTACCGCGTGGCGGAAGGCTGGGGAAAACTGCCCGACGGCTGGACGCTGATGGACGCCGCCGCCGTCGCGGTGGACAGCGAGGACCGGGTCTACGTCTTCAACCGCGGCGAACACCCGATGATCGTGTTCGACCGCGAGGGCAATTTCCTGCGCTCCTGGGGCGAGGGGCTGTTCCACCGGGCGCACGGCCTGCATGTCGGCCCGGACGACATGCTGTACTGCACCGACGACGGCGACCACACCGTCCGCAAGATGACGCCGGAGGGCAAGCTGCTGCTCGAAATCGGCGTGCCGGGCGAGCCGGCCCCGTTCATGAGCGGCCGGCCCTTCCACCGCTGCACGCACACCGCGCTGTCGCCGGACGAGCACATTTTCGTCTCCGACGGCTACGGCAACGCGCATGTCCACAAATACGACCCGGCCGGCCGGCTGGTGAAGACCTGGGGCGAATCGGGCAGCGGGCCGGGCCAGTTCAACCTGGTCCACAACATCGTCGCCGACGACGAGGGCTGGATCTACGTCGCCGACCGCGAGAACCACCGCGTGCAGGTGTTCGACACCGACGGCCGCTACGAGGCGCAGTGGAACAACCTGCACCGGCCCTGCGGCCTCTTCATGCCGCGCGGCGATTGCCCGCACTGCTTCGTCGGCGAACTCGGCCCCGGCATGGCGGTGAACATGGCCTATCCGAACCTCGGGCCGCGCCTCAGCATCGTCGACAACAAGGGCGAGGTGCTGGCCCGGCTCGGCGGCGAGGACGGGGCCGGGCCGGAGCCGGGCAAGTTCTGGGCGCCGCACGGGCTGGCGGTGGATTCGCGCGGCGACATCTATGTCGGCGAGGTCTCCTACACCAACTGGGGCAACATGCGCCCGGAGGAGGCGCGCCCGGCCTGGCTCAGGACGCTGCAGAAGCTGGAGAAGCTGTAGAAGCCGGCCCCGAGGGGCGGCGGGCGGAGCGCGGGCGGCGGGGCGTCAGGCCTCGCCCGCGTCTCCGTCCCCGCCCGCCTTTTCCGCCTCCATGGACTCGCGGTAGAGCCGGGCGAAATCCACCGGCTGGATCAGCAGCGGCGGGAAGCCGCCGTCCCGGATCGTGTCGCTGACGATGGCGCGCGCGAAGGGGAACAGCAGCCTCGGGCATTCGATCAGCAGCACCGGGCGCAGGTGCTCCTCCGCGAGGCCGTGGAAGGCGAACACGCCCCCGTAGGTCAGCTCCACCAGGAAGAGCTTGTCGTCGCCGCTGGAGCCGTCCACCGTGACGGTCAGCGCCGCCTCCCAGGCGTTGTCGCCGATCCGGCCGGCGTTGACATCGACCCGCACGTCGATCTTCGGCGGCTCCCCGCCCGGCCGCAGGCTGTTCGGCGCGCGCGGGTTCTCGAAGGACAGGTCCTTGACGTACTGGGCGACCACCTGGATCGGCGGCGCTCCGGGCGCGGCGGCGCCCGCCGGAGCGGCGGCGCCGTTGGACGGTTCGGACATGGAATCCCCTTCGCGAGCATGGAGCGGCGGGCGGCGCAAGCTAGACCGGATCGCGCCCGCCGGCAACCGCGCCGCGCGCACCGCGCGACGGCGCGCCCCGGATTTAGTCCGGGGCCCAGGAGGGCAAGGGCGCCGGCGCCGGGAGGGCGTTGCGCTCCGCCGCCGCCCGCCCGCGCCCTTTCCCCCCGGGCCGGAGCCGCTAGGTCCCGGATCGGGTCCGGGGAGGGCGAGGGGGCGGGGGGCCGCCGTTGGTTCCGCCGCCGTCGCCGTCGCGGTCCGCGCCGGTGTCCGGCGTTATGTTCTCGTATTCGCCGTCGATGACGTCGCCGCCGGGCGGCCCTCCGGCGAACCCGCCGACCCGGAACGCCGCGCCGCGCGCCAGCAGCGGCCGCGCCGCCAGCGCGGCGAGGAACATGCGCAGCGGCGGGACGAACAGCAGGAAGCCGAAGGCGTCCGTCACGAAGCCCGGAACGAACAGGCAGGCGGCGGCCGCGACCAGCCCCGCGCCGTTCAGCGCCTCCGCCAGCGGCGCCTCGCCGCGCCGCAGGCTTTCGCGCGCGCGGGCCAGCGCGGCCGTCCCCTGCCTCCGGAACAGGATCGCGCCCGCCGCCGCCGTGGCCAGCGTCGCGCCGACGGTGGCCAGCCCGCCGATCCAGGCGCCGGCCTCGACGAAGACCAGGATTTCCACCAGCGGAACGCCCACGAAAAGGGCGAGGAGAACGACGACGGGCATGGTTGCTCTTTGCGCGGTGACAACCTAGATTGCGTGGTGTAGCGTTCGTGTCGAAGCCGCCGGGCGCGGGCCGGCGGCGGCTCGCGGGGGTTTCGGGCGGGAAACGCGCGATGGGCGAAGGTTTCGCATTTTTCGACATTATCATCTTCGCGATGCTGGCGGGCTATCTCGTCTTCCAGCTGCGCAGGGTGCTCGGCAAGCGCACCGGCCACGAGCGCCGGCGCGAGAACCCCTTCGCGCGCAAGGCCGAAGGGACGGCGGAGAACGACAACGTGGTCGCCCTGCCGGACCGTTCGGCGCGCGACGGGCCGGCGGAGGCCCCGGCCGGCCCCGATCCCGGCCTCGACGGCCTCTCGCAGCTGAAGGCGATGGACCCGGAGTTCGACGACCGCGAGTTCCTGCGCGGCGCCAAGGCGGCGTTCGAGTGGATCGTCGCCGCCTTCGCGCGGGGCGACCGCGAGGCGCTGCGCGGCCTGCTCGGGCCGTCGCTCGCGGAAAGCTTCGAATCGGCGCTCGACGAGCGGGAGAAGGCCGGCGAGAAGTGGGAGACCACAGTCTCCACGATCAAGTCGGCCTCGATGGGCGATGTGTCGGTGGAAGGGACGACGGCGACCGTGATCGTCGAATTCGTCACCGACCAGGTGAAGGTCGTGCGCGACGCGGACGGCGCGGTCGTCGAGGGCGATCCCGACCGGATCGAGACGCTGACCGACATCTGGGTGTTCGCGCGCGATGTGCGCTCCGACGACCCGAACTGGCTGCTGGTCGGCACGCGCGACCCGGAGGAGGAGCCGGCCGAATCGTGACGGGGGCGCCCCGGGACGGCCCGCCCGCCGGCTTGCGGCCGCGCGGCGGCGTCCGCGCCCTGGGCCTCGCGCTCCTCCTCGCGACGGCGGGCTGCGCGCCGATGCTCCCCCAGCCCCCCGCCGAACCCCCGCGCGCCGAATTCGCGCCGGTCGCCTTCGACGACCTTCCGGGATGGCGCGAGGACGCGCACGCCGAGGCGCTGCCGGCGCTGGCGCGCTCCTGCGCCGCGCTGGCGCGGGCGGATTTCGCGGTCCCGCCGTCGGCCGCGCCGGCGCGGAGCGCCGCCGAGTGGCGCGCCGCCTGCGCCGGCCTTCCGCCGCGAGGGGCCGGCGACGACGCGGCCCGGCGCTGGATCGAGGCGCGGTTCTCGCCCTATCGCGTGACCGCCGGCGGCTCCGCCGAGGGGTTGTTCACCGGCTACTACGAACCCGAACTGCGCGGCGCCCGCGCGCCCGGCGGCCGGTTCGCGACGCCGCTCTACAAGCGGCCGCGCGACCTCGTGCATGTCGAACTGGGCGACTGGCGCGACGGGCTGCGCGGCCAGCGGATCGCCGGGCGGGTGGAGGACGGGCGCCTGCGCCCCTACGCCTCGCGCGCCGAGATCGCCGCCGGCGGGCTGGCCGGCCGGGCCGAGCCGCTGGTCTGGCTCGACGACGAGATCGACGCCTTCTTCCTGCACATCCAGGGATCGGGGCGCGTCGTCCTGCCGGACGGCTCGGCGCTCAGGGTCGGCTACGACGGGCAGAACGGCCATCCCTACGTGCCGATCGGCCGGCCGCTGGTCGAGGCGGGCGAACTCCGGCTGGAGGAGGTTTCGCTCCAGTCGATCCGGGCCTGGCTGCGCGCCAACCCGGCGCGGCGCGCGGAGACGCTGAACCGCAACCCGTCCTACATCTTCTTCCGCGAGATCGAGGGCGAGGGGCCGGTGGGCGCGCAGGGCGCGGTGCTGACGCCGGGCCGCTCGCTCGCGGTGGACCGGACCGTGCTGCCCCTCGGCGCGCCGGTCTGGCTGTCGATCGGGGGCGACGGCGGGACGGGCCGGCCGCTGCGCCGCCTCGCGGTGGCGCAGGACGTGGGCGGCGCGATCCGGGGCGCGGTGCGCGGCGACCTGTTCCGGGGCCACGGCGCGGCGGCCGAGGCGCTGGCCGGGCCGATGCGGGCGCGCGGGCGCTGGTTCGTGCTGCTGCCCCGGCCGGCCGGGGGCGGGTAGCGGGCGGCGCGGGCGGCGCGGCCGGAGCTTGCAACCGGCGGGCGGTTCGCGCATCTTCTTCCGAACCTCGACGGGCGGAGCGCGCATGTCCCCAACCGCGAACGGAACGGCCGGAGGGCCGGCGCCGCGCCGGCCGGTCCGCGTGGGGCTGTTCGTCACCTGCCTGGTCGACCTGTTCCGCCCCTCGGTCGGCATCGCGGCGGTGCGGCTGCTGGAGGACGCGGGCTGTACGGTGGAGGTCCCGGCGGCGCAGACCTGCTGCGGCCAGCCGGCCTACAATTCCGGCGACAACGCGGGCGCCCGGGCGGTCGCGCGCGGCCTGCTCGACGCCTTCGAGGGCGTGGAGTACGCGGTCGCACCGTCGGGGTCCTGCGCCGGCATGTTGCGCCGCCACCTGCCGGAACTGTTCGCCGACGATCCCGAACTGGCCGGCCGCGCGCGCGCCCTCGCGGCCCGGTCGCACGAACTGGTCTCCTTCCTGGCCGATGTGCTGGGGGTGGAGGCGGTGGACGCGCGGTTCGACGGGCGGATCGCCTACCACGATTCCTGCTCCGGCCTGCGCGAACTGGGCGTGCGCGACCAGCCGCGGCGCCTGCTGCGAACGGTGCGGGGCGCGGCGCTCGCCGAACTGGCCGAGCCGGAGGCGTGCTGCGGCTTCGGCGGGACCTTCTGCGTGAAATACCCGGAGATTTCCGCCGCCATGGTCTCCGGCAAGCTGCGCGACATCGCGGCGACGGGCGCGGACACGGTGCTGGCGGGCGATCTCGGCTGCCTGCTCAACATGGCCGGCAAGGCGAGCCGGGACGGAATCGACATCGAGTTCCGCCATGTCGCCGAGGCGCTGGCGGGGACGGACGGCGCGCCGGCGATCGGCCGGGGGCGGGGCTGAGATGGACCCGGCCGGCCCGCGCTCCTTCCCCGGCGCGGCGCGCGCCGCCCTGCGCGACCCGACGCTGCAACGCGCGCTCGCCAACCTGAAGAGCGGCTTTCCCGTCAAGCGCGCCGAGGTGGTGGCGGACCTGCCGGAATTCGACGCCCTGCGCGACGCGGCGCGCGACATCAAGGACCACACGCTCGCCCGCCTCGACGCCTATCTCGAACTCTACGAGGCGCGCGTGCGCGAAGCCGGCGGCCATGTCCACTGGGCGCGCACGGCGGACGAGGCTTGCGACATCGCGATGGAGATCTGCCGCCGGGCCGGCGCGCGGACCGTCGCCAAGGGCAAGTCCATGGTGGCGGAGGAGATCGGCCTGAACGAGCGGCTCGACGCCAGCGAGATCGAGCGGGTCGAGACCGACCTCGGCGAATACATCGTCCAGCTGCGCGGCGAGGCGCCGAGCCACATCATCGTTCCCGCCGTCCATGTGACCAAGGACGAGATCGGCGAGACCTTCCGCGCCGCCCACGACGACCTCGACCCGGCCCGCGACCTCACCGAGCCGCGCGCGATAACGGACGAGGCGCGCGCCCGCCTGCGCGACAAGTTCTTCGCGGCGGAGGTGGGTATTACCGGGGCCAACTTCCTGGTCGCGGAGAACGGCGCCGGGATCGTCGTCACCAACGAGGGCAACGGCGACCTGTCGCAGACGCTGGCCCGTACCCATATCGTGATCGCCAGCCTGGAAAAGGTCGTCCCGACGATGGAGGACGCCTTCGCCATCCTGCGCCTGCTGGCGCGGTCGTCCACCGGGCAGGAGTTCTCGGTGTACACCACCGTTTCGGGCGGGCCGCGCCGGCCGGGGGACCGCGACGGGCCGGAGAACTACCACGTCGTGCTGGTGGACAACGGCCGGTCCGGGATGATCGGCGGCGGCTTCCAGGACATGCTGCGCTGCATCCGCTGCGCCGCCTGCATGAACCATTGCCCGGTCTACGGGGCCGTGGGCGGCCACGCCTACGGCTGGGTCTATCCCGGCCCGATGGGCGCGGTGCTCACGCCCTCGCTGGTCGGCGTGGCCAACAGCGCCCACCTCCCCCACGCCTCGACCTTCTGCGGGCGGTGCGAGGAGGTCTGCCCGATGCGCATCCCGCTGACCGCGATGATGCGGCGCTACCGCGCGCGGGCGCACGAGCGCGGTCATACCTCGCGCGCCGGAAGGATGGCGCTGGCGCTCTGGGCCTTCGTCGCCGCGCGGCCCCGGCTCTACCGGCCGCTCGCGGGTATTGCCGCGCGGGCGCTGGCCTGGGCCGGCATGGGGCGCGGGCGGTTGCGGCGCGTTCCGCTGGCCGGCGGCTGGACGGCGGCGCGCGACCTGCCGGCCCCGGAAGGCCCGACCTTCGCCGCGCGCTACCGGAACTACCGGCGGGAGGGCCGGGGATGACCGACGCGCGGGCGGACATACTGGAGGGCATACGGCGCGGCCTCGGCCGCGGGCCGCTCGACGGCCCGGACCGGGATGCGATGCTGGCGCGGCTGCGCCGGCGCGGCCGCCACGTCGTCCCAAGCCGCGTCGATCTCGACCCGGAGGGCCTGGTCGCGCTGTTCGTCGCCAAGGCCGAGGCGGTCGGCGCGACGGTGGAGGCGCTGGCCGACGAGGCGGACATACCGCGCGCGGTCGCGTCCCTGCTCGCGCGGGAGAACCTGCCGGCGCGCATCGTCCAGGCCCCGGCGCTGGAGGGCTGGAACTACTCGTGGGAGGCCGCGCCGGCGGTCGAGGCGCGGTCCGGCGCGGCGGCGCGGACCGACGAGGCGAGCCTGTCCCCGGCGCTCGCGGGCGTGGCGGAGACCGGGACGCTGGTCCTGGCCTCCGGGCCGGACACGCCGACGACGCTGAACTTCGTCCCGCCCCAACATATCGTCGCGCTGCGCCGGCGCGACGTGGTCGCCGCCTACGAGGACGCCTGGGACCGGGTGCGCGACGGCGCGGCGGACGGCCTGCCGCGCGCGGTGAACTTCGTCACCGGCCCGTCGCGCACCGGCGACATCGAGCAGAAAATCCAGATCGGCGTGCACGGGCCGGTCCGGCTCCACATCCTGCTGGCGGGGGATTAGGCGGTGGCGCGGCGGCGCGGCGCGGCGGCGCCCGGACCGGCGGAGCTCGACCTGTTCGACCGCGCGATGGCCGATGTCGCGCCGCTGGACCCGGACGGCGCGCCCGCCCGCCCGGCGGCGCGCCCGCCGCCGGAGGCTGGACCGGAGGCGGCGGAGGCGGACGCGCCCCGCGCGGGCGAAGGCGCGCCCGCTCCCCTTCGCCCGCGCGGCGCGGCGGGACCGGGCGCCCGGTCCTTCCCCGCTTTGCCGGGGGAACACGGGGCGGGGCGCGCGCCCGGCCTCGACCGCCGCACGGCGCTGCGCCTGCGCCGGGGCCAGATCGGGATCGACGGCCGGATCGACCTGCACGGCATGACGCGGCGCAAGGCCCACGCCGCGCTCGCCGCCTTCGTGGCGTCGGGCCGGCGGCACGGGCGGCGCTGCCTGCTGGTGATCACCGGCAAGGGCGGGCGGCCGCGCGGCGAGACGGGGTTCGAGGGCGAGCGCACCGGCGTGCTGCGCCGGGAGGCGCCGCGCTGGCTCGCCGAGCCGCCGCTGGCCGGCGACGTGCTCGCGGTCGCGCCGGCCCGGCCGGCGGACGGGGGCGACGGCGCGTTCTATGTGCTGCTGCGGCGGCGGCGGACATGACGCCCTTCGGCGGCCGCCTGCGCGAGCTGCGCGCCGAGAAGGGCGCGACCATGACGGCCATGGCGCGCGCGCTCCAGGTCTCGCCGGCCTATCTTTCGGCGCTGGAGCACGGCCGGCGCGGGCGGCCGACGGTGGGACTGCTGCACCAGGTCTGCGCCTATTTCAACCTGATCTGGGACGACGCGGAGGCGCTGCGCCGGCTCGCCGAACTGTCGCATCCGCGCGTCACGGTGGACACGGCCGGCCTCAGCCCGAAGGCGACCGAACTCGCCAACCGGCTGGCCGAGAAGATCGGCGAACTCGACGATTCGCGCCTCGACGCGCTGCTCGCCGAACTGGCCGACCCGGAGGACCGCGAAGGCCCGCGCCACTGACCCGCCGGCGCCGCCGCGCTCAGGCGTCCGGCGCCTTCTTTCCCTGCGTGAAACCCTGGAACAGCCCCTCCAGCCGGGCCATCCTTTCCCGCAAATCCGCGATGTCGCGACGCACCTCGCCGATCGCGCCCTCGATGCGGTCGATGCGGTCGCCCATCGCCTTCTGGTTCCGCCAGAGGAAGGTCCCGACCGCCACGACGGCGCCGACATTGACCCACACATCCGCGTTCATCGATTCCATTTTTCCGCTCCCGAAGGGATTGTCCGACCGGGACTATGTAAGGGCTAGGGCGGTTTTTCCGCCGGCCCGCGTTC
Source organism: Thalassobaculaceae bacterium (assembly GCA_963665555.2). GTDB lineage: Bacteria > Pseudomonadota > Alphaproteobacteria > Thalassobaculales > Thalassobaculaceae > CAXXXW01. The sequence continues at coordinate 3,008,689 of OY762308.1, forward strand.
CGTCTGGACGAAAACGCCGCCGCGCTCAGGCGTCCGGCGCCTTCTTTCCCTGCGTGAAACCCTGGAACAGCCCCTCCAGCCGGCCCATCCTTTCCCGCAAGTCGGCGATGTCGCGGCGAATCTCGACGATGTCGCGACGCAACTCGCCGATCGCGCCCTCGATGCGGTCGATGCGGTCGCCCATCGCCTTCTGGTTCCGCCAGAGGAAGGTCCCGACCGCCACGACGGCGCCGACATTGACCCACACATCCGCGTTCATCGATTCCATTGTCCTCTCCCCGGATCGCGTTTCGGAAGGCGGGGTTCCGCCGTCCCGAACGACCCTATGGAAGGGCCAGGGGCGTTTTTCGCCCCATGGTAACGAAAAATCGCCGGTGGCGCGAAAATTTTTTTCCGACCCCGCCCCCCGGGGAGCCGGCGTCAGAGGATGAAGCGGGACAGGTCCGCGTCTTTCGCCAGGTCGCCGACATGGGCGCGCACGTAGTCCGCGTCGATCGTCAGCGTCGTGCCCGGCCGGTCGGGGGCGGCGAAGCCGATCTCCTCCAGCAGCTTCTCCAGCACCGTGTGCAGCCGGCGCGCGCCGATGTTCTCGACGGCGCGGTTGACCTCGACCGCGAGGTCGGCCAGCGCGTCGATGGCGCAGGGGCGGAAGTCGAGCGTCACCTCCTCGGTCTTCATCAGCGCCGTGTATTGCGCGATCAGGCTGTTCTCCGGCTCGGTCAGGATGCGCCGGAAGTCGTCGCGGACGAGCGCGCTCAGCTCGACCCGGTTGGGCAGGCGGCCCTGGAGTTCGGGCAGCAGGTCGGCCGGCTTGGCGAGGTGGAACGCGCCCGACGCGATGAACAGCACGAAATCGGTGCGCACCGGCCCGTGGCGCGTCGAGACGGTGGTGCCCTCGATCAGGGGCAGCAGGTCGCGCTGCACGCCCTCGCGCGAGACATCGGCCCCGTGGCGCTCCGCGCGGGCGCAGATCTTGTCGATCTCGTCGAGGAAGACGATGCCGTTCTGCTCCACCGCCTCGATGGCGCGGCGCGTCACCCGGTCCTCGTCGAGCAGCTTGTCCGCCTCCTCGGCCAGCAGCACGTCGTAGGATTCCGCCACCGAGAGCGTGCGCCGCTTCGTGCGGCCGCCGCCGAACGCCTTGCCCAGCATGTCGTTGAGGTTGATCATCCCCATCTGCGCGCCGGGCATTCCGGGGATGTCCATGGTGGGCAGGCCGCCGCCCGCGTCCGCGACCTCGACCTCGATCTCCTTGTCGTCCAGCTTGCCGGCGCGCAGCAGGTCGCGGAACTTGCGCCGCGTCTCGTCGCGCGCGTTCTCCCCGGCGAGCGCGGCGACCACGCGCCTTTCGGCGGCGAGTTCGGCCTTGGCCTGGACGTCCTTGCGCATCCGGTCGCGCGTCATGCCGATGGCGACCTCCAGCAGGTCGCGGATTATCTGCTCCACGTCGCGGCCGACATAGCCGACCTCGGTGAACTTCGTCGCCTCGACCTTGAGGAAGGGCGCCTCGGCGAGGCGGGCGAGCCGGCGCGCGATCTCGGTCTTGCCGACGCCGGTCGGCCCGATCATCAGGATGTTCTTCGGCTGCACCTCCTCCCGGATCGCCTCGGGCAGCTGGCGCCGGCGCCAGCGGTTGCGCAGCGCGATGGCGACGGCGCGCTTGGCGGCGTCCTGGCCGACGATGAAGCGGTCGAGTTCCGAAACGATCTCGCGGGGGCTGAAAGCGGTCATGCGGCGTGTCCCGTGCGGCCGCCTACAGCGACTCGAGGATGAGGTTTTCGTTGGTGTAGATGCAGATGCCGGCGGCGATCTCCATGGCGCGCCGGGCGATCGCCTCGGCCGTCATGTCGTCGCGGTCGATCAGCGCGCGGGCGGCCGACAGCGCGAAGGGGCCGCCGGAGCCGATGCCGATCAGCCCGTCCTCCGGCTCCAGCACATCGCCGGCGCCGGACAGCAGCAGCGAGGTCTCGCCGTCCGCCACCGCCATCATCGCCTCCAGCCGGCGCAGGAAGCGGTCGGTGCGCCAGTCCTTGGCGAGATCGACGCAGGCGCGCGTCAACTGTCCGGGATGCTGCTCCAGCTTCGCCTCCAGGCGCTCGAACAGGGTGAAGGCGTCCGCCGTCGCGCCGGCGAAACCGGCGATCACCGAGCCGCCGGCGAGGCGGCGCACCTTGCGCGCCCGGCTCTTGATCACGGTGGCGCCGAAGGTCACCTGCCCGTCGCCGGCGACGACGACAACGCCGCCCTTGCGCACCGCGAGGATCGTCGTTCCGTGCCAGGCCGCCTCGCCCGCCGCCATGCGCCGTTCCCTTCCCGCGCCCGCCCCGCGCGCTGGCAATCGGCGGCGCTTCCTGATACACAGCGCGCCGAAACGACGGGATTGCCGGCCATGAGCGACCAGCGCACCGCGACTGTCGAACGCGCCACCAATGAAACCCGCATTCGCGCCGCCGTCAATATCGACGGGACGGGCGCCTACGCGGTCTCGACCGGGATCGGCTTCCTCGACCACATGCTGGAGCAACTGTCGCGCCATTCGCTGGTCGACCTCGAACTCGAGGCCGAGGGCGACCTGCATATCGACTTCCACCACACGACGGAGGATTGCGGCTACGCCGTCGGGGAGGCGGTGCGCCGCGCGCTCGGCGACCGCCGGGGCATCGCGCGCTACGGCCTCGCGCGGGTCCCGATGGACGAGGCGCTGACCGAGGCGGCGCTGGACATTTCCGGGCGGCCCTGGCTGGTCTGGGACGTGGAGATGCCGCGCGCCAGGCTCGGCGAGATGGACACCGAACTGTTCCGCGAGTGGTTCCAGGCCTTCGCGCAATCGGCCGGCGTCACGCTGCATGTGCGCAACCTTTACGGAACCAACACGCACCACATCGCCGAGTCCTGCTACAAGGCGCTGGCGCGCGCGCTGCGCCAGGCGGCGGCGATCGACCCGCGCGCGGCCGGCGCGATCCCCTCGACCAAGGGGACGCTCGGCGGAACCGGCGGCGGGGGGCCGGACGGGCCATGAGCGTCGCCATCGTCGATTACGGCTCCGGCAACCTGCGCTCCGCCGCCAAGGCGTTCGAGCGGGCGGCGCGGGCCGGCTCCGGCGCGCCCGTGGCGGTGACCTCCGATCCGTGCGAGGTGGCGCGGGCCGACCGGGTGGTGCTGCCCGGCGTCGGCGCCTTCGCCGACTGCAAGCGCGGCCTGGAGGCGGTGGACGGGATGCGCGAGGCGCTGGAGGAGCACGCGGTCGCGCGCGGCCGGCCCTTCCTCGGCATCTGCGTCGGCCTGCAGCTGGCCGCCGACCGGGGCCTCGAACACGGCGAGACGGCGGGCTTCGGCTGGATACCGGGCACGGTCGCGCCGATCGCGCCGGGCGACGGGCCGGACGGCCGCCCGCTCAAGGTGCCGCACATGGGCTGGAACCGGGTCGCGCGAGCCGGCGGCGACGGCCATCCGGTGCTGGCCGGGCTGGACGACGGCGCGCATGTCTATTTCGTCCACGGCTACCATCTGGAGCCGGAGCGCGACGCGGACCTGCTGGCGACGGCGGAGTACGGCCGCGCGCTGACCGCCGCCGCCGGGCGCGGCAACCTCGTCGGCACGCAGTTCCACCCGGAGAAAAGCCAGGCGGCCGGGCTGCGGCTGATCGCCAATTTCCTGGAGTGGCGGCCGTGAGCGGCCCCGGCGCCCCGACGTCCGAAATCCGCGTCGAGCGGATCGAGGCGCTGCGCCCCGCCGACCTCAACGACCTGTGCGACGCGGCCGAGGCGGCGATCCGCGACGGCGGCGGTTTCGGCTGGCTGAGGCCGCCGCCGAGGGAGACGCTGGAGGCCTATTGGCGCGGCGTGCTGCTGATCCCGGAGCGCGACCTGATCGTCGGCCGGCTCGACGGCGTGATCGCGGGGTCGTGCCAGATCCACCGGCCGCCCCGGAACAACGAGGCGCAGTCCTTCGCCTGCAACCTGACCACCAATTTCGTCGCCCCCTGGGCGCGCGGGCACGGCCTCTCGCGCGCGCTGGTGCGGGCGGCGGAGGACCACGCGCGCGCCGAAGGCTTCCTGGTCCTGAACCTCGATGTGCGCGACACGCAGATCGCGGCGATCCGGCTTTACGAGCGGCTCGGCTACACGCGGTTCGGCTCCCACCCCCGCTACGCGCGGGCCGGCGGCCGGGACGTGACCGGGCATTTCTACTACAAGGCGCTGGACGAGGACGAGGCGGGGACGCCGGCGTGATCCTCTACCCCGCCATCGACCTGAAGGACGGCGCCTGCGTGCGGCTGCTGCGCGGCGACATGGACGCGGCGACGGTGTACGACCGCGACCCCGGCGCGCGCGCCGCCGCCTTCCGCGACGCCGGCTGCGAGTGGATCCATGTCGTGGACCTGGACGGCGCCTTCGCCGGGCGCTCGGTGAACGGCGCGGCGGTGGAGGCGGTGCTGGCCGCCGGCGTTCCGGCGCAGCTGGGCGGCGGCGTGCGCGACATGGCGGGGATCGAGTCCTGGCTCGCCCGCGGCGTCGCCCGGGTCGTGCTCGGCACGGCGGCGGTCCGCGACCCCGGCCTCGCGCGGGCGGCGTGCCGGGCCTTCCCCGGCCGGATCGCCATCGGGATCGACGCGCGCGACGGCCTTGCCGCGGTCGAGGGCTGGGCCGAGACCACCGGCGTGGCGGCGGCCGACCTCGCGCGCCGGTTCGAGGATTGCGGGGCCGCCGCCATCGTTTTCACCGACATCGGCCGCGACGGCGCGCTCGCCGGCGCCAATGTGGAGGCGACGGCGCGGCTGGCCGAATCCGTCTCCACGCCGGTGATCGCCTCGGGCGGCGTCGCCTCGCTCGCGGACCTGGAGGCGCTGGCGGCGCGGGCGGCTTCGGGGATCGCCGGGGCGATCTGCGGGCGCGCGCTCTACGACGGGCGGATCGACCTGGCCGGGGCGTTGCGCGCGCTGCGCGCGCCGCGCGGGGCGGCGGCCGCGCCGGAAGAGGCCGCGCGATGCTGACCGTGCGCGTCATCCCCTGCCTCGACGTAAAGGACGGGCGCGTCGTCAAGGGCGTCAACTTCGTCGACCTGGTGGACGCCGGCGACCCGGTGGAGCAGGCCCGCCTGTACGATGCCGAGGGGGCGGACGAGTTGTGCTTCCTCGACATCACCGCCAGCAGCGACAACCGCGACACCATCCTCGACGTGGCCGCGCGCACGGCCGAGCAGTGCTTCATGCCGCTCACCGTCGGCGGCGGCGTGCGCACCGTCGCCGACATCCGCAAGCTGCTGCTGGCCGGGGCCGACAAGGTGTCGATCAACACCGCCGCCGTCCACCGCCCGGACTTCGTGCGCGAGGCGGCGGAGAAGTTCGGCTCGCAATGCATCGTCGTCGCCATCGACGCCAAGCGCGCCGAAGGCGGGCGGTTCGAGGTCTTCACCCATGGCGGGCGGCGCGCCACCGGGCTGGACGCGGTGGAGTGGGCGCGGCGCATGGTGGCGCTCGGCGCCGGGGAAATCCTGCTGACCTCGATGGACCGCGACGGCACGCAAGCCGGCTTCGACATCCCGCTCACCCGCGCGATTTCGGACGCCGCCAGCGTGCCGGTGATCGCCTCGGGCGGGGTGGGCACGCTCGACCATTTCGTCGAGGGCGTGCGCGACGGGCGCGCCTCGGCGGTGCTGGCGGCGTCGGTGTTCCATTTCGGCCGCTTCCGGATCGCCGACGCGAAGGCGCGGCTGGCGGCGGCCGGCCTGCCGGCGAGGCCCGTGGCGTGAGTGCGGCCGGCGGCCCGCCCGAACACCCGCTCGACGCGCTGTTCCGCGTCGTCGCGTCGCGCCGGGGCGGCGACCCGGACGAGTCCTACACCGCCCGGCTGCTGTCGCGCGGAACGCCGGTCGTCGCGCGCAAGCTCGGCGAGGAGGCGGTGGAGACGGTGGTGGAGGCGCTGTCCGGCCCGCCGGAGCGCCTCGCGGCCGAAAGCGCCGACCTGCTCTACCACCTGCTGGTGCTGTGGGCCGCCGCCGGGATCGCGCCGGAGGATGTGTGGAGGGAGCTGGCGCGCCGCGCCGGAACCTCCGGGCTGGAGGAGAAGGCGCGCCGCGCCGCCGGGCCGGATACGGGAGGGTAACGATCGATGGCCTACGACGAGAACAATGTCTTCGCGCGCATCCTGCGCGGCGAAATCCCCAACGACACGGTGTACGAGGACGAGCACACGCTCGCCTTCCGCGACATAAACCCCCAGGCGCCGGTCCATGTGCTGGTGATTCCCAAGGGACCCTACGAGGACATGGCCGCCTTCGCCGCCGGCGCGAGCGCGGCGGAGCAGGCGGCGCTCGTCCGCGCCATCGGCAAGGTCGTCGAGGCGGCCGGGGTCGGCCCGGCCGGCTACCGGCTGATTAGCAACAACGGCCCGGCGGGCGTGCAGGAGGTGCCGCACCTCCATTTCCACATCCTCGCCGGCCGCCCCCTCGGCCGAATGCTGTCGCGCCCGCGGGGGTAGGGGGATTGCGCGGCGAGGCGCCCGTCGGCCGTTAGTCCGGCGTCTTCGCCGTCATCGTTGCCCAATATCCCCTAATCCGCCGGGCGGACCCGGCCCTCGACATGGGACTGCCGCTCCGCGAGACGCTGCATTTCCGCGCGGAAGTCGTCGCGGGAGCGCTGCATCTCCTTGCGGAAGTCGTCCATCGACGCCTGGAACGCGCGCCTGTCCGCGTCGGCCCTCTGGAGGAACGCGCGCCGGTCGGCGTCGGCGGCCGCCTTGTCCGCGTCGATCCGCCGGTCGAGGCGGGCGGTCATGCGCCACGCCATGGTTCCGAGGCCGAAGAAAAGCGCGAGCCCGGTCCCCACCACCGTTCCCACGATGGCGAGCGTGTCGGGGTTGAGCGCGGCAAGCGTTGGGTCGGCCATGGCCGGTTGTCCTTTTCGCTACGCGGCCGCCGGGATTTTGCGGCCGGCCGCGACGACAATGGATCGTACACGCGCCGGCGCGAGATTTCCAGGCGTCGTCGTCGGCCCCCGGCCCCGCCTCGTCGGAGCCTCCCGCTCGCGGCATGACACGGACCCGCTTCGTCCGGTCGCCCGTGAATGGAGGACCGCGCGAGCGGAAACGGGAGAAAACCTGTATCGCTCGCGTGCGTTGTTCGGCGGCCGGCTCGGCGCTCCGATTGGGGCGCACGCGGGAGGACCCGACGGAGAAACCCGTGCTGGCGGTCATGGCCCTTTGCCTCGCGCCGGGCGTCGCACCGGCCTCCGGCGAGTCGGGGGCCGTGCCAGCGGGGGTTCGGGCGGGAGCGCCTATGTGATACACAGGGTTGCGAGGCGACCGTAGACTCTCCGGGCAAAAGGAGGAGGCCATGGCCGGTCCCGCGCTCAGTCCCGACACGCTCGCCATCGTGGGAACGGTGGTGGCGACCGGGCTCGCCCTTTTCTGCGGCCTCGGAACGATGGCGTGGCGCATGACCTCCCGCCTCGACCGGCGGATCGACGCGGACAAGGCGGCCGCCGACGCCGACAGGCGCGCGTTCCAGGCGGCGATGGACGACTTCCGCAAGGAAATGCAACGCTCTCGCGACGACTTTCGCGCGGAGATGCGGCGTTTGGCGGAGCGGCAATCCCATGTCGAGGGCCGGGTCCGCCCGGCGGAGTAGGAGGACGCGATGGCGGCAACCGCCTTCGACACGCTCAAGACGGCGGACGACCTGAAGGCCGCCGGAATCGAGGAGCCGCACGCCAGGGCTATCGCTTCCGCCATCGCCGCGCGGGACGCGCAGGCCTCGACGAAATCCGATCTCGAGGCCCTCGAAGCCAGAATCGCCGAGCGGATCGCCGACGCCAAGTTCACGATGCTGGCGACCATGGTGGGCGTCGTGATCGCCGCGAACGGCGTGCTGTTCGCGTTGCTGAAGCTGACCCCGTAGACAGGTCGCGCCCTTCGGCGCCTCGCCGCGTAATTTCCCCGACTTTTTTTCGCGCTCCGGGGCGCTCCCGCCCGAAAAACCGCCCTGGCCCGTGCATAGCCCTTGCGGTTCGGCCGTTCGGGGAGGATGGGCATGGTCGCGCGGGTCAATACGGTGGCGTTCCGGGGGATCGACACGCTGGACATCGACGTCCAGGTGCATATCGCCAACGCGATGCCGGCGTTCCAGATCGTCGGGCTGCCGGCGAAGGCGGTGGACGAGAGCAAGGACCGGGTGCGCGCGGCGCTGGCGGCGCTGGGGCTGGCGCTGCCGCCGAAGCGGATCACCGTCAACCTCGCCCCGGCGGACGTGATCAAGGAGGGCAGCCATTACGACCTGCCGATCGCGCTCGGCATCCTGGCGGCGATGGGCGTGCTGTCGGAGGAGGAGCTCGCGGGCTATTGCGCGCTCGGCGAACTGGCGCTGGACGGGCGGCTGACGGCGGTCGCCGGCGTGCTGCCGGCCGCCATCGGCGCCTCGGCGCGCGACCGCGGGATCGTCTGCCCGGCCGAATCCGGGCCGGAGGCGGCCTGGGCCGGGCGGGCCGAGGTGCTCGCCGCGCCGGACCTGATGGCGCTGATCAACCACTTCAAGGGCAGCCAGCTGCTCTCCCCGCCGCGCGGCGCGGCGGCGGCGGACGAGCCGGACTACCCCGACCTGCGCGATATCAAGGGGCAGGAATCGGCCCGCCGCGCGCTGGAGGTGGCGGCGGCCGGTGGGCACAACCTGCTGATGCTCGGCCCGCCGGGGTCCGGCAAGTCGATGCTGGCGGCGCGCCTGCCGGGCATCCTGCCGCCGCTGGAGGCGGCCGAGGCGCTGGAGGTCAGCATGGTGCAGTCGATCGCCGGCGTGCTGGCCGGCGGGCGGATTTCGCGCCGGCGCCCGTTCCGCGACCCGCACCATTCCAGCAGTATGCCGGCGCTGGTCGGCGGCGGCGTCCAGGCGCGGCCGGGCGAGGTCTCGCTGGCCCATCGCGGCGTGCTGTTCCTCGACGAACTGGCGGAGTTCCCGCGCGCCGTGCTCGATTCGCTGCGCCAGTCGATCGAGACCGGCCGCGCCGTGGTGAGCCGGGCCAACCACCGTTTCGCCTACCCGGCGCGGTTCCAGCTGGTGGCCGCGATGAACCCCTGCCGCTGCGGCCATATCGCCGATCCGGCGCGCGCCTGCGCCCGCGCGCCGCGTTGCGCCCAGGACTACCGCTCGCGCCTGTCGGGGCCGCTGCTCGACCGTTTCGACCTCGCGGTCGAGGTCCCGCCGGTGAGCGCGGCCGACCTCGACCTGCCGCCGCCGGCCGAGGACAGCGCGGCGGTGGCGCGGCGCGTGCTCGCCGCCCGCCGGCGCCAGCGCGAGCGGCTGCGCGGGCCGGGCGGCGCGGCCGGGCCGCTGTGCAACGCCGAGATCGACGGCGCGGCGCTGGAGGCGGCCGCCGCGCCGGACGCCGCCGGGCGGGCGCTGCTCAAATGCGCCGCCGAGCGGCTGCGGCTGACCGCGCGCGGCTACCACCGGACGATGCGGGTCGCCCGCACGGTGGCCGACCTGGAGGGGGCCGATACGGTGCGCCGGCGCCATGTCGCCGAGGCGCTGGCGTGGCGCGGGCCGGGCCTCGACGGCTGAGCGGCCGCCCCCGGCGTTGACACGGGCCGGCGCCCGCTGTACGCCGCCCTCGCGTTCCGCGCCGCGCCGGTTTAGCTCAGTCGGTAGAGCACCCGATTTGTAATCGGGCGGTCGGGGGTTCGAATCCCTCAACCGGCACCGCCCGCGCCCCGGCGCGAGGCCGGGGCGCCCGCGCGCGCGTGTCGCATCGCCGCCAGGCTGCGTCGTTCCGTCGCAATTTCGCCTCGACAGGCCGCGCGAAGCTCCTACTATGGGAGCGCGCGCGACGTGGCGCGCCGGCGGGACACCCAGGGAGGAACCGACATGGCCGAGGCGAATACGGGTCCGCGACCGGATATGGTCGCGACAAGCGGGATTTGGGGCGGCCTCCATCCCGGCATGGGCATGGCGGCCAAGGCGATGGTCGTCGTCTTCGTGGTGTTCACCGCCTTGAACGTGGAGTTCGCGAACGGCATCTACTCCGCGATCCGCGGCTGGATCGAGCACGCGCTCAACTGGTACTACATCGGCGCGCTGTCGGTGATGCTCTTCGTCTGCCTCTACCTGATGATGAGCAAGTACGGCAGCATCCGCCTCGGCGACGACGATTCGCGGCCGGAGTTCAAGAACTTCTCCTGGTTCGCGATGCTGTTCTCGGCCGGCGTCGGCATCGGCCTGCTGTTCTTCGGCATCGCCGAGCCGGTGTTCTACTTCGACAACACGCAGCCCTGGGGCTATCCCAACAACCCGTTCGCCGACAACGCCGGCGACACGGAGATGAACGCGGAGCGCGCGGTCGCCGCGATGCGCGTGACGTATTTCCACTGGGGATTCCACGCCTGGGCGGTCTATGTGATGGTGGGGCTGTGCCTCGCCTATTTCGGCTTCCGCAAGAAGCTGCCGCTGACGCTGCGCTCCTCGCTCTACCCGGTGATCGGCGACCGCATCTACGGTCCGGTCGGCCACGCGGTGGACCTGCTGGCGGTGTTCGGGACCGTGTTCGGCGTCGCGACCTCGCTCGGCCTGGGCGTGAGCCAGATGGCGGCCGGCCTGCACCACCTGTTCGGCATCGATCCCGGCATCTGGACGCAGATCATCCTGATCGCCGTGATCTCGGTCGTCGCCACGCTGTCGGCGGTTTCCGGCGTCGGCAACGGCATCCGCATCATCTCGGAGTGGAACATCTACCTCAGCATCGTGCTGCTGGCCTATTTCCTGTTCGGCGGGCCGGCGCAGTGGCTGATGGGCTTCTTCATCACGACGATCGGCGACTACCTCTGGAACGCGATCCCGATGGGCTTCCAGACTTTCAACAGCGAGGGCGCGTCGGCCTGGCAGGGCGGCTGGACGATCTTCTACTGGGGCTGGTGGATTTCCTGGGCGCCCTTCGTGGGCATGTTCATCGCCCGGATCAGCCGCGGCCGCACCATCCGCGAGTTCATGGTGGGCGTGATGTTCGTGCCGACGACCATCGCCTTCTTCTGGCTGTGCATCTTCGGCGGCAACGCGATCTACCTGGAGATGCAGGCGTCCGGCGGCGTCGGCACGGCGGGCGTGGCCGACCTGGTGCGGAACTGGAACCTGCCGGCGGCGCTGTACGGCACGATCGACCGGCTGACCGACATGGCGACGCTGAACTGGGCGATGGCGGCGCTGGCGACGCTGCTGCTGGCGACCTGGTTCATCACCTCCTCCGATTCGGGCACGCTGGTGATCACCACCATGCTGTCGATGGGATCGGACGACCCGCCGCAGCGTTTCCGCATCGTGTGGGGCCTGGGCGAGGGCTTCGTGGCGGCGGTGCTGCTGCTGGCCGGCGGCCTGGGGGCGCTGCAGACGGCGTCGATCGCCGCCGCGCTGCCCGTCAGCGTCATCATGCTGCTGATGACCTGGGGCATCGTGAAGTCGCTGCGGGAGGACTCGAGCGCCGTCCCCGCCAGCGGGCGGGAGTTCGCCCCCGACGGCACCAGCCTGCGCGGCGACCTCCGCGCCTGACCGCGCGCGCCCCGCGCGCAACCGACGGCGAACGGCCGGCCCCCCGGGGCCGGCCGTTTCGCGTGGGAGCTTCGGGAAGTCTTTTTCTCGCCTTCCTTTTTCTCGTCTTCGGGTTGCGGCGCGGATTCTCGACAATCATACAAATAGACTAACGGGAAACTTTTCGACGGGCCGCAAATACTCTTGACGCGCCTGCCGTTCCCGCCACACCATGGTACGGGAACGGCGCAAGCGCCGGCCGGGGGGCGCCGGGAAACCGGCGGAGCGGCCGGGCGGACACCGCCGCGGGGGGCCAACGCCCGCGTCCGGGAACCGGGCGCGGGACGCGGGGGGAAATTTCATGGCGAACGGTGGACACGGGCATCCGGCGGCGAGCGGCGCGCCGGCGGGGGGCGCTTCCGGGAGTTCGGCGGCGACGGGACTCTCCGGCGTCAACGAGATCGACGCGCTGGTCTGGAGCCTCGACGCGCGCTGGGGCGAGCAGGGCTACGCCGGCGTCGGCGCGACCGTCACCTACTCCTTCGCCGAGGAGCCGGACCCCGGCCTGCGGGGCGAACACGGGACCTACGACTTCCACGCCTTCGACGACGCGCAGAAGCAGCACATGCGCCAGGCGCTCGCGGAATGGGCGTCGGCGGCCAATATCCGCTTCGTGGAGAAGACCGACGGCGGCGGCGACCTCCTGTTCCTGTACGGCGATGTCGGAAGGGCCAACACGGGTGGGTTCGCCAACTTTCCGGGCTGGGGCGACGCCTATGTGGTCATCGACACGCAATACGCCTTCGCGGCCCCCGGAAGCGAGGCCTACGAATTCTACCTGCACGAGGTGGGCCACGCCCTGGGTTTCAAGCATCCGTGGGAAACCGGATCGGCGGGCGAGTGGGTCGCGCTTCCGCCCGAAAAGGACAACACCGATTTCACGGTGATGTCGTACACCACCGTCGCGAAGAACGGCGTGGTGACGCACGCGGACGAGCTCGGCCCGGTCGACGAAAAGGCGGCGCAATACCTCTATGGCGTCGCGGGCGGCGCGACGAACACGACGCTGGGCAACCTGAAATACCTGAGCGACGGCGACGACACCTTTGCGGGGACCGGGAAGTCGTACTTCGTCCACGGGAACGACGGCGACGACACGCTGCGGATGGGCGGCGAAAACGACATGGCCGACGGGGGCGCCGGCGACGACAGCATCTTCGGAAGCACCGGCCACGACCTGTTGTTCGGCGGCGCCGGGAACGACACTCTGGACGGCGCCGGCGGGTACGACACGCTCCACGGCGGCGCGGGCGCGGATGTCCTCTCCGGCGCCGGCGGGGTGGACGCGCTCCATGGCGGCGACGGCGCGGACACGCTGCACGGCGGCGCCGGACCGGACGAGCTTCGCGGCGGCGCCGGGAACGACCTGCTCTCCGGCGGCGCCCAGAACGACGCGCTCTACGGCGGCGCGGGGGCCGACTCGCTGTACGGCGGCGACGGCGCCGACACTTTCCATGTCGAGGACACGGCCGAGGCCAGGGACTTCGACGCCGACGACAACGATGTCATCGTTTACTGGGGCACGGACGCCGCCGACGCGCTGACCGGCTCCGCCGCCGCCGCCGACACGATGCACGGCAACGACGGCGCCGACACGCTCTCCGGCGGGGCCGGGAACGACGCGCTTTACGGCGGCGCGGGGACCGACGCGCTGTATGGCGGCGCGGGCGCCGACACCTTCTATGTCGAGAGCGCCTCCGAGGCGAAGGACGCGACGGGCGCCGGCGATGTCGTGGTCTTCTGGGGCGGCGAGGACCGCGACGCGCTGACGGGCACGGCCGGCGCCGACACGATGTCCGGCAACGACGGCCGCGACACGCTGTCCGGCGAGGGCGGCGCCGACGCGCTGCACGGCGGCGCCGGCTTCGACCGGCTTTACGGCGGCGCCGGGAACGACACGCTCTCCGGCGACGGCGGGAACGACATCCTCTCCGGCGGGGCCGGGACCGACGCGCTGTACGGCGGCGCCGGCGCCGATATTTTCGATGTCGAGAGCCTGTCCGAGATCCAGGACTACAGCGCGACCCAGAAAGACAAGGTGGTGCTGCGCGGCACGGCGGCGGCCGACACGCTGAGCGCCAAGGCCGGGACGGACACGATTTACGGCGGCGGCGGCGACGACGCGCTGCACGGCCTCGGCGGCCACGACCGGCTCGACGGCGGCGCCGGCGACGACACGCTCGCCGGCGGGGCGGGAAACGACACGCTTCGCGGCGGCGACGGGGCCGATTCCCTCGCCGGCGGCGCCGGCGACGACTCGCTCGTCGGCGGGGCCGGGAACGACACGCTCGACGGCGGGGCCGGCAAGGACTGGCTCCGGGCCGGCGGAAGCGCGGACACGCTCACCGGCGGCGCGGGGGCCGACACCTTCCTCGTTTACGACCGCGGGCAGGCGGCGGATTACAACGCCGGCCAGGGCGACAAGCTCTACATCGTCCTCGACGGGACCGCGAACGCCGACACGCTGGCCGGCGCGGACGGGGCCGACTACTGGATCCAAGGCCTCGGCGGCAACGACAGCCTGTCGGGCGGAAACGGCTCCGACAGCATCGATGGCGGCGCCGGCGACGACACGGTTTCCGGCGGCGGCGGGTACAACTGGCTCTCCGGCGGCGCGGGCAACGACAGCGTGGTCGGCGGCGCGTCGGTCGAATACCTCGAAGGCGGGACCGGCGACGACACGCTGGACGGCGGCGGCCATCTGGACTGGCTCTTCGGCGGTCCGGGCGACGACGCGCTCATCGGCGGCGGCGGGAAGGACCGGATCAATGGCGGCCTCGGCAACGACACCTTCTATGTCGAGAGCGTCTCGGAGGCGAAGGACTACGACCCGGCCGAGGACGCGATCGTCTACTGGGGCACGGACGCCGCCGACGCGCTGACCGGCTCGGCCGGCGCGGACACGATGCACGGCAACGCCGGCGCCGACACGCTCTCCGGCGGGGGCGGGAACGACGCGCTGTACGGCGGCGCCGGGACCGACGCGCTCCATGGCGGCGACGGGGCCGACACCTTTTATGTCGAGAGCGCGTCCGAGGCGAAGGACGCGACGGGCGCGGGCGATGTCGTCGTCCTCTGGGGCGGCGACGGCGCCGACACGCTGAACGGAACCTCGGGCGCCGACACGGGTTACGGCAATGGCGGGAACGACCGGCTGTCCGGCCGCGCCGGCGACGACGCGCTCGACGGCGGCGACGGGGCCGACAGCATCTGGGGCAACGCCGGCGCGGACACGCTGAAGGGCGGCGCCGGCGCCGACATCCTGCGCGGCGGCGCGGGGAACGACAGGCTGGACGGCGGCAGGGGGGCCGACACGCTCCTCGGCGGCAAGGCGGACGACGCGCTGTACGGCCGGGGCGGCGGCGACCGCCTGGACGGCGGCGCGGGCGCGGACAGGCTGTGGGGCGGCGGCGGGGACGACCTGCTGAAGGGCGGGGCCGGGAGCGACACGCTCTCCGGCGGCGCCGGCGACGACACGCTGTCCGGCGGCGCCGGCGGCGACGCGCTGTTCGGCGGCGCCGGCGCCGATGTGTTCACGGTCGAGCACCTGTTCGAAATCCGCGACTACAACGCGGCCGAGGGCGACCGCGTCGTCCTGCGCGGCGGCGACGGCGACGACACGCTGTTCGGCTGGAGCGACGCGGCCACGATCCTGGGCGGCGGCGGCGACGACTTCCTGCACGGCAGCGCCGGGGACGACCTGCTGCGCGGCGGCGCGGGCGACGACGTGCTGTGGGGCCGCGGCGGCGCCGACACGCTGTCGGGCGGCGACGGCGACGACAGCTTGTGGGGCGGCGCCGGCGCGGACGTCTTCCATGTCGAGAGCGCGTCCGAGGTCCTCGACTTCGACGCCAGCGAAGGCGACCGCATCGTCCTCGTCGCCCAAACCGCCGCCAGCGGCGCACCCCCCGCCGACGGGTGAGCGGTGGAGGCACGGATTCGTTCTTGACGCCCGCCGCCGCGTATGCCATTGTGGAAAAAGGAAAACGCGGAGGGCGATATGCCTAGTGGAACAACCGCAAGAGTTTTTCTTCTCGAAAGCCCGAATGCGTTGGATTTGCTGGAAGAACGTGGCGAACGGTTTTCTTTGGAGCACATATGTAGACTCTTCGGTCACCGTACTGCGTCTTTTCTTGTTCGTGATAAGACGGAATTGAGACAAACACTTAATTACGTCGGCTCTATTGGAAAGCATCCAAACGCGGGCACGCTCCCGCTATTTATTCACATAAGTGCGCACGGTAATGATGATGGCATTGCTGTTGGGGCGGACTTTGTGAGTTGGGGGAAATTGGCAAAAATCGTGGAAAACATCTATCGCATGCTAGATGATTATAGCGGTCCGATAATTTTTAACATTTCTGCTTGTGGGGCCATCGAACAAAAACTGACTAAAAAATTGGTAAAGATTTACCAAAAAGAAAAAATCGTATTTCCCCCAGAATACATGTTTGTTTTTTCTAATAGTAATGTTGATTGGAGGGATGCTGTTATGGCTTGGACCATATTTTATAGAGGAGTTGTTAAATTGAATTTTGCATCGGATAACAATAAGCATATCGGACACGTGCAGGAGTTGCTGAATAAGCTGGCTTATTCTGGATTTGGAGCACTGACGTATTTTCGATGGGATGATCAAGACGAAATGTACAAACGCTTCGAAGGCAAGACAAATTAGTTGTTTTTCAAAAGGGAGGTAGGCGGCTCCGTGCCGCCCACCCCCGCTTCTTCCATAACGAATCCCCGCTACGCCGGTCCCTCTTTGTCCGCGCGTGTTTCGTCGGAATGGCGCCCCCTCGGCCCTCCTCAGTAATCGAGAAAACTCCGCAGTTTGCGCGACCGGCTGGGGTGTTTGAGTTTGCGGAGCGCCTTGGCCTCGATCTGGCGGATGCGTTCGCGGGTGACCGAGAATTGCTGGCCCACCTCCTCCAGCGTGTGGTCGGTGTTCATGCCGATGCCGAAGCGCATCCGCAGCACCCGCTCCTCGCGCGCGGTCAGGCTGGCCAGCACGCGGGTGGTGGTCTCGCGCAGGTTGGCCTGGATCGCGGCGTCGAGCGGCTGGACGGCGTTCTTGTCCTCGATGAAGTCGCCGAGGTAGCTGTCCTCCTCGTCGCCGATCGGCGTCTCCAGGCTGATCGGCTCCTTGGCGATCTTCAGCACCTTGCGCACCTTGTCGAGCGGCATCGCCAGCTTCTCGGCAAGCTCCTCCGGCATCGGCTCGCGGCCGATCTCGTGCAGCATCTGGCGCGAGGTGCGGACCAGCTTGTTGATCGTCTCGATCATGTGGACCGGGATGCGGATGGTGCGCGCCTGGTCCGCGATCGAGCGCGTGATCGCCTGGCGGATCCACCAGGTGGCGTAGGTGGAGAACTTGTAGCCGCGGCGGTACTCGAACTTGTCCACCGCCTTCATCAGGCCGATGTTGCCCTCCTGGATCAGGTCGAGGAACTGCAGGCCGCGGTTGGTGTATTTCTTGGCGATGGAGATGACGAGGCGCAGGTTCGCCTCCACCATCTCCTTCTTGGCCCGGCCGGCCTCGCGCTCGCCGCGCTGCACGACGCGCACGATGCGGCGGAACTCCGGGATCGGCAGGCAGGCGTCGGCGGCGATCGCGGCCATGTCGCCGCGCATCGCGGCCACCTCGTCGCGATGCCGCTCGACGAAGCGGCGCCACGCCGGGTCGGGCAGCGCGGCCATCCGGTCGAGCCAGCCCTCCTCGAGTTCGTGCTCGAAATGCCGCTCCATGAAGTCGGCGCGCGCGACCTTGCACTTCTCGGCCATCTTCATCGTCGCCATGTCGATGCCGACCAGGTGCTTGTTCAGCGTGTACAGCTGCTCGACCAGCGCCTCGACGCGGTTGTTGTTGAGGCGCACGCCGTCCATCGCGCGGGCCAGTTCGTCGCGCAGCTTCGTGTAGCGGCGCTCGCCCTGGACGGTGGGCGGCTCGCCCCGGCGCATCCGGTCGAGGCGGCGCTTCTGGATCGTTTGCACCTTGCCGAAGGCGGCCTCGATCCCGTCGAAGGTCTCCAGCACGCGGGGCAGCAGCGCCGCCTCCATCGCGGCGAGCGAGATGTTCGGCTCGTCGTCCTCGTCGTTGTCGGCGGCGGCGGCTCCGGGCTGGGTCCGGGCGGCGGCGTTCGGCGCGGCGGCGTTCGGCGCTGCCGCGTTCCCATTCGCCGCCGGCGCGGCGGCCCCGTTGGCTCCGGCGGCATTGGCCCCGTTCGTCCCGGCGGCGCCGTTCGTCCCGGCCCCGTTCGTCCCGGCGGCGCCGTTCGTCCCGGCGGCATTGGCCCCGTTCGCGCCGGCGGCGCCGTTCGTCCCGGCGGTCCCGTTCGCGCCGTTGGCCGTGTTGGCGGCGCCGCGCGGCCCCCGCCCCGACACGGCGGTATAGGTCGCGTCGAGGTCGATCACGTCGCGCAGCAGCACCTCGCCCGCCTTCAGCTTCGCCGACCAGGCGATCAGCGCCTTGACGGTGAGCGGGCTTTCGCAGACGCCGCCGATCATCATCTCGCGGCCGGCCTCGATGCGCTTGGCGATGGCGATCTCGCCCTCGCGCGAGAGCAGTTCGACGCTGCCCATCTCGCGCAGGTACATGCGCACCGGGTCGTCGGTGCGGCCCACGTCGTCCTCGGCGACGTTGCCGACCGGGGCGCTTTCCTGCTCCCCCTTGGCCTCGTTCGCGGATTCCTCGTTCTCCTCGCTCTCGACGACGTTGACGCCCATCTCGCTCAGCGAGGAGAGCACATCCTCGATCTGCTCGGAGGACATCCGGTCCTGCGGCAGCGCCGCGTTCACCTCGTCGTAGGTGAGGTAGCCGCGCTCCTTCCCCTTCTTGATGAGGTTCTTGACGGCCTGGTTCATGTTGTCCATGAGCGGGCCGTCGCTCGCCTCCTCGCGTTCGGGGGTCCGCTCCTCGGTCGCCGCCAGAGCCTGTTTCGCCATGCCCATAGCCCTTTCGCCCGGTCGCCGCGCGCGCCGGAGACGCCTCAAGGCCCGAAACTCGCGCCGGCGTTGACCGCCGCCAGGGCCTCGATCGCCAGCGTCACCTGGCGCCAGTTCGTCTCGCTGCCGTCCGACGCGAACGCCCGCTCCGCGTCGGCCAGTTGCTTCTCCAGTTCGTCCTTGCGGAGCCGCGCCAGAAGTTCGCGCACGCCGGCGCGGACCCGTTCGGCCGGCTCGCCCGGCCGCGCGAAGGCGGCGTGGTCGGCCGCTCCCGGCCCGAACAGCCAGCCGCACTCTTCGGCGTAGCCCAACCCCGCAAGGTGGCGTCCCAGTCCGGCCGCGTCAAGCCCGGTTTCGGAAAGGGCGGTTTCTAGAAGGTCGTGGCGCAGGTTGTCAAGCAGCGGCGTCTGGAATTCGACATAGCCGAGCGTCTCGTCGAACTCCTCCAGCAGCGCCGGATGGGCCGCAAGCGCGGCCAGGACGCTCCGCTCGCGCCGCCGCCTCCCGGCCTCCGCCGTCACGGAAGCCCGCGCGGCGGCGAGCGCCCGGGCCGCGATCCGGCCGGGCGGCGGCGCGAACCGGCCCTCCGGCGCGGCGCGCGCGGCCTCGCGCAGCTCCTTCAGCAGCCGCTCCACCGCGTCGCGATAGGCCTCCCGCACGCCGGGGTCGGCGATTTCGCCCACCCGGCCGCGGACGCGGCGCGCGAAATCCGCCCGGCGCTCCGGCGTGTCGAGCGGGCGGGCGCGAAGCTCCTCCTCCCAGACGAAATCGGCCAGCCCGATAGCCGCGCCGAGAAGCTCGCGCATCGCCGCCCGGCCGCCCCGGCGCAGCACATCGTCCGGGTCCTCGCCGGCCGGGAGCGTAACGAAACGCAGCGACCGGCCCGGCCGCAGCAAGGGGAGCGCCCGCGCCGCCGCCCGCGCCGCCGCGCGCCGGCCCGCCTCGTCGCCGTCGAAACAGAGCAGCGGTTCGGGGGCGAGCCGCCACAACTCCGCGATCTGCTCCTCCGTCAGCGCGGTCCCCAGCGGCGCCACGACATGCGGGAACCCGCCCTGCGCCAGCGCGATCGCGTCCATGTAGCCCTCGGCGACGACCACCTCGCCGGCGCGCGCCGCCGCCGGGCGCGCTTGCGCCAGCCCGTAGAGCACGCGCCCCTTGCGGAACAGCGGCGTGTCGGGGGAGTTCAGGTATTTCGGCTGCCCGTCGCCCAGCGTCCGGCCGCCGAAGGCGACCGGGCGGCCGCTCCGGTCGGTTATCGGGAAGACGACGCGGCCCCGGAACCAGTCCCGGGCCTCGCCGCCGCCCTCCGGCTCGCGCAGCAGCCCGGCCTCGACGAGCAGTTCCGGCCCGATCCCCCGGACCGCCATCGCCCGGCGCAGCGCCGTCCGCTCCGCCGGCGCGTAGCCGAGCCGGAAGGCGCGGATCGTTTCGTCGGAAAGGCCGCGGCCGCCCCGCAGGTAGTCCAGCCCGGCCCGCCCCTCCGGCGAGCGCAGGACCTGTTCGTAGAAGGCGCAGGCGGCCTCCATCGCGTCGCGCAGCGTGGCGCGCCGCTCCTCGCGCCGGCGCGCCTCCGGGTCGCGGCGGGGGACCTCCAGCCCGGCCTCGCCCGCCAGCCGTTCGACCGTTTCGGGGAAGCTCGACCCCTCCGTCCCCATGACGAAGGAGATGATGTCGCCATGCGCGCCACAGGCGAAACAGTGGTAGAAGTTCTTCTCGTCCACCACGCTCAGCGACGGCTTGGTGTCGTTGTGGAACGGGCAGAGGCCGAGATATTCGCGCCCGCGCCGCGTCAGCCGCAGCCGCTTGCCCACCACTTCCGAGACCGGGAGCCGGGCGCGCAATTCTTCCAGGAATTCGGGGGGGAAGCTCATGCGGAACCCGGCGGCGGTTCGGGACGGGCGGCGGCCGGAGCGGCCCGGCGCGCGCCTCCCCGCGAGTATGGACGAGATCGCCGGCCGGGGCGAGTCGCGCGGGCCGGACGGTCCCCGCTACGCGGTCTGGTTCGCGCCGGCGCCGGACAGCGCCCTCCACGCCGAGGGGAGCCGCTGGCTCGGCCGCGACGCGATTTCCGGCGCCGGCTTCGCCCCGCCCGCGATCCCCGGCCTCGCGGCGGAGCGCTGGGCGGAGCTCGCCGCCGAACCCCGGCTGTACGGTTTCCACGCGACCCTGAAACCGCCCTTCCGGCTCGCGCGCGGGACCGGCCCCGGCGGGCTGTGCGCGGCGGTCCGGGCGCTGGCGCGCCGCCGGGCGCCGTTCGAGGCGCGGCTGGAGGTCGGCCTTCTCGCCGGGTTCCTCGCGCTGCGCGAGCGGCCGGAGGGAGACGCGACGCGGGCGCTGGCGGCGGCCTGCGTCGCCGCCCTCGACGGGTTCCGCGCGCGGCCGGAGGAGGGCGAGATCGCGCGCCGGCGCGCCTTCGGCCTGACCCGGGCCCAAGAGGCGCTGCTGCAACGCTGGGGCTATCCCTGGGTCATGGAGGAATTCCGCTTCCACATGACGCTGACCCGGCGCCTGGCCGGCCCGGCGGAGGCCGGCGCGCTCCGCCCCGTTCTCGCCGCCGCCTTCCGCGAAAGCCTGGGCCGGCCCGTCCGGGTGGACGCGATCTCGGTCTTCCGCCAGGACGCGCCCGGCGCGCCGTTTCGCGAGGTCCGGCGCTTCCCCCTTGGCGGATGAGCCGGCCGGCGCGCGAACCGGTTGTCCGGGGCCGCGATATGCGGCATGAAGACGCCCGCGCGCCCCGGTATCGCGCGCCCGCGACCGCCGCCGGAACGCCACCGCCATGACGAGCTTCGATCCGGCGACCGGATTGCCGAGAACGACCGCGTTCGAGAACGCGGTGATCCTGGTCACGCTCACGCTCGTCACCATGCTCTACGCGATGACGGTGACCATCGCCAACGTGGCGCTGCCGCAGATCAAGGGCGCGCTCTCGGCGACCACGGACCAGATCGCGCTGATCGTCACCTTCAACATCATCGCGACGGCGGTGGCGACGCCGACGACCGGCTGGCTGGCGGCGCGCTACGGCCGGCGCAACGTGATGATCTGGGGCGTGGCCGGCTTCACGCTCGCCTCCTTCCTGTGCGGCACCGCGACCTCGCTGGAGCAGCTGGTGGCCTACCGCGTCCTGCAGGGCGCGTTCGGGGCGCCGCTGGTGCCGCTGAGCCAGGCCATCGTCGTCGACTCCTACCCCAAGGAGAAGCTCGGCTCGGCCAACGCGATTTTCGGGATGGGCGTGGTGCTGGGGCCGATCCTGGCCCCGACCGTCGGCGGCTACCTGAGCGAGACCTACAGCTGGCGCTGGGTGTTCTTCATGATGGTGCCGTTCGGCATGGCGTCGCTGGTGGGCGTGATGCTGTTCATCAAGCGGCGGCGCTCGCGGCCCGGCGCGCATCTCGACTGGACCGGGTTCATCGCGCTCTCGCTGGCGATCGCGTCGTTCCAGTACGTGCTCGACCGGGGCCAGCGGCTGGACTGGTTCGACGACTGGACCATTGTCGGCTTCGCCTGGGTGGCGGCGATGGGCCTCTATGTTTTCGTCTCCCATTCGCTGACCGCCGAGCGGCCGTTCCTGAACCCGCGGCTGCTGCTGAAGCGGAACTACACGCTGGGCCTGCTGTTCGCCTTCGTGTTCGGGCTGCTGAACTTCACGCCGATCACGCTGCTGCCGGCGCTGCTGCAGACCCTGCGCGGCTACCCGGACTCGATCGTCGGGATCATTCTCGGCATCCGGGGCACCGGCACGCTGCTCGGCTTCTTCTTCATGTTCCTCGGCGGGTCGCGGATCGACCCGAGGTACACGATGTTCGCGGGCTTCCTGCTGCAGGGGATCGCGGGCTGGTACATGGCGCGGTTCAGCCTCGACCTGACGATGTTCGACGTGCTGTGGACCTCCTGGCTGCAGGGGCTGGGCGTCGGGCTGATCTGGGTGCCGCTGTCCATCGTCACCTTCAGCCAGCTCGACGAGGACGAGACGGCGGAAGGCTCCTCGATCTTCCACCTCGCGCGCAATTTCGGGAGCAGCATCTTCATCTCGATCACCATCGCGATAATGATCCGCACCGGGCAGATGAACCACGCCGCGCTCACCGAATCGGCGACGCCGCTGAACCAGGCCCTCGGCTTCCAGGACTCGCTGTTCGCCATCTGGTCGGTCGAGAACGCCGGCGCGCTCGCGGCTTTCGGCGGCGAGATCGGCCGACAGGCGACGATGATCGGCTACCTGAACGCCTTCTACGCCTTCGCCATGACCGCCTTCGCGGTCTGCCCCTTCCTGTTCCTCGCCAAGGTCCGGCGTTGAGGCGATACCGCGCCGGCGACGGACGCGCTATCCTCGCCCGGACATGGCCGACACACGCACGCGCGAACAGCGCCGGCGCATCATGCGCGCCGTCCGGGGCAAGGACACCGGCCCGGAATGGGAGGTGCGCCGCCTGCTGCACGGCCTCGGCTACCGCTACCGCCTGCACCGCAAGGACCTGCCCGGCAAGCCGGACATCGTGTTCCCGGCCCGGCGCAAGGTCGTGTTCGTGCACGGGTGTTTCTGGCACGCGCACGGTTGCCGGATCGGCCGGCCGCCGAAATCGCGGCTCGAATACTGGCTGCCCAAGCTGGAGGCGAACAGGCGCCGCGACGCCGCGAAACTGGCGGCGCTGGAGGCGCTCGGCTGGCGCGCGCTCACCGTCTGGCAGTGCGAGATCGCGGACCGCGACGCGCTCGCCGCCCGGCTGCGCGCCTTCCTCGACGGCGAGGGCGGGGCGGCCGCCGCCGCGCCGCCGGAAGGCGGGCGCGAACAGGTATAATGGGCCGATTCGAGACTTCGGGAGGGCGGCGTGCGGCCCGTCGCGATAGACCTGTTCGCCGGCGCCGGGGGAATGAGCCTCGGCTTCGAATCCGCCGGTTTCGACATCGCGGCGGCGGTCGAGATCGACCCGGTGCATTGCGCGACGCACGAGTTCAATTTCCCCTGCTGCAAGACGATCTGCGGCGACGCGCGCGCGCTTTCCGGCGCGGAGATCCGGCGGCGCGCCGGGATCGGCGGGCGCGAGGTCGCGGCCGTGTTCGGCGGCGCGCCGTGCCAGGGCTTTTCCCTGATCGGCAAGCGCGCGCTCGACGATCCGCGCAACGCGCTGGCGCGGCATTTCGTCCGGCTGGTCCTCGAACTGCGGCCGGCCTTCTTCGTGTTCGAGAATGTGCGGGGGATGACGGTCGGCCGGCAGCGCGCGGTCCTGGAGGAGGCGGTCGCGGCGTTCGAGGCGGGCGGCTATCGCGTGCGCCTGCCGTGGCGCGTGCCGAACGCCGCCGGGCACGGCGTCCCGCAGGACCGCCGCCGCCTGTTCCTGCTCGGCGCGCGGGAGGGATTGACCCCGCCGGAGTATCCCGAACCGGAGGGGCGGCGCGTCACGGTGGCCGAGGCGATCGGCGACCTGCCGGACGCCGACGCCTTCCCGGAACTGGCGGCGCGCGACTGGACCCGCGCGGAATTCGGCCCCCCGTCCGCCTATGCGCGCCGGCTGCGCGGCCTCGCCAACGATCCCGGCGACTTCGGTTACCGGCGCGCGTTCGACCGCGATCTGCTGACCTCCAGCCTGCGCACCGCGCACACGGCGAAATCGCGCGCGCGCTTCGCCGCGACGCCGCATGGCGGGACCGAGCCGGTGAGCCGGTTCCACAAGCTCGATCCCGCCGGCCTGTGCAACACGATCCGCTCCGGCACGGCGAGCGACCGGGGCGCCTTCACCTCGCCCCGGCCGATCCATCCCCACGCGCCGCGCTGCGTCACCAACCGGGAGGCGGCGCGGTTGCACGGCTACCCGGACTGGTTCCGCTTCCATGTCACCAAGTGGCACGGCTTCCGCCAGATCGGCAACTCCGTGCCGCCGCCGCTGGCCCGCGCCGTCGCCGCGCGCATCGTGGCGGCGCTGGGGGCGGTCCCGCGCGTCCCCGCCGAGGTCCTCGCGACCGGCGATTCGGCGCTGCTGGAGTTGACGATGGCGCAAGCCGCCGCGCGCTACGGCGTCCCCACCGACACGATCCCCAAGCGTCGCCGGCGCGGCGCGGAAAGCCCGCCGGGCCCCGATCCGGAAAAAAGGGAAGGGGCGGAAACGCCGCCCCCTCCGAGGGACCGAGATGGCAATACGGTCGCAAACCCCTCCGCTACCGGGCGATAGAGGACGGGCCGTCGAAGCCGCCGGCCCGCTCGCATTCGAGGGCCGACAGACCGGGCGCGGCGACCGCGCGCCCGATATCGTTCCCGCACGATAATGCGACTGATTTGCAGTTGCAAGCGAAAAACGCACATGCTAGGAAATTCCCGCGGGTCGCGTCCGCGACCGTCCGCGCAAGGAGGGAAAAGGAATGGGCAGCCGCGCCGACACAGCCGGGGGCCGGGCCGCGCCGGCGTGCGGGGAGGCCGGCGGGGACCTCGCCGTCCGGGACATGGCGACGGCGGACCATTTCCTGCTGGTCGCCATTCGCGGCTGGGTCTCGGCGGCCAGGGGCGGCCGCCGGCCGGCCGCGGTTTTGCGGAAACCGTTCGAACTGGCGCGGATACCGACGGCGCTGGCGCATTTCGACGCGCTGATGGCGGCGGCGGCGGCTTCCGCCGCCCGGCCGCTGGAGGTGCGCTGCCTGCGCTGCCCCCGCCTCGGCGAGGGCGAGCGCGCCATCCTCTCGACCGTCGCCCTGGCCCAGGCCGGCAAGCCGGACCTCGCGGCGCGGCGCCTGGCCGGCTGGCTGCGGCCGGAAGCGGCCCGGGACGCGCTGCCCCGGGTCGAAAGCCTCGCGCGCTGGATGGAGGCGGCGGGCCTGCCCGTTCCGCTCCGCCCGGAGTATTTCGACGACGACCCGGGGATCGCGGCCGGCGCCGGGCGCGGCCGCGGGGTTTTCCCCACGCATGGGACCGTTCAATAGCCGCGGCCGGCGGCGGGGCCGGCTCTGGCGCTTTCCCCGCGCGGAGAAACATGTAATAGTATAACATTCGCGACACGCGCGCCGGGACGGCGCGCTCGAAAGGGAAAGGACCGAACACCATGCGCAACCTTCGCTACGGCCTGCTGCTCGGCGCGTCCGCCCTGGCGCTGGCGCCGGCGGCCCATGCGGCCGACGGTCTCTCCGCCGGCGTCGGCGGCGAGTTGTCCCAGTATTTCGGCTATGTCTCGAACGACGAGGACGGCCTCGGCGGCTTCGACCTGAAGTCCTACGGCGAGGTCGGCTTCGGCGGCGAGCTGGAGCTCGACAACGGCCTTACGGTCGGGGTCGAGGTCGTGATGGTCGGGACGCAGGGCGAGGACGACGCGATCGACGGGTCGCACATGACGATCGGGGGCGGGCACGGCCTGTTCGAGATCGGCCAGCTCGACAATGTCGCGGCCACCATGCAGGTCTCCGCGCCGGATGTGGGCCTGGGCGTCAACGAGTCCGACATCGGCGACTGGGTCTTCAGCCCGTCCGACGCCGACGACGATTCCGCCTTCGCGGCCACCTACCTGTACCTGGGCGAGGGCGGGACCAACAAGATCAACTACTACACGCCCCGCATGAACGGCCTCCAGTTCGGCGTCTCCTACATGACCGCGTTCGAGCGCGAGGGCCAGGGGATGCCGGAGCGCGACGCCGCCGCGCGCGACGCCTTCGCCTTCGGCGCGAATTACGAGGCGGAGTTCGGCGACGCCGCGGTCGCCGTCTCGGCCGGTTACCTGACCGCCGACGCGCCGGGCGAGGGCGTGGCCGACGCGAGCGGGTTCAGCCTGGGCGTCAATGTCTCCGTGGGGAATGTCACCGTCGGCGCCTCCTGGGCCTCGACCGAGGGCCACCCCGGAGGCGGAACCGACACCGAGGTCTCCTTCGACGGAACCGGCTTCGATGTCGGCGTCGCCTACGCCTTCGAGGACGCGGAAGTCAGCCTGTCCTATTACAGCGGCGAGGTCGAGGACAGCGTGGAGACCCCCGGCGACAGCACCTACGAGGCCATGATGGCGTCGGCCGCGACCGGGATCGGCGAGGGCGTGTCGGTCGTCGGCAGCGTGTTCCACGTCGCCTACGCGAGCGACGGCGGCGAGGAAAACGAGGGCGTCGGCGCCGTGGCCGGCTTCGTCGTCGAGTTCTGATCCCGCGCGCCGCGCCGGCCCGGCCGGCGCCTCGGGCGTCCGTTTCGGGAGCGCCCCCGCTTGCCGGCGGGGGCGCTTTCCCGTCCGGAGCGCCGCCGGCCGGCGCGGCGCGGCCCTATTCGTTGCCGGCGAAGCGGCGCAGCACGTTGTCGAGCATCGTCGAGACGTCGTTGTCGCAGCCGTTAACCGGCAGGCTCCCGCAGAAGGAGATGGAGCCGACGGAGAACACCGCCCCGCCGCCTTCCGTCTCGAAATAGACGATCTCGGCCCGGATCAGGTCCCCGAGCGGCTCGCCCGGCCAGGTCGCGTGGTGGGTGAGGATTTCCTCCGGCACGACGACGAAGCTGTCGCCGTGGGCCTCCGAACGCGCCAGCACGACGGCGTTGAGCGGCGTGCCGAGCCGCGTGTCGGCCCGGTCCAGCTCGAACCCGGCCGCGCCGCCGCCCGACAGGCCGAAATCGCCGAGCGTCTCGCCCTCCACGCCGTCGAAAATCCACGCCACGTCCGGCCCGTAACTCGCCGGCGTGCGCCGGTAGAAGCTGCCGTCGTGGTCGCCCTGGGCGGAGAAGCCGACGCCGGCGAGGCGCTGCGGCGGCCGCCCGTTGCGCCGCCACAACCCCCCGTAGGTCCCGTCGAAGGCGTTGTAGTACTCGCCCGGCTCGGCGGCCCAGGCGCGGATGCCGCCCTCGCCGCGCCGGATCTCCACCGCGCCGGGCCAGCCCTCCGAGACCGCCACCTTCCAGTAGAACCCGTTGCCGCCGAGATAGAGCAGCCGCCCGCCGCCGTCCACGTAGTCCTGGAGCGCGTCCAGCGAGTTCGGCGTGTGGTACTCCGGGTGCGAGCAGGTCAGCACCGCCGCGTAGCCGGCGACCGCCTCGGCCCCCCAGGCGTGGAGTTCGTCGTCGGTGATGACGTCGTAGGCGTAACCCTTCGTCTCCAGCCAGTGCCAGAGATGCCCGTCGGCCGGGAAATGGCGGCAGCCCGAGCCGCGCACATCGCCGTAGGAGATCACGCCGGGGCGCATGGTGATAATCGGCCGCAGGCGCGAGGAATAGGCCACGCCGCTCCCGTCCGTATGGAAGTTGTAGGTGGAGAGGGAGAATTGCGGATGGTCGTCGGTCGTATGCGGGCTGGCGCCCCATTCGCGGGCGCGGGCGCGGAAGGCGTCGTCCGTGTTGCCGCGCGCGATGTTGGCGTAGACCGTGTAGGTGTAGGTCGGGACCAGCACGCAGACCCGCGCGCGCGGCCGGCCCCGGGGCGCGGTGACGAAGAACGGGATCGACTCCTCGTCCCCCTCCGCCGTCGTCAGCCGGGCGGCGTACACGCCGCTCGCCATGTCCTCCGGGACCTCGAAGGCGAAATCGGTCTCCCAGCCGCAGTCGTGGAGGTCGTCGTCGTGGAAATGGACGGCGGCGTAGTGCTCCGGCCGCGCGGTCCAGGCGTGGGCGGAGCCGTCCCAGGCCGACGCCGTGACCGCGCGGGTCGGCAGGTTTACGAGTTCGCCGTCGAGGCCGCGCGGGCCGGCGTCGGGAACGCGCGGGCCGTCCATGCCGCGGCCGAAATCCCAGGCGGCGAGCAGCCCGGCCGGCGCCTCGCCCGCCGCCATGGCCAGCGCGTCCGCCTCCGGCAACGCGCCGGCGGCGATCGACGGCCGCTCGACCTTGCCGTTGTAGTGCGCCGAGACCCGCGCCCCGCCGAGCGCGGCGACGACGACCGGCATGTCGGCGGCGACGGCCGGGCGGAAGGGGCAGGCGGCCTCGCCCGCGCCCGCGTCGTCGGCGTCGAAGCGCGGCTCCACCGGATGCTGGCCGACGCGCAGCGCCCCGGATTCGCCGTCGTAGCTCGCCCAGACGCGATACCAGCGCCGCGCCGTCAGCGGCTTGCCGGCGCAAGCGCGCGCGGTCCCGCCCCGCCCGTCGCCGGCGAGCGCCGCGGCCCCCTCCGGCCCGATGGCGAGCGCGAGGCCGGCGCCCGTCCCGGCGTCGAACCGGCCGAGCACGCCCTGCTCGCCGCGCTCCGGCGTCGTCGGCCAGATCGTCGCGGCGAGCGTGACGCTGCCCTGGGGATGCGTCGGCGGCGGCGCGGGCGCGCGCATGTAGGACCCGCGCGCGACCCGCTTGTAGCGCGAGGGGTATTCGCCGGCGAACGCCGCCGCGACCTCCTCCTCGACGATCCCCGGCCCCATCGGGCTGGGATCGCCGGAGACGACGCGCGCCAGCCGCGCCCGGTAGGGCCGGGCGGAGGTCGAGGACACCTTGAACGCGATCGCCTCCCCCGGCGCGAGGGAGAACCTGTCCGCGTAACCGACAATGGGAATCCGTGCCATGCGCCGCCTCCAACGGGTTTCCGCCGCAGGATAACGCCGCCCGGCGGCGGGGCAAGGCGGTTCGGAGGGCGGAAAGGCCGTTACGCGGCGGGCCGCGCGATGGCCTTGAAACTCCCGTTCCCGAAAACGAATTCGGGGTCCGGGTTGCCGTTGTCCCGCAACGCCCGCCGCGCCAGCGGGATGCCCAGTCCGAAATTCTGCGCGAAACCCAGGTGGCGCATGATCTCGGCGACCAGCGGGTTGCGATAGTCGGTGGCGTCCTGGCCGAAATTCTCGGGCGTCACGCGGCCGTACAGGTCTCCGGGATTCTGGATTTCCACCCTGTCGGCGTACCAGTAAACGCGCACCGGCGCGTTGGTCCCGTCGTACTGGCGATGCATGACGGCGTTCCACGCCAATTGCCGCAGCGCGGCGACCGGATAATCGGGCCATCTCTCCTCCCTGGGCACGGCGGCGACTTCGATGCGGGTCGATATATTGATCTTGAGGACATCGCCCAGCAGGCGGAGGACATCCTCCAGCTTCCCGGTCAACCGCTTCTGGTCCAGGATCGGATCGGTAATTTCGCGCCCGTCGATTCGCAGGAACTGCACACAGGCGCCCGGCAGCCACCTTTGCGGATCGACGCCCAGGCCGAGCAGGCCGCCCCAGGTCGGGCGGTCCCCGACGACCAGGCGCAGGGAGCGCAGCTGGCTCGGGAGCGGCCGCTCGTTCAGTTCCAGGACTTCGCGCGCGATGGCCCGCGGAAGGTAATGGACGCGGGCGTGCTCCATGTCGATTTCGTCGAGCGCCGCCTCTCCGACCGGCCTCATGTCGAAGGACAGGTCGGCCGCCCGCCGTCGTTCCGTCAGGCGGCGCTCGTCCTCGGCGCTCGCCTGTTGCGTCGTCGCGCCGACCCGGACCCAGGCGCGGCCGCGGTAGCGCACCGGCGGACTCGCCGACGGTTCGACCTCGATCGCCGCGACCTCGCAACCGCCGACGGTTCGCCGCTCCACCGTCACCGAGGGAAGCGGCTGGATGTTGCCTCCGGACCGGATTTGCGCGAGCCGTTGCAGGAGCGCGTCGTCGATTTCGAGGTCCGCGCACCGCCCGTCGTCCTCGACGCCGACGAGGACGACGCCCGCCCGGCCGCTGCCCGCGAGATCGTTGGCGAAGGCGCAGACGGTTCGGTAAATGGCTTCGCCGCCGCCGGCGGGGGCGTTCCGCTTGCGCTCGACAAGCGTGGACTCGCCGTCCGCCAGCAGTTCCGCGAGTTCGGCGTCGGAGTACATGGCCGTTTCCGTCCCCCGGGTCGAGTCGGTCCGCGCGCGGCCCCCGCCTTGTACCGCGAGACCGCCCGCCGGGCAATCGCGCCGCCGCCGCGCGTTCCCCCGCCGGAAAAGGGAAACCCGGGGCCGCCGCTGGGGCGGTCCCGGGTTCCGTGGGGCGCGGGGCGCCCGGGCGCGCGTCAGATGTTGCCGCGCGACATTTCCGCCGCGATCCGGTCGGCCTGCCGGATGGCGAGCGCGACGATGGTCAGCGTCGGGTTCTCGGCCGCGCCGGTGGTGAACTGGCTGCCGTCCGAGACGAACAGGTTGGCGACCTCGTGGGTCTGGCCCCAGCGGTTCACCACCCCGTCGCGCGGGTTGTCCGACATCCGGTTGGTGCCGAGGTTGTGGGTCGAGGCGTAGGGCGGCGTGCGGAAGGCGCGCGTCGACCCCACCGCCGCGTAGAGCGCCTCGCCCCGGGCGAAGGCGTGCTCGCGCATCGCGACGTCGTTGGGATGGTCGTCGAAATGCACATTGGCGACCGGCATCCCGAACTTGTCCTTCACCTCGCCGTTCAGCGTGATGCGGTTGGTCGCCTGCGGCATGTCCTCGCCCACGATCCACAGCCCCGCCATGTTCTCGTAGCCGTCGATGCCGGCGGCGAAGTCGCGGCCCCAGGCGCCGGGCTGGAGGAACGCGGCCGTGAACGGCAGGCCGAGCGCCAGCGTCTCCAGTTCGTAGCCGCCCGCGAAACCGCGCGACGGATCGTGGACCGACTCGTCCGTCACGATCCCGGCCATGGTGGTGCCGCGCCACATCCGCACCGGCTTCTCCATCAGGGCGTAGACCGAGCCGGTGGTGTGCCGCATGTAGTTGCGCCCCACCTGCCCGGAGCCGTTGGCCAGCCCGTCCGGGAACATCGACGACGCGGAGTTCAGCAGCAGCCGCGGGCTTTCGATCGAGTTGCCGGCGACGCAGACGATCCGCGCCTTCTGGACATGCTCGTTGCCGTCGGCGTCGGCGTAGACCACGCCCGTGGCCTTGCCGCTGGCGTCGTGCTCGACGCGCAGCGCCTGGCAGTTCTCGCGCACCTCCAGGTTGCCGGTGGCCTCGCCGCGCGGGATGTCGGTGTAGGCGGCCGACCATTTCGCCCCGAACTTGCAGCCCTGGAAGCAGAAACCGGCCTGCTGGCAGGGCGGGCGGCCGTCGTAGTGGGCGCTGTTGATCGCCATGTTGCCGGTGTGCACGTGCTTGTAGCCGAGCGCGCGGGCGCCCGCCTCGAACACCTTGTAGTTGTTGTTGCCCGGCAGCCCGGCCCGGCCGCCGGTGCGGGTCACGCCCAGCTTGGCCTCGGCTTTGTCGTACCACGGGGCCATCTCGGCGCCGTCGATGGGCCAGTCCATCAGCGCCGCGCCGTCGACCTCTCCGTAGGTCGTCAGCGCCTTCCACTCATGGTCCTGGAAGCGCAGGGAGGCGCCGGCCCAGTGGATGGTGGTGCCGCCCACGGCCTTGACCAGCCAGGCCGGCAGGGTCGAACCCGCCCGGCCCGGCCCCCAGGAGCCGGAGCTGGAGCGGGGGTCGAGCCACGAAAGCTGCACGAAACTCCCGTACTCGTCGTTCATGTAGTCCTCGGGCAGGTAGCGCCCGCCGGCCTCGAGGGCCACGACGCTCACGCCCTTCTGGGCCAGTTCGTTGGCCAGCACGCCGCCGCCGGCGCCGGTCCCGACCACCACGACGACGGAGTCGTCGCCCAAATCGAAAGGAGCTCCCATTTCTCCGCCCTCCCTCAGAGCCAGTCGATGTCGTCGAAGCCGCGGTCGATATAGCCGCCGCCCGAGAAGCTTTCGCCCTCGTAGCCGAACAGCGGCCAGATGGACTTCTGGTTGTAGAGGCCGGCCACCATTCCGCCCTGGACGGCGCCGAAGAACGGCGTGCCCTCGATGGAGCGGAGGATGGCGACCCGGTCCGCCTCGTCGGCGAGATCGACATAGGAGGCGGCGCCGCGCTCCCGCGCGGCGGCGTCGAGCGCGGCCACGCCCGCCTCGATGCTTTCCGCCGACCCGGCCGAGTCGTGGCCCTTGACGGCCTCGGCGTAGTGCCTGTCCGGCACATGGTCGTGCGGGTAGATGTCGCGCGCCGCGCGGATCAGCGTCGCCATGGTGGACGGCTTCAGGTGCTCGACCTCCAGCGCCCAGGCGGCGTCGCTCCCCGCGACGAAGCCCGCGCCGACGACCAGCGCGGTCCCCGCCGCCACGCCGCGCGCAAGCAGTTCGCGGCGCGTCAGGGTCCGAGGATTGGTTTCCATCCCGGTTTCCTCCTTCGTTTTTGTCGTTGTCCTCCCGGCCGGGCGCGCCCGCGCCCCGACGGCGCCGGCGCGCCCGGCCGGGGGAAGCGTAGGGCGTTTCGGCCCGGAGGGAAACCTGTCGCCGCCGGCGGCCGGCGGCTTCGGCGCGCCCGTCGCTACACGTTGAAGCGGAAGCGGAGGACGTCGCCGTCGCGGACCTTGTAGTCGGCGCCTTCGGCGCGCATCCGGCCGGCCTCGCGGGCGCCCTGTTCGCCGCCGCAAGCGTCGAAATCCTCGAAGGAGATTGTTTCGGCGCGGATGAAGCCGCGCTCGAAATCGGTGTGGACGGCGCCGGCGGCCGTCGGCGCGGTCGCGCCCCGGCGCACGGTCCAGGCCCGCGCCTCCTTCGGGCCGGCGGTGAAGAAGGTCAGCAGGCCGAGCAGCCGGTAGCCGGCCCGGATCAGCCGGTCCAGCCCCGACTCGCCGAGGCCCAGCGCCGTCATGAAGTCGCGGCGCTCCCCGTCCGACGCCAGCCCGGCGATCTCGGCCTCGATGGCGGCGGAGACGACGATGCGCTCCGCGCCCTCCGCCTCGGCCAGCCGCGCGACGGCGGCGCTGGCGGCGTTGCCCCGGGCCGCGTCCTCCTCGCCCACGTTGCAGGCGTAGAGCACCGGCTTGGAGGTCAGCAGGCCGAGCGAACCCGCCAGCGCCGCCTCGCCCGCGCTCCAGTCCCGGATCGAGCGCGCGGGGCGGCCGGCGGCCAGCGCCTCGATCAGGCGGCCCATGACGGCGAGGCGCGCGCGCGCCTCCTTGTCGCCGCCCCGGGCGCGTTTTTCCGTCGGGACGGCGCGGCGCTCCAGGCTTTCGAGGTCGGCCAGCATCAGTTCGGTCGCGACCGTCTCGGCGTCGCGCACCGGATCGACGGAGCCGTCCACATGGACGACCTCCCCGCCGTCGAAGCAGCGCAGCACATGGACGATGGCCTGGGTCTCGCGGATCGCGCCGAGGAAGCGGTTGCCCAGCCCCTCGCCCCGGCTGGCGCCGCGGACCAGGCCGGCGATGTCGGTGAACTCGATGAAGGCGGGAACGGATTTGGGCGAGCCGGCGAGGGCGGCGACCCGCTCCAGCCGCGGGTCCGGCACCGCAACCCGGCCGGCGTTCGGCTCGATGGTGCAGAAGGGGTAGTTCGCCGCCTCGGCCGCCGCCGTGCGGGTCAGCGCGTTGAACAGGGTCGATTTGCCCACGTTCGGCAGGCCGACGATGCCGCAGTCGAACCCCATCGCTCAGCCGCCCTCCGGGGCGGCCGGGCCGGGCGGCGCGCCTTCCGGGGCCGGGCGCGGCGGCCTCGGCGGTTTCGGCGGCGGCGGGAAGACGGCGTGGGCAACCCGGCTCATGAACGCGCCCTCCTCGCCCAGGGCCAGCAGCCCGGCCTCCGCCGCCACCGCGTCGAGCAGCGCCGGCAGCCAGGACTCGCGCTCCTCCCGCGCGAAGTCGCGCAGCACATGGCCATGCACCCGGTCCTTGTGGCCGGGATGGCCGACGCCGAGCCGCACGCGCCAGAACTCGCGGCCGAAATGCCGGTCGATGTCGCGGACGCCGTTATGGCCGCCGGCCCCGCCGCCGAGCTTGACCCGGCACTTGCCGGGCGCGAGGTCGATCTCGTCGTGGAACGCATAGACATGGGCCGGGCGCGTCTTGTGGAAGCGCGCCGCCTCGCCCACCGAGCGGCCCGACTCGTTCATCCAGGTGAGCGGCTTCAGCAGGCGGACCGGCCGCCCCCCGATCGCGCCCTCCGCGACCAGGCCCCGGAAGCGCGAGCGGAACCGGCCGAAGCCGTGGCGCCGGGCGATTTCGTCGATCGCCATGAAGCCGATGTTGTGGCGGTTCCCGGCGTAAGAGGGGCCGGGATTGCCCAGGCCGACGAACAGCAGCATGGCTCGGTCCCCGGACCGGGCGGCGGACGGCCGTGGCGGCGGCCCTCAGGCGTCGTCCGCGTCGTCCTCGTCGTCGCCTTCCTCCGCCTCGCCGGCCTCGGCGGCCGCGACGGTGGGCGCGGCGATGGTGGCGACGGTGAAGTCGCGGTCGGTAATCGTCGGCGTCACGCCTTCGGGCAGCGCGACGGCGCCGATATGGACGCTGGCGCCCATCGGCACGCCCGACAGGTCCACCCGGATGACGGCGGGGATGCGGTCCGGCGTGCAGCTGACCTCGATCGCGTGGCGCACGATGTTGAGCACGCCGCCGGCGCGCAGGCCGGGACATTCCTCCTCACCGGCGAACTCGACCGGGACCTCGACCGTCACGACGGCGCCGGCGCTGACGCGCAGGAAATCGAGATGCTCCGGCGCGTCGGTCACGGGATGGACCTGCAATTCGCGGGGCAGCGCGCGGTTCGAGGCGCCCTCCACCCGCACGTCGAACAGCGTGTTGAAGAACCCGCCGGCGTTGAGGCGGCGCACCAGTTCCCGGGCCTCCAGCGCGATGGCGACCGGGGGTTCGCCGCCGCCGTAGATCACGGCCGGGAC
Source organism: Thalassobaculaceae bacterium (assembly GCA_963665555.2). Classification (GTDB taxonomy): domain Bacteria; phylum Pseudomonadota; class Alphaproteobacteria; order Thalassobaculales; family Thalassobaculaceae; genus CAXXXW01. Next base: position 3,043,680 of record OY762308.1, read on the forward strand.
GAGGCCGGCCCGGCGCGTCGCCCGCGCGGCGCCCTTGCCGGTCTTCTCCCGCGGCGTCGCGGCCAGAATCTCCATATCGGCCATCGGGGCCCCCTCCCGCAAACGGACGCGCCCGCCGGAACGGGCGCGGGCGCGGGTTTCTAGCCGATCCGGCCCGCGATGGCCAGCCGGAATTTCGCGGGCGCGAAGGCGGAACGGCGGCGCGCTTGCGCGCCCGGCGCGGCGGCGATAGGCATGGCGCCCCGGCGGGCCGCCGGGAAGGGGAGGGGACGATGGACGCGAGCCGAAAGGCCGGACCGCGCGGGCGCCGCGCCCTCGCCCGCCTCGCTCTCGTTCTCGCGGCCGCGGTTCTCGCGCCCGGCGCCGGCCCGGCGGCGGCGGAGCCGGGGTTCGCGGAGACCGTCGACTACATCCAGACCCGGTTCGCGCAATGCGGCGAATGGGAGTTCGCCGCCGGCCGCGACGCGCGCGGCCGCCCCGCCCGCGAGCGCACCGCCTACGGCATCGCGCGGGGCGAGGGCTTCGCGGTCGAACTGAAGCGGCACGTCTCCGACGACATCGCCGGCTGGGGCGGCGCGTTGCGGCGCGAAATCTCGGTGGACCTGGCCGACCTGTTCGCCGAGGCCAGGGTGGCGAGCGGCCATGAGAAGGTCGAGGCGCTCGGCGTCGTCAAGAAGGGATGGCTGGTCCGGCTGAAATGCGCGAAGTTCGGCTGTTTCCGGATGTCGGACAATTTCGGCGACCGGCGCGAGGCGAGCGCCTGGGCGATCCGCGTCTGCGACCGCAAGACCGCGCGCAAACTGGCCAACGCCTTCCGCCACGCCATCCGCCTCGCCGGCGGCAAACCGCCCGACGGCGACGGGGAGGACGACCCGTTCTGAGCGGGCGGCGGCGGCGGCGGTTTCGATTTGCCGCGCCGGCCGCGGCGGCTATGGTGCGGGCGGGGATCGAGATGTGCGCCGGGAGGCGTCGCGCCATGGTCGAACGGATGAGGGTGCGGAACATCGGGCCGGTCGAGAAAGCCGACATCCGGTTCGGCGACCTCACCGTGTTCGTCGGCCCGCAGGCGACCGGAAAGAGTATCGTCCTGCAGATGCTGAAGCTGGCGATCGACAAGGCGGCGATCCACGCGACGATGCGAAACTACGGCCTGGCGTGGCGCGGCGACCTCGACGCCTTTCTCGAACGTTACCTCGGCGAAGGCATGTCCTCGGTATGGAACCGGAAAAGCAGCCGCCTGAGCCCCGACGGCGCGCGGAAGAAGACCGGCTTGGCGGCCTACGCGAAGGAAAGCCGACGCGAACCGCCGGACTCCGCCGAAAAAATGTTCTACATCCCGGCGCAGCGGGTAACGAGCTTGCGCGACGGCATGACGCGCCCGTTCTCCGATTACAGGGCCGGGGACCCGTTCGTGCTCCGCGATTTTAGCCAGAATATCCATGAAATCGTGCAAAACGAAATCGGGCCGGACTCGGTGGTTTTTCCCCGAGAACAATTCTTCAGTAGACCGCTCCGACAACCGCTGGAGGAGCATATCCTCGCAAGCGCCAAACTTCGCACGGATTCGACCTTGGGACAGAATCGCCTTGTCCTGCAACGGGAATCCGGCCCGCCGCTGTCCTATCTCGCGTGGTCGGCGGGGCAGCGCGAATTCATGCCCCTGCTGCTCGGCCTATACTGGCTCATGCCGGCGTCGAAAGCTTCGCGCCGCCAAAACCTCGAATGGGCGGTCATCGAGGAGCCGGAGATGGGGCTGCACCCGAACGCGACCGGCGCCGTCATGAATCTCGTTATGGCATTGCTGCAACGCGGCTACCGCGTGTGCCTCTCCACCCACTCGCCGCATGTTCTCGACATCGTCTGGGCGCTGCGGTTCATCCAGGAAAACAAGGGAACGACCGGGGATGTGCGCGCTCTTTTCGGCCTGAAGGGGACGGTCGGGACCGGGCCTCTCGTCAAGGCCGCGCTCAAGAGCGAGCTCAAGACATACTACTTCCCGCGCGACGGCGAGGTTCGCGACATATCGGGCCTCGATCCCGGTTCCGACGACCGGGGCGAATGGGGTTGGGGCGGCCTGACCGAATTCTCCAGCCATGTCGGGGATGTGGTCGCCGACGTGGCGGCGCGCGCGGAGACCGGCGGGCGATGAAGAAACTCAAACGACGGGGCAGCGCTCCGGTTTCCAAGTTCAGGGCCGCGGTTGAGGCCGCACCTTCACCGGCGAGCGCGGCGTGGCGCCCCGGGCTTCAAGCACTGGTTAGGGAGCACTCAGGAAAGGTGAAGTGCAAGGATACCAAGCGGTTGACCGGAAGCATCGACTTGGACAACGCACTTAAGAAACAGCGGGCGCACGCGCAAGCGAATCGATGGGACTATGGTCTCGGATACAGGCCGCCGAAGGGTTCGGGCGAATGGGCGGTGTGGGTCGAAGTCCATTCGGCCACGACGAAGGAAGGCTCGACCGTCCTGAGAAAACTGGAATGGCTCAAGGACTGGTTGAACGGAGAGGCCAAGGAGCTACGCAAACTGACGGATCGAACGCCCGAAGCTCGTCGCTTTGTCTGGATCGCGAGCAAGGGCGTAAACATTCGTTCGAATACCCCGCAAGCTCGCCGACTTCGCCAAAAAAACCTGTGGCCGCGAAGCAACCTGTCCCTTCCCTGAACCGCGTTCTCCCTCACCCCCTCGCGGCCGAATACTCGAACAGGCTGGAGACCGAGCGCGACTCGGCGATGCGCAGGATGGCCTCGCCGAGCAGGGGGGCGATGGCGATCTGGCGCATGTTGGGGGCGGCCCGCATCGCGGCGGTGGCCTGGATGCTGTCCGTCGTCACCAGTTCGGCGAGCGGCGAGGCCGCCACCCGCGCCACCGCGCCGCCAGACAGCACGCCGTGGCTCACATAGGCCGAGACCGACAGCCCGCCGGCCGCGATCAGCGCCTCGGCCGCGTTGCACAGCGTGCCGCCCGAATCGACGATGTCGTCCACCAGCACGCAGTGGCGCGCCGCGACCTCGCCGATGATGTTCATCACCTCCGACGCGCCGGCCCGCTCGCGCCGCTTGTCGATGATGGCGAGGTCGGCGTCGAGGCTGCGGGCCAGCGCGCGCGCCCGCACCACGCCGCCGACGTCCGGCGACACCACCACCAGCGGCTTGTCGCCGTGGCGGGCGCGGATGTCGTCGTTGAACACCGGGGCGGCGAACAGGTTGTCCGTCGGGATGTCGAAGAAGCCCTGGATCTGGCCGGCGTGCAGGTCGAGCGTCAGCACCCGGTCGGCCCCCGCCACGGTGACCAGGTTCGCCACCAGCTTGGCCGAGATCGGCGTGCGCGGCCCCGATTTGCGGTCCTGGCGCGCGTAGCCGTAATAGGGCAGCACCGCCGTGATCCGCCGCGCCGAGCCGCGCTTCAGCGCGTCCAGCGTCACCAGCAGCTCCATCAGGTTGTCGTTCGCCGGGTAGGAGGTGGACTGGATGACGAAAACGTCCTCGCCCCGCACATTCTCCTGGATTTCGACGAACACCTCCATGTCGGAGAACCGCCGCACCTCGGCGCGGGTCAGCGGCAGGGCCAGGTACGCGGAGATGGCTTCGGCGAGCGGGCGGTTGCTGTTGCAGGCGAGGATTTTCATCGGCATCCGGCGGTCCCGCCCCATCGGTGGCGCGCGCTCCCGGCTCGGCTTCCGGCTCCGGGCGGCCGCGCGGTTGTAGCGGCGCGCGAAGGCCGGCGCAAGGCCGCCGCCGGCCGCCGCCGGCCTACGCGCCGGCGCCCTCGACCGCCCAGTCGATCAGCCGGCCGAGGAAGGCGACGCATTCCGCCATCTGCGCGACCTCGATGAACTCGTCCGGCTGGTGGGCCTGCTCGATCGAGCCGGGGCCGAAGATGACGCCGGGGATGCCCGCCGCCTGGAACAGGCCCGCCTCGGTCCCGAAGGCGACCGTGCCCGACTCGTTCAGCCCCGTCAGGTGGCGGATCAGGCGTTCGGCCGGCGAGTCCGTGTCGGGGACCAGCGGCGGCGTGGCGTTGCGCAGCGCCGTTGTCGCGCCGGCGTGCGGGGCGATCGCCTTCAGGCCCGGGTCGACCTCGCGCGCGATGAAGTCGCGCACCCGCCGCTCCAGCGCCTCCGGCTCCTCGTCGGGCAGGCCGCGATAGCCCCAGTCCACCGTCGTGTATTCCGGGATGATGTTGAAGGCGGTCCCGCCCCGGATCAGGCCGAGGTCGAAAGTGGTGTAGGGCGGGTCGAACGGGCAGGCGGGATCGGCGGCCTCGGCCAGTTCGCGCTGCAGGCCGTCGATGAAGGACACGATCCGCGCCGCCGCCACGATCGAGTTGGCGCCCCGGCGCGGCTCGCTCGAATGGCCGGGAACGCCGCGCACCTCGGTGCGGAAGGAGCGCCCGCCCTTGTTGCCGCCGACGATCCGCATCGAGGTCGGCTCGCCTACCACCACCGCGCGGGGCAGCGGCAGGTTCTCCACCACGTCGCGGATCAGGCCGCGCACGCCGACGCAGCCCACCTCCTCGTCGTAGGAGAAGGCGAGGTGGATCGGGATTTTCGGGCCGCGCCGCGCCATCTCCGGGACCAGGGCGAGGACGATGGCGCAGAACCCCTTCATGTCGGCGGTCCCGCGCCCGTACAGCCGGCCGCCCTCGCGGTGCAGCCGGAAGGGGTCGCGGCTCCAGTCCTGGCCGTCCACCGGCACCACGTCGGTATGGCCGGAAAGCACGACGCCGCCCCGGTCCGCCGGCCCGATCGTCGCCCAGAGGTTCGCCTTCGTCCTCTCGTCGTTGTGGGTAAGGCGGACCGGCAGGCCCAGCTCCTCCAGGAAGGCGCGCACCTCCGCGACCAGTTCGAGGTTGCTCTCGCGCGAGGTGGTGTCGTGGGCGACGAGCCGGTCGAGCCAGTCGATGGAGGCGGCGAGCGCGTCGGCCATGGGCACGGTCCCTCCGGCGGCGCGGCGCGCTCACCGGGTCCAGAAGGCGGGCGTAAACAGCACCAGCACGGTAAACAACTCCAGCCGCCCGAGCAACATGCCCGCCGAAAGCAGCCATTTGGCGCTTTCCGGCAGCGAGCCGAAATAGCCCGCCGGCCCGATCGTCGGGCCGAGGCCGGGGCCGACATTGCTGATCGCGGTCGCCGCGCCCGACAGCGCCGTCACGAGGTCCAGCCCCACCGCCGCCAGCGCCGCCGCCAGCGCGCCGAAGCTCACGATGTAGAGGAAGAAGAACCCCATCACCGCCTCGGACACGCTCTCCGGGATGGGCCTGCGGTTGTAGTAGGGGATGAACACGCCGTGCGGCAGCAGCAGGCGGCGCGCCTGGGCGCGGGCGGCGGCGTAGAGCACCTGGAAGCGGAAAACCTTGATGCCGCAGGTGGTCGAGCCGGCGCAGCCGCCGACGAACATCAGGCACAGCAGCAGCGTCGCCGGGAACCCGCCCCAGCCGCCGAAATCGGCCGTCGAATACCCCGTGCCGGTCAGCACCGAGACCGTGTTGAACGCGCCGAGGCGCAGCGCGTCCGCCGCCGCCTCGCCCAGCTCCAGCCAGAGCCACAGCGCGACCCCGGCGGCGGCGGCGAGCGCGATGGCGAGGAACCAGCGCACCTGGCTGTCGCGGAACATCGGCGCCGCGTCGCCGCGGACCGCGCGCAGGTAGTGGACGAAAGGCAGCGAGCCGACGATCATCCCGCCGACGACGATCCACTCCGCCGCCGGGTTCGCGAAATGCCCGACCGAGGCGTCGCGGGTGGAGTAGCCGCCGGTGGCGATCGTGGTCATCGCGTGGGCGATGGCGTCGAAGCCGGACAGGCCGGCGAGCCACAGCCCCAGCGCGCAAACGCCCGTGAACAGCAGGTAGACGGCGAAAATCCCGCCGGCCAGCTGCGCCGCCCGGGGCAGCACCTTGTCCGGCGTGTCGAACGCTTCCGTCTGGAACAGCTGCATCCCGCCGACATTCAGCATCGGCAGGATCGCCACCGCCATCACGACGATGCCGACGCCGCCCAGCCACTGCAGCAGGGCGCGCCAGAGCAGGATGCCGGGCGGCGCCGAATCGAGGCCCCGGATCACGGTCGAGCCGGTGGTGGTGATCCCGGACATCGACTCGAAGAAGGCGTCGGCCGGTCCCAGGCCGAGTTCCGAGAACGCGAAGGGCAGCGCGCCCACCGCCGCCACCGCGAGCCAGCTGATCGTCGTCAGCAGGAAGGCCTGGCGCAGGCCGAGATCGGTGTGCCGCCCGGTGCGCGTCGCCAGCATCAGGGCGACGCCGATGAACAGCGAGACGGCGGCCGAGCCGGCGAAGACCTGCCAGTCCGGGTTCCCGGTGGCGAGGTCGGCGACGGCCGGAAGCGCCATCGCGACGGCCAGCAGCGACATCAGCAGGCCGATGATGAACAGGACGGGTCCGACCGCGACCAAGACGCCTCCGATCCCGAACCGAAGGGGCGGCGGCTCAGCCGGGGGCGCCGATCAGGCTCAGGAACTCGCGGCGCGGCGCGCCGTCCTCCTCGAAGCAGCCGGTCATCGTCTTGGTGACCATGGCGACGCCCGGCTTGCGGACGCCGCGGGTGGTCATGCACTGGTGCGCCGCCTCGATCGCGACGGCCACCCCCTTGGGCTTCAGCGCGTCGTCGATGGCGCGGGCCACCTGCGCCGTCAGCTTCTCCTGGATCTGCAGGCGCCGCGCATAGGCCTCCAGCGTCCGCGCCAGCTTGCTGACGCCGACGACGCGGCCGTTCGGGATATAGGCGATATGCGCCTTGCCGAGGATGGGAAGGATGTGGTGCTCGCAGAAGGATTCGACGCGGATGTCGCGCAGCAGCACCATGCCGCCGTAATCGGCGGTCTCCTCGAAGGTCCGCTCCAGGATTTCGGCCGGGTCCTCGCGGTAGCCGGCGAAAAGCTCCTCGTAGGCCTTCGCCACCCGTTTCGGCGTGTCGCGCAGGCCCTCGCGATCCGGGTCGTCGCCGGCCCAACGGACCAGCACGCGGACGGCGGCCTCCGCCTCGGCGCGCGACGGCCGCGCGGACAGCGGAGCCGCGATCGCGGCCGGAACGGGACGGACGGCGCCGGCGCTGTCGTCGGGCGGCATGTCTCGATCCTCCTGGCGTGGCGTGTGCTTCAGCATCTTCGGGGTCCGGGCGGGTTTCGGCGGGCGCGCGGCCCGGCGGGGCGGCGGCGGCGCGTCAGTGCAGGCGCACCGGCTGGTGCGGGCTGTCGAGCGAGAAGGCCGGCACCGAGACGTCGAACCGCTCGCCCCCCTCGCCCTCCATCTGGTAGGAGCCGACCATGAGGCCCGACGGCGTGTTGAGCGGCGTGCCGCTGGTGTACTCGAACCGCTCGCCCGGGCGCAGGACCGGCTGCTCGCCGACGACGCCCGGCCCGCGCACCTCCTGCGTCTGCCCGCTGGCGTCGGTGATCGACCAGGCGCGGGCGCGCAGCCGCACGGTATCGCGCCCCCGGTTTTCGATAACCACCCGGTAGGCCCAGAAATAGCGCCCGGCCGCCGGCGAGGATTGCTCCTCCAGGTATTCCGGCGCGACGCTCACCCTGATCGAGTTCGTCGTTTCCTGGTACAAGCCCCGTCCCCCGTCGGGCGCGGATGGCAAGGAAGCGGAGTTATCCGCCGGGCGGGCCGGGATGTCCACCGGAAATCGCGCCCGGCCGGGCGGGCGGCGGCGCGATCATCCGCTACCGGATCGCCCCGGCGTTGCCGCCGGACGGCCGGGCGTCCACACTGGCGCGCGGGCGGACACGGGCTTCGGAGGCGGAAATGCGCATGGAAGGCAGGATCGGGATCGTCACGGCGGCGGCGTCGGGCATGGGGCGGGCCGGCGCGGTCCGCTTCGCGGCCGAGGGGGCGGCGGTCGGCGTCGTCGATATCGATCCCGACGGCGTGGCGGCCGTCGTCGCCGAGATCGAGACGGCGGGCGGCCGCGCCCACGGCGTCGTCGCCGATCTCTCGAAGGACGCCGAGTCGCGCCGGATCGTGCGCGAGACGGCCAACCGCTTCGGCGGCCTCGACTTCGTCTGGAACCATGTCGGCCATCCCGGCCCGGCCGTCGTCGAGGACCTCGACATGCGTGAATGGGACGCCGCCGTCGACCTCAACCTGCGCTCGGTCTTCGCGACGACCGAGACGGCGCTGCCGGAGCTGCGAGCGCGCGGCGGCGGCGCCCTGCTGTTCACCGCGTCGAGTTCCGGGCTGCAGGCGTCGATGTTCTCGCCGGTCTATTCGATGGCGAAGTTCGGCGTGGTCGGCCTGGCGAAGGCGCTGGCCAAGCGCTACGCGAAGGAGAACATCCGGGTCAACGCGATCTGCCCCGGCCCGGTGGACACGCCGATGCTGCGCGTCTTCGTCGCCCGGCCGGACCAGCAGTCCACCGCCGGCATGGACAAGGAGGAGCTGGTGCGCTCGCGCGGCGGCATGGCCCCGATGGGCCGGCCCGGCCGGCCGGAGGAGATCGCCAGCGCCGCGCTGTTCCTGCTGTCCGACGAGGCGTCCTTCGTGACCGGCGCCGCGCTCGCCGTGGACGGCGGGATCACCGCCTGACCGCCGGGCGCGAGCGGGAGGACGGCGCGATGGCCGCGGAGACGGCGCAAGCGGCGCGCGCGCCGGCCGGCGCGCGGGCGGAGCCGGCGGGCGCGGGCGATGCCGATCCCGTCGCGGCGGTCCGCCGCCTCGCCGACACGATCGACCGCCACGCGGCCGAGGGCGAGCGCCTCGGCCGGATCGCCCCGCCGGCGCAGGAGGCGCTGGTTTCGGCGGGCCTGTTCCGGATGCTGCTGCCGCGCGTCCACGGCGGCATGGAGGCGACGCCGCCGGTCTTCCTGCGCGCGATCGAGGCGGCGGCCCGCCTGGACGGCAGCACCGCCTGGTGCCTCTGCCAGGGCAACGGCTGCGCCATGGTCGCGGCCTACCTGCCGTGCGCGGCGGGGCGCGAGGTTTTCGGGCGCGACCCGCGCGCGGTGCTGGCCTGGGGGCCGGGGCCGGCCGAGGCGCGCGCCGTGCCCGGCGGCTACCGCCTTACCGCCCGGATCGCGTTCGCCAGCGGCGGCCGCCACGCGACCTGGCTCGGCTGCCACGCTCCGGTCGTCGAGGCGGACGGCAGCCGCCGGACCGACGCCGACGGCTCCCCGTCGCTCCTGACGCTGGTGTTCCCGGAATCCTCGGCCCGCTGGATCGACACCTGGGACGTGATCGGCCTGCGCGCGACCGGGAGCGACGATTTCGAGGTCGCGGACCTGTTCGTGCCCGACGCGCGGACCGCGATCCGCGACCGCGACGAGGCGCGGACGGTCGAGGCGCCGCTCTACGCCATGCCGTCGATGGCGATGTACGCCATCGGCTTCTCGGCGACCGCGCAGGGGATCGCGCGGGCCATGCTGGAGGCGTGGATGGATCTGGCGCTGGAGAAGACGCCCAGGCTCGCCGCCCGGCGGCTGCGCGACGACCCGGTGGTCCAGTCGGACATGGCGCGGTGCGAGGCGCGGCTGCGCGCGGCCCGCGCCCTGCTGGTCTCGGAGGTGGCGGACATCTGGGACGAGGTCCGGCGGACCGGCGCGCTTTCGGTGGCGAACCGGGCGCGCATCCGCCTCGCCGCCACGCACGGCATCCAGGAGGCCAAGGCGGCGGCGGAGACGGTGTACGACCTCGCCGGCTCCTCGGCGATCCGCGCCGACGGCCCGTTCGAGCGCCGCTACCGCGACCTGCGCGCGGTGACGCAGCAGCTGCAGGGCCGCGCCTCCCACTACCGCACCGTCGGCGCCTTCCTCCTCGGCCACGAGGCGGACCTGTCCGTGATGTAGGGGGCGCGGCGGCGGAGGGGGGCGGCCGGCCGCCTCAGCACTCCAGCACGCGCGCGTGGCCGGCCGCGCCATAGGCCAGCAGCGCCCGGTCGCGCGTGACCAGCGTGTGGCCGTAAGCCCGCGCCGTCGCCAGCAGGATGCTGTCCGCCGGATCGCGGGGCGGCGCGCCGGGAAGGCTCGCCGACGCGATCAACACCGACGGCGGCATCCCGGCCAGGGACACGCCGGGCCGGGCGCACAGGCGCGAAAACCAGTCATACGGGCTCATCGGCAAGGCGAGTCTTTCCTTCGCCGTGAGCAAGGCGATTTCCCAGGCGGTGATGGGCGACACGAAATACGGCCCGGACCGGACATCCGCCCGGTCCAGGGCGCTCGCGCCCGGCTCGCGGAGGGGGTCGCCCTGCGCGATCCAGATCGCCGCGCAGGTGTCGAACAGGAAGGCCTCGGCCACGGCTACCTCATCGCGTCCCACTCGACATCCAGCGGCGCGGTCAGGTCCACGCCCGGCGCGACCGTGACCGTCCCCTTCATGCAGCCGTAAACGCGGGAGAACGCCCCGCCCGCTTCCACCGGCTCCGGCCCTTCGGCGGCCGGCGGCGCGATTTTCTCGAAGACCGCCCTGCGGCCGGTCATATCGACCCTGGCCAGCTTGTAGCCCGCGTCGCGCCAGCCCTGTATCTGGGGCCTGTCGGCCGGATTGTTCGCCCACCACGACCGGTGCCTGTAGGCCGAGCGCGGCAGGGACGCGCGAATGACGCGCTCGATCTCGGCGAAGGTCATCGGCACGGAGTCCCGCCCCGTTCCCTCCAGATGGGCGGCGAGAGGGCTGTACTTGCTCATATGCGCCTCCATAAGAGATGTCATGCGCTATGTAAGACATGCCGTCGCGCCCCCGTCAACCCCCTTTCGCCGCCTTTATCGCCCCTTCCCCTTGCCGGCGGGGCTTTGACTCGGCCGGCCGTCGCGGGTATGAACGAAGAGCCGCTTGTCCCGGGAGAACGGCATGGCCGAGACCGGCGATCCCACCGCCGCGCGCGCGCCGGGAGCCGAGAAGCTCAGGCGGCAGTCGCCCCATGTTCTGGACGGCCCCCCGAGCGCGGCCGCCTCGGACGGAACGGTCGGTCCGCCCCTCGATGGCGAGGAGGGCGATCCCGTCGGGACGGACCTCCGGGACGACAACATCGAGCTCAGGCGAAAATATCTCGCGACGACACGGTGCCTGGACGCGGTGGAAATTCACGAACTGTCCGGGAGCCGAAGCAAGGACCGGCGCGCGACGGCTCGCCGCTGGAAGCGGCAAGGAAGGATTTTGGCGGTCCGGCGGAGCGGCGGCGACGTCTACCCCGCGTTCCAGTTCGAGGACGACCGGCCGCGTCCCGCCATCCGCGACGTGCTCGCGGCGCTGCCGGACTGGATGGGTTGCTGGCAAACCGCCTTCTGGTTCGCCTCTGGCAACGGGTGGCTCGGCGGCGAAACGCCGGCCGACCGCCTGGACGACCCCGAGGAAGTCGTTCGGGCGGCGCGTCGGGCCGGAGACCCGGCCGTCGGCTGAACCATGCCCTTGCGTTCGCCGCCGGAGACTCTCCCTCCGCCCAGCGTCTCGACCCTGCCGGCGCGCGGGCGGCTCCACCGCGTCCATCTCCGTCGTTTCGCCGGCAATGCGTTCAACCCTTGCCGCGGAGGGCCGACCCGCTTCGCGCCCATCCGGGATGCGGCCGGACAGTGCGTGCCGTCCTTGTACGCCGGATCGACACTGGACGCGGCTGTCTTCGAGACGATCTTCCACGATGTCCCCGCGACGGCGCGGCTAAAGACCGTGCCGCTGCACGCCGTGGAAGAGCGCGTCCACTCCGTCCTGGAAACGCGACGCGACATACGGCTGGCGGCGCTTCGGGCGCCCGACCTCCTCCGATGGGGCGTGAATCGCCGAGACCTTATCGAATCCGAAGCGTCGAGCTACGCCGGGACCGCCGCCTGGGCGGCCGCGATCCATCGCTGTTTCCCCGACATCGACGGATTGGTCTGGACCTCCCGCCAGTGCGATCCGGACAGCGCGTATCTCTTCTTCGGCGACCGGGTGGGGGCTTCGGATTTCGCGGCGCCGGAGACCCGCCGCGGCCGCGCCTTCGTCGCGGACGTTCGGACCGCCGGGCGGCGCGCGGGCATCGCCATAACCGTCCCGTAGCGCCGCCTCCCCTCGCGCCCCTTCCCCTTGCCGGCGGGGCCGGTTATTCTCGCGGCTTCGCATCGACGAGGGAGGACGCGACATGGCCGCGCGGATGCCGTTCGAGCCTCGCGGGGTGATCCCCGCCTGCCTGCTGCCCTTCGACGCCGGCCTCGACATCGACGAGGCCGCCTTCCGGGCCCATCTGCGCGACCTGGCCGCCGTCGAGGGGATCGCCGCCGTCACCGTCAACGCCCATTCGATGGAGGTCCACGCGCTCTCCCCGGACGAGCAGGCGCGGACCCTGGACATCGCGCTCGACGAGATCGGCGGCCGGCTGCCGCTGGTCCATGGCGTCTACGCCGACGGCTCGGCGCTGGCGGCGGCGATCGCGCGCCGGGCGGAGGCCGGCGGGGCGCGCGCCCTGCTCGTGTTCCCGCCGAACAGCATGGCGATGGGCGGGCAGATGCGCCCGGAGATGGCGATCCGCCACTTCGAGACGATCGCGGCGGCGGCCGACCTGCCGATCGTCCTGTTCCAGTACCCGATGGTCTCCGGCCTCGGCTACCCGATCGACACGCTGCTGGAACTGTGCCGGCGCGTGCCGCGGATCCGCGCCATCAAGGACTGGTGCAACGACCCGGCGCTGCACGAGCGCCACATCCGGGAGCTGCGCGCGCTCGACCGGCCGGTGGCGACGCTTTCGACGCACAGCGCCTGGCTCATGCCGTCGCTGATGCTGGGCTGCGACGGGCTGCTTTCCGGGGCGGGGAGCGTGATCGCCGACCTGCAGGTCGCGCTGTTCCGCGCCGTCCGCGCCGGCGACCTCGGGGAGGCGCGGCGCCTGAACGACCGTATCCACCCGGCCGCGCGGGCCTTCTACGCGCCGCCCTTCCTCGACATGCACAACCGCATGAAGGAGGCGCTGCATTACCTGGGCCGCCTGCCGCCGGCCCATGTGCGCCCGCCGCTGACGAAACTGCCGGCCGGCGAGATCGCGGGCATCGGCCGGGCGATGGACGCCGCCGGCCTGACGCCCGAAACGGTCTACCGCGCGGTCGCCTGACGAACGGGCCGGACCGGGCCGGGCGCGCGCGGCGCTCAGGCTTCCGGTCCGGCGGCCCCGCCGTCGCCGCCCCGGAGCGAGAGCAGGCGCTCCAGCCGCGCCGCGAGCTCCTCGTAGGGGTCGCCGCCGCCGGACAGCCGGATCGTGCCCGCGACCCGGAAGCGCCGCGGCTCCCGGGGATCGGCGATCAGCAACAGGTTGAAGTCCGGCCCGATTCCGCCCGTCCGCCCCGCGCCGTCGTCCCGCATCGCCCGCCTCCGCGCCGCTTCGGGACGATTAAAGAACGAATGGAGTACATTCGCAACGGGGAATCTTGCCGCCCGCGCCGGCGCGACGGAACGGCGCGATACGGGGCGGCGCGGAACCGCCCCGCCGCCCCGTCAGCGTTCGCCGATCGGCCGGTAGGGGCGCTCGGCCGGGCCGGTGTAAAGCTGGCGCGGGCGGCCGATGCGCTGCGTCGGGTCCTCGGTCATCTCCTTCCACTGGGCGATCCAGCCGGTGGTGCGCGCCACCGCGAACAGCACGGTGAACATGCTGGTCGGGAAGCCCATCGCCTTCAGCACGATGCCGGAATAGAAGTCGACGTTCGGGTAGAGGTTGCGCGCGACGAAGTATTCGTCCTCCAGCGCGATCCGCTCCAGCTCCATGGCGAGTTCGAGCAGCGGGTCGTCGACGCCGAGTTCGCCCAGCACCTCGTGGCAGCTCTGCATCATCACCCGGGCGCGGGGGTCGTGGTTCTTGTACACCCGGTGGCCGAAGCCCATCAGGCGGAACGGGTCGTCCCGGTCGCGCGCCTTCAGGAGGTATTCGCCGATCCGGTCCTTGTGGCCGATCTCGTTCAGCATGTTGAGCACGGCCTCGTTCGCGCCCCCGTGCGCCGGCCCCCACAGCGAGGCGATGCCGGCCGCGATGCAGGCGAACGGATTGGCGCCGGAGGAGCCGGCGAGCCGCACGGTCGAGGTCGAGGCGTTCTGCTCGTGGTCGGCGTGCAGGATCAGCAGCCGGTCCATCGCGCGGGCCATGGTCGGCGAGATCCCGTAGGCCTCCGTCGGCACCGCGAACAGCATGTGCAGGAAGTTCTCGGCGTAGCTCAGTTCGTTGCGCGGATAGTTGAACGGCTGCCCGATCGAATACTTGTAGGCCATGGCCGCGATGGTCGGCATCTTGGCGACCAGCCGGTGCGAGGCGACCATGCGGGCGTGCGGATCGGCGATGTCGGTCGAGTCGTGGTAGAAGGCCGACAGCGCGCCGACGACGCCGCACATGATCGCCATCGGGTGCGCGTCGCGCCGGAAGCCGCGGTAGAAGGTGCTCAGCTGCTCGTGCACCATCGTGTGGTAGGTGATCGCCTCGACGAAACCGTCGCGCTCCTCCCGCGTCGGCAGGTCGCCGTAGAGCAGCAGGTAGGCCACTTCGAGGAAGCTGCTCTTCTCCGCCAGATCCTCGATCGGGTAGCCGCGGTGCAGCAGCACGCCCGCCTCGCCGTCGATATAGGTCAGCGCGGATTCGCAGGAGCCGGTGGAGGTGAAGCCGGGGTCGTAGGTGAAATGGCCGGTCTCGGCGTAGAGGCGGCGCACATCGATCACGCTCGGCCCGACGCTGCCGTCGATCACGGGGAGCGTGTAGCTGTCCCCGGTCTTGTCGTCCGTCAGGGTGAAGGTCCCCGCGTTCTTCAGGTCCATGTCCGTGGTCCTCTTCGCCCGCCCGCGGGCGGGCGCGTTGTTGGGTCGGGTCGGGGCGGTCCGCCCCCTCGGAACCAGTCTAGTCGCTGGCGGGCGGCGGGCAAACCGCCTTGACGCGGGCCAGCGTCTCCTCGCGGCCGAGGATCGCCATGACCTCGAAAATCCCCGGCGAGGCGTGGGAGCCGGTGAGCGCGGCGCGCAGCGGCTGCGCCACCGCGCCCAGCTTGACGCCGAGCCGTTCGGCGAGCGCGCGGACCGCCGCCTCGACCCCGGCCTCCGTCCAGTCGTCGAGGCCGCCGGCCGCCTCCAGGACGCCCTCCAGCGCCGCGCGCGCGCCGTCGGCCCGGAGCAGCTTCGCGGCCTTCGGCGTGTATCCGTCCGGTTGCCCGTCCGCGTAAAACGCCAATCCGTCGGCGAGGTCGGCAAGCGTCCTGGCCCGGGCCTTCGCGCCGGCGATCCCGCGGCGCGCGCGCTCCTCCTCCGCCGGCGTCAACTCCCTGGCCAGGCGCCGCCGCAGCCAATCCAGCGCCGTGTCGGCGAGGCGGCCGTCCCCGGCCTCGCGGATGTAGTGGGCGTTCAGGCTGTCGAGCCGGCCCGTGTCGAACCGCGCCGGCGCGCGGCCCACCGCCTCCAGCCCGAACCATTCGGCCGCCCGGCCGCGGTCGATAACCTCGTCGTCGCCGTGGCTCCAGCCGAGCCGCAGCAGGTGGTTGCACAGCGCCTCGGGCAGGTAGCCCATCTCCCGGTACGCCTCGACGCCGAGCGCGCCGTGGCGCTTCGACAGTTTCGCGCCGTCGGGCCCGTGGATCAGCGGGATATGGGCGAACCGCGGCTCGGCCCAGCCCATCGCGCGGAACAGCTGCGCCTGGCGGAAGGCGTTGTTCAGGTGGTCGTCGCCCCGGATGACATGCGTCACGCCCATGTCATGGTCGTCCACCACGACGGAGTGCATGTAGGTCGGCGTGCCGTCGGCGCGCAGCAGCACGAAGTCGTCGATGTCGGCGTTGCGCACCGCGACCCGGCCCTGCACCAGGTCCTCGATAACGGTCTCGCCGTCGAGCGGCGTCTTGAGCCGGACGACGGGATCGACCCCGGCCGGCGCTTCCGCCGGGTCGCGGTCGCGCCACGTGTTGTCGTAGAGCGCGGTCCGCCCCAGGACGCGCGCCCGCTCGCGCATCTCCCGCAACGCCTCCGGCGAGCAGTAGCAGCGATAGGCCTTGCCCTCGGCCAGCAGCGTGCGCGCCACTTCGGCGTGGCGGTCGAGGCGCGTGTGCTGGAACACCGGCTCCCCGTCGCCCGACAGGCCGAGCCAGTCGAGGCCGTCGAGGATCGCCGCCACCGCCTCCCCGGTGGAGCGCGCCCGGTCCGTGTCCTCGATCCGCAGCAGGTATTTGCCGCCCATGCGCCGCGCGTAGAGCCAGTTGAACAGCGCGGTGCGCGCGCCGCCGATATGCAGGAACCCGGTGGGCGAGGGGGCGAATCGCGTGACGACCGTCATGCCGGATGATTCTCGCGCTAAAGTGGATTACGATCGGGGCGCGCAACCGTTCGAGGCCCGACGCGAAGTGTTTAGCACAGCGATTCCCGCGGCGCGACCGGCCGGCCTTCCGCCGCTCGCGGCGCCGACGCGCGGCGCGGCCGGGAGGGCCGCCGTGGCCTTGCGGGCCGCCTTCGCCGCCGCCGTCCGCGCGCCGCTGGCCGAGCGCGACCGCTGGGCGCTGTGGGCGCCCGTCGGTTTCGGCGCGGGGATCGGCTTCTATTTCGCCCTGCCGTTCGAGCCGGCCGGGTGGACCGCGCTGGCGCCGCTGGGCGCGCTGCTCGCGCTGGCGGCGAGCCGGGGGCGGGCCGGCTGGACCGTCGCGGCGCTGGCCGCGCTGGCGGTCTCCGGCGGGTTCGCGGCGGCGCAGCTGCGCGCGGCCTCGATCGGCCCGCACATGCTCGACCGGCCGGCCGGCGGCGTGCTGACCGGCGTTGTCGAGGCGGTGGAGGCGCGCGTCCCGCGCCCCCGGATCGTACTGCGCGACGCCCTTCTCGACGCCGGCGCGGGCGGCGCGCGGGCGGAAGCCGGGGAAGGAACGGGCGAAGGGGCGGAGGAGGGACCGGACGAAGGGGCGGAGGACGCGCCGCTGCCGCGCGCGCTCGCCCGGGCCCGGGTCGGCCTGCTTCCCGGCGCGGAGGCGCCGCGCGTCGGCGAGCGGGTCGCGCTCCGGGTCCGCCTGCGCCCGCCGCCGCCGCCCGCCGCGCCGGGCGCCTACGATTTCCAGCGCGCGGCCTTCTTCGACCGGCTGTCGGCGGTGGGCTACGCGATCGGCGCGCCGCGGGTCCTGGAGTCGCCGGAGCCGGGCGGCCTCTCCCTCGGGCTGCGTCTCGCGCGCTACCGGGCGGACCTGTCGAACCGCATCCGCGCGGCGGTCCCCGGCGCGGCGGGGACCGTGGCGGCGGCGCTGCTGACGGGCGAGCGCGGGCCGGTGCCGGAGGCGGCGCTGCGGGCGATGCGCGACTCCGGCCTCGCCCACCTGCTGGCGATCTCCGGGCTGCATATGGGGCTGGTGGCGGGGATCGTTTTCTTCGGCCTGCGCGCCGCGCTGGCGCTGTCGCGCGGGCTGGCGCTGCGGCGGCCGATCGCGAAATGGGCGGCGCTGGGCGCGCTGGCTTTCGCCGCCGCCTACCTGCTGCTGTCCGGCGCGGCGGTGCCGACGCAGCGGGCCTTCCTGATGACCGGGCTGGTGCTGTGCGCGGTGCTGGCCGGGCGCCGCGCGATCTCGATGCGGCTGGTGGCCTGGGCGGCGCTGGCGATCCTGGCGGTCCGGCCCGAATCGCTGTTGAGCGCGAGTTTCCAGATGTCCTTCGCCGCCGTCGCGGCGCTGGTCGCCGTTTACGAATGGATCGCCGCCCGCCCGGCCGGGGAGCGGACCGCCGCCGCCGGGCCGGCGCGGCGGGTCGCGCGCTATCTCGCGGCGCTGGCGCTGACCTCGCTGGTCGCCAACCTGGCGACCGTCGGGTTCGCGGCCTTCCACTTCAACCGGGTCGCCTGTTACGGGCTGGCGGCGAACATGGCGGCGGTGCCGCTCACGGGATTGTGGATCATGCCCTGGGGCGTGCTCGCGCTGGCGCTGGCGCCGTTCGGGCTGGAGGAGTGGGCGCTGGTCCCGATGGGCTGGGGGCTGGAGGCGCTGCTGGGGATCGCGGGGGAGGTGTCCGCCTGGCCGGGCGCGGCGGCGTTCGTCGCCTCCGGGCCGGCCGCCGCGCTGCCGGCGCTGGCGCTGTCCGGCCTCTGGCTCTGCCTGTGGCGGGGGAAGTGGCGGCTTCTCGGTCTCGCGCCGGCGGCGCTGGCGGTCTGGGCGAGCTTGTCGGAGCCGCCGCCCCGCGTCTGGGCGACCGCCGATGGCGGTTTGTTCGGCGTGCGGACCGACGACGGCCGCCTGCTGCTTTCGGACCTCTCGCGCGACCGTTTCTCGGCCGGACTCTGGGCGCGGCGCGGCGGCGGCCTCGCCCCGGCGCACTGGCGCGAGGCGCCGGAGGTTGTCGCCTGCGACGGCATCGGCTGCGCGGCGCGGCTCGACGGGCTGACCTGGGCCTTCGCGCTGTCCGGCCGCGCCTTCGCCGAGGACTGTCCGAGGGCCGATGTCCTGCTGACCGCCGCCCACCTGCCGGAGCGCTGCGCGGGACCGGCGCGAAGCCTCGGCCGGGTGGCGTTGTGGCGGGCCGGCGGCGCGGCGATCCGGGCGGAAGAGGGGCGGCCGGCCGTCGCCACGGTCGCCGGGTTCCGGGGGAGCCGCCCGTGGTCGCGCCCGCCGGGCGGCGCGCCGCCCCCTTGAACGCCGGGCGGTTTGGCCCTACATCGCGGGCTTCCCCGCAACCGCCGCGCCGCGCCGCCATGGACCGCCTTGTCGAGATCGACCGCTTGACCAAGCGCTTCGGGCCGGTGACGGCGGTGGACGGCGTGAGCTTCTCGGTCGCGCGCGGCGAGGTCGTCGCCCTGCTCGGCCCCAACGGGGCGGGCAAGTCCACCGCGATGAAGCTGCTGGCGGGCTACCTGGAGCCGACCTCCGGGACCGCGCGCGTCTGCGGCTTCGATGTTTCGGCCTCGCCGATCGAGGCGCGGCGGCGGATCGGCTACCTGGCCGAGGGGGCGCCGCTCTACGACGACATGACGCCGGCGCGGCTGCTCGATTTCGTCGGCCGCATCCGCGGGCTGGACGGCGGCGCGCGCCGCCGCGCGGCGGCGGAGGCGGCCGCGCGGCTGCGGCTCGAAAGCGTCCTCGACCGCCCGATCGGCGCGCTGTCCAAGGGGTTCCGGCGCCGGGTCGCGCTGGCCCAGGCGCTGCTGGCCGATCCCGATGTGCTGGTCCTCGACGAGCCGACCGACGGGCTGGACCCCAACCAGAAGCGCGAGGTCCGCGCGCTGCTGCGCGAGGCGGGGGCGCGCAAGGCGGTGCTCGTGTCCACCCATGTGCTGGAGGAGGTGGAGGCGGTGTGCTCGCGCGCGGTGACGATCGCGGCCGGCCGGATCGTCGCCGACGCCCCGCCGGCCGAACTCGCGGCCCGGGCCGGGGGCCGCCTGGAGGACGCCTTCGCCGAGATGACCGGCGGGCACGCCGAACCGGCGGCGGCGGGAGGCGCGCGGTGAGGGGCGTTTACACGATCGCCCGGCGCGAACTCGCGGCCTGTTTCGGCTCGCCGCTGGCCTATGTCTTCATCGTGATCTTCCTCGCCATGTCGGGCGCGCTGACCTTCCATTTCGGCGGCTTCCTCGACCGGGGGATCGCCGACCTGGAGCCGTTCTTCCGATACCACCCCTGGCTCTACCTGCTGCTGATGCCGGCGATCGGGATGCGGCTCTGGGCGGAGGAGCGCAAGACCGGGACGCTGGAGTTCCTCGCCACGCTGCCGGTGGCGACATGGCAGGCGGTCGCCGGCAAGTTCCTCGCCGCCTGGATTTTCGCCGGCGCCGCGCTGGCCCTGACCTTCCCGGCGTGGATCACGGTGAACTACCTCGGCGCGCCGGACAACGGCGTCATCGCCGCCTCCTATCTCGCGAGCTGGCTGATGGCGGGCGGCTTCCTGGCGTTGAGCGCCTGCGCCTCGGCGCTGACCGCCAGCCAGGCGATCGCCTTCGTGCTGGCGGCGACGCTGTGCTTCCTCGCCACGATGACGGGGGTGGACCTCGTGCGCTCCGCCTTCGAGGGCTGGGCGCCCGGCTGGCTCGTGGACGCCATCGCGAACCTCAGCGCGATGGGCAACTTCCGGGCGATCGCCGACGGCGCCATCGACGCGCGCAACCTGGTCTATTTCCTCTCCCTGATCGGGACCGGGCTGGTCGCGAACACGGCGATCCTCGAAATGAAGAAAGCCTAGGGGATGGCCGCGACGCTCCGCCCGCCGGGCCGCCGCCCGCTCGCCGCGCTCGCCTGCGGCCTCGCGGTCGTGCTCTTCGTCGCGCTCAACACGTGGGCCGACAGGAGCCTGCGTTCGCTCCGCCTCGACCTGACGGAGGACGGCGCCTACACCGTTTCGGAGGGCACGCGCGCGGTGCTCGCCTCGATCCGGGAGCCGATCGTCCTGCGCCTCTACGCCAGCGCCGGGCTGGACGCGCTCGGCCCGGACTACGCCGCGCTGGAGAAACGGACCGGCGAACTCCTCGGCGAGTACCGGCGGATGTCCGGCGGCCTGCTGCGGGTCGAGCGGTTCGACCCCCAGGCCTTCTCGCCGGAGGAGGACATGGCGGTGGCCGACGGCGTCCAGGGCGTCCCGAACCTGCTGGACGACACGCGGCTGTTCCTGGGCCTTTCCGGGACCAACAGCACCGACGGGCGCTACACGATCCCGCACCTCGCGCCGGAGCGCGCCGCCTTCCTGGAGTACGACCTGACCCGCATGGTCCACGACCTCGCCACGCCGGAGAAGCCCCGCGTGGCCCTGATCGGCGACCTGCCGCTCGCCGGCGACCGGGTGGCCCGGGCGCGCCCCTGGGCGGTGCTGGAGGCGGCGGAGCGGTTCTTCGACGTAACGCAACTGTTCGGCGACATCCGCCGCATCGACGACGATATCGACATCCTGTGGCTGGCGGAGCCGGGCGCGCTGGGCGAGGCGACGCTGTATGCGATCGACCGTTTCGTTATGCGCGGCGGGCGGGTGCTGGCCTTCCTCGATCCCTTCTCCGAGACGCTGGCGGCGGCGCGGGCCGGGGCGCCGGGCCGTCCGCCCCGCCCGCCGGGCCCGACCGGGCCGGAGACGCTGGCGCCGCTGCTGGAGGCGTGGGGCGTGGACATCCCGGCGCGGACCGTCGTCGGCGACCGGGCGGGCGCGCTCAAGGTCCAGGCGACGCGGGGCGCGAATGTCGTCGTCACCGATTATCCGGTCTGGTTC
This sequence comes from Thalassobaculaceae bacterium, assembly GCA_963665555.2. Lineage (GTDB taxonomy): Bacteria > Pseudomonadota > Alphaproteobacteria > Thalassobaculales > Thalassobaculaceae > CAXXXW01. The sequence continues at coordinate 3,064,761 of OY762308.1, forward strand.
GAGGTCGGCCGCGGCGCGCTCGCCGCCGACGATCCGGCGACCGGGACGCTGGCCCTGCTCCAGTTCCGCTCCGCCGGCCATATCCGCGCCCGCGAAGGCGCGACGACGACCGTCGGGCCGCTGGTCCGGGCGGGGCCGGAAGCCGCCGAAATCGACGTGGCGCGGATCGAATACGCCCCGGACCCGGCCGCCATCCTCGCCGACTTCGCGCCGACGGGGGAGCGCTACACGCTGGCGGCGCGGGTGACGGGGCCGGTCCGCTCCGCCTTCCCGGACGGCCCGCCGGACGCGGCCGGGGACGAGGCGGGGGACGGGGCGCCCCTTGCCGAACACGGGGCCGGGGCGGCGGCGCCGCTGGCCCTGATCCTGGTCGCCGACGCCGACATGCTGGCCGACGAAGCCTGGGTGGACAACCGCGGCCCGCCGGGACAGCCCGTCGCCGCGCCCTTCGCCAACAACGGCGACCTCGTCGTCAACCTGCTGGACGCGCTCGCCGGCTCCGACGCGATGATCGGCCTGCGCGGGCGCGGCGTCTCGGACCGCCGCTTCGTCGTGCTGGACGAGATGGCGCGGCGCGCCGAAAGCCAGTACCGCGCCAAGGAACGGGAGCTGCGCCGGCGGATCGACGAATTGCAGCGCGAGATCGACGGCCTCGGCGCCGGCGGGGCCGCGACGGGCGCGGCGCGCCAGGCGGCGATCCGCGAGGCGCGCGACGACATGCTCGACCTGCGCCGCGAATTGCGGGAGGTGCGGTTCGCGCTGCGCAAGGACGTGGCGGACCTGAAGGCGCGGCTGACGGCGCTCAACATCTGGGCCGTGCCGGCCGCGATCGGGTTGTTCGCGGTGGGCTTCGCGCTGCGGCGCGCGTGGCGGAACCGCGCCTTCCGAAGGGCCGGGGCATGACGCCGCGCTTCGTGCTCGGCCTCGCGGCGGCGACCGCGCTGGCGGTCGCGGGGGCCGTCTGGGCGGTGTTCGACGCGCCCCGGACGGCCGGCGCGGCGCGGATGGGGGAGGTCGCCTTCCCCGCGCTCCACGCCGGCCCGGACGCCGCCGCCCGGCTGGCCCTCGATGGCGGGGAGGGGGAATTCGCCCTCGAACGCGGGGCGGACGGCGCCTGGACGGCGCCCGGCCGGCACGGGCATCCGGCCGCGGCCCGGCGCGTCCGCGAGGCGCTGGCGGCGCTGGCCGACATGCGGCTGGTCGAGGCAAGGACGCGCCTGCCCGAACGCTACGCCCGCATCGGCGTCGAGCCGCCCGGCGCGCCCGACTCCGGCTCGATCCGCGCGCGCGTCGAGGATTCGGGCGGCCGCGCGCTGGCCGACGCGATTTTCGGCGGCCGCGTGTTCCGCCGCGTCGGCGAGGCGCGCGCCGGCGTCTTCCTTCGCTTCCCGGAGGACGAACAGGCCTGGCTCGCCAGCGGCGGCACGGACCTGCCCGCCGACCCGCTCGACTGGCTGGACCGCGCGATCGTCGACATCCCCGCCGACTCGGTCGCCCGGGTGGACAGCGCGCCGGCCGGCGCGGCCGGCTATGTGCTGCGGCGCGGCGCGGCGGGGGAGTCGTTCCGCCTGCTGGGCGCGGAGGGGGCGCTGCCGCTCGACGCGGAGGCGGCGCGGCGGCTGGCCTCCGGCCTCTCCGCGCTGGCGTTCGAGGATGTGTTCCCGCGCGGCGCGGCCCCGGCGGGCGGCGGCGCGGCCTCGCGGATAACCTTCGCGACCTTCGACGGTCTGGAGATCGCCGTCCTCCTCTCCCGGACGGACGGGGAGGCCTGGGCCGATTTCTCCGCCGCCGCGGCCGGGGGCGCGGCGGCGGCGGTCCGCGAGCGGGCGCGCGAACTCGACGCCCGCCTCTCGCGCTGGACCTACCGTATCGCCGAGTGGCGGCGCGCCCGGCTCGCCGTGCCGCTCGACCGGCTGCGCGCCCGCGATCCCGCCGCCTCGGGGAGCGGCGGTTGACCGGGCCGGGCGGCGGCGCGGACCCGCGCCCGGCGATGGCGCTGGCGCTGGAGGAGGCGCGGGCGGCGGCGGCGCGCGGCGAGGTCCCGGTCGGCGCGGTCGTGACGGACGCCGCCGGCGCGGTGCTGGCGCGGGAAGGAAACCGTGTCGAGGAACTGGCGGACCCGACGGCGCACGCCGAAATCCTGGCGATCCGGGCCGCCGCCGCCGCGCGCGGCGCGCCCCGGCTGGCCGGTTGCGCGCTCACCGTGACGCTGGAGCCGTGCGCCATGTGCGCCCAGGCGATCGCGCTGGCGCGGCTGCGCCTTCTCGTCTTCGGGGCCTACGATCCCAAGGGCGGCGGGGTGGAGCACGGCGCGCGCGTGTTCCGCGCGCCGGGTTGCAACCATGTCCCGGAGATCGTCGGCGGCGTCGAGGAGCGCGCGGCGGCGGCGCTGCTAACCGGCTTCTTCCGCGCCCGGCGGTGAGGGCCGCGCGCGGCGGCGCCGGCGGCCGCGCCCGTCGCCGCTGGCGTCCGGCCGCGCCTTCGGCTCCGGCAGCGCGACCCGGCCGCGCAGCAGCGCGTAGGGCGCGGTCTTGTGCGGGAAGGCCATCGCGTCCACGAAGTGCTCCTGGAAGCGCGGCTCGACCGCGGTTTCGACCTTCTCGACCGTCCGCGCCACGCGCTCGATCTCGCGGCGCGCCTCGCGGTCCAGCAGCGCGATCCGGGCGCCGGTCCCGGCGGCGTTGCCGGCGGAGGACACGCGCTCCAGCGGGCAGTCCGGGACCATGCCGAGCACCATGGCGTATTTCGGGTCGATATGGCTGCCGAAGGCGCCGGCCAGCACCGCCCGGTCCACCCGGTCGATCCCCATGCGGTCCATCAGCAGGCGGAAGCCGGCGTGCAGCGCCGCCTTGGCGAGCTGGATCGCGCGCACATCCGCCTGCGTCACGCACACCTCGCCGGCCAGCCGCCACGAGAAGGTGCGCCCGTCGCGGAACACGCGGTCCGTCCGCGCCGCCATCGCGCCGTCGATGACGCCGTCCTCGTCCAGCAGGCCGGCGAGGAACATCTCCGCCAGCGCCTCGACGATGCCGGAGCCGCAAATCCCGGTGATCCCGGCCGCCGCGACCGCCCCGGCGAAGCCTGGCTCGTCGGACCACAACTCCGAGCCGACGACGCGGAACCGCGGCTCCAGCGTCCCGCGGTCGATCCGCACGCGCTCGACCGCGCCCGGCGCGGCGCGCTGGCCGGAGGAAATCTGCGCGCCCTCGAAGGCCGGGCCGGTCGGGCTGGAGCAGGCCAGCGTCCGGTCGCGGCCGCCGAGCACGATCTCCGCGTTGGTGCCGACATCGACGACCAGCACGGTCTCCGCGCCCCGGTGCGGGTTCTCCGACAGGATGACGGCGGCCGCGTCGGCCCCGACATGGCCGGCGATGCAGGGCGGCGCGTAGGCCCGCGCGCCCGGATGCAGGCGCAGGCCGATCTCCGCCGCCGGAATCTCCACCGCCGTGTCGATCGCCAGCGCGAAGGGCGCGAAGCCGAGTTCCGTCGGGTCGATCCCCAGCATCAGGTGGTGCATGACCGGGTTGCCGACGAAGACGAGTTCGAGAATGTCCTCCGGCGCCAGCCCGGCCTCGCGCGCGGCGGCGGCGGCAAGCTCGTTCGCCGCCTCGCGGACCGCTTGCGTCATCGCTTCCGCGCCGCCCGGGTTCAGCATGGCGTGCGAGACCCGGCTCATCAGGTCCTCGCCGAAGCGGATCTGCGGGTTCATCGCGCCGGCCGAGGCCAGCACCTCGCCGGTGGCGAGGTCGCAGAGATGCGCCGACAGCGTGGTCGAGCCGATGTCGAGCGCGAGGCCGTAAATCCGCTCGCGCAGGCCCGGCCAGACGCCGACGATCCGGTCCGTCCCGCGCAGCGCGACGGTCGCCTTCCAGTCGCCGTCCCGGAGCGCCTTCTGCAGGCCCTGGAGCACGGCGAGGTCGGCGGAGAGGTCCCCGGCGATGTCGCGGTCCGGCCACTGCGCGCGCAGCGCCTCGCACAGGCGGCGGAAATCGCCGGACGGGTCGTCCATGTCCGGGGGGCGCGCCTCGACATAATGGAGGCGGGTCAGGGGGCGGACCTCGATGTCGCGCGCCTCGGCGCGCTTGCGCACGACCTGGCGGTGGACCTGGCTTTCGGGCGGCACGTCGATCGCCGCGTCCGCCAGCAGCCGCGCGCCGCAGCCGAGGCGCCGGCCCGGCGCGAGGCCGCGCTTGTCCGCGTGGCGGCGCTCCGCCGGCCCCGGCGGGGACAGCGCGTCCGGCCCGGCGGAAATGCCGAGTTTCGGGTATTCGCCCGGCGCGAACGCGACCTGGCAGCGCCCGCAGATCGCGCGTCCGCCGCAGACCGAATCGAGGTCCGCGCCGAGCTTGCGGGCCGCCTCCAGCACGGTGGTCCCCGCCGGGACGCGGCCGCGCCGGCCCGACGGGGCGAAGACGACGAAGACCTCGCCCGGCGGCGCCTCGGGGCCGGCCCGTCCGTCCGCCGCCACCGCGCGCCGCTCAGGCCCGGCGGCGCCGGCGCTCGCGGCCGCCGCGCGCCCCGATGGCCGCGCCCTCCGGCGCCGGCTGGCGGAACTTGCGGATCCAGGCCCGGCATTCCGGGTCGTGGCCCATCATCACGTTCGCGCCGTAGATCGCGGTCATCTCCTCGTCGCGCAGCGGGTTCATGATCGCCGAGGTCATGCCCGCCCCGATCGCCATCGACAGGAAGGCGGCGTTCAGCCCGTGCCGGTTCGGCAGGCCGAAGGAGATGTTGGACGCGCCGCAGGTCGTGTTCACGCCCAGCTCCTCGCGCAGCCGCCGGACCAGCCGGAAGGCCGAGGCCCCGGCCAGGTTGATCGCGCCGACCGGCATGATCAACGGATCGACCACCACGTCGCAAGCCGGAATCCCGTAATCGGCCGCGCGCTCGACGATCTTGCGCGCCACCTCGAAACGCACGTCCGGGTCCTCGGAAATGCCGGTCTCGTCGTTCGAGATCGCCACCACGGCCGCGCCGTGCTTGCGGACCAGCGGCAGCACCGCCTCCAGCCGCTCCTCCTCGCCGGTGACGGAGTTCACAAGCGCCTTGCCGCGATAGACCGAAAGGCCGGCCTCCAGCGCCTCGACGATCGAACTGTCGATCGACAGCGGCACATCGACAATCGACTGCACCAGCTGGACCGACTCCGCCAGGATGCGCGGCTCGTCGGCCAGCGGGATGCCGGCGTTCACATCGAGCACCGTCGCCCCCGCCTCCACCTGGGCGATGGCGTCCGCCTCGACCCGGCTGTAGTCGCCGGCCGCCATCTCGGCGGCGAGCAGGCGCCGCCCGGTCGGGTTGATCCGTTCGCCGATGGCGCAGAAAGGCCGGTCGAAGCCGATCGTGACTTCCCGGGTGGCGGAGCCGATAACGGTGTGCGTCATGGACGGAGCCTTTCGAGACAGGAGGGTGGAGCGTTACGACGCGGCCCTGAGCGGGGCCGGTTCGACGATGGAGAAGCCGCCGCCGGGACGGGCCGCGACGCGCGCCTCGGCGACGGCGGCCGCCCAGGCGGCGGTCCGGGCCAGGCCGCCGAAGGGGTAGAAATGCAATCCCGCCAGCAGCGAGCCGGGATCGCGCGCCCGCGCCTCGGCCAGCCCGGCCACCAGCCGGTCCGGCTCCCGCGTCATGGCGAGTTGGGCGATGTTCGCCGCCTGGCGCGTCAGCACGCGCATCGACGGGCCGACGCCCGACATCCGGGCGAACTTGACCAGCGTCTTCAGCGTCGCCGGGCCGGCCACGCCGACACGGACGGGCAGGCGGTTGCCGGCGGCGCGGGCGCGCCGCTCCCAGGCGGCGACGGCCCCGGCGTCGAAGCAGAACTGCGTGGCGATATAGGCGTCCATGGCGCTGTCGCGCGCCCAGGCGTTCTTCTCCGCCAGCGCGCGGGCCGCCTCCGGCTCCGGGATGTCGGGCGAGCCTTCGGGATGCCCCGCGACGCCGACCCGGCGCACGCCGTGCTTTTCCAGCAGGCCGGAGGCGAGCACCTGCATCGACTCCGCGTAGGGGCCGGCCGGCCGGTCCACCCCGCCGGCGATTGCCAGGACCTCCCGGACCCCGGCGCGCTCGGCCAGCGCCGCCAGCGCCCGCTCCAGCGCCGCCGCGCCGTCGAGAGAGCGCGCCGCGATATGCGGGACCGGCTCGAACCCCTCGCCGCGCAGCCGCGCGCAAACCGCGATCGTGTCGGCGATGTCCGACCCCGGCAGGAAGGTGACGTTGACCGTCGTCCCGGCCGGCAGGCAGTCCGCGAACCGCCCGATCCGGGCGGCGGCGGCCGGCGTGGTCTCGATCGACCAGCCCTGGGCCAGCGCGGCGATCCGTGCCCCGGCGATCGACATTCCAGCGCCTCCCGAAAGGCTTCCCCGGCCGTGTTTTCCGCCGGTCTCGAAGGGCATGTAAGCGCCTGTTTCCCCGGCGAATTTCTCGCGTCCGCCGCAAGCAGTCCCGAATCCGACACACGCCCCGTCCGGCGGCCCGAATCGTGAATTTTTTTTCGCGGCCTTGCGCCGCGCGGCGCGGCGCGGCCAAGATGGCGCCGCGCGCGGCGGCGGGAAGGAGACGCGATGGACCGGGAGCGGGAGGGGGGCGGCCTGCGCCGCGAGCGCCATTTCGACGGCCGCGACATGCTCTGCTTCCGGGACCGGCCGCGCAACGCGCTGGCCTTCCTCGCCCGCGCGGCGGCCCGCGGCCCGGAGGACGAGGCCATCGTCGCCGGCGGCCGGCGGATCGGCTGGCGCGCCTTCTCGGACCTCGTGGACCGGACGGCGCGCGGCCTGCTGGCGGACGGGATCCGCCCCGGCGACCGGGTGGCGCTGCTGCTGCGCAACCGGCCGGAATTCGCCGTCGCGCTGCTCGGGGCGATCCGCGCCGGCGCGATCGCCGTTCCCGTCAACATCCGCGAGCAGACCGACGAACTCGCCCATGTGCTGGCCGATTGCGGCGCGGCGGCGCTGGTCCACGAGCCGGACCTGGCCGGCCGCCTGCCCGCGCCCGCGCGAACGCCCGCGCTGCGGCGGCGCTACGCGGCGGGCGAGGGCGGGGGTTTCGACGCCCTCGCCGCCGCCGGGACGGGCGGGCCGCCGCTCCCGCCGCCGTCCGGGGAGGAGGAGGCGACGGCGATCCTGCTCTACACCTCCGGCACCACGGGCCGGCCCAAGGGCGCGATGCTGACGCATCTGAACCTGGTCCATTCGATCCTGCACTACATGGACCGGTTCGACCTCGGCCCGGCGGACCGTTCCGTCCTGGTCGTGCCGGCGAGCCATGTGACGGGGATCGTGGCGATCCTGCTCTCCATGATGGGCGCCGGCGGCTGCGCGATCCTGGAGGAGGGGTTCGACGCGCCCGCCTTCCTCGACCTCGCGGCGCGCGAACGGATGACCCACACGGTGATGGTCCCGGCGATGTACAACCTCTGCCTGCTCCGGGCCGATTTCGCCGCGCGCGACCTTTCGGCCTGGCGGATCGGGGCCTATGGGGGCGCGCCGATGCCGGAGGCGACGATCGCCGCGCTGGCGGTCGCCCTGCCGAACCTCCGCCTCGCCAACGCCTACGGCGCGACGGAGACGACTTCTCCCGTCACGATCTCGCCCCCCGGCGGGGCGGCGGCCCGGCCGGACAGCGTCGGCCGCCCGGTCGCCTGCGCCGAAATCCGCGTCGTCGACGAGGACGGCGCCGATGTTCCGCCCGGCGCGGCGGGCGAAATCCTGATCGGGGGGCCGATGGTCGTGCCCGGCTACTGGGGCAAGCCGGAGGCGACGCGGGCCGGCTTCGCGGACGGCCGCTGGCGCTCCGGCGACATCGGCTCGCTCGACGCCGGGGGCTGGCTTTGCGTGTTCGACCGCAAGAAGGACACGATCAACCGGGGCGGCTACAAGGTCTACAGCGCCGAGGTGGAGAATGTGCTGGCCCGCCATCCCGCGATCGCCGAGGCGGCCGTGGTGCCGCGCCCCTGCCCGGTGCTGGGCGAGCGCGTGCACTGCTTCGCGACGCTCGCCGAGCCGCCCGGCGCGCCGGACGAGGCGGCCGAAGAGTTGCGCGCCTTCTGCGCCGCCCGCATGGCGTCGCACAAGGTCCCGGAAACCTTCACGCTGCTGCGCGACCCGCTCCCGCGCAACGCCAACGGCAAAACCATGAAACGCCTCCTCGCCGCCCGCCTCGCCGCCGAGGACGCCGCGGCGGGCGGCGGGGCGGACGACGGAGGAAACTCGTGACGACAATGTTCGACCTCACCGGCAAGACGGCGCTGGTTACGGGGGCTTCGCAGGGGTTGGGGCGGCGGTTCGCGGGGACGCTGGCGCGGCATGGGGCGCGGGTCGGGCTGGCGGCGCGCCAGACGGACAGGATCGAGGCGCTCGCGGCCGAGATCGAGGCCGGCGGCGGAACGGCCTTCGCCGTCCATATGGACGTGACCGACAAGGCGAGCATCGACGCCGGCGTCGCGGCGGTCGAGGCGGCGCTGGGGCCGGTCGACGTTCTGGTCAACAACGCCGGCCTCGCCGTCAACAGGCTCTTCCTCGATGTGACGGAGGCGGATTACGACGCCGTGCTCGGCGCCAACCTGCGGGGCTGCTTCTTTTGCGCCCAGGCGGTGGCGCGGGGGATGGCGGCGCGGGGATCGGGGTCGATTATCAACATCTCCTCGGTGCTGGGAACGCGGCCGATCGGCACGCTTTCGACCTATTGCGCGTCCAAGGCCGGGCTGAACCAGCTGACCGCCGCGATGGCGCTCGAACTGGCGCGGAGCGGGGTGCGGGTGAACGCCATCGCGCCGGGCTATGTGGAGACGCCGATGAACGCGGACTTCTTCCGCTCCCCGCCGGGCGAGGCGCTGGTGAAGTCGGTCCCGCAGCGGCGCCTCGGCCAGCCGGAGGAGCTCGACGGCGCGCTGCTGCTGCTGGCCTCGGGCGCGTCGGGCTTCGTCACCGGAACTGTGCTGACGGTGGACGGCGGCTTCGCGATCCGCTGAGGGCGGTGGACGGAAAGGGTTTCCCGGCGCCGGCGCGGTTGTGGTACGCTACGCGCTCCGCCGCGCGGCAGGGCTCGCGGGAGGCGGCAAAGCGGAGGAGGGCGGACATGGACGCGCGCGAAGCCCGAACGACGCCCGCGGCGGGCGAAGCCTCCCGGCCCGGCGACACGGAGGAGTTGAGTCCGGCGGAGCGGGCGGCGGCGGCCTTGGGGATTATCGCGACGCTCGCCGCCGTTATCGGCGGTCTGGGCGTTCTGGTCCTTCGTCTTTTTTGAAACGCGCCGACGGGCTGGAAACGAAGGTCGTCGTCATTCCGACAAGCGTCCCCAGAAAGATGTAGCCGTAGATCCCCTGCAGCGCCGCGATCAGGCGGTAGGGCGGGTCCGGCGTGAAATCGCCGTATCCAAGCGTCGTGAAGGTCACGATGCTGAAGTACAAGCAATTGTAGAATTTCAATGTTGCCTCGACCGTGTTATTCGGATCGGGCAGCAAGAAATTTCCTTTATTGTAAACAATAGCGTGGGAGATAATCGTGACCAGGGCGCCGACGACAAGATTGCGGAACGCGCGGCCCGGACTCAACTTGTCCGCCCAGACCAACATCAATCCCACCGCCAAATACAGGGCTGGTGCGGACAAAATCGACAAAATAAATGCAAAATTCGCCCCACTTTTCAGTTTATCGTAATTGAAATCGAAGCGATCCAAGAAATCCAATTTCGGCGATTCCGTGACAAAACATGCCGTCAAGGAAACGATCATTATCATAAAGCCGTAACGCCCGTAAAATCGCAGAAAATGCCGCTCCACATTCCGGTAATGCCTATCCCACATCGCCATGCCCTCCCCCGCGCGCCCCTCACCCGGCCGGCGGCGTCGCGGCGGCTTCGGCGTCGCGGCGGCGCTTGCGGTAGATGAGCCACAGGTTGCGGGCGTAGATCAGGATGCCCGCGCCCTGGCCCAGCATAATCACCGGGTCCTTGCGCAGCAGCGCGTAGGCGAACAGCATCGCCCCGCCGCCCAGGCTGAGATACCAGAACGCCAGCGGGATCGTGCTCTCGCGGCGGCGCTCGCTCACCAGCCACTGCACCAGGAAGCGCGCGCTGAACATCGCCTGCGCCGCCAGGCCGAGGCCGAGCAGCGCCGCCTCGCCGGCGCCGATCCCGTCCGGGAAGAACCACGCGGCGAGGCCGGACAGGAAGCCGCTCACCGCGTCCGCTCCTCGGCCTCGAGGCCGGCCGGGAAGCGCCGGACCAGCCACATCGCGCCGAGCAGGTCGGGCGCGCTCGCCAGCAGGCGGCCGAGATTGGTGTATTTCGACCGCCCGCTGCGGCGCGGCCGGTGGTTCACCGGGACCGACACCGTCGCGCGCCCCTCCCGCCGCGCCAGCGCCGGGAGGTAGCGGTGCATGTGGTCGAAATAGGGGAAGGACAGGAACAGCGCCCGCTCGTACAGCTTCAGCGAGCAGCCGGCGTCCGGGTCGCCGTCGCGCAGCGCCGCGCGGCGGACCGCGTTGGCGAGGCGCGAGGCGGCGCGCCGGGTCCAGGCGTCGCGCCGGCGCGCGCGCCGGCCGGTGACCATCGGCGGCCGCGGCCCGGCATGGGCGCGCCAGACATCGAGCAGCATCGGGATGTCGGCCGGGTCGTTCTGCCCGTCGCCGTCCAGCGTCGCGACCAGCCGGCCGCGCGCCGCCAGCACGCCGGTGCGCAGCGCCGCGCTCTGGCCGAAGCGCCGGTTGTGCCGCAGCACGCGCAGCCGCGGCGTCTCCGCCATCGCCTCGTCCAGGCGCTCCGGCGTCGCGTCGGTGCTGCCGTCGTCCACATAGACGATCTCGTAGTCGCCGGCGCCCGCCATCGCCGCCGCGATCTCCGCGACCAGCGGCCGGATGTTGTCCTCCTCGTTCAGGACCGGAACGACCACGGAAACCGGCGGGTCGCCGCCGGCGGGCGGATCGGGGGGCGGGGCCTCGGCCACTTGCGGTGTCCCGGAGTTGCGGACGCGCGCCTTCATAAAGCGTTTCGCGGCGCGGCGGAAGCGCCCTAGCGGCCGGCGAGGCGCGGGTCCAGGTAGTGGCGCTTCAGCAGGATGGCGACGCAGATCGCGAGCCACGCGCCGCCCAGCACGTCGCTCGGATAGTGCGCCAGCACCATCACCCGGCTCGTCGCCGCCAGCGCCGCGATGGCCAGGTACAGCGCCGCGTGCCGGGGATAGACCAGGTAGAGCGCGAAGCAGACCGCGACGGCCGCCTGCGTGTGCCCGGAAGGGAAGGAGTTGCGCGCGATGTCGAAGGTGAAGGGCGACAGGCCGTAAAGGTCCTCCGAGAACAGGTAGCGCGGCCGGAGCCGGCCGACGACGATCTTCAGCGCGTGGTGGATCGCCCCGGAAACCAGGATGGCCAGGATGACGAACCAGAGGTTCCAGGCGTGGCGCCACAGGCGCGCGCGCGCCTCCTCCGACGCCGCCAGCCGCGCCAGCCCGGCGCAGGCGAGCGCGCCGAGGGAGAGCGCAGCGAGGTACGGGCCGGCGTCGCCGAGCACGGTGACGGTCTCGAAGAAGCGCCGCGTCCCCGGCCCCGCGTGCTCCGCCACCGCGAGGACGGCCGGCCGGTCCAGGAACAGGCCGAGCAGCACGCAGGCGGCGATAACGGCGGCGAGCGGCCAGCCGAGCGGCGGCCGGCCCATGTCGCGCCAGGTCGCGCGGACGGCGCGCGCCGCGAGGTCGAGCGCGGCGGCGGCCCATCGGCGGATTTCCGGGCGCCTCACGGCCGGTCCCTCCGCGCCACCAGGTCGATCTCGACGGCGCGCCCGTTGGAGTAGTTGAGGCCGGAGACCGTCGCCCGGGTCTCGACCGCGAGGCCGAGGCGCGCCGCCTCGGCGGCGAAGGCGGCGGCGCCGCGCCTTTCGACGGCCGCGAGCGCGCCGGGCCTCTCGGCGAGCAGGCGCGCGGCGCCTTCGGGCGCGACGAGGCGGGTCCCGGTCCCGGCCAGGAACACCAGGCTCGGCTCGTGGAAGCCGGAGGCGGCGAGCGGCCCGGCGGCGGGATCGAGGGCGCGGGCGGCGGCGACAATCCTCGGCGCGACGAAGATGTTGGCGAGCGACGGCAGGGTGGATTGCCCCAGCAGGACCAGGAACAGCCCGCCCAGCGCCGCCGCGCGCAAGGCCGCGACCGTCGGCCGGCCGCGCCGCAGCGCCAGCCCCCCGGCGATCCCCGCCGCCAGCGCCGCCGGGGCGGCGAGGAAGGCCGCCGGCGCCGCCTCGAAGGCCGAGCCGAGGCGGCGCGCCGCGCCTTCGAGCGTCGCAAGGTCCGCGAGCGCGGCGCCGGGTTCGACGCCGGCCGCCGCCAGTGCGGCGACCGCGGCGGCGAGCGCGGCCGAAAGCGCGATCCAGAAGAGGGCGAAGCCCCGCGTTCCGCGCGGCAGGGCCGGGAAGCCCTCGAAACGCGCGATCCACGCGGCCGCCAGGATCGCCAGCGCCGGATACATCGGCAGCACGTAGTGCGGCAGCTTGGTCGGCGCGGCCTCGAAAACCAGCCAGGCCGGCAGCAGCCAGCACAGCGCGAACAGGACCGCCGGCTCCGCCCGCGCGCGCCACGCCCCCGCCAGCGCCGGCCACAGCAGCAGCGAGCCGGGCCAGAAGGTCGCGAACGCCAGCAGCGCGTAATACCCGGGCGGCGCGCCGTGCGACTCCACCCCGCCCATCAGCTTGGGCAGCATGTCGCCGCCGACGGCGCTTTCGAGGAACGCGCCGTCGGTGCGCAGCTGCACCGCGACGAACCAGGGCAGCGCGATCGCCAGCGCCACCGGCGCGCCCTTGAGCGGCTCCAGCGCGCGCAGCCAACCGGCGGCCCGCCCGGCCCGCCGTTCCGCCAGCCACAGCGCGGCGGCGGCCAGCCCGACGACCATCGGCGCGACCGGCCCCTTGACCAGGATGCCGCAGCCGATCCCCAGCCAGAACGGCAGCCAGACCCCGGGACCGCGCCGCCCGGCATGGGCGCGCGCGAGGCCGAGCTGCGCCGCGACGACGGTCGCCAGCAGCAGCGCGTCGGTCTTCGCCATATGCGCCTCCGCCGTAAGCAGCACGCTGGAGGCGAGCAGCGCGGCCGCCAGCGTCGCCGCGCGCGCGGGCAGCCAGAGGCCGGCGAGCGCGCGGGTCAGCAGCACCGCCGCGATCGCCCCCAGCACGGACGGGATCCGGTAGGCCCAGATCGGCGCCGGGCCGTCGCCGGCGACCAGCCGCGCCGAGGCGGCCTGCGCCCAGTACGCGCCGGCGGGCTTCTTGTGGCGCGCGGTCTCCTGGAAGCGGATGTCGATGTAGTCGCCGGTCTCGACCATCTGCCGGGACGCCTGCGCGAACCGGGCCTCGTCGCGGTCGAGCGGCGGAATCGCCGCGAGGCCCGGCAGGTAGAGCGCCAGGCACAAGAGGACGAGCATCGCGGCGTCGCGCGCGGGCACGGCGGTCCCCAGCGGGTTCGCGTCGATCCGGTTTTCCCGCCGCCGCGCGGTCCTGTCAACGCGCGGGCGCTTCGCGGGCGTTCTATTCGCCGCCGAGCGCCTCGATACGGCGCTCCAGCGCGGCGCGGGCGGGGGCGTCCGGCTCCATGCGGGCCAGCACCCGGCGCCAGTAGGCGCGCGCCGCCGCCGCGTCGCCCCGGCCGGCGGCGATCAGGCCGGCGTAGAACAGCGCCTCCGGACCGTCCGGGTCGAGGGCGAGCGCGCGCTCCACGGCCCGCTCGAAGGCTTGCGCGTCCCCGGCCTCGCCGGCGCGGAACAGCGCGCGGGCGCGGGCGACCTGCACATCGGCCCGTTCGGCGTGGGGGCGGCCGGGCAGGCCGGGGCTTCCCATGCCGGAATAGACCGCCAGCGCGCCCGCCGGAACCGACAGCGCCAGCAGCGCGGCGGCGATCCGCCGGTTCCGCCGTCCCAGCCCCCGCGCCGCCGGCGCCGCCCGCGCGGCCGAATCGGCGGCCAGCATCCGGCGCTGGATCTCCAGCCGGGCGGCGGCGCGGTCGGCCTCCGCGCCGGCGCCGCCGGCGGGTTCCGGTTCGCGCTCCAGTTCGGCGAGTTGCGCGCGGTATACCGCGAGATCGGGGGCGGCCCCGGCCGCGTCGTCCGCGTCGTCCGCGCCGTCCCCGCCGTCGCCGTCGGCCGTCTCCGTCGTCTCCGCCGGCGCGCGGCGCAGCAGCGGCCAGGCGGCGGCCAGCGCGGCGGCCAGCGCCAGCGCTCCGGCGAGGAGCCAGAAGGTCACCGCTCCTCCTCCCGGCCGTCCGCCCCGTCCTCGGCCGCGAGCCGGGCGAGGCGGCGCTTCTCGCCCTCGTCGAGCGGGAGCGGGGGCGGGGCGCGCCGGCTCCGCGCCAGCACGACCGCGACGGCCGCCGCGCCGAGCGCCAGCGCCGCCGCCGGCCCGAACCACAGCGCCCAGGTCGAGGGCCTCACCGGCGGCTTCAGCAGCACGAAATCGCCGTAGCGCGCGGAGAGGAAGCCGTAGATGTCCTCGTCCGCGTCCCCGGCGACCAGCCGCTCGCGCAGCAGCGCGCGCAGGTCGCGGGCGAGGTCGGCGTCGCTGTCGTCGATCGACTGGTTCTGGCAGACCAGGCAGCGGATGTTGCGCGAGAGTTCGCGCGCCCGGGCCTCCAGCGCCGGGTCCGACAGCGCCTCGCCCGGCTCGACCGCGCGCGCGCCCGGCCCCGGCGCGGCGAACGCCGCCGCCGCCAGCGCGAGCGCCAGCGCGGCCGCAAACGCGCGCGGCGCGGCGCGGCGGCGGGCGGGCCTCACCGCGCCTCCCCGCCGGGTTCGGCCAGCAGCGGCAGGATGTCCTCCTCCAGCACCCGGCGCGTCATCGGCCCGGCGTGGCGGTGGCGCACCCGCCCGGCGCGGTCGACCACGAAGGTTTCCGGCACGCCGTACACGCCCCATTCGATGGCGGCGCGGCCGTCGTCGTCGCGGCCGATGCGCGCGAAGGGGTCGCCGAGTTCGGCCAGCCAGCCGATCGCGTCGGCGGGCGCGTCCTTGTAGCTGACGCCGAGCAGCGGGACTGTCCCGGCCGCCGCCAGCCGCATCAGCAGCGGATGCTCGGCCCGGCAGGGCACGCACCAGGAGGCGAAGAAATTGACCAGCAGCGGCCCGCCCGCGAGGCCGGCGGCGTCGATTCCCGGCTTCGAGTCGAGCAGCGGCGGCAGCGCGACCGCCGGCGCCGGCCCGCCGACCAGCGCCGAGGGCAGGACCGACGGGTCCGTTCCCCGCAGGATCGGCGTCGCGAACCAGGCGGCGACGGCGGCGAACAGCGCCAGCGGGAGGGCGTAGGCGAGCCGGCGCATCGGCTCAATCCGCGCCCGCCGGCCGCGCCGCCGCCGCCGCGCCCGGCGCCGGGACGGCCCTCCGCCGCCTCGGCGCGCCGACGCGCAAGCGCCGGTCGCTGAGCGAGACCAGCCCGCCCGCGACCATCAGGCCGCAGCCGATCCAGATCCACGCCACCAGCGGGTTGCGCCAGACGCGCACCACCCATCCCGCGCGCGCGTCGCCCTCGCCCAGCGCGGCGTAGAGGTCGCCGAGCAGGGTCGCGTGGATCGCGGCCTCGGTCGTCGCGGTGCGCTGGACGGGGTAGAAGCGCCGCTCCGGTTCGAGGATGGCGACCGGCGCGCCGTCCCGCGCCACCGCGAGGCGCGCCCGTTCGGCGCGGTAGTTCGGGCCGGGCGCCTCCGCAACGCCCTCCAGCGCGACCTCGTACCCGGCGACGCGCATCGTCTCGCCGGGGCGCAGCGACGCCACCGCCTCCTCGCGCCAGAAGCCGTCGGCGACCGCGCCGCACACGAAGACGGCGAGGCCGAGATGGGCCAGCGCCATCCCGTGCGCCGCGCGCGGCAGGCCGGCGATCCGGGCCGGGACGGAGGCGAGCGGCGCGCGGAACAGGCCGATCCGGCCGGCCCACTCCGTCAGCGTCCCGCCGGCGAGCCAGGCGGCGAGCGCGAAACCGACCGCCGGCCCCAGCCCCTCGCCGCCGCCGGCCCACCAGGCCAGCCCCGCCGCGCCGGCCGACAGCAGCGCCGCCGCCCACAGCCGCTCCAGCGCGGCCGCGAGGTCGCCGCGCTTCCAGGCCAGCATCGGCCCCACCGCCATCGCCAGCAGCAGCGGCATCGCCGCCGGCACGAAGGCGGCGTGGAAGAAGGGCGGCCCGACCGACACCTTCTCCCCGGTCGCGGCTTCGAGGAACAGGGGGTAGAGCGTGCCGATGAACACCGTCGCCAGCGCCGTCGAAAGCAGCAGGTTGTTCACCACCAGCCCGCCCTCGCGGCTGATCGGCCGGAACATGCCGCCGCCCGCCAGCGCCGGCGCGCGGACCGCGAACAGCACCAGCGCCCCGCCCACCGCCAGCGCCAGCAGGGCGAGGATGAACAGCCCGCGCTCCGGATCGACCGCGAAGGCGTGGACCGAGGTCAGCACGCCCGAACGCACCAGGAAGGTCCCCATCAGGCTCAACCCGAAGGCGAGGATGGCGAGCAGGACGGTCCAGGCCTTGAGCGCGTCGCGCCGCTCGGCGACGACGGCGGAGTGCAGCAACGCCGTCCCCGCCAGCCAGGGCATGAAGCTGGCGTTCTCCACCGGGTCCCAGTACCACCAGCCGCCCCAGCCGAGTTCGTAATAGGCCCACCAGCTGCCGAGCGCGATCCCGGCGGTGAGCGCCGTCCACGCCGCCAGCGTCCACGGCCGCACCCAGCGCGCCCAGGCCGGATCGACCCGCCCCTCGATCAGCGCCGCGACGGCGAGCGAGAACGCCATCGAGAACCCGACATAGCCGAGGTAGAGCAGCGGCGGGTGGAAGGCGAGGCCGGGGTCCTGCAGGATCGGGTTGAGGTCGCCGCCGTCGAGCGGGGCCGGGTCGAGGCGCTCGAACGGGTTCGAGGTCGCCAGGACGAAGGCGAGGAACCCGAAGCCGACCATCCCCTGCACGGCGAGCGCGCGGGCGCGCAGCGTCTCCGGCAGGCCGTTCCCGAACAGCGCCAGCGCGAGGCCGAAGGCGGACAGGATCAGGACCCACAGGACCATCGACCCCTCGTGGTTCCCCCACACGCCCGTCACCTTGTAGAGCATCGGCTTCAGCGAATGGGAGTTCCCGGCCACGTTGGCGACGGTGAAGTCCGAGACCACGTAGCCGTGCGTCAGCGCCGCGTAGGCCAGCGCGATCGCCGCGAACTGCGCCGCCGCCGCCGGGCGCGCCACCGCCATCAGCGCGCGGTCGCGCCGCGCCGCGCCGGCCAGCGGGACCGCGGCCTGCACCGCCGCCAGCGCCAGCGCCAGCGCCAGCGCGAAATGGCCGAGTTCGGCGATCATCGCGGCGCCGGCCCCTTCCAGAGGCCGGAATCCTTGAGCGCGTCCGCCACCTCGCGGGGCATGTAGTTCTCGTCGTGCTTGGCGAGGATTTCGCTCGCCGACAGCGCGCCGTTCGCGAACCGGCCCTCCGCGACCACGCCCTGGCCCTCGCGGAACAGGTCCGGCGGGACGCCCCGGAAGGTCACCGCGACGGCGTTCCGGAGGTCGGTCACGCGGAAGGAGAGCGTCCCGTCGGCCGCGCGCCGCACGCTCCCCTCCTCGACCAGGCCGCCGACCCGGACGGGCCGGTCCGGCGCGGCCTCGCGCGCCAGCAGGTCCGTGGGGGAGAGGAAATAGACGAGGTTGTCCTCCAGCGCCGCCAACGCCAGCGCCGCCGCCGCGCCCAGCGCCAGCAGGCCGGCCAGCACCAGCGAAAGCCTACGGCGCTTCGGCGTCATGGCCGTCCTCCGCCGCCGCCGCGCCGGGACGGTGGGGCCGGCGCGTCCGCCCCCGTCCCTCCAGCGCCGCGAGTTCGCGCCGGCGCGCGCGCGCCGAGGCGAGCGACGCCGCCAGCAGCCCCAGCATCGTCGCCAGCGCCGCCCCGTAGGCCGGCCAGACATAGGCCGCGTAGCCGCCCATCTCCAGGAATTCGCGCATCGCCCGACCCTCCCCGCGCCGGCCTCAGCCGGTCCCCGCCAGCCGCAGCGCCCGGATGCGCCGCGCCAGCAGCAGCGCCCGCATCCGCACCGTCAGCACGGCCAGGAAATAGAGCAGGAAGCCCAACGCCATCAGCAGCAGCGGCGTCAGCATCGAGGAATGGATCGCCGGCCCGTCGAGCCGGGCCAGGCTGGCCGGCTGGTGCAGCGTGTTCCACCAGTCGACCGAAAACTTGATCACCGGCAGGTTCACCGCGCCCACCAGCGCCAGCAGCGCGCCCGCGCGCGCCCCGCGCTCCGGCTCGTCGAAGGCGCCGGTCAGCGCGATATGGCCGAGATAGAGGAAGAACAGGATCAGCACCGAGGTCAGCCGCGCGTCCCACACCCACCAGGTCCCCCACATCGGCTGGCCCCACAGCGCGCCGGTGACCAGGGCCATCGCCGTGAAGCCCGCCCCGATCGGCGCGGCGGCGCGGGCCGCCACGTCGGCCAGCGGATGGCGCCACACCAGGAATCCCGCGCTCGCCGCCGCCAGCAGGGCGTAGACGAACATCGCCATCCAGGCCGAGGGCACGTGCACGTACATGATCCGCACGGTCTCGCCCTGCTGGTAGTCGGGGGGCGAGGCGACCAGGCCGAAATACAGCCCCGCCGCGACGCAGCCGGCCGATCCGGCCGCGATCCAGGGCAGGCCGGCCTCCGCGATCCGCATGAAGCGGGCGGGGTTGGCGAAGCGGTGCATGGCGGCCCTTTTGCCTCAAGCCGCCGCCTGCCGCAAGGCCGCCGCCGCCGCCCAGGGGCAAAGCGCCAGCGCGGCCAGCGACGCCGCCGCCAGCAGCATCAGCGGCGGGGCGGTGTCCAGCCCGGCCGCCGCCGCCTCGACCGCGGCGACGCCGAACACCAGCACCGGGACGACCAGCGGCAGCACCAGCAGCGGAACCAGCGTCCCGGCCCGGCGCGCGCCCAGCGCCAGCGCCGCGCCGACCGCGCCCACCAGGCTCAGCGCCGGCGTTCCGAGCGCCATCCCCGCGACCAGCGCCAGCCAGGCCTCCGGGCGCATGTTCAGCAACAGCCCCAGCAGCGGCGAGGCCAGCAGGATCGGCAGGCCGGCGGTCAGCCAGTGCGCCAGGCACTTCGCCAGCACGAGGACCTCCAGCGGCGCCGGGGCGAGCAGCAGCAGGTCGAGGCCGCCGTCCTCGTAATCGGCCTGGAACAGCCGGTCGAGCGACAGCATCGCCGCCAGCAGCGCGCCGATCCACACCACGCCGCCGGACATCCGCTCCAGCGCGCCCGGCTCCGGCCCGACGCCGAGCGGGAACAGCGCGACGACGACGACATAGAAGACGAGCGCGGCCAGCGCGTCGCTCCCCTGGCGCAGGGCGAGGCGCAGGTCGCGGCCGACGACGGCGAGGAAGGCGCGCGTCACGGCCCGTCCTCCAATTCGTCCTCCGGCGCGCCGGCGCCGCGCCCGGTCGCGGTTTCGGCGGCGAGGTCGAGCGTCTCCCAGGGCGGGCCGAGGCCGATCGGCGCGTGCGTCGCCACCACCGCGATCCCGCCGCCCCGGCGGTGTTCGGCGATGGCGTCCTCCAGCGCGTCGAGGCCGTCGGCGTCGAGGCCGACCGACGGCTCGTCGAGCAGCCAGAGCGGGGCCGGCGCGGCGACGAGCGCGGCCAGCGCGATCCGCCGCCGCTGCCCGTCGGAAAGGTAGCGCGCCGGGACATCCGCGCGGCCTTCCATGCCGAAGCGGGCCAGCGCGCGCGCGATCCCCTCGGCGCCGGCGCCCCACAGCCGGGCGCGCCAGGCAAGCTCCTCCGCCGCCGTCAGCGCCGGCTTCGCGCCCGTCGCGTGGCCGAGATAGCGCAGCCGGGCGGCGTGCGCGCGCAAATCGGCGGCGACCGGCGCGCCGTCCCACAGTATCGCGCCGCCGGCCGGCGCCGCGAGGCCGGCGAGCAGGCGCAGCAGGCTCGACTTGCCGGCGCCGTTCGGCCCGGTCGCGGCGAGCGCGCCGCCGGGCGCCAGCGCGAAGCCGATCCCGCGAAACACCGTCCGCCCGCCGCGCGCGCAGGCGAGCCGTTCGGCGGCGAGCAGGGGATGCGTCGCGCGGGCGGCCATGCGCCTCCGCCGGGTTCCGTTTCGACGGGCGCGTTCTCGCGCGGCGCGCGGCCGGGCGCAAGCCCCGCGCGCCGGCCCCGGCGCGCGCGGGGGCCGGCGCGGACGCGGCCGGCGCCGCGGCCGGCGGCTCAGCTCTCGTTCGGCCCGGACTGGAACTGGATGTAGTTCGCCACGCCCATCTTCTCGATCAGGCCGAGCTGGGTTTCGAGGAAATCGACATGCTCCTCCTCGTTGTCGAGGATGCGGCGCAGCAGGTCGCGCGTCCCGTAGTCGCGGACGGATTCGCAATGCGCGATCGCCTCGCGCAGGTCGGGGATCGCCGCCTGCTCCAGCGCAAGGTCGCAGGCGAGGATTTCCGCCGTATCCTCGCCGATGCGCAGCTTGTCGAGGTCCTGCAGGTTGGGCAGGCCGTCGAGGAACAGGATGCGCTGGACCAGCGTGTCGGCGTGCTTCATTTCGTCGATCGACTCGCGGTATTCGTGTTCGGCGAGCCGTGTCACGCCCCAGTCCTTCAGCATCCGGGAATGCAGGAAGTACTGGTTGATGGCGGTCAGTTCGTTGCGCAGGATCTTGTTGAGGTGGCGGATCGCGCCGTCGTCGCCCTTCATGGCTCCACTCCCGGCTCCGGGTTGCGTCGGCCGGCAAAATGGCCGGCGCGGCGCCCGGTGTCAAGTAAAAAATCGTGTAACGGAACGATAATCGTTCGCATTTGCAAGTGTTGGAGGGCGACGATTTGCGCGAATGCGAACAACTCTCAGTCGAAGGCGCCGCGACAACACCGCGCCCCGGCCCCCGAGCCGGGGCCCAGACGGCTCCGACGCCGGGAAAAGAGGCGTCGCGGTTTGGCGATGGGGCGCGGCGCAACGCTTGCGGCGACGACGCCCTGGCCCCTCCTGGGCCCCGGCTCGGGGGCCGGGGCGCCTGGCGCGCGCGCGTCAGGCGGCGTCGGAGAGTTCGGGCGGGGCCGGGCGTTCGTCGAGGCGGCGGCGGATGTCGGAGCCGCAGCGCCCGCATTGCGGCGCGACGCCGATGGAGCCGTACACCTGCCCCAGCGTGCGCGCGCCTTCCGCGATCGCGCGGTCGACGCAGCGGTCGGTGAAGCCGTTGCACAGGCAGACATACATGGCGCGCGCCCGAAACCGTTCCCCGGCGCGGACTGTGAACGCGAATGAGAATCGTTGTCAACACGGAAAATCGCCGCCGCGCGCGATTTTCCTCCGGCCGGCCTCCCGCGGCCGCGCGCGCTTGCCCCCCCGGGGCCGCCGCCCCGGCCCGCGCCGGCGTCAGTAGTTGATCAGCACATAGCGGCCGACCGCCTTGCCGTCGCGCAGGTCCTGGATGGCGAGCGGGGCCTCGCTCAACTGGCGCTTGACCAGCGGCACCGGCCTGGCCCTGCCCTCGCGGAACAGCTGGAGCAGCTCCACCAGGTCCCGTTGCGTGCCGACATAGGAGCCGAGGATGTTCACCACCTTCAGCGGGAACATCGAGGCCGGCAACTCCAGCGACCCCCCGTACAGGCCCACCAGCACCAGGTTCGCCCCCTTGGCCAGCGCGTCGAAGGCGAAGCGCGCGGTCGCCGGCGCGCCGACGAAATCGATCGCGCCGTCCGCCCCGCCCCCGGTCGCGCGCATCAGCGCGCGCCGCGCGGCGGGATCGCCGTTGTCGATCGCCTCGTCGGCCCCGGCGGCGAGCGCCGCCGCGCGCTTGGCGGGGTCGATGTCGGCGACGACCAGCCGGGCCGGCGTCACCGCCTTGGCCATGCCGACGGCGGCGAGGCCGACGCCGCCCGCGCCGACGACCAGCAGGGACTGGTCCGCCCGCAGGTGCGCCACCTTCTTCAGCGCGCTGTAGGCGGTGATGCCGGAGCACGCGGCCGTCGCCGCCACCGCCTCGTCCACGCCGTCGTAGGGCACGAGGTATTTGGCGTCCGGCGCGACCAGGTATTCGGCGTAGCCGCCGTCGCGCCGCGTGCCGACGGTGATGGGATTGACGCACAGCAACTCCTCGTCGCGCGCGCACACATCGCAGTCGCCGCAGCCGATCCAGGGATAGACGACGCGCCGGTCGCCGACCTCGACGCCCTCCGCCTCCGGCCCCAGCGCGACCACCTCGCCCAGCGGCTCGTGGCCCATGGTGAAGGGGAGCGACAGGCCGCGCTCCTCCAGCGTCACCCTGCGGCCGCCGCCGAGGTCGAAATAGCCGTCCCAGATGTGGATGTCGGAGTGGCAGACGCCGCAGGCCCGGACCTTGACCAGGACCTCCCGCCCCTTCGGCTCCGGGACCGGGACTTCCATTTCCTCCAGCGGCTGGCCCCATTGGGCGATCCGGTAGGCCTTCATCGCGTTTCCCCCCGCGCGCGCGTCTCCCCCGCGCGCCATATGGCCGGGCCGGGCCGGCGCCGTCAACCGCCGCCGGGGCGGGCGCGGGCGCGCCGCCGGGCGCCGGGCGGCGCCGCGCGGGCGGGGCCGGAGCCGCCCAGCAATTCCGCCGTCGATCCGGTAAGCGCGCCGGTCCGCGCCACGATCTCCGCGAGGCCGGGCGGCGGGCCGGGCGGCGTTTCCTCCAGCGCCCGGCGCATGGCGCGCAGGTGGTCCGTCCCGGTGCCGCAGCAGCCGCCGATAATCCGCGCGCCGAGGTCGCGCGCCAGCACGGCGAAGGCCGCCATCTGTTCCGGCGTCCCGTCGTAGCGGATTTCGCCGTCCACATATTCCGGCACGCCGCAATTGGCCTTGGCGATCAGGACGTCGCCGGCGGCCGCGCGGTCCGCCAGGGTCAGCAGCCCGGCCAGCAGGTCCGGCGCGCCGGTCCCGCAATTGCCTCCGTAGGCGAGCGGCGGCGGGTCGAAGCCGCGCGCGGCCTCCGACAGGCGGCGCGGCGCCACGCCCATCATGGTGCGCCCGTTGGTGTCGAAGGACATGGCGGCGCAGGCGGGCAGGCCGGTTTCGCGCGCCGCCTCCAGCGCGGCCAGCACCTCCTCCTCGCTCGACATGGTTTCGATCCAGGCGATGTCGGCGCCGCCCGCGCGCAGGCCCTCCATCTGCTCGGCGAAGGCGGCGACGGCGCTCTCGCGGGTCAGCGGGCCGAGCGGGGCGAACAACTCGCCGGTCGGGCCGACGGAGCCGGCGCACACCGCCGGCCGGCCCGCCCGCGCGATCTCCTCCGCCAGCAGTTCGGCGGCGATCCGGTTGAGTTCGCGGACGCGCCGCTCCAGCCCGTGCAGGGCGAGGCGGTTGGCGGTTCCGCCGAAGGTGTTCGCGAGCACAAGGTCGGCCCCGGCGTCGAGGAAGCCGCGGTGGAGCGCGCGCACCCGGCCCGGCTCCTCCAGGCACCAGCGCTCCGGCGCCTCGCCCTGGGGCAGGCCCATGGCGAACAGCCCGGTCCCGGTCGCCCCGTCCGCCAACACCCAGCCGCGCCCGGCCAGCAGGTCTTCGAGGAGGGCGGTCATCGGCGGGACGGTCTTTCGCTCAGTCTTCCGGCCCGGCGACGGTTTCGAGGAAGGCCCGAAGGCCGCCGAAATCCGGCCGGTCGAAATCCCAATACCCCTCAAGCGCCGCGACGCCAACGGAAACTTCCGGGCGCGGCCGCGTGGCGACGAAGGCGTGGGCGCGGGCCTTGTCGGCGCGGGCCTCGTCGGAGCCGGCCGTCGGCGCGCCCGCCCTGTCGGCGCAGTCGAGGAATTCCGCGACGCAGGGCGCCGCCGGATCGTCGGCGACGCTTCGCCAGAGCAGGGTTTCGAGCATCCCCGGACTCGCGCCGTCGGGCATGATCCATACCGCGACCGCGGGCGGACCGGCGGCGAGTTCGCCCGGTTGGGCCGGTTCCGGCAGGCCGGCCCTAGCTAGCGCGGACCGGACGCTCCGGAACGCCGAGGCGGCGTTGTCGTCGGCGTCGCGGACGATCGCGAGGGCGGTCACGCTGTCGAAACCCGGTCGTCCCGCGAAAGTCCTCAGGAACCGACCCAATCCGGGCGCGCCCCCGAAAGATTGAATTTGGAAGCCATCGATACGACAATGATTCGCAAATGCTCGAAAGAAGTTCCGGTCGTCGTTGCCTTCCACCAAAATTTGAACCTGGGCCTCAATCGATATGTCCTGGGGCATCGTCAACGAACCTCCATATTGTAATGGAGCGCGGTCTCGATACTTTCCGCGTCGTCGGTCACGCAGCGGTTGCCGCGGTTGCCGGCTTCGAGGCGGTGGAGGAGGAGGTTGGCGGGGTCGAGCGCCTTGTGCGCCGCCTCGATGCATTCGTAGCTGTGGGTCGTGGCGACGATCTGCAAGTCGCGCGCGACGGCGATTTTCTCCAGCGCTTTCCACACCTTGGGCAGCGCCGAATGGTGCAGGCCGGCCTCGACCTCGTCGACCAGCAAGATGCCGTCGGAAAGGCCGCACAGGAAAATCGTCATCAGGGCCAGCCGGTTCATCCCCTCGCCCATGACCGCCAAGGGCACGAGTTCGCGAAGCCCGATGTCCACGAGGATCGTCGAAACGCCGAAACCGGGATTGGCCTCGACGCTTCGGATGTCCGGCTCCACCGCCCGAAGGGCCTCGAGGACCGGGGCGTCTTGCCCGTGCCGCCGCAAGTCTCCGAGATGTTCCGCCTCACTTACGGGATTCGAGTTACGCGCATCGATATACGCAAACGAAACAACGGTCTGTGCGTCTTTCGAGTTTTTGACGTGGATTTTGTTTTCATTCACATGCGCATAACTTTGGATTTCTTTTTCCGTATTTTGTGCCGTATAAGAAAACAACAACTCGCTGAATGTCTGCCTGTTGGGATCCGCCATAATGTCTATGTCGTTGGACGTCAATTGAATTTCTGTTCGAGATTTCCGAGATATTTCCAGTTCCGTAACGCCGATTTTGCTGTATTTCCCACAAATCTTTATCCTGGACCCCGTATCGCCCTCGAAAAACATCCAGCTCCACCGATCGAGAACGGTAGCCCCGCTGGCGTTTTCGGCCGGGGATTTCGTGCGCAGAATAGCGGGATGGCCCGCCAGGTCCGCGCGGCCGCCTCCGGACAAGAGGAAGATCGCCTCCAGCAGGCTCGTTTTCCCCGAATTGTTCTTGCCCGCGATCAGGTTGATCCGCCCCAGACGCTCGATGTCCAGCGATTCGAAACCGCGGTAGTTGCGGATGCCCAGCGATGTCAGCATCGGTCCGCCTCGCGTCTCGCGCCCCGCCCGCCGGCCCGTCCCGGCGGCGGGCGAAGCTTACGCCGGCCCCGCCCGCCCGCGCAAGGACGCGCGGCGGGGCTTGACGGGCGGCGGCGGGGGGAGCCATATCGGCGGAGGGCCGGCGGAAGGCGGGGAGGCTGCATCGTGGCTCCGACGCGCAGGGAGATGTTGCGGCTCGGCGGCGGCGCGGCGGTCGCGGCGGCGCTTCCGGCCGGCGCGCTCGCCGCCTCGAACGGCGTCGCGGACGCCATCGCCGCCTTCGCCGGCGGCGCGCCCGTCCTCGAAGGCGGCGTGCGGCTGGAGGCGCCGGAGATCGCCGACAACGGCGGCGCCGTGCCGGTGCGTGTCGCTGCGCCGGGCGCGCGCCGCATCGCGCTGTTCGCCGACGCGAACCCCAATCCCGGCGTCGCCGTCTTCGCCTTCGGGCGCCTCGTCCCGTCCGCCGCCGCGACGCGCGTGCGCCTCGCCGAGAGCCAGAACCTTGTCGCGATGGCCGAGATGGCGGACGGGACCTTCCGCCGCGCCTCGCGGGCCGTCGCGGTGACGGTCGGCGGCTGCGGCTGAGGGCCGGGCGGTGGCGAGGCCGAGGCCCCGGGTCCGGCTGCCGAAAAAGGCGGCGGCGGGCGTCTCCTTCCGGGTCAGGACGCGGATAACCCACCCGATGCACACCGGGCTGCGCCACGACGGCGAGGGCCGGCTCGTGCCGCGCCGGATCGTCAACCGCTTCGCGGTCCGCTACAACGGCGAGGAGGCGCTGTCGGTCGCGCTGGAGCCGGCGGTTTCGGCCGATCCGTATTTCGAGTTCGAGATGGCGCTGCCCGCATCCGGCGCGCTGGAGTTCGAATGGGTGGACGACGATGGCTCGGTGTACGGCCTTCGCAGGGAAATCGTCGTCGAGTAGGGCGGCCGCCGCGCTGCTCGCCGCGGCGCTTCTGGCCGTCGCGCCAGACGCGGGCGCGGGCGCGGGGGAGGCCGGCGCCGGGCGCGGCGCGGCGCTCTACGCCCAGCAGTGCAAGCGCTGCCACCAGGCGGGCGCCGGGGCGGAGCACCGGATCGGCCCGCACCTGAACGATCTTTTCGGGCGGACGGCCGGCGCGCTGGAAGGGTTCCGCTACTCCCGCGCGATGGCGGCGGCCGGGGCCGGCGGGCTGGCCTGGACCGAAGCGGCGCTCGACGCCTTCCTGGCCGATCCCGCCGCCTTCCTGCCCGGCGGGCGCATGGCCTTCGCCGGCGTCGCGGACGCGGCCGACCGGGCGGCGCTGGTCGCGCGCCTTCGCCGCTTCGCCGGCCCCGAATCCGGCCTTCCGCCGGCGGAGCCGACCGCGACGCCGGAGGAGTACGGCCTCGATCCCGCCCTGCTCGCCATCGAGGGCGATCCCGAATACGGCGCCTGGCTCGCGGGCGAATGCGCCGCCTGCCACCGGGCGGGCGCGGCCGGCGCCGGCATCCCGCCGATTGCCGGATGGCCGGTCGACGATTTCGTGATAGCCTTGCAGGCCTACAAGCGGGGAACGCGGGAGCACCCTGTTATGAGGCTTGTCGCCGGGCGCTTGTCGGACGAGGAAATCGCGGCGCTCGCCGCCCATTTCCACGGCGCGGACGGCGAACCGGGAACCGGGAGGGACGCGCAATGAACCGACGGAACGCAAACAAGCAGCTGAGCCGGCGCCGGCTCCTCGCCTCCACCGTCGCGGCCTCGGCGGCGCTGTCGGCGCCGGCGATCGCGCGCACCCGCCCCCGCGCGGTGGTCGTGGGCGGCGGCGCGGGCGGCGCGACGGCGGCGCGCTACATCGCCATGGATTCGAAGGGCGCGGTGGACGTGACGCTGGTGGAGCCGAGCCGGGCCTACTATTCCTGCTTCTTCTCGAACCTCTATATCGGCGGCTTCCGCGACTTCGCCTCGCTCGGCCACGGCTACGGCGCGCTGGCGGCGCACGGGATCAACGTGGTCCACGACTGGGCCGTCTCGATCGACCGCGACGCGCGGACCGTCGGCCTCGCGGGCGGGGGGAGCCTCGGCTACGACCGCCTCGTGCTGTCGCCGGGCATCGACTTCCGGCCGGGGTCGGTGCCGGGCTGGGACCTGTCGTCGCAAAACCGGATGCCGCACGCCTACAAGGCCGGCTCGCAGACCCAGCTGCTGAAGGCGCGGATCGAGGCGATGCCGCAAGGCGGCGTCTATTGCATGGTCGCGCCGCCGAACCCCTACCGCTGCCCGCCGGGACCCTACGAGCGGGTCTCGATGGTGGCCCATGTCCTGAAGCGGACCAACCCGACGGCGAAGATCCTGGTCGTCGATCCCAAGCCGAAATTCTCCAAGCAGGGGCTGTTCGAGGACGGCTGGCAGCGCCACTATCCCGGCACGGTCGAGCGCGTCGGCCCGGATTTCGGCGGCGACCGCGTCGAGGTGCGGCCCGACGCCATGGAGGTCGTCATCGACGGCGAGGCGACGAAGGTCGATGTCTGCAACGTCATCCCCGCGCAGCGGGCCGGGCGGATCGCGGCCCAGGCCGGGATCGTGAACGACGCCGGCTGGGCGCCGGTGGTCCCGCACACCATGCAGAGCCGCGAGGACGAGAACATCCATGTGCTCGGCGACGCCGCCCAGCAGGGCGACATGCCGAAATCGGGCTTCTCGGCCAACAGCCAGGCGAAGGTCTGCGCGATGGCGGTGCGCGGCGCGCTCACCGATTCCAAGGTGTTCCCGGCGCGCTTCTCCAACACCTGCTGGTCGCTGATCGCGGCCGGGGACGGCGTGAAGGTCGGCGCCTCCTACAAGGCGACGGACGAGAAGATCGCCAAGACGGACGGCTTCATCTCCAAGACCGGCGAAAGCGCGGAGCTGCGCAACGCGACCTACGAGGAGTCGCTCGGCTGGTACGCCGCGATTACGGCGGACATGTTCGGCTGATCCCGCCGCCGCGCTATCCCCGGGGGCGGGCCAGCAGCGTCGCCGCGGCCCGCGCCGAGGCCGCCATGGCGGCGAGCGCCAGCACGGCGGCGAGGCTCGCGGTCGAGACGCCGGAAAGCCCGGCGCCGACCGTGCAGCCGCCGGCCAGCACGCCGCCGACGCCCATCGCCGCCGCGCCCGCGAGATGGCGGCCGGTGCGGCGCGGCCCGTCGAAGCTTTCCCAGCGGAACGCGCCCGCCGCCAGCGCGGCGGCCAGCGCGCCCGCGACGACGCCCGCCGCGAGGCCGGTCCCGAAGCCGGCCGGAACGGCGGTCGCCGCCACGGTCCAGAACAGCGCCTCGGCCATCGGCCCGGTGAAGCCGATCGACTGGAGCGGGATCGGGTCGAAATCGTCCAGCAGCAGGAACCCCGTGCCGATCCAGCCCAGCGGCGCCAGCAGCCCGATCGCGAACCCCATGGCGAGCCGGGAGGCCGGCGCGCCGGAGCGCACCGCCAGCACCGCGAGCGCGAGCGCGGCGGCCAGCGGCCAGGCCTCCCCGCCCGGAAGCGCCGCGAGCGACGCCGCCTCGCCGACGGGCAGGGTCGCGCCGGCGAGCGCCTCGCGCGGCGGGGCCAGCGCGCCCTTCATCGTCGCGTGCGCGACGACGGCGAAGACGACCAGCACGAGGGCCGCGCGCAGGTTGCCGGCCCCGGCCAGCACCGCTTGGCGCGACACGCAGCCCCCGGCGAGGACCATCCCCGTCCCGAACAGCGCGCCGCCCAGCAGGGCCGGGGCGACCGGCAGGTCCGGCGCGAGGAAGCGGTGCGCCTCGAAGGAGACGAGGCCGGCGGATTCGGCGAGCCGGGTTCCGGCGATCGCGGCGGCCAGCGCCATCGCCCAGGCGCCCAGCGCGGCCGGGCGCTCGCCCGGCTCCCCGGCGAGGCCCCGGCGCAGGCAGAACGCGCTCCGTTGCGCCAGCGCGCCGTAGGCCAGCCCCAGCGCCAGCCCCAGCACGACCGAGGCCGCGCGCGGCGTCGTCTCCTCGAACCCCAGCGCCTCGAACATGGGACCGCCTCCCCCCGCCCCCGAACATGGGCGCGCCGCGCGGGAGAGTCCAGCGGCGCGCCCCCGGCCGGCCGGGGGCGCGCGCTCAGGTTTCGCCGGGGAGGCTTTCGGCGGTGGGTTGGGCGACCAGGACGATGCGGTCCTCTTCGGGATCGTAGTCGGCGACCTCGGCCGCGCTCTCGACATGGAACACGTCCGCGCCCTTGCCGCCGTACAGCAGGTCGTTGCCCGCGCCGCCCCACAGCATGTCGTCGCCGCCGCCGCCCCAGAGCGTGTCGTTCCCGCCGCCGCCCGACAGCGTGTCGTCGCCCTTGTTGCCGAACAGCAGGTCGTCGCCGTGGTTGCCGGCCAGCCGGTCCCCGTCCTTGCCGCCGTAAAGCGTGTCCGCCCCGTGCGAGCCGACCAGCGTGTCCGCGTTCCGGTTGCCGTAGAGCACATCGTCGCCGGAGCCGCCGTAGAGCAGGTCCGCGCCGTTGTTGCCGTACAGCGTGTCGTCGTTGCCGCCGCCGTACAGCGTGTCCGCGTCCTTGCCGCCGTAGAGCGCGTCCTCGCTCCAGCCGCCGGAAAGGACATCCGCGCCGCGGTTGCCGTAGAGCACATCGTCGCCCGGCCCGCCGTCGATGCGGTCGGGGCCGGGGCCGCCGTGGAGCCTGTCGTTGCCGCCGCCGCCGTCGATCGTGTCGGCGCCGCCGAGGCCGCGGATCGTGTCCGCGCCGCCGTTGCCGTGCAAGGCGTGGGCGCGGTCCGTCCCGTCGAGCGCGTCGGGGCCGTCGGCGCCCCAGAAGACAATGACGTCGCCCTCGGCCGGATCGAAATCCCCGGCCTCGGCCATGCGCTCGACGAAGAAGGTGTCGGCCCCCTCGCCGCCGTGGAGCGCGTCGTTCCCCGGCCCGCCGTACAGCCGGTCGTCGCCCGGCCCGCCGGAAAGCGTGTCGTCCGACCCGGCGCCAACGACGGTGTCGTCGCCGTCGCCGCCGGAGAGCGGCGCGTCGAGGTTCGCGGCGGCGACGACGAGACGGCCGGCCGGAATCGTGTCGCCGCCGCCGGTCCCGCCGCCGGTCCCGCCGTCGTCTTGCCCCGATCGGGCGATGGGGATGGCGCCGCCGAGCCAGACGATCCTGTCGTCGGCCGCGACATAGCCGTCGGAGCCGAACAGCGCGCCGATGTCCGCGTCCTTCTCGGCCATGTCCACGTAGAAAGTGTCGTTCCCGTCGCCGCCATGCAGCCTGTCGCCGGCGGCGCCGTGGATAATGTCGTCCCCCGAACCGCCCGACAGCGTGTCGGCGCCGTCGCCGCCGGAAAGCGTATCGTTCCCGTCGCCGCCCGACAGCGTGTCGTTCCCGTTCCCGCCGGAAAGCGTATCGTCGTTCCCGCCGCCGTCGAGCAGGTCGTTCCCATCGCCGCCGGAAAGCGTGTCGTTCCCGTTCCCGCCGTAAAGCGCGTCGTCGTTGCCGCCGCCGTCGAGAAGGTCGTTCCCGCCCTCGCCATGGAGCGTATCGGCGCCGTCGCCGCCGGAGAGCGTGTCGTCGCCGTCGCCGCCCGAAAGCAGGTCGTTGTTGCCGTCGCCGTCGAGCAGGTCGTCGTTGCCGCCGCCGTCGAGCAGGTCGTACCCGCCGCCGCCGGAAAGCGTGTCGTTCCCGTTCCCGCCGGAAAGCACATCGATGCCGTAGCCGCCCAAGAGGACATCGTCGCCGGCGTTGCCATAGAGGACGTCGTTGCCGTGGTATTCGTAGACCGAGTCGTCCCAGTCGCCGTAAAGCGTATCGTTCCCGTCGCCGCCCGACAGCCTGTCGACGCCGTAGCCGCCCAAGAGGAAATCGTCGCCGGCGTTGCCATGGAGGAAGTCGTTGCCGTGGTGGCCGTCGAGCGAGTCGTCGCCGTCGTCGCCGGAGAGCGTGTCGCGCCCGTGGTGGCCCTGGAGGATGTCGTTTCCATTGGCGCCCGATAGCGAGTCGTTGCCGGCGTCGCCGTGGAGCAGCCAGTCGTTGCCGTCCGCGGCGGTCAGCGTGTCGGCAGCCGAGGTCCCGTATCTGGCGAGGAACAGCCGATCCCCCTCCGTCGCGTCGAAGTCCTTGGCGTGGGCCTCGTCGACGACGACGAAAGTGTCGGCGTCGCCGCCGCCGTAGACCGAGTCGTTGCCGCCCCCGCCCTCGAGGTAGTCGTTCCCGGCGCCGCCGTAGATCAGGTCGTCGTTGCCGGCGTTCGTTGAGTTGGCGCCGCCGGCGGTGTTGTCGCCGTAAATTACGTCGTTGCCGGCGTTGCCGTAGAGGAGGTCGTCGCCGCGGCCGCCGGCGATCGTGTCGTCGCCGTCGTTGCCCTCGGCGGTGTCGTTTCCGGTGTAAGAGCGAAACTCCCCCGAGGTCGTGCCGTCCCCGGAGAACCAGCGGTCGGTGTAGACGAGATCGTCGCCGCCGCCGCCGGTGACCCTGTCGTTTTCGCCGCCGCCGCCGAGACTGTCGTTGCCGCCGGCGCCCGAAATGCTGTCGTCGGACCTGTAGCCGTTGATCACATGGTCGTGGTCGCTTGTGGCTCTCAGCGTGTCTTGGGTCTGGCGGAATATCCTCGACTCGACAAGGACAACGAGGCGATCGCCTTGGCCGGCGTCGAAGTCGGCGGCCTCGGCCGCGTCCCCGACACTGAAAAAATCGGCCCCGGCGCCGCCGGACAACGTGTCGTCCCCCGCGCCGCCGATCAGCGTGTCCCTGCCGTCGCCGCCGGAGAGAAGGTCGTTTCCGTCGCCGCCGTAGAGGCTGTCGTTCCCGTCGTCTCCGACGAGCACATCGTTTCCTTTTTCGCCCCAGAGAGAATCGTTCCCGCCGTCGCCGGAAATCGTATCGTCGTGTTCTCTGCCGAAAATTTGGTCGCCGTGCGCCCCGCCGTGGATCAGGTCGTTTCCGTTGCCGCCGTAGATATAGTCCCGATAGCTTCCGCCGTAGATCAGGTCGTCGCCGTCCTCCCCGTCCAACGAGTTCCAGCCCGCGACGCCGGAAATCGTGTCGTTCCCGCCGCCGCCGGAAATCGAGTTGGAGGCGAAGTTGCCGACGATGTTGTCGTCGCCGGCGCCGCCGCTGTAGGTGTCCGTGCCCGCGGGCAGCGTGTAATCGACCATCTCGCGCGGTCCTTTCGCGAAGCCCCGCCGCTCGCGGCGCGGAAGGGAGGGGGTCCCCGGTCTCCCGGCGCGGGAGCGAACCTGCGGCGGGCCGGAAAGAATGTCAACGTCATGTCTGTATTGCGTCGAAAAATGCTTCCCGGCGGCGTCGCCCTTCCGCGGCGCCCCTCGATGGCGCCCCGGACTTGTTCCGGGGCCCAGGGGATGCAAGGGCGCCGGCGCCGGAAAGGCGTTGCGCTCTTTCGTCGAATGACGAGGCTCTTGCCCTTCGCGCCGGCGCCGCTGGGCCCCGGATTGAATCCGGGGCGCCGCGCGAATCCGGGGCGTCGCTTGAATCCGGGGCGCGGCCCGGCGGCGCCCGGCGTTGGATTCGGGGGGCGGGGGGGATATTGTGCGCGGCGACGGCGGCGATGGCCGCGGCCCCAACCCGTTCCGCGAGGAGACCCCATGAAACTCTACGATTTCGAACCCGCCGCCAACGCGCAGCGCGTCCGCGTGTACCTGGCCGAAAAGGGGATCGAGGTTCCCACGGTCCAGCTCGACGTGCGCGACGGGGCGCAGTACGAGGAGCCGTACAACAGCATGAACCCCTTCCACTGCGTGCCCTTCCTCGAACTCGACGACGGCACGGTGGTCGCCGAGTCGATGAGCATCTGCCGCTACCTGGAGGAGTTGCATCCCGAACCCTGCCTGTACGGCCGCACGGCGACGGAGCGGGCGGTCGTCGACATGTGGTCGCGGCGCTTCGAACTCGACGGGTTCCTGCCGATGCTGCACGCGGTGCGCAACAAGGTCCCGATGTTCGCCGGCCGCGTCGTGCCGGGAACCCGCACCGACCTGCCGCAGCTGCCGGAGATGGTCCAGCGCGGCGGCGAGATGATGCGAATCTTCCTCGGCCGGGTCGAGCCGCACATGGCGAAAAGCGCCTTCGTCGCCGGCGACGCTTTCACCGTCGCCGACATCGTGGGCTTCTTCGCCGTGCGCATGACGGGCGTCGCCGGGATCGACATGGCGGCGGACTTCCCCGGCGTCGCCCGCTGGTTCGGCGAGGTCTCGTCCCGCCCGGCCTTCCAGCTCTGAGCGGGGAGGGAGCGATGGCCAAACCCGTCTGCATCGTCACCGGCGTCGGCCCCGAACACGGGACCGGGGCCGAGATCGCGCGGCGCTTCTCCGAGGGCGGCTACGCGGTCGCCATGCTGGCGCGCGACGCCGGCAACCTCGCCGGTCTCGCCGCGAAATACGAGGACGCGCGCGCCTATCCCTGCGACGTCTCGGACCTCGACGCGCTGGCCGCGACCGTGGGCCGGGTCCGGGCCGAACTCGGCGCGCCCTCGGTGGCGGTCCACAACGCGCTGCGCTCGACGCGCGGGAGCATCCTGGAGATGGACCCGGAAGACCTCGAACGCAATTTCCGGGTCAACGCCACCGCGCTGCTCCACCTCGCGCGGGAGACGCTCCCGGCGATGCTGGAGGCGGGCAAGGGCGCGATCCTGGTGACCGGCAACACCTCGGCGACGCGGGGCAAGACGAACTGGGGCTTCTTCGCCTCGACCAAGGCGGCGCAGCGCATCCTCGCCGAGTCGATGGCGCGGGAGTTCGGGCCGCGCGGCGTGCATGTGGCCTATTTCATGATCGACGCCGCGATCGACACGCCGCGCACGCGCCCGATCCTGGCCCCGGACCGGCCGGACGAGTATTTCGCCCGGCCCCGGGCCATCGCCGAGGAGATGTTCCACGTGGCGCACCAGGACCGCTCCACCTGGTCCTTCCTGGTGGAGCTCCGCCCCTTCGGCGAGGTCTGGTAGGCGGCGCGGGGGCGGCCGCGCGGGTCCGGGGCGCGGTTACGCCGGTCCGGGGTGGCCGACGCGGAAGTCGTTGCGGCCGCTCCGGTCCACGCCGCGGACCTGGATCAGCGGCCGCGTCCCGTGCGCCGCGCCGGGCGAGTCCGGCACCGGGACGCCATGGTGGTCGTAATGGCTGGTGGCCGGCATGTAGCGCATGGCGTAGCCGGCGCGCCGGCGCCCGCTCGGATTGGCGTTCGAGCCGTGGATCGTGAACACGTCGAACAGCGCCATCCGCCCCGGCTCCAGTTCGAGGTCGCGGGCCTCGCGCTCGTCGTACTCGTCCTCCTCCAGCGTCTCCGGGTTGAGGAGGTCGTCGCGGTCGGGGCGGAAATGCCGGCCGATCTCGCGCGCCTTGTGCGAGCCGGGAATGGCGCGCAGGCAGCCGTTCCCGGCGGTGCACTCGTCGATGGCGATCCACACGGAAGTGGTGGCGAGCGGCCGGATCGGCCAGTAGCGCCCGTCGCGATGCCAGGGGACGATCCGCCCCTCGTTCGCCGGCTTGGAGAACACGGTCGTGCCCCAGAGCACGATGTCCGGCCCGACGACCTGCTCGATCATGTCGAGGATCGGCGGGTAGGTCGGGAACTCGATCCAGGCCGGATCGCTCCTGAGGCCCTGCACGCCGGAGCCGGGCACATGCGGGGAGGCCATCGCCTCGTGGCGCAGATGCCCGTTCTCCGCCACCAGCCGGTCCGCGAGGCCGCGCAGCCGGTCCAGCATGTCGTCGGGCAGCCGGAATTCGGGAACCAGCACGCCGTCCCGCCGATAGGCCTCGATCTCCTCCGGGGAAAGAACCTCCCGCCGCTCCGCCATGGCCGCCTCCCGTTCCGAACCGTTCCGTCCGGGGAGGTTAGCACGCGGCGTCGGGGCCCCGAGATCGGAAAATGGGACCGCGCCGGCTCAGGTCTCGGCGCCGTCGCCGGCCGCCAGTTCCCAATCGTATCGCGCGGTTTCGGCCGGCGGTTCGGCGGCGAGGATGGCGGCGAGCACATCGTCGGGAAGGTCCTCGACGGCGTACACAACGCGGCGGCCGACCCCTTGGCGTTTCGCCTCGTCCGCTTCGGCGCGTCCGTCGTCTTTCCGGGATTCTTTCGGGCGGAACTCGACGACATCCGCCGTCCCGGCGGGAACGGGGACCGTTTCGGCCGGCATCGCTTTCCTCCCTTTCCATTAGCCCCTTCCGGCGGGCCGGCCGCCGTGACGCGCGCGCCCGATCCCAAGCGAAAAGAGCTTCGCGCGTTCCACCCCCGCGCGCAAGGAAAAAGCGACCCGCCACGCGATGCGGCGCCGCGCGCCCGCGACTCGCCCGGCGGGGGCGGCTCGGCTAGATTGGCGCCTTCTCCGCGCCGCCGCCGACGGGACGCCGCATGACAGCACCGGCCGACGCCGACGCCCGGGCCCCGGAAGGGCCCGGCTACAAGGTGCTGGTGCTGGTGACGATGGCGCTCAGCGCCATGCTCTATTCGCTCACCATCACGATGGTGAACGTGGCGCTGCCGCAGCTGCAGGGGGCGCTCGGCGCGACGCAGGAGCAGATCGCCTGGGTGGTGACGCTGAACGTGGTGGCGACGGCGGTGGTCACGCCGCTCACGGGCGCGCTGGTGGCGCTGTTCGGCCAGCGCCGGCTGCTGATCTGGTGCGTGGTCGGCTTCACCGCCTCGACGATGGCCTGCGCCGCCTCGAACTCGCTGGAGTCGCTGCTGTTCTTCCGGGTGGCGCAGGGCGCGCTGGGGGCGCCGCTGGTGCCGATGGCGCAGGCGATCATCCTGCAGACCTGGCCGCGCGAGGAGCACGCCAAGGCCAACGGCTTCATGGGCATGTCGGTGGTGATCGGCCCGGCCATCGCGCCCTCGCTCGGCGGCTACCTGGCGCAGGAGTACGACTGGCGCTGGGTCTTCCTGATGATGCTGCCGCTGGGCCTCGCCTCGCTGTTCGGCGTGCTGCGCTGGATCCGCGAGGGCGGGAAGCGGACGGGTTTCCGCTTCGACTTCGCCGGCTTCGCGCTGTTTTCGATCGCCATTGTCTCGCTGCAGCTGATCCTCGACCGGGGGGAGCGGCTGGACTGGTTCGACTCGCCCTTCGTGCTGTCGGCGGCGCTCCTGATGGCGGTGTCGTTCTACATGTTCCTGGCCAACAGCTTTTTCGCCGAGCAGCCCTTCATCGACCCGAGGCTGTTCGCCGACCGCAACTACGCGATCGGCCTGGTCCTGGTGTTCGTGTACGGGTCCTTGAACTTCACGCCGCTGGTGCTGCTGCCGCCGCTGTTGCAGAACCTGAAGGGCTATCCCGACGGGCTGATCGGCATCGTGCTGGCGATGCGCGGCGTGGGGATGATCCTGGGCTTCATGGTGGCGGCGCGGATGGGCAAGGTCGATCCCAGGGTCGGCCTGGTGCTGGGGATGGTCTGCGTCGGCGTCAGCGGCTGGGCGATGAGCCTGTACGACCTGAATGTCGCGATGTGGGGGCTGGCCTGGCCGAGCGTGTTGCAGGGTTTCGGCTGCGGCGTGATGTGGGTGCCGCTGTCGATCGTGACCTTCTCGACCCTGCCGCCGCGCATGTTGCCGGAGGGGTCGGCGCTGTTCCACCTGCTGCGCAACCTCGGCACCAGCCTGTTCGTGGCGTTCAGCGTGTTCCTGCTCGTCCGCACCGCGAAGATCCGCTACTCCGAGATGGTCGAGACCGTGACGCCCTATTCCGAACGCCTGTCCTACGGCGAGGTGGTGGGCGCGGGCGCGGTGGACTGGATCGCCAACCTCGCCCGCCTGGCGGCCGAGGTCGCGCGCCAGTCGTCGATGATCGGCTACAACAATTGCTTCTACCTCTACGCGATCACCTGCTTCGCCACGCTCCCGCTGCTGGCGCTGGTGACGATGCGCAAGCGCGGGGAGGGGTAGGGGGAGCGCCCCCGCCGCCGGTCAGGCGGCGGGGCTTGCGAGGCCGCCCTCGCGTTCGACGAAGGCGACGATTTCGGCGAGGCCGGCGCCCTCCTTCAGGTTGGCGAAGACGAAGGGGCGGCCGCCGCGCATCCGCCGCGCGTCGCGGTCCATGACCGAAAGGTCGGCCCCCACCAGCGGCGCGAGGTCGATCTTGTTCACGATCAGCAGGTCCGAGCGCGTGATCCCCGGCCCGCCCTTGCGCGGGATTTTGTCGCCGGCCGACACATCGATGACGTAGAGCGTGAGGTCCGCCAGTTCCGGGCTGAAGGTCGCGGCCAGGTTGTCGCCGCCCGACTCGATCAGGCACAGCGCGGCGGCGGGGAAGCGGGCGCGCATCGTCTCCACCGCCGCGAGGTTGATCGAGGCGTCCTCGCGGATCGCGGTGTGCGGGCAGCCGCCCGTCTCGACGCCCATGATCCGTTCGGCCGGCAGCGCGCCGGCGCGGGTCAGGATTTCCCGGTCCTCCTGCGTGTAGATGTCGTTGGTGACGACCACGATGTCGTGGCGGTCGCGCATCGCCTTGCACAGGCATTCCAGCAGCCTTGTCTTGCCGGAGCCGACCGGCCCGCCGACGCCGACGCGCAGCGGCCCGTGGGGCGAGGGGGAGGACGGGGCGGGCGCGGAAGCGGGCGTTTGCGTCATGACCGGAACAGCCTCGTGGCCTGGGTTTCGTGGGCCAGCGCCAGCGCGTCGAGGACGAGCGCGCCGGAGCCGATGTCGGAAAGCCGCGCCGTTTCGGCCGCCGCGAGCGCGCCGGCCAGGTCCGGCTCCAGCGCGCGCAGGACGCGCTGGCCGTCGGTCTGCCCGATCGCGCCGAGGCGGATCGCGGCGGAGGCGCCGTTCGCCGCGAAGGCGTGCAGGAAGGCGGCGCAAGCCGGGGCGCGCGCGATCCCGTGCGCGGCGGCCGCGATGGCGACGGCGACGGGGTAGGCGGCGCCGCGCTCCGGCAGGCCGGCGTCCCAGCGGGCGAGCGCCGGGTGCGGCCACGCCGCCCGGATCGCGCGCCGGAAGGCGTTCCCCTGCCCCAGCGATTCGAGCGCCAGTTCGGGCGCGCCGAACAGGACGGCGGCGGTCTCCGCGACCTCGGCCAGCGCCGCTTCGTCGCCGGCTTCCACCGCGCGGTGGGCGCAAGAGAGCAGGATCGCGTCGTTGCGCGCGGAGCCGAAGCGCAGCAGGCCGGACAGCCAGTCCGCGAGCTCCGCCGCGCCCTCCGCCAGCCCCGCCTCGCGCGCCGCCTCCAGCCCGTGGCTGTAGGCGAAGCCGCCGGAAGGGAAGGCGGGCGACAGCCAGCCGAGCAGCCGCGTCAGCCCGGCCGCGTCGATGTCAAGGCGCGGGGTCATGGCCGTGGCCGCGGTCGTGCCCGTGCCCGCGCCCGTGCGAATGGGCGCGCTCGTCGTAGGCGCCGCCCTCCGGCTGGAAGGGACGCTCGACCGGCGCCACGACCGCGCCGAGCCGCGCCAGCATGTCGCGCAGCACATGGTCCGGGCGGATGCGGATCGCGTCCGCCGCGATCTCCGCCGGGACGTGCCGGTTGCCGAGGTGCCAGGCGAGCCGGGCGAGCCGCGCGGGGTCCGCCGCCCGCGCCTCCAGCAGCGGCTCCGCCGCCGCCTCGACCCGGACCCAGAACCCGTCCCCGTCCGCCAGCCCGTCGCCCGCCGCCATCGCCACCGCGCGTTCGAGGTCGAGCAGCGCCTCGCCGCCGCCGTCGAGGCGCAGGCGCGCGCGGCGGCGGTGGCGCGCGTCGAAGTCGAGCGTGACGGTCGCGGCCGCCGCCCCCTCCGGCCAGCCTCCGCGCGGCGCGTGGCGGATCAGCCGGCGCATCGTCAGAACAGGAAGTAGCGCTGCGCCATCGGCAGCGCTTCCGCCGGCTCGCAGGTCAGCAGCCGCCCGTCCGCCCGCACCTCGTAGGTTTCGGGATCGACCTCCATCGCCGGCAGGTAGTCGTTGAGCCGCATCGACGCCTTGGAGATGCCGCCGCGCGTGTTCGCCACCGCGACCGTCCGCTTGGCGAGGCCGAGGGACGCGCCGATCCCGGCCGCCTCGGCCGCGCCGCTCACGAAGGTCGCGGCCGAGGCGGCCGGCGCGCCGCCGAACGCGCCGAACATCGGCCGCTGGCGGACCGGCTGCGGCGTCGGGATGGAGGCGTTCGGGTCTCCCATCGCGGCGTGGGCGATCGTCCCGCCGACCAGCACCAGGTCCGGCTTCACGCCGAAGAAGGCCGGCGACCAGAGCACGAGATCGGCCCGCTTGCCCGTCTCCACCGAGCCGACATGGGCCGACACGCCCTGCGCGATGGCGGGGTTGATCGTGTATTTGGCGATGTAGCGGCGCACGCGGAGATTGTCGTTGTCGCCGGTCTCGCCGTCGAGCCGGCCGAACTGGCGCTTCATCTTGTCGGCGGTCTGCCAGGCGCGGATGAGGACCTCGCCGACCCGGCCCATCGCCTGGCTGTCGGAGGCCATGATCGAAAAGGCGCCGAGGTCGTGCAGGATGTCCTCGGCCGCGATGGTCTCCTTGCGGATGCGGCTTTCGGCGAAGGCCACGTCCTCCGGGATGCGCGGGTCGAGGTGGTGGCACACCATCAGCATGTCGAGATGCTCGTCCACCGTGTTGACGGTGAAGGGCCGCGTCGGGTTGGTGGAGGACGGGAGCACATTGGCCTCGCCGCACACCTTGATGATGTCCGGCGCGTGCCCGCCGCCGGCCCCCTCCGTGTGGAAGGCGTGGATCGTGCGGCCCTTGAACGCGGCGACGGAGCGCTCGACGAAGCCCGACTCGTTCAGCGTGTCGGTGTGGATCATCGTCTGCACGTCCATCCCGTCGGCGACGGCGAGGCAACAGTCGATCGCCGCCGGCGTCGTGCCCCAGTCCTCGTGCAGCTTGAGGCCGCAGGCGCCGGCCGCCACCTGCTCGACCAGCGCCGCCGGCTCCGAGGCGTTGCCCTTGCCGAAGAAGCCGAAATTGACCGGCCAGGCGTCGGCCGCCTGGAGCATCCGGGCGATGTGCCACGGGCCGGGCGTGCAGGTCGTCGCGTTGGTCCCGGTCGCCGGGCCGGTCCCGCCGCCCATCAGCGTGGTGACGCCGGAGGACAGCGCCTCCTCGACCTGCTGCGGGCAGATGAAGTGGATGTGCACATCCAGCCCGCCGGCGGTGAGGATTTTCCCCTCGCCGGCGATCGCCTCCGTGCCGGGGCCGATAACGATGTCCACGCCGTCCTGCGTGTCGGGGTTGCCGGCCTTGCCGATGGCGGCGATCCGCCCGTCGCGCAGGCCGATGTCGGCCTTGAACACGCCGGTCCAGTCCACCACCAGGGCGTTCGTGACCACCGTGTCGACCGCGCCGTCGGCCCGGCTCGCCTGGGACTGGCCCATGCCGTCGCGGATCGTCTTGCCGCCGCCGAACTTCGCCTCCTCGCCGTAGCGCGTGAAATCCCGCTCGACCTCGACGAACAGTTCGGTGTCGGCGAGGCGCACCCGGTCGCCCGTCGTGGGGCCGAACATGCCGGCATAGGCCGCGCGCGTCATCGTCGCGCCGGCGGGGGCGTTCGCGCCGGCCGGGCGCGGGCGCGGCGCGGCCTCGCCCATGACGGCGGCGTCGAAGCCGACGACCCGCCGCGCGCCGCCGTAGGGCACGAGCGCGACCTCGCGGGTCTGGCCCGGCTCGAACCTCGCCGCGGTCCCGGCCGGGATGTCGAGCCGCCGGCCGCGCGCCGCCTCCCGGTCGAACGCCAGCGCCGGGTTGGCCTCGGCGAAGTGGTAGTGGCTGCCGACCTGCACCGGCCGGTCGCCCGTGTTGGCGACCGTGAGCGCGATCCGCTCCGCGCCGGCGTTCAGCGCGATCTCGCCGTCGCGCGGGAGGATTTCGCCCGGCTTCACGGCGCCTCTCCCCGGATCGGTTCGTGGACGGTCACCAGCTTGGTCCCGTCCGGGAAGGTCGCCTCGACCTGCACGTCGTGGAGCATGTCGGCCACGCCCTCCATCACTTGCCCCCGGGTCAGCACGCCCGCGCCGGCGGCCATCAGGTCGGCGACGCCGCGGCCGTCGCGCGCGCCCTCGACCACGAAATCGGCAATCAGCGCGACCGCTTCGGGATAGTTCAGCCGGACGCCGCGCTCCAGCCGGCGGCGCGCCACCATGGCGGCCATGGAGACCAGCAGCTTGTCCTTCTCGCGCGGGGTAAGGTTCATCGGCTCTTGCTCCCTTTCGCGGCCGGTTTCGCGGGCGGCCGGTTCAGACCGACCAGATCCGGGGCATCCGCGCCGGCCGGCCCAGCGCCTCGGCCCTGAGGCGCCGCCAGACGGAAGCGAAGACATGGCGGAGCCGCGCGCCGTCCCGCCCCAGCAGGCGCGCGACCAGCGGCCCGCCCTCGAAAACGCCAGCGCCGGCATGGAAACCGTCGCGCGACGCCCCGTCAAGGGTTCCCGCCCCGGCCGCCGCCAGCGCCGCGCGCGCCGCCGCCAGAAGGTCCTCCGGCGCCGGGCACAGCAGGTGGATCGCCGCGCTCGCCGCCGCGCCGCCGGCCCCGGCCGGGGCGCCGAGCGTCGCCGCGATGTCGCCGTCGAGCCGCAGCGCGTCGATCGCGGCGCGCCTTCCGTCGAGGAAGACCTCCACCCGGTCGTCGATCGCGCCCGCCGCCAGCGTCTCCCCCATCGCGGCGCGGCCGAACAGGAGGATTTCGCCGTACAGCAGCGCCGCGCCGCCGCCGGCGCGGAG
Organism: Thalassobaculaceae bacterium; assembly: GCA_963665555.2. GTDB lineage: Bacteria > Pseudomonadota > Alphaproteobacteria > Thalassobaculales > Thalassobaculaceae > CAXXXW01. The sequence goes on from OY762308.1 coordinate 3,106,538, forward strand.
CGCGGTCCGGCGCTTGAGGCGCGCGCCGTCGAACAGGATCGCGCCCTGGGAGAGGAATTCCAGCGCCGCGCCGGACCGGCTCTCCAGCGACAGGTCGATTTCCGCCGCCGCGCCGTCGGAGCGGTAGAACTTCTCCGCCGCCTGCGCGACGACCAGCGCCCGCGCCCCGTCCCGCGCCGAGACCGCGACCGACAGCCGATCGCCGCCCGCGACGCCGCCCGCCGTGTTGGCGAGGACGGCGGTCTCCGGCTCCCCGGTTTCGGGCGTCGGGCGCAGGAAGCGCAGCGGCGCGCCCTGGCGCAGTTCGGCGAGGCGGGAGTCCGGCCCCGCGAAGGCGATCGACGCCGCGCCCGCGTGGCGGACCGGCCGGCCCGCGCCGGCCGCCGGCGCCCCCGCCGTTATCCCCGAACCCTGTCGATCCATGCCGCCCGGCTCCGCGCAACGGGTTTGCCCCTCGCGGCGGAGTGTCGCAGACTTTCGGCCGGGAACGCGCCCCGCCGGGCCGCGCCTCCGGGGGAGGGACCGCGATGTTCGTGCTTGTGCTGATCGCGTGCATGACATTCGACGACCGCACATCGTGCCAGGAGTTCCCGCGCGACTATCCCTACGCCAGCGAACGGTCCTGCGAGCGGGCCGGCGCGATCGAGGAGGGGCGCTACGCCGCCCGGCGCGGCGCGCGGCGGTCCTGGCTGCGCTACAGCTGGGCCTGCCGCGACGCCGCCCCGCCGGTCCGGCACAACCGCGGCCGGCCGGCGCGGTAGGCGCCCCGCCCGGCCGCGCGGCCGGCGCCGCGTCAGACCGTGAGGTGGCGGCGGACATGGGCCTCGTCCAGTTCGTCGCGCGCGCCGTCGAGCGCCACCGCGCCCCGGTCCATCACCACGATCCGGTCGGCGAGTTCGTGGGCGAAGTCGAAATACTGTTCGACCAGCACGATGGCGATGTCGCCGCCGGCGCGCAGCGTGTCGATGACGCGCTGGATCAGCTTGACGATCGAGGGCTGCACACCCTCCGTCGGCTCGTCCAGCAGCAGGACGCGCGGGCGCGTGACCAGCGCCCGGGCGATCGCCAGCTGCTGCTGCTGGCCGCCGGACAGGTCGCCGCCGCGCCGCGCCAGCATCTCCCGCAGCACCGGGAAGTGCTCGAACAGCCCTTCGGGGATCGAGCGCCGGGCGCGCGGCAGGGCGGCGAAGCCGGTGCGCAGGTTCTCCTCCACCGTGAGGCGGGGGAAAATATCGCGCCCCTGCGGCACATAGGCGATGCCGGCGCGGGCGCGGTCGTAAATCGGGCTGCGCGTAATGTCGCGGCCGTCCAGCGTGACGCGGCCGCCGCCGATCCGCTCGACGCCCATAATGGCGCGCAGCAGCGTGCTCTTGCCGACGCCGTTGCGCCCCAGCACGCAGGTGACGCGGCCGGGTTCGGCGGAAAGGCCGACGCCCCGCAGCGCGTGGCTGGCGCCGTAGTAGAGGTCCACGTTCTCGACGGTCAGCATCTCATCGCCCCAGATAGACCTCGATCACGGTCTCGTCGCGCCGCACGGCGTCGAGCGTGCCCTCGGCCAGCACGGACCCCTCGTGCAGCACCGTCACCGGCGCGTCGAGGGCCTGCACGAAGGCCATGTCGTGCTCGACCACGACGACGGAATGGGAGGCCGAGACGGCGCGCAGCAGCTCCGCCGTCGTCTCGGTCTCGGCGTCGGTCATGCCGGCCACCGGCTCGTCCACCAGCAGCAGGTCCGGGTCCTGCGCCAGCAGCATCCCGATCTCCAGCCACTGCTTCTGCCCGTGGCTGAGGCGGCCGGCCGGAAGGTCGCGGGCGTGGGCGAGGCCGATGGTCTCCAGCACCTCGCCGACGGACGCGCGCTCGCCCGGCGAGGCGGCGAAGCCGAACATCGCGCGCACCCGCCGGTCGGCCTTGAGCGACATCCACAGGTTGTCGAACACGCTCAGCGCCTCGAACACCGTCGGCTTCTGGAACTTGCGGCCGATGCCGAGATTGGCGATGCGCGGCTCGTCCATCGTCGTCAGGTCGTGGCGGTCGCGGAAGACGACGCGGCCGCTGTCCGGGCGCGCGCGGCCGGTGACCACGTCCATCATGGTGGTCTTGCCGGCCCCGTTCGGCCCGATCACCGCCCGCATCTCCCCCGCCATGACGACGAAGGAGAGGGAGTCGAGGGCCTTGAACCCGTCGAACGACACCGTGACGTCGTCGAGGACCAGGATGGTCTCGCCGGAGGGTTCGGCGCGCGACGGCGCGGGAACGGGCGCGTAGGCGTTCACGACGGGGCCTCCCGTTCCGGCGGACCGGGCCGCGCCGCCCGGAGGCGCCGGCGCGCCAATTGGGCGCGCAGGCCCGCCAGCCCCTTCGGCAGCGCGAGCGTGACGGCGACGAACAGCCCGCCCAGCAGGAACAGCCAGACCTCCGGCGCCAGCGCGGTGAACCACGACTTCGCGGCGTTCACCGCCACGGCCCCCAGCGCCGCGCCGTAAAGCGACCCGCGCCCGCCGAGCGCCACCCAAACCACGATCTCGATCGACTTCAGCGGCGAGAACTCGGACGGGTTGACGATCCCGACCTGCGGGACGTAGAGCGCGCCGGCGGTCCCCGCCAGCACGGCCGAGACCGTGAAGACGAAGGTCTTGTAGGCGTCGGTCCGGTAGCCGACGAAGCGGGCGCGCGCTTCCGAGTCGCGGATCGCGACCAGCACGCGGCCGATCTTGCCCGCGACGATCGCCCGGCACAGCGCGAACCCGCCGGCCAGCGCCGCCGCCGAACACGCGAACAGCGCCGCCCGCGTCCCGTCCGCGCGCAGGTCGAAGCCGAGGAGGTCCTTGAAGTCGGTCAGCCCGTTGTTGCCGCCGAACCCCATGTCGTTGCGGAAAAAGGCCAGCATCAGCGCGTAGGTCATCGCCTGGCTGATAATCGAGAAATAGACGCCGCTCACCCGCGAGCGGAAGGCCAGCCAGCCGAACACGAAGCCGAGCGCGCCCGGAACCGCCATCGCCATCGCCGCGGCGAACCAGAACATGTCGAACCCCAGCCAGAACCACGGCAGTTCCGTCCAGTCCAGGAACACCATGAAGTCCGGCAGCACCGGATGGCCGTACACGCCGCGCGGCCCGATCTCGCGCATGAGGTGCATCCCCATCGCGTAGCCGCCGAGCGCGAAAAAGGCGCCGTGGCCCAGGCTCAGGATGCCGCAGAACCCCCAGATCAGGTCCACCGACAGCGCCAGCAGCGCGAAACAGAGGTACTTGCCGAACAGCCCGACCGCGAAGGTCGGCAGGTGGAAGGGCGATTCGGCCGGAACCAGCAGGTTGAGCGCGGGCACCAGCACCGCCAGCGCCGCCAGCGCGCCGAGGAAGAGGCGCGCGCCGGCGTCGTTCGCCACCAGGCGGAGCGCCACGCTCCCGCCGAAGGGTTTCGCGCCGCCCGCCACGGCTCAGTTCTCCGCCGCCCGGCCGCGCAACGCGAACATGCCGCCGGGCCGCTTCTGGATGAACAGGACGATGAAGACGAGGATCAGGATTTTGGCGAGGACCGCGCCCGACCACGGCTCCAGCAGCTTGTTGGCGACGCCGAGCACCATCGCGCCGAGCGCCGTCCCCCAGATGTTGCCGACCCCGCCGAACACCACCACCATGAAACTGTCGACGATGTATTGCTGGCCGAGGTTGGGGCCGACATTGGTCAACTGGCTGAGCGCGACGCCGGCGATCCCCGCGATCCCGGAGCCGAAGCCGAAGGTCAGCGCGTCCACCCGGTCCGTGCGGATGCCCATGGCGGCGGCCATCGGCCGGTTCTGCGTCACCGCCCGCATCCGCAGCCCGAAATCGGTGCGGCGCATCGACGCCGCGATCGCCAGCAGCAGGACCAGGGTGAAGCCGACGATCGCCAGCCGGTTGTAGGTCAGCGACAGCGCGGCGTTCACTTCCAGCGCGCCGCTCATCCATTCCGGCGTGACCACCGGGCGGTTCAGCGGCGAGAAGATCGTCCGCACCGCCTGTTGCAGCACCAGGCTGATCCCGAAAGTGGCGAGCAGCGTCTCCAGCGGCCGGCCGTAGAGGAAGCGGATGACGCCGCGCTCCACGCACACGCCGACCGCGCCCGAAACCAGGAACGCCGCCGGCACGGCGATGGCCAGCGAATACTCGATGGCGCCGGGCAGCGCCTGCTGCACCGCATAGGTCGTGTAGGCGCCGAGCATGATCATCTCGCCATGGGCCATGTTGATCACGCCCATGACGCCGAAGGTGATCGCCAGCCCGATCGCCGCCAGCAGCAGGACGGAGCCGAGGCTTATGCCGAAGAACAGCGTCTCCAGCGCGCCGTAGACCCGCCCCATCGCCTCGGTCGCCGCGAGCGCGTCGGCGGCGGCGCGGCGGATCTCAGCGTCCGGCTCGTTGTCGGGGAGCGACAGCGCGCCCAGAACGACCATGACGTCCCGGTCGAGGATGCCCTCCAGCGCGGCGATGGCGGCCAGCCGGGCCTGCTTGTCGCCGGCCTTGGCCTGGATGGCGTCGCGGGCGATCCGCATCGCCGCCGCCGCGTCCGCGTCGGCCTCGCGCTCCAGCGCCCGGTCGAGCGCGGGCAGCATCGCCGCCGCGCCGCCCTTGACCAGCGCGCGCGCCGCCGCCGCGCGTTCCGCCGGCGCGCCGCCGGTCAGCGCCAGCCCGCCGATCGCCAGCCGCAGCCGGCCGCGCAGCTTGTTGTTGACGGAAACCTTCTTGAGCTTGCGCTTCTTGACCTGGCCGAGCGCCTCGCCGGTGAGCGCGTCGGCGATGTCGTAGCGCCGCCCGTCCTTCTCGCCGATCGCCAGCCGGCCGGTCGCCTTCACGCGGAACAGCCTGCCGTCGAGCATCGCCCGCAGGACCGGCAGGGCGGCGGGGTCGCCGAGGGCGACCAGCGCGCCGATCGCCTCGCCCTTGGCCGCGAACCCCTTGGCGTCGAGCGCCGCGACCCCGTCCTCCAGCGGCCCGGCCGAAGCCGGGACCGGGGCGAGGGCGAGCGCCAGCGCGGCGAGCAGCGCGGCGGCGAGGCCGCGCCGCAAGCGCGCGCGGCGCGCGGGGAGGTCGAGGGGGTCGAGGAGCGCCATGGCGGATCGCCGGAACGCCCGGCCGGCCCGGAGCCTTCGAGAGGCCGCTGGGCCGGCCGGCCGGTTCCCTGTCCCGGTCAGTAGTTCTGGCCGGAACACTTGCCGGTGTCGATGTTGAAGTTGCCGCACGAGATCGGCGCGGTCCAGTCGGCGACGATGCGCGCGCTGTCGGGGAGGAAGTCGGTCCAGGCGTCGCCGATCACGCCGCCGGCCGTCCGCCAGACGATCTCGAACTGCCCGTCGGACTGGATTTCGCCGATCAGCACCGGCTTGGTGAGGTGGTGGTTGGTGTTCATCACCGCCACGCCGCCGGTCAGGTTCGGATAGGAAATGCCGTACATCGCGGTCCGCACCGCGTCCACGTCGGTGGTCCCGGCCTTCTCGACCGCCTTGGCCCACATGTTGAAGCCGATGTAGTGGGCCTCCATCGGGTCGTTGGTCACGCGGTCCTCGTCGCCGATGAAGGCGTGCCAGCGCTCGATGAACTCGTCGTTGGCCTCGGCGTCGGCGCTCATGAAGTAGTTCCAGGCCGCGAGATGGCCGACCAGCGGGCCGGTATCGATGCCGGAAAGCTCCTCCTCGCCCACCGAGAAGGCGACGACCGGGATGTCCTCGGCCAGCACGCCCTGGTTGCCGAGCTCCTTGTAGAACGGCACGTTGGCGTCGCCGTTGACGGTGGAGACCACCGCCGTCTTCTTGCCGGCCGCGCCGAAGGACGCGATGTCGGACACGATGGTCTGCCAGTCGGAATGGCCGAACGGCGTGTAGACGATCATGATGTCCTCGGCCGCCACGCCCCCGGTCTCGAGGTAGTTTTCGAGGATCTTGTTGGTGGTGCGCGGATAGACGTAATCGGTGCCGGCCAGCACCCAGCGCTTCACGCCCTGCTCCATCAGGTAGTCCACGGCCGGGATCGCCTGCTGGTTGGGCGCCGCGCCGGTGTAGAACACGTTTTTGGAGCTTTCCTCGCCCTCGTACTGCACCGGGTAGAACAGCAGGCCGTTCAGCTCCTCGAACACCGGCAGGACGGATTTGCGCGAGACCGAGGTCCAGTTGCCGAACACCACGTCGACCTTGTGGACCTCCAGCAGTTCGCGCGCCTTCTCGGCGAACAGGGGCCAGTCGGAGGCCGGATCGACCACCACCGCCTCCAGCTCCTTGCCGAGCAGGCCGCCCGCCTCGTTCCGGGCCTCGACCAGCATCAGCACCGTGTCCTTCAGCGTGGTCTCGCTGATCGCCATCGTGCCGGAGAGGGAATGGAGCACGCCGACCTTGATCGTGTCGGCGGCCGCCGCGCCCGACGCGCCGAGGGCGAGAACGCCCGCGGCCACCGGGCCGAGAATGTTGTGTCGTGGCATGTTGCGGGTCCCCTTTGGGTTCGGTTCGTTCGGTTTCCGCATCGCAACATCGCAAGATGCGTGCCAAACTCCGCGAACCGCCGGTTTCCGGGAAAACCGCGCGGGCGCGCCGGCGGCGCGCGGCGCGTCATGCACAAAAAACAGGCAAATCCGCTCTATTCCGGGCGCCGCCCGCCCGGCGCCGAAAAAATGGGCGCCCGAAGGCGGCACGCGCCGGCGCGTCAGGTCCCTTCCGGAACCAGCACGGCGCCTTCCATCAGCGCGCGGGCGGTGCGGTAGGCCGTCGCCCGGAGGATTCGCGGCGGGCCGCCGCCGGGTTCCGCCGCGGCCTCCGCGTCGAGCGGCAGCACGCCCGACGGGTTGGCGATGCGCGCGCCGCCGGCCCCGCGCGCGTCCGGCCCGGCGCACACCGTGCCGGGAACGCGCCGGGCCGCGGCCAGGCACAGCGCGACGGTCAGCGGCAGCGCCCGGTGCACCCGCCCCATCGACCAGGCCCGCGCCGCCAGGTCCGCCGCCTCCGGCCCGATCTCGGCCCCGTCCAGCGCCCGGAAGGCGCGCGGCGGCGCGACCAGCGCGATCCTGGGCACGGCGGCGCCGGCGGCTTCGGGCGATTCCGCGAGGCCCATCGCGACCGCCGCCGCCCGGCGCACCCGCTCGACCCGCGCCATGAGCGCCCCGTCCGCCTCCAGTTCGGCCACGCCCTCCGCCCCGGTCAGCCCGAACCGCGCCGCCGCGACGAAGGCGCAAGGCACGCTGGAATCCACCAGCGAGACCTCGAAATCGCCGTCGCCGGGGACCGGCAGCGTGTCGGCCGCGCGGCCGGTGGGCAGCAGCGCGCCGGTCGCCGTCCCGCCGGGGTCGAGGAAGTCGAGCCGGATGCGCGCGCCCGTCCCCGCCACGCCGGGGATCGCGAAATCCCCGTCCGTCCGCGCCCGGCCGTCCGCGAGCGGCACGGTCGCGCGGATCAGCTTGGCCGAGTTGGTGTTGTGGATCGTCACCGTCGCGCATTCGCCGCCGCCGGCCGCGACCATCCCGGCGTCGATGGCGAAGGGGCCGACGGCGGAGGAAAGGTTGCCGCAATTCGCCGCCCGGTCCACCGCCGCCTCGCCCACCGCCACCTGGGCGAAGCTGTAGTCGACATCCGCGTCCGCCCGGCCCGGCGGGCCGATCGCCACCGCCTTCGAGACCGAGGAGAGGCCGCCGCCCATGCCGTTCAACTGCCGCCCGTAGGGGTCCGGGCTGCCGAGCGCGGCGAGGAAAACCCGGTCGCGCCGCGCCGGGTCCGCCGGCAGGTCGGCCTCGCGGAAGAACACGCCCTTCGACGTGCCGCCGCGCATGAAGACGGCGGGGATCCGCGTCTGCGCCACGGCGCGGCCTCCGGCGCGGCGGTCGCTCAGCCTTCGGGGCCGAGCGCCTCCAGCCGCTTCTCGACGTCGCCGTGGACGAGGCGGTCCTGGGCGTTCCGGGCCGGCAGCGCGAGCGCGTTGCGCAACAGCGCGCGGGCCCTGTCGCGGTTGCCCTTCTCGTCCAGAACCAGCAGGCCGACGGCATATTCGAGCGACACCGCCTTCGTCTCGGGCGCGAGTTCGAGGGCGCGCTCGAAATGCGCCAGCGCCTTCTCCTCGCTGCCGCCGTAGAGCAGTCGGGCCGCGAACCCGTGGCTGGCGATCTCCGCGTGCCAGGCGCCGAAGCTGAGATGGGCGCCCGCCTTGTCGGGGTCCAGCCGCAGCGCGGCCTTGATCGCGTCGCGTATCCGCTCGGCGTAACCCTCCTCGATAGCCTCGAACGTGCCGATCGACCGCGAGAAACGGCCCATGGCGTGGGCCGACTGGAGCCAGGCTTCCGGGTTCTCCGGGTCGAGCCGGACCGCCTCCTCCGCCGCGCGCATGGCGCGCTCGAAGACCGGCTTCTTCGCCTTCTTGCCCTCGACCGCGTAGCGGCCGTGGATCGCCAGGCAGTCGGCCGCCAGCGCGTATCCCTCCGATGTGCCGACGGCCGCGCCGAGTTCGGCGGCCTCCAGGAACCGCCCCTCCGTCTGGGCGGCGCGCGCCGCCTCCATCGAAGCCGCGCCCTCCGCCGCCGCCGGGACCGGCGCGAGCGCGAGCGCGAGGACGAACGGGATCGTGGCGCGAACGGGTTTCATGGCTGGGCCTCCCTGCCGGATCGTTCCGCGCGAAGTATGGCCCCGGCGCGCCCGCCCGCCAAGCGCGAAGCGCGGCCGGCGGCGCGCCTCGCCCCCGCCCCCGATTCGCCGCGCCTTGCCTTCGCCCTTGATTTGCCACGGTCGGGCGGCGATGTTCGGCGCTCGACCGGCGAGGGAGCGGTGGCGATGGAAGCGATGCGAGGGCGCGCCCGGCGCGCGGGAAGGCGCGCCGGCGCGGTTCTGGCGCTGGGCGCGGCGCTCGCGGCGGCGGCGGTCGCCTGGCCGGCCGGACCGGGGGCGCGCGCCGGCGCGGCGGAGGACTGCGCGGCCGGGCTGGAGCGGGCGCGGCTCTGGATCCGCGCCACCGACCCCCAGGCGCCGGAGGCGGAACGGGCCAGGGTGCGCGGCGCGGTCGAGGAGACCGCCGCGCTCTGCCGGGCCGCGCTCGCCGCCGCGCCGGACGACCCGGAGACGATGGTCCGCGCCGCCTACGCCGCCATCGCGGACGGCGACCGGCCGGGCGGGGTCGAACTGGTCCGCCGCGCGGCCGAGGCCGGGCACCCGCCGGCCATGGTCGCGATGGCGCGCTATCTCGGCCGGGGCGACACGGTGGAGAAGGACGTCGAGGGGGCCTGGATGCTGCTGATCCAGGCGCTGAAATCGGACGACGCGACGGCCCGCGTCCAGGCGGCGCTGGAGTTCCTGCCCGGCGGGGCCGGCCCGGAAAACCCGAAACGGACGGAAAAGACGCTGCGCGAACTGATCGCCGCCGGCGAGGCCGGGGCGATGGTGGCCTACGCCATGGAGGTGCTGGACCTGCGCAACGCCCAGGCGGGCGCGCCGGCGGCGGCGGAGGGGATCGCGCTGCTGGAGCGGGCGGCGCGCGAGGCCGGGCACGGCGAGGCGACGATCTATCTCGCCCTGCTTTACAACCAGGGCAACGCGGTCGCCCGCGACACGGCGAAGGCCGCCGAATGGGCGCGCATGGCGATCGACGCCGGCATCGTCCGCGCCTACGGCACGATGGGCCAGATCCACCAGAACCAGGGCGAGCACGAGCAGGCGGCCGAATGGTTCCGAAAGGGGGCCGAGGCCGGCGACGGCTTCTCCCAGGGGATGCTGGGCTACCTCCTCTCGGCCGGCTTCGGGGTCGAACGGGACATGGACGAGGCGGTGCGGTGGTGGACGCGCGGCCGCTGGAACGGCGACCGGCTGTCCGCCGGCTACCTCCAGGTCCACCGCGAGCGCGAGGCCGCCCGCGAGGCGTGGGAGGCGGAGGAGGCCGCGAAAAAGGCGGAGGAGGACGCCGCCGCGGCGGCGGCCGGGGCCGCCGGGGACAAACCCGCCGAAGACAAGGCCGACTAACGCCGGCCGCGCCGGCGCCGGAGGGCGGGTCCGGCGCCGGCGCGGACTCCGGCTATGCCCGCTCCAGGTCCTCCGCCGACAGGGCGTAGTGGAGGCGGTAGGTCCCGACGGCCGCCTCCGCGGCGCCGCGGGCGCGGAACGCGGCCTCCGACAGCGGGCCGCCGCCCTTCCACAGCGGGTCCAGCGCCCCGGCCTCGATCCCCTCGACGAAGACGACCAGCCCGGCCACCTCGTCCGGCCGGCCGCGCATCGCCTTCTCCTCCGTCCGCACCGCGCTCGCCTTCCGGTCGCCGCGCAGCAGGTGCGCGCCGACGATCCCCGCGCCGCCGGGCAGGCCGGGCAGCGCCTCCCCGGCGAGCCAGGCGGCGAGCGCCTCCGTCCCGCCGGCGTCCGCGCCGAGCCGCGCGGTGAGGATCGCCGCCCCGCCGCCGATCCCGAACGACGCCGCCACCGCGCAGAGCGAGCGGTTGTTGTCCCTGAGCGACGGCCCGACCCGCCGCGTCCACGGCGTCGGGTCGTTCAGCCGTTCGAGATAGGGCGGCGAGACGAGCGTTTCCGGCGTTTCGGTCTCGTAGAAATGGAAGAACTCCGGCGCGCCCTCGACCGCCACATAGCGCCGCCCGCGCAGGAAGCCGGGCACGCCGACCCGCTCCGGCACATGCTCGTGCACATGCCAGGCGTTGTAGTCCGCCTGCAGTTCCGGCGCGACATTGTGCCAGATCGCGGCGACGCCCTTGCCCAGCAGCGGCATCTCCCGGCCCTCCCGGATTCGCCCGTTCGTCGGAGCGCCAGCTTGTCCCGCGCCCCCGGCCCCGTCAATCGGCGCCGCGCGGCCCGTCCCGCCGGGTTCCCTCGAAGCGGATGTCGAGGAGCGGCTCGCCCCGGGCGAGGCGGTCGAGGTTGGCGGCGACGAAGCTCCAGCGCCGGTCGGTCATGGCGGCGGTCCAGGCCGACGCGTGCGGCGACATGATGACGTTGTCGAGCCTGTGGAACGGGAAGCGCGAGGGCCACGGGTTCGGCTCCGCCGCCGTCGGGTAGCGATACCACACATCGATAATCGCGCCGCCGATGCGCCGCCCCGCCAGCGCGGCGTAGAGCGCGGCCTCGTCGATCGTCTCGGCCCGGCCGACATTGGCGACAACGGCCTCGGGCTTCATCGCCGCGAACTCCGCCGCGCCGATATAGCCCCGCGTCGCCGCCCCGCCGGGCAGGCAGACGACGACGAAATCGCTTTCCGCCAGCAGTTCGCCCAGCCGGTCCGGCGTCCCGCGCCAGTCCACGAGGCCCGGCTCGCCGCGCCCGCTCCGCGAGAGCGCCATGACGCGCATGTCGAACGCCTTGCACCGCCGCGCCGTCTCGCGCCCGATGCGGCCGTAGCCGACGATCCCGACGGTCGCGCCGCGCATCTCCAGCTTGTGCGGGCCGACGACGATGTTCCGCCCGTCCCACGAGTTCGCCCGCATCCGGGGATGGGTCTCGCGCATCAGCCCGGTGCGCCATTCCAGCATCGCGGCGAGCAGGTGTTCGGCGATGGTCGTCTCGTGCTCGTGCGTGTTGCAGAACGCGACGCCGGCCGGCAGGTCGTCCGGCCCGATCCAGTCGTATCCGGCGAAGGGCGCGTGGTAGAGGCGGAGCCGCGCGCCGGGCGGAACGCCGCCGGGCAGCGGCCCGCCGACGATGGCGTCGGCCGTCGCGGCGCGCGCGCGGGCGGCCTCCGGCTCGTCGCGGACGCTGGCGAGCGCGACCGTCCATGGCGTGGAGAGTTTCCCCTCCAGCAGGTCGCAGCCGTCCATGCCGCTGTCGCGCAGCGCCAGGACCGACGGTATAGTGCTCACGGCAAGCCTCCTTCGTCGAAGAGGGGTCCGGCGGCGGAGCGCCATGGATACCGGCTCCGCCCCCCGCCTTTCAACCCCGCGCGCGGGCGCGACGCGGCGGGAGCGTCTTTCGCGGATCGCGGTTTCGGAGGGAACGATGGCGCGCGCGGCGCTGATTCTCGGCGGGGCGCGGTCCGGCAAGAGCCGGCGCGGGGAGGAGATGGCGCTGTCTTGCGGCCTCGCGCCGGTGCACATCGCCACCGCCGAGGCGCGCGACGACGAAATGCGCGAACGCATCGCCCGCCACAAGGCGCGCCGCCGGGGCCGGGGCTGGCGCGAGGTCGAGGCCCCGCTCGACCTCGCCGGCGCGATCCGGGCCGAGGCGGCGGCGGACCGTATCCTGCTGGTCGACTGCCTGACGCTGTGGCTCGCCAACACGATGCTCGCGGGCCGCGACGCCGGGGCGGAAGCCGCCGCGCTGCGCCGCGCCATCGGCGACGCGCCGGGGCGGATCGTGCTGGTGTCGAGCGAGGTCGGCCTCGGGATCGTGCCGGAGAACGCGCTCGCGCGCCGCTTCCGCGACCTCGCCGGCGAACTCCACCGCGACCTCGCGCGCGAGGCGGAGACGGTGCTGTTCATGGTCGCGGGGCTGCCCCTCGCGGTCAAGGCGCCGCCTCCGGCGCGGCCGCCGGACTGACGGCGGCGGGCCGGCGGAGGGACGCTTGCACGGGCCGCCCGACGCCGCGCCGGTGCTGGCGCTCGCGCTGGCGATCGACGCCGCGGTCGGCGACCCGCCGGCGCTGTACCGCCGCGTCCCCCATCCCGTGGCGGCGATGGGCGCGCTCCTCGGCGCGCTGGAGCGGCGCTGGAACCGGCCGGAGGCCGGGGAGCGCCGCCGCCGCCGGCTGGGCGCGCTGGCCCTCGCGGCGGTCGTGGGCGCGGCGGCTCTCGGCGGCTGGCTGGTCCAGGAGGCGGCGCGCGCGGCGCCCTGGGGCCTCGGGTTCGCGCTGGAGGCGCTCGCCGCCTCGGTCCTGCTGGCGCAGAACGGGCTGCACCGGCACGTGGCGGCGGTCGCCGCCGCCTTCGAGACCGGCGGGATCGCGGCGGCGCGCGCGGCGGTCGCCCATATCGTCGGGCGCGACCCGGAGAGCCTGGACGAGGCGGGGACGAGCCGGGCCGCCATCGAATCGCTGGCCGAGAACTTCTCCGACGGCGTCGTCGCGCCGGCCTTCTGGTTCCTGCTGCTGGGGCTTCCGGGCCTCGCGGCCTACAAGGCCATCAACACCGCCGACAGCATGGTCGGCCACCGCGACGAGCGCCATCGCGCCTTCGGCCGGGCGGCGGCGCGGCTGGACGACGCGGCGAACTGGGCGCCCGCCCGGCTCTCGGCGCTGGCGATCGCGGCCGCGGCGCTGGCGCTGCCCGGCGCGTCGGCCGGGGAGGCGTGGCGGGCCGCGCGCCGCGACGCCGGCCGGCACCGCTCGCCCAACGCCGGCTGGCCGGAGGCTGCGATGGCGGGCGCGCTCGGCCTCCGGCTGGCCGGGCCGCGCCGCTACGGCGGGCGGGCGGTGGCGGATTCCTGGATGGGCGACGGGCGCGCGAACGCCGGGCCGGCCGACATCCGCCGCGCCCTCGCGCTGCACATCCGCGCCTGCGCCGCGCTGTGGCTGGCCGTGCTGGCGCTGTGGGCGCTGTAGGGCGGACGCCTCGGAACTCGGCGGAACCGATCGCCATCGGTTCGGCGCGGGCCGCGCTCAGAACTCGGCGGAGTCGATCACCATCGGCTCGGCGCGAGCCGCCTTCACCCACTCCTGCATGGCCGGAAAGGCCCACACCGCCGCCATGTACTCGGCCTCGACATCGCCGGCATCGACGGCGTAGGTGCGGAACCGGCTCACGATCGGCGCGAACATCGCGTCGAGATTGCCGAAGGGGCCGAACAGGAACGGCCCGCCGCCGCCCTCGCCATAGACCTCGCGGGCGCGCCGCCAGATCGCGGTGACGCGGTTGATGTCGTCCTGGACGCCGGGCTTGCGCCCCTCGTCGGGGAAGCGGCTGCGGATGTTCATCGGCATGTGGGCGCGCAGCGCGCCGAAGCCGGCGTGGATTTCCGAGCAGATCGACCGCGCGATCCCCCGCGCGCGCGCGTCCTCCGGCCACAGCCCGGCCTCCGGGAACAGTTCGGCGGCGTATTCGCAGATCGACAGGCTTTCCCACACCCGCCGGTCGCCCTGTTTCAGGATCGGCACCCTGCCGTTGCGCCAGTGCTTGAGGATTTCCTGGCGCGTGTTGGGGCGGTCGAGCGGAATCAGCACCTCCTCGAACTCGGCGCCGGCCGCCTTCAGCGCGAGCCAGGCCCGGAGCGACCAGGACGAGTAGTTCTTGTTGCCGATCACCAGGGTCAGGTCGTCCACGGCGGCGCTCCCGGAAATGGCGGTCGGCGCGCATTTGAGCCGCCGGGAGGGGCGAGCGCAACCGTCTTCGCGCCGCCCGCCCCGGCCTTGCGGCGCCCCGCTCCGGCGCATAGAAGGAAGCCCGGCCGTTTCCGCCGCCGCCCCAACGACGCCGAGGGAAAGACCGATGGCCTTCGCCGCGCGCGCGACCCCCGACTCCGTCCCGATCGTCCCGCTGTCCGCCGACGGCCTGCCGGCCTGGACCGCCGCCGCCCCGCCGGGCGCGGCGGAGTGGGTCCGCGCGACCGGCTTCGCGGCGAAGCCGGGGGAGGTGTGTTTCCTGCCCGACGGCGGGGGGCGCCTGTCGCGGGTGCTGGCGGGCGTCGCGGCGGGCGGGAGCATGTGGGACCTCGCCGGCCTGCCCGGCCGGCTGCCGGAGGGCGTGTACCGGCTCGACGCCGAACGCGCGCCCGAGGCGGCGACGCTGGCCGCGCTCGGCTGGGCGCTCGGCGGCTATGCGTTCGACCGCTACACGGCGAAGGCGCGCCCGAAGGCGGCGCTGGCCTGGCCGGACGGGGCCGACCGGGCGGAGGTCGAGCGGCTGGCGGCCGCGGCCGCGCTGGTCCGCGACCTGATAAACGCGCCGGCCTGCGACCTCGGCCCGGCCGAACTCGCCGAGGCGGCGCGCGCGACGGTGGAGCCGTTCGGCGCGCGGGTCGAGACGATCGTCGGCGAGGCGCTGCTGGAGCGGGGCTATCCCTCGGTCCACGCCGTCGGCCGCGCCGCCGCGCAGCCGCCGCGCCTGGTCGACATCTCCTGGGGCGAGCCGGACGCGCCGCGCGTGACGCTGGTGGGCAAGGGCGTGTGCTTCGACAGCGGCGGCCTCGACATCAAGCCGGCATCGGGCATGTTGCACATGAAGAAGGACATGGGCGGCGCGGCGCAGGTCCTCGGCCTCGCGCGCGTGCTCATGGACGCCGGCGCGCCGATCCGCCTGCGCGTGCTGGTGCCGGCGGTCGAGAACGCGATCTCCGCCGGCGCGTTTCGCCCGCGCGATGTGCTGGACACCCGCAAGGGCCTGACGGTGGAGGTCGGCAACACCGACGCCGAGGGCCGGCTGATCCTGTCCGACGCGCTGGCCGAGGCGGCGCGCGACCGGCCCGAGGCGATCGTCGACTTCGCGACGCTGACCGGCGCGGCGCGGGTGGCGCTGGGGACCGAACTCCCGGCGCTGTTCTGCAACGACGACGCGCTGGCCGGTGGGCTGCTGGACGGCGGCGCGGCGGTCGAGGACCCGCTGTGGCGGCTGCCGCTCTGGCCCGGCTACCGCCGGCACATCGAATCGAAGGTGGCGGACCTGCACAGCACCGGCTCGATCCCGCAAGGCGGCGCGATCACGGCGGCGCTGTTCCTCGAACGCTTCGTCGAGCCGGACATCCCCTGGGCGCATATCGACCTGATGGCGTACAACGCCGAGGCCCGGCCCGGCCGGCCCGAGGGCGGCGAGGCCCAGGGAATGCGCGCCGTCCGCGCCTGGCTGCGGGCGCGCTACGGGTAGAGGTCCCCGGGCGGCGCCCCGACGCCCCGCTCAGACGCCCTCGCCGCGCTCGACGGCGACGACATCGACCGCGTCCTCGCGGCGGCGCGCCAGCTGGTCGGCGATGCGCTGGCGCTTCACGCCCTCGCGCGCGCGCAGCGTGAGCACGATCGCCCCGATCATCGCGACCAGCAGGATCAGGCCCGCCGCCTGGAACAGGTAGACATAGCGCGTGTAGAGGATTTCGCCGAGCGCGTGCGTGTTCGGCGTCTCGGCCGGCGCCGGGGCGGGGGCGGCGGCCGCGCCCGCCGCCTCGCCCGAGATCGACCAGGCCGCCAGCACGAACAGCAACTCCGCCGCCAGCACCACGCCGATCAGCGCGCCCACCGGCAGGTAGCGCATGAAGCCCTGGCGCAACTCGACGAAATTGATGTCCAGCATCATCACGACGAACAGGAACAGCACCGCCACCGCGCCGACATAGACCACCACCAGGATCATGGCGATGAACTCCGCCCCCACCAGAACGAACAGCCCGGCGGCGTTGAAGAAGGCGAGGATCAGGAACAGCACCGAATGCACCGGGTTGCGCGAGGCCACCACCATGACGCCGGCCGCGATGGCGACGAAGGCGAAGGCGTAGAAGGCGAGCGCCTGGACGATCATGGAGTTTCTCCCCCGGCGGTCCCGGCGTCAGCGGTACGGCGCGTCGGCCGCGAGGTTGCGCGCGATCTCGGCCTCCCAGCGGTCGCCGTTCGCGAGCAGTTTTTCCTTGTTGTAGAAGAGCTCCTCGCGCGTCTCGACGGCGAACTCGAAGTTCGGCCCCTCGACAATGGCGTCCACCGGGCAGGCCTCCTGGCAGAAGCCGCAATAGATGCATTTCGTCATGTCGATGTCGTAGCGCGTGGTGCGCCGGCTGCCGTCGTCGCGCGGCTCCGCCTCGATCGTGATCGCCTGGGCCGGGCAGATCGCCTCGCACAGCTTGCAGGCGATGCAGCGCTCCTCCCCGTTGGGGTAGCGGCGCAGCGCGTGCTCGCCCCGGAAGCGCGGGCCGAGCGGCCCCTTCTCGTAGGGGTAGTTGACGGTGACCTTCGGCTTGAAGAAGTACTTCAGCGTCAGGTACATGCCCGTCGCCAGTTCCGAAAGCAGCAGGGCCCTGCCGCCGCGCGCGATTCCCATGGCCGCCCCCCTTTCCCCGTCAGCCCGCGACCGGCGCGGGAACCCAGTCGAACGCCACCAGCACGCCCGCCGTCACCGCCACCCACAGCAGCGAGAACGGCAGGAACACCTTCCACCCCAGGCGCATCAGCTGGTCGTAGCGATACCTCGGGAAGGTCGCCCGCACCCAGAGGAAGAAGAACAGCACGAAGGCGATCTTGGCGGCGAACCAGATCGGCCCCGGAATCCAGTTGAACGGCGCGATGTCGAACGGCGGCAGCCAGCCGCCGAGGAACAGGATCGCGGTCATCGCGCTCATCAGGATCATGTTGGCGTATTCGCCGAGGAAGAACAGCGCGAAGGTCATCGAGGAGTACTCGACGAAATAGCCCGCCACCAGTTCCGACTCGCCCTCCGGCAGGTCGAACGGCGCCCGGTTGGTCTCGGCCAGCGCCGAGACGAAGAAGATCACGAACATCGGCAGCAACGGGATGGCGAACCACACCGTGCGCTGCGCCTCCACCACGTCCGTCAGGTTGAGCGAGCCGACGCAGAGCAGCACCGTGATGATGACGAAGCCGATCGACACCTCGTAGGACACCATCTGCGCCGCCGAGCGCAGGGCGCCGAGGAAGGCGTATTTCGAGTTGGACGCCCAGCCGGCCATGATCACGCCGTACACGCCGAGCGAGGAGATCGCGAAGAGGTAGAGCACGCCCACGTTGATGTCGGCCAGCACCAGCCCGGCGTCGAACGGGATCACCGCCCAGGCGATGAGGCTCAGCACGAAGGTCAGCATCGGCGCGGCGGCGAAGATCAGCTTGTTGGCGCCGGCCGGCAGGATGGTCTCCTTGACCAGCAGCTTCACGCCGTCCGCCAGCGGCTGCAGCAGGCCGAACGGGCCGACGACGTTCGGCCCCTTGCGCAACTGGATCGCCGCGATGACCTTGCGCTCGAAATAGGTGAGATACGCCACCGACACCAGCAGCGGCACCACGATGGCCATGATCTGGGCGACGACGATCGCCGCCGGAAGCGCGTAGTCGTACAGGAAGGCGTCCATCGCCGGCCTACTCCGCCGCTTGCGCGCGGGCCGCCCGCGCGGCCCCGAACGCCGCCGAGCACTCGGCCATGGTCGCGGAATGGCGGCCGATCGGGTCCGTCATGTAGAAGTCCTCGATGGCGCGGCCGAAGGGGCGGTTGCCCTCGACGGCGGCGGCGATCGCCGCGTCCGCGTCTGCGCCGGCGGGGCCGAACGGCGCCCAGGCCGCCGGCTCCACCTCGTCGATCGCGCCGAAGGTCGGGTGCGCCGCGACCAGCGCCGCGCGAAGCGCGCCCGGCGTGTCGAAGGGCAGCGGCCGGCCCAGCGCGCCCGACAGCGCGCGCGGAATCTTCCAGTCCTCCCGCGCCTCGCCGGGCGGGAAGCAGGCGCGGAACGCCTCCTGCGCGCGGCCCTCGGTGTTGACGTAGAGGCCGTCCTTCTCGGTATAGGCCGCGCCGGGGAGGATGACGTCGGCCCGGTGCGCGCCCCGGTCGCCATGGTGGCCCTGGTAAACGACGAAGGCGTCGCCCAGCCTGTCCGTGTCGATCTCGTCGGCGCCGAGCAGCCAGACCAGGTCGATCTCGCCCTTGCCCGCGCCCTCCAGGATGCCGGCGACATCGCGGCCGCCCGGCCCCGGCGCGAAGCCGATGTCGAGGCCGGCGACGCGCGCGGCCGCCGTGTGCAGCACGTTGAAGCCGTTCCAGGCCGGCCGGTCGCCCTCGGCGGGCCGGACCATGCCCGTCGCCTCGGCGATCCGCCGCGCCAGCGCGAGCGCGCCCGCCCCGTCCGGCCGCGCCAGCGCCGCCATGCCGAGCACCAGCATCGGCCGCCCGGCCGCCTTCAGCGTGGCGGCGAAGGGGTGGCTCCCGTCGGCGATCGCGGCGAGCGTCTCCGGCCCGGCGCCGAGCCGTTCCGCCGGCCATGTCAGGTCCGTCGGCGCGCCCACCAGCCCCGCCTTCAGGCCGCCGGCGAGCCAGCGCTTGCGGAAGCGCGCGTTCAGCACCGGCGCCTCGCGCCTCGGATCGGTCCCGATCAGCAGGACCGCGTCCGAATCCTCGATCCCGGCGATGGTCGTGTTGAACAGGTAGCCGGCCCGGACCGAGGGGTCGAGCGCGGCCCCGTCCTGGCGGCAGTCGAGATGCGGCGAGCCGAGATCGGCCATCAGCGCCTTCAGCGCGAACATCGATTCGGCGTCGCACAGGTCGCCGGCGATCGCCGCCATCCGCTCGCCGGGCAGGCCGCGCATCCGCTCCGCGACCGCCGCGAAGGCCTCCGTCCAGGTCGCCGGGACCAGCCGGCCGTCGCGCCGGATGTACGGCCGGTCGAGCCGCTGGCGGCGCAGCCCGTCGCAGGCGAAGCGCGTCTTGTCGGAAATCCACTCCTCGTTCACATCGTCGTGCGCGCGGGGGAGCACCCGCAGCACCTCGGAGCCGCGCGCGTCCACCCGGATGTTGCTGCCCACCGCGTCCATCACATCGATGGTCTCGGTCTTGGTCAGCTCCCACGGCCGGGAGACGAAGGCGTAGGGGCGGGAGGTCAGCGCGCCGACCGGGCACAGGTCGATCACATTGCCGGAGAGTTCGGAGTCGAGCGCGCCTTCGAGGTAGGTCGTAATCTCCATCGTCTCGCCGCGGCCGAGCGCGCCGAGGTTCTCGACGCCGGCCACCTCGGTCGAGAAGCGCACGCAGCGCGTGCAGTGGATGCAGCGCGTCATCGTCGTCGCGATGAGCGGCCCCATGTGCTTGTCCTCGACCGCGCGCTTGTGCTCGGTGTAGCGGCTGGTGTGGTGGCCGTAGCCCATCGCCTGGTCCTGCAGGTCGCACTCGCCGCCCTGGTCGCAGATCGGGCAGTCCAGCGGGTGGTTGATCAGCAGGAACTCCATCACGCCGTGGCGCGCCTTGCGCACCATCTCGCTGTCGGTGGCGATCTCCTGGTTGTCCATGGCGGGGAGCGCGCAACTGGCCTGCGGCTTGGGCGGCCCCGGCTTCACCTCGACCAGGCACATGCGGCAGTTGCCGGCGATCGACAGCCGCTCGTGGTAGCAGAAACGGGGAATCTCCTTGCCGGCCGCCTCGCAGGCGTGAAGCACGGTCGATCCCGGCGGGACCTCGACCTCGATTCCATCGACCTTCAGCGTCGGCATCGACTCCTCCCGGCCTTCCCCGCGCCGCGCCCCGGGGCCTATTCGGCGGCTCTGAGGGCGGCGGCCTTGCGCGCCGCGATCCGGCCCTCGACCTCGCCCCGGAAATGCGCCAGCAGGCCCTGGATCGGCCACGCCGCCGCGTCGCCCAGCGCGCAGATCGTATGGCCCTCGACCTGTTTCGTCACTTCCTCCAGCGCGTCGATCTCCTCGTACTCGGCGTCGCCCGTGACCAGCCGCTCCATCACGCGCCACATCCAGCCGCTGCCCTCGCGGCAGGGCGTGCACTGGCCGCAGCTTTCGTGCTTGTAGAAGTAGGAGAGCCGCGCGATCGCCTTCACGATGTCGGTCTGCCTGTTCATCACGATGACCGCCGCCGTGCCGAGGCCCGACCGCACCGCCATCAGCGAGTCGAAATCCATCAGCACGTCGTCGCAGATCGATTTCGGGATCAGCCGCACCGAGGAGCCGCCGGGAATCACCGCCAGCAGGTTGTCCCAGCCGCCGGTCACCCCGCCCGCGTGCTTCTCGATCAGCTCGCGCAGCGGGATGCCCATCTCCTCCTCGACATTGCAGGGGTTCTCGACATGGCCGGAGATGCAGAACAGCTTGGTGCCGGTGTTGCGCTCGCGCCCCAGGGCGGCGAACCATTCCGGCCCCCGGCGCAGGATTTCCGGCGCCACCGCGATGCTCTCGACATTGTTGACGGTGGACGGGCAGCCGTAGAGGCCGACCGCCGCCGGGAAGGGCGGCTTGAGCCTGGGCTGGCCCTTCTTGCCCTCCAGGCTTTCGAGCAGCGCCGTCTCCTCGCCGCAGATATAGGCGCCGGCGCCCCGGTGCAGGACCACGTCGAAATCGTAGCCGCTGCCGCAGGCGTTCCGGCCGATCAGCCCGGCCTCGTAGGCCTGGTCGATCGCCGCCTGCAGGCGCAGCGACTCGGCGACGAACTCGCCCCGGATGTAGATGTAGGCGGCGCAGGCCCGCATCGCGTAGCCGGCGACCAGGCAGCCCTCGACCAGCTTGTGCGGGTCGTTGCGCATGATCTCCCGGTCCTTGCAGGTGCCGGGTTCGCTCTCGTCGGCGTTGACGACCAGGTAGTGCGGCCGGTCGCGGACCTCCTTCGGCATGAACGACCATTTCAGCCCGGTCGGGAAGCCGGCGCCGCCCCGGCCGCGCAGGCCCGACGCCTTGATCGCCTCCACGATGTCCTCGGGCGAGCGCGAGAGGATTTCCCGCGTGGTGCTCCAGTCGCCGCGCTTGCGCGCGCCCTCCAGGCCCCAGTCGAACCAGCCGTAGAGGTTGGTGAAGACGCGGTCCTCATCGCGCAGCATCGAGCGCCTCCCCTCCGCCGGCCGCCCGCAGGCTCGTCAGCGTCGTCGCCCCGGCGGCGCCTTCCGACATGTTGCGCCCGGACATCGAGCCGGGCGGCGGCGGCTCGCCGCGGGCGAGCGCGTCGAGCAGTTCGGCGGTGCGGTCGTAGTCCAGGTCCTCGTAGTAGTCGTCGTTCACCTGCACGATCGGCGCGTTGACGCAGGCGCCGAGGCACTCGACCGCCAGCAGGCTGAACATGCCGTCCGCGGTGGTCCCGTGGTTGCCGATGCCGAGCTTGTCGCGCACGCAGCGCATCACCTCGTCCGAGCCGCGCAGCCAGCACGGCGTGGTGGTGCAGGCCTGCAGGAACCAGCGGCCCACCGGCTTCAGGTTGAACATGGTGTAGAAGGTCGCGACCTCCAGCACCCGGATCGGCGCCATGTCGAGCCGCGCCGCCACCGCCTCGATCGCCTTCAGGGGCAGCCAGTTGCCGTGCTGGCGCTGCGCGAGGTCGAGCAGCGGGATCACGGCGCTCGCCTGCCGGCCCGGCGGGTACTTGGCGACGAGCGCGTCGGCGCGGGCCGCGTTCTCCGGCGTGAAGGCCCAGCTTTCCGGCTGGTTCTCGGCGAATTCGTGGCCGCTCAACGGTCGATCTCCCCGAACACGATATCCAGCGAGCCGATGATGGCCACGGTGTCGGCCAGCATGTGCCCCCGGGAAAGGTAGTCCATCGCCGACATGAAGGCGAAGCCGGGCGCGCGGATCTTGCAGCGGTAGGGCTTGTTGGAGCCGTCCGAGACGACATAGACGCCGAACTCGCCCTTCGGCGCCTCGACGGCGGTGTAGGTCTCGCCGGCGGGGACGCGGTAGCCCTCGGTGTAGAGCTTGAAGTGGTGGATCAGCGCCTCCATGGAGCGCTTCATCTCGCCGCGCGGCGGCGGCGCCACCTTGCGGTCGGCGGTCTTGACCGGGCCGTCGGGCATCTCCTCGACGCATTGCTCGACGATGCGCAGGCTCTGGCGCATCTCCTCCACCCGCACCAGGTAGCGGGCGTAGCAGTCGCCGGTCTTGCCGATCGGGATGTCGAACGCCATCGCGTCGTAGGCGTCGTAGGGCTGCGACTTGCGCAGATCCCAGGGCAGGCCCGAGGCGCGCAGGCACGGCCCGGTAAAGCCGAGGCTGTGCGCCTCCTCCGCCGTCACCTTGCCGATGTCCACCGTGCGCTGCTTGAAGATGCGGTTGTCGGTGAGCAGCGTCTCCATGTCGTCGATGAAGTTCGGGAACTTCGCCGCCCAGTCCGCGATGTCGTCGAGCAGGCCGGCGGGCAGGTCCTGGTGGACGCCGCCGGGGCGGAAATAGGCCGCGTGCAGCCGCGCCCCCGAGGCGCGCTCGTAGAACTCCATCAGCCGCTCGCGCTCCTCGAAACCCCAGAGCAGCGGCGTCATCGCGCCCACGTCCAGCGCGAAGGTGGTGACGTTGAGCAGGTGGTTCAGGATGCGCGAGAGTTCGGCGTAGAGCACGCGGATATACTGCCCGCGGCGCGGGACCTCCAGGCCCAGCAGCTTCTCGACGGCGAGCGCGTAGGCGTGCTCCTGCGACATCGGCGCGACATAGTCCAGCCGGTCGAAATACGGCACGGCCTGGAGCCAGGTCTTGTGCTCGATCAGCTTCTCGGTGCCCCGGTGCAGCAGGCCGATATGCGGGTCGGCGCGCTCCACCACCTCGCCGTCCATCTCCAGCACCAGCCGCAGCACGCCATGGGCCGCCGGGTGCTGCGGGCCGAAATTGAGGGTGAGCGGCTTGATCGCGGTCTCGCTCATCGCCCGTCCTCCGCCGCGCCGTCCGGGCCGGCCGGCATCGCGGCGCGCGCGCCCTCCCAGGGGCTGAGGAAGTCGAAGTCGCGGAAGTCCTGCGCCAGCTTGACCGGCTCGTACACCACCCGCTTGCGCTCGTCGTCGTAGCGCACCTCGACATGGCCGGTGAGCGGGAAGTCCTTGCGCATCGGGTGGCCCTCGAACCCGTAGTCCGTCAGCAGGCGGCGCAGGTCGGGGTGGTCCGAGAAGAAAATCCCGTACATGTCCCACGCCTCGCGCTCGTTCCACTCGGCGGACATGAACAGGCCGCTGGCGGTCGGCACGGGCGTGTCCTCGCCCACCGCGACCTTCACCCGGACGCGCAGGTTGTGGTTCACGCTCAACAGGTTGTAGACGACCTCGAAGCGGGGGTCGCGGTCCGGGTAGTCGGCGCCGCAGAGGTCCGCCAGCGTCTTGAACAGGCATTGCGAATCGTCGCGCAGGAAGGCGAGGACGCGGAGGAGCGTGTCGGGCCGCGCCCGCAGCTCCAGCTCGTCGCCGGACCAGCCGGCGCCGTCCAGCGCGTCGGCGAGCCGCGCCGACAGGTGCTCCGCCAGCTCCGCGAGCGCCGGCGGCGGCTCAGCGCGGGCCATGGCCGCCCCGCCCCGCCGAAGCCCGGCCGGACCGGCCCCCGCTCACCGCGCGATCGTCCCGGTGCGGCGGATCTTGCGCTGCAGCTGCATCAGCCCGTACAGCAGCGCCTCCGCCGTCGGCGGGCAGCCGGGCACATAGACATCGACCGGCACGATGCGGTCGCACCCGCGCACCACCGAATAGGAATAGTGGTAGTAGCCGCCGCCGTTGGCGCAGGACCCCATGGACACGACCCAGCGCGGCTCGGCCATCTGGTCGTACACCTTGCGCAGGGCCGGGGCCATCTTGTTGGTCAGCGTGCCGGCGACGATCATCACGTCGGACTGCCTGGGGCTGGGCCGGAACACCATGCCGAAACGGTCGAGGTCGTAGCGGCTGGCGGCGGAATGCATCATCTCGACCGCGCAGCAGGCCAGCCCGAAGGTCATCGGCCAGAGCGATCCGCTGCGCGCCCAGTTGAACAGCTTGTCCGCCTGGGCGACCACGAACCCCTTCTCGCGCAGGTCGTCGCCGACGGCGCGCAGGATGGCGTCCTGGTCGGCCCCCGGCGGGACCGGGCGGCGCGACGCTTCCGGGACGGTCACTCCCATTCCAGCGCTCCCTTCCTCCACTCGTAAACGAAGCCGACGGTCAGGATGGCGAGGAAAACCATCATCGACCAGAACCCGAACATCCCGATGGCGCCGAGCGACACCGCCCAGGGGAACAGGAAGGCCACTTCGAGGTCGAAAATGATGAACAGGATGGCGACCAGGTAGAAGCGCACATCGAACTGGCCGCGCGAATCGTCGAACGCCTCGAAGCCGCATTCGTAGGCCGAGACCTTCTCCGAATCGGGCCGCTGCCGGGCGACGACGAGCGAGGCGACGACCGCCGCGACCGCCATGCCGGCGGCGACGCCGATGAAGATCAGGATCGGCAGGTATTCGCGCAGAAGCTCCGTCATCGCCCCCATCCCGGTCCGCCCCGGCCCGGAACGGGGAACGGGGCGCGCCCGCCCGGCGCGTTCGCGCGCGCTTGTCGGGGCGGGGGAAGTGGCGGGAGTGACGGGACTCGAACCCGCGGCCTCTGGCGTGACAGGCCAGCGCTCTAACCGAACTGAGCTACACCCCCGCGCGACCGCCCCGCGCCGTGCTTCGGCGGGACGCGCCCGTTTACCGGCCCCGCCCGGCCCTGTCAAGCGGTTGTCCGGCGCGATTCCGCCCGGTCCGGCGGAGGAGAACGCGCCCGGCCCGCGCCGCGCCGCCGCGCCGGACGGGGCGGCCACCCGGCGGTGGGCGCTGGCGGAGTCGAACCGCCCCTCTCCTCGGTGTAAACGAGGCGCTCTGCCGCTGAGCCAAGCGCCCGCGCGCTCCGTCCCCCCGGGCCGGCGGGCCGGCGCCTAGTTCAGCGCGTCCTTCAGGGTCTTGCCGGCCTTGAACTTCGGCTGCCGCGCCTCGCCGATCCGGATTTTCTCGCCGGTGCGGGGGTTGCGCCCCTCGCCGGCCGGGCGCACGGCCACGGTGAAGTTGCCGAAGCCGATCAGGCGGACGTCGTCGCCGCCCTTCAGGGCTTCCGTAATGTTCCGTATCACCGAGTCGACCGCGCCTCCCGCCGCCGGCTTGGAAAGGCCGGTGTCGCCGGCGACCCGGGCGATAAGATCGTTCTTGTTCACGGCTGCCCCCCTTGTTCGGAAAAATGAACCGCCCCCGTCGGTTCGCGAGCGCGCGACGATACGACCGGCCCGGAAGGAGCGTCAACCCGCAATCCCGCGCCGTCGCGCGCGGCCCGGAAGCCGCCGCGCGGCGCGGGCCGGGCGGTCAGTGCGCCACCGCCCCGTCGCGCGAATCCTCGGCCCCGGCGGCCGGAAGCGGCGGCGCCGCGTCCGCCGCCGCCTCGCCCTCCGGCAGCGGCGCCGGCTCGCCGGTCAGCGCGAGGAAGATCACCTCGTCCACCGTGGAGACCGAGCGGATTTCGAGGCCGCGCTTCACGTTGTCGGGGATTTCGGCCAGGTCCTTCTCGTTGTCGCGCGGGATCACCACGGTCTTCAGCCCGCCCCTGAGCGCGGCCAGCAGCTTCTCCTTCAGCCCGCCGATCGGCAGCACCCGCCCGCGCAGCGTGATCTCGCCGGTCATGGCGATGTCGCGGCGCACCGGCACCCCGGTGAGCACGGAGACGATCGAGGTCACCATGGCGACGCCGGCGGACGGCCCGTCCTTGGGCGTGGCGGCCTCCGGGACATGGACATGGATGTCGCGGGTCTCCAGCAGTTCGCGCGGAACGCCGTAGGCCGGCGCGCGCGACTTCACGAAGCTTTCCGCCGCCTGCACCGATTCCTTCATCACGTCGCCGAGCTTGCCGGTCGAGGTGACGCGGCCCTTGCCGGGAACCGTGACCGATTCGATGGAGAGCAGTTCGCCGCCCACCTCCGTCCAGGCCAGGCCGGTGGTGACGCCCACCATGTCGCTGTCCTCGACCTCGCCGTAGCGGTAGCGGCGGACGCCGGCGAACTTCTCCAGGTTGCGGCGCGTGACGCGGACCCGCGCCACGTCCTTCATCAGGATTTCCTTGACCGCCTTGCGCGCCAGGTTGGCCAGTTCGCGCTCCAGGTTCCGCACGCCAGCCTCGCGCGTGTAGTAGCGGATCAGGTCGCGCAGCGCCTCCTCCGAGATGCGCCACTCGCCCTCGCGCAGGCCGTGCCGCTCGACCTGCTTGACGATGAGGTGGCGGTTGGCGATCTCCACCTTCTCGTCCTCGGTGTAGCCGGAGATGCGGATCGTCTCCATCCGGTCCAGCAGCGGCTGGGCCATGCGCAGCGTGTTGGCCGTGGTGACGAACATCACGTCCGACAGGTCGTAGTCCACTTCGAGGTAGTGGTCCTGGAAGCTGTTGTTCTGCTCGGGGTCCAGCACCTCCAGCAGCGCCGAGGACGGGTCGCCCCGGAAATCGCTGCCGAGCTTGTCGATCTCGTCGAGCAGGAACAGCGGGTTGGAGGTCTTGGCCTTCTTCATGCCCTGGACGATCTTGCCGGGCAGCGAGCCGATATAGGTGCGCCGGTGGCCGCGGATCTCCGCCTCGTCGCGCACGCCGCCGAGCGACATGCGCACGAAGTTGCGCCCGGTCGCCTCGGCGATCGACTTGCCGAGCGAGGTCTTGCCGACGCCCGGCGGGCCGACCAGGCACAGGATCGGCCCCTTCACCTTGCCGGTGCGCTGCTGCACGGCGAGGTATTCGAGGATGCGCTCCTTCACCTTCTCCAGGCCGTAATGGTCGCGGTCGAGCACGGTTTCGGCGAGCCTGAGGTCCTTCTTCACGCGCGAGCGCTTGCGCCACGGAATCGCCAGCAGCCAGTCGAGGTAGTTGCGCACCACCGTGGCCTCGGCCGACATCTGGCTCATGCCGCGCAGCTTTTTCAGCTCGGCCGCCGCCTTCTCGCGGGCCTCCTTGGTGAATTTGGTCTTGGCGATCCGCTCCTCCAGCTCGGCCAGTTCGTCGCGGGCGTCCTCGCCCTCGCCGAGCTCCTTCTGGATCGCCTTCATCTGCTCGTTCAGGTAGTATTCCCGCTGCGTCTTCTCCATCTGGCGCTTGACGCGGTTGCGCACCCGCTTCTCCACCTGCAGGACGCCGATCTCGCCCTCCATGTGGCTGTAGACGCGCTCCAGCCGGTCGATGACGCTCTCGATCTCCAGCAGCTCCTGCTTTTCCGGGATTTTCAGCGCGAGATGCGCGCCCACCGTGTCGGCCAGCTTGGCCGGGTCGTCGATCTGGTTGACGGAGACCAGCACCTCCGGCGGGATTTTCTTGTTGAGCTTGATGTACTGCTCGAACTGGGAGATCACGGCGCGCGACAGCGCCTCCTGCTCGCGCGCGTCGCCCCGGTCCTCCTCGATGGCGCGGGCGTCGGCCTCGAAGAAGCGCGGGTTGGCGGTGTAGCCGAGGATGCGCGCCCGGTACGACCCCTCGACCAGCACCTTCACCGTGCCGTCCGGCAGCTTCAGCAGCTGGAGGACCGTGCCGACCGTGCCGACGCCGTACACGTCGTCCGGCGCCGGGTCGTCGTCGCCGGGGTTCTTCTGGGTCGCGAGGAGGATCTGCTTGTCGTCCTTCATCACGTCCTCAAGCGCCTCGATCGACTTTTTCCGGCCGACGAACAGCGGCACGATCATGTGCGGGAAGACGACGATGTCGCGCAGCGGGAGAACGGGATAGGTGGCGTGGGTCTCGGTCATGTGCGGGGCCGCCCCTTCGCGCGGGTGTCGGGCGCGGGCCGGCCGGGGGGCGCCGCGGGTTCGGTCTTTTTTCCGGTCCGGTCCCGGCCGGGACCGGGGCCCGCGGGGCCAGCGCCCGCGGGCCGGCCGCGCGCCCTCAGGCGCTGTCGCTCAGGTCCTCCCGCCGCTCGGCGTGGACCGTGATCGGCGGGGAGCCGTTCTCGACGACATCGGCGCTGATGATGATCTCCTCGATGTCGTCCGCGCTGGGCAGGTCGAACATCGGGTCGAGCAGGATGTTCTCCAGGATGGAGCGCAGGCCGCGCGCGCCGGTCTTGCGCTCGATCGCCTTGCCGGCGATGCCGCGCAGCGCGTCGTCGCGGAACTCCAGCCGCACGTTCTCCATCTCGAACAGGCGCTGGTACTGCTTGACCAGCGCGTTCTTCGGCTTGGTGAGGATGTCGACCAGCGCCCCCTCGTCGAGGTCGTCCAGCGTCGCCAGCACGGGCAGGCGGCCGACGAATTCCGGGATCAGGCCGAATTTCAGCAGGTCCTCCGGCTCGACCCCGCGCAGGATTTCGCCGGTGCGCCGGTCGTCCGGGTCGCGCACATCGGCGTTGAAGCCGATCGAGGAGCCGCGGCCCCGGGCCGAGATGATCTTGTCCAGCCCGGAGAAGGCGCCGCCGCAGATGAACAGGATGTTGGTGGTGTCCACCTGCAGGAACTCCTGCTGCGGGTGCTTGCGCCCGCCCTGGGGCGGCACGCTGGCGACCGTGCCCTCCATGATCTTCAGCAGCGCCTGCTGCACGCCCTCGCCCGACACGTCGCGCGTGATCGAGGGGTTGTCGGACTTGCGGCTGATCTTGTCCACCTCGTCGATATAGACGATGCCGCGCTGCGCCCGCTCGACATTGTAGTCGGCGGACTGGAGCAGCTTCAGGATGATGTTCTCCACGTCCTCGCCCACATAGCCGGCCTCGGTCAGCGTGGTGGCGTCCGCCATCGTGAAGGGCACGTCGATGATGCGGGCCAGCGTCTGCGCCAGCAGCGTCTTGCCGCAGCCGGTGGGGCCGATCAGCAGGATGTTGGACTTGGCCAGCTCCACGTCGTTGTTCTTCTGGCCGTGCGACAGGCGCTTGTAGTGGTTGTGGACGGCGACCGAGAGGATGCGCTTGGCGTGGTCCTGGCCGATCACGTAGTCGTCCAGCACCTGGCGGATGTTGGCCGGCGTCGGCACGCCGTCGCGCGATTTGACCAGCGTGGTCTTGTTCTCCTCGCGGATGATGTCCATGCACAGTTCGACGCACTCGTCGCAGATGAACACCGTCGGCCCGGCGATCAGCTTGCGCACCTCGTGCTGGCTCTTGCCGCAGAACGAACAGTACAGTGTGTTCTTGGAGTCGCCGCCGCTGCCCGATTTGCTCATGGCGTTCCGATCCGCTCCCGTCGATCCGCCGCGATGTTAGCCCCGGCGGCCCCGACCGCGCAATGGCGAATGCCGCGCCCCCGCCCGCGGCCCGGAAACGGGGGCGCCCGCCGGCCCGTCAGGCCGGCCCGGCCGCGCCCTCCGGCCCGACCGGCCGCTTCTCGACCACCTCGTCGATCAGCCCGAAATCGAGCGCCTCGCGCGGCGTCATGAAGTTGTCGCGGTCCATCGCCGACTCGATCTTCCGCATCGTGCGGCCGGTGTGCTTCACATAGACCTGGTTCAGGCGCGCGCGGGTGGCGAGGATTTCCTTGGCGTGGATCTCGATGTCGGTCGCCTGGCCCTGGAAGCCGCCC
Organism: Thalassobaculaceae bacterium; assembly: GCA_963665555.2. Classification (GTDB taxonomy): domain Bacteria; phylum Pseudomonadota; class Alphaproteobacteria; order Thalassobaculales; family Thalassobaculaceae; genus CAXXXW01. The sequence goes on from OY762308.1 coordinate 3,136,307, forward strand.
GAGGGCTGGTGGACCATCACCTTGGAGTGGGGCAGGCAGTAGCGCTTGCCCTTGGCGCCGGCGGCCAGCAGCAGCGACCCCATGGAGGCCGCCTGGCCGATGCAGACGGTCGAGACGTCCGGGCGGATGTACTCCATCGTGTCGTACATCGCGAGGCCCGAGGTCACGAGGCCGCCGGGCGAGTTGATGTACATGGCGATGTCCTTTGAGGGGTTGTCCGCCTCCAGGAACAGCAGCTGCGCGCACACCACGCTCGCCACCGCGTCGTTGATCGGGCCGACCACGAAGACGATCCGCTCCTTCAGCAGGCGGGAGTAGATGTCGTAGGCCCGCTCGCCGCGGTTGGTCTGCTCCACCACCATTGGGATCAGGCTGCTCATGTACGGGCCTTCGTCTCGGTTCATGGCTCGATGCCTCGGTTCGCGGCGGGCCGGCGCGCCCCGCATAGCACGGCGGGCGGCCGGAAGTCCCGCGCCTTCTCAGCCGCCGGGGGAGTCGCTTCCGCCGTCGTCGCCGTCGTCGCCGTCGTCGCCGTCGTCGCCGTCCTCGTTCGCCGCGCGGGCCTCGGCCAGCAGTTCCTCCGGCGTCACTTTCCGGTCGGTCACCGTCGCCATTTCGAGGATGAAATCGACCACCTTGTCCTCGAACAGCGGCGCCCGCAGGCTGGCGAGCGCGTCGGCGTTGTTCTCGAGGAACTCCGCCGCCTCGCGCTGCCGGCCGGGATGGCGCATCGCCTCGCGCTGGATGGCGCGGCGCGTCTCCTCCTCGGTGACCTCGATGTTGTTGAGCCGGCCGGTCTCCTGGAGCATCAGGCCGAGCTTGACCCGGCGCGTCGCGATGCGGCGGTACTCCGCCTTGTCCTCGTCGCTCAGCCCCTCGTCCGCCGGCGCGGCCGCCGCGCCGGCATGGCCGTGGCCGTGGTCGTGGTCGTGCGCATGGTCGTGGTCGTGGTCGTGGCCATGATCGTGCGCATGGTCGTGATCGTGGTCGTGGCCATGATCGTGCGCATGGTCGTGGCCGTGATCGTGGTCATGGCCGTGGTCGTGGTCCTCGCCGCCCTCGTCCCCGCCCTCGGCCGCCGGGGCCGGGCCGAAGGCGCGGCAGATCGCCTCGTATTCGCGCTCCGCCATGCCCGGCGGGACCTCGAAACTGCCGCGCTCGTCCAGCGCGTCGAGCAGCTGGCGCTTCAGCAGTTCGCGCGAGGTCCGGGCGTAGTCCCGCGCGATGTCGTCGCGGATCGCGTTCCTGAGCGTGGCCAGGTCGTCCAGGCCGAACATCCGGGCGAAGTCGTCGTCGATCTCCACCGGGACCGGCGCGCGGATCTCCCTGGCCTGGACCTTGAAGACCGCCTCCTTCCCCGCGAGGCCGGCCACGCGGTAATCCTCCGGGAACGCGGTCCTGACCTCGACCTCGCCGCCGGCCCGCGCGCCCGCCAGCTGCTCCTCGAAACCGGGGATGAACCGCCCGGCGCCGAGTTCGATCGAGGCGCCCTCGGCCGTCCCGCCCTCGAAGGGTTCGCCGTCGATCGTTCCGGCGAAGTCCACGACGACGACATCGCCCTCCCGCGCCGGCCGGTCCTCCTCGACGGGTTCGGTGCGCTTCTGCCCCTCCGCCATGGCGGAGACCATGCGGTCCACCTCCTCGTCGCCCGGCTCGGCCGTCGGGCGCTCCAGCGCGATGGCGGCGAAATCGACGGGTTCGATCTCCGGCATCAGTTCGACGCTGAGGCTGTACTCCAGGTCCGCGCCCTCGTCGAAGGCTGTGATCTCGATGCTGGGCCGGACGGCGGGGCGCAGCCCGCGGTCGTCCAGCGCCTGGCGCGAGGTCTCGTCCACCGCGACCTCCAGCACCTCGCCCAGCAGCGCCCGGCCGAAACGCTGGCGCAGCAGGCGCGACGGCACCTTGCCGGGACGGAAGCCGGGCAGCCGCGCCGTCGAGGCGAGTTCCTCGAGCCGGCCCGCCAGCCTGCCGTCGATGTCGGCGGCCGGGACCACGACCCTGAACTCGCGCTTCAGATTCTCGGTAACGGTTTCGGTGACCTGCATCGCTTCCGTCCGATCCGTCCGGTCCCATGGGGGCGCGCCGCGGTGCGGGCGAAGGGATTCGAACCCCCACGGCTTGCGCCACCGGATCCTAAGTCCGGCGTGTCTACCGGTTCCACCACGCCCGCCCGCCGGCGTGGGGGCGCGGCCCGCCGGCCGGCGGACCCCGCCCCGTCCCGCGCGCCGGCATGGCTAAAGGAACCCGCCGCCCGCGTCAACAAGCGACACGGCCGGGGGGCCGAGGCCCCCCGGCCGTGTCGCCCCGGCCTCGCGCCGGGGCCCAGCGGCTCCGGCGCGAAGGGAAGGGCCGCGAGCAAGCGGCGACGGGGCGCCGCCCTTTCCGGCAGCCCCCGAACGGCAAGCGCCGGGGCCCCCCGAACGGCAAGCGCCGGCGCCCTTGCCCCCCTGGACCCCGGACCGAATCCGGGGCGCGGGCGCCGCCCTCCGTCAATCGCGGAGCAGCGCGCGGACGGACGCGCTTCGCGCCGCCGCGCCGTCGCGGGCGTAGGCGGCGCTGTTCGCCTCGATGTCGCCGAGGCGGTAGAGGTAGTTGACCATCAGCCCGTGCGACTGGGCGAGGCCGCGCCCGGAGCGGTCGCCCATCCAGTTCAGCCGCTCGATCCGCGCGCCGTTGGCCAGGTGGAAATGCGCCACCGAGTCGCGCGCGCGGCCGCCGCGCCCCTTCTCCGTCGCGAGGTAGAGGGCCGCGAGCCGCTTCAGCGGCTCCTCCAGCTCCGCCGCCGCCGGGCCGTCGAACCCGTCCGCCCAGGCCAGCAGGCCGGAGAGCAGCGCGCCGTCGTCCGCCCCCTCGCCCCGCGCGCGGAGCGCCTTGCGCGCCGCCGGCGTCAGCAGCGCCGCGTCCGGCTCCGCCATCCGCCCGGCCAGCCAGCGCGCGAAGCCCGGGATCGGCGACAGCGTGGCGAAGGTCCGCAGGTTGGGGAACTCGCGCCCCAGCGCCTCCACCACGCGCTTGATCAGGAAGTTGCCGAAGCCGATCCCGGCCAGGCCGCGCTGGGCGTTGGAGATCGAGTAGAAGATCGCCGTGTCGGCGGCTCGCGGATCGACCGGCGGGGCCGATTCGTCGAGCAGCCGGTCGACGCTCGCCGACATGCCGTTGTCCAGCGCCACCTCGACGAAGATCAGCGGCTCGTCCGGCATGTTGGGATGGAAGAAGGCGAAGCAGCGCCGGTCGGAATCGAGCCGGTTCTTCAGGTCGTCCCAGGACCGGATGGCGTGCACGGACTCGTAGGCGATCAGCTTCTCCAGCAGGCTGGCGGGCGAGCGCCAGTCGATCCGGCGCAACTCCAGCAGCCCGATGTCGAACCAGCGCGCCAGCATCTCGCGCAGGTCGTCGGCCAGCGGCGCGATCGACGGGTCGTCCGGGACCGCGCGCAGCATCTCGGCGCGCAGGTCGACCAGGAACTTCACGCCGTCGGGCAGCGTGGTGAAACGGCCGAGCAGCGCCCGCCAGCGCGGCTCCAGCGCCGCCCGCAAGGCGCGCTCGGCCGCGCGCCGGGCGGCGGGGTCGGTCCCGGCGCGGCGCGCCGCCTCCATGGCGGCGTCCACCGCGGCCCGGTCGGTGTCGAACCCGGCCGCCAGTTCGGCGAGGAAGCGCGCCCGGCCGGTCGCGTTCAACCCGGCGTAGAGGCGGCCCAGCCCGGCGGCCCGGGCCCGGGCCGAGGCCTCGTCGCCCGGCGCGTCCACGCAGGCCTCCATCTCCGCCCGCGCCCGGGCCAGGTCGTCCTCCGGCAGGTCCGGGCGGGGCTGGCGCGAGATGTAGCGCCGCGTGGTGTCCGACAGTTCGGCCCAGGCGCGGGCGAGGTTGGCGCGGGCGCGGTCGAGCGGGCCGGGGCGGTCGTCGGGCATGGCGGGCCTCGAAGGGGCGGCCGCGGGCGCGGCCGGAGCGTTCGCCGGACCGGCCTGTATGGCCCTTCCGGCGGGATTTTTCACGCGAAACCGCCGGCGCGGCCGGCGGCCGCCGCTTCCCGCGCGCGCTCCGCCGCCCGGGGCAGCAGCGGGGGCAGGTCCTCCGCCAGCAATCCGGGGCCGGCGAGCCGCGCCGCCGTCCCGCAAAGCCAGGCCGCCGCCGCCGCCGCCTCGAACGCCGGCGTCCCGCGCGCCAGCAGCCCGGCGACGGTCCCGGCCAGCACATCGCCCGTCCCGCCGGTGGCGAGCCAGGGCGGCGCGTTCGCGTCGATCAGCGCCGTCCCGTCCGGCGCGGCGATCACGGTGTCGGCCCCCTTCAGCAGGACGACCGCGCCGAGCCGGGCGGCGGCGGCGCGCGCCCGGTCGAGTTTGCCGAGGCGCGACGCGCCCGGGGCGCCCGCCGCGAGGTCCGGGAACAGCCGCGCGAACTCCCCCTCGTGCGGCGTGACGACCGGCGGCGCGCGCCTCGGCCCGGCCAGCGCGGCCAGCGCCCCGGCCTCGCCCGCGAAGACGGTGAGCGCGTCGGCGTCGAGCACCGCCGGCCGGCCGGCCCCCAGCGCCGCCTCGACGATGGCGCGGGTCCGGGGTTCGACCCCCAGCCCCGGCCCGGCGAGCACGGCCGTGAGCCGCCGGTCCGCCAGCATGGCGCGGAACGCGGCCGCGCCCGCGCATTCGACGACCGGCGCGCCCGGCGCGGCGGCGCGGTATATCGCCGCGGCCGCCGGGGGAACCGCCAGCGTCGCCAGCCCGGCCCCGGCGCGGCGCGCCGCCGCCGCCGCCAGCCGCGCCGCCCCCGTCATCGCCGCGCCGCCCGCGATCGCGGCATGGCCCCGGGTGTATTTGTGGTCGCCCGGGCCGGGCGGCCGCAGCCATTCGGCCCACAGCGCGGGGCCGTTGCGCCCCTGGGCCGGGGCGATCGCCTCCAGCGCGGAGTCCGGAATCCCGATGTCGGCGACGACCGTCTCGCCGCAAAGCTCCCGCCCCGGCAGCAGCAGGTGGCCCGGCTTGGCGCGGAAGAAGGCGACCGTCAGGTCGGCCGGCGCGGCGGCGCCCCGGACCAGGCCGGTGTCGCCGTCCACGCCGCTCGGCGTGTCGATGGCGACGACCCCCGGCCGGCCCGCGCCCGCCCGGCCGCGCAGCGCGGCGACGAGGGCCAGCGCCTCGCCGGAAAGGTCGCGCGAAAGCCCGGCGCCGAACAGCGCGTCCACGACGAGCCCGGCGGCGCCGATCGGCGCCGCCGCGGCCGGGCGCGTCCCGCCGTCCCACCGCGTCGCCGCCAGCGCCGCGTCGCCGCGCAAGCGCCCCGGATCGCCCAGCGTCCCGACCGAAACCGGCCAGCCCGCCGCGCGCAACAGCCGCGCGACGACGAAACCGTCGCCGCCGTTGTTGCCGGGACCGCACAGGACGAGGACGGGAACGGGCGGGAAGCGGCGCTGGATCGCGCGGGCGGCGGCGCGCCCGGCGGCCTCCATCAGGTCGATCCCCGGAACGCCGCCGGCGATGGCGAGCCGGTCGGCCTCGCCCATCTCCGCCGTCGTCAACAGCGCCGATCGGGAGGGCACGCGCAAGGGAGCCTCCGGCCCCGCGCGGCCGGTCCGGCCCCGCGCGGGGAGGGAATGGGGCGAGCGATGGGACTTGAACCCACGACCCCCAGATCCACAATCTGGTGCTCTAACCGCCTGAGCTACGCCCGCCGCCGAAGGCCGGGAGCCATACGCCCCCCGCCCGCCCGCGTCAACCGGAAAGCGCGGCGCGCGTCGCCATCGCGGCTTGACGCGCCGGCGGCGGCGATACAGGCTTGGGTCGTGGCGCGCGCCGGCGCCCCGGGAGCGGCGACATGACCGACGACCAAAAGTGGATACTGGGCTTGGGCGTGGTCATTCTGCTGGCCATCGGCGGCGCCGTTTGGCGATGAAGTCGATTCGATTCCCGTATCGATGAAGTCGCGCATCGTTTCGACGAAAAATTCGATTATCATGTGGAACAAAACAATAAAAACTTGAAGGACTTGGCGCTACAAATCGGGAAAATCAACGCCAATATGAAAAATATCGAAATCCGCGTCGGCAATCTCGAAGCGGATGTGCGCAACCTCGACGCGGAGATCGAGCGGTTCGGGCAACGGCACGAGAAACTCGTGGGCTATGTCGAGGGACGGACGGCGGACGGCGCGCGGGGTCCGTGGCGCGGCCCCGGCGGCGCGGCGATCGACGCCGATGTCGGCGCGTTCATCCTGTCCGACCTGCTGGCGCGCCAGGCGCTGGCCGCGTTCAGGACGCGGCGGCTGACCGCCGCCGGCTCGGTTCTCGGCCTCGACGACATCCGCGCCATCGCCCTGGAGCAGGGATGGGCCGTCGCCCTGGAGCCGGGCGTCGCGGCCGGGGTGGCCCGGGGCTGGTTCGAGCGCGCCGACGCGGACGCCCTGCGGCTGACGGAAAAGGGCGCGGTCCAGCTGTAGCCGCCCGCCCCCGCCGACCGCGCGGGCGGTCCGGTCTTCGCCTTCCCCGAGGCGGCGCTTGCGATGTAAGCTCCGCCGAGCCTCGCCTCGCCGGCGGGGCGGCCACGCGGCGCGGGAGGCCCGGATGGGCGGAAGCTGTATCGTCGACGGCATTTACGACGCGGAGGCCGGCGTCTGGGTCGCCACCAGCGAGGATGTGCCCGGCTTGGTCGCCGAGGCCGAGACCGTCGAGGAGCTGATGGCGGAGTGCGCCGGACTCATCCCCGAACTCCTCCGGGCGAACGCCATCGCGAAACAGGCAGGTCTCCCGAAGATTTTTTGAAGCCGGGGCCGCCCGCCCCCGCGCCCTCACCCGAAATGCGCGGCCAGTTTCGCGGCCGCGGCGTCGAGCACCTCGTCGCGCTTGGCGAAGCAGAAGCGGATGAAGCTCTCCGGCCCGCCCTCGCGGTAGAACGCGCTGACCGGCACCGCCGTCACGCCGGCCTCGACGGTGATGTGTTCGCAGAACGCCACGTCGCCGCCCTCGAAGCCGGTCCCGGAGATGTCCACGAACAGGAAATAGGTCCCCTCGCACGGCGCCGGCGCGAAGCCGGGGATGCGCGCCAGCGCGTCCGACAGCCGGTCGCGCTTGGCCCGCATCGAATCGTTCAGGCCCCGGAAATAGGCGTCGTCCTGGCCCAGGCCGAAGGCGACGGCGCGCTGCAGGTTCGGCGCGGTGGTGAACACCAGGAACTGGTGCGCCTTGGCGACCGCGCGCAGCAGGTCCGCCGGCCCCGTCAGGTAGCCCACCTTCCAGCCGGTGAGCGAGAAGGTCTTGCCGGCCGAGCCGATGCGGATCGTGCGCTCGCGCATCCCCGGCAGCGTCGCCAGCGGGATGTGTTCGCGCCCGTCGAAGGCCATGTGCTCGTAGACCTCGTCGCACACCGCGATGGCGTCGAACTCGCGGACCAGCCCGGCCAGCAGTTCGAGCTCCGCGCGCGTGTACACTTTCGAGGCCGGGTTCTGCGGCGTGTTGAGCACCAGCAGCTTGGTCTTCTCCGAGAACGCCGCCCGGAGCGCCGCCGGGTCGAGCCGCCATTCCGGCGGGCGGATCGCGACGGGTTTCGGAACCCCGCCGGCGCGCCGCACGATCGGCAGGTAGCAGTCGTACAGCGGCTCGACCAGCACCACCTCGTCGCCCGGCTCGATCAGGCCGAAAAAGCAGGCCGCCAGCCCCTCGGTCGCGCCGGTGGAGACCATGGTCTCCGTCGCCCAGTCGACCTCGATCCCGTAAAACCGCGCGTTGTGCGCCGCCACCGCCTTGCGCAGTTCCGGCACGCCCAGCATCGGCGGATACTGGTTCGGCGGGTCGCGGAGGAATTCGGCCGCCTTGTCGAGCACCGGGTCGGGGCCGCGGTCGTCCGGGAAACCCTGTCCGAGGTTGATCGACCCGCGCTCGATGGCGAGCCGCGACATCACCTCGAACACGGTGGTCCCGTAGGAGCCGAGAACGGCGTTGGCCGGCTTCATCGCGAAAACCCTCCCCCGACAAGGCCACCGGCCCATACCGGAATCGCCCGGCCGGCTCAAGCGGCGCTTTCGCGCTGGCGCCGGGCGGGGCGGGGGGCGTAAAAGGGCCGCGATCCGCCGGGACGCGCGCCCGGCTCCACCCGCCCGCCCGCTCCCCCGTCCCGGAGCCGCCGTCCGTGCCCAGGAAAAGCCGCCGCGCCCGGCAAGTCGCCGCCCTGCCCTATGTGACGGCCGGGGGCAAGACGCTGGTGCTGCTGGTGACGACGCGCGACCGGCGGCGCTGGATGGTCCCCAAGGGCTGGCCCGTGCCCGGACTCGCCGAGGCGGACGCGGCCGCGCTGGAGGCGCTGGAGGAGGCGGGCGCGGCGGGCGATGTCGAGCCGCGCCCCTTCGGCGACTTCGCGTACCGCAAGCATCCGTCCTCCGGCCGCGGCCCGGCCGCGCGGCTGCGCGTGCGGGTCTATCCGCTGCGCGTCACGCACCAGATGCTGGACTGGAAGGAGCGCGGCCAGCGCCGGCTGAAGTGGCGGCGCCCGAACCGGGCCGCCGAGGCGGTGCGGAACCCCGGCCTGGCGAAGCTGCTGCGCCGCTTCGGCCGCGCCGGGCGCAAGCGCGCCCGCGGGGCCGCCGGCTGAGCCGGCCCCGGTCGCGGGCCTTCCGGCGGGGGCGGCTTTGCCCTATGGTGCGCCGCTTCGCGACACCGAGGGAGGAAAGGCCGCATGTCCAGGCTCGCCGACCGGATGAACCATCTCGGCACCGAAACCGCGTTCGAGGTGCTCGCCCGCGCCAACGACCTGGCGGCGCAGGGGCGCGACATTATCAACCTCGGCATCGGCCAGCCGGACTTCAAGACGCCGGACCACGTGGTCGAGGCCGCCGTCAAGGCGCTGCGCGACGGCCACCACGGCTACACGGCGGCGGGCGGCATCCCGGAGCTGCGCCGGGCGGTGTCGGCGGACCTCGCGCGGCGGTTCGGCGCCGAGGTGGACCCGGCCCGCGTGCTCGCCGTGCCGGGCGGCAAGGTGACGATGTTCTTCGCCATGATGATCTACGGCGAGCCGGGGGCGGAAATCCTCTACCCCAACCCCGGTTTCCCGATCTACGAGTCGGCGATCCGGTTCTCCGGCGCCACGGCCGTGCCGATCCCGCTGCGCGAGGAGAACGGCTTCGCCTTCTCGGCGGCGGAGGTGCTGGAAAAGGTCAACGAGCGCACGCGCCTGATCGTGCTCAACAGCCCGGCCAACCCCACCGGCGGCGCGACGCCGCGCGCCGAGGTCGACGCGCTGGTCGCCGGGCTGGCGGACTGGCCCGAGGTCGCGGTGATGAGCGACGAAATCTACGGCCAGATGCTCTACGACGGGCGCGAGCACGCGACCCTGCTCGGCCGGCCCGAACTGGAGGACCGGCTGATCCTGCTCGACGGCTGGTCCAAGACCTACGCGATGACGGGCTGGCGGCTCGGCTACGGCGTGTGGCCGGCGGACGTGGTCGGGCACGCCGAGAAGCTGGCGGTGAACTGCCATTCCTGCGTCAACGCGCCGGCCCAGTTCGCCGGCATCGCGGCGCTGGAGGGGCCGCAGGACGAGCCGCGCGCCATGGTCGAGGCGTTCGACGCGCGCCGCCGCGTCATCGTCGACGCGCTGAACGGCATCGAGGGGTTCCGCTGCGTCGAGCCGGGCGGCGCCTTCTACGCCTTCCCCAATATCGAGGGGACGGGCATGGACTGCGAGGCGCTGCAGAGGAAGCTGCTGGAGGAGGCCGGCGTGGCCGTCATCGCCGGGACCAGCTTCGGCGCGCTCGGCGAGGGCTACCTGCGCTTCTCCTACGCCAATTCGACCGAGAACATCCGCCGGGCGATCGACCGGATCGCCGACTGCCTTGCCTGAAAAACAGGCAGATCCGCGCCGAAAAAGCGGGCATTCGCCCGTTCCGTGGGCAGCGCCGGCGCCGGCCCGCCGCGCGGGCCGCGCCCAACCCCTTGACGGGCAAGGGGCGGGCGGCGCGCGCCTTCTGGCACGGTTCGTGCTTGCCTTGGCGGGTCATCCGGGGCGGATCCGTCCGCCCGCAACATTCGCGGAGCCGGCGGGCGCATGAAAAAGATCGAGGCGATCATCAAGCCCTTCAAGCTCGACGAGGTGAAGGAAAGCCTGCACGACGTCGGCATCCAGGGGATCACCGTGACCGAGGCCAAGGGGTTCGGGCGCCAGAAGGGCCACACCGAACTCTACCGCGGCGCGGAATACGTGGTCGATTTCCTGCCCAAGGTGAAGATCGAGGTGGTCATGGAGGACCGCCTGGTCGAGCGCGCCGTCGAGGCGATCCAGCAGGCCGCGCACACCGGGCGCATCGGCGACGGCAAGATCTTCATCTCCACGATCGACGAGGCCATCCGCATCCGCACCGGGGAGACCGGCGCCGCCGCGCTCTGACGCCCGGCCCCGCGGCTCCCCGCCAACGCCCATACACCATCGGGAAGGACGACATGACCGACACCGGCAAGATCCTGGATATGTTGAAGGAGAACGACGTCAAGTTCGTCGACCTCCGCTTCACCGACCCGCGCGGCAAGTGGCAGCACCTGACCCAGGCGGTGGAGACCGTGGACGAGGACTCGCTGGCCGAGGGCTTCATGTTCGACGGCTCCTCGATCGCCGGCTGGAAGGCGATCAACGAGTCCGACATGTGCCTGATGCCGGACCTCGCGACCGCCCGGATGGACCCGTTCTTCGCCCAGTCCACGATGGTGCTGGTGTGCGACGTGCTGGAGCCGTCGACCGGCCAGCCCTACAACCGCGACCCGCGCTCCACCGCCAAGGCCGCCATCAACCACATGGCGATGCTCGGCATCGGCGACACGGCGTTCTTCGGGCCGGAGGCGGAGTTCTTCGTCTTCGACGACGTGAAGTTCGACGTGGCGATGAACCGCAGCTATTACGAGGTGGACAGTTCGGAGGGGCCGTACAACGGCGCCCGCGACTACGAGGAGGGCAACCTCGGCCACCGGCCCGTCGTCAAGGGCGGCTACTTCCCGGTCCCGCCGGTCGATTCCGAGCAGGACCTGCGCAGCGAGATGCTGTCGGTGATGTCGGAGATGGGCGTCGAGGTGGAGAAGCACCACCACGAGGTCGCGCCGTCGCAGCACGAGCTCGGCATGAAGTTCGGCACGCTGATCGAGACCGCCGACAACATGCAGATCTACAAGTACGTCGTCCACCAGGTCGCGGCCTCCTACGGCAAGTCGGCCACCTTCATGCCCAAGCCGGTGGCGGGCGACAACGGGTCGGGGATGCATGTGCACCAGTCGATCTGGAAGGACGGCGCGCCGATGTTCGCCGGCTCCGGCTACGCCGACCTGTCGGAACTGGCGCTCTACTACATCGGCGGGATCATGAAGCACGCCCGCGCGATCAACGCCTTCACCAACTCGATCACCAACAGCTACAAGCGGCTGATTCCGGGCTTCGAGGCGCCGGTGCTGCTGGCGTATTCCTCGCGCAACCGCTCGGCCTCCTGCCGCATCCCGCATGTGAACAGCCCCAAGGGCAAGCGGGTGGAGGTGCGCTTCCCCGACGGCGCCGGCAACCCCTATCTCGGCTTCTCGGCGATGCTGATGGCCGGCCTCGACGGCATCCAGAACCGCATCCATCCGGGCGACCCGATGGACAAGGACCTGTACGACCTGCCGCCGGAGGAGCTGAAGGACATCCCGACGGTCTGCGGCTCCCTGCGCGAGGCGCTGGCGGCGCTCGACGCCGACCGCGGCTTCCTGACGGCCGGCGATGTGTTCGACAACGACCAGATCGACGCCTATATCGAACTGAAGACGCAGGAAGTGCTGGCCTTCGAGCAGACCCCGCACCCGATCGAGTTCCAGATGTACTACTCGGTCTGACGCGCCCCCGACCCGACACAAGCGGGCCGCTCCCCGGAGCGGCCCGCTTCGCGTTCGGGGGGGGGGGCGCCCCGGACCCGATCCGGGAGCCTGCCGCGCCGGCGCGACGGGAAGGAAACCATGCGGGAAGGCGCCGGGGGCGCTACGGCGGGGGCGTGTCGAGCAGGTCCATCTCGGCGAGCGCGTCCCGGATCTCGGCGGCCGCGACCGTCTCCCGATCGGCCTTCGTGTAGATGAACAGGGGAACGAGGAGATCGCCATCGTAGTAGAAAATCAGCCTCGCATCCCGGCCTTTGGTCCTGTCGGCCTTAATGCGGAGCTTGTAAACCGGCCTGCCATTCAAATACGGGATTGGATCGGCCTGCCTGGGAACCCCCTCCGCCAAGGAATCGATATAGCCGAGAGATTCTTCGAGTCTATCGGTCGTCCCTCGATGCTTTCTTTCTATCCTTTTCAATTCTCGGATAAAGGCCGGCCGTTCGTTACGCAACACCGATAACCCCCAGTTCTTTCTTCACGGCCTCCCTGAACGGTTTATGCACCGCGAGGGCCATGGTCTCCGCGACGTCTTCCATGCGGTCGGCAAGTTCCTCCATACGATCCACCAGCCACATGTAGTCTTCCTTGAGGCAGTCGTCGTTTCGGAGAGACTTTTCGATTGCTTTTCCGATTTCGGGAAGCGCGGAGCGTATCGCCCGCGCCCGCTCGTCCAGGCGCCGGGCTTGCCCCTTCCACGACGCCGCGCCATCCGGCGGAATTTCCCTTGCCTTCGAGATCGTCGAGGCCAATCCCTCGACCGCGCCGCGCGCGTTCCCGACAAGCTGGACAAGCTTGGCCAAGTCCGCGACAATCGCCTCGCGCTCGACGGTGGCGGCCTCGGCGGCGAATCCGCTCCCGGACGAGCGCACCTCGGAGAGCGTCGATTCGAGAAAGCTCCCGATGGCGCCAGCGAGCGGCGCCTCCAGCGTCATTGTCCCGGCCATGTTCGCGCTCCCGTGCTCGCCTTGCGATTCGACAAGGTAAGGGCGGAGGATAATTTTGTCATCGATCGCCCCACCCCGTCGTCGGCCGCGCCGGCCGTTTGTCCCGCATATGCGACTTTCCTTACGCCCTCGCCCTTCCGCCGCGCCGCCGTCAGCGGCCCTCCGCGGGCGGGACCAGGTCGTCGAGCGCGACGCCGAGCGCGTCCGCCAGTTTGCGGAGCGTGCGGGCCGAGCCGGCGTTCCGGCCGGCCTCGATCTCGACGATTTGCACGCGGCTAACGCCGGTTTCGCGGGCGAGGCCGGACTGCGTGAAGCCGCGGAACTCGCGCCATACCCGCAGCGGCGCCTCGCCGTCGATCAGGCGGTCCACCACGGCGGCGGGCACGAGCTCCTCCTCCCCCGCCGCGATCCGCGCCTCGATCGACAGCGCGGCCCGCGCGTCCGCGAAGTCCTCTTCCAGGGCGCACAGGCGATCGTATTCGGCCTTGGGAATCGTCACCATCTGGTTCATCGCGTTCACTCCCTGTAGACGCCGCCCCGGCTGGCCACGTTCACGATATACAGCACGGTTCCGTCGCGCATAATAACGCGCCAGTCGCCCACTCTGAGGCGCGTCAGACCGTCATGGCCCTTGAGCCGAACGACATTGTTGGCCTGTGCCCCCGGGTCTTCGGCATAGAGCCGAATCTTGTCCCGGATGCGCGTGGCCCAGTTGCGGGGCATCCGGGTCAGGGCCTTCTGCGCCGTGCGGCTGTAAACGACCTCCTTCATGGAAGGTTATGTAGCGCAAGGCTACAGCGCCGTCAAGCTTTTTTTCGTCCGCCACACCCTCTACACCAACCCCAGCTCCGCCGCCCACCAGGCGCCCGCCTTCAGGCCGCTGCCGGTGAGGACCGCGACGGCGGTCTCTTCCGCGCCGATCGCGCCGGCGGCGAGCAGGCGGTCGAGCGCGGCGGCGGCGAGCGCGGCCGTCGGCTCGGCGTAGAGGCCGCCGGCGGCGAGGTCGCGCGCGGCGGCCGCGATGTCCGCCTCCGGGACCGCCACCGTCCCGCCGCCGGACCGGCGCAGCGCCGCCAGGACCGCGGCGAGGCGCACCGGGCGCGCGATTTGCGCGCCTTCGGCAACGCTCGGCGCCGTTTTGCAAGACACGAAATCCTCCGCGCCGGCCCGGAACGCGGCGTCGACCGGCGCGCAATTGGCCGGCTGGGCGGCGTAGATCCGCGGGAGCCGGTCGATCTCGCCGGACATCCGAAGCTCCGCGAACGCCTTGTCGCAGCCGAGCACATTGCTCCCCGCGCCGGCCGGGACGACGACGCAATCGGGCGCCCGGAAACCGAGCTGCTCCCACAACTCGTAGCCCAGCGTCTTCGTCCCCTGGAGGAAGAAGGGGTGCCAGTTGTGGCTCGCGTAGAAGACGCCCCGTTCGGCCATGCCGAGCGCCGCGTCCGCCGCCGCCTCGCGCGGGCCGGGGACGAGGCGGACGCGCGCGCCGGTCGCCGCGATCTGCGCCAGCTTGGCCGGGCCGGTCCGTTCGGGACACAATATGTGGACCGTCATGCCCGCCGCGGCGCCGTATGCGGCGATCGCCGCGCCCCCATTGCCGGAACTGTCCTCGACGATTTCGGACACGCCCTGGGCGCGCAGGGCCGAGATCATGGCGGACGCGCCCCGGTCCTTGAACGAGCCGGTGGGCGAGGCCCATTCGAGCTTGAAGAGCGCCGGGCGGCCGCGGAAGGGGCGCGCGACCAGCGGCGTCCCGCCCTCGCCGAGCGACACCGGCCGGACGCCCGGCAAGGGCAGCGCCGCGCGGTAGCGCCAGATCGAGCGTTCGCTCCGGTCGATCCCGGCGCGGTCCGTCCCGGACAGGCCGGACACATCGAGCGGGCGTCCGGCGTCCGAACGCCAGCGCGGCTCGGACAGGGGGTATGTCCCGCCGGCGGTCCCGTCGGTGAGGAAAGCCCCTCCCGGGCGCCCGTCCATCGCCGTCCTCCCGTCCGGGGCGGGCGTCCGCGAAGCGCCCGGGGGCCGCCCCGGGAGCCGGGCGCGCGCCCTTTGCCTCGGCCCACAAGATGTTGTAAGCTTCCCGCCGCCAGCCTACCGCATCCGCCCCGGGCACGACAAGGCGGCGCGGCAAGGCGGCGCGGCGGATCGGGACCGGGTTCCGGGGGCGATGGCGGATCTTTTCCAGGGGGCGGCGGCCCGGCGGACGGACGGCTACTCGGCCCGGGACATCGAGGTCCTGGAGGGGCTGGAGCCGGTGCGGCGGCGCCCCGGCATGTATATCGGCGGCGCCGACGAACGCGCCATGCACCACCTCGCCGCCGAGGTGCTGGACAACGCGATGGACGAGGCGGTGGCGGGCCACGCCTCGCGCATCGAGATCGAACTCGCCGCCGACGGGATGGCGACGATCCGCGACAACGGCCGCGGCGTGCCGGTCGACCCGCATCCCCGGTTCCCGGACAAGTCGGCGCTGGAGGTGATCCTCACAACCCTCCACGCCGGCGGCAAATTCTCGGACGGGGCGTACAGCACCGCCGGCGGCCTGCACGGCGTCGGCGTGTCCGTCGTGAACGCGCTTTCCGAACGGCTGGAGGTGGAGGTCGCGCGCGACCGGCGGCTGTATGCGCAGAGCTACCGGCGCGGCGCGCCGGACGGCCCGCTGCGCGACGCCGGCGCGGCCCCGAACCGGCGCGGCACGACCGTGCGCTTCCGCCCGGACCCGGAGATTTTCGGCCCGGCCGCAAGGCTCCGCCCGGCCCTCCTGTACCGGATGGCGCGCTCGAAAGCCTATCTTTTCAAGGGCGTGGAGATCCGCTGGTCGCGCGCGCCCGGCGCCGGCGGGCCGGAGGACGACACGCCGGAAAGCGCCGTGCTGCGCTATCCGGGCGGCCTCGCCGACTTCCTCGCCGACGCGCTGGACGGCCGCGCGGCGATCGGCGCCGCCGCGTTCTCCGGCGAGGCGGAGGCGGCCGGCGGCGAGCGCGTGGAATGGGCCGTCGCCTGGCCGGACGACCGCGACGACGGCTTCCTCCGCGCCTATTGCAACACCATCCCGACGCCGAACGGCGGCACGCACGAGGCCGGCCTGCGCGCCGCCCTGCTGAAGGGCGTGCGCGCCCACGCCGAACTGATCGGCGCCGGCAAGCGGATCGCGGCCGCGACCGCCGAGGACACGATGGCCGGCGCCTGCGCCATGCTGTCGGTCTTCGTGCGCGAGCCGCAATTCCAGGGCCAGACCAAGGAGCGGCTGACCAGCCCCGGCGCGGCCCGGCTGGTCGAGCAGGCGGTCCGGGACCGTTTCGACCACTGGCTCTCCGGCGCGCCGGAGGCCGCCAGCGCGCTGCTGGAGGCCATCGCCGAACGCGCCGAGGAGCGGCTGCGCCGGCGCAAGCAAAAGGAGGTGAGCCGCAAATCCGCCACCCGCAAGCTGCGCCTGCCCGGCAAGCTCGCCGACTGCGCGCGCGCCGAGGCCGAGGGGACGGAGATTTTCCTGGTCGAGGGCGATTCGGCCGGCGGCTCGGCCAAGCAGGCGCGCGACCGCGCGACCCAGGCGATCCTCCCCCTGCGCGGCAAGATCCTCAATGTCGCCAGCGCGACGCCGGAGAAGCTGCGCGGCAACCGGGAGCTGAACGACCTGGTGCTGGCGCTGGGCTGCGGCTCCGGCGCGGGCTACGACGGCGCGGCGCTGCGCTACGGCAAGGTCATCGTGATGACCGACGCGGACGTGGACGGGGCGCATATCGCCTCGCTGCTGATGACCTTCTTCCACCGCGAACTGCCGCGCCTGGTGGAGGACGGGCGGCTCTACCTGGCGATGCCGCCGCTCTACCGGCTGGTCCAGGGCGGCCGGACGCTCTACGCCCGCGACGACGCGCACCGGGACGAGTTGCTGGCCGGCGCGTTCGCCGGGCGCGGCAAGGTGGAGATTTCGCGCTTCAAGGGGCTGGGCGAGATGCCGCCGGCCCAGTTGCGCGAGACGACGATGGACCCGGCGCGCCGCGTGCTGCTGAAGGTCCGCGTGCCGCCGCGCGCCGCCGGCCCGGTCGCCGACGCGGCGGCGGAGCGGGAGCGCCGCGACCTCGAACGCACCGTCGAAACCCTGATGGGCCGCAAGCCCGAACCCCGCTTCGCCTACATCCAGGAAAACGCCCGCTTCGTCGAGGAGGTGGATGTGTAGCCGGGGGGCGACGAGTGAACGGGCCGGGCGCCGTCGGGGAGTTCGCGCGGGCGTCGCCATCCCGAAGCCGTCTCCCCGGCCTTGCGCCGGGGTCCAGAAAAAGCTTGGGCCGCGCCCCGCCGTCGAACGGCGATGTCCCTTCCCTTCGAGCCGGCGCCGGCTGGACCCCGGAACGGGTCCGGGGCAGGCTCCCGGCTCAGGGCCAGGGAGGCATCGAGGAAGCGGTGGACCGGCGCGCGCCCGGTTCGGGACCGGGGCGACGCCCACGGCCTCACCCGGCCGCCGCCTCGCGGGCGGCCTCGGCCTCCAGGGCCTCGTAGTCGCGGGGCGTGGCGGCGGCGTCGCGCGCGACCGCCTCCTCGCGGGCCTTGACCAGCAGGGAGAGCGCCTCGTTGAACGGGGCCGGCACGCCGAGCGCCGCCGCCTCGCTCGCCAGCGCGGCGTTCAGCGTGTGGATTTCCGTCGGCCGCGCCGCCTCCATGTGCTGGAGCATCGACGGGCGGTTGTAGCGCCGCCGCGTGCCCCGCTTGATCGACCCCACCGGATCGTCGATCAGCAGCTTTATCCCCTTGGCCTCGACCACCGCCATCGCCTCGGCGACGATCCGGTCCTGGAAGGCGTCGGCCGAGGGGTTGCGCGCCACCTCGCCCGTGCGCAGGCCGGAGACGGCGCAGAGCGCGTTCACCGCGCAGTTCAGGATGAACTTGGTCCAGATCGCCGCCTCCACGTCCGCGACGACCTCGGCCTCCAGCCCGGCGCCGCGCATCGCTTCGGCCAGCGCCTCCAGCCGGGGCGAGGGGCCGCCCGCGACCTCCCCCATCCGCGTCACGCCGGGATTGGTGTGGATCGCGTGGCCGGGGCCGCCCAGCGCCGCGCTGTGGTAGCTGACGCCGGCGGCGGCGCGCCCGGCGCCGAGGACCTCGGCCAGGATTTCGACATTGCCGATGCCGTTCTGCAGCGTGACCGCCCAGCCTTCGGGCTTCAGGATCGCGTTCGCCGCCTCGGCCGCCGCGCGCGTGCCGAGCGTGTGGGGATGGAACAGCACGATGTCCGCCGTCCCGGCGAGGTCCGCCGTGTCCGCCGTCGCGCGGACCGCCAGGGTCCGGTCGCCCGTGGCGCCGGAGAGGCGGAAGCCGTTCGCGCGGATCGCGTCCACATGCGCCCGGTCCACATCGTAGAAATCGACCTCGCAACCCGACGCCGCCAGGCCGATCCCGTACAGCCCGCCCATGGCGCCCGCGCCGACAACGCAATACCGCATCGCTTCCCTCCCCCGCGTTCGCGCGCCCCCCGCGCGCCGGCCGGGATCGTAGCCGGGCCGGCCGGCGAAAGCGAGCGCGACGGAAGCCGCCCCGCCGGGCCCCCGGAGGCCGAACCCCGGCCGGCGGCCTCGCCGGGCGGCGGATGGCCGGGAAGGCCCGCCGCCGCGCAGGTCGCGCGCGAGGACAGCCGCTTGCCCGCCCGCCGGCGCGGCTCTATGGTGCGGCGCGTTCCCGATCCCCTTAGCTCCGGTCCCGCCATGTCCATGCCCGCGATCGAAGTGCGCGCGCTCACCAAGCGGTTCGGCGACGTAACGGCCGTGCGCGAGGTGGACTTCGCGGTCGCGCCGGGGCGGGTGACGGCGCTGCTCGGCGGCAACGGGGCGGGGAAGACGACCACGCTCTCCATCCTGCTCGGCCTCTTGACGCCGAGTTCGGGGGAGGTGCGCATCCTCGGCGTCGACATGACGCGCGACCGCTACCGCGCGCTGCCGTTCATGAACTTCTCCTCGCCCTATGTGGACCTGCCGCACCGGCTGACGGCGCGCGAGAACCTGCGCGTCTACGCCGAGCTTTACGCCGTCCCCCGGCCGGCCCGGCGGATCGACGAACTCGCCG
This sequence comes from Thalassobaculaceae bacterium, assembly GCA_963665555.2. GTDB lineage: Bacteria > Pseudomonadota > Alphaproteobacteria > Thalassobaculales > Thalassobaculaceae > CAXXXW01. The sequence continues at coordinate 3,155,174 of OY762308.1, forward strand.
GCAGGCTCGACCTCGGCCGCCTGCTCGACCGCAAGACCGGGCAGCTTTCGGCCGGGCAGAAGACCCGCGTGGCGCTCGCCAAGGCGTTGATCAACCGGCCGCGCGCGCTGCTGCTGGACGAGCCGACCGCCTCGCTCGACCCCGACACGGCCGACTGGATACGCACCTACCTGGAGGACTACGCGCGCGAGGAGGGGGCGACGATCCTGCTCGCCTCGCACAACATGGCCGAGGTCGAGCGGCTGTGCGACGGCGTGCTGATGATGCGCGAGGGCGCGATCGTCGACCGCGGCGCGCCGCGCGAACTGATCGCGAAATACGGCCGCGCCAACCTGGAGGAGGTGTTCCTCGACATCGCCCGCAACCGGGCCGGCGCGGAGGCGGCGGCGTGACCGACGCGGCCGGGACGCGGCTTCCCGCCCGGCCGGCGGCGCGCGGGGCCGCCGGCGGCTCCTCGGCGCGGCGGGTCGCGGCGATGGGGCGGCGCTATTTCTACCTGCTGCGCGGGTCGTGGCCGCGCCTGCTGGAGCTGGCCTACTGGCCGACCGTGCAGATGATCATCTGGGGGTTCGTGACCCAGTTCTTCATGGGCCATTCGAGCTGGGTGGCCAACGCGGCCGGCGTGCTGATCGGGGCGGTGCTGCTGTGGGACGTGCTGTTCCGCGGCCAGATGGGGTTCACCATCTGCTTCCTGGAGGAGATGTGGTCGCGCAACCTCGGCCACCTCTTCGTCAGCCCGCTGCGCCCGCACGAGATGATCGTCGCCGCGATGACGATGAGCCTGCTGCGCGGCGTGGTCGGGCTGGCGCCGTCCTGGATACTCGCGTGGTTCTTCTTCGAGTTCTCGGTGTTCTCCTACGGGCCGGGCATCGTCGCCTTCTTCTCCTGCCTGTTCGCGATGGGTTGGGGGATCGGCATGACGGTGACGGCGCTGGTGGTGCGGTTCGGCCTCGGCGCCGAGAGCCTCGCCTGGGTGGCGATCTTCGCCTTCGCGCCGATCAGCGCGGTGTACTACCCCGTCGCCACGCTGCCGGAATGGCTGCAGGCGGTCGCCTGGTGCACGCCGTCGGCCTATGTGTTCGAGGGGATGCGGGCGGTGATGGTGGAGGGCGTGTTCCGGCTCGACCTGCTGGCGGGCGCGATCGTCGCCAACATCGCCTATCTCGCCATCGGGGCGGCGGTTTTCGCCTGGGCCTTCGCCGGCGCCCGCGACCGCGGCAAGCTGTTGCAGGTGGGCGAGTAGGGCGGCGGTTGCCCGGCGCGGCGCGGCGGCGTATAGTGGCTCCGCGTTTCCGCCTCGAAACCCCGCTCCGCCCGGAGGTCGCCGCATGGCCCGTGTCACCGTGGAAGACTGCGTCGAGAAAATCCCCAACCGCTTCGACCTGGTGATGGTCGCGGCGCAGCGCTCGCGCGACATCTCCGCCGGCGCCGCGCTCACCCTCGACCGCGACAACGACAAGAACCCGGTGGTCGCGCTGCGCGAGGTCGCCGACGAGACGATCGAAATCGAGGAGGTGCGCGAGGCGCTGGTGCGCGGCCTGCAGCGCCATGTCGAGATCGACGAGCCGGAGGACGACCATGTGGAGGCGCGGCTGGCCGAGGGCGGCGCGCTGACGGCGGGCGCGATCTTCGGCGACCCCGGCGCGCAGCCGCAGCCGGACTACGACGACGACACGGTCGAGCGCCTGGGGATGCGGATCCAGCAGGGGGCCGAGGCGGATGCCGGAGGCTTCGAAGACATCGACGAGTCGGTCCTCGCCGGCGAGGCGTAGGCGGCCGCCCCCGGCGGCGGCCCGGCGGCCGGTCGCGGGGGCGCCCGCCGCCGTCCAGGCGGCTCCGGTCCCGGCTCCCGCGCCGGCGCGCCCGAACGGCGCGGCCCCGGCGACGCGCCAGTACGAACTGGTCGAGCGGGTGCGCGCCTGCGACCCCTCGGCGGACGAGGACGCGCTCAACCGCGCCTATGTCTTCGCCATGCGCGCGCACGGCTCGCAGACGCGCGCCTCGGGCGACCCCTACTTCTCCCATCCGCTGGAGGTCGCCGGCATCCTGACCGACATGCGGCTGGACCACCGCACGGTGATCACCGCGCTGCTGCACGACACGGTGGAGGACACCGGCGCGACGCTGGAGGAGATCGAGCGGCTGTTCGGCGGCGAGGTGGCGCGCCTGGTCGACGGCGTGACCAAGCTCAACCGCATCGAACTCCAGTCCGACCGCACGGAGCAGGCGGAGAACTTCCGCAAGTTCGTGCTCGCGATGTCGGAGGACATCCGCGTCCTGCTGGTCAAGCTCGCCGACCGCCTGCACAACATGCGCACGCTGACCCACATCCGCGACCCCGGCAAGCGCGAGCGCATCGCCCGGGAGACGATGGAGATCTACGCCCCGCTGGCCGAGCGGATCGGCGTCCAGGACATCCGCGACGAACTGGAGGACCTGGCCTTCCGGCAGCTGAACCCGGACGCCTGGGAGTCCATCGTCAACCGCCTCGACTACCTCGCGGCCGAGGGCGGCGATTTCGTCGAGGACATCGTGTCCGAACTGACCCGCACCTGCGAGGAGGCCGGGGTGCGGGCGCGGATTTCCGGCCGGCGCAAGTCGCCCCACTCCATCTGGCTCAAGATGCGGCGCAAGCATGTGGAGCTGGAGCAGCTGTCGGACATCGTCGCCTTCCGCCTGATCGTCGCGGACGTGGCCGGGTGCTACGCCGCGCTCGGCGCGATCCACGGCGCCTATTCGATGCTGCCGGGGCGCTTCAAGGACTACATCAGCACGCCGAAGCCCAACGGCTACCGCTCGATCCACACCGGCGTCGCCGGCCCCGGCGGGCAGCGCGTGGAGATGCAGATCCGCACCGCCGAGATGCACGAGGTGGCGGAGCTCGGCGTCGCGGCGCACTGGAACTACAAGCTCGGCCGGTCCGGCCTCGCCGAGGGCCAGGACTGGCTGCGCCGGTTCCGCGAAATCCTCGACCACGATTCCGGCCCCGAGGAGTTCCTGGAGAACGCCAAGCTGGAAATGTACCGGAACGTGGTGTTCTGCTTCACGCCGAAGGGGGAGCTGATCTCCCTGCCGCTGGAGGCCTCGCCGGTGGATTTCGCCTACGCGGTGCACTCCGAGGTCGGCGACACCTGCGTCGGCGCCAGGATCAACGGCAAGCTGCGCCCGCTCGCCACGCCGCTGAAGAACGGCGACCAGGTGGAGATCGTCACCTCCAAGACCTCGCGCCCGTCGCCCGCCTGGGAGTCCTTCGCCAAGACCGGCAAGGCGCGCGCGGCCATCCGCCGCTTCGTCCGCCAGCAGCGCCGCCAGCAGTTCCGCGAACTCGGCAAGGCGATCGTCCAGAAGACCTTCCGCCAGGCCGGCGTCCGCTACTCCGAAAAAGCGATCCGCCGCGCCGCCGAACGCCTCGGCCAGGCCCAGGCGGAGGATGTGCTGGCCGGCGTCGGCGAGGGGACGATCGGCCCGACCGAGGCGCTGAACGCCGCCTTCCCGGACCGGGAGGGCAAGCCGGAGGCCGCCGAGCCGGGCGCGGCCGCGCCGGCCCCCCGCGCGCGCGGGCGCGCCAGGCCCGGAAGCGGGACCATCCCGCTCAAGGGGCTGATCCCGGGCCTGGCGGTGCATTACGCGCGCTGCTGCCACCCGCTGCCCGGCGAGCGGATCGTCGGCATCGTCACCACCGGCAAGGGCGTGACCATCCACACCATCGACTGCGAGACGCTGGAGGGGTTCCACTCCATGCCGGAGCGCTGGCTCGACGTCGCCTGGGATCCGGACGCCGGCGCCGCCCCGCATATCGGCCGCCTCACGATGATCCTCGCCAACGAGCCGGGCAGCCTGGGCAGCGTCTCGACCGTCATCGGCCGCAACGCCGGCAACATCGCCAACCTGCGGATCGTCGACCGTTCGGTGGACTTTTTCGAGTTGCGGGTCGATGTCGAGGTGGACGATGTGCGCCACCTGACCAACATCCTCGCCGCCCTGCGCGCGACGCCGGTGATCGCCTCGGTGGAGCGGGCGCGGGGATAGCGGCCGGGGCGCGGGCGGCGATGACCCCGGCGGAGCGGCGGTTCCTCGAGGCGCAACGGGTCGCCCGGCTCGCCACGGCGGACGCGGCCGGCGCGCCGCATGTCGTGCCGGTGTGCTTCGCGCTCGTGGGCGAGAGCGCCTATGTCGTGCTCGACGCCAAGCCCAAGACCGTCGCGCCGCGCGCGCTGAAGCGGGCGCGCAACGTGGTCGAGAACCCGCGCGCCGCGCTGGTCGCCGACCGCTACGACGATCGCGACTGGTCGCGGCTCGGCTGGGTCATGCTGCGCGGCCCGGCGGAACTGCTGGAGGCGGGGCCGGAGCGCGACCGCGCGGTGGAGGCGCTCCGCGCCCGTTACGCGCAGTACCGGGCGATGGAGCTGGACGGCCGGCCGGCGATCGCGCTGCGCGCCGAGCGGGTCGCCAGCTGGGGCGACCTGTCGCCCGGCTGACCGCCGGCCCGGCGCGATGGCGCGCCCGAGAGGATTCGAACCTCTGACCTCCGCCTTCGGAGGGCGGCGCTCTATCCAGCTGAGCTACGGGCGCGTCGAGGGAACCCTTACCCCCGCGCGGCCCCGCTGGCAAGCGCCGCGACGCGCGGGGCGCCGGGGGGCGTGGGGCCGTCGATGGAAAAGAGCGGCGCCGGCCGCGTCGAAGCCAGCCCTTCCCGGCCCGGTTCCACCGGGGCGCGGCGACGACTACCTGTTCGCATTGTATTTCAGATAGCCCCCGTCGTTCTCGATCTTGTCGCTCATCGTGATCGAAACCTGCTTATAGGCGGTAAAATTGTTACAATAGACCTTGTACGTCACGGAATCCGTCGCCACCGACAAAGACGATGAGTAACACTTGCCAGGGCCCCAGTGGCCGCTTCCACTGGTCCCCCACGAAAGCGTTTCCGTGGCCCAGTCCCAGTTGACGTAGTCATGCAAATTAATACTCGTGCCGCGAGTTGCGGCGGTTTTGCTTCCGTTCGGGTTTTCGTAATTGCACGTCGCGCTAACCGTACTATTGCTGACGCTGAAATCCTTGCAGGAATCGTAGATGTCCTCGCTCGTTTCGTCGTCCTGGTACTCCGCGCGCGCCGGCCCGTGCACCGCCGCCGCCAGGACCAGCGCGCAGAACGCCGCGGCTACCCACGCGCCGCGGATCGTTTCGGCTGACTTCATGGTCGAACTCCCTCGCCGGCGGATCGGTCGAAGCGCGGCAGCCTCCGCGCTCCGTTTCGGTCATAGTATGGTGCTGTGTACACCCTCGCAATCGTCTTTTTTTTGGATCGCGGCAGCACGCGAAATTTGTCCGATCGCTCGCGTATCGATCGGGAAGAGGCGCGAAATGCATCCCGATAAATCCTGACCGGCCGCGATATGGCGGGGCCGTTCGGAGATGTCGATCCATCGGTCCGGGGAGGCGTCGGCCGGGTCCCGTTCGCCCCGGAACTCCCGGCGCCGGCGCTTGGCCTCGAAGCCAGCCTCGAACTTCGCCAGTCCTCGTTCCGGACATGGGGTACGGGAGGGAGCCACGCGCGCGTTGAAAATCCCGCCGCGCGCCGCGTCACATCACGTCGGCGAAGCCCTTGCGCGTGCGCAGGAACCACCAGGAGCCGGTCCACGCCATGGCGGCGCCCGCCAGCGCGTAGCCGCCCAGCGCCCGCCAGTCCGGCGCCTCGCCCCACAGCAGCACGGCGCGGGTCTGCTCCACCGGCACGGTCAGCGGGTTCAGCACCAGCGCGTCGCGCAGCGCGGCGGGCAGCATGTCGGCCGGGAACAGGATCGGGCTGAGGAACAGCAGCACGGTGGTCACGAAACCGAGGACCTGGCCGATGTCACGCACGAACACGCCGAGCGAGGCGACGAACATCGCCAGCCCCAGCACCATCGCCGCGAAGGGCGCCCACACCGCCGGCAGCAGCAGCGCCGTCGGCGGGATCGAATGGCCGGTCGCCAGGATCGCCGCCAGCAGCACCAGCAGCGCGACCCCGGCGTGGACCAGGTTCGCCGCCGCCACGCCGACCGGCAGCACCTCCAGCGGGAAAATCACGCGCTTGACGTAGTTCGCGTTCTCCAGCACCACGCCCTGGGCGCGATTGAGCGTCTCGGCGAGGAACATGTGCGCCAGCAGGCCGGAGAACAGGACGATCCCGTAGGGAACCTCCCCCGCCGGGGTCGCCCGGCCGAAGCGCACCTGGAACACCACGCCGAAGACGAAGGAATAGACCAGCAGCATCGCCAGCGGGTTCAGCAGCGACCAGGCAACGCCCAGCAGCGTGTGGCTGTAGCGGGTCAGGACCTCGTTGCGCACCAGGCTCCGCAGGATGAAGCGGTGCGCCGCGAGGCTGCGCGCCAGCGCCGGCAGCGCGCCGGGCAGGCCCACCGTCTCCGGAATCCGCGACGGCCCCCGCATCGCGCGCTCCCCGGCGCCGCCGCGCGCCCGCCCGCCGCGCTACCGGACCCGCAGCACCAGTTTGCCGCGGAGGTGGCGCGCCTCGCTGACGCGGTGCGCCGCCTCGGCCTCCGCCAGCGGCCAGACCGTCGTCTCCGGGACCCGGATCGCGCCGGCCGCCAGCAGTTCGAGGATCCGTTCGAGATGCGGCCGGTCCCGGCCCACCGCCGGGCGCAGCGACGCCACGTCGGCCCTGGGCGAGGCCGGCGCCGTCGGCCCCGAGGCGATGAAGGCGGCGCGCCCGCCGGGGCGCAGCACCGCGAAGGACCGCGCCGCCACGTCGCCGCCGGCCGTCTCGAACACCGCGTCCACGCCGGAGACCGCCTTCGTGAAATCGACGGATGTGTAGTCGACGATCTCGTCCGCGCCGAGTTCGCGCAGCCAGGCGTGGTTGGCGGGGCTGGCGGTGGTCACGACCCGCGCGCCGGCATGTTTGGCGATCTGCACCGCCATGCTCGCCACGCCGCCGGCGCCGCCCTGGATCAGGATCGTCTCGCCGGGCCGGAGCCGCAGCGTGTCCTCGATGGAGATTTTCGCCGTCAGCCCGGCCAGCGCGACCGCGGCTGCGTCGATATGCGACAGGCCGGCGGGCTTGCGCGCGACGATCGACGCCTTCACCGCCAGCTTCTCGGCGTAGGCCCCCTCCCGGCCGGTATCGAGCACGCCGAAGACCTCCTCGCCCGGCGCGAGGTCCGCGCCCGCGCCCGCCTCGGCGACGACGCCGGAGAAGTCGCGGCCGAGGATATAGGGAAAGCTCCCGATCGGCCCGCCCTCGTAGCCGCCGGCGCGCACCTTCCAGTCCGCCGCGTTGACCGACGCCGCGCGCACGTCCACGACGACCTCGCCCGGCCCCGCCTCCGGGTCCGGCATGTCGCCGTACCGCAGGACCTCCGGCCCGCCTTGCCGCTCCAGGTACACCGCCTTCATCGCGCCTTCCCCCGCCCGGTTCGCGGGCGCGAGCATAGCAGGGCCGCGCCCGGCGTTCGCGGGATTTCGCGGGATTTCCCGCCGGCGGCCGCGCGGCGCTTCCGTCGCGGGCGGAAAGGGTATAGTGGGGGGCGACCTTCGCCATCCGCGCCCGGGAGCGCCCCCCATGATCGACCTGCACTACTGGCCCACGCCGAACGGCAAGAAAGTCACCATCCTGCTGGAGGAGCTGGGGACGCCCTACCGCATCGTCCCGCTGCAGATCGGCCGGGGCGACCAGTTCGCGCCGGAGTTCCTCGCGATCAACCCGAACCACCGGATGCCGGCCATGGTCGACACCGAGCCGGAGGACGGCGGCGAGCCGCTGTCGCTGTTCGAGTCGGGCGCGATCATGTTCTACCTCGCGGAGAAGGCCGGCCGCTTCCTGCCCGCCGACACGCGCGGGCGCCATTCGGCGAACCAGTGGGTCAACTGGCAGATGGCCAACCAGGGGCCGAAGCTCGGCGAATGCGGGCACTTCCTGCGGCTGGGCGAGGACGCGGGCGACCAGTCCTACGCCATCCGCCGCTTCACCGACGAGGCCAACCGGCTCTACGGCGTGCTGAACAACCGGCTCTACCGCTCGCGCTACGTCGCCGGCGACGAGTACACGATCGCCGACATGATCTGCTACCCGTGGTGCGTCGGCTGGGAGGCCCAGCGCCAGGACATCGACGAGTTCAAGCACTTCAAGCGCTGGTTCGAGGAGCTGGGCGAGCGGCCCGGCGTGCAAGCCGGCATGGCGGCGGGCAAGGACCTGTCGATCGACCCCTCGACGCTGACCGACGAGGACCGCGCCCGCATCCGAAAGATCATGTACAACCAGCGCGCCCTGCCCGCGCCGGAATGACCGGCGGCGCGAGGAAAAAGGGAGGGCGCGACGGAGGGAGGGCGCGCGATGGCCGCTTACGGGCGCATCGAGGTCGAGCGGATCTCCGGCGCCATCGGGGCCGAGATCGGCGGCGTCGATATTTCCCGCGACCTCGACGACGCGACGATCGCCGAGATCCGCCGGGCGCTGCTCGAAAACCTGGTCGTCTTCTTCCGCGGCCAGGACCTGGCGGACATCGAGCGCCACAAGGCGTTCACGCGGCGGTTCGGGGAATTGTTCACGCACCCGAACTACGACCTCGGCCAGCCCAACCCGGAAATCGTCTACCTCACGCGCGCGCCCGGCGACACGGGCGCCGCCGGCGAGGAATGGCACGCCGACACCACGATGATGCCGGCCCCGCCGATGGGCGCGATCCTCTACGCGCTGGAGACGCCGGACTGGGGCGGCGACACGCTGTTCGCCAACCAGTATCTCGCCTGGGAGACGCTGTCCGACGGCATGAGGCGGATGCTGCGCGGGCTGCGCGCCGTCCACAACGACACGCGGGTGGCCGGCCCGGCCGCCGGCAAGAACCGGAACCGGACCTCCAAGGTGCGCGAGGATTCCGATTGGCGGCCCACCGAGAGCGTCCACCCCGTCGTCCGCGTCCACCCCGAGACCGGGCGCGAATGCCTGTTCGTCAACCCGGTCTACGTCCACCGCTTCGAGGGCATGACGGCGGAGGAGAGCGCGCCGCTGCTGGGCTGGCTGTGCGAGCACGCGCGGCGGCCCGAATTCACCTGCCGCTTCCGCTGGACCGGCGGCGCGGCGGCGTTCTGGGACAACCGCTGCGTCCAGCACCTGGCGATCCACGACAACCGCCGCGAATACCGCCGGATGCAACGCACCCAGATCGCCGGCGACCCCGTGCGCTGACCCGGGCCCGGCCCGGCCGTATCGTCAGGGAAACGGATCGTGAAGCCGAACTGGAGACACCGGACCCTTTGGACCGGCGACAACCTCGGCGTCATGCGCGGCATGAACTCCGAAACCGTCGATCTCGTGTATCTCGACCCGCCCTTCAACTCCAACAAGGACTTTTCCGCCCCGATCGGCAGCATCGCGGCCGGCGCGGCGTTCAAGGACACCTGGACGTTGAGCGACCTCGACACCGACTGGCTCGGCCGCGTCGCCAGCGCGGCGCCGAAGCTGTACCGCATCGTCGATACGGCGGGGCAGGTCCATGGCGACGGGATGCAGTCCTACCTGACCATGATGGCGGTCCGGCTGCTGGAGATCAGGCGGCTCCTGAAGGACACCGGGAGCGTGTACCTGCACTGCGACCCGACGGCGAGCCACTACCTCAAGGTCGCGATGGACGCGATTTTCGGCGTGGAGAACTTCCGCAACGACCTGACATGGCGGCGCGCGACGGCCCATAACGACGCCGGCCGCTTCGGCAATATCGTCGACAACATTCTCTTCTACGTCAAAAGCGCGGACGCCTACTGGAACGGCGAGGCGATCTCGACGCGCAAGACCGCCGAGCAACTGGCGAAGCTCTACCCGTCGCGGGACGAGCGGGGACGCTACCGAAGCAGCGACCTGACCGGGCCGCTGCACAACGCCGCGCGCGGCTCGCCGAGCACGCGGCCGTGGCGGGGCTACGACGTCCATGCGATGGGCCGGTGCTGGAGCGTCCCGAAAACCGGAAGGTACGCGCGCTACATCGAGGAGAACCTGCTCCCCGGCTACATGGGGATCGACGGCATCCACGAAAGGCTCGACGCGCTGGACGGGGCGGGCCTGATCCACCACCCCCGGACCGGCAGATGGCCCGGCCTGAAACGCTACGCCGCGGCCGACGAGGCGACGCCGCCGCAGAGCCTGATCCTCGACCCCATCGGCTTCACCAATTTCAACAAGGGCAAGGAGTACACGGGCTATCCGACGCAGAAGCCGGTCAAACTGCTGCGCAAGCTGATCGAGGCGTCCTGTCCGCCCGGCGGCATGGTGCTGGACCCGTTCTGCGGCTGCGCGACCGCCTGCATCGCGGCCGAGGGGCTGGGCCGCCGCTGGGCCGGCATCGACCTTTCGGTCAAGGCGGTGGAACTGGTGAAGTCGCGGATGAAGGCGGAAATGCCCCTGCTGACGCTCGACCTTCGCCACGGGACCGCGCCGCCCGAAAGGCAGGACCTGACCGCGCCCGAGGAACGGTATTTCCTCGACGCCTCGAAACCGGAGCGCGAACGCCCCTACAACTGCGATTTCAACAAGGAGCGCCTGTTCGGGAACCAGCGCGGCGTCTGCAACACGCCGTTCTGCGGCCGCCGGCTCGATTTCGAACTGTTCGAGGTGGACCACGTCGTTCCGCGAAGCAAGGGCGGCGGGAACGAACTGGCGAACCTGCAACTGCTGTGCGCCGAATGCAACCGGAGCAAGGGCGACGACACGATGGACGATTTCGTCGCGCGCCGCCGCGACCGCTACGACGAGTACGTGGCCGCCCAGCGCGCGCGCTACACGACCTGATACCCGGAAACCGCCCCCGGAGGCCCGGTCCATGGCGCCGATACGGAATATCCTGTTCGTCATGTGCGACCAGTTGCGGGCGGATTACCTGTCCTGCTACGGGCATCCCAGGCTGCACACGCCGCATATCGACGCGCTGGCGGCGCGCGGCGTGCGGTTCGACCGGGCCTATTGCCAATCGCCGATCTGCGGGCCGTCGCGGATGTCGTTCTACACCGGGCGCTACATGTTCTCGCACGGCGCGTCGTGGAACCACTACCCGCTGCGCGCGGACGAGCGCACGATGGGCGACTGGCTGCGCCCGCTCGGCCGCCGCGTCGCCCTGGTCGGCAAGACCCACATGGCGGCGGACCGCGCGGGCATGGCGCGGCTCGGCGTCGATCCCGCCTCCGGGGCCGGCGCGCTCGCCGCCGAATGCGGCTTCGAGCCTTACGAGCGCGACGACGGGCTGCATCCCGACGCCTCGGTCGATCCGGCGCTCGCCTACAACGAATACCTGCGCGCGCGCGGCCATGCCGGGCCGAACCCGTGGCGCTCGGCCGCCAACTCCGTCGCCGGGCCGGGCGGCGAGGCGCTCGACGGCTGGTACTGGGGCCATTCGCGCGGCGCGGCGCTGGTGGCGGAGGAGGATTCCGAGACCGCCTACATGACCGACCGCGCGATGCGCTTCGTCGAGGAGGCGGGCGACGCGCCCTGGCTGCTGCACCTCTCCTACATCAAGCCGCACTGGCCCTACGTGGCGCCCGAACCCTACGCCTCGATGTACGGGCCGGAGGACATCCTCCCGCCCGTCCGGCGCGAGGCGGAGCGCGCGGACCCCCATCCCGTTTACGCCGCCTTCATGCGCCACCGCGACAGCCGCGTCTTCGCCCGCCCCGGCGCGCGCGAGACGATCGTGCCGGCCTATATGGGGCTGGTCAGGCAGATCGACGACCATGTGGGCCGCCTCATGGCCTTCCTGGAGGAGCGCCGCCTGCTGGACGAAACGATGGTCGTCTTCACCTCCGACCATGGCGATTATCTCGGCGACCACTGGCTCGGCGAGAAGGACCTGTTCCACGAGCCGTCGATCCGCCTGCCGATGATCGTCGCCGACCCCCGCCCGGAGGCCGACGCGACGCGCGGGACCGCCGACGCCCGCCCGGTCGAGGCGATCGACCTGCTGCCCACCTTCGTCGAGGCGGCCGGCGGCGAGGTCCAGCCGCACTGGATGGAGGGGCGCTCGCTCCTCCCCCTGCTGCGCGGCGAGGCGGCGGCGGGCTGGCGCGACGCCGCGTTCTGCGAAAGCGACTGGTCCGGGCGCGCGGCCCGCGCCGATCTCGGCCTGGAGCCGTGGAACGCCCGCGCCTTCATGGTCCGGACGGCGCGGTGGAAATACATCCTGCACCAGGCCTTCCGGCCGCAACTGTTCGACCTCGAGGCGGACCCGGAGGAGTTCGTCGATCTCGGCGAATCGCCGGCCCATGCCGGGGTCCGGGCCGAACTGCACGAGGCGCTGTTCGCCTGGATGCGCGGCCGGCGGCTGCGCGTCACGGTCTCGGACGAGCGCATCCGGGCCATGGCGCCGCCGGAGCGGCGCGGCATCCTGATCGGCCACTGGACGCCGGAGGACCCGTAGGGCCGCCCCGGCCCCGCGGGGGGAGGGGCGCCGCGCTCACGCCATATCGCGGATGAAACGCGCCACCTCCGGCGCGATCTCCTCGCGCCAGCGCCGGCCGTTGAAGATGCCGTAATGGCCGACCCCGGCCTGCAGGAGGTGGCGCCGGCGCGCCGCCGGGACGCCCTTGCAGAGGCCGTGCGCGGCGACGGTCTGGCCCGGCGCGGAAATGTCGTCGAGTTCGCCCTCCACCGTCATCAGCGCGGTCCGCGCGATCGCGTCGGGCCGCGCCGTCTCGCCGCGCCAGGCGAAGCGCCCGGCGGCGATCCGCCGCTCCCGGAACACCTGGCGCACGGTCTGGAGGTAGTAGTCGGCGGTCACGTCCATGACGGCGAGGTACTCGTCGTAGAACCGGCGGTGCGCCTCGGCCGGCTCGCCGTCGCCCGCGACCAGGTGGCGGAACATGCGGATATGGGCGTCGAGGTGGCGGTCCGCGTTCATGGCGACGAAGGCGCCGAGCTGCAGGAAGCCCGGATAGACCCGCCGCCAGGCGCCCGGATAGTGCGGCGGCACGGTCGCGATGCAGCGCGTCTCGAACCACGACATCGGCCGCTCGTTGGCGAGGCGGACCGGCGCCGTCGGCGCGGCGGCGACATCGACCGGCCCGCCCATCAGCACCATGGCGCGCGGCTGCGCCGGGTCCTCCCATTGCGCCAGCAGCGCGGCCGCCGCGAGCGCCAGCGGCGCCGGCTGGCACACCGCCACGACATTGTGGCCCGGCCCCATCGCCCGCATGAAGGCGAGCAGGTAGTCCACATAGTCGTCCACGTCGAAGCCGCCTTCGAGCAGCGGCACGCGCGCGGCGTCCTTCCAGTCGGTGATGTACACATCGTGGCCGGGCAGCAGCGCCCGCACCGTGCCGCGCAGCAGCGTGGCGTAATGGCCCGACAGCGGCGCCGCGACCAGCACGCGCGGATCGCCCTCGCGCCGGCCCTCGCGGCGGAAGCGGGCCAGCCGGCAGAAGGGCCTGTCGAGCACGGTCTCGACGGAGACCGGGACGGGCGCGCCGTCGATTTCGGTCTCCGCGATCCGCCAGTCCGGCTTGCCGCGCCGGCGCAGCGCGTCGTCCGCCAGTTCGACCGCCGCCTCGGCCTCGCGGCCGAGCGCCGCCGTCACGCCGCCCCGCGCCAGCGCCCGCGAGGCCGCCCGCGCCGGCCCCAACATCGCGCGCCCGGTCTCGTACATCGCGTACAGCAAGGGAAGGGTCCGTTCGGGTGGGGAAGGCGCCATTCCAGCCCGGATCGCCCCCGAACGCAAGGGCCCTCATGTTGCGGCGCCGAAGGCGAGGGCGGCGGGCGCGCCTCATCGCAAACCTTGCTCCCGTCGCAAGCTCCGTATCCGCTGTTCGTCCGCCGGCCGGACCTTCATATGGCCGTGCCCGGGTTGCTTCACATGGCAGAGAGCGCACAGGATCATCAAGTTTCGATCATTGTTATCGGTCTTTACTCCGTTTATGTGGTGACAATGCAGAAATTTTGGCACAGACTGCAAATCGACCTTGCATTGCTCGCATGTCCATAGTCGTTTTCGCTTTATTGCTTCGCTAACGCGAGACCAATCCCGAGTATACCAGTTCATATCCGCCTCGGTATCCCAACGACCGGGTTTGGATCGGAAAAATGTTGCGTAATACATAAAAAATTGGTTGATGTCGAAATTCTCCCAAATGTCATCTCTGCCGAAGGTGTATCCTTGATAACCAATGTTGGATAGGCAATTTTTGCAAACTCTAAGCGCCAATTCCGTTTCTCCGCATTCTCCTGTGTCATGATCCCGCCAATCCACACGAAACATACCGTCGGTGCGATTCGTGATAACGTAACGCTCGAATCTTCCTTGGCGTCGCATATTTTCGAGCGTTCCGCATTCGGTGATATGAAATCTTTTCCCAGAGCTGGGGTTATTTTCGAGAACTTTAGGATCAACGTGGGTATTGTCCTTGATATAGAGAAGGATTTGCTCTCCCTTATAAGTTAGCAAACCACCGACATCGGATTTCACATCCTCGAGGCCGCGAAGAGCAACTCCCCTGGCAAGGTCGGACAGCACCTGCTCCCTAGCCTTCCGGGTCCGCGGGTCCGGCGTCCAGTTCGACAACGGCGCTCCCATTCGCCGGCGTTGGGCGTCGAGGTTAGGGAACGAGACTTCCAGTTTCATCGGACCTCCTCCAGGATGCGCACGATTTCCGAGCGGGTGCGGGTGCGGACGCGGAACTCGACTCTCCTCGACCGCTCCCTATCCTCCAACCCCTCCGGGGTCAAAATCAACTGGCTCGACGACAGGCCGTTCGCGGTCAGCAGAGGGCGAACCCAGCCGCGGTCGCCAGCGATGGCGCTCAGCGAGAGCACATTGCGCAACACGGCCCTGGTCCGCGCCTGCGACAGCGCCATGTTTCGGAAATACGCTTCCTCCGCCGGCACGCCGCGGTTCCACATGGAGGATGTGTGGCCCTCGATCCGGATTTCCTCGAGCGAATCCCGGAAGGCTTTCAGCACCGCAACATACCGGGGGAAGAAGTCGGCGAGTATCTCGATGAATTCCGGCCGAATCACGGATTCGCCACGCTCGAACAGGATATCCGGCGATTTGAAGCGAACGCGAAGGGTCGCGCGGTCGATCTCCGCGTCCCACTTGGGCAGGTCGTCGTGAAATTCCCGTTCGAGCGCTTCGTAGATTTCGACCTCGGCGTTTTGCCACGACACCGCGATTTCGGTTATCTTGTTCCTGATCTCAGCTAGCGGGCGAATGTAGACAACGGCGATAAAGAGAAACACGATCATCAGACCCGCCATCAGGTCGGAGACGGACAACCATTCGCTTTCGTCCTCCGGAGCGGACGAGCCGAACAAGCGTTTCATCGCCTCGCCCTCTCGGCAATTTCAAGCACGTTACGGAGCCGCTCGGTGAGCGGCGTATAGTCGGTCACGAATTTTTCCGATACGGACGCCAAGTTCGTTCCCAGTTCCGTTAGCGCGCCTTGCAGTTCCTGTTGCATTTGCCTGTCGAACTCCTCGAACCTCTGGCGAATCTCGGCCTGCGTGCGCGTATGCGCGGCGGAGAGCTCCTCCGAGAATCTGGCCTGAGCAGCCTCGGCGTTCTCCCGCAAGGCCTCGTACCCATCGATCAGGCGGTCGTGCTCCCGCTGGCTTTGGTCCAGAGCCGATCGGCTGCGCGCAAGCGCGTCCTCCACGGTTCGGGACATTTCCCCCGTGATCCTGTTCAGATTTCCCTCGATGACCGGGAACGCCTCAATCGCCTGGTCCCGCAACCGGGCGAGTGCGTCGAGATGAACGTCCAGCGCCCTTGTCTGGTTGAGCATCCCCTTCAGCGTCGGCTCCAAAGGTTCGATCGCGGCGGGGATTCGTTCGGCATGTTCGCGCACGCCGCGCAGAGCCGCTTCCGCCGCCTCCATCGATTCGATGGCGCGTTCGAGGCGCCTTTCCAGCGCCTCGACATGTTCCCGGTAGTTGTCTTGCCACAGGACGAGAGCGGCGACCGCCTGGTTCAGCTGCTTGAAGTTCTCCCCGAACTGCGTGGTGAGGTTGGCGTTGAAGTCCCGGATAACCTGTTCGAGGGCCTCGATAATCGCCTTCTGATTATTCTCTACCATGTGTTTCGCGAATTCCTTGAACTCCTTCGCCAGTTCGTTCTGCCCGTCCTGAACGGTCGTTCGCAGCTTCTGAACCTGGGTCAGAAGGCTGCCGTCGCCATCGGACGAAATCGCGTTCCTGATTTGCGCGAGTTGCTCGCCGGAGCGTTCCGACGCCTCGCGGCTCCCGTCCCGGATTTCGCGCAGAGCCTCGAAAATATCCTCCGGCGTCGTGCCGCTCGCGCGAGCCGGTCCGGGCCCGAGCGTCCGCAAGACGCGAAAGAGGACGGAAGCGGCGATCCCGACGATGCTCGTGGTGAACGCGATCTTCAACCCGGCCAGCAGGTCCGGCACGCTCTCGTCGATCCGGGCGACATCGAAGTCCAGCAATCCGATCAGGATGCCGGTGAATGTCCCCAAAACGCCCAGCGTCGCCAGTCCGGTCGGCGTGATCGCGGCCAGTCGGGCCGGCCAGTGCCTCCCCAGTGTCAGGATCCAGATAGCCGCGGGCGTGAAAAACCATGCGCCGATCGCGGCGCAGAAAAAAAGCGAAACGGGGTCGTTTCGAATCGCGCCGGCGATCCGGAAAAGGACTTCTTCCATCGTATTCCTGTTCCCGAAGCCCGCCCCAGGGCCGCGCCCCCTACTCCGCCGCCTCGGCGCGGGCGGGGGCGGGGGCGAGGACGAAGCCGGCGTAGCCGTTGGCCACCGCCTCCTCGCACCTCGCCTTGTAGGCCTGGACGCCGCCGACATAGGGCATGAAGACGCGCGGCTTGCCGGGGATGTTGGCGCCCATGTACCAGGAGTTGGCGCGGGGATAGAGCGTCGCGTCCGCCACCTCGCGCGTGTGGACGACCCAGGCCTCCTGCGCCTCCTCCGTCGCCTCGATCCGGGCGAGGCCGCGCGCGCGCATGTGTTCCAGGCAGTCGGCGATCCAGTTCGCGTGCATCTCGATCGACAGGATCATCTGGCTCTTCACGCCCGGACTCTGCGGCCCGGTGATCGTGAACAGGTTGGGCAGGCCGGCCACCATCAGGCCGAGATAGGTGCGCGGCCCGCCCTCCCACTGTTCCGCCAGCGTCATGCCGCCGGCGACGCGGATGTCGATCTCGCGCATCGCGCCCGTCATCGCGTCGAAGCCGGTGGCGAAGACGATGGCGTCGAGTTCGTGCGCGGCGCCGCTTTCGAGTTCGATCCCGTCCGGCGCGATCCGGGCGATCGGGTCCGAGCGCACATCGACCAGCGAAACATGTGGCAGGTTGTAGGTCTCGTAGTAGTTCGTATCCAGGATCAACCGCTTCGTGCCGATCGGGTGGTCGTTCGGGCACAGCAGTTCGGCCGTCGCCGGGTCGTTCACCGTCGCGCGAATCTTCTCGCGCACGAATTCGGAGGCGGTTTCGTTGGCGTCCGCGTCGGTCAAAAGGTCGGTGTAGGAGAACAGGTAGCTGATCGAGCCGCCCTCCCGCCATTTCTCCTCGTACTGGCGCCGGCGCTCCGCCGCGCTCGCCTCCAGCGCCTTCTTCGCCGGCGCGGGATAGCCGGCGATGCCGAACGGCGTGTCGTAGGCGGCGCGGCGGCGTTCGGGGTATTCGGCCTTGTGCCGCGCCTCCTTCTCCGGGTCGAGCGGCGCGTTGCGGGCCGGCAGGCTGAAATTCGCGGTGCGCTGGAAGACGGCCAGCGCCTTCGCCTGGGCCGCGATATGCGGAATCGACTGCACGCCGGAGGAGCCGGTGCCGATAATGCCGACGCGCAGCCCCGTAAAGTCCACGCCCTCCCTGGGCCACAGGCCGGTGTGGTACGTGGCGCCCCGGAAGCTGTCGAGGCCGGGGAAGGCGGGCTTGCGCGGGGTGGAGAGGTTGCCCGTCGCCATGATGCAGAACGGGGCCGAGACGCGCTCGCCGGCGTCGGTTTCCAGCGTCCACAGGCCGGTCCCCTCGTCGAAGACGGCCGAGACGATCCGGGTTTCGAGCTGCACGTCGCGCATCAGGTCGAAGCGCTCGGCCACGTGTTCGACGTATTTCAGGATTTCCGGCTGCGTGCCGTAGCGCTCCGGCCACTTCCACTCCTGCTGGAGGGGGTCGTCGAAGGAGTAGGAGTACTCCATGCTCTCCACATCGCAGCGGCAGCCGGGATAGCGGTTCCAGAACCAGGTGCCGCCGACCCCGTCGCCGGCCTCGTAGGCGCGCGCCCGGAAGCCGAGGCCGCGCAGCCGGTGGATCGCGTACAGCCCGGCGACGCCGGCCCCGACGATAACGACATCGAAATCCCCGCCATGGCCGCGCGGGGAAGAGGCATGGGTCGAATCGGGCATGGAGGACGCCTCCGGCTTCGGTGGATGCGTGGACGGATCGGGCGAACGGCCCCGGCGCCGCGCGCCGCGAACGCCCTCGGCGCGGGTCAGTGGCCCGGGTTGGCGGCGGCGAAGGCGGCTTTTTGTTCGGGCGTCGCCTCGGCCTGGTGCATCGCCTTCCATTCGGGGTAGGGCATCCCGTAGACGATCTCGCGCGCCTCCTCGTACTCCAGCGCGTGGCCGCGCGCCTCGGCGGCGGCGCGATACCATTTCGACAGGCAGTTGCGGCAGAAGCCGGCGAGGTTCATCAGGTCGATGTTCTGCACGTCCTTGCGCTCGTCGAGATGGGCGACGAGGGTCCGGAAGGCGGCGGCCTCGATTTCGAGGCGGGTCCGGTCGTCGAAACGGTCGGCGGGGCCGGTCATGGCGGGTCTCCCTTGCGCGGCGGGGCGGAGCGGGCCGCAGTCTATCGCTTCCGGGGCCGCGAACGCAAACCGGCGCGCGCCGCCCTCAGGCCGCCGCGCGGGCCTCCCGCGGGCGCCCGTCGAGGGCGCGTTCGAGCGCGTCGGCGAAGCGCGCGGCCCAGCGCTCCGCGCCCGCCCGGAACTCGATCCGGTCCTGGCGGAACTCGACGCCGAAGCCGAGCAGGCCGCGCGGCTCCTGGTGGCGGCGCGTCGTGTAGCCGCCGCGGCCGAGGCCGGAATAGGGCTTGTTGTCGCCGACGCGAATGTCGCCGCCCGCCTCCAGGTTCTCGATGACCGGCCGCGCCAGCCGCCCGTCGCTCCAGAACACGCCGATGTCCCAGGGGCGGAACGCCCCCGCCATCACCGGCGTGAAACTGTGCAGCGACACCAGGACCGGGCCGCGCCCGGCGCGCGCCATCCGCTCGATCCGCCGCCCGATCGCCTCGTGGTAGGGGTGGAGGAGCTCGGCCTCGCGGGCCGCGCGGGCGGCGGCGGACAGGCCGCGATTGGCCGGGACGACCGTGCCGTCGGAGACCTCCGGGATCGAGTCGCGCGCGCCCGGACCGCGGTTGCAGTCGATCGCGAGGCGCGAATAGGTCGAGGCCACCAGCGGCGCGTCGAACCGGTCCGACAGGATTTCCGCCACCGCCGCGATGCCGATGTCGTAGGCGACATGGCGGCGCATCTCCTCGGGCGGGACGCCCAGCCCGCCGAGCGCCTCGGGCGCGGCGCGGCCGTTGTGGTCCGACACGAAGAGGATTTCCGCCGTTCCGTCGGGGTTGCGCTCCGTATAGGGCGGCGGGTCGTTCGGGCCGAGAAGCGGCATGGGCGGCTCCGTGGGACGGGCGGACGCGCCATATAACCCGCCCGCGCCCCCCGCGCGCAAGAGGCTTGGCGCGGCGGCCGGGCCGGCGGGCGGTCAGGTGTTCCGCAAGGGGGCGGGACAGACCCGGTGCTCCGGGTCCCACCAGAGGACATGCATCGCCCGGCCGATCCGGCGGCAAAAGACCCGCTCCCGCCCGCCGATGCGGAACGACATCAGGCCGTCGATATCGTCGAGCCGCAGCGCCTCGAGCCGCCGGAGCGCCTCGGTTCCGAGACTGTCCCTTTCGATGAAATGGCTGCCGGCGGCGGCCACGGCCCCGTCGTCCATCGTCTCGAACTGGAACAGCCGCTCCAGGACGCGCTTGTAGTCCGACGGGTCGGACAGCCCGGTCCAGGCGAACGGCCCGCCCCTGTCGCCGCCGGAGAACCGCCAGTACAGTTGCCTATCGGCAACCGGTTTCGCGCCCGACCTCTTGGCGAACAGCGGCGGATCGACGGCTTCGGATTGTTTTCGCCGTCTCCTTCGCCGCGTCATCGAACGATGCTGTCGTAGTACTCGAACATCGAGTCGTGGGCGATCTCCGAACTGCCGCGTTCGTTGTCGGCGAGGCCGACGCGGGCGCGGCGCCACGGCTCCTCCCGGTGCGTCAGTTCGCTCAGCCAGTGCGCCTTCTTGTCGCCGTAGAAGGCGAGGACCGCGTCGATCGTCTCCTCCCCGTCCTCGTCGAAGGCGTCGGGATCGCCCGGAATGTCTCCGGGGCCGACGCGGAACCGGCCGCGGTGGATGTCGTAGAGTTCCGGGCAGACCGGCCCGTTCGCCCAGGCCTCGATCCGGCCGTCGAACAGCGGCCGCTCGTCCCAGACGAGCGACCACGCCTGGCAGTAGTAGACCAGCTTCTGGAGCTTCATGGCGGTCATCTCGCCCCGCTTGCGCAGGATGTGGGCCGCCACGTCGTTCGCCCGGACCTCCGTCATCCGTCTCGCCCCCGATCGACCTTGCCGGCGCGGCGCGCCGCCCCGCGACTCCCCCGATAATATGGGCGGCGCGCGCGATCCGTCAAACTGGCCCGCGGCGCGCTTCTATCCCCCGAAGGCGGAGCGGACGGCGTTCGTCGGCAGCCAGAGCGCCAGGATCGGGAACATCAGCACGAGGATCAGCACCATTCCGTCGGTGAACAGGAAGGGGATCGCGCCGCGCATCACCCGCGTCACCGGCACGCCGGTGGTGCCGCTCACCGCGAACAGGTTGAGGCCCACCGGCGGGATCACGCCGCCCATCTCGATCGCCAGCGCCGTCAGCACGCCGAGATGGATCGGGTCGACGCCGAGCGACAGCGCGACCGGGAAGAAGATCGGCACCGTCAGCACCAGGATCGCCACCCCGGTCAGGAACATCGACAGGAACAGCATCACCACCAGCAGCATGGCCAGGAAGCCCAGCTGCGTCAGGCCCAGCGTGTTGACCCAGTTCGCCACGTCCTGCGGCCAGCCCTTGTTGGCCAGCAGGAACTGGAACACGCCGACGCAGCCCAGCACGAAGAACACGATCGCCGTCAGGTTGGCGGCCCGCCGGGTCGTCGGCATCAGTTCGCGCAGGAAGCCGCCGCGCCCCGAAACCAGGCCGTAGATCATGGCGTAGGCGCAGGCGGCCGCCCCGGCCTCCGTCGGCGTGAACAGGCCGCCGTAAAGGCCGCCGAGCACCATGACCGGCATCAGCAGGGCGGGCCACGCCTCCCATGTCGCGCGCCCCAGCCGGTGGAACGCGAAGGTTCCCGCCGGCAGGCGCATGTAGAACGAGATGGCGACGATGATCGCCGCGTCGCTCAACGCCAGCATGACGCCCGGAACCACGCCCGCGAAGAACAGCGAGATGATCGATTCCTCGGTGATGATGCCGAACAGGATCAGCGTGATGCTCGGCGGGATGAGCAGCGCGATGCCGCCGCCGCAGGCGATGATGCCGGCCGCCATCCACACCGGGTAGCCGCGCCGGATCATCTCCGGATACGCGATCACCCCCATCGCCGCCGCCATCGCCGTGCTGGAGCCGGAAATCGCGCCGAACATCACGGCGGCGAGCAGCGTGGCGTAGGCGAACCCGCCCGGCAGCCAGCCGATCAGCGCGTCGGCGAAGCCGAACAGCCTGGAGATCAGGCCGGTGCGCTCCATCAGGAAGCCGGCGTAGATGAAGAACGGGATCGCCATCAGCGTGTAGCTGGACAGGAAGCTGAAGAACGACCGGAACAGCGCCTTCGGCGTCATGATCGGGTCGGCCAGCACGACGAGCACGGTCGCGCCGGTCAGCGCGATCCCGATCGGCGCGCCGATGACGAGGAGGGCGACGAGGGTGGAGCCGAGAAGGTGCATGGCGCGGCGTCCCCGGATGCGGCGGGCGAGGCGGGCGGCGGGCGGGCGGACCTAGATGTCCGTGCTCTCTTCCGGCGGCGACCACGGGAACACCTCCGCCCCCATCAGCGCGCGCGCGTCCTGGTAGAGGTGGAAGACCGTGACCAGCGCCATCAGCGCGAAGCCCGCGAGCAGGCAGGCCTGGAACGGCCAGAGTTCGAGGATCATGCTCTGGGTCTTGCGCTCCATCAGGATCGTGCGCTGCACCGTCGGGATTCCCCATTTCACGAAGCCGGCGAAAACCCCCAGCGAGACCAGCGAGACGACGGCGCGGCAGGCGAGGATCGTCCGCGCGTAGCCCTTGGCCCGCAGCGCGTCCACCGCCGCGCTCATGATCAGGTGGCCGCGCCGCGCCTGCGTCACCGCGAAATAGAGGAACATGGCGCCGATGACCATGTATGTCACGGCGTCCTGGCCCCACTCGTACACCACGCCGAAGACGTAGCGGCGCAGGATTTCGAGGATCGCCAGCAGCGTCGCGGCCAG
Organism: Thalassobaculaceae bacterium; assembly: GCA_963665555.2. Classification (GTDB taxonomy): domain Bacteria; phylum Pseudomonadota; class Alphaproteobacteria; order Thalassobaculales; family Thalassobaculaceae; genus CAXXXW01. The sequence continues at coordinate 3,177,671 of OY762308.1, forward strand.
CAGCGCCAGGGCCGCGACATTGCCGACAACGGCGTCGAGCGCGAGCCGCAGCGCGCGGTAGACCCTGTCGAGGATGTCGTCCACGGTGTCCATGGCCGGGGGCCTCCCGCGGGCCGGGGCCGGGGGAGGGCGGCGCGCCCGGCGCGGCCCCTTTCCCGGCGTTCCGGCGAGGCCCGCCGGGCCGGCGCGCGGCCCGGCGGCGCCCGTGCGCTCGCGCGGCTACTTCTTGACGTACTTGTCGAAATACGCCTGCATCTCGCCGCAGTCGGTCCGCTCCAGCGGGTCGGAGCCCATCGGGTTGGCGGCCGTCGCCGCCCGCGCCTCCTCGACGAACCTGTCGACCCACTCGTCGGCGGCGTCGGGCGTGTTGGCCTTGATCCAGTCGGCCGTCGCGCTGCCCAGCTTGTCCGCCAGCGCCTTGCTCTCCGCCGCGCTCATCACATAGATGCCGGGCTTCGACGGGTCCTTCGTCTCGTACTTGTCGACCAGGCGGCGGTCGTTGCACCAGTTCATCTTCTTCTGGAACGGGATCACGTCGTTCACGAGCAGGTTCTCGATAATCTCCCGCTGCTCGTCGGAGAGCGCGTTCCACCAGGAGAGCGACGCGCCGATCCAGTAGTAGTCGCCGACGATGCCGTTGATGCCGGCGACGGTGAAGAAGGGCGCCTGCTCCTTGGTGTTGTTGAAGCCGCCGAGGCTGGTCAGCAGGCCGTCGATCACGCCGGTCTGCAGCGCCGGCGGCACGTCGCCGAAGGCCATGGTGGTCGGGTTGGCGCCCCAGGCCTTCAGCGCGGCGTTCTCCGCCGGCCCCATGGAGCGGATTTTCCGGCCCTCGAAATCCTCCGGCGTCAGCAGCCGGAAGCCGGCCCCGGCGCCCATGTACATGCTCAGGTGCGCCGACGCGATGATCTTCACGTCGTGCACCGCGGCGAAGCGCTCCCGCAGCATCGCGAAGGTGTCGAAACCGTCCAGGCTGTTGATCGCGCCCGGCGTGGACAGCAGCTGCGGGCCGATCACGACGCTGGAATAGGGTTCGATCTGCGAGGACTTGCCGAACTGGCCCCAGGTCATCTCCAGGTTGCCGTCGGTCATCGCCTCGACCGCCTCCGGGATGCGGTAGAGCGCGCCGGCGAAATAGGTGCGCACCTCGCTGCCGGGAATCTCCTCGGCCAGGCGGTCCTTGAAGTACTCCATCGCGATGCCGGCCGGATGCGGCGGGCCGGTCAGGTCGGCCGCGATCCTGAGCGTGACCGGATCGGCGGCGCCCGCGCCCTGTCCGGGCAGCGCCGCGACCGCGCCCGCCGCCAGCGCCAGCGCGCCGAGGCGCAGGGCTTTCGCCGTTTTCTCGAACCCCATCGGTTTCCTCCCCGAATTCCCGTGTCCCCGGACGCCCTTGTCGCCGGGCGCGCCGTTCGAGCGGGCCTTATAGCGGAGTCCGGCGCCCCCGGCCATCGGGATTCGCGCGGCCCGGCGCGGCGCGCCCGCGTCACCCGAGCCTGAACAGGCTCCGGGCGAATTCGCCCGGTTCGCCGAGGAAGGCGACGGCGACGATCTCCAGGTTCGACGAGCCCCGGTAGACATGCGTGAAGCCGGCGCGCCGCAGCGCGCGCTCCAGCGAGCGGACCGTGAACCCGGTCTTGTGGGCGTAGTAGTCCTCCCCGCTCTCCTCGATCTTGCGGCCGTAGCCGTACAGCACGTCGAGCACCGCGATCGGCCCGGCCGGCGACTCGTAGAGCATGTCCTCGACGTCGAGGTCCTCCTCCGCCACCCGCCGCATCAGCGCGCCGATGTCCGGCACGCGGATGTGCGCGAAGCCGTCCGGCTTCAGCACATGGACGAACCCGCCCAGCACGCGGGCCACGTCGTGGCGGAAATAGTGTTCGAGGTTGTGCGAGCAGTACACGGCGTCGAACCCGCCGGGGTCGAGCAGCGCCAGTTCGCGCGCGTCGCACACGATGTCCGGTTCGCCGGAGGGGTCGATGTCCAGCAGCACATGCTCGAACCCGCTATACTGGCGCGGGATGGCGATTTCCCTGGAGTTGCCGCCGACATTGAGCACCTTGCGCGCCATCGCCGCGCCTCCGCGCCGTCCCGAACCCGCATACCTTACTCCCGTCCGCCGGAAGCGCGAATAGCGCTTGAACGGGGGCGGGGATCGTGTATGGTGCGGGCCTCGTCCCCCATCGGTTCGGCGGCAGGCCGGACGGGCTTCCGGCCCGTCGGATCGCCCGGTCCCGTTCCGGCGCGGGCGGGGACGGGTTTCGAGGACGGCGCGGGTTCGCGGACACGATGGCTTCCCCCGGCGAACGGATCGAGGAAATCGTCGGCCCCTCCGTCGCGGCGATGGGGTACGAACTGGTGCGCGTCGCGCTCGGCGGGGCCGCCGGGCGGACCGTCCTGCAGGTCATGGTCGAACGCGCCGACCGGGCCGAGACGACGGTGGAGGACTGCGCCCGCGCGAGCCGGGCGATTTCCGCGCTGCTCGATGTCGAGGACCCGGTGGCGGGCGCCTACAGCCTGGAGGTCAGTTCCCCCGGCATCGACCGGCCGCTGACCCGGCCGGAGGATTTCTCGCGCTTCGCCGGCTTCGAGGCGCGGATCGAACTCGCCCGCCCGCGCGCGGACGGGCGCAAGCGGCTGCGCGGGCGCCTGCGCGGCTTGGACGACGACGGCGCGGTCGCGCTGGAGACCCGCGACGGCCGGACCGCGGTCCCCCGCGCCGACATCCGCGCCGCCAGGCTGGTGCTGACCGACGACCTGATCGAGGCCGGGCGCGCGCGCCGGCTCTAACCGCAACGGATGGGGCGGACCGAACCGATGGCAATGGAAACATCGACCTTCCCGAAAATCGAACTGATCCAGGTCGCCGACGTCGTGGCGCGCGAGAAGGGCATCGAGCGCGACGAGGTGCTGGAGGCCATGGAGCAGGCGATCCAGAAAGCCGGCCGCTCGAAATACGGCCACGAACACGACATCCGCGCCTCGATCGACCGGAGCACCGGCGAAATCCGGCTGGTCCGCTGCACCGAGGTGGTCGAGGAGGTGGAGGACGAGATCACCCAGATTACGCTCGACCAGGCGCAACGGCGCGACGCCGGCCTCGCCGTCGGCGACCTCATCGTCGATCCCCTGCCGCCGATCGATTTCGGGCGCATCGCCGCCCAGACCGCCAAGCAGGTGATCGTCCAGAAGGTGCGCGAGGCCGAGCGCGCCCGCCAGTACGCCGAGTTCAAGGACCGCGTGGGCGAGATCGTCAACGGCATCGTCAAGCGGGTCGAGTACGGCAACGTCACGGTCGATCTCGGCCGGGGCGAGGCGGTGCTGCGCCGCGACGAGTTGCTGCCCCGCGAGTCCTTCCGCAACGGCGACCGGGTGCGCGCCTACATCTACGATGTGCGCGAGGAGACGCGGGGGCCGCAGATTTTCCTCTCGCGCACCCACCCGGAATTCATGAAGGGCCTGTTCCGCCAGGAGGTGCCGGAAATCTACGACGGCATCATCGAGATCAAGGGCGTGGCGCGCGACCCCGGCAGCCGCGCCAAGATCGGCGTCGTCTCCTACGACAGCGGGATCGACCCGGTGGGCGCCTGCGTCGGGATGCGCGGCAGCCGGGTCCAGGCCGTGGTCGGCGAACTGCAGGGCGAGAAGATCGACATCGTGCCGTGGTCCGACGACCCCGCGACCTTCACGGTCAACGCGCTCGCCCCGGCCGAGGTCAGCAAGGTGGTGCTCGACGAGGACCAGCGGCGCATCGAGGTGGTGGTGCCGGACGAGCAGCTGAGCCTCGCCATCGGCCGGCGCGGCCAGAACGTGCGCCTGGCGAGCATGTTGAGCGGCTGGGACATCGACATCCTGACCGAGGCCGAGGAGTCGGAACGCCGGCAGGAGGAGTTCCGCACCCGCTCCCGCGTGTTCATGGAGGCGCTCGACATCGACGACGTGATCGCCCACCTGCTGGTCGCCGAGGGCTTCGGCTCGGTGGACGAGATCGCCTACACCGAACTGGAGGAACTGACCCAGATCGAGGGGTTCGACGAGGACATCGCCGGCGAATTGCAGGCCCGCGCCCAGGCCTACGCCGAGGCGGAGCGCGAGCGGCTGACCGCGCGGCGGATCGAGATCGGCGTCGCCGACGAACTCGCCGCGATGGACGGGCTGACGCCGGCGATGCTGGTGACGCTCGGCGAGAACGGCGTCCTCACGGTGGACGACCTGGGCGACCTCGCGAGCGACGAGTTGATCGAGATGCTGCCGGACGCCGGCTTCGCCATGGACGACGCCAACGCCATCATCATGGCCGCCCGCGCCCACTGGTTCGACGACGAGGACGACGAGGACGGGGACGGCGGGGAGTCCGGCGCGGACGGGGCCGGCGCGGAGCCGGGGGAGGACGCCGATGGCGCGCGCGCGGAAACCGCGACGCCGGACCGGCCGGCCGCCGAATGACCGCGCCGCGCTCGCGCCGGCCGCGCCGCCCGGCGGCGACGCCGCCGGGGCCGGGGCGGGGACGGAAGCGGCCGGCGGCGGCGGACCGGAGCGCCGCTGCGTCGTCACCGGACGGTCGGGACCCAGGGAGGCGCTGATCCGCTTCGCCGTCGCGCCGGACCGGACGATCGTCCCCGACCTCGCCGGCAGGCTGCCGGGGCGCGGCATCTGGGTCGGCGCGGACCGCGCGGCGGTGGCGGAGGCGGCGCGCAAGCGGCTGTTCGCGCGGGCGGCGCGGGCGCCGGTCCGGGCGCCGGAGGACCTCGCCGAGAAGGTGGAGGCCGCGCTGGCGCTCCGGGCCGCCGACGCGCTCGGCCTCGCCCGGCGGGCGGGCGCGGCGGTCGCCGGCTACGGCAAGGCGGAGACGGCTTTGCGGCGCGGCCGCGCGGCGCTCAGGATCGAGGCGCGCGACGGCGCGGCGGAGGGGCGGCGCAAGCTCGACCGTCTCGCCCCCGGCGTCCCGGTGCTCTCCGCGCTGACGGCGGGCGAACTGGCGCGCCCGTTCGGGCGCGCGCGGGTGGCGCATGTCGTCGTTCTCGCCGGCGCCGGCGCCGGGCTGGTGGAGCGGCTGCGCCGCGATTTCGCCCGCCTGTCCGGATTCCGCCCCGAATCCGCCGCCGCCGGGTTGGAAAAACCCGCCGGGCGGTGTATGGAACCCCCCACCGACGGCGATGCCGGCGCGGGCGCGATCGAGGAACGAGAATGACGGACGACACGGACCGCAAGAAACTGAGCCTGACCGGGCGCGGCCGGCTTTCCCTCGGCAGGGGGGCGGGAACCAGCCAGGTCAAGCAGAGTTTCTCGCACGGGCGCTCCAAGACCGTCGAGGTGCAGCGCAAGCGCCGCCGCGCGGTCGCCCCGGCCGCGGCCGGGCGCGAGGCGGCCGAGCAGGATCCGGCGAACCGGGCGCTGACGGCCGAGGAGCGGGCCGCCCGCACGCGCGCGCTGGAGGAGGGGCTGCGCCAGCTCGGCGGCGCCGGCGCGCCGGCCCCGGCCGCGCAGGCCGCCGCCGAGGCGGCCGCGCTCGCGGGCGAGCCGGAAGCCGTCGAGGAGGTGGACCGCCGCCAGGCCGAACTGGAGGAGGCCCGGCGCATCGCCGACGCCGAGGAGCGCAAGCGCGCCGAGGAGGACGCCCGCCTCGCCGAGGAGGCGGCCGCCAAGCAGGCCAGGCTCGCGGCCGAGCGCGCCGCCGAGCGCCACGGCGCCGCGGCCGCCGCCGCCGCCCCGCCGCCGAGGGAGGCGCCGGCGCGCGAGGACGCCGCCCGGCCCGCCGGAAGGCGGCGCGGCGACGCCGCCCGCAAGGCCCAGCCCGCGCCCGGACGGCGCGGCGAGCCCCGGCGGCGCCATTCGGGCAAGCTCACCATCTCCCAGGCGCTGGACGACGGCGCGATGGACCGGGTGCGCTCGCTCGCCTCGGTGCGCCGGGCGCGCGAACGCGAGAAGGCCCGCGTCCGGGGCGAGGGCGGCGACGCGCCGAAACGCGCGCGCGAGGTGATCGTGCCCGACGCGATCGCGGTGCAGGAACTCGCCAACCGCATGGCCGAGCGCGGCGCCGACGTGGTGAAGAAGCTGATGACGCTCGGCGTCATGGCGACGATCAACCAGACCATCGACGCGGACACCGCCGAACTCGTCACCACCGAATTCGGCCACCGGGTGCGCCGGGTCTCGGAATCGGACGTGGAGACCGGCCTGCGCGTCGAGGGCGAGCCGGAGGAGAGCCTGCGCCCGCGCGCGCCGGTGGTCACGGTGATGGGCCATGTCGACCACGGCAAGACCTCGCTGCTCGACGCCCTGCGCAAGACCGAGGTGGCGGCGGGCGAGGCCGGCGGCATCACGCAGCACATCGGCGCCTACCAGGTCGAGATGGAGTCGGGCGACAGGATCACCTTCCTCGACACGCCCGGCCACGAGGCCTTCACCGAGATGCGCGCCCGCGGCGCCAACGTGACCGACATCGTGATCCTCGTCGTCGCCGCCGACGACGGGATCATGGCCCAGACGGTGGAGGCGATCCGCCACGCCCGGGCCGCCGGCACGCCCGTCATCGTCGCCGTCAACAAGATGGACCTGCCCGGCGCCGATCCCGAACGGGTGCGCACCGAACTGTTGCAGCACGACATCGTGGTCGAGGCGCTGGGCGGCGACGTCATCATGGTCCCCGTCTCCGCCAAGACCGGCGAGGGGCTGGACCGGCTGCGCGAGGCCATCGTGCTGCAGGCCGAAATCCTGGAGCTGCGGGCGAACCCGGACCGCACCGCCGCCGGCGCCATCGTCGAATCGAAGATGGAGCGCGGGCGCGGCAGCGTCGCGACCGTCCTGGTGCAGCACGGCACGCTCGGGATCGGCGACGTGTTCGTCGCCGGCGCCGAATGGGGCCGGGTCCGCGCGCTGCTGGACGACCGCGGCCGGCGCGTCGAGCGCTGCGGGCCGAGCTTCCCGGTCGAGGTGCTGGGTCTCAACGGCTCCCCCATGGCCGGCGACGATTTCGTCGTCGTCGAGAACGAGGCGCGCGCGCGCGAGATCGTCGACTACCGCCAGCGCCAGATCCGCGGCAAGCGGGCGGCGGCGGGCGCGCGCGGCACGGTCGAGCAGATGCTCTCCGCCATCGCGGCCGGCCAGGCCGAGGAGCTGCCCGTCGTCATCAAGACGGATGTGCACGGCTCCCTCGAGGCGATCCGCTCCAGCCTGGACAGGATTTCCAACGACGCCGTCGCCGTGCGCGTGCTGCACGGCGCGGTCGGCGGCATCAACGAGTCGGACGTGGGCCTCGCGGCGGCGTCCGGCGCGCTGGTCATCGGCTTCAATGTCCGCGCCAACCCGCAGGCGCGCGACCTGGCGCGCCGGGCCGATGTCGATATCCGCTACTACTCGATCATCTACAACGCGATCGACGACATCGAGGCGGCGCTGTCCGGCCTGCTGTCGCCGGACCTCAAGGAGGAGTTCCTGGGCAACGCCGAAATCCGGGTGGTGTTCAACATCTCCAAGGTCGGCCGGGTCGCCGGCTGCATGGTGACGGAGGGCAATATCCGCCGCGGCGCCAGGGTCCGCCTGCTGCGCGACAACGTGGTGGTCCACGAGGGTTCGCTGAAGACGCTGCGCCGCTTCAAGGAAGAGGTGCGCGATGTCCGCGAGGGCTACGAGTGCGGCGCCGGCTTCGAGGGCTACAACGACATCCAGGTCGGCGACTTCATCGAGTGTTTCGAGGTGCGCGAGGTGGCCCGGACGCTCGAATCCGTCCAGCGGGCGGAGGCGGCGCCGTAGGGCGCGCGCCGGAACGCGCCCCGCCATGGCTCGATCCGGGCCGGACAGCCGCGACGCCCGGCCCTCGCAGCGCCGCCTGCGCGTCGGCGAGGCGGTCCGCCGCGCGCTGGTCGAACTCCTGGAGCGCACCGAATGGCGCGACCCCGACCTCGCGGGCGCGCGGATCACCGTGTCCGAGGTCGCGGTCAGCCCGGACCTGAAGGCGGCGACGGCGTATGTGATGCCGCTGGGCGGCGAGGGGCGCGAGGCGGCGGTGGCCGCGCTCGGCCGGGCCGCGCCCTTCCTGCGCGGGCGGGTGGCCCGCCGCGCCGGGCTGCGCGCCGCGCCCCGGCTCGAATTCCGCCTCGACACCGCCTTCGACGCCTCGGACCGCATGGCCGCGGTCATGCGCGGCCTCGCGCCGGCCGGACCCGGCGACGAGGACGGGGAAGGAGGCGGGGAGGACGGCGATGGCGCGTAGGCGGCGCGGCCGGCCGGTGGACGGCTGGGTGGCGCTCGACAAGCCCTCCGGCGTCGCCTCCACCCGCGCGGTCGGCGCGGTCCGGCGCGTCTTCGACGCCGCCAAGGCCGGGCACGCCGGCACACTCGACCCGCTCGCCACCGGCGTGCTGCCGGTCGCCCTCGGCGAGGCGACCAAGACCGTCCCCTACGCGATGGACGCCCGCAAGACCTACCGCTTCGAGGTGCGCTGGGGCGAGGCGCGCGACACGGACGACCGCGAGGGCGCGGTTTCGGAGACCAGCGCCGTCCGCCCCGGCCGCGCCGACATCGAGGCGGCGCTGGAGGGCTTCCGGGGCGAGATCGAACAGGTCCCGCCGCGCTATTCCGCCGTCAAGGTCGGCGGGCGGCGCGCCTACGACCTCGCCCGGGGCGACGAGCCGGCCGTCCTCGCGCCGCGCCGGGTCGCGATCCACGCGCTGGCGCTGGAGCGCGTCCCGGACGCGGACCGGGCGGTGTTCGTCGCGACCACCGGCAAGGGCGCCTACATGCGCGCGCTGGCGCGCGACCTCGCGCGCGCGCTCGGCGCCGTCGGGCATGTGTCGGCGCTGCGCCGTCTCGCCGTCGGGCCGTTCCGCGAGGAGGACGCGATTTCGCTGGACTCGCTGGAGGCGTTGGCGCATGGTCCGGCCGCTTTCGAGCATCTCCTTCCCGTCGAGGCCGCGCTGGACGGCATCCCGGCGCTGGAACTGACGGAAGGAGAGGCGAACGGGCTGAGGCGCGGCCAGGCCGTCCCGGTCTTCCGCGCCTCGGACCGCGCGCGTCTCGGAACTCTTCGCGAAGGCGATTTGCTCCGCGCGACGGCCGGCGGAACGACCGTGGCGATCTCCCGCATCGAGGGGGGCCGCGTCTGTCCCGTTCGCGTCCTCAACCTCTGAAACGACGGAGTCCGCGATGTCGATCACGCAAGAACGCAAGTCCGAACTCATCCAGGAATACCGCCGGACCGAGGGGGACACCGGCTCGCCCGAGGTCCAGGTGGCGATCCTGACCACCCGCATCGCCAACCTGACCGAGCACCTGAAGGTCCACCGCAAGGATTTCCACTCGCGCCGCGGCCTGTTGATCATGGTGGGCCAGCGCCGGCGCCTGCTCGACTACCTGCGCTCGCGCGACGAGGGCCGCTACCGCGCGCTGATCGCCAGCCTCGGCCTGCGCCGCTGAGCGCGCGCGCGCGACGAGGGCCGCCGCCGGCTCCCGATCGCCGGCCTCGGCCCGCGCCGCCGGGCGCGCGTTCGCGCGACGGGGGCCGCCGCCGGGCCGAAACTCCGATTGACCCGGCGGGCGATCCGTGCGATTGAGGGCGCGCTCGAGAAGGACGGAAACAGAGGGCCGCACACAGCCGATGTGTGCTCGCGTCCACGGAGGACGCGGCGCAATTCTCCAGCCTGTCGCGGCGTGGCCCGCGCTTTCCGGCGAACGGCCGGGAGCGCGCGAGCGCGCGCGATTCGACCCGCGCGGCCCGATCCAAGGGAAAGACGAGGAATGTTCGAAATCTACCGCAAGGAACTCGACTGGGGCGGGCGCGCGCTCGTCCTCGAAACGGGCAGGGTCGCCCGCCAGGCCGACGGCGCCGTGATGGCCAGCCTCGGCGAAACCACGGTGCTCTGCACCGCCGTCGGCGCCCACACCGCCCGGCAGGGGCAGGACTTCTTCCCGCTCACCGTGAACTACCAGGAGAAGACCTTCGCCGCCGGCAAGATCCCCGGCGGCTTCTTCAAGCGCGAGGGCCGGCCGACCGAGAAGGAGACGCTGGTCTCGCGGCTGATCGACCGGCCGATCCGGCCGCTGTTCGTCAAGGGCTACAAGTGCGAGACGCAGGTGGTCTGCACCGTGCTGTCGCACGACCTGGAGAACGACCCCGACATCGTCGCCATGGTCGGCGCCTCGGCGGCGCTGACGATTTCCGGCCTGCCCTTCCTGGGGCCGATCGGGGCCTGCCGCGTCGGTTACGCCGGCGGCGAATACATCCTGAACCCCTCGCGCGACCGGCTCGCGGAGTCGGATCTGGACCTGGTGGTCGCGGGCACCGCGCAGGGCGTGCTGATGGTCGAGTCGGAGGCCTCGCAGCTTTCCGAGGAGGTCATGCTCGGCGCCGTGACCTTCGGGCACAAGGCGTTCCAGCCGGTGATCGACGCCATCGTCGAACTGGCCGAGGCCTGCGCCCGCGAGCCGCGCGAGGTCGAGGGCGAGGCGCCCGAGGCGGCCGCCGTCCGCGAGAAGCTGGCCGGCGCCGCGCGGGCGGACCTCGAAGACGCCTACAAGGTGGCCGACAAGGCGCGCCGCCAGGAACTGGTCGCGGCCGCCAAGGCCAGGGGCGTCGAGGCGCTGGCGGACGACGTCGAGCGCGAACTGGCCCGGGACGCCCTGAAGGCGCTGGAGTCCGACATCGTGCGCGGCGCGATCCTGGAGACCGGCGTGCGGATCGACGGCCGCGACACGCGCACGGTGCGCCCCATCGTGCCGGAGGTGGGCGTGCTGCCGCGCACCCACGGCTCGGCGCTGTTCACCCGCGGCGAGACGCAGGCGATGGTCGTCACCACGCTCGGCACCGGCCAGGACGAGCAGATCGTGGACGCGCTGGAGGGCGAGCACCGCCAGCACTTCATGCTGCACTACAACTTCCCGCCCTATTCGGTGGGCGAGGCCGGGCGCATGTTCGGGCCGGGCCGGCGCGAGATCGGCCACGGCAAGCTGGCGTGGCGCGCCATCCGGCCGCTGCTGCCCGCCAAGGAGGACTTCCCCTACACGGTGCGGGTGGTCTCCGAGATCACGGAGTCGAACGGCTCCTCCTCGATGGCCACGGTGTGCGGCGCCTCGATGTCGCTGATGGACGCGGGCGTGCCGCTGGCCCGGCCCTGCGCCGGCATCGCCATGGGCCTGATCAAGGAGGGCGAGCGGTTCGCCGTGCTCTCCGACATCCTCGGCGACGAGGACCACCTGGGCGACATGGACTTCAAGGTCGCCGGCACGGCCGAGGGCGTCACCTCGCTGCAGATGGACATCAAGATCGCCTCGATCACCGAGGAGATCATGCGCATCGCGCTCGACCAGGCGCGCGAGGGGCGGCTGCACATCCTGGACGAGATGGACAAGGCCATCGCCGGCAACCGCGAGAGCGTGTCCGACCACGCGCCGCGCATCACGACGATCTCGATCGCCAAGGACAAGATCCGCGAGGTGATCGGCCCCGGCGGCAAGGTGATCCGGGAAATCTGCGAGGAGACCGGCGCCAAGATCGACATCGACGACGACGGGACGGTCAAGGTCGCGGCCGTGGACGCCTCCGCCGGCGAGGCGGCGATCGACCGCATCCGCGCCATCGTGGCGGAGCCGGAACTCGGCGTGATCTACAACGGCAAGGTGGTGAAGACGGTCGATTTCGGCGCCTTCGTCAACTTCCTCGGCCCGCGCGACGGCCTGGTCCATATCAGCGAAATCCTGCCGGGCCGGGTCAACAAGACCACCGACGTGATCAACGTGGGCGACCAGGTGAAGGTCAAGGTCATCGGCTTCGACGACCGCGGCAAGGTCAAGCTCAGCATGAGGTCGGTGGACCAGGACACCGGCGCGGACCTGGCGGCCGCCGAGTAGCCGGCCCCGCCCGCGCGGCGCCGGGGCGCGGCGCGGCGGATGCCCCCGCCCGGACCCCGGGCGGGGCGCGCGCCGCCGCTCCGCGTCCCGCGCCTGCTCGCCCATCGCGGCGCCAGCGCGGTCGCGCCCGAAAACACGCTCGCGGCCTTCCGCGCGGCGGCCCGGGCCGGCGCGCGCTGGGTCGAGTTCGATGTGCGCCTCGCCCGGTGCGGGACGCCGGTCGTCTTCCACGACGACACGCTGGACCGCCTGACCGACGGGACCGGGCCGCTCGCCGCCCGCGATGTCGCGGCGTTGAAGCGGCTCGACGCCGGGGTCCGGTTCGGCCCCGCCTTCGCGGGCGAGCGCATCCCGACGCTGGCCGAGGCGCTGGCGGAATGCGGCGCGCTCGGCCTCGGCGCGAATATCGAGATCAAGCCCAATCCCGGCGAGGCGCGCCGGACCGCGCGCGCGGCGCTGGCGGCGCTGGAGGCCGGGCCGCCCGGCTTGCGCGGGCGCGCGCTGTTCTCCAGCTTCGAGACGGCGGCGCTGGAGGTCCTGCGCGACGAGGGCGGGGCCTGGCCGCGCGGGCTGCTGCTGAACCGTTTCGACGGCCCGTGGCGGAAGGACGCGGCCCGCCTCGGCTGCGTTTCGGTCCACCCCCGCGAGACGGCGCTGGACGGCCCGGCGCGCGTGGACGCGATCCGGGCCGAGGGGCTGGCGGCGCTGGCCTTCGCGGTGAACGACCCGGCGCGCGCGGCGGAGCTGTTCCGCTGGGGCGTGGCCGCGATCTTCACGGACGATCCGGCGGCGCTGGCGGCCGCGGCGCGGGCGGCGGATCAGGCGGGATCGGCCTCCGGCCTCGGCACGCCGACCGCGCGGAAGCCGCCGTCCACATAGTGCACCTCGCCGGTCACGCCGGAGGACAGGCCGCTCAACAGGAACAGCGCCGCGCTCCCGACCTCGGCGAGTTCGATGTTGCGCGCCAGCGGCGCGTTGCGCCCGGACCAGCGGTAGACATGGCGGGCGTCGGCGATGGCGGAGCCGGCGAGCGTGCGCATCGGGCCGGGCGAAAGCGCGTTGACCCGTATCCCCCGGGGGCCGAGATCGGCCGCGAGGTAGCGCACGCTGGCCTCCAGCGCCGCCTTGGCGACGCCCATCACATTGTAGTTGGGCACGGTGCGCGCCGAGCCGAGATAGCTCAGCGTCAACAGCGCGCCCCCTTCGCCCATCAGGGGCGCGGCGCGGCGCGCGGCGGCGGTGAAGGAGAAGCAGGAAATGTCCAGCGCGCGCCGGAAATTCTCCCGCCCGGTCTCGATGTAGCGGCCCCGGAGTTCGGACTTCTCCGCCCAGGCGATGGCGTGGACCAGGAAGTCGAGCCGCCCCCAGGCCCGCCCGACCTCCGCGAAGGCGGCGTCCAGCCCCGCCTCGTCCGAAACGTCGCACTCCACGGCGAGGTCCGCGCCGACGGACTCCGCGAGCGGGCGCACGCGCCGGGCGATGGTCTCGTTCTGGTAGGCGAAGGCGAGTTCCGCCCCCTCGGCCGCGAGCGCGGACGCGATGCCCCAGGCGAGCGAGCGCTCGTTGGCGACGCCCATCACCAGGCCCCGTCGGCCCGCCATCAGGCCGGCCGGGCCGGGCGGGGACCCGCCCGCCGCGCCCTCCGGTTCGCGATCGTCCACCGGCCGCTCCCCCGTCCTCAGGCGTCGCAAGCGCGGAAGGCGAGGACCGAATTGGTGCCGCCGAACCCGAAACTGTTGGACAGCGCGAGGTTGACGCGCGCGTTGTCGCGGCGTTCGCGCAGGATCGGCATGTGCTCGGCCTCCGGGTCGAGGGTTTCGATATTGGCCGAGGCGGCGAGGAAGCCGTGCTTCATCATCAGCAGCGTGTAGATCGCCTCGTGCACCCCGGCCGCGCCCTGCGAATGCCCCGTCAGCGATTTCGTCGAGCCGATGGCGGGAATGGCGTTGCGCTGGCCGAACACCTCCGAGATCGCCTCGAGCTCGCGGGTGTCGCCGACCGGCGTGCTGGTCCCGTGGGCGTTGATGTAATCCACCGGCTCCTCGACGCCCTCCAGCGCCATCCTCATGCAGCGGGCCGCGCCCTCGCCCGAGGGCTGCACCATATCCGCCCCGTCCGAGGTGGCGCCGTAGCCGACGATCTCGGCGTAGACATGCGCGCCGCGCGCCCGCGCGCGCTCCATCTCCTCCAGCACCACGACGCCGCCGCCGCCGGCGATGACGAAACCGTCGCGGCTGGCGTCGTAGGGCCGCGAGGCGGTCTCCGGCGTGTCGTTGTATTTCGAGGACAGCGCGCCCATCGCGTCGAACAGCACCGAGAGCGTCCAGTGCAACTCCTCGCCGCCGCCGGCGAACATCGTGTCCTGCTTGCCGAGCCGGATCGCCTCCCAGGCGTTGCCGATGCAATGCGAACTGGTGGCGCAGGCCGAGCTGATGGAATAGCTCAGCCCCTTGATGCCGAAGGCGGTCGCCAGCGTCGCGGAGTTGGTGCTCGACATCACGCGGGGCACCATGTAGGGGCCGACGCGCTTCGGCCCGCGCTCGCGCGCGATGTCGAACGCCGCCATCATGTTGGAGGTGGACGGCCCGCCCGAACCCATCACCATGCCGGCGCGGGGATTGCTCACCTCGCCCGGCTCCAGGCCCGCGTCGGCGATCGCCTGCTCCATGGCGATGTGGTTGTAGGCCGCGCCCGCGCCCATGAAGCGCATCTTCTTGCGGTCGATACGCTCGCCGGGGTCGAGCTTGAGGGAGCCGTGGACATGGCTGCGGAAGCCCATGTCGCGGTACTCCTCGCTGAAGACGACGCCGGAGCGGCCCTCGCGCAGCGAGTCCGCGACCTCGTCGGCGTCGTTGCCGATGCTGCAAACGATGCCGAGGCCGGTCACCGCGACACGGCGCATCAGCTCGACCCCCGCGCGACGGCCGGGTTGGCGAACAGGCCGACCCGGATGTCCCGGGCCTGGAAGACGGCCGCGCCGTCGCACAGCACCCGGCCGTCGGCGACGCCCATGAACAGCCTGCGCATGACGACGCGCTTGATGTCGAGCTGGAAGCGCAGCAGCTTCGCCGTGGGCAGGACCTGGCCGGTGAACTTGACCTCCCCCACCGAAATCGCGCGCCCCGAGCCGAGGCCGCCGAGCCATCCCAGCGAGAAGCCGAGCAGCTGCCACAGCGCGTCCATGCCAAGGCAGCCGGGCATCACCGGGTCGCCCTGGAAATGGCACTTGAAGAACCAGAGGTCGGGCTTGATGTCGAGTTCGGCCTCGACCTGGCCCTTGCCGTTCGCGCCCCCGCTGTCGTCGATGCGGGTGATCCGGTCGAACATCAGCATCGGCGGCAGCGGCAATTGCGCGTTGCCGGGGCCGAACAGCCGGCCCTGCGCGCATTCGATCAGCTCCTTGTACCCGAAACTGGAGGCTCGCTTGGACATCGCGTGTCGAATCCCACAGATCGCCCCGGCCCGGCCCGCCGCGCGGCCTTCCGGGCGCGCCCCCGCCCGGAGGGGCGCGTTCCGGGAGCGAGAAAACCACAAACCGCCGCGGAAAGCCACCGGGTTCGGCGCGCCGCGCGGCGGCGGCCGGCTACTCCCCGCCTGTGTCCCCGGCGCCCGCGCCCCAGACATGGCGGCGGTCGATCCAGCCGGAGAAGCCGCCGGCCCGGATTTCGCACCAGCCGTCCCGGCAGTCGCCGAGTTCGGCCACCACGCCCGGCTCCAGCCGCGCGACCGGCCGCGCCGAATCCTCCGGGTCGCGCCGCAGGGTGCGGACCTTGCCGATCGTCACCGCCGAGCGCGCGCCCGACAACATGCTCCGGTGGACCCAGCCCTCGATCCCCTCGAAGTCGCGCACCTTGCGCCAGTGCTCGAACTCGTCGACCACCTCCACGGGCAGGCCGCGCCTCTTGTAGACCCACTCGACCGGGTAGCGCTCGCCGGGGCCGGCCCGCATGTTGACCTCCGCCGCGCCGAGCGAGACCGCGCGCGGCACCGGCAGGCCGGTCGCCCGGCCGGTCTCCGCCGCCCGGACCGCCGGCGCGGCCGCCGCCAGGGCCAGGAGCAGACAACAGGTCCAGGCAAGGACGCGCATTCGACAATCCCGTCGCGAGGCGGATCGAGACTGGCGCCGCCGGCCGCGGCGCGCAACCCCGAAACCGGCCGCCGCGCGCCGTCCGGGAGCGGCTGGACAAGCCCCGGACCGGCCGATATATCCGAATCCGCCGCCCGCGCCGGCGGCGAGGGGGCATCCGCCATGGCGACACGAAAACCGCTGGTCATCGTCACGCGCAAGCTGCCGGACCCGATCGAAACCCGGATGATGGAGCTTTTCGACACCCGCCTGAACCTGACCGACGCCCCCTTCGACCGCGGCGCCCTCGCCGCGGCGGCGCGCGAGGCGGATGTCCTGGTGCCGACGGTGACGGACCGGATCGACGCCGGCATCCTCGCCGAGGCCGGCCCCCGGCTGCGGCTGATCGCCTCCTTCGGCACCGGCGTGGACCATATCGACTTCGCCGCCGCCAAGCGGCGCGGCGTGACGGTGACCAACACGCCCGGCGTGCTGACCGAGGACACGGCCGACATGACGATGGCGCTGATCCTCGCGGTGCCGCGCCGGCTGGTGGAGGGGGAGCGGCTGCTGCGTTCGGGCGACTGGGCCGGCTGGGGGCCGACGCTCATGCTCGGCCACCGCATCCACGGCAAGCGGCTCGGCATCGTCGGGATGGGCCGGATCGGCCGGGCGGTGGCGCGGCGCGCGCGCGGCTTCGGCCTTTCGGTCCACTACCACAACCGCAAGCGCCTGCACCCCGACATCGAGGAGGAGCTCGAGGCCACCTGGTGGGACAACCTCGACCAGATGCTCTCGCGCATGGACATCGTTTCGGTCAACTGCCCGCACACGCCGGCGACCTTCCACCTCATTTCGGCGCGCCGCCTGGCGCTGATGCGGCCGCACGCCTACATCGTCAACACCTCGCGCGGCGAGGTGATCGACGAGGCGGCGCTGGCCGAGGCGCTGCGCAACCGCGACATCGCCGGGGCCGGCCTCGACGTGTTCGAGCACGAGCCCAGGATCGGCCCGGACCTGCTGGAGCGCGACAACGCGGTGCTGATGCCGCACATGGGGTCCGCGACGCACGAGGGCCGGATCGACATGGGCGAGAAGGTGATCGTCAACATCCGCGCCTTCACCGACGGCCACGCGCCGCCCGACCGCGTGATCGACACGATGTTCTGAGGGGGAGCGGGCGGAGCGGCCCCGGCGCCGGGTCAGATCGAAAGCGAGAAGGACCCGTCGGGGCCGTTATAGACGAGGATGCAATTCTCCAGGATGTCCCGCCCGATCAGGGCGATAATTTTTTGTGCACTCAAATTTTCTCCAATAATATAAGACAAGTCAAAATTTTTATTCATCTTCGTGATACGAACACGAGCTTGGTATATCCGTACGGGCACATTAGATTGACCAATAGCATTAATTTGGTTGGTTTGAATCGGCTTCAAACCAAGTTTATTGACGACGCTCATGTCAATCACGGTATATTTCGCCCCCGTATCAATAAGGGCTTGTCCTTTCTCTGGGGCAGCGCCCGGCGTCAGTTTTTCAATAGCGACGCGCACGTATGGTCCAAAGCAACGCAATTGCTCTTGGGGTGTCAGACCACACACTCCGCGATAACGCTCGTTAAGGACGGTCATGTTCCCCCTCCCTGTGAATCACCATCGGATAGAAGCGCGCCAACGGCTTGTCCGCGTCCAGCACCGAACGCACCAGGAACGGCTCCCAGCCGAGCATTTTCGTGCCCTCGTCCACGCCCTCGTCGTAGGTCTCGTAGGCGCCCCACACCGTCTCGCCCTGGATGACGAGGTACTTCCCCGGGTACTTGGCCGCGAGTTCCTCGCGGTTGGCCCTCAGGAACCTCGCTTCGATCTCGAAGAACGCCATCGCTCCCCTCCTTTCGCCGAAATCGGAACGCACGGAGAATATGCGCCGCCCGGCCGCGCCCGTCAATCCGCGGCGGCCGGCGCCGGCGGGCGGATGGTCGGGGCGTCGCCGCAGAGCGGGCAGGACGGGGAGCGGCGGTAGCGGATGTCGCGGAAGGACAGCGCCAGCGCGTCGAAGATCAGCAGCCGGCCCGACATCGACTCGCCGATCCCCAGCAGCTCCTTCAGGACCTCGACCGCCTGCAATGTCCCGATCGCGCCGGCGACGGCGCCGAATATCCCCGCCTCCTCGCAGCGCGGCACCGCGTGGGGCGGCGGCGGGTCGCGGAACAGGCAGCGGTAGCACGGCTCCCCCTCGCGGCCGGGCACGCCGGCGCGATAGGTCGTCAACTGCCCCTCGAAGCGCAGCAGCGCGCCGGAGACCACCGGCTTGCCGGCGAAATAGGCCGCGTCGTTGATCAGGTAGCGGGTCTCGAAATTGTCGGTCCCGTCCACCACGAGGTCGTACTCGGCGAACAGGGCGGCGGCGTTGTCCGGGCCGAGCCGGGCCTCGTGGGCGCGGATGTCGATGGTCGGGTTGATCCGCTCCAGCGTCTCGCGCGCCGAGCGCGCCTTGGGCGCGCCGATCGACGCGGTGGCGTGGACGATCTGGCGCTGCAGGTTCGACAGGTCCACCCTGTCGTCGTCCACGATCCCGAGCGTCCCGACCCCCGCCGCCGCGAGATACATCAGCGCCGGCGAGCCGAGGCCGCCCGCGCCGACGCACAGCACGCGCGAGCGGAGCAGCTTCTCCTGCCCCTCGTCGCCCACCTCGTCCAGGATCAGGTGGCGGGCGTAGCGCTCGAACAGGTCGTCGGGCAGGTCCATCGTCACGCTCCCTGGCCGGCCGAGCCCCCGGTCGAGCCGAAACCGCCGGCGCCGCGCGCCGTCGGCGCCAGCCGGGCCGCCTCGGCGAGGCCGGCCCGCGCGACCGGCGCGAACACCATCTGCGCCACCCGGTCGCCGCGCGCCACCGCGAAGGGCGCGTCGCCGTGGTTGACCAGCAGGACGAGGATTTCGCCGCGATAGTCGCGGTCCACCGTGCCCGGCGCGTTCAGCACCGTCACCCCATGCGCGCGCGCGAGGCCGGAGCGCGGCCTTATCTGCCCCTCCCAGCCCTCCGGGATCGCCATCGCCAGCCCGGTCGGCACCGCCGCCCGGCCGCCGGGGGGGATGGTCACCGTCCCGTCCACGGCGGCGCGCAGGTCCATGCCGGCGCTCCCCTCCGTGCGGTAGTCCGGGAGCGGCAGCCCCTCCCCGTGGGGCAGGCGGGCGACGAGCGCCTCGATCCGTTCGCCGGCCCGCGTCACCGCGCCGGCCCCCCGCCGGCGAGCCGGCCGGCGACGCGCCGCGCGAGGCGGGCCGCCACCTCGTCCTTGCCCATGCGCGGCCAGTCCTCCGCGCCGTCGGCGGTGACCAGGTGGACGGTGTTGCTGTCGCCGCCGAACACGCCCGCGCCCGGCCCCACGTCGTTGGCGACGATCCAGTCGCAGCCCTTGCGCAGGCGCTTGGCCGCCGCGTTGCCGACCACCGCCTCGGTCTCGGCGGCGAAGCCCACCACCAGTTCCGGGCGCCCCGGCCCGGCGCGCGACAGGGCGGCGAGGATGTCCGGGTTCTCGGCCAGCGCCAGCGCCGGCGGGCCGGAGCCGTCCTTCTTCAGCTTGCCGGGCGCGGCCTCGGCGACCCGCCAGTCGGCGACCGCCGCCGCGCACACCGCCACGTCCGCCGGCAGCGCCGCCTCGCAGGCCGCCAGCATCTCGCGCGCCGACTCGATCCGCGACACACGCACTCCCGGCGGATCGGCCAGCGCCGTCGGCCCGGTCACCAGCACGGTCTCCGCCCCCAGCCCGGCCAGCGCCGCCGCGATGGCGTGGCCCTGCTTGCCGGAGGAGCGGTTGGCGATGTAGCGCACCGGGTCGATCGGCTCCCAGGTCGGCCCGGAGGTCACCAGCGCGCGCCGCCCGGAAAGCGGCCCGCCGCCCGCCGCCGCCGGCCCCGCGCCCAGCGCGGCCTCTATCGCCGCGGCGATCTCCTCCGGCTCCGCCATCCGGCCGGGGCCGTACTCGCCGCAGGCCATGTCGCCCTCGCCCGGCCCGACCGTCAGCAGGCCGCGCGCGCGCAGGACCGCGAGGTTCTCGACCGTCGCCGGATGGCGCCACATCCGCACATTCATCGCCGGCGCGGCCAGCACCGGCTTGTCGGTCGCGAGCAGCACCGTCGAGGCGAGGTCGTCGGCCAGCCCGGCGCGCATCTTGGCCAGCAGGTCCGCCGTCGCCGGCGCGACGACCAGCAGGTCGGCCTCGCGGGAGAGGCGGATATGGCCCATCTCGGATTCGTCGGTAAGCGAGAACAGTTCGCCGTACACCTTGTCGCCGGTCAGCGCCTGCAGGCTGAGCGGGGCGACGAACCGCGCGCCGGCCGCGGTGAGGACCGCGCGGACCGCCGCGCCCCGGCGCGCCAGCAGCCGGACCAGCTCCAGGCTCTTGTAGGCGGCGATGCCGCCGCCGACGACCAGGAGAACGCGCCTGTCCCGGAGCATGGCGCCGCGCGGCCGGGGGGCCGGCCCGTTCAGCCGGCCGCGGCGGCCGCCGCCGGGCGGAGCCGGTACAGCCGCGAGCAATAGGGGCACATGACCTCGCCCTCCTCCCCGATGGCGAGGAACACCCTCGGATGGCCGAGCGGGCCGCGCCCGCCGTCGCAGGCGACCCGGGGCGAGTCGGTGTGGATTATCTCCGTCGGCCTCGGCATCGCCCCTTTCCCCGTCGCTCCGTCGAGCCTTCCCGGCGCGCGCAAGATACACCGCGTGGCGGGATTTTCAACGCGCGCGTGGCGCGCCGCCGTCCCGCGGGCGCCGAACGGGGTCAGGCGGGTGACTCCGCGCCCGCGCGCCGCTAGATTCCGCGCCGCTCCCGCTCCACCCCACTCCCGGGACCCCCGCCGCATGGAACAGTCCGAGGCGACCCGGCCGGAAGCGCGCGCGGCGATCGAGGTCCGCGGCGTCTCCAAGGTCTTCCAGGTCTACCGCCGGCCCATCGACCGGCTGAAGCAGACGCTGTTCCGCGGCCGGCGGACCTTCTTCGCGCCCTTCGTCGCGCTCGACGGCGTCGACCTCGCGGTGCCGCGCGGCGCGACGGTGGGCGTCGTGGGCGAGAACGGGTCGGGCAAGTCCACGCTGCTGCAGATCGTCACCGGCCTGCTGGCGCCGACGGAGGGGACGGTTTCGGTGGACGGCCGGGTGTCGGCGCTGCTGGAGCTCGGCGCCGGCTTCAACCCGGCCTTTTCGGGCCGCGAGAACATCTACATGAACGCCGCCGTGCTCGGCCTCGACCGCGCGGAGGTGGACGCGCGGTTCGACGAGATCGTCGCCTTCTCCGGCCTGGAGGCGTTCCTCGACCGGCCGGTCGAGACTTACTCGAGCGGCATGTATGTGCGGCTCGCCTTTTCGGTGGCGGTGTGCGTCGATCCCGACATCCTGATCGTGGACGAGGCGCTCGCGGTCGGCGACGAGGCGTTCCAGCGCAAGTGCTTCGCCCGGATCGAGGAGATGCAGAAGCGCGGCGCGACCATCCTGTTCGTCAGCCATTCGCCCGGCATGGTCGTCCAGCTGTGCGACCGCGCCGTCCTGCTCGACCGGGGCCGGGTCGTCGCCGACGGCGCGCCCAAGGGCGTCATCGCGCAGTACCGCCGCCTCTCCCACGCCCGGGGCGCCGACCGCGAGCGGGTGCGCGCCGACATCCTGGAGACCGGCGTCGCGGGCGAGGCGGCGCCGGAGGACAATATCGAGGGGCTGAAAAGCCAGAGCGCGGTCGAGTACGAGCGCGCCGGCGCCCGCATCCACAACGCGCGGATCGAGAGCCTGGAGGGAAGGCCGCTCAACGTGCTGCTGCGCGGGCGGCGCTATGTCTACGCCTACGATGTCGCCTTCGAGGCGGACGCCGAGGCGGCGTTGTTCGGGATGTCGATCAAGACGAGTTCCGGCGTGGAGCTGGGCGGCTCCGCCTCGGCCGGGAAGCCGCAACGGCTGCCCGACTTCCGGGCCGGCGAGACCGTCGCCCTCTCCTACGAATTCGCCTGCAACCTCGCGCCCGGCACCTACTTCCTGAACGCCGGCGTCAGCGCGCTGGCGGACGGGGAGCGCCGCTCGCTCCACCGGATCATGGACGCCTTCATGTTCCAGGTCGCCGCCGGCGAGGACGACGGATTGACCGGAACCGTCGATTTCGATATTCGGCCGGCCCTGGGTCGTCGCGGCGGCGGGTAGGGGGCGGACATGGGGCGGTTTTTCGACGACCATCCGCGTTTCCTGGAAACCAGCGAGACCCGTCCCGCGCCGAACCGGCTCAACGGGCGCCACGACGCGATCGTCGGCTACCGGCGCGACATTTACGCCGGCGCCCGCGTGCTCGATCTCGGAAGCCACGACGGCCGCTGGAGCTTCGCCGCCCTGAAGGCCGGCGCGGCGCGCGCGGTCGGCGTCGAGGCCCGCCCCCATCTGGTGCGCAAGGCCGAGGACAATTTCGCCCATTACGGCATGGACCGGGACCGCTACGAATTCGTGTCGAGCGACGCCGCCGCCTATCTTCGCGCGGCGGCGCCGGAAAATTTCGATGTCGCGCTCTGCCTGGGCTTCTTCTACCACACCGCCCACCACATGGAACTGATTGCCCAATTCGAACGTGTCGGCGCCCGTTACATTGTTATCGATACGGGCATCGTACAGGACGAACGCCCGATTATTTCGATGAAGATGGAGGAAACCGCCGACACGCGCATGTCGATCGACTATATGGGCGGCGGCCGCCGCGCGGTTCCGGTCGGCATCCCGTCGCGCGCGGCGCTGGTCCTGATGCTGGACGGCGCGGGTTACGATACGGCGTTTTTCCCCTGGAGCGAGCGCAAGGGCGAATGGACCGCGCTGGAGGATTATCGCGGCGGGACGCGAGTCACCGCGATCGCCGAAAGGCGGCGGTAGCGCCCTCCGGCGCGCGGCGCGCCCGGAACCCTACCGCCCCGGCTCGACGCCCATGCGCTCGGCCCACAGCTGGACGACCAGCATCAGCCACAGCCGCCAGCCGGTGAGCCGCCGCCCCTCGGCCAGCGCGGCCCGCACCCGGCCCATGACGACCGGGTTCAGCAGCCCGGTCCGCGCCACCCGCTCCGGGCGCAGGACATCGGCGACCAGGCCGCGCAGCGGGCCGTTCAGCCAGGGCGTGAACGGGATGCCGAAGCCGCGCTTCGGCGCGTCGTCGAAGCCGGCCGGCAGCAGCGGGCGCGCCACGTCGATCAGCACGCGCTTGATCCCGCTGGCCCGGTAGCTGTTGCGCATCGGCGCGTCCGGCGCGCCGCGCGCCAGCTTGGCCTCGGCCGGCAGCGCGATCGCGAGGTCGATGAACTCGGTGTCGAGATAGGGCACCCGCACCTCCAGCGAATGCGCCATCGACATCGCGTCGATGTCGCGCAGCAGCTGGTTGCGCGTGTAGCCCCGCAGCGTCAGCGCGGCGATCCGCTGCACCGGCCCGGCGCCGGCCAGTTCGTCCATCGCCCGGTAGTCCGCCACCGTGTCGCGCGCGCTTTCGGCGGCCAGCGCCGGGGCGATCACGCCGTCGGCCTCGCTTCGCCCGAAGGTCCGGTGGAAACCGCCGGCGCTTTCGGCGTAGCGGGCGAGGAAACGGTCGCCCGTCTCCTCGCTGCGCAGCATGTCGGCGTGCCAGGGATAGCCCATGAACAGGTCGTCGCCCCCGGTTCCCGACATGGCGACCTTGACCTCCGCGCCCGCCGCGCGGGAGACCAGCCAGGTGTTCAGCCCGTCGATCGACGGCTGGTCGATGCCGTCCACGATGGCCTCGATATTCGCGCGGACCGTCTCCGGGCCGACCTCCAGCCGCGCGTGGTCCGCGCCGAGATGGGCGGCGAAGCGGGCGGCGGCCCCGGTCTCGTCGATCGCGCGCAACTCCGGGCCGAAACCGACGGAGAAGGTCTTCACGCTGGCGCCGGCGTCGGCCGCCATCAGCGCCGCCACGGTGGCGCTGTCCACCCCGCCCGACAGGAAGGCGCCGATCGGCGCGTCGCCGATCGACTGGGCGCGCACCGTGTCGCGCAGCTTGGCGCCGACGGCGGCCGCCTGCTCGGCGTAGCCGGCGGCGGCGAGGCCGCCGTCGCGCCGGTCCGAAAGCCGCCAGTACCGCTCGGACCGCGCCCGTCCGCGCCGGATCGTCGCGCGGTGGGCCGGCTCGATCATCGCCGCGTCGCGGAGCATCGTTTCGGGCTGGTGCACCGCGCCGGTCTCCAGCAGCGAGCGCAGCGCCCGGGGCGCGACCGCCGGCCGGACCAGGCCGCTCGCCAGCAGGGCCTTCATCTCGGAGGCGAACACCAGCGCGCCGCCCGCGCCGCGCGCCAGCAGCAGCGGCTTGACGCCCAGCGGGTCGCGCGCCAGCAACACGACGGGATCGGACGGGTCCTCGCGGCAATCCACGATGGCGAGCGCGAAAATGCCCCGTATCCGCGCCAGGAAATCCGCGCCGTGGCGCAGGTAGAGGGCGAGGACGACCTCGGTGTCGGAGGTCGAGGCGAAGCGGTGGCCCAGCCCCTCCAGCCGGCCGCGCTCCTCCGGCGCGTTGTACATTTCGCCGTTGTAGACGATCCGGACGTCGCCGCCGGGCGACGCCATGGGTTGATGGCCGCCGGGGCCGAGGTCCTGGATGGCGAGGCGGGTCGCGCCGAGGGCGAGCCGTTCGCCGCGCCAGACGCCGTTGTCGTCCGGCCCGCGATGGCGCATCGCCTCGACCATCCGCGCGATCGCGCCGGGGTCCGGCCGCCCGCCGACGATACCGGCGATTCCGCACATGCCGCTCCGCCCCCTCGCTCGCGCGCGCCGCCCGCCTAGCCGGCGGGGCCGGCCCCGTCCGGCGCGGCGCCGCCGTCGCCGGGCGCGAGGTTCCGCGTGTCCCGGATGGCGTAGACGGTGCGGCCCTGGGCCTCGAAATAGATGCGCGACATCAACTCCGCCAGCAGGCCCAGCAGCACGCACAGCACCGCCAGCACGGTCAGCATGGCGACCAGCAGCGGCAGCGGCGTCACGTTGAAATTCGTCCCGCCGGCCTTCAGCGCGACCGCCCACGCGCCGGCCAGGAAGGCCGCCAGCAGCGCGAACATGCCGAGCTTGCCGAAGAACTGCAGCGGCCGGTCGAGCGCCCGGTCGAGGAAGTAGAGCAGGATCGCGTCGAGCAGCACCCGGGGCGCGCGGCCGATCCCGTATTTCGACGCGCCGGTGGCGCGCGGGCGGTGGTTGACGGCGCGTTCGGCCACCCGCGCGCCGTTCCAGTGGGCGTGGACCGGGATGAAGCGGTGCATCTCGCCGTAGAGGTTCACCCGTTCGAGCACTTCGCGCCGGTAGGCCTTCAGCGTGCAGCCGTAGTCGTTCAGCCGCACGCCGGTGATCCGCGAGACCATGCGGTTGGCCAGCAGCGAGGGGATGCGCCGCATCACCAGCGTGTCCTTGCGGTCGCGCCGCCAGCCGGAGACCACGTCGTAGCCGTCCTCCAGCGCCGCCGCGAGCCGGGGGATGTCGGCCGGGTCGTTCTGGCCGTCGCCGTCCATCGGCACGACGACGCGCCCGCGCGCGTGGCGGAACCCGGCCATCAGCGCGGCCGTCTGGCCGAAATTGCGGCGGAAATGGATGACCTTGACGGCGGCGTCCTCGCCGGCCAGCGCGTCCAGGATGTCGCCGGAGCCGTCGGAACTGCCGTCGTCGACGAAGATCGCCTCCCATCCGCCCTCCAGCGGGTCGAGCGCCGCCTTGATCTCGCGGCAAACCCCCTGTATGGCTCCCGCCTCGTTGAAGACGGGAACCACGACGGTGATCTCGGGCTCCGGTGTCGGCATGTCCGGCCTTCCGGCGGTTCGGGAGCGGCGGGCGTTATAGCACGACATGCCCAGCGGGCGCGCGATCGGAGCGGCGCGAGGATGAATCGAGGGAGCCTGGAAGCCGGATCGGCGGCCGTGGCCGAGAGGCCGGCCAGCGGCGGCGCGCTCCACCGTATCCTGCCCCTGTTGCGCTGCCCGGCGACCGGGCGGCCCCTGCGGTTGGACGGCGACCGGCTGGCGGCCGAGGGCGGGACGGAAAGTTATCCCGTGACGGCGGAGGGCGTCCCGTTCTTCGCCGCGGTTCCCCAAAGCGACGACAGCGCCCGCCAGCGCGCGCATTACGACCGCGTGGCGGCTGCTTACGTCGCCAATCTCGACTATCCGCACACGAGGGCCTACGGCGAATCGCTCGACGACGCGGCGTTGGAGGCCGCCGGGTCGGAACCGCTCGGCGCGGTGCTGGAGGTGTGCTGCGGCCGGGGCGAGGCTTTCGCGCTGCTCGGCTCCCGGATCGAAACCGGAATCGGCGTCGATATTTCCGGCGAGATGCTGCGGCGCGCCCGCGCGGCGCACGACCCAGAGCGTTTCGCCTTTCTCCAGGGCGACGCGACGCGGCTTCCCCTCGCCGGTTCGGCGATCGACACGGTCGTCATGTTCGGCGGGGTCCACCATGTGAACGATCGCGCCGCCCTGTTCGCCGAGATCGCGCGGGTGCTGAAGCCGGGGGGGCGCTTCCTGTTCCGCGAGCCGTTGAGCGATTTCTGGCCGTGGCGCATCCTGCGGAAGATTATCTACACGCTCTCCCCGGCGTTGGACGCGAAGACGGAGCGGCCACTGACCACGCCGGAGACGGTTCCCATCCTGCGCGCCGCCGGACTTGAGCTCGAGTCCTGGAAAACATACGGCTTTCTCGGCTTTTGCTTTTTCATGAACAGCCATGTGCTGGTGTTCAACCGCGCTTTCCGGTTCGTGCCTGGGATACGGGCGCTGACCCGCGCGGCGGTGGCGCTCGACCGGTGGACGCTGCGGCTGCCGGGCCTGTCGGGAGCCGGCCTCCAGGTCGTCGGCGCGGCCCGCAAGCCGGCCGAGCCGGAGGAATGGAACGGCGCGCCGTGAAGCCGCGCGGAATCGCCGCCGCGGCGACGCGCTGGCTGCCGCTGGCGGGCCTGTGCGCGATCTGGGCCGCGCACCTCTACTGGTCGGTTTCGCTCCGGCCCGATGTCATGGTCGAGGACGAATGGCACGTTTTCACCGTGCCCGGTTATGGAAGGCATTTCAGTCCGATCAATATTTTTGGAACGCAGTCCGATACCATTGCAGCATATCAGAATTTTCTTCAGTACATAATGTTGATAACCACCAATCTTCGATATCCGTACTATATTGCGGTCCAAAATATTTTTCTGCTGATGTTCCTGTTGGCGTCGTGGCGCCTGGTAATGTCGCTCGATATCGGCGACGAGGGCGGAAACAGCTTTCGCTCGGCGATCGTTTGCCTGCTGCTCGTCCCGGTCTTTACGGGAACCCATCATTTCCTCGGCTCGGCGATGGGCTTCATCCACCAGATGCCGATGGTTTGGCTGGTGGCGGCTTTGCTGGCGCTCCGGGCTCCCGTGCTCGGAGCGCTTCGCCAGCCCGTCGCCGGCGGCCTGCTTTTCCTTTCCGGCGCCGCTTACCTGTCGGGATGGATGTACCTGCTGGCCACCGCGCTGGCGCTGGCGGTCGTTCGCCTGCTCGCCGCGCCGGAGGAGCAGCGTTCGACCGGCCTGCCGGCTTGGGGGACGATCGGCGCGGTCGGGGCGGCTTTGACCGTCGCCGCCGCTCTGTCGCTTTGGTTGAGCCACCGGCCCTATCTTCTGGTGGAGCAGGGTACGACATTCATGGCCACGCCGCTGCTGTGGCCCTGGGACGGCCGTTTCTGGACCTTCTACCTTGATCGCGGTCGCCCGGGGTGGGGATTGCCGCCCGGAACGGTTTGGGGCGCGGTCGCGCTGACCGCGACGGTCGCGCCGTTGCGGCGCTCGCTTTCCGGTCGCCGGGCGGGCCGGCCGAGCGCGTCGGACGCCTTCGCGCTGGCCGCGCCGATCCTCGGGGCGCTCTTGGCTCTGGCGATGATTACGGGCGGACGGGGGCTGGCTCACGGTGTGGAACCGGAAGCGGTGGAGGCGTTTGCGCGCCGAAATTCGAAATATATGCTTCACGTTACCTTCGCGCTGCCCTTCGTCGCGGTTGCGTGGCTTCGGCTCGCCGCCTCCATAACGGGCGCGAGCCGCGCGCGATTGGCCGGCGCGCGGGCCGCGATCGTCGTTCTCTGCCTCGCGGGTTTCGCGGCCGGGGGAGACGGACCCTTGGCCGAGCGGCTGGATTTCCGGAAAATTTACGATGAGGGCAACGCCTATGCGCGCGACGCGGCGAATTGCCTCGAAAATGCGGTGCGCCTTGCGCGGGCGACCGGCCCCGACGTTCCGATTCGCTGTCCGGCATTCATGATCTCCAGCGTCCGGGGCGACCTGCGCGCCGCGATCGCCAGCGCCGAGCGCGCCGGCGTCGCCTCGATCGCCGGCGTCCCGGACCGTCCGCCGGTCTCGATCGCGGGCGCGCGCGCCGCCATCGCCGCCGCCGAGGTCGCCGGCGCGCCGCCCGCCGGGCGGATCGAGGCGTTCGATTCCGGGCCGTCCTGGCTGCGGCTGGCCGGGCGGGTCGCGGCGACGCGGGAGGGCGGGCTCCCCGCGCTGGATCGCCGTCGCCGTCCCCGGCCGGCCGCCCTGGCTGGCGCGCGTCGGGGGAACCGGCGGGCGCCTCTGGACGGGGGCCGGCCCGCCCGACGCCTTCGACGCCACCGTCCCGGCCGACGGAGCCTCGCCGCCCGCCGCGGCGCGCGTCTGGGCGCTGGATGTCGGCCCCGGCGGCGAGGTCGCGGCCGCCGTCCCGGTCGGCGCGGCGGCGGTCGCGCTCCGCGACGCGCCGCCCGCCGGCGTCGAGGCTCCGGGCGGCTATATCGACGCCGCGCGCTGGGACCCCGGACGGCGCGAATTGACGGTGGAGGGCTGGGCGCTGGCGGACGGGGGCGGCGCCGGCCGGCGGATATTCCTCCGCGCGCCCGGCGCCGCCCATGTGGCGCGCTTCGAGACGGTGGAGAGGCCGGATGTCGTCGCGGCCCATGGCGGCGACGCGCGGCTGCTCCGCTCGGGCTTCGCCGCGGTCCTGGCGTTCCCCGAAGGCGCGGCGCGGCCGCCCTTCGCGCGCGCCTGGTCGGAGGACCGGGCGTTCGGCCGCCGCGCGCTGCGCGCGCCCCCGGAAGAGGCCCGGCCCCCGGCGCCGCGCCGGGCGGGGGGGAGTAGCGACATGGCGGCCCCGCGCGCGACAGGCGACGCGCCCGCCGGCGGGATCGGCCGCGCGCTCGCGTACTGGGCGCCGCCGGCCGGCCTTGTCGCGATCTGGGCGGCGCATCTGTATTACTCGGTGGCCTACCGGCCCGACATCCTGTTCGAGGACGACTGGGCCGCGTTCGGGATTCCGGGATACTCGCGGTCCTTCGCGCTCGCCAACGTTTTCGGCACGCAGAACGACACCGTCGCCGCCTACCAGAACGCCTTGCAGTACCTGATGCTGGTGGCGACGGACCTGCATTTTCCGACCTATGTCGCGGTGCAGAACCTCTTCCTGCTGGCCTTCGTGCTGGCGGCGTGGCGGCTGCTGTCGTCGATGGATTTCGGCTTCGGCGGCTGGAGATGGGCCGGCTCCGTCCTCGCGGCCCTGTTGCTGGTTCCGGCGTTCACGGGGACCTGGCATTTCCTCGGCACGGCGATGGGCTTCAACCACCAGATGCCGATGGTCTTCCTGGTGCTGGCGGTGTCGGCGTCGCGGACGGCGCGGCTCGGACCGCTCCGCCAGCCCCTTGCCGCCTGCCTGCTGTTCCTGTCGGGCGCGGCCTACCTGTCGGGGTGGATGTACCTGCTCGCCGCGACCCTGGCGCTGGCGCTCGTCCGCGTGCTCGCCCCGCCGGGACCGGGGGAGCCGCGCCGCCCGGCGGGGCTTCCGGGCGGATGGGCGGTCGCCTGCGCGTGGATCGCGCTGCTGGCGGTCTCGGCCCTGTCGATTTGGCTCTCCCACCGCCCCTACCTGCCGCAACTGCTGCCGGGCGAGGGCGTCGCCCACGCCAAGCCGCCGCCGCTGTGGCCCTGGGACGGCCGCTTCTGGCTCTTCTACCTCGCGACCGTCGCCCGGGGATGGGGCCTGCCCGCCGGGCCCGGCTGGGGCGGCGCGGCATTGCTGGCGACGGTCGCGCCGCTGCTGGCGCTGGCGTTCCGGCCGCGGCGCGGGAGCGGGCGGGACGCGGCGGACGCCTTCGCGCTTGCCGCGCCGGTCCTCGGCGCGCTGTTCGCGCTGGCGATGATTACGGCCGGGCGCGGCCTCCTCGCCGGCGCCGATCCCGCGGCCGTGGCGGCCTATGCGCGCGGCCATCCGAAGTACCTGTTGCATATGACCTTCGCCCTGCCCTTCGTCGCGGCCGCCTGGTTCCGGGTCGCGGCGGCGGTTCCCGGTTTGCGCGGCGGGCGGCTGGGCGCGGCGGCGGCGGCCATCGCCGCCGTCCATCTCGCGGGGTTCGCCCTCGGGGCCGACGGGCGGCTGGCGGACCGCCTCGACTTCCGCGCGATCTACGGGCGCGGGGAGGCGGTCGTGCGCGACGGCGGACTCTGCATCGAGAACGCCGTCCGGCTCGCGCGGGCGACGGACGCGCGCGTTCGCGTTCCCTGTCCCGGCGTGTGGAAGCGCGACCTGCGCCGGTACATAGCGGCGGCGGAGCGCGCCGGCGTTCCGTCGATCGCCGGCATCCCGGACCGGCCGCCGCTTTCGGCCGAAAGCGTCCGCGCCGCCATCGCCGCCGCCGAGGCCGCCGGCGCGCCGTCCGGAGGGCGGGTCGACGCCGTCGAGCCGGAGCGCGCGGCCGGGCGCGCCGCCGCCGGCCTCCCGCCCGAACCCGCGCCCGCCCTGCGGATCGCCGGACGGACGGCGATGCTGGCGGACGGGCGGTATCCGGACTGGATCGCGGTCTCCGTGCCCGGCCGCCCGCCCTGGCTCGCGCGAGTCACCGGCGGGAGCGGCGCGAACCCGCGGGCCGGGCCGGCCGGCTCCTTCGACGCGACGGTCCCCGCCGGGGAGCGGCCGTCGCCCGCCGGCGTGCGCGCCTGGGCGCTCGACGCCGGGCCGGGCGGCGAGGTCGCGGCCGCCTTCCCCCTGCTCCCGCCGCTGTTCGCGCTGCCCGACGCCCCGCCGGCGGCCGCGCCTCCCGGCGGCTGGATCGAGCGGGCGGTCTGGGCGCCCGGGCGCCGGACGCTCGAAGTCTCGGGCTGGGCGATGGCGGACGGGGGCGACGACGGGCGGCGGATAAGCGTTTACGCGCCCGGCGCCGTGTCCGTCGCGCGCGTCGAGGAGCGGGAGCGGCCCGATGTGGTCGCGGCGCATGGGGGCGACGCGCGGCTGCTGCGCTCCGGTTTCACGGTCGTCCTGAGGTTCCCCCGGAGCGCCCCGGAGCCGCCCTGCGTCCGCGTCTTCTCGCGGGACAGGGCGTTCGGCCGGCGCGCGTTGCGCGGCCCGCCGGACCGGGACCCGGCGGCCTGCCCGCCGGCCCGGTAGCCGGCGCCCGGCCCCGCTACCCGAACCGGCCCGGATCGACCGCCACGCTCAACAGGTTGGGGCCGGCGGTGTTGGCGAAGGCGGCGTCGAGGGCCGGGCGCAGCTCCCCGTGCCGCTCGACCCGCGCCGCCGGCACGCCGAGCGACCGCGCTAGGCCGACGAAATCCACCCCCGGCTCCTTGAAGTCCATGCCGATGAAGGTGTCGTTGCCGTGGAACTCGTACAGCCGCTCCTTGATGATCCGGTAGCCGCCGTTGTCGCAGATCACGTAGTTGACCGGCAGCTTCCGGTTCGCCGCCGTCCACAGCGCCTGGATCGAGTACATCGAACTGCCGTCGCCGACGATGGCGAGCACCGGGCGGTCCGGGTAGGCCGCCTGCACGCCGCAGGCCGCCGGCACGCCCCAGCCGATGCCGCCGCTCGCCATGCCGACCAGCGAGACCGGGTCGCGGTAGGGCAGCAGCGCCGTCAGCGCGCGCGTGCCGAGGATGCCCTCGTCCACCACGATCGTGTCGCGCGGCATGGCGTCGATCGCCGTCTTCACCATCCAGGAGGGGTCGATGGCGCCGCCCTTCGCCGCCTCGGCCTCCAGCCTTTCGGCCAGCGCGGCCCGCCTGGCCGACCAGTTGCGGTCCGCGAGGCCGGCCAGCGCCGCCTCGGCCCGCGCCGCCCGCGCCGCGCCGCCCTTGCGCGCCAGCAGGGGCGCCAGCGCCTTCAGGGTTTCCTTCACGTCGGCGCGCACGGCGAGTTCGGCCGGGAAGTTCTTGCCCATCTCCCAGTCGCGCTGGCCGATCTGGACCACCGGCATCCCTTCGGGCAGCGGCTCCACCGGCGCCCAGACCGACATCCTGAGCACATCGGCGCCGAGCACGACCAGCAGGTCGTGCGGGGCCAGCGTGTCGCGCACCTGGCGCTGGTCGCGGGTGAGCGCGCCCATGAAGGCCGGATGCTCGGAAAGGAAATGCGCGCCGTAGGGCACAGTCTGCTGCCAGACCGGCGCGCCGAGGACGGTGGCGAATTCCGCCGCCTCGTCCAGCGCGCGGTCCGCCGCCAGTTCGTGGCCGGCCACGACGACCGGGTTGCGCGCGGCGAGGATGCGGTCGGCCAGCCGCTCCAGCACGGAATCGGCCGGGCGCGCGCGGGTCTCGACCCGCGTCGGCGCGCCCATCTCGATCGCCGCCTCGCGGTTCAGGATGTCGCCGGGCAGCGAGATAAACACCGGCCCCATGGGCGGCGTCGTCGCGATCTTGGCGGCGCGGCGCACGATGCGCGGCAGGTCCTCCAGCCGGTGGACCTCGACGGCCCATTTCACCAGCGGTTCGGCGATCGGGACCAGCGGGTCGTAGAGCAGCGGCTCGGTCAGGCCGTGGCCCAGCTCCTGCTGGCCGGCGGTGACGACGATCGGCGTGTTGGCGAACTTGGCGGCGTAGATCGCGCCCATGGCGTTGCCCAGCCCCGGCGCCACGTGCACGTTGCAGGCCGACAGCCGGCCCGAGGCGCGCGAATACCCCTCGGCCATGTAGACCACCAGCGATTCCTGCATCGCCATCGTGTAGTCCATGTCCGGGTGCTCGGTGAGCGCGTCCATGATCGGCAGTTCGGTGGTGCCGGGATTGCCGAACATGTGGGTCACGCCCTCGTCCTTCAGCAGGGCGATAAAGGCGGACCGGCCGGTGATCGTGTTGACGCTCATGGAACGGCTCTCCGGGGAGGGGTTGGGGACGCGCGCGACGATAGCGCCCCCGGCGCGCCCGCATAAGGGGCCGCGCGCCCCGGCCCGCCATTCATCGGAGAGGGGATCGGCGGGGAGCGGGGATTATCCCCGCCGCCACTGCGCGGTTTCGAGCCAAGTCTCGACATCCCTGTCGAGGTCCATCGCCACGCCCCCGCGAACCGCCAGCCGCGCGATGCGGCCCAGGTACTCGATGCGTTGTTCGTTGCTCATGTGGGTTCGCAAGAAGTACGCGCCGTCCCGGTCGACCTGGACGCTGCCCCTCCTCTCGTCGTTTCGATCCATGAGGCCGTTACGGCACAGCGTTTCGTAAAAGTCGCTGGTTCCGGCGTCGTGCTGGCTGGCGAGCCATCCAACGATTTCGATCGCCGTCTCGCGTCCGCTCGGACAGATCTTCCAGACCGGCGCCCCTTTCGGGCGCCATGCCCGGGGAAGTTTCGACGGATCGAGTTCGACCGGCCCGTTTGCCGTCTCGAAAGTCCTCGTGTTCCCTTGGGCGGGAACTTCTTGGGCGGCGGGCACTTCCGATTCCCTGGCGGCGGGCGGTTCGATCTCCGCGTCCACGCTTCGCAGCCGCTCGATGGAGCGGTTCAGGATTTCCTGCTGGCTCTGCCGCATCGCGCGCAGCCAGACGCGCCGCGCGCGTTCCCGCGAGTTTTCCGTGGAGCGCCAGCCGGCCTGGTTCAGAAGCAGGGAGAGGAAGTTGTCCGGCGGATCGACACTCGCCCGGTCGAACCAGGCCTTGAACACGCTTTGCAGCCGCTCTTCCTCGGCGATGCGCGCCAGATCGCCTTGCTCCGAATGCCGCGGGTCGATTCGCGAGAGCCACTCCAGCTCCCTGTCCCCCGGCTCCAGCGCGTTGTGCGTCAGGAAGGGCGGACCGTCCACCGCGGCCGCTCCCGATTTGGGCTTCTCGTACCACTGGTAGATCACGCCGTTCGTGTACAGCATGAAGTCCGCGTCCCCGGCCAGCGCGTAACGCGCGAGTTGCGCCGGCAACGGGCCGTCGAGGGTCCGGGTCGCGGTCTTGGCCTCGATAAGCAGCCAGGGCCGGCCGTCGCGCAGGATCGCGTAATCGACCTTTTCGCGCCCTCCCCCGATGTCGGCGGAGTACTCCAGCTGGACTTGTCGCGGGTCCCGGACCTCGTAGCCGAGCAATTCCAGATACGGGTTGACCAGCGTGGTCTTCGTCTGCTCCTCGTTGCGGCAGAACTCCACCAGAGGGCGCGCTCGCGCGGCGTAGGCCTCCAGCTTTTCCTTCAGTTCCTTGAGATTGGCCGGCATGTCTCCCCCTCCCTCGATCCGGCCCGGGGCCGCAACCCCGCGCCCGCGCCCCGCTACCGCCCCAGCTTGCGCTGGAAGCCGGGGCGGTTGGCGACTTCGGGGTTGACGAGGTTCTCCGGCGCCTCGCCGCCGCGCACGGCGAGGATGGCGCGCGCGTTCACCTCGCCCATCGTGCGGAACATGCTGTCGGAGAAGCCGACGGCGTGGGGCGCGCAGATCACATTGTTCAGCTTCAGGATCGGGTCGTCGGCCGGGGCCGGCTCCGGGTCGAACACATCGAGCGCCGCGCCGGCCAGCCGCCCTTCGACCAGCGCCGCGTAAAGCGCCGCCTGGTCCACCACCGGCCCGCGCGAGGTGTTCACGATATAGGCCGTCGGCTTCATTTTCGCGATCCCCCCGGCCGAGCCGAGGCCGCGCGTCTCCTCGTTCAACATGCAGTTGAAGGAGAGGAAATCGGCCTCGCGGAACGCCGTGTCGAGGTCCACGGGTTCGACGCCGAGATCGCGCGCGACGGCGGGATCGACATAGGGGTCGCACGCGACGATCCGCATGTCGAAGGGCCGGATGAGGCGGACGACCTCGCGCCCGATATTGCCGAGGCCGACGATGGCCAGCGTCTTGCCGGCCAGCCCGACCCCGAAACAGTCCATCCGCGCCCCCCAGCCGAGCGGGCCGACGCGGGCGATCCGGTCCTTCTCGACCAGCCGGTGGGCCAGCGCCAGGATCATCGCCACCACCGAACTCGCCATCGGCCGGCGCACCCCATCGGGCGTGATGGTGAGCGCGACGTCGTTTTCGGTGCAGGCCGGCACGTCGATCCGGTCGTAGCCGACGCCCATGCGGCAGATCAGCTTGAGCCGCCCGTCGCCGCCGAAGCTCGCCGCGCCCGCGCCCTCGCCCATCAGCACGACGGCGTCGCAGCCCTCCGCCCCGGCCGGGGAGAGCACATCCTCCGGCGCCATCTCGAAGACCTCGACCCCGGCGTCGGCGAGGCCGGACCAGTCGCAACTCGGAAAGGCGGGCTTGCCGTCGGCCCGGGTAAAGGCGGCGCTGAGGCCGACGCGGAAGGCGGTCATGGGCGGGTCTCCAGGAGAAGGTCGATGCGGTGGGCGGCGCCGGTCAGGCGAGGCCGAACATGCGGGCGGCCATGGCAAGGACCATGGCGCCGAGGAAACCGAGAGCGAGCCGGTTCTCGGTCCGAGAGGCCGCGATATCGGCTTTCAACGCGCGGATGTCGTCTTTCGTGGCAAGTTGGTCGCGGTCCGCCACGGCCGCCGCCCGCAAGGCCTCGGCATGGGCCTCGGCCTGGCGACGATCGACTCCCGCCGCCTCCAGGTCGCGGGCGGCTTTCAGGGGATCGAAGGTCGTGGCGGTCGGCATGGCGGCTCCTCCGGCGCGGCGCGGACCTCGAGTCTACCGCCCGGCGCCGCCGAAGCCAACCATGGCGCGGACCTCCTCCGGGGTCCGGCCGGCCTCGCGGAGCGCGCGCAGCGTCGGCGCGCCGTCTCGCTTGGCGTGGCGCCGGCCCGCCGCGTCCGCCAGCAGGCGGTGGTGGCGGTACTCCGGGACCGGCAGGCCGAGCAGCGCCTGCAACAGGCGGTGCACATGCGTCGCCTCGAACAGGTCGGCGCCGCGCGTCACCAGCGTGACGCCCTGCAGCGCGTCGTCCACGACGACCGCGAGATGGTAGCTCGCCGGGAAGTCCTTGCGCGCCAGCACCGTGTCGCCGAACGCCTCCGGCGCCGCGCGTTGCTCGCCGGCGTCGAGGTCGCGCCAGGCGAGCGGGCCGGCGAGGGCGGCCGCGCGCGCCATGCGCAGGCGCAGCGCCACGGGTTCGCCCGCCGCGATCCGGCGCGCGCGCTCCGCCCGGGGCAGCAGCCGGTCGGTGTCCGCGGGCGCGGCGCCCGGCCCCGGCGGCCCGTGCGGCGCCGACAGCGCGGCCGCCAGCTCCTTGCGCGACAGCACGCAGGGATAGAGCAGGCCCATCCCGTCGAGCCGGTCGAGCGCGGCCGCGTAGTCCGCCATATGGGCCGACTGGCGGCGGACCGGCTCCGGCCATTCGAGGCCGAGCCAGGCCAGGTCCTCCAGGATCGCGGCGTCGAACTCCGGGCGGCAGCGGCCGGCGTCGATGTCCTCGATCCGCAGCAGGAAGCGCCCGCCCGCCGCCCGCGCCGCCTCGCGCGCGAACAGCGCCGAATAGGCGTGGCCGAGATGGAGCCGCCCGGTCGGGCTGGGCGCGAAGCGCGCGACGACTTCGGTCCGTGTCATGGCGAACGCATCATGGCGGCTTGACGGGCGCCGGTCGATCCCGGCATCGTGCGGCCTTCCGCGCCGGCCCGGCGCCCGTTCCCGAACGCCGCCGGAGGCCGCGCCATGATGCAGATCGACGGTCCGCGCCGCCCGCCCGCCGATGGCGGGCCGCCGCGCGCGCTGGTGGTGCTGCTGCACGGCTACGGCGCCGACGGGAACGACCTGATCGGCCTCGCGCCGCAGTGGGCGCGCGCGCTGCCCCACGCCGCCTTCGTCTCGCCGCACGCGCCGTTCCCGTGCGAGATGTCGCCCTTCGGGCGGCAGTGGTTCGCGCTCGCCGACCGCTCGCCGGCGGCGATGCTGGCCGGGACGCGCATGGCGGCCCAGGTTATCGACGGCTTCCTCGACGACGAACTGGCGCGGACCGGCCTCGGGGCGGACCGGCTGGCGCTCGCCGGGTTCAGCCAGGGGACGATGATGTCGCTGTTCGTCGGCCCCCGGCGGCGGGAGCGGATCGCCGGGATCCTCGGCTATTCCGGCCGGCTGGTCGCGCCGGACCTGCTGGCGGCGGAGGTCGAGAGCCGGCCGCCGGTCCTGCTGGTGCACGGCGCGGCGGACGAAATGGTGCCGGCGGCGGCGCTGGCCGAGGCGGCGGCCGGGCTGGCGGCGGCCGGCGTCGAGGCGGAGACCGAGATGCGCCCGGGCCTCGGCCATTCGATCGACGAGGCCGGGCTGCGCGCGGGCCTCGACTTCCTGCGCCGCGTCCTCCCCGCCGCCGGGACGGCGGGCTAGGCGTGGCGGGCTAGGCGCCCCGGCCGCGGCGCCCCGTATCCGGCGCGTCTTGCGCCCGGGCGCGGGTTTTGCTTGACTGCCGCCGTCCGGGGCCGCGCCGCCGGCCGCGAAAGAGGGGGGAAGCCGTGTCGCAAGTAGGGGAAAACGCCCGCGCGCTCGTGCTGAACGCGGATTTCCAGCCGCTCAGCTATTTTCCGCTGTCGCTGTGGAACTGGCGGGACGCCGTGAAGGCGGTGTTCCTCGACCGGGTGAACACGCTGTCGGAATACGACCGCGTGGTGCGCTCGCCGAGCTTCGAGATGCGGCTGCCCAGCGTCATCGCGCTCAAGGAGTACGCGCCGAACGCCCGCCGCCCGGCCTTCACCCGGTTCAATGTCTTCCTGCGCGACCGTTTCCGCTGCCAGTATTGCGGCGGGCGGCTGCCGGCGCACGAACTGACCTTCGACCATGTGGTCCCGCGCTCGCGCGGCGGGCGGACCGGCTGGGCCAATGTCGTCACCGCCTGCGCCCGCTGCAACCTGCGCAAGGGCAACCGGCTGCCGGCCGACGCACGGATGCGCCCGGCCCGGACGCCGCGCGCGCCGACCGCCTGGGAGTTGCGGGAGAAGGGCCGCGCCTTCCCGCCCAACTACCTGCACGAAAGCTGGCGGGACTACCTCTACTGGGACAGCGAACTCGAACAGGACCCGCCCGACCCGGCGGCGCCCCCCTGAATCGCGCGGGCGGGGCGCGCCCGGCCCCGCCTACTTCTCCGCCGCCGGGAGGCCGAGCCGGCCCTCGATCCGGCCGACGCGCGAATTGAGCTCCCGAAGCGCCGCTTCGGCGCCATCCATCCGGCCTTGCAGCCCCGTCATCCGCGCTTCGAGGCCGGAGAAACGCGTGTCGAACCGCCTTTCGAGGCTGGAGAAGCGCGCGTCGAACTGCCTTTCGAGGCTGTCGATGCGGGCGCCGATGTTGTTTCCGACGCCGAGGATCGCGACGATTATCGCCGCGACTCCCAGCAACATGCGCAGGTCGTCGCGCCACGGCGGGGCCGCCCTGGCGGTCCGGCCGGCGGAGGTCGATGGATAGGCTTCCGTCGCCATGGCGTTCTCCCGCGCCTACTTCTCGGCCGCGCCGGCCGGCGGCCGCGCCATGACATCGAGCCGGCCCTCGACCCGGCCGAGGCGCGAGTTGTTCTGACGGAGTCCCGCTTCGACGCCGCCCATCCGGCTCTCCAAGCTCGTCATTCGCGTCTCGATGCTCAAGAGGCGCGCGTCGAACTGCCTTTCGAGGCTGTCGATGCGGGCGCCGATGTTGTTTCCGACGCCGAGGATCGCGACGATTATCGCGGCGACTCCCAGCAACATGCGCAAGTCGTCGCGCCATGCCGGAGCCGCTCCGGAGGTCCGGTCGGCGGGGGTCGATGGATAGGCTTCCGTCGCCATGGAGTTCTTCCGTGTCCTTGGGGGACTATCGCACCCCACTATAGCGCCCCGCCGCGCCGGCGGGCGGAAAAAGCGCGGGCCGGCGGCCCCTCAGACGCGCTCCGACAGGCGGATCGCGGCGCGGCAGCCGGCCTGGATGGCGCGGCGCAGGACGGGGTAGCCGACCGCGCGTTCGCCGCCGCGCGCGCGGGCCGTCTCGCGGTGCTCGCGCTCCTCGGCGCGGAACGCCTCGATGGTTTCGCGCAGTTCCGCCTCGTCGTCGCCGAGGCGTTCGGCCTGGCGGGCGTAGTGGTCGTCGATGACGTCCTCGACCGCGATCGTGCAGGCCATCGCCGCCCTGGGGCCGAGCAGCGCGGTCCCCGCGCCGAGCGCGAAGCCGGCCGCGCTCCACAGCGGCGACAGCGCCGTCGGCCGGATCCGGCGTTCGACGAGCATCCGCTCGAAGGCGGCGAGGTGGCGCTCCTCCTGCTCCTTCATCTCGCGGATCGCCGGCCCGGCGGCGCTCCGGCCGAGCACCGCCAGCTGGCCCTCGTAGATGCGCCGCGCGCCGAACTCCCCGGCGTGGTCCACGCGCACGATCCGCGCGACGAGCTCCTCGCGCGTGGGGTCGCCGGGCAGGCGGTCCTCGGCGGTTCCGGTCATGGCGTTCCTCCGGCGCGGGCGGGGTCCGGGCGGATGGCGGCCCGCGCGCCCAGGAGCGCGAACACGGCCAGGCCGGCCGACGCGACCATGTTGTATCCCGCCATCGAGATTCCGAAAAGCGACCAGGCGACCTCGTCGCAGCGGACGACCGGCCGGGCGAGCAGTTGCGCGCGCAACTCGGCGGCGGTCGCGGCGGTCGCGGTCGCGCCGCAACCGGCCGTCCCCTCCCACCAGCGCTGCTCGACGCCGACATGGAACCCGGCGATCCCGGCCCCCGCCAGCAGCGCCGCCCCCGCCAGCGCGAGCGCGCCGGCCGCGAGCCGCTCCCGCCCGGCCGGCGCCAGCGCGGCCCCCGCCGCCAGCAGGAGCACCGCCGCGTGGGGAACCCGCTGGTAGAGGCAAAGCTCGCAGGGATGCAGGCCGCCCAGGTGCTGGAAGGCGAGCGCGCCGGCCAGCAGCGCGCCGGAGCCGGCGAACAGCGGGACCGCCGACGCGCGGATGGGAGAAGCGGCGATGTCGAGGGCCATCGGGGCGTCCCGGCCTGTTCCGTTCCGCGCCGGCCGGTCTCGCGCCGGCCGGGCCTATCCCAGGAATTTGAGGGCGGCGAAGCCGCCGATCAAGAGCGCGAGGAAAAC
This sequence comes from Thalassobaculaceae bacterium, assembly GCA_963665555.2. GTDB lineage: Bacteria > Pseudomonadota > Alphaproteobacteria > Thalassobaculales > Thalassobaculaceae > CAXXXW01. Next base: position 3,217,759 of record OY762308.1, read on the forward strand.
GATCGTCGCGAGGCCGAGCCGGCGCTCCACGGCGTCGCGGATCGCGGGGCCGAACCGCCACAGCAGCCCGGCCACCAGGAAGAAGCGCAACCCCCGCGCCAGCACCGACGCCGCCACGAACACGGCGAGGTCGAGCCGGACCGCGCCGCTGGCGATCGTGACGACCTTGTAGGGGAAGGGCGTCAGCCCGGCCCCGAAGACGATCCACGCGCCCCATTCGCCGTAGCGGGCGGCGAACCCGGCGAATTTCGCGCCATGGCCGTAGAGGTCGAGCAGCGGCCGGCCGACGGCCTCGAACAGGAACAGGCCGATCGCGTATCCGGCGACGCCGCCCGCCACCGAGGCGGCCGTGCAGATCGCCGCGAGCGAGAGCCAGCGCGCCCGGTCGGCCAGCACCATCGGGGCCAGCATCGCGTCCGGCGGGACCGGGAAGACCGAACTCTCGACGAAGGCCACGAGCGCGAGCCAGAGCCGCGCGCGGGGATGCGCGGCGGCGGCCAGCGTGCGGTCGTAGAGGGCGCGGAGCATCCGGGGTTCCGGCGGGAGGACGGTGCGGCTAACTAGCGCCCGCCCGGCGCCGGGGCAAGGCGGGCGGGCGGGCGGAGGAAAAAATCGGCGGTCCGGCGCCGCTTGAGTTGACGGGCCGGCCCCGCTCGGACATGATCCGGCGCGGTCCGGCGGACCGCCGGGCGGAACCGGCGGCCGGAGGCGCGGAGCGAAGGCGCTCCGGGGGGCCGCCCGGTCCGGGCGGGCCGGGCGCGACAAGGCAGGGAAAGGAAACTCGCAATGCGGAAAACCATCATCGCGCTCGGCGCCGTCGGCTTCGCCGCCGCCGGGCTGGCCGGGACCGGACTGCCGGCCCCCGCCGGGGCCCAGGAGGTCCAGGGGCCGGAGATCACGTGGCGCATGTCGCTCTGGGGCAAGCCGCGCGCCTTCACGGCGGCGCCGGAACATGTCTCCAAGACGGTGGCCGAGAAGACCGGCGGCAATTTCGAGATCAAGCTGTACTACGGCCAGCAGATCTCGAAGAGCAAGGAGAACCTCGACGGCATCTCCGTCGGCGCCTTCGAGATGGCGGTGTTCTGCGCCTCCTACCATCCGGGCAAGAACGCGCCGCTCAACGTGCTCGACCTGCCGTTCCTCCCCCTCGGCGACCTCGACGTGATGCGCAAGGTGCACGACGCGGTGTACAGCCATCCGTCCTCGACGGCCGCGCTGGCGCAGTGGAACGCGAAAATCTACATGTCGATGATGCTGCCCCAGTACGAGTACATGGGCAAGGGCGACCCGCCGCAGAGCGTCGCCGACTTCGAGGGCAAGCGGCTGCGCGCGCTCGGCGGCATGGGCGACGCGGCGGTGAAGATCGGCGCGACGCCGACCACCATGCCGGCCTCCGAGGTCTACACCGCGCTGCAGCGCGGCACGGTGGACGCGATCGGCTTCCCGTTCACCTACACCTTCGCCGCCTACAAGCTCGACGAGATCTCGGACTGGTACACCACCAACATGTCGCTCGGCACGGTGAACTGCCCGATCGTCTTCAACATCGAGTCCTACGAGGCGCTGCCCGACCAGTACAAGCAGCTGCTGGACGACGTGCGCGACGGCGCCTACGAGGCGCAGAAGGCGGCCTACGCGGCCAAGGACAAGATCAACATCGAGAAATGGGCCAACGACCCCGACCTGGTCGCGGTCGAGATCCCCGAGGCCGAGATGGCCGAGTTCCGCCGGGTCGGCGGCCAGCCGGTCTGGGAGGAATGGGTGGCCAAGAACGAGGGCCGGGTTCCCGCGCGGGAGCTGCTCGACCTCGTGCTGAGCACGGCGGCGGGCGGCTGAGCGCCAGCCGGTAACGGAACGGCGGAGGGTCGCCGGGCGGCGCGTCCGGCGGCCCTTCCCCTTTCGGGAAACGGAGCCTCGCCATGGCGAGCATGGACACGCCGGCGCTTTCGCCCGGCGCCGCGCTGCTGGACAGGATCGACAAGGCGGTCTTCAAGGTCGAGAGCGGGTTCAACCTCGCCTCGGCGATCGTCATCCTGTTGCTGATGCTGCTGGCGGTGGTGCAGGTTGTCGGCCGCAAGGCGTTCGACGTGCCGATCCGCGGCTATGTGGACTGGGTGGAGTTCGCGATGGCGATCTTCGCCTTCCTGTCCATCGCCTACACGCAGCGGCTCGGCGGGCATGTGCGGATGGAGTTCTTCATCGGCCGGTTCTCCGGGCGCCTGCTGTGGGGGCTGGAGATCGTCGGCACGCTGATCGCGATGTTCGTGATCGCGGTGCTCGCCTGGTACGGCTACACGCATTTCCTGCGCGCCTGGAACATCGGCGACTCCTCGATCGACATCCAGCTGGCGATCTGGCCGGGCAAGCTGGTCGTCGTCATCGCCTTCATCAGCCTGCAGCTGCGCCTGTGGATACAGCTGGCCGGATTCATCCGGCTGTTCCTGCATCCCGACGCGGAGCCGGTCGCGGTGCCGAAGATCGAGACGGTGGACGAGCAGGCGCAACACGAGATCGACACCGGCCTCGCGGGCGAGGAGGAGAAGGTCGATATCGTCGGAAGCGGGGCGCGACGGTAATGGACGAATTCACGGTTGGCATCGTCGGCACGGCGGCGCTGCTGTTGCTGGTGTTCGGCGGCGTCCGCGTCTTCGTGGTCGCCGCCCTGATCGGGCTGCTGGGCACGGTCGCCATCATCGGCTGGAAGGCCGGCGCCGGCATCAGCGGCACGGTGCCGCACTCCAAGTCGATCAACTACGCGCTGAGCGTGCTGCCGATGTTCATCCTGATCGGCTTCATCGCCTACCATGGCGGGCTGACGCACGCGCTGTTCCGGGCCGCGCGGGCCTGGTTCGGCTGGGTGCCGGGCGGCCTCGCGGTGGCGAGCGTGTTCGCGACCGCCGGTTTCGCGGCCGTCTCCGGCGCCAGCACCGCGACGGCGGCGGTGTTCAGCCGGGTGGCGATCCCGCACATGCTGGACCACGGCTACGACCGCCGGCTGGCGGCCGGCGTGGTCGCGGCCGGCGGGACGCTGGCCTCGCTGATCCCGCCGAGCGCGATCCTGGTGATCTACGCCATCATCGTCGAGGAATCGGTGGGCACGCTGATCCTCGCCGGGTTCATTCCGGGCGTGGTCTCGGCGATCATCTACGCGCTGCTGATCATCGGCCAGTGCATGGTCAGGCCGGAACTCGGCCGCGCCATCCCCTCGCCGCCGCTCAGGGAGCGGTTCGCCAGCCTGCCCGGCACGGTCCCGATCTTCGTCGTCGTCGCGGTGATTTTCTACTCGATGTACTCCGGCACCGCGACGCCGACGGAGGCGGGCGCGCTCGGCGCCTTCGTGGTGCTGGTGGTCGCGCTGGCCCGGGGCATGAGGTGGGGCGCGCTGCGCGAGGCGCTGCTGGAGACCGCGAAGCTCACCGTGATGATCTTCGCGCTGATCTGGGGCGTGCTGATCTTCGTGCGCTTCCTCGGCTACGCCGGGCTGCCGCAGGCGTTCTCGGAATTCGTCGTCTCGCTGCCCTTCCCGCCGATCGTGGTGATGATCCTGATCCTGTGCGGCTACGCCGTGCTGGGCATGTTCATGGACGCGATCGGGATGCTGCTGCTCACCCTGCCGGTGGTGCACCCGGCGGTGATCGCGCTCGGCTACGACCCGATCTGGTTCGGCATCATCGTGGTCAAGATGTGCGAGGTGTGCCTCATCACCCCGCCGGTGGGCCTCAACTGCTACGTGGTGAGCGCGGTCAGACCGGACATACCATTGGGCGACGTGTTCCGCGGCATCGGCCCGTTCTTCGCGGCCGACGTGGTGACGATCGCCCTGTTCCTCGCCTTTCCGGGAATCGTGCTCTGGCTGCCGAACCTGGTGAACAGCTAGGCCGGCCCGGCCGGGAGGGGCGGCTTCCCGCCGGGGCCGGCGCGGCGGCGGTTCAACCGAGGTCGAACCCCTTGCGCCGCAGATGGGCGGCGAGCTGCGCGCGCTCGGTCTTCGAGACCTGGCGCGCCTTGTCCTCGGACCAGCCGTAGAACCCGCCGGCGCCGTATTCCGCGACATGGCGGCGCTTCTCCGGCGGGATCGAATAGCGCGCGTCGCGGCGGCGGTCGTAGGCGTCGATCTCGGCCTCCAGGGCGGAATCGTCGTAGCGGTCCACATGCACGTTCACCGAGGCCGGCAGCCGCAGGCTGACATAGCCCTCGGCGGCCGGGTATCCGGCGCACATGCCCGCCACCGGGAACACATGGTCCGGCAGGCCGAGCAGGTCCGACACGGCCTCGATATGGTTGCGCACCACGCTGATCGGGCAGCAGCCGAGGCCGGCCGCCTCCGCCGCCCGGACGAAGTTCATCAGCGCCAGCCCCGCGTCGAGCGCGGCGTTCAGGAAGGCGTCGAGGTGGTCGTTGGCGAAGGGCTTGCCGCGCATCTCGCAAATCCGCCGGATGCGCCGGCTGTCGCCGAGGAAGACCATGAAGACCGGGCAGGTCCCGATCCACGGCATCGAGGGGATGAGGTCGGCGATCGCCTTGCGCTTGTCCGCGTCGCGCAGCACGACGACCGCGCCCTGCTGCAGGTCCGACTTGCTGGGCGCGGAGAACGCGGCCGCCAGCAGCACCCGCAGCAACTCGTCCGGCACCGGCCGGTCGGAAAAGCGGCGATGGGTCCGGTGGCCCAGGATGCCGGCCAGTTCGCCCTCGGCGGGCATGTCGCGCCCGTCCTCCGTCGGGAGGCCGTAGCGGTGCTCGATCGGGCCGGCGACGCCGCGCTGCTTGTCCATCGCTCTCCGTCCGCGTCCGGTGTCCGGGAGCGGCCATGATGCCCGGACGGCGCGCCGGCGGGCAAGCGCGGGCGCGGCCCGGCGTTCCTTCCCGCTTCCGCGCGCCGCCGTCCCGCGCTATGACCCGCCCGCGCGACCCCCGGGGAAGCGGCAAGGACGCGGCAAGGAGGAGGCGATGAAGATCGGCATTATCGGGTGCGGGGCCATGGGATCGGTCTACGCCGCCCTGCTGGCGGACGCCGGCAACGAGGTCTGGGCCATCGACGCCTGGCGGGAGCATGTGGACGCGATCCGGGCGAACGGCCTGCGCCTCCAGGGCGCGAGCGGCGACCGCGTCGTCCGGATCGCCGCCACGACCGACGCGGCCGAGGCCGGGGAGTGCGAACTGGTTATCGTCGCCACCAAGGCGGACGGCGTGGCCTCGGCCGCGCGGGCGGCGGCCGGGATCGCCGGGCCGGACAGCACGATCCTCACCATCCAGAACGGCCTCGGCGCCGCCGACCGGATCGCCGAGGCGATCGACGCCTCGAAAGTGCTGATCGGCGTCGTCGGCGGTTTCGGCGCCTCGATCGTCGCGCCCGGCCACGCGCACCACAACGGGATGCAGCTGGTGCGGATCGGCGAGATGGGCGGCGGCGAGAGCGCGCGGCTGCGCCGGGTGGTCGATACGTGGAGCCGGGCCGGCTTCACCGCGCGCGGCTATCCCGACATCCACAAGATGATCTGGGAGAAATTCGTCTGCAACGTGACCTACAGCGGCCCCTGCGCGCTCACGAACCTGACCATCGGCCAGGTCCAGGCCAGCCCGGAGGCCTGGGGGATCGCGCTCTCCTGCGCCCGCGAGGCGGACGCCGTGGCGCGCGCCAGGGGGATCGCGCTCGGCTTCGACGACGTGGACGCCTATGTGCGCGATTTCGGCGCGGCGATGCCGGACGCGCGGCCCTCCATGCTGCTCGACCACCTGGCCGGGCGGCGGTCCGAGATCGACGCGATCAACGGCGCGGTGCCGGTCGAGGCGGCGAAGGCGGGCATGGCCGCGCCGGTCAACGCGACGGTCTCCGGCCTGGTGCGGGCCAAGGAGGCGGGGTTCGAGGCGGGAGCCGCCTGAAGCCGGGCGGCCCCGCCGGCCCGGCGCGCTAATCGGCCGCTCCGCCGTCCCCGTCCGGCGGCGCCGGGGCCGCGTCCGCCGCCCCGGCCGCGCGCGAGCCGATCACGGCCGCCCGCAGGCTGACGATGCTGTCGCGCACGCCCGCGAGCGCGCCCTCGACCCCGGCGATCCGGGAATCCAGCGCGGCGATCCGGCCCGACAGGTTCCGCTCGACCGTATCGATGCGCGTATCCAGCGCCGCGGTCCGCTCCGTCAGCTTCCGGTCGAGGGCATCGATGCGCCCGACCTGCCTCGACAGGCGGCGCTCCACGGCGTCGATGCGCTCGGACAGGTTCCGCTCCACGGCGTCGATGCGCGCCGTCTGGATCGACAGGTTCCGCTCGACCGCGGCGATCCGGTTCGACAGGTTCAATTCGAAGGCGGACACCCGTTCCGACAGGTCGCGGATGTCGGTCTGCAGGCTCCACAGGAAGGCGAGCACGGCGATCAGGCCGCCGACGGCCGTGACGGACGGGATGTCGAGATTCAACCCGTGCCGCGACCGCCGCGCGGCGGCGGCGGGCGGCGTCCGGGGGGCTTCGTCTCGCGCGTCGATGGACATGCGGTCCTCCATGTTCGAGAGTAGGGCGTTCGACGGCCTTATGGAAGGGCCAGGGCGGTTTTTCCGGCGGGGCGCCGGCGCGCCGCGATCCGCCACGCGATAAACCGCCGCCCCGCCGCGCGGCGCTTCCGTCGCGCGGGCGCGATGGGCTACCGTCCGCGCCGGCATGGAACGGGGCGGAGGGCGCGGAAATGGGCGGGGTTCTCGACGGCGTGCGGGTGCTGGATTTCGGCCGCTACATCGCGGGGCCGTTCTGCGGGATGCTGCTCGCCGACATGGGCGCCGAGGTGATCCGCGTCGACAAGCTGGCGGGCAGCGAGGACCGCTACCTCGTCCCGGTCGCGGAATCGGGCGAGGGGCCGCTCTACCTCGCGCTCAACCGCAACAAGCGCTCCCTCACGCTCAACCCGACGAAGCCGGAGGGGCGCGAGGTCGTGCGCGAACTCGTCGCCCGCAGCGACGTCGTGATCGCCAACCTGCCGCAGCCGACGCTGGAGGCGATGGGCATCGATTACGACAGCCTGAAGGCCGCGAGACCCGACATTATCCTCGCCACCGTCACCGCCTACGGGCGCGGCGGGCCGTACAGCGAGCGGGTGGGGTTCGACGGCGTGGCCCAGGCGCTCGCCGGCGCGACATGGATGGGCGGCGATCCCGGCCGGCCGACGAAATCCTTCGTTCCCTTCGCCGATTTCGGCACGGCGACGCTCGCCGCCTTCGGCGTCATGGCGGCGCTGATGGAGCGCGGCAGGACCGGCCGGGGCCAGCTGGTCGAGGCCGCGCTGACCCGCACCGTCATGGCCTTCAACATCGCCTATATCGCCGAGGAGGCGCTGACCGGGATCGGCCGGCCGCCCTACGGCAACCGCGGCTACAGCGCCGGGCCGAGCGACCTGTTCGAAACCGCCGACGGCGCCGCGATGGTCCAGGTGGTCGGCGGGCCGCTGTTCGAGCGCTGGTGCCGGCTGGTGGGGGCGGAGGACTGGCTCTCGGACCCGCGCTTCGCGACGGACCGGGACCGGGGCGACAACGGCGAAATCCTGAGCGCCCGGATGCGCGAATGGTGCAAGGACAAGACCACGCGGCAGGTCCTCGACGCGCTGGACGAGGCGCGGATTCCCTGCGGCCCGGTGCTGAACGCGGCGCAACTGCTGGAGGACCCGCACATACAGGCGATGGACTTCCTCCAGGAGACGCCCTTCCCCGGCCTCGACGCGCCGGTCCCGGTGACGACCACGCCGGTCAAGCTGTCCGAGACGCCGGGGACGATCCGGCGGCGCGCCCCGGCGCTGGGCGAGCATACGGAGGAAATCCTCGGCGAACTCGGCTACGCCGCGGCGGCGATTGCCGCGCTCAGGGAGAAACGGGTGGCGTGACCGCCGGCGCGGCCCGAGGCTTCGGCCGGGCCGCGCCGCGCCGCCGCGCCGGGGAGGGAACGCATGGCCGCTCGATCCAGCAACGCCGAATGGCTCGCCCGCGCGCCGGAGGAGGAAATCCTCGAACCGGGCCTGCCGATAATCGACCCGCACCACCACCTGTGGGACCGGGCGCGGCTCCACCCGATCCAGCCGCGCTACCTGCTCGACGAAATCCTCGAGGACGTGGGGTCCGGCCACAACATCGTCTCCACGGTCTTCATCGAGTGCGGCGCCATGTTCCGGGCGGACGGGCCGGAGCACCTGCGGCCGGTGGGGGAGACCGAGTTCGTCAACGGGATCGCCGCCATGTCGGCCTCGGGGGCCTACGGCGGAACGCGGATCGCGGCCGGCATCGTCGGCACGGTCGATCTCCGGATCGGGGCGCTGGCGGGCGAGGTCCTGGACGCGCATGTCGCCGCCGGCGGCGGGCGGTTCCGGGGCATCCGCCGCGCCGTCGCCTGGGACGCCGCGCCGGAGATCCGCAACCACCGCACCGAGCCGCCGGAGGGTCTGCTGCTCCAGGCGGATTACCGCCGGGGCTTCGCCGAACTCGGCCCGCGCGGCCTGTCCTTCGAGGCCTGGTGCTACCACCCGCAGATTCCCGAAGTTACGGACCTCGCCCGCGCCTTCCCGGACACGACGATTGTCCTCGACCATTTCGGCGGCCCGCTCGGAACCGGACCCTATGCGGGCCGGGCGGACGAGACGTTCGCGGCCTGGAAGCCGATGGCGCGCGAACTCGCGGCCTGCCCGAACGTCTTCGCCAAGCTGGGCGGGATAAACATGGACGTGAACGGCTACGGCTGGCACGGGCGCGACCGGCCGCCGACCAGCGCCGAACTGGCGGACGCGACCCGGCGCTATTACGACTTCGCCATCGAGGCGTTCGGCCCGGACCGTTGCATGTTCGAGTCGAACTTCCCGGTGGACAAGCTGAGCTGCGGCTACGCGACGGCGTGGAACGCCTTCAAGCGCATCGCCGCCGGCGCCTCGGCCGACGAGAAGGCGGCCCTCTTCCACGACACCGCCGCGCGCGCGTACCGCCTGTAGCGGGCGGGGAGAGGCGGCGCCCGGCGGCGCGCCGACCGGCTTGCCGCTTTCCCGCCGACGGGGTTAGGATCGGGGGTACGAAGGAGTTTCGAGGGGAGGCGCCGCCATGCCCGTCTCGTCGTTCGTGAGGCGCACATCGGCCGTCGAAACGCCCCGCGCCGCCGCGGCCGGCGATCCGCTCCCGCCCGACCTGGCGGAGGCGCTGGACGACCTGCGGGAGGCGCGGGCGGAGGCCCGGGAGGAAGGGTTCCCGGAGCCGTCCGGCGTCGCCGTCGAAAACGCCGAACGCCTTCTCCGCGCCATGTACGAAATCCGCCCCCGGCGCTATTGGCCGTCCCCGACCCCCGACGGCGAGATCGCCATCGGCGCGCAGCGGCGGACGGCGGCGCGCGCTGCCTCGTCGCGATCGGCGACGACCGGCGCCGCGAGGCTTACGCCGACGCGCGCGCGCTTCCCGACGGTTTCCTGCGCGCCGCCCTCGACGATCTGGGGCGCGCGGGCGCGCCGGAGGCATGAGTGGCGAAGGCGATGTCGCGCCGGAGGAACACCTCTGGCGCGGCGTCCTCTCGCGCCGGGACGCGCGGCGCGCCGAGAGGGGCCAGATAGACCACCGCCTCTTTCTGGCGCCGCGTGGCGTTCTCGAAATTTCGGTCAGCCGGCTGGACGGCGCGTCCGAGGGCGAACGGGCGCGGATCGGCGAGGCGCTGGCCGCCGCCAGGGGGCCGGACCGGAGCTTTTACGGCTGGGTCGTCGCGAAGGCGGCGGATGTGCGCGGCGAGGGAATGGCGGCGGCGCCCGCGCCGTTGCCGGGCAATCCCGCCCACGCGAACATCCTCCCGCCGCCCGAAGCCGGGGACCCGGCGGTACGGGAAGACTTCGCCCACAGGCTCGCCGCCATCGCCCGCTGGGTTCCGCGCGCCTGATACCCCCACTCCCGCGATCGGGCTTGCGATAAACGGGGGCGCGGCGGCGCGCGGGCCGGCGGGGCGCGGTATAAGCGCGCGCGGAGCGGCGACGGCGTGCAGGCGTGCTGACGGTAAACAAACCGGCCCAGGGTCCGTTCACGACGGCCGAGCGGATCCTCGTCACGGGGCCGGTCCTCGCGGCGTCGCTGCTGCACGCGCTCAACATGAGCACCGCCTACGTGGCGCTCCCCAACATCCAGGGCAACCTCTCGGCCGCGCCGGACCAGGTGGGCTGGGTCGTCACCGCCTTCGTGGTGGCGACCGCCGTCGGCACCATCCTGACCAACATCGCGAGCCAGCGTTTCGGCCGGAGGCGCCTGTTCCTGGCGGCGATCCTCGGCTTCACCGTCACCTCGCTGCTCTGCGCGACCTCGACGAGCCTGGGCGAACTGGTGCTGTTCCGCGTGCTGCAGGGCTTCGTGTCGGCGCCGCTGCTGCCGGTCTCGCAGGCGATCATGCTCGACACCTGGCCGCGCGAGAAGCACGGCATGGCGATGAGCGTCTGGTCGATGGGGATGATTATCGGCCCCGTCGCGGGGCCGACCGTCGGCGCCATGCTGACCGAGTTCCACGACTGGCGCTATGTCTTCCACATGAACATCCCGTTCGGGATTTTCGCCTTCTTCGCCGTCGCCGCGACGCTGCCGGCCGCGCGCGCGGCGGCCCGGCGGGTGGACTGGATCGGCGTCGTATCGCTGGTCGCGGCGGTGGTGTTCCTGCAGCTGGCGCTGGACCGGGGCGAGCGGCTGGGCTGGTTCGAGTCGGGCGAGATCCTGGCCAGCGCGGCGGTTTCGGCGCTCGCCTTCTACGTGTTCGTCGTCCATTGCCTGACCACGGACAACCCCTATGTCAGCCTGTCGATCTTCCGCGACCGGAACTACCTGATCGGCCTGATGCTGATCTTCGTGTTCGGGATCGCGGTGTTCGCCAGCCTGTTCATCCTGCCGCTGTTCCTGCAGCAGGTGCAGGGCTATCCGGTGCTCGCGGCGGGGTGGGTGGTGTCGGCCCGCGGCGTCGGCACGATGGCGGCGATGCTGCTGGCCGGCTTCCTCGCCGACCGGGTTCCCGCCAGGCGCCTGATCGTCTCCGGGCTGCTCTGCGTCGGGGTCAGCAACATCTGGATGACGCAGTGGAGCGCCGCCGTCGGGATGCCGGAGGTGGTGTGGGTCACGCTGGTCAACGGGTTCGGGATGGGGATGATGTGGGTGTCGCTCACCGCCGTCGCGTTCTCGACGCTGGCGGCGGAGTTCCGGGTGGAGGGGGCGGCGCTGTTCGCGCTGGTCCGCTCCATCGGCGCCAGCATGGGGACGTCGGTGGTGGTTTCGATCCTGGTGCGCTCCGGCCAAGTCAACTATATCGAGATGCGCGACCGGATCGACGGTTTCGCCGGCGCGGCCCGGCTGGGCGGGGCCGGCGAGGCGCTGGTCCTCGATTCGGCGGCGGGAATCGCGGGCGCCCAGGCGCTGGTGTTCGCCGAGGCGCGCATGGCGGCGTTCCTGAACGACTTCGTCTTCCTGGTCTTCGTCGCCTTCGTCGCGATGCCCCTCTGCTTCCTGCTGCGCCGCCCCGGCGGAAGGGGATAACGGGCGGACGGCCCCGCCGCGCCGCCCGCGCCGCCCCGCTACACCAGCGCGACCGGGCGGACCGGGCAGCCGGTGGCGCCCTTGAGCTTGACGGGCAGCATCACCAGGCAGAACTCGACGATCCCGGCCCGGCGCAGCCCGCCCATCTCCAGGTTCTCGACCAGGTGCACGCCGGCCTCGGCGAGGCAGTGCTGGTGCACCGGCATCATCACCTCCGGGTGGCGCGTGCCGGGCAGGACCTCGACCGCCATGTTGTCGGCCCCCACGACCACCGCGTCCCGGGAGGTGAGCCAGCGCGCCGCCTCCAGGTCGAGGCCCGGCTCGCCCGACAGGTATTTCGCGTTGTCGGCCATGAAGAACCGGCCCCAGCCGGTGTCGACGAACACCGCGTCGCCCTTCTCCGGCGCGAGGCCGGCGGCGTCGTAGGCGCGTTCGAGGTCGTCCGCGCCGACCGGGCGGCCGGCCTCCAGGTGCGCGCCGCCGTCGAGGCCCGACACGTCGAGGCGCACGCCCCGCGTCACGATCGGCGGGACGTTCTCGATCCCCAGGTTCAGCAGGCCCCAGTCGCCCACGCTCTCGTCGATCGTGTGGCCGCCGTACAGGTGCTCGCCGATCGAGAAATGGCCGAGCGAATCGATATGCGTGCCGACATGCGTGGTCATCTCGATCCGTTCGAGATTGGCCCCGACCTCGTTGGTCGCGCCCATCGCGGCGCGCGCCTTCATGCTGTTCCGCGCGGTGGCGGAGGAGGAGATGATGTAGGGCGTCTGGTTCGGCGCCATGTAGGGCGCGCCCATCTCGATCGTGTGCGAGAGGTCGACGATCCGGCCCTCGCGCACCTTCGAGAGCGCGGCGAGCGTGGTCGCGGCGTCGAGCAGGTGCCCGGCGGCCCCGGTCTGGTCCCCGGTTCCCCACCGGGAGTGGTCGTGCCCGCGAAGGTCCATGGCGTTCGTCCTTTCCGGCGGCGCGTTTCCTCGAAGCCGCCAGCATAGGCGGGATCGCGCCGGCCCGTCCAACCCGGCCGCGCGGTCGCGGGGCGGGCGGAAAGCCCGTGGAAGGCGCCGTCCGCCGAACGGCCGCGCGGTTGCGGGGCGGGCGGAAAGCCCGTAGAACGCGCCGTCCGCCGAACGGCCCGGCGGCCTTGCCCCCGCGAACCCCGGAGCGCGCGTGTCCCCGACGACCCGAGACCCCGACGCCGCGCGCCGCGCGCTGCTGCCGGCCGGGCTGCGCGATGTGCTCCCCCCGGACGCGGCCCGCGAGGCGGCGACGGTGGAGCGCCTGGTCGCGTGTTTCGAGAGCCACGGCTACGAGCGCGTCAAGCCGCCGCTGATCGAGTTCGAGGACTCGCTGTTCTCCGGGCCGGGCGCGGCGATGACGGAGCACGCCTTCCGCCTGATGGACCCGGTCTCGCGCCGGATGATGGGCGTGCGCGCCGACATGACGGCGCAGGTGGCGCGAATCGCCGCCGCGCGACTCGGCCACCTGCCCCGGCCGCTCAGGCTCTGCTACGCGGGCGAGGTGCTGCGGGTCGCGCCGGGCGCGCTCGATCCCGAACGCGAACTGGTGCAGGTCGGGGCCGAACTGGTGGGCGAGGAGGGGCCGGCGGCCGATGTCGAGGCGATCCTGCTGGCGGCCGACGGGCTGCGGCGGATCGGCGCGGCGCGGATTTCGGTCGATATCGCCGCCCCCCGGCTCGTTTCGGACCTGCTGGCGGCGCTGGGGATCGACCCCGCCGCCCGGCCCGGCCCGCGCGCCGGCCTCGACCGCAAGGACCCGGTGGCCGTCGCGCGCCACGGCGGGCCGGCCGCGCCGGCGCTGGCGGGGCTGATGGCGGCGACGGGCGCGCGCGAGGAGGCGACGGCCCGGCTGCTGGCGCTCGACCTGCCGGAAGCCGTCCGCCCGGCGGCGCGCCGCCTCGCGGAGGTCGCGGCGGCGGTGGCGGCGGCGGAGCCGGACCTGGCGGTGACGATCGACCCGGTGGAGAATCGCGGCTTCGAGTACTACACCGGCCTCGGCTTCAGCCTGTTCGCGCGCGGCACGCGCGGGGAGCTGGGCCGGGGCGGCCGCTACCTGGCGGGCGGGGGCGAGGGGTCCTGCGGCTTCACGCTCTACATGGAGACGGTGCTGCGCGCCATCGCCGAGCCGGAGCCGCCGGCCCGGCTCTACGTGCCGTTCGGCGTTTCGCGGGCCGACGCGGCGCGGGCGCGGGCCGACGGGTGGATCGCGGTGGCGGGCCTCGCGCCGGAGGCGGACGGGCCGGCGGCGGCCGCGGCCGCGCTGGGCTGCGGGCGCGTGCTGCTGGACGGCGCGCCGGTCCCGCTGGAGGCGGCCGCGCGCGGGGACCAAAAGAACCGGGGCGGCAAGGACCGGGGGCGGGGATGAGGAACGTCGCGGTGGTCGGCGCCCAGTGGGGCGACGAGGGCAAGGGCAAGATCGTCGACTGGCTGTCGGAGCGCGCCGACGTGGTGGTGCGCTTCCAGGGCGGGCACAACGCCGGCCACACGCTGGTGATCGGGGGCAAGACCTACAAGCTGAGCCTGCTGCCCTCGGGCGCGGTGCGGCCGGGCAAGCTGTCGGTGATCGGCTCCGGCGTGGTGGTCGATCCCTGGGCGCTGCTCGACGAGATCGAGGCGGTGGGCCGGATGGGCGTCGAGGTCTCGCCGGACCGCCTGCTGCTGGCGGAGAACGCCGCGCTGATCCTCGACCTGCACCGCCGGATCGACGCGGCGCGCGAGGCGCGGCGCGGCGACCGGCGAATCGGCACCACCGGGCGCGGCATCGGCCCGGCCTACGAGGACAAGGCCGGCCGCCGGGCGATCCGCGTCGTCGACCTGGGCGAGCCGGAGACGCTGCGCCGCAAGCTCGCCGACCTGTTCGCGCACCACAACATCTTCCTCGCCGCGGCCGGCCTGGAGGAGGCCTCGCCCGACGCCGCCTTCGCGGCGCTGACGGAGATCGCGCCGCGCGTGCTGGCCTATGCCGGGCCGGTCTGGCGCCGGCTCGACGAGGCGCGCCGGGCCGACAGGCGCATCCTGTTCGAGGGCGCGCAGGGCGCGATGCTCGACCTCGACCACGGGACCTACCCCTTCGTCACCTCCTCCAACACCGGGGCCGGGCAGGCGGCGACCGGCGCCGGCCTCGGCCCGACGGCTATCGGGTATGTGCTGGGAATCGCCAAGGCCTACACGACGCGGGTCGGTGCCGGGCCGTTTCCGACCGAACTCACCGACGCGACCGGCGACCTTTTGGGCGAGCGCGGGCGGGAGTTCGGCACCGTCACGGGGCGGCGCCGGCGCTGCGGCTGGTTCGACGCCGCGATGGTCCGGCAGGCGATCGTGACCGCCGGGATCGGTGGCGTCGCGCTCACCAAGCTCGACGTGCTCGACGGGCTGCCGGAAATCCGCATCTGCGAGGGCTACGAACTGGACGGCCGGCCGATCGACCGCTTTCCCGCCGGCCAGGAGGCCCAGGCCGCCGTCCGGCCGGTGTACCGCTCGGTCGCGGGATGGCGCGAAAGCACGCGCGGCGCCCGCTCCTGGGCCGACCTTCCGGCCAACGCCGTCAAGTACATCCGCCAGGTCGAGGAATCGATCGGGGCGCCGGTGGCGCTGCTCTCCACCAGCCCCGAACGCGACGACACGATCCTGGTGACCGACCCCTTCCGGGACTGATCCGGCGCGGGCGGATTTTTTTTTTTTTTCGATACGACCCGCTTGACGCGCCTTCGGGACGGTTCGTATAGTCGCGTCGGTTCGCGGGACGCCGTTGGCGTCGCCAGCGGCGACAACGATACCTTGGGAGGTTTGCCATGGCTTGGAACGCGCCGAAGATCGAAGAGATCTCCTGCGGCATGGAAATCAACGCCTACTTCCCGGCCGAGTAGTTACGCTCGACGGGAGAATCCGGGCCGGGGGCGCGCGACGGCGATGACGTTGCGCGCCCTTGTCCTGGGGGCGGCCGCCGGCGGCGGCCTGCCGCAGTGGAATTGCGGCGCGCCCAACAGCCGGTCGTTCTGGCTGGCGGACGGCGCGCTGGCGCCGGCGACGCAATCGTCGCTGGCCGTAAGCGTGGACGGGGAGCGCTGGGCGCTCCTCAATGCGTCTCCGGACCTGCGCGCGCAGATCATGGCGCGCCCGCAGCTCCAGCCGCGCGACCCGGAAACCCACGGGCTGCGCAACAGCCCCATCGCCTCCGTGCTGCTGACCAATGGCGACATCGACCATATCGCCGGGCTGCTCACCCTGCGCGAGGGGCACGAATTCGACCTGTTCGCCACCGCCGCGATCGCCGATGTGCTGAACGCCAACCCGATTTTCGAGGCGCTGGACCGCGGCCGGGTCGCCCGCGCGACCGTCGCGTTCGACCGGCCCTTCGACCTGCTGCCGGGCCTTTCGGCGGAACTCTTCGCCGTGCCCGGCAAGGTGCCGCTGTTCATGGAGGAATCGGACGATCCGCAAACCGACATGCTGGGCGAGCAAACGGCGGGCGTCCTGCTGCGGGCGGGCGGCAAGGCGGTCCACTACATCCCCGGCTGCGCGGCCATGACGCCGGAACTCGCGGACCGGCTGCGCGGGGCGGAGGTCGTGCTGTTCGACGGCACCGTCTACCACGACGACGAGATGGTCCGGGCCGGCGTCGGTCGCAAGACCGGGCGGCGCATGGGCCACATGGCGATGGCCGGGCCGCGAGGCTCGCTCGCCGCCTTCGCGGAGCTCGGCGTGGGGCGGAAGGTTTACGTCCACATCAACAACACCAACCCGGTCTGGCGCGGGACGGGCGCGGAGCGCCGCGCGGTCGAGGCGGCGGGCTGGGAAATCGCCCATGACGGCATGGAGGTCGTTCCGTGACGGAAACCGGAACCGGGGCCGGGGAGGGCGGCGTCCTCGATCCGGCCGGGCTGGAGGCGGCGCTCCGGCGAATCGGCGCGGAGCGCTACCACAACCTGCACCCCTTCCACCGGATGCTGCATTCCGGGGAGTGCACGATCGACCAGGTGCGGGCCTGGGCGCTCAACCGCTACTGCTACCAGCGAATCGTGCCGCTGAAGGACTCGGCGATCCTGGCGCGGATGGACGACACCGAACTGCGCCGCGAATGGCGCCGGCGGATCGTCGACCACGACGGCGAGGTGGGCGACGCGCCGGAGGGCGGCCTCAGGCGCTGGCTGGCGCTGACCGACGCGCTCGGCTTCGAGCGGGCGTACGTGGCCTCGATGCGCGGCGCGCTGCCGGCGGTGCGTTTCGCCTGCGACGCCTATCTCCATTTCGTGCGCGAGCGTTCGCTGCTGGAGGCGATTACGTCCAGCCTCACCGAACTGTTCGCGCCCACCATCATCGCCGAGCGCGTCGAGGGCATGATCTCGAACTACGACTTCGTGTCGCGGGACACGCTGCGCTACTTCCAGACCCGGTTGACGCAGGCGCCGAAGGATTCGGAATTCGCGCTCCAATACGCCAAGGACCACGCGACGACGGCGGCGGCGCAGCGGCTCGTGCTGGACTCGCTGCATTTCAAGTGCGGGATGCTGTGGGCGCAACTGGACGCGATTCATCATGTCTATGTTAATGGCGCCCCCGCGCCGGGCGCCTGGCGGCCGGGCGAGGGGATGCGGGCCGGCGTGGCGTGACGGCGCCCCCGCCCATCGGCCCCGGCGCGGTCCCCTACCTGCCGCGCGGCGTGCGCCTGAAGCGGTGCGCGGTGCGCGACGCCTGGTTCCTGCTCGCGCCCGAACGGGCGATGAGGCTGGACGGGACGGGGGCGGCGGTCCTCGGCGCGCTGGACGGGGAGCGGAGCTTTTCCGCCATCGTCGCGGCGCTCGCGGCGAAGTACAATGCGCCGGAGGCGGTCATCGCGAAGGACGCCGGCGCGTTCCTCGCCGCGATGCGCGACCGCCGGATGGTGGAGGTCCGATGAACGCGATCGCGGAAGTCGAGGAGGGGACGGCGCCGGTTCGCGCGCCGGCGGCCCGGGCGGTTCCGGAGCCCGATCCGCCGATGTCGATGCTGGCCGAACTGACGCATCGCTGCCCGCTCAAATGCCCGTACTGCTCGAACCCGACGGAGCTGGTCCGCCGGTCGGGGGAACTGTCCACGGCGGAATGGCTGGACGTGTTCCACCAGGCCGGCCGCATGGGCGTGCTGCATGTGCACCTGTCGGGCGGCGAGCCGGCGTCGCGCCGCGACCTGCCGGAACTGGTGGCCGGCGCGGCCGAAGCCGGGCTGTACAGCAACCTCATCACCTCCGGCGTCGGGCTGCGCGAGGCGACATTCGCGGAATGCGTCGAAAACGGGCTGGACCATGTGCAACTGTCGGTCCAGGGCGCCGACGCGGCGACGGCCGACCGGATCGGCGGCTATCGCGGCGGCTTCGCGCGCAAGATGGAGGTCGCCGGCTGGATCACCGGGCGGGGGCTGCCGCTCACCGTCAACGCGGTGATGCACCGCCAGAACCTCGACCGGCTGGAGGAGACGATCGAACTCGCGCGCCGCCTCGGCGCGCGGCGGCTGGAGGTGGCGCACACGCAGTACCACGGCTGGGCGCTGACCAACCGCGCGGCGCTGATGCCGCGGCCGGAGCAGGTGGACAAGGCGCGCGAGACGGTCGAGGCGGCGCGGGAGTCGCTTACCGGCGTCATGGCGATCGACTACGTCCCGCCGGACCACTACGCGCGCTTCCCCAAGGCGTGCATGGGCGGCTGGGGCCGGATGGGGCTGAACGTCTCGCCCGAGGGCAAGGTGCTGCCCTGCCACGCGGCCGAAAGCATCCCGACGCTGACCTTCGAGACGGTGCGCGACCGGCCGCTGGCCGACATCTGGCGCGACGGGCCGGCGTTCGCGGCCTATCGCGGGACGGACTGGATGCCGCCGCTCTGCCGGGGCTGCGAGCGCCGGGAGATCGACTGGGGCGGCTGCCGCTGCCAGGCGATGGCGGTCCTCGGCGACGCGGGGGAGACCGACCCGGTGTGCTCGCGCTCGCCCCACCACGCGCGCCTGCGCGAACGCGCGGAGATCGACGGGACCTCCACGCGGGACGATTTCGTCTATCGCGGCTGACCCGGCGCGCCGTGCCGAATGCGCGAATGAGACTCGTTCGCAAAGACGACGAGATTGCGCGGTTGCGTCTTGACACGCCCCGCGCCGGGGCCTAGCGTCCGCGCCTGCTCCGTACCCGCCGGGAATCCGGCGCGCGCGGAGTTGCGTGCGTTTCGCCTCGAAGGCGCGGTCCGGAGTGGGCCGCGAAAACGAAACTGGGAGGGAACTCGATGAGACGATTGGAGCACCGATCCCCGTCCCGCCTCGCGCCGATGCTGGGCGCCGCCGCGGCCTTCGCCGCCGCGGTCGGCCTCGCGGGCGCGGGCGCGGAGGCGGGTTCGTCGGCGGCGGCGATCAAGAACTGCGCGCCGGAGAACTGGTGCCACTACCATCGCACCGTCGATCGCGGCTGGCGGCACAGCCCGCTGAGCCAGATCACCACGGACAACGTGCGGGACCTGAAGGTCGCGTGGATCTTCCTGCCCGGCGAGCCGCGCATGGGCCTGCAGTCCACCCCGCTGGTGATCGACGGGACGATGTACGTGTCCACCACCCCGTCCACGGTCTGGGCGCTCGACGCCGCGACCG
Organism: Thalassobaculaceae bacterium; assembly: GCA_963665555.2. Classification (GTDB taxonomy): domain Bacteria; phylum Pseudomonadota; class Alphaproteobacteria; order Thalassobaculales; family Thalassobaculaceae; genus CAXXXW01. The sequence goes on from OY762308.1 coordinate 3,236,875, forward strand.
GCGAGCGGAAATGGGCCTATGTGCCCGAGATGGACGAGGGGGTGGTCTCGCGCTCCTTCTTCGCCCACACCCGCGGCCTGACCGTCGGCGACGGCCGGGTCTACATGGGCACGGCCGACGGCCGCATCGTCGCCCTCGACGAGAACGACGGCAGCGTGATGTGGGACGTGCAGCTGGTCGACTCCCAGAAGGACACGGCGGGCTTCAGCGGCGCCGGCACCTTCGTGAGTTCGGACCTGCTGGTTTACGGCCAGAACGGCGGCGAGTATCCGGTGGAAGGCCGCATCTTCGGCCTCGACCCGGCGACCGGCGAGACCAAGTGGATCTTCTACACCACGGGCCGCGGCGACGAGAAGGCGCTCGCGACCTGGGGCGGGGACTCGTGGAAGTACGGCGGCGGCGGCTCCTGGCAGCCGGGCACCGTGGACTACGAGAACAACCAGATCCTCATCGGCACCGGCAATCCGAACCCGGACTACGACTTCTGCGGCGACGAATGCATGGACGCCGGCTCCAACGCGCACCGGCCGGGGACCAACCTCTACACCTCCTCGACCATCGCGCTCGACCTCGACACCGGCAAGCTGAACTGGTATTTCCAGGAGGCGCCGAGCGATCCCTACGACTACGACTCGGCCGTCGGCGAATACATCATCTTCGAGGACGACGAGGGCCGCCGCCTGGTGCTGCATCCGGGCAAGAACGGCTTCAACCACGTCCACGACGCCGCGACCGGCCAGCCGATCAACGTCTACCCCGACCAGAACTCCCAGAACTGGACCACCGGCTTCAACCTGGAGACCGGCCAGTGGGAGAACATGCTCTGGCCGAAGGCCGGCGAGAAGACGCTGGTCTGCCCGGCGATCGACGGCGGGCATAGCTGGAACCCGGGCTCCTACAGCCCCGACACCGGCCTGTTCTACCGTGTCGCCAACGAGTGGTGCATGTACCTGACGGTCGCGCCGGAGGGCGGTCTCGCCGCCGCCGGGTCCGACGCCGTCACCAGCGCCGGGTCCGAGACCCGGGTGACCGAGCCCTTCGCCCAGGCCTTCATGGCGGCGGAGTGGATCGGCGCCGACCCGCCGGGCGACAAGGCCCATGGCCGCCTGACCGCGCGCGAGCCGGTTTCCGGCGACATCGTCTGGGAGCGCCGCTACGACATCATCCCGCATTCCGGCCTGTTGACGACCGGCGGCGGGCTGCTGTTCAACGGCACGACCGACGGCTTCGTCGAGGCGCTCGACGCCGCCTCCGGCGAGATGCTGTGGCGCTTCAACGCCGGCTCCGGCCTTAACGGCGGGATCGTGTCCTACGGCGTGGAGGGCACGCAGTACGTCGCCGCCGCCGTCGGCCACGGCTCCTATGTCGGCAACGCGCTGCGCGACGCCTACCACAAGGGCGAACTGGTGAACTACCAGTTCAGCGCCGCGATCGTCGCCTTCTCGCTCGACTGAGCGAGGCGTTTTCCGGGACGGGCGGGCGCGCTCCGGCGCGTCCGCCCGGACCGGGCTTTATCCCTTCGATCCGCCGTTCGCGGCGGACAAGGCATTCGGAGCGAGGCATCGTGTTCCAATACGTTCGACCGGGGCCCGGGGCGGGCCGGGCGCGCCGCGCGCCCGGGCTTGCCGGGCGCCTGCTTCCCTCGGCCGCCGCCCTCCTGCTGGCCGCGGCCCTGTCGCTGGGCGCCGGGACGGCGCTGGCCGACGGGCACGAGGACTATCCCAAGGTCAACCCGCTGAGCGGCGACAAGGAGTCGATCGTCGCCGGGCGCGACCTCTACTGGAAATTCTGCGTGCAGTGCCACGGCTCCAAGGCCGACGGCGTGTCCACCCGCTGGGGCGGCTACGCCAAGGACCTGCGCAAATGGCGCTACGGCTATCCGATGTTCGTCGTCACGACGCTGAACGGCCGGCCGCAGAAGCGGATGCCCCCCTGGGGCGGCTATCTCGACGAGGACCAGATCTCCCAGATCGCCGCCTTCCTCGAAACCCTGGCGCTGGAGGAAGCGCGATGGAAATGACCCTCGGGAACGCGGCCCGCGGGGCCGCGCTGGCCGCGCTGCTGGCGCTCGCCCCGGCGTCGTCCGGGACGGCGGCGGCGAAGGAGGAGGGGCCGCTCACGCTGAAGGAGGGGTCCTGGGTCTGCGGCACGCTCGAACTCTACCGCAGGGCCCGCGACAACGACTGGGACGCGCCCCGCTTCTCCATGGCCAAGTTCCGCGCCGGAACCCAGGAGAACGAGGCCTGCATCTTCATCGACGACGACCTGCTGGAGGACATGATGGCCCCCTTCGTGGTCGTCGGCGGGAAGGACGGCGGCGAGGTCAGGGTCTCCTTCATCGTCGAGTTCTACAAGCGCATCGAGATGTTGCACCGGCGGTTCAGCCGGATCACGATCACCGGCTGGACCGACGCGGCCAATGTGGAAACCCGCATCCCGTAGCGGCCCCGCCGGGGCGCGGCGGCTCCCGGTCGCGCGCGCGGCGGCGCTCTGCATCGCGGCCGCGCTGGCCGCCGGCGTTCCGGGCGCGTCCCCGGCCGGCGCGCAAGCGGGCGCGGCCGCGCCGCCGTCCTGGACCGGCGACCTCTCGCCGGTTTCCGCCGCCGACTGGACGCCCGAACGCGCCGCGCACCTCGCCTCGCGGACCGGCTTCGGCGCCACGCCGGAGGACATCGCCCGCCTCGCCGCGCTGACGCCGGCCGAGGCGGTGCGCGCCCTGGTGCGCGGCGGCGCGCCGGGCGAGGCGGACGGGCTCGCGCCCTTCGACGCCTCCGGCGTGCACGATCCCGGCCTCGAACCCTTCCCGCCGAGCCGCCCGGCCACCACCCGGCTGGCCAGGGAGAGGGGCGAGGCGCTCGGCGTCAAGGTCAAGCCTTCGGGCGACCGGCCGCTGCAGCCGGTCGTCAACCGCTTCTTCTACTGGCTGCGCGCCAGTTCGCTGGAGACCGACCGGCTCGCCTACTGGTGGGCGGGGCGGATGCTGAGCGGCGTCCACCCGCTGCGCGAGAAGATGGCGCTGTTCTGGCACGGCCATTTCGCCGTCAGCGAGGCCAAGATCCGCGACTACCGCAAGCACGAGCACCTGCTCGGCGTGCTGCACCGCCACGGGCGCGGCGATTTCCGCGAACTGCTGGTCGCCGCGGCGCGCAGCCCGGCCATGCTCTCCTTCCTCGACGCCGGCGTGAACGTGAAGGGCGCGCCCAACGAGAACTTCGCCCGCGAGATCATGGAGCTTTTCACCATGGGCGTGGGCAATTACGGCGAGAACGACATCCGGGAGGCTGCGCGCGCCTTCACCGGCTGGAACTACCGCGACATGGACTTCGTGGTGGACGCCGCGCTGCACGACGACGGCGCGAAGACGGTGCTCGGCGAGACGGCCGCCTTCGACGGTGTGGGCGTGATCGACCTGATTCTGCGCCAGCCGGTCACGGCGGAGTTCGTCGCGGCGAAAATCCACCGCTACCTGGTCCGGGAAGAGGCCGCGCCGGCGTTGCGCGCCGAACTCGGCGCCGTGCTGCGCGACAGCGGCTACGACATCGGCGCGCTGCTGGAGACGATCCTGCTGTCGCGGGACTTTTACGCCGCGCCCAGCGTCGCCACGCGCATCCGCGGCCCGGTGGAGACGATGATCGCCACCTACCGCCTGCTCGGCCTGGAGCGCGTGCCGGGCGCGCCGGACTTCAACCTCGCCGCCGGCGAGCTGGGACAGCGCCTGTTCCGCCCGCCGACCGTCGCCGGATGGGCCGGCGGGCGCGCCTGGATCACGCCCGGCCTGCTGCTGGCGCGCGGCAATTTCGTCTACGATGTGCTGTTCCCCGACATCAACTTCATCCCGCGCGACCGCTACCCGCTCGACCCCCGCATCCGCGATGTGAGCGACCGGATCGCCGAGGGCGTGCCGATCGGCCCGGCCACGGTGCCGGAGATGGAGGGCGGCGCCCGGATGTCGATGTCCAACACGATGGCCGACCGGGACGAGGCGTTCAACACCCGCTACGGCAGCTACAAGGGCTGGCAGATGGCGATCCAGCGGGTGAAGCCGGTCCCGCGCCACACCGCGGCCGTGGACCTGTCGGCGCGGGTGCGCGCCGCCGGTCTGGCCACGGCGGGCGAGGCGGTCGATTTCTTCCTCGCCCGGCTGCTGCGCGCGCCGGTGGACCGCGACTTCCGCGACGGGCTGGAGGCGCTGCTCGTCGCCGAACTCGGCACGGACGACCTCGCCGCCGCCGACAGCTACATGGAGGAGGCGCTGCGCCTGGTCGTCCACCTGGCGATGAGCACGCCGGCCTACCAACTCGGTTGACGGTCGCCGCCCGGCGGCCAGGGGAGGCAGTCATGGGACCGCGCGATTTCTGGAGCCGCCGCCGCATGATGGGGCTGGGCCTGACCGGCCTCGCGCTGGGCGCCTTCGGGCCGGCCGGCGCCTTGCGGCCGGGGCGCGCCTTCGGGGCCGGAACGCGCGGCGACGAGCGGCCGGGCCGCATCCTGGTGGTGCTGGAGCTTTCGGGCGGCAACGACGGCCTCAACACGCTGGTCCCCTATGGGGACGACGCCTATTACCGGCTGCGCCCGCGCCTCGGCCTGCGCCCGGACACGCTGCGCCGGATCGACGAACGGTACGGGTTCAACGCCGGCATGGCCGGGTTCGAGCGGCTGTACAAGGACGGCCGCATGGCGGCGGTCCACGGCTGCGGCTACGAGGGGCCGTCGTTCTCGCACTTCACCTCGATGGCCTACTGGCACACCGCCGCGCCGAACAGCGGCTCGCCCTATGGCTGGGTCGGCCGGCTGGCCGACGCGCTGGAGCCGGAGGGGCGGCCCAATTTCGTGGTCAATATCGACGCGCGCGAGAGCCTCGCGGTGCGCGGGCGCCGGCATGTGCCGGTGGTGTTCGACCGGCCGGAGGGCTTCCGGCGCAAGGGCTACCGCGCGCAGCGCGGGCTGATGGACCGGACGGCCGACCCCGCCGGCGCCGCCACGCCGGCGCAGCGCCACCTCCGCCAGGTCGCGCGGAGCGCGCGCGACGCCTCGGAGAAAATCCGCGAGGCCTGGGCGAACTACGACACGCCGATGGATTACGGCCTCGTCCACCTCGACCTGCCCAAGATCGCGGCGCTGATCGAGGCCGGGATGCCGGCGCGGCTCTACTACACCTCCTTCCGCGACAACGCCTTCGACACGCATGTGCACCAGGCGAACCTGCACGCCCGGCTGCTGACCTACGCCTCGGACGCCGTGTCCGCCTTCTTCCAGGACCTCGACCGCATCGGCCGGGCCGACGACGTGACCATGCTGGTCTTCTCCGAATTCGGCCGGCGCGCGGGCGAGAACGCCAACAAGGGCACCGACCACGGCACCGCCAACACGATGTTCGCGATCGGCAAGCCGGTGCGCGGCGGCCATTACGGCGAGGCGCCGAGCCTGACCGACCTCGACGAGGGCGGCAACATGCGCCACACGGTCGATTTCCGCCGCGTCTACGCCAGCGCCATCGAGGGCTGGATGGGCCACGCGGAGGCGGGCGATGTGCTGAACGGGCGTTTCGACCCCTTCCCGCTCTACAGCTGAGGGCTGGGCCGTGTCCGCCGCCGCCGGGCGCGCCGCGGCGCGGGCACGAGCGCTGTTCGCGGCCGCCGCGATCGCCGCCGGGCCGGCCGCCGCCGCGCCCGCCGGCGCCGAATCGAAAGCCGCCGCGATCGCCTACCGGGGGGTCGTGACCGCCGGCCCCGAAGCCGGGATCGCGCCGGGCGACCGGCTGGCGCTCAAGCTCCACCATCCGGGCGCGCGCGTCGAACTCGACGCGAAGTACACGATCGTGACGGATTTCGCGCCGCCGCTGGCCTTCGCCATCGCGCCGGCGATCGACATGGCGGGGCATACCAAATGGCGGCGCTACGTCGTCTCCGCCTTCACGGACCGGGACGGCGACCTGACGACGCTGGTCCCCGGCGAGGCCGCCGCCCGCACCGCCGAACCGCTCCCGCTCGGGACCGCCGGCATCGAGCTTCGCCTGGAGCCGGTCGCGCGGTAGCGCGGTAGCGCGGCCGCGCGGCGCCGGCCGGCGCTACCGAGCAATACCGAGAGCGCTACCGGGCGCTACCAGTTCTTTTCCGCCGGATCGGCGCCCATGCGGGCGCGGCGCCACTGGCGGCGCAGGCTCTCCATCGCCTTGGCCTTCTCGCGCGTCAGTTCGACCAGTTGCTGGGCCTGGTCCGGCGACATTTCGCGCGGGTTGGCGGCGTCGCCGGCCTGGCCGGACTCGTCGCGCGACGGCTTGCCCTGGGGCGTTTGCTGGGCCTCGGCGTCGTCCGGCTGGCGGCGCTTGTCGGCCTTGGCGTCGCGCCGGTCGCGCCGCGACGCCTCGGCCCTGTGGCGCGAGTTCTGCCCGACATTGGGGGAGCCTTTCTGGTCCCGCACCCGCGCGTCGCTCTGGAACAGGACGTTCTGCTTCTCGACCTCCAGCAACAGCCGGTAGGCCAGTTCCAGGTTGTGGCGCGCGTCGTCCAGCGACGGGTCGAGGCGCAGCGCCTCGCGGTACAGCGCCGAGGCCTGCTCCAGCGGGGTTTTGGCGTCCTGGAAGCTCTGCAGGTTGTCGAGCGCCTGGCGGTGGCGCAGCACGCCGAGATTGTAGCGGGCGCTGGCGGCGAGCGCCGGGTCGGCGGTCCGCGCCGCGCGGTCCAGATGCGCGGCCGCCTCGTCGGCCTTGAAACGGCGCATCGCCAGCAGGCCGAGATTGTGCGCGATGGCGGCCGTGTCCGGCAGCAGGGCGTCGGCCCGCTCCCAGGCGGCGCCGGCGGCGTCCCGGTCGCCGGCGGCCCAGGCGGCGTTGCCGGCCTCGACTTCCTCGAAGGCCGACGGCTCGGCCGCCGCCGGGGCCGGCGCGGCGAACGCCGCCGCCGCGCACGCCAGCGCCGCGATAAGCGCGGCGCGCCCCCGGCGGACCCGCGAACCCCGCCGCCGGCGCCCCGGCCCGGCGCTACCCCCCTCGGCGCTACCGCGTTCGGCCGTACCCGGCCCGGCCATACCCGCCCCGGCCATACCCCATTCGGTCGTACCGCGCCCGGTCATGCCCGGCCGTCCTCGACGCGGCGGGCGGCGAGCGCGCCGCCCCAGGCCAGGATGGAGAGCGCGACGAACCACTGGAACCGCTCGACCGGGACTTCCTCCCGCGCGCCCTCGCGCGGGCGTTTGGGTTTGGAGGCGACATGGCCGTCGAACAGCGGGCGGAGGTCGATCGGCCCGGCGCCCGCCTCCGTATAGGTTCCGCCCGCGCCCTCGGCGAGAAGGCGCAGCGGTTCGGGGTCGAGGACGGAGCGCACCGCGCGGCCGTCGTAAAGCAGCGGCCCGGCCTCGCCGCCGTCCTCCGACAGGCCCGGCACCGGCGCGCCCTCCACCGGGTCGCCGATCCCGACGGTGTGCACGGTCACGTCCCGCGCCGCCGCGTCGCGCGCCGCCGCCGCCATGTCGCCGCCATGGTCCTCGCCGTCGGAGAGCAGGATCGCGTCCACGAAGGCGCCCTCGCCGGCGTCCACGTCGCGCAGCGCCTGCGACAGCGCGCTCCCGATCCGTGTGCCGCGGCGCGCGGCCGCTTCCGGTCCGGCCGCCGCCAGCCGTTCGAGGAACAGCGCCGGGTCGTCGGTGTAGGGGCAGAGCACGGCGGCGCGGCCGGCGAAGGCGACCAGCTTGAAACGGTGGCCGGAGCCGGGATCGATCGAGCCGACCAGTTCCGCGACGGCGGCCCTGGCCCGCTCCAGCCGGCTCGGCCTGACGTCGCGCGCCAGCATACTGCGCGAAACATCGAGCAGGATGGCGACATCGCGGCCGTCGCGCCGCGCGCTCCGCGTCTCGGTGCCCCATTGCGGGCGCGCCAGCGCCGCGACGGCGAGCGCGACGGCCAGCAGCGTCAGCGCGATCCGCCAGCGGCGCGGGCGGCGCGGCCGGGCGGGGGCGGAGTCCGCCGCCTCGCCGAGGAACCGCGCCAGGGCGGCCCGGCGCCGGCGCGCGCCGTATGCCTCCAGCGCCAGCAGCGCGAGCGGCAGCGCGAACAGCAGGGCGAAGATCGGCGCCTGGAAGCTCATCGGCCGCCTCACGGAATCCGCAACAGGCGGGTGTTCGACAGCGCCGCCTCGAGCGCGGCGAGGCACAGCGCGGCCAGCAGGAAGGGCGCGAAAATCTCCACCGTGCGCTGGTAGCGCCGCTCGACATAGGGCGCGCGCTCCAGCCGGTCGATCTCGGCGTAGATTTCGCGGAGCGCGTCGGCGTCGGTCGCGCGGTAGTACCGCCCGCCGGTCCCGTCCGCGATGCGCTCCAGCGTGAACTCGTCGATGAAGACCTGCGAGTCGACCATGATCGTGCCGCCGCTCCGCGTGCGCATCGGCATCGGCGCGTGGCCGTAGGCGCCGGCCCCGATCGTGTACACGCGCACGCCGAGCGCGGCGGCGGCCTGGGCCGCCTCCACCGGGTCGGTCTCGCCGGCGTTGTTGCTGCCGTCGGTGAGCAGGACCATCGCCTTGCTCTTGCCCGGCGCCTCGCGCAGCCGGTCGAGGCCGAGCGCGATGGCGTCGCCGATGGCGGTGCCGTCCTCCTCCGGGATCGACACCAGGGAGACATCGGCGAGCAGCTCCAGCAGCGCCTCGTGGTCCGAACTCGGCGGCGAGAGCGCGTCGCCGTAGCGGGCGAAGGAGACCAGCGCGATCAGGTCGCCGTCGCGCCCGCCGAGGTCGCCGCCGTCGCCCTCGACGAACATCCGCGAGGTCCGCTTGACGACGCCGAGCCGGTTCGCCGCCGCGTCGTCCAGCGTCAGGTCGCGCGCGGCCATGGAGGAGGAGATGTCCAGGACCAGCGCGATGGCGATGCCCTCGCGCTCGATCCGCGCCGCCTCAACCCCGGCTTGCGGGCGCGCCAGCGCGACGACGCACAGCGCCAGCGCCAGCGCCCGCAGCAGCGGGAGCGCGCGGAAGGCCCGCTGCGCCAGCGTCGGGCGCACGCCCTCCAGAAGGCCGCCGGCGGCGAAGCCCACCGCCGCGCCCCCGGCCGCGCGCCGGCGCGGAAGCAGCAGGAGCGGCGGGATCGCCAGCAACAGCAACAGCGCCCAGGGATCGCCGAAACTCATGCCCCGGCCCCTCCCTCCGGCTCCGGCGCGGCGGCGCGCGCGGTGGCGGCGACGAATTCGGCGGCGCCCGCCAGCATTCGCCGCGCCGCCTCGGCGCCGGGGCGGGCGCGGGCGAACTTCACCAGGTCGCAGCCGGCCAGCAGCGCCTTCAGCGCCGGCGCGCGCGCGGAGACGGGCGGCGCGGCGCGGCCGGCCGCCGCCAGCACCTCCTCCGTCGTGCGGCGCGGCGCGTCCAGCCCGAAGCCGCGCGCGAGGTAGCGGCGCAGGATCTCCGCCACCGCCTCGTAGAGCGCCTCGACCTCGCGCTCGGACATGCCGGGCGCGACGGACAGGCCCGCCAGCGCGTCGAGCGCGGCGCGGTCCGCCGGCGCGTCGGTCCCGCCCCCGGCGGCCGCGGCCGCGCCCGCGCCGCGGCGGCGATGGCGGAGGACGGCCAGCACGCCGCCGGCGGCGAGCAGCGCCAGCGCGGCGGCGATGGCGAGCGCGACGGGGAAACCCTCCGGCTCCGGCAGCGAGACGGGCGGCCCCGGCCCGCGCGGCTTCGACAGGTCGGCGTCCGGCGCCAGCACGGTGGCGATTTCGAGCGCCAGCGGCGGCAGGCGCAGCGTGCGCACCGCCTCGCCGCCCCCGGCGCCGAGCAGGTGCGCCTCCAGCCCCTCGATCCGCGCCGGCCCGGCCCGCTCCGCCTCCAGCACGACGACGCGCAGCCACCGCCGGCGCTCGGCCGAGAGGCGCAGCGGCGCGCCGTCCTCGGTCCCGACGACGCGCAGGCCGTCGAGGCCCTCGCCCACATCCGAGAAGCGCGCGATCGCGCCGGCCGGCCCCTCCAGCGTCAGGCGCAGCCGCAGCCGCTCGCCCAGCCCGGCGCCGGCGCGGTCGAGCCGGGCGGCGGCCGCCGCGTCGCCCTCGGCGGCGGCGACGGACGGGCCGGCCGCCTCTCCGCCGGCTTCGTCGCCGGCGCGGGCGGGCGCGCCGGCCGCGAGCGCGCACAGCAGGAGCGCCGCCATCGCCAGCGCCGCGGCCCGGCCCGGAAGGGAGGCGCCGCCCACCGCCGCCTCACCGCCCCTGGGCCAGCCGGAAGGCGCGGCGGCGGAAGAACCGCATCGCCGGGCGTATCCAGGGCCGGTCGATCCGCACCTCCACGCCGTCGAGGCCGAGGGAGCGGAAGAAGCCCTCGCGCCGCGCCCGCTCGGCCTCCGCGCGCTCCCGGTAGTTCCGGCGCAGGCGCGGGTCGGCGGTGTCGACCAGCATCTCGGCCCCGGTCTCCAGGTCGCGCAGCAGGGCGAGGCCGGCGTCGGGCAGTTCGATCTCGCGCGGGTCGCGCACGCAGATCGGCACGATCTCGTGGCGCTGGTGCGCGGCCCGGAAGGCGCGCTCGTAGTCCCGCGCGATGAAGTCGGAAACGACGAAGGCGAGCGCGTGGCGCGGCGCGACCCGGGCGGCGTACTCCAGCGCGCCGGAGAGGTCGGTGCCGGTCCCGGCGGGCTGGAAGGCCAGCAGCTCCAGGATCAGCCGCGCCGCCCGGTTGCGGCCCTTGCGCGGCGGCAGGTAGCGCTCCACCCGGTCGGTGAACAGCAGCAGCCCCACCTTGTCGTTGCTCCTGAGCGCGCTCAGCGCCAGCACGGCCGCGATTTCCGCGACGATGGCGGCCTTGGGCCGGGCGGCGGTCCCGAACCGGCCCGACGCGCTGACATCGACCAGCAGCAGCACCGTCAGTTCGCGCTCCTCGACATGGCGCTTCACATAGGCCTCGTCGAGCCGCGCCGTCACGTTCCAGTCGATCGAGCGGATGTCGTCGCCGAAGGCGTAGGGGCGGACCTCGGCGAAGTCGATGCCGCGCCCCTTGAACACGCTGCGATAGGCGCCGGCGAAGGCGCCGTCCACCAGCCGGCGGGCGCGCATGTCGAGGCGCTTGACCTGCGCCAGGACCTCGTCGGGGAGCGGCATCCGGCGCGCCGCCGCTCAGGGCACGGGCAGGCGGTCGAACACGGTCCGCACCAGGTCCTCCGGCGTGACGTTCGCGGCCTCGGCCTCGTAGTTGGTGATCACGCGGTGGCGCAGCACGTCCATGCCGATCGACTTGATGTCGTGGGGCAGCACATGGCCGCGCCCCTGGATCAGCGCGTAGGCCTTGCTCGCCACCGCAAGGTAGATGCTGGCGCGCGGCGAGGCGCCGAAATCGATCAGCTTGCCGATGTCGAGGCCGAACTCGCCGGGCTGGCGCGTGGCGAAGACGATATCGACGATGTAGCGCTTCAGCCGCTCGTCGAGATAGACCAGGTCGACGGCCCGGCGCGCCGCGACGACGGCTTCGAGGTCCGTCACCGGATCGACGGTCAGCGCCGCGTCGGACCGGGCCATGCGGTCGAGGATTTCGAGCTCCTCCTCGCGGCTCGGATAGCCCACGGTGACCTTGAGCATGAAGCGGTCGGTCTGCGCCTCGGGCAGCGGGTAGGTGCCCTCGTGCTCCAGCGGGTTCTGCGTCGCCATCACCAGGAAGGGCTCGGGCAGGCGGAAGGTCTCGTCGCCGATGGTCGCCTGGTGCTCCTGCATCGCCTCGAGCAGCGCGCTCTGCACCTTGGCGGGGGCGCGATTGATCTCGTCGGCGAGCACGAGGTTGGCGAAGATCGGCCCGGTGCGGACATGGAACTCGCCGGTCTTCTGGTTGTAGATCTGCGTGCCCACCAGGTCGGCCGGCAGCAGGTCCGGCGTGAACTGCACCCGGCTGAATTGCGCGCGCACGCAGTTGGCGATGGTGGTGAGCGCCAGCGTCTTGGCCAGCCCCGGCGCGCCCTCCAGCAGCACATGGCCGTTGGCCAGCAGCGCCACCAGCAGGCGCTCCACCATGTCCTTCTGGCCGACGATGACGCGGCCGATCTCCGCCATCGCGTCGCGGGCGAGCTGGATGTGCTCGGCCAGCGCCTCGGGGTCCGCCGCCGGCCCCGTCCCTTCCGCCGCCGCCGCCGCGCCGGGCGTCATCGCGTCCATGTCGAACCTTCCCTTCCCCGGCCGCCCCAGGCGCCGGGCGCGCGCGTTATAGCAGAAACCGCCGCCGCGCCAAGGCGCGCCGCGCCGCCCGGCCCGCCGTCCTAATCCGCGAAGTCGGCCAGCGCCGGCATCCGGTAGCGGTCCTCCGGATCGTCCCAGCCCTTCCAGGCCGGCGCGCGCTTCTCGGCGAAGGCGGCGCGCGACTCCATCCGGTCGCCCAGCGCGCCGTGCAGGTGCAGCGCGTCGGCGAGGCGCTGCTGGCGCGCGTCGAGGCCGGGGCGGATCTGGCGCATCATGTGCACGGTGTTGACCCGCGCCGCGGGCGGCAGCGTCAGCAGGTGTTCGGCCATCCGCAGCGCCTCCGGCATCAGCTCCTCCGGCTCGACGACCCGGTTCAGGAAGCCGAGTTCGTAAAACCTTTGCGCCGTGAAGCGGTAGCCCAGCGCCATCTCCATCGCGACCGGGAAGGACAGGTTGGCGACCAGGCCGTGGTCGCAGCCGCCGAGCAGCCAGCGCTTGGCCTCCGAAACCTCGAAGACGGCGGTGCGGGCCGCGACCCGCAGGTCCGTGCGCTCCACCAGCATGAAGCCGCCGCCCATGGCGAAGCCGTTGACCGCGGCGATCACGGGCTTTTCCAGCTCCAGCTCCATGAAGGGGTCGCGCCGCGCGATCTCGCCGCCGCCGGGCGCGCCATCGGCCAGCGATTCCTTCATGTCCTCGCCGGCGCAGAAGCCGCGCCCCGTCCCGGTCAGGATTCCCACCTCGAAATCCGGGCTGGTGCGGAACATCGCCCAGGTCTCGGCCAGCGCCTCGCGCAGTTCGCGGTTCATCGCGTTCAGGCGCTCCGGCCGGTTCATCCTGACGACGAGGATTTGCCCGTGCTGTTCGGTTTCGACGACGGCCATGCGGTCCTCCGGCTGCGGGGGGATCGGTTCGGGATCGGTCCGGGCGCGACGGATACCATGCCCGCGCGCGGCGCGCCATGCCGGTTTCCCGGCGCCGCCGGGCCGCGCCTGTAGGCGCGCGGGCCGCGGCTCTGTATAAGCCCCGGATCGCGGACCGGCCGGCGGCGAACCGGCGCCGGCGCGCGGAGCGGCGGGGGCGGGAATGGTCGTTGGGGTCGAACGGTGGGGATGACCGCCGCGCTGCTCGTCGTCGCGGGGCTGGCGCTGCTGGTCGCCGGCGCCGAGGTCATGATCCGCGGCGCCGTCGCGGTGGCGCGCGGCGCGGGGATCAGCCCCCACGCGATCGGCCTCACCGTGATCGCCTTCGGCACCTCGGCCCCGGAACTGTTCGTCAGCGTCGAGGCGGCGATGGAGGGGTCGCCCGGCATCGCCATCGGCAACATCGTGGGCAGCAATATCGCGAACATCCTGCTGATGGTCGGCGCGGCGGGGCTGTTGCGCGCCTTCGTGCGGTCCGGGCCGCCGCCGGCGCGCGACTGCCTCGTCCTGCTGGGCGCGACGGCGGCCTTCCTGGCGCTGGCCGCCGCCGGGATGGCGGAGCGCTGGCACGGCGCGGCGATGCTGGCCGGCCTCGCCGGCTACCTGCTCTACTGCTACCGCGCCGAGCGGCGCGACGGCGGCGGGCCGCGCGCCCGCGAGGCCGAGGAGGCCGCCCGCCCGCTCGCCCCCGGCCGGGCCTGGCTCTACACCGTCGCCGGGCTGGTCGCGGTGGTGGTGGGCGCGCGCCTGCTGGTGGACGGGGCGATCGAGATCGCCCAGGTCCTCGGCGTGTCGGAGACCGTGATCGGCATCACCATGGTCGCGCTCGGCACCTCGATGCCGGAACTGGCGACGACGGCGGTGGCGGCCGCGCGCGGCCACGGCGACGTGGCGCTGGGCAACATCATCGGCAGCAACATCATGAACACGCTGGGCATCCTCGGCGCCGTGGCGGCGATCCAGCCGCTCCCCATCCCGCCGGACCTGTTGTCCTCCGACCTGTGGGTTATGGCCGGCGCGACGCTGGCCTTCGTCGTCGCCGTTCTGGCGGCGCGGCGGCTGGGCCGGCCGCTCGCCATCTCCTTCCTCGCCGTTTACGCGGCCTATATCGCGCAGCAGTTCCACCCGGTTTTCGGAACCGTCACGGCCGCGTTCGGGTGAAGGACATCTCGACGCCGACGGCGGCGCAGTCGGGATACACGTCCGGCTTGCGCACGGAGACGCGCCCGGCCCGCGCGCGCCGCGCCACCAGGGCGACGATCGCGCGGCAGAAGGTCTCCTGCAGTTCGAACCGGCGCGACGCCGCCAGCGCGGCGATTTCGCGGCGCAGGAAGTCGTAGTCGAGCGCGCCGGCGATGTCGTCCTCCGCCGGCGGTTCGCCGATCTCGATCTCGACCGAGACCAGCACGCGCTGCGGCGCCGCCTTCTCGAAGTCGTGGACGCCGATCTCGACCTCGACCTCGTGGTCGAGCAGGAACAGCCTGGCGGAGACCTCGATCACCGGCCGGCGTCCCCGCCGCCGCGCCGGCCCGCGTCCATGAACGCCACGTCGCGCGGCAGCCTCTGCAGGTTCTGGCCGCCGTCGATGGCGATCGCCTGGCCGTTCAGCGACGGCGTGTCGAGGATGAAGCGGAGCGCGCGCGCGATGTCGCCGGTGGACGACACGCGGCCCAGCGGACTCATCCGCCGCCCCTTCTCGAAGCTTTCGGCGCCCTGCCCGCCGCTTTCCAGCGTGATGCCCGGCGCGATGGCGTTCACCCGCGCCCTCGGCGCGGCCGCCAGCGCCAGCGCCTGCGTCGCCCCGTGCAGGCCGAACTTGCTGACCGTGTAGGAGAGGTGGTCCGGGTTCGGCGCGAACACCTTGTTGTCGAGCATGTTGACGACGCAGCCGGTCCGGTCCGGCGGCAGGATGTCGAGGAAGGCCTGGGTCAGCAGCAGCGGCGCGCGCAGGTTGACCGCGTAGTGCCGGTCGAGCGCGCCGGCGGTCAGCCCGCCCAGCCGGTCGAACGCGAACAGCGAGGCGTTGTTGACCAGCGCGGTGAGCGGCGGCGCGCCGCGCGCCGCCTCGGCCGCCAGCCCGGCCGCGGCGCCCGGATCGGCGAGGTCGGCCGCGACCGTCCGCCCCTCGCCGCCGTCGGCGCGGATCTCCCGCAGCAGGGCCTCGGCCTCGTCGCGCGAGCGGTTGCGGTGGACGACGACGAACCACCCGTCCGCCGCCAGCGCCCGCGCCATCGCCGCCCCGATCCGCCGCCCCCCGCCGGTGACCAGCACCGCCTCCCCCCGCCGCCGCGCGGCCGGCACGGCCATGCGCTCCCCGCGCCCGTCCGTCACCTTGCGGGGCGGGGGCCGGCGGGGTCGAGGTCGAAGAGGCGGGCGGCGTTCAGGCCGAGGATGTTGCGCCTGGCGCGCTCGTCGAGGAAGGGCAGGTCGTGGATGACGGCCGGCGTGTCGAAGTCGAAATGCGGCCAGTCCGAGGCGTAGAGCAGCTGGCTCTCGGCCCGGATCATCTCGAAGGTGCACTCCAGCGCCTTGAGGTTGCCCTTCTCCATCGGCTGGCAGGTGTACCAGCAGTTCGAGGACATGTACTCCGACGGCAGGCGTTTCAGCAGCGGCGCCTCCGACTGGCGCATCAGGTACTGGTCGTCGAGCCGCTGCATCAGGAACGGGACCCAGGCCAGCCCGCTCTCCACCCACAGCGACTTCAGGTTCGGGAAGCGCTCCGGGATGCCGTTCAGGACCCAGTTCGTCATGTGCACGATGTTGCACCAGGCGAAGCCCAGCGCGTGCATCCCCAGGAAGGTGTTGCAGGTCGCCAGCGACGGGTCCTGCCAGTGGTAGCCGGCGTGGAAGGCGATCGGCTTGCCGGTCTCCTCGATGGCGCGGTAGAGCTTCATGTACTCGTTGGCGTGGACCGGCTTGTAGCGGGTCGAGGTGACGCAGAAGCCGATCACGCCGGGCGTGTCGGCGAACTCCTCCACCGTGCGCAGCGCCGCTTCCGGCGTGTTGAAGGGCAGCACCGCGAGGCTCACGATCCCCGGATCGCCGGACACCACCCGCTCGACCAGCCAGCGGTTGTAGGCCCGCGACAGGAACACCTCCATGTCCGTCTGCGGGTGCATCCCCAGGAACAGCATCGGCGTCGGGAACAGCACCATGTAGTCGACGGCCAGCGAATGCATGGCGCGGCGCGTCAGCGCCACGTCGCGGTGCACGTCCGTGTCCGCGACGGCCTCGCGCCGGTCCGACTGGTGCGGGATGCGGCCGCCCACGTCCTGGTAGCGCAGGCCGAGATCGCCGTTGAGGCCGTAGGGCGGCGCGCCGACGCGCTCCCGCTGGTACATGACGGCCTGGTGGCGCACCACCGGGTCCTCGATGTATTCGGTGACCTCGGCCCAGCTGACGCTCTCGACATGGTGGGCGTCGATATCGACGACCAGCCAGTCGGCGTAGCCCTTGCGCTCGGCGTCGCGGCGGGCGCGGGCGAGGTAGTCGCGCGTGTCGGTGCGCGTGTCCATCTCCTGGACCGGGTGCAAGCGCGCCGTTTCGATCGCGGCGTCCATCGTCTCCTCCCCTTCCTCCGTCCGTCCCGCCGCGCGGCGGCGTCATTCCTCGCGCGCGCCGGCGGCGGGGGGCGCGGCCGTCTCGTGGTAGTCCTCGGGCCGGCGGCGCGCCCACAGGCCGAACTCCATCGGCCCCAGCCGCAGCGCGCGCAGCACCTCCGTCGTCGCGGTCAGCGCCTCGGTCGGCGTCACCGTCTCGTCGTATTCGCCGAGCAGCGGGCGGAAGGTGCGGTCCTCCCCGTCGGCCTTGGCGGCGTAGAGCTTGACGGCGGCGGTCATCAGCCGCGCCACCGCCGCGTCGGAGACCCGCGCCGCCTCGCCGCGCTCCAGCGCCATCGCCGCGCGCTCCCAGGCGAGGTCGGCCGCCCGCTCCAGCGCGGCGTAGGGGTCGTTCTCGCCGGCGCGGCCGTCCGCCGGCGCCGGCGCGCCGGGCGGCGGGGCGTCAGAGGACGACATGGACCTCCCCCGCCTCGACCCGGACCGTCGCCGGCTCCAGCGCCATGCCGGGCGCGCCGGGATGGCGGCCGGTGCGGATGTCGAATTCGAGGCCGTGCCACGGGCACACGATGTGCAGTCCGTCCTCGTCGTACAGCCGGCCGCGGCTTTTCATGTCGGCGTCGATATTCTCGCGCACCGGCGGGTAGAGCCGCCCCTGGCAGACCGGCCCGCCCTGGTGCGGGCAGACATTGCGCCAGCCGAAGAACTCGTCGCCGAGGCGGAAGACGCCGATCTCCTCCTCCCCGGCCGCGATCACGCGCTTGCTCCGGTCCGGGAACTCCTCGACCGGCCCGACCCGAATGGTTCGCATGTCCGGCTCCCCGCGCGCGACAGGCCCCGAGGCTACGCCGCCGCCCGGCCCCCCGCAAGGCGGAACCGGCGGCGCGCTGGCGGAGGGAGCGGGATTCGAACCCGCGACACCTTTCGGTGAACGCGCTTTCCAGGCGCGCGCCTTAAGCCGCTCGGCCATCCCTCCATGGGCGCGGACCGTAACCGAGCGGCGCCGCCTTTGCAACGCCGGGGCGCGGGCGGTTTGCGTTCCGGCGCGCCGGCGGTCTATGGTCGCGGCCGGGACGGGGCGGCGCGAGGCGGGACTCATGCGGATCCTGCGCATCCTGCGGCGGGCGGCGAACGCGACCGGGTGGATCCTCGCGGGGCTCGGCCTGGCGGTGCTTTGCCACGACGCGGTGAAGACGCTGGTCGGCGGCGAACTGTCGGTCACCGACGCGGGTTCGCTCTGGCACGCGCTGCACGCCGGGAGCCTGCAGCAGGCCGAGCCGGCGGTGGCGCGCTACCTCTCGCCCTTCCTGTGGCATCCGGTAATCACCACGATCCTGCTGTGGCCGGCGGCCCTCGTGATCGGCGTTCCGGGCGCGCTGCTGGCCTTCGCGGCGCGGCGGCGCGACGGCGGCCGCGGCTCCCTGTTCAGGGGCTGACCGGGCGGCGAGGGGCCTTGGCTCCGGCGGCGCGCGCGCCTATCTTCCCGTCATGGCGATCCTGTCCAGACTCCCGTTCCCGCGCCGCCGCGCGCCCGTGGTTTCGGTGCTGCGCCTCGGCGGCGTCATCGGCCGGGTCGGGGCGTTCCGGCGCGGCCTCGCGCTGGAGCCGCTCGCGCCGGCGCTGGAGCGCGCGTTTTCCGGGCGGCGGACGGCGGCGGTGGCGTTGTCGATCGACTCGCCCGGCGGCTCGCCCGTCCAGGCCGACCTGATCCAGCGCCGCATCGCCGGCCTCGCCCGCGAGAAGCGGGTCCCGGTCTTCGCCTTCTGCGAGGACGTGGCGGCCTCCGGCGGCTACTGGATCGCCCTGGCGGCGACGGAGATCCACGCCAACCCGAACTCGATCGTCGGATCGATCGGCGTGGTTTCGGCCGGCTTCGGCTTCGACCGGGCGATCGCCCGGCTCGGCGTCGAGCGCCGGCTCTACGCCACCGGCCCGGCGAAGGGGATGCTGGACCCGTTCCGCGCCGAGGAGCCGGAGCATGTCGAGCGCCTGCGCGCGCTGCACGGGGAGATTTTCGACCGCTTCCGCGACCTGGTGCGCGAGCGGCGCGGCGACCGGCTGACCGGCCCGGAGGAGGAGATTTTCAGCGGCGCCTTCTGGACCGGGACCAGGGCGCTGGAATACGGCCTGGTCGACGGGCTGGGCGAACTCCGCGCGACGATGCGCGAGCGCTTCGGCGAGAATACGCGGTTCCGGGTCGTCGGCGGCCGGCGGGGCCTGTTGCGCCGCTTCCGGCCGGCCGGGGCGGCGGGGGCCGCGTTCGAGCCGGATGTCGGAAGCTGGGCCGAGGACGCGCTCGCCGCCGTCGAGGCGCGGGCCTTGTGGAGCCGGTTCGGCCTTTAGACGGCGGGACGGGGGACGGAGGATGCCGGAAACGCTGGTCGTTGTCGGGGGCGGGCAGGCGGCGGCGTCGCTGGTCGCGGGGTTGCGCGCGGCGGGCGATTCGCGGCCGGTCGTGCTGGTCTCGGAGGAGCCGGACCCGCCCTACCGCCGCCCGCCGCTCTCGAAGGGCTACCTGACGGGCGGGACGCCGGCGGAGCGCCTGGCGATCCGGCCCGAACGCTGGTACGCGGAAAACGGCGTCGCGCTCAGGCTCGGCGAGCGCGTCGAGGCGATCGACCGGGCGGCGCGGACGGTCCGCCTCGCGGGCGGGGAAACGCTCGGCTACGGCCGCCTCGCGCTGGCGACCGGCGCGTCGCCGAAGCGGCTGCCGGATTCGATCGGCGGCGGGCTGGCCGGCGTCCATGTGCTGCGCTCGCGCGCCGACGCCGACGCGCTCGGCGGCGAACTCGCGCCGGGGCGGCGGATCGCGATCGTCGGCGGCGGCTATATCGGGCTGGAGGCGGCGGCCTCGGCGGCCGCGCGCGGCGCGCGGGTCGCGGTTGTCGAGATGGCCGAGCGCATCCTGCAACGGGTCGCGGCGGCCGAAACCTCCGCCTGGTTCCGGGAGCTGCACGCCGGCCATGGCGTCGCGATCCGGGAATCGACCGGGCTGCGCCGGATCGCCGGGGAAGGGGGCCGGGCGGTCGCGGTCGAACTCGACGACGGGGAGACGCTGGCGGCGGACGCCGTCGTCGTCGGCGTCGGCGTGCGCCCCAACGACGGCCTCGCGGCGGCGGCGGGCCTGGAGGCGGACGACGGAATCCTGGTGGACGAATTCTGCCGGACCTCGGACCCGGCGATCGTCGCGGCGGGGGATTGCGCGCGCTTTCCGTGGCGCGGCGGGCGCGTCCGGCTCGAATCGGTGCAGAACGCGCAGGACCAGGGCGCGGCGGCGGCCCGGACGCTCGCCGGCGCGCCGGAGGCCTACCGGCCGATCCCGTGGTTCTGGTCCGACCAGTACGACGCCAAGCTCCAGATCGCCGGCCTCAACACGGGCTACGACGCGACCGCGACGCGGCCGGGCCGGCGCGACGGCGCGCTGTCGGTCTGGTACTACCGGGGCGACGCGCTGCTCGCGGTCGATTCGATGAACGACGCGGCCAGCCACGCCGCCGCGCGCCGGCTGCTCGCCCGGGGAACGAGTCCGCCGCGCGCGCATGTCGCCGACCCCGCGCTCGACCTGAAATCGCTGGCCCCGCGCGAACGGTAGGGGCGGGCGGCGCCGGGCGCGGGCCGGAAACGGATTCCCCTTCGCCGCGATTTGCCGTAGAAGGAAGCCATGCTGCTGAGCTTCAACAAGATACTGCTGCTCCTCGCCATCCTCGCGGCGGTCTGGTACGGCTTCAAGCTGGTGAACCGGCTCGACCGGGCGCGCAAGACCAGGCTGCGCGAGCGTGGGGAGGGGGGCCGGCGCCCGCGCTGGCGCGGCGGCCGCGACTCCGAGGGCGAGACCATCGAACTGGTGCGCGGCGAGGACGGCGAGAGCTTCGTCGCCCGCGACCCCGGCCGCAAGCGCCGCTCCTGACCGCCCCCGCTCCCGATGGCGCCGGACCGCCGTCACGCGCGGCCGCGCCTGTCCTCCAGGACCTCGCGGTAGACGGCGAGCGTGCGCGCGCACATCGCCTCCAGCGAGAAATGGGCGCGGGCATGGGCCGTCCCGCGCGCCGCCAGCGCCGCCCGCTCCCCGCGCGACATCGCGAGCATCTCGCCGATGGCGGCGGCCAGCGCGTCCGCGTCGCCGGGCGGGACGAGCCGGCCGGCGCCCGATCCGGCCATCGTTTCCGCCGATCCCCCGTGGTCGCTGGCGACGACGGGCCGGCCCATCGCCATCGCCTCGACGACAACGCGCCCGAAGGTTTCCGGCTCCAGCGCCGGCGAGAGGACGACGTCCGAGAGCGCGTAGGCCGCCGGCATGTCGGCGCAGTCGCCGGGGAAGAGGATTCGCCCCCCGAGGCCGAGCCGCGCGGCCTGTTCCTCCAGTTCCGCCTTGTAGCGCTCCTTCCCGCCCCAGCCGCCGGCCATGACGCAACGGGCCGGCGCGCCGCCGCCGAGCCGCGCCAGCGCGTCGATCGCCGGGCCGTGGCCCTTCCAGCGCGTCACGCGCCCCGGCAGCAGGACGACCGGCGCGCCGGCCGGCAGGCCCCAGTCGGCCGCCAGCCGGGCGGTCCGCTCCGGCGACACGCGGGCCGGGTCGAAGCGGGCGAGGTCGGTTCCGCGCGGGATCGCGCGCAGCCGGTCCGGCCCGACGCCGTGGCGCGGCGCGAACTCGCCGGCGACGTAACGGGAAACGGCGATCACCCGGTCGCCCCTGCCCATTACGGAATTGTACAGGCGCTTGGCCGCGTTGGCGTCGCGGTAGCGGCCGTGCACGGTGGTGACGAACGGAACGCCGAGCGCGCGGGCGGCGCGCCACGCGATCCAGGCCGGCATCCGGGAGCGCGCGTGCACGATGTCGGCGCCGTGCGCGCGGAGCAGGTCCTTCAGCCGGAGCCAGGCGCCGGGCCAGTCGAGCGGGTTCTTCGAGCCGACGGCCAGCGTCTCGTGGACCGCGCCGGCGCGTTCGAGTTCGCCGGCCATGCGGCCGCCGGCGGACACGACGACCGCCTTCCATCCGGCCGCGACGAGGGCGCGGGCGACATCGACCGTCCCCCGCTCGACCCCGCCGGAGCGCAGCGCCGGGAGGACCTGGACGACGACCGGCGGCCGCTCGCCGGGGGCGGGGCGAAAGGCCTCGAAATCGCCGGCGGCGGCGCTAGTATCCGCCGCGCCCGCCGCCGCCCCTGTGTCCGCCCCCGCATGGAGACCCGCCGCCATGGCCCCTTCCCCGAACGACGCCGCCCCCGCGCCCGACGCGCCATCCTACCTGATCCGGCCGGACGGCGCGCGGATCGCCTATTGCAAGACGCCGGGCCGCGGGCCCGGGATCGTGTTCCTCGGCGGCTACGCCTCGGACATGACGGGGACCAAGGCGCTGGCGCTGGAGCGGTTCGCCCGGGCGCGCGGCCGCGCCTTCCTGCGGCTGGACTATCGCGGCCACGGCCAGTCCTCCGGCGATTTCGCCGACGGAACGATCGGGCTGTGGCTCTCCGACGCGATCGCCGCGATCGAGGCGGCGGCCGACGGGCCGCAAATCCTGGTCGGCTCCTCGATGGGCGGCTGGCTGATGCTGCTGGTCGCGAAACGGCGGCCGGAACTGGTGGCCGGGCTGGTCGGCATCGCGGCGGCGCCGGACTTCGCCGAGGACATCGAGCGGATGGGCTTCGCGCCGGAGGAACTGGCGGTGCTGCGCCGCGACGGCGTGCTGCGCCGCCCGTCGCCCTACGGGCCGGAGCCGACGGTCTACACGATGGCGATGGTCGAGGAGGCGCGGAGCCACCTGGTGCTGCGCGAGCCGCTGCCGCTCCGCGTCCCGCTGCGGCTGCTGCACGGCATGGCGGACCCGGACGTGCCGTGGCGGGCGGCGACGCGGATCGCCGAGCACGCGGGCGGCGGCGATGTGCGGGTCCACTTGCTGAAGGACGGCGACCACAGGCTCTCGACGCCGCGCGACCTCGCGATCCTGGAGGAGACCGTCGGCGCGCTCCTCGACGGGGCGGCGGGCTGAGGGCGGCTCCCGCGGGGGCGCCGCCCTCCGGCCGGCAAGCGCTACTTGTCCATCCAGAACGTGTCGAGGCGGACCACGTCGTAGATGCCGAAATAGTCGTTCGGCCGGTGGCCCTTCACATAGTCGTACCAGCCGTCGTTGATCTTCTCCCACGCCACCGGCAGCAGCGGCGGGTTCGCCTCCATCACCATCTCGGCCTGGGTGATCGCCGCCTGGCGCTTCACCGGGTCGACCTCGCTGTCGATGATGGCGAGCAGCGCCTCGAACTCGTCGTTCTCCCAGTTCGAGTAGTTCTGCGGCCCGCCCTTGGCGTACCAGGCGTTGAAGTAGTCGGACGGGTCGATCAGCGTCGAGACGATGGCGCCGATCGCCAGGTCGTAATTGCCCGACAGCACGTCGTCGAACCACACCGACTCGACCACCGTGCGCAGGTTGCACTTCACGTTGAGCGTCTGCTGCAGCATGGCCTGGATCGCCTGCGACCACAGCTTGAAGCTCGCCACCTCGCGGACCAGGAAGTCGAGGCCCTCGATGCCGTCGCCGTGGCCCGCCGCCTCCATCAGCGCCTTGGCCTCGGCCACCGAGGCGTCCTGGTTGTCCTGGTAGCCGAGCCGCTGGCGCAGCTCCTCGAGCGGCGTGGCGTTGTTGGAGAACGGATAGACGAACCCGCCCACCATCATCGGCGCCACGTCGCGCACCACGTCCACCAGCACCGGCCGGTCGAGCACCAGGTGGAGCGCCCGGCGCACGCGCGGATCGGCGAGCGGCCCCTTCTTGGCGTTCATCCAGGTCGCCTGGATGACGCTCTGGTAGTAGTCGACCGCGCTCATGCCGTCGGTCTCGTCCACCGTCTTGCGGGTCACCGGGTCGATCAGACGGGCGTAGTCGATGCGCCCGCCGAGCAGCGCCGAGCCGAGTTCGGGCGAGAAGGGCAGCAGGTGGTAGAACTCGATGCCGTCGAGATAGGGCAGCGCGTCGTTCCAGTAGTTGGGATTGCGCTCCATCTCCCAGACCTCCTGCTCGACCCGGCGCACGCTGCGGAACGGGCCGGTGCCGGGGACATCGAGCGTCTTGCGGAGGTTGTAGTTGTTGTCCTCCAGCGTCTTCTTGCGGACGATGCCGTTCCAGCCGCTGGCGATCGCGCCCATGATGAAGTCGGCCGGGCGCGGCGTGGCGAGCTTGAACTGGACGGTGTACTTGTCCGGCGCCTCGACGGATTCGACGGATTTGAACAGGCCGCTGCGCGGGATGTTGATCCCCTCGGGCGGGCTGACGATCCGGTCGAAGGTCGCCTTGGCGTCGGCGGAGGTGAGTTCGGCCCCGTCGCTGAACTCGACGCCCTTGCGCAGGAAGAAGGTGTAGGTCTTGCCGTCCGGGGCGATCTCCCAGCTGTGGGCGAGGTCGGGGATGATGGTCTGGCCGCTGTCGTTCGGGTTGCGGCGGATCAGGTTGTCGTACAGGCAGCCCTGGCTGCCGAGGTTGTTCACGGTGCCCGACTGGTGGAAGTCGAGGTGCGGCGGCCGCATGGTGATGCCGTAGCGCAGCACGCCGCCGCGCTTCGCGTTCGCCTCCGGCGCCGTGAGCTTGAAGTTGGAGCCGTCCATCTCCATCGGGACGGCGGCCCGCGCCCGGCGGGTCCGCCCCAGGCCGTAGGCGCCGGCGGCGGCCAGCGCGCCGGCCTTCATGACGTCGCGCCGGTTCCAGTCCGGCATTCTGAAGCCCTGTCTCTTCATCGTTTCCCTCCCTGGGCGCTCCCGGCTTTGCGGTCGGCAAGCCGTTGTGCTCTGATGGGCCGCGTCGGGGTCCGGCGGCGCGCCGCCGGCGCGCGCGGACATTCGCGGGGGCGGGAAGCTTGAACCAGACGGGGCGAACGGGGCAAGCGCCGAACGGGCCGGAGGACGGTCCGGGCGATGTCGTGCTGGAAATCCGCGGCCTCAGGACCCAGTTCGGGACCGGCGACGGCGCGGTGCGCGCGGTGGACGGCCTGTCCTACGCCGTGCGCGAGGGCGAAACCCTTGGCGTGGTTGGCGAATCGGGATGCGGCAAGAGCGTGACCGCGCTGTCGGTCCTGCGCCTGATCCCCGATCCGCCGGGCCGGATCGTCGCCGGCTCGATCGAGTTCCAGGGCGCCGACCTGCTGAAACTCCCGGAAGGGGAGATGGAGGCGATCCGGGGCAATAGCATCTCCATGATATTTCAGGAGCCGATGACCTCCCTCAACCCGCTGTTCACGGTGGGCCGCCAGATCGCCGAGGCGCTGACGCTGCACCGGGGGCTGTCGCGGCGCGAGGCGATGGACCGGGCGGTGGATATGCTGCGCCAGGTCTCGATCCCGGAGCCGGAGAGCCGGGTGAACGCCTATCCGCACCAGCTGTCCGGCGGGATGCGCCAGCGCGTGATGATCGCGATGGCGTTGTGCTGCGACCCCAAGGTGCTGATCGCCGACGAGCCGACGACGGCGCTCGACGTCACCATCCAGGCGCAGATCCTGCAGCTGATGCGCGACCTGCAGGACAAGACCGGCGCCGCCATCGTGCTGATCACCCACGACATGGGCGTGGTCGCCGAGAACGCCGACCGCGTGGTGGTCATGTACGCCGGCCGCAAGGTCGAGGAGGCCGAGGTCGAGGAGTTGTTCGAGCGGCCGGGCCATCCCTACACGCGCGGCCTGCTCGGCTCGATCCCCAATGTCGAGGAGGCGGCGCACGCCGGCGGCGCGCGGCCCAGGCTGAACGAGATCGAGGGCATGGTGCCCTCGCTGAGCGACCTGCCGGCGGGCTGCGCCTTCGCGCCGCGCTGCGTCCACGCGGCGGACAAGTGCCGCGAGGCCTTTCCCCCGCTGGAGGAGCGCCGGCCCGGCCACTGGATCGCCTGCTGGCGCGCCGGCGAACTGAACGGAGGGGCCGCGTGAACCCGACATCCCCCGAAACGCCCGCGCCGGCCGCTGGCGCGCCGGCGCTGCTCGAAGTCGCGGACCTGAAGAAGCACTTCCCGATCCACAAGGGCGTGTTTTCGCGCGTCGCCGGCCATGTCCACGCGGTGGACGGCGTCTCCTTCGCCATCGCGGCGGGCGAGACGCTGGGCCTGGTCGGCGAGTCGGGCTGCGGCAAGTCCACGGTCGGGCGCACGGTGCTGAAGCTGCTCGAACCCACCGCCGGCGCGATCCGGGTCGAGGGGGAGGACATCGCCGCGCTGCCGCAGGAGCGCCTGATGCCCTACCGGCGGCGGATGCAGATGGTCTTCCAGGACCCCTACGCCTCGCTCAACCCCCGGATGCGGGCGGACGGCATCGTGGGCGAGCCGCTGGCGATCCACGGCGTCGGCGGCGCCGCGGAGCGCGAGGACCGGGTGGCGTGGCTGTTCCAGCGGGTCGGGCTGCGGCCGGAGCGCAGGTACTCCTACGCGCACGAGTTCTCCGGCGGCCAGCGCCAGCGCCTCGGCATCGCCCGCGCGCTCGCCGTCGGCCCGGAGCTGATCGTGTGCGACGAGCCGGTCTCGGCGCTGGACGTGTCGATCCAGGCGCAGATCCTGAACCTGCTGATGGACCTGCAGGACGAGTTCCGCCTGTCCTACCTGTTCATCAGCCACGACCTGGCGGTGGTGGAGCATATCAGCCACCGCGTGGCGGTGATGTACCTCGGCAAGATCGTCGAGACGACCGACAAGGCCAGCCTGTTCGACATGCCGCTGCACCCCTACACCGAGGCGCTGCTGTCCGCCGTGCCGATCCCCAAGGCGGGGGCGCGGGCGCGGCGGCGGACCATCCTGCAGGGCGACGTTCCGAGTCCGATCAATCCGCCGCCGGGCTGCCACTTCCACGCCCGCTGCCCCTACGCGATGGCGCGCTGCCGAAGGGACGTCCCGGCGCTGCGCGAGGTCCGGCCGGGCCACATGGCCGCCTGCCACCTGCACGACAACGGCGCCGTCTTTCCGCTGGAGCGCCCGGCGGAGGCGGCGTAGGGGAGGCGCGTCGCGGGGCGGGCCCCCGGGCGGCCCCCAGGCGCGGGTTGCGTTCCGGGGCCGGCGATGCACTATACCATTCGTCGCGGCCGCGCGGCGGCGGGTTCGCGACCGGAAAGGAGGCCCCCCGTGAAGTCCTACATCGTCTCCTACGACCTGATGGGCGGCAAGGATCGCGAGTCCCTTCACGACGCGCTGAAGAAGTATCCGAAATGGGCCCGCATCGCCGATTCGACCTGGGCCGTCGTGACGCCGGACTCGGCCCAGAAAATCCGCAACGACCTCGAAGGCTTCATGGACGAGGACGACCGGCTGCTGGTCGTCAGGTCCGGCGTCGAATCGGCGTGGCGCAACACCCGCTGTTCCGACAAATGGCTTCAGAGATACATGTGATGGACGAAAACAAGGAAAACTGGAACGAAGAAAGCATAAAAATTGGACATGCCGGGGATATTTATGTTTACAAGATAAAGGAACTCGAACTTCACATACTGGAAAAAGGGTCGCCGGGTTCGATCTACCTGAATGTCGCGCTGGCGCTGCTGCCGACGGCGGTCGCGCTTGTCGCGAGTCTTGTTCTCACCCCGCCGGACTCGTTCTGGATCGCGGTCGGTTTCACGAGCACGGCGATAGCCTTCGGCTTCGCCGGCGCCGTCTTCCTGTGCCTGTGGTTCGCGGGAAGGAACGAAGCGGGCCGCGTGGCGCGGGAAATCCGGGAACGGGCGGAAGGCGATTCCGCGCGAGGACGCGCGCCGCCGCCATAGCGGCGGGCGTGGCGCGCGAGGCCCGGCCCGCTGGTTCAGGTCGAGCCGCGCAGGCGGGGGTCGAGCACATCGCGGATGCCGTCGCCGAACAGGTTGAAGGCCAGCACCGTGATCGTGATCGCCGCGCCGGGGAAGAACACCAGCCACCACGGCGGGATCAGCCCGGCGTTCAGCGCGTCCGAGAGCATGTTGCCCCAGGTCGGCGTGGGCGGCGGGATGCCGACGCCGAGGAAGCCCAGCGACGCCTCGATGATGATCGCCACGCCGAGATGCGTCGTCGCCAGGATCAGGTAGGGCGCGACGCATTGCGGCAGGATGTGCAGCGCCATGATCCGCAGGTTGGACGCCCCCAGGCTGCGCGCCGCCTCGACGAAGGCCATCTCCTTCAACGACAACACGACCGAGCGAATGACGCGTCCTCCGAACGGAATGCGTGTGATGGCGATTGCGATGATCACGGTCGTCGTCCCCGAGCCGAGCGCCATCGCGATCGCCATCGCCAGGATCAGGTCGGGGAAGGCCTGCAGGAACTCGATGATCCGCTGGCTGATAATGTCGAACCGCCCGCCCAGGAAGCCGCTGGCCAGGCCCCAGATCGAGCCGAGCGTGGTGCCCAGCAGCACCGCCGAGATCGCCACCGTCAGCGAGACGCGGCTGCCGTGGATGGTGCGGCTCAGCGTGTCGCGGCCGATCTGGTCCGTGCCGAAGACGTTGTGCGCGTTCGGCGGGTCCTGCATCCGGCGGAAGTCGGACTTCAGCGGGTCGAAGGGCGCCAGCAGCGGCGCGGCCACCGCCATGGCCACGATCGCCACCGACACGCAGCCCCAGAAGGCCGCCAGCGGCGAGCGCCGGGCGAAGCTCCGCGCCCCGCGCCACAGCCGGGCCGGGAGCGACGGCGGGGCGGCCTCGCGGGCCGGCGCGCCGGGTTCGGCGGGAACGCTGCTCATTGGTAACGGATCCTCGGGTCCAGCCAGGCGATGACGATGTCCACCGTGATGTTCAGCGCCACGAACACCATGGCGTAGATGAACACCAGGTTCTGCATGACGAAAATATCGCGCTCGTTCACCGCCGTGTACATCGCGTAACCCAGCCCCGGCGTGCCGAACGCGCGCTCCACCGGGATCGAGCCGGCGAGCACGAAGCCGAGCAGGATGCCGGACAGCGTGATCACCGGCAGCAGCGCGTTGGGCAGCGCGTGCAGCCGCACCACCGAGCGGCCGTTCAGCCCCTTGGCCCGCGCGGTGCGCACATAATCCTCGCGCACCACCTCCAGCAGGCTGGAGCGCGCCATCCGCGCGATGTACGCCGCCTGCCCCAGGCCGAGCACCACCGCCGGGCCGATCACGATCTCGAAAGTGGTCAGCGGGTTCTCGAACAGCGCCGCCCCGGTCAGCGGCGCGCGGTACTCGAACCAGAACAGCAGCGCCAGCACGATCAGCATCCCGAGCCAGAACCCCGGCACCGCGATGCTGGCGATGGAGAACACGCGCACGATGTTGTCGGCCAGGCTGTTGGGGCGCAGCGCGCTCACGATCGCGACCGGGATGCCGATCGCCCAGGACAGCACCACCGAGAGGAACGCGATCTGCGCCGTCAGCGGCCCGCGCCGCAGCACCATCTCGCCCACGCTCTCGGCCCGGAAAAAGGAGCGGCCGAGCTGCCCGGTCGCGATGTCGGCGAGCCACTTGAAGTACTGCACGATCAGCGGGTCGGCCAGGCCGAGCTCCTCCATGTAGCTCAGCCGCTGCTCCTCGGTAAGCTTGGTCATGCCGTCCGGCCCGAAAATGGCCGTCAGCGGATCGCCCGGCATGACCCGCATGATCAGGAACACGATCACCGACACGCCGAGCACCGTCAGCGCGCCGAATCCCAGCCGCCTCACGATGTAGGCGTACATCGGGCGCGGCCGGCTGGGGCGGATCGGGACGCGGGGGCGCTCACGGGGCGAACCGCGCGAACAGGTCGAGGGCGAGGAGCGCGAAAAGGGAAAGGCCGATCGAGGCGGCGACGATCACATTGAGCTGTATCCAGAGCGCGCGGTAGAGATCGGCCCGTGTCGCGAGCGGTTCGAGATCGGCCTTGGTCGCGGCCCAGGCGCGGCCGTCGCGCACGGTTTCGGCGATGGCCTCGGCGTGTTTCCGCTCGATCCCGGCCGCGCCGAGCCTTTGCGCGGCGGCGAGCGTATCGTAAGCGGTGTCGGCCATGGCGCGGTCTCCCGGTGCGTTCGAGCCGATAATGCCCCGCCGCCGCCCGCTTGTCACGCCTCGCGGAACGCCGGCCGCGCCGCGCCGCCGAAAACCGGCGCGCCGCCGTTGCCCCCGGCCCCGCGCCGCCTCTATGCTCCCCTCCATCGCCACGCGCAACCGGGAGGGCCGGCCGATGACCTTCGATCTTCTGATCCGCAACGGAACAATCGTGGACGGCTCCGGGATGCCGCGCTTTCGCGGCGATGTCGGCGTGAAGGGCGGGCGCGTCGCCGAGATCGGCCGTATCCGCGCGCCCGCCGAACGGACGATCGACGCCGAGGGCATGATCGTCGCGCCCGGCTTCATCGACGGCCACACGCATATGGACGCGCAGGTCGCCTGGGATCCGCTCGGCAGCTGCTCCTGCTGGCACGGCGTGACCACGGTCGTCATGGGCAATTGCGGCTTCGCGCTCGCGCCCTGCAAGCCCGAGGCGCGGGAGTGGTTCGCCGAATGCCTCGAGGCGGTGGAGGACATCCCGAAGGAGGCGATGGCCGCCGGGATCGACTGGCGCTGGGAGAGCTTCCCGGAATATCTCGAAACGGTGGACTCGCTGCCCAAGGCGATCAACTACGCCTCCTATATCGGCCATTCCGCGTTGCGCATGTACGCGATGGGCGAGCGCGCCCTCGACCGGGAGGCCGATGAGGACGACCTCAAGCTCATGGCGGGCCTGGTCCAGGAGGCGCTCAGGGCCGGCGCGATGGGCCTGTCGACGTCGCGCTCCAACACGCATATCCGCCCCGACGGCGGGCCGGTGGCGAGCCGGATCGCCAACTGGGAGGAGATCGCCCGGCTGGTCGGCGCGATGGCCGAACTCAACGCCGGCATTTTCCAGATCGGCCCGGACATTTCCGGCGGCGCGGCGCAGCGCGCCTTCCTGGAGGAACTGGGGCGGATCGCGGTGGACAGCGGCCGGCCGGTCATGTTCGGCGCGGCCGCCACCAACCAGGGCGACCGGCCCAACCCGTGGCAGTACCAGTTCGAGTGGATGGACCGGCAGGCGGCGCAAGGCGCCCGCGTCTTCGGCCAGGCGACGACGCGCTCGATCAACGCGCTGTTCTCGCTCAAATCCTACCTGCCCTTCGACGCCCTGCCGTCGTGGAAGGAAATCCGCGGCCTCTCGCCGGAGGAGCAGGCCGCGCGGTTCCGCGACGCCGAGACCCGCGCCCGCCTGGTGGCGGACGAGGCCGGGATGCGCCCGAAGGGGACCGAGTTCCAGGGCGGCGGCGCGGCCACCACCGATCCCCGCAAGCCCGACTACGACAACCTGTTCCCGATGTTCGACGTGAAGTGGGACGACCCGAGCATCGCCGACCTCGCGCGCCAGGACGGGCGCAACCCGGTCGAGGTCATGCTCGACCTGATGGTCGAGAAACCGGACCTGGTGTTCGTGCAGCCCATCGTGAACGAGGACCCCGAAGTGGTGGGCCGGATCCTGAAACACCCGCGCTCGCTGGCGACCTTCTCCGATTCCGGCGCCCATGTGTGCCAGGAGATGGGATCGTCGCTGCAGACCCACATGCTGAGCTACTGGGTGCGCGGCCGCCAGGCCTTCACGCTGGAGGAGGCGGTGCGGATGCTGAGCTTCGAGAACGCGTCGGCCTGGGGCATGGCGGACCGCGGCCTGCTGCGCGAGGGCATGGCGGCGGACATCGTGGTGTTCGACGAGAACGAGGTGCGGCCGAGCCTGCCGACGGTCGAGCACGACCTGCCGGGCGGCGCGCGGCGGCTGGTCCAGAAGGCGGAGGGCATCGCGGCCACGGTGGTGAACGGCGAGGTCACGCTGGAGAACGGCGAGGCGACGGGCGCCGTCCCCGGCCGGACCGTCCGCGGCCCGCTGGCGAAGGCGGCGTAGGCGCGGCGCGGCGAACGGGGCGGCCGGGGCCGGGCGGATTTTCCCTTGCCGCGACCGCGCCGCCGCCGATAATCGGCCGGAGCGGCGCGGTCGCGGCGCTCGGGGGCGCGGGGAGCGGCGCGGCCTGACGCCCGGCCGGCCGGCCGGAAGACTGGAGGACGGCGATGACCACGCTCAACATGCGCGACGCGGCCGAGGACGGCCGTCGTCACTACCTGACGGGGCTCGAGGCGGGACAGCGCGCGCGGAAAAGACTCGGGATCGCGGAATTGGACCGGGACGGCTTTCCGGTGAAAGTCGTCGTGCCCAACGAAATTCACATGATCACGCCGACATTTTTCATCGGAATGTTCGGACCGAGCGTGGACTATCTCGGCGGCGCGGACGGGTTTATGAAACAGTACGAATTCGATTGCACCCCGTTGATGCACCGGCAGATTCGCAACCGCGTTCGAAGTGTTACGGTCTGATCCGGAACCCCGCCGATGCGTATTGCGCCAAGCCGCCGGCGTTGCGTGGCCGCGCTGCTCGCGGCGGCTTTCGCCGCCGCCGCCGTGGCGCCGGGCGACGCCGGAGCCGCCGGCGACGAGGATCGCGTCTCGCGCCTCGAACGGAAAGTCGCGGACCTCGAAGAGGAAGTCGGAAATATCGACACCGAGTTGACGATTTTCGAGTGGATCGGCGCGGGATCTGGGGTTGTCGTGGTCATCGGCAATTTCGTGTGGATTTTCGTATATAGACGCCAAAATCGAACCGAGGCGGAAATCAGGGATTTCGAAAGAAATTACGAAGACGAGATCGTTTCCACGCTCGGAACCGTAAGGGAGACTGTCAGCAAGCTGACACGGGTCGCAAACCGCATAAGCGAAGAAAAAAGCCTGGAGGAATTCTACAATATCTCGGAGAACGAATGGCCGATGGCGCATGAGCGGCTCGCCGAAAAACTGAAAGATTTGGATACAAGTTCTATCGCTTCCCACCAAAATTGGGAGATCATCATTCGTAAATATGTCGATTTTATTGGCGACTCCATGAATATTATTACCAAGGATCGGAATAATTCCAAGCAAGTGACCGACGCGGTCCGGGATATCGAGGACGCCGCCCGGGGCATATCGAACGATGTCAAAACCGCGTTGACGGAGCACAAGGCCTCCTTGAGGCGTTGGTGGAGTTGGCCGAGCTTGTGGAGCCGGAGCTGAACCCCGCCGCCGCCCCGCCGGCCCTCTCCCGCCCCTACCACGTGTCGATCCAGGGGCGTTTCTTTTCCGTCCGGGGGGCGCGCGGCGGCGTGGCGTCGAGGCCGGCGGCGAGCCAGCGGCGGGTGTCGGCCGGGTCGATCGTGTCGTCGATCTCGAACAGCGAGGCGGTGTTGAGCGCCTTGCCGCGCTCGTAGGCCTCGGCCACCATCCGCTCGTAGGCGGCCCGCCGCTCGTCCACGTCCGCGATCGCCGCCAGCACATCGCGGAAGCCGAGCTTGACCGCCCCCTCCAGCCCCATGCCGCCGTACTCCCCGGTCGGCCAGGAGATCGCGAAGAAGGGCGCGTGGAAGCCGCCGCCCGCCATCGCCTGCGCCCCCAGGCCGTAGGCCTTGCGCAGCACCACCGTGAAGATCGGCACGGTGACGTTCGCCCCGATCACGTAGAGCCGGCAGCAGTGGCGCACCAGCGCGGCGCGCTCCGCCTCCGGGCCGACCATGTTGCCCGGCGTGTCGCAGAGCGAAACGATGGGAAGGTCGTGCGCGTCGCACAGCTGCATGAACCGCGCCGCCTTGTCCGCCGCGTCGGAATCGATCGCGCCGCCGAGATGGCGCGGGTTGTTGGCGAGGATCCCCACCGGCCGCCCCTCGATCCGGGCCAGCGCCGTCACCATGCCGAGGCCGAAATCGCGCCGCAGTTCGAGGACGGAGCCGGTGTCGGCGATCGTCTCGACGGCGCGGCGCACCTCGTAGACGCGCAGCCGGTTCTCCGGCACGACATGGCGCAACAGGCGCTGGTCGGCGCATTCCCATTCGGGGAGCGTTCCCTGGAAGTAGGAGAGGTATTTTTTCGCCGCCGCCACGGCCTCGGCCTCGTCGGCGACGGCGATGTCGATCACGCCGTTGCGGCGCATGACATCGGACGGCCCCACCTCCTCCGGGCGGAACACGCCGAGGCCGCCGCCCTCGATCATCGCCGGGCCGCCCATGCCGATGGTGGCGTTCGCGGTGGCGATCGTCACGTCGCAGCAGCCGAGGATCACCGCGTTGCCGGCGAAGCAGCGCCCGGAGGCGATGCCCACCATCGGCGCGCCGCCGCTGAGGCGGCCGAACAGGTGGAAGGCCGGCGTGTGCAGGTTGCCGGCGTAGAACCCGTCGGTGTCGCCCGGCCGCCCGCCGCCGCCCTCGGCCAGGAACACCACCGGCAGCCGCCAGCGTTCGGCGAGCCGGAACAGGCGGTCCTTCTTCTGGTGGTTCTTCTTGCCCTGGGTCCCGGCCAGCACGGCGTAGTCGTAGGACATCACCATGCAGCGCGTGTCCGCGCCGGGCAGCAGCGCGCCGTTGACCCGGCCGATCCCGCCGATCAGCCCGTCGGCGGGGGTGCGGCGGATCAGCTCCTCGACCGGCGTCCGCGACCGCCGCGCGGCGATGACCATCGGGCCGTACTCGATGAAGGAGCCGGGATCGACCAGGTCCTCGACATTCTCGCGGGCGGTGCGCTGGCCGGTCCGGCGCCGCCGCGCGACCGCTTCCGGCCGGTTCGCGTCGAGGCCGAGGGCGCGGCGCGCCTCCACCTCGGCGAGGTCCGGGCGGATCGCGTCGAGGTCCGGCCCGCCGGCCTCCTCCGCCGCCGCGGCCGCGGCCTCCCCCTCCTCGACCGTCAGCAGCGTGCTGCCCTCGAACACCGTGTCGCCGACGGCGACATCGATCCGGCGCACCGTCCCGCCAACCTCGGCCGCGATCTCGTGCTCCATCTTCATGGAGTCCATGACGACCAGGGTCTGCCCGGCCCGCACGGCGTCGCCCGGCGCGGCCTCGATGGACAGGATGGCGCCGGGCATGGGCGCGCGCAGGACATGGCCGCCGCCGGAATCGCCGGCCCCGGCCGCGCCGTCCGCCGCCGCCGCGCCCGCGCGCCCGTGGTCGAGCACGGCGAGGGGGTCGGCGCCGTCCACCCGCGCCCCGGCCAGACGGGCCCGCGGCGCGTCCCCGGCCGCGTCGGGCGCCGCGGCGAACCGGCGCGCCGGCAAGGCGGCGGCCCGGGCGGCCAGCGCGGCGGCCTCCCGCTCGACGAAGCCGGTGTCGAGGCGGTAGCCCTCCCATTCCGGCCGCGCCAGCGCCGCCCGCAGGAAGGCGATGTTGGAGTCCGCGCCCTCCAGCCGGAACTCCGCCAGCGCGCGCTCCGCCTTCGCCGCCGCCGCCGCGACGCCGCCCGTCGGCGCGTGGACCGTGACCTTGGCGAGCAGCGGATCGTAGAGCGGACTCGTCCGGTAGCCGGCATAGGCGCAGTGGTCCACCCGCACGCCCGGCCCCGTCGGCGGCTCGAAGACGGAGAGCCGCCCGCCCGAGGGCCGCGTCCCGCCGTCCGCCGTCATGGTTTCGAGGTTGACCCGCGCCTGGACCGCGCGGCCCCGGGGCGCCGGCGGCTCGAACCCGGCGAGGCCGGCGCCGGCGGCGATGTCGAACTGCATCCGCGCGAGGTCGAGGCCGGTCGTCGCCTCCGTCACCGTGTGCTCGACCTGGAGGCGGGCGTTGAACTCGATGAAGGCGATGGAGCCGTCGGCTTCGAGCAGGAATTCCGCCGTGCCCAGCCCGCGATAGCCCGCCGCCCGCGCGAGCGCCAGCGCGTGTCCGGCGAGGGCGTCGCGCGTCGCGTCGTCGAGGCCGGGGGCGGGCGCGACCTCGATAATCTTCTGGCGGCGGCGCTGCAGGCTGCAATCGCGGTCGCCCAGCGCGACGGCGTGGCCGTCGGCGCCGACCGCGACCTGGACCTCGACATGGCGCGCGGCGGGAACGAGCCGCTCGACATAGAGCGCGCCGTCGCCGAAGGCGGCCGCCGCCTCGGACCGGCAGCGCGCCATCGCGGCTTCGAGGCCGGCCGGGCCGGAGACCGCGCGCATCCCGCGCCCGCCGCCGCCGGCCACCGCCTTCACCATGACGGCGCCGCCGGGGCCGAGGCTTTCGAGGAAGGCGCGCGCCTCCTCCGGGCCGGTCGGGCCGTCGGTTCCCGCGACGACCGGAACCCCCTCGGCCCGGGCCAGCGCCCGGCTCCGCGCCTTGTCGCCGAACAGCGCCAGCGCCTCCGGCGGCGGCCCGACGAAAACGAGGCCGGCCGCCCCGGCGGCGCGCGCGAAAGCCGCGCTTTCGGAGAGGAAGCCGTAGCCGGGATGGATCGCGTCGGCCCCCGCCTCCAGCGCGGCGGCGACAACGGCCTCGATGTCGAGATAGGCCGCCGGTCCCCGGCCGGGCAGCGCGGCCGCGCGCGCCGCGCCGAGGACATGCAGGCTGTCGGCGTCGTCCGCGGCGTACAGCGCCGTCGCCTCCAGCCCCGCCTCGGCCGCCGCCCGCGCGATCCGGATGGAGATTTCGCCGCGGTTGGCGATCGCCACATGCTTCATCTTCCGGCGTCCTCCCGGTTCGCGCGCCCGTCCCGTCAGCGGGACTTGCCGAAGACCTGCGCCAGCGCCAGCAGGGCGGAGGACACGACGATCATGATCGTCGAGATCGACGCGATGGTGGGGTCGATCTGGTCGCGCAGCGCGTTGAACATGTTGCGCGTCAGCGTCGAATAGTCGCCGCCGGAAACGAACATGGCGATGATCACCTCGTCGAAGGAGGTCAGGAACGACAGCAGCGCCGAGGTGACGATCGAGAACCGGATCTGCGGCAGCGTCACCGTCATGAACGCCCGCGCCCGCGAGGCGCCGAGGCCGCGCGCCGCCATCTCCTGGTTCATGTCGTAACTCTTCAGCGCCGCGCCGACGATAATGACCACCAGCGGCAGCGCCAGGATCGAATGCGCGACGACCAGCCCGGCCAGCGTGTTGACCAGGTTCAGCCGCACGAAGGCGTAGAACGCCCCGATCGCCACCAGGATCACCGGGACCGCGATCGGCGTCACCAACAGGACGAAGGCCGCCCGCGCCCAGCGGTGGCCGGAGACATGCAGGCCATAGGCCGCCATGACGCCAATCGGCGTCGCCGCGGCCGCCGTCAGGAACCCGGCCTGGAAGGAGGTCGCCGTCGCCGACATCCATTCCGGCGAGTCGAGGTAATGCCGATACCAGCGCAGCGACCATTCGCGCGGCGGGAACTCCAGGTATTGCGAGGCCGAAAACGACATCGGGACCACGATGACCGTCGGCGCCACCAGGAAAACCATGACCAGCCCGGCGAAGGCGTAAAGCCACAGGCGCTGGCGGTGCGCGACGCCGGTCTCCGTCGCCGGGCGGTCGAGCCAGGTCATCGCGCCGCCCCGCCGCCGAGCACGCGGTCGAGCCGCAACAGCCGCGACGCGGCGAGCAGGATCGCCAGCGTCACCACCAGCAGCACCGCGCCGAGCGCGCTCGCCGCGCCCCAGTTGTAGAAAAGCTCGATCGTGTCGGCGATCTGCATCGACACCATGATCACCCGCCCGCCGCCGAGCACCGCCGGCGTGACGAAAAACCCGAGGCACAGGATGAAGACGATCAGCGCGCCGGCGAACAGCCCCGGCAGCGACAGCGGGAAAAACACGTCCCAGAACGCCCGGACCGGCCCGGCGCCGAGATTGGCCGACGCCTTCATGTAGTCGCGGTCGATCGCCTTCATCGAGCCGTAAAGCGGCAGCACGAGGAAGGGCAGCATGATGTGGACCATGCCGATCAGCGTGCCGTTCAGGTTGTGGACCAGCTTCGCCGGCTCGTCCCACAGGCCCATGTCGATGGCCCAGCGGTTGAGCAGCCCCTTGCGCTGCAACAGCACCAGCCAGGCGTAGGTGCGCACCAGAAGC
Source organism: Thalassobaculaceae bacterium (assembly GCA_963665555.2). Taxonomy (GTDB): domain Bacteria; phylum Pseudomonadota; class Alphaproteobacteria; order Thalassobaculales; family Thalassobaculaceae; genus CAXXXW01. Next base: position 3,274,265 of record OY762308.1, read on the forward strand.
GAGGTCCAGAAGGGCAGCAGCACCGTCAACATGCACAGCGCGGCCGCGCGCGGCGGCAGTTGCGCCAGGAAATAGGCCAGCGGGTAGCCGATCAGGACGCAGATGGCGGTGGTGAGGAAACTGACCTCGAAAGTGGTGCGGAACACGCGGGCATAGGCCTTGCTCTCCACCATCCGCGCGTAGTGTTCGAGCGAGAAGGCCCCGTCGTCGCCCAGGAAGGACAGCCAGAACAGCCAGCCGACCGGGACCGCCAGCACGACAACCACCGCGACGACCGCCGGCGCCGCCAGCGCGAACAGCGTCCAGCGTTCGCGGATCGCGGCGCGGCGCAGCGCGGCGGCGTTGGCTCCGGCGAGGCCGGCCGCCGTCACGCCGCCCCGCCCCGGGGCGCGCGCCGCGCGCCGCCCGCGCCGTCCCCGGCCGCGACCAGCACCGCGTCGTCGGCGTGGAGGCCGAGCGCGATCCGCTCCCCCGGCCGGGCGCGGGCCAGCGCCGCCCCGCTCCGCGTGTCCGAACGCACCGCCGCGACGGTCCCGTTCGCCAGCCGCGCCTGGGCCAGCACGGTGTCGCCCTGGTAGACGAGGTCGAGGACTTCGGCCTCGAAAGCGTTGACGCCCTCGGGCGCGGGCCCCTCCAGCGGGACCAGCCGCTCCGGGCGCAGCACCAGCAGCAGCGGGCCGCCGCCCTCCGGCGCGCGCGACGCCAGCAGGGGCGCGCCGGCGCAGCGCAGCGCCGCCCCGTCGCGCTCGACCGGCAGGAAAGTGGACTCGCCGATGAAATCGGCCACGAAAAGGTTGGCCGGCCGCTCGTACAGCGCGCGCGGCGCGTCGAGCTGCATCAACCGCCCCCGGTCGATCACCGCGATCCGGTCCGACATGGTGAGCGCCTCGCGCTGGTCGTGCGTCACATAGACCGTCGTGACGCCGAGGCCGGCGTGCAGGCGGCGCAACTCGATCTGCATGTGCTCGCGCAACTGCTTGTCGAGGGCCGACAGCGGCTCGTCCATCAGCAGGATGCGCGGGCCGAACACGATGGCGCGGGCCAGCGCCACCCGCTGCTTCTGCCCGCCGGAAAGCTGGTCGATCCGGCGCGCGCCGTAGCCGCCGAGCTCGACGGTCGCCAGCGCCTCCTCGACCCGGCGGCGCGTCTCGTCCTTGCCGGCCTTCCGCAGCCTGAGCGGGTAGCCGACATTGCCGGCGACCGTCATGTGCGGGAACAGGGCGTAGTTCTGGAACACCATGCCCACGCCGCGCCGGTGCGGCGGCTCCAGGCTCACGTCGCGGTCGCCGAACAGGACGGTCCCGCGGTCCGGCCGCGCGAACCCGGCCAGCGCCATCAGCAGCGTGGTCTTGCCCGACCCCGACGGGCCGAGCAGGGTGAGGAACTCCCCGCCCTCGATATCGAGATCGACCTCGTCGAGCGCCCGGACCTCGCCGTAGCTCTTGGAAAGGCCCGAGATCCGGATCGGCGGGGCGCCCGTTCGGGACATGGAGGCGGTTCGCGGCGCCGGCCGCCGGGAGCGGCGCGCGGCCGCGCCGTCCCGGCGATCCCCCGGCTATTCGGTCAGCATCTCCTGGTACATCTCGGCCGCCTTCTGCTCCCACTTGGCGTACCACGCGAGGCTCACCGGGACCTGGAGCGCGGCGTTGTCGGGATGCGACGGCATGGCGCGCGCCAGCGCGTCGTCGATCTTGCCGATCTCGTAGGCCTTCCGGTTGGTCGGGCCGTAGGTGATGTGCAGCGGCAGGTTGGCCTGGTGCTCGGCCTTGCTGATCTCGGCCAGGAAGCGCATCGCCAGGTCCTTGTTGGGCGCGCCCTTCGGGATGGCGAAGCAGTCGTAGTCGAGCAGCGCCTGGTTGAAGGTGTAGGCGACCTGGGCGCCGTCCTTTTTCGCCACGTCGAAGCGGCCGTTCCAGCCGGTGGTCATGTCGACCTCGCCGTCCTTCATCAGCTGCGCGTGCTGCGCGCCGGACTTCCACCACACCGCGACGTGGTCCCGCAGCTCGCGGATCTTGTCGAGCGCGCGGGCGATGCCCTCCTCGGAGTCGAGCACCTCGTAAACCATGTCGCCCGGCACGCCGTCGGCCAGCAGCGCCGGCTCCAGCGCGCCCGCGACCTTGGCGCGATAGGCCCGCTTGCCGGGGAACTTCTCCACGTCCCAGAAATCGGCCCAGCTGGCGGGCGCGTCGTTCGGGTAGGTGGCGGTGTTCCAGGCCATGACGGTGGAGAACACGTCGCTGCCGACGCAATGCGCGGTCTTCAGCGTCGGGTAGAAGTCGGAGACATCGATGATCGTGTAGTCGAGCTCCTCCAGCAGCCCCTCGGCCGCCGCGCGGGCGGCGCTGCCGGAGCCGCTGGACACGATGTCCCAGGCCACCGCGCCGGCCTTCACCTTGAGGCGCACATCCGACATGCCGCCGTAGGTCTCCTGCTTGACCTCGATGCCCATGGCCGCCGCGCCCGGCTCGAACAGGGCGAGGCTCTGCGCCTTCTGGTAGGAGCCGCCCCAGGAGGCGACCGTGATCGACCCGTCGGCCAGGGCCGCGCCGGAGGCCGTCGCCGCGAGCGCCGCGCCGAACGCCGCCGCGCCCGCCCGCCGCGCGAAACCGATGCGATTTTCCATGACTCGCTCCTCCCCTCTGCGAGCGCCCGCCGGTCCGCCGCGGGCGCGGCCCGAAGGCCGTTTCGATCCGTCCCTTCGACCGGAGTACAGGCTTTCGCGCGGAGGGTCAAACCGCGCCGGGCCGCCCGGCCGGCCGGCCCCGCCCTTATCGCGCCCGCGCGGCCGCGCCGTCGCGCCAGCGGTGCCAGGCGACCGCCGCCGACAGGAACCACGGAACGCCGGCGTAGAACGGCCGCGTCCGGAAGGGCGCGGCGTCCAGCCCGCTCCGCCCGCCGGAAAGGCCGAGCACGCGCCGGCCCAGGCGCGTCCCGAGCCGCGCCGCCATCGCCACGCCCGACCCGCAATAGCCCATCGCGTAATGCAGCCCGTCGCGCTCGCCGATATGGGGCAGCGTGTCGAAAGTGTAGGCGACGAACCCCATCCAGGAATGCGCGACCCGCGCCTCCGACAGTTCCGGGAAGATCGCCGCCATGTCGCGGCGGAGCAGGGCGCCGGCGCGGCGCGGATCGGCCTCGCCGGCCGTGACCCGCCCGCCGAACAGAACGCGCCGCCCGTCCGGCGAGGGGCGGTAGTAGTACACGACCTTGCGCGTGTCGCTGACGATCCGCCGGCGCGGCATGAGGCGCGCCATAAGCTCCGCCGGAAGCGCCTCGGTGGCGATCATGTAGCTGCCGATGGGGATCGTCCGCCGGCGCAGCCATGGCGTGAGCGGGCCGGTGTAGCCGTTCGTCGCCACGACGACATCGCGCGCCCTGGTCCGCCCGCGCGGCGTGGCGACCTCGAATGCGTCCCCGTCGCGGTCGAGCGCGAGGACGGGGCAATGGGGCGCCACGACCGCGCCCGCCTCCATGGCGCGGCGCAGCAGGCCGGCGTGGAACCGGCCCGGGTCGAGCGCGGCGTGCGTCTCGAACACCGCGCCGCCATGGTAGGCGTCCGTGCCGAGTTCGCGGCGCTGCTCGGCGCGGGGGACCATGTGCGCCGGCGGGTCAAGCCCTTCGGGCCGGGCGGCGATGTCCCTTGCCAGCGCCTCGTAATGCCCGGGCGAGTGGGCGGCGTGGAAGCGGCCGCACACCGCGAAGTCGCACGCGATCCCCTCCTCGCGCAGGAACGGGCCGATCCAGGCGAGCGACTCGCACCCCTCCGCCAGGATGGCGCGGGCGGCGTCCGGGCCGTGCCGGCGGGAAAGTTCGGCGTATCCGGGCTTGATGCTCGTGCTTATCTGGCCGCCGTTGCGCGAACTGCAGCCCCAGCCGGCGTCGTTCGCGTCGAACACGACCGTCGAACGCCCGCCCCGCGCCGTTTGCAGCGCCGCGCACAGCCCGGTGTAGCCGGACCCGACCACCGCCACCTCCACGGTCGCCGGAAGGTCCGGCGCGGGCAGGTCGGGCCGGGGCGTCCGCTCCCACCACCAGGGATCGGTCGAGAGGCCGTCCGCGGGCAGCGGCGCGGTCACGGCCGGCCCCCGCCGCCCGCCGCCTCTCCGGCGCCGACCTCCTCCGCGCCGAGGGCGGCGGCGAGGCGGGTCCGGGCGGCGCCGGGGCGCAGCGGCTTCTGCTGCGAGGGGGCCGGCGCCCAGCCGGTCATGGTCAGGATGCGGAAAGTGGCGGGGACGCGGCCGTCCTCGGCGCCGTGGCGCGCGCGGTAGAGTTCCGCCGCCCGCGGGAACACCTCCCGCCGCGTTGGCCGCCGCCGCCGCTCGACCGTCGCGTTGGCCTCCGCCATGCCGCGCAGGTCCGCCATCAGCGCGAACAGGTCCGCGTAGGTGACGTCGATCGTGTCGCTGTCCACCACCGGCAGGGCGAAGCCGGCCCGCTGCAGCAGCCCGCCGAGGTCGGGGAGGTCGGCGAAGGGGGAGACCCGGGGGCTGGCCCCGCCGGCGACCTCCATCTCCGCCTCCGCCAGCACGGCGCGCAACTCCGCCAGCGTCCCGCCGCCGGCCATCGAGGCCATGAACAGCCCGTCCGGCTTGAGCGCGCGGCGGATCTGCGCCAGCGCGCCCGGCAGGTCGTTCACCCAGTGCAGCGAAAGGCAGCTCAGCACGGCGTCGAGCGCGCCGTCGGCGAAGGGCAGCGCCTCCTCGTCGCAGGCGAGCGCGGGGCCGTTGCGGGCGGCGCGGCGCGCCATCGCCGGCGACAGGTCGGCCTGGACCAGGAAGGGCCGCGCCCGCCCCTCCGGCCAGGCCTCCGCCATCGCGCCCGCGTGGCAGCCGAGGTCGAGCGCGACGGCGAACTCCCGGTCGAGGTCCAGCAGCCGGTCGGCCAGCCGCGCGGCCGCGGCGCGGACCAGGAAGTCGCGCTCGTGGAACCGGGGCGCCGCCCGGTCGCGGCGGGCGCGCACGAGCCGGCGGTCGAAAACGACGGGACCCGTAGCCATGCGCCGATTATACCGCGCCGCCGCGCCGTCCGGCCCGGAAAACGCCCCTGGCCCTTCCATAGGTCTTCCCGGGAACGCAAACGGGGGCGGAGGGCGCGACGATGGACGCGACGACGGGGGCCGCGACGGCGGCGGCAGTGGCGACGGCGGGCGCGGCGGCGCGGTTCCGGCGCGGCGCGGCGGCGGCCGGGCGGTGGGCGCTGGACGCGGTGCTGCCGCCGCGCTGCCCGAAATGCGGCGACACGGTCGCCCGGCCCGACGCGATGTGCGGGGCCTGCTGGGCCGGGATCGCCTTCATCGCGGCCCCGCTGTGCCCGCGCTGCGGCGCGCCCTTCGAGTTCGCCGTGCCCGGCCTCGAAGCGTGCGCCCGCTGCCTCGCCCGGCCGCCGGTCTGGGGCCGCGCGCGGGCGGCGGCGGTCTACGACGACGCGAGCCGCCCGCTGGTCCTCCGCTTCAAGCACGGCGACGCGCTGCACATGACCGGCCTGTTCGGCGCCTGGCTGGCCCGGGCGGGGAGCGAGTTGCTCGCCGACGCGGACCTGCTGGTCCCGGTGCCGCTGCACCGGGCGCGGCTGTTCGCGCGGCGCTACAACCAGGCCGCCGCGCTCGCCCTCGACCTCGCCCGGCGCGGCGGGGTTCCGGCCGAGCCGGACCTGCTGCGGCGGGTGCGGCGCACGCCCTCGCAGGGGAGGCTGAGCCGCGCGGCGCGGGAGCGCAACGTGCGCGGCGCCTTCCGCCTGGCCCCGAAGGCCGCCGCGCTCGCGCGCGGCCGGCGCGTGCTGCTGGTGGACGACGTGCTGACCACCGGCGCCACCGCGTCCGCCTGCGCCCGCGTCCTCCTGCGCGCCGGCGCCGCGAACGTCGACGTCCTCACCGTCGCCCGGGCGCCATGACCGCCGCCGGCCGGCCGCGCGGGGCGCTCCCCGCCCATCAGGAAGCGCTCCGGGCGGAGATGGGGCCCGCCTTCGCGCGCTACCTCCGCGCCGGCCTCGCCCGCATCGCCGCCGGCGCCCCGCGCCGCGGCTTGACCGGTCCCGAACTCGCGACGCTTCACGCCTACACCACCCGCGATCTCCCATGGGGATACGGGCCGCTGAACAGGGCGCTCCGTTCGACCGATCCGCGGCGGCGCGCCGCGGCGGAAAACTACCGCCGCGTCTTGAACGCCGCCCTGTCCAAACTGCCGCATTACGAAGGAACGGTCTGGCGCGGCGCGAACCTGCCCGCCGATGTTCTGGCGGGGCACCGTGTCGGCGGGACCGTCCTCTACCCCGCGTTCACCAGCGCCTCGACCGAACGGGCGACCGCCTATGGCGGACCGCACCGATTCCGGATACTCTCCCTTCGCGGGAAGTCCATCGGACCTTACGCGGCGGACCCCGGCGAGAACGAGGTCCTGTTCGCCGCCGGAACCCGGTTCCAGGTACTGGGACGCGCCGATCGCGCGGGCGGGGTTGCGTTTATCGCGATGCGGGAGGTTGGGGAATGACCGGAAAGTGGCGGACCGTCCCGGACCCGGCGCCGGAAGAGCGCGCGTTCCTCGAACGCGCCCGCGCGGATTTCGAGGAAATGGAGCGGATCGAGGAGGCCGGCCTCGCGCCGGCCGGCGACCGGGAACTCCAGGACAGGATCGACGAGGAAACCCTGACGAACGCGGCGCTTTCCCGGCCGGCGCCGGTTCGCGGCCGGCGCCGGCGGGCGCGGCGCGCGGCCGTTTAGGCCCCGGCCCGCGCCGCCCCGGCGCGATCCCCGATCTCCGGTCCGTCTTCGCGGCGCTGGCGGCGGCGGCGGGGAGGGGGTATGTTCGGCCGGACGCGGCGGGGGCGGCCCGGCGCGGCGCGCGGACGGGAAACGGGGAGCGGCGGCATGGCGCGGATCGGCTTTATCGGCTTGGGCAACATGGGCGGGCCGATGGCGCGCAACCTGATCCGGGCCGGGCACGACCTCAAGGTCTACGACCTGTCGGAGGAGGCGATGAACTTCGTCGTCCAGTCCGGCGCGACGGCCGCCGAATCGGTGAAGGACGCGGCGCGCGGCGTCGAGTTCGTCGTCACCATGCTCCCGGTCGGCGCGAATGTGCGCGAGGTGTTCATGGAGGACGGCGCCATCGCCGCCGCCGATCCCGGAACGCTGCTGGTCGACTGCTCCACCATCGACGTGGAGAGCGCGCGGGCGGCGCACGCGGCCGCCGCCGAGGCCGGCTTCGAGATGCTCGACGCGCCGGTCTCCGGCGGCGTCGGCGGGGCGGACGCCGCCACGCTCACCTTCATGTGCGGCGGCGCGGCGGCGGCGTTCGAGAAGGCGCGGCCGGTCCTGGCGGGCATGGGGCGCAACATCGTCCATTGCGGCGGGCCGGGGCAGGGGCAGGTCACGAAAATCTGCAACAACATGATGGCGGGCATACAGTTCCTCGCCGCCGCCGAGGCGATGGCGATGGGGCGGCGCCTCGGCGTGCCGCTGGAGACGCTGTACGATGTGATCTCCACCTCCAGCGGGCGCTCCTTCGTCTTCAACGAGGCGAACCCGATGCCGGGCGCGGTTCCGGCCGCCGCCGCGAGCAACGGGTTCAAGCCCGGCTTCATGGCCAAGCTGATGCTGAAGGACCTGCGCCTGTCGCAGGCCGCCGCCCAGGCCGCCGGGATCGCCACGCCCTGCGGCGCCGCCGCGACCGCCGCCTTCCAGCTGCTGGTCGAGCGCGGCCACGGCGACGAGGACACCTCCAGCATCGTGAAGCTCATCGACGCCGGCGCCGCCTGACCGCCCAACCGAGGAGGACCGCCCGTGTCGTCGCTCTCCCATCTCAAGGTCCTGGACCTGACGAGCCACCTGTCCGGGCCGTACTGCGCCATGATCCTCGCCGACCACGGCGCCGATGTCGTGAAGGTGGAGAACCCCAGGGGCGGCGACTCGCTGCGCCAGACCCCGCCCTTCCAGGAGGGCGAAAGCGCGCCCTTCATGCTGTGGAACCGCAACAAGCGCTCCATCGCCCTCGACCTGAAGGACCCGGCCGACAAGGGCCGCCTGCTCGAACTCGTCCGGGCGGCCGACGTCATGATCGAGAACTACAAGCCCGGAACGGCGCGGCGGCTCGGCATCCATTACGAGGCGATGGCCGCCCTCAACCCCCGGCTGGTCTATTGTTCGATCTCCGGCTTCGGGCAGACCGGCCCCTACGCGCCGCGCGGCGGGTTCGACCTGGTCGCCTGCGGCATGTCCGGGCTGATGGCGATCAACGGCCCGCCGGAGGGGCCGCCCTACCGCATCCCGATCCCGGTGACGGACCTGGCGGCGGGCATGAACGGGGCGATCGGCGTCCTCGCGGCGCTGGCGGCGCGGGAGCGCACCGGCCGCGGCCAGCACGTGGACACCTCGCTCTACGAATCGGGGATCGCGCTCGGCGTGTACGAGGCGGCCGGCCTGTTCGCGACCGGCGAGACGCCGGAGCGGCTGGGCCAGGCCCATCGCGGCAGCGCGCCCTACCAGCTGTTCCCGACCGCCGACGGCCATGTGACGATCGGCGGCGCGCAGGACGGTTTCTGGCGGCGCGCCTGCGACATCCTCGGCTGCCCGCACCTGGTGGAGGACCCGCGCTTCCTGACCAAGGCCGACCGCGTCGCCAACAACAAGGCGCTGGTCCCGGAGCTGGAGGTCTATTTCCGCCGCCAGACGACCGCGGCGCTGTGCGAGGCCTTCGAGGCGGCGGGCATCCCGGCCGGGCCGGTGATGGACCACGCGCAGGTCTACGCGGACCCGCAGACCGAGGCGCGGGAAATGGCGGTCGAGGTGGACCATCCGAAGGTCGGCCGCATGAGGACGATCGGCGTGCCGGTGAAGCTGTCGGAAACGCCGGGCGCCGTGCGCCGGCCCGCCCCCCTGCTCGGCGAGCACGGGGAGGAGGCGATGGCGGACTGGACCGGCGCGGCGGCCGGGGCGGCGCAAGACCGCTCCGCCGCCTGAGGATCGGAGGGAGTCTGGGCATGGCCCATGTGGAAATCTACACGACGATGTGGTGCCCCTTCTGCCACCGGGCCAAGCGCCTGCTGTCCGCCAAGGGCGTCGCGTTCGAGGAGATCGACGTGTCGCTCAGCGCCGCGCGCCGGCGCGAGATGACGGAGCGCGCCGGCGGCAGGCGCACCGTGCCGCAGATTTTCATCGACGGCGAAGGCGTCGGCGGCTCCGACGAACTCGCCGCGCTGGAGGCCGGGGGCCGGCTCGACCCGATGCTGGGGCGGGCCTGACCGGGCCGCCGCGCGCGCCGACACGGGAGCGAGGAAATGGACAAGCTTGTCGTCGCCTGCGCGCAGACCAACTCCAAACCCGACCCGGCCGACAACATCGCCGAGGCGGGCGCGCTGGTCCGCGAGGCGGCCGGCCTCGGCGCGGACCTGGTGTGCACGCCGGAAATCGTCGGCATGTTCGAGCCGGACCGCGAGAAGGCGCTGGCCAAGGCGCGGCCGGAGGAGAGCCACGAGGTGCTCGCCGCCTTTCGCGGGCTGGCGGCGGAACTCGGCGTGTGGCTGTCGATCGGCTCGATCTCGGTGGCGATCGCCGGCGGCCGGCTCTCCAACCGGAGCTACCTGGTCGCGCCGGACGGCGGGATCGTCGCGCGCTACTCCAAAATCCACATGTTCGACGTGCAGGTGGGCGACGGCTCGATCTACCGCGAATCGGCGACCTACGAGCCGGGCGGCGAAGCGGTGCTGGCGGCGACGCCCTGGGGGCCGGTCGGCCTCACGATCTGCTACGACATCCGCTTCCCCTACCTCTACCGCGACCTGGCCCAGGCCGGGGCCGGGCTTATCCTCGCGCCCGCCGCCTTCACGAAGGTGACGGGGGAGGCGCACTGGCACATCCTGCAGCGCGCCCGCGCGATCGAGAACGGCTGTTTCGTGGTGTCGGCGGCGCAGACCGGGGTCCACGCGGCGGGGCGCAAGACCTACGGCCATTCGGTCGTCGTCGCGCCGTGGGGCGAGGTGCTGGCCGACGCGGGGACGGAGCCGGGCGTCGTGCTGGCCGAATGCGACCTCTCCCGGGTCGCCCGCGCGCGCCGCAAAATCCCGTCGCTGACGCACGACCGGCCCTACGCCGCGCCGGCCCTCCAGGACTGGGAACTGCGCGCGGCGGGGGAGTGAGGGCGGCGCGCGAGGCCGCGGCGCGAGCGCGGGGCCGCGGGCGCCTCACCCCAGCTTCTTGCCGTCCATCGCGAGGAAGCGCCGGCGGCGCGCGGCGCGGAGCTTGTCCGGGTCCGATCCGACAAGGCTGCGCAGCGCCGCCTCCACCGCGTCGCCCAGCCCGGCGAGCGCGGCGTCGCGGTCGCGGTGGGCGCCGCCGAGCGGCTCCGGGATCACCTCGTCCACCACTTCCAGGTTCAGCAGGTCCAGCGCGGTGAGCTTGAGCGCGTCGGCCGCGTCGCGCGCGTGCGCGCCGCTGCGCCACAGGATCGACGCGCAGCCCTCCGGCGAGATCACCGAATAGATCGCGTGCTCGAACATCAGCACCCGGTCGGCCGTCGCCAGCGCCACCGCGCCGCCGGAGCCGCCCTCGCCGACGATGGCGGAGACGATGGGCACGCGCAGGCCGAGGCAGGTGCGGATCGACCGGGCGATCGCCTCGGCCTGGCCGCGCTCCTCCGCGCCGACGCCGGGATAGGCGCCGGCGGTGTCCACGAAGGTCAGGACCGGCAGGCCGAAACGGTCCGCCATCTCCATCAGGCGGCGCGCCTTGCGGTAGCCTTCCGGCCGCGCCATGCCGAAATTGGAGTCCAGCCGCTCGCGCGTCGAATCGCCCTTCTCGGTGCCGAGGACCACGACGGAGAAGCCGCGGAAACGGCCCAGCCCGCCCGCCACCGCCTTGTCCTCCGCGAAGGCGCGGTCGCCGGCCAGCGGCGTGAAGTCCTCGACCAGCGCGCTCGCCACGTCGCGGAAATGCGGCCGGTTGGGGTGGCGCGCCACCTGCACCTTCTGCCACGGCGTCAGCTTCTGGTAGGTCGCGCGCAACTGCCGCTCGACCTTCGACTGGAGCTTGCCGACCTCCTCGGCGATGTCGATGTCGCCGGAGGCGGGGAGGTGGCGCAACTCCTCGATCTTGCCCTCGAGGTCGGCGATCGGTTTCTCGAAGTCGAGGAAGACGCGCATCCGGGCGGCGGGCCTTTCCCCGGGCGGGTCGCTTGGCGCTCTCATCGGCCGGCGCGGTCCCGGTGCGCGCCCGCGCGCCTATCCCGCGCCGGGCGGGAGGGGGAGGATTTCCGAATAATCCCCGCCGGCCCGCACCTCGTCGCGCAGGCGCCGCAGCGCCGGGCCGGCGAGGCCGACGCCGGTGAACAGGCGCACGAACAGCCCCGCGCCGGTGTCGGCCTCCACCAGCACCGGCTCGTGGACGCGCAGCGCGCCGGGATACTTCGTCTTGAAGACGCCCCAGCCGAGCAGCGCCGCCTCGCGCGTGCGGTACGACGCGAGGTGCAGGCCGCGCGGCGCGGCCGCGCGCGCCGGTTCGGCCGCGGCGGGCGGCGGCGGCTCCGCCGGGGGTTCCGCCGCCGGCCGGTCCGGCCAGGACATGCCGCTGGTCGTCGTGTCGAGGCCGCCGGCGCCTTCGTCCGCGGCTTCGCCCGCCGGCGGGGCGCGCGCGGCCAGAAGCGCGCCCTCTTCCGCCGCCGTGGCCAGGGCGGGCGCGGACCCTGCCCCGTCCCCGGCCGGCGCCGCGGCCGGCGTTTCCGGCGGCGGCGCGAGGGGGAGGAGCGGCGGGAGCGGCGGCTCCGGCTCCGTCGTTTCGCCTCCGGGCGGCGTGTCGAGGGCGAGGGCGGGTTCGCCGTCGCCCGCGCCGTCGTCCGGCGGCTCGACGCCGGCGCTCCACGACAGGGCGTCCACCCGGCTGCCCAGCGCCGCCACCCGCGCCTCCAGCGCCGACAGGCGGGCGTCGTCGTGGCCGAGCTCGGCCAGGCGCTTTTCGATCCGCCGGTCGATATAGGTCCGCCGCGCGGCGCCGCGCTCGGCCTCGATCCGTTCGGCCTGGTCGCGGACCAGGGCGGCCACCTCGCGCCGGTCGGCGCCGCCGCTCCCGGCCGGTCCCGGCCCGGCGCAGCCGGCGAGGACGGCCAAGGCCGCGAGAAGGCAGGGGAGGCGGGGAACGCGCATGTAATCCTCCCGGCGCCGGGCCTCGGGGGCGATGGGGCGGCGCGAAACGCCCGGGGCCGGGGCCCCGGGCGCCCGCCGGACCGGGGTTTCCGGCTACTCCCTGTTGCCGAACAGGTGCAGCAGCATGACGAACAGGTTGATGAAGTCGAGATAGAGGCGCAGCGCCCCGTGGATCGACTTCCGCGCCTGGGTCTCGCCGTCGTCGCCCTCCCAGTAGTCGTTCTTGATCGACTGGGTGTCGTAGGCGGTCAGCCCGGCGAAGACGAGCACGCCGATCACCGAGATCGCGAAGTGCAGCGCGCTGGAGGCGAGGAAGATGTTGACGACCGACGCGATCAGGATGCCGATCAGCCCCATGAACAGGAACGACCCCATCCCCGTCAGGTCGCGCTTGGTGGTGTAGCCGAACAGGCTCATCCCCGCGAACATGCCGGCCGAGATGAAGAACACCCGCACGATGCTCTCGCCCGTGAAGACGAGGAAGATGCTGGAGAGCGACAGCCCCATCAGGGCCGCGAAAATCCAGAACACGACCTGCGCGGTCGACGCCGCCATGCGGTTCAGCCGCGCCGCGAACAGGAACACCATGCCGATCGGGGCCAGCATGATCACCCATTTCAGCGGCGACAGGTAGATCGCCTGGCCGAAGGCGGTGAGGTACTCGCGCCCGTCCGGGCCGGTTTGCGTCGCCGCGAAGCTGGCGCCGAGCGCCACCAGCCCGGTGATCGCCATGCCGATGGTCATGTGGTTGTAGACGCCGAGCATGTACTGGCGGAGCCCGACATCGACCTGCGCCGCCTCCGCCTGAGCCCGCGTCATCGCGCGCCGATCGAGAGCCATTGCGAAATCCTCCGGAAACGGTTGGGAGCCTGAAGCGGAATATAATCCCGGCCGGCGCCGTTTTCAACGACCCGTCGCGGCCGGGGCGGACGGGGCCGCCGTCGCGGACGGCGCCGGGCCGGCGGCGCGGGCGCGCTTGCGCAACCGCTCGCTCGCCGACTTCAGCTGGCCGCAGGCGGCCATGATGTCGCGGCCGCGCGGCGCGCGCACGGGCGAGGCGTATCCCGCCGCCATGACGATTTCCGCGAAGGCCTCGACGGCGGCGGCGGGGGAGCATTCGTAGGGCGCGCCGGGCCACGGGTTGAAGGGGATCAGGTTGATCTTGGCCGGAATGCCCGCGATCAGCCGCGTCAGCGCCCGCGCGTCGGCCGGGCTGTCGTTCACGCCCTTCAGCATGACGTATTCGAAGGTGATTCGCCGCGCGTTGTTGAGGCCGGGATAGGCGCGGCACGCCGCCATCAGCTCCGCCAGCGGGTATTTCCGGTTGATCGGCACCAGCGCGTCGCGGACCTCGTCCGTCGTCGCGTGCAGCGAGACCGCGAGGTTCACGCCCGTCTCCAGGCCGCAGCGCCGCATCTCCGGGACCACGCCGGCGGTCGAGAGCGTGATGCGGCGGCGCGAGATCGCGATCCCCTCGTTGTCCGCGACGGCGCGCAGCGCGACGGCCACGTTGTCGAGGTTGTAGAGCGGCTCGCCCATGCCCATCAGCACGATGTTGGTGACCGGCCGGCCCGCCAGCCCCGCCGGCCAGGCGCCGAGCGCGTCGAACGCCGCCATCGCCTGCCCGACGATCTCCCCGGCCGAAAGGTTGCGGACCAGGCGCTGCGTGCCGGTGTGGCAGAAGGCGCAGGTGAGCGTGCAGCCCACCTGCGAGGAGACGCAGAGCGTGCCCCGGTCCGCCTCGGGGATGAACACGGTCTCCGCCTCGGCGCCGTCGGCGAAGCGGAACAGCCACTTCACGGTGCCGTCGGCGCTCCGCCATTCGCGGGCGGTCGCCGGGCGGCCGACGACGAACCGCTCCGCCAGCGCCGCGCGCAGCGGCCGGGCGAGCGTCGTCATGGCGTCGAAATCCGTCGCGCCGCGGCGGTGGACCCAGTGCCAGAGCTGGCGCGCCCGGAAGGCGGGCAGCCCCATCCCGGCCAGCCGCTCGCCGAGCTCCGCGCGCGAGAGCGCCGCGATGTCCTCGCGCCCGCCGGCCGCCGGGGCCGGGGCGCGCGTCCGGGCCGCCGGTTCCGGCGCCGCCGCCGCGGTCAGGGCTTGCATGTCCGGTCGATCAGCTTCTTCGTCGCCGTGAAGCCGGACAGCGAGTAGGTGTCCGTCGTCCGCGTGCCGCGGCTGGAATAGCCGACGACGACCATCCGGTTGCCCTTGATCATCGCGCGGACCAGGCTGGCGTCGTCCTTGGCGCTGGAGGACCAGGCGCGGTCGCCCGTGGTGAACAGTTCGAACTTCCGCTTGCCGATCCGGACCTCGACGGAGCCGCCCTTCTTGAAGGTGTAGCCGGCGACGAAGCTCACCTCGCCCCGGATTTTCGAGGCGGGGTGGTTGGTGACGAGGGCGTAGGGGTCGCCGCGGCGCTTGTACTTGCCTTCCTGCTTCAGCGGCGCGCTGGCCATGTAGCAGACCTCGTTGCCGCCATCCATGTAGGTGTAGGCGGCCCATTTGCCGTTCGCGCCGATCTTCGAGGGCGTCTGGGCGGCGGCGGGGGAAGCGGCCGCGAGGAGGAGGGCGAGGAGGAGGAGAAGCGGTCTGGTCATCCGTTCGAATCCCGGTCGGCTCCGCGTCGTCGATTGTGAATAACCGTTCCCGGCCCCTCGATGCAATCGAAAGAATGGGGCGGAAATCCGATCGCGCCTTCCCGCCCCGCCGGGCCGGGGGCGGCGGCGAGGCGCTCCAGGCGCTCCGGGGCGTCGTTGCGGGCCGGCCGCCACAGGCCGCGCCGCCGCGCCTCCAGCAGCCGCGCCGCCATGTCCTCCCGGGCGCGGGGGTTGTGCCGGTCGAGGAAGGCGAGGACCTCCGGGTCCTCCAGGTAGGCCTCGTACACGGCGTCGAAATGCCGGTCGCCGACGCAGCGGGCGGTCGCCGCGAAGGCGAACAGGTAGTCCACCGTCGCCGCCATCTCGAAGGCGCCCTTGTAGCCGTGGCGCATCGCGCCGGCGATCCATTTCGGGTTGGCCGCCCGGCCGCGCACGACGCGGGCGACCTCCTCCTCCAGGGCGCGGACGCGCGGCGCCTCGGGCCGCGAGTTGTCGCCGTGCCAGACCGCCGGCGCGGCGCCGGAGAAATGCCGGACCGCCGCCGCCAGCCCGCCCTCGAACTGGTAGTAGTCGTCGGAGTCGAGCAGGTCGTGCTCGCGGTTGTCCTGGTTGTGGACCACGGCCTCGACGGCGGCGAGGCGGGCGCGGAACATGTCGCGCCGGGGCTGGCCGGCCGCGCCGTCGCCGTAGGCGTAGCCGCCCCATTCGAGGTAGACGCGGGCGAAATCCGCGTCGTCCTCCCAGACGCCCTCGTCGATCAGCGTCTGCAGGCCGGCGCCGTAGGCCCCCGGCTTCGAGCCGAAAACCCGGAAGCCGGCGCGGCGGACCGCCTCCTCCCGGTCCAGCCCCTCGCGCTCCAGCCGCGCCGCGTCGCGGCGCGCGGCGGCGGCGAGCGGGTTCGACGCCTCCGGCTCGTCGAGCGCGGCCACGGCCCGGATCGCGCCGTCCAGCAGGTCGATCTGCCAGGGGAAGGCGTCGCGGAAAAAGCCGGAGACGCGGAACGTCACGTCGACGCGCGGCCGGTCGAGCACGGAGAGCGGCAGCACCTCGAACCCCGTCACCCGGCCGGTCGCGCCCTCCCAGTCGGGCCGCGCGCCGATCAGGGCGAGCGCCTGGGCGATGTCGTCGCCGCCGGTGCGCATGTTCGCCGTGCCCCAGGCCGAGAGCGCGATCGCGCGGGGCCATTCCCCGTGCTCCTGGCGATGGCGCTCCAGCAGCAGGCCGGCCGCCTTCCAGCCGAGGGTCCAGGCGGCCGGCGTCGGCACGGCGCGCGTGTCCACGGAATAGAAGTTGCGCCCGGTCGGCAGGACTTCGGGCCGGCCGCGGGTCGGCGCGCCCGACGGCCCCGGCGCGACGAAGCGCCCGTCCAGCCCGGCCAGCAGGCCGTCGATCTCCGCCGCGCCGCAGGCGTCCGCCGCCGGCCGGAGCCGCGCGCGCAGCCAGTCGAGCACGGCGCGGGCGCGCGTCCAGCCGGGTTCGGGCGCCGCCGCGCCGGAGACCAGCGCCGAGGCCAGCGCCTCCAGCCGCTCCACCGTGTCGCCGGCGCTCCGCCACCGCCCGCCGGAGTCCAGCCGCGCGAGCGCCGCCGGGCGCGGCCCATCCCACGGCGCGGCCATGTCCGCGTCGAGCGGGTCGAAGCCGTCGAGGCCGAGATCGCCCGCCAGCGCGCGGTGCAGCGAGGCGTTCGCGCCCTCGCCGTTCCCGCGCGGCGCGCGCAGCAGCGCCACCAGCAGGTCGTCGCGCAACCGGCCCTCCGGCGATTCGCCGAACACATGCAGCCCGTCGCGGATCTGCATCTCCTTCAGCTCGCAGAGCCAGCCGTCGAGCTTGCGGAGCTTCTCGGCCTCGGCGTCGCCTTGGGCGATGCCGCAATCCAGGTCCAGGCGCAGGCGTTCGAGCAGTTCGAGGATGCGGGCGGACAGCAGCGGGAGGCGGCGCGGATCGACGCCGGCGGCCTCGTAGTACTCGTCCACCAGCGCCTCCAGGTCCTTCAGCGGGCCGTGGGTCTCGGCGCGGGTCAGCGGCGGGGTGAGGTGGTCCACGACGGCCGCGGCCGTCCGGCGCTTGGCCTGCGTCCCCTCGCCCGGATCGTTGACGATGAAGGGGTAGAGGTTGGGCAGCGGCCCCAGCGCCGCCTCCGGGAAGCAGCGCGCCGACAGCGCCGTCGCCTTGCCCGGCAGCCATTCGAGGTTGCCGTGCTTGCCGAGATGGACGACGGCGTGGGCGTCGAACCCCTCGCGCAGCCAGGCGTGGAAGGCGAGGTAGCCGTGCGGCGGCGGCAGGTCCGGGTCGTGGTAGGTCGATTTCGGGTCGATGTTGTAGCCGCGCGCCGGCTGCACCGCGACGACGAGGTTGCCGAACCGGCGCGCGGGCAGGACGAACCGCCCGCCTTCGGCGAAGGGGTCGTCCTCCGGCGCGCCCCAGCGGGCCGAGACCTCCGCGCCGGCCGCCGCCGGCAGGCGCGCGAGGAAGGCCCGGTAGGCCGCGACCGGCCAAGCCGCGCCCCCGGACGCGCCGCCGCGCTTGCCCGGCGCGTTGGTCGGCCCCGCCGCCAGCAGGCGCATCCACGCCTCCGGATCCGCCGGCGCGCCCTCGATCCGGTATCCGGCGCCGCGCAGCGCCGCGACGATCCGCACAAGGCTCGCCGGCGTGTCGAGGCCGACGCCGTTGCCGATCCGCGAATCCCGGTTCGGGTAGTTGGCGAGCACGATGGCGATCCGGCGCCCGCCGGGCCGGGCGGCGCGCAGCCGCGCCCAGTTCGCGGCGAGATCGGCGACGAAGGCGATCCGGTCCGGGACCGGCTCGTAGGCGACGATCGGGCATTCGGTCGCCGGGTCGAAGCGCGATTCGGCCTTGAAGGAGACGGCGCGCGAGACCAGCCGCCCGTCCACCTCCGGCAGGGCCACGTTCATGGCGATGTCGCGCGCCGACAGGCCGGCCGCCGACGCCTCCCAGGACTCGCGGTCGCCGCCGGAGAAGACAACCTGGAGCACCGGGCAGTCGGCGGCGTCGAAGGGCGTTTCCGCCCGTGCCGCCCCGGGCCGGGAGACCGCGAAGCCGGTCGCGTTCAGCGCGACGGCGGCCCCGGCCCCGGCCAGCGCGTCGGCGACCAGCGCGGCCGAGACCGGCTCCTTCAGGCTGGACACGAAGATCGGCAGCGGGTTCAGGCCGCGCGCCGCCAGCGCCTCGACCAGCGCGTCCACCGGCTTCAGGTTCCCGGCCTGGAACAGCGCGCGGTAGAACACGATGGCGCAGGCCGGCCGCCCGGCCTCCCAGCGCCGCCGCAACTCCGCGAGGCCCGGCGCCTCGACGCCCGGCCAGTACAGCCCCGCCGGCGGGACCGGCGCCGGCTCGGTCCAGTCCGCGTCGCGGCCGAGGCGCGCGGCGGCCCAGGCGAGCATCGCGGCCGCGTTGCCGGCGCCCCCGTGCGCGAACCAGCCCCAGACGCGGGCGATGTCCCGCGCGTCGAGGGTCGAAAGCGCCGTCAGTTCCGGGTCCGGCCTGTCGTCGCCGGGGACGACCGCCAGCGCGATGCCGCGCTCCCGGCAGGTCCCGGCGATCCGCTCGATCCCGTAGGGCCAGTAGCCGGCGCCGCCGATCGGCCGCACGACAACGAGCCGCGCGAAGCGGACCGTCCGCTCGATGTAGAGGTCGACCGACAGGTTGTGGGCCAGCCCCATCGGGTTGGCGAGGCGCAGCGACGGCGTGGCCTCCGGCCGCCGGGCCAGCGCCGCGCCATGGGCCGCCGCGAGGCAGGCGAGGTCGCTGTCGGCGGAGGAGAGGACGACGACCTCGCCCGGCGACTGGCCGAGATCGACCGCCTGGGCGCCTTCCGCCGCCCGGCCGGGCGCCGCCGCCAGGAGGTGCACGGCGGCGCCCGTCAGCCGGCGAGCGCGGCGGCGATCCCGGCCTCGTCGAGGCCGGTCCGCCCGATCGCGACCAGGCGCGAGCGCCGGGCCTCCCCCACGGCCCAGTCGCGGTCGTAATAGCGGTCGATCCGCGCGCCCACCGCCTGCACCGCGAGGCGCATCGGCTTGCCGCTGACGGCCAGGAAGCCCTTGACGCGCAGGATGTCGTGCGCGCGGATCGCGCCGGCCAGCCGGGCCAGCAGGGCGTCCGGGTCCGCCGTCTCGCCGGGTTCGAGCACGAAGCTCGCGAAATCCTCGTGGTCGTGCTCGCCGGCGGCGTCGATATGCGAGGGGCGGGAGTCGAGGTCGTCCTCGGCCCCGGCGCCGAGGCCGAGCAGCACCGGCGCGCCGATCCCGCCATGGCTGGCGCGCAGCGTCTTGACGGCGGGCCGCGCGTGGCGCGCGACCTCCGCCTCGGCGCGCGCGCGCCCGGCCCCGTCCACGCGGTCCACCTTGTTGAGGATAATCATGTCGGCGCAGGCGACCTGCTCCTCGAACAGCTCCTCCAGCGGGCTGTCGTGGTCGAGGGCGGGGTCGGCCTCGCGGGCCGCGCGCACCGCTTCGGGATCGGCCGCGAAGCGCCCGGCGGCGACCGCCTCGGCGTCCACCACCGCGACCACGCCGTCCACCGTCGCGCGCGTGCGCACCTCCGGCCAGGCGAAGGCCTGGACCAGCGGCTTGGGCAGCGCCAGCCCGGAGGTCTCGATCACGATGTGGTCCGGCGGGTCCGGCCGGTCGAGCAGCGCGCGCATCGCGGGCAGGAAGTCGTCGGCCACCGCGCAGCAGATGCAGCCATTGGCCAGTTCGACCACGTCGCCCTCCTCGCAGCCCTCGACGCCGCAGCCCAGCAGCAGTTCGCGGTCCACGCCGAGTTCGCCGAACTCGTTGACGACCAGCGCCAGCCGCCGCCCGCCGGCGGTCGCGACGAGGTGGCGGACCAGGCTGGTCTTGCCCGCGCCGAGGAAGCCGGTGACGACGGTGGCGGGGATTTTCCCCGTCCGCTTGCGCCCGCCCGGCCCGGCGGAATCGTCCATGGCGCCCTCCCGCGCGCGGCCGGGCGCCCCGCCCGCCGGAGGCCCGTCCCGCCCGCGCCTTGTCGGTTCGGCCGGGGCGGGTGTCAAGCGCCGAGGACGGGCGCGCCGGCCTTCGCCGTTCCCCGCCCGCCGGGGCCGTGCTACGGTTTCCGCGTCGCGGCCGTCGGGGACGGTCGCCCGCAATCCCGGAGAGGAGAAGCGACATGATGAAATACCTCGTGGGGGCCGCCGCGCTCGCCCTCGGCGCGGCCGGCGCGATCCACGCCGCCGAGGCCGAGCAGCGCTTCGTGTCCATCGGCACCGGCGGCGTCACCGGCGTGTACTACCCGACCGGCGGCGCGATCTGCCGGCTGGTGAACCGCGGCCGCAAGGAGCACGGCATCCGCTGCTCGGCCGAATCGACGGGCGGGTCGATCTACAACATCAACACCATCCGCGCCGGCGAGCTCGAATTCGGCGTCGCCCAGTCGGACTGGCAGTACCACGCCTACCACGGCACCTCGAAATTCGCCGACAAGGGCAAGTTCGACAAGCTGCGCGCGGTGTTCTCCGTCCATCCGGAGCCGGTGACCATCATCGCCCGCGACGATTCCGGCATCGCCAACATCACCGACTTCCCCGGCAAGCGGGTGAACATCGGCAATCCCGGCTCCGGCACGCTCGGCACCTGGGAGGTGATCGAGGCGGCGATGGGCTGGGCGCGGACCGACCTGAAGCTGCCGGCGCAGATGAAGTCGGCCGAGACCGGCCAGGCGCTGTGCGACGGCAAGATCGACGCCTATTTCTGGCTGGTCGGCCATCCCTCGGCCCTGACGCAGGAATCGATCGCCAGCTGCGCCGCGCACCTGGTGAACGCGACCAGCCCCGAGATCGACAAGCTGGTGGCGGACAACCCCTACTACCGGGTCGCGCGCATTCCGGCGGGCATGTACAACAACGACGCGGATGTCGTGACCTTCGGCGTCGGCGCCACCTTCGTCTCCTCGGCCGATGTGCCGGACGACGTGGTGTACACGGTGGTCAAGGCGGTGTTCGAAAACTTCGACTCCTTCCGCAAGCTCCATCCCGCCTTCGCCAACCTGAAGGCGGAGGAGATGATCTCCGACTCGCTCTCGGCCCCGCTGCATCCGGGCGCCGCGAAGTACTACAAGGAGCGCGGCTGGATGTAGCGCCGCGCGACCGCCGGCGGGCGGGCGCGGACCCGCCCGCCGGCCTTCCTTCCAGCGCATGGGGCGGGGGAGCCAGCCATGACCGACCGGACGAGCCGCGTCGCGGACGCCGAGGACCTCGCCGCCTCCATCGACACCGGCGGGCGCGCGCCCACCGGGAGGTTGCGCAACCTGATACCGGCGCTGGCCTTCGTCTGGTCGGTCTTCCAGCTCTACATCGCCTCGACCCTGCCGTTCGACATCGCGGAATGGACGGGGCTGCATTTCTTCGTCGTCACCGATTCGACGGCGCGGCTGATCCACCTCGCCTTCGCGGGCTTCCTCGGCGCGATGGCGTTCCCGCTGCTGAAGTCGGGTCCGCGCGACCGCATCCCCTGGTACGACTGGCTGCTCGGCGCGGCCATCGTCGTCGCCTCGCTCTACATCGTCGTCAACTACGACAACATCGCCAACCGGGCCGGCCTGCCGACGACCGCCGACCTTGCGCTGTCGACGATCGGCATGGCGGTGCTGCTGGTCTCGGTGTACCGGACGCTCGGCCTGCCGCTGGTGGTCATCGTTTCGGTCTTCCTGGTCTATGTGTTCTTCGGCGACGCGCGCTGGCTGCCCGACGCGATCCAGTGGAAGGGCGCGTCCTACGGCAAGGCGATGTGGCATTTCTGGATGCAGAACGAGGGCGTGTTCGGCGTCGCGCTGGGCGTTTCGGCGACGATGATCTTCCTGTTCGTGCTGTTCGGGGCGATCCTGGAGAAGGCCGGGGCGGGCAACTACTTCATCAAGCTCGCCTTCGCGCTGCTGGGGCACCTGCGCGGCGGGCCGGCCAAGGCCGCCGTCATGGCCTCGGCGATGAGCGGCCTGTACTCCGGCTCCTCCATCGCCAACACGGTGACGACCGGCACCTTCACCATCCCGCTGATGAAGCGCACCGGCCTCAGCCCGGAAAAGGCGGGCGCGGTGGAGGTGGCGTCCTCGACCAACGGGCAGCTGACGCCGCCGGTGATGGGCGCCGCCGCCTTCCTGATCGCGGAGTTCACGGGCGTCCCCTACACGGACCTGCTGCGCCACGCCATCGTGCCGGCGCTGGTGAGCTACATCGCGCTGATCTACATCGTGCATCTCGAGGCCCTGAAGCTCGGCCTCAAGGGCCTGCCGAGGCCGCCGGCGGCGATGGCGGCGGCGCGCAAGGCGATCGGGTTCCTGACCGGCTTCCTCGGCCTCGCGGCGCTGTTCGCGCTGGTCTGGTTCGTCGTGCAGACGGTCGGCTCGGTCCTGCCGGCGTTCTCCTTCCCGTCGGTGGTCGTTATCGTGCTCGCCGCCTACCTGGTGCTGGTCCGCTGGGCGGCGCGCCATCCCGACCTGGAGGTGGACGACCCGAACGCGCCGATCGAGAGCCTGCCCCGGCCCGGCGACGTGGCGGTGACGGGGCTGTACTTCTTCCTGCCGATCGTCGTGCTGATCTGGTGCATCCTGCCGACGCCGGAGAAGCTGTCGCCCCGGCTGGCGGCGTTCTGGGCGGCGGTGCTGATGTCGGTCATCGCGCTGACGCAGCACCCGCTGAAGGCGTTCTTCCGGGGCGAGGGCGCGTTCGCGGCGGCGGCGCGGCGCGGCGTCGGCGAGTGGGCCGACGGCATGATCTCCGGCGCGCGGAACATGATCGGCATCGGCATCGCCACCGGCGCGGCCGGCATCATCATCGGCACGATCTCGCTCACCGGCGCGCACCAGGTGGTGGGCGCCTTCATCGAGGCGCTGTCGGGCGGCAACCTGCTGCTGATGCTGTTCCTGGTGGCGGTGATGAGCCTGATCCTCGGCATGGGCCTGCCGACGACGGCGAACTACATCGTCGTCTCCTCGCTGATGGCGCCGGTGATCGTCGCCCTGGGGGCGAAGAGCGGGCTGATCGTGCCGCTGGTGGCGGTGCACCTGTTCGTCTTCTATTTCGGCATCCTGGCGGACGACACGCCGCCGGTGGGCCTCGCCGCCTTCGCGGCGGCGGCGATCTCGGGCGGCGACCCGATCAAGACCGGCGTGCAGGGCTTCATGTACGACATCCGCACCGCCCTGCTGCCCTTCCTGTTCATCTTCAACACCGAACTGCTGCTGATCGACGTGGCGCCGGGCAAGGCGGTGGTCGTCTTCCTCGTGGCGGTGGTGGCGATGATGCTCTTCGCGGCGGCGACGCAGGGCTACTTCTTCGCGCGCAGCCGGTGGTGGGAGTCCGTTATCCTGCTGCTCGTGGCCTTCACCCTGTTCCGGCCCGGCTTCTGGCTCGACCGGGTGGAGCCGGAGTTCGACGAGCGGCCGGGGACGGAGATCGTCGCGCTCGCGGGCGCGGCCGAGGCGGACGGGGACCTGCTGGCGACGATTACCGGGCCGAACTTCAACGACCCGGACCGGATCGACAAGACCACGCTGACGATCCCGCTCGGCGCGCCGGGCGACGGCATGGCGCGGCTGGAGCGGACCGGGCTTCTGCTCCTGGTCGACGGCGCCGTCGCGGCGATGGACGAGCCGCTGCCCGGCAGCCGGTTCGAGCACCTGTCGAACGCCTTCGACTTCTACGGCGACACGCCGGTCACGGTCGCGGCGGTCATGACGCCGAACGACCGCATCGCCAAGGAGGTGTTCTACATCCCGGCCGCCGCGCTGCTGCTGATCGTGATCCTGCTGCAGCGCCGGCGGAGCGAGCAGCCGGCGTTCTGAAGGCGCGGCGCGCGGCGCGCCGGCCCCCCGGGCCGCCCGGCCGCGGTCAGTACCGCGCGACCACCTTCTCGGCGAAGTCGCGCAGGTTGCGGCGCGCCGTCGCCATGGCCGGCAGCAGCGCGATTTCGCGCAGGCCCATCGCCTCGCGCTCGCGCAGCATGTGGATGATCTCGTCCGGCGCGCCCACCAGCCCGCCGGTGGCGCGGATCAGGCTCTCGGTCACGAAGCGCCGCTCCTCCGGCGGAACCCAGGCGCAATGGCCGAGATGGACCTGCTGGTAGCGCCTGGCCGCCGGCGTCTCCATCCGCTCCGTAAAGGCGAGGTACTCCTCCCACAGGCCCTGGCAGCTGCGCGCGACGGTGCTGGTGTCGCCGTTCATGCGGTACAGTTCCCACCAGTAGTGCAGCGTGGCGATCGCCATCGAGCCGATCTCGTCTATCACGCGGTCGGAGGTCGCGCTCTCCCCCGGTTCGAGGACGCAGGCGTAGGTCAGCGCGGCGGTGTGGAAGTCGGGCGCGCCGGCGCGCCCCGCCTCGGCCGCGCCCTCGCGCATCCGCTCCAGGCTGGCTTGCAGGTTCGCCTTGCTCTGGTTGTGCGAGCACACGCGCCCGTCGCCATAGGCGCCGGCGGCCTTGAGCGCCAGCGGCCCGTCCGCCGCGACGTAGATCGGGACCGGCCGCTCGACCTCGACGAAGCCCTCGCGCGGGTGGAGGAAGCGGATGTCGCGCCGCTCCCCGCCATCGGGCGCGTAGTCCACCTCCTCCCCGTGGAGCAGCGCGCGCGTGACCCGCAGGTATTCGCGGAACGCGCGCGCCTTCATCGGGTTCTGGCCCATGACGCGCATGGCCGTGTGGCCGGTGCCGATGGCGAGGAAGGTCCGGCCGGGCGCGAGCCGGGCGATCGTCGCGATGGAGTGCGCCGTCACCGGGGCCAGCCGCGTCGGCGCGATGGCGACGCCGGGGCCGAGCCGGATGCGCGAGGTGTGCGCCGCCGCCAGCGCCAGCACCGCGTAGGCGTCGGAATAGACCATCTGCGAATCCGGCGCCCAGGCGGCGTCGTAGCCCATCTCCTCCAGTTCGACGAACAGGCGCCAGTCCGAGGCGCGGGGCAGGACCATGGCTCCGAATTTCATCGCGTCTCCTCCATCGCTTCACCCGCCCGCCGCGCGGCGTCGCGGCGCAGTTGCTCCTTGCGGATTTTCCCCGTCTCGGTCATCGGGAAGGACTCGACGAAGACGACCTCGCGCGGGATTTTGAAACTCGCCACCTTGCCCCGGCAGAACGCGACGACCCCGGCGGCCTCCAGCGCCGCGCCGGGCGCGCGCTCGACATAGGCGACCGGAACCTCCCCCAGCCGCTCGTCCGGCGCGCCCACCACCGCGACCTGATGGACGCCCGGATGCTCCAGCAGCAGCCCCTCGGTCTCCATCGGGTCGACATTCTCCCCGCCGACCTTCAGCATGTCCCTGTGGCGGCCGAGGAAGCGGATATAGCCGTCCTCCAGCCAGACCGCCGTGTCGCCGGTGCGGAACCAGCCGCCGGGGGCGTAGGCGGCGGCCGTCTCCTCCGGCTTGCCGTAATAGCCGAGCATCAGCGCGCGGCCGCGCACCTGGAGTTCGCCCGGCGTCCCGACGGGGCGCGCGGCGCCCGTCTCCGGGTCCACGATCCGCAATTCGTAGCCCAGCCCCGGATAGCCGGAGCTTTCGCAGCGCCGCGCCTCGTCGTCGTCGAGCGCGCACAGCGCGGCGCCGAGCCACACTTCGGTCATCCCGAAACCGGAGAGGTTCCTGAGCGGGGCCAGCGCGCGGGCGCCGCGACGCGCCACCGGCGTCGCGCTCAGCATCCCGGCGGCGAAAATCCCGGTCCTGAGGCTGGAGAGGTCGCGCGGGCGCGCCTCCTGCGCCTCGGTCAGGCCCTTCATGTGCGCCTCGAAACCGTGGACGATCGTCGCCCGCTCGCGCGCGATCAGGTCGAGGCTCTCGCCGGCGTCGAAGGTCCGGGCCAGCACCTGCCGCGCGCCGGTGGCGAACGACATGAACGTCCCCTCGGACAGGCCGAAAATGTGGAACAGCGGCAGGTAGTTCAGGATCGTGTCGTTGCGCGTTATCCCCATGCGGAAGGCCCGCTCCTCCACGTTGCGGACCGGCGCGTGGCAATGCACCGCGCCCTTGGGGAAGCCCGTGCTCCCGGATGTGTAGACGATCAGCGCCGGGTCGCCGGGATCGACCGCCGCCGCCCTCGCCGCGACATCGGCGTCGGAGATCGCGCCCGCCGGCCCCGCCAGCCCGTCCCAGGCGCGCGCGCCCGCGAACGGCCCGGCGCCGAGCAGCACGACCTCGCGCAGCTTCGGGAACCGCGGGTCGGCGAGCGTCCCGCCGGCCTCCGGCAGGTCCACGGCCTCCCGGAGGATCGAGAGGTAGTTTACCGGCCCCGAACGGTCGCGCGCGACCAGCACGGCGCTGTCCGACTGGCGCAGCAGGTATTCGAGGTCGCGGGCGCGGAAGCGCGTGTTGACCGGGACCAGCACCGCGCCGATCCGCAGCGCGCCGAAGGCGATGAAAATCCAGTCGTCGCAATTGTCGAGCCAGAGCGCCACATGCTCGCCCGGCGCGACGCCGAGCGCGACCAGCCGCCTGGCCGCGTCGTCGATCCGCGCCGCCGCCTCGGCGAAGGTGTGGCGGCGGCCCTCGAAGACCAGCGCCTCGGCGCCGGGCAGCCGCGCCGCCATGTCGGCCGGCAGGTCCCCCAGCCGCCGCCCGCCGTCCCGCGCCATCGGCCCCTCCGCGTTTCCCGGCGCGATCACGATAGCGCGCGGCCCCGCGTCCGCAAAGCGCGGCCGCGCGGCGTCCGCCCGCCAGGAGAAGAATCGCTTTCCGGTTGCATTCCGTGCGTGGGCGGAGCAAGATAACGGGGAAACAAATTAAGGAGAGCGCGCATGTCGGACGCCGCCGACCTTCGCGACCGCATGGCCGACCAGAACACCCGGATCTCGGTGGTCGAGAACCTGCTCGGGACACTCGCCACCAAGCAGGACCTCGAAAGGGTCCGGGGCGATTTGGCGGCCAGCATCGAACGGGGCAAGTTCACCTTGTTGGCGACGGTCATCGGCATCATGGTGGCCGGCTTCGCCGGTCTCGGCGGGCTCATCACCATCCTGTTCAAATCCGTCGCGCCATAGAATCCGCGAGGCGCGGCGACGGCCGTCACGGCGCGGCCTCGCGGACCGTGCCGTCGGCGACGAGCGCGTCGAACTCGGCGCCGGCGATCCCGACCTCGGCCAGCACCTCGCGGCTGTGCTCGCCCAGCGCGGGCGGCGGGAGCGCGGCCTCCGGCCCGTCCTCCGAGGCCGTGTAGGGCGCGCCGACCAGCCGCAGGTCCTCCTCCACGCCCCGGGCCCGGGGCGCGTCCACCAGCACGCCGCGATGCGCCAGCTGCTCCGCTTCCGCCGCCTCGGCGACCGAGGCGATGCGGGCGACCGGCACGCCGCGGGCCGCCAGCCGCTTCTCCCAGTTCGCCGCCGTGTCGGCCGCCAGCGCCGCGACCGCGGCCGCCCGCAGCGGGACCTCGTTGGCGATCCGCGCCTCCGGCGTGGCGAAGCGCGGATCGTCGAGCATGTGGGCGATCCCGAGCTCCTCCAGGAAGGCCCGGACCTGGTTCGGCATGACCGCCGCCGCCAGCAGCGCGCCGTCGGCGGCCGGGAAGCTGTCGGCGGTCGGCGCGCCGGCGGCGGAGCGGTTGCCGATGCGCAGGTCCGGCGTCCCGTCGATCGCCGCGCGCCCGAACCCGGCCGCCTGCAGCGCGACGGCGCAGTCCAGCATGGCGACGTCGACCATCTGCCCGCCGCCGCCGCGCGCGCGGCGCAGCAGCGCCGCCGTCGTGGCGAAGGCGGCCGACATGCCGGTCATCATGTCCACCGGAAAGTACCCGGTCCTGAGCGGCCCGGTCTCCGCCGTGCCGTTGTTCGCCATCATGCCGGAGGCGGCCTGCACCGCGCCGTCGTAGGCGGCGTCGCCCGCCCGCGGCCCCGTCGCGCCGAAGCCGGTGATCGCGGTGTAGACGATGGCGGGGTTGGCGGCGCGCGCGCTCGCGTAGTCGAGGCCGAGGCGGTCCACCACGCCGGCGCGGAAATTGTGGATCATCGCGTCGGCGCCGCGGATCAGCGCGAAGGCGATCTCGCGCCCGCGCGGCGCCTTCAGGTCCAGCGCGAGGCTGCGCTTGGACATGTTCATGGTGAGGAACCCGGCCGCCATGCCGACATCCGCCAGCCGGCTGGGGAGCACGCGGGAGCGCATCCGGTCGCCGCCGTCCGGCGGCTCGATCTTGACGACATCGGCGCCGAGCAGCGCCAGCTGCTGGGCGCAGAACGGCCCGGCGAGCACTTGCGTGAAGTCCAGCACGCGCAACCCTTCGAGCGCCTTCGCCATCGCCGCAATCCCCCCGCCGCAAGGAGCCGCGACTTTCGGCGGGCGCGCCGCCCCGGTCAAGACCGCCCGCGCCGATACCGCATCCGTGAACCGCCCTGCGCCCCTTGCGCGCCGCCCCCGCCCGCGCGATGCTCGCGCCATGGACGGCGCGGAGTTCGCGAGGCGCGCCAGGCGTTACGCCGCGCGCGCCGGTAAGACTTTCCGCTTCGATCCCCGTCGCGGAAAGGGCAGTCATGGGTTCCTTTATGTCGGGGACCGCCGAACGATGGTCAGGAGGGGCGAATTGAAACGGGGAACATTTTACGCCATGCTCAAACAACTCGGCATCCCGCCGGAGGACTTCCGATGAGATACGCCTATCCCTGCGTGCTGGCGCCCGAGGAGGATGGCGGTTTCTCGGTGAGCTTCCCGGATGTGCCGGAGGCGCTCACCTGCGGCGACGACCGGGCCGAGGCCCTGGAGATGGCGGAGGACGCGCTCGCGGTCGCGCTGTCGGTCTATGTCGAGGCGGGCGAGGCGATTCCGGAACCCGGCGCCGCGGAGGGCCGGCCGATGGTCGCGGTTCCTCCGGCGATCGCCGCGAAGCTCGCGCTCCACGCCGCGATGCGCGCCCAGGGCCTGGGCCCGGCGGCGCTCGCCGCGCGCCTCGGCGTCGGCGAGGAGAGCGTGCGCGTGCTTCTCGATCCCGGCCGCCGCTCGCCGATCGAGCGGGTCGAGGCCGCGCTCCGCGCCGTCGGACGCGGCCTGGTCGTCGAGGACAGGGCGGCGTAACCGCGCGGCGGGGCTTGCGCCGGGGGCGGCGATTCCCCATGTTGCGCCGCCTCGAACGCAGCGACGCAACGGAGCCGCCGATGCCGGGACCGCTCGCGGGATACCGCGTGATCGACATGACCAGCGTGGTCTCCGGCCCGGTCGCCACCATGATGCTGGCGGACCAGGGGGCCGAGGTCGTCAAGCTCGAAAACCCGGAAGGGGGGGACTTCACCCGCGCCATGTCGAACCGGCGCGGCGGGTTTTCCGCCGCCTTCCTCAACAACAACCGCTCGAAGCGCTCCGTCGCGGTGAACCCCAAGCGACCGGAGGGCATGGAGGTCGCGCGCCGCCTGATCCGGGGCGCGGACGTGTTCGTCCAGAACATGCGCCCCGGCGCGGTCGAGCGGCTGGGGCTGGGCGAGGACGCGGTGCGCGAGATCGAGCCGGAGATCGTCTACGTCTCGATCAGCGGCTTCGGGGAGCGCGGCCCCTGGGCCGGCAAGCCGGTGTACGACCCGCTGGTGCAGGCGCTGTCGGGGCTGACCACCATCCAGGGCGGCTCGGACGAGGCGCGGCCGCGGCTGGTCCGCACCATCGTGCCCGACAAGCTGACCGGCGTGGTGGCGGCCCAGGCGATTACCGCCGCCCTGCTCTCGCGCGAACGCACCGGCAAGGGGCAGCATGTGCGCCTCTCGATGCTCGACAGCGTGGTGAGCTTCCTCTGGCATTCCGACATGGGCAGCCAGACCTTCGTCGGCGACGAGTTCCCGCAGGAGGCGGCGCAGAGCTTCATCGACCTGATCTACGAGACCGCCGACGGCTATATCAGCGTCGCGGTCAACACAGACCGGCAGTGGGCCGCGCTGGCCCGCGCGCTCGGCCGGCCGGAATGGCTGGACGACCCGCGCTTCGCCACGCCGGCGCTTCGCCACGCCAATATCGACGAGCGCCTCGCGCTCACCCAGGAGGTTTTGCGCGCGCGGACCGGCGCCGAATGGCTGGAGGCGCTGGAGGCCGCCGACGTGCCCTGCGCGCCCGTCCTGCGCCGCCGCGACGTGGCGGGCCATCCGCAGATCCGGGCCAGCGGGACGGTGGCCGAATACCCCCACCCCGAGGCCGGAAAGCTGCGCCAGGCCCGGCCGGCGGCGCGGTTCTCCGGCACGCCGCACGGGATCGCGCGGGGCGCGCCGGCGCTCGGCGAGCACACGCGCGAGGCGCTGCGCGGCCTCGGCTACGACGACGGCGCCATCGCCCGGCTGGCCGCCGACGGCGCGGTCGGCCTGGCGGACGGAGCGGAAGGCGGCGCCCCCGGCGGGACGGAGGAGCAAGCGACATGATCGACTTCTACTACTGGCCGACCCCGAACGGCTGGAAGGTCGCCATCCTGCTGGAGGAGCTCGGCCTGCCCTACGAGACGAAGCCGGTGAACATCGGCAAGGGCGACCAGTTCGCGCCGGAGTTCCTCGCCATCAGCCCGAACAACCGGATGCCGGCCATCGTGGACCGCGGGGCCGAGGGCGGGCCGCTGGCCGTGTTCGAGTCGGGCGCCGTCATGCTCTACCTCGCGGAGAAGGCCGGGCGGTTCATTCCGCCGGACCCGCGCGGGCGCAAGGAGGCGGTCGAGTGGCTGTTCTGGCAGACCGGCAACCAGGGGCCGATGGCCGGGCAGTTGAGCCATTTCGTCAACTACGCGCCGGGCGAGCATCCCTATTCCCATACGCGCTACGCCAACGAGTACGACCGCTGCCTCGGCGTGCTGGAGCGCCGCCTGGAGGGGCGGGATTACATTCTCGACTGGGGGTATTCGATCGCCGACATGATCGCCTGGCCGTGGGTGCTGATCGCGCGGCCGCTCGGCGCGTCGCTCGACGGCTTCCCCCGGGTCGCGCGCTGGCGGGCCGCGATCAAGGACCGGCCGGCCGTGCGACGCGCCGTCGACCTCGGCAAGGAATTCCGCCGCGCCGGCCCGCCGAGCGACGAGGAGCGCAAGGTCCTCTTCGGCCAGACCGCCGCCAGCGCCGCCCCCGCGCCGGGCGGCTGACGGCGGGGTCGGGGGCGCTACCCCGCCAGGTAGTCGCGCGCGGCGATGACGAGGGTGACGGCGCCGGCCAGCGCGAGGACGGCCAGCGCGGCGTCGCGGTAGTGGCGGTGGCCGGCGGCCGAGAAGAACCGCGCGCCGAGCCAGCTGGCGGCGATGTAGGGCGGGATCAGGAACACGCCGATCGCCGCCACGCGGAAGTCGAACAGCCCGTGCCAGGCCAGCGGCGCCACCGCGCACAGGTTCAGCGCCGCCACCGCGCCGATGACGTTGGCCCGCTGGCGCTCCGGCGGGCCGCCGCGCGCCAGCGCCGCGACCACCGCCGCCGGCCCGCCGATCGCCGCGACGCCCTGCGCGAGGCCCGCCGCCACGCCGACGGCCGCCAGCGCCGCCGGCCCCGGCGTCCGGGCCGGCCGCCAACCCCGGCGCATCGCCGCCACCATCGCCAGCACCGCGAGCGAAATGGCGATCCGCAGCGCGTCCGGGTCGGCCGTCGCCAGCAGCCAGGTCCCGAACGGCGCGGCGGCGAAACAGGCGAGGCCGAGGGGCAGGACGAACGGCCGCTCGGACCGGCGGATCGCCACGGGCAACAGCTGGAGCATGACCGGCAGGCCGGCGAGGCAGGCCACCGGCGCCGCCGTCGCCGGCCCGACGATCTGGCTCAGCGCCAGCACGATCATGAGCGACGCCCCGAACCCGACGAAGCCGCGCAGGAAGCCCGCCAGCGCCACCACCGCCAGCATGAAGGCCAGGCCCGCCGGCGACAGCGCGGCCAGCGCCGCGTCCAGCAATTCCGCCATGCCGGCCGCGCCCGCTCCGGGACCCTTCCGGTCCGGGCGGCCGCCCGCCCGTCAGGCCGCGCGGGCCGGCGCGGCGGCGTCGCCCAGGCCGATCGCCGGCCCGCCCCGTATCGTGATCCGGTGCATCAGGCGGCGCTGGCCGAAATAGTCGTTCACCGCCATGTGCATCGTCGCGCGGTTGTCCCAGACGGCGAGCGTGCCCGGCTCCCAGCGCAGCCGGCACGTGAACTCCGGGCGCGTCGCGTGGCGCATGAGCCAGTCGAGGAGCGGCCGGCTCTCCTCCTCCGTCATGTCCTCGAACCGCCGCGTGGCGCGCGCGTCGCTAATGTAGAGCGCGACCCGCCCGGTTTCGGGGTGGACGCGCGCCAGCGGGTGGATCGCGGGTTCGGCCGGCCTGTCCTTGTCCGGGACGCGGGCGGCCATGTTGGCCGAGCGCGGCGCCCGCTTGTCGTAGACATTGACGGTGCGCAGCCGCGCCGCCATCGCCTTCATCCCGTCGGACAGCGCGTCCCAGGCGCGCGTCAGGCTGGCGAACATGGTGTCGCCGCCCGCCGCCGGCGTTTCCCTGGCGTAGAGCAGCGTCGCCATCGCCGGGGCGGGCGTGAAGATCTGGTCGGTGTGCCAGTGGTCGGCGAAGCCGACGGGGTCGCGCGGCTCGCGCAGGATTTCGATAATCTCCGGGCGCCCGTCCAGCCCCTTCAGGTAGGGGTGGAGATGGACCTCGCCCCAGCGGCGCGCGAAGGCGAGGTAGTCGTCCGGCCCGATGTCCAGCCCCCGGAAGAACACCACGCCGTGCTCCAGCAGGGCCGCGCGGACCTCCGCGAAGCCGGAATCGTCGAGCGCGGCGGGATCGACGCCGGCGATTTCGGCGCCGAGCGCGCCGGAGAGCGGAACGGTGCGGAGCGCCATGGCGCGGCCTCCCGGAAAGCGGAGCGGGACGGGGAGTTTACGGCCTTCGCGCGCCGGGGGGAATCCCGCCGGCGCCGCCCTTCACGACAGCACGAAGCCCTCGTAGCCCTTCGCCGCCACCTCCTCGCAGCGGGCGCGGTATTGCGGCGCGCCGCCCTGGTACTGCAGGACGCGGCGGATGTCCTTGCCCTCGACATTGGAGTTGACGCCGGTCATCCAGGAATCGACCTGGGTGTAGAGCATCCCGGCGGCGAGTTCGTTTATGCTCCCGGTCCATTCGTCCTCGGCCGCGATCGACGGCTCGACGCGGCCGAGCCCGTTGTCGCGCATGTGGCGCATCAGGTCCGTCACCCATTCCACGTTCTGCTCGATGCAGCGGGGCACGTTGCAGCGGCCGGCGGCGTTGTGCGGCCCGACGATGGTCAGCATGTTGGGGAAGCCGACGGATTGCATCCCGAGGAAGGTGCGCGGCCCCTCGGCCCATTTCTCCTTGAGGCGCCGGCCCCCGCGCCCGCGGATGTCGATCCGGTCGAACGCGCCGGTCACCGCGTCGAAGCCGGTGGCGTAGATCAGCATGTCGAACTCGTGCTCGCCCCCGGTCGTCAGCACGCCCCTCGGCGTGATCCGCTCGATCGGGGTTTCGCGCAGGTCCACCAGCAGCACATTGTCCTGGTTGTAGACCTCGAAATAGCCGCTTTCGAGCGGCACCCGGCGGGTGCCGAAGCCGTGGTCGTCGGGGATCAGCTTCTCGGCGACCGCCGGGTCCTTCACGCGCTCGCGGATTTTGCGGGCGACGAAGGCGCTGGCGATCTCGTTCGCGGCCGGGTCCGTCAGCATGTCGCGGAAATTGGCCTGCCAGATGCCGAAGCCCGGCTCGGAATAGAGCTTCTCGTAGAACGCCTCGCGCGCCTCCTCCGGCACCTCGAAAGTGCCGCGCGGGTCGGCCATGTGGATGAAGCAGCCGGGCGTCTCGCGGCAGCGGGCGAAGATTTCCGGGTAGCGCGCCTTGATCTCGCGCTGCTCCTCCGGCGTTATCGGCCGGTTGCGCAGCGGCGCGGAAAAGTTCGGCCGGCGCTGGAACACGGTGAGGTGGCCGGCCGTCTTGGCGATCTCGGTGATCGCCTGGATGCCGGTGGCGCCGGTCCCGATAATCCCGACCCTCTTGCCCTCGAAGGAGACCGGCTCGCGCGGCCAGCGCGCGGTGTGCCAGGCCTCGCCGGCGAAATCGTCGCGCCCCTCGATCCGGGGCGGCGTGTGGGCCGTGAGCGGGCCGAGGGCGGTGATCAGGAAGGTGGCGCGGTAGCGCGCCCCGCCCTCCAGCTCGACCTCCCACAGGTTGGCCTCGTCGTCCCAGGCCGCCGCCGCGACCCGGCTCTCGAAGGAGATGTCGCGGCGCAGGTCGAACCTGTCGGCGACATGGTTGAGGTAGCGCAGCGTCTCCGGCTGGCCGGCGAAATGCTCGCTCCAGTTCCAGTCCCGCAGCAGCTCCTCGGAGAAGGAGTAGCCGTAGGTCCAGCTTTCGGAGTCGAACCGCGCGCCCGGGTAGCGGTTCCAGTACCAGGTTCCGCCGACGCCGGTCCCGGTCTCGAACACGCGCACCGACAGGCCGAGTTCGCGCAGCCGGTGCAGCTGGTACATGCCGGCGATGCCGGCCCCGACGACGATCGCGTCGAACCGCGCCGGCCCGCCGGCCCCGGCCCCGCGCTCCGCCGTTCCGGTTTCCGCCTCCACGACGGCCATGCCCCGCCTCTCCCCGCCCGTTCCGCGACGGGCCGGACCCTACCCGCCCCGGCCCCCCGGCGCCAAGCCCGAAGACGCGGGAGGGGCCAGCGCCCCGGCCCCTCCCGCGCCCCGGCCGCCGAGCCGGGGTCCAGACGGCGCCGGCTTCGAGGGACGGGGCGCCAGCGAAAAGGGCGGCGAAGCCGCGCTTCGTCTCTTTGCGTCCGAGCCGCCAGGCCCCGGATCGAGTCCGGGGCGCCGCGCGCATCGGAACACAGTGGAAACGGGAACGGCCGCGTGCTACTGTCCCGCCATCCGATTCGGCGGCGAGGGCAAGGCCATGGCCAAATGCGCGATCTGGGGCACGGAGGCGACCGAGATACCGGCGTTCGGCCGCGATGGGCGGATGCTGGACTCGCCCAGGGCCGGCGGCAAGTACTTCATTAGCGGAAGCGCCGAGCCGATGATTGCGAAGTTGGATGACCGTGCCAAGGCACGCCTTACCACTTGGCTCGTCGAGCAAAGAAATTTGGGGGAGCAGCACCCGGAAATTAGCACGGATACGATACATAATGCGAAACAGCGTCCACCTCTTTCGGTGCAACAACGGATGGACAGATGCTTGATATATTTCTATGAAAAAACGGAAAAAATTGGCGATATTATTAATTCGAAGGAAAATAGAAATAAAACGAGAGCGAACACAGAATCAATTGGCGGTGAAGAGATTTTGTTTTTGGCGAACCAGCTTGTCGACAGGGGTTATTTGAATAAAATTGGAGATAAATCTATGCTGGGAACACATTTTTTGGTATCATCTGAGGGTTATGCTCGGATAGATGAACTGAAAACAAAATACCGAGATTCCTCCCAAGCCTTCGTTGCGATGTGGTTCGACGAGAGCATGAATGAGGCATACGAAAACGGCATCGCGTCAGGCGTTCAGGATGCTGGGTACGAGCCGGTCCGAATCGACCGGAAGGACTTCAACGGCAAGATCGACGACGAGATTATCGCCGAAATCCGCCGGTCGCGTTTCGTGGTGGCGGATTTCACGCAGGGCGAGAGCGGCGCGCGCGGCGGCGTGTATTACGAAGCCGGGTTCGCGCATGGTCTCGACATCCCGGTGATCTTTACCTGCCGCGAGGACGGTTGCAAAGATGTCCATTTCGATACGAACCACTACAACCATATTTTTTGGAGCGATTCGGAGGATTTGCGGGCGCGGCTCTCGAAACGGATTTCCGCCGTCATCGGCGACGGCCCGAACAAGCCCCGCCCGTAACGCGGCGCGCCGAAGGGAAGGGGCGGCCGCGAAAAGGGCGGCGAACGCCCGCGCTCCTTCCCTTTGCGCCGGCGCCGGCTGGACCCCGGCGCAAGGCCGGGGTGACGGCGGAGGGGGCGGGAGCGCCGGGGCGAACTTCCCGACAGTGCAAGCCGCCGCTCGCGCCCCTCGCTTCCGCCGCGCCCCCCTCAGAACGCCGGCGTGTCCGTCGGGGCGCCGGCGAGGCGGCCGGTGTCGGGGGCGACGGGGGCGTGGGAGGGGTGCGTGTCGAAACTCTCCGGCGCCTCGATGGCGCAGAAGCCGGCGCGGGTGCGCGTGAACACCTCGCGGTCGATCGCGTACCAGAAGCTCGGCGGGTCGAAACAGCCGCCGGCGATGCCCTGAAGGCCGGTCCAGACGCCCGCCGCGATGGTCCAGTACACCGCCGTGCCGCAGGTCGCGCAGCGCTCGATCTCCCAGCGGTTGCCGCTCTCCGACTCGTAGCCGTAGCTGTCGAGCGCGCCCGAAAGCCGCTCCACCCGGTCCGTCCGGAAATAGACCGACACGGAAAACGCGCTCCCCGTGCGCAGCTGGCAGTAGCGGCAATGGCACACGCCGACGCGCGCCGGATCGCCCTCGACCCGGAACCGCACGTCGCCGCACAGGCAGCCGCCCTCGCGATGCGCCATCCCCGCCTCCCCTTCGCGAAACCCGGTGGGCCCGGAGGGACTCGAACCCCCGACAACGCCGTTATGAGCGGCGCGTTCTAACCGGCTGAACTACGGGCCCGCCGCCGCCGTTATGGGCGCGGCCGGGCGAGGCGTCAATACGCGCCGCCCCGCGCGCCCCGCCGTCACCAGCCGCCGGCCGCCAGCCACTCCTCCAGCGTCTCCATCTTCTCGACGCCCCAGAACAGCTCGCCGCCGACCCGGAAGGTGGGGGAGCCGAACACGCCCGCCGCGATCGAGGCGTCCACCTCCGCGCGGAGCAGCGCCGCCGCCTCGCCGCTGTCCAGGCCGGCGCGGACGCCGTCCGTGTCCGCGCCGGCGCCGGCCAGCGCGGCGAAGGCGATGTCCGGGTCCGAAATGTCCTCGTCGCGCCGCCAGTGCGCGTCGTACAGCGCCGCCGCGGCCGGCCGGGCGAGGGCGGGGCTGTGTTCGCGCAGCCAGCACACGGCGCGCGCCGGCAGCAGCGGGTTTATCTGAGGCGCGCCGAAGGGCCGGGCGACCTCCAGCCCGCGGCGGCGCGCGTAGCGCTCGGCGTCGCGGCGGATATAGGCGCCCTTCAGCGGCGTGTCCGCCACCGGCGGCAGGCCCATGACCTTGAGGACCGAAATCCCCAGCAGCATCGGCCGCCACTCGCACCGCCGGCCGTGGCGCGCCGCGAGGCCGTCCACCCGCAGGCTGGCGAAATAGCCGAAGGGGGAGAGGAAATCGAAATGGAAGTGGATCGTCCGGTCGTCGCCGCCGGCCGGCGCCCCGGCCGCGCCCTGGCCCGGTCCGGCCGGCGGTTGCGTTTCGGAAGCGGCCACGGCGGTTCCCCGTCCCGTCGGTCTCGACGCCGCGAGGCTACGCCGCCGCCGGGCCGGGCGCAAGGCCCGCCGGCCGCGCCCGCCGCGCCCCGGGGGCGCGCGATGGCGGTTGGATTTTCGCCGCCGGGCATGGTTAAACGGAGCCGCCTCCGGGCGGGTCCGGGCCGGAGGGCCGCCGGCGCGGCGGGCGGGACGGTCCGGACGGGAGCACCGCCATGACGATCGACCAGCGCCGTTTCCGCGACGCGATGGGCGCCTTCGCGACCGGCGTGACCATCGTCACGACGGTCGCGGGCGGGGCGGCGCACGGGATCACCGCCAACTCCTTCGCCTCGGTCTCGCTCGACCCGCCGCTGGTGCTGTTCTGCCTCGGCCGCTCGTCCACCAATTTCGACGCCTTCATGGCGGCGGACTGTTTCGCGGTGAACATCCTCGCCGCCGGGCAGGAGGAATTGTCCACCCGCTTCGCGGCCTTCGAGGGCGACCGTTTCGACGGCGTGGCCTGGCGGGCGTGGGAGACCGGCGCGCCGATCCTCGACGGCGCGGTCTGCGCCGCCGACTGCCGGGTCGAGGCGCGGCACGGGGCCGGCGACCATGTGGTGATGATCGGCCGGGCGGAGCGCGTCGAACTGCTGTCGGACGCGGCGCCGCTGCTCTACCACCGGGGCGCCTACGCCCGGCTCGCCCGAACGGGCGCCGGGCCGGCCGGCTAGACGCTCCGCCCCTCGCGCTCGGTCCCGCCGAGCAGGCGGACGCTGAAGCCGGCCTTGCCGATCGCGTCGAGGATGCGGCCGACATGGGCGGCGTCGCGCGTCTCCACCACGGCGTCGAGTTCGGCGCGCTTGACCGGCACGTCGTGGAACAGGCGGTGGTGGCGGATTTCGACGATGTTGCCGCCCAGCGCGCCGATGCGGCCGCTGACCTGGGCCAGCACGCCCGGCTCGTCGGGGATTTCGACGCGGATGCGCGCCATCCGGCCGTCGCGCGCGAGGCCGCGCATCATCACCGTCGCCAGCAGCCGGGAGTCGATGTTGCCGCCGCTGACGACCGCCGCCACCGTCCGGCCCGCGAGCCGGCCCGCCAGCAGCGGCAGCGCGGCGACGGCGGCCGCGCCGGCGCCCTCGGCCACCGTCTTCTGCTCCTCCGCGAGCCGGCACACCGCGCGCTCGATCTCCTCCTCGCCCGCGAGCACGACATCCTCGACCAGCGCGCCGATCGCCTGGCGGGGCAGGTCGCCCGGCCGCTTGACCGCGATGCCCTCGGCGATGGTGTCGCCGCCGGAGGTTTCCGGCAGGCCGTTCAGCGCCTCGTACATCGAGGGGTAGAGCGCCGCCTCGACGCCGAAGAGGCGGATCTCGGGCTTCAGCGCCTTGGCCGCCAGCGCGATCCCCGCCAGCAGCCCGCCGCCGCCGATCGGCGCGACGATGGCGTCGAGTTCCGGCAGGTCGGCCAGCAGCTCCAGGCCGATCGTCCCCTGGCCGGCGACGATCGCCGGATCGTCGTAGGGATGGATCGGGACCCGGCCCTCCGCCGCGACCAGTTCGCGCGCCTTGTCCGCGCAATCGGAAAGGCTCCGGCCGTGCAGGACCAGTTCGGCGCCGTGGCGCCGCGCGCGCTCGACCTTCGAGAAGGGGGTCTGCACCGGCATCACGACGGTCGCCGGAATCCCCAGCCGGCGCGCGTGGAAGGCGACGCCCTGGGCGTGGTTGCCGGCGGAGATGGCGATGACGCCGCGCGCGCGCTCCTCCGCCGACAGGCTCGACAGTTTCACGGCCGCGCCGCGGTCCTTGAACGAGTTCGTCGCCTGCTGGTTCTCCAGCTTGAGGAAGACGCGCGCGCCGCATTCGCGGTCCAGCCACGGGGCCGGGACCGCCGGCGTGCGGACGACCGCGCCGGCCACCGTGCGGGCGGCGGCGCGGATGTCTTCGACGGTCGGGACGGCCGGCATCGCGCGAGACTCCCTGGACGCCTCTCCGGCGGGACTTGTCGCGCGGGCGCGCGCGCCGGTCCGTCCGGCAAGCGGCGTTTCCCCGCCGGAATCGGACACGCGGCCGCGGACCGGCCCCGGCCGGCGGCGTCAGC
Organism: Thalassobaculaceae bacterium; assembly: GCA_963665555.2. Taxonomy (GTDB): domain Bacteria; phylum Pseudomonadota; class Alphaproteobacteria; order Thalassobaculales; family Thalassobaculaceae; genus CAXXXW01. The sequence goes on from OY762308.1 coordinate 3,313,321, forward strand.
CGGCCAGCGCGGCGAGGATGGCGTCGCGGTCCGCGTCGAGGTCGGGCGCCGGGGCGCGGTCCGGCGGGTCTTCGAAGCCGGCGAGCTTGACCGGGTTGCCGGACAGCCGCATCGGCCCGCTCACCGGGTCGTCCACCGAGACGACCATGTTGCGGGCGCGGGTCTGCGGGTGCTCCGCCGCCTGGCCCACGTCGTTGATCGGCCCGCAGGGCACGCCGTACCCGTCGAGCCGGGCGATCCAGTCCGCCGTCGGCGCCGCGCGGAGCACCGCCTCCATCTCGTCCTTCAGCGCGTCGACGTTGCGGTTGCGCAGGTCGTTGCTGGCGTAGCGCGGGTCGCCGGCCCATTCCGGCCGGCCCAGCGCCTCGGCCAGCCGGGCGAACAGCGCGTCGTTCCCGGCGGAGACGATGATGTGGCCGTCCGCCGTCTCGTAGGCCTCGAACGGCGTGATCGAGGGGTGGCGCGCGCCGAGCGGGCCGGGGGCCGTCCCGCTCACGAAATAGCGCATCACCGCGTTCTCCAGCAGCGCGACCTGGCAGTCCAGCATTCCGATATCGACCTTCGTCGCCTCGCCGGTCGCCTGGCGGTGGAACAGCGCCGCCTGCACGCCGATCGTCGCGTAGAGGCCGGAGCCGATGTCGCCGATCGACATGCCGATGCGCGTCGGCGGCGCGCCGGGATGGCCGGTCACGCTCATGATTCCGCCCATCCCCTGCACCACCATGTCGTAGGCCGGCCGGTACATCTCCGGCCCGGAATGCCCGAAACCGGAGGCCGAGGCGTAGATCAGGCGCGGATAGCGGGGATGCAGCGCCTCCCAGCCGAAGCCGAGCTTCTCCATCGTGCCCGGCCGGAAGTTCTCGACCACCACGTCGGCGCCCGCGAGCAGGCGGTGGAGGACGGCCTTGCCCTCCTCCGTCTTGAGGTCGAGCGCGATGCTCTCCTTGCCGCGGTTGACCGACTGGAAGTAAGCCGACTTGCCGTTGACGAAGGGGCCGTAATGGCGGGCGTCGTCGCCGCGGCCGGGCGGCTCCACCTTGACCACGCGCGCGCCGAGCTCGGCCAGCATCATCGTGCAGTAGGGGCCGGCGAGGATGCGCGACAGGTCGATTACCACGATGCCGGAAAGCGGCCCCTTGCGCGGGGCCCCGGCGGCGGGGCCGTTCATGGGCGTCTCCCTTCCCGTGTCGTCCCGGTCTCGGCGGAGGGTTGTAGACGAGGCCGGGCGGCGCCCGCAAGGCCGCGTCCGGGCGCGCGGCGGAACGGGCCGCGCGGGCGGATCGCGGCGCCGCGGCGAACGACGGGCTTGCGGCGCGCGCCCGCCGTGCTATTTAGACTGGCGTTCGTCCGGGAAACGGCGCTTATTGGCCGTTCCTCGACACGGCGGCGGCGCCGGGACGGGCGGCCGGGACGCCCACCGAGGCAACGCGGGAACCCCAGCGAGACCATGAGCATCCAGGAAAACCCATCCAGCGGCGCGGAGCGCCCGCCGGCGCCCTACACGAAGCCGACGGACATCTCCGACCCGAACTATTTCCACAAGGTGGTGGACTGCCAGTGGGCGTGTCCGGCCCACACGCCGGTGCCGGAATACATCCGCCTGATCGCGCAGGGGCGCTATACCGACGCCTACATGGTCAACTGGGAGTCGAACGTGTTCCCCGGCATCCTGGGGCGCACTTGCGACCGGCCGTGCGAGCCGGCCTGCCGCCGCGGCCGGATCGAGGAAAAGCCGGTCGCGATTTGCCGGCTGAAGCGGGTGGCGGCGGATTACCGCGGCGATATCGAGCATCTGATGCCCGAGGTCGCGCCGAAAAACGGCAGGCGAATCGCCTGCGTCGGCGCCGGCCCGGCCTCGCTCACCGTCGCGCGCGACCTGGCGCCGCTCGGCTACCACGTCACGGTGTACGACCGCGACGCTTCCGGCGGCGGCATGATGCGCAGCCAGATCCCGGCCTTCCGCCTGCCGCAATCGGTGCTCGACGAGGAGGTGGAGCGCGTCCTCGACTTCGGCGTCGAGACCCGTTTCGGCCACGACGTGGGCAGCCTGCGCGACCTGCTGGCGGAGAATTACGACGCGGTCTTCGTCGGCACCGGGGCGCCGCGCGGGCGCGACCTGCGGGTTCCGGGGCGCGAGGAGGCGGCGGACAATTTCCACATCGGCATCGACTGGCTGATGAGCGTCGCCTTCGGCCACACCGCGACCGTCGGCCGGCGGGTGATCGTGCTCGGCGGCGGCAACACGGCGATGGACTGCTGCCGCACCGCCATGCGGCTCGGCGGCGAGGTCGTGAAGGTGATCGTGCGCAGCCCGTTCGAGGAGATGAAGGCCTCCCCCTGGGAGATCGAGGACGCGCAGCGCGAGGACGTGGAAATCCTCAACAACCACGTGCCCCTGGAACTCGTGCTCGAGGACGGCCGGCTGGCCGGCGTGCGCTTCGAGAAGGTGCGCCCGGAATACGGCGCGGACGGGCGGCGCAAGCTGGTCCCGACCGGTGAGGAGCCGGTGTTCTTCCCCTGCGACGACGTGCTCTGCGCCATCGGGCAGGAGAACCACTTCCCCTGGATCGAGCGCGACATCGGCCTCGACTTCGACAAGTGGGACATGCCCGTCGTCGATCGCGAGACCTTCCGCTCGACCCACCCCCGGGTGTTCTTCGGGGGCGACGCCGCCTTCGGGCCGGAGAACATCATCTGGGCCGTCGCCCACGGCCACCAGGCCGCGATCTCGATCGACAAGCTGTGCCGGGGCGAGGACATCGGCGACCGCCTGCCCCCCCATGTCACGCTGGTGAGCCAGAAGATGGGGATGCACGAGTGGTCCTACCACAACGCCATCTCGGACGACCGGCGCTACCTCGTGCCGCACGCCGAGAAGGCGCGGGCGCTGTCCGACATCAAGCTGGAGGTCGAACTCGGCTTCGACGACCGCACGGCCTTCGACGAGGCGATGCGCTGCCTCAATTGCGACGTGCAGACGGTGTTCGACGCCGGCCGCTGCATCGAATGCGACGCCTGCGTGGACATCTGCCCCGTCGACTGCATCAACTTCATCGACAACCGCCCGGAGGAGGCGCTCCGCCAGGCGCTGCGGGCGCCGGCGCTGAACGCCGAACAGGACCTCTACGTGGCGGACGGGCTGCCGACCGGCCGGGCGATGGTCAAGGACGAGGATGTCTGCCTGCATTGCGGGCTGTGCGCCGAACGCTGCCCGACGGCGGCCTGGGACATGAAGAAGTTCCTCTACCACGAGTCCCAGGCGCGGAACCGGAGATACGCATGACGCGGGTCAACGAGTTCGTCATCAAGTTCGCCAATGTGAACGGCTCCGGCTCGGCCAGCGCCAACGCGCTGTTCGCCCGCGCGGTGTTCCGCATGGGGGTTCCGGTCGCGCCGAAGAACATCTTCCCCTCCAACATCCAGGGCCTGCCGACCTGGTTCGAGGTGCGGGTGAGCGCGAAGGGCCATCTCGGCCGGCGCGAGGGCATCGACATGATGGTGGCGATGAACCCGCAAAGCTGGGACGAGGACCTGGCCGCCATCGTGCCCGGCGGCTACCTGCTCTACGACAGCACCTTCATCCGCGAGATCGAGCGGGACGACATCCATACCGTCGGCGTGCCGCTCACCAAGCTGGTGAACCGCCGGTTCGAAATCCCGCGCGAGCGCCAGTTGTTCAAGAACGTCGCCTATGTCGGCGCGCTGACGGCGCTGCTGGGGATGGATTTCGAGGTCGTGAAGGAGATGATCGCCGCCCAGTTCCGGGGCAAGGACAAGGCGATCCAGTCCAACATCGAGGCGCTGGCGGTGGCGCGGGACTACGCGCTGGAGCATTTCGACTGCCCGCTCGACATGCGGATCGAGGCGTCGGACGCCGCCGGCGACAGCATCCTGATCGAGGGCAACGCGGCGGCCGGGCTGGGCTGCGTTTTCGCCGGCGCCACGGTCGCGGCCTGGTATCCGATCACGCCGTCCACCTCGCTGGCCGAGGCGTTCGAGCGGTACTGCAACCGGCTCAGGATCGACGGGGCGACCGGGCGCAAGAAGTTCGCCGTCGTGCAGGCGGAGGACGAACTGGCGGCGATCGGCATGGCCATCGGCGCCAACTGGAACGGCGCCCGCGCCTTTACCGCGACCAGCGGGCCGGGCATCTCGCTGATGAGCGAGTTCCTGGGGCTGGCCTATTTCGCCGAGGTGCCGGTCGTCCTGTTCGACATCCAGCGCGGCGGCCCCTCCACCGGGATGCCGACGCGCACGCAGCAGTCGGACATTGTCTCCTGCGCCTACGCCAGCCACGGCGACACGCGCCATGTGCTGCTGTTCCCCTCCGACCCGACGGAATGCTTCGATTTCGCCATCGAGGCGTTCGACCTGGCCGACCGGCTGCAGACCCCGATCATCGTGATGAGCGACCTCGACCTCGGCATGAACGACTGGACCTCGCGGCCGCTGGCGATCGACGAGTCGCGCGGCTTCGACCGGGGCAAGGTGCTGGACGCCGCGCAACTCGACGAAATCGAGCGTTTCGGGCGCTACCTGGACGTGGACGGCGACGGCATCCCCTACCGCACCTATCCGGGCGCGCATCCGGAGAAAGGCGCGTTCTTCAGCCGCGGCACCTCGCACAACGAATACGCCCGCTACACCGAGGACGGCGCGATCAACGAGCGGGTCATGCACCGGCTGAACCGCAAGTTCGACACCGCGAAAACCCTGGTCCCCGCGCCGGAGTTCGGCCAGGAGAACCGGGGCGCGACCATGGGGCTGGCCTATTTCGGCACCACCGCCGCGCCCGTGCCCGAGGCGATGGAGCTGCTGGCGGAGCGGAAAATCCATCTCGACACGATGCGCATCCGCGCCTTCCCCTTCTCGCGCGAGGTCGAGGAGTTCCTGCGCGGCCACGAGAAGGTCTTCGTGGTCGAGCAGAACCGCGACGCGCAGATGCGCGGGCTGCTGGTCAACGAATGCGGCGTCGATCCGGCCCGGCTGGTCCCGATCCTCAATTTCGACGGGTTCCCGGTGACGGCCAGGCGCATCGCCGACCTCGTGTGCGCCGCCCTCGGCCGGGGCGGGGAGGACGCCGAGGACGAGGCGGCCGCCGCCGGCCACGCGGCCGAATAGCGCCGATCCAGGGTTCCGGGACGACGGACATGACCTATCTCGCCAAGCCGAAATTCCACCACCCCCGCCTGCCGCGCAACGCGCTCGGCCTGACCCGGCGCGACTACGAGGGCACGATGTCGACGCTGTGCGCCGGCTGCGGCCACGATTCGGTCAGCGCGGCGATCGTCGAGGCGTGCTTCGAGCTGGACCTGCCGGCCCACAAGGTGGCCAAGATGTCGGGCATCGGCTGCTCGTCGAAGACGCCGACCTATTTCCTCTCGCGCAGCCACGGCTTCAACTCGGTGCACGGCCGGATGCCCTCGGTGGCGACCGGCGCCAACCTCGCCAACAGCGAGTTGAAATACATCGGCGTGTCCGGCGACGGCGATTCGGCTTCGATCGGCCTCGGCCAGTTCGCCCACGCGGTGCGCCGGCAGGTGGACATGCTCTACGTGGTCGAGAACAACGGCACCTACGGCCTCACCAAGGGGCAGTTCTCGGCGACCAACGACCGGGTGTCGGTCGGGCGCAAGGGCCAGCGCAACGCCTTCGATGCGATCGACCTCGCGGTGCTGGCGATCCAGCTCGGCGCCAGCTTCGTCGCCCGCGGCTTCTCCGGCGACAAGGAGCAGCTGGTCCCGATGATGAAGGCCGCCCTGTCGCACAAGGGGTTCGCCCTGATCGACGTGATCTCGCCCTGCGTCACCTTCAACAACCATACCGGCTCGACCAAGAGCTTCGAATTCGTGCGCGACCGGGAGCATTCGGTGGTGGAGACGGACTATGTGCCGCTGCGCGAGGAGATCGTCGCCAGCTACGCCGAGGGGACGGTCATCGAGGTCGAACTGCACGACCGGGGCCGGGTCCGCCTGCGCAAGCTCGACGCCGCCTACGACCCGACGGACGCGGCCGGCGCCGTCCGCCACATCATGGAGCGCCAGGAGGAGGGCGAGGTGGTCACCGGCCTGCTCTACCTCGACACCGGCGACAGCGAGTTGAAGGAGAAGCTCGAAATGGTCGAGACCCCGCTCAACGCGCTGGGCGAGGCGGAATTGCGGCCGGGCGCGGCCGCGCTCGAACGCATCAACGCGAGCCTGCGCTAGGCCGCCGGCCCGCGCGGCGGCGCCGGGGGAGGGCGCTTGTGGCGGAGGCGGTGGACTGCGCGGTGATCGGCGCCGGCGTGGTCGGGCTGGCCTGCGCCCGGGCGCTGGCGCTCCGGGGGCGCGAGGTGGTCGTGCTGGAGCGCGCCGAGGCGATCGGGACCGAGACCAGTTCGCGCCACTCCGAGGTGGTCCACGCCGGCATCTACTACGAGCCGGGGAGCCTGAAGGCGCGGTTCTGCGTCGAGGGCAAGCTCGCCATGTACCGCTACATGGAGGAGCGCGGCATCCCCCACAAGCGCCTCGGCAAGCTGATCGTCGCCACCTCCGGGGACCAGGTTCCCGCGCTCGCGCGCATTCGGGAGCGGGCGGCGCGCAACGGCGTGGACGACCTCGAACTCCTGTCGCGCGACGACGCGCTGGCGCGCGAGCCGGAATTGCGCTGCGACGCCGCGCTGTGGTCGCCGTCCACCGGCGTCGCCGACAGCCACTCCTTCATGCTGGCGCTGCAGGGCGACGCGGAGGACCGGGGCGCGGCGATCGCCTTCCACGCGCCGGTCGAGAGCGGCCGGGTCGGGGAGGACGGCGTGCGCCTGGAGGTCGGCGGGGCCGAGCCGATGGCGTTGTCGGCGCGCGCGGTCGTCAACGCCGCCGGGCTGCATTCGCAGGACCTGGCGCGGCGGCTGGACGGCTTCCCGGCCGGGCGCGTGCCGCCGCGCTACTACTGCAAGGGCAACTACTACGCGCTGTCGGGCTGCCGCGCGCCGTTCTCCTCGCTGATCTACCCGGCGCCGGAGCAGGCCGGCCTCGGCGTCCACCTCACGCTCGACCTCGCCGGGCAGGCGCGCTTCGGGCCGGACGTCGAATGGATCGACGCGATCGACTACGATGTCGATCCGGGCCGTTCGGAGAGCTTCTACGCCGCCGTGCGCAAATACTGGCCCGGCCTGCCGGACGGGGCGCTGCAGCCGGGCTACGCCGGCATCCGCCCGAAAATCCAGGCGCCGGGCGAGCCGGCGGCGGATTACGCGATCCAGGGGCCGGCCGAGCACGGCGTGCCGGGGCTGGTCAACCTGTACGCCATCGAATCGCCCGGCATGACCAGTTCGCTGGCCATCGCCGGGCACGTGGCCGGGATGCTGTGCTGACGCCGGGCGGCGCGCCCGCCCTCGAAACGGGAGAACGACATGGCGACCGTCGTCGATTACTACATCACGCCGTCCAGCCCGTGGACCTATCTCGGCGGCCGGCTGTTCGCCGACATGGCTGCCGGGGCGGGCGCGGAGGTGCGTGTCCACCCGGTGGATTTCGGGCGCGTGTTTCCCGCCACCGGCGGGCTGCCGCTGCCCCGCCGCTCGCCGGAGCGGCGCGCCTACCGCCTGATGGAGCTGGCGCGCTGGAAGCGCCGGCGGGGCTCGCCGATGAATATCGAGCCGTCGAACTTCCCGGCGACCTCGCCGCTCGCCGCCCACGCCATCACCGCCGCGCGCGAGGCCGGCGCGGACGCGCTCGCGCTCTCCAACGCCCTGCTCGCGGCGCTGTGGGAGGACGACCGGAACATCGACGACCCGGAGGTCGTGCGCGCGGTCTGCGCCGAGGCCGGGCTTGACGCCGGCGCGATCCTCGACGCGGCGAACGGGCCGGAGGTCGCGCGGATTTTCGACGCGGAGACGGAGGAGGCGATCCGCCGGGGCGTGTTCGGCGCGCCGTCCTGGCTGATCGAGGGCGAGTTGTTCTGGGGCCAGGACCGCCTCGATTTCGTCGCCGAAAAACTCGGCGTCGCCTGAGGCCGCGCCGGCCGCGGAAAGACGCGCCGCGGCCCTTGCGCCCGGCGGCGGGGGGCGTTACAATGGTATCGACGGCGGGGCGAAGGCCTCGCCGGGGCGTCGAGGCAGCGGGAGAACGGCCATGTCCGTCGAACAGCGCGAAGTACCGAACGATCTCGCGAACTTCAAGGAATGGTGCGACAAGCACTTGGCGGGGTATGTCGATATCCACAACCGCGCCCTAAGAGGTATAAAGAAGTCCCGGTACAAAGATGTGCCGGTTATTTTCAAAGCCCTGCTGTTGCTCCGGGATTATTACGTCCCGATCCGCCGCAAGGAAATCGACGAGACCATGGAGCTGTTTACCGAGGAATGCCGCAAGGAGGGCATTTCGCTGGAAAACACCTTCCGGGGAACGCGCCACGGCGAGCACGGCAAGACCTACTTCATCAACCACGACGGCGAGGAGCGCCTGCTCGACCTGCACCTGAAGAAGGGCAATTCGCGCAACGAGAAGTCCTGCTTCCGCGCCTATTTCTTCTGGGACAAGAAGAGCCGCAAGGCCGTGGTCGGCTGGCTGCCGTCGCACCTGCCCACCCGGATCACCTGAGCCGGCCTGGACCGCCCGAGCCGGCCTGGACCGCCCGAGCCGGCCGGGACCGCCCGGACCGGCGCGGCGCTACGCCGCCAGGTCCTCGCCGGCCAGCGCGCGCTCGATCAGCGCGACCGTCTCCGCGATCCCGTAGAGCGCGGCGAAGGAGCCGAAGCGCGGCCCCCGGTCCTGCCCGAGCAGCACCAGGTAGAGCGTCTGGAACCAGTCGCGCAGGTTGGCGAAACCGTGGCGCTTGCCGACCTCGTAGGCCGCCGCCTGGATGTCCTCGCCCGCCGCGCCGGCCGGCAGGCGGCGCAACGCGCCGGCGAGGTCGGCCAGCGCCGCCCGCTCGGCCGGGTCCGGCGCGCGGTAGCGCTTGGCCGGCTTCACGAAATCCCGGTAATAGGCGACCGCGTGGCCCGCCAGCCGGTCGAGGAAGGGGTTGGCCTCCGGCGAGGCGCCGGGCGCGTAGCGCGCGATGTAGCCCCAGAGCACCTCCTTGTCCTCGGCGTGGCAAACGCCGGCCAGGTTCAGCAACAGGCCGAAGCCGAGCGGCGCCCCGTCCGCCGGCGCCGCGCCGCCGTGGATGTGCCAGGCCGGATTCTCGACCCGCTTGTCCGGCGCGTCGCCGGCGAGCCGGGCGCGGAAGGCGATATAGTCGTCCGTCGCCCGCGGTATGGCGTCGAAATAGAGCCGCTTGGCGCTTTTCGGCCGCTGGAACATGAACAGCGACAGGCTCTCCGGCGGGCCGTATTTCAGCCAGTCCTCCACCGCGATGCCGTTGCCCTTCGACTTCGAGATTTTCCGCCCCTCTTCGTCGAGGAACAACTCGTAGCTGAACCCCTCCGGCGGCGGCGAGCCGAGGACGCGGCGGATGCGCGCCGACGCCTTCACGCTGTCGATCAGGTCCTTGCCCGACATTTCGTAATCGACGCCGAGCGCGTGCCAGCGCATCGCCCAGTCGGCCTTCCATTGCAGCTTGCAGCGCCCGCCGGTCACCGGCGTCTCGACCTCCTCCCCGGTCTCCGGGTCGGCGTAGGCGACCGTCCCCGCGCGCGCGTCGCGGCGGAGGATCGGGACCTGGAGCACATGGCCGGTGCGCGGGCAGACCGGCAGGAAGGGGCTGTAGGTGCGCCGCCGCTCCTCCCCCAGCGTGGGGAGCATGATGGCCATGATCTCGTCGTAGCGCTCCAGCGCGCGCAGCAGCGCGTCGTCGAACCGGCCGCTCGCGTAGCATTCCGTCGCGCTCAGGAACTCGTACTCGAAGCCGAAGGAGTCGAGGAAGCCCTTGAGGCGGGCGTTGTTGTGCGCGCCGAAGCTTTCGTGCGTGCCGAACGGGTCCGGCACGCGGGTCAGCGGCTTGTGCAGGTGTTCGGCCACCATGTCCCGGTTCGGGATGTTGTCCGGGACCTTGCGCAGCCCGTCCATGTCGTCGGAGAACGCGACCAGGCGGCTCTCCAGGCCGGGTTCGAGCCGCGACAGCGCCTGGCGCACCATCGTGGTGCGGAACACCTCGCCGAAGGTCCCGATATGCGGCAGGCCGGAGGGGCCGTAGCCGGTCTCCAGCAGCACGTAACCCTTCTCCGGCGCCTTGCCGCCGAGCCGTTTCAGGATTTTCCGCGCCTCCTCGAACGGCCAGGCGCGGGCGTCGGCGAGGATGTCCTCGGCGATCCCGACGGCGATCCCGGGGGCGGTTTCGGCGGGGTTCGACACGGCGCGGCTCCCTTTCCGGCGGACGGCCGCAAGCTATGCGCGCCGCCCGCGCGAGGCAAGGGGTTGGGCGGACGGGCGCGGGGCGATGGGCGGCGCGCGCGGGCGGCGGAATACGGGAAGGCGCGGACTCCCCTTGCGCGAAAGTCCGATTCGGTCTTCCATCGCGTGCGAGGCGGCGAATCCCCGCCGCCGTCCGGACTCGGGAGGAACGGACATGAAGAGAAAGGCGCTTCTCATTCCCCTTGCGCTCGCGGGCGCGCTGGCGGTTTCGGGGTGCGGGCCCGCGGCGTTGCTGGGAGGCGTCGGCGGCGGGCTGGCCGGCGCGCATATCGGCGCCGGGGCGGGCCACGTGGCCGCGACGGCCGCCGGCGTCGTCGCCGGCATGGCGATCGGCAACGAGATCGACAAGGCCGCGGAATAGCCCGACCGGGCCGCGCGGCGCCGGGCGGCGGAACAAGGGGAAGGCGTTCCATGATCGACGACGCGACGAAGCGCCTGATCGAGGCCAACACGGTCGGCCTGGTCGCCACGGTCGCGCCCGACGGGACGCCGCGCGTCAGCCCGAAGGGGACGATGTTGGTCCTCGACGGGCGCCGGATCGCGTTCTCCGACATCCGCTCGCCCGGCACCGCGCGCAACCTGCGCGCCAACCCGGCCGTCGAGGTGAACTTCGTCGATGTGCTGCGCCGCCAGGCGGCGCGCCTGCGCGGCGTCGCGTCCTATAACGCCCGCGGCGAGGCGGGGTTCGACGAACTGGCGCCCGCGTTCCGCGAGAGGTGGCCGGAACTCGCGGACCGGATGCGCGGCATCGTCGTCGTCGAGGTGGACGAGGCGCGCCGCCTGTACTCCCCGGTCTACGACCTCGGCGCGTCGGAGGCGGAGCTGGAGCGCCAGTGGCTGGCCCATTACGCCGCCCTCGTCGAAGACTCCGCGGAGGACTGAGGACGGGCCGCGCGCCGGCGCGCCGGCCGCGGTTGCGCGCGGGGCCGGAATCGGCGACCATCCCCGCGTCCGCCCACCCGAACGGTTCCAGCATGTTCGACGGCTCCATCGCGCCCCCGCTGGTCTTCGCGCACACGCTCCCGATGCCGTGCCCCTATCTGCCGGACCGGGTGGAGCGCCGGCTGGTCGCGGACATTTCGAGCCGCCGGGGCCGCGCCAGCCACGACGCGCTGGCGCGGGCGGGGTTCCGGCGCGCGCAGACGCTCTGCTACCGCCCGGCCTGCCCGGCGTGCGCCGCCTGCGTGCCGATACGCGCGCGGGCGCGCGATTTCGCCTGGACCCGCTCCCACCGCCGCGCGCTGGCCCGCAACCGCGACCTCGCGGCCGACTGGCGCCCGGCCCGCGCCACGGCCGAGCAGTTCGCGCTGTTCAAGCGCTACCAGGCGTCGCGCCACGGCGGCGGCGAGATGGGCGCGATGGATTTCGTCGATTTCGCCGAGATGGTCGAGCGCACGCCGATCGAGTCCCGCGTCGTCGAGTTCCGCCGCCCCGGCGGCGGCGCGCTCGCCGGCGCGATGCTGGCGGACTTGCAGGACGACGGCCTGTCGGCCGTGTACAGCTTCTTCGACGACGCCGAGCCGGGCCGCGGCCTCGGCGGCTACATGGTGCTGCGCCTGGTGGAGCGCGCCCGCGCCCTCGGACTCGACTATGTGTATCTCGGCTACTGGATCGCCGAGACGCGGAAGATGTCCTACAAGGCGCGCTTCCGTCCGGCCGAAATCCTCACCCGCGACGGCTGGACCGAACTCCCGCCGCCGTGAGCGCCGGCCCGCCGGCGCCGAGGCCGGCGGGGGACGCGGCCTACCAGAGGTTCGACGACGAATGCTCGAACACGCCGTCGGACGTCTTGTTCCCGATCCGCCGGCTGAGGGGCAGCTCCATCCCGCCGCCGCCGCAATCCGCGATAAGGTAGTACGAGTTGCCGCTTCCGGTGCTCACGCTTTTCGCCTGCCCCGAGGCGAGCGCGGTGTAGTTGGTGTCGCCGCCCGCGTTCCCAGCCCAGAACGGCTCTTGCGTGACGTTGTGGCAGGCCACGGTCGTCGTGAGGTCGTGGGTCGTCGAGACGGTGTCGGTCACCGCGCCGTTGGCGACCTTGTTGCAGGTTCCGCTCAGCGTTCCATTGTTCGCGACCGACAGGTTCTTGCAGGATTTGCGGATGTCCGTGTCGGTGCCGGTCGCGCTGTAGGAGCCGGTGGTCGCATTGGCGACGGCGTGGCCGGAGCCGAGGACGCAGGCGGCGGCGAACACGGCGAGGGCGAAGAGGACGCGGGACATGTCAGCCTCCCAGGACATTTTTCATGACTGGAGCGGCATACTACACCTGCGGGGGCGCGGCGCAAGCGCCCGGTCCGGCCCGGGTCGCGTTTCAGGCCGCGAGGACCGGGCCGTCGCCGGAGATGGTGGTGCGGTGCATGATCCGCCGCTCCGCCGGGTCGTGCGGGGTCACCAGGTGCATGGTGCAGCGGTTGTCCCACATCACGATGTCGTCGGTCTCCCAGCGGTGGCGGTAGACGAAGCGGTCCTGGCCGGCGAACTCGGCCAGCTCCTCCACCAGCGCCATCGCCTCGCCGTCCTCCATGCCCTCGATCCGGTCGTTGTAGATCGGGCTGATGTAGAGCGAGGCGCGCCCGGTGACCGGGTGGCGGCGGACCATCGGCTGCCAGACCGGCGGCATGGCGGCGCGCTCCTCCGGCGTCGGCGCGCGCCCGCCGGTGATCCGGCTCAGCATCTCGAAGTCGTGGCGCGCCTTGCGGCCGGCGACCCGCGCCCTGAGCGCCGCCGGCAGCGCGTCCCAGACCTCGTACATGTTGGCGAAGCAGGTCAGCCCGCCGGTGCGGCTCACCTCGATCCCGTGCAGCAGCGACCCCATGGCCGGGACCGGCCGGTAGCTCGAATCGGTGTGCCAGCGCCGGGCGCTCGAAAGCTGGCGCATGGTGGGGTGTTCGCGCGGCATGATCCTGCCGTCCTCGTCGGTGTTGGAGACGCGGAAAATCTCCTTCACGCGCGTGGATTTCAGGATGTCTTGGTGGAACACCTCCGGCTCGCCGAAGCCGCGGGTGACCTCGACATGGCGCTCGTCGGTCACGCGCTGGCCGGGGAAGACCAGGACCAGGCGGTCCATCCACGCGGCGTGGATGGCGTCCACGGTTTCGGCCGGGAGCGGCGCGTTGAAGTCCACCCCCCGGACCTCGGCCCCGATCGCCGGATGCAGCTTGCGGATTTCGAGACCGCCCCTTGTCTCCTCGGCCGTGATCGCCATGGCTTGTCCTCCCCGTCGAACCTTCCGCGCCGGCCGCCGGCCGCGCCCCGCCGGCGAGTATAGCGCCGTCCGCGCGCCGCGTCGCCGCGCCGTTCCCGTTCAGAACCCGTAGCGCACCGACAGCCGGACGCCGTGCGCCGCCATCCGGGCGCGCGTCGGCGCGAGGTCGAGCGGGAGCGGGTCCCGGCTCCCGTCGCGCCAGACGACGCGCCCCGCGCCGCGCCCGGTCTCTGCGGTCCCGTAATCGGTGTAGCGCCAGGCGAGGTCGAGCGTCGCGCCGCCGCCCAGCGGCGCCGAGACGCCGGCCGTCGCCATCCAGGCGAAGTTCGTCCGGCTGGCGCCGGGCGCGATCGTCCAGGTGGCCGGGAAGTCCATCCGGGTCTCGCCGGTCTCGACCCGCGCCGCGCCCATGCCGGCGCCGACGAAGGGCGCGAACGGCCCCAGGGACGGCGCGCCCAGCGCGCCGAGGTCCAGCCAGGCCGCCGCCATGCCGGCCAGCGACGACGCCCCGGCCGAGACCTCCTGGCGGCGCCCGGCGGCGAGGAAGTTGGCGCGGCCCGCGAAGGCGGCGTCCGGGCGGTATTCGAGCAGGAGTTCGATCCGCGCGCCCGGCGCGACGGCGGCGCCGAGGCCGAGCTCCAGCGCGCCGGCGCGGCCGAACTCGCCGCGCGAGGCCCTGGACCGGCCGTCGGGACCGGCGCCGCAGCCGTAAAGCGCCGCCGGCGCCGTGCTGGCGCAGTCCGCGTCCGCGAATGTCGCGTCGCCCGCGAGGTCGAGGCCGATCCCGGCCCGCGCGTACAGCCCCTCCGCGAGACCGGCCGCGCCCGCGCCCCCCGGCCCCGCCAGCGTCGCGCAAGCCAAGGCCGCCGCCGCCGCGAACCGCCGCACCGTCGCCATCGCCTTCTCCCTTCGGCCGTGCATCGTCGAAAAACGGATACCCCCGCCCGCCGCGGCGGGCAAGCGCCGCGCCCGGCGGCGTCAGCCGGCCGGGAGCAGGTTCTCCTCGATCGCGGCGGCGCGGATCGCCTTTTGCAGCTTCTCGAAGGCGCGCGCCTCGATCTGGCGCACCCGTTCGCGGCTGACGCCGAATTCCCCGGCGAGCTCCTCCAGCGTCGACGGGTCCTCGCTCAGCCGGCGTTCGGCGAGGATGCGGCGCTCGCGCTCGGTCAGCGCCTCCATGCCGCGGGCCAGCAGGCGGCGGCGCTTGTCGAGCTCGTCCTCCTCGGCGAGGCGGCGCTCCTGGTCCGGCGCGTCGTCGACCAGCCAGTCCTGCCACTCGCCGTCGCCGTCGGCCCGGACCGGCGCGTTCAGCGAGCGGTCGGAGCCGGACATCCGCCGGTTCATGGAGACGACCTCGTCCTCCGGCACGTCGAGCGCGCTGGCGATGGCGGCGACCTTTTCGGGCGGCAGGTCGCCGTCGTCGATCGCCCGCAACTGGCCCTTGAGGCGGCGCAGGTTGAAGAACAGCTTCTTCTGCGCGGCCGTGGTGCCGATCTTCACCAGCGACCACGAGCGCAGGATGTACTCCTGGATCGAGGCGCGGATCCACCACATGGCGTAGGTGGCGAGCCGGAAGCCGCGTTCCGGGTCGAACCGCTTGACCGCCTGCATCATGCCGACATTGCCCTCGGAGACCAGTTCCGCCATCGGCAGGCCGTAGCCGCGGTAGCCGGTCGCGATCTTGGCCACCAGGCGGAGATGGCTGGTCACCAGTTCGTGCGCCGCCTCCACATCGCCGTCCTCGCGCCAGCGCCGCGCGAGCATGTACTCCTGGTCCGCCTCCAGCATCGGGAAGCGGCGGATGTCGCGGAGGTAGCGGGAGAGGTTGCTCTCCGGGCCTATCGTCGGGATCGTCGCCGGTGGGCGGGCCATGTCCTTGCTCCCCGCCGGGCGGCCGTTCCGCGCGCCGCCCCGGCGTTCCGGTTGCGCGGGCCGGCGCCATTCCGGCCCGCGATTCGGGCCATTTTATGGCTTTCGCGCCGGCGACGCGAAGGCTTCCAGCAGCGCCGCCATGTCGGCCGGCGGCGGCCGCTCGAACGCCATCGGCGCGCCGTCGGCCGGATGCTCGAAGGCGAGCGCGGCGGCGTGCAGGGCTTGGCGGCCGAACGCGACGGCGGCTGCGGCCTCCGCCTCCGTCGCGCCCTTGCGCCGTCCGCCCCGGCCGTACAGCGGGTCGCCCACCGGCGCGTGGCCGATATGGGCGAGATGGACCCGGACCTGGTGCGTGCGGCCCGATTCGAGCCGGCACTCCAGGAGGCAGGCGACGTCGCGGAAGCGCCGGAGGACGCGGTAGCGCGTCGCCGCCGGCTTGCCGCCCCGCGCCGTCACCGCCATCTTCTTGCGGTTGCGCCGGTCGCGGCCGATCGGCCCCTCGATCCGCCCCGCGACCAGGGCCGGCGCGCCCCAGGCGAGCGCGAGGTAGCGCCGCTCGACGGCGCGCGCCGCGAACTGGTGCGCGAGGCCGCGATGCGCCTCGTCCGTCTTGGCGGCGACCATCAGGCCGGTCGTGCCCTTGTCGAGGCGGTGGACGATCCCCGGCCGGCGCTCGCCGCCGATCCCCGACAGCGAATCGCCGCAATGGGCCAGCAGCGCGTTCGCGAGCGTGCCGTCGGGCGAGCCGGGAGCCGGATGGACGGCCATCCCGGCCGGCTTGTCGACCACGACCAGGTGGTCGTCCTCGTGCACGATGTCGAGGGCGATCGGCTCCGGCGCGAGCGCGGCGGGCGCCGCTTCGGGGACCGAGACCGCGTAGTCGAGGCCGGGTTTGACCGGGGCCGAGGGGTCGGTTATCGTCGCGCCGCCCGCCGAGACGCGGCCGTCGCGGATCAGGGCCTGGAGGCGGGCGCGCGAAAGCTCCGGCGCGCCGGGAAGCGCCGCGGCCCGCCCGGCGAGCCAGCGGTCGAGCCGGCCCGGGGGGGCGTCGCCGGGCGCCGGGGCGCCGGCGCGGACATGCAGGACCCGGTCGTCGCGAGAGGCCATGCCGGCGAGACTACACCACGGCGCGGACAAACCGAAACCCGCGGGCGCGTTCCTCCTGGAGGGGCGGGGGCTGCGGGCGATGAAAATCCTCGTCGCGGCGATGGGCGTGGCGATCGTCGCCGGCGTCGCGGTCGTGGTCGTCACGATCTACAACCGCGCGGTCGAGAAGGCCCGCGCGGCCGAGGCGGCGGCGGCGCCGATGGGCGAGGTCTCCGCGCCGATCCCGGCCGGCCATCGCGCGGTCTCGGTCTCGGCCGACGGGGGCCGGCTCTACATCCACCTGGCGCCGGAGGCCGCCCCGGGGGCCGCCCCGGGGGCCGCCCCGGGGGCCGCCCCGGGGGCCGACGGCGCGCCGGCGTCGATCCTCGTCCTCGACGCCGCGAGCGGCGCTGAAATCGGGCGCGTCCTGCTCCCGAACGCGCGATAAGGGGGGATTCATGGCGCGAAGGCTTGTGAACCTGGCGAGCGACAACGCCGGCCGCGCCGCGCCGGAGGTCATGGCCGCGCTGGCCGAGGCGGCGGCGGAGCCGGACATGCCCTACGGGGACGACCGCTGGACCGCGCGCCTCGGCGCGCTCGCCGCCGAGGTTTTCGAGCGCGAGGTCGCGATCTTCCCCGTCGCCACCGGCACCGCCGCCAACGCGCTCGCGCTGGCCACCGTTATCCCGCCCTGGGGCGTGGCGTTCTGCCACGAGGCCGCGCATATCGAGGAGGACGAATGCGCCGCGCCGGAGTTCTACGCCGGCGGCGCCAAGCTCGCGCTGCTCGGCGGGGCCGGCGCGAAGTTCTCCGCCGCCGGCCTGCGCGACCGGCTCGCCGCCGCCTCGCCCGCGCCGCCGGTCCACCGCGCCCAGCCGGCGGCGGCCAGCCTGACGCAGGCGACCGAGGCCGGCGCCGTGTACCGCCCGGAGGAGGTCGCCGGGATCGCCGCCGTCTGCCGGGAGCACGGGCTGGCGCTGCACATGGACGGCGCGCGCCTCGCCAACGCCGTCGCCGCGCTCGGTTGCGCGCCGGCGGATGTCACGTGGCGGGCCGGGGTGGACATCCTCTCCCTCGGCGCGACCAAGAACGGGGCGCTGGCGGCGGAGGCGGTGGTGTTTTTCGACCCGGCGCGCGCGGGGGATTTCGAGTTCCGCCGCAAGCGCGGCGGGCACCTGTTTTCCAAGATGCGCTTCATGTCGGCGCAACTCGTCGCCTCGCTGGAGGACGGGCGCTGGCTCGCCTGGGCCGCCCACGCCAACGCCATGGCCGCCGCGCTGGCCGGCGGCCTGTCGGAACTGCCGGGCGTCGCGGTCGCGCCCCCGGTCGAGGCGAACATGATTTTCCTCGAAATGCCGGAGGGCCTCGCGGCGGCGCTGGGCGCGGCCGGCTGCGCCTTCTACACCTGGGGCGCGCGCGACGGCCGGATCTCGGCGCGCATGGTGGCGGGCTTCGACACGACGGCCGAGGACGTGGCGCATGTGCTCGCGGCGGCGCGGGCGGCCGCGGCGGACGGATGACCCGCGCGCCCCGGCCGGAGCGGGCCGGGGCCGGGGCGGAACGGGGGCCGCGTCAGCAGCGGCGGCAGCGCACCACGTCGAAAATCTCGTCCCAGTCGCCGTCTTCCGCGCAATAGTCGAGCAGACAGCGCAGCGCCTTGTTCCGGTCCTCGAGATCGTATTTCTTCGCCGCCTCGTCCAGCATCGCCAGCGCGTCGTCCTGGACCTCGAATGTGTGCGCCGCCTTGTCGCCCGCCATGGATCGTCTCCCGTCCGTCGAATTGCGCGAGGGCGGCAATGTGGCGGCGCGGCCCGGCCCGGGTCAAGCCCCCGGACGCGCGTCCGTGCTATACCGGCGCGGCAAGCCGACCCCGGACGGAGAGTCCCGCATGACCGCCAGCCTGCCCGAGGAAACCTACCGGCCCGACGCGCCGGCCGCGCTCGCCGGAATCCGCGTGCTCGACCTCTCCCGGCTGGTCGCCGGCAACGTGGTCACCCATGTGCTGGCCGACCACGGGGCCGATGTCGTCAAGGTCGAGCGGCCCGGCGCCGGCGACGACCTGCGCAACTGGCTGGTCGAGGGCGTCGGCACCTACTGGAAGGTCTATTGCCGGAACAAGAAGAGCGTCTCGCTCGACCTGCGCAAGCCGCGCGGCAAGGAAATCCTGCTCGACCTGGCGGCGGGGGCCGGCGTCGTGGTCGAGAACTTCAAGCCCGGCACGCTGGAGCGCTGGGGGATCGGGCCGGACGCGCTGCGCGCCCGCAATCCCCGGCTGGTCGTCGTCCGCGTCTCCGGCTGGGGCCAGACCGGGCCGTGGAGCCGCAAGCCCGGCTTCGGCAGCCTGGTGGAGGCGATGTCGGGCTTCGCCGCGATGAACGGCTTCGCGGACCGGCCGCCGGTGCTCCCCCCGCTGGCCCTGGCCGACGCCATCGCCGGCCTCTTCGGCGCCTTCGCGACGATGGTGGCGATCCGGGAGGTCGAGCGGAACGGCGGCGAGGGCCAGGTTGTCGACCTCTCCCTGTTCGAGCCGATCCTCTCGGTGCTGGGGCCGATGGCGGCGAACCACGCGATCACCGGCCGGTCGCCGCCGCGCACCGGCAGCCTCTCCACCACCACCGCGCCGCGCAATGTCTACGAATGCAAGGACGGCAAGTTCGTCGCCCTGTCGGCCTCGATGCAGGCGATGCACGAGCGCCTGATGCGCGCCATCGGCCGCGAGGACATCCTGGAGGACCCGCGGTTTCGCACCAACACCGACCGGCTGCGCAACAACGACATCCTCGACCCCATCGTCGCCGGGTTCATGGCCGCGCGCACCCAGGCCGAATGCCTCGCGGTCTTCGAGGCGGCCGACGTGACCGTGGGCGCGGTCGCCGACGCGGGCCAGCTCGCCACGCACCCCTATGTCGCCGCGCGCGGCTCGCTCGTCAGCCTGCCCGACGGGGAGATGGGCCGGCTGCCCATGCACGCGCCCGTGCCCCGGCTCTCCGGGACGCCGGCCGCGCTGCGCCGCCCGGCCCCCGGACTCGGCGAGCACAACGCCGAAATCTACGGCGGCATCGGCATCGGCGCCGCCGCTCTCGCCCAACTCCGCGAGGAAGGAGTCGTCTGATGGCCCTCGAACCGAACGCGACGCCGCTCTGGCGCTCGATGCTCTACGTTCCCGCCACCAGCGAGCGTTTCGTCGAACGGGCGCACGAGCGCGGCGCGGACGCGATCAAGATCGACCTGGAGGACGCGGTGGCGCCGGCGGAGAAGCCGCGCGCCCGGACGCTGGTGCGCGACGTGGCCCGCGCGGTCTCGCGCGGCGGGGCCGATGTGCTGGTGCGGATCAACCGGCCCTTGCGCATGGCGGTCGCCGACATCGAGGCGTCGGTCTGGCCGGAGGTGGACGGCCTGGTCCTGCCCAAGGTCGAGTCGGCGGACCATGTCGGCTTCCTCTGCGAGGCCATCGGGGAACTGGAGGCGGAGCGCGGCCTCGCGCCCGGCCATGTCCGGCTGATGGTCCTCGTCGAGACGCCGCGCGGTTACGCCAATGTCCGCGCCATCGCCGCGAGCACGCCCCGGATGGCCGCCATCGCGCTCGGCCAGGAGGATTTCGCGGCCGAAATGGGCATGGCCGAGCCGGACGGACTCCAGCTCCTGTCCTTCTACCAGGGGGTGCAGGTGGCGGCGCGCGAGGCGGGGATCGTCCCCATCGGCTATCCCGGCTCGATCGCCGAGTTCACCGACCTCGACCTGTTCCGCGCCAACGCGCTGCTGGCGCGCAAGCTCGGCTTCGACGGCGGGGCCTGCATCCATCCCCGCCAGGTGCCGATCCTGAACGAGGCCTTCACGCCGACGGCGGCCGAGATCGCGCGGGCCGAGGCGATGGTCGCGGCCTACGACGCGGCGATGGCGGCGGGCGACGGCGCGGCCGCCTTCGAGGGCAAGATGATCGACGTGCCCGTGGTCGCGCGGGCCGAGCGCGTGCTCTCCATCCGCGACCGGCTGGCGGCGCGGGGGTAGCGGCGGGGCGAGGGCGCGCGGCGCGCGCGGCCGGCGCGCGCCTACCGGAGGTGCAGCACCGCCTTGCCGTGGAACTTGCGGTCCAGCAGGTCGCTCGCGGCCG
The DNA here is from genome assembly GCA_963665555.2 of Thalassobaculaceae bacterium. GTDB lineage: Bacteria > Pseudomonadota > Alphaproteobacteria > Thalassobaculales > Thalassobaculaceae > CAXXXW01. Next base: position 3,333,926 of record OY762308.1, read on the forward strand.
GGCCGACCTCCTCCCACCCCGCCTCGCGCTCGATCCCGCAGTCGAGCCGGCCGGCGGCGACGAGCCGCAGCAGGCGGGGCAGGTTGTCGCTCGGCGGGTCGGTCTCGGCCCTGGAGTAGAGGTAGAAGCCCATGACCCGCGCCTGGCCGGAGAACATGAACGGCCGCACCTCGACCGAAATCGCCGGCGCGGCGGTGACGCCGTAGCAGACGCAGATCCCGTCCGGCGCCAGCCCCCGGATCGCGCCTTCCAGCACCGGGCCGCTCACCCCGTCCACCGCCAGCCGCCAGGTCCCGGCCTCGCCCAGGCCGGAGCCGTCGGCGGAGACCAGCGGCGCGCCGCCGAGCGCCTCGACGAACGCCGCCTGGTCCGGCCGGCGCACCTGGGCCGAGACCTCCGCCCCGGCGATGGCGGCGAGTTGCACGGCGAAGACGCCGACCCCGCCGGTCGCGCCGGTGACCAGCGCGCGCCGCCCCACCAGCCCGCTCGCCGCGTCCACCGAATGGAGCGCGGTCAGCCCGGCGACGGGCAGCGTGGCGGCCTGGGCGTCGGTCACGCCGTCGGGGATCGGCGCGATATACGGCGTCGGGACCGACACCAGTTCGGCCCAGCCCTCCATCCGGGTCGAAAAGCCGACGACCCGCGTCCCCTCCGGCGGGCCGGACCCGTCCGCCGCCGCCCGCTCGACGGTTCCAGCGAAGTCCCAGCCGATCGGCGTTCCCGGCGCGGCGGCGCGCGCCCGGTTCAACTCGCCCCGGTTCATCGAGATCGCCCGGACGCGCACGACGGCCTCGCCGGAGAAGGGCGCCCGCAACACCCCGCCCGAAACCCCCACCGGATCCCCCCCACCCGCCGCCGCCGCCACGCGCCGGATTTCGATCGCCTCGGTCATGTGTCGGCTCCCCTTGGCCCGCCATTGCGTTTCGCGGCCGGGAAAGTGCGGCGGATCGGCGGCGCGCGCAAGGGGCCCGGGATTGCGCGCGGGCGGCGATGGGGTATCGTCGCGGCCGGGGTTCGGGAGAGGCTTCGGGAGGCCGTCGATGCGCGCCGAGACGTTGTTGCCGCTGGGGAAGGTCGATCCGGGGTTGCGCGCGCCGGAGGCGCCGTTCGACATCGCGCGCGCCGCCGAGGACGCGCGGCGGGTCGAGGCGCTGGGCTACGACGCGCTGATGGTCGAGGAGACGAAGGACGACCCCTTCCTCGTCTGCGCGCTCGCGGCCCAGGCGACGACGACGCTCGGGATCGGCACGGCCGTCGCCATCGCCTTCCCGCGCAGCCCGGCGGTGACCGCGATGTCGGCCTGGACGCTGCAAAAACTGTCGCGCGGGCGCTTCTCGCTCGGCCTCGGCCCGCAGGTGCGCGCGCATATCGAGCGGCGCTACGGCATGGAGTCGGCGCCCGCGGGCCCGTGGATGCGCGACTATGTGGGCGCGGTGCGCGCGGTCTGGGAATGCTGGCAGACCGGCGGAAAGCTGCGCTACGAGAGCGCCCGTTACCGGCTGAGCCTGATGGTGCCGCTGTTCGACCCCGGCCCGATCGAACATCCCGGCATCCCGGTCCACCTCGCCGCCGTCAACCCCTACATGTGCCGGGTGGCGGGCGAGGTCGCCGACGGGATGCGGCCGCATCCGGTGTGCGCGCCGTCCTACATCCGCGATGTCATGCTGCCGGCGGCGCGGGACGGCGCGGCGCGGGCGGGGCGGACGCTGGACGGCTTCAAGGTCAGCATCAAGCCGCTGGTCGCCGCCGCGCCGGACGAGGCGGCGCTGCGCCCCAAGGTCCGCGACGCCCGCGCGCGCATCGCCTTCTACGCCTCGACCCCGGCCTACCGCGCCGCCTTCGACCATCTCGGCCTCGGCGCGCTGGCGGACGAGGCGAAGCTGCTGTCGCGGGCGCAGCGGTGGGAGGCGCTTCCGGCGCTGATCTCGGACGAGACGCTCCACGAATTCGTGACGGTGGGAACCTACGACGTTATCGGCGCGCGCCTGCTGGAGCGCTACGCGGGCGTGGCGACGAACGCCGAGTTCTCGATCCCGGCGGAGGACGAGGCCGGGCGCGAAACCCTGTCCGGCCTGGTCCGCGACCTCCACGCCGCCGGCGAAGCCTCCGCCCGCGCCGAAATCGCCGGAGCCGCGGGGTAGGGGAGGGCGCGATGCCGCGATCGGACAATATCGAAGGGCGCCGAACCGCGTGTTTCGAGGCGCCGGGCGGCGGCGCGGCGAGCATCGCGTTCGGCGACGCGCTCGATTGTTACGCGAACTGGCCGCGGCCCACGGCCATCGTGGCCGACGGGCCTTACGGGCTGGCGAAGTTTCCCGGCGACCCCGCCACCGCCGACGGCCTCGACGAATGGTACGCGCCCCATGTCGCCGAATGGGCGCGCCGCGCCGGTCCCGACACGACATTGTGGTTCTGGTGTTCGGAGGTTGGATGGGCCGAAACCCACGGTCTCCTGAAAACGCATGGCTGGCGCTATCGGGGCGTCCATGTCTGGAACAAGGGGGTCGGCCATGTCGCCGGCAACTGCAACGGCGCCACGATCCGCCAGTTCCCCGTCGTCACCGAAATCTGCGTGCGGTATGTCCGCCACGTCACGCTGCCCACCGGAGCCGGAACGGCGCTCCCGATCAAGGAATGGCTGCGCCACGAGTGGGGCAGGAGCGGCCTGCCGCTCTACAAGACCAACGAGGCCTGCGGCGTGCGGAACGCGGCCACGCGCAAATATTTCACGCAGTGCGAACTTTGGTACTTTCCTCCGCCGGACAAGATGGTGGCGCTGGCCCGCTACGCCGCCGACCACGGGAGGCCGACCGACCGCCCCTATTTCTCGCTCGACGGCCGCGCGCCGCTTACCGAAAGCCGCTGGTCCGGCCTGCGCGCGAAATGGCATCATGTCCACGGCGTCACCAACGTCTGGGACGAGCCCGCGGTCCGGGGAGCCGAGCGCATCCGGGGCCACGGTCTCAAATCCGCCCATATGAACCAGAAGCCGCTTCGGCTCGTCGAACGTATCCTGGCCGCTTCGACCGATCCGGGCGATGTCGTGTGGGAACCGTTCGGCGGTTTGTGTTCGGCCGCGCTGGGCGCTATGCGCCTCGGGCGGCGCGCCTACGCCGCGGAAATCGACCCCGGATACCACAAAGCCGCTCTGGAGCGCCTCGCCAATGAAACAGGACCGCGCCGACGCGCCGCCTCCGCGGCCTGAGCCCCAGGCGCCGCCCGCGGACCATCCCCACCTCGCATTGTGGAAGGCCGTTGGGCAGGCGATCGCCGCTTTGCCGGCCCGGTTCCGGTCGCCTCTCGGCGTGTCGGGCGTGCTCGCGAGCGACCTCTTCGCGTTCAACGCCGCGCTGAGCGCCACCATCGAAAGCCAGGTCGTGGACACGCTGAACGAGGCGCGGGCGACCTGGGATCCCGATGGCCGGTTCGGCGCTTACGGTTTCGTTCGCCGTCCGCAGACTTTCCCCGATGTGGTGCTGGCGACATCCAGCCCGGAGGTCGAGCCGAGCATCCTGATGGGCATCGAGCTCAAGGGCTGGTATGTCCTTGCCAGGGAACGGGAGCCGAGCTTTCGCTATCGGACGACCCCGGGCGTGTGCCGGACCGTGGACCGGCTCGTGGTGGTTCCCTGGGCGTTGTCCCAGGTGATCTCCGGGGAACCCAGGGTGTTCGCGCCATTCGTTGTCGGCGCGCGCCACGCCGCCGAACTTCGCAACTGGCACTGGCGATACGGCATGAAAGGCGGGGCGGAGCGCGCCATCGAACTCTCGACGGCGACAACGTCCTATCCCGACAAACGGGAGGAGATTTCGGACCGCGCCGCGCGCGACAGGGGCGGCAATTTCGGCCGGCTCGCGCGAACCGGGGTTCTGCGCGACTATGTCGAACAGACCTTCCGGGAAGACATCGCGGGCATCCCGCTCGGCGCTTGGCAGGAATTCCTCGCGCTCTTCAACGAACGGTTTTCCGAGGAAGATGTGCGCAAGGGCATCGCCGCCATTGCCGCCAGGTTTCCCGGACGCGACGGCAAAGGCGAAGCGATTCGGCGGCGGATCGAGGAAATCGCGGACATTCTGGCGTCCGATTGACTTACCCCGCCCCGCGCGCGCCCGTCATCCTCCCGCGAGGGCGCCGGTGACGGCGCTCCACAGCTGGCGTTCGTGGCGGGTGTCGATGGTGACGGTCGCGGTCATGCCGGCGCGGAGCGTCGGGCGGTCGGGCGCGTCCTCGATCTCGATGCGGACCGGCAGGCGCTGCACCACCTTGACCCAGTTGCCCGACGCGTTCTGCGGCGGCAGCACCGAGAACTCGGCGCCGGTGGCCGGGCTGATGCTGGCGACGCGGGCGCTCCACACCGTGTCGGGATAGGCGTCGACCTCGACCTCGACCGCCTGGCCCTCGCGGACATGCGTGAGCTGCGTCTCCTTCAGGTTCGCCTCGATCCAGGTCCGGTCGATGGCGATCAGGCCGAAGGCGGGCTGGCCCTCCTTCACCCATTCGCCGGCCTCCAGCTTGAGGCGCGTGACGACGCCGTCGATCGGCGCCCGGATCTCGGTGTAGCCGAGGTTCATGCGCGCGATCGAAATCCCGGTGTCGGCGGCGGCGTAGTCGGGATGCCGGTCCGCCGGCCGCTCCGGGTCGCCGCCGAGGCGGACGAGGACGGCGCGCAGCTTCTGGCGCAGCGTGTCGATGCCCTTGCGCGCGGCGACCAGGTTGAACTCCGCCTCGTCGAGGCGCGCGCGCGTGGTGACGGCCTTGCGGGCGAGCTTGCGCTGGCGCGTCGCCTCGCGCTCGTAATAGGCCACGTTGGCCTCGGCCTCGCGGATTTCGGCGACGATCCGGTGGTATTCGGCGCGCGTCGCCTCGATGTCCCGGCGCACCGCCTCGCGCCGCGCCTCGGCCAGGCGGACTTGCATGGCCAGCGACTCCCGGTCGAGCGCGAACAGCGGGTCGCCGGCGCGGACGCGCTGGTTCTCCTCGACCGTGACCGCGACGACGCGGCCGTCGATGTTGGGGCTGACGGCGATCACATGCGCCTTCACATAGGCGTTCTCGGTGGTGACGTAGCGGCCGGTGGAGGCGTACCACCAGCCGCCGGCCAGGACCGCGCCGAGCGGCACCGCGACCAGCAGGACGGCGCGCAGCAGCGTCCGGCTCCAGCGCCGGCGCGAGCGCATGGGGAGGGGATCGGGCGCGGGCGCGCCTGTTTCGGTGTCGCTCATCCTTCGGGCCTCAATCGTCCGCCGCCTGGAGAACCTTGCGCTCCGGCGCATCCGCCGGGCGCGCGTCGTCCAGGCCGAGCAGGTTGGACTTGATCTTCGCCAGCGCGTCGATAAAGCGCTCGCGCTCCTCGTCGCCCATGTCCCCCAGGGCGTCGCGGCGGACGCCGGCGGCGGTGCTCCTGAGCGCGCGCATGACCTCCTGCACCCTGTCGGTGAGATAGACGCGGCGGACGCGCCTGTCCAGCGTGTCGGCCCGCCGCTCCACCCATTCCTTTTCCTCCAGCCGGTCCAGCAGGCGGCCCAGCGTCGGTTTTTCGAGCTCCAGCATGTCCGCCAGTTCCGACTGCGTGACCCCCTCGCGGGCGTAGAGCATCGTCAGCACCCACCACTGCGAACGGGTGAGGCCGAGCGCGCGGCCGCGCCGGTCGAACACGGTCCGCATCAGGCGGGCCACGTCGTGCAGCAGGAAGCCGAAATTCCGCTCTATGTCCTCTCGGGGGTCCATGCCCGGTGTGTAGTTGCCTTGCTTACCTTTAGCAAGGTCAAAGTTGCCCAGCTTACGAAACGGCGCGCCCCGATCCCTACCAGAGCGCGGCGGTAAGTTCGGAGAGCGAGGTCCGCTGGCGGCCGTCCGCGTCGAAATTCCCCGGCGCGAGCCAGCGCGCGTGGGCCTCGCGGACCGCCGGCCATTCCTCCGCCGTTATCGAGAACCAGGCGGTGTCGCGGCTGCGCCCCTTCGCGATCAGGTGGTTCAGGAACACGCCCTCGTAGCGGAAGCCGAGGCGCAGCGCGGCGGCGCGCGAGCCGGCGTTGAGCGCGTTGCACTTCCACTCCAGCCGCCGATAGCCGCCCTCGTCCAGCACGCGATGCATCATCGCCGACAGGACCTCGGTGGCCCGGACGTCGCGCTGCCAGGCGCGGCCGAACCAGATATGGCCGATCTCGCCGACGCCGGCGGCGGGGCGGATTTCCATGAAGCTGCCCATCCCGCCGATCCGGCCGGTCGCCGCGTCGCGGAACGCCATGAAGAGCGGGTCGCGCGAGGCCTGGCAGCCCTCCAGCCAGTCCCGCGCCGCCGCCTTGTCCGGGAAGGGGCCGTAGGCGAGGTAGTCCCAGATGCGCTCCGGCTCCCGGCCTTCCGTCGCGGCGGCGAAGGCGCCGGCGGCGTCGCGCGCGGCGTCGATCGGTTCGACAATGGCGCGCGGCCCCCGGAGCACGACGCCCTCGAACCCCTCCCAGGTCCGGGGCGGGACCTCGGCGTCGCCCGCCGGCCTGCGGCCGGCCGCGCTCGCCCGCTCGCGCTCGTTCGCCCGGATGTCCTCCATGCCTGTCTCCTCCGCTCTCCTACGCGACCGCGACGCCGCCCGCCGGCGAATGGATATGCGCCGCGCCGACGCAGCCGCCCCCGTCGGCCATCGCCACGCCGGAGGGGTTGGCGTAGACGGTCGGGAAGGCGGTCGGCGTCCACGGCTCGGACGGCGCGACGGCGCGGATCGCGGCGACCGTCGCCGCGTCCAGCCGCCCGTCGTGGACCAGCAGGTCGATCCCGCTCGCGTCGATCCGGGGGCGGGCCAGCGCGGCGCCGAGGTCCATGCCGAAATCGTTCGCGAAGGAGGCGAGCTGGAAGACCGCCGGCAGTATCCGCCGCCCGCCCGACGCGCCGAACCCGAACCATGGCGCGCCGTCGCGCGTCGCCGCCATCGGGCACATGTTGGTGAGCGGCCGCGCCCCCGCCGCCAGCGAATTGGGCCGGCCGGGCCGGGGGTCGAACCAGTTGATCCCGTTGTTCATGAGCACGCCGCTCCCCGGCAGCACGAGCCGGGAGCCGAAGCGCGACAGCAGCGTGGTGGTCATCAGGACCATGTTGCCGTCGGCGTCCGCCGCGGAGATATGGGTGGTGCAGGCCCGGCCGCCGTCGTCGCCCGCGTGGCCCATGGTCTCCAGCCGGCGCCGGTAGGCCCCGGCCAGCGCGGCGGCGCAGGCGGCGTAGACATCAGCGTCCGGCGCGCCCGGCCCGAACGCCGGCAGGCGCGAGAGCGCGTCGGCGAAGGTCGGCCCGGCCGTCAGGCCCGCCGGGAGATGGTACACGGCGTCCCCGCGCGCGACCGAAAGCGGCTCGACGATCCGGGCGGCGTAGCCCGCGAGGTCCGCCTCCGAAAGCGGCCCGCCGGCGGCCCGGACATCGGCGGCGATGGAGCGCGCCAGCGCCCCCTCGTAAAAGGCGCGCGGCCCCTCGCGGGCCAGCGTCCCGAGGGTCCGGGCCAGCGCCGGGTTGGGCAGGCGTTCCGGCGGACCCTCGGCCGGCATGGAGGGCGGGAACCCGCCGGGCAGCCAGGCCTCGCGCGAGGCCGGGTAGCGCGCGAGCAGCGGCGCCTCGGCCGCGACATTCAGCGTCGTCCACCAGGTCGCGCGGTGGCCGCGCCGGGCGAGCGCGACGGCGGGCGCGGCAAGCTCCGCCCACGGCTTGCGCCCGAACCGCTCCGCCGCCAGCGCGTAGCCGGCCACCGCGCCGGGGACGGCGACGGACCGCGCGCCGTGGATGTTGGCGTCGTCCTCCACGCGGGGCCAGCCGAACATGTCGGCCCCTTCCTCGCCGGTCAGGCGGTAGTCGGCGGGGTCGAGGGCGGCGGGCGCGACCGGCCCGAAATCGACCGCGCGGACGGCGCCCTCGGCGGCGGAATGCACGATGGCGAAGCCGATGCCGCCGAGGCCGCTCATCCACGGCTCCGTCACGGCGAGCGCGAGGGCCGTCGCCACCGCGGCGTCGATGGCGTTGCCGCCGTCGCGCAGGATCGCCGCGCCGGCCTCCGCCGCCTCGACCTCCTGCGCGGCGACGACGCCCCGCGGCCCGTGGCGGGCGGGCTTCGTAACGGTCCAGGTCTCCAGCGGGGCGTCGGTCATCGGTCCGTGAAATCCTTGCGGTCGAACAGGGAGACCAGGCGGACGCCGAGTTCGGCGAGGTTTCCGGCGCCGCCCTCCAGCCGGTCCACGACGGCGATAACCTCCCCGGCCTCGCAGCCCCGCGCGCGGATCGCGGCCAGCGCCCGCGCGGCCGAGCCGCCGGTGGTGACCACATCCTCGACCACGACGACCTTGCTTCCGGCGGGCAGCACGCCCTCGACCAGCCTTTCGGTGCCGTGGTCCTTGGTCTCCTTGCGGACATAGAAGCCCGGGACCGGCCGCGCCCGCGCGGCGCTCATGGCGGCGACGGCGGCGACGATCGGCACCGCGCCCATCGCCAGCCCGCCGACCGCCGCCACGTCCGGGCGCTCCTCCAGCAGGTCGAGGACCATGGAGGCGATAAGGCTCCCCCCTTCGGGGTCGAGCATGGTCGGCTTCAGGTCGAAGAAGTAGCTGGCCTCCCGGCCGGAGGCGAGGACGAAGCGCCCCTCGCGGAAGGACTTCTCCGCGACGATCGCGCGCAGCCGCGCGCGCGCGCCGGCGCCGCTCGTCGATGGGTCGGACGCCATGGCCCTCGCCCCTCCATGGACGGAACCGGCCCCGCGAAGGGGGCCGGCCCGCCGTCTTCCGGTCCGCCGCGCCTAGAAGATGTTCTGCGCCGAGACCATCGCGTACAGCATCGGGATCGACAGCATGGTGTTGGTCCGCGAGAACAGCATCGCGGTGCGCGCCGAGGCGGCCTTGGTCGCCGCGTCCGCCTCCACCAGGCCGAGCGCCTTCTGCTGGTTCGGCCAGATCACGAACCACACGTTGAACCACATGACGGCGCCGAGCCACATGCCGATGCCGATGGCGGTGTGCTTGGCCACGCCGTCGGTCAGCCCGACCGCGATCGCGTCCACCAGGTAGCCGTTCATCCAGGCCAGCAGCAGGCCGGTGACGATGGTCGCCATCGCGCCCCAGCGGAACCAGAACAGCACCGCCGGCGCGATCACCTTGCCGATCGCCGGCTTCTGCTCGTCGGGGATGTTCGGCATGTTGGGAATCTGCACGAAGTTGAGATACCAGAGCAGGCCGATCCACATCACGCCGCTCAGCACGTGCAGCCAGCGCATGAAGAACGCGAACCAGCCGTGGTCGTAGGCCGTGTCGGCCCCGGCGCCGGCGACGACCAGCACCATGACGACCGTCAGCACGATCCCGGCGATGACGGTGTTGCGAAGGCTCGTCAGAATGACCGCCATGAGTCTGTCCCCTCCATCCCGATCCGTTGTTGTCGCCGCCCCGCCGAAGCCCGGCGCGGGGCGGTCGCGTTTCGTCGGCGAAGTCTAGGCGAGTCGCGCCGCGTTGCAAAGGCCCGCGCGCGGCCGTTCCGCTTGACAGGCCGCGCGGCGGGGTCTAGTTGGGGCGGCCGTTCGGCGCGACGCCCAGGTAGCTCAGCCGGTAGAGCAGCGGACTGAAAATCCGCGTGTCGGTGGTTCGAATCCGCCCCTGGGCACCACGCCCCCCCCGGCGCCCCCCGGCCCCGGCGACCGCCCCGCCTCCCGGCGGCGGGCGCCGAATCGTTTCCCTCCCGCGCCGAAACCCTCTACACTCCGACGCGCCGCGCGCGCCCCGGCGCGCGCCCGTCCCCGACTCCAGGAAATGAGGCCCGTCATGCGTTCGGACTACACGAAGATCGAGGCCGGCGCGGTGTTCTTCGCCGTCTGGCACGAGCAATGGGACGCCAACATCCACCACCACGCCGACCAGGGGGTGATCGTCCAGGTCCGCGGCGAGGCCGACGGCCGCGAGACCAACCTGCTGCAGTTCAACTGCTTCCATTTCGAGCGCACCTACACCTACGCGCCCGAGGGCAAGGCGCGGGTGTGCCAGATCGACCCGATCGCCGACGGCAACCCGATCGGCTGGACCGCGCGCCGGATCCGCGACCGGCTGCCGGAGATGCTGTCCGCCGCCGGCTATCCCGCCGTCGCCGCCGCGCTCGACATGGAGCGCGTGCGCGAAGCGGCGGGCGAGGTGGAGGCGGCGGCGCGCCACAAGTTCCGCGCCTCCATCCAGCTGGTGAAGCACAAGCGCGGCGACTTCATGTTCGAGGCCGGCAACATCCGCTTCGGGCTGGAGATGCGCGTGCTGGGCGACGACGGCGGCCTGGCGATCCATGTGCTCTCCGACGTTTGCGGCGGGCCGGACCACGACTACGCCGAGGAGACCGAGGTCATCGCCTTCGACTGCTTCCGCGTGCAGCCGCACTACCACTACGGCCCGCGCAACAAGAACCTGCGCTACTACTGGGACAAGACGGTGGTGCCGGACACGCTGGAGTGGACGCTGGACGTGCTGAAGGCCGGCAAGCTCGGCCCGATGATCGCGGCGGCCGGCTATCCCGACATCGCCCGCGACCTCGACCCGGACGAGGTGCGCGCTGTCCTCCCGGCGATCGAGGCGAAGGCGCGCGAACTGCAGCCCAAAGCCGCGCCGGAAACCGCGCTCGCCGCCGAATAGGCGCGGGCGCCGCCCCGCCCGGCCGCCGCGCGGGAAGCGGGGGATGCCGGTCCGCCTGGAGCGGCGCGGCGACCTCGCGCTGGCGACGCTCGACCGGCCGGAGGCGCTGAACGCGCTCAGCTTCGCGCTGGTGCGGGAGATTTCCGACCGGCTCGACGAGGCGGCGGCGTCCGGCGCGCGCGGCCTGGTGGTGACCGGCGCGGGCGACCGGGCGTTCTGCGCCGGCGCCGACATCTCCGAACTGGTCGACCGCCCGCCGGCGGCGCGCCGGGCCGACATCGAGCGCGGGCAGCGCGTGTTCGACCGGCTCGCGAACTTCCCGGTGCCGACGCTGGCGGTGGTCCGGGGGTTCGCGCTGGGCGGCGGGCTGGAGCTGGCGATGGCGTGCGACTTCCGCCTCGCGGCGCCGAACGCGCGGATGGGCCTGCCGGAAATCGGCCTCGGAGTCATTCCCGGCTACGGCGGCACGCAGCGCCTGCCCCGGCTGGTGGGCGAGGGCCGCGCGCTCGAACTCGTCGCCAGCGGCCGGGCGGTGGACGCGGAGGAGGCGGAGCGGATCGGGCTGGCGAACGGGATCGTCGGCGCCGACGGGGGCGATCCGCTGGAGGAGGGGATCGCCTGGCTCGCCCGCGTCGCCCGGCGCGGGCTGCCGGCGCTCGGCCTCGCCCGCGCCGCCGTGCGCCGCGCCCTCGACCTGCCGGTGGGCGAGGGCCTGAAGGTCGAGGCGGACCTGAACACGCTCGCCTTCCAGACGGAAGACGCGGCGGAGGGCCTGTCCGCCTTCCTCGAAAAGCGCCGGCCGAAATTCCGGGACCGTTAGGCCGGGCCGCCGGGCCGGGCGGCGCCTTCACTCCAGCCGCGGCTGCGAGAACGCGCCCGCGCGCGCGAAATCCGGCGCGAAGCGTTCGAGGCGCAGCGCCAGCCCTTCGAGCGCGAGGTCGAGGACCGGCCCGGCCGGGTCGTCGTCGAAGGCGCCGGCGCGGATGTCGCGGGCGAGGCGGCGCTCCAGCGCGCGCAGCCGCGACGGCGTGTCCGCGCCCGCCGCGTCCACCGCGTCGCGGCCGTAGAGCGCGGCGTAGCGGTCCAGCAGGCGGCGCGCCGGTTCGGCTCCGTCGCCCGCCTCCATCTCCGCCAGCGCCGCCTCGATGGCCCGCGCCGCCAGCGCGACGGCGCGGCGGGGCTCGCCCTCCAGGCCGGGCGCGGCGTCGCGGAGCAGCGCCTCGCGCGCCGCCGCTAGCAGGGCGCGGGCGCCGGGTTCACCGCCCATCGCCCGCCGCCTCCGCCCGCGCCTCGATGCGCCGGACCTGCATCGCCGCGTCGTGCTCCATCTCCGCCGCCTTGCGGCCGGTCAGCATCAGCGCGACCGCCTCCGCGCCGGCCGCGCGGCGCCGGCCCTGTCCGCGCGCGATCACGGCCCAGCGCGCGGCCGCCAGCGCCTCCCACCAGGCGAGCGCGGCCGGATCGCCGGCCGGCGCGCCCCGCTCGGCCTCGTAGCCGCGCAGGAAGTCCCGCCACTCGCCGATCCCGCCGGCCTCGCGCGCGTCGGCGCCGAACCGCCAGCACCGGGCGCGCAGCCAGCCCATGTCCTCCAGCGGGTCGCTCCAGGACGCGAACTCCCAGTCCAGCACGCCCGTAAGCTCGCCGCCGTCCGCCATCAGGTTGCCGGTCCTGAAGTCGCCGTGGCAGAGGACGACCCGCCGGCTCTCCGGCGCGCGCGCGGCGAGGCGGCGCAGCGTCCATTCCAGCGCCGGCGACGGCTCCCCCAGCGCGTCGATCCGTTCGAGAAGCTCCGCGATCCGGCGGCGGGCGGGCGAGCGGGGCGGCGCGCCGAGGAAGCCGAGATCGACGCCGCCCGGAACCGCGCGGGGCGTTATCGCGTGGATGCGCGCCAGCTCCCGCCCGATCCGCTCCGCCAGCGCCGGGCGGCGGGGATCGAGCGCCGGGTCGCGGACCAGGACGCGCGGGTCCGCCGTTCCCGCGACGCGGCGCGCGACGAGGAACGGCTTGCCGAGCGGGCCGCCCCCCGGTCCGGGGAACGACGCTTCGAGGAACAGCGGTTCGGGGACCGTGGCGCCGGCGGCGCGGGCGGCAAGCAGCAGGGCGAACTCCTGCGCCCGCCCCCAGGCCGGGACCGGCGCGTCGGCGGAGGCGGTCCGCAGCACGAGGTCCTGGAGGCCGGGCAGCGCGCCGCCGTCGAACGCCGCGAGGAGGCGCCGGTTCTCCTGGATCGCGCCGCCGGGCAGCCGGGAGAAGTCGCGGATCGTGGCGCCGCGCGCCCCGGTCCGCGCCGCCAGCCACGCCGCGAGGCCGGGCGGCGCGCCCCCCGACGGCGCGGCCCCCGGCCGGGCCGCGTCAGGCTCCCCAGGACCAGAAATCGTTGCCCTCGCCGCGGTAGAAGCGGGCCAGCACCATCTTGTGCACCTCGGACGCGCCGTCCACCAGCCGCGCCTGGCGCGCGTAGCGGTAGATCCACTCCAGCGGCGTGTCCCTGGAATAGCCCCGCGCGCCGTTCAGCTGCAGCGCGGTGTCCACCGCCCGTTGCAGCGTGTCGGCGACATGGTTCTTGGCCATCGAGACTTCCTTGCGCGCGAAGTCGCCTTGGGCGAGCTTCCACGCCGCGCGCATCGTGATCAGCCGGCCGAGTTCGATGTCGGCCGCGACGCCGCCCAGCATCTGCTGCACGCCCTCGCGCTCGGCCAGCTTGACGCCGAAGCTCTCGCGCCGCTCCACGTATTCGTGGGCGATCTCCAGCGACCGCTTGGCGAGGCCGAGCCACCTCATGCAATGGGTGAGCCGCGCGGTGCCGAGGCGGATCTGCGTCAGCTTCAGCCCGTCGCCCACCTCCATGATCCGGTCGGCGTCGTCGATCTCCAGCCCGTCGAAGCGGAGTTCGCAATGCCCCCCGTGCTCCTCCGGTCCCATGATCTCGATCCGCCGGACGATCTCCCAGCCCGGCTGGTCGCGGTGGAACATGAAGGCGGTCAGCCCCCGGCGCGGGTCGTCGGAGGTCTTCGCCATCAGGATGAAATGCGCCGCCTCCTCCGCGCCGGTGATGAACCATTTGCGCCCGCTCACGCGCCATTTGGAGTTTCCGACCGGCTCGGCGCGCGTCAGCATCATCGAAGGGTCGGAGCCGGAGCCGGGATGCGGCTCGGTCATGACGAAGGAGGAGCGGACGCGGCCGTCCACGATCGGCTGCAGCCACTTGTCCTTCTGCGCCCCGGTCGCGACGCGGTTCAGCACGAACATGTTGCCGTCGTCGGGCGCGGCGCAGTTGAAGCAGGCCGGGCCGAAGATCGAGCGGTTCATCTCCTCGTAGGCGGCCGCCATGCCCACCTGGTCGAAGCCGAGGCCGCCGCGCTCCCTCGGCATCTGCGGCGCCCAGAGGCCGGCCGCCTTGACCTCGGCGCGCGCCGCCTCCAGCGGCCCGGCGGCGATGTTCTCGTGCGCGTCGTAATTCGCCCGGTCGGACTCCAGGGGCAGGATGCGCGCGTCCACGAATTCGCGGACGGCGCGGCGGTATTCCTCGACTTCGGGCGGGAGGGAAAAATCCACTTGCTGGCTCCGGCGGGTTCGCGGCGGTCGCGGAACGAATGCCCGCGCGCGCGCCGGCGGTCAAGCGCCGGGAAGCGCGGGCCGGGCGGCGAACAGGGCGTCGAGGGTTTCCTCCGGGCCGGCGCCGGCGTTGGCGGCCGCGTCCACCGCGGCGCAGATCGGGAGTTCGACGCCCTCCCGCGCCGCGCGCCGCGCGATGGCGCGGGCGGCGCCCCGGCCCTCCACCAGCCCGCCGGCCGCGGCCAGCGCTTCCTTCGCCGTCGCGCCCCGGCCGAGCGCCGCGCCGAAGCGGAAATTGCGCGATTGCGCGCTGGAGCAGGTGAGCACGAGGTCGCCCAGCCCGGCCAGCCCGGACAGCGTTTCCGCCCGCCCGCCGAGCGCGACGGCGAACCGCGCCGCCTCCGCCAGGCCGCGCGCTATCAGGTCGGCCCGCGCGTTCTCCCCCAGGCCGCGCCCGGCGGCGAAGCCGCAGGCGACGGCGACCGGGTTCTTGACCGCCCCGCCGACCTCCGCGCCGACAATGTCGTCCGTGGGATCGAGCCGGAACGCCGCCGATTCGAGCGCGCGCGCCAGGGCCCCGGCCGCCGCGCCCTCCGGCATGGCCAGCGCCGCCGCCGTCGGCGCGCCGCGCGCCGCCTCCGCCGCGAAGGTCGGCCCCGACAGGCAGCCGACGGCCCGGCCGGGGAGCGTCTCCGCCAGGACCTCGGACATGAGCTTGCCCGTCCCGTCCTCCAGCCCCTTGGCGCAGCACGCGACCGGCGTTTGGGGCGCGAGGCTCTCCGCCATCCGCGCCGCCGTCGCGCGGACATGCCGGGCCGGGACGGCGAGGAGAACGGCGTCGGCCGCGCACGCCTCGGCCATGTCCCCGGTCGCGCGGATCGCCGGCTCCAGCCGGACGCCCGGCAGCCAGACCGTGTTCTCGCGCTCCCCGTTCATCGCCGCGACCGCGCTTGCCTCGCGCTCCCAGACGACGACGCGGCGCCCGGCCCGCGCGGCGAGCTGGGCCAGCGCCGTCCCCCAGGCGCCGCCGCCCACCACGCCGATCCGCGCGTAGCTCACGCCGTCGCCTCCGCCGCCGCGCCGGTTGCCTCCGCCGGGGCCTCCCCCGGCGCCTCGTCGAGCGGCCAGCGCGGCCGGGGCGCGAAGTCGAGGCCGTCCACGAGGCCGAGGCGCAGGCGCTCCAGCCCGGCCCAGGCGATCATCGCCGCGTTGTCGGTGCAGAGCGAAGGCGGCGGGACGACGAACCGCATCCCCTCGCGCTCCGCCAGCGCCCGCAGCGCCGCGCGCAGCGCCCGGTTGGCGGCGACCCCGCCGGCCGCCACGAAGGGCCGGCCCTCCCCGTGGCGCGACC
This sequence comes from Thalassobaculaceae bacterium, assembly GCA_963665555.2. Classification (GTDB taxonomy): domain Bacteria; phylum Pseudomonadota; class Alphaproteobacteria; order Thalassobaculales; family Thalassobaculaceae; genus CAXXXW01. The sequence continues at coordinate 3,349,460 of OY762308.1, forward strand.
GGAACAGGGCGATGGCGTTGGCGCAGCGCTCCGCGATCCCGCGCACGGCGGCGGCCTGGAAGGCGGCGGCGAGGTCGGCGGCGCCGGCCGGCGACAGCGGCGCCATGGCGGCGGCCCTGTGCCGCGCGGCGGTCTTCAGCCCGGAGAAGGAGAAGTCGCAGCCCGGCCGGCCCGCCATCGGGACCGGGAGCTTCGCGCGCGCCGGATCGCCGTCCTCGGCCGCGCGCTCCAGCGCCGGGCCGCCCGGCCAGCCGAGGCCGAGCAGCCGCGCCGTCTTGTCGAACGCCTCGCCCGCCGCGTCGTCCAGCGTCGCGCCGAACCGCCGGTAGCGGCCGACGCCCTCGACCGCGAGCGACTGGCAATGGCCGCCCGAGACCAGCAGCAACAGGAACGGGAAGCCGACCCCGTCCGTCAGCCGCGCGGTCAGCGCGTGGCCCTCCAGGTGGTTGACCGCGACGAAGGGAACGCCGCGCGCCAGGGCGATCGCCTTGGCCATGGTCGCGCCGACCAGCACGCCGCCGATCAGGCCCGGCCCGCCGGTCGCGGCCACGGCGTCGATCCCGTCGAAGCCGGTCCCGGCCTCCTCCAGCGCGCGCGCGACCGCGCCGTCGAGCCGCTGGACATGGGCGCGCGCGGCGACCTCCGGCGCCACGCCGCCGAAGGGGCGGTGCTCCTCGACCTGCGAGAGCACGACATTCGCGCGGATGTTCCGCGCGCCGTCCACCACGGCGGCGGCGGTCTCGTCGCAGCTCGACTCGATGCCGAGCGCCACCGGAACCCTCGCGCCTGCCGGCATGGCCCGTTCGCCCTTTCCCCGCTTCCCCGGCCGGTCTACACAGGCCGGCGATGGAAGGCCAGACGGAATGCGCGGCCCGGATCCGCATCGGCACGCGCGGCTCGCGCCTCGCGCTGGCGCAGGCGGCGGAGTTGCGCGACCGGCTCGCCGCCGCCCACGAGGCGCTGCGCGAACCGGGCGCGATCCGCATCGTCGCGATCCGCACCGCCGGCGACGCGGCGCGCGACCGCCGCCTCGCCGACATCGGCGGCAAGGGGCTGTTCGTCAAGGAGATCGAGGCCGCGCTGGCCGAGCGCCGGGTCGACATCGCCGTCCATTCCGCGAAGGACATGGAGACCGCGCTGGCGCCCGGCACGCGGCTCGCCGCGATCCTGCCGCGCGAGGACCCGCGCGACGCCTTCGTTTCGCGCCGGGCGCCGGGCCTCGACGGATTGCCGCCGGGCGCCGTGGTCGGGACCGCCTCGGCGCGGCGCGCGGCGCTGGTCCTGCGCCGCCGGCCCGACCTGCGCACGGCGCTGCTGCGCGGCAATGTCGAAACCCGGCTGGCGAAGGTCGAGGCGGGCGCGCCGGACGCGACGCTGCTGGCGATGGCGGGGCTGAACCGGCTGGGCCTGGCTGGCCGGGCGACGCGAATCCTCTCCGTCGAGGAGATGCCGCCGGCGGCGGGGCAGGGCGCCGTCGCCGCCCAATGCCGAAGCGCCGACGGCGGCCCGGACGCGCGGATCGCCGAATGGCTGGCGGCGGCGAACGACCGGGAGAGCGAACTCCGCGTCCGGGCCGAGCGCGCCATGCTGGCGGCGCTGGGCGGCTCCTGCCGAACCCCGATCGCCGGCCACGCGGCGCCGGCGGGCGCCGGCCGCCTGCGGCTGGAGGGCCATGTGCTGAGCGAGGACGGAACCCGGCATCGCCGGGCGGCGGAGACCGGGCCGGAGGACGATCCCGAGGCGCTGGGCCGCGCGGTGGGCGAGGCGCTGCTTGCGGCGGCCGGCCCCGGCCTGTTCGGATAGGCGCGCGATGCGCCTGCTGCTGACCCGGCCGCGCCCCGATTCGGAGGAACTGGCCCGCACCCTGGCGGCGCGCGGCGTCGAGAGCGTCGTCTCGCCGGCGCTCGAAATCGTCCCGCTGCCGCCCGGCCCGCCGCCGGAGGGCGCGGTCCGGGCGATCCTGCTCACCAGCGGCAACGCCGCGCCCGCGCTCGCGGCCGGCGGCTTCCGGCGGACCGCGCTCGTGCTCTGCGTCGGCGGCGCGACCGCGCGCCGCGCGGCCGGGGCGGGGTTCGCGGATGTCCGTTCGGCGGATGGCGACGCGCGCGGCCTCGCCCTTCTGGCGCGCCGAAGCCTCGATCCCCGCGCCGGCCGGCTGTTGTGGCTCCGGGGCGCGGAAACCTCCGGCGGCCTCGCGGACGCGCTCCGGGAAGCGGGTTTCGAGGTCGAGGAGCGCGTCGTCTATCGCGCGGACCCCGCCGAAAGCCTGTCGCCCGAAGCCGCCGCCGGGATCGCCGCCGGCGGGATCGACGCGGCGCTGCTGTTCTCGCCGCGTTCGGCGCGGATTTTCGCGGCGCTGCTCGAACGGGCCGGGCTGGCGCGCGCGGCGGGGGGCATGGCGGCGTGGTGCGTCAGCCGCGCGACCGCCAGGGCCGCCGCCGGGCCGCCGTGGCGCGAGGTCCGGGTCGCCGCGCGCCCGGACCTGCCCGCCATGCTCGCGCTGCTGCCCGATTGACGCCACAAGCCGCGCCCGTCCTGCTATGGTCGAGCGGCGAATCGGGAGGCGGGCGGATCGTGTCGTCGAGCGGCGAGAGCGGAACCGGCGGGAGCGGAGCGGGCGCGGCGGAAGGCGCCGGCGCCCGGCCCGGCCCGCGCAAGCCGGGCGGGCCGACCATCGACGCGAGACCGCTCCGGCGGAGGCTTCTTCCCTTGCCCCCCTTGCCCCGCAAGCGCGTCCTTTACGCCGGGGCGGCGGCGGCGGTCGTGCTGCTGATGGCGGCGGCGGGGAGCTATCCGTGGTGGGGAGACGGGGCCGCGCGGCTGCTCGCGGTCGCGGGGCTCGGGCCGGCGGCGGTGGAAACCGGCCCCGCGGCGCCGCCCGCCGAAGCCGCCCCGGTCGAGGCCGAACCGGCGCCGGACCCGCTGGAGGAGCGGATGGAGGCGCGCGCGGCCGGGCAGGACGCGCGGATCGACGGGATCGAGGCCCGGCTGGCCGCGCTGGAAGGGGCGCCGCCGCCGCCCGCGCCTCCCGATCCCTCCGAACGGCTCCGCGCCCTGGAGGCCCGGCTTGCGGCGCTCGAAGCCGCGCGGGACGCCGCCCGCGAGGAGGAAGCCGCGCGCGCCGCCCTGGCGAAGGCCGAGCCGGCCCCGCCGCTCGCGCCGGCGGCCGCCCCGGCGGTCGCGCCGGAGACGGTCGCGCGGCTGGCGGAGCGCGTCGCGGCGGTCGAGGGGCGCGCGGCCGGCGATCCGGCGGCGGTGGCGTCGCTGCGCGGGCGGGCCGAGGGGATGGCCGCCGAAATCGCCGCCCTCGGCCGGCGGCTCGACGCGCTGGCGGAATCGATGGCCGACGGTGCGCCGGAGCGCGAACGCGCGGCGCTGACGCTGATCGGCGTCGGGCAGGTCGGCCTCGCGGCGGCGCGCGGCGCGCCCTTCCCGGCCCAGGTCGCGGCGCTGCGCGCGGTCGCGGGAGACGATCCGGCCGTCGCCGCCGCGCTCGACGAACTGGCTCCGCGCGCGGCCGAGGGCGCGCCGACGCTGGCGGCGCTGCGCGCCCGCTTCCCCGCGATGCTCCGGGCCGCGGTCGCGCGCGCGGCGGGCGGCGCCCCGGCGGACGGGGCGGAGGGCGTGGTCGGGCGCGCGCTTTCCGAGGTGGCCTCGCTGGTGACGATCCGCCGGATCGGCGAGCCGGGGACCGACACGGTGGACGGCGCGCTGGCGGCGGCGGAAACGGCGCTGGCGGGCGGCGACCTCGCGGCCGCCGTCGCGGCGCTGGAGCGGCTGGAAGGCCCGCCGGCCGAGGCGGCGGCGCCGTGGCTCGCCGGCGCGCGGGCGCGGCTCGCGGTGGACGGCGCGGCGGCGGCGCTGCGGGCGGCGGCGCTGGCCGGCCTCGCGGCGGACGGGTGAGCGCGGATGCGGCGCGCGCTGGTCTATTTCGTCCAGGTCGCCGTGCTGGCGGCGGCGGCGGTCTGGCTGGCGGACCATCCCGGCCGGGTGGAGATCGACTGGCTCGGCTACCGGGTCGAGACCTATTTCGGCGTGCTGCTGGCGCTGCTCCTCGTCGCGGCGCTGCTGTTCGACGGGGCGCGCCGGGCCTGGCGGCTGCTCGCGGGCGCGCCGGGCGATTTCGTCACGCGGCGCCAGGCGCGGCGGCGCGAGGACGGGTTCCGCGCGCTCACGCACGGCATGGCGGCGGTGGCGGCGGGCGACCGCGACGAGGCGCGGCGGCTGGCGCGCCGGGCCGATGCGCTGCTGCGCGATCCCGGCGTCACGGGGCTGCTGTCGGCCCAGGCGGCGGCGCTCGACGGCGACGAGGCGGCGGCGCGGCGCTATTTCGACGCGCTGGCCGCGGACCGGGAGACGGCCTTCCTCGGCCTGACCGGGCTGATGCGCCAGGCGATGCGCGAGGGCGACGACGCGCGGACGCTCGAACTGGCCGAACGGGCGCGCCGGCTGCGGCCCGACTCCGCCTTCGTGTCCGAAACGCTGTTCGACCTGCAGACCCGCGCCGGGCGCTGGCGCGAGGCGCAGGCGACGCTGTTCGACGCGGTGCGCCGCGGGCTCCGCCCGGAGGAGGGGGCGCTGGGCGACCGCGCCGCGATCCTGGCCGCCCGCGCAGGGGCGGCGCTGCGCGCGGAGCGGTTCGAGGAGGCCGCCGACTTCGCCGGGCAGGCGCTGGCGAGCGTGGAGGACTTCGTCCCGGCGGCGGCGCTGCGGGCCCGGGCGCTGGCCGGGACCGGCAAGCCCCGCCGGGCGGCCCGGCACCTGGAGGAGGCGTGGTCGCGCCGCCCGCATCCCGAACTGGCGGCGGCCTACCTGGCGCTGCGGCCCGGGGAAGAGCCGCTCCAGCGCGCGAAGCGCGTCCAGCAACTCGCGGCCGGCAATCCCGGCGCGCCGGAAAGCCGGCGGGCGCTGGCGGCGGCGGCGCTGGAGGCCGGGCTGTGGGGCGAGGCGCGGCGCAACCTCGCGGAACTCGGCCCGGCGGAGGAATTCGACGCCGGGACCTGCCGCCTGATGGCGCGGCTGGAGCGGGAGGAGAACGGCGACGGCGCGGCGGCCGGCGAGTGGCTGGAGCGGGCCGCCCGCGCGCCGGCCGGCAAGGGCTGGACCTGCGGGACCTGCGGCGCGGCCGCGCCCGAATGGTCGGCGCTGTGCGGCAATTGCGGGGCGTTCGGCACGGTGTCGTGGAAGCGGCCGCCCCGCGTCGCCGTCCTCCCGGCCGCGCCCGCCGGCCCCGGCGCGCTGGAGGCGCCGGCGGCGGACGGAGGCGAGGGCGGCGTCGGCGGGGACGGCGCGGCCGCGCCGGCGGGCGGCGCGCGCGCCTAGTCGAGCGCCAGCACGATCTCCTCGCACATCTTCTTGGCGTCGGCGAACAGCATCATGGTGTTGTCGCGGAAGAACAGTTCGTTGTCGACGCCGGCGTAGCCCGACGCCATCGACCGCTTCACGAACAGCACGGTGCGGGCGTTCTCCACGTCGAGGATCGGCATCCCGTAGATCGGGCTTTGCGGATCGGTCTTGGCGGCTGGGTTGGTGACGTCGTTGGCGCCGATCACGAAGGCGACGTCGGTCTGCGCGAAGTCGCGGTTGATCTCCTCCAGCTCCAGCACCTTGTCGTAGGAGACGTTGGCCTCGGCCAGCAGCACGTTCATGTGGCCGGGCATCCGGCCGGCCACCGGGTGGATGGCGTAGCGCACGGTCACGCCGCGCGCCCCCAGGATGTCCGCCATCTCGCGCAGCGCGTGCTGCGCCTGCGCCACCGCCATGCCGTAGCCGGGCACGATCACCACCGAGGCGGCGTTCTCCATGATGAAGGCGGCGTCCTCGGCGCTGCCGGCCTTGATCGCCTTGTCGCCGCGCGTCCGCGCCGCCGCCCCCTCCGTCTCGCCGCCGAAACCGCCGAGGACGACGCTGAAGAAGGAGCGGTTCATGCCCTTGCACATGATGTAGGACAGGATCGCGCCGGAGGAGCCGACCAGCGCCCCGGTCACGATCAGCAGGCTGTTCGAAAGCGTGAAGCCGATGCCGCAGGCCGCCCAGCCGGAATAGGAGTTGAGCATCGAGATCACCACCGGCATGTCGGCCCCGCCGATCGGCACGATGATCAGCACGCCGATCAGCAGCGACAGCGCGAGGATGGCCCAGAACGCCTCCTCCGACTGCTCGCCGACCGTCCAGGCGATCAGCCCGGCCAGCGCCAGGCCGAGCAGCGCGTTCAGCGCGTGCTGCCCCCGGAAGACCAGCGGCGCGCCGCCGACCAGCCCCTGCAGCTTGCAGAAGGCGACGATCGAGCCGGTGAAGGTGACGGCGCCGATGGCCAGCCCCAGCGACATCTCGATCATGCTGGCGACATGGATGTCGAGGAAGCGGCCGATCCCGTAGGCCTCCGGCCGGTAGAAGGCGGCGGCGGCGACGAAGCACGCCGCCAGCCCGACCAGGCTGTGGAACGCCGCCACCAGCTGCGGCAGGGCCGTCATCTGGATTTTCCACGCGATGGCCGCGCCGATCGCGCCGCCGACGGCGATGCCGGCGATAATGACCTCGTAGCTCAGCACCGCCGGCAGCGCCACGGTGGTGGCGATGGCGATCGCCATGCCGGCGACGCCGAACAGGTTGCCCCGGCGCGCGGTCTCCGGCGAACTCAGGCCGCGCAGCGCCAGGATGAAGCAAACCCCGGAAACCAGGTAGAGGACCGCCGAGACGTTCTCGATCATCGCCGCGCCCGCCCTCAGCGTTTCTTGCGGAACATCGACAGCATCCGCTGCGTGACGATGAAGCCGCCGAAAATGTTCACCGACGCCAGCACGACGGCGCAGAACCCCATGATCTGGGAGAAGTTCGCCTCGGCCGGGCCGGCGGCGATCAGCGCGCCGACGACGATCACCGAGGAGATCGCGTTGGTGACGCTCATCAGCGGCGAATGCAGCGCCGGCGTCACCCGCCAGACCACATAATAGCCGACGAAACAGGCCAGCACGAGGACGGTCACCCCGAACAGGAACGGGTCGACGCCGCCGGCCGCGCCCCCGCCGGGGGCCGCGCCGCCCGCCCCGGCGCCCATGCGCGCGGCCTCGCCCGCGAGCGCCTCCGCCTCGGCCGCGACGCCGCGCAGCCGCTCGGCCAGTCCTTCGGGAGTCATGCCTCGCCTCCGTTCGCGCCGCCGCCGGACCGCGCGGCGAGTTCCAGGACGGCCGGATGCACCACGGCGCCGTGCCGCGTGACCATCGACCCCTTGACGATCTCGTCCTCCGTGTCGATCGACAGCGTGTTCGACGCCGTGTCGATCAGCGGCTCGACGAAATGCAGCAGGTTGCGGGCGAACAGCGCCGAGGCGTCGATCGCCACCCGGCTCGGCATGTTGGCGTGGCCGACGATCGTCACGCCGTGCCGGACCACGGTCTCGCCGTAGACCGAGAGCGGGCAGTTGCCGCCCTGCTCCACCGCCAGGTCGACGATCACGGAGCCGGGCTTCATCGCCTTCACCATGTCCGCGCCGATCAGCGTCGGCGCCGGCCGGCCGGGGATCAGCGCGGTGCAGATGGCGATGTCCTGGCGCGGCACGGTCTCGGCGATCAGCGCGGCCTGCTTGTCGCGGTAGGCGCGGCTCATCTCGCGGGCGTAGCCGCCCTCGGTCTCGGCCTGCCTGAACTCCTCGTCCTCGACCGCGACGAAGCTGGCGCCGAGGCTTTCGACATTCTCCTTGGCGGCCGGGCGCACATCGGTGGCGGAGACCACGGCGCCGAGCCGGCGCGCCGTGGCGATCGCCTGCAGCCCGGCGACGCCGGCCCCCATCACCAGGCATTTCGCCGGCGGCACCGTGCCCGCCGCCGTCATCATCATCGGGAAGGCGCGCCCGAAGGCGGAGCCGGCCTCGATCACCGCCTTGTAACCGGCGAGATTGGCCTGGGAGGAGAGCACGTCCATGGTCTGCGCCCGCGTGATCCGCGGGATCAGCTCCAGCGCGAAGCAGGTGATGTCGCGCGCGGCGATGGCGTCGAACAGTTCGCGGTCGCGGTGCGGCTCCATCAGGCAGGCCAGCACCGCGCCGTCCTTCATCATCGCCACCTCGTCGCCCGCGCCCTCGACCTCGGCGCCGGGGCCGGCCGGGCGGCGGACCTTGAGCACGATGTCGGCGCCGCCCAGCGCCTCCTCCGGCGTCGCGGCCACCGTCGCGCCGGCCTGGGCGTAGGCGACGTCCTGGACGCCCGAAGCCGTTCCGGCGCCGGCCTCGATCGCCACGTCGAGGCCGAGGCCGACGAATTTCTTCACCGTATCCGGCGAGGCGGCGACCCGCTTCTCGTGCGGGCGGCGCTCCCTCGCGATGCCGACCTTCATGCGCGGCGCTCCGGTTGCGCGGCGGGAAAGCCGGAACATGCCCATCGCGGCCCCGCGACGCAAGGGCCGACTCCCCGCGGACGCGCGCCGCGGCGCGGGGGCGGAAACGGGCGGGCGAAGCCTACGCCGGCTCGAAGGCGACCCTGAGCCGCGTGCCGGTGGCCCGCGCGACCTTCTCCAGCGTTTTCCCGGAGGGCCGGACGGTCCCGCGCTCGAACCGGGCGACCGCCGCCGGCGTCGTCTCGATGCGTTCGGCCAGTTCGGCCGTGGTGAGGCCGGCCCGGGCCCGCGCCTCGCCGAGCGCGCGGGCGATCTCGAGCGTTTCCTCGATCCGTTCGAGGTTCGCGTCGAGACGCTCGAACTCCGGCCTCGATCCAAGATCCCTATATGTTCCGTTTTGAGCGCTCCACAGAACAATTTCGAGACGCAAGGGCACAAAGCTTCTTGACAGCCCGGCGCCGGCGGGGGCGAATCCGGCATACGCACCGCATCGATCGAGAGGTTCGCCATGTTCCGTATGTCCCCCCCCCCCCCCCCCCGCGAAACGCCTCGCCGCCGCGGCGTTTTCCGCCGCCGCGCTCGGCCTCGCGCTCGCGGGCCTGTTTCCCGCCGCGCCGGCCCCGGCGCATATCGCGCCGTCCAACGCCGTCACCTCCACGGACTTCCCGGTGGACGGCCCGTTCGACTTCAGCGCGACCATCCGCAAATCCTGCCGCGATTTCACCGCCGGCAGCAACGGGGTCGTCAAGGCGCATTGCTTCTGGAAGAGCGGCAACACCTGGGGCGTGCGCGATACGACGATCGACCTCGACGAGAAAATGTCGAACGACAACGGCTCGCTGGCCTGGAAGTATCAGAACCGGAAGAATTTCAGCGACTCGTGCAAGAACATCGAGGCCGCGCTCGACAGCAACAACCAGCACCTTCTCTTGAAGGCGGACTGCCTGACGGCGGGCACCGGCGAGTACGTCGCGGACACCTGGGAAATGAAGAACGGCCTCAAGAACGAGAACGGGTATCTGAAGTTCAAGTAGCGCCGTCGCGCCTTGCCGGGCGCGCGAACGGAAGGGATTCTTCTTGACAGCCCGGCGCCGGCGGGGGCGGAATCCGCGCGCCGGCCGGGCTTCCCGCGCGCCCCCAGGGAACGGCGGGAAACCGGGGGGCAGGTCCGGGAACGGGAACGGCGGCCTCGACGCGAAGCGATGCGCGATGCGCTCTCCGCCGGCGCGGCCCGGCCGCCTTGTCAGGCGAACGGACGACATTTCCGATCCATGCGCCGCGAAAAAAACACCTTCCGGGAATTTTTACGACCAAACGGAAACGTCTTGTCCGCTGATTCGGCGAAAAATGCGATTTTCGAGGCGTGTTTATCTTCAACAGACTTTTTTGCAAAACTTTCCTCTTGCGAGGCGCCGTCGGCGCGGCCTATTTTGGCTCGAGGGTAGCGCTTCCCGGAAACTTCCGCCGACATCCGCCAACGAAAGAGAGAACGGAAATGAGAAAGCAACCCGGACGAATTTCGCGCGTCGCGACGGCGGCGTTTTCGGTCGCCGCGCTCGGCCTCGCGCTCGCCGCCTTGGCCCCGCCGACGCCGGCGGCGGCCCATGCCGCGCCGTCCGGCGCCGTCACCTCCTCGGACTTCCCAACGGACGGGCCGTGGGATTTCAGCGAGCACATCCGCAAGTCCTGTCGGGATTTCACGGTCGGCAGCGACGGCGTGGTCAAGGCCCACTGTTACTGGCAAAGCGGCAACACCTGGGGCGTGCGCGATACGTCGATCGATCTCGACGACTATCTCGGTCCCAACATCAACAGCGGGCTCAGGGCCAACGGGCACCTCAAATGGGGCGCCAAGGATTTCTCGTCGTCCTGCATCAGCATCAAGGCGGCGCTCGACGATGTCCATCCGCAGGTGAAGGCGCGGTGCAAGGAAGGGCTGTGGCCCATTTACAACTACCCCGACTGGTACACCGGCAAGCAACTGAGGGACAAACTCAAGAACGAGAACGGCTACCTCAAGACGAAGTGAGGCGCGCGGGCAGGCGGCGGCGGAAGCTCCCGTGACAGTCCGCCGCCGCCAGAGCGGTCCGCTTCGGCGCGAAGGAAGCGCTTACCGGAAAAAACCGCCCACATCCTCCAGCGAACGGGAGAATGGACATGAAAATGCAGCCCGGACGGGTTTCCCGCGGAGCGACGGCGGCGTTTTCCGCCGCCGCGCTCGGCCTTGCGCTCGCCGCCCTGATTCCCGCCGCGCCGGCGCCGGCCCATGTCGCGCCGTCGAACGCCGTCACCTCCTCGGACTTTCCGGTGGACGGGCCGTTCGATTTCAGCGCGACCATCCGCAAATCCTGCCGCGATTTCACCGCCGGAAGCGACGGGGTCGTCAAGGCGCATTGCTTCTGGAAGAGCGGCAACACCTGGGGCGTGCGCGATACGACGATCGACCTCGACGAGAAAATGTCGAACGACAACGGCTCGCTGGCCTGGAAGTACCAGAACCGCAAGAATTTCAGCGACACGTGCAAGGACATCGAGGCCGCGCTGGACAGCAACAACAAGCATATTCTCCTGAAGGCGAACTGCCTGACGGCGGGCACTGGCAACTACATCGCGGACACCTGGGAAATGAAGAACGGCCTCAAGAACGAGAACGGGTATCTGAAGTTCAAGTAGCGCCGTCGCGCCTCGCCGCGGCGCGCGAACGGAAGGGATTTTTCTTGACAGTCCGGCGCCGGAGGGGGCGGAATCCGCCCGCCGCCCGGGCTTGTCGCGCGCGCCCCGGGCGGGCGGGAAACCGGAGGGCGCGTCCGGCAACGGGAACGGCGGCCTCGACGCGAAGCGATGCGCACCGCGCCTCTCTCCACCGCCCCCCGCGCCGTCGCGGCCTGGCTGTTCGCCGTCGCGGCGATGGTCGCGGCGATGGTCGTCATCGGCGGCGCCACGCGGCTCACCGGGTCCGGCCTGTCGATGGTGGAGTGGCGGCCCGCCACCGGCTGGCTGCCGCCGCTCGACGCGGCGGAGTGGGAGCGCGTCTTCGCCCTCTACCGCGAATCGCCGGAGTTCCGGCGGGTCAACGCCTGGATGGCGCTGGAGGACTTCCGGCGGATTTTCTGGTGGGAGTACGCGCACCGCCTGTGGGGCCGGCTGATCGGGCTGGCCTTCGCGCTCCCCTTCCTGTGGTTCCTGGTCCGGGGCGCGCTGTCGCGCGGGCTGGCGGCGCGGCTCCTCGCGCTGCTGCTGCTGGGCGGGGCGCAGGGCGCGGTCGGCTGGTGGATGGTGCGCAGCGGCCTCGCCGGCGACCCGTCGGTGAGCCAGCACCGCCTCGCGGTCCATCTCGCGCTCGCCTTCCTGGTCCTCGGCGGGCTGCTGTGGACGGCGCTCGACCTCCTGGCGGAGCGGGGCGGCGCCCGGCCGGCGGCGGGCGGCGCGCCGCGCGGCCACGCCTGGGCGGCGCTGGCGGCGGTTTCGCTGACGGTCGTCTCCGGCGCGGTCGTGGCGGGGCTGGACGCCGGGCTGGTGTACAACACCTTTCCCCTGATGGGCGGCGCGCTCGTCCCGCCGGATTACGGCCTGCTCTCGCCCGCCTGGCGCGACGCGATGGAGAACCCGGCGGCGGCGCAGTTCCACCACCGCGCGCTGGCGCTGGCGGCGGTCGCGGCCGTGCTCGCGCTCGCCTGGCGGGCGGAGCGCGCGAAGGGGCCGCCGGCGGGGCGGCTGCCGGTCCGCCTGCTGGCGGCGCTGGCGGTCGCGCAGGCGGGGCTGGGGATCGCGACGCTGCTGGCGGCGGTCCCGGTCGCGCTGGCGGCGGCGCACCAGGCCGGCGCGGTGCTGCTGTTCTCCGCCGCCGTGTGGACGGTCCACGCGGCCCGCCGGCCGCGATAGGAGCCGGGCGCGCCCCGCCTACGCCCCCTCCCGCCGCGTCGCCCGCTCCAGCACCGCGTGCAGCAGCACGTCGCAGCCCGCCGCGAGGTCCTCCTTCTTGGCGTTCTCGGCCTCGTTGTGGCTGATCCCGCCCTCGCAGGGGACGAAGATCATGCCGGTCGGGCAGACGCGCGTCATGTACACCGCGTCGTGCCCGGCGCCGGACACGATGTCGCGATGGCCGTGGCCGAGCAGGGCGGCGGCGCGGCGCACCGCGTCCACGCAGTCCGGGTCGAACGGGACCGGCGGGAAATGCCACAGGTCGTGGATGTCGAGTTCGAGGCCGAGTTCGGCCGCGATTTCCGCCGCCCCCTCCTTGAACCGCGCGTCCATGGAGGAGAGCACGCCGTCGTCGGGATGGCGGAAATCCACGGTGAAGAACACCCGGCCGGGGATGACGTTGCGCGAGTTCGGGTAGGCCTCGATCGAGCCGACGGTGGCGCAGGCGTTCGGGAGGTGGGCGTGGCCGGTCGCGTTGACCAGCCCGATCATCCGCGCCGCCCCGACAAGCGCGTCGCGCCGGACCTCCATCGGCGTCGGCCCGGCGTGCGATTCGACGCCCGTCACCGTGACCTCCAGCCAGCGCTGGCCGTTGGCGTCGGTGACGACGCCGACCGGCAGGCCCTCGCGCTCCAGGACCGGCCCCTGTTCGATATGGCATTCGAAATAGCTGTCGGCGGGGCGGTCGCCCGGCTCCTCCTCGCCCTCCCAGCCGATGCGGCGGAGTTCGTCGCCGAAGGTCCGGCCCTCGGAGTCGGTCTTGGCGCGGATCTCCTCCAGCGGGAAGACGCCGGCGAAGACGCCGGACCCCATCATCGCCGGGGCGTAGCGGGAGCCTTCCTCGTTGGTCCACATGGCGATTTCGACCGGGGCCTCGGTCTCGACCCCGGCGTCGTTGAGCGTGCGCACGACCTCCAGCGCGGCCAGCACGCCGTAGGCGCCGTCGAACTTGCCGCCGGTGGGCTGGCTGTCGAGGTGGCTGCCGGCCATCACGGGCTTGCGCGCGGGGTCGCGGCCGGGCCGGCGGGCGAACATGTTGCCGGCCTTGTCCACGGCGACGGCGCAGCCCGCCGCCTCGCACCAGCGCCGGAACAGCGCCCGGCTCTCGCCGTCGAGGTCGGTGAGCGCGAGGCGGCGCACCCCGCCCTTCTCCGTGGCGCCGATCCGCGCCATCTCCATCAGGCTGTCCCACAGCCGGTCGCCATCGGTCGTCAGGTTGCGCATTCGAAGCCTCCGGGAGGGTTGCGGCGCGGGGAAGGGAGTAGAGCAAAGGCGGGGGCGTGGCTTGGCCCCGGCTACAGGCCGGAGTATTCGCGGTCGCCCCGCAAACCGGCCCGAATGCCCGCCGTAACGGACGCGCTCTGCCGCAGCCGGGTCGAGATTCGCCGGACGAGGTCGTCTTTCGGCGGCAATCTCCTGTTCGTCATTCCCAACTGCCGGGCCAGGATTTCGAGCTCGCCCTTGACCTTCATCTTCCTGAGGTCGTTTTCGATTTGCTCGCCCCGCATCGCGCGCTCGGTCAGACCGGCCAACTGCTCTTGCGCCGTGCCCTTGCTTGCGGAGGCTTTCCCGTTCGCGGTTTTCCGTTCTTGTCGCGCGGGCAGCGCGGCCGCGACTCGCCTCTCGATCCGAAGCGCCTGTCGGGACAGTTCGCGCAACGCATCGCGCAGTTCGGAGATTTCGAGGGCGATCGCTTCGAGACTGTCCCGGCTATCGACGGAAATCCTTCCTCTCGCGGTCATGACCGGCCTCCGGATTCATTCCACAGCGATACGAAAACCTCGGTAAGTTCTTGCGGCGTTCTTCGATTCGTAATTGCATCGCGGAGCGAAGCACGATCCGGGACCCAACTATCCAGGAATCTGACATCGAGACCGGCGCCGCCTCCTTCCTGCTCGCAAACGGCGCGAACATCCTCGATCCAGTTTCGCGCCGCCTTGGTCGGGTCGCCGGCGTAGGTTCTCGCACGATTCGCAAACACGCCCAGACGAGGCAAGGGATGCGGTTGTATCCGGGCTCGCAGGCCTTGGATCAGCAGACCGATCCCGTTCGCCGCGAAAAAATCGGGGTTGAACGGTATCAGAATGAGATCGCAACAGGTAAGGACGCTATACGAAAGCATCGTGAACGACGGAGGGCAATCGAACAAAATATAATCGTATTCCGGAAGGCTGCTGGAATTCTGGATTCGGCCCAACAAGTTTTTGATAAAGAACTTGCCTTTTCCCGGATCGGCGTTTTCAAGCTCGAGCCAGTACAATTGCTCGGTGGATGGAACAAAATGGTAATTTTGCTTCAGTCTATAGACAAACCCGTTGTCGATAGTAAATCTCGTGAGATCGCTTTCCAAGTGCTGCTGAAGCGCAGAGAAAAGCGTTCGGTCTTGCTTTTTGGCCGCTCCGTACCATTTATCGAATTTGCCGGAAACGGCTCCGTCGGCATCGAGCGCAATAGCTTGGGTCAGCGACATCTGGGCGTCGAGGTCGAACAGCAAGACTTTGGCGTCGCTAAATGTCGAAAGCACATCTCCCAAACACCACGTGACGGTCGTTTTTCCAACCCCGCCTTTGAAATTGATCGTTGCGATAGTTTTCATAGGTGGCATCCTTGTTCGCTTGTTTATCGCACATCTGCCAAGGTCGGGGCTTCCGAAACTCTTCGCAGTCGGTGTCGGCGTTGGCACGCTGACGCTGTGGAGCTTCAACGCCAGCGAAGCCGTTGTCAACGAATTTGCCTCCCACCCTCCCCTCTGGCGGGCCGGCGGGCGCGGGTGTAGGGGTGGGGGCATGACGCGGCGGCGCATCCTCTCGGTTCTGGTCGGGTTTTACGCGCTCTGCCTGCTGGCGGCGGGGCTGGGGGCGGCGTTTTTCGGGGATTCGGGGGGCTACCGGCCGAACCCGGAGCCGCGCGCGCCGGCCGAGGCGGCGCCGGCCGAAGTCGCGCCGGCCGAGGACGCGCCGGCGGAGAGGGCGGCGCCGGCGGAGGGGGCCGCGCCGGATTAGGGGCGGCGCGGGACCGGGGGCGGCGCGCCCTGCCGCCCGCCGGCGCCCGGCTCGCCGAAATGCGCGGCGACGTAGCGGACCAGCCGGTCCACCGCCTCGGCGACCGAAAGCGCGCCGGTGTCCAGCGCCAGTTCCGGGTCCGCCGGCTCCTCGTAGGGGGCGGAGACGCCGGTGAAGTCCGGGATTTCGCCGCGCCGGGCGCGGGCGTACAGCCCCTTGGGGTCGCGGCTTTCGCACACCGCCAGGTCCGCCTTCACATAGACCTCGTGGAACGCCTCCGGCGCGATGGCGCGGGCGCGGTCCCGGTCCGCCCGGTAGGGCGAGACGAAGGCGGCCGCGACGACGAACCCGGCCTCGGCGAACAGCCGGGCCACCTCGCCGACGCGGCGGATGTTCTCCGCCCGGTCCGCCGGCGCGAAGCCGAGGTCCGACGACAGGCCGAAGCGCAAATTGTCGCCGTCCAGCACATAGGCCTGGTAGCCGCGGGCGAACAGGCGGCGCTCCAGTTCGATCGCCAGCGTCGATTTCCCCGCCCCGGACAGGCCGGTGAGCCACAGGATGGCGCCCGCGTGCCCGTTCGCGCGCGCCCGCGCCGCCCGGTCCACCCGGTGCTCGACCCGCGCGATGTTGCGCGAGACCCGCGCCGGCCCGGCGCGCCGGTCGAGATGCCCCGCCATCGAGACGATCCCGCCCGCCACCGTGTCGTAGCCGTCCACCAGCACGAACCGCCCGGTGCGCGGGTTCGCCGCGAAATCGTCGAGCGCCACGGTCGCGCGGGCGCGCAGCACGACCTCGCCGACGCCGTTGCGCGGGATTTCGTCGCCCGGCGCGCGCGAGAGGTCGTCCGTGTCGATAACGCTCTCGATCGACCGGACCTCGACCGGGCAGGCGGCCGTCGCCAGCTTCATCGTGTAGCGCCGCCCGGCCCGGAGCGGCGCGCGGCCGAGCCAGAACAGCCGGGCGCCGAACGCGCTGGCCTCCGACGGCGGCGCGTCCGGCGGCGCGGCGAGATGGCCGCGCTCGACGAAGACCGGCTCGTCCAGCACGATGCCGACGCACTGCCCGGCCCCGGCCGAGAGGACGGGCGCGGGCGCGTTCCAGCTTTCGATCGACGCGACCCGCGCGGTCCGGTCCGTCGGCGAGAACACCAGCGTGTCGCCGACGGCGAGCCGCCCGCTCTCGATCCGGCCGGCGACGATCCGGCGCTCGTCGAACTTGTAGACGTCCTGCACCGGCAGGCGCAGCGGCAGGTCCGTCGGCGGGGCCGGCGGCGCGAAGGCGTCGAGCGCGTCCGCGAGGCTCGGCCCGCCGTGCCACGGCATCGCGCCGGACGGGCCGAGCAGCCCCTCGCCGGCGCGCGCCGAGACCGGGACGACGGCCGCCGCCTCGATCCCGATGCCGCGCAGGTAGGCCCGCGCGTCGGCGGCCACCGCCTCGAACCGGGCGCGGTCGTAGCCGGCGAGGTCCATCTTGTTCACCGCGACGGCGACCTGGCCGATCCCCAGCAGCCGCAACAGGTAGCCGTGGCGGCGCGACTGCTCGCGCATCCCCTCGACCGCGTCCACCACCAGCACGGCCGCGGCCGCCTGCGCCGCGCCCGAGACCATGTTGCGCACGAACTCGCGGTGGCCCGGCGCGTCCACGATCGTGTAGGCGCGGCGCGCGGTGCGGAAGCGCACGCGGGCGGTGTCGATGGTGACGCCCTGGTCGCGCTCGGCCCGGAGCGCGTCGAGCAGGAAGGCGTATTCCAGCGGCATCCCCCGGCGCGCGCACATCGCGCGCACCGCCTCGATCCGGCCTTCGGCGAGCGCGCCCGAATCGTGCAGCAGCCGGCCGATCAGCGTCGATTTGCCGTGGTCGACATGGCCGGCCACGACGAGGACCAGCGGGCGCGCGGTCTCGGTCTCGGTCACGGGGCGGGCCTCCGGGTTCCGGCGGGCGGGCCGGCGTTACATGTAACCGGCGGAGCGCAGGCGCTCGAAGGCGTCCTCGCTCTCGTGGTCCATGGCGCGGCCGGACCGCTCGGCGATCCGCGTGCGCTCCAGTTCGGCGACGATTTCGTCCACGCTCGCGGCGTCGCTGTCCACCGGGAAGGTGATGTCGCGGTCGCCGAGGGAGCGGTAGCGCTTGCCGTTCCGCGCGAAGTAGAGCGACACCACCGGGATGCCCTCGCGCCGGATGTAGCGCCAGATGTCGATCTCCGTCCACTCCAGGATCGGGTGGACGCGGATATGCGTTCCCGGCGGGAACTCGGTCTTGTACTGGTCCCAGAACTCCGGCGGCTGGTCGCGGAAGTTCCATTCGGCGTCGGCGCCGCGCGGGCTGAAGACGCGCTCCTTGCCGCGCGTGCCCTCCTCGTCGCGGCGGATGCCGGCGATGGCGGCGTCGAGGCCGCGCCGGGCGACCAGGCGCTTCAGCGCCTCGGTCTTGCGCGCGGCCGAGCGCGAGGCCGGCGGCAGCGTGGGGTCGATCTCCTCGATGGGCGGGCAGTCCTCCACGACCAGCTCCACCCCCCATTCGGCGGCGTAACGCTTCTGGAAGGCGTACATTTCCGGGAACTTCTTGCCGGTGTCGCAGAACAGCAGCGGGAAGGGGACATGGCCGAAAAACGCCTTGCGGGCGAGCCAGACCATGACGTTGGAGTCCTTGCCCAGCGACCACAGCATCCCCATCCGGTCGAACCGCGCGCGGGCCTCGCGCAGGATGTAGACGCTCTGGGCCTCGAGCGCGTCGAGATGGTCCATCGGCGGCGGTCCGGGAGGGGGGCGCGATCCGGCCCGGGTTCTAGGCCCGCCGCCGCGCCCCGTCAAGCGCGGGGGGCCGGCGCCGGCGCCCGCCCGCTCCGCGAAGCCGCCTAGAAGCGGTAGCGGACGCCGAGTTCGAGGAAGTGGACCATCAGGCTCGTCGTCGAGTCCACGCTCGCCGTCGCGTTCTCGCCATTGAACTCCAGGTCGCCGGTGGCCTGCAGGCGGTAGCCGACGCGGATCGTCGCCCGGTCCGAAAGGGCGTAGCCGATCCCCGCGCCGGCCTGGTAGGCGAACGCCGAATCGGAGGCGGAGAGTTGCGGCACATAGCCTTCGGGGAGCCTGGGCCGGAAAGCCGCCGGAACCCCCTGGGCCGCCGCCAGCGCGTCGGACACGGCCTGCGCGACCGCGTTGGAGTCGTACTTCACCTCGCCCTGGTCGACGCGGATGAAGCCGACGCCGCCGCCGAGGTAGGGCGTCCAGGACTCGCCCACGTCGAAGTCGTACCAGAGGTTGACCATCGCGCCCAACTGGTCGGCCGATCCCGAAACCGGGACGGAAAGCGCGTCCGGAAGGGTCAGCCCCAGCGCGGGCACGGAGACGTTCCCGTAGGACAGTTCGCCGACCGAGGCCCTGGCGAAGAACAGTTCGCCCTCCAGCCGCGCGCCGTTGCCGAGCGCGTAGCCCAGCACGCCGCCGAGCTTGACCCCCGTCTTGTACGCCGTCGTCGCGTCGGCGGTGTAGGCGATCTCGCCGGCCTGGCTCCGGTTGACCCCCGCGACGGTCGAGTCCGTGTCGTCGATGAACATGAGCGGGACGTTGACGCCCGCGTACCAGCCCGGCTCCGCCGCGCGCGCGTCGGGTGCGAGGCCGGGCGCCAGGAACGCCGCCAGCGCGGCGGCGAGGGCGGCCTTCCGGCCCGGTCCGAAACCTTCGACGGTCATGCGCGCGTCCTCCTTCCGCGGTTCGCCGGCGCGGGGCCGGAACGCCATGATGGTTGACAAACGCAAGTCGCGCAACGACGATTCGGGACGATGGCGGGAGTTGCGCGGAAGGACGATGGCGGGAGTTGCGCGGAAGATGGACAGGGCGACGGTCGCGAAATTCGGGGCGGGGTTCGTCGCGGGCGCCGCGCTGACGGCCGTCGTCGCGTGGGGCGGTCCGTTCGGCCCGGGCGCGCCGGAAGGGGAGGTCGCCCCGCCGCCGCCCGGCCCGGAGGCGGCCGCGCCGTCCCTCGGCGTCGGCCCGGCGGAAGCCCGCGCCGCCGCGCCGCCGGCCGAAACCGCCGCGAGCGGGCCGGCGGAGGAAGGCGCCCCGGACGCGCTCCCGGTCCCGGTCGCGCCGCCGCCCCCGCCGACGGAAATCCGCGAAATCGCGGTCGCGCGCGGCGACACGCTGATGGGGCTTCTCACCGGGGCCGGGATCGAGGCCGGGGAGGCGCACCGCGCCATCGAGGCGCTGGCGCCGGTTTACGATGCGCGCCGGATGCGGATCGGGCAGACCTTCGTCCTCGAACTGGCGCCGGACGGGCCGGTCGAAACGCCGGGGGACGGCGCGGCCCCGGCGGCGGGCGCCCCGGACGCGGCGTCCGGCGAGCCGGCCGGGCCGCCGCCGGGCGCGCTGCTGTCGCTCGTCTTCCGGCCCAGCGCCGAGCGCGAGATCTGGCTGAGCCGCGGCGCCGGCGGCGGCTTCCGGGCCGACGCCGTGGACCGCGCGCTGGAGCGGCGCGACGCCTTCGCCGAGGGGCGGATCGACACCAGCCTCTACGCCGCCGCCGCCGCCGAGGGGCTGGCGCCGGATGTGCTGGCGCGGCTGATCCGGCTGTTCAGCTTCGACGTGGACTTCCAGCGCGAGATCCGCGCGGGCGACGCCTTCGCCGTGCTCTACGAGACCCACCACGACGGGACCGGCGCGGTCGCCCGGCGCGGCGACATCGCCTGGGCCTCGATGACGCTGAGCGGCCAAACGCTGGAATACGCGCGCCACGAGCCGGGGGGCGGCGTCCCCGACTACTACGACCGCGACGGCAAGAGCGTGAAGAAAACGCTGATGCGCACGCCGATCGACGGCGCGCGGCTCTCTTCCGGCTACGGCAAGCGCCGCCACCCGATCCTCGGCTACACGAAGATGCACCGGGGCGTCGATTTCGCCGCGCCGACGGGCGTGCCGATCGTGGCGGCGGGCGACGGCGTGGTCGAGTCCATCGGGCGCAACGGCGGCTACGGCAAATACATCCGCATCCGCCACAACGCGACCTACAAGACCGCCTACGCGCACATGTCGAAGTACCGGCGCGGCCTGAAGCGCGGCTCCCGGGTGCGCCAGGGGCAGACCATCGGCTATGTCGGCTCGACCGGCAGTTCGACCGGCCCGCACCTGCACTACGAGGTCATGGTGAACGGCAGGCAGGTCAATCCGATGAGCGTTCGCCTGCCGGCCGGCGACAGCCTGAAGGGCGCGGCGCTGGCGGCGCTCCAGGCCGGCTGGCCGGCGCTCGACGAGCGGGTCGCGGCCGCGCGCGGCCGGCGGGTCGCCGAAAGCGGGGCCGGCCCGGGCTAGGGCGCTACCCCGTCCGCCGGCCCCTTCCGTCGTAGCGGTGCCAGCCCCGGCCGGACTTGCGGCCGGCCCGGCCGGCGGCGACCAGCTGCTTCAGGACCGGGCGCGGGTGGAAACGGTCGCCGTAGGCGTCTTGCAGGATGTTCGCCACCTGCAGGTTGAGCGTGTTGCTGGTGAGGTCCATCAACTCGAACGGCCCCACCGGATGGCCGAGGCCGAGCTTGCAGCCGGTGTCGATGTCCTCCGGCGTGCACGCGCCCTCCTCGACCAGCCGCATCGCCTCGTTGAGCAGCGCGAACAGCATCCGGTTGACCGCGAAACCCACCACGTCCTTCACATGGATCGGGACCTTGCCGGCCTCGACGCAGAGCGCGGCCGCCGCCTCGACCGCGGCGTCGCCGGTGTCCATCGCCCGGATCACCTCGACCAGCTTCATGCGGTGGACCGGCGAGAAGAAATGCAGGCCGAGGAAGTTCGCGTGCCGCGCCTCGGACAGGCCGGCGGCGAGCGCCGTAATCGAGATGCTGGAGGTGTTCGACGCGACGAGGCAGTCCTCCGGCAGCACGGCGTCGAGCCGGCCGAACACGCCGGCCTTGACCTCCGCGTCCTCGAACACGGCCTCGATCGCGGCGTCGCGGTCGGCGAAATCGCCGAGATCGGCGGTCGGCGTAATGTTGGCCAGCGCCCTCGGCTTGTCCTCCTCGGCCCAGAAGCCGCGCGCGACGCCGGCGTCGAGCACGCCGCCGAGCTTGTCCATCGCGCGCGCCAGCGCGTCCTCCGAGGCGTCGTTGAGCATCACGTCCTTGCCGGCCAGCGCGAAGACCAGCGCGATTTCGGACCCCATCATTCCGGCGCCCACGACGCCGAGCCTGGCTATCGACATGTTTCCTCCCGGTTTCGGAGCGCGCGGCGCGCGCGTCAGCCGCCGCCGTCCCGGCCAGCCGACAGTTCCCGGACCTGGCGCTGCAGCCGGTCCAGCTGCTCCTGCATGGCGCGCAGCGGATCGGCGGGCGCGTCCGGCGGCGCGGCGTCCCCGTCCCCGTCCGGGGGCGCGGCCGCGCGGCCGTCGCCATTGTCCGGCGCCGCCGCGCCGGGGGGCGCGAACATGGCCATCGCGCGCTCGAACATCGCCATGTTCCGCTCGCTCATCTCGTCGAAGCGGTCGAACGGGAACAGGCCGCCGAAGGCGTTTTGCATGTGCGAACGGGTGCGCTCCCGGTTCTCCGCGAAGGTCGCCATCGCGTGGTCGAGATAGCGCGGCACCACCGTTTGCAGGCTGTCGCCGTAGAAGCCGATCAACTGGCGCAGGAAGCTCACCGGCAGCAGGCCGCTTCCCTTCGCCTCCTCCTCGACGATGATTTGCGTGAGCACCGACCGGGTGATGTCCTCGCCCGTCCTGGCGTCGTAGACGACGAAATCCTCGCCGTCCTTGACCATCCGGCACAGGCCGTCGAGCGTTACGTAGCCGCTGGTCGCCGTGTTGTAGAGGCGGCGGTTGGCGTATTTCTTGATGACGACGGCGCCGGGGGGCGCCGCCTCGCCCGGACCGCCGCCCGCCCGTCCGCGCGCGCCGGCGCGTTTCGCCGAGCTTGCCATGGCTCCATCCGTTCCCCGCGCCGCCCCGGAGCGGCCCCCGCGCCGAACTTGGGCCGGATCGTGCTGCTTTGCAACACAAAAGCGGCGCGGGGCGCGGGCGGGGCTTGACACGCCGGGGCCGCCGGCCGAGTCTCCGGGAATGCAATCGCGCTCCGAAACCGGATCCCCCCCGCCCGCCCCCGGCTCCCGGCCGGCGGGGGCCGCCGCCCACGCGCCGCCGCCGCGGGCGGATCGCTGGAGTCCCTTCGGCGTCATCGCCTCGATCGTCGTGGCGACGGTGGCGGTCCTCGGCTTCATGCAGCACCAGACCGACAAGATGGTCGAACTGCACGCCAGCCTGAACCTGCGCATCGACAGCCTGAATGCCCGGTTCGGCGAGCAAACGGCCGCCATTAACGCCCGGCTCGACGCGCAAACCGCCGCCGTCCAGGCCCGGTTCGACGCGCAAACCGCCTCCATCCAGGCCCGGTTCGACGCGCAAATCGCCGCCGTTAACGCCCGGCTCGACGCGCAAACCGCTTCCTTCGACGCGAAGCTCGACCGGCTGCGCGCGGACATGTCGGCGCGGTTCGACAGGCTGGAAACCAAGATGGACGCCGAGTTCGAGAATGTGCGCGGCGAAATCTCCGACGTGAGGGAACGGGCCTCCGCGATCGAAACCAGGCTGGACGCGGTTTCCGACCTCCCGGAACGGGTGGCGAGGCTGGAGGAGGAGGCCGAACGGCCCGGCGAGTGAGCCGCGGCGAATCTCCGGCCGATCCGCTGTTGACTCGCGGTCCGGCGTTCGTATACTCCCGCCCCGCTTCGCGGCGGGACCGGCCCGCGCGAGGGCGGGACGCGCCGGGCGGGCGGCGTTTCGCGTGGACATCCCGAGGGGAGCGAACGGCATGGCGCGCATCGCGGGCGTGAACATTCCGACGCAGAAGCGCGTCGAGATCGCGTTGACCTACATTTTCGGCATCGGCCGGACCACGGCGTCCGGCCTGTGCGAGCGGCTCGCCATCCCCAGGGAGCGCCGGGTGCACGAGCTGACGGAGGACGAACTGACCCGCCTGCGCGAGAGCATCGACCGCGACCTGGCGGTCGAGGGCGACCTCCGGCGCAAGACCGCGATGGACATCAAGCGCCTGATGGACCTGGGCTGCTACCGCGGGCTGCGCCATCGCAGGGGCCTGCCGGTGCGCGGCCAGCGCACCCACACCAACGCCCGGACCCGCAAGGGGCCGGCCCGGCCGATCGCCGGCAAGAAGAAATAGGCGCGGGCCGCCCCAGGCCCGGAGGAGCGACGAGGAGACATGGCGAGACAACCGACCCAGGGGCGCGTGCGCCGGCGCGAGCGCAAGAACATCACCGCCGGCGTGGCCCATGTGAGCGCGACCTTCAACAACACCATGATCACCATCACCGACGCCCAGGGGAACGCGATTTCGTGGTCCTCCGCGGGCGCGATGGGGTTCAAGGGGTCCCGCAAGTCGACGCCCTACGCCGCCCAGGTCGCGGCGGAGGACGCCGGCAGGAAGGCGGCCGAGCACGGGATGCGCACGCTGGAGATCGAGGTGAACGGCCCCGGATCGGGCCGCGAATCGGCGCTGCGCGCGCTCCAGGCGGCGGGCTTCACCGTCACCTCGATCCGCGACGTGACGCCGATACCGCACAACGGCTGCCGCCCGCCGAAGCGCCGCCGGGTCTGACGCCGCGCCCCGGGCCGTCCGGCCCGCGCCGGCCCCGGCGGCCGGACGGGCGCGCGGCCGGCCCACGGAACCCTCCCGCAGCGAAGAGGTCGATGTGGTCATTCAGAAGAACTGGCAAGCCCTGATCAAGCCGAACCGGCTCGATGTCCAGCCCGGGCTCGACCCGGCCCGGGCCGCCACCGTCGTGGCCGAGCCGCTGGAGCGCGGCTACGGCCTGACGCTCGGCAACGCGCTGCGGCGCATCCTGCTGTCCTCGCTGCAGGGCGCGGCGGTGACCTCGGTGCAGATCGACGGCGTGCTGCACGAGTTCTCGTCGATTCCCGGCGTGCGCGAGGACGTCACCGACATGGTGCTCAACATCAAGTCGATGGCGCTCAGGATGCACGGCGACGGGCCGAAGCGGATGCGGCTCAGGGCCGACGGGCCGGGCGAGGTGACCGCCGGCGCGATCGAGACCGGCCACGACATCGAGATCATGAACCCCGGCCTGGTGCTGTGCGCGCTCGACAAGGGCGCCCGGCTGTCGATGGAGCTCACGGTCGAGGCGGGCAAGGGCTATGTGCCGGCCAGCGCCAACCGGCCCGAGGACGCGCCGATCGGCCTGATCCCCGTGGACGCGGTGTTCAGCCCGGTGCGCCTGGTCTCCTACAAGGTGGACAACACCCGCGTCGGCCAGCAGACGGACTACGACAAACTGTCGATGACGGTGGAGACCGACGGCTCGATGACGCCGGAGGACGCGGTGGCCTACGCCGCGCGCATCCTGCAGGACCAGCTCCAGCTGTTCATCAATTTCGACGAGCCGCGCCGCCCGGACGAGGGGGACGACGCGCGCGAACTCCCCTTCAACAAGAACCTGCTGCGCAAGGTGGACGAGCTCGAACTGTCGGTGCGCTCGGCCAACTGCCTCAAGAACGACAACATCGTCTATATCGGCGACCTCGTGCAGAAGAGCGAGCCGGAGATGCTCCGCACGCCCAATTTCGGGCGCAAGAGCCTGAACGAGATCAAGGAAGTGCTGGCGACCATGGGCCTGTCGCTCGGCATGGAGATCGTCAACTGGCCGCCGGACAACATCGAGGAACTGGCCAAGCGGCTGGACGAGCCGTACTGACGCGCGCGCCCGCCGGGGCGCGAGGGGAGCAAGGACCATGCGACACCGCAAGGCGGGCCGCCGCTTCAACCGCACGGCGAGCCACCGCAAGGCCATGTTCAAGAACATGGCCAACGCGCTGATCAAGCACGAGCAGATCGTCACCACCCTGCCCAAGGCCAAGGACCTGCGGCGCGTGGTCGAAAAGCTGGTCACGCTCGCCAAGAAGGACACGCTGCACGCCCGCCGGCTCGCCTTCGCGCGGCTGCGCGACGACGCGATGACCCGCAAGCTGTTCGAGGTGCTGGGCGACCGCTACCGCGAGCGGCCCGGCGGCTACACGCGCGTGCTCAAGGCCGGGTTCCGCTACGGCGACAGCGCGCCGATGGCGGTGATCGAACTGGTGGACCGGGACGAGGACGCGCGCGGCAAGGATTCCGGCCCGTCCGGCGCCGCCGGGGACGAGCTGCCGGCGGCCACGCCCTCGGTGATCTGACCGCCGCGCCCGGCCGCGCCGGGAGGGCCGCCCCGCTTCCCGGCCCGGCCCGCCGTTTCGAGGGGACGCGCCATGACGCGGCCGCGAGGCCCATTCCGCCCGTCCCGGACGCGCCCGTCGAGAATCGGGCGGCGGGCGGCCCCGGCGATCGCGCTTGCGCTCCTGGCGCTCCTCGCGGCGTTCCCGGCGGCGCTCGCGCCGTCCGGCCCCGCGGCGGCGGCGGAGCGGGAGGTCCCGCGGTCGCGCGAGCAGATCCGGCTCAGCTTCGCGCCGCTCGTCGCGCGCACCGGCCCGGCCGTCGTCAACATTTTCGCCGAGACCGAGTCGGTCGAGCGCCGCGGCTCGCCCCTGTTCGACGATCCGTTCTTCCGCCGGTTTTTCGGCGACCTGTTCCCCGGCCGGCCCCGGCGGCGCAGCCAGCAATCCCTCGGCTCCGGCGTGATCGTCGACCCGGGCGGGACGATCGTCACCAACCAGCACGTCGTCGCCAACGCCACGCGGGTGAAGGCGGTGCTGTCCGACCGGCGCGAGTTCGACGCCGAAATCCTGCTCGCCGACGAGCGCACCGACCTCGCGGTGCTGCGGATCGACCCGGCGGGCGAGGCCCTGCCCTTCCTGGAGATGCGCGATTCGGACAGCGTGGAGGTCGGCGACCTGGTGCTCGCCATCGGCAACCCGTTCGGCGTCGGCCAGACGGTGACGAGCGGCATCGTTTCGGCGCTGGCGCGCACCGCCGTGGGCATCACCGATTTCAGCTTCTTCATCCAGACCGACGCGGCGATCAATCCCGGCAATTCCGGCGGCGCGCTGATCGCCATGGACGGGCGGCTGATCGGGATCAACACCGCGATCTTCAGCGGCAAGGGCGGCGGCGGCTCGGTCGGCGTCGGTTTCGCGGTGCCGTCGAACATGGCGCGCGCGGTGCTGCGCTCGGCGCGCGGCGGCCGGCTGGTCCGGCCCTGGCTCGGCGCGGCGGGGCGCACCGTGACGCCGGAGATGGCGGACGCGCTGGGCATGGACCGGCCGGGCGGCGTCGTCGTGGAGGATGTCTATCCGCGCTCCCCGGCGGACCGGGCCGGCCTCGCGGCGGGCGACGTGGTGGTCGCCGTCGCCGGCCGGCCGGTGGAGGACAGCGACGCGCTGCGCTACCGGATCGCGACGATGCCGGTGGGGGAGGCGGCGACGCTCGACGTGCTGCGCCGGGGCCGGCGCGTCGGCCTCTCCGTGGCCCTGCGCGAGCCGCCGGACCGCCCGCGGCCCGACACGACCGACATCGCCGGCCGCAACCCCTTCGCCGGAGCGCGGGTGGCCAACATTTCGCCGGCGCTGGCGCGCGCGGAGGGGCTGGACGACATGGCGCGCGGCGTCGTCGTGCTCGGCGTGCGGCGCGGCTCCCCGGCGGCGCGGTTCGGCCTGCGCCGGGGCGACGGGGTGCGCGAGGTGGCGGGGCGCGACATCGGCCGGGTGTCCGACCTCGAGGAGGTCCTGTCGCGGCCGCGCGAGGTCTGGCGCGTCGCCATCCGGCGCGACGGCCGCACGATCCGCTCGGAAGTCTCCGGATGACGGCCGGGCCGGCGCCGCGCGGGCTGTTCGAGGCGGGCGCGCCGCGCCCGCTGGCCGACCGGCTGCGGCCGGACCGGCTCGGCGACGTGGTGGGGCAGGACCACCTGCTGGCCCCCGACGCGCCGCTGGGCCGGATGCTGGCGCGCGGCCGGATCGCCTCCATCGTGCTCTGGGGGCCGCCCGGTTGCGGCAAGACGACGCTGGCCCGCCTCGTCGCGGACCGGGTGGAGATGGCGTTCGAGCCGCTGTCGGCCGTGTTCTCCGGCGTCGCCGACCTGCGCAAGGTGTTCGCCCGCGCCCGCGAGCGCCGGGCGATGGGCCAGGGCACGCTGCTGTTCATCGACGAGGTGCACCGTTTCAACCGGGCGCAGCAGGACGGCTTCCTGCCCTATGTCGAGGACGGCACGGTGACGCTGGTGGGCGCGACGACCGAGAACCCGTCCTTCGAACTGAACGCCGCGCTGCTGTCGCGCTGCCAGACGATGGTGCTGCGCCGGCTCGACGACGCGGCGCTGGAGGCGCTGCTCGCCCGCGCCGAGGCGGCGGAGGGCGGCGCGCTGCCGCTCGACGCCGACGGGCGCGCCGCGCTGAAGGCGATGGCCGACGGCGACGGGCGCTTCCTGCTCAACCTCGCCGAGGAGCTGCTCGCCCTCCCCTCCGGCCCGGCGCTGGACGCGGCCGGCGTCGCGGCGGCGGTGCTGAAGCGCGCGCCGGTGTACGACAAGAACCGGGAGGAGCACTACAACCTGATCAGCGCGCTGCACAAGTCGCTGCGCGGCTCGGACGCCGACGCGGCGCTGTACTGGCTGGCCCGGATGCTGGCCGGCGGGGAGGACCCGGCCTACATCCTGCGCCGGCTGGCGCGGTTCGCGTCGGAGGACGTGGGGCTGGCCGACCCGGACGCGCTGCCCCGCGCGCTCGCCTGCTGGGACGCCTGGGACCGGATCGGGTCGCCCGAGGGCGAACTGGCGCTCGCGCAGTGCGCGCTCTACCTCGCGACCGCGCCCAAGTCGAACGCCGCCTACACCGCGTTCGGCGCGGCGGCGCGGGCGGCGCGCGAGACCGGCTCGCTGGCGCCGCCGGCGCATATCCTGAACGCGCCCACGGCCCTGATGAAAGACTTGGGATACGGGGCCGGATACGCCTACGATCACGATGCGGAGGACGGTTTCTCCGGCCAGGACTATTTTCCGCCGGGGATGGCGCGGCGGCGCTTCTACGCGCCGGCCGAGCGCGGCTTCGAGCGCGAGGTCGCCCGGCGGCTGGCGTACTGGGACAAGCTGCGCGCGCGCCGCCGCGCGGCGGAGTAGGGAGGGAGCATGGAAACCCGTTTCGACGCCTTCGTCGGCATCGACTGGTCCGGCGCGCGGGGCCGGAGCCTCAAGGGATTGCGGATCGCCATGGCCTCGCCGGGCGTCGCCCCGCCGTTCCCGATCCGCCCGCCGCGCAAGAAGCTGTGGGACCGGGAGACGGCGCTCCAGTGGCTGGCCGCGCTGATGCGGCTGCGCCAGGTGCTGGCCGGCTTCGATTTCGCCTTCGCCTATCCCCACGCGGACGAGGGAAGCTACTTCCCCGGCGCGGAGGCCGGGCCGGAGGACGCGCGCGCCCTCTGGGCCGAGGTCGAGCGGGCCTGCGAGGGAACGCCGGACCTTTACGGCGCGCCGTTCTACGCGCGCAAGGATCTCCCCTACGCCCGCCACTTCCTGACCCACGCCGGGAGGGGCGACCTCTACCGCTACCGCCAGCGCCTGACCGAGCGCGCCTGCGCCGCCGTGACCGCGCCGCACCCGGTGGCGAAATGCGTCGGCCCGGCCAATGTCGGCACCGGGTCGGCGGCCGGGATGCGCCTGCTCCACCGCCTCGCCGGGACGGAGGGGCGCCGCCCCTCGATCTGGCCCTTCGAGCCGCTGGAGGCGGGCCGGTCGGTCGTCGCGGAGATTTTCCCGCGCCTGTACTTCGTGCGCGCCGGCGTCGATCCGCGCGCCTGGCGGGACCGGGCGGCGATCGACGCGGCGCTCGCCCATTACGGCTCCAACCCGCCCTCGCCGAACTGGCGCCCGGAGAGCGAGGACGAGGCCGACGCGGTGGTCTCCGCCGCCGCGCTGCGCGCGCTGGCGCAAGACCGCGAGGTCTGGGAGGCGCCGCGCGGCGTCGCCGCGGCGGAGCGGACGGAGGGCTGGATTTTCGGCGTCGCCCGGCCGGACGGCGCCGCGCCGTGAAGCTGGTCCTCGCGGTCGCGCTCGGCGGCGCCATCGGGGCGGTGGCCCGCCACCGGACGGTGGAGCTTTTCGCGCGCCGCTTCGGGCCGGACTTCCCGTGGGGCGTGCTGTTCGTCAATGTCGCGGGGTCCTTCCTGATGGGGCTGGCGGTCGAGTGGCTGATGCTGAAGCTCGGCCCCGCGCCGGTCTGGCGCGCCTTCCTGGCGGCGGGCGTGCTCGGCGCCTTCACCACCTTCTCCAGCTTCGCGCTCGATGTCGCGGGGCTGCACCAGCGCGGCCAGTTGTGGGCCGCCGCGATCTATGTCGCGGCGTCGGTGGCGCTGTCGATCCTGGCGCTGTTCGCCGGGCTGTGGGCGGCGCGGAGCCTGGCCGGGTGACCGGGGTCCGCACACTCGCGGTCGAGGATTGCGACGCCGACATCCGGCTCGACCGCTGGTTCCGCCGCCGCTTCCCGGAGCTCGGCCACGGGCGGCTGGAGAAGCTGCTGCGCACCGGCCAGGTCCGGGTGGACGGCGCGCGCGCCCGCGCCGGCCAGCGCCTCGCCCCGGGACAGGCCGTCCGCGTGCCGCCGCTGGGCGAGGCGGGCGCGCCCTCCGCCGCCGCGCCGCGCCGCCGCGCCGCCGCCCGGCCGGCGGACCGCGAACTGGCCGAACGCCTGGCGGCGCGGGTGCTCCATATCGACGACGAGGCGCTGGCGCTCGACAAGCCGGCCGGCGTCGCGACGCAGGGCGGGACCGGGATCGGCTCGCATGTGGACGGCGCGCTGGACGGGCTGCGCTTCGGGCTGGACCGGCGCCCGAAACTGGTCCACCGCCTCGACAAGGACACCTCCGGCGTGTTGCTGCTGGCGCGGACCGACCCGGCGGCGCGCTGGCTCGCCCGGGCCTTCCGCGACCGGGCGGCGGAGAAAATCTACTGGGCCGTCGTCGTCGGCGAGTTGCGCCCGGCGACGGGGACGGTGGACCTGCCGCTGGCCCGGCTTCCCGGCAAGGGGGGCGAGAAGACGGCGGTGGACCGCGCGAACGGCCGCCGGGCGCTGACCGACTACGCCGTCGTCGAGCAGCTCGGCCACCGCGCCGCCTGGGTGGCGCTGCGCCCGCGCACCGGCCGCACGCACCAGCTGCGCGTCCACATGGCGGCGCTCGGAACGCCGATCCTGGGCGACGGCAAGTACGGCGGCGCGGACGCCTTCCTGGAGGCCGAGGGGCTGGACCGCCGCCCGCACCTCCACGCGCGGTCGATCGCGCTCGACCGGCCCGGCGGCGGCCGCCTGTCGGCCGCGGCGCCGCTGCCGCCGCACATGGCCCGTTGCTGGGCCTTCCTCGGCTTCGAGACCGGCGACCCGGCGGTCCGGTGGCCCAGGATCGACTGAAGCCGGCGTACCGGACGGCCGAGGCCGTCGGCGGCGAGGGCGGCTTCCGCGTCGCGCTCGACGGGCGGCCGATGCGCTCGCCCGCCCGGCGCGACCTGCTGCTGCCGACGCGCGCGCTGGCCGAGGCGCTGGCGGCGGAGTGGCGCGCGCAAGGCGCGGACGCGGACCCGCGCGCCATGCCGATGACGACGCTCGCCGCCACCGCCATCGACCGCGCCGGGCCGCGCCGCGCCGAAACGGAGGCCGCCATCGCCGCCTACGGGGCGTCGGACCTGCTGTGCCACCGCGCGGACGCGCCGCCGGAACTGGTCCGCCGCCAGGCCGCCGCCTGGGACCCGCTGCTGGACTGGTGCGCCGGGGCGCTGGGCGCGCGGCTGCGGCCGGGAACGGGCGTCATGCCGCTGCGCCAGTCCGCCGGGGCGCTGGCCGCGATCCGCGCGGCGGTCGCCGGCCGCGACGCCTTCGCGCTGACGGCGCTGCGCGAATTCGCGACCGGCTTCGGCTCGGCCGTCCTCGCGCTCGCCGTCGCCGAGGGCCGGATCGACGCCGGGGCGGGCCTCGCGGCGGCGCAAATCGACGAGGCCTGGCAGGAGGAGCGCTGGGGCGCGGACGCGGAGGCGGCGCGCCGGCGCGACGCCCTGCGCCGCGACATCCTCGCGGCCGAGCGGTTCCTGCGCCTCGCCCGCTCGTGGAATTGACCCGCGCGGCGTTTTGCGCCGCAATGGCCGCGCCGCTTTCCGAGGGGACCGACGCCATGCACGACATCGTACAGCGCCTGGAGGACATGCGGGCCGCCGCCCGGATGGGGGGCGGCGCGCGCCGGATCGCCGCCCAGCACGCCAAGGGCAAGCTCACCGCGCGGGAGCGGATCGACATCCTGTTCGACGAGGGCTCCTTCGAGGAGTGGGACATGTTCGTCGAGCACCGCTGCGGCGATTTCGGCATGGCCGGCAACAAGGTTCCGGGCGACGGCGTGGTGACCGGCTACGGCGCCATCAACGGCCGCCTCGCCTTCGTGTTCAGCCAGGACTTCACCGTGTTCGGCGGCGCGCTGTCGGAGGCGCACGCCGAGAAAATCTGCAAGGTGATGGACCAGGCGATGAA
Source organism: Thalassobaculaceae bacterium (assembly GCA_963665555.2). Lineage (GTDB taxonomy): Bacteria > Pseudomonadota > Alphaproteobacteria > Thalassobaculales > Thalassobaculaceae > CAXXXW01. The sequence goes on from OY762308.1 coordinate 3,381,148, forward strand.
GGTCGGCGCGCCGGTGATCGGCTTCAACGATTCCGGCGGCGCCCGCATCCAGGAGGGCGTGGCCTCGCTCGGCGGCTACGCGGAAGTGTTCCAGCGCAACGTGCTCGCCTCCGGCGTCGTGCCGCAGGTCTCGATGATCATGGGGCCGTGCGCCGGCGGCGCGGTGTATTCGCCGGCGATGACCGACTTCATCTTCATGGTGAAGGACAGTTCCTACATGTTCGTCACCGGCCCGGACGTGGTGAAGACGGTCACGCACGAGACCGTGACGCACGAGGAGCTGGGCGGCGCCGTCACCCATTCCGGCCGGTCCGGCGTGGCGGACCACGCCTTCGAGAACGATGTCGAGGCGCTGCTGCAGCTGCGCCGCTTCATGGACTTCCTGCCCTCCTCGAACCGGGAGCGCCCGCCGGTCCGCCCCACCGCCGATCCGGCCGGCCGGGCCGAGCCGTCGCTCGACACGCTGGTCCCCGACAACCCCAACAAGCCCTACGACATGAAGGAACTGGTCCTGAAGGTGGTGGACGAGGAGGATTTCTTCGAAATCCAGCCCGATTTCGCCGCCAACATCGTCATCGGCTTCGCCCGGATCGAGGGCGCGACGGTCGGGATCGTCGCCAACCAGCCGACGGTGCTGGCCGGCTGCCTCGACATCGACTCCTCGCGCAAGGCGGCGCGCTTCGTGCGGTTCTGCGACTGTTTCGACATCCCGATCCTGACCTTCGTGGACGTGCCCGGCTTCCTGCCCGGCACCAAGCAGGAGTACGGCGCGATCATCAAGCACGGCGCCAAGCTGCTGTTCGCCTACGCCGAGGCGACGACGCCCAAGGTGACGGTGATCACGCGCAAGGCCTACGGCGGGGCCTACGACGTGATGAGCTCCAAGCACCTGCGCGGCGACGTGAACTTCGCCTGGCCGACGGCGGAGATCGCGGTGATGGGGCCGAAGGGGGCGGTGGAGATCATCTTCCGCGGCGACCTCGGCGACGAGGAGAAGATCGCGCGCCGCACCGAGGAGTACCGCGAGAAGTTCGCCAACCCCTTCGTCGCCGGCGCGCGCGGCTATATCGACGACGTCATCATGCCCCGCAACACCCGCCGCCGCGTCGCCCGCGCGCTCGCCATGCTCCGCAACAAACGCCTGGAAAACCCCTGGCGCAAACACGACAACATCCCGCTGTGAGGGGGGGGCGCCCCGAACTCGATCCGGGGCCCGGAGTCGCCTCTCCAGCGTTTTCGGGACCGCTCCGCGGCCGCCGGGAGGCTCCGGCGCCCTTGCCCCTCCTAGGGCCCGGATCGAGTCCGGGGCGCCTCTTCCGCCGGAACCGCGCGCGTTGCGGCCATGGCGTAGTTGACGGACATGTCGCGGCCGAGCGCGAAGCGGTCGCGGGGGATGTCGTAGACGATGCCGCGCTCGGCGGTGACGCGCAGGCCGGCGCGGGCGAGCATTCCGCGCAATTCGCGGGGCGTCGGGAACTTGCGCCAGTCGTGCGTCCCGGCCGGGATCGCGCGCAGCACGTATTCGGCCAGGACCTTGGCGACGGCCAGCGAACGCGCCGTGCGGTTTATCGTCGTCAGCACGACGACCCCGCCGGGCGCGAGCCGGCCGGCGACGGCGGCGAGGAAGGCGGCCGGGTCGGCCGTGTGCTCGACCACCTCCGAGGCGATAGCGGCGTCGAACGGGCCGTCCGGGCCGCCGGCGTCCTCGACCGCGCCCCGGCGGTAGTCGATCCCGAGGCCGGCCGCGTCGGCGTGGGCGCGCGCGGCGGCGACCGCCCCCTCCGAGGGGTCGATCCCGGCGACCCGCGCGCCGAGCCGGGCCATCGGCTCCGAAAGCAGGCCGCCGCCGCAGCCGATGTCGAGCACGGACAAGCCCGCGAACGGGCGGTCCGGCGGCGCGCCGGGGCGGACCAGCGGCGCGAGCGCCTCGCGCACGAACGCCATCCGGGCGGGCGTGAGCCGGTGCAGCGGCCGGAACGGCCCGTCCGGGTCCCACCAGCCGCCGGACAGCGCCGAGAACCGCGCCACCTCCGCCGGGTCCACGCTCGCGGCGCCCCGCGCTTCGTCCGAACCGCCCGCCGAACCCTCCGGGGCCATCGCGCCCGCCTCCGCCGTCCAAACCGCCCAGGCCGCCGTCCAAACCGCCCAGGCCCTCCGCGCGCGCTTGCCCGCGCCCGCGCCCGCGAGTATGTAGGGGCGCGCCTCGCGCGGGCAAGCCCCGGCGGCGCGCGCTCGACCGACCGGCGAGGGGCGATGGCCCGCATCGTGCAGAAATTCGGCGGCACCTCCGTCGCCGGCATCGAGCGAATCCGCAATGTCGCCCGGCGCGTCGCGCGCGAGGCGGAGGCGGGCGCGGAGGTTGCCGTCGTCGTCTCGGCGATGGCGGGCGAGACGAGCCGGCTCGCCGACTGGGCGACCGAGACCAGCCGGATGCACGACGCCCGCGAATACGACGCGGTGGTCGCGTCGGGCGAGCAGGTGACGGCGGGCCTGCTCGCGCTCGCGCTGCAGGACCTCGGCATCGACGCGCGCTCCTGGCTCGGCTGGCAGGTCCCGGTGCGCACCGACGGCGTGCACGGCAAGGCGCGCATCCTGGGGATCGAGACCGGCACGCTGCTGGAAAGGCTCGGGCGCGGGCAGACGCCGGTGGTGGCGGGGTTCCAGGGCCTCGGCCCGGACAACCGGATCACGACGCTGGGGCGCGGCGGCTCCGACACCTCGGCGGTGGCGCTGGCCGCCGCGCTGGGGGCGGAGCGCTGCGACATCTACACCGACGTGGACGGCGTCTACACCGCCAACCCGCGGATCGTCGCCGGGGCCCGCAAGCTGGACCGGATCACCTACGAGGAAATGCTGGAAATGGCGTCGCAGGGCGCCAAGGTGCTGGAGACCCGCTCGGTGGCGATGGCCATGCGGTACGGCGTGCGCCTGCGCGTGCTGTCGAGCTTCGCCGACGGGCCGGGCACGCTGGTCGTGGACGAGGACGAGATCGTGGAGCAACGAACGGTAAGCGGCATCGCCTACAGCCCGGACGAGGCCAAGATCACGCTGCGCGCGGTGCGGGACCGGCCCGGCGTCGCCGGCGCCATCTTCGGCTCGCTGGCCGACGCGGCGATCAATGTGGACATGATCGTCCAGAATGTCTCCGAGGACGGCGAGACCACCGACCTCACCTTCACCGTCGGCCGCGCCGACCTCGACCGCGCCGTCGCGGTGCTCGACCGGCTCGAGCCCGAAATCGGCTTCGCGGCGGCGATCGCGGACGCGGACGTCGTCAAGGTCTCGGTCGTCGGCGTCGGGATGCGCAGCGCGCCGGGCGTCGCCAAGACGATGTTCCAGACCCTGGCCGCGCGCGGCATCAACATCCAGGTCATCTCCACCTCCGAGATCAAGGTGAGCGTGCTGATCGCCGCCGAGTACACCGAACTGGCGGTGCGCGCCCTGCACGACGCCTACGGCTTGGACGCCTGACCGGCGGACCGATGGGCGCGGCGGCCGGGCGCATGGACGGCGCGGGCGGGGACCGGAACGGGTTCGGCGGCGGCTCGCGCCGGATGCTGCGCCGGCTGCGCGACGCCATGGCGCGCGCGGCGACGCCCCGCGAGCGCCTCGACGAAATCGTGCGCATCGTCGCCGCCGACATGGCGGCGGAGGTCTGCTCGATCTATGTGCGCCGCTCCGACCGGACGCTGGAGTTGTGCGCGACCGAGGGCCTCGCCCCGGAGGCGGTCGGGCGCACGCGGCTGCGCGTCGGCGAGGGGCTGGTCGGCGACATCGCGGCGACCGCGCGCCCGCTCGCGCTCTCCGACGCGCAGTCGCACCCGAAATTCGCCTACCGCCCGGAGACGGGGGAGGAGATCTACCAGTCGCTGATGGGCGCGCCGGTGCTGCGCTCGGACCGGCTGCTGGGCGTCATCGCGGTGCAGAACCGCACGCGCCGCCAGTACAGCGACGAGGACATCGAGACCCTCGAAACCTTCGCCATGGCGCTGGCGGAGCCGCTGGGCGCGGGCGGGCTGGTCGAGGATTCCGGCGGCGAGGCGGCGCGCCGCGCCCGGCCGGCCCCGATCGACGGCCTCTCGCTGGTCCCGGGCCTCGCCATCGGGCGCGCCTTCCCGCACCGCCGGCCGGTCGCGCCGTCCCGCGTCGTCGCCGAGGACCCGGACGCCGAGCGCGAGCGGCTGGAGGCCGCCGTCCGCGCGCTGAACCGCCGGCTCGACCGGCTGGTGGACGGGGCCGCGCTGCCCCGCGCCGGGGAGCACGCCGAGGTGCTGGACGCCTACCGCATGTTCGCCCGCGACCGCGGCTGGCTCGACCGGATGCGCGAGGCCGTGGGCCGCGGCCTCACCGCCGAGGCGGCGGCGCGCCGGGCGCTCGACGACGCGCGCGCCCGGATCGGGCGCGTCTCCGACCCCTACCTGCGCGAGCGGCTGGCGGATTTCGAGGCGCTGGCGGACGAGTTGACCGGCCTGCTCGCGGCCGGCGACGGCGGGAACGCGGCGGGGGACGCGGCGGCGGCCCGGCCCGAACCGCCGGAGGACGCGGTGCTGGTCGCCCGCGCGCTGGGGCCGGCGGACCTGCTCGCCTACGACCGCGAGCGCCTGCGGGCCGTGGTGCTGGAGGAGGGGTCCGCCGCCGCCCATGTCTCCATCGTCGCCCGCGCGCTGGGGATTCCGACGGTCGGCCGGGCCAGCGGCGTGCTGAGCGAGGTCGAGCCGGGCGACCCGATGGTCGTGGACGGCGACAACGGCCGCGTCTTCCCGCGCCCCGGCGAGGAGGCGCTGGCCCAGTTCCGCCGCTCCCTGGAGGCGCGCCGGGCCGAGCGCGCCCTCTTCGCGGCCGACCGCGACAAGCCCTGCGCGATGCGCGACGGCGCGCGGATCTCGCTGCGGCTCAACGCCGGGCTGCTGGCGGACCTGCCGCAGCTCGCGGCGACGGGGGCGGAGGGGATCGGCCTCTACCGCACGGAAATCCCGTTCATGGTCCGGCCCGAAATCCCCGATGTCGAGGCGCAGACCGACCTCTACCGGCGGATCGTCGAGGGCGCGGGCGGGCGGCCCGTCGTCTTCCGCGCGCTCGACGCCGGCGGCGACAAGCGCCTCGACGCGCTGCCCGTCGGGGCCGAGGACAACCCGGCGATGGGCTGGCGCTCGCTCCGCATCCTGCTCGACCGCCCGGCCCTGCTGCGCCGGCAGGTCCGCGCGCTGATCCGCGCCTCGGCGGGGCGCGAATTGCGGCTGATGTTCCCGATGGTCTCCGATGTCGCGGAGTTCGACCGGGCGCGCCGCGCGGTCGAGCGCGAGATGGAGCGGGCGCGCGAGGCCGGCTCCGGCCTGCCCTCCGCGCTGCGCCTCGGCGCGATGGTCGAAATCCCGGCGCTGCTGTGGCAGATGGACGCGTTGCTGCGCCGGGCCGACTTCGTTTCCGTCGGCAGCAACGACCTGCTGCAGTTCGTGTTCGCCGCCGACCGGGGCAGCGAGCTCGTGGCGCGCCGCTACGACCCGCTCTCCGCGCCCTTCCTGCGCGCGCTGCGGACGATCGCCGCCGCCTGCGCGCGGGCCGGCGCGCCGGTGTCGGTGTGCGGCGAGATGGCGGGCCGGCCGCTGGAGGCGCTGGCCCTGGCCGGCCTCGGCTACCGGAGCCTCTCGATGGCCGCCGCCTCGATCGGGCCGGTCAAGCGCGCGCTGATGGCGGCGGACGGCGGCGAGACGGCGGCCTTCCTGGAGGGCCTGCTGGCGTCGGGCGAGGAACGGCCCCGCGAGGCGCTCGCCGCCTTCGCCCGCGACCGCGGAATCCCGGCTTGAACTTTCCGCTTGAATTATGTCGTCGGAACCGGCAAAATCTCACGAATATGATGATCACAATCTCCCTTCCGGAGGAGACGGCGATGAAAAGCGGTATGAGATCGTTGTTCGGTCACACGGTCCGCGCGTTGGCGGCGGGCGCGTTCGCCCTGGTTGGCGTGGCGGTTTTCGGCGCGCCGGCCATCGCCGCCTGCGCCAACTGGGGCTACCTGTCTCCCGACATCCGGAAGTCCTGTTCGAGCCTGTCGATCGACTCGGGCGGCGTGCTCTCCGGCACGTGCAACAAGCGGTCCGACAAGCCGCCGTGCGGCCGCCGTCCCTCCTCGTCGGAGCCGTTGCACAAGGTCGAGGGGAATTCCACGTCGATCGACCTGGAAGACTATATCGGGTTCGTTTTCACACCCAATGCCCGGAGCAAGGGGTATCTGGACTGGGGCGGCACGGATTTCGCCGACGATTGCGGCGACCTGAACCTTGCCAACAACACAAGCGGCCTTTTCCTGTCCGCGAGTTGCACGGGGACCCTGGATAGCGGCAATCAGATCGAGGACATCGCGGTTTCGACGAAAGTCAACGGCAAGATCGTGAACGACGGCGGAAGCCTGAAGCGGTCGACCGACTGAAGCGCCGCCGGCGCGCGCCGAACGATCCCGTTCCGGCGGTTCCGGGACGCGGCTCTCGGAGCGGCGCCCGCCCTCCGGATCGCGGCCGCGAGTTCCGAAAATCCGCGCGGCGAAACGCCTCGCCGGGCGCGCCGGCGGGACTCCGCCGTCCCGCATGGCGCGAACGCGAACAGGGTATTGAACGCCCTGTGGAAAGCGTGTAGGGTTCGGGGCGCGGCCGGGAAGCCGGTTTCGATCCGGCGGTCCCGAGCGAGCCGCGGCGGCGCGTCCCGGACGCTTCGGAAAAGGCGGCGGACGGCGAGATGAGAAGGGCGGGCGGCGAGGACAGGACCGGGTTGCCGGACGGCGGCGCCGACCGGGGACTGTTCGGCGCGCGCCGGCGGCTCGACCCCGGCCCCTCCCCGGCGGGAAAAAGCGAGATCGGCGGCATCCTGCGCCAGGCCCGGGAGCGGGCGGGCCACGCCATCGAGGACGCTTCCAGCCATCTGCGCATCCGCCTCGCCTATCTGCGCGCGCTGGAGTCCGGGGATTTCGCGGCCCTGCCCGGCCGGACCTACGCGATCGGCTTCGTGCGCGGCTACGCCCGGTTCCTCGGCCTCGACGAGGAGCGCGCCATCGCCCTGTTCAAGGCCGAGACGGCCGAACTGGAGGCGCCCCGCGCGCTGGTCTTCCCGGCCCCGGCACCGGAGGGGAAGGTTCCCGGCGGGGCGATCGTCGCGGTCGCGGCGGCGCTCGTCGTGGCGGTCTACGGCGGGTGGTACTACCTGAACGCTTCCGATACCGAGGTCGCGGAGGCGCCGCCGGCGGTCCCGGAGGCGTCGCGGCCCGCGCCGGGCGGGGAAGGCGGGACCGGCGGCGACGGGTTCGCGCCGCTCGCCCACGCCGCGCCGGCCGCCGGGCCGGCGGACGCGCCCCGGCCGGAGCCGCCGCTCGGGCCCGCGCCCGCCCTCGCGCCGGAAGCGGACGCCGCCCCCGCGCCCGAACCGGAGATTCCGACGCTGGCCGCGCTCCCGCCCGCGACGGAGGCCGGGGCCGCGCCGCCGCCCCAATCCGTTCCCGCCGCGCCGGCTCCGGCCGCGACGGACGCCGGGATCGCCGGCGCGCCGAACCCGGACGCCGCGCCGAACCCGGACGCCGCGCCCGCCGCGCCCGACGCGGCCGCCGGCGGGCCGGCCCCGGTCCCGCTTCCCGTCCCCCGGGCGGTCGCCCGCGCGGCCGAGGCGCGGATCGCCGCCCTCGAACCGCCGGAAGACCGGGCGGGCGCCGGCGGGGAGGGGATTCCCGACGCGCCCGCGGCCGCCGCCGCCATTCCGGCCGCGCCCGCGGTCCCGTCCGCCGCGGCGCCGGCCGCCGGCGGCGGGGACGACACCGGCGCCGGCGGCGCGCGCGTCGTCATCCGGGCCAGCGCCGACAGCTGGGTCCAGGTCCGCGCGGCGGACTCGACCACGGTGATGACCCGCGTGATGCGCGCGGGCGAGTCCTACAACGTGCCCGACCGGGAGGGGCTGCGCCTGTTCACCGGCAACGCCGGCGCGCTGACCGTCCTGGTGGACGGCCGGCCGGTCGGGAGCCTGGGGGAGGTCGGGCATGTCGCCCGCAACATCGACCTCGATCCCGCGCGGCTGGCGCGGCGGGTCGAAATCGAATAGACCGGTCCCGGCGGCCGGCGGGGCCGCGGCCCCGGCGCGCGCCCGCGAGGACACGCCCGCCAGCGATGGAGACGCGCGATGAGCCTGCGCCCCTACCGGGACATCCACCGCCGCAAGTCGCGGCAAATCCGGGTCGGCCCTGTCGCGGTGGGCGGCGACGCGCCGATCTCCGTGCAGACCATGACCAACACGCCGACCTCCGACGCCGCCGCGACGATCCGCCAGGTCGAGGCCTGCGCCGAGGCGGGCGCGGACATCGTGCGCGTCTCCTGCCCGGACCGGGAGTCGACCGCCGCGCTGCGCGAGATCGTCGCCGCCTCGCCGGTCCCGATCGTCGCCGACATCCATTTCCACTACCGCCGCGCCATCGAGGCGGCCGAGGCGGGCGCCGCCTGCCTGCGCATCAACCCCGGCAATATCGGCCAGGCGGACCGGGTGCGCGAGACGGTGCGGGCGGCGCGCGACCACGGCTGCTCCATGCGGATCGGGGTGAACGCCGGCAGCCTGGAGCGGCGCCTGCTGGAGAAATACGGCGAACCCTGCCCCGAGGCGATGGTGGAAAGCGCGCTCGACCACGCCCGCATCCTCCAGGACCACGACTTCCACGAGTTCAAGATCAGCGTGAAGGCGTCGGACGTGTTCCTCGCCGTCGCCGCCTACCAGGGCCTCGCGGACGCGATCGACTGCCCGCTGCACCTCGGGATCACCGAGGCCGGCGGCGCCCGCGCCGGCTCCGTCAAGTCGTCGATCGGCATGGGGATGCTGCTGTGGAGCGGCATCGGCGACACGATCCGGGTGTCGCTCTCCTCCGACCCGGTGGACGAGGTGAAGGTCGGCTTCGACATGCTGAAGGCGCTCGGCCTGCGCCATCGCGGCGTGAACGTGATCTCCTGCCCCTCCTGCGCGCGCCAGCAGTTCGACGTGATCGAGACCGTGAAGGAGCTGGAGGAGCGGCTCGCCCATGTCTCGACGCCGATGACGCTCTCGGTGATCGGCTGCGTGGTGAACGGGCCGGGCGAGGCGCGGCTGACCGACATCGGCCTGACCGGCGGCGGCAGGAATGTGCACCAGGTCTATGTCTCCGGCCTGCCGCACCACCGCCTCAAGGACCGGTCCGTCGTGGACCACCTGGTCGGCATGGTCGAGGCAAAGGCGGCGGAGATCGAGGCCGCGAGGGCGGCGGAGGCCCGCGCGCCGGCCGAGGGCGCCGCCGACGCGCGATGACCGTCCCGGAGGGGGCGGGCGAGGGGCCGGACGCCGGGCCGGCGCGCCTCGGCGGCTTCCGGATCGTCGGCCTCGACTACCGGACCTGCCCCGGCCCGGTGCGGGAGCGGCTGTTCGTCGCCGACGAGGAGGTTCCCGCCTTCCTCGCCCGGCTGCGCGCGGCCGGCGCCGCCCCGCCGGCGATGGCGCTTTCGACCTGCGACAGGATCGAGGCGCTCGCCATCCCGCCCGGCGGCGCGGACCTGGAGGGGGCCGTCGCGGCGGCGCTGGCGGAGCCGAACGGGCTGGCGGCGCGCGATGTGCGGGCGCTGCTCCACGCCCGGTCCGGGACGGCGGCGCTGCGCCACCTGTTCCGCGTCGCCGCCGCGCTCGACAGCCAGACGGTGGGCGAGCCGCAGATCCTGGGCCAGGTCCGGGCGAGCCGGAAACTCGCCGCCGGCCTCGGCATGGTGAACCCCGACCTCGACCGCCCGGTGCGCGCCGCCTGCGCCGCCGCCGCGCGCGCGCGCTCGGAGACCGCCATCGCCGAGGGGCCGGTCTCGCTCGCCGCCGCCGCGCTGTGGACGGCGCGGCGCGTGCACGGCGACCTGTCGCGCTGCCGCGCCGCCGCGATCGGGGCCGGCGAGGCGGGGCTGGCGCTCGCGGCGGACCTGCGCCGCGCCGGGGTCCGCGACATCGAGGTGTGCGACCGCAACCCGCGCCGCGCCGCCGCCGCCGCCCGCGAGCTGGGCGGGCGCGCCGCCGATTTCGACGCGCGGGGCGCGACGCTGGCCCGGGCCGACATCGCGATCGCCGCGAACGGCGACGGGACCCACGCGATCGGCGAGGCGACGGTCCGCGCCGCGCTGCGGGCGCGCCGCAACCGGCCGGTCTTCATCGTCGATCTCGGCGTGCCGCCGGACGTGGACCCGGCCGTCGAGCGGCTGGAGGGGGCGTTCGTGTACGATCTGGACGACCTGGAGCGGTTGGCGCTAGAAGGCCGGTCGAGCCGGGCGGCGGCGGTCGCGGACGCCGAGGCCGTCGTCGAGCGCGAACTCGCGCGGTTCCTCGGCGACCTCGCCGCGCGCGGGGCCGGCCCGCTGGTCCGCGACCTGCGCGCCGCCTTCGAGGCCGAACGGCGCGCGCTGCTCGACGAACGCCCCGGCCTCGACGCCGAACGGGCGACGCGGCTGCTGGTCCGCCGCCTGCTGCACCGGCCGAGCGAGGCGGTGCGCGCGCTCGCGGCGGAGGACGGCGTGGACGCGCGGACCGAGGCGCTGGTCCGCGCGCTGCTGATCCCGGAGGACGGGGGCGAGGGGAGGGACGGGTGAGCTTCGAGGCCAATCTCGAACGGGTGCTGGCCCGCCACGGCGAGGTCGAGGCGCTGCTGGCCTCGGGCGCGGCCGGCGGCGCCGGCGGGATCGCGCGGCTGTCCCGGGAACTGGCCGAACTGGCGCCGGTGGCGGCCAGGATCGCCGAGATGCGCGACCTCGAACGCCAGCGCGACGAGGCCCGCGCCATGGCGGAGGACAGCGGCGACGACCCCGAGTTCCGCGCCGTCGCCGAGGCCGAGGCGGAGGAGCTGTCGCGCCGCCTGCCGGAGCTGGTCCGCGAGGTCGAGCGCCTGCTGCTGCCCCGCGACGAGGCCGACGAGCGCAACGCCATCGTCGAAATCCGCGCCGGGACCGGCGGCGACGAGGCGGCGCTGTTCGCCGCCGACCTGTTCGCCATGTACCGGAAATACGCCGCGCTCCGCGGCTGGCGCTTCGAGGCGATGGAGGTGTCCGAGACGCCGATCGGCGGCTACCGGGAGGCCGTCGCCTCCGTCGCCGGGCGCGCGGTCTTCGCGCGGCTCAAATTCGAGTCCGGGACCCACCGGGTGCAGCGCGTGCCGGTCACCGAGTCGGGCGGGCGCGTCCACACCTCCGCCGCCACCGTCGCGGTGCTGCCCGAGGCCGAGGAGGTGGACATCGACATCGCGCCGGCGGATTTGCGGATCGATGTGTTCCGCTCCAGCGGGCCGGGCGGGCAGTCGGTCAACACCACCGACAGCGCCGTCAGGATCACGCATCTCCCGACCGGCGTCGTCGTCTCGCAGCAGGACGAGAAGTCGCAGCACAAGAACCGGGCCAAGGCGCTGCGCATCCTGCGCGCGCGGCTCTACGACCTGGAGCGGAGCCGGCTCGCGGCCGAGCGGGCGGCGGAGCGGCGCGGCCAGGTCGGGTCCGGCGACCGTTCGGAGCGCATCCGCACCTACAACTTCCCGCAGGGCCGGGTCACCGACCACCGGATCGGCCTGACGCTGCACAAGATCGACAAGGTGCTGGCCGGCGAGGCGCTGGACGAGGTCGTGGACGCGCTCGCCGCCGCCGACGAGGCCGCCCGCCTCGCCCGCCCGGCGTGAGGCGCGCGCGGCGCGGCGGTGTCCCGGCGCGGGGGCTGGCAAAGGCGGCGCGCGCGTGCCATAAGGGGAAATCTTCGGTCGAAGGGGGATGTCATGGACAGGCAGGAAACCATCGAGGGCCGCGTCGCGGAAGACGCCGGCGCGGAGCGTTCGGGCACGGGTCCGTCGGCCTATGTGCCGGGTTTCGAGCTTACGGAGGGCCAGCCGCCGCCCATCGCGGCGAACGGGGGCCTGTCCTACATGTCCTTCGACAGGGACGGCGACGCGGGCACGGCCGCGGCCCTCGAGGCCGCGTTCCGGCAGATCGCCGAGGGGCGCGAGCGCGCCTTCGTCGAATCGATCGAAAACGCGCCCCCCGGCCCGATCGACACCGAATGGGGACCCGGCTTCCGCCGCTACGACGAGTGCCTCGCCTATATCCGCGAGCAGGGGATCGAGGCGCCGGAGGGCGGGCTGGCGCTGCCGCTGCGCTACACCGTCTTCGCGGAGCCGTCCTACACCGTCGTGCCGTCCAACGCGCTGTGGCGCGACCCGGCGCGCGCGGACGAGGCCGAACTGCTGCGCGCCGCCGAGGGCGACCTCGGCCGGCGCAACCTCTACTTCCCGCAGACGATGCGCGACGCGCGCCGCATCGGGGAGTACTACCCCGGCCTGTCGCCCCGCAGCCCCGAATGCATGGACAGGCTCGGCGTCTCGCTGGCGCATATCGAGTCGAAATGCGAAAACTTCTACGACTCGGCGGAGGTCCAGCGCGTCTTCTACCCCGAGATCGAGAAGCTGCTGCTGGAGTTCTTCCCGGACGCGACCGACGCGCTGGTCTACAACCACGACGTCTTCGACAAGGAGTACACGGGCGACCGCACCGAGGACCAGGACGCCAGGAATCCCGGCGTCAACGCCCGCTACGCCAACCTCGTCCACAACGACCTGAACGACAACAGCGGCCGCGTGCGCTGCCGCGAACTGCTGACGCGGAACCTGCGGAACTTCGGGCGCCGGCAGCACTACACGGAGGCGGACGCCGACGCGAAAATGTCGCGCCGCTTCATGTCGATCAACCTCGCCAAGCCGATGGAGACGGTGCAGCAGTTCCCCTTCGTGCTCTGCGCCTGGCCGTCCTTCGCCGACCAGCCCTACATCACCAACTACCGCATCTACGACGACCGGGTCGGCGAGACCACGCGCTTCACCTACCGCCCGGACCACGAGTGGTACTGGTTCCCCAGGCAGACGCCGACCGAGGTCTCGATGCTGAAATGCTACGACTCGGTGACCGACGGATCGGTGTCGCGCTGGTCGTTCCACACGGCCTGCATCGACCCGACCGTGCCGATCGACGCGCCCTGCCGCAAGAACGTCGTGGTCCGCTCCTACGTCTTCTTCTAGGAGCGCGGGGAGGCGCGGCGCGCGCGTTCCCGGTGGGCGCCGGGACGACGGCCGGGGCCGCGCTGGACGAGGCCGCGCGCCGGCTGCGCGCCGCCGGGGTCGAGAACCCGCGCCTCGACGCCCGGCTGCTGCTGGCCCACGCGCTGGAAACCCCGGGCGAGCGGTTCTACGGGCGCGAGGACGCGGCCGTCCCGGCCGGCGCGCTCCAAACCTTCCGCCGCCTGGTCGAGCGCCGGCGCGCGCGCGAGCCGGTGTCGCGCATCCTGCGGCGGCGCGGCTTCCGGGACCTGGAGCTGGAGGTCGACCGGGCGACGCTCGATCCCCGGCCCGATTCCGAAACGCTGGTCGAGGCGGCGCTGGACGCCTTCCCGGACCGCGGCGCGCCGCTTCGCGCGCTCGACCTCGGGACCGGGACGGGATGCCTGCTGCTGGCCCTGCTGTCGGCGCGGCCCCGGGCGCGCGGGCTGGGCGTGGACATTTCGGCCGGCTGCGTCGCGGCCGCGTCCCGCAACGCCGCGCGCCACGGCCTCGCCGGCCGCGCCCGTTTCCGGCGCGGCGACTGGACATCCGGCCTGGAGGGCGCCTTCGACATCGTGCTGTGCAACCCGCCCTACATCCCGACGGGCGCGATCGCCGGCCTGGCGCCGGAAGTCGCGCGCCACGAGCCGCGCCTCGCGCTCGACGGCGGCCCGGACGGCCTGGCGCCCCATCGCCGCCTGCTGCCGGGACTCGCCGGCGCGCTGGCGCCGGGGGGGCGCGCCTTCGTCGAGGCCGGTCCCGGCCAGGGCGGGCCGATTCGCCGGATCGCGGCCGCGCACGGCCTCGCGGCGGCCGGAACGCGGGCCGATCTCGCCGGGCGGGAGCGCTGCGTCGTGCTGAAACGCGCGGATTCGCCATGATTTCGCCGGAATCCGCGAGTTTCCCCTTGGATCGCGCGCGAGACCCCGCTAGTCTCCCCCTCGCGGCGGTCGCCGGGCGGAACGGGAATTTCCGCCGGCCGCCCCCCGCGCGACGAGGATCGGGTCCCGCCGGCAAGGCGGCGGGACGGGCGCGGACAGCATCGGGCGGCGGGCGACAGGCGTCCCCGCCCGGACAGGACAACGGCGCGAACGGTCGGATATGAGACAAGCTCCACACCCCAAACGCGGGCGGGGTCGCGGCGGCAATCGCCGCCCCGGCGGCGGCCACAACCGCAACCAGACTTTCGACAGCAACGGACCCGATGTGCGCATCCGCGGCAACGCGCACCAGGTGCACGAGAAGTACCTGACGCTGGCGCGCGACGCCTCGGCGAGCGGCGACCGGGTGCTCGCGGAAAGCTATTTCCAGCACGCGGAGCACTATTTCCGCATCCTGAACGCCTTCGCCGACGAGGCGGACGCGCGGGAGCGGCGCGCCAACGGCGCCGGCAACGGCCGGTTCCACGACGGCGAGCAGCCGCAGCCGGACCTCGGCGGCCGCGCGAACTTCTTCGGGGCCGCCGACGCGCCGGCGCCCGCTCCGGTCGCCGCGCCCGCGCCGGGAGAACCCGCGGGCGGCGCGGCGGAGCAGCCGGACGCCGCCCCCTTCGCGGCCGATCCCGCGCCGGTTCCCGACCGGCGCGCCCCGGCGCCGGCGCCCGCGCGCCGGAGCTTCGCGCCGATCCCGGACCCCGGCGCGGCCGAACCGGCGGCGCGGCCCGCGCTCACGCTCCGCCGGGGCGGCAACGGCGCGCTCCGCGCCCGCGAGGCCGCGCCCGATGCCGGCCCCCCGAACGGCGACGCGCCGGACGCCGCCCAGCGGGCGGACGCCCCGCCGCGACGCCCCGTCCGCCGCCCCCGCGCCCCCCGCCAACCCCAGGCCGAGGACACGCGCGACCCCGCCGGGCCGGCGGAGGAGTAGGGGGCGGGGCGGTGAAGCGAGACCGTCCGGTGTCGTTCATCGACACGTTTTGCCCGCGGGGGCTGCTGTCCTTCCCGCCGGACATGGAGCCGGTGAAGCTCCAGCCCCTCAACATCCTGATCGGGCCGAACGGATCGGGCAAAACCAACTTCATCGAGGCGCTGGCGCTCCTGCGCGCCCTCCCCACCGATTTCCAGGCGGCGGTCCGGGCGGCCGGCGGCGCCGACGAACTCCTGTGGAAGGGCTGCGACACACGGCGATCAGCGAGCTTGGAAGCGCAGTGCTTTAGTGAATTTTTCGAATCTATTGATTGCGTTAGGTTTTATAGTATGAATTTTTATTCCATAAATTTTGATCCATTTATTATCAAAGAACAGATTATGGAAAAATCAAAAGATGACAAAAACCCTGCGAAAACGGATTTGTACAAACACGATTTGGATAAATCAGAGTCATTTATTGTTTCTGGAAAACCCGAAAAAACGCACCTCGATAAATTTGACATATCTGCAACTCAGTCGGTTTTTTCCCAAGTAAAAGATAGAAATAAGTATCCCGAACTGCATCGTCTCGGCCAAAGATTCGGAAATATCGCCCTCTTTCGCGATTGGACATTCGGGCCGCATTCGGTCGCGCGCGCGCCGCGGCGAACCGACGATCCGTCCGACAGGCTCATGCCCGACGGCCGCAATCTCGCGCTTGTCCTGCAAGAAATCCTGCACCGCGACAGCCGGGCTTTCGACGCGGCGATGAAGCGTTTTCTCCCCCGTTACGAGCGTTTGTCCACCCGCGTCATCGGCGGCCGGATCGTGTTCTACCTGCACGAGGAGGGCCTGGACGGGGCGATTTCGGCGGACCGGATTTCCGACGGCACGCTGCGCTTCCTCGCCATTCTGGCCGCCATCTTCGCGCCCGACCCGCCGTCGCTGCTGTGCATCGAGGAGCCGGAACTCGGCCTCCACCCGGACGCGGTGGCGCTGCTCGGCGAACTCCTCGTCGAGGCCTCCGAACGGATGCAGATCGTCGTCGCCACCCACTCCGAAACGCTGCTCTCCGCTGTCAGCGGCCAGGTCGAATCGGTCCTGGTCTGCGAAAACGACGGCCGCGGAACCGAAATGCGGCATCTGGAATACGACCGCCTGAAGATGTGGCTCGACGACTACCTGCTCGGCGACCTCTGGCGCATGGGCGAACTCGGCGGCAATCCGTGAGCCGGATTACGATTTACATGGAGGGCGGCGGCGGCGGCTCGCAGGGCCGGGCCGCGCTGCGCCGGGAGATAAGCGCCTTCCTGAACCGCGGGAGCGCGGCCGGGGGGCGGCGCTGGAAACTCGATGTCAGGCCCCGGGGCGGCCGGGCGGAGGCGTTTCGCGCCTTCGAGAACGCCATCGCGCACAGCCCGAAGGACGAAGTAACGATCCTTCTCGTCGATTCGGAAGGCCCGGTGACGGCCGCGACGCCTTCGGAGCATCTGCGGAACAGGAAGGGCGATGGTTGGAACCTCGCCACCGTGCCGGAGGAGCGCGTTCACCTGATGGTCCAGACGATGGAAACCTGGATCGTCGCCGATCCCGAAACGCTGGCGGGCTGGTACGGGCCGGAGTTCCGCGCGAACAGCCTTCCGAGGGCACAGGATCTGGAAACCGTTTCCAAAGCCCGTATCGCGGACGCTCTCGATCGCGCAACTGAGAGAACGACAAAGGGCCGCTATCGTAAAATCCAGCACGCCAGCGCGCTTCTGGCGAAGATCGACCCGGCCAGGGTCCGCGAGCGCTGCCGCCATTGCGCGCGGCTGTTCGACAAGCTCGCAAACCCTCTCGCCCCTCGCGCGCCCGCTTGACGACCGCCTCGCGCCGCCTCCGCCCGTCACTCCGCTTCGAGCAGTTCCGCCGCCGCGCCGGCCTCCAGCGTCCCGCCGCGCGCGACGACGGCGTAGACGCCGCAATCCTCGTGGCCGTAGGCGTGGTTCATGCTTCGCGGAAGCGCCATGTCGCGTTCGCCCGTCGCCGGGTCCACATTGATGGCGGCGCAGCGGCCGGAGACCTCCTCGATCCGCAGTTCGACCCCGCCGCAGCGCAGCGTCCGGCCGACCCAGCTGAGCTCCTCCCAGGCCGGCGCGCCGTCCACCAGCACATTTGCGCGGAACCGCATCGGATCGACCTCGCGGCCCGCCACGCGGCCGAGGTCCCGCGCCGAGGCCAGGTTGACGATCGACACGAAAGGCGCGCGCGCGTCCGAAAACGGCTGCCCCCGGCTTTCCACCAGCCGCGCGCCGCCGCGCGCCCGCCGGCCCATATAGGCGTCGAGGAACTGCTCGACCGCCGCCCGGCCCGCCGGCTCGGTAATCGCGCCCCGGCTCACCTGGCGGCCGTTGCGCCGGATCGTCAGCATCCCGGACGCCGGATCGAACGCCGTGTCCAGCGCCGCCAGCCGCTCGTTCGACATCAGCTGCAGGAAGAAGCCCTTGGGCATCCAGCGCCCGTCCGCCGCGTCCGTCCGCCGCCCGCCGCCATGGGCGATGGCGAAGCGGCGGTCGTGCGGCAGCGCCTCCCCGGCCCGCAGCGCGACGCTGTCCAGCCGCTCGGCCGACAGCCCCTTCACCGGATAGCGGTGGATGGAATGGACGCGCAGGGTCATGGCGCGGCCACAGTCCGGTTTCGCCGCGAGGCTGTCAACCGCCCCGGCTTGCGCCGCTTTGTCGCGCCGCCGCGCGGGGCCGGCCCCTTGTGTTGCAAATCGGGCACACCATATGGAGGGGCGCGCCGGGAGGATCGCCGCGAGGCGGGGTCCTCCGGGTGGGGGAGCGAGGCCGCTCCCGCGGGACCGGCGCCGCCGCGAACGGGGCGCCGGGAACGACGCCGGCCGGAAGGCGGCGCGAAAGGAGTCGAGACGATGGACATGGAAAGGTTTTCCGAACGCGCGCGCGGCTTCCTGCAGGCGGCGCACACGCTGGCCCAGGCCGCGGACCACCAGAGGCTGACGCCCGAACACCTGCTCAAGGCGCTGCTGGACGACGCCGAGGGGCTGTGCGCCCGGCTGGTCCGCGCCGCCGGCGGCGACCCGGCGGCCGCGCGCGCGGCGATCGAGGCGGAACTCGCGAAACAGCCGCGCGTGGCCGGCGCCGGGGCGGGGCAGGTCTACATGTCGGCCGAACTCGCGCGCGCGCTCCAGGGCGCCCAGGCGGCGGCCGGCAAGGCGGGCGACTCCTTCGTCACCGTCGAGCGGCTGCTCCAGGCGCTGTTCCTGTCGGAGGGCACGCCGTCGGCGCGGGCGCTCGGGGGGGCCGGCGTGTCGGCCGACGCGCTCGACGCCGCCATCGAGGCCGTGCGCAAGGGCCGCGCCGCCGACAGCGCGACGGCGGAGGAGGGCTACGACGCGCTGGAGAAGTACACGCGCGACCTCACCGCCGCCGCGCGCGACGGCAAGCTCGACCCCGTGATCGGCCGCGACGAGGAAATCCGCCGCACGGTCCAGGTGCTATCGCGTCGCACCAAGAACAACCCGGTGCTGATCGGCGAGCCGGGCGTCGGCAAGACGGCGATCGCCGAGGGGCTGGCGCTGCGGATCGTCGACCGGGACGTGCCCGAAAGCCTGCGCGGCAAGCGGCTGCTCGCCCTCGACCTCGGCGCGATGATCGCGGGCGCGAAGTTCCGGGGCGAGTTCGAGGAGCGCCTGAAGGCCCTGCTCAGGGAAGTCGCCCATTCCGAGGGCGACATCGTGCTGTTCGTCGACGAGTTGCACACGCTGGCCGGGGCCGGGGCGGCGGAGGGCGCGATGGACGCCTCCAACATGCTCAAGCCGGCGCTGGCGCGCGGCGAACTGCATTGCATCGGCGCCACCACGCTCGACGAGTACCGCAAGCATATCGAGAAGGACGCGGCGCTGGCCCGGCGCTTCCAGCCCGTCACGGTCTCCGAACCCGGCGTCGCGGAATCGGTGTCGATCCTGCGCGGCCTGAAGGAGAAGTACGAGCTTCACCACGGCGTGCGCATCCTCGACGGCGCGCTGGTGGCGGCGGCGCATCTCTCGAACCGCTACATCTCCGACCGTTTCCTCCCCGACAAGGCGATCGACCTGGTGGACGAGGCCGCCGCGCGGCGGCGCATGGAGATCGAGTCGCGCCCGGAGGAGATCGACGAGCTCGACCGCGCCATCGTCCAGCTCAGGATCGAGGAGCAGGCGCTGATGAAGGAGACCGACGCGGCCAGCCGGGAGCGGCTCGAAAAGCTGCGCGGCGAACTGTCCGGCCTCGACGCCCGGGCGGCGGCGCTCGACGAGCGCTGGCGCGGCGAGAAGGCGCTGCTCGCCGGCGCCCGCGACGCGCAGGAGCGGCTGGAGGAGGCGCGCCGCGACCTCGACGCGGCCCAGCGCGACGCCGACTACGAACGCGCCGGCGAGTTGATGTACGCGACGATCCCGGAACTGGAGCGGCGGCTGGCCGAGGCCGCGACGGCCGAGGACGGCCGCATGGTCAAGGAGGAGGTGACGCCGGAGGACATCGCCTCGGTCGTCTCGCGCTGGACCGGCGTCCCGGTGGACCGGATGATGGAGGGCGAGCGCGAGAAGCTGCTGCGCATGGAGGCGGAGATCGGCGGCCGCGTGGTCGGCCAGCGCGAGGCGGTCGCCGCCGTGTCGAACGCGGTGCGCCGGGCGCGGGCCGGGCTGAAGGACCCGGACCGGCCGATCGGCTCCTTCCTGTTCCTCGGCCCCACCGGCGTCGGCAAGACCGAACTCGCCAAGGCGCTGGCGGCGTTTCTGTTCGACGACGAGGCCGCGATGGTGCGCGTCGACATGTCGGAGTACATGGAGAAGCATTCGGTCGCCCGCCTGATCGGCGCCCCGCCGGGCTATGTCGGCTACGACGAGGGCGGCGCGCTCACCGAGGCGGTGCGCCGCCGGCCCTACCAGGTGGTGCTGTTCGACGAGACGGAGAAGGCCCATCCGGATGTGTTCAACATCCTGCTCCAGGTGCTCGACGACGGCCGCCTGACCGACGGGCAGGGCCGCGTCGTCGATTTCCGCAACGCGCTGATCGCGATGACCTCGAACCTGGGGGCCGAGCATCTGGCCGCGCTCCCCGACGGCGCGCCGGCCGAGGCGGCGCGCGGCGCGGTCATGGCGGCGGCGCGCCGCGCCTTCCGGCCCGAGTTCCTGAACCGGCTCGACGAAATCCTGCTGTTCTCGCGTCTGGGGCGGGCCGATATGGCGGGCGTGGTCGAAATCCAGCTGGCGCGGCTGCGCGCGCGGCTGGCCGAGCGCGGCGTCGGGCTGGAGCTGGACGAAGCCGCGCTCGACCGGCTGGCGGAGGCGGGCTACGACCCCGTGTACGGGGCGCGGCCGCTCAAGCGCGCGATCCAGCGCGACCTGGAGAACCCGCTGGCGAACGCGCTGCTCGAAGGCCGGCTGGCCGAGGGGGATGTCGCGCGCGTCGCGGTCCGCGACGGGGCGTTGCATGTCTCCGCCGCCGGCGGCGCGGCGGACGCCCCCGCGCTGCCCGCGCCCCGGAGCGAGGCGGCGGACTGACGCGGCCCGGCCGCGCGGATTGCGCGGGGCGCGGCGGCGGGGCACACTCGCCCCCGCCGCGCCGGTCCGCGGCGCGGCTCCGGGAACGGGCAGGTGGATGGGCGAACGCGACGACCCGGCCGATCTCGCGCGGCGTTTCCTCGACCTCTGGCAGGACCAGGCGAGCGCGCTGGCGCGCGATCCCGAAACGGCCCGGGCCCTGGAGCGCTGGTTCGCGCTCTGGGCGGCTCCCGGCGCGCGGCCGGCGGGCGCGGGCGCGCCGCCGGGCGGCGATGACCGGCGCGGCGACGACAGCGGCGGCGCCGGCGGAGCCGCCGGCCCGACTGGGGCCGCGCCCGCTGCCGCTGCACCTGGCGACCGCGCTCCAGGCCTGGACGAGCTCGCGCGCCGCGTTCGAGACCTCGAGGAGCGGCTCGCCGCCCTGGAATCCGAACGGGACGGCGGGTAACGGGGCGGCCCGGCGCGCGCTGGCCGAAATCCTCGAACGCGCGGGCGCGGCCGAGGGCGGGGAGGCGGCGTTCCGGGCGGCGCTCGACGCCGAGGTCGCGCGCCGGACCGGCGCCCTGCTCGACGCGATCACCGCCTATCGCCGCCATCCCTACCGCCGCCCGCCCGACGGCGCCGGGACGGTCTGGAGCGACGGGACGACGCGCCTGCTGGCATATGGCGACGGCGCGGGCCGGCCGCTGCTGCTCGTCCCGTCGCTGGTCAACCGCCACTATGTGCTGGACCTCCCGCCGGGCCGGGGCCTGGTCTCCCACCTGGTCCGGGCGGGGTACGCCCCCTACACGGTGGACTGGGGCCGTCCGGGCGAGGTCGAGCGCGGCTTCGACCTGACCGACTATGTGGCCGGGCGGCTGGAGGGCGCGCTCGACGCGGTGCTGGACGCGACGGGCGCGCGGCCGGGCGTCGTCGGCTACTGCATGGGCGGGCTGCTGGCGCTGGCGCTGGCCGGGCGGCGCCGGCGCGACCTCTCCTGCCTGGTACTGCTGGCGACGCCGTGGGACTTCTCCATCGGCCCGGCGCCGGCCCTGGTCGGCCTGTGGAAGCCGATGCTCGACTCCGCGCTCGACGCGCTCGGCGAACTGCCGACGGATATCGTGCAGGCGATGTTTTACGCCCTCGACCCCATGACCGTCGTTCGCAAGTTCCTGAAATTCGCCGAAATGGATAAGACCGGGCCGGAGGCGGAAGCCTTCGTCGCGCTGGAGGACTGGATCAACGACGGCGTGCCGCTGGCCGCCCCGGTCGCGCGGGAGGCGCTGTTCGGCTGGTACGGCGGGAACGCCCCGGCGCGGCGCGCCTGGCGGATCGCGGGGCGCCCGGTGGACCCGGCCGGGATCGACTTGCCGTGCCTCTCGTCGATCCCGTCGCGCGACCGGATCGTGCCGCCGGCCTCCTCGGCCGCGCTGGCGGCGGCGCTGCCGCGCTCCGACGCCTTGCGGGTTCCGCTGGGGCATATCGGCATGGCGGCGAGCGCCGGCGCGCGCGCGCGGGCCTGGGAGCCGATGGCGGCGTGGCTCGACGCGCATACGGAAGGGAAGGGCGGATGACGGACGACGACGCGCGGGAGCGGGAGGCGGCGGCGCTCCGGCTCCGGTTCCAGGCGCCGCACGAAATCGTCGCGGCCGCGCGGGAGCGGCTCCACCGCAACATCTGGGACTACCTCCAGGGCGGGGCCGAGACGGAGACGACGCTGAAGCGCAACCGCGCCGCGCTCGACTCCATCGCGTTTAGGCCGCGCGTGCTGCGCGATGTGCGCGCCGCCGATCCGGGCGCGACGGTTTACGGGCGGCGGATGCGCCTGCCGGTCTGCCTCGCGCCGATCGGCTCGCTCGAAAGCTTCGACCCCGAGGGCGGCGTCGCGGCGATGCGCGCGGCCAGCCGGTTCGGCTGCGCCCTGATGCTGAGTTCGGTCGGCGACATCCCGCTGGAGGACGTGGCGCGCGCCGGCGACGGCTACAAGATCGCCATGCTGTACAAGCGGGGCGGCGACGATTTCCTCG
>CAXXXW010000001.1:0-67085 GCA_963665555.2 Thalassobaculaceae bacterium
CCCCTATCACGACGCCACGACGAATACGAAGTTCTGCTTCAAGGTCGATGCGGGGGCGTCGAACCACGGGATCACGAAGCGGGACAACTGGCTGAAGACCAAGGTGCTGATGAAAGAATGCCAGACTTGCTCGCTCAAACAGGTCGAGGAGGTCCATACGCCGAACGGCGACAACCGCGGGACCTGGAAGTGCGGGCCGACCCGGACGGTCGACACGCCGAACTACTGGGGGAACCAGTCGCAAAGCGGCAAGATCGATCTCACTTGGGGATCGGACATCACTTTCGACGCGCACGGCGCCGGGCCGTTCTGCTTCGTCGGATACCGCAGCGGCAGCAACCATGTGAATCCTTGGACGATCGAGGAGGACACCGGCTGCTGACGGGACCGGAAACCCGGCGAGGGCCGCAGGCCATCCGGATCGGCGTGACTCCGCCGCGCCGAAGGCTGTAACATGGCGCCTCTCGCGCGCGAGGGACATGGCGTCCCTCGCGCGGGGGAACGAACATGCGCGGCGAAGGGGAGGACGGCGATGAACGCGATGGCGGCGGAGGCGGAGGTCGCGGGGGTCGATTACGGCGCGGAGGAAAGCGCCATGCGGGACTACCTCGCGCGCGGGGCGGAGCGGGCGGCGGCGCTCGGCAATCGCGGGCCGGTCCGCTACACGGCGGACGGCGCGGTCGATCCGGCGATCCTGGAGGCGTATTGGGAGCACGGGTTCTACGTCTTCACCGGCGTGCTCGGCGCCGACGAACTGGCCGAGATCGAGGCCGACCTGAAGGACATGATGGACCGCTTTCCGGCCCGGCGCGGCTCTCCGGTGGACGCCAGGGGCCGGCCGGCGCTGGCCCACGGCTGCGAGGCGCCGACGCTGTTCTGGTCGAAGCCGCTGGGCGATCCCTTCGGCGGCACGGACCAGGCGAACGGCCGCCACCCGGTGAAGATGGCCGAGCCGACGCCGGCCGCCGGCGCGCCGGAGGAGATCGTTTACCTGATCCTCGGCTCGCTCCAGTTCTCCGAGGCCTGCCTCAGGGCCTACGGGCACCCGGACCTGCTGGCCGTCGCGGCGGCGGTGAACGGCGAGGATTTCGTGCCCTTCACCGACGCGCTGTTCATCAAGGAGCCGGGCCTCGGCGCCTCGGTCGCCTGGCACCAGGACGGGGTGACGCACTGGAACAGCCCGGACTGGGACCGGGGCAGCCACGGCTTCAACTTCATGGCGCAGCTTTACGGCTGCACGCCGGCCAACGGCGTGTGGTTCGTGCCGGGGTCGCACCGGACGGGCAAGATCGACATCGCCGCCCGGGTCGCCGAGGCGGGGACGGAGCGCCTGCCGGAAGCGGTTCCGCTGGTCTGCGGGCCGGGCGACGTCGCCATCGCCAACCGCCAGTGCCTGCACGGCTCCTTCGCCAACACCAGCCCCGACTGGCGGGTGACGGTGAATTTCGGCTTCCACCGCCGCGCCTCGGTGCTGGGCGTCGCGGGCGGCGGCATCCACGCGGCCCCGGCGGTGTTCGACGAGGACCGGATCGCGCGGCGCTCGCGGCTGGTCGGCTACGCCATCGACGCGCGCCGCCAGCGCTTCCCGGACGAGACGCCCTACGACTACGCGCCGTTGCGCGGGCGGATGGCGGACTGCCACTGGACGCCGGACATGCTGGCCGGCCTCAAGGACTACAACCTCGAGGATTTGAGCATCTGATTTTCCCGGCGGGCGCGGGGCCGGTCGCGGCTCCGCCCCGCCGGCCGCGCGCCGGAGCGCCGCCGGGCGGGCCGTCCCGGCGCGCCGCCACAATGTTTCCCCCTCGCCGCCAAGACGCCGTAACCTGTCGCCCGTGAGCGGGCCGCGCCGGCCGCCGCGCCGGCGCGCGCCCGCGCAACGAACAAGAAAGGCGACCGAGATGACCGAGAACGACAACACGCACCCGAGTTTCGACGAGTTCGACGAACTCCGGAACCCGCCCCCCGAAACCGTCGATTTCGACGAGGTGGTCGAGCGCGCGATGTCGCGCCGCGGCTTCCTCGGCGCCGCCGCGCTGGGCGGCGCGGCCCTGGCGCTCGGAACGACCGCGCTCGCGCCGCTCCCGGCCCGCGCCGCCGGCCGCTTCGGCTTCGCGGCCGTCGCCGCCAACACCGAGGACACGGTGACCGTGCCGGCGGGCCACAGCTGGCACATCGTCGTCCGCTGGGGCGACCCGATGTGGTCCGACGCGCCGGAGTTCGACGAGGCGACGACCGGGACCGCCGCCAGCCAGGCGCGCCAGTTCGGCGACAACAACGACGGCATGGCGCTGTTCGTCCGCGACGGGCGCCGCGTCCTCGCCGTCAACAACGAGTACACCAACCGCTCGATCATGTACCACGCGCGCGAAAGCAAGCTGCCGGAGACGGTCGACGACGCGGCCAAGGGCAAGGCGGCGCACGGCGTCTCCGTCGTCGAGGTCGCGCCGACGGACGGGCGTTGGGGCATCGTGAAGGATTCGCCCTACAACCGCCGCATCGACGCCGACGCGCCGATGGAGATCACCGGGCCGGCGGCGGGCCACGACCTCTTGAAGACGGAAGCCGATCCTTCCGGGACGCGCTCGCTCGGCACGTGGAACAACTGCGGCAACGGCGACACGCCGTGGGGGACCTATCTCGCCTGCGAGGAGAACTTCAACGGCTACTTCTCCTCCAGCGACCCGGACTACGTTCCCTCCGCCGAAATGAAGCGCTACGGCGTCGGCCTCAAGGACTGGGGCTACGCCTGGGCCATGGCGGACGAGCGGTTCGACATTTCCAAACACCCGAACGAGCCGAACCGCGCCGGCTACGTGGTCGAGATCGACCCGCTGGACCCGGCCTCCACGCCGAAAAAGCGCACCGCGCTCGGCCGCTTCAAGCACGAGAACGCCGAGGTCGCGCTGGCCCGCGACGGGCGCGCGGTGGTCTATCTCGGCGACGACGAGCGGGGCGAGTTCCTCTACCGCTTCGTCTCCGCGCGCGCCTGGAGCGTCGGCGGCGACAATTCCGACCTGCTGGAGGACGGCGCGCTCTATGTCGCCAAATTCTCCGACGACATGCGCGGCGAGTGGGTCGAGCTGACGCCCGAAGCCACCGGCATGGCGAACCGGGCGGAGGTCTGCATCCACACCCGCCAGGCGGCCTCGGCCGTCGGCGCGACCACCATGGACCGGCCGGAATGGGTCGCGGCCAACCCGAACCGGGTCGAGGCCTATTGCTGCCTCACCAACAACAAGAACCGCGGCGTGAAGCCGAACAAGGGCGGCGACCCGACCCCGGTCGGCGGGCCGAACCCCAGGGAGAAGAACAAATACGGCCAGATCGTCCGCTGGGTCCCCGACAACGAGGACCACGCGGCGCCCGGCTTCTCCTGGGACCTGTTCGTCATCGCGGGCAACCCGGCGGTCCATAGCGACGCGCGGGCCGGCTCGGCGAATGTGACGCCGGAGAACATGTTCAACTCGCCCGACGGCCTCTCCTTCGACAGCGTCGGGATGCTGTGGATCCAGACCGACGGCAAATACACCGACGAGGGCGATTTCGCCGGCCAGGGCAACAACCAGATGCTGGTGGGCGATCCCGACAGCGGCGAAATCCGCCGCTTCATGGTCGGCCCGCGCGAGTGCGAGATCACCGGCATCGCCTGGAGTCCGGACCGGCGGACGGTCTTCGTCGGCCTCCAGCATCCGGGCGAGAAGGGCGGCAGCCACTTCCCCGGCGGCGGCGATTCCCTGCCGCGTTCGGCCATCGTCGCCATCCAGCGCGACGACGGCGGCCGGATCGGCTGACGGCCGCGCGTAACGACGACCCCCGGCCCGGCGGCTTCCCGCAAAGGGCGGCCGCCGGGCGCGCGGCCGCTTCCCATTCCCGCGCGCCGGCGCCAGACTGGCCGGCGCGTCGGGGAGCCCGGGGGGCGGGAATGCGGATGCGGATCGAGGAGGCGCGGACATTCGCCGAGAACGCGCTCGGGGCGCTCGGCTACTCCGAGGCCGAGGCGGCGATCGTCGCCGACCACCTGGTCGATTGCGAGTTGCGCGGCCTGCATTACGGCGGGATGCCGCGCCTGGTCAGCATCGCCGAACGCCTGCGCCGGACCGGCCCGCCCGCCGAGCCGATCGCGGTGGCGCGCGAGACGCCGGTCTCCGCCCTGGTGGACGGCAAGGACCATGTGGGCTACCTCGTGGCGCGCAAGGCGATGGAGATCGCCATCGAGAAGGCGTCGGCCATGGGCGTCGCCGTCGTCGGCGGCAAGGACACCTGGTACACCGGGATGCTGTCCTACTTCGCGGAGATGGCGGCGGCGCGCGGGCTGGTCTCGACGATCGCGTCCAACGCCACGCCCTGGGTCGCGCCGCACGGGGCGACGGAGGGGCGGTTCGGCACCAACCCGGTCTGTTTCGGCTTCCCGTCCGAGGGCGACCCGGTGATCTGGGACATCGGCACCTCGGCGATCATGCACGCCGAGATCGTGCTGGCCCGCCGGCTCGGCGCGCCGCTGCCCGAAGGCGTCGCCTTCGACGCGGCGGGGCGCCGACGACGGACCCCGACGCCGCGCTCGCCGGCGCCTTCGCGGCCTGGGGCGGGCACAAGGGGTCCGGCCTCGGCCATGTCGTGCAGCTTCTGGGCGCGATGGCCGGCTCGCCGGTCCTTCCCCCGGACCTCGCCGGGTTCGGCTTTACGATCGTCGCCATGAAGCCGGGCCTGTTCGGGCCGGAGGCGGAGTTCCGCGCCAAGGTCTCGGCCTATGCCGGGGCGGTGCGCGCGGCCCGGCCGGTCGAGGGCGGCGCGCCGGCGCGGATGCCGTTCGACCGTTCGGCGGCGGAGCGCCGCCGGCGGCTGGCCGAGGACGCGATCGAGGTTCCGGACTTCGTGCGCGCCCGCCTCGCCGAACTCGCCGGCGTCCCGGCCGGCTAGGCGGCCGCCGGGGGAGGCGCGCGCATGTCCGGCCACATCCTCGCCATCGACCAGGGCACCACCTCGACCCGCGCGATGGCGTTCGACGGCGACATGCGGGTCGCCGGCGCCGCCCAGCGGGAATTGCCGCAGAGCTATCCCCAACCGGGCTGGGTCGAGCACGATCCCGAACGGATCTGGCGCGACACGGTGGAAACGGCGCGCGCGGCGCTGGACCGGGCCGGCGCGCCCGCCCGCGCCGTCGCGGGGATCGGCATCGCCAACCAGCGCGAGACGGTGGTGGTCTGGGACCGCGCGACCGGCGCGCCGGTCCATCCCGCCATCGTCTGGCAGGACCGCCGCACCGCGCCGCTCTGCGAGTCGCTGAAGGCGCGCGGGCTGGAGCCGCTGTTCGCCCGGCGCACCGGGCTGCTGCTCGATCCCTATTTCTCCGGCACGAAGATCGCCTGGATACTCGACGCGGTTCCCCGCGCGCGGCGGCGGGCCGAGGCCGGGGAACTGCTGTTCGGCACGATCGACAGCTGGCTGGTCTGGCGGCTGACCGGCGGCAGGGTCCACGCGACGGACGCCACCAACGCCTCGCGCACGCTGCTCTACGACATCGACGCCGGCCGCTGGGACGGCGCGCTGTTCGCGCTGCTGGACATTCCCGCCGACATGGCGCCGGAGGTCCGCGACTGCGCGGACGATTTCGGGACGACGGACCCGGCCCTGTTCGGCGCGGCGATCCCGATCCTCGGCGTCGCGGGCGACCAGCAGGCGGCGGCGATGGGCAACGCCTGCTTCGCGCCGGGAATGCTGAAGGCGACCTACGGGACCGGCTGCTTCGCCCTGCTCGTCACCGGGAGCCGAGCGCGCGGCCTCGGAAGGCCGGCTGCTGACGACCGTCGCGTACAGGGGCGGCGGCGAGACGCGCTACGCGCTCGAAGGGTCGATCTTCGTCGCCGGCGCGGCGGTGCAGTGGCTGCGCGACGGGCTGGGGATTATCGAAACCGCCGCCGAATCGGGCGCGCTGGCGGAACGGCCCGGGCCGGAGAGCGCGGTCTATATGGTGCCGGCCTTCGCCGGCCTCGGCGCGCCGCACTGGGACGCCGGCGCGCGCGGCGCCATTTTCGGCCTCACGCGCGATTCCGGGCCGCGCGACCTCGCCCGCGCCGCGCTCGAAAGCGTCGCCTTCCAGACGCTGGACCTGCTGGAGGCGATGCGCGGCGACTGGGGAGGCGCGGAGCGCGGGACGGGGCGGACGGCGCGTCGGCGGTGCTGCGGGCCGACGGGGGCATGGCCGCCTCCGACTGGACGATGCAGCGCCTGGCCGACATCCTGGCCCTGCCCGTGGACCGGCCGAGGGTGCTGGAGACCACCGCGCTCGGCGCGGCCTGGCTGGCCGGCTCGCGGGCCGGGGTCTGGCCGGGGGCGGAGGGTTTCGCCGAACGCTGGGCGCTCGACCGGCGCTTCCGGCCGGCGATGGCGGAGGACGAGCGCCGCGCGCGGATCGCCGGCTGGCGCGACGCCGCGCGGCGCGTGCTCTCGGACTACAAGCGGGATTAGGCAACCGGACGACGGGAGGAAGGGATGGCCGATTGCACACTGGTGACCGGCGGTTCGCGCAATATCGGCCGCGCGATCTGCGAGAGGTTGAGCGCCGACGGCCAGACGGTCGTCCAGTTCGACGTGATCGAGCCGGCGGGCGAGGGCGCGGCGGAGTTCGTCCGCGTCGACCTCTCCGACGCCGAGGCGGCCGAGGCCGCGCTGTCGGCGCTGCGGGCGCGCCACCGGATCGTGCGGCTGGTCAACAATGTCGGCGTCGTCTCGATGGCGCCGGTGGCCGAGACGTCGATGGCGGAGTTCGACCGCGTGCTCGCGATCAACTCGCGGATCGCGCTGCAATGCGCGCGCGCCGCCGCGCCGGACATGAAGGCGGCCGGCTTCGGGCGCATCGTCAACATCGCCAGCCGGGCGATCGCGGGCATTCCGGGCCTGTCGGTCTACGCCGCGAGCAAGGCCGCCGTCGTGGGCCTCGCCAAGACCTGGGCGATGGAGCTGGCGCGCGACGGCGTGACGGCGAACGCCATCGCCCCCGGCCCGATCGACACCGACATGCTGCGCGCCGCCTGGGAGCCGGACAGCGCGATGTTCCAGTCGCTCCACGAACAGGTCCCGGTGGGCCGGCTGGGCCAGCCGGAGGACATCGCCAACGCCGCGAGCTTCCTGCTCGACGCGCGCAGCGGCTTCGTCACCGGCCAGGTGCTGCATGTGTGCGGCGGCATGTCGATCGGCCGCGCGGCGTAGGGAAGGGGGCGCGCGGCGCGCTCAGAACTCCGAGAGCAGCCGGCCGTAGCCCTCGATCCGGTCGTCGATCCCGGCCAGCCGCAGCCCGCGCCAGTAGCTCGCCGCGTTGATGGCGAGCACCGGCTTGCCGCGCCGCGCCTCCTCCGCCGCCGCCTGGCGCATGAAGTGGAGGTTGGTGCCGAACTGGACCAGCGCCTCGACCTCCGGGCCGTCGATCTCGTCGAGCGCGGCGGACAGCCGCTCCGGCGGCGTCTCGGCGATCGCCACCGGGCTGGGACAGCGCAGGCCGACGAAGCCCGTCACCTCATGGCCGAGATCGGCGAAGAAGCCCCGGATGTGGCGGTCCGCGACCGGCATGTAGGGCGAGAGGATGGCGATCCGCCGCGCGCCCAGCGCCGCCAGCGCGTCGGCGATCGCGAAGGAGCCGCCGGTCACCGGCAGCCCCGTCCGCGCCTCCAGTTCGCGCAGCCGCGCCAGCGAGGCCTCGTAGCCGTCCCAGACGATCAGCGACGACATGCCGACGACCAGCGCCCCCGGCTCCGCCGCCATCGCGCGGTCCACCGCGTCGGCGTGGCCGTCCATGCTGACCCGGACCATCCGGTCGAAATCCGCGTCGTCCCGGATCGCCATGTTGGGCAGCGCGATGCGCGCGACATGGTTGGTCACGCCTTCGGGGCGCAGGTCGTCGAAATCGGGCTGGACGATCGTGTTGGTGGCCGGGACCGTGACCGCGAGTTTCAGCCGCCATCCGCGCCTGTCCGCCATCGCGCCGCCCTCCGTTACAGCCGGTCGATCCGGTCCGGCGCGCGGTTCAGGATTTCCGCGCAGAACCGCCGGGCGTCGGCCTCCGCCTCGTCGGCGGACTCGTATTCGCGCCGCCCGTGGGAGGACGCGAGTTGTTTCCCGTCCATCCACACGGACCAGGGATGGCGCGCGCGGCCGTCCCGGCTCCACCGCTCGACGAAAACCTCGATCATCGCGCCCCCGCCCCCGGACGCGCCGCTACAGGCTCGGCCGCGCGTCGATCTTGCGCAGTTCCGGCAGCAGTTCGCGCGACATCGTGTCCATGCTCGCCAGCGACAACTCGGCCGGCATCCCGATCCAGTGCGTGCGGATCAGGAGGTGGTTCATGCCGAACTCCTCCCAATAGGGGCGCAGCTGCTCGAAACACTCCTCCGGCGAGCCGAGGACGAAGCGGCCCTCCACCAGGTCCTCGAACTCCTGGTCGAAGGTCTCGTCCTCGGGCATGACCTTGTCCTGGCCCCAGCTGGCGTAGTTCTTGTACTTGCCGAACAGGTAGGGGCCGGCGACCTCCATCGCCGTCGCGCGGTCTTTCGCGCAGAAGACCTCCTTCACCACCGGCAGTTCCGCCGGGGCCGGCTTGCCCGCCTCGCGCAGCGCGTCGCGGTACACGCCCATGTGGCGGCGGATGGTCTCCAGCGTCGAGTGCGGGTTGACGAACCAGCAATCCGTCATGCGGGCCGCGCGCCGGATCGCCCGGTCGTTGTTGGCCGCGAGCCAGATCGGCGGGCGCGGCTTCTGCACCGGGCGGATGTTCATGCGCACATCGTGGAGCACGCAGGTCTCGCCCTCGTGGCTCACGCTGTCTTCCGTCCAGAGGCGCTGGATCAGGCCGAGATACTCCTCGAACCGGGCGACGCGCTTGCCCCTGGGCACGCCGAAGGCGTCGAACTCCACGTCGCGGTAGCCGAGGCCGACGCCGAAGATCAGCCGGCCGCGCGCCAGCACGTCCATGCTGGCGATCGTCTCGGCGGTGTAGACCGGGTTGTGCAGGTTCAGCAGCAGGATGCCGAGGCCGATTTGCATGTCGCCGGCCTCGGGGATCAGCCGCGAGAGGAAGGGCACGATCTGGAGCTGCTGGTTGTCGCCCTCGTTCAGGTAGTGCTGCCCCGAAACCAGCGTGTCCCAGCCGTGGTCGCGCATGTGGTGGACCATGGCGATCTGCTCGTCGAGCGCGGCCACCATGTCCGTGTCGACATACTGCTGGTTGGTGAGGAACAGGCCGATCTTCATGGTCTCTCCAGTCCGGGGGTTCGGGCGCCGGCGCGGCGCGGGAAGCGCCATTGTTGCCATGGATCGCCCCATGCCTCAACATCGCGCGACGGCGCGGGGCGCGGGCGGGGAGGAGCGGCGATGGACGGCGGGGGTTTCGCGGGCGGCGGACTTGTCGAGGAGGGCGCGCACGGCTTCCGGGTCGCGCGCGCCGCCTACACCGATCCGGCGCTGTTCGAGGCGGAGATGGCCGCGATCTTCGAGGGCGGCTGGATCTACGCCTGCCACGAGAGCCAGATCCCGGAGCACGGCGACTACTACGCCACCCGCGCCGGCCGCCAGCCGGTGTTCCTGGTCCGCGGGTCCGACGGCGCGATCCGCGGCTTCGTCGACGCCTGCGCCCATCGCGGCGCGACGCTGACCCGCGCCCGGCGCGGCACGGCCCGGACCATCGTGTGCCGGTTCCACGGCTGGTGCTTCGACACCGAGGGCAACTGCGTCAGGATCAAGGACGAGGAGGCGGGCTGGCCCGGCGGGGCGGACCGTTCGCGCTTCGCGCTCGCCCGGCTGCCGCGGGTGGAGGCCTACAAGGGCTTCGTCTTCGCCTCGCTCTCGGCCGACGTCCCGCCGCTCGCCGACGCGCTGGGCGAGGCCCGGCCCTTCATCGACCTGCTCTCCGACCAGTCGCCCGACGGCATGGAGGTCGTGCCCGGCGGGCAGACCTACCTGGTGCGCGGCAACTGGAAGCTCCAGGCGGAAAACGGCGTGGACGGCTACCATGTCTCGACCGTCCACCGGGTGTTCGCCCGCGCCATGGCGATGCGCGAGCGGCTGGGCGACCGGGGCGGGCTGCGCGAGACCGAGGCGGCGCGGATCGTCGGCGCGGTGGAGAGCGGCGTCTACGACCTCGGCGGCGGCCACATGATGGTCTGGGCGCGGCGCGGCAATCCCGCCGTCGCGCCGCTGGCCGAGCGGCTCGACTGGCTCGAACGGACCCACGACGCCGGGAAGGTGGACTGGATGCTGCGGCGCGGCCGCAACCTCTACCTGTTCCCCAATGTGCACCTGATGGACCAGTCCTCGACCCAGATCCGCGTCACGATCCCGCTGGCGCCGGACCGGACCGAGATGCGGGTCTATTGCATCGCGCCGAGGGGGGAGAGCCGCGAGGCGCGGGCGGCGCGGCTGCGCAAGTTCGAGGACTTCTTCATGGTGAGCGGCATGGCGACGCCGGACGACCTGGCCGCGCTGGAGGATGTGCAGCGCGGCTCCGCCGGCCGGCTGGCGCCGTGGAACGGGATGGACCGGGGCGCGGCCTTCGCGCTCGCCGGGGCCGACGCGGCGGGGGCGGGGCTGGGCGTCCGGCCGGTCTCCTCCAACCCGAAATGGGACAGCGAGACGCTCTACCACGGCTTCTGGCGGCACTGGGCGGCGCGCGTCGGCGGTTGAGGAACGGGTTGCGCGACGGTTCGCAATTCATTGAACGGAAACGGTAACGGCGATGGCGGACCTCGCGGCCTGCGAAGCCCTGCTCTCCCTGGAGGCCGACCTGCTCGACAGGCGGCGCTGGGAGGAGTGGCTCGCGCTCTACACGGAGGACTGCGTGTTCTGGGTCCCGTCCTGGGACACCGAGGAGGCGCTGGTCGAGGACCCGGAACTGTCCGTCAACACGATGTACCTGGTCGGCAAGCCGGCGCTGGAGGCGCGGCTGCACCGCATCCGCTCGGACGACGCCTACGCCGCCGCGCCGCCGGCGCGCACCGTGCATTCGGTGACCAACGCGCGCGTCGTCGCGGCCCGGCCCGGCGCGGTGGAGGTGTGGGCCAAGTGGATCGTCCTCTCGCTGGAGCCGCGCCGCGGCAAGTCCTGGCGCGGCGGATGGTACGAATACACGCTGGCGCCGGGCGGCGCGGGCCTGCGCATCGCGCGCAAGAAGGTCGTCCTGATGGAGGATGCGATCGACGGCGCGATCGACATCCACCAGCTCTGAGGCGCGCCCGGCGCGGCGCCCCGGATGCCCCCGGATGCCCAGGTTCAAGCTCCTCGTGGAGTACGACGGCGGCGCCTTCGCCGGCTGGCAGCGCCAGGCCAACGGCCCGTCGGTCCAGCAGGCGCTGGAAGAGGCGGCGCTCGCCTTCTCCGGCGAGACGGTCGAGGTCGTGGGGGCCGGGCGCACCGATTCCGGCGTCCACGCGCTCGCCATGGCGGCGCATCTGGACCTCGCGAGCGAGCGGTTCGACGGGCGAACCGTGCGCGCCGCGCTCGACTTCCACCTCCGCCCGGCGCCGGTCTCGGTGCTGTCGGCCGAGGTCGCGCCGCCCGGTTTCCACGCGCGTTTCTCGGCGGTCCGGCGGCGCTACCTCTACCGGATCCTGAACCGGCGCGCGCCGCCGGCGCTGCGACGCGGGCGGGTCTGGCACGTGGCGCGGCCGCTCGACGCGGCGGCGATGGCCGGGGCGGCGGCGGCGCTGCTCGGCCGCCACGACTTCTCCAGCTTCCGCGCCGCCGGCTGCCAGGCCGCCTCGCCGACGAGGACGCTGGACCGGCTCGACGTGTTCCGCGAGGGCGAGGAGGTGCGGATCGTCGCCGAGGCGCGGTCGTTCCTCTACCGCCAGGTGCGCAACATCGTCGGCTCGCTCGGCCTCGTGGGCGAGGGGAAGTGGACGCGGGCCGACATCGAGGCCGCGCTCGCCGCCCGCGACCGCGCCGCCGCCGGCCCCGCCGCCCCGGCCGAGGGCCTCTACCTGGCGGAGGTGGGGTACGAATAGGGGATCGCCGGCGGCCGGCCGCCTCAGAACTTGCCGGCGAAGGACTCCAGCACCTTCACCACCGCGACGCTGAACACGAAGTCGAGCACGACGATGGCGAAGGACATGATAATCCCGAGGCCCAGCTGGCGGCGCGCCACCTCGACGAACATCAGCGTCGCGGCCGTGTAGCACAGCGCGGTGACCACCGCCTCGACGCCCGGCGGCGCGACGCCGTACAGGCCGGTCAGCGACGCCGCCGCGAACATGTAGGCGATCGGCGCGGAGACCCAGTTGTACGGCACGATGTAGTCGATGAAGCGCTCGCCCCGGCCGAGGGCGGAGGAGACGCCCGCCATCAGCACCGGCCAGGCCAGCCAGACGATGGCGTAGATCATCAGGTCGATCACGGCGTCCAGCGGCCCGTATTCGGTCCGCCCGGTGTACGCCATGCCGCGCGCGACGATCGCCGCGTGCGCCGGCAGCGCCAGCACGGCGGCGAACAGCGAGTTCCAGAACCCTTCCGGCGTGCGGTTGAACATCGCCGCCGCGTCCGGGTGGCGGCGCGCCAGCAGGACCGTCCCGTAAAGCGCCTTCACCAGTTCGGCGAAAGAGGGCAGCATGGCGTCACCGGCGCGCCCGGGCGAAAAACCGCTCCAGCAGCGCGAGATAGACCTCCGCCAGGGCGTGGATGTCGGCGACGGCCACGTGCTCGTCCGCCTTGTGCATCGTCTGGCCGACGCCGCCGAACTCCACCACCGGGCAATGGGCGCGGATGAAGCGCGCGTCGGAGGTGCCGCCGGTCGTGCTGAGTTCCGGCGAAACGCCCAGCGTCTCCTCCACCGCCGCCGCGAGGTCCTCGGTCAGCGGCCCCGGCTCCGTCAGGAAGGCGCCGGAGGAGCATTCGGTCTCCAGTTCGTAGCCGCCGCCGGCGGCGTCGAACGCCGCGCGCAGCCGGGCCTCGATCCCCTCGGCCGTCTGGAGGTCGTTGAAGCGGATGTTGAAGACGGCGGTCGCCCGGGCGGGGATGACGTTGCTCGCCGGGTTGCCGGTGTCGATGGAGGCGATGGCGACGGTGGAGGGCGGGAAATGCGCGCTCCCCTCGTCCAGCCGCTCCTCGGCCAGCGGGGCCAGCATCCGCACCAGGCGCGAGAGCGGGTTGTCGGCGAGGTGGGGATAGGCGGTGTGGCCCTGGACCCCGCGGACCGCCAGCCGGCCGGTCAGGCTGCCGCGCCGGCCGATCTTCGCCATGCCGCCGAGGCGGTCCGGGTTGGTCGGCTCGCCGACCACGCAGGCGTCCATCCGCTCGCCGCGCGCCTCCATCCAGCGCAGGACCTTGGCGGTGCCGTTGACGGCCGGCCCCTCCTCGTCGCCGGTGACCAGCAGGGCGATCGAGCCGGGGAGGGCGCCGCCGCGCGCGGCCGCGAAACGCCCGGCCGCCGCCACGAAGGCCGCGATGGCGGACTTCATGTCCGCCGCGCCGCGCCCGTAAAGCCGGCCGTCCACGATCTCGCCCCCGAAGGGATCGACGGACCAGTCCGCCCGGTCGCCCGGCGGGACCACGTCGGTGTGCCCGGCGAAGCCGAACACCGGCCCTTCCGTTCCCAGCCGGGCGTAGAGGTTGTCCACGTCCGGCGTGCCCGCCTCGGAGAAGCGCAGCCGGTGGCGGGCGAAGCCCATGCCGGCGAGGACGCCCTCCAGCGCGTCGAGCGCGCCGTTGTCCTCCGGCGTGACGCTCGGGCAGCGGATCAGCCGCTGGCTGAGTTCGACCGGATCGATGCGCGCGCCGGCGTCCATGCCGGCTCAGTCGCGCAGCAATTCGTTGATGGAGGTCTTGGAGCGGGTCTGCTCGTCCACCCGTTTCACGATGACGGCGCAGTAGAGCGACGGCCCCGGACTCCCGTCCGGCAGCGGCTTGCCCGGCATCGCCCCCGGCACCACCACCGAATAGGCCGGCACCCGGCCGGTCAGCACCTCCCCGGTCTCGCGGTTCACGATCCGGGTCGAGGCGCCGATATAGACGCCCATGCTGAGCACCGAGCCGGTTTCGACGACCACGCCCTCCGCCACCTCGGAGCGGGCGCCGACGAAGCAGTTGTCCTCGATAATCACCGGGTTGGCCTGCATCGGCTCCAGCACGCCGGCGATGCCGGCCCCGCCGGAGATGTGGCAGTTCTTGCCCACCTGCGCGCAGGAGCCGATCGTGGCCCAGGTGTCCACCATCGTGCCGCTGTCCACATAGGCGCCGAGGTTGACGAAGCTCGGCATCAGCACCGCGCCGGGGGCGACATAGGCCGACCGGCGGACCACGCAGTTCGGCACCGCGCGCAGCCCGGCCTCGCGGAAGCGCGCCTCGCTCCAGCCGGCGAATTTGGACGGCACCTTGTCCCACCAGTGCGAGGGGCCGCGCTCGGGGTCCGCCGGGCCGCCGGGGATCGGCCCCATGTCGTAAAGCCGGAAGGACAGCAGCACCGCCTTCTTCAGCCACTGGTTCACCCGCCATTCGTGGCCGCCGAGCGGTTCGGCGACCCGGCTTTCGCCGGAGTCCATGGCGTCCAGCGCCGCCTCGATGGCGTCGCGCGCCTCGCCCCGCGTGTCGGGACCGATCGAATCCCGCGCGTCCCAGGCGCGTTCGACGGCGGTTTCGAGTTGGGAATCGCTCATGGCGCGGCGTCCGTTCGGCGGTTGCGGGCGGCGCGCAACATGGGCGTCCGCCGCCGGGCTGTCAACACGCCGCCGCCGGGACCGGGCCGGCCGGAACCGGGCCGACGAGCGTCTCCAGCCAGTCCGCGAGGTCGTCGATTTCGTGGTGCACCCAGCCCTCGCCGGCCCCCTCGGCCGACCAGTCCATGGCGTTGCGCAGCCACACCGTCGTCATGCCCATCTCGGCGGCCGGGCGCAGGTTCTTGGCCATGTCCTCGACCATCGCCGAGGCCGCCGGGTCGATCCCGAACCGCGCCGCCATGGCGGCGTAGGGGCGGGGGTCCGGCTTGGGAACGAAATCGCCGGCCACGATGTCGAACACGCCCTCGAACAGCGCGTCGATGCCGAGCTGGCGGGTGATCCGCTCGGCGTGCGGGACCGAGCCGTTGGTGAAGATCACCCGGCGGCCGGGCAGGCGGCCGATCAGCGCGGCGAGCCTGGGATCGGGCGCCATGTCGCTCACGTCGATGTCGTGCACGAAGTCGAGGAAGCGTCCGGGGTCCAGCCCGCGCTCCACCGTCAGGCCCCGCATGGTGGTGCCGTGGCGCCGGAACATGCGCCGCTGCAGGTCGCGGGCGGCGTCCTCGGAAAGCCCGTACTCCTCCCGGATGAACAGCGTCATCCGCCGCGACACCCGCGCGAACAGGTTCGAGGCGGCGGGATAGAGCGTGTTGTCGAGGTCGAACACCCAGCAGCCGATCCGGGCGGGATCGAGCGGCGCGCGCGGGGGACGGGGATCGGTCATGGGCGGCGCTCCGGGAATGTGCGGGCTGGCGGATGGGACAGGGCGCTTCGGGACTGCCGCCAGGATGGATCGGACTCTGTCACGTCGCAAAGTGCGCTCGAATCGCATCGTGAAAATAGCTCCAGTACCACAGAGGACCATCCCGCCGCCGAACCTTGGCCAGTGCGTAGCGCGGACGGACGGAAACGGGACAAAAATGTCCCACCAGGCTTTGGCGCGTGGCCCCGGGGTCGGTAATTTGCGAACCGCCGTGTGCGAGATCGGCGTGCCAGACGAGCACATCTCCCTTTCTGGCCAGAAAGGTTTCCTGCTCAAGGCCGCGGCTGTCGCATTCGGCGCCTAGCCATTCGAGGAACTTCTCCACTTCCCCATCGCGCGCTCCATGGGAATCCCGTCGTCCGGTCGAAAAGACATAATCGGGCAAGCGGTGGCTCTTTATCCTGTAGCGGAGTTCGCCGGACCCTTGCGCGATGTCCTCCAGAGCGATCCAGCACGCCGCCATGCACAGTGGCCGGTCGTAGACAACGAAGGCGGGATCCTGATGGAGCGGCTGCTCCGATCCCATGCGAAAAATCAGCGATTGGCTAAGAACCGGCGGTTCGTCGAAGATCGCGGACAAAAACTCCAGTACCCGGGGGGCGGACAAGACGTCACGCGCCTCCGGCAGGACCGTGTGAGCCTCGACGATACGGGCGCCGCGCGCGTTGTCGCCTGTTTTCAGGACAAGGGTCCGGGAACCGTCGGTTTGGTAGCGCAATCGCCGGTCGCCCCTTGCGAAGGCGGTTGCGACGATATCCGCCAGCCGGTCCGCCGCGGCCGAAGCGACGGCGCCCGGCAAGACGACATAGCCGTTTTCCATGAACCGGCCGATGTTCGCACCGGTTTCGGGGGAAACCTGTCCAGCGGCAATCCGCCGGGCGAGCTCGGCGGCCGCCCCGACGCGATCTATCCACAGGCCGCCGAAGTCGGAGTGGAACAGCGTTTCTTGCCCGCGCGGTCGCCGACTTCCGGCGCGGCCGAGCCGTTTCAGGAACGACAGCATTGTGGCTCGCCCGTCATGCGTCCCCCGCCCCGCCGGCGCGCACGATGGTGCCGGCGCCGCCGGGCGTGAACAGTTCCAGCAGCACCGCGTGGGGCGCGCGGCCGTCCAGGATGACGGCGCCGCCGGCGCCGCGCTCGACCGCCTCGACGCAGGTTTCGACCTTCGGGATCATGCCGCCGGAGACCGTCCCGTCGGCGATCAGCGCGCGCGCCTCGGCCACCGTCAGTTCCGGGACCAGCGCGCCGCTCCGGTCGAGCACGCCCTCCACGTCCGTCAGCATCAGCATCCGGCTCGCGTTGGACGCGCCGGCGATGGCCCCGGCGGCGGTGTCGGCGTTGATGTTGTAGGTCCGCCCGTCCGGGCCGAGGCCGACCGGCGCGATCACCGGGATGAAGCCGGCGGCGGTCAGCGCCTCCAGCAGGCCCGTGTCCACCTCCGAGGGTTCGCCGACGAAGCCGAGGTCGAGCACGCGCTCGATGTTGCTTTCGGGGTCCGTGCGCGTCCGCGACAGCTTCTCGGCCCGGATCAGGTTGGCGTCCTTGCCGGAAACGCCGACGGCGCGCCCGCCGGCCGCGTTGATCGCGGCGGCGATCGACTTGTTGATCGAGCCGGCGAGCACCATCTCGACGATCTCGACGGTCGCCGCGTCGGTGACGCGCAGGCCGTCGACGAACTCGCTCTCGATGGCGAGGCGCTTCAGCATCCGGCCGATCTGCGGCCCGCCGCCGTGCACGACCAGCGGGTTCGTCCCGACCTGCTTCAGCAGCGCCATGTCGGAGGCGAAGGACTCGAACAGCGCCGGGTCGCCCATCGCGTGGCCGCCGAACTTGACCACGATGGCGCGCCCGCTGTAGCGCCGCATGAAGGGCAGGGCGTCGGCGAGAATGCCGGCCCTGGAGAGCCACTCCGCCCGCGCCTCGGCGTCCGTCCCCGCCATCGTCTCCGCTCCCGTTTCGCCCGCGCCGTGTTTACGCCGCCGCTCCGCCCGCGCGCAAGGGGAAGGGGGCCGGCGGGGATTCGGCCGCGGGCGAGTCAGGGGAACTGGCCGTGGGCGAAGTTGTACGCGGCGCCCGGCTCCTTCGCCGCCGCCGCCCGGTAGAGGTCGAAATCCACGGTGAGCACGGGCGTTTCGGCGGAAACGGCCTCCAGCAGGACGGCGTCGGTCAGGCCGAGCCGCCGAAACTCGCGATTCCGCGCCGCGTCCGCGCTGGCGACCACCGTCTCCTCCTGCTTTTCGATAAGGAGCCGGAGGACATCGAAGCACCTCGAACGCTCCGGCTCCCCGTGCTGGGCCAGCAGGTTGGACGTTTCGGTGAGCGTGTTCGGCGTCACCAGCACCCGGTCCATCGAATTGACAATGCTCACCAGCCGCTCGAAGTCCTCGATCTCGAAGCTTTCGGTGCGCTTGTGCTTGGCGATCAGGTTCCGGCCCGTCTCCCCCACGACAAGCAGGACGAGCAGGTTGGCGTCGATGAACATGCGGGTGGGAATCATCGACTTAGGGGGCGGCGGGCTGGAGCCGGTCCGTCATCGAAATCACTTCGCCGTCGGGGTCGGCGATCTCCAAAACCTTGTAAGACCGCAAAACCTTGGGGGGGTTGAGAACGGAGTCGATCGTCCGCTCCCATGGCCGCGAGAACCCAAGCGTGATCAGCCAGAAATCTCCGTCCCGCTTGACTTCCTCAAGGCCGACATTCTCGATGGTCTCGTCGGCGTAAAGCTCTCCAAGGTAGGCTTTCGCCGTCCGAACCGCCTCTCTCGCTTCCATCGCCTCCTCCCTCTCGGTCCCGCACCTTACCGCGCCCCGCTACGGGCGCGCCAGCGTGGCGAGTTCGGCGCGGAGTTCGGGGATGCCGGCGCCGGTGGCGGCGCTGGTCGCGGCGATCGCCGGGTGGGCCGCCGGGCGGCGTTCGAGTTCGCGCGCCGTCGCCGCGATCCGCGCCGCGAGTTCGGCCGGCTTGAGCTTGTCGGCCTTGGTCAGGACCGCCTGGTACACCACCGCCGCCTCGTCCAGCATGTCCATCGTCTCGCGGTCGAGGTCCTTCGGGCCGTGGCGCGCGTCCACCAGCAGGCAGACGCGGCGCAGCGGGACCCGGCCGCGCAGGAACGCCTTCAGCACGCGCGTCCACGCCTCGACCCGGCTGCGCGACACGCGGGCGTAGCCGTAGCCCGGCAGGTCCACCAGCGCCAGCCGCCCGCCGAGGTCGAAGAAGTTGAGCTGTTGCGTGCGCCCCGGCGTCTTCGAGATGCGCGCCAGCGCCTTGCGGCCGGCCAGCGCGTTCAGCAGGCTCGACTTGCCCACGTTCGAGCGGCCGGCGAAGGCGATCTCCGGCGCGCCCGCCGGCGGGAGCCGGTCGAGCGTCTCCGTCCCGGCGACGAAGACGCATTCGCGCGCGAACAGCCGCCGCCCGGCCTCCAGCCGCTCGGCCGAAAACCCGGCCCCTTCCGCGTCCCCGGACACCGCCGCCGCCCGTCCGCCGGCTATTTCACGCCCATGCGCCACATGATCAGCTTCTGCTGGGCGATCGAGAGCAGGTTGTTCCAGGTCCAGTAGATCACCAGCCCGGCCGGGAAGGTGCCGAGCAGGAAGGTGAAGAACAGGGGCAGGAAGGCGAAAATCTTGGCCTGCACCGGGTCGGTCGGCTGCGGGTTGAGGCGCTGCTGCAGCCACATGGTCAGGCCCATGAACACCGGCCAGGCGCCGATCATGAGGAAGTAGGGCGGCTCCCACGGGACCAGGCCGAAGGCGTTGAACAGCGAGGTCGGGTCGGCCACCGACAGGTCCTCGATCCAGCCGTAGAACGGCGCGTGCCGCATCTCGATGTTGACGAACAGCACCTTGTAGAGCGCGAAGAACACCGGGATCTGGACCAGGATCGGCAGGCAGCCCGAAGCCGGGTTGACCTTCTCCTGCCGGTAGATCGCCATCATCTCCTGGTTGAGGCGCGCCCTGTCGTCGCCGTATTGCTCGCGCAGCGCCTGCAGCTTGGGCGTCAGCTCGCGCATCTTCGCCATCGAGCGGTAGGACTTGTTGGCGAGCGGGTAGAACACCGCCTTGACGATAACGGTGAACGCGAGGATCGCCAGGCCGAAATTGCCGAGGAACCCGTACATCCAGGAAATCACGTAGAAGAACGGCTTGGTGAGGAAATAGAACCAGCCGAAATCGACCGCCAGGTCGAAATTGGCGATGCCCAGCCCCTCGCTGTAGGCGTCCAGCAGCTTGACCTCCTTGGCGCCGGCGAACAGGCGGTTGACCGCCTCGATCGAGCCGCCGGGCGCGATCCGCGTCTCGCCGCCCAGGTAGTCCACCTGGTAGCGGTCGTCGTTGTCGCGGATGGAGTGGACGAAGCGGTAGGTCTGGCGCGCGTCCTGGTCCGGGACCAGCGCCGCCAGCCAGTATTTGTCGGTGATGCCGATCCAGCCGCCGGTGGACAACTCCTCCATCCGGGGATCGTCCTGCATGTCGTCGTAGTCGATCTCCTTCAGCGTGCCGTCGAACACGCCGAGCGGCCCCTCGTGCAGGATGTAGAAGCCGAGCGTGTCCGGCGTGCCGCCGCGCGCCACCAGCCCGTAAGGGAACAGCCCCACCTCCGCGGCGCCCGAATTGCGCACCCGCTGCGTCACGGCGACCATGTAGCCGTCGTCGATCGCGTAGGTCCGCTCGAAGGCGAGGCCCTCCCCGTTCTCCCAGACCAGCGTGACCGGGGTTTCGGGCGTGAGCGTCGAGCGGTCGGCCGTCCAGAGCGTCTCCGGCGTCGGCGGCGCGGTCCCGGCGGCGGCGCCGACCCAGCCGAACTCGGCGTAATACGGCTTCGGCGCGCCGGCCGGGCTGAACAGGCGGATCAGTTCGGAGTCGGCGTCCGTCGTCTCATGGTAGTTCGTCAGCACGAGGTCGTCGATCCGCCCGCCGCGCAGCGAGATCGAGCCGCGCAGGGTCGGCGTGTCGATGGCGATCCGGGGCGACGCCCGCAACGCCTCGCCGCGCCGCTCGGCGGCGATCGCGGCCGAGGGGGCGCCGGGCGCGGAGACGCCTTCCGACGGGGCCGGGGCGGCGGGCGCGTCGCCGGGGCGGGGCGTGGCCGGGTCGACCGCCGCCTGCTGGGCCTCGCGCTCGGCCTGCAACTCCCGCTCCCGCTCCATCCTGGGGAACTCGTACAGGAACTGGAAGCCGAGCAGGATCGCCAGCGACAGCGCGATGGCGACCAGCATGTTCCTCTGGTCGCTCATGCGCCGGACCTTCCGAGGCCGCCCGCGCCGCCGTCCCGGCGCGGCGGCGGAACGGGATCGTGGCCGGCCCCGCCCCAGGGATGGCAGCGCGCCAGCCGGCGGAGCGCGAGCCAGGCGCCGGCGGCCGGGCCGTGCGCGTCGATCGCCTCCAGGGCGTATTCCGAACAGGTCGGCCGGTAGCGGCAGGCGTGCCCCAGGAACGCCGAGAATGTGAGCCGGTAGGCGTGGATCGGCGCCTTCAGCAGCCAGGCCAGCGCCGCCTCGGCGCGCCGGCGCGTCATCGCGCGGCCTCCCGGACGCGCGCGGTCCGCTCGATACAGGCGCGCAGGTCCGCCAGCAAGTCGTCGTAGGGGCGCCCGGCGGTGCCGGCGCGCGCGATCAGCACATAGTCCATCCGTTCCCCGGCCCGTTCGGCCAGCACATCGCGCGCGGCGGCCTTGAGGCGCCGCCGCGCCCGGTTCCGCGCGACGGCGTTGCCGACCTTCTTGCTCGCGGTGAAGCCGACGCGCGGCGCGGCGGCGCCGTCCTCCGTCCCGGCCGGCGTCGGCGCGGCCTGCAGGACCAGGCCGGGCATCGCCGCCTTGCGGGCGCGCCGCGTCATCCGGACGAAGTCCGGCCGTCCGGTCAGGCGTCCGAGGCGCGCGCTGGCGTTGCTTCGCATGGATACCCCGTCGCGCGATGGCCGGGCGGGACGGGCGCCCCGCCCCGCTTGCCGCGCCCGGTTCAGGCCGACAGCTTGGCCCGTCCCTTCGCGCGGCGCGCCTTCAGCACGCGGCGGCCGCCGACGGTGGCCATGCGGGCGCGGAAGCCGTGCCGGCGCTTGCGCACCAGGACGCTCGGTTGATAAGTCCGTTTCACGGTGACGACCCCGTATGCAGGATTTCCGCCCGCCCCGCGGGCGCGCGCGGTATATATCGGGCCGGCGCCGGCAAGTCAACGCCGCGCGCCCGGGTCCGGGGCCGTCCCCCGGAACGGAAAACGGGGGCGGCGATGGAGCGCGCGAATGTCGATATCTGCGTGATCGGCGGCGGCTCCGGCGGGTTGAGCGTCGCCGCGGGCGCGGCCCAGATGGGCGCGACCGTCGCCCTGTTCGAGGCCGCCGAGATGGGCGGGGACTGCCTCAACCACGGCTGCGTGCCCTCGAAGGCGCTGCTCGCCGCCGGCAAGGCGCGGGCGCGCCAGCGCGCCGACGCGCGGTTCGGCGTCCTCTCCGAGCCGGGGAGCGTCGATTTCGAGGCCGTGAAGGCGCATGTGCGGGGCGTCATCGCGGCGATCGCGCCGAACGACTCGGTCGAGCGGTTCGAGGGGCTGGGCGTCCGGGTGGTGCCGGCGCGGGCGCGTTTCGCCGGGCCGCGCGAGGTCGAGGGCGGCGGCGTGCGCGTGCGGGCGCGCCGGATCGTGATCGCCACCGGCTCGCGGCCGATGGTCCCGCCGGTGCCGGGGCTGGCGGACGGGCCGTACCTCACCAACGAGACCGTCTTCGATGTCGAGGCGCTGCCGGAACACCTGGTCGTGATCGGCGGCGGGCCGATCGGGATCGAAATGGCCACGGCCTTCCGCGACCTCGGCTCGCGGGTCACGGTGGTGGAGATGGCGGGCATCCTGCCGCGCGACGACCCCGAACTCGTCGGCCTGCTGCGCGAGCGCCTCGCGGGGAAGGGGATCGCGTTGCTGGAGCACATCCGCGCCCGCTTCGTCTCCTGGCCGGAAGGGGGCGGGGTCTCGGTCGCCGCGACAGCCGCGGACGGGACGGAGCGCGAGGTTTCCGGCAGCCACCTGCTGGTCGCGGCCGGCCGGACGCCGGC
The DNA here is from genome assembly GCA_963665555.2 of Thalassobaculaceae bacterium. Classification (GTDB taxonomy): domain Bacteria; phylum Pseudomonadota; class Alphaproteobacteria; order Thalassobaculales; family Thalassobaculaceae; genus CAXXXW01. The sequence continues at coordinate 22,495 of CAXXXW010000001.1, forward strand.
GCTGGACGATCTCGGCCTCGACGCCGCCGGGATCGAGGCCGGGCGCGGCGGGGTCGTCGTGGACCGCGCGCTCAGGACGGCCAACCGCCGGGTCTACGCCATCGGCGACGCGGCGGGGCCGTACCTCTTCACCCACATGGCCGGCTACCACGCCGGACTCGTGCTCAGGAGCGCGCTGTTCCGCCTGCCGGCGCGGGTGGACGCGCGCGCCGTGCCGTGGGTCACCTATTGCGACCCGGAACTCGCCCAGGTCGGCCTGACGGAGGCGGAGGCGCGCGCCGGGCGGGACGACATCCGCGTCTCGCGCTGGCCGCTGGCGGAGAACGACCGCGCCCAGGCGGAGCGCGAGACCGGCGGTCTGGTCAAGGTCGCGACGACGCGGCGGGGCCGCGTCCTCGGCGCCTCGATCCTCGCGCCCCACGCCGGGGAACTGGCGCAGATCTGGTGCCTGGCGATCCAGAAGCGGCTCGGCATCGGCGCGGTGGCCTCCGCGATCCTGCCCTACCCGACGCTGGGCGAGGCGAACAAGCGCGCCGCCGGGAGTTTCTACACCGAAGCGCTGTTCGGCGCGCGGACGCAAAGGCTGGTCCGCTTCCTCGGGCGTTTCGGCTAGACTTCGGGCGGAAACGCGCAAGGGGAGGGATGCGATGGCCGGACCGGGATTCGCCCTCCGGGGCCTCGACCATGTGGTGCTGCGGGTGCGCGACCCGGATCGAGTCATGGCGTTCTATTGCGGCGTGCTGGGCTGCGAACTCGCGCGCCACAACGAGCCGCTGGGCCTGTACCACCTCCGCGCGGGCGCCTCGATGATCGACCTGGTGGCGCTGGACGGGAAGCTGGGCGCCGCCGGCGGGGCCGGGCCGGGCGCGGAGGGGCGGAACGTCGACCACATCGCCATCAAGGTCTCGCCCTTCGACGCCGAGGCGATCCGCGCGCGCCTGGCCGCGCACGGCCATGAGGCGGGCGAGGCGGTGCTCCGCTACGGCGCGGAGGGCGAGGGCCCGTCGATCTACACGACGGACCCGGAAGGCAACGGCGTCGAGCTGAAGGGCGTGTAAGGACGGGGGGAGGGGCGCGCGGCCCGTTCGCCGCCCTACCGCCACCCGATCCGGCCGACGCCGGGCAGTTTCAGGGCCGGCGGGGCGAGGTCGAGGCCGACGACGAGGCCGAGCAGGTTGACCTCGATCCCCTCGTCCAGCGCCAGCATCGCCCCGGCGAGGCCGCCGAGCGAGACCTGGAAGCCGGTCCCGCTCGGCGCCCGCGCGAAAACCCGGCCCTCGGGAAGGTAGTCCTTGCCCACCGCCGTCGGCGGCAGGTCGGCCCGCAACTCCGGGACCGCGCGCAGGACGAAGGCGGTGAAGGTGTTGCTGTTCGGGCCGGGCCAGGCGGCGTAGCGGTCGCGGTGGGGATAGCGCGCCGCCGCCCGCTCGATCCCGCCGATCGCCGCCTCGGCGGCCGGGCCGCGCAGTTCGGCCAGCAGCGCCGGCCGGGCGCCGAACCAGTGGCCGTCCGGGATGCCGGGGCCGGAGCGCACCGCCTCGCGCCCGTAACGCACGCCCCAGCCGATCACCTCGTGGCGGTCGTAGCCGGCGGCCCCGCGCCGCTTGGACGCGATCCAGCTATGCACGCCGAAGGCGCGCCGCCAGCCCCAGGCGCGGGCGGCGTAGACCTGGACGACCGCCTCGCGCGTCGCCGCCGGGTCGGGCGCCTGACCGCTCGAATCGCGCCTCGCCGCGCTCCAGTGGGCGGAATCCTTCATGGCGAAGAAGGCGAAGCCCAGCGCGGGCGGGAGCACATAGAGCGCCAGAACGGCCGCGAGGCCCCACCAGACCATGCCGAACCGCCGCCTCGGCCGCGCCTCGGCCATTCGCGCCCGCCGCCCGTCCGCGACGACGGCCCCGACGGCCGGGCCCGCCCCTATTCGGCGGCGAGCCGGGCCGCCGCCGGGTCGCGGAAGGCGGCCAGCGCCTGGGCCTCGCGGGACCTGGCCCCGGCGATGTGGCGCTCCTTCACATGCCCGAAGCCGCGGATATATTCCGGCACGCGCGCCAGTTCGACCGCCGCGCCGTGGTTCTCGCGGTCGAGGCCGGCGGCGACCTCCCGCATCCGGGCGAAATACTCCTCGACCAGGCGGCGCTCGGTCCGGCGCTCGGCGGTGCGGCCGAAAATGTCGAACGGCGTGCCGCGCAGCCCCTTCAGGGAGGCCAGCAGGCGGAACGCCGCCATCGTCCAGGCGCCGTAGGTCCGCTTGCGCAAATGGCCGGTTTCGGGGTCGCGGCGGGAGAACAGGGGCGGGGCGAGGTTGAACTCGATCCGGTAGTCGCCCTCGAACTGTTCCTCCAGCCGGCGGCGGAACCCGCCGTCGGAGAACAGCCGCGCCACCTCGTACTCGTCCTTGTAGGCCATCAGCTTGAAGGCGTAGCGGGCGACCGCGTCCGCCAGCCCGTCGAGGCCGGGCGTCCGGTTCGCCTCCGCCGCCTCGACCTCGCGGACCAGGCCGAGATAGCGCTCGGCATAGGCCCGGTCCTGGTAGGCGGTCAGGTAGGCGACGCGCTTTTCGATCGCCTCCTCCAGCGTGCGGGAGATTTCGCGCCGCGGCGGTTCGGCCGCCGGCGGGGCGGCGCGCTTCTCCACGGCGTCGAGGTCGTGGGCGGCGCGGCGGCCCCACAGCAGGGCCTGCTTGTTGAAGTCCACCGCCACCGCGTTCAGTTCGACCGCCCGCTCGACGGCCTCCAGCGACAGCGGCACATGCCCCTTCTGGATCGCGTAGCCGAGCATGAACAGGTTGCTGGCGATGCTGTCGCCGAGCAGTTGCGTGGCGATCCGGCTGGCGTCCACGAAATGGGTCGAGTTGCCGCCCGCCGCCGCGCGGATGGCGTCGCGGAAGATGTCGCCGGGGAAGGCGAGGTCCGGGTCGCGGGTGAACGCGCCGATCATGGTCTCGCGCGTGTTGACGATGGCCGTGGTCTCGGCGCGCGAGACGCGGGACAGGCCCTGCTCGCCGGCCGCCGTCGCCATGTCGCAGGCCAGCAGCAGGCGCGCGCCGCCGGCGGCGATCCGCACCGCGTGCAGGTCCTCCTGGCGCTCCGCGACGCGGATATGGCTGATCACCGCGCCGCCCTTCTGGGCGAGGCCGGTCATGTCGAGCACGGTGACGCCCTTGCCCTCGAGATGCGCCGCCATGCCGATCAGCGCGCCGATCGTCACCACGCCGGTGCCGCCGATGCCGGTGACCAGGATGTCGTAGGGCCGGTCGAGCGCGGGGCGGTCCGGCGCCGGCAGGGCCTCGAACAGGTCCGGGCCGGCGCCGCCCGCCCGCGTCTTGCGCGGTGTCCCGCCGATCACGTTGACGAAGCTGGGGCAGAAGCCCTTGGCGCAGGAATAGTCCTTGTTGCAGGCCGACTGGTCGATGGCGCGCTTGCGGCCGTACTCCGTCTCGACCGGGGCCACGGACACGCAGTTCGACGCCACGCCGCAATCGCCGCAGCCCTCGCACACGGCCTCGTTGATGAAAATTCGCTTCGGCGGGTCGACCATGGTCCCGCGCTTGCGCCGGCGGCGTTTCTCGGCGGCGCAGGTCTGGTCGTAGATCAGCGCGGTCAGCCCCTCGACCTCGCGCAGTTCGCGCTGCACCTCGTCGAGTTCGTCGCGGTGGTGGACCCGCGCGCCCTTCGGCCATTCGGTCCCGATCGGGTACTTGTCCGGCTGGTCGGTGACGATCCGCACCTCCCGCGCCCCCTCGGCGGCGACCTGGGCGGCGATTTCGGGCACGGTGAAGCCGCCGTCGGCGGGCTGGCCGCCGGTCATCGCCACGGCGTCGTTGAAGAGGATCTTGTAGGTGATGTTCACGCCCGCCGCCGCCGCCGCGCGGATCGCCAGCAGGCCGGAATGGGTGTAGGTGCCGTCGCCGAGATTGGCGAAAACATGCTTCGTCGTGCTGAACGGGGCCTGGCCGATCCACGGCGCGCCCTCGCCGCCCATATGCGTGTAGGTCTCGGTGTTGCGGTCCATCCACACCGACATGAAGTGGCAGCCGATGCCGGCGGTCGCCCGGCTGCCCTCGGGCACGCGGGTGGAGGTGTTGTGCGGGCAGCCGGAGCAGAAATAGGGCGTGCGCGCGAAATCCGTCCCGGCCGGCCGGAACGCCGCCTCGGCCGCGTCGAGGGCGCGCAGCCGCTCGCGGATTTTCGGGCTGTCGTGGAAGCGCGCGATCCGGGCGGCGAGGACGCGGGCGATCGCCGCCGGGGTCAGCTCCCCGGTCGAGGATTGCAGCGGCGCGCCCGCCTCGTCGAACTTGCCGACCACGCGCGGCCGGCCCTCGGCCGGGGCGTTGTAGAGCTGTTCCTTCAACTGCCCCTCGACCAGGCCGCGCTTCTCCTCGACGACGAGGATTTCCTCCAGGCCCCGGGCGAAATCGCGCGCGCCCCCGGGCTCCAGCGGCCACGGCATCCCCACCTTGTAGAGCCTGAGCCCGATGGCGGCCGCCTCCGCCTCGCCGATGCCGAGGTCGTCGAGCGCCTGGCGCGTGTCGAGGTAGGACTTGCCGGTCGTCGCGACGCCGAGCCGCGCGCGCGGCCCGTCGATGACGATCCGGTCGAGGCCGTTGGCGCGGGCGAAGGCGCGGGCGGCGGGGAGCTTGTGCAGGCGCAGCCGGCGCTCCTGCTCCATCCAGTCGTCCGGCCAGCGGATGTGCAAGCCGCCGGGGGGCATGTCGAACGCCGGCGCGGCGATGTCCAGCCGGCCGGGATCGACCGAGATCGAGGCCGAACTGTCCATGTTCTCGGCCGTGGTCTTGAACGCCGTCCAGCAGCCGGCGAAGCGCGACATGGCGAAGCCGAGCAGGCCGTAATCGAGGATTTCCTGGACCCCCGCCGGGTTCAGCACCGGGATGCTGGCGTCCACGAAGGCGTATTCGCTCTGGTGCGGCACGGTGGAGGACTTGGCCGCGTGGTCGTCGCCGGCGACCAGCAGCACGCCGCCATTGGGCGACGGCCCGGCCATGTTGCCGTGCTTGAAGACGTCGCCGCAGCGGTCCACGCCCGGACCCTTGCCGTACCAGATCGCGAACACGCCGTCGTGCCTGGCGTCGGGGAACAGGCTGGCCTGCTGGCTGCCCCAGATCGCGGTCGCCGCCAGGTCCTCGTTGACGCCGGGCTGGAAGTGGATGCGGTTGCTCTTCAGGAACTTGCGGGCGCGCCAGAGTTGCTGGTCGTATCCGCCGACCGGCGAGCCGCGGTAGCCCGATATGAAACAGCCGGTGTCCAGGCCGGCGGCGGCGTCCCTCTGGCGCTGGACCATCGGCAGCCGCACCAGCGCCTGCACGCCGGTGAGGTAGACGCGCCCCGATTCGAGGGCGTACTTGTCGTCGAGCGTCACGGCGGCGAGCGTCATCCCGATCTCCCGCCGCGCCTCCCGGAGCCGGGCGGGCGCGGACCTTTTCGCCCGCGGGCGGCGCGGGCCTTTCCCCCAACATAGGACGAAGCGCCCGGAACGGCAACTCGGGCCGGCGGCCAGGGCGCGGAATGCCAGCGAACGGCCGGGCCGGCGGCGCGTCCGCGGCGCCGCTCGGCGCGCGCGCGAAAGTCTTCCCGCGCCTGTTGCGCGCCCGCACCCTCGCGTGCGAAACTTTCCGCGACACAATCGGGGCCGGGAACATCGTTCGCCCGACCCGCCGCGACCGGGGGATTTCGCGATGAAGCACGGAACACGCTCGATCCGTATGTTCTCGTTCCTCGCGGCGGGCCTGCTGGCGCTGGCCGGGGTCTGGTCTGGCGCGGACCGCGCCTCGGCCCAGGCGAACGCGGCCTGCCCGCTCCCGCCCGGCTTGACGCCGCCCGCCGGCCCCTCCGTGACGGCGCGACAGGTGGAGGACGGCGCCGCCAGCCTGAAGGACTTCGCGCTGTCCAGCAGGGACCGCCTCAGGAGCTATTACGGGCAAGGCGAAGATCTGGCGAAACAGTCTTACGTCGGATGCCTCGTCAGGCATGAGGGGAGCGCCTGGCGCTCCGGCTCCACCTATCTCGTGCAACTGACGCCCGACGGCAGGGTGTTCATCCACGCGAAGGACATGTCGCTGTCGGGCAAGCTGCTCGACCCCCGGATCTACGCGACGATCCTTTCCCGCCTGGGCGTCCCCCCGGCCGTTCTCGCCGACCTGGCCTCTCCCGATCCCGCCGTCGCCGTGGCCGCCGGCGCCGCCATCATGGCCACGCTCGCGCAAGAGCCGGACGCCGCCTTCGACGCGGGCCTGCCGGGCGCCTCCGGCCACGCCACGGTCTACGTGTCGGCGACCCTGGGGCTTCCGATTTTGCTGCTCGCGGGGTTCGACCTCGGCCCGTCGCACCTGGCCGAGGAACGGATCGACCACGCCGAACCGGCCGTGACCGCCAGGGACGTGGTGGACCGGGCGACCCTGAAGGCCTTCGTCACGGAAGCGGGGAAATACATCGTCGACCTCTCGCAATCCGGCGGCGTGGCCGGTTACACGAAAATCACGCTGGCGATGACGGACCCGAACGGGCCATGGAGGCACGGCCCGGTGTACCTGAGCCTGACGGACCGCATCTCCAACGTTATTCTTTTCCACGCGGGTTTTCCGAACCGGTTGATGCTGCGGCCGCCGGGGATTTCCCGCGATCCCGACACCGGGGAGCTTATCTGGGAGCGGATCGTCGCCGCCGCGGAAAGCGGCCCGGAGGGCGGCTTCCTGCAATACCGCTTCGACAACCCCGCCGACGACACCGACGCCGAGGTCCTCAAGATCGGCTACGCCCGCGCGTTCGAGGGCAAGTTCCGGCGCCCGGACGGAGGGGAAGTCCCCTACAGTTTCATCGTGCAGTCCGGGTTCTACCCGTCCTCGCCCAATGTCGTCGCGGCGAGCCGGAACGCGGTCGTCGAGACCGTGCTGCCGCAGGTGCTGCGGGCGACGATGGCGAGCGCGGTGGACGCCATTTCGGGCCGCGTCCGGCAAGCGGCCTCCGGCGCGCCGGCGGAGCGGGAGGCCAGCCTCGCCGGCGCCTCCACGCTGCCCGAACTGCTGATGGCGGGCCGGGGGGCGCTGGGGGACGGCGCGTTCGATCCCGGCCGCCTCCTCGCGGACTCGTCCTTCGTCCTGCCCTTCCAGGCGGCGGGCGGCGGAGGAAGCGGCCCCTTCGGAGACCTGACGCTGTGGGGCAGCGGCGACTACCGGAGCCTGTCCGGCGGAAGCGGCGGGAGCATCGCCTACGACGGCGATGTGACGGGCGGCAGCATCGGCATCGACGCCGGGCTGGGCGCGGACCTGCTGGCGGGGCTGTCGGTGGCGCACGGACGCGGGCGGGTCGACTACACCGACGCCAACGCCCTGGAGGGCAAGCTCTCGACGGGGCTTACGAGCGTTAACCCCTATGTCGGCTGGGCGCCGGGCGGCGTGACGCTGTGGGCCGCGGCCGGCTGGGGGACGGGCGAGGTCGAGATCGAGGATTCGAACGGCGCCGAGGCGAGCGACCTGACGCAGCGCATGTTCGCGGCGGGCGCGGGGGGGACCCTGCTGTCCAGCGACCGGGCGATCCCGGGCGGGACGACGGAACTCGCGCTCAAGGCCGAGACGGCGTTCGCGCGGGCCGAGATCGACGGTTCGGAGACCCTTCGGAGCGGGTCCATGAACGTGAGCCGCCACCGGCTGGCGCTGGAGGGGTCGCATTCCCGCAAGCTCGCCTCGGGGGCGACGCTGGCGCCGTCGGTCGAGATCGGGATGCGGCGCGACGGCGGCGACGGCGAGACCGGCGGCGGCGTCGAGGCCGGGGGCGGGCTGCGCTATTCCGACGCTTCGTCCGGGCTGACGGTCGAGGGGCGGGTGCGGACCCTGCTCGGCCATGGCGGCGACTCCGAGGAGACGGGCGTGAGCGGCTCGGTGCGGCTCGATCCCGGCCGGGAGGGGCGGGGCCTTTCGCTGCGCCTGCGGCCGTCCTGGGGGCGGACGGCGCGCGGCGTGCGGCGGCTGTGGGAGAGCGGCCTTGCCGGCGCGGCGCCGCTGTTGTCCCAACGCGCGGCCGGGCGGATGGACGCGCGGATCGGCTACGGCCTCGCCGGGCCGGGGGGCCTGGGCACGGTGACGCCCTACGCGGAACTCGGCCTCGCGGGCGAGCGCGCGCGGTCGCTGCGCCTGGGCGCGCGCTGGCGCGCGGCGCCGTCGGCGAGCCTGAGCCTCGAAGCCGCCCGGCGCGAGGGCGCCGGCGGCTGGGCGCCCGAACACGGCCTGATGCTGCGCGGCGCCATTATCTGGTAAAGGCGCCCGCCGGCGGGGGCGTCCCGGCTTTCGCGGCGCGCCGCGATCCGGCATAACCGGCGCGCCCGCCGCCGCCCGGAGCCGCCGATGCCGATCCTCGTTACCGGAGCCGCCGGCTTCATCGGGATGCATGTCGCCCGCCGCCTGCTCGACCGGGGCGAGGCGGTGGTGGGGATCGACAACCTGAACCCTTATTACGACCCGGCCCTGAAACGCGCCCGTCTGGCGACGCTCGACGGCGCGCCGGGCTTCGCCTTCGAGCGGCTGGACTTCGCGGACCCCGCCGCGATGGCCGGCGTCGCGGCGCGCCATCCGGGGATCGACCGCGTGATCCATCTCGGCGCGCAGGCCGGCGTGCGCCATTCGATCGAACGCCCCTGGGACTACCTCTCGGCCAATCTCGCGGGCCAGCTCTCGCTGATGGAGTTCTGCCGGGCGCTCGCGGGCCGGCCGGGCGGTTGCCGGAGCTTCGTGTACGCGAGCTCCTCCTCGGTCTACGGCGCGAACCGGGAGGTCCCGTTCGCGCCGGCGCACCGGACGGACAGCCCCGTGTCCTTCTACGGCGCGACCAAGAAGGCGTGCGAGACGATGGCGCAATCCTACGCGCACCTCTACCGCATCCCCTCGACCGGGCTGCGGTTCTTCACGGTGTACGGCCCCTGGGGGCGGCCCGACATGTCGCCGTGGATCTTTACGAGCCGCATCCTCGCCGGGGAGCCGATCCCGGTGTTCGACCGGGGCCGCGCCCGGCGGGACTTCACCTGGATCGACGACATCGCCTCCGGCGTCGTCGCCGCGCTCGACCGGCCGCCGGGCGACGGGGCGGGCGAGGCCGGCGCGCCGCACCGCCTCTACAACCTCGGCAACGACCGGCCGGTGGCGCTGATGGACTACATCCGCGTTATCGAGGCGGCGTGCGGCCGGCGCGCCGGGATCGACTTCCAGCCCGCCCGGCCGGGCGACATGCCGGAAACCCGCGCCGACATCGCCGACAGCGCGCGCGACCTCGGCTTCGCGCCCGAAACCCCCATCGAGGCCGGCATCCCCCGCTTCGTCGCGTGGTATCGGGAATATGCCGGCGTCTGAGCCGGCGCGGCGCCGGGCCGCGCGTCAGCCGCCGGGGCCGGCCACCGTCATGCCGTCGATCCGGACCGTCGGCGCGTCGATCCCGCGCCTGAATTCGAGGTCGTCGGCGGGAACCAGCCGGGCGTACATCTCAAGCAGGTTGCCGGCGACCGTGATGTCGCTGACCGGCCAGGCGATCTCCCCGTTCTCGATCCAGAACCCGCCCGCGCCCCGGCTGTAGTCGCCGGTCGCCATGTTGACGCTCGCGCCCATGAGTTCAGTGATGTAGAGGCCGGACTTTATGTCGGACATCAGCTCCGCCGGCGAAACCGTTCCGGCGGCGAGGCAAAGGTTGGAGGCGGCCGGCGAGGGCACGCCGCCCGGCGCGCGCGCGGCGTGGCCCAGCGTCGCCAGCCCCAGCTGGCGCGCCGTCGCGAGGTCGAGCAGCCAGGAGCGGACATGCCCGTCCTCGACCAGGGCGCGGCGGGCGGTCGCGATCCCCTCCGCGTCGAAGGGCCGCGAGCGGCGCCCGCGCGGGCGGAGCGGATCGTCCGTCACGGCGATCCCCGGCGCGAACAGGGGCGCGTCCATCCTGTCCTTCAGGAAGCTCACGCCGCGCGCGACCGAGGCGCCGTTCAGCGCGGCGGCGAGATGGCCGACCAGCCCGCCGGAGACGCGGGGGCCGTAGACCACCGGGACGGCGGCGCTGGCCGGGCGGCGCGGACCGAGGCGGCGCGCCGCGCGCTCGCCGGCCTCGCGGCCGATGGCGGCGGCGTCCTCCAGGTCGGCCTCGTGCGTCGCGGTCGAGTATTCGTAGTCCCGCTCCATGCCCTGGCCCTCGCCGGCCAGGGCGACGGCGCTCACCGAATGGCTGGAGCGGCGGTAGGCGCCGCGGAACCCGTTGCTGGCGAGGAGCGCGACCCGGTTCGCCGACCAGGCCGCCTCGCCGCCCTCCGAATTGGTGACGCCGGCGACGGCGAGCGCGGCGTCCTCGGCCGCCGCCGCGCGGTCGGCGAGGCGTTCGGGCGACGGCTCGGAGGGGTCGAACATGTCGATTTCGGGGATGCGCCGCGCGGTCTCGCCCGGCTCGGCGAGGCCGGCGAAGGGGTCCTCCGGCGCGACGCGCGCCATCGCCACCGCGCGCTCGACCAGTTCGTCCAGCGCTTCGGGCGAAAGGTCGGTGGAGGAGACGACCGCCTGGCGGCGGCCCACCAGCACGCGCAGGCCGAGGTCGCGCGACTCGGCCCGCTCCAGCGCCTCCGGCTTGCCGAGCCGCCGCGCCGCCGACAGCGACCGGCTTTCGACATGCGCGGCGTCGGCCGCGTCGGCGCCGGCGCGCAGCGCCCCGGCGACCAGCCCGTCCAGAAGGTCGAAATCCCCGTTCGCGTCCATGCCCGCTCCGCCGCCGCGCCGCCCCGATCCGGGCCGCTCCGACATAGGCCGCGCCCGCGCCCCGCGCAACCCCGCCGGCGCGCCCGCGCCGCCTTGCCCCGGCGCGCCGGGCGCCTGTATAGGGGAACGGCGCGCGGCGGCGGGGAGGCGGTTCCGTGGAGTTCGACTGGAATCCGGCGGCGGAGGACGCCGCCTCGGTCCGGGCGTGGCTGGCGGCGTGGGAGCCGTGCGTGCGCGAGGTCGATTTCGCGCCGGCCCGCGCGCTGTTCGCCGGGAATGTCGCCTCTTTCGGCACGCATATGGGCGTGGTCGAGGGGTTGGACGCGCTGGAGCGCGGCCAGTGGCGCGCGGTCTGGCCGGCGATCGGGGATTTCGCCTGGGATTTCGACACGATGCGGATCGGCGTCTCGCCGGACCGGCTCATGGCCTTCCTGGTCGCGGTGTGGAGCTCCACGGGCTACCGCGAGGACGGGAGCCGGTTCGACCGGCCGGGCCGCACCACGGCGATCCTCTCCCGCGCCGCGGCCGGCGCGCCGTGGCTCTGCGCGCACACGCATTTCTCGCTCTATCCCGGCACGCCGGCGCGCTCGCACGGGGCGCGGCCGGCGAAGTCCTGAAGCGGCGGGGCGCGCCGCCATGGAGATCGTCCCGAACGCGCGCGGCCTCGGCTGCCGGGTCGATGGGATCGACCTTGCCGAACCGCTGTCCGACGCCGCTTTTCGAGGCGATCCTGCGCGCCTTCGCCGACCATGCCGTGCTCCATTTCCCCGGCCAGGACCTGTCGCCGGAGGCGCACAAGGCGTTCGCCGCGCGCTTCGGCTCGCTGGAGGTGAATGTCGCCGCCGGCCGCTACACCGTTCCCGGCCACCCGGAGATCATGGTCCTGTCCAACATCGTCGAGGACGGCGCGCCGATCGGCCTCGCCGACGCGGGGCAGGACTGGCACACCGACATGTCGTATTCGGCCGTGCCGGCCTTCCTCAACGTGCTGCACGCGATCCATGTGCCCCGCCGGAACGGGGCGCCGCTGGGCGCGACCGAGTTCCTCGACATGGCGGCGGCCTGGGACGCGCTGCCGGAGGCCGCGAAGGCGCGGGTCCGGGGCCGCACGGCGACGCACGATTTCGACAAGTTCTGGTCGCGGATGGTCGCCATGCCCGGCTCGCGCCGCGAGCCGCTGACGCCGGCGCGGCGCGCCGCCAGGCCGCCGGTCTCCCACCCCATCGCGTTCGCGCACCCGCTTTCGGGGCGGACCTCGCTCTACTGCAATGTCGGCTACGCGACGAGGGTGGACGGCGCGGGGGAGGCGGAAAGCGCGGAAATCCTCGCCCTGCTGTTCGCCCACCAGGTCCAGGACCGCTTCAAGTCGGTCCATCGCTGGACGGAGGGCGATGTGCTGGCCTGGGACAACCTGCGGACCATGCACAACGCCGTCGCCGATTACGGCCCGGACGAGCCCCGCCTGATGCGGCGCTGCCAGACGATGGCGGACTGGGTCCTGGGGGAGGGGGCGCGCCGCTTCGGCCCCGCCGCGCCGGCCGCCTGACGCCCGCCTAACCCCGGTTCCGCGCCGGCCCGCCATGGCGCGCGAGGCCCGTGAGCAGCAGGGCCAGCACCGCGCCGTTCAGGATGTGCCACGCGAAATGCGTGCCCCAGGGGAAGGCGGCGCAGACCCGCTCGTCGAGGATGCGGAGCGCGAGGGAGGCCGCGAACAGGCCCGCGCCCGCCAGCAGCCAGCCCGCGAGCCGGTGGCCGCGCGCGCCGAGGACCGCGGCGTTCCCCGCCATCAGCGCCAGCGCGGCGATGTAGCCGGCGTTCGCGCCGCCGAGCCATGTGTCGCGCAACAGGCGGCCCAGCAGCGCGGCGGCGGGGACGAAGGCGAGCGCGCCGGCGGCCGCCCAGGGCCGGGAAAGCCCGTGGGCGCGCCGCAGCACGACCGCGAAGTAGAGCAGGATGAAGACCTGGATCGCGATAACGTCCGCCGCCGCGGCCCAGGGCGTGGCCAGCGTGTGGAACAGGAAGGAGCCGATCCCGATGGCCAGCACGCTCGCCGCCAGCGCCGCGCCGGCGGGATCGGTCCGCCCGCCGCGCCGGGCGAGCGCCAGCCCCCACGCGGCGGCCGCGACGAAGGCGAGGTTGGTGGCCGCGTTGAGCGGCTCGCCCCAGAACTCCGGCGCGGTCCCGACCCGCTCGCAATAGCCGTCGATGACGCGATCGCCGCCCATCCCGGTCCCGCCCCGCCTTTTCCGCCGGCCCGCCCGTTATAGCGCGTTCCGCCCGCGCCGGCGCGCGGCGGCGGCTTGACACGCCCGGGCGCGCCCGCGATGCTCCGCGCGGGAAGGGGCGGGGCGCGCGGCGATGGCGGCGCGGCCCGCCCGGCGCGAGAGACCGGCGGGGCCGGGGGAGGGACGAGGCCATGAAACTGCTGCGTTACGGGCCCGCGGGCCAGGAGAAACCGGGGCTTCTCGACGCCTCCGGGACGATCCGCGACCTGTCGGGCGAGATCGACGACATCGGCCCCGGCGCGCTGGACGACGCGACGCTGGCGCGCCTCGCCGCGCTCGACCCGGCCGGCCTGCCGGCGGTGTCCGGCGACCCGCGCCTCGGCCCCTGCGTCGGCAATATCGGCAAGATGGTCTGCATCGGCCTCAACTACTCCGACCACGCGGCCGAAACCGGGGCCAAGCCGCCGCCGGAGCCGATTATCTTCATGAAGGCCAACTCGGCGATCTGCGGGCCGAACGACGATGTGCTGATCCCCCGCGGCGCGACCAAGACCGACTGGGAGGTCGAACTCGGCTTCGTGATCGGCAAGACGGCGAAATACGTGTCCGAGGAGGACGCGATGGATTACGTCGCCGGCTACTGCGTCTGCAACGACGTCTCGGAGCGCGAGTTCCAGGCCGAGCGCGCCGGGCAGTGGACCAAGGGCAAAAGCTGCGACACTTTCGGCCCCACCGGCCCGTGGCTGGTGACGCGCGACGAGGTTCCCGACCCGCAGAACCTGAAGATGACGCTGGACGTGAACGGCAAGCGCTACCAGGACGGCAGCACCGCGACGATGATTTTCGGCGTGCGCCACCTGGTGCACTACCTCTCGCACTTCTTCACGCTGCATCCGGGCGATGTGGTTTCGACCGGCACGCCGCCGGGCGTCGGCCTCGGCGTCAAGCCGGAGCCGGTGTTCCTGAAGCCCGGCGACGAGATGCGCCTCGCCATCGAGGGGCTGGGCGAGCAGCGCCAGAAATGCGTGGCCGACGACTGACCGGCCGACGGACCGCCGCGCGATGCCGCTGGAACTGAGCGTCGAATCCTGCCTGCCGGAGGATTACGGGCGGGCGGCGCTGGTCGGCCGGGCCTGGCTGCCCGGCGCCGGCGGGCCGGCCGTCGTGTCGGTCCGGGGCGACCGCCTGGTCGATATTTCGGCCGCCGCGCCCACCGTCTCGGAAGTGATGAACGCGGCCGATCCGCTCGCGCTCGCGACCGGGGCGCCGGGCGCGGACATCGGCGCGCTGGCCGACATCCTCGCCGATTCGGCCCACGACGCGGCCGACGAATCCCGGCCCCGCCTGCTCGCGCCGATCGACCTGCAGGCGGTGAAGGCGTGCGGCGTCACCTTCGCCGACAGCATGGTCGAGCGCGTGATCGAGGAGCGCGCCAAGGGCGACCCCGCCGCCGCCGAGGGCATCCGCGCCGGCATCGCCGAGGCGATCGGCCTCGACCTCGGCGATGTCGTTCCGGGTTCGGAGGAGGCCGCGCGGCTCAAGGCGGCGCTGGTCGAGCGGGGGATGTGGTCGCAATACCTCGAAGTCGGCATCGGGCCGGACGCCGAGGTGTTCACCAAGGCGCAGCCGATGTCGGCGGTCGGCCTCGGGGCCGAGATCGGCATCGCGTCCGGCTCCTCCTGGAACAACCCGGAGCCGGAGATCGCGCTGGTCGCCAACGCCCGCGCGGAGATCGTCGGCGCGACGCTCGGCAACGACGTGAACCTGCGCGACGTGGAGGGGCGCAGCGCCCTGCTGCTCGGCAAGGCGAAGGACAACAACGCCTCCGCCGCCGTCGGCCCGCTGGTCCGGCTGTTCGACGCCCATTACACGCTCGACGACGCGCGCGCGGCCGAACTGGACCTGTCCGTGGACGGGCCGGACGGGTTCGCGCTGCGGGGCCGCAGTTCGATGTCGCGGATCAGCCGCGACCTGGCCGACCTGGTCGCCGCCACGATCGGGCCGCACCACCAGTACCCGGACGGGCTGTGCCTGATGACCGGCACGCTGTTTTCCCCGACCCAGGACCGCGACGCGCCGGGCGGCGGCTTCACCCACAAGATTGGCGACGTCGTGCGGATTTCGACGCCCCGGCTCGGCGCGCTGGTCAACCGGGTGAACCTGTCGGAGGCGGTCCCGCCCTGGACCTTCGGCGCCGGCGCGCTGATGCGCAACCTGGCGGCGCGCGGCCTGCTCTAGGGCGCGGCCGGCGGCGGAACGCGGGCGCCGCCCCCCGGCGGCCGCTACAGCGCACGCGCCCGCTCGCGCAGCGCGAATTTCTGGACCTTGCCGGTGGAGGTCTTCGGCAACTCGCCGAACACCACGGTCTTGGGCGCCTTGAAACGGGCGAGGTTGTCGCGGCACCAGGCGATCAGCTCGGCCTCCGTCGCCGTCCCGCCGGGCTTCAAGGCGACGAAGGCGCAGGGCGTCTCGCCCCATTTCTCGTCCGGGCGCGCCACCACCGCCGCCTCCAGCACCGCCGGGTGGCGGAACAGCACGCCCTCGACCTCGATGGTGCTGATGTTCTCGCCGCCGGAGATCACCAGGTCCTTGGAGCGGTCCTTCAGCTCGATGTAGCCGGATTCGTGCATCACGCCGAGGTCGCCGGTGCGGAACCAGCCGCCCTCGAACGCCTCCGCCGTCGCGGCGGGGTTCTTCAGGTAGCCCTTCATCACGATGTTGCCGCGCAGGAAGACCTCGCCCATCGACGCCCCGTCGGCCGGGACCGGCTCCATCGTTTCCGGGTCGGCGACCGCCAGCCCCTCCATGACCGGGTAGCGCACGCCCTGGCGCGCCTTCAGCGCCGCCCGCTCGGCGGCGGGAAGCGCATCCCACTCCCCGTGCCATTCGCAGACCACGGCCGGGCCGTACACTTCCGTCAGGCCGTAGACATGCGTGACCGACACGCCCCTCGCCTCCATCCCCTCGATCACGGCGGCCGGCGGCGCGGAGCCGGCGGTCATCATGGCGAGCGGGCGTTCGATGGCGCGCACGGCGTCGTTCGGCGCGTTCACGAGCATGTTCATCACCACCGGCGCGCCGCACATATGCGTCACCCCGTGGTCGGCGATGGCGTCGTAGATCGGCTTCGCCTCGACCCGGCGCAGGCAGACATGCGTGCCGCCGAGCAGGGTCACGGTCCACGGGAAGCACCAGCCGTTGCAGTGGAACATCGGCAGGGTCCAGAGATAGACCGGATGCTTGCCCATCCCCCACACGGTGGCGTTGGCGAGCGCGTTCAGGTAGGCGCCCCGGTGGTGGTACACCACGCCCTTGGGGTTGCCGGTGGTCCCGGAGGTGTAGTTGAGCGCGATGGCGTCCCACTCGCTTTCGGGAAGGCGCGGCGCGAAACCCGGGTCGCCAGCGGCGAGGAAGTCCTCGTACTCGACCTCGCCCAGCCGCTCGCCGCCCGACCCTTCCGGATCGTCGCAATCGACGACGAGGATCGGCCGCCCCAGCAGGGCCAGCGCCTCGCGGACCACCGGCGCGAACTCGGTGTCGGTAACGACCGCCTTCGCCTCCCCATGGTCGAGGACGAAGGCGATCGTCGCGGCGTCGAGCCGGATGTTGAGCGCGTTCAGCGCCGCCCCCGTCATCGGGACGCCGAAGGTCGCCTCGAAGGCGGGCGGCGTGTTGGGCGCCATGACCGCCACCGTGTCGCCCTTGCCGATCCCGCGCGCCGCCAGCGCCGAGGCGAGCCGGCGGCAGCGCGCCCCCGTCTCGGCCCAGGTCCAGCGCCGTTCGCCGTGGATCACGGAGGTCCGGGACGGGAACACGGCCGCCGTCCGCGCGAGGAAGGAGAGCGGGGAGAGCGGAACGTAGTTCGCCGCGTTCTTGTCGAGGTCGGTCTCGAAGGGGTGCCCGGCCATGTCTCGATCCTCCCCGGCTTCGCGCGCCGCTCCCGCGCGGAGCCGGAACCTAGCCCCGGCGGCGCCCCCGCGCAACGGCGCCGCCGGGCGCGCGCGCCAGCACGCCGCCCGCGAGCGGCGCCGGGACGCCGGTGGTTCCGGGCCAGCTCAGCGCCAGCCCGAGGCGCGCGCGGACCGCGAGATAGGCGAAGGCCTGCGCCTCCACCGCGTCGCCGTCCCAGCCCGCCGCCTCGCCGGCCTCGACCGGCGCGCCGAGCCGGGCCGCGAGGCCGGACAGGATCGCCCGGTTGCGCCGCCCGCCGCCGGCGACGATCCAGCGCCGCGGCCGCGCCGGGAGCAGCGCCGCCGCCCGCGCCACCGCCTCGACCGCGAAAGCCGCCAGCAGCGCCGCCCCGTCCCCGGTCGAAAGGCCCGACGCGGCCTCGGCGGCCGCCGAGGCGAAAGCGTTCCGGTCGAGCGATTTGGGCGGCGCGCGGTCGAAATACGGATGCTCCATGAGCCGGGCGAGGCGGGCCGGATCGACGCGCCCGGACAGCGCCGCCGCGCCGTCCTCGTCGAAGGGCCGGCCGGTCCGCCGCCGCATCCAGTCGTCGATCGGCGCGTTGCCGGGGCCGGTGTCGAAACCGATGAGGTCGCCGTCGCCCGGCCCGATCCAGGTGACGTTCGCCACCCCGCCGATATTGAGCACCGCGGCCGGGCGCGGGCCGGGGCCGAGCAGCGCGCGGTGGAAGACCGGCGCCAGCGGCGCGCCCTGTCCGCCGGCGGCGATGTCGGCGGCGCGGAAGTCGTGCACCGTGTCGATCCCCGTCGCCGCCGCCAGCATCGGCCCGTCGCCGATCTGCCTTGTGCGGCCGCGCTCCGGCTCGTGCAGGACGGTGTGGCCGTGGAAGCCGAGCGCGTCCACTTCGTCCGCCCGCGTCCCGGCCTCCGCCAGCAGCCGCGCGACGGCGCGGGCGTGCAGCGCGGTCAGTTCGCGTTCGACGGCCGGGCCGTCCGCGCCCGCGCCCCTTGCGGCGACCAGCCGGCCCAGCCGGTCGCGGAACGCCGCTTCGTAGGGGAGCGAAAGCGACGGGCCGAGGCGGACGGCCGCCTCCCCGTCGGTCTCGACCAGGGCCGCGTCCACCCCGTCCATCGAGGTGCCGCTCATCGTCCCGATTGCTGTCCAGGTCGCTCCGGCCATGGGGCGGTTTTGCGGCGCGCGCGGGGCCGGGTCAACCGGAGACCCGCGGCGCGCCCGCCCGGTTGAGAGGCGAGGCGCCCCGTGCTACATCCCGCCCGCCCCGAAACGACCGGCGCGAGGCGCGCGGCCATGCCCAGATTCTCCTCCCCGTTCATGCGCGCGATGAGCGAGCGCGGCTTCGTCCACCAGGCGACGGACGCGGCCGGCCTCGACGAACTCATGCGCAACAAGACCGTCACCGCCTATGTCGGCTTCGACTGCACGGCCGACAGCCTGCATATCGGCAGCCTGGCGCCGATCATGATGCTGCGCCACCTGCAGCGGTGCGGCCACCGGCCGATCGTGCTGATGGGCGGCGGCACCACCAAGGTGGGCGACCCCTCCGGGCGCGACGACACGCGCCGGCTGCTGGGCGACGAGGACATCGAGCGCAACAAGGCCGGCATCCGGCGGATTTTCGAGCGCTACCTCGACTTCGGCGACGGTCCGGCCGACGCGGTGATGTGCGACAACGACGAATGGCTTTCGGGCCTGCGCTACATCCCGTTCCTGCGCAAGGTGGGGCGGCATTTCTCGGTCAACCGGATGCTGTCCTTCGACAGCGTGAAGTCGCGGCTGGACCGCGAGCAGCCGCTTTCCTTCCTCGAATTCAACTACATGATCCTCCAGGCCTACGACTTCCTGGAGCTGCGGCGGCGCTACGGCTGCGAGTTGCAGATGGGCGGCTCGGACCAGTGGGGCAACATCGTGAACGGCGTGGAGCTGGCGCGGCGGATCGACCGGCAGACGATCCACGGCCTGACCACGCCGCTGATCGTGACCTCCTCGGGCGCGAAGATGGGCAAGACCGCGAAGGGCGCGGTCTGGCTCAACGCCGAAAGGCTCGGCCCCTACGAGTTCTGGCAGTTCTGGCGCAACACGGAGGACGGCGACGTGGGCCGTTTCCTGCGGCTCTTCACCGACTTGCCGCTGGCGGAGGTCGCGCGGCTGGAGACGCTGGAGGGCGGGGAGCTGAACGACGCCAAGAAGGTCCTCGCCGACGAGGCGACCCGGCTCTGCCACGGCGCCGATGCGGCGGCGGCCGCCGCCCGGACGGCCCGCGAGACCTTCGAGGAGGGCGCGGCCGCCGGCGGCCTGCCGACGGTGGAAGTGTCGCGGGAGGACTTCGCGGCCGGCCTCTGGGTGGTCGAGGCGCTGCGCCGGGCCGGCCTCGCGGCGTCGAACGGCGAGGCGCGCCGCCTGATCGGCAACGGCGGCGCGAGGGTCAACGACATCGCCGTCGGCGACGAGCGCCTGAAGCTCGGCGTCGCGGACCTGAACGCCGACGGCGTGGTGAAACTGTCCTCCGGCCGCAAGCGCCACGCGCTGCTGCGCGCCGCTTAGCCGGGATCGTTCCCGCCGGACTCCCCGCCGCCGGCCGGCGCGGCGCGCCTCGCGGCGCCGCCCGACGCCTTGAACAGGTCGCGCAGGAAGCCCGGCGCGAGCGCGGTCAGCGGGTTGATCGTCACCCGGGGGTCGTCGAGCGGGCCGCGCAGCAGGAACTGCGTGGCGAACAGCCCCTCCTTCTCCCCGCCGGTAATCGCGCGGCCGAGGATCGGGATCCTGTCCAGCACCCGGCTCAGGACGGCGATCGGCACGATCATGCCGTCGATCTCCGCCACGCCCGTCGTCCGGTCGTACCGCCCGCTCGCCGAGATGCCGAGCGACGGCCCGCGGGCCAGCAATTCGCGGATTTCCACCTCCCCGGGAGAGGTCGCCACGGCGGCGTCGAGCCGGTCGAAGCGGATGCCGTTGCCCCGCAGGATGTCCAGCAGGCCGGTCAGGGAGGCCGCGCCGAGCAGCCGGGCGAGAAGCGGCGCGTCGACGAGTTCGAACTCCTCGATGGAGAGGTTGCCCGTCATGCGCCGGCCCGGACTCCCGCCCCCGAGCTTCCCGGACAGCCGCAGGCGGCCGCCCCGCATCGATTCGACCAGGCCGAGGCCCCGGAGAAGCCGGCCCGCGTCCTCTCCCCGCGCCTCGAAGGTCCGTTCGCCGCCGCGGTCCCTGTAGTCGAGGGAGACCGGCTTGCCGCCCGCCAGGCCGTCCAGCCGCAGGTCGCTGTCGCCCGTCCCGTCGCGCTTCAGCGACAGGCGCGCGTCGGCGACCGGCGGCAGGTCGCCGGCGACGACAAGTTCGTCGAACCGCGCCTCGGCGGCGAAGCTTGGCCCCGGCCCGCCGCCGCCCGGCCCGCCGCCGCCCGAACCGGCGGCGCGCAGGAAACGGCGCAGGTCGAGGCGGGAGCCGCGCAGCGCGGCGCGGTAGGCGTAGGGGCCGCCGGCGATCGCCTCGATCGTTCCCCTGGCGTCGTTGTTCCCCAGTTTCGCCTCGTCGATGCGCGCGCGGCGCAGGCCGCCGCCCGGCCGGTCGAATTCGAGGCCGAAATCGGCCCGCAGGTCGCCGGCCGCGAGCGAGGCCGAGGGCACGGCCGCGAGTTCGCCGTCGCGCAGCTCCAGCGCGAGCCGCAGCCGGCCGGCCGCGCCCGCCGGCTTGCGCCAGTCCAGATCCGGGATTTCGACGCGCGCCTCGCGCAGGTCGAGCGCGATCCGCGCCTCCGCGCGCCCGTCGCCATGTTCGGACAGTTCCGCCTCGACGCCGGCCGGCCCCTCGACCCGGGCGAAGTCCGGCAGGCCCATCGCGCGCAGTTCCGCGCCCTCGATCCGCGTCTTCACCGTTTGGAGCCGCCGGGGGCCGGCGCCCGGGGCGAACTTCTCCTCCAGCGCGACGGTGGCCGGCCGGCCGTCCACCGCGCCCGTCCCCGCGATCCGCATCCCGTCCCCGTCGAGCGCCAGCGTCAGGTTCGCGCCGGAGAGCGGCCGGCCGGCGGCGATGCCGGGCGCGCCCACGCCTTCGAGCCTGCCCTCGACGGAATACGCGACCTCCTCCAGGCGCAGCCGCGCCAGCAGCGGGAAGGCGAAGCGCAGCGTCGCCTCCCCCGCGCCCTCAACGGCCGCGGCGTCGAGGCCGACCCGTTCCGCCAGCCGGATCGATTCGTGGTCGAGCACGCCGAGGGCCGCGCGCAACGGCCCGCGCGCCCGCACCTCGATGTCCGCGCGCGGCAGGCGGCGGTCGAGGTCGAGCAGCCGGACGCGCGTGCCGGCCAGGTCGATCCCCTCCAGCCGCGCCGCCGCGATGTCGATCTCCATGCTGTTTTCGTCGTAAACCGCGCGCCCCTCCGCGCCCGTCGCCGGGGGCAGGGGCCGGCGGTAATGCGCCGTCGTCCCGGCGAACGCGATCTCGCCGCCGAGCTCCCGCAGGGCGAAACCGGACGGGTCCGCGAAGTCGAGCGTTCCGGCGAGCCGCGTCGTCGCGGCCGAAACGGTTCCGCCTTCGAGGTTGGACGCCACCCAGGCGCGGGCGTTGCCGCCGAGGCCGGGCGGCCAGCGCTCGCCGATCCCGTCCACCGGGAAGTCGCGCAGCGTTGCCTCGACCTCCACCGCCGCGAGGCCGGAAATGTCGCGCGCCGTCGCCGAGGCGGAGAGGGTCGAGGGGCCGAATCGGATTTCCAGCGACTCGACCTCCGCCGTTCCCGCCGCCGCGTCCCAGGACGCCGCGAGGGCCAGCCGGTCGAAGGCGAGCGGGCGCGGGTCCAGCGCGGGCAGCGCGAGGTCGCCCGCGCCCGCCGCGAGCGATACGTCCGCCCGGAGGGGTTCGAGTCCGAGCGACAGCCGGAACTCCGCCGTTGCGTCCGCATGGGCGGCGAGCGACACGAATTCCGCGAGTTCGGGCCACGACCGCGCCGCGAGCGCGAGCGGAACCCCCCTCAGCGCCACCGTCCCGGCCGTCCGGCCCGTCGCGCCGGCGCGACTCGCTTCCAGATCGACGCCGAAGGCGCCGCCGTCGATCCGCGCGGCGGCGGCGAAGGATATGTCCAGGTCCGCGCCGCGTCGCCGGAGCGTCGCGTTCGCGTCGTCGAAGGCGAGCGGCGGCCGGCCCGGCGGCGCGATCTCGACGGAGGCGCCCGTGAGTTCGATCTCGCCCGGACCCGCGATCCCCCCGGCCGCGTCCCCCGGCGCGCCCGCCATGCCCAGCAGCGCCGCGAGCGCTCGGGGGTCCGCCGCCGCGCCGTCGCCGCCGGCGGGCGGGGCAAGGCGAATCCGCGCCCCTTCCGCCGAGACGCGCGCCGGCTCCGCCCGCCCGGCCGCCAGCGCGCGGACCGACAGCGCGATCGACGCCTCCGGCGCCTCGATCCCGACGCTCCCGTCGGGGCTGGAGATCCGGATGTCGCGAATCGAGATGTCGAACAGCCGCCGCCAGCCGCGCCAGGTCAGCACCGGCTCCCCGATCTCCACGCGCAGGGACCGGCCGGGCGACGCCAGCGCGTCCTGGATCAGGGGGCGGGCGAATTCCAGGGAAACCGGGCCGGAGTTGACCCGCCAGGCCAGCAACAGGATCGCGGCCGCCGCCGCCAGGACCGACAGGCCGAGGATTTTGAGGGTCGCGTTGACGATCTTGCCGATCATGCCCCCGTCCCCTCCGCGCGCCGCCGGCCGCGTCCGCGCAATGTAGCACGCGGCGCCGTTCCGGGGCAGGGGCCGGCTTGACTCCGCCGCGCCGGGCGCGAAGATCGCCTCGCGCGCGGGCCGGGCGGGCCGCGCCGCATGGCGGGAGCGGAAACGGGAGGGGAGCGATGACGCTATCGGTCGGGGACAAGGCGCCGGACTTCGCCATGCCGGCGGACGGCGGCGGCGAGGTGTCGCTGGCCGCGCTCGCCGGCAAGGCGGCGGTGCTCTATTTCTACCCTAGGGACGACACGCCCGGATGCACGACCGAGGCCCGGGGCTTCCGCGACGCGATCGGCGATTTCGCGGCCGCCGGGGTCGAGATCGTCGGCGTCTCGAAGGACACGGTCGCGAAACACGACAGGTTCAAGGCCAAGCACGGCCTGCCCTTCGCGCTCGGCTCCGACGCCGACGGGCGCGCGTGCGAGGCCTACGGGACCTGGGTCGAGAAGTCGATGTACGGGCGCACCTACATGGGGATCGAGCGGGCCACCTTCCTGATCGACCGCGAGGGCGTGCTGCGCGGCGTCTGGCGCAAGGTCAAGGTGAAGGGCCATGTCGAGGAGGTCCTCGCCGCCGCCCGCGCGCTCCCCGGCCAGGCGTAGGCGCGGGGCGTCCGGAGCCGGGCGACTCGCCGCTTGATTTTTGGCGGCCCCCGCCGTAACCTTCGAACGGCGCTTGAGTCACGCTTACCCGGGGCTTCGGCCGCGCGAGGACAGTTAGCGACCCTCCAGGCGCCAATCCCCCCTCCCTTCGATTCGCTCGAACGACAGTCGCGCCGCGCCGGTTTCGATCCCGCCGGCGTCAGCCGTTCCCGCGGCCGTAGACCGTTTCCGGGTCGAACGCCTTCGCGGTCTCGGCGAACTCCAGCGGCGGCCGGCCGGGCGCCGCCGCGCCGCCCAGCGGGACCGAGCGGAAAAAGCAGGAGCGGTAACCGACATGGCAGGCCGCGCCGATCTGCTCGACGACCAGCCAGACCGAGTCCTGGTCGCAATCGATGCGGAGGTCGACCACCTTCTGGACATGGCCGCTGGTCTCGCCCTTGCGCCAGAGTTCGCCGCGCGAGCGGCTCCAGTAATGCGCCTCGCCGGTCTCGACGGTGCGGGCCAGGGCCTCGGCGTTCATCCAGGCGAGCATCAGCACCGCGCCGCTGGCGGCGTCGGTCGCCACGCAGGGCAGCAGGCCGGCGGCGTCGAACTTCGGCGCGAGGACGCGGCCCTCCTCCACCTCGGCGGCGTTTCCGCGCGGGGCGAAGAGGGCGGAGGCGGGGCGCGAGGGCGCTGTCACGGACTGTCTCCCATCGGGTTCGCGCCGCTTCTACCGCGCCGCCGGGCGCGGCGGCAATGCGGCAAGGCGTGGCGTGCAAGCGCCGGGATTGCGTTGACGCCGCCCGGTTTCGTGTATGGAATGATTGCACGAAGTCGATTGCAACCCGCGGACAGGAAAGCGTGGTCGCGGCTGGTGGCCGAGATCGAAAGGGAAGGGGCCGGAGAATGACGACGGAGCGAACCCGGATCGGCCGCGAAGTGGAGTCGGCGCTCGAAGAGGTTCTCGCCCATGTCCGGGGCGAGAGGGCGCTTTCCGGCCGGACCGTGGAAGGGCCGGCTCCCGCCCGCCGTTCCGCGCCCTCGGCCCGGACTCCCCGGTCGCGGCCGGTTTCGGCCGGCGAACTCCGCGAATGAAGGGCGCGCGAGCCTACAATTCCACGCCGTAAAGCCGGCGGGGCATCCCGTAGAGGGGCGGGGCCGCGCCGGCCGGGCGCAGGCCGAGGGCGGCGCAGAGGGCGCGGGCGGCCGCCATCGGCTCGCCGAGGCGCAGGCAGAGGCCGGAGGCCCCGTCCGCGCGGGCGAGGTCGAGGCAGGCGACGGCGAGCGCGCGCCCGGCGCCGCGGCGGCGCTGCTCCGGCGCGACCGCCAGCGCGTGGATCGCGGCCCAGCCGGCGGGAGCGCCGTCCCCGGCCGTTCCCGCCTCGCGGTACACGGCGGCGCCGGCGAGGATCGCGCCGTCGGCGACGGCGACCAGCAACTCGCCGCCGTCGCGCAGCCGAACGGCGTCCGCGACGGCGCGCTCCAGTTCCGGCAAGGCGCCGGGCGCGAGGGCGGACTCGAACTCCCGGACGGTCCGCGCCGCCAGGAGCGCCGCCGTGTCGTACTCCTCCAGGAGCGCGTGGCGGACCGCGATCACGGGCCGGGGGCCGGGTCCGGCGCCTCGATGCGGACGCCGTATTCCCGGCCGGCGTCCAGCAGCCACTCCCACAGGTAGGCGGCGAAGCTGGCGCGGACCAGGATGTCGTAGGCCGGCGTGTCGTCCACCTGCCAGAACGCCACGGACGCCTTCGCCAGGCGGGACTGCGCCGCGCTTCCGGGGCCGAAGACGCGGGGATGCAGGTCGATGGCGCAGCCCTTGGCCATGACGGCCCGCGCCCGCGGTCCCGACAGCCGGACGACCGTCGCGTTGTCGCTCACGACCGTCGCGGCGTGGCGGACGCCCGCCAGCGCCTCCTCCAGGGCCGCCGCGAGCGCCTCCTCCCCGTCCGGCGGGACGACGACGAGCCACTCGTCCGGCCCCAGCCAGACGACCGCGCGTTCTCCGGCGGCGACCCAGGAGTTCGGCGCGGCCGGGGGCGCGGCGCCGATCGCCCGGCCGGCGGCGTCGGCGAAACCCGCGTCCGCGATGTCGCCGCGCAGGACCAGCTTGCCGAGATGCGGGCGCTCGCGCAGCACGATGCCGGCATCCGCCGGACCCCCGGCCGGGCCGATCGCGCCGTCGAGCGGGGAGCGGGCGGGGATGCCGGTCGCGTCAGCCATCGATCCGGCTCCCCTCCAGGTCGAAGAACCGCGGCTCCACGACCCTGGCCCGGATCGTCTTGCGCGCGAGCGGGACGCTCACCGTCTCGCCCATGCGGGCGCGGCCGCCCTTCACGAGCGCCATGGCGATGGAGCGCCCGCAATTCGGGCTGTTGTAGCTCGACGTGACATGGCCGATCATCGCCATCGGCGGGCGCGGCCGGACGGCCTCGACGATCTGCGCGCCCTCCGGCAGCACCTCCTCCGGGTCCTCGGTCAGCAGGCCGACCAGCTGCTTGCGGTCGTCGCGGAGCATGTCGCGCCTGGAGAGCGCCCGCTTGCCCACGAAGTCCGGCTTGGTCTTGGACACGATCCAGTCCATGCCGAGGTCGTGCGGCGTCACCGTGCCGTCGGTCTCCTGGCCGACGACGATGAATCCCTTCTCGGCGCGCAGCACATGCATCGCCTCGGTCCCGTAGGGGCAGATCCCGTATTTCTCGCCCGCCGCCATCAGCGCCTCCCAGAGCGCGAGGCCGTGGCGGCGCGGAACGTTGACCTCGAAGCTCAACTCGCCGGTGAAGGAGATGCGGAACACCCGGGCCGGGACGCCGGCCACCGTTCCCTCGCGCATCGACATGAAGGGGAAGGCGTCGCGCGACAGGTCGATGTCCGGGCAGAGTTCGGCCAGCAGGTCGCGGCTCCGCGGCCCGCAGATCGCGGCGACGGCCCAGTGCTCGGTGACCGAGGTCGCGTACACGTCGAGGTCCGGCCATTCGGTCTGGAGCCACTCCTCCAGCCAGTCGAGCACGCCGGCCGCGCCGCCGGTGGTGGTGGTCATGTGGAAGCGGTTTTCGGACAGGCGCACGGTCACGCCGTCGTCCATGACCATGCCGTCTTCCTTCAGCATCAACCCGTAGCGCGCGCGGCCCGGCGCCAGCCGGAGCCAGTTGTTGGTGTAGACGCGGTTCAGGAACTCCGCCGCGTCGGCGCCCTGGATGTCGATCTTGCCGAGCGTCGAGGCGTCGAGGACGCCGACGCCCTCGCGCGCCGCCCGGACCTCGCGGTCCACCGCCTGGCGCATCGTCTCGCCGTCCCTGGGGTAGTACCAGGCGCGCATCCACTGCCCGACATGCTCGAAGCGGGCGCCGGCGCGGCGGTGCCACGGGTCCATGGCGGTGGCGCGGACCGGGTCGAACAGCGGGCCGATGTCGCGCCCGGCATAGGCTCCGACGGTGGCCGGCGTGTAGGGGGGGCGGAAGGTCGTGTGGCCGACGGCGGGAATCTCGGCGCCGAGGACCTCGCCGAGGATGGCGAGCGCGTTGACGTTCGAGGTCTTGCCCTGGTCGGTGCCCATGCCGGCGGTGGTGTAGCGCTTCAGGTGCTCGACCGAACGGTAGCCCTCCCGCGCGGCGAGATGGACATCGGCGGCGGTCACGTCGTTCTGGAAATCGACGAAATGCCAGTCGCCCCGGTCCGGCCGCTTCTTGCCGGGGATCGCGCGGAGCGGGCGCGCCGGGCCTTGCGCCGGCTCGACGGCATGGGGCGGGGCCGACGGCGAGGCGGGGGAATGCCCGGTCGCGCGCGCGGCCTCGGCCCCCGCCGCGAAGCCCTGCTCCAGGCATTCCGCCAGCGTCGCCGCGCCGTTGCACGCGCCGGCCGAGGCCTCCGCCTGGGCCGACGCGCCGGGGACGAAGGCGTCGCGCGCCTCGTCCCAGCGCGGCCTGCCGCCGCTCTGCGAGAACAGGTGGACGGCCGGCGTCCAGCCGCCGGAGACCGCGAGCGCGTCGCACGCGACCGCGCGCGGCGTCCCCGCCAGCGCGCCGCCGTCGGATGTCAGCGGCGCGATCTCGATCCGCGAAATCCGCCGCCGGCCGGCGGTCGCGACGACGCCGTGGCCGGGATGGACGGCAAGGCCGGCGGCGCGCGCCGCCTCCACGAGTTCGCCCGCGGGGTTCGGCCGGAGGTCGACGATGGCCGGGACCGCCACCCCGCGTTCCGCGAGCGCCAGCGCGGTGCGGTAGGCGTCGTCGTTGTTGGCGAACACCGCGACGCGGCGGCCCGGCGTCGCGCCGTAACGGACGGCGTAGCCGCGCGCGGCCGAGGACAGAAGGATGCCCGGCCGGTCGTTGTCGGCGAAGACGAGCGGGCGCTCATGCGCGCCGGCGGCCAGGACGACGCGCCTGGCCCGCACCTTCCAGAGCCGCCGCCGGGGCGCGCCCGCGCCGGCCGAGGCGCCGTCGCGCCGCTCCAGCACGGTCAGGTAGTTGTGGTCGTAGTAGCCGGTCACGGTCGCGCGGGGCAGCAGCGTGACCTCCGGCGCCGCCTCCAGCGCGGCCACCGTCCGCCGGACCCACTCCGCCGCCGGCGCGCCGTCGATCTCGCGGCCGGGATCGCCCAGCAGGCTTCCGCCGAACTCCGCCTGCTCGTCGGCGAGGATCACCCGCGCGCCGGCCGCGCCCGCCGCCAGCGCCGCCGCCAGCCCAGCCGGCCCGCCGCCCGCGACCAGCACGTCGCAATGGGCGTGCATCTTGTCGTAACGGTCCGGGTCCGGCCCCGGCGGCGCCTTGCCGAGGCCGGCGGCGCGGCGGATCAGGTATTCG
Source organism: Thalassobaculaceae bacterium (assembly GCA_963665555.2). GTDB lineage: Bacteria > Pseudomonadota > Alphaproteobacteria > Thalassobaculales > Thalassobaculaceae > CAXXXW01. The sequence goes on from CAXXXW010000001.1 coordinate 50,455, forward strand.
TATTTCAGCCACCAGCTTTGCGGCCACATGAAGGTCTTGTAGTAGAAACCGGCCGGGATCAGCCGGTGCAGGAGCGTGTTGACCGCGCCGATGTCGAACGCCAGCGAGGGCCAGCGGTTCTGGCTCGCCGCGACCAGGCCGTCGTGGAGTTCGACCGCGGTGGCGCGCGCGTTCGGCTCCGTCGCGTTGCCGACGCCGATCTGGACCAGCGCGTTCGGCTCCTCCGCGCCGAGGCCGAGGATGCCGCGCGGACGGTGGTACTTGAAGCTTCGCCCGACGGTGTGCACGCCGTTGGCCACCAGCGCCGAGGCCAGCGTGTCGCCGCGATAGCCCTCCAGGACGCGGCCGTCGAAGCGGAAGCGCAGCGGCGCCCGCCGGTCGATCCGGCCCCCGGACTCCAGGCGGTAGGGCTGCGCGTTCACGGCGCGCCCCCGTCCTCGGCCGAGCCGCCGTTCCCGGCCGGGGCGAGCGCGTTCCGCTCGGCCTCGCTGTCGCGGCGCCAGTTGGCGGCGTAAGCGGCGCGGCCGGCCTCGCTCCGGGGCCGTTCGCCCATCGGGTAGACCTCGACCACCTCGTTGGTCGCCGTGTCGCGCAGGATGTTGAACCAGCGCCGGCAGCCCTGGGCGTGGCTCCACCGCTCCAGGTGCAAGCCCCTGGGGTTCTGGCGCAGGAAGAGGTATTCGGCGAACGCCTCGTCCGACAGCGCCGCCGGGTCGCGCGGCCGGACGATATGGGCCTCGCCGCCGTAGTGGAACTCGGCGTCGTCGCGCGGGCCGCACCAGGGACAGTCGATCAGGAGCATCCCGCCCTCCCTAATGCGCGACGCCCGCGGCGCCGTGCTCGTCGATCAGGTAGCCGCCGGCGAAACGGTCGAGCGAGAAGGGCGCGGCGATAGCGTTCGGCGCGTCGCGCGCCACCAGGTCGGCGAACACATGGCCGGAGCCGGGCGTCGCCTTGAACCCGCCCGTGCCCCAGCCGCAGTTGAAGTACAGGTTCCGCACCGGCGTCCGCGACAGGATCGGCGAGGCGTCCGGGCAGGTGTCCACGATCCCGCCCCAGGAGCGCAGCATCGACAGCCGCGACAGGGCGGGGAACAGTTCGACCGCCGCCGCCAGCATGTTCTCGACGATGTTCAGGCTGCCGCGCTGGGTGTAGGCGTTGTAGGAGTCCGTTCCCGCGCCGAGCACCATTTCGCCCTTGTCGGACTGGCTGATGTACATGTGCACGGCGTTCGACATGATCACCACGTCGAGGATCGGCTTGATCGGCTCGGAGACCAGGGCCTGCAGGGGCCGGCTCACGACCGGCAGGCGGAAGCCGGCCATGTCCGCGACCGCGCCGGCGTGCCCGGCGACGACGCAGGCGACCTTGCGCGCGCGGATCGGCCCCCGTTCTGTCTCGACGCCCTTGACCGTCCCGTCCTCGATGCGGAAGCCGGTGACGGCGCAATTCTCGACGATGTCGACGCCGAGGCCGTCGGCCGCCCGCGCGTAGCCCCAGGCCACCGCGTCGTGGCGCGCCGTGCCGCCGCGGCGCTGGATGAACCCCCCCATGACCGGGTAGCGCAGCTTCGGGTCGATGTCGATAAGGGGGACCAGCCGCTTGATTCCCGCCGGCGTCAGCACTTCGGAGTCGATCCCGTTCAGCCGGATCGCCTCCACCCGCCGCGTCATCTCCTTCGCCTCGTGCTCCGAATGCGCCAGCGTGAGCACGCCGCGCGGGCTGAACATGGTGTTGAAGTTGAGCTCCCGGCTCAGCCCCTCCCACAGCTTTAGCGAATGCTCGTAGATCGCCGCGCTCTCGTCCCAGAGGTAGTTGGAGCGGATGATCGTGGTGTTGCGCCCGGTGTTGCCGCCGCCGAGCCAGCCCTTGTCCAGCACCGCGATGTCGCGCACGCCGTGCAGCCTGGCGAGGTAGTAGGCGGTCGCCAGCCCGTGGCCGCCGGCCCCGACGATAACGACCTCGTATTCCCGCTTCGGCTCGGGGGAGCGCCAGGCCCGCTCCCAGTTCGCGTGGCCCGCGCGCGCGTGGCGCGCGAGGTCCAGAAAGGAGTAGCGCTGCTTGCCCGCCGGCGCGCCCCCGCCTCCGATCCACGCCTTCATCGGCCGGTTCCCCCGCCGCCGCGCCGCCCCGTCGGCGCGGACCCTACGCCGCCGGCGCCGGCGCGATGGCCGTGGCGCGACATCCGCTGGCGGCGGAGCGACTCCCGGCGGCGGCCCGGCACGGCCACGGCGCCTAGCCGTCCACCGGGCGGACCTTGACCGTCGCGCCGTCCACCCGGACGATCTCGACCAGCGCGGCGGCGGCGATGGTCTCGCCGGTCTCGGATTCGGCCGTCCACCAGGTGTCGTCGAGGCGCACGCGGCCGCGCCCGTTCTCCAGCGCCTCGCCGAGCCGCAGCCGGCGGCCGCTGTAGAGGCGGCCGCGCGAATTGACCAGCAGCGGCCCGTCGCCGCCCCGGTACTTCCGCAGCGCGGCGCGGCCGATCGCCGTGGCGGCGACCGAGAGCGCCGCGAAGGCCAGCACCTGCAGGCGCCAGTCCAGTTCCGGCTCCAGCCACACCGCGAGCGCGGTCGCGCCCGCCGCCGCCGCCGGGAAGAGCAGGAAGAAGGACATGCTCGTCAGCTCGAACCCGGCCAGGATCGCGGCGAGGGTGAGCCAGTGCCACGGCGTCGGCTCCAGCAGCCAGGCGAGGTATTCGTCCATCCCGCGGGCCTCCTCGGGGCCGTTCCGGGCCGGTCAGCCCCAGGGCCGCGCCGCCGCCCCGCCCTCGCCGGAGGGCGCGCCGCGCGGCGGCGGCGGCGGGACCGCGCGCCGGCCCGGCCCGGGCGCCGCGCCGCCGTTGCCGCCGCCGGCTCCGCCGTCCTTGCCGCCGCCCGGCTCGCCGCCGAAGGCGCTCCTGGCGAGTTCGGCGATCCCGGCGACGCTGCCGATCAGGTTCGCGGCCTCCAGCGGCATCATCACGACCTTCTGGTTGTCGGCCGACGCGACCTTCTCCAGGGCCTCGGCGTAGCGCTGGGCGACGAAATAGTTGATGGCGTGGAGGTTGCCCGTCTCGATGGCGTCGGAGACCGCGGTGGTGGCCCTGGCCTCGGCGTCGGCGGCGCGTTCGCGGGCCTCGGCGTCGCGGAAGGCGGCCTCGCGCCGCCCCTCGGCCTCCAGGATCTGCGACGCCTTCTCGCCCTCGGCGCGCAGGATGGCGGCCTGTTTCTCGCCCTCGGCCTGGAGGATTTCGGCGCGCTTCTGGCGTTCGGCCATCATCTGCTGGTTCATCGCCAGCGTGAGGTCGCGCGGCGGCGTCAGGTCCTTGATCTCCACCCGCGTCACCTTCACCCCCCCAGGGGTTGGTGGCGAGGTCGATGACGCGCAGCAGGCGCTCGTTGATCTCGTCGCGCCGGGAGAGCACGTCGTCCAGCGCCATGCCGCCGATCACCGAGCGGATGTTGGTCATCGACAGGTTGGTGATCGCCTGGCGCAGGTCGTTCACCTCGTAGGCCGCCCGGGCCGCGTCCATCACCTGGTAGAAGGTCACGGCGTCGGTCGAGACGGTGGCGTTGTCGAGCGTGATCACGTCCTGGCTCGGAACGTCGAGCACCGTTTCGCGCATCGACTGCTTCTGCGGCTCGCCCACGCGCTCGATGAAGGGGAGGATCAGGTGCAGGCCGGGCCGGAGCGTGCGCGTGTAGCGCCCGAACCGCTCGACCGGCCATTCCGAGGCCTGGGGCACGATCTGGACCGCCTTGCGCACGAGGATCAGCGCGACGATCAGCGCCGCGACGACGAAGATCAGGAACGGGCTGGGCGCGAACAGGCCGAGGAGGTCGCCGAGGTCGAGGGACATGGGGCCGCTCCCGCGCGAAAGGCCGCGCCGCCGGGGCGGCGGCGCAGGTCGCCCGTATATGTAATCCGTTCCGCGCGGTTCCGCCAGCGCGTCGCGCGGCGACGGAGCGGCGCCCGCCGCGCGGGCGAGACGGCGGCGCGGCGAACGCGCGACCCCGGCGCTGGCCAGGGGGCGGCGCGGCGGATAGACTTCGGCTCCCCGCCACAACCGGAGACGCGAGGGAACATGATCTCCATCGACGCCGCCTTCGACGGCGGCAACATCGAGGTTCTGCGGGCCGACGACCCGGCCGACATCCGCCTCGCCATCCGCAAGGACAGCGAGGCCGATTTTTACCAGTGGTTCTCGTTCCGCGTCTCCGGCGCGCGCGGCGTCGATCTCGCGTTGCGCATCGAGAACGCGGGCGGGGCCAGCTACCCGCGCGGCTGGGAGGGCTACCGCGCCGTCGCCTCGACGGACCGCCGCCGCTGGCTGCGCGTCCCGACGGACTACGCCGGCGGCGCGCTGACGATTCGCCACCGGCCTGAGAGCGACGCGGTCCACTACGCCTATTTCGCGCCCTACTCGATGGAGCGTCACGCGGACCTGGTGGCGCGCTGCCAGGCCGCCGAGGGGGTGGCGCTGTCCACGCCGGGAACCACCGCGCTCGGCCGGCCGATCGACATCCTGCGCTTCGGGGAGCCGGACGCGGCCCGGCCGTCGATCTGGGCGATCGCGCGCCAGCATCCGGGCGAGACCATGGCCGAATGGTTCATGGAGGGTTTCCTCGACCGGCTGGTCGACGCCGAGGACGGGGCCGCCCGCGCGCTGCGCGAGCGCGCCGCGATCCACGCCGTCCCCAACATGAACCCGGACGGCGGCGCGCTCGGCAACCTGCGGGTCAACTCCCGGGGCGCCAACCTCAACCGCGAATGGGAGGCGCCGAGCCTGGAGCGCAGCCCGGAAGTGTTCCATGTGCGCGAGGCGATGCGCCGGACCGGGGTCGATCTCTGCCTCGACGTGCATGGCGACGAGGCGATGCCCTACAACTTCATCGTCGGCCTCGACGGGATCGCGGAGGCCAGCCCGGCCCAGCGCGCCACCGTCCGGCGCTTCGCCGGCGCGCTCGCCGACCTCAACCCGGACTTCCAGACCGCGCGCGGCTACCCGCCGGCCAGGCCCGGCCAGGGGCTGACCACGACCTGCACCGGCTGGCTCGGCAAGCATCTCGGCGCGGCGTCGATGACGCTGGAGATGCCGTTCAAGGACGCCGCCAACGCGCCGGACGAACGGGTCGGCTGGTCGCCCGGCCGGGCCATGGCGCTCGGCCGCTCGTCGATCGAGGCGATGCTGGCGGTGATGGCGTACCTGCCGCTGCCGCGCGGCGGAGCGGAGGGGTAGATGCTCGTCGTCCACGGCCTCGCGAATTGCGACGCCTGCCGCAAGGCGCGCAAACGGCTCGAACGCGCCGGGGCCGCGCACCGTTTCCACGACCTGCGCAAGGACGGGCTGGACCGCGAAACGGCCGAGGCGTGGCTCGCCGCGATCGGGCCGGAGCGGCTGGTCAACCGGCGGAGCGCGACCTGGCGCGGCCTGCCGGAGGCCGAGCGGGCGCGGCTCGACGCCGATCCGGCGGGGCTGCTGTGCGCGCATCCGACGCTGGCCAGGCGGCCGGTGATCGACCTCGGCGGCGCGTGGATCGCGGGTTTCGACGCCGCCGCCGCCGCCGCCCTCGACGCGCGCCTGGCGGAGCGCGGGGCGTAGCGCCGCCGCGCGCCTTCCCGCCCGGCCCGGAATCGGGCATTGTAACCCGGCCATGGCCCCGCGCATCGACATCCCGGCGGACCGGATCGCCGCCTTTTGCGAACGCTGGAAGATCGCCGACCTCTCCCTGTTCGGCTCCGTCCTGCGCGACGATTTCGGTCCCGACAGCGATGTGGACGTGCTTGTCGGTTTCCGCGACGACGCGCGGCACGGCTTCGCCGAACTGGCCGACATGGAGGAGGAGTTGAAGGCCCTATTCGGCCGCGAGGTGGACCTGGTCCAGCGCGCCGTCGTCGAGAAAAGCCCGAACTGGATCCGCCGCAAATCGATCCTCGGCTCCGCGGAGCTCGTCCATGGATCGTGACCTCGGGCACGTTTTCGACATCGTTTCGTCGGCGCGCCTGGCGCGGAAGTACGTTAACGGGGCGACCTACAACGAATTCATCGAGGACACGCGAATGCAAGACGCGGTCGTGAGGCGCCTCGAAATCATCGGCGAGGCGGCGGGCCGGCTTTCTCCGGGGTTCAGGCGGGAGCACGACGAAATTCCTTGGAACGAGATCAGGGGGATGCGCAACCGGGCGATCCACGGTTACGAAAAGCTCGACCTGGACATCGTTTGGACGGTCGCGCGGGAACGGCTCGCGACCCTCATCGCCCGTCTCGAACCCCTGCTTCCCCCGGAGGAGGAATGAGAACCGCCGACGTCATCGTGGTCGGCGGCGGGCTGGTCGGCGCGGCGCTGGCGCGGGGGATGGCGCGGGCGGGCGCGGAGGTTCTCCTGCTCGACGAGGGCGACGACGCCTTCCGCGCCTCGCGCGGCAATTTCGGGCTGGTCTGGGTGCAGTCCAAGGGCGACGGCATGGGCGAATACGCCCGCTGGTCGCGGCTCTCCTCCGACCTCTGGCCCGGCTTCGCGGCCGAGCTGCGCGAGGAAACCGGGATCGACGCCGGCCACCGCCGCCCCGGCGGTCTGGAGCTCTGCCTCGACGAGGCGGAGTGCGAGGCCCACGCCGTCTCGATCGCGCGGATGCACAACCAGCCGGGCGGCGCCAACGACCGCCGCGTCGTCGACGGCGGCGAGGTCCGCCGGATGGAGCCGGCGGTCGGGCCGGAGGTCGTCGGCGCGTCGTTCTGCCCGCACGACGGGGCGGTCGATCCGCTGGCCGCGCTGCGCGCGCTGCACCGGAGCGCGGCCGCCGCCGGCGCCGCCTTCCTCGCCGAACGCCGCGTCGAACGCATCCTTCCCGAACGCGGCGGCTTCCGGGTCGAGACCGCGCGCGAGGCGTTCTCCGCCGGCCGGGTCGTCGTGGCGGCCGGAAACGGGACCCCGCCGCTCGCCGCGCAAATCGGCATCGACGTCCCGGTCGCGCCGGAGCGCGGCCACATCCTGGTCACCGAGCGGGTCCGGCCGCTGTTCCGCCATGTGCTGGGCCAGGTCCGCCAGACCCCGCAGGGCACGGTCATGCTCGGCGCGACGAGGGAGTCGGTGGGGTTCGATGTCGGCTTCAACCCGGAAATGGCGCGCGCGATCGCCGCGCGGGCGGTCCGCAAGGTTCCGGCGCTGGAGGGGCTGCGCGTCGTGCGCGGCTGGAGCGCGCTCAGGATCATGCCGGCCGACGGCTTCCCGATCTACGGCGAATCGGAGGCGCATCCCGGCGCCTTCGCCGCGACCTGCCACAGCGGCGTCACCCTGGCGGCGGCGCACGCGCTGCGCCTCGCGCCGAAATTGCTGGAGCCGGGCCTGGAGGAGGAATTCCCGGCGTTCTCGCCCCGGAGGTTCGATGTTTCGCAGACTGTCCGGCCCGCCCAGGCCTAGCGTTTCCCTCCTCTTCGAGGGCGCGGAGGTGGAGGCCCTGGAGGGCGACACGCTGGCGGCGGCGCTGCTCGCGGCCGGCGTTCCGTTCCGGCGCGAATCGGCGGTCTCGGCCGCGCCGCGCGCGCCGTTCTGCATGATGGGCGCGTGTTTCGAGTGCCTGGTGGAGATCGACGGCGCGGCCAACCGGCAGGCCTGCCTCGAACCCGTGCGCGAGGGCATGTCGGTCCGCCTCCAGCCGGCGGCGCGCGGGGTCGGGCCGTGAGCGGCGCGGCGGACGCCGTTGTCGTCGGGGCCGGGCCGGCCGGCATGTCGGCCGCGGCCGCGCTCGCCGAGGCGGGGGCGCATACGGTCGTGCTGGACGAGCAGGCCGGGCCGGGCGGCCAGATCTACCGCGGCATCGAGACGGTGCGTCGGCTGCGGCCCGCCGACATGGCGTTCCTCGGCTCCGCCTACGCGCGCGGCGCCGGCGTGGTGGAGGCGTTCCGCGCCGTCCGGCTCGACTACCGGCCGGGCGCCGCCGTCTGGCATATCGGCGCGCCGGGCAGGGGCGGGCGGCGCGATGTGCTGTACAGCCGGGGCGGCGCCGCGGCGCGGGTCTCGGCCCGGTATGTCGTGATCGCGACCGGCGCGCTGGAGCGCCCGGTCCCGGTTCCCGGCTGGACCCTGCCCGGCGCGATGACCGCCGGCGCGGTGCAGTCGGCGCTGAAGACCTCCGGCGTCTATCCCGCCGGCCGCCCGGTGCTGGCCGGGAGCGGCCCGCTGCTGCTCCAGCTGGCGGCGCAGCTGCTGGCGGCGCGGGTTCCCGTCGCGGCGATCGTGGACACGACGCCGCCGGGCGGCTGGCGGCGCGCGTTCCTCCGCCTGCCGGGCGCGCTCGCCGCCGGCCCGTACCTGGCCAGGGGCTGGGAGATGCTGCGGGCCGTCCGCCGGTCCGGCGTCCCGGTCCACGCCGGCGCGAGCCGCCTCGCCCTTCGGGGCCGCGATCGCGTCGAAGCCGTCGCGTTCCACGCCGGCGGCGGCGAGCGGACCGTCGAAGCCGATGTCGTCGCGCTGCACGAGGGCGTGGTCCCGGACACGCACCTTTCCCGCCTCGCCGGCGTCGAACACCGCTGGGACGCGCCGGGGCGCTGCTTCCGCCCGGTCGTCGGCCCCTGGGGCGAGACCTCGGCGCCCGGCGTTTACATCGCCGGCGACGGCGGCGGGATCGCCGGCGCGGCCGCGGCCGAGCATGGCGGCCGGATCGCCGGGCTGGCCGTCGCCGAACGGCTCGGCCTTGTCGGGGAGGCGGAGCGCGACTTCCGCGCCGAGGACGCGCGGACGCGCCGGTTCCTCGAACTCGGCCTGCGCCCGTTCCTCGATCGCTGGTTCCCGCCGCCGGACGCGGCCGGCGCGATCCCGGACGGGGTGGCGGTCTGCCGCTGCGAGGAGACGACCGCGGGCGAGGTTCGCGCGGCGGTGGCCGAGGGCTGCGCCGGGCCGAACCAGGTCAAGGCCTTCCTGCGTTGCGGCATGGGGCCGTGCCAGGGCCGGATGTGCGCCGCGACCGTGACCGAGATCGTCGCGGCGGCGCGCGGGCGAAGCCCGGCCGAGGTCGGGACCTTCCGGGTCCGCCCGCCCGCGCGGGCGGTGACGCTGGCCGAAATCGCCGAAATGGCGGCGCCCGGCGGCGGCTGAGGCGGCCGCCGCGCCGTTTTCGCGCCGAACCGCTTGCCCGCGCCGCCCCGGCCCCGTGTAATGCGGCGCGGAACCGGACGACACGGGAAGGGACCCGGATGAGGGCGCGCCGTCTTTTCGCCTGCCTGGCTTGCGCGGCGCTCGCGCTCGCGTTGCTGGCGACGCGCGCGCCGGCGCGGACGGAGGGGACGCCGGGCGCGCCGGAGGCCGCGGACGCGATCGACGTCGACCTCCAGCTGGTGCTGGCCGTGGACATTTCCGGCAGCATCGACGCGCTGGAGGCCCGGCTCCAGCGCGACGGCTATATCCAGGCGCTGCTCGACCCCTATGTCGTGCAAGCGATCCAGCAGGGGCGGCACGGGCGGATCGCGCTCGCCTACACCGAATGGGCCGGCCCGCTGAACCAGCGCCTGGTGGTGGACTGGCGCGCGATCGACGGCCCGGAGAGCGCCGCCGCCTTCGCCGCCCTGCTGCGCGAGGCGCCGCTGGGCGCGGGGCATCGCACCTCGATCAGCAACGCCATCCTCCACGCCGTCGCGCTGTTCCGCCAGGGCGGGTTCCGGGCCGCGCGCAAGGCGATCGACATTTCCGGCGACGGGCCGAACAACGGCGGCTTCTATGTGGACGACACCCGCCACCGCGCGGCGGAGCGGGGCATCACGATCAACGGCCTGCCGATCCTGAACGGCCGCCCGTCGCCGCTCGGCGTGCCGGCGCTGGAGGACATCGACCTGTATTACGAGGACTGCGTGATCGTCGGGCCGGGGGCGTTCATCGTGGTCGCGGAGACGCCGGAAAGCTTCGCCGCGGCGGTGCGGCGCAAGCTGATCCTCGAAATCTCCGGCCTGCGCCCCCCGCCGCGCCGCGTCGCCGTCCGCGACGGCGTGGTCCCGGCCCAGGCGTACCGGGGCCTGACCGACTGCGCGATCGGCGAGAAGCGCTACCAGCTGCTGTTGCGCCGCAACGCGGGGAACTGAGCCGCCGGGGCGCGCGCGCCGGCCCGCCGCCGCGCCGTGCGCGCCGTCCTCATCCGCAGCGCAGGAAGAACAGCGCCCAGGGCCACATCAGCTCCTCCTCGTCGGTGGCCGGCCGGTCGCCCGGCGGGTCGAAAACCAGCCAGAGCGGGCCGCGCCCGCCGATGTCGAGCGGGCGGCCGTTCGACCGCGTGGCCAGCACCCAGTCGCGCGCCGCGATCTCTTCGGCCGGGATTTCGGTGGAGAACCCGTCGAGCGCCAGCGTCGCCAGCGGCTTGCCGACGCAGCCCGCCGCCGCCAGCACATCGGCCAGCCGCGGGCCCGAGAAGGTTTTCGGCGCGATCCACTGGTGGAATTCGATGCCGATTTCCGTCTCGCCGAGGCTCTCCAGCATGGCGCGGTCGAAGGCGAACGCCTTCTCGAAACCCGTCTCGTGGTAGCCGAGGAAGGCGTCGCGCCGCGCGTCGAAGGGCGGCCGGTTGGTCCTGTCGATGTCGCCCGCGACGACCAGCACGGTGTCGCCGACCGGCCCGTCCGCGACATCGGCGGCGACAGCCGGCCCGGCAAGCGCGAGCGCGAAGGCGGCGGCGATGGCGAGGGCGGCGGAGGTCTTCATTACGGCATCCTTTCCGAAACGCCCGTTCGGGCGCGGTTGAGGGCGAGGCCCCCGAAACCGATAATGTCCAAAGCGGTCGAGGCCGCAAGGCGGAAAGGCGAGGCGATGGCGGCGGATGGAACCGGCGGCGCGGCGGCGGGGGCGGAGGTCGCGCCGGGGTTCGACCTTCGAGCGCTCCCGCCCGGTTTCCTCGACGATCCCTATCCCGTCTACCGGGCGCTTCGCGAGCGCGCGCCGGTGCACCGCTGCCCGGACGGGTCGGTGTTCCTGACGCGCTGGCGCGATGTCGACGCGGTCTATCGCGACCGCCGCTTCTCCTCCGACAAGAAGGTCGAGTTCCGGCCGAATTTCGGCGACGGGCCGTTGTACGAGCACCACACGACGAGCCTGGTCTTCAACGACCCGCCGCTGCACACCCGCGTGCGCCGCCTGCTCATGCCGGCCTTCGCGCCGCGCGCGCTCAAGGCGCTGGAGCCGAGGCTCGACGCGCTGGTGGACGGACTGCTCGACCGGATCGCGGAGAAGGGCCGCTTCGACCTGGTCGCCGACCTCGCCGCCGCCATCCCGGTGCGGGTGATCGGCGACCTTTTGCGCGTGCCGGAGGCGGAGCGCGGCCCGCTGCGCGGCTGGTCGCTGGCGATCCTCGGCGCGCTGGAGCCGACCCTGCCGGACGACGCGCGCCGCCGCGGCGAAAGGGCGGTGCGGGAATTCTCGGCCTGGCTGGAGGACCTGGTCGCGCGCCGCGCCCGCGCGCCCGCCGCCGAGGGGCCGGACGTGCTCGCCGCCCTGATCGCCGGCGGGGGCGGCGACCGGCTGACGCTCCCGGAACTGGTGCACAACTGCATCTTCCTGCTGAACGCCGGCCACGAGACCACCACCAACCTCATCTGCAACGGCGTCGCGGCGCTGATGGACAATCCGGGCGAACTGGCCCGGCTGCGCGCCGATCCCGGCCTGGTCGGCCCGGCGGTGGAAGAGTTCCTGCGCTACGAAAGCTCCAACCAGCTGGGCAACCGGCGCGCGGCGGCGGAGGTCGAGATCGGCGGGACGCGGCTTGCCGCCGGCACGCCGGTCACGCTGTGCATCGGCGCGGCGAACCGGGACCCGGAGGTCTTCGCCGACCCGGACCGGCTCGACATCGCGCGCGCGCCCAACCCGCATCTCGCCTTCGGCGGCGGCGCGCACACCTGCGCCGGGATGAGCCTCGCGCGGATGGAGGGCCGCGCGGCGATCGGCGGCCTGGTCCGCCGCTTCGCCCGGCTGGAGCGCGACGGCCCGTTCGTCCGGGGCGGGCGCGCCCGCTTCCGCGGCTTCCTCGGCTACCCGATGCGCGCGGCCTAGCGGAACACGGCGTCGAGGGCGCCGCGGCGGCGCTCGCCCCACAGGTTCAGCAGGTTGCCGGCGAAGATCACCGTGCCGCCGAGCAGGATCGCCCAGTCCAGCCCCTCGCCGTAGAACAGGAAGCCGACGGCCGCGATCAGCGGCAGGCGCACGAAGTCGAACGGCGTCACCACCGTCGCCTCGGCCAGCCGGAAGGCGTGCGCGAAGCAGAAATGCGAGCCGAGGCCGCACGCCCCGATCAGCGCGATCCACGGCGCCATCGCCATCGACGGAACCGTCCAGTCCGGGACCGACAGCGCCAGCCCGATCGGGAACTGCACGAGGTTCATGTAGAAGACCACCGTCAGCGGCGACTCCGTCTCCGACATGTGGCGGGTGAACACATAGGTCGAGGCGAAGCCCAGGGCCGCCAGCAGCACGACGAGCGCCGCCGGGTGGACCGCCGCGCCCGGCCGCAGGATCAGCAGCACGCCGGCGAAGCCGAGCGCGATGGCGGCCACCCGCGCGCCGGTCAGCCGTTCGCGCAGGAACAGGCTCGCCAGGATCGCGGTCCAGATCGGCGCGGTGAACTCGATGGCGAACACCTCGGCCAGCGGCAGCGCCGCGACGCCGTAGAGCCATCCCGTCTGCGCCCCGAAATGCAGCGTGTTGCGCGCGAGGTGCTGCCGGAGCTTGCGGGTGCGCACGCGGCGGAAGCCGACGACCGCCACCAGCGGAAGCAGCACCGCGAGGCAGACGGCGCTGCGCGCGAAGGCGGCCTGGAAGGCGGTCAGCTCCGCCGCCAGTTCGCGCCCGGCGACGGCCATGCCCGACAGGCACAGCAACGCCCCCAGCATCCAGAGCCAGGCCAGCGCGAGGTTGCGCGGGCGGCGGTCGGTCGCGGTCGCGGTCATGGGGTCCGAATCGCGGTGGAGCCGTGTCGGGGGCCGCCCGGCGCCGGCGCGCGCGACGGGCCGGCGGATACCATACCGAATTCGTCCGATTAACTGTTGAACTTTCGCGCCGCGCCGGATATGCATTGCGCCGGAAAACGGCGCGGCGTCGGCGGGCCATGCTGCGACTCAACAGGATGACGGACTACGCGGTGGTGGCGCTGGGGCGCCTGTCGCGCACGCCGGGGGCGGTGCGGACCGCCGCCCAGGTCGCCGAAGGCGCGGCGATACCCGCGCCGACGGTCGCCAAGCTGCTGCGGCGGATGGCGGGCGCGGGGCTGGTGACCTCGCATCGCGGGGCCAATGGCGGCTACTCGCTGGACCGCCCGGCGCGGGAGGTGCGGGTGGCGGAGATCGTCGAGGCGCTCGACGGCCCGATCGCGCTCACCGCCTGCGTCGAGGGTGCGGAAGACAGTTGCGGCGCGGAGGCGCGGTGCCCGATGCGCGGCAACTGGGACCGGGTCAACGACGCGATCCGCGCCGCGCTGGCGGAGGTCAGCCTGGCCGACCTGCTGGACCCGGCCGGGATGTTCCCGCCGCCGGGCGCGCGGGGCGGGGCCGGGGAGGCGGCGCGGCCGGCCGGCGGCCGGCGGCCGCGCGCATGAGGACATTCGGAGTTCCGGGGAGGAGGGATCGTGTCGATCGCGGCTGAAACGGTCGAGCGGGTCGAGGGCCTCGCGGCCGACAGGTACAAGTACGGCTTCGTCACCGACATCGAGATGGAGACCGCGCCCAAGGGCCTGTCCGAGGACATCGTGAGGTTCATCTCCGCCAAGAAGGAGGAGCCGGAGTGGCTGCTCGAATGGCGGCTCAAGGCCTACCGGCAGTGGCTCGAAATGCGCGAGCCGAACTGGGCCAAGGTCGGCTATCCGCCCATCGACTACCAGGACCTCTACTACTACGCCGCGCCGAAGACGAAGGAGCGGCCGAAGAGCCTGGACGAGGTGGACCCGGAACTGCTCCGCACCTACGAGAAGCTCGGCATCCCGCTGAAGGAGCAGGAGTTGCTCGCCGGCGTGGTGGCGGTGGACGCGGTGTTCGACTCGGTCTCGGTCGCCACCACCTACAAGGCCAGGCTGACCGAGATGGGCGTGATCTTCTGCTCCATCTCCGAGGCGGTGCGCGAGCATCCCGAACTGGTGCGCGAACACCTCGGCTCGGTGGTGCCGCGCGGCGACAACTATTTCGCGGCGCTGAACAGCGCGGTCTTCACCGACGGCTCCTTCGTCCACATCCCGAAGGGGCTGCGCTGCCCGATGGAGCTTTCGACCTATTTCCGCATCAACGCCGAGAACACGGGGCAGTTCGAGCGCACGCTGATCGTCGCCGACGAGGGGTCCTATGTCAGCTACCTCGAGGGCTGCACCGCGCCGCAGCGCGACGAGAACCAGCTGCACGCCGCCGTCGTCGAACTGGTGGCGCTGGACGACGCGGAGATCAAGTACTCCACCGTGCAGAACTGGTATCCGGGCGACGAGAACGGGACCGGCGGCATCTACAACTTCGTGACCAAGCGCGGCGCCTGCCGCGGCCGCAACTCGAAAATCTCCTGGACCCAGGTGGAGAGACCGGATCGGCGATCACCTGGAAGTACCCGAGCTGCCTGCTGCAGGGCGAGAACTCGACGGGCGCGTTCTACTCCGTCGCCATCACCAACAACGCGCAGCAGGCCGACACCGGGACCAAGATGATCCATAATCGGCCGCAACACGCGCTCGACCATCGTCTCCAAGGGGATCAGCGCCGGGCGGGCCGACAACACCTATCGCGGCCTGGTCAAGGTGATGCCGCGGGCGGAGGGGGCGCGCAACCACACCCAGTGCGACAGCCTGCTGATCGGCGACAGGTGCGGCGCCCACACCGTGCCCTACATCGAATCCCGCAACCCGACCGCGCGGGTGGAGCACGAGGCGACCACCTCCAAGATCAGCGAGGACCAGCTTTTCTACTGTATGCAGCGCGGCATCTCGGCGGAGGACGCGGTGGGGCTGATCGTCAACGGCTTCTGCCGGGAGGTGATGCGGGAGTTGCCGATGGAAGTTCGCCGTCCGAGGCGCGCAAGCTGATCGGCATCAGCCTGGAGTGGCAGCGTCGGCTGAGCCGGCGGGCCGGGGTATCGGGAAGGCGGACGCGATGTCGCTGTTGAGGATCGAGAACCTGCGCGCCAGCGTGGACGGCACGGAAATCCCTGCGCGGGATCGACCTGGAGGTCGGCCCGGGCGAGGTCCACGCCGTCATGGGGCCGAACGGGTTCGGGCAAGAGCACGCTGGCCCATATCCTCGCCGGGCGCGACGGCTACGAGGTTACCGGGGGCTCGGCGAGCTTCCGGGGGCGCGGACCTGCTGGACATGGAGCCGGACGAGCGGGCGAACCGGGGCCTCTTCCTCGCCTTCCAGTACCCGGTGGAAATCCCCGGCGTCGCCGGCATGACCTTCCTGCGGGAGGCGTACAACGCGAAGCTGCGCCACGCCGGCCGCGAGGAGGCGACGCGATGGCCTTCCTCAAGCTGGTCCGCGCCCGCGCCCGCGCGCTCGGCATGGACGACGACGTGCTGAAGCGCCGGTCAATGTCGGGTTCTCCGGCGGCGAGAGAAGCGCAACGAGGTGCTGCAGATGGCGGTGCTGGAGCCGGTGCTCGCCGTGCTGGACGAGACCGATTCCGGCCTCGACTCGACGCGCTGAAGGTGGTGGCGGACGGCGTGAACGCGCTGCGGCTCGCCCGAACGGGGATGCTGGTCATCACCCACTACCAGCGCCTGGCTGAACCCATATCGAGCCGGACCGCGTGCATGTGCTCGCCAACGGCGCGATCCGGCGCTCCGGCGGCAAGGAGCTGGCCCTGGAGCTGGAGGAGAGCGGCTACGCCGCGTTCACGGGAGAGGCCGCCTGATGCCGGACGATCTCGCCCCGTTCCCGCCGTTCTGGGAGTCGATCGCGACGGCGGCGGCGCGGCCGGCCGATCCGCCGTGGCTGGCCGGGCTGCGCGCCCGCGCCGGGCGCGCTACGCCGCCGCCGGCTGGCCGCACGCGCGGACCGAGTCCTGGAAGTACACCAGCCTCACGCGCTGGCGGCCGAGGACTTCGCGCCGGCGCCCGGCGGCCGGGACGCGCCGGCCGCCGCCGGCCGCGCGCCGGAGGTCGACGGCCCCCGGCTGGTGCTCGCCAACGCGTTTTCCGCCCCGACCTCTCCGATCCCGGCGGGCCGGGCGCGGGCGTCGCGGCCATGGCGCTGGACGACGCGCCGGAGGAGGTCCGGGCCGGGCTGGCGGCGGCGGTGGAGGAGACCGACTCGACCGACGGGCTGCCGCTGGCGGCGCTCAGCACGGCGGCGCTGGCCGGCGGGATTTTCCTCGACATCGCGCCCGGCGCCGCGCCCGCGCGCCGATCCACATCGTCTCCGCGGCCGATGGCGAGGGCGCGGCCCTGGCGCCCCGGATCGTGGTCCGCGCCGGCCGCGACAGCGCGGCGGATGTGGTCGAAAGCCATGTCGGCCCGGCCGGCGGGCGCTATTTCGCGAACGCGGTGACGCAAGTCTCCGTCGGGCGCGGCGCCCGGCTCGGCCACGCCAAGGCGCAGAACGAGGGCGCGCGGGCCTTCCACATCGCGCTGACCCTGGTCGAGGCGGCGGAGCGCGCGGAGTACGACAATTTCGCGCTCGCCGTCGGCGCACGCCTCGCCCGCAACGAAATCCG
>CAXXXW010000002.1:0-8169 GCA_963665555.2 Thalassobaculaceae bacterium
AACCGGTAACCGGCCGGTTTGGTCGCGCCGCGCGGAATGGCCGACGCCATGGCGATCGCGCCGTGATGCTTAAGAAGACGGAAAATCCCGCGCGCCATGCCGAGGCAGCCTTGCCCGTAGGCAGTAAACTCGCCTTGGGTCGGCGCTTCTCTCCTTGCTCCCTTGCTTAGGAATTCCTGGCAGAGCGTTCTCCTCGTGGCGGACGGCAACGGGTCGTCTTGATGGGCGAACCTGAAACGCTTCCGATCGATCAGCGTCGAACCCTTGAGCTCCTTGCCGGACTCACGGAGCCGCAAGCCGAAACACTCGATCTCCAGCCGTTGAATGTCCTGTACGAACGGCCAGAGCCGCTCGACATGAAGCGCGATTCCGCCACGGACCTCGTAGGGTGTCGTCTTGTGGTCGTGTCCGCTTTCGTCGACGAAGAACAACCAGGTCATATTCCACCCCGTCCTTTCCCCTCGCGCTCCCCTCACTCCGCCAGGAACCGCGCCACCGCGTCGATCTGGGCGGGGGCGGCGAGGGCGGGGGCGTGGCCGCAGTCCGGGAACTCGACGAGCCGCGCGCGCGGGCCGCGGCGCGCCATCTCGCCGGCCATGTCGCGGGAGAGCAGGTCCGAATCGGCGCCGCGCAGCAGCAGGGTCGGCGCGGCGATCGCGTCGAAGCGCGCCCACAGCCGCCAGTCGCCGGGATGGGCCGCGAAATGCCCGGCGATCCGCGGGTCGTAATGGGTCGTGACGCGGCCGTCCGGCAGCCGGCGGAACGACGCCTCCGCCATCGCCCGCCACTGCGCGTCCGGGATCCAGCCGAAGGGGGCGTAGACCTCGCGCAGGTAGCGCTCCAGTTCGCCGACCGTGTCCATCGCCGGCGGCGCGCCGAGATAGGCGGCGATCCGCTCCATCGCGGGGCGGGGAAGCTCCGGGCCGATGTCGTTGACGACCAGCCGCTCGATACGGTCGCGCAGCGCCCCGCCGGCGAGCCACATGCCGAGGCTCCCGCCCATCGACGTGCCGATCCAGCGCATCCGCCCGATGCCCAGCCGGTCGCACAGGTCGAGGACGATCCGCTCGTAGAAGGCGAAGTTGTACTCCGCCCCGGCGTCGGCGGCCCATTGGCTCAGCCCCCGGCCGATCGTGTCGGGCGCGACGATCCGCCAGCTTCCGGCGAGCGCGCGGGCCAGCGGGTCGAAATCGACGCCGACCCGCGCCAGCCCGTGCCAGGCGAGGACCGGCGGCAGGTCCGGCGCGCCCCATTCGAGATAGTGGATTTCGCGCCCGGCGCACCGGGCGTAGCGCGAAACGGGGGGATCGCCGCGCATCCTTGCCTCCTCGCGGTCTTGGCGTTCTTGCGTCGCCATGGCGCGGGAGTGCTAGCACGGCCGCCGGCCGCGCGACAGGCGGGCGTTGACCGCGCCCCGGCGGAGCCGGATAGTCCGGCGTCGCAACGAACCGGACCGCGCCATGTCGCTCGGCGTTTCCATCCGCGCCCTCGCCAAGGGGTTCGACGGGAAGACCGTGCTCTCGGATGTGAGCCTGGAGGCGCCGCCGGGGCGCTCGACCGTGCTGATCGGCCCGTCGGCCGCCGGCAAGACCGTGTTGCTGCGCTGCGTGCTCGGCCTGGAGGCGCCGGACCGGGGCGAGGGTCGCGCTCGGCGGCGCGCCGCCGGGCGCGGACGGTCTCGCGCGGGTCGGCGTGCTGTTCCAGCGCGACGCGCTGTTCGACGGCATGACGGTGTGGGAGAACGTGGCGTTCCGGGCGCTCCGGCGCGGCGGCGGGCCGCGCCGGGCGGCGGCGGGAGCGGGCGCTGGCCCTGCTCGCCGATGTCGGGCTGTCGGCCGGGGCGGCGGCGCTCTACCCGGCGGAACTGTCCGGCGGGATGCGCAAGCGCGCCGGCGTCGCCCGGGCGATGGCCGACGATCCCGAACTGCTGGTCCTCGACGACCCGACGGCCGGGCTGGACCCGCCGATGACCAACGCCATCCTCGACCTGATCGAGCGCCACGCGGCGCGGACCGGCGCCACGGTGCTGGCGGTCACCGGCGACATGGCGGCGGCGCGCGCGCGGTTCGACCGGATCGTCCTGCTGCAGGGCGGCGTCGTCCGCTGGGCCGGCGAGGCGGCCGAGGCGGAGGCCGCCCGCGGCCCGTGGCTGCGGCAGATGCTGGAGGGCCGGGCGGACGGGCCGATCGCCTGGGAGGCCCGGGCCTGAGCGCAACCGCGGCCGCGCGGGGCCCGAGCGCTACTTCGGCCGCGCGGACCCGAGCGCTATTCCGGCTGCGCTTCCCTCATATAGGCGATCACATCGGCGCGGTCCGTCTCCTTCTTGAGGCCGGCGAAGGCCATGCGGCCGCCCTTCAGGAAGGCGCGCGGCTTGGTGAGGTAGGCGTCCAGCGTCGCGTCGTCCCACACGATGCCGGACTCCGCCATCGCCTTGGAGTAGCGGAACCCCTCGACGCTGCCGGCGACGCGCCCGAAAACGCCGACCAGGTGCGGGCCGACCCTGTTCTTTTCCTTGTCGAGGACATGGCACGCCTTGCACTTGTTGTAGACGCGCTTGCCCTTGGCGGCGTCGCCCGCCAGCGCCGGCGCGGCGAGCGCGAAAAGCGCGGCGGCGGCGGCGGCGCACGCGGCGAGGCCTCGGCGGATCCGTTCCATCGTCCCTCTCAATATCCAGTCGCGGCCGGCGGACGGGTCCCGCCTTCGGCCGGCCCGCTCTATCCGACCGGGACCGCGATTTCAAGGCGCAAGGGGAGGGGCGCCCGGCCAGGCCGCGCGCCCGCCGCGGCGGGTCGGCCCGCGTCAGGCGGCCTTGTCCGTCCGTCCGGCGGCGTAGCGGCCGACGGCCGTCATCAGCGTATCGACCAGGAAGTCCCGGCCCGAAACGATGCGCGGGTTCGGCGCGCCGATGCCGATCGCCATCGGACGGACCGACGGGCCGTTGCGCAGCAGGGTCGCCACCACGCCGGCGCCCGGCGTCGCGAGGTTGGAGGTGACGAGATAGCCCTTGTCGCGGACCTCGCGGACGCGGGTCATCACGTCGGCCTCCTGCACGATCTCCTCCGGGCGCTCCGCCTCGGTGTTGACCCGGCGCACCATGCGGCCGATCTCGGCGTCCTCGCGCAGGCTGGCGAGCACCAGGCCGATGGCGGTGCGGAACATCGGCCGCAACATGCCCGGCCGCAGCTGGAAGCGCAGCCTCTGGTGCGAGTTGACGACATGGATGTACTGGGTCTCGACGCCGTTCAGCACGCCCAGGACAATGGTGTCGCCGGTCGCCGAATTCAGGTCCTGCATCATGCCGAGCAGGTTGTCGCGGGGCCTCGGGTCGTCCATCAGCCAGTTGCCCAGCAGCGCGATCCGCACGCTGGGCGTATAGGCGCGCGAGCGCGTGTCGTAATCGACGAAGCCCTGGGACAGCAGGCTCTTCATCAGGGCCGACATGCTCGACTGGGGCACGCCCATCAGCCGGACCAGTTCGGAAATGGTGAGCGGCCGCTTGACGTCCTCGAAGCATTCGAAGATCGCCATCACGCGCGCCGCCGACTTCACGAGGCCGTTGGTCATGGTTTCCGGGTTCCCGAATCGCCAGCTTCGCGCAAGTGTAACCCGTTTCAGATATATCAGTCCACCACATACGCGATGCCATCGCATATGCGATGGGGAAAAATCGACAGCCGGATCGCGCCGGCGCCGCCTCGTCTCCCCGGCCCGGCGCGGCCCGAAAGCGCCGGGCCGGCGCCGGCGCTCAGGGATCCGGCGCGTCGCGGGGGTCTTCGGCGGAAGTGTGGACGGTGGGCTGGGGCGTCATGGTCATCACCGTCACGCCGCCGGGCGCCTCGAAGCGGTGCCACATGTTCCGCGGCACGACGGTCAGCATCCCCGCGCGCATGTCGAGCGCGACCGGGCCGTCCCCGGTCAGGATCGTGACGCGCGCCGCCCCGCGCAGGATCTGGACGAGTTCGTCGCCGTTCGGGTGGCGCTCCCACGGCGACACGCCCTCGAAACTGCCGGCGAAAACGCCGCCGGCCTCGTATTCCGCCAGCGTGGCGAAATGGCCGTCGGCCTCCTCCTCCGTCGTCTCCGGCGACCGCGCCTCCAGGACCGGCAGCGGCGCCAGCGCCGCCTCGATATCGACCGCCTTCACCATCGGTTCGCTCCCCCTCGTCAAGGAACGCGCGCGCCGTCCCGTGTTCGGGGCGGCGGGAAATCGTAGCCGAACAGCCTGGCGATGGCGGTCACCTGGCGATCGAACATCGGCCGGCCCCCGTGGACGCGGCAGCCGCGCGCCGCCGCCGCCTCGAGGAGCGGCGTCTCGGCCGGGTTCATGATCACCTCCGCCACCAGCTGGCCGGGCGCGAGCAGGTCCGGGTCGACCGGGAGCGCGTCGTCCGGCGCGAGGCCGAGCGAGGTGGCGTTGACCACCGTGTCGAAGCCGCGCGGGTCCGGCTCGCCCGCCACGATGGCGCGGCCGGGGAAGGCGGCGGCGAGTTCGGCGGCGAGGCCCTCGGCGCGCGCGCGGGGTCCGGTTGGCGACGACCAGCCGCGCCGCCCCCGCGTCCGCCAGCGCGAAGCCGATGGCGCGCGCGGCGCCGCCGGCCCCCACCATCAGCATCTCCGTGTCCCGCGCCTCGTAACCGGCGGCCCGCATCCCGTCGAGGAAGCCGGTCCCGTCGGCGTTGTCGGCGAGAAGGCGGCGGTCGTCGTCGAAGGCGGCGAAATTGACCGCGCCGACCAGCCGGCCCATGCGCCCGACCTCGTCGCAATGGGCCACGATCGTTTCCTTGTGCGGCAGCGTGATCGCCATGCCGCCGAAATTGGGCATGGCGCGCAGCCCCGCGACCGCCGCCGCGAGGTCCTCCGGTCGGATGTGCAGCGGAACCATGACGGCATCGACGCCGTGCTTCTCGAACAGCGGGTTGAAGACCGAGGGCGCCCGCACATGCCCGATCGGGTCGGAGATGCAGCCGAACACGCGGGTCTTGCCGGAGATGTCGAGCGTCGTTCGCATGGGCGGCCCGGCGCCGGGGCGCGTTACCGGGCCGGGGCGGGCGGACCGGCCGGAACCGATCTCGCGCCCGCGATGGCGGCGGCCCGCAAGCCCTCGACCAGCCCCTCGACCTTGGCCACGCGCGCCTCCAGCCCGGCGATCCGGTCCGCCATCTCGCCGAAACCGGCCGCCTGCCGGTCGGACAGGTCGCGCATGTCCTTGTGCAGGGCCACGATGTCGCCGTGCAGCGTCCACAGGAAGGCGAGCGCGGCGACGACCCCGGCCATGCCGGCGGCGGAGGGAAGGTGGAACTTCTCGAACACGGCGGCTCTCCAGGGCGCGTCCCGGGCCGATGGGCCGAAGGCCCCGCAACGCTACGCCCCCGCGCGGCCGGGGGCAATGGCGGAGGGGATGGGATTCGAACCCACGATACCGGTTTCCCAGTATAACGGTTTAGCAAACCGCCGCCTTCAGCCGCTCGGCCACCCCTCCGCCGGGCGCGACGTACCGTCTAGGCGGCGGGCCGGCTCCTGTCAATCCTGGCGGGCCTCAATAGCCGCGCCGGATCAGCGCGTTCAGCGCGTGGGTGACGATCAGCGCGCGGGAGTCGACATCGCGGTAGCGGGCGTCCCCGCCGGCCTCGGACTGCCATTCGTCGAGTTCGCTCGCCGCCGCCTCCAGCGTCATGGCGCGCCGGAGGACCTTGGCGGCCAGCATGTCGGCCTGCCAGTCGATGTCGGGATGCACCGGTTTCATTGCGAGCCATGCTAGCATGGCCGCGAGGCAATGCTCCCGGGGGCCGCCGGGGGCGCCGGACGACGCGGCGCGGCCGGGCCGGCCGGGGACGCGAGGGGAGGCGGGATGTTCGCGGGCGCGCGCGCGAAACGGAGCCGGGAAGCGGCGGCGCGGCTCTACGAGCGGATCGTCGCGCAATCCCGCCGCGTCGCGTTCTACCGCGAGTGCGCCGTGCCCGACACGCTCGACGGACGGTTCGACATGCTGGTCCTGCACATGGCGCTTGTCCTGCGCCGGCTCAAGGCCGAGCCGGGCGGGGAGCGGCGGCTCGCCCAGGACCTGTTCGACCGCATGTTCGCCGACATGGACGAATCGCTGCGCGAGATGGGCGTAAGCGACATGTCCGTCGGCAAGCGGGTGAAGCAGATGGGGGCCGCCTTCTACGGCCGGCTCGCGGCCTACGACACGGCACTGGCGGCGGCCGGGGGGGCGCTGGAGGAGGCGCTGGCCCGCAACGTTTACCGGGGGGAGGCGCCGGCTTGCGGCGGGCATCGCCGCCTCGCGGCCTGGGCGCGCGCGGCGGACCGGACGCTCGCGTCCCGCCCGGCGGAGGAAATCCGCGCCGGCGATCCCCGTTTCGGAGAGCCGTGAGGATGGCCGTCGAACGGGCAGGCGCGCCGCCCGCGCCGGAATTCTCCCGCCGGATCCCGCTCGCCGAGATCGACCGCGCGCCCCGGCCGCGCCGCATCGCGGCGACGCCGGCGGAATGCGCCGCGCTGGCGCGCCGGTTCGGGATCGAGGCCCTGTCGGGCCTGCGCGCCGAGGCGCGTCTCGCCGAAACCGCCCCCGGCGTGGTGCTGGCGGAGGGGATCGTCGAGGCCGAGGTCTCGGTGGTCGGCGATCCGGCGGAGGACCCGGTGGACTTCACGGTGAGCGAGGGTTTCGCGGAGGTCTTCGCCACGCCGCGCGGCTGGAAGGCGCTCGCGGCGGCCGCGCCCGACGGCGAGGTGGACGCCGAGCCGGTCTCCGGCGGCGCGATCGACCTCGGCGAGGTCGCGGCGCAGGTCCTCTCCCTCGCCCTCGACCCGGTGCTGCTGGAGGCCGCCGCGTTCGACGACGGCGTCCCGGCCTTCTCGGCCGGCGGCGGGGCGGACGAGGCGGCCGGCGGGCCGTTCGCGGCGCTCGCCGCGCTGCGCCGGCGGGGCGCTTCGGGCGACGGGCCGGAATAGGGCCGGGCGCCCGCTTGCCGGCGGCCCGGCGAAAAGTGTTACCGTGCCGGCGGCCCGCCTGTATAACTTGGCGGTTCACGGGACTGTCATGGACCTTCCGGCCGCCGCGCACATGCCATCGCGTATCACGATAGCCCTCGACGCCATGGGGGGCGACCGGGCGCCGGACCTCGTGGTCCGGGGCGCCGAGATCGCCGTCGAGCGGACGCCCGAACTGCGCTTCGTCCTGGTGGGCGACGAGGCGCGGGTGAAGCCGCTGCTCGACGGCGCGCGGCGGCTTTCGGCGGGCGCGTGCGAACTCCTCCACACCGAGGAGACGGTCGGCGCGGCGGAAAAACCGTCGGTCGCGCTCAGGACCGGGCGGCGGTCGAGCATGGGGCTGGCGATCGACCTCGCGGCCGGGGGGGAGGCCGCCGGCGTCGTCTCGGCCGGGAACACCGGCGCGCTGATGGCGATGTCGCGGCTCCGCCTGCGCATGTGCCCGGGGATCGACCGGCCCGCGATCGCCAGCTTCTTCCCGACGCGGCGCGGCGAAACCTGTATGCTCGACCTCGGCGCCAACATCGAGTGCGACGCCGACAACCTGGTCCAGTTCGCCGTCATGGGCGGGATTTTCGCGCGGATCGCGCTCGGCCTCGACCGCCCCTCGGTCGCGCTGCTCAATGTCGGCGCGGAGGAGCAGAAGGGGCACGAGGAGCTGCGGGAGGCGGCGGCGGTGCTGCGGGGTCTGGAGATGCCGATGGATTTCCGGGGCTTCGTCGAGGGCGACGACATCGCCGCCGGCACGGTGGACGTGGTCGTGACCGACGGCTTCACCGGCAACATCGCGCTGAAGACGGGCGGAGGGCGCGTCGCGCCTGATCGCGCATTTCCTGCGCGAGTCCTTCCGCTCCTCCCTGCCCTCCCGCCTCGGCTACCTTTTGAGCCGGGGCGCGGTGGCGCGGCTGCGCGAGCGCCTCGACCCGCGCCGCTACAACGGCGCGGTGCTGCTCGGCCTGAACGGCATCGCGGTGAAGAGCCATGGCGGGACCGACGAGATCGGCTTCGCCAACGCCATCGGCGTCGCGGCCGACATGGCGAAATTCGGATTCCTCGACGAGGTGAAGGAGGAGCTTGCGGTGTTGCACGCGGCGAACGACCAGCGGGCCGCCACGGCGGCCGCGGCCTCCTGACCATGCGCCGGTCCCTGATCGCGGGCTGCGGCGCGTACCTGCCCGA
>CAXXXW010000003.1:0-14289 GCA_963665555.2 Thalassobaculaceae bacterium
ACGCCTTCGCGGCCGGCCTGTGGATCGCCGCGCTCGTCCTCGCCCAGGCCGCGCTCGACGCCGAACTCGCGGAGACGGCGGGGGAGGGCGGCGGCGCCGCGGCGCTGAACGAGCGCCGGCACGGCAGCGGCTACGCCTGGCTGCGACGCCGGCGCAACGCCCTGCTCCACGCCGACGGGCCGGGACCGGCCGTCACGTCCGCCGGGCGCGCCGCCGACGCCCCCGCCCTCGAACGCGACGCCCGCCGCGCCCTCGAACTCGCCGCGAAAGCGCTGGCCGGCCGGGTTTGAGGGGGGCGGGGCGGGAGCCGCCGCCCGTTTCTCCCTGTCTAGCGGATGTTTACGCTGTTGCTTTCGCCTTGAATCTGAACGATGGAGGCGCCGTCGCCGGACGCGCTGGCGGTCTGCGCCGCGTGGGTTGCGCCGGCGCCGGCGAGGAGGGCGCGGAGTTCGCCCGCGAGTTCCGGGTTCGCCTCCAGTTCGACCCGCAGGCGTGTCGCCAGCGCCTCGGCCGCGGCCGCGTCGTCCGGCGCGGCGGCGAGGTCCTCGACCGGCTTGCCGCCCAGACGCCGCCCGATCCACGCCCCGACCGGCCCCGCCGCCCCCTTGGCGACTTCGCCCGCCAAAGCGGCGACCGCGGCGGTTGCGAGGCTCGCGATTTCGATCATCGGGTTCTCCTATTCGCTTTACTCGTCCGAGTTCCGCAACCGGGCGAGCGCCTCGACAATCGGCTCCACCAAAGCGGCCTCGGGCTGTTGCCCCGAGGCCTCGCACACCGAGCCATACGTGTCGAGGATAGCTCTCATGTGTTCGGCATGGCCTTGTGGCAACGCCAGAAACGGCGCTTCCAACGTCCTCACCGCCTCCTGGATCGCTTCGAGCGCCGCTTCGCGGTCTCCGAGATCGGAAAGCCGGTTCGACAGGTTGTTGAGGGAGGCCGCCAGATCGGGCCGGAAAGCGTCCGGCCGCGCCGCCGCCAATTCGCGGTAGACCGCCACCGCTTCCCGGATCTCTTCGAGCGCCGCCCTGCGGTCTCCGAGATCGGAAAGTCGGTTCGACAGGTTGTTGAGGGACATGGCCAGATCGGGCCGAAAAGCGTCCGGCCGCTCCGCCGCCAATTCGCGGTAGACCGCCACCGCTTCCCGAATCGCTTCGAGCGCCGCTTCGCGGTCTCCGAGAGCGGAAAGCCGGTTCGACAGGTTGTTGAGGGAAGCCCGCCAGATCGGGCCGGTAAGCGTCGGGCCGTTCCGCCGCCAATTCGCGGCGGATGACCACCGCTTCCCGGATCGCTTCGAGCGCCGCTTCGCGGTCTCCGAGAGCGGACAGACGAACCGACAGGTTGTTGAGGGAACCCGCCAGATCGGGCCGGAAAGCGTCGGGCCGCTCCGCCGCCAATTCGCGGTAGACAGCCACCGCTTCCCGGATCGCTTCGAGCGCCGCTTCGCGGTCTCCTAGACCGGAAAGATGAACCGACAGGTTGTTGAGGGAAGCCGCCAGATCGGGCCTGTAAGCGTCCGGCCGCTCCGCCGCCAATTCGCGGTGGATGGCCACCGCGTCCCGGATCGCTTCGAGCGCCGCTTCGCGGTCTCCGAGAGCGGAAAGCCGGTTCGACAGGTTGTTGAGGGAACTCGCCAGATCGGGCCGGAAAGCGTCGGGGTCCGTGGCGGCAAGAGGGCGAAGCGCGACGACGATCTCCTCGGTCAAGCCGGCCCCGAACTCGCGCAGTTCCACCGTGCGTTCGGGTAGCGCGTTCGCCATTTCGACCAAAGCCTGCAGATCGCCGGAGCGCTCTTCGCGGACGACCGTCAACCATTCAAGCGGTTCGCGGCGGCCTCGGACCGGGTAGTCCTGGCAGGCGCGCAGGATAGTGTGCATGACCGCGCCCGGCTTTTGCCCGTGGGCGCGGGCGATGGCGGGGCCGGCGTGCTCCTTCCCCGCCCCAGACCGCGAGCATCAGCGCCTCGCCGACGAAGTCCGGCTCGACCGGGGCGAGGCCGCCGGCGTCGTCGGGCATCGCCTCGGCCAGGGCGT
This sequence comes from Thalassobaculaceae bacterium, assembly GCA_963665555.2. Lineage (GTDB taxonomy): Bacteria > Pseudomonadota > Alphaproteobacteria > Thalassobaculales > Thalassobaculaceae > CAXXXW01. Next base: position 2,031 of record CAXXXW010000003.1, read on the forward strand.
CGCGCAACGCCGCCGGTCCGGCCGGGAGCGCGTAGCCGAGCGCCTCCGCTTCCCGCGCGATCGCCGCGCGCGCCTCGTCGCCCGTAAGACCCTCGCACAGCGTCGCCACGGCGGCGGCGTGGTCCAGCAAGGGCGCGAGTCCGGCGGGCGCGCCCCGGCCCAGCGCGACCTTGCGAATGCGCCCCAGTTCCGTTTCGGCGACGGTCCGCGCGAGTTCGACCTCCCCCATGGCCAGGACGCCCGGCAGGCCGGACCGCGCCGCCGTCGCCGCCGCGATCGCCAGCATCAGGGGCGCGCCGGCCCAGGCGGTCCCGGCGAGGCGGCGGTCGAACTCCGGGTCCTCCCCTGCGGCCGGAAGCGACAACCCGGTCTCCAGCGCCTCCAGCGCGCCCGCCAGCGCCGCGCGGCGGTCGCCCGGATCGTCGAGCGGCGCCAGGGCGACGGGTTCCGGCGGGTCCGCCATTCGCGCCGTCACGGCCGCGTCGGCGCCGCGCCCGAACGCCTCGGCCCACCAGCCCTCGCCGCGCGCGGCGGACCGCTCCAGCAGCAGCAGGCGGAAGGGGCGGGGGCGGCCCGCCCCGCCGTCTTCCCAGACCGGGTTTTCGGCGAGTTCGCGCAACCAGCCGCCAAGCTCCTTCGCGCTCGCCGCCGCATAGTCCACGACCGCCAGCGTCGGCGCGTTCCAGCCCCATTCGGCGACGCTGTGCTGTCTTCGGAACCGTTCGAGTTCGGCGCGGGTCAGGAAGCCGGCGCGCCAGCCCTCCGCCGCCGCTTCCTCGACCAGTTCGAGGGCGAGGCGCGTCTTGCCGATGCCGGCGTCGCCGGTCAGCACGCGGACGGAGACGGGCCGGTCGAGGCGCAGCCAGTCGCGCAACGCCCGCGTCTCCCGCGCGCGCCCGGCCATCGGGATCGCGCGCGGGAACGGGCGGAGGATGTCGATCGCGTGCGGCCGGCCGGTGTCGGGATCGGTCCGGACCTCGCGGTGGAGGCCGCGGCGGCGCGTCAGCGCGAGGTGGGGCAGGCCGGCGACGACCGTGTTGCCGTCGCCCCGGACCTGGACGATCGTATTGCCGGACCCGTCGGCGCGGGCGGCCTGCGTCATCGCGCCTCCGCCCGCGCCGCGCCCGCTTTCCGCCGCCCCGTCAGTAGATCACCACCGAGCGGATCGATTCGCCGGCGTGCATCAGGTCGAAGGCCTTGTTGATGTCCTCCAGCGGCATGGTGTGGGTGATCAGGCTGTCGATGTCGATCTTGCCGTCCATGTACCAGTCGACGATGCGCGGCACGTCGCGCCGGCCCTTGGCGCCGCCGAAGGCCGTGCCCCTCCAGACCCGGCCGGTGACCAGCTGGAACGGGCGCGTCGAAATCTCCTGCCCCGCGCCGGCGACGCCGATGATCACGCTCTCGCCCCAGCCGCGATGGGCGCATTCCAGCGCCTGGCGCATCGTCTGGACATTGCCGATGCACTCGAAGCTGTAGTCCGCGCCGCCGCCCGTCAGGTCCACCAGGTAAGGGACGAGATCGCCCTCCAGCTCGTTCGGGTTCACGAAATGCGTCATCCCGAAACGCGCGCCCAGCGCCTCGCGGGCCGGGTTGAGGTCCACGCCGACGATCTTGTCGGCGCCCACCATGCGCAGCCCCTGGATCACGTTGAGGCCGATGCCGCCGAGGCCGAACACGACGCAGTTCGACCCCGCCTCGACCCCGGCCGTGTTCACCACCGCGCCGACGCCCGTCGTCACGCCGCAGCCGATGTAGCAGATCTTGTCGAAGGGCGCGTCCTCGCGCACCTTGGCCACCGCGATTTCGGGCAGCACCGTGTGGTTCGAGAAGGTGGAGCAGCCCATGTAGTGGTAAATCGTCTCGCCGCCCAGGCTGAACCGGCTGGTGCCGTCCGGCATCACGCCCTGGCCCTGGGTCGCGCGGATCGCGGTGCACAGGTTGGTCTTGCCCGACAGGCAGGATTTGCACTGCCGGCATTCCGGCGTGTAGAGCGGGATCACATGGTCGCCCTTCCGCACGCTGGTCACGCCCGGCCCGACATCGACCACCACGCCGGCCCCCTCGTGCCCCAGGATGGAGGGGAAAATCCCCTCCGGGTCGCCGCCCGACAGGGTGAACTCGTCGGTGTGGCAGATGCCGGTGGCCTTGATCTCGACCAGCACCTCGCCCTGCCTGGGGCCTTCCAGCGTAACGGTCTCGATGCTGAGCGGCTTGCCGGCGGCGGTGGCGACGGCGGCCCTGGTTTCCATGGCTTCCTCCCCGGTTGCGCGATCTAGAGGTTGGCGACGAAGACGGCGAGCGCGACCGCCGCGAAGGCGACGGCGGCCCAGACGGACCAGTGCGTGTTCGGGTAGACGTTCTCTTCCACATGCTTGTCGCCGGCCATGGCGCGCTCTCCGTGCTGGGTGGGGGAATGCGGGTCCGGCGCCGCCGCGTCGTCGTCGGCGGCGGCCGCCGGGCCGGCCTCGACGATCTCGCCGAAGGTCCGGAAGAAGTCTCCCGCCATCTTCTTGGCGGTGGAGTCGATGAGGCGCGAGCCGATCTGCGCCAGCTTGCCGCCGACCTGGGCGTTGACATTGTAGCTGAGCACGGTGGCGCCCTCGCCGGCGTCGGCCAGCCGGACCTCGGCGCCGCCCCGCGCGAAGCCGGCGGCCCCGCCCTTGCCCTCGCCGGAAATCGTGTACCCGTTCGGCGGGTCGAGGTCGGACAGCGAAACCTCGCCCGAAAACCGCGCCTTCACCGGGCCGACCTTCGCCATCACCCTGGCCGAGAAGGCGGTGTCGGACGATTTCTCCACGGCCTCGCAGCCGGGGATGCAGCGTTTCAGGACTTCGGGATCGTTCAGCGCCTCCCAGACCCTGGCGCGCGGCGCGGCGATCCTGTGCTCCCCGGTCATGTCCATCGCCGCCGTCCTCCCGCGCGCGCCTCCGGCCCTCGGCCCAGCCTAGCGGCATTCGCGCCGCCGCGCCATACCGCGCGCGCCGCCTCAGCCGCCCGCGTAGGCGGCGAGCAGCGCCGCCAGCAGCATCGCCGCGATCCAGGCGACGCCGTTGCCGACGCGGATCGCGCGGCCGAACGGGCCGAGCGGGCCGAAATTGCGCCGCGTGTCCGCGATGACGAAGCGGGCGATGTCGACCAGCGCGCGCGTCGCGGCGCCGTAGGCGGTTTCGATCGCCCGCCAGCCGGCCAGCGCCAGGTCCCGCGCCGCGCGGCGGTAGAACCAGTCGGTGTCGAGGTTCGTCGAGCGCAGTTCCGGCGGATAGACGCGGGTCAGCATCAGCACCGTGAACGCGAGCGCCGAGAACATCAGCAACTGCAACTGGTTGACCACGTGGTAGGTCGTGTAGGGGTGGTAATCGACCGGGAAGGGCAGCAGCGCGTAAAGCGGCGCCGGGTAGACGCCGATGCCGACGCACAGGAAGGCGGTGATCGCCATCGCCGCCAGCATCGCCGGCGGCGCCTCGCCCGGCCGCTTGCCGCTGTCGTGGGCGAAGAAGGCGAAATAGGGGATCTTGATGCCGGAATGGTGGAACACGCCGGCCGACGCGAACAGCAGGACCAGCCACACGCCCCAGTACCCCTCGTTCGCCGCCGCCGTCACGATCATCGACTTCGACACGAAGCCGCTGAACAGCGGGAAGGCGGAGATCGACGCCGCGCCGACGATGCAGAACCCGGCCGTCCACGGCATGGTCTTGTACAGCCCGCCGAGGTCCGAGCCGTTGCACGTGCCCGCGCGCAGCAGCACCGCGCCCATGCTCATGAACAGCAGCGCCTTGTAGAGGATGTGGCAGAAGGCGTGCGAGGCCGTGCCGTTCAGCGCCAGTTCGGTGCCGAGGCCGACGCCGACCACCATGAATCCGAGCTGGTTGTTGAGGCTGTAGGCCAGCACGCGGCGCAGGTCGTTCTCGATCACCGCGTAGAAGATCGGGAAGGCGGTCATCGCCGCGCCGACCCAGATCAGCATCTCCGTGCCGGCGTAGGACCGCGCCAGCGCGTAGATCGCCAGCTTGGTGGTGAAGGCCGACAGGATCACCGTGCCGCTCACGGTGGCCTCGGGATAGGCGTCCTGGAGCCAGTTGTGCAGGAAGGGGAAGGCGCATTTGATCCCGAAGGCGACCAGGATGAGGGAGCCGCCCGGCGCGTCGAGGCCGAGCCGGTCGAAGGCGATGGAGCCGGTCGCCGACACATGGATCAGGACGCCCGCCAGCAGGACCACCCCCGCCGCGACCTGCACGATCAGGTAGCGCATCCCGGCCGCCTGCGCGCGCGCCGTTCCCCGCGCCCAGATCAGGAAGACCGAGGCCACCGCCGCCAGTTCGAAGAACACGAAAAGCGTGATCAGGTCGCCCGCGAACACGGCGGCCAGCGCGCTGCCGGCGTAGACCTGCGCCGCGCCGCGCTGCAGCCGGCCGGCGTCGTCGCCGATGGCGTAGAGGTTGCCGAGGAAGGCGGCGATCAGGAAGATCGTCCCGAAAATCCGCGACAGCGCGTCGAGCCGGAACAGTTCGAGGCGCCAGTCGAGGAATTCGACCGGCGCGTGGGCGCCGAGCTCCGCCCCGAACAGGTAGGCGAGGAGGACCGGCGGGATCGCCAGGATGGCGACGCGCCCCGCCGCCGCCGGCAGCGCGGTCGCCGCCAGCCCGGCGAGGATCAGCGCCACGCCGGGGTTGAGCGGGAGGAGCAGGTCAGCGATCGCGGTCATAATAGTCCTCGCCGCGCATCAGGAAGACCCGCATGAGCTTCGCCGCCAGCACCAGCCCGACGCAAACGACGAAGCCGTAGATCGCGTAGAAGCCGAACCAGGACTCGGCCTCGTAATGGGGGTGCTTCTCGTAGAAGGCGTCGGCGACGAAGAGCGCGAGGCAGATCGCGCACAGCGCGATGACGACCTTGCGCACATTGGCCGGGTCGTCGAGCCAGCGCGGCTTCTCCCCCGGCGGGCGGCGGTCCGGGCCGGTCACGGCGCGGCCCCCTCGACGATGGGCCGCAGCAGCGCGACCACCTCGTCGGCGTAGAAGAACAGGACCAGGCAGCCCAGCGCCGTCAGGCAGGGCGGCAGCACGCAGAGCAGCGGCGCCTCCGCGATCCCGCCGGCCCTCGGCGAAACGGCGGCGCCCGCCGCCTGGGCCGCCGGCTCCGGCGCCGGCCGGAAAAACCCGCGCGCCACGATGGGCATCAGGTAGGCGACGTTGAGCAGGGAACTGGCCATGTAGACCGCGACGACGACCAGCATCCCCGTGTCGGCGGCGGCGAGCGCGAGATACCACTTGCTCCAGGTCCCGGCGAGCGGCGGCAGGCCGATAATGCTCAGCGCGCCGACGCAGAACGCCCCGAAGGTGAACGGCATCGCCCGGCCCAGCCCGCGCATGTCGCTGATCTCGGTCTTGTGGGTGGCGACGTAGATCGCGCCGGCGCACATGAACAGCGTGATCTTGCCGAGCGCGTGGGTGGCGATGTGCAGCGCGCCGCCGAGCACGCCGAGGCCGCTCGCCAGCGCCGCGCCGAGCACGATGTAGGCGAGCTGGCTCACCGTCGAATAGGCCAGCCGGGCCTTCAGGTTGTCCTTGGCCATCGCCGTCAGCGACGCCGCCAGCAGGGTGAACGCCGCGACCCAGACCAGCCAGTCCGACGCCCCGGTCTCGGCCAGCAGGTCGATGCCGAAAATGTACACCGTCACCTTCAGGACCGTGAACACGCCGGCCTTCACCACCGCGACCGCGTGCAGCAGCGCGCTCACCGGCGTCGGCGCGACCATGGCCGAGGGCAGCCAGCGGTGGAACGGCATCAGCGCCGCCTTGCCGATCCCGAACATGTAGAGCGCCAGCAGGACCGGCAGGATCGAGGGGTCGATCCTGTCGCGCAGGATGCCGCCGGGCGTGAAGTCGAGCGTGCCCGCCGCCGCCCAGGTCCAGACGATGGCCACCAGCTGGAAGCCGATCGAGGTGCCGATCAAGCAGGCCGATATAGACCCGCGCGCCCGCCCTGGCCTCGGCGTTCTCCTTGTGCGCCACCAGCGGGTAGGTCGAGAGCGTCAGCGCCTCGTAGAACAGGAACAGCGTGAACATGTTGCCGGCGAAGGCGATGCCCATGGCGCTGGCGATGGCGATCGTGAAGCAGATGTAGAAGCGGGTCTGCCTGTGCTCGTCGTTCCCGCGCATGTAGCCGATGGAGTAGAGCGAGTTGACGATCCACAGCCCCGAGGCGACGCAGCCGAACAGCATCCCCAGCGGCTCGACCTCCAGCGCCAGCGGCAGGCCCGGCATCGGCTCGGCCAGCGTCAGCGCCGGCCGCGCCCCGTCGAGGACCTCGCCCAGCAGGACGAGGACGACCGCGAACAGCAGGGCGGCGGCCGTCAGCGTCGCCCCCTCGCGCAGGTTCGGCCGGTTGCCGAAGACGGCGACCGCGACCCCGCCGAGCAGCGGGATCGCCAGCGCGAGCGCCAGCGCCGTCGCCGCGCTCACGGCCCGCCTCCCAGGAAGGCCCCGGCCACCCGGGCCGCGACCGAGGTGGTCAGTTCGGCGTCGATGCCGAAATACACATTCGCGCCGACCAGCAGCCAGAGCGGCACCAGCATCGCCAGCGGCGCCTCGCGGACCGCCGCGCGGCCCTCCGGCGCGGCGCCGAGATAGGCCGCCTCGAGGATTTTCCAGACATAGACCACCGCCAGCAGCGAGCAGGCGACGATAACGAGCGCGACCGGCCACCAGCCGTTCTCCACCGCGCCCAGGACCAGGTGCCACTTGCTCACGAACCCCACCGTGCCGGGCACGCCGATCAGGCTGAGGCCGGCGGCGGCGATGGCCGCGAAGGTCCACGGCATCTCGCGGCCGAGGCCGCGCGCCGCCTCGATCGAGACCCGGCCGGTCCGCATCGCCACGCCGCCCAGCGCCATGAACAGCGCCCCCTTCATCAGCGCGTGGTTGAAGAGGTGCAGCACCGTCGCCATCAGCCCGGTCGCGTTGGCCAGCGCGAGGCCGAGCGTCATGTAGCCCAGCTGCGCCACGCTGGACCAGGCGAACAGGCGCTTCATGTCCGTCTGGTGGATCGCCGCCACCGACGCCGCCGCCATCGCCAGCAGCGCCAGCGGCAGGAACACGAAGGTGAACGCCAGCCCGACGAAACCGTATTCCGGCCCGAACACCGTGTAGAGGAACCGCAGCAGCACATAGACCGAAACCTTGGTCGCCGTCGCCGCCAGGAAGGCGGTCACCGCCGAGGGCGCGTAGGCGTAGGCGTTCGGCAGCCATGTGTGCATCGGGAACATCGCGAGCTTCAGCCCCATCCCGACGACGACGAAGGCGAAGCCGGCCTGGACGGCCCGGTTGTCCGCCAGCGGCCGCACCCGCTCGGCGAGGTCGGCGATGTTGAGCGTCCCCGTCGTCATGTAGAGCAGCCCGACGCCGACCACGAAGAAGGTCGCGCCCACCGTGCCCATCACCAGGTAGCTGTAGGCGGCGGTCAGCGCGCGCCGGTCGGCCCGCCCGCCGGCGGCGACCAGCACATAGGTCGAGAGCGAGGAAATCTCCAGGAAGACGAAGATGTTGAAGGCGTCGCCGGTGATCGTCACGCCGAGCAGCCCGGTCAGGCACAGCAGCCAGGCGGTGTAGAACAGCCCGCGCCGCCCCTCCGGCACCTCGCGCGCGATGCTCTCGCGGCCCCAGGACAGGACCAGCGCGCTCATGCCGGAGACGATGACGAGCACGAAGGCGTTGATCGCGTCGATCCGGTACTCGATCCCGATCGGCGGCGGCCAGTTGCCGAGATGGTAGGCGGCCTCCGCGCCGCCGATCGTCTGCCCCAGCAGGGTGACGGCCGCGTAGAAGGCGAACCAGCTCGTCGCCAGGGCGAGCAGCCAGGGCCAGCGCCCGCCGCGCAGCACGGCGCACACCGGCGCCGAGAGCAGGGGGACCGCGACCTGGAGGATCGCCATGTGTTCGGCGAGGAGGCTCACCGCGGCGCCCCCTCCGGCGCGCCCGCCGCGTCCGCCGCCCCTTCCTCGCGGGCGCGGTCGGCCGCCATTATGTCGGCCTCCTCGATCGAGCCGTAGGTCTCGCGGATCCGCACCGCCAGGGCGAGGCCGAGCGACGTGGTGGCGACGCCGACGACGATGGCGGTCAGGATCAGCACATGGGGCAGGGGGTTGGAGAAGGTCTCCGGCCGGCCGGTCAGGATCGGCGCGGTCCCGCCCTCCACCTTGCCGAGCGAGATGTAGAACAGGAACACCGCCGTCTGGAAGACGTTCAGCCCGACGATCTTCTTGACCAGGTTGCCGCTGGCGATGGCGATGTACAGCCCCGTCATCAGCAGGAAGACCACCAGCCAGTAGTTGTAGTGGGCCGCGATGGCGTCGAGGACGGCGTCGAGCATGGCTACCAGTCCTCCTCGTCGACCTCGCGGGTGCGGCCGGCATAGGCGTAGAAGACGCTCACCATGACCGCGCTCACCGTGACGCCGACGCCGAACTCGACGAGCAGGATGCCCAGGTGCTGCCCGGCCTCGGGGTCGCCCGCCAGCACATCGTAGTCGAGGAACTTGCCGCCCAGCAGCGGCCCCGCGAAGCCCGTCAGCGTATAGAGCGCCAGCCCGGCCGGGACCAGCAGGCGCAGCGCCGGGGCCGGCAGCGCGGCGCGCGCCGGCTCGATGCCGAAGACCAGCGCGTAGAGCACGAAGCCGGCCGCGAAGATCACGCCGGCCTGGAAGCCGCCGCCCGGCCCGAAATCGCCGTGGAACTGCACATAGAGCGCGAACAGCAGGATGAACGGGATCAGCATCTTGGAGACGACCCGCAGGACCAGGTGGTGCCTCATTCCCCGTCCTCCGCGCCGGCGCCGCGCCCGGCCGCGCCCGGCGGCGCCCCGTCCTTCTCCTCCTCGTCCTCGCGCCGCCGGCCGAGCAGGAACATCACGCCGATCCCGGCCGTGAAGATCACCGCCACCTCGCCCAGCGTGTCGTAGCCCCGGTAGCTCGCCAGCACCGACGTGACGATGTTGGGCACGCCGATGTCGTGCTCCGACCCCGCGATGTATTCGGGCACGATATGGCGCTGGCCCGGCGCGTTCGGGTCGCCGAAGGCCGGCATGTCGGTCGTCGCGTAGATCAGCGCCGCGCCCGCCGCCAGCACCACCGCCAGCGGCGCCAGCGGGCCGATGCCGGAGGTCCGCCGCTCCCGCCGCCCGGCGAGCGCGAGCGTGCCGAGCAGCAGCACCGTCGAAATCCCGGCCCCCACCGCCGCCTCGGTGAACGCCACGTCCACGGCGTCGAGCGTCACCAGCAACCCGGCCGACAGCAGGCTGAACGCGCCCGCCAGCGCCGCCACCGCGAACAGGTGGCGCGCCAACAGGATCGCCACCGCGCAGCAGCACAGCAGCGCCAGCAGCGCGACATCGACCAGCAGGATCGCGCCGGCGCCCATGCCTCAGCGCTCCCCGATCCGGAATCGCGCGGCGTCGTCCTCGGGCACCAGCGCCGGCCGCAGCCCCATCACGCGGGCGGCGTTGGCGACCGCGTGCGTCGCGGTCGGGCCGGTGAAGAAGACGAGCAGCGAGATCAGCAGGAGCTTCGCCGCGACCAGGGTGAAACCCGCCTGCAGCACCATCCCCAGCAGCATCAGCTCCGCGCCCAGCGTGTCGGTGATGCCGGCGGCGTGCAGCCGGGAGTAGAAGTCCGGCAGGCGCAGCAGCCCCAGCGTGCCGACCAGCACGAACCCCGCGCCCGACAGCAGCAGCGCGCCGGAGACGATATCGACGGCCAGTTCGATCATCCCTCGCCCTCCTCGCGGCTGGCGATCTCGCGGGCGGACAGGCCCAGGTTGCGGTAGCGGAAGAACTTCAGCACCGCGATGGTGCCGACGAAATTGACCAGCGCGTAGAGCAGCGCGATGTCCATGAAGTCCGGCCGCCCGGTCAGGAAGCCCAGCGCGCCGATCAGCAGCACCGTCTTGGTGCCGAAACTGTTCACCGCCAGCACCCGGTCGAACAGGCTCGGCCCCGCGAAGGCGCGGGCCAGCGCCATCGCCATCGCCGCCAGCAGCGCGGCCGTCGCGGCGACAAACATCGCCTAGCGCTCCTCCAGCGCGGTCACCCGCGCGCCCATGTCGCCGTTCACGAGGCCGTCGGCCAGGTCGTCCGTCAGCGCGTGGACGACGATCTCGTCGCCCTCGATATCGACGGACACGGTGCCGGGCGTGAGCGTGATGGAGTTGGCGAAGATCACGACGCCGAGATCGGTCTTCTGCGTCGCCTTGACGCGCACGACGCGCGGGGAGAGCGCCATGCGCGGCGACAGCACGATGCGGGCGACATCGATGTTGGCCTTGAAAATCTCCCGCGCCAGCCAGCCCCAGTAGCCGAAGACACGCCCCTTCAGGTGGATCGGGAAGGTCTCGTGGTCGTGGATGTCCATCCGGTGCGCGATGTAGAGCACCAGCAGGACCGACAACACGCCGAAGGTCAGCAGCAGCGGCGTGTAGATCCCGGACATCAGCAGCCAGAAGGCGAGGAGGCTCCCGCCAAGCCCGACGATATGAACCATTGGCGCCCGCGCTCCCCCCGACCTCCGGGCCCTCTGGGCCACGCGCCCGAACTAATGCCATATTCCCCGCCCCGCGCCAACCCCGCCGCGCGGGCGGGAGCCGGATTCGGCGCGGGGAAGGGGGGACGCCATGACCTGGTTCTCGACGCCCGGGGACGACCGCCCGCCGGGGGACCGGCTGGAGGCGTTGTGGTCGCGGCCGGGGGCGCTCGGCGTTCCGGGGGCGCACAACGCGCTCGCCGGGCTGGTCGCGCGCGAGGCCGGGTTCGAGGCGCTCTACCTCTCCGGCGGCGCGCTGTCGGCGAGCCTCGGCCTGCCGGACCTCGGCGTGATGACCTCGGACGACCTGCTGCCGGCGGTCCGCTCGATCGCCCGCGCCACCGGGCTGCCGCTGATCGTGGACGGCGACACCGGATACGGCGAGGCGCTGAACGTCATGCGGCTGGTCCAGGACCTGGAGGCCGCGGGCGCGGCCGCCGTCCAGCTGGAGGACCAGATACTGCCGAAGAAATGCGGCCACCTTTCGGACAAGCGCCTCGCCGAGCCCGACGCGATGGCGGCCAAGATCGCCGCCGCGCGCAAGGCGCGGACCCATCTGCGCCTGGTCGCGCGGACCGACGCGGCCGCGTCCGAGGGGATCGAGGGCGCCGTCGCGCGCGCCCGAACTCTACGTCCGGGCCGGCGCGGATGTGATTTTCCCCGAAGCCCTGGCCTCGGCGGAGGAGATGCGGGCGTTCAACGCGCGCTGCGCCGCGCCGACGCTGGCCAACATGACCGAGTTCGGCCGCACGCCCTATCTCGACCGCGACGCCTTCGCCGCGCTCGGCTTCGACATCGTGATCTGGCCCGTGACCTCGCTGCGGCGCGAGGCGGAGGCGATGCGCGGCCTCTACGCGCATCTCGCGGCGCGCGGCGGGCAGGGCGGCTACCTCGACAAGCTGATGAGCCGCAAGGAGATCTACCGGCTCATCGGCTACCGCGACTACGAGGCGCTGGACCGCTCGATCGTCGAAAGCGTCGTTCCCGAGGACGGCCGCTCCTGACCGGCCCGTGCGGGTCGGGCCCGGCCCCGCGCCCGCGCTCCGGCGGCGAGCAGGTCGAGCGCGGCGAGGACGGCCGCCCGGCGCACCTCCGCCCGGCCGCCGGGAAAGACGCGGCGGAGATGGACCGTCGGCCCGCCGGCGGCGGCGCGCGCGAAATGGACCAGTCCCACCGGCTTTTCCGCCGTTCCGCCGCCGGGGCCGGCGACGCCCGTGACGGCGACCGCGATCCCGGCGCGGGAGGCGGCCAGCGCCCCCTCCGCCATCGCGCGCGCCGCCGCCTCGCTCACCGCCCCGTGGGCCGCGATGGTCGCGGCCGGCACGCCGAGCGCCTCGACCTTCGCCTCGTTGGAATAGACGACGAACCCCCGGTCCACCACGGCGGACGATCCCGCGACGCCGGTCAGCGCGGCCGCGACCAGGCCGCCGGTGCAGCTTTCCGCCGTCGCCGCGAGAAGCCCGGCCTCCCGGCAGGCGGCGAGCGCCCGGCGGGCCGCCGCCTCGACGGTTCCCGTCGTTTCCGTCTTTTCCATCGTCCCCCGCCCCCTTTTCAGCCCGGCGCGAGCGCCGCCTGGGCGAGCCACAGCGGCGCCGCGCCCATAAGGCCGGCCGCCGCGTCGTCCAGCATGACGCCGAGGCCGCCCGCGACCCTCCGGTCGATCCAGCCCACCGGCCACGGTTTC